>CAJXKA010000009.1 GCA_913055655.1 uncultured Oceanospirillales bacterium | reverse complement strand
GCCGACCAGCGCCACATCGGCCCGATGGCGCAGGACTTTTATGCTGCTTTTGGCCTCGCCAGCGGCGAGACGCGTATCTCGGCGCGCGACATGGCCGGGGTGAACATGGCCGCTGTGCAGGCGCTCAACCAGAAGCTGGAACGGGAGAACGCCGATATCCGGGCCGAACTGGACGCGCTCCGGGACACGGTGATGGAACTCCGTTCCGCGATGCCGTCGGCGGGCCTCAAGGTCGTCAACCGCTGATCGTCGCAGGAGGCGCGGTCATGACCACCCATTTCCCTTTTCGCCAACCATTCGTATTATGGGTAGCGAAAACAGGGGGATGGTATGGACCAGGCGGAGATTACCCAGCTGTTGGGCGTGGCGGGCGGGGAACTGACGCCCGAACAGGAGCGGGTCATGGAGCAGGTGTACCAGCATCTGCGCAAGATCGCCCATGGCCAGCGCCTGAAGGTCAGCGGCAACCGCATCGACACCACGGCGTTGGTCAACGAAGCCTGGCTGAAGTCGCAGCGCGCGAAAAATGGTTTCAACGATCGGGATCATTTTTTCGCCTATTGTTCCCTGGCCATGCGCCATATCCTGTTCGACCAGGCCCGCCGCAACCGTTTGGTGACCTATGTCGATGACGATGCAGCGCTGGATCGGTTACCGGTTTACCAGCAATCCGAAACCATGCTGGAGCTCGAGCGCCAACTGGAAAAGCTGCGTCAGTTCGATGCCCGGCTGGAACAAGTGTTCACCTGCAAATTCTTCGGCGACATGCCTTTCGACGCCATTGCACGTGTACTGGGCCTGAGTGAGCGCACCGTGTTCCGCGACTGGCAGAAAGCCCGGACCATGCTGGCGGTGGCGATGGGCGAATGAGCGGCGTCGAAGACCGCTGGCGGGCAATCCAGGCCGCTTTCGACGAAGACGAATCGCTGGACCCCGAAGCGTGGCTCCAGTCCCAGGGGGTACGAGGCAGGCCGTTCGGCGAGCGTGTCGCCGACGACTCGCCTGAACTGGTCCAGCATGCGTTTCTGCCGGATGACACGCTCTCCGATATCGAGCTGTCCAAATACCGCATTATTCGCCAGCTCGACCAGGGCGGTCAGGGCCAGGTCTACCTGGCGGAACGCTCCGATGGTATTTACCAGCAGTCCGTGGTGATCAAGTTCCTGCCCCGGCGTTTCGCCGGCGAGGCCAAGCGCGAACGCTTTTTCCGTGAGATGCAGTTCCTGGCCGATCTTCGCCACCCCGGCATAGTGCCCATCATCGATGCCGGATTGACGGACCAGGGCCAGCCCTGGCTGGTCCTGGAACATATCGACGGCCGCCATATCGACCTTTACGGACACGAGGCAGGCCTGGACGAAGCCGGAATCGTCAAATTGTATACACGGCTGTGCGACGCCCTCGATTTTATTCACCTGCGCGGGGTGGTCCACATGGATCTCAAGCCCGGCAACGTGCTGGTGCGCGAGGCCAACGGAATCGCCTATCCGGTGATCATCGATTTCGGCGTGTCTTCCCAACTCGCAGATCTCGGTGATGACGCAACGGAGGGGTCGAGATTCGGCACCCCGGGCTATGCCGCGCCGGAGCAGTCTAGTGGAGAGGCTGTGGACGCCCGTGCGGACATCCATGCCGTTGGTGTCATGCTGGCACGATCGCTGGCACGCCCGGAGGATGGCGACGCCATCGTCAAGGCGCCAAGGGATCGCGAGGTAACCCTGCGGCGGCGTGGTGTTTCCTCCGACCTGGTCCAGGTCACCCAGACCTGCACCCGTGAGCGACCGGTCGACCGCTACGATGATGCCGCTTCACTGCGCTGGGACCTGAACAACTGGATGCAGGGCTTTCCGCTGGCTGCGAACCGGCATCGTCCATTGCATGTACTGGGCAAGGCGGTGCGCCGTCATCCGCTGTTTTCCATGGCGGCTTTGCTGGCGCTGGTGGCACTGGTGGTTGGTATCGGGCGCTACACTGCCGATATCCAGGACCTGCAGCAGTTGACCCAGGCCGAGAAGAACGCCGGCGATGAGTTCTACAACTTTGTCCTGACCGACCTGTTCGACCGCCTGGTCCGGATCGGTCGCGTTGACACGCTTGAACTGGTGGCCCGGCGAGGAGTGGAACACCTGTCCGAACAGGATCCACGCATTTTTGACGACCAAACCCGCCTGCAGACCGCGCTGGCCTACAGGAACAGCGGCCGGGTATTCGACCAGCTCGAGTCCAGCGAGCAGGCCCTGAGCGCCTACGACCAGGCAGAAGCTAACCTGGTCGACCTGGCCGACAAGCCGGGATTTCACGAGGAATACCTGCAAACCCTGGCGTCGATCGATATCCTCCGGGCGGAGACCCTGACCACCGAGGGCCAGGGCGAGAAGACCGAGCGCAGCCTGCGGCGCGCGCTGTCACTCACCGGCCAGCTTTCCGATACGGGCTCTGACAAGGCGCGGCGCCTGGCCTGGGAGGCCCACCTGCTACTGGGCTGGCACTACATGGAGTACGATCAGCCCGAACCGGCGGATACCGAAATCCGGGCCTCCACCGCGACGGCCGAGTCCGCCCTGGCAGACGTTTCGGCGGATGGCAGCGTCGTAAATCGTTGGCGATTGCGCCTGTCCCATACACACCAGGCCATGGCCTGGCACCATTTTGACTATGGCGCACCGGAAGACGCCATGACGTCCATTGAGCAGGCGCTGGCCCTGGCCCGGGAAACCGTTGGTGCGACTGGCGAGGATATCGAGTTCCTCAGCAACTACCGTATATTGTTGAACCAAAAGGCATTTTTCATGCTGGATGGCGGTGACCTTGCGCATGCGCAGTCCACCATCGACGAGGCCATCGCCGCCGGCGAGCGACTGGCGCTGATGGCACCTGAGAATCTGGAGTACCGGCGTGAATTCGCCTATTCGTTGACCACAGGCGGTGAAATAGCCGAACTGCTTGGGGATGACGAGCGCGCCCTGGAGGTTTACATGCGTGGCCTGGAGGCCTCCCGGGAGATCGCCGAACGTGATGCCGGAGGCTATTCATCAGCCAACGATCTTGCCATTGACTTGACCAGTGTGGCGAACATGCTCGACCGGCTGGGACGAGAATCGGAAAGCCGGCCCATGTGGCAGGAGGCGATAACCCTGATGCGGCCTGTCCACCAGGCCGAACCGGATAACAAGTACTACGCCTATTCCCTGGCCGTTCCTTTGATCCAGTTGGGCCACTACGACGAGGCCGCACCGCTGATTGCTGCACTTCGTGACTCCGGGATGGAAGATGAAACGCTGAAATCCCTCCTTGACCAGCACAACCTGCACTGAATCCGCCGGCGGGCAATTCGCACGCCCGTGTCAGTTTTTTCACCGCCCAATCGTTAGACCCGTTAAGCAATCGGTTTAAAGCGTTACATCTTTTGAAACGGGAGGGAATCACGGTGAACAGCAAGAGCAGGTTGAATGTCGCGAGTGCCGGTCTGGCCGGTGTCATATTTTTCGCACCGGTTGTTGCGAATGCAGTGAACCTGGAGGCCGAATCAGTCTATCCACAAGTATTGTTTGATGACACCGGTCATGAAGGCAACGAATGGGCAATCGTCGGCCTGGATGAAATATTTGCGATTCAGGACGTCGGGCAGGGAACGACTATTCTGAACGCCGATCCTGCGGACAGATCTGTCAGTGTTGGGTACCTTGCGGATTCAAACGCGGGTAACAGCGTGGCGGTTGGCTATAACGCCGAAACTCAAGGCAGTTTTAGTGTTGCATTGGGATACAACGCGTTGACGACCGGGTGGTCTGCCACGGCACTCGGACGTGATGCGGTCGCCGGCGGGTCATCCAGCGTCGCCCTCGGCGAAGGTGCCACGACGGCCGGCGTGCACAACTTCGCGGCGGGCTACGGTGCATTAGCCATTGGCGAACGTTCCGCCGTGCTGGGCTGGAACGCAACAGCTGAAGGCGATGAAAGTCTCGCGTTGGGTCGCAACGCGATCACGGCTGAAGGCGCGAGCTCCAGCTCCGCCATTGGTCGTGGCGCCAGCGCCTACGGGCTACGAAGCCTGGCCGTCGGAAACTTGGCGAGGAGTGACGGGAGTTACAGCACGGCGGTCGGAAACGCCCGCACCCAGGGGGCCGATAGCGTTGCCATTGGACGTGAGGCCGATACCGGTGTGACAGGTGCGAGTGGCGTCGCAGTGGGTCCGTATTCCATTGTTTCGAACACCGCGGGTATCGCAGTTGGCTATGCCGCTGGTTCGTTCGCGCCATACAGCACGGCGATTGGCCCGTATGCCAGGACGAGTGAGTCATGGAGCCTCGTCCTTGGGTCCATCGCTGGCTTCAACGGCGCGCCGGCGTATACCGATGTCGCCATCGGTACAACGACACCACTGGCGCCGCTGCACGTGGCCCGCGACGACGGCACGGCCGGCATCCTGGTCCAGGAAAATGCGCTGGACCCGGC
>CAJXKA010000008.1 GCA_913055655.1 uncultured Oceanospirillales bacterium | reverse complement strand
TTCGACCCCGATGGGGATCCGGTGACCTGGATTTCCTACACCGTGCCCGCCAACGGCACCATGAGCGGCACCGTGAGCGACGGCAGCTTCACCTACACGCCCAATGCCGGCTTCAGTGGCATCGAGCAGATCACCTACGCGATCAGTGACGGCCAGGGTGGCATCGGCTTCGGCGAACTGCTTATCCACGTCGGCCCCCCGGACAATCCGAACGATCCTCCGGACCCGGACCCGGACCCGGACCCGGACCCAGACCCGGACCCGGATCCAGACCCAGACCCAGACCCAGACCCAGACCCAGATCCAGACCCGGACCCTGATCCAAGTCCTGATCCGGACCCGGACCCGGGCCCTTCGCAACCGGCGCCGCCGATTCCCGTCACAGCTCTTGGGCTCCCCGCGTACCTGCTCCTGGGCCTCCTACTCGGCGCGAGCGGTCTCCTGGCTCGACGCCGCCGGGAAAGTCATCATCCATGCTAACCTGTTGAAAACACACCACGGAAGACATCCATGTTTCGAGCAAGGCTGGGCACATTCGCCGCGACCCTCATCATCATGACGACCTCACACGCGGCCGCGCCGTGGACACCCACCGAAGAGGACAAGGCGCGTGAGGCCAGGATGGAAGAACTCGCCAAAGACCCCGCCGTCATCGAGGCACAGGTCCAGGCCTCGGCGGAAAACATGCAATGGACGGAAGGGCTTTTCTGCAGCGCGCTGGGGCCGGAGAGTCCGCCCGGCATTCGCCTGGCCGCGCTGAACGCGGCCGAACAGATGACCAGCCACACGACGTTCAACGTTCAATGCCCGGCCATTGCAGATGAATCAGGTCGCCAGGCCGTGGCGCGGCAGGCCATGCGCGACGGCTGGGAATCGCCCGCCGTGCTGGCCAGGGTCTATCAGAACTTCTGCGTGGGCAGTACGGCGGCGGACTGGTGCGACGCAGATGCCGTGATCGAGCAGTTGGCCCGGCTCGAACCGGATAACGCCTTTGTCACCCTGTTGCCGCTCCAGGACTCGGCGTTCACCGCCGACGTACCCGAAATACCCCACGACATCGCCGAGGCACGGATCCTGGAGGCCGCCGCCGGAACGCGCTTCGAAGACCACAAGACCGCCTTCGCGTACGACGCCTACCAGGTATCGCACGATTACGCGCAACGACACCCCGCTCCCGAATTGCCACCCGCACTCCAACGCGTCGCCCGGGAAATCGGTTTCACTCCGCCCAAGGATACGGCCATTGCGCCCGCTACCGCGCTGGCTGCGTTCAGCAACATCAGCACCACCGGGGGATGGAGCGTGATCAGGCGCGTATGCGACGACGCCGCCGCGGGGCCGCCCGGCCCGCTCCTGGACGCCTGCCACGATGTCGCCGAACTGATGGCCGGCTCAAGCAGCGAGCTCACGCACCAGCAAGGTCGCGCAATGCAGGGCGCGTGGCAGTGGAAGGCCAGGAGCCTGACAGACGAGCAGGCCCAGGCGGAACGGATACTGGACTTTCGCTTGCAAACACTCGTATCCCGGTGTCAGCAACCGCGCAACCCGCAGGCCATGGTCATGAAGCCGGAGGCGTTTGATCCCGAAAGCTTCGTCCAGCTATTGCGGGACGCACAGGCATACGGCGAACGTGAAGCCTACCGCCTGGCCGCTGAGCGTGAGTACAAGGCCCATCCGGACTGGTATGTCATCGACCCCGCGCGTTGCAAAAATGTGTACTCGCTGGACGCAGACACCCGCGCCGACCTGGCGGAGCTGAGCGAACTCGAAGGCTGGGACGAGGCCGTGAAAACCTTCGCCGACCAACTCTGAGGTGTTTGCGCCCAGCTAAAAGTATCGCCACCAGATCATACCCCGGCACCGTAACTTTCATGCCCACCACCACCCGCCTGAAGCCGGAAACAGAAGCGCGGCTCGACCTGTTGGCACAGGAAACTGGCCGCAGCAAAGCGTTCTATCTTCGCCAGTTGATCGAGGAAAACCTGGACGATCTCGAGGACATTCACCTGGCCGGGAAAAGTTTGGAAGACCTGCGTGCTGGTAAGTCCTCAACCGTGAGCGCGGACGAGGTGTGGGGTGAGTTGGACGATTGAATTCGAGCGCTAGGCGGCAGGTTTACAAACCGAACGCCTAGTCCTGGTATTCCGTGTACTTCGCGGCGCTGCCCCGCACCTTGTCCGCGGGATACCTGGCCCGGTTCTCTTCCATCTTCTCCGTGACCGCCTGCTCGATATCGATGCCAAGCTTGTCGGCCAAGCGCAGCAGGTAGATCTGCACATCGGCGATCTCGGTGGCGACGGCCTGGCGGCTGTCGTCATCCAGGTCGGCGGATTGCTCCTGGGTGAGCCACTGGAATTGCTGCCAGTCGCGCTCAACGGCGAAGGCTTCGAGGTCTGCCTGGATCTTGGTGGTGTCCACTTGTCGCTCCGCAAATGTCCCCTGTTGGTGCAGTTTTTGCGCCAACAGGGTCTGAGTGCAAACCCGCACTCACAGCGGTTGCTGACGGCCTTCGGTGCTACCATTCCAGAAAACAAACTTGGAGTTCCCGCCGGATGAGAATTTTCGTGCTGTTTGTCGCAACACTGGTCAGTGCATCCGTGCTGGGCCAGGGTTTTGACGATGCTGTGCTGCAAACCCCGGTTCCGCAGGGTGATGGACTCGACGGTTTCAGCGACTTCGACTTCATGCTGAACACCCTGTTCAACCTGACCCTCGCGGCGGTGCTTGGCGCGCTGATCGGCTTTCACCCCAAGTCTGTGCAGACCGCCGACACGCTGAAGGAAATCGAGGCGCCGAAGGTGGACATCATGTACGCCACGATCGGCGCTTTGATCGGCATCATGGTGGTGAAGTACGGGCTGGTCATCGGCTTCGTACTGTTCGGTATCGGCGGCCTGATCCGGTTCCGGACCGTGATGCGCTCCGCCAACCTGACCGGCCAGGTCATCCTGGTCACGCTGGTCGGCCTTTCCTGCGGGCTGGACCTGCCACACGTGGCGGTTATGGCCACGGTGTTCGGCTGGGTGTTGATGTACATCCTCGAATGGCGAATCACCTACCGCATCGACATTCGCTCGTTACCGGAGGAAACTATGGCCGAGTCCGCTGACGCGTACCGCCAGGTGCTGGAGGAACACGGCTGCAAGATTCTCGGCGAGCAGAAGCGGCCGGGTTCGGGACGCATACGGTTCATTTTCCGGCCCGGGGCCAAGGAAAGCCGGGAGCATATTGGCAACCTGCTTGAAAGCCAGGTCGACCCGTCGCTGCAGGGCCTGGTGGACTGGGAGATCGACTGACGGGAGGCGGGGGAAAATCATGCTGCCAGCGGAGCGGTTCAGTCCAGGTACTTTGCGCGGTCTTCTTCCATCTTTTCCGTCCGTGAGCATGGCAACATCAACCACAACGAATGCTTCAAAAGGAGATCCAATGTTCAAAATAACCAGGAGAGGCGCGATTGGTCTTGGTATCGGTGCTGCTGCAGCAGCACTGGCTCCCCATTCCTTTGCCGGCCCGAAGCGTGATCCCCTGCTGGCCAGTTACGCGGTCAACGTGGCGTCCTGGTGGGGCGATGTACCGTTTCTGGACCGGTTTGCGCTGGCGTCCGCGGCCGGGTTCGAAGCGGTGGAAATGTGGGGCGTCCACGATGAAGCCTATTCGCCCAGGGACATCCGTCAGCGGCTGGATGAGTACGGTCTGAAGCTGGTGCAGATACTGGCCTGGTACGGCCCCGGCCTGACCGACCCGGCGCAGGAAAAGCCGTTCCTGGAAGCCATGAAACAGGCCATTGAAGATGCCGAATACCTGGGCGCGGACATGTTCACCGTGGTCGGACACCAGGATGATCCGTCGCTTGCCATGGAAGAGAAAATGGCCCGCCTGCAGGGTGCCTATGAAGCCGCCTTGCCGATGGTGGAAGACGGCAACAAAACCATGCTGTTGGAGCCCTTCAACGAGTTCAATCACCCCGGGCATTTCATCTACGGCTCACCCGAGGCCCTGCAAATCTGCCGCGCGGTGGACTCGCCCCACCTGAAGCTCAACTGGGACCTGTTCCATATGCAGCGGCACGAGGGTGAGCTGGTGCAGCGCTTCCGCGATGGCATCGACCAGGTCGGTTACGTGCAGATGGCGGATACGCCGGACCGCCACCAGGCGGGCACCGGCGAGCTCAACTACGACTACATCTTCCAGGAGTGCCGCAATGCAGGCTATGAGGGCTACTTCGGCCTGGAATGCTGGCCCAAGGACGGCGACACGGAACAGGCGGTCGCTGACTTCAGGGCTGTCGCGCCTTCCTGACACCTTGCAAATGGTGCGGGTAGGGTCCGGCTCGCCTTGCGGCAGCAGCTGTGAGCCGATGGCGAAGGCGGCTAGCGCGATGCCTCGATCAACTCCGGCACTTTGGTCGCCTGGTTCCGAAGTAACTGCAGTTCCGCCATCTAGTCACCGGTATTGAGATGACACCGGCTGGTCAGTTGATTTTTACGCCGAAATGGTGTAACCTATTGAAAATTAGTATTTTTTCAAGACAGCCATATGGCTGACCCAGATGGCTGGCATTCAGGAGAAAGCTCATCACAATTATTCAAGGCGATTCCATTCACCACCCACACCACGGCATCGGAACGGTGCAGTCCATCCGCAAGAGAAGTTTTTCAGGCTCCAGGGGCAGCAAGTTTGCGAAAATGTTTTTCCCCCGCGACGAGATCACCGTGATGGTGCGCGAGAACGATCTTGCCGAGACCATCCGAAAACCGATTGCAAAGTCCGAAGCGCGCAAAGTGCTGGCGCATATCGGCGACTGGAAAGAGTCTGAGAGTGAGCAGTGGAAGGCGCGGGCAAATGCCCAGCAGTCAAAGCTTGATAATGGCGACCCATTCGGCCTTGCAGAAGTCTACAAGACGCTCAGCCTGCGCATGGAGTCGGACAAGCTCAGTGCGGCCGACCGCCGACAGCTGAGCGAATCGGAGCAGAGCCTTGCCGAAGAATTGTCGATGGCCCTGTCTCAACCGGTCGACAAGGTCTGCCAGCGCATGGAAAAGGCCGCCCTCGGTTAACCTGACGCGTCATTAACGGCGAAGCATCTCGATCGGAGTCGATCACAGAACCATCGTCTCCTGAAGACCTGCGGGCGACGTGATTTTCGCTGATATCGACAAGCGTAAGCGGTGTCGTTACCGTTGATCGATGTCGGATATTTTGAAACTGGCGCGGGTCCAGGTGCTTTTCCTGGTCGTATTCGTTGCACTGAAAGCGGCGCGCCGGCCGCTTATGGATCTTTCTCCCCCCGAATGGGTTGGCGTTTTCCTTTACTCGTTCCCGAATTTTGCCGAGGCGATCATCGGCATGATGACCGTGACCATGCTGTTGACCGCGGCGAACCACTATCTATTCAGTGGACGCATCAAACCGGCTGTCATTTACCTCGCGGCAACGCTCATATCCGCGGTCTATGTCCTGACCCAGGAGTGGGGCCTGCATAGCCTGGGCGGCAACAACGTGTTCGATATCTACGATGTCTATGCGTCCGTCGCCGGTCTCGTGGTCGCGTTGGCGATGCTGCTCGTCATCCGCCCGGAAGTGAAGGATCCTGTGGCGCGTTAGGAGGCAGCGGTCGAAACGGGGCACTGGGGCTTCTTGCCGAAATAAGCTGAACTTTCAGCGGACATTCCATGTCACCGGGGCGTTCGTAGATGCACTCCGACCAGGCCCTTGATCCGGGTTCAGGATCACGCCGCGGTTTCGACACACAGCTGAATATTTCAGGAAAAGTTGTTTCATTACTCACGGTTGAATGCTCGGGGACAGGTGCCGTCAATCCCCGGTTTCCATGCGCTGTCGCCCGGATGTCGTGCAATGTCGTGCATTGTCGCTTGGTGGTTTCTCCCGCCACCGCCAACAATGTTGATGGTTCGATGGATGCCATCGGTACGGCAAATGTTTGGTGACAAAGGGAGGAAAGACACATGCATCATCATTATTCGAAGGGGATTCAACTGATCGCCATGGCATGCGTGCTGGCCAGCGCGCCAGTGCTGGCGGCGAAGCCGCCGGGGAAGGGCGGTTCGGCTGGTGATATCGAGGAGCTCATGGCGCGCGTGGAAGCGCTGGAGACTGAGAATTCGTTGCAGGGTGCCGATATCGACAACCTGAAATCGACGACGGCCGGCCAGGACGCGCAGATTGCCGCGCTGGGTGCGCGCATGGATAAAGCGGAGAGCGGTGTGGGCAGCCTGTTGGCCTCGGTGGCCGCCAACCAGGGCCTGATTGACGAGTTACTGGTGGACGCCGGCCTGTTGCAGGACCAGCTCGTGGCGCTGCAGACGGTTAATCAGCAGCAGCAGCAAGTCATCACTTCGCTGCGCAATGTGCTGCGTTCGAACCGCAAACTGGCCAGGGCGCAGGCGGCGCGCAGCAACTTTGGTGACAACGCGGACTTTGCGCTTGAACTGGGGGCGATTCTCGATCGCACCGAGCAGGAAACCGGAGAGCCAGTAGAGATGTCGGCCCTGTCTCATCGGGCCTGGGTCCAGCGTGCTCGTGATATTGGTGAGTCGACGCGCTGCCTAGTGGCCAACCTCGACAAAGCGCCGCTTGACGACTGCATCCTGAGTGACGGTACCGCGATCGATCCCGCGGACGAGGACAGCGTCGTGCTGTCGGAGGAGCAGGCCGAGGTGGCGGATAATGTGCAGATCGTCATGACCGAACTGGTGATCGAGCCCTTTATCGACCAGATGGAGGTCCGGGTCAACGCGCTGACACAACCGAGCGTCTGCGATGTCTGGAAACGGACGCGCGGAATACTGGCCGAGTACAGCTGCCTTCACTACCTCGGCAAATGGGAGGCACGCCAGGCGGTACTCGCCTACCAGGCAATGACAAAAGTCATCGACGCCTCGGCGACGGATATGCTGGACGAAGGCGATTTCGTGCAGATTCAGCTGGACTGCGAAGTGAACGCCATCAACCCCGGCCCCGACGGGCAAGCCCTGTACTGCGAGCAGGAAGACCCTTCCGAGCTGGTGGGCGTCTGGCAGAGCATCGCAATTGCCGGTGAGCAGGCGGTCCGCGACGTGCGCAACTGTTCGAAGTACGACACCGTGTACGACTTCAATGGTTGTGTGCCCTGGGACGAATAATCCCTGACCCCCACCACGGGGCAGTCGACCACGTGGCAGGATCAGCGGCGGGGGGACACCCGCCGTTTCCTGTGTATCAAGAGTCGGCCCTGGTTTCGGCCAGGTTTAAGCGCCACCCGCCCGTTGCAGATGGGCCAGCACTTCCTCGGCAAACGCCTTTGTCGCCTGGTGGGCGCGACTGCTGTTCGCGTGCTGGGTCTGCAGGCTGGTGAGGGCCGCTGCATATTCCGGGGAGGCGACAATCGCGGTGATCTCGGCGGCCAGCTTCTCGTTGGGTTGCCGCCGGTAGGCATCGCAGATGCCCACCGCCGTCCAGAACGGCCGGGAAAGCGTCAGCGACGTGTCCATGGCCATGCCGAACTGGACGCCATGCGTATCCCTCTGGCTCTCGAATCGCGCCAGCTTTTCCCGCAGGGCTTCGTCGGTCAGCACGCGCATATCGCCATTGGCGACCAGCTGGCCGTAGGTTGCAGACGGGGCCGGGGCGGGGCGGAAGGCGCGGGGCGGGTCCATCAGGTCGCACAGCGCGGCCATCTCGTAGGACGCCTGGTCACCGAGCACGAGGTCCAGCAGCGTTTCGCTGCCGGACAGTGCGTCCTCGACGACGGCCAGGTAGTGGGTCTCAACGGCCACGATCTCGCCGAAGTCGCTTTCCAGCCGCCCCAGGATAAGACGTTCGGTCTGCTTTTCGGCGCGCGCTTCGTTCCAGTTCGAGACCTGGATACCGATGAACACGCCGACCACGACTATGAGGAAATCGAGAAAGACCGCGCCCCAGTTCTGTTCGCGGACATGTTTAGTCAGGCTGCGGAGGATCATGCTTCCGGCTCCGCCGCAGCGGCGCTGTCGCTTTCGCCAGTTTCATTCGACCAGCCCTTGCCGACAAATTCGCCGGAAAAGTCGAGCGGCAGGTCGATAACGCAATCACCCCGCACCGCCCGCGCCCGCTCATTGTAAAAAAGCCACTGGGCATGATCTTCAGCGTCGGGTTCTATGCCGAGGCTGTGCATCGTATCGAACAGGAACCGGCCGGCATTGAGCATCGCCTGGTTCCAGCCGTCCAGTTCGGCCAGGTCGCGGCGGATGGCGAGCCGCGTCGGCGCATCCATGGTGTCGATCATCTCGACCACTGAAAGTCGTGAACGGAGGATTTCTTCGGCACTATTGGCCTCCGCGAGCGCGCCTACCCACTGGTAGGCCCTGCCATAGTCTGATGCGCGCTGGGCCTCCATGTGATCGAAGGCCCCGATGGCGACAGCCCGGTCGAACGCCTGTGTCGGATAATTCCACAGGCCGACCGGATAGTAGTCCTGGAATACGCTGTCCTCGATTTCGGTGACGCGTCCCGATACCGGGGCTACAAACGCCTCGCCGTCGCCGACTGACACCGATGCGTCCAGGCGCCCGATCGCCTCGACGAGGCAGGGGTTTGTCGTGAACCGCCGCATCGTCCCCTGTGCCATCGCCATCAGGTCGGCATCCATGGCCTCCGCGGCGATGGCCGCACTTTGCCTGGCAGAGCGCTCGGCCGCCCATTGAGAGGTCCAGAGCGCCAGCATCACGCCGACAACGACGATCAGGAAATCCAGCGCTACCGCCAGCCAGTTCTGCGCCATGACATGCTTGGTCATCCTTCGAAGTCGCATCGTTCTCTCCCCGTCGATGATTGGCCTCGACCGTATTGCTTGCAAGATCCAGGACTCACGTATCGCGTCGTCCCACGAACGCCGGTGTGATGTCGGCCAGCGTAGGCGTGCCCATCTGCTGCATGACCATCACCAGCTCCGTCTGCAATAGTTCCATGGCCGCCACCCGTGATTTGACGGCGTGCTGACGACAGTACATTGTATCGGCCAGTGGATGGTCCGGCTGACCGTCGGTACAGGAAACCCGCATCATGAGTGAAAATTCCAGGCCTGTCCGGCGTGTCGTCATCCTGGGTGGAGGCACAGCCGGCTGGCTGACGGCGGCGATGCTCTCCAGTGAACTGGACGGCATCGAGATCAGCCTGGTCGAGTCGACCGCGCTCGGGACCGTTGGCGTCGGCGAAGCTACGGTACCCCCCATCAAGACGCTGAATGCGATGGTGGGGCTGAAGGAAAAGCCGTTCATCGCGCGCACCAACGCCACGTTCAAGCTTGGCATCCGGTTTGAAGGCTGGGGCGACCGCGATAGCGATTACTTTCACGCATTTGGCGGCCTCGGTAAGGACCAGCCGTTCTGCCCGTTCCATCATTTCGTATTGCGCGCGCGGCTGGCCGGGCGTGACGTTGACCTGGGGGACTACTCGCTCAATGCCCAGTCGGCGGAACGCAACCGTTTCGCGCCCATCAAGCCCCATCCGGACATCCCCGATGTCGATTACGCGTACCACTTTGACGCCGCGCTTTACGCCGCGGTGTTGCGCGAACTGGCCACCGGGCGCGGGGTGCGCCATATCGACGCGCTGGTGCAGGACGTGCGCCAGCACCCGGAAAGCGGCGACGTCGAGGCCCTGGTGCTGGACAATGGCCAGGCGCTGGAAGGTGATTTCTTTATCGACTGCAGTGGTTTCCGCGCGTTGCTTATCGAAAAAGCCCTGGGCGTTGGCTACATCGACTGGGATCACTGGCTGCCGTGCGACCGCGCCCTGGCCGTCCAGACCGGGCGCCGGGGCAATGACATTCGTCCCTATACCCGGTCCATCGCGCGGCCCGGTGGCTGGCAGTGGCAGATCCCGTTGCAGAACCGCACGGGCAATGGCCTGGTGTATTCCAGCCGCGAATATGACGACGATAAGGCCGAACAGGTGTTCCGCGCGGGCCTGGACGGCGAGCTCATCACGGACCTGAACCCGATTCGATTCCGCGTCGGTTTGCGGGAACGGCCCTGGCACAAGAACGTCGTGGCGCTGGGGCTGGCCGGCGGCTTCCTGGAACCGCTCGAGTCGACCAGCATCCACCTGGTGCAAACCGCCGTGCTGCGACTGATCTGGTGTTTTCCGCACCAGGGCGTATCAGGGTTCGAGGCGGCGGAGTTCAACCAGCAGCTGCGAGACGAGTGGGAGCACGTGCGCGACTTCATCATCGCCCACTACCACCTGAACCGCCGCGGCGACTCGGACCTGTGGCGGCACTGCGCCGACATGGCCATTCCCGACAGCCTGGCGCAGCGGATTGGCCTTTACCGCGATACCGGGAAGGTCCTGCGCGACCCCGAGGCGTTATTCCGTATCGTTTCGTGGGTGCAGGTGATGGAGGGGCAGGGCGTCCACCCGCGCCAGTGCCATCCCATCGCCGCGAACATGTCACTGGATGCGGTGGACCAGATGCTGGCGCGCATTGCGCAGTCGGTCGCGGGGCCGCTGGGCGCCATGCCGCCGCACGCCGAGTTCCTGCGGATGCTGGGGTAGGCGCGCGGTCGCTATCCGCTTTCTTATTGCCCGACTTCGCTGGCCCATGCTGCCAAGGTTCACTGAAACGGTGGGACTGCCGCGTTCACGACCCTTTACTACTAGTCCTTCAATGGATACGCTTTAAATTGAACGACTTGTGGAACGGAATCCGGCATTGATGAGAGCGAATAGACGCGGACGCGCGGGTATGCCAGTGCGATGGTTCGCCGGTATGCTGTTTTTCGGCTTGTCATCCAGTGCTTTCGCACAGCCGGTCTGGACATCGCCGGCCGAACCGGCCTCGAATCCTGAACCGAGCCCGTCGAACCTGAGTTCATCCGCGGTGCAACTCAACCTGCCCGCGACCACCGGGTCACGGGGTACGGCGGTGCAGTTGTTCAAAACCGTCCATGAACCCGCCCTGGCTGTGCCGATCGGGTTCAGCGGAAATGTCGCGACTTGTGATGCCGGTGACACCAGTGCCGCCTATGCGGATGCGACTATCGGCATACTGAATTATTACCGGCGCATGGCGGGATTGGTCAACCCCGTCACCGAAGACCCTGCGAGTTCTGCTGCGGCACAACAGGCTGCGTTGATGATGGAAGCCGCCGGGGCCATCAGCCATTCCCCGTACCCGGACTGGCCGTGTTACAGCGAAGCCGGTGCAAATGCTGCGGCAGCATCGAACCTGGCGCTTTACGTTTCCGGGCCGAGTGCGATCAGAGCCTACGTGCAGGATCAATATATACCTTCCCTCGGACATCGCCGCTGGGTGCTTTACCCTCCGCTGACCGGCGTGGGTATCGGTTCGACACCCTATGCGAACGCACTCCAGGTGTTTGGACCCTCGCTGTGGGGCCCGCGACCTGAAGAACCCGACCACGTTGCCTGGCCACCGGCCGGCTTCATTCCCTACCCGGTGGTGTATTCCGACTGGTCGTTCTCCCTGAACGGCTTGAGCCTGGCCGGCGCGAGCGTCGCCATGCATCACGAAGGCGTGCCAGTGCCATTGACATTCAATCATTTACCAAACGGTACGGGGGATCCGACGATCGCCTGGGAGCCCGCTGGGATAGTGGCCGGCAAAGGCATGGACGACGAAACGTACGATGTGACGATATCGAACGTGACCGTGGGCGAAGACCTCGTGGATTTCAGGTACCAGGTCACCCTCATCGATCCTTCGAAATCAGGATGCGCTGCCCCAACAGACATCCTGGAAATGCCCTATACGCAGACGACTGTGATGGCGGAATACCAGGCCTGTGAATGGATTTCCGCGATGGCCGGTCTCGAAGTCCTGGCCGGGAGCGACCTGCTCCTTTATGCGCCCCGGGTCACCCTCGGACCGGGCTTCTCCGTGGCGCACGGCGCTACCGTCACGGTGGTGAGCGGCTCCCCCTGATGCCACCCATTGAGAGGTCCAGAGCGCTAGCATCACGCCGACCACGACCATCAGGAAATCCAGCGTCCCCGCCAGTCTCTTCAAGTCAATTTCCACGCGGGTTACCACGGTGTCACAACGCCCCGTTAAACGCGCGGGTCACAGAATGTCTCCACTATCCGGCCTCGGCACTCCTGACGGCCGGTCACCGACTATGAAAGGAGACAGGATCATGCGATTTTCGAGAAACCTCTTTGTCCTCGCGTTAGCGGCCATGGGTTCGGCGCCGGCCCACGCGCTGGAATGCGTCAACGGCGGCGCGCTAGCCCAGGGCGAGGCACCGAACGACGCCGACAATTCCACCGCGACCGCCTGCGGCCCGATCGCGCTGGCGGCTGCAGACTTCAGCACGGCCATAGGCTTTGCGGCTGAATCCCACGGCAATCACGCCACTGCGCTGGGATACCTCGCATTAGCTTCAGGTGTGAGGACCACGGCCATTGGTTTCAACGCAGTGGCGGAAGGCTACCTGGCCACCGCGGCTGGTGCGCATGCCCGCGCGGCGGGCCTCAGCAGCACAGCGCTGGGTCAATCCGCCGCTGCCCAAGGCGACTGGAGCGCCGCGATGGGCTACAACGCCGTCGCGGAGGGCCATGGAAGTCTCGCCGTTGGGCGGCTCTCGAATGCGCAGGGCGAAGCTAGCACGGCAATCGGATATCGCGCGATGACGGAGGGGGCCCGCAGTACCGCGCTAGGCTTCAATGCGTCGGCGCCGGAAGCAGATACGGTGATTATCGGTGCGATTGCGGGCGTGAACCTTGCGGACATATCCCAGAGCGTCGGTATCGGAACGATAGCCCCATTGGCACCCCTGCACGTGGCCCGGGACGACGGCACGGCCGGCATCCTGGTCCAGGAAAATGCGCTGGACCCGGCGGGCCGCACGCTATTCACGCTGGCCAA
>CAJXKA010000007.1 GCA_913055655.1 uncultured Oceanospirillales bacterium | reverse complement strand
GGTGAGACGGTGAGACGGTGAGACGGTGAGACGGTGAGACGGAAAAGGCTGTGACCTTGCCGACCAACTGTCAAGTAACTTTTTGTTTTCCCAACCGTTTCACCGTTTCACCGTTCCGCCGTTTCACCGATTCCCCGATTCCCCGTTTCACCGCCTCACGCCAGGTTCCGTCGCGTAATCGCGTAACGCACGACGCCGTACTCCGAGCCTTTGCCGACAGGTCCGAAGCCATTTCGGCGCAACACGGCGATGGAGCGTTTCAGGTGGGGAAACGTTTCCGCGGAAACCTCGCTGACCCGGGGATGGCTGAAAGCCCAGTCGACCAGGCGGGCGACGGCTTCGGAGGCCAGGCCCTGGCCCTGGTACTCGGGCAGCAGCGCATAAGTGATTTCAACGGAGCCTGCGGCGTCGGGGCGGCCCTTGAATCCGCAGACGCCGGCGAGCGTGGAGCCGCCCCGCCCGTCTGCCGCGACCAGGTACCAGTTGGTCCAGCCGTGGTTTGAGCCGTCGCGCAGCAGTTCCAGGGTCATCTGCAGGGCGTGGCGCGAATACAGCTCGGGCGGCCAGGCTTCACCGACATTCACACCCAGGCGGGAAGCCAGCGAGGCGCGCCCTTCCAGGTCGGCCAGCGTGATCTCTGTCGTCGCCGGCACCAGGCGCAGGCGCGCCGATTCGATGTAGCTGGCGTTGATACCGCTCATGACCAGTACTCCGCCAGCAGCACGCTCCAGAGCCGGTCCAGCCTGCCGGTGTCACCCGTCCAGAGCTTTTCCAGCGAGCGCCTCAGACGCGCAAGATTGCGGCGGCCGTCGACCACCTTTCCGGGCGTATAAGACGAGCGGTCGAAATCCAGCAGCCAGGGGTCGCTCTCACCATCGCGAAACAGGATGTTACGGGCATTCAGGTCGGCGTGATCGACGCCCGCATCGTGAAACGCGCGCAGGCCACCACCCACGCGCCGCCAGTCCAGGTCGGGGTCGGCGAAGCGTTCGGGCCACGGCCGCGCGCGGGGGATTCGTCGCGTCAGCAACGCCGCGGTATAGAACAGGCCGCGCCGCTTGCACAGGGCGGCCAGCGGCTCGGGAACACGCAGGCCGTCAGTGCTCATTCGTCGCAGCAATTCGAACTCGCGGAAAGCGCGCGACGCCTTTGCGCCGAGGTAGAAATAGCGGTCATTACTGAACTTCGCCGCCCAGCCGCCGCGCAGGTAAGGCCGTAATACAACCCGGCCGAACGGCGCGTCGATGAAGAACGCGGTGCCGCGCCCGGGCGCCGCGCCGTCGAGCGCCCCGTCACGCCGCCACCCGTCCACGTCAAACAGCGCCGGCCCGGGTTCGGGCAGGGCGTCGGCGTCATATAGAATGGCGCCATTATCGAATTCGGTGACGGACGTTTTCATGGCGAGCTCCCCTGGGCCTATTGTGCGGCTGGACCGCGCCCCGGACAACATCTGCATCCTGCGCCTGTCGGCGCTGGGCGATGTCACCCACACCGTGCCGGTGGTGCGCGCACTGCAGGACCAGTGGCCGGAAACCAGGGTCACCTGGATCATCGGCAAGCTGGAACACAAGCTGTTGCAGAACCTGGACGGCGTCGAGTTCATCGTTTTCGACAAGCGCGGCGGCTGGGGCGCCATCCGGGAACTTCGCCGCACCCTTCGCGGCCGCCAGTTCGATGTCCTGCTGCACATGCAGGTGGCGCTGCGCGCCAACCTGCTTAGCCGCCTGGTCCGGGCGCCCGTCCGCCTGGGCTGGGACGACGCCCGCGCCCGTGACCGTCATACCTGGTTCATCAATCACCAGGTGGCCGCGGTCCCGTTCCAGCACCAGGTGCAGGGATTCCTGGAGTTCCCGCGCGCACTGGGTATCGCCGTCGACACGCCCCGGTGGGACCTGCCCGTGGCCGAAACGGACCGTGCCTGGGCGGAAAAGCAGCTGCCCGGCGACCAGCCCACGCTGGTCATCAGTCCCTGCTCCAGCCACACGCTGCGGAACTGGTCGGTGCCGCGCTATGCCACCGTCGCCGATTACGCCGCGCGCACGCTGAAGATGCGCGTAGTGCTGTCCGGCGGGCCCAGCGACCTGGAGCGCGAGATGGCCGCCGCCATCCGCGAAGAGATGCGCAGCGAGATTATCGACCTGGTCGGCAAGGACACGCTGACCCAGTCCATGGGCCTGCTGGAGCGCGCCTGCGCGGTCATCACGCCGGATTCCGGCCCCGCCCACATCGCCTCGGCGCTCGGCACACCGGTCATCGGCCTGTATGCCGCCACCTGGTCGCGGCGCAGCGGCCCCTACAACTCTCTGGACCTCACCGTGGATCGCTTCGCCGAGGCGGCGCAGCAGTATCGCGGCAAGGCGCCCGAAGAACTGCGCTGGGGCACCCGTATCGAGGAAGACGGCGTGATGGACCTTGTGGGTGTCGACGACGTCATCGAGAAACTCGATGACGTGATGAACTATTAGGCCTGGCGGGTCGCCGGGAGTTCCGGTTTTGCGCTGTCGGCGGTGACGGTCGCCACTTCGCTACGACGAATGGGCGTTTGCTGCGACAGGAACCGGTCCGTTGAGCGGTCCCAGTTGTTGTCCAGCGCGAACTCGATGCAGGCATCCGGGTCCAGTCGCAGGGCGCGATGAAAGGCGGCCTCCAGGTCTTCGTCCAGCGCGCCGGTCGACCCGTTGATCACGACATCATTGGGCCCCGGCACCGGGAAGGCGGCCACCGGTACCCCGCAGGCCATCGCCTCCAGCATCACCAGGCCGAAGGTGTCGGTGCGACTGGGGAAAACGAACACGTCGGCGGCGGACAGCAGTCCCGCCAGTTCTTCACCGAACTTCGGCCCGGTAAACACCGTGTCCGGAAACTTTTCCTTCAACTTGCCCAGGTCCGGGCCGCCGCCCACGACCACCTTGGTGCCGGGCAGGTCAAGATTGAGAAAGTCCGGAATGCCCTTCTCCACCGCGACCCGGCCCACGAACATGGAGATGGGCCGCGGCAGGCTCAGTGCCTCCTTGCCACGCGGGCGGAACAGGTCCGTGTCCACGGCACCGGGCCAGACTTTCAGGTGTTCGAAACCGCGTTCGCCCAGTTCCTTTTTCTGCGTCTTCGTGCGCACCAGGGTTTTCTGTGCCGGCGCGTGGAAACGCTTGAGAAACCCGTAGGTCCAGTCCACCGGGATGGGCGCGCGCAGGCGGATGTACTCGGGAAACCTTGTATGGAACGAGGTCGCGAATGGCAGGTCATGCTCCAGGCAGTACTTGCGCGCCGCCGCCCCCAGGGGGCCTTCCGTGGCGATGTGGATGACGTCCGGCTGTCCTTGATCGAGCATCCTGGCGACTTTCGCGTACGGCAGCAGCGACAGGCGAATTTCCTTGTAACCGGGGCACGGCATGGAGCGGAACTGGTCCGGCGTGATCAGGGTTAGGTCCAGGCCGCGCCGGCGAATACGTTCACTGGTGTTGCGCATGGTCGTGACCACGCCATTGACCTGTGGCGCCCAGGCATCCGTGACCAGCGCGACCGAGCGGACCCGCGGATCCGGCATCTTGCGTTTGCTCATGCCGCCAGGTCCCCGACCAGCCCGCCGGTGGCCTTACGCGGCTTTGCGGCGTGCACTTTCAGGCGCTCGGCGCGGTCGCGCCACTGCAGCAGTTCGATGCTGCCGTCCTGTTTCTCGATGAGCGCCGTGCAGCTTTCCACCCAGTCGCCACAGTTCATGTAAAGGATGTCGTTCACCTGGCTGATCTCCGCCCGGTGGATATGGCCGCAGACCACGCCATCGACGCCGTCCTCGGCCGCCGCGCGCACCACCGCGTCTTCGAAACTCGAAATGTATTTCACCGCGTTCTTGACCTTGTTCTTCAGGAATGCCGCCAGCGACCAGTAACCCAGTCCGAACACCCGCCGGAAGCCGTTCAGGAAAATGTTCAGCTGCAGCAGGGCGCCGTAGGCCACGCAACCGATCTTCGCCAACCAGGGCGAGCACCGCACCACGCTGTCGAACTGGTCGCCGTGCAGCACCAGCATGCGCCGGCCATCGGCCGTTTCGTGAATGATGCGGTCATGGATCTCGATGCAGCCCATGTCCATGCCGTCGTAGGCCCTGACCACCTCGTCATGGTTGCCGGGCACGAAGATCACCCGCGTGCCGTGACGCGCTTTCTTCATCAGCTTGTGCACGACCTCGCCATGGGCCTTTGGCCAGTAGCGCCGTCGTTTCATGTACCAGAAATCAAAAATGTCCCCGACCAGGTAGAGCGTCTCGCACTCCACCCTGTCCAGGAAATCACAGAGGAACTCCGCACTGCAGCCCGGGAAACCCAGGTGGACATCTGAAATGAAGACCGTGCGGCTACGGATCGTCGTATCAAGAGCGACCAATGAATTCATGGTCTTACCTCCCTGTGTTTTGAAGAATTCTAGGGAGGGGGTATTTCAGGGGTATGAATTTCGCGTGACGGTTTGGTGACGGTGAGGCGGTGAGACTGTGAAACGGTGAGACGGTGAGACGGGGAATCGGGGAATCGGGGAATCGGGGAATCGGGGAATCGGGGAATCGGGGAATCGGGATAAGGTTGATCTCTAGCGGGTTCAGGGGGATTCCTTGTTTTCGGTGCCCTCGCCCGGGGTGATGAACAGCATGCGCGTGGGAACGC
This sequence comes from uncultured Oceanospirillales bacterium, assembly GCA_913055655.1. Classification (GTDB taxonomy): domain Bacteria; phylum Pseudomonadota; class Gammaproteobacteria; order Xanthomonadales; family SZUA-36; genus Marinihelvus. The sequence goes on along the minus strand of CAJXKA010000007.1, from coordinate 11,839 downwards.
TGGTGCGGGCGGTGTGCCAGGCGCCTTTTGGCACGACGATGAACTCGCCGGACTGGTTCATCTCGATCTCGGTGAAGCCGTCATCGCGGCGGATGACCATTCGGGCATCGCCCTCCAGTAGCACGACGATCTCGTCGCCGGCGGGGTGGCGCTCCCAGGTGGGCCAGTCGGCATCGAAACTGTGGATCGACACCAGGACATGGCCACCAAAGCCGTCGTAGGTGTCGTCGAGATCGCCGTACAGCGATGGCGTGACCGCTAAAGTGTCAACACCCAGGCCGGGTTTGACCACCGCGAAGACATCGTCGAGTTTCATGCGGCTGTCCCCGGCTCAAAACCGATGGCGCGCAGGAACCCGTCACGATCCGCAGGCGAGATCAGGACCTGGCCGCGGTCGCCGTATCGGATGTCCAGGCGGCGCAGTGACAGCGCCGGGGCGGACAGGATCGAGTGACTGGGCGTCACCGACCGGATATCGCCGAGCAGGATCTTTTTCGACACCGGTCCGGAACGCACCAGCAGCACGTCACCTTCGATGGTGTATCGCGTCGAGACCATCAGCCAGAGCGGAACCAGGGCCGAGACGACGATTACTCCAGCCACGACCAGGCCTTCTGACATCGACTTGAACCCCCCGGCAGAATAGGCAATGACGACGACCGCCGCGGGCGCGCCAAACGCGACAACGTAATACCACGCGTCCACGGCGCTGCGAAAATCCGCTTTTCCGGCTGCTCCGGGGGAACGTCGGGCCATTTTGCCGTCATCCGCGCGTTCGTATCCCGCCGGTGGTGTTGACCGCGCCAGCGTGATGGCCAGCACCAGGCCGGCTGCGAGTATGCCGCCAGCGACCAGGTAGGCGCCGTGCTCGCGCATGAAGGTCATCCCGGCCATCGGCTCGGGGCTGCCTTCGCCGTGCCCGAACACCAGGTGGAACACGACGGATCCGACCAGGCAAAAGAAGCCGACCACGGCGATGGAGATCGCCGTCGACGCCGACACCCGCCGCATCGCCGCCAGCACCGTCAGCACGATGCCCAGCGCCAGCGCCGCGAACAACAGCACCGAGTGCGTCATCGCCAGCGCGATACCGGAAAAGTTCATGTCCATACGCCGATTCTAACGCAATCGTGACCTTTCGCCCTGTACAGGAATGCGCCAACCTGCTAATTAATCAAGGGGTTGAAGGAGGAAACCGCCATGAGCACACGCGACGACACCCGGCTACCGATCAAGCTTGACAGCACCTGTAACGGCGAATTCATGCCGATCCCGCTGTCACGCCAGGAACGCGACACCAACACGCTGGCGCTGGAACAGGCCGATGCCGCCGCGAAACGCACCGGCCGCGACCGGCGGCAGTTCCTGCGCAGCACCTGCGGCGCCGCCGCCACGCTGCTGGCCTTTAACCAGGCCAATGCGTTCATGGGCAAGGCCGGCGGCAAGTTCGACATCGACCCCGAGGCCGCCTTCGACGACCAGCTGGCCTTCGAACAGCTGGGCGGCCGCGAATTCATTTTCGACGTCCAGGGCCACTACCTGCCACCCAACCTCGCGGCGACCCTGAAACCGCAGTGCAAGGAAGACAACGAGTGGCTGTCGCCGGACTACATGCGCTGCATGGGCGCCGACAGCTTCATCAAGGACGTGTTCATGGACAGCGACACCGACATGATGGCGCTGTCTTTCGTGCCGAGCACCGCGGCCGACGAGCCGATCTCCATCGAGGAGGCCGCCGTCACCCGCGAGATGGTGGAGCGCCTGGAAGGCCACCACCGCCTGCTGCTGCACGGCCGCTGCAACCCCAACCAGCCCGGTGACATGGAGACCATGGACGAGCTGGCCGAGAAATGGAAAGTCTCGGCCTACAAGTGCTACACCCAGTACGGCCCGAACAAGACCGGTTTCTTCCTCAGCGACGAGGACACCGGCCGGCCGTTTATCGAGAAGGCCCGCAAGCTGGGGGTGAAAAACATCGCCATTCACAAGGGCATCCCATTTGGCCGCGATTCGTACGAGCACTCCCTGTGCGACGACATCGGCGTGGTGGCGAAGGACTACCCGGACATGAATTTCCTGGTCTACCACTCCGGATATGTCATCGGCGAGCCCGAGCGCGCCTTCGACCCGGGCCACAACGAGGGCATCGACTCGCTGGTCAAGTCGGTGGTGGACAACGAGGTCCCGAAGAACTCGAACGTCTACGCCGAGCTCGGCAGCACCTGGCGCTTCCTGGTCACCCGCGACCCGGGCAGCGCCGCCCACGCGCTGGGCAAGCTGTTCAAGTACATCGGCGAAGACAACGTGCTCTGGGGCACCGATTCGGTCTGGTACGGCTCACCGCAGGACCAGATTCAGGCCTTCCGCACCTTCCAGATCGATGAAGCGTTGCGCGAGCAGCACGGCTACCCCGAAATCACCCCGCTGCTCCGCGCCAAGGTCTTCGGCCTGAACGCCCTGAAGCCCTACGATGTCTCGCTGGACGAAGTCATGAAGCGCGCCGACACCGACCCGCTTGGCCGCGCGAAGGCCGAATACGCCAACAACCCGCAGCCGCATTTCCGAACCTACGGGCCGAAAACGCGACGCGAGTTCCTGAACCTGCTGCAACTGACCGGGGGGAAAATCACGTAATGCTGAAAACCATTCGCTCAAAGCTCTTGTTCGCTTCGCTGGCCGTCACCGCGAGGAACACATGAACCCATTTCCATCGACGTTGAAGGGCCTCTCAGTGATCGGCATAACCCTGGCACTGAGTTTGCCGGCACCGGTGATGGCCAGTCAGTGGCCCGCCCACTGGCCGGACCGCGAAGACCACGTCTGGCAATCCATGGAAACCGCTCACGAGACCTGGTCAGAGAAGTTCTGGGATCACATGCTCCAGGCAGACGACCCGGCATTGCGGGTTGTCGCAATCGGCCGATCGGGCCCGGTCAGCCGTGCCCGCGGCGAGCCGTTCGATGTGTCGCGGGCCATCCGCGATCTCGCGGCTGCAGCCAGCGATCCGGCCGCAGGCGCGGCGGAAATATGGGGCGCGGTCGGCGCGTGCGACATGGTTGCGAAAACGGGCGCAGAGCGTGATGACTGTTACACGGCCATCAATCTTGACCGGCTGAAGGTGCTTGAACCCGGCAATGCCGCCGTCGACCTGGTCAGGATCAACGCCACCGCAATCTGGAACCAGCCCGGTGAAGTGGACACCGCCACCAACCGCAAGCGCCTGGCGCGCGCGGCGCGGGGCGACCACTTCAACTTGCACTACAGCGGCGCGTCCCTCGCGGTGACCGAGGCGGCGATCCGGTTTGAGCGCTCAAACCCGGTGGAAAGCACCTGGGACATTCCGGGAACCGAACACTTTTACCTCGAGAATGTGATCTACACGGGCTCCTTCATGATGGGACTGAACCTGCTAGGGGTCCGCGAGCTTTGTAACGCCTACGCGGCGAACGAGGATGAAAAGGGTGTGGCGGACTGCCTGGCCGTTGCGCGACTGATGGAATCCAGCGGCAAAACCACCCTGACGCGCAGGACCGGCACATCGATCCGCCTGGCGATGAACGGCATCAACGAGGACTCACCCGAATGGGCCTATGAGCGACAGAAAGGCCACGCGCTTTACTGGAAATGGCATTGCCAGTCGCCGGCCTGGGTCACGGATCCGTTCCGGCTCAGGAAGGAGTACGAGCCAGCCACGCCTGAACGCGCGCTTGCTTTCGCCCGGGCCCAGTCCAACTACGGCGAGATCGAAGCCAATCGCCGACTGGCGTTCACCGACTACGCGGAAAACCCGCAGGACTATGCCTTCGACCCGGCTTTATGCGACCAGTTTGCCGAGCTGGATGACGCAACAATCGAGCATCTGACGACGGATGGCCCGATCCATTCCATCACCGAGGGCCTTCAGAAGCTGGTTGAACTGGGTGCATTCAACCTCGAGCCGGGCGGGAAAGTGACGCTCCTGCCTTAATCGTCAAACGCTAGCGACCTATGGGCGTCAGTCCAGACGCATCCGCTCGTAGATCGCCCGCAGTTCCCCGCTGGCGCGCATCTCCTCGAGCTCGGCTTCCATCTGGGCCTTCGTGGCATCGTCCTCGGCGACCAGCATGAAGCGCTTCTGCTCTTTACGCAGTTCGGCGGCATCGGCACGGTCCAGGCCGTTGTGGCGGATGATGCCTTTCAGGTCGTCGATGTAGTCCTGTCCGCGGGTGGAGTAGCGCAGCAGGCCGTCGGCCAGTTTCAGCGAATCAAGGGGCTCCCCGGCGGCGCGTTGCTCGGCGCGCAGGCGGCGGAAGTCCTCGTAGGCCGGGTGCGAATTCAGGTTGATGAAGTAACCGCGAACACTGTCGAACGGCCAGTCGAACGCGGCGATGTGGTGGCCGCCCTCGGAGAGGGGCTTCGCATTCGTTGCCTTCATGCCGCCGGCATCGAAGCTGGCCTGGCCGAACAGCGCATTGCCCTGTAGCGCAAATCGCGAGGTGCCGTAACCGCTTTCATAGGCCGACTGGCCGAGGGCCAGGCCGGCGGGAATTTCGTCCAGGCGCAACAGGAGTTCATCCATCATTTCAGGCAGGCCCGCGGTATCGTTGTCAAGTTCTGCGGCGGTGTCGGCGTCCGTAACACGAAACAGTTCCAGCCCCCTGGCCAGCAACGACAGCGCTTCGGGGTTCAGTGACTCACCGGCGGCGACCTGCTCGCGGAACGCCAGTACTTTTGCCCGGTTTTCGTGCACCATGTGGTTGGCATGCAGGATCAGCGGCAGCATCGAGCGATAAAAGATCAACTTCTTCTGCTGCACCGGGATCGACTTTGACGCCTCGGCCCAATGATCATGTACGGCGGTAAACAGCACGTATGGCACGCCCCGTTCCGGCGATTCGGCCACACCGGCCCAGCCATCGTCTGATTCCATCCATTCCCAGAGCCCATCACCGCCGGACAGCACCATGACATCGTGTGTCTCGGTCGGCTTGCTGGCGTCGACCTGTGCTGGAGCAGATTCCGCAGGCGCCTCGCCTGCAGGCGCCGGCGCCGGGCTGTCATCTTTACAGGCTGTCAGCAGGAGCAAGGCCGATACGGCCGTGGAAAGCAGGGTTTTCGAGGTCATGAACGCGGGCACCGTGTTTCTGGAAGCGTCACCTTAGTGACCTCGCGGGTCGGGTGCAACATCGCCGCCAGCACTTCGGCCGCCTCCACCAGTCGCGGACCCGGCCGGCTGAAATAGGCGTCGCCGTCCATGACCAGCACGCGGCCCTCGACTGCTGCGTTCACCGCCTGCCAGCCCGGGCCCGATTCGATGGCGGCGAGCTCACGTCGCGTGCGCTCGACATCGAAGCCGCAGACGCTGAGCAGCACTACGTCCGGTTTCGCAGCCAGCACGTCGTCCCAGGTGATGGTGTGGGACGGCGCGCGGCGCGGGCCGAGCACGTCGATGGCGCCGGCGGCCTCCACCAGTTCCGGGCTCCAGTGACCGCTGTTGAACGGCGGGTCCAGCCACTCGACCATGGCCAGGCGCGGGCGTTGCTCGCGCGGTATCGCGGCGGTCCGTTTTTCGAGCGCGCGCATCCGGGCCGCCAGGCCGGCCACGACCGCCTCGCCCTGCCCCGGCACACCGGCAGCCTGCGCCACGCGGCGGATGTCGCCGTAGACGTCGTCCAGACAGGACGGCTCGGTGTCGACCAGTACCGGCTGGCTGGAGAGACTGCAGAGCGCGTTTTCCACCTCGTTCATCGACACCGCGCAGACATCGCAGAGCCGCTGCGAGACCACCACGTCCGGTTGCACGGCTTCCAGCGCGTCCAGGTCCAGTTCGTACAGCGCGCCTTCGCCCGCCAGCTTGCGCCGCACCGCCTGGTCAATCTCCAGGCTGGACGCCTGGACCGGGATGACCGTGGAGGTCAGGCGCGGCAGGTTGCCGACCCCTGCCGGGTAATCGCAGGAATGCGAGACACCGACCAGGCAGTCGCGCAGGCCCAGCGCGCAGATGATCTCGGTCGCACTGGGCAGTAACGAGGCGATGCGCACCGTTTAGTCCAGGGGCAGGAAGTCGGTAAAGACAAAGCGGCCGTCGACACGTTGTTCGCCACGCTCGACGTTGATTCGATGGCTGAACATCGGCCCGGCCGTGACCAGCGTGTGAAACTCGCCGTTCTCGCCGCAGGGGTCGACCTCTTCCGGCAGGTCATCGACAAACGCACGGTCGAAGGTCCGGCCGCTGAATTCGGCGGCCAGCTGTTCGCTGTCGACACAGGTCAGGTGTGCCTGCAGGCCACCGGCGTGCATTTCATGCGCCAGCCGGGTCGTGTCTTCGTTCCAGAGTGGAAACACGGCCTCGAGATCCAGGTCCTTCATCTGCTGTTCGCGCCAGGCGCGGATATCCGCCAGGAACAGGTCACCAAAGACGACATGGGTCACGCTGAGCTCGTGCTTCAGGCGGCGGAATTCGCCCCCGACCCGCGCCAGGTATTCGTCGTTGGAGCACGGCGCCGGCAATCCGACCGGGTATAACGGCAATCCGGCCGCGGTCGCCTGGCGGCGCAGCAGTTCATGGCGCACCGCGTGCATGGCCACGCGATCGGCATCCTCGTTCAGCGTTGTCACCAGGCCGACGATGTCGAACGCATCGGCCTGCCGGCAGCGATGCAGCGTCCAGGCGGAATCCTTGCCGCTGGACCAGCTCAGCAGTGCCCTGGGCTTCGGCACGCCGCCGCTACGCCCGCAGGCCCTGTGGGGCCAGGAAGCGTGTCGCCAACCAGTGCCCCCCGAAGATCAGCGTCACGAATAACGCATCCCCGACCATCATCTTCCACAGGAACGGCAGGCCCATCGCGTAACACTCCACCAGCCCCGCCAACGTGTTGGGGTAGTACACCAGCCACACCGGGAAGTTGCTGAGCAGGTAGAACACGATCGCATTGACGGTGATGGCACCGCCGAATCGCAGCGCGGACCGCTTCTCCGCCAGGAACAGGCGCCCGAACACCGCGCTGAGCGCGAATCCGGCATAGACGAATACCATCACCAGCGGGTGGTAGCCGCCCATCAGCGCGTCGCCGATGGCCAGTGGAATCAACGGCATCAGCCAGGCGACACGGCGGTCGCAATGGGCGCCGGCAAACAGGCCGACGGCGCCGATCGGCGTGACATTCCAGGGATGCGGCACCCAGCGCAGCGCCGCCACCAGGAACAGGAAAATCCATTTCATCGTTGCGTCCTCCTCAGAAGTCAAAGCGGCCGCGCAGGCCACCGTACCAGGCGCGACCGGGGCGAACATAGCCCAGCACTTCCTCGTAGCTTTCGTCGGCCAGGTTATCGACACGGCCGATCAACTCCAGCGAATCCGTCAGGCGCCACGAGGCCGCCAGGTCGGCGACGATGTAGTCATCCAGCTTCACCTGGCTGGAGACGAACGTGGCCGGGTCGTAGAAAACATCGTACTGCTCACCGGTGTAGTTCACGTCCAGGTTCAGGTTGCCGCGGTCGCCGGCGAAGGCCCAGTTGGCATTGAAACTGGCCTGGTGACGCGGGCGCCGGACTTCACGCTGCGTGTCGCCGCCGGCCAGGTCTTCGGTGGCATCCAGGTAGGTGTAGTTGAAACCGAGCACCAGGTCGTCGAGCGGCGCCGTGTCCAGCACCAGCTCCACGCCGCGGCGGTCGCTGTCGGTCTCGCGATTGGCCGCGGTGTACAGGAAGGTTTCCGGATTGAAGACGAAGCCGTCGATCTCGTTCTCCAGTACCTGGTCGAAATACGCCACGTCCAGGCCCAGCACATTGTTGAACCACGACGTTTCCAGGCCCACTTCCCAGCCCTGCGACTCTTCGGGCACGAGATCGGGATTGCCGATGAACTGGTCGGTGTAGAAGCCGAAGCGCTCGGTAAATGTCGGCGCCTTGAAACCGGTACCCACCGAGCCGCGCACGCGGGTATTCGGGGTGACCTGGTGGCTGGCGGCCACTTTCCAGGTGGTGATGGAATCCCAGTCGCTGAAATCGTCGTAGCGCGCCGAGACGGTCCACGTGAAGCCTTCGAACAGGCGGCCGATGTACTCGCCCTGGTAACCGGTCTGGTCGGTGGACTGGTCCTGGTTGGGGTTGCCGTAACCGTAGTCGATCCCGCGCTGGCTGAAGTCGGAATCGATGTGGTCCAGTCCCACGGTGAACCGGTGCTGCTGGTCATCGTGCGCGCCATCGACCAGCACGCTGCCGCGCACGCGCGCTTCCAGCACCTCTGCAGCGGTGGCGCTGTCCCAGGCACCGTAGGCGAAATTCTGGTTATCGGTATCAGTCCAGCCGACAAACGCATTGCCGGACCAACGGCTGTCCACCGGTTCGAATCGCGCTTCGCCCGAGACATAGTTGCGCTCGACCTCGGTCAACTGGTCACCGTCGACGGGCAGGCCGGTGACGACGAAGTCCGTCCCGTCGAACTCGTTCTCGGCTTCCACGTGACGACCATTGAAATTCAGCTTCCAGGCCTCGCCGATGTCGAAGCCGATACCCAGGTCGGCCGTGGTGTTGGTGGTGCCATCCTTTTCATCACCCTGGCGGGAGATGTTGGTACCGTCAGAGTCGTAGTGCGACACGCCGCCCGAAATGCGCGCGCCGCCGGCGCCGAAACCACCACTCGCGGCCACGTCGACGGTACCGAACGAACCGCCTTCCGCGCGGCCCTGCAGCCAACTGCCGGCGGCATCCTTGCGGCGAATGATGTTGACCACGGCACCTACGGCGTCAGATCCCCAGGTCGCGCTCTGCGGACCGCGGACGATCTCGATGCGTTCGATGTCGTCGGTCAGCGCGTAGGCAAACTGGAACTCGTCGGCGCCGGCCGGGTCATTGGCGCGGACACCGTCGATCAGCACCAGTAACTGGTTGGATTCCGCGCCCCGGACGCGCACCTGGGTCTGCGCACCGGGCCCGCCGGACTGGCTGACGGTGAACCCGGGCACGTCGCGCAGCAGGTCAGACAGGTATCGTGCCTGTTTCTGGCGGATCTCCTCGGCGGTGATGATGGTGACCGAGGCGGCGACATCGTTCACCGACAGCGGCGTCAGCGCCGCGGTCACCACCACGCGACCAAGGTCGGCGCTCTCAACATCTTCGCTGGACTGGGCCTGCACGGCCGCGATGTGAGTGACAGACAGCGCTACCGCGACCTGCACGGATAAAAAGGATTTCTTCATTACACACTCCCGCGTTCTCACCCGAACGCAACGGGGCCTCGTCGGGGGTCGGGAGTTTTCGGGTCAGTTCGCCTGGTGCGGCCGGTGGTATGGCTGCGCTCGACTCACCCGCCCTCGCCCGCCGCGATGACACGTTGAGATTCACCGCTGGCCGGTCTCCGGACTCACGAAGGGTGCGCTGTCGCGTACCTGCGCCGGGTCGCCTTCCCATGCCCGGGCATATTGCCCTTGGACACAGTGGCTGCGTTGACCCAGCCCTCGTTTACCGTTGCGGGGGCAGTGACGGCATTGCCTCGATCATGCTGAAGCGCACCGTCTTCCCGTTTCATCCCCTTGGCCGGGCGGCCGTGGGGACACCAGTGGTATCGAACGCGGGAATATGCGGGAACGCCTGCGTCAAGTCAAGCTGGGGTGACGGGTGACGGGTGACGGGTGACGGGTGACGGGTGACGGGTGACGGGTGACGGGTTATTCAATGGGGATGCAGCGGTTCTGGTCGAGGGCGTAGCGGCAGAGGGTGCCGTAGTGATCCGGGTTTTGGGGGACCCAGGTGGCGTTGCCATCGACGTGGATGTTGTCCAGGCCCAGTCGGGCCATGTCCTCGAGCGTGTAAGTCCAGGCGAAATCGGTGCTGCGCGGTGGATAGCCGGCGCCCTCCGTGAAACCCAGGGTAGTGATGCGCTGGTCAACGCCGGCGAGTTCGAAAAACTGTTCCTCGCGGGCGCGTTCGCGATGGGCAAACGCCATGCATGTTTTATGGGCGGATGAGCCGACACCATCACTATCCGCAAATTTCTGGCACATCGCCTCGGCGCTTTGCCACTGGCGAGTGCCGCCGTGCCAGCCGATCACCGCATCCGGGGACAGGCGGCGCTGGCGACCCGCGATGAAAATGTAGTTTGCACAGGATGAATAGCAGTACTGGTCGACGTAGACGGCTAGGCCCCGCACCAGGATCCATTGCGCGATGTCCATGCCGACGGTGATGGAGCCGCCGCCACTGTTGATTTTCAGCCCAACGTCGGGGTGTGCCGCCATCAGGTCCAGCAGCTGCCGACCGCCCTCCTCTGACAGCGGACCGTCATAGGCGATCCATTCGCCATCGAAGCGAACCGTGGCTTCTTCGGGAAACGGCATGCTGGCGCACGCCTGTAACAGGCCGGCGAACAACAACGCGAAAACGCCACGCTGCATTCGCCCGAAAGGATCAGGTGTAGTCCTGGTAGGACTTCTCTTCAACAATGGTGGAACCCAGGTACAGGTTTAGTTCTTTCTTGGCGGCGGCGCGCTTGTCGTTGGTGACATAGACCGCGCGCGCCAGCTCGATGAAGCGGTCGTCGAATTCCTTCGCCCGCTCCTTGTCGCGGATGTCGTCCTCGATCTCCCACAACGCCTCGTTGATGGATTTCAGCTCGGCGTGGATTCGCGTGACGGTGTCGTCGGCGGTGACGGCGTCGCCCCAGGTGGCGTTCAGCAGGTCCAGCTCGGTGCGGACGTTGGCCAGCTTGGCGGGGTCGTCCATGCGCTCGGACTTGATCTCCAGGATGGTGATCTTGTCCAGCAGTTCGCCGGGTGACATCGGGATGTGGATCAGTTCCATGTTGTCACCTCAGGCCAGCGTGTGGGCGTTGTGCCAGAGCCAGATGGCGCAGGCGACCAGGTAGACGGTGATGTACAGCTCACCGTTGCGGATCAGCGACTGGTGCGCGCTCCACGTGGTGTCGGTCAGTTTGCCGATATTCAGGCGCTTCGGAATCACCGCCCAGGTGCCGGTGCTCCACTGGCGCCAATCGTCGCCAAATATCTTCTCCAGCTTGGCATCTTCGTAGCGAATTGCGGCCGGGTACCAGATGACCCAGAACGCCACGACGATGGCGATCACCCAGATATTCGCCGAGGCCAGGCAGAAGCCGACCAGGATCAGCAGGTTGCCCAGGTACAGCGGGTGTCGGACCAGCGAGTACGCACCGGTGCTGGCCAGGCGCTTGTTCTTGAAGATGGTGCCGGCCGCGAAGGTGCGGAACAGCTGGCCGAAAGCGGCAATGCCCAGGCCCCAGATCACCCGGTCGTGCCCGAATTCGGCAAAGGCCGCGGCCACGGCGATGAGTAGCAGGCCAAATGCCTGCCGGTAGATTTCCTTGTAGCGGACGCGATCGACGAATCCCATGAATCCGCCGCGTGCGCCGACGACCTCGGTGCGGTCTCTGCCCATGCCGTTTTCTCCGTGTAAGAACGGGAATTTTAGCCGATTTGGCAGCCACCGCGTGGCCCGGGTAAAAATCAGGGGCGGCAGACGTCGGCTCCTGCTCCCCCCATCAGACTGATCAGTTACCGGCCGCGACGTGCATACCGGATGAGTCCAACCAACCCTTCGCTAACACTTCCAGCCGCTCCGCCCGCGCCTCCAGGCGCAAGATGCGCTCCTCCAGTTCGCTGTTGGCGAATTTCAGCGCCCGATTTTCTTCGGCCAAGGCCTTGACTGCCGCCATGTTCACCCCGGCCATGTCGCGTGCCGAAATACGCGTCTCGCCGCTGGCGAGGCCAAAAGCAGCATAAAAGTCCTGCGCCATCGGGCCGATGTGGCGCTGGTCGGCCGACTCGCCCTTATACGACCACTCTGACACCGGTACCTGCGCCAACTTATCCAGAACAGACACGCC
>CAJXKA010000006.1 GCA_913055655.1 uncultured Oceanospirillales bacterium | reverse complement strand
CGGGTCGATGTCATTGGCCAGGAAACCGGGTGCGCTAATCGACAGCACCTGGTCGGATGGCACGACAAACGCGTCCGCCATGCCAATCGGCGCGTCGGGGTCCAGTGCTACCTGGGGGCTGGCCTCGCCGGGATTCTTCACTTTCAATGGCCGGGCCGCGCCTGGCTTGCGTGCCTGGGCGACGTTTGGGCCTTTGTGGGGTTGAACCGCAGTCGGGTGGGGTCTGGCATCCGTCTCCGGTCCGAGGGCTGGCATTGCCGGGTCAGCATAAGTTGTCGATGCTGCCATCAGCAGGGCGAACATGACCGTGGGCGGCGCGACAGGGCGCGACGCCACGCACTTTCCTGGCTGACCGGGTTGACCCGACTTCAAGTTCTCTCCCTCATCTTGAGAACAAGTTAAGCGCCATACTAGGAGAGAACCATCAGGCTTGCAAAAGACGGCCCGTGCTTGCCCACCCGGCCTCGCGTATGTTTAATTCCCTGACCATCCAGCCATTCACCTTTACATTCATTCGAGGGATTTCAATGAGTCGTCCATCTCAGTTCCAGCCCAAACCGATGAAAATCAGCGTGCTGACCGCCGCGTTCCAGGAACTGACGCCACGCGAGAAGCGCGACGCCGACCCGGACCTGGCCATCGAGGACTGGCTCGAGTTTTCGGCGGAGATCGGCTCACCGTACATCCAGCTTTCATCCGCGCTGCACCCCAGTGTGACGGACGTGCCGGCCGAGGCCATGCTGGACCCGGTGGCCAACCACCTGGACCTGCGCGAGCCGTTCAACCAGCAGCGCGCGGATCGTGTCATCGCGGCGATGAAGCAGACCGGCGTGGGCCTGTCTGATCTCGGCTACTTCGACAATATGCTGGTTGCCGATGACAGCGCGCGCCAGGCGAAATACGACTTCATGCTGCGCATTTTCGATGCCGCCGTGCTAATGGGCACCGATGCCGTCTGCGGTTTTGTCGGTCGCAACTATGACCTGGAGATGGATGAGAACCTGGTCATGTTCGAAGAGGTCTTCGTGCCGCTGCTGAAAGAAGCGAAAGCCCGCGGTCTGACTTACCGCGTCGAGCAGTGCCCGATGCCGGGCTGGACCGTGAAGGATCGCTGGCACAACAATATCGCCTACGCGCCGGGGCCGTGGATTGCCCTGCACCGCATCTGCGAGAAGCACGGCGTCGGTGACCAGTTCCGCGTGCACTATGACCCCTCGCACTCGGTGCTGATGGGCCAGGACACGCGCTCGATGTTCCAGTACCTGAAGGACGAGGGCTACGCATTCCTGGTCGACGGTTTCCACGTGAAGGGCCAGGTGGTCGACTCGAAAGGCGTTTCGGCCTGGGGCTACGGCGGCCAGACCATGGAGCGCGGCGATTGGGTGGACGGCAAGCCGTCCGACAACCCGGCCGACCAGCTGAATGCATGGAAGAAGCAGGTGGTGCTGTGCGAGCATGAGCTGCCCGGCACCGCTCGCCATGACCCGCTGGCCTATTTGCAGAACCGCACAGTCGACTGGCTCGACCACCAGCTGGCCGCGCGCGAGCTGCTCGATATCGACCCGGCCGAGATGTACCTGGTGGTGGAGCACGAGTATCCGCCGGCACGCATCCAGGACAAGGAAAAGCTGAAACCCATCCTGGCCGGTTCCGTCGCGTTCACGAAGGCCATCGACGAGGCGGCCGCGGCCATGTACGCGCTGCAGAACGAGGTGATGCCTTCACTGGGTATCCCGGTGCAGGGTGTCGGGCGCGAGGCCTACCGGTCGTAGCGCCGCACCCGGCGGTGCTGGAAATAGTTACAAATAAAACGGTTGACATCGTTTTGCGGAACGGCGATAACACGTCACATGACTAAGCGTACGCGCCAATTTTCGACCGACACGAGGGGGCTCCTGGCCGCCCTTGGCCGTCTGCGCGGCGCGCACGCAACGCTCCTCCTGGTACTTGTACTTATTATTCCGACGACAGCCGGGGTTGGCGTTTACGCGTAAGCAAAACAAGCAAAGACATCAGAACCCCGCAACCGAAAGGAAGCGGGGTTTTTACTTTATGGACTACAAAAACCGGAACAAATGAAACCATCATGAGTGACGACAAAAACAACAACGGTGCGCAGACCAGCGACATCATGAAGAGCGGCCCGGCCCGTGCGCCGGCACGTTCCATGCTGCGCGCCACCGGGCTGGGTGACGATGACCTGTCGCGGCCGCTGGTGGCGGTGGTGAACACCTGGAGCGAGGTCACGCCCTGCAACATTCACCTGCGCGCGCTGGCCACCCCGGTGAAGGAAGGCATCCGCGAGGCCGGCGGCACGCCGATCGAGTTCAACACCATCGTCGTGACCGACGGCATCACCATGGGCACCCCGGGCATGCGCGCGTCGCTGATGTCGCGCGAGACCATCTGCGATTCCATCGAGCTGGCCGTGGGCGGTCATTCGCTGGACGCGCTGGTGATCCTGGTGGGCTGCGACAAGACATTGCCGGCCGCCGCCATGGCCGCGGCCCGGCTGAACCTGCCGTGCGTCATTTTGTATGGCGGCTCCATCGGCAAGGGCCGGTACAAGGGTCGCGACCTGTCCATCCAGGATGTGTTCGAGGCCGTGGGCGCGCACGCCGCCGGCACCATTGACGACGAAGAACTGGACGGCATCGAGAAAGCCGCGCTGCCGGGCCCCGGCGCCTGCGGCGGCCAGTTCACCGCCAACTCCATGGCGCTGGCGCTGACCATGCTGGGCCTGTCGCCGCTGGGCCTGAACGATATCCCGGCCGTGCATCCGGGCAAGATCGGCGCCGCCCGCCAGGCCGGCCGCTGGGTGATGGACGCCCTGAAGAGCGGCCGCACGCCGGACCAGCTGATCACCCGCGAATCACTGCGCAACGCCGCGGCGGCCACCTGCGCCACGGCCGGTTCCACCAATGCCGTGCTGCACCTGCTGGCGGTCGCCGCCGAGATGGGTGTCGATTTTGAACTGAACGAGTGGGACGAAATCTCCGCCGCCACGCCGGTCATCGCCGACCTGAAACCCGGTGGCAAGTACCTGGCCGTGGACATGTTCGAGGCCGGCGGCACGCCTGCGGTAGTCCGGCGCCTGCTGGCCGCCGGCAAGATCAGCGACACGCTGACCGTCACCGGCCGCACGCTGGGCGAGGAAGCGGCTGACCTGGCCGAACCGGCGGAGCAGGACGTGATCGTCGACATCGAGCATGCCCTGAAGCCGCGCGGTGGCTTCGGCGTGCTGTTTGGCAACCTGGCGCCGGAAGGCTGCGTGGTGAAGCTTGCCGGTCACGGCCGCCTGCATTTCGAAGGCCCGGCCAAGGTCTATGACTCCGAGGAAGCGACGTTCGAAGCCGTCCAGACCGGCAAGGTCGAGGCCGGCGACGTGGTGGTGATCCGTTACGAAGGCCCGAAGGGCGGCCCGGGCATGCGCGAAATGCTGGCGGTGACCGCGGCCATCGCCGGCCGTGGCCTGTCCGATTCCGTGGCGCTGATCACCGACGGCCGTTTTTCCGGCGCCACCCACGGCTTCATGGTCGGCCACGTGGCGCCCGAGGCGGCGGCCGGCGGCCCCATCGCCCTGGTCCGCAATGGCGACCGCATCACCCTGGACGTGGAGAGCCAGGTGATCGCCGTCGACGCCGACCTGGACGCGCGCCGCGACGGCTTCAGGCCGCTGGAGAAGCCGGCCCCGGCCGGCGTCTACGCCAAGTACGCGCGGCTGGTGGGTTCGGCATCAAAGGGCGCCGTGACCGTGCCACACACCGATTAAGCACATACCGATAAAACCTGAACACACACTGACAACGCATTTATTTAGAGAGGACTGAACGATGAAACTGTTTACCACCGAAGATGTAAAACGTGACGCGCTCGAAGGCCAGACCCTGGCCGTGCTGGGCTACGGCTCACAGGGCCGCGCCCACGCCAACAACCTGCGTGATTCCGGCTACAAGGTGATCATCGGCGCGCGGCCGGGCGGCCCGACCGCGAAGGCCGCCGCCGCCGACGGCTTTGAAGTCCTGGACTTCGCCGAGGCGGCCGCCAGGGCGCAGCACATTTCTATGCTGGTGCCGGACATGGTGCAGCCGGCGGTGTTCGAGCAGATCAAGGACAAGCTGGAAGATGGCGACACGCTGCTGTTCGCCCACGGCCTGAACGTCCATTTCGGCGCCATCGAGCCGCCGAAGAATATCGACATCACCATGGTCGCACCGAAGTCACCGGGTGACCTGGTGCGTCGCCAGTACCAGGAAGGCCGCGGCGTGCCGTGCCTGCGCGCCGTCTACCAGGATGCCTCCGGCGAGGCCGCCGAGCGCGCCCTGAGCTACGCCCACGGCCTGGGCGGTACCCACGCCGGTGTGCTGGACACCACCTTTGCCGAGGAAACCGAGACCGACCTGTTCGGCGAGCAGGCCGTGCTGTGCGGCGGCACCGCGCAGCTGGTCATGCACGGCTTCGACACCCTGGTGGAAGCCGGCTACCAGCCCGAAGCGGCCTACTTCGAGTGCCTGCACGAACTGAAGCTGATCGTCGACCTGCTGTACGAAGGCGGCCTGGACAAGATGTACGAGTTCATCTCCGACACCGCGGCCTACGGCGACCTGGTCTCCGGCCCGCGCATCATCGATGACAGCGTCAAGGCGCGCATGAAGGACGTGTTGACCGACATCCAGGACGGCACCTTCGCCAAGGCGTGGATGGATGAGTACGCGGCCGGTTCCAATGGCTACCAGGCCATGCTGACCAAGCGTCGTGCACATCCGATCGAGTCTACCGGCAGCAAACTGCGTGAGCGCATGAGCTGGTTGGCGAAGAAGAACAAGGCCCAGGAAGCGGCCTGAACGAAAGCCTTGAGGAACGGGGAAAACCATGAGCCTGCTGGATAAACGCGAAGACACATCGGCCGAGCCGCTGAGCGGTTCGCAACTGATGATCGAGGCGCTGAAGCGCAACGGGGTGAAGGAAATTTTCGGCTACCCCGGCGGCGCCATCATGCCGCTGTACGACGCGCTGGTGGGCTCCGGCCTGAAGCACTACCTGACCCGCCACGAACAGGGCGCGTCGCTGGCGGCGGATGCCTACGGCCGCGTGACCCGGCGGGCGGGTGTGTGCATGGCGACTTCCGGCCCGGGTGCCACCAACCTGGTGACCGGTATCGCCAACGCGTACATGGACTCGGTGCCGATGGTGGCGATCACCGGCCAGGTGGCCAGTTCGCTGATCGGCACCGACGCTTTCCAGGAAGTGGACATTTTCGGCATCACGCTGCCGGTGGTGAAGCACAGCTTCGTGGTCCGCGACGTCAGCGAGATCCCCGAAATCATGGACGAGGCCTTCCGCATCGCCGAAAGTGGCCGACCCGGCCCGGTCCTGGTGGATTTTCCCAAGGACGTGTCGGTTGCGATGCATTCCCCGTCACCCGTCACCCGTCACCCGTCACCGGCGCCCCAGCCGGTGGACGAAGCCGCCATCGCCGCGGCCAACGAGCTGCTGACGAAGGCCCGCCGCCCGCTGGTCATCGCCGGTGGCGGCATCGCCATTTCCGACGCGGTCGATGCATTCCGCGAGTTCGTTGAACGCACCGGCCTGCCGGTCACCGCGACGCTGAAGTCACTGGGCTCGCTGCCCACCGACCACGAGCGTTTCCTGGGCATGCTGGGCATGCACGGCAACGAGGCCGCCAACCACGCGGTGCAGAACTGCGACCTGCTGATGGTCATCGGCGGACGCTTCGACGACCGTGTGACCGGCAAGCTGACGCATTTCGCGCCGACGGCCCAGGTCATCCACATGGATATCGACCCGGCCGAAGTTTCCAAGCTGCGCAAGCCGGATGTCGCCATCGTCGGCGACCTGGCGCCGGCGCTGGCGAAGCTGGGGCCGGACGAGCCGCCGCGCGCGTCGTGGATCAACCAGTGCGAGGCCTGGAAGAAGGAGTTCGCCTGGCGCTACGACGCCCCGGGCGAGGGCATCTACGCACCGAAACTGCTGCGTGACATGAGCCGCATGCGTGATGACCTGGTCATCGCCTGCGATGTGGGCCAGCACCAGATGTGGGTGGCGCAGCACTGCCGCTTCAACGACCCGCTGGAGCACCTCACTTCCGGCGGCCTGGGCACGATGGGCTATGGCCTGCCCGCGGCCATGGGCGCCAAGGTGGCGAAGCCGGAGAAAAAGGTCGTGGCGGTCTGCGGCGACGGCTCGTTCATGATGAACGTGCAGGAGCTGGCCACCCTGAACCGCTACGGCATCGACGTGCGGATCCTGCTGCTGAACAACGCCATGCTGGGCATGGTGCGGCAGTGGCAGGAACTGTTCTTCGAAGGCAATTACAGCGAGGTCGACCTGTCCGACAACCCGGATTTCGCCCGCGTGGCCGAGGCCTTCGGCATCGGTTCGAAGACCATCGACAAGCCCGGCGAAGTGGGCGGCGGCCTGGAATGGCTGCTGGCCGACGACGACCAGGGGCCGCGACTGCTGCACGTGCAGATCGACCCGATGGAAAACGTCTGGCCGCTGGTGCCGCCCGGCCAGGCCAATCACAAGATGATGGGAAACCGATCGTGATGAATACCGTGAGCGCCGTGAGCAACGTCACCGCCGGGCCGAGGCCCGACGTCCATCACCTGCAGCTGCAACTGCGCGCCGTGGAGGGCGCCGTCGTGCGCGTACTGGGCCTGGTGGAACGGCGCGGTTTCCGTTTGCTGGCCTGCGAAGCCGAAGAGGTTCGCGACGGTGGCCAGCCCCTGTCTTTGCGGGTGCGATCGGAGCGCTCGCCTGAATTGCTCAAGCGCCAGCTGGAGCGCCTGCACGACGTGTTGCAGGTTGAACTGAAACACCCTGGAGTACGACACCATGCCTGAGATCAAGATTTTCGACACCAGCCTGCGCGACGGCGAGCAGAGCCCCGGGTTTTCCATGACCCATGGCCAGAAGCTGCGGGTGGCCCGCGCGCTCGCCGATCTCCGCGTGGACGTGATCGAGGCGGGTTTCCCGGCCGCATCACCGGGCGATTTCGCCGCGGTACAGGCCGTGGCGCGCGAGATCGAGGGTCCGACCATCGCCGCGCTGTGCCGCACGGTGACGCGCGACATCGAGAAAGCGGGCGAAGCGCTGTTGCCGGCGAAGAAACGCCGCATCCATACCTTCATCGCCACCAGCCCCATCCACCGGCGTGACAAGCTGGGCATGGACCGGGCGGAAGTGCTGAACAACGCGGTGGCCGGCGTCAAGCTGGCGCGCTCGTTCTGTGACGATGTGGAGTTCTCCGCCGAGGACGGCATCCGCACCGAGCGCGACTACCTGGCCGAGGTGCTGGCCGCGGTCATCGAGGCCGGCGCTACCACCGTGAATATTCCGGACACCGTGGGCTATTCCACCCCGCAGGAAATGACCGACCTGTTCCGCTGGCTGAGCGAGACGGTACCCGGTATTGGCGGCGTGACCATTTCCACGCACTGCCACAACGACCTGGGCCTGGCGGTGGCGAACTCACTGGCGGCCGTCGAAGGCGGAGCGCGGCAGATCGAGTGCACGCTGAACGGCGTGGGTGAGCGTGCCGGCAACTGCGCGCTGGAAGAAGTGGTCATGGCCCTGCGCACCCGCGCCGACCGTTACGATTGCAGCACGAATATCGACACCCGCAAGCTGCACATGGCCAGCCACCTGCTGGCCGCGGTCACGGGCAACTTCGTCCCGCGCAACAAGGCGATCGTCGGCGAGAACGCGTTCGCCCACGAATCCGGCATTCACCAGCACGGCATGCTGGCCTCGCGCGAGACCTACGAGATCATGAAGCCCGAGGACGTGGGCGTACTGTCTTCGCAGCTGATCCTGGGCAAGCACAGCGGCAAGCACGCCGTCATCGACCGCGCCCGCGCCATGGGCTACGAGCTGGCCGAGGGCGAGATCGACGGCGTCATGGAGCAGTTCAAGGAACTGGCCGACGCCAAGAAGCGCGTCTACGACGCCGACCTGGAAGCCATCATCACCGGCAACCAGGCCGGTGGCGATATCGGCCCGTGGTCGCTGCAGTGGCTGAGCGTGGTCAGCCGCGTTTCGGGCGAGGAAGAGCCGACCGCGTCGCTGACGCTGTCCCACGAAGACGGCTCCACCGCCACCCAGACGGGTGAGGGCGACGGCCCCGTCGACGCCATCGTCAAGGCGCTGGAAGCGATCACCGGCATGGACATCGAGGTCACCAGCCTGGCCATGCGCAGCATCTCGCTGGGCGAGGACGCGCAGGGTGAATCGACCATGCGCGCCCGGGTGGACGGCACCGAGTACAGCGGCCATGGCCTGTCGACGGATATCGTCGCCGCCTGCGCCGAGGCGCTGCTGGAAATCATCAACCGTGCGTCGCGAAACAACGCGCGCATCGAAGAATCCGAGCCACGCACGAACGTGGCCTGACCAGGACAAGGCACAGACATGAAACCGACCGACTACATCTGGCACAACGGCGAATACAAGCCGTGGTTCGAAGCCACCACCCACGTGCTCTCGCACGCGCTGCACTACGGTTCCAGCGTGTTCGAGGGTATCCGGGTCTATGAAAAGCAGGGCGAATCATTCGGGTTCCGCATGCGAGACCACGTCCAGCGCATGTACGACTGCGCCCGCGTGTACCGCATGGCGCTGCCGTATGATTTCGACACGGTCTACGATGCCTGCCGCGGCGTGGTGTCGCGTAATGGCCTGAAGAGCGCCTACCTGCGCCCGATCGCGTACCGCGGCTACGGCACCATCGGCGTCGCGGCCGGCAAGAACACGCCCATCGATGTGGCCATCGCCGCCATCGAGTGGGGCGCCTACCTGGGCGAGGAAGCCCGCGAGAAGGGCGCGCGGGTGTGCGTCTCGAGCTGGCAGCGGGTGGCGCCGAACACCATCCCGGCGGGCGTGAAGGCGGGTGGTAACTACCTGTCCAGTCAGCTGATCAGCATGGAAGCCCATCGCCTGGGATTTGATGAGGGCATCGGCCTGGCCTCCGACGGCACGCTGTCGGAAGGCGCCGGCGAGAACCTGTTCATGGTCCGCAACGGCGTGCTGCTGACGCCGCCGCAGTCCGAGGCCATCCTGTCCGGCATCACCCGCGACACGGTCATCCGCCTGGCCCACGCCATGGGCTACGAGGTGCGCGAGCAACCGCTGTCGCGCGAATCGCTGTACACCGCCGACGAGCTGTTCTTCACCGGCACCGCGGCGGAAATCACGCCGATCGCCTCGGTCGACGACCTGGATATCGGTTGTGGGTCGCGTGGGCCGATCACCGAGAAGATCCAGTCCGCATTCTTCGGCCTGTTCACCGGCGAGACCGAGGACCACTTCGGCTGGCTGGAGCCCATCGCCGACGCCGCTGACGGCAATCGACAGGTGGCCCATGGGTGACGAGGTGCCAGGCGTAGCAACGCGGGACGGCGCCGCCGGCCCGCGCTCGCTGTTTGACAAGCTGTGGGCCGCGCACGTGGTCCGCGAAGAGACCGCCGACACGCCCGCCGTGTTGTACATCGACCTGCACCTGGTGCACGAAGTGACCAGCCCGCAGGGGTTTGACATGTTGCGCGAGCGCGGCCTTTCGGTCCGCCGGCCCGACCGCACCCTGGCGACGCTGGATCATTCAACGCCGACCACGCCACCCGGCCCGGACGGCGAGCGCGCGTACTACACGCCGCAGGCCAAGGCCCAGGTGCAGACCCTGGAGCGAAACTGCGACGAATTCGGCATCCGGCTGGAAGGCTGGGGTTCCGATTACCGCGGCGTGGTGCACGTGATGGGGCCGGAACTGGGCGCCACGCAGCCGGGTATGACCGTCGTCTGCGGCGACAGCCACACCAGCACGCACGGCGCTTTCGGCGCTCTGGCGTTCGGCATCGGCACCACCGAGGTCGGTTACGTGCTGGCCACGCAGTGCCTGCCGCAGCGCAAGCCGAAAAGCATGCGCGTGGTGGTCAATGGCCGGCTGGGCCCGGGCGTGGCCGCCAAGGACCTGGCGCTGCATATCATTCGCACCATCGGCGTCAACGGCGGCACCGGTTACGCCATCGAGTACGCCGGTGAAGCCATTCGCGCGCTGGACATGGAAGGGCGCATGACGGTCTGCAACATGACCATCGAGGCCGGCGCGCGCGCCGGCATGGTGGCGCCCGACCAGGTGACCGTTGAATACCTGCGTGGGCGCGAACTGGCGCCGAGCGGTGACGCGTTTGATGATGCCGCGGCGAACTGGCTGGCGCTGGCCACCGAAGACGGTGCGTCATTCGACCGGGAGATCCATGTTGACGCCGCCGACGTGGCGCCGACATTGACCTGGGGCACGGACCCGGGCATGTCAGTGCGGCTGGGCGAGGCAGTGCCAGAAGGCGACACGCCGGGCCGCCGCCGCGCGCTGGATTACATGGGTGTGACCGGCGGCCAGCCGCTGGACGGTCACGCGGTGGACGTGGTGTTTGTCGGCAGCTGCACCAACGGCCGGCTGTCCGACCTGCGCGCCGCCGCCGACATCCTGCGCGGCCACCGGGTTTCCGCGGGAACGCGAATGCTGGTGGTCCCCGGTTCCGAGTCGGTCAAACGTGCCGCCGAGGCCGAGGGACTCGACCGGGTATTCCTGGAAGCGGGCGCCGAGTGGCGCGAACCCGGTTGTTCCATGTGCCTGGCCATGAACGGCGACCTGGTGCCGGCCGGAAAGACCGCGGTCAGCACTTCAAACCGAAATTTTGAAGGTCGCCAGGGCACGGGCGCGCGCACAATGCTGGCCAGCCCGGCCACGGCTGCCGCCTGCGCGATCGCCGGCCGCGTGGTCGATCCACGCGCTGAAGCGGCACGGGAGGTGGCCTGATGGACGCCTTTACCCGCCTGACCGGCCCGGCACTGGTGTTGCCGCAGAAAAATATCGACACGGACCAGATCATCCCGGCCCGTTTCCTGACTGCGACCAGCTTCGACGGCCTGGCCGATGGCGCTTTCGCCGATTGGCGCTTCGACGCCAACGGTGACGAAAAGCCAGGTTGCGTACTGAACGAGCCGCGCGCGCAGACCAGCCCGATCCTGGTGGCGGGCCGCAATTTCGGCTGCGGTTCTTCTCGCGAGCATGCCCCGCGGGCATTGCTGGCGTACGGATTTCGCGTGGTGATCTCCAGCGAAATTGCCGATATATTCCGTAATAACTCACAGAACGTCGGTTTACTGCCGATTGTCCTGCCGGAAGACCAGCATGCCCGGCTGTTGGAAATGGATGGCGGGGACCTGACTATCGATCTGGAAAATACCGTCGTGATCGATGCCGATAACAACAAATACACGTTTGATATCGACGGTTTCGCGCGATACTGCCTGCTGAACGGCATGGATCGACTGGATTTCCTGCTCGCCGAATCGGCGCGCATCGAAGCATACGAGGCCCAACATGAACGCTAAAGTCGTATTACTGCCGGGTGACGGTATCGGTCCCGAAGTCACGGACCAGGCCGAGAAGCTCATCCGCTCGATGTCCGACCAGTACGGCCTGGGCATCGAGATCAACACCGGCCTGATCGGTGGCGCCGCCCTGGACGAGACCGGCGAGCCGCTGCCCGAAGAAACACTGGCGATGTGCCGCGAAGCCGACGCCGTGGTGCTGGGCGCCGTGGGCGGCCCCAAGTGGGACGACCCACACGCCAAGAAGCGCCCGGAACAGGGCCTGCTGGCGCTGCGCCGCGAACTGAAACTCTACGCCAACCTGCGACCGGTGCGCCTGCACCCCGCACTGGCCGAGATCAGCCCCCTGAAAACCGAGCGCATCAAGAACGTCGACCTGATGGTGGTGCGCGAGCTCACCGGCGGCAGCTACTTCGGCGACAAGGAAGAAGGCGACGATTTCGCCAGCGACAGTTGCACCTACACGCGCGAAGAAGTGGAGCGCGTGGTCGCGATGGCCGCCGACATGGCGCGCGCCCGCTACGGCAAGTTGACTATGATCGACAAGGCCAATGTCATGGCCACCTCGCGCCTGTGGCGCTCGGTGAGTGCCGAAGTGATGGAAAAGCGTTACCCCGATGTTTCCTACGAGACCATGCTGGTGGACGCGGCGGCCATGCACATCGTCGCCAACCCGTCGCGCTTCAACGTCATCGTCACCGAGAACATGTTCGGCGATATCCTCACCGACGAAGCCTCGGTGCTGGTCGGTTCCATGGGCATGCTGCCGTCGGCGTCGCTGGGCGAAGGCAAGGCCGGCCTGTACGAGCCGATTCACGGTTCGGCGCCGGACATCGCCGGCCGCGGCCTGGCCAACCCCTTCGGCATGCTGGGCTCGGTGGGCATGATGTTCGAGTACTCGCTGGGCATGCGCGAAGCCGCGCGGCAGGTCGAACTGGCCATCTGGAACGCGGTGTCCGCCGGCCAGTGCACGCTGGATATCGGCGGTAACCTGCGCACCGACGAGGCCGCCGACGCGGTCATCGGCCAGCTCGGCGACATCCACACCAGGAAAGTCGCGTTCATCTGATGAGCGAGGGCCTCGCCGCGGAGTTCCTGCAGCGCGCCCTGCGCGCGCAGGTGTATGACGTGGCCAAACGCACGCCGCTGGAGCCGGCGCCGAAACTGTCGGCCCGCATCGGCGTGCCCCTGCTGCTGAAACGCGAAGACCTGCAACCCACGTTCGCGTTCAAGCTGCGCGGCGCCTACAACTGCCTGCACCAACTGCCGGACGAACAACGCGCCTGCGGCGTCGTGGCGGCCTCGGCCGGCAACCACGCCCAGGGCGTGGCGCTGGCGGCGCGCGAACTGGGCATCGCCGCGCGCATCTACATGCCGCGCACCACGCCCGAGATCAAGGTCAGGGCGGTGGAAGCCCTGGGCGCCGAGATCGTCCAGGCCGGCGACGACTACGATGCCACCTGCGCCGCCGCGCTGGCGGACGTGGAGAAGACCGGCGCCTATTTCGTGCACCCCTTCAACGACCCCGATGTGATCGCCGGGCAGGGCACCATCGGCATCGAGATTGGCCAGCAGATGGCGAAACCACCCGCGGTGGTGTTCGTGCCGGTCGGCGGTGGCGGCATGGCCGCCGGCGTGGCCGCCACGGTGAAGGCGATCTACCCGAACACGAAAGTCATCGGCGTCGAACCCGAAGACGCCGCCAGCATGAAAGCGGCCATCGAGGCCGGCGAGCCGGTCGATATCGGCGCCACCGGAATGTTCGCCGACGGCGTCGCGGTGCGCATTGTCGGCAGCCGCTCGTTCGAGATGTGCCGCGAGCTGCTGGACGAGGTGATCACGGTGACCGTGGATGAAGTCTGCGCTGCGGTGCGTTCAGTCTTCGAGGAAGTCCGCGCCGTGCCCGAACCTGCCGGCGCGCTGGCCGTGGCCGGCGCCATCGCCTGGGCCGCCCGCCACCCCGAAGCGGTGACAGAAGATGCCGCCGCCGAACGCGCCTGGGTGTCGATTGTCAGCGGCGCCAATGTCAATTTCGATCGCCTGGGCCACGTGGTGGAACGCTGCGCCCTGGGCGATGGCAACGAGGCCCTGCTGGCCGTCACCATTCCCGAACGGCCCGGCAGCTTCCTCGAATTCTGCCGCACCCTGGGTGACTGCTCGGTCTCCGAGTTCAACTACCGCAACAACGGCACACCGGATGCGCGCGTGTTCGTCGGCGTGCGCCTGCGCGAGGCCGAGGCCACGCTGGAAGACCGTCTCACCGAGCGCGGCTACGCGGTCATCGACCTGTCGCGCAACGAGGTCGCCAAGCTGCACCTGCGCCACCTGGTCGGCGGCTGCCTGCCCACCGGCGAGCGCGAACGCCTGTATCGCTTCGAATTCCCGGAACGCCCCGGCGCGCTGCTGGAATTCCTGACCGTGCTGGCCGGTCGCTGGTCAATCAGCCTGTTCCACTACCGCAACCACGCCGCCGCCCACGGCCGCGTGCTGGCCGGCTTCCTGGTGCCCGAGGCTGATGAAGCACGCTTCCACGCCTTCCTGGATGAAACCGGCTATCACTACACCGACGAAACCGAGAATCCCGCCTGCAAGGCCTTCCTGGCCGCGGCGCCATCGGCGTTGAGTTCAACCCCCAGGGTGTCGGTCGCCGGCTGAGAAACGCACTACTCATGCCTGCTGCCTGCTAGACTCAGGGAAATCCATTCGTTTTGATTCGGGAGGGTTGACATGAGATCACTGCTTGCGACCTTGAGTTTGTCGACGGTCCTGGTGGCCTGTCAGCAAGATGCTTCGGCGCCCGAAATATCGGAGGCCGGGCGTTCCGTGGAATCCGTGCCCGAAGTCGCCGAGCCGGTCATGGATGACCTGGCTGCGAAGGAAGCGCGCGTTCCGGTTAACCCGCTCAAGGACGCCTATTTCGGCGAAACCCATATCCACACTGGGGTGTCGATGGACGCATTCATCGGCGGCAACCGGCTGACACCGGATGATGCCTACCGTTTTGCCAAGGGTGAGGAAGTCATGGTGAACGGCCGCCCGCACCGCATCAAGCGGCCACTGGATTTCTGTGCGGTGACTGATCATTCCGAGTTCATGGGCGAGGCCTTCAGCCTGATGAACCCGGGTGCCCCGGGCTATGACCATCCGGTTGCCCGTTCCTTCCGCGAGGCAGAGGATCTGGAAACTGCTTTGGGGCTGTATGGCCAGTATGTCCTGACGCCCCTGAGTACGGGGGACGACCCGCACCCGCCGTTTTTCCAGGGCGAGGCGGCCATCGCCTCGACCTGGCAGAAGAATGTTGAAGCGACCGAGGCCCACTACGATCCGGGCACGTTCACCACCATTCACGCCTATGAATGGACGTCGGCGCCCGGGGGCGGCAACCTGCACCGCAACGTGCTGTTTCGTGACGCCAACGTGCCGGAGATCCCATTTTCATCGAACGAAAGCGCCGACCCCGAAGACCTCTGGGCCTGGATGGCGCTGCAGCGATCACAGGGACGGCAGGTATTCGCGATGCCGCACAATGCCAACGAGAGCAAGGGCCTGGATTTTCCCGAGACGACGTTAAGCGGTGATCCGATTGACGAGGCCTACGTCACCACGCGCGCGAGCATGGAACCGCTGGTCGAGATGATGCAGGTGAAGGGCAACTCGGAAGTGGTGCCCCAGTTCTGGCAGGCTGACGAGTTTGCCGATTTCGAAAACGCCACGACCCTCCAGGACTACAACGACCGGACGTTCATGAAACAGAACTTCGTCCGCTACGGCCTGGGTCGCGGCCTGAAGTACCGTGCCGACCTGGGCACCAACCCCTTCAAGTACGGTTTTGTCGGCGGAACCGACAATCACAACGGCAGCCCCGGCAACGTGTCAGAGGACAACTACCGGGTCGGCAGCCACGGCCTGACCGACCGTGATCCGGAAGCCCGGGCCGCCAACGCCCTTGAAGGCGAAATGGAAATCGCGGACACGAACCCCGGCGCCATCACCGGCGTATGGGCCACGTCGAATACCCGCGGCGCCATCTGGGACGCGATGGCCGCAAAAGAAACCTTTGCGACCAGCGGGCCGCGCATCCGGGTGCGCGCGTTCGCCGGCCAGGGTTACCAGGATTCGTACGATTCCTATGAAGCGTTTGTCACCGATGGCTACGAACGGGGCGTACCCATGGGCGGTAATTACACGGGCGCCGGGGCACCCGAAATCCTGGTCTGGGCCGCGAAAGACCCTGATGGCCCGAACCTGGACCGTATCCAGGTGATCAAGGGCTGGCTGGAGGGCGGCGAAATGAAAGACACCGTCTACGACGTGGTTGCCTCTGACGGCCGGATGGCCGCCGATGGAACGGTTGCCCCCATTGATGCGCCCATCGACATGGAAACCGGGCAGTTCAACACGGAAAAAGGCGACGCACAGCTGATGGGGCGCTGGGTTGACCCCGACTTCGACCCGGCCGAGGAAGCGTACTACTACGTTCGTGTCCTGCAGCTGCCAACCGCGCGCTGGACGCTTTACGACGAAATCCGGGAGGGCGTCACTTATGCAGATGACGTGAAGCGGCAGATCGTCGAGCGGGCCTGGGGATCTCCAATCTGGTACGAGGTCAATTGATGACCAGGTTCGCGGCGGTTACTGCGCTCGCACTACTCCTGGCGGGCTGTGCCGGCCCGTCCATCCGCGACGAACCCATCCTGGACCCGCCGGGCTACGCACTGCCACCGGCCACCGAAGGTCCGCTCTACGAGATGGCCGAGGCCATCCGCACCGCGCACGGCGAGGACATCTCCGGGTTCCACCTGCTGGATGCCAGCAAGCCCAGCCTGGACTGGCGCCTGGCGGTGATCGACTCGGCCGTCCGTTCAGTCGATATCCAGACCTATCTCTGGTACCCGGACAATGTCGGGCTGTTGCTGCTGGACCGTGCCATCCGTGCCGCGGACCGGGGCGTCAAGGTCCGGCTGATTGTCGATGACCTGCTGACCATCGGCCTTGACCAGGCCATTTACGAGATTCACCGCCACCCGAATATCGAGTTTCGGCTGTTTAACCCGTGGAAGGAGCGCGGACTGCTGTCCCGGGGCGGTGAGATGGTCATGGAAATGGAGCGCCTGAACACGCGCATGCATGACAAGCTCGTCATCGTCGATGGACGGGCGGCCGTGATCGGTGGGCGCAATATCGGCGACCACTATTTCGGCCTCGGCCATGACTACAACTTCCATGACCTGGATGTCCTGGGCATCGGCCCCGTGGCGAAACAGGCCAATGCGCTGTTCGACCACTTCTGGAACAGCGACTGGGTGCTGTCGGCACGCAACCTGGACCTGGAAGGCGACCCGGAATATGCCCGCGAGACGCTGGCGAATATCCGTGAGCGCATCGCCAGCGCACCCGAGCTGGCGCGATTTTCACGGCTGCCCCAGGACTGGCAGGCGGAGCTGGATGCGCTGGCGGGCCAGCTGCACATGGGCCCCAGCCGCGTGGTGTTCGACCAGACCGAGGAAGAAGCGATCCGCCAGGATGTCGTCGCGACCCTGTTTCCCGAGATGGGCCGCGCAACCGAGGAACTGCTGATCACCAACGCCTATGTCATCCCGGACCAGCCGGCCATCGACTTCATGAAGTCGCTGACCGACCGCGGCGTGAAGGTGAAGATCCTGACCAATTCGCTGGCCTCGCATGACGTGCCGGCGGTGAACAGCCACTACAAGGGCTGGCGGGACGATTTCCTGCGGGTGGGTGTGGAACTATTCGAGATGCAGGCCAACCCGGACATCCAGTCGAGCGTGGTGGAAGTGCCGCCGGTGCACGGTGAGTTCGTCGGCCTGCACTCCAAGGCCTTCGTCGTCGACCGCGAGTGGGTGTTTATCGGCTCGATGAATTTCGACCCACGCTCCGCCGAGATCAACACCGAGATGGGGGTTTACGTGCACAGCCCGGGCCTGGCCGCCGAACTGGTGGCGGTAATGGAACGCGACATGGCACCCGAAAATGCCTGGCAGGTGCACCTCGACGAAGACGGTGACCTGTACTGGACGAATGCGCAGGAGCGCGTTGACAGCCAGCCGGCCCGGCATTTCGGCCAGCGCATCCTCGACATGATCTTCCGCCTGTTCCCGAAGGAACTCTATTGAGGCTCTGACCATGCACCGGTTGAATCGCCCGCTTTTGAGTGTCTGCCTGGTCCTGGCGCTGGCGCTGCTGGCGGGCTGCAACCCGGCATGGAAAAAACCCGAGACATTCGACCGCCCGCCGTTTCTCGAGCGCGCGCAAACGGCGACACGTGAGGACGTGACCGTGACTGTCGGCGTACCGTCGGCCGAGGAGACCGAGCGGATCTTCGGCACCGCGCTCTACCGCGACCGGATCCAGCCGGTCTGGATTGAAGTCGATAACCGCTCCGACACGCCCTGGGTGCTGATGAAAACCGGTGTTGACCCGGAGCGCTACTCGGCGCTCGAGGCGGCCTACCAGCGTCACGCCGGGTCGAAAGAGACCCGCCACGAGATGGACCTGTTCTTCTACGATATCGCCTTCCGCAACCCGATCGGCCCTGGCGAAGTGGTCTCCGGCTACGTGTTTGCCAACCTGGACGAAGGCTTCAAGGCGGTGAATGTCGACCTGGTGGCCACCGTTCGCCAGCTGAGTTTTTCGTTCGTCATACCGGTGCCCGGCCTGGTCACCGATGTCGACCAGGTGAACCTGGACGACACCTGGCCCGAAACCTTTGAACTGGACGATGAACCGGAATTGGTGAAGGCGCTGGAAGCGCTGCCCGCGACCACGCTGAACAAGAACGGTGACGATGAAGGCGACCCGCTGAATATCGTGCTGGTGGGCGACCGGCAACACATTTTCTCGGCCCTGATCCGACGCGGCTGGCACCAGACGGAGGTCACCTACGGCGCCTCGGCCTGGAAGACTGTCAAGTCGTTCCTGTTCGGCAGCCGCTATCGCTACTCGCCGATCAGCCCGCTTTACGTCTACGGCCGGCCACAGGACCTCGGGCTGCAGAAAGCCCGCAGTTCAATCCACCTGCGCAACCACATGCGGCTTTGGCAGACGCCCTATCGCTACCGCGGCATGGAGGTGTACCTCGGCCAGATCAGCCGCGATATCGGCGTCAAGCTGAACTGGCCGACGATCACCACGCACGCCATTGATCCGGCCGTGGACAAGACCCGAGAAGGCCTGATCGAGGACCTGGCGTATTCGCAGTCGCTGACGGCCTTTGGTTACGTGAAAGGCTCGCAGCTCTCCACGTTCGAGAATACCCACTACAACCTGACCCCCGACCCGTACTACTCCGATGGCCTGCGCGCGGTGATGTTTTTCAGTGAGCGCCCGGTGTCGCTCGACGAGATCCGGATCCTGGACTGGGAAGAATCAGCGCCGCTGCGGGCGTACCGGGACAGGAAGTAGCGCGTCGATCTGCAACGCTGGGCCTTGGATGATCAGGCGGCGAGGCCAAACCACACCATCAGCGCCCGGTTCACGCGGGTCATGTCCTTGTCATCCAGTCGACCAACCGTATCGCCGATGCGGTCGGCGCGGACGGCCGTGGACTTATCAATCATCACCTGGGACAGCGACCGTAGCCCGTTGGCCGGTGCAGGCTCCAGCGTCAGCCGAAACAGGGGCGCATCTATGATCGTGCTGGTGAGCGGGGCGACAGATACGCTGGTATGAAGCTCATTGAAGAAGTCCGACTGGATGACGAGGGCGGGCCTCGGCTTTCCGTAGTCGCCTGGCAGTGCGACCAGGACGACGTCCCCGCGCTTCACGGCGTCCAGTCTTCCGTATCGCGATTTCGGTCAGCCCAGTCCATGACGTCGTTCTCGAGCTCGTGGTGACGGGAAGCTTCCAGGGATTGTCGCCGGCACTCTTCGGCGAACTCATCCGCGCGGGTGTCGGGTACCCACATCTGGATCAGCCGGAAGCCGGAGCGGCGCATCCTGTCACGATACTTCTGCACGCTTTCGCGGATTGAGTTTCGATTAGGCATGACATGTAGTATGACATGTAAATTTGACGATGTTCATACCGGCACCACACCCGGTTCGGCCGGGTGCTATGATGTTATAACGTTAAAACGTTAGTGTGAATGCCATGAGTGAAGCCAGTAAACGGGCCACGATCTACTTTGATGCGGGTCTTCATGCCGCGCTTCGCGTCAAGGCGGCGCATACCAACCGGTCGATCTCTGACCTGGTCAACGATGCGGTTCGTGCCGCGCTGGCCGAAGACCAGGAAGACCTGGCCGCGTTCGAAAATCGCGTCGCGGAGCCGACCATGACCTACGAAGCGCTGCTGGATGACCTGAAGGCCCATGGCAAGATATGAACTGGTCATTAAGCGATCGGTCGCCAAAGACCTGCGTTCCGTACCCAACCGGGATGTCGCACGAATCCTGCGGCGTATCGAGGCGCTACGCGACGACCCGCGGCCAGGGGGGTGTGAAAAGTTGTCCGGCTTTGAGCGATACCGCGTCCGCCAGGGCGTTTACCGGATCATCTACGAGGTCATCGACCAAAAACTGGTCGTGACCGTGGTCAAGGTTGCGCACCGGAGCCGTGTTTATCGCTGAGTGATCACGCGGCGCGCTGAGACTCCCGCACCTGGCCGCCAAACCACGCCAGCGTTTCGCCCAGCCGCGCCACGCGGCCGATGATGAACAACCCTGGCGCGCCGCTGGGCGCGCGCGCGGCCAGTGCCGGCAGGTGCCGGATCGAACCGTGGAAGACCTGTTGTGTATCGCGGGCACCGTCGGCGACCAGGGCGACCGGCAGGTCGGGCGCCAGTCCCGCCTTGAGCAACTTGTCGCGCAGCACCGGGGCTTGCTTGACGCCCATGTAGATGGCCAGCGTCCGGCCTTCGCCGGCCAGTTCGGCCCAGGCCGGGTCTTTGCCGTCCAGTTGCGTATGGCCGGTGATCAGGGTCAGCGCCTGTGAATGGTCACGGTGGGTGAGCGGGATGCCGGCAAAGGCGGCGCAGGCGGTGGCGGCCGTCACGCCGGGAACGACTTCGTATTCGATATCGTGGGCACGCAGGTGTTCCAGTTCTTCACCGCCGCGACCGAACACGAACGGGTCGCCGCCTTTCAGGCGCACGACCACGCGACCGCGCCGGGCGTGTTCGACCATCAGGTCGTGGATGCCGGCCTGGGTCTCATGGTGATTGCCTGAGCGCTTGCCGACGTCGATGAACTCGGCGTCGCGACGCGCCACTTCCAGGATGTCGGCGGGCACCAGCCGGTCGTGCAGGATCACATCGGCCTGGCCCAGCGCCTGCTGGGCACGGATGGTCAGCAGGTCGGCGCGGCCGGGGCCGGCGCCGACCAGGATGACACGACCGGGGCGTGGGGCGCCGGCGTTATGGGCGGTCTCCAGTGCGACTTCCGCGGCCAGCTCGTGGCCCAGTCGTGATTCGATCTCGTCTTCGGGTAGCCGGGTGAGGGCATCGACGCCCTGGCGGTTCAACATGCGGTCCCAGAACTGCCGGCGTTGTTCCAGCGGCAACCGCGCCGCCTTCGTGCGCAGGTTCCCGGCCGCGCGGGCCACCGCGCCCAGTCCGGCGGGCAACAACCGTTCGATCCAGCTGCGCACCCGGCGCGCGAGCACCGGTGACTGGCCACCGCTGGAAATCGCCACGGTCACCGGGTCGCGGTCGACGATGGCGGGGGTAATGAAACGGCAGTGTTCGCGGTCGTCGACTACGTTGACCGGGATGCGGCGTGCTTCGGCATCGGCGTGAACGCGGCGGTTCAGGGCGTCGTCGTCGCTGGCGGCGAATACCAGTCGGGCGCCGTCCAGTTCGCCACCGGTGTAGTCACGGGCGGCCCAGTGGACCTGGCCGTCATTCGACCACGTGGTCACGGTGTCGTTGAGTTCGCGCGCCACCAGGCGCACGCGCGCGCCGGCTTTCAGCAACAGCCGGATCTTGCGTTCCGCCACTGCGCCACCGCCGATCACCGCCACGGTTTCGCCGCGAAGGTCCATGAACACCGGGAAATACTGCATTGTCCTGTTCCGTTCCTGATTCTGGATGTTCAGGATATTTGGGGGGCGGCGGCAACTGAAATACGAAGTTTTTCGGTCCCCATGTCGGTTCGTTATGTCGCGCCAGCCAACGCCGTTCGCCGCGAAAGCGCCGTATTTGCAACCGTTTGCAGCAATGAACGCTTGTCATCGGCGAACGATGTGCCTATTCTCGGTGTCATAACACGTTGGAACAGTGTGGAAATGCCCGAAATCCGTACGCTCATGTGCCGCTGTAAGTGTCCCGTACCCGATGGGTGCGTGGTCTGCTGATGAGTCACTGACACGATTCGAGCACGCCACCCGCCCACGAGGCGGGTTTTTCGTCTCGAGGGCAGACAAACCGTAATGAAGAATTGCTAGGCTGGAACGACGATGAAACTGCAACAACTCCGCTACCTGGTCGCCGTGGTCGATAACGGCCTGAACATTACCGCGGCCTCCGAAGCCCTGTTTACCTCGCAGCCCGGGGTGAGCAAGCAGATTCGCATGCTCGAAGATGAGCTGTCGATCCAGATTTTCGCGCGCAAGGGCAAGAGCCTGGAAGGCCTGACCGACGCTGGCCAGAAAGTGGTCGAGCGGGCACGCCGCATCCTGTCCGAGGCCGATAACATCAAGGCGCTGTCCAGCGAACTGGCCGGCGAAGAACAGGGCGAACTGGTCATTGCCACCACGCCCACCCAGGCGCGCTACGTGCTGCCGGACATGCTGGAAACGTTCCAGCGCCGCAATGGCGGCATTTCCCTGCGCCTGCACCAGGGCACCAGCGAGCAGATTGCCGAGCAAGTGATGGGGCGCGAAGCGGATTTCGCCATCGCCTCGGGCGAAAGCGAACTGTTCGACGACCTGGTGACGTTGCCCATTTACAGCTGGGAACGCATCGTGCTCGTGCCGGCCGACCACAAGCTGGCGGAGATTGAAAAGCCCGGCCTGGCCGATATCGCGCGCCACCCGATCATTTCCTATACGTATTCCTTCAACGAGGAATCATCGCTGGGCCGCGCGTTTTCCCGGGCCGGCGTGGAGCCGAACGTGGTGTTTACCGCGCAGGACCCGGACATCATCAAGACCTACGTGCGCAAGGGCATGGGCATCGGCATCATGGCCTGCATGGCCTACGACCCGGTGGTCGATACCGACCTGGTCGCCATCCCGGCGGCCGACCTGTTCCCAAGCCTGACCACCTGGGTGGGCTTTCGCCGCGACCGCTTCCTGGCCGAGTACATGTACGACTTCCTGGAGATGGTGGTGCCGGGCGCGAGTCGCGAGCGCATCGACCAGGCCGTCGCCGGCGATATCAACGACGCCAACATCGTGCCGTTCCCGCGTCTGAAGCCCGTGCACAAGCACCCGACCTTCGGCCGCAAGTTCGACGACAACGCCTGCTGCGGTGACTTTAATCTCTAAAACGCGAAGTGGTCAGCCTTCGCGGTAACGCTCCGGTTCGTGCAGGCCGCATTCGCGCACCAGGCCGAAAAATCGCGCTTCTTCCTCGTTTTCGACGGCGCTCAGCGGCCGGCTGGTGTGATAGTCACCAATCGAGACATAGCCCTGGTCCCACAGTGGGTGGTAGGGCAGGTTGTGGGCCTTCAGGTACTGGTGAATGTCGCGGTCGGTCCAGTCGGCGAGCGGGTGGACCTTGACCACCTGGTTGTGCCGCTGGGCCACGCCGATATGGCGGCGCGTGGATGACTGCGCGCGTCGCAGGCCACTGAACCAGACGCCGGCGTCCAGTTCGCGCAGCGCGCGCGACATCGGCTCCACCTTGTTCAACTGGTTGTAGCGTTCGATGCCGTCCTTGCCCTGTTCCCAGAGCTTGCCCCAGCGCTTCTCCTGCCACGCGGGCGACAGTTCGGCGCTGAAGACCTTCAGGTTCAGGTCCAGGCGCTGGTGCAACTCATCGATAAAGTCGTAGGTTTCCGCGAACAGGTAGCCGGTATCGATCAGCACCACCGGGATGTCCGGCCGGTGCCGCGTGACCAGGTGCAGCAGCACCGCCGACTGCGCGCCGAAGCTGGAGGTCAGGATCGGGTTGCCCGGCAGGAAATCCAGCGCCCACTCCACACGTTCGTCGGCGCTCAACCGTTCCAGGCACGGCGTCACCGACGTGAGCTGCGCGCTGGACCAGGCCTGGCCCGGCTGTGGTTTGCAAAGTTTCAGGTTGGCATGTGTCACTTTGTTTGTCCGTTCGTCCGTTCGTCGTTTAAGTAAGCAGTAAGCGGTAAGCAGTGAGGAGTAAGGCCACTCACCATTTACTGCTCACTGCTCACTGCTCACCGCTTACTCGAGTGACGAAATCGCCGAATGTCTCGTTCGCGGCGCGTTGATCGGCGAACTGGCCGAACCAGCCGTCGAGCGTTTCCAGGATCTCGGTCTCGTTGATGTTTTCGTGGGTCATCCGGTTCAGCCGGTCGCCGTTGTGGGCCGCGCCCAGGTGCAGGTTGTAGCGGCCGGGTGCCTTGCCCACCATGCCGATCTCGGCCAGGTAGGGGCGGGCGCAGCCGTTCGGGCAGCCGGTCATGCGGATGTTGATGGCCTCGTCGGACAGCTCGTGCTTGTCCAGCAGGCCCTCGATGTGGCCGACCAGGTCCGGCAGGTAGCGCTCTGACTCGGCCATGGCCAGCCCGCAGGTGGGCAGGGCCACGCAGGCCATCGCGTTCAGGCGCGTCGCCGACAGCTTCGCGTAGGCGTCCAGGCCGTACTTGGCGCAGAGTGCATCGATGCGTTCCTTCTCGGCCGCGGGCACCCGGGCAATGACCAGGTTCTGGTTCGCGGTCAGGCGGAACTCGCCCTGGTGAACCTTCGCGATTTCGCGCAGGCCGGTCAGGTGCGGCGCGCCCTCGCGGTCGGCGATGCGGCCGTTCTGGACGTACAGCAAAAGATGCCAGAGGCCGTCCTCGGATTCGTGCCAGCCGAACGGGTCGCCAGAGGTGGTGAACGTGAAAGGTCGCTCGGGTTCCAGTTCGAAACCGGTACGTTTCGCCAGTTCCTCGCGGATGAAATCCAGGCCCTTGTCTTCGACCGTGTATTTGAACCGGGCATGCTTGCGGACCTCGCGGTCGCCGTAGTCGCGCTGGATGGTGACGATGCCCTCGGCCACGGCGTTCACCTGGTCGGGGGTGCAAAAACCCAGCACCTTCGCCAGCACCGGGTAGGTGTCCGGGTCGCCGTGGGTGGCGCCCATGCCGCCGCCGACGGTGACGTTGTAGCCCAGCAGCTCGCCGTCCTCGACGATGGCGATATAGCCCAGGTCGTGGGCATAGACGTCAACATCGTTGACCGGCGGCACCACGAACACGGTCTTGAACTTGCGCGGCAGGTAGACCTCGCCGTAAATGGGTTCGTGGTCCGGTGTGCCTTCCACTTTTTCCTGGTCCAGCCAGATCTCGTGGTAGGCGCGGGTTTTCGGCAGCAGGTGTTCGCTCAGGGACGTGGCGTCGGCGCAGACCTGTGCATGTATCGAGGACAGCTCGGGCAGCACGGTGCACATCACGTTGCGGTTGACGTCGCCGCAGGCGGCGATGGTGTCGACCAGCACGGCGTTCATGGCCTGGATGCTGCTTTTCAGGTCACCCTTGAGGATGCCGTGCCACTGGAACGCCTGGCGCGTGGTCAGGCGCAGCGTGTTGTTCGCGTAGGTCGAGGCGATCTCGTCCATGGCCAGCCACTGGTCGGGTGTGCAGATGCCACCGGGGATTCGCGCGCGGATCATGAAGCTGTGATCGGGCTCCAGCATTTGCCGGCGGCGCTCCTCGCGCACGTCGCGGTCGTCCTGCATGTACATGCCGTGGAACTTGCTGAGCTGGGTGTCGTCCTCGGCGATGGTGCCGGTGGCGGTGTCCGCCAGGCCTTCTTCCAGCGTGCCGCGCAGGTAATTGCTGCGCGCCTTGATGATTTCGACCGGACTGGGCATCAGTACAGGTCCTTCAGCAGGCGCTTCTCGCGGCGCAGGTTGGCCACCGCGGCGGCGGCCGCCTCGGCGTCCAGCCCGCGGGATTCGACCAGCGCATCGGCAATCGCCGATGTGACCGCCTCGCCCATCTGCAGCGCACCGCACAGGTAGACGTGCGCGCCGCGCGCCAGCCATTCGTCCAGGCGTTCGGCCTGTTCGGCCACAATGTGCTGCACGTAGCGTTTTTCCGCCTGGTCGCGCGACCAGGCGGCGTCAATGCGGTTCAACAGGCCGTCGGCACGCCACTTCAGGAATTCACGCTGGTACAGGAAGTCGGTGCGCAGGTGCGGGTTACCGAAAATCAGCCACGCATCCGGGTTGGTGCCGCGCGCCTCAAGTTCCTGCAGGAAGGCGCGGTAGGGCGCGACCCCCGTTCCGGCGCCGATCATGACGATCGGTGTCTCCGGGTTTTCCGGCAGGCGGAAGCGGCGGTTCGGTTCCAGGAACACGCGTACCTGGCCGCCTTCGCCCACGCGGTGGTTCAGGAACTGGCTGGCCACGCCGCGTCGTTCGGTGCCGATGGCGTCGCTGGCCAGCGTGGCCACGGTCAGGTGCACTTCCTCGTCCACCAGCGCCTGGCTGGAGGCAATCGAGTAGGAACGCGAGGCCAGCGGGCGCAACTGGTCGACCAGGGCCTGTGCGTTGAGTTGGAACGGGTAGGCAGCGACCAGGTCGGCCAACTGGCGGCGCTCGATGAAAGCGCGCTGGCCGGCGTCGTCCAGGGCCTCGTACTCTTCGGCCAGGGTGTCCTGGCCACCGGCGCTCGCAAGGCCGCGGACAGTCGCTTCGGCCAGGCGGGTGATCTCGTGGTGTTCGGTCAGCGCCTCGGCGACGGTGACCTCGCGCTCACCGGCGGTGACTTTCGTCGCCGGGTCGATGGACAGGCCGTCCAGGATCTCGGCGACCAGCTCCGGGTCGTTCGGCGCCCACACGCCCAGCGCATCGCCGGGCTCGTAACGGATGCCGGAGTCTTCCAGCGACAGCTCGATGTGGTGAACGTCCTTTTCCGACGCGTTGGCGGTAATTTTCTGCACCCGCAGTGTTTCCGACGAGAACGGCTGCAGGCGGGTCCACGGCGCGGGTTCGGCCTGCACCAGGTGCAGGTGTGCCGCGTTCGCGGGTTGCGCCGCGGCTTCGCCGCCACCCAGGGTTTCGCGGGCGTGTTCCAGTACCTCGGTGCCCCAGGTCTCGGCGGGCGAGTCGTAGTCGACGTCGCAGTCCACGCGCGGGCCGAAGGGTTTCGCGCCCAGGGCCTGCAGGCGTTCGTCCAGGCGACGGCCGGCCTCGCAAAACTGCGCGTAGCTGCTGTCACCCAGCGCCAGTACGCGGTAGGAGAGCTTGTCCAGTTTCGGTGCGCGGTCGCTGTCGAGGAACTCGAAGAAATCGAGCGCCTCTTCCGGCGGATCACCCTCGCCGTGCGTGCTCATGACGAATACGGCATGCTCGAGCTTTTTCAGCGCGGCCGGGCGGAAACCGTCCAGCGACTGCAGCTCGGCCGGCTGGCCAGCGGCCTCGAAACGTGCCGCCAGGGCCTCGGCCACGGTTTCGCCGTTACCCGTTTCCGAACCGTAAAGAATGGTCAGCGCCTGGCCGGCCGGTGCCGCGGCGGGCGTGGCCTGGGCGGGCAGGGCGCCACCGGCGGACAGTTGCCCGGCCAGGTAGCCGCTCAGCCACATGGACTGCGCCGGGTCGAGCGCGCCCAGGCTGGATTGCAGCGATGCGATCTGCTGTTCGTTGAAAGGTGAGTTGTCGGTGTTCAGTGCATTCAGCATGGGTCGGGCCCGTTTAAACCATGACGGCAGACTACTGGCGTCGGGCGCGGTGCTGAACGACCTTGTTACTATGGCGACATAACGTGTCGGTATATACCGGTCATTTGCAGGAGGAAACGGTGATGGGAACTGGAACTGGAAAGGCGTGGAAAACCAGCCGGGTCGCTGGCCTGGCGTTGGTCATGCTGGCCGCGGCCGGCGGTTGCGCAACAACGGAGGACAGCACGATGGCGATCACATCCCCGGCACAGCTGATCGGCACCGAGTGGTGGGTCGAGGATATCGCCGGGGGTGGCGTTATCGACAATTCACGCACCACGATCGGCTTTCCGGAAGACCAGCGCGTGGCGGGCAGCACCGGCTGCAATAACTACACCGGTGATATTGCGATCTACGCCGACCGCATGACGTTCGGTGTGCTGGCCGGTACGCGTCGCGCCTGCGTGCCCGCCCTCGGCAACCAGGAAGTGAAGTTCTACTCGACCGTCGACAAGGTGAAATCCTGGATGGTCACCAACGGCGGCCAGACGCTGGTGCTGAAGGACGAGGCCGGTGACGCAGTGATCCGCGCCTCTCGAGTGAAGGGGTCAGAGTAGGGTCAGAGTGTACTCAGAGTCGACTCTGAGTACACTCTGACTCCGTCCCTTCCTTATTCGACGACGTAGCCGTCTTCGTTCAGCTCAACCACGGGCATCCCCAGCGCCTCGATTTCTTCGCGGATGGTGGCTTCGTCGCCCACGACCACGATGGCCATGTTGTCCGGGTCGATCAGGCGGTTGGCGAGCGAGTTGAGCGTGTCGCGGTCGGTTTCCTGCAGGATGGTGTTCTGCTGTGAACGGTAGTCCAGCGGCAGGTCATAGCGCAGGATGTTGTCGAGCAGGCCCAGCTTGCGGCCCGGGGTCTCGTACTGCAGCGCGTCACGCTGGCCAATGGCCGAACGCATGTACTCAAAGTCTTCGGCGGTCATGCCGCTTTCATCGTACATTTCCAGTTCGCCCAGCACCTCGGTGATGGATGCCGCGGTGGCGTCCTTGTTCACCTCGGCGCTGAAACGGAAGCTGCCCAGTTCCGGGCCGCCTGAGAAACCGGTGCGGGCGCCGTAGGTGAAACCCTTGTCCTCGCGCAGGTTCAGGTTCACCCGGCTGGAGAAGGTGCCGCCCAGAACGAAGTTCGCCAGCCCGGCGCGGTAGAAATCACCCAGTGCGTCGTAGGCAATGCCATGCTGGCCGGTGCGGATGCTGGACTGCGCCGCGCCTTCCTTGTCGACCAGGTACACGGTTCGGCCCTCGATGGCCGGGCGGTCAGCCAGCGGTGCGCGCACGGCCTCGGTGACCTCCAGCTGGGCCAGCGGCTCGACGGCCGCGACCACGCGCGACTGCGGCAGGCTGGAGCTGACAGTAACGCCGGTCAGGTGTTCGGGAATGTGCGCCGCGTAATAGGCCTTCACGTCGTCCAGCGTGATGGTTTCCACCGTGTGCGGCAGGCCGTTCACCGGGAAGGACAGCGGGCTGTCCGGACCGTCCAGCACGGCGCCGATGGCGCGGCTGGCCAGGCCTTCCGGCGTCTTGCGGGCCTGCATCAGGCCCTCGATGGTCTGCTGCTTCACGCGGTTGAAGTCTTCCTCGGTAAAGGCCGGCTCCATGATGCGTTCCATGAACAGCGGCATGGCCGTGTCCAGGTGCTTGGCCAGGGTGTTCAGCGTGACCGTGGTCTCGTACATGCCCGGGCTGACGTAAACACGGGCGCCGATGCGCTCCATGGCCTCGGCGAACTCGGCGGCCGATTTCGACTGCGTGGCCTCGCCCATCAGTGAGGCGGTCAGCGCGGTCAGGCCGGCCTTGCCGGCCGGTTCATCGCGGGTGCCCATGTCGAACACGGCGCGGATGGTGACCGTCGGCGTCTCGTCATTGGGCACGGCCAGCAGGCGAACGCCATTGGAGAGCGTGACGTCACCGATCGGCGGCAGGTCCACCTGCGGGTTGACGCCCGGGGTCGGCTTCACGCTGCGGTCGAAGTCGTCCTCCACCGGGCGCAGCGCCAGCGGTTCCCCCTCGTCCTCGTAATGCTCGGGCAGGTCGCGCTCGCCGACCTCGAAATTCTGTTCGGCGGCGGCCAGCTGCGGCTGGCCATTGGGCACGATGCTCAGCACCACGGCGGGCTTGCCGTCAATGTACTGGTCGAACACCCGCTGCACGTCCTCCGTGGTCACGGACAGGTAACGGTCGATCTCTTCGGCGATGCCCTCCGGGCTGCCGGTGAAGGTTTCGAATGCCGCCAGCGTCGACACCTTGCCGGCCACGGACTGCAGGCCGAATACACGGCCCGCCTCGAAATCGGCCTTGAACTTGGTCAGGTCGTCCTCGCTGACCGGGCGCTCGGCAAACTCGGCGATGGTTTCGCGTACCGCGGCTTCCATTTCCGCCAGGGTCTCGCCCGAGGCCGGGTTCTGGATGACGATAAACCACATCTCGCAGGCCAGTTCCTTGCAGGCATGGTTGACCGAGGCCTGCACGGCGCGACCGGTCTGCACCAGGCGCTGGTACAGCAACGAGGCCTGGCCCTGGCCGAGGATCTTCGCGGCCGCGTCCAGCGCGGGCTCGTCCTCGTGGAAGGAGTAGACCGTCGGCTGCATCATCGCCAGGGCCGGCAGGTGGATGTTGTCTTCCAGCGTCACGTAGCGGTCAGCGTCCAGGCTGGCCGGCTGCTTCGGCAGGTTCTCGACCTCAGGACCCGCCGGAATCGGGCCGAAATACTTGTTGACCCACTCCAGCGTCTGCGCCGGGTCGATATCACCGCCGATGGTCAGCGTGGCGTTGTTGGGGCCGTACCAGCGCAGGAAGAAGCGCTTCAGGTCATTCAGGTCGGCGCGGTTCAGGTCCTCGATCCAGCCGATCACCGGCCACGAGTAGGGGTGGCCTTCCGGGTACATCGTCTGCATCAACGTTTCCAGTGCGCGCCCGTAAGGCCGGTTGTCGACGCGCTGGCCGCGCTCGTTCTTGACCGTTTCGCGCTGGATCTCGAATTTTTCCTGGGTGACCGCGTCCAGGAACACGCCCATGCGGTCGGCTTCCAGCCACAACACGGTTTCCAGCTGGTTGACCGGCACCGTCTCGAAGTAATTGGTGCGGTCGGTGTTGGTGGTGCCGTTCAGCGTGCCGCCGGCGTTGGAGACGATCTTGAAGTGCTCATCGTCGCCCACGTTCACCGAGCCCTGGAACATCATGTGCTCGAAGAAATGCGCAAAGCCCGAGCGGCCCGGCTCTTCGCGGTCGGAACCGACGTGGTAAGTCACGTCCACGTGCGCCAGCGGGTCGGAGTGATCCTCGTGCAGCACGACGGTCAGGCCGTTGGCCAGCCGGTACTTTTTGTAGGGGATCGAAATGCCGCTGTCGTCGCCGTCGAATTCCTCCACCAGGGTGATGCCCGCGGGCAGGCCGCCTGGCGCAGAGGCAGCCTCTGCAACCGGGGTATCAGAAGCCGGGGCGGCGGTGTCGGTGGTGGTACTGGCGTCCTTCTGGCAGCCGGCCAGCATGAACAGAACGGCAAACGCGGATGTCTTGAAAATGAGTTTCACGGCATGTTTCCTGAACGGTCTTGCGAGGGCCGCAAAGGGTAGCACACGACCGCCGCCAGGCCGAAGATTTCATGCAACTTTCAAGGATATTCACTAGACTTGGGTCACACATTCGCGGGGGAATAAACCATGCGTTCGATCGTCGTCAGCGTCACACTTGCCCTGGTACTGGGTGCCTGTTCACAGGAGCCGGAATCACCATCACCGGTCGCCGAGACACCGGTGCCGGAAGCCACACCGGCAGCGCCGGAGCCCACGCCACCGCCTGGACCCGCGAAGCCGGATGTCCCCCGGCAGGCCTTCTACGGCGACACCCACGTGCATACGGGCTGGTCTGCCGATGCCGGCATGGATGGCGCGATCACCGGCCCCGTTGATGCGTATCGTTACGCCCTGGGCGAGGAAATCACGTCCAATTCGGGTCTGCCGGCGAAACTGTCGCGACCTTATGACTGGTTCATGGTCACCGACCATTCCGACGGCATGGGCACCATCAACGAGCTGATTGCCGGTAACCCGGAAATGCTGGAGGATGAGACCATGAAGCGCTGGTACGACGCGCTGAATTCAGGCGATGAGAAGCGCGCGGCAGATGCCAAGAGCGAACTGGTGGTTGCACAATCGACCGGCAAATTGCCGCCCACCATCATGGACCCGAAGTGGATGGTCTCGGCCTGGGAGAAAACCGTGCAGGCCGCGGAGGATTTCTACAAGCCGGGCGAGTTCACCACGTTCATCGCCTATGAGTGGACCGTCAACGCCAACGGCGGCGATAACCTGCACCGCAACATGATCTTCCGCGGCACCGCGGACCAGGCATTACAGATCCTGCCGTTGACGACGTTCGAGACCGAGGACCCGGAGAAACTCTGGGAGTGGATGGCGAACTACGAGGCGAAAACCGGCGACCGGGTACACGCCATTCCCCATAACGGCAACATGTCCAATGGCCGAATGTTCGAGGAAAGCCGCTTCGACGGCTCGCCGATGACATCCGGGTGGGCCGAGCAGCGGCAAAAGTACGAACGCCTGTACGAGGTCACGCAAATCAAGGGCCAGAGCGAGCAGCACCCGCTGCTGGCGCCGGATGACGAGTTCGCAAGCTGGGACCTGTGGGACCGCGGCAACCTGATTCTCGCGCCGAAGCCCGACGGCGCTTTGCAGCACGAGTACTGGCGCGAGTCGCTGAAGGCGGGCATGCGCCTGCAGGATGAACTGGGCACCAACCCGTTCAAGTACGGCGCCAACGGCGGTACCGACACGCACACGGGGATGTCGTCGACCGAGGAGGGCAATTTTTTCGGCAAGTTCAAAACGCTCGAGCCCAGCAATGTCGAGCGCTGGGATTTCCCGCTCCTC
Organism: uncultured Oceanospirillales bacterium; assembly: GCA_913055655.1. Lineage (GTDB taxonomy): Bacteria > Pseudomonadota > Gammaproteobacteria > Xanthomonadales > SZUA-36 > Marinihelvus. Next base: position 81,013 of record CAJXKA010000006.1, on the reverse strand, counting down.
AGTGGCCCGACCGACCAGTACATGGGCTGGGAGCAGGCCGCCGCGGCCGTGACCGGTGTCTGGGCAACGGAGAATACCCGCGAGGCCATCTGGGAGGCCATGTACCGTCGTGAGACCTTTGCCACCACGGGCCCGCGCATGGCCGTCCGGCTGTTCGGCGGGTTCGATTTCGGTGATGACCTCATGGACGGTGACGTAGTCGCCAAGGCTTACGACCGCGGCGTGCCGATGGGCGGCGACCTCGCCGCCGCGCCCGCAGGCCAGGCGCCGGCCTTCCTTGTGCAGGCAACCAAGGATCCCCAGGGCGCCAACCTGGATCGCGTACAGATGATCAAGGTCTGGGTGGATGCCGAGGGCGGCCAGCATGAAAAGGTGTACGACCTGGCGTGGTCGGATGACCGCCAGCCCGGCCCGGATGGCAAGCTGCCGCCGGTGGGCAATACCGTAAACCTGGAGACCGCCGAGTACACGAACTCGATTGGCGATACCGGATTTTCGACCGTCTGGACCGACCCGGATTTCGACCCGTCGCTGAAAGCCAGCTACTACGTGCGAGTGCTGGAGATCCCGACCCCGCGCTGGACGCTGTATGACAAGGTCAATCTCGGCGCGCAGCCCAGCGACGAAGTTCCCCTGGTCCACCAGGAGCGGGCCTTTTCGTCCCCCATCTGGTACACGCCATAGGGTTCAATGAAGCCAGCGACATTCGCCGGCCTGTCCCTGCTGATCCTCGCCGGGGCGGCCGGGGCCGCCGGGCACCCTGACACCGGGCCACCGGACCCGGGCGAACAAACGGCCGAGGATCATCGGCACCTGTTCAGCGGCGCGATCATCCACGACGCGCTCGACGCCGAGCAATCGTGGATGTCGCGGCTCATGGATGATTCGCTGGGCATTGAGTTCGGCGAAGAATCAGACAACTGGTTCGCGAATGTCTGGCTACGCCTGCAGACCCGATACTCAGACCCATTCGACAGCGACCCGCGCACCGTGGCGGATTTCGAATCGCTGCCTGGCGCGGATCTCGGGATTCGACGGGCGCGATTGAAATCGGAAGGCCACCTGTTCCGGCCCTGGATCGGCTATTACTTCGAGCACGAACTGTCGGGCGATCACCCGCTGCTCGACCTGCGGCTCGACCTGGTGCCGCGGGACGACCTGCGCTTTCGCATCGGTCAGTACAAAACGCTCTACAACCGTGAGCGCGTCGATTCCTCGGGCCGCCAGCAGTTCGTTGAACGGTCGATCTCCACGTACGCCTTCACGCTGGACCGGCAGCGCGGTGCCACCGCCTTGAAACACTTCGGTGCCGGTACTCATGCCGACCAGTGGTGGTACGTGGGCATTTACGAAGGCGACGGCCGCGACCCGGGGCCACGCGGAGACGAGCTTCTCTACATGGCCCGGTGGCAGTGGCAGTTCCTGGGCCGGGACCTGTCGTTCCGGCAAAGCGACCTGGCGTTCTCGTCCAGGCCGCTGGCGTCATTCTCGCTGGCCGCGGCGACGGTGCGGGGGCCATATACACGGTTTTCCAGTTCCGGCGGCGGCCAGCTCGACGGCTTTGAAGCCGGCGGCGGCGAGCGCTACACGCTGGAGCAATGGCAGCAGGGCTTCGCGTGGAAGTTCAACGGCTGGTCGATCCAGCAGGAGTATCACCAGAAACGCATCGAGGACCACGAGGCCGGCGGGCGGTCAACGCTGAACGGTGGCTATGCCCAGCTGGGCAAGGCCTGGATGGTCAGCGGGGAAACCTGGTCAAAGCCGGTGGAACTGGCGCTGCGTTACGCCCGGGTCGACTGGCGCGACACCCCGCTCGACCGTGACCAGGAAGAGTGGACGGTGGTGGCCAACCTGTTCTTTCAAGGCCATGACAACAAGCTGACCGCGGATGTCAGCCGTATCAGCGTGGACGAGATCGGCGGCGAATCCGCCGCCGATACCCGTGCCAGGGTGCAATGGGACTGGAGTTTCTGATCCAGGCTCCAGCCCAGCCCGGCACTCAGGCAAGCCCTGATTTGCCGAACTGCCGCGCCTTCAGCGCGAATAGCACGCGCAGGATGCCGACCAGCAGCGCCCAGGCGGCGATCAGGTAGACCACGGTCAGGCCGCCGATGACGATGTTCGACGCCATCATGATGCCGGCGATGATTGACAGCGCGCCGGTCAGGTAAAGCATCCATTCACCTTTCACGGCCTTGCGCACCCGCACTCCCAGGGCCACCTGGGTGACGCCGAAGAAGATCACGACGAACGCGACGGTCCAGACCAGCGCCATCGAGGCCGCGAACGGCACCGCCAGCAGGTAGCCGCCCACCGCGATGGCCAGCAGGCCATAGATCAGCCCCAGCCACCAGCCGTCATGGTCACGGTTGGCGAGCGCACCGATGACGCTGAAAATGCCGTCCACCAGGATGAAGGCCGCGAAAAACAGGCCCAGCACCAGCGCAGCCGCGCCTGGCTTCGTAAACGCCAGGATCGCGAACACGATGGCCGCGATTCCACCCAGCAGGTAGACCCACCAGTTTTTCGCGCAGAACTCGCGCGCGTCCCTGACCATCGCGCCGACCGATTCCACCTGCGAACCGGATTGATTGCCCATGTCGCTCATGACTTTCCCTCCTTTGAATGAATGACAAGTTCCTTCATCATAGCGGGATTCACCGATTCCGAACGGATGTGACCGATGAGCCTGAAGAAGGTTGTTCGTGAACCGCTGCTGCATTTCTTCCTGGTCGGTGCGGCTTTCTTTCTGGTTTACGGCTGGGTTAACCGCGAAGAAACGATCGACGCCAACGAGATTGTCGTCAGCGCTGGCCAGGTCGATCGGCTGGTCATGCAGTTCGAGCGCCTCTGGACGCGCAAACCTACCGAGGAAGAGCTTAAAGGCCTGGTGGACAACTGGGTCCGGCAGGAGATCCTCTATCGCGAGGGCCTGGCGTTGGGGCTCGACCGTGACGACCCGGTCCTGAAACGGCGCGTGGCCCAGAAGATGACCTTCATCACCGAGGGCCTGGGCGAGGCGGAACCCACCGAGGCCGAGTTGCAGGCCTGGCTGGACGAGCGTCCTGCACAGTACGCGATTGAGCCCCGCTACACTTTCCACCAGGTGTTTTTCGACCCCGAACGCCATGAAGGATCAATGGAAGACGTGGTGTCCGGTGCCCTTCAGGCCATCGACGAAGGCGCCGTGGCTGGTGAGTTGGGCGATCCGTCACTGCTGCCGGCGCGCATGGACAATGCCCCGGCGAGCCGGGTCCAGGCCACGTTCGGTGAACCCTTCGCATCAGGACTCGCTGGCCTGGAGCCTGGCCGTTGGGCCTCCACGGTGACCTCGGCCTACGGCCCGCACCTGGTGTACCTGGAGCAGGCCACGCCCGCCCGCGCCGCGACCCTGGACGATGTCCGCGCCGAGGTCGCACGGGACCTGGCGGCCGCCCGGCGCGAGGCCGCGGATGAAGCCTTCTACGAGGCGCTTCGCGCGCGGTACACCGTGCGCTATCCGGAAGCGCCTGAAGACGCCGAGGCCGCCGCCGGCGCCGGTGCGAACGGATGACACGCGCACTGGCAGTCCTGCTGGCCGCGCTCTGCCTGGCGATCACCGCCGCCGCCGACGTCTTCCGGCCCGCATACCTGGAACTGCGTGAAACCGGCCCTGAACAATACGCGGTGCTCTGGAAAGTGCCGACCACCGGCGAAGATCGTCGGCTATCGGCGTATGTGCGCCTTCCCGAAAGCGCCGAGCAACTCGAACCGCCCCGGACCACGTGGACCGACGGCGCGATGATCGAGCGCCAGGTGATCCGCGTGCCGGGTGGCCTGACCGGCAAGGTCGTCGAAATCGAGGGTAACGCCGTGGGCGTCACCCAGGTCATCGCGCGGCTGGAGCGGCTGGACGGCAGCAGCCAGGTCGAAAACCTGCCCATTGAACAACCCGTGTTCATCATCGAAGCCCCGGCAGGGCAAGCTGCCGTGGCCTGGTCATATTTTGTGCTGGGCGTGGAACACATCCTGGCCGGTATCGACCACCTGCTGTTCGTACTGGCGCTGTTGCTGGTGGTGCGCGGCACTCGCGAACTGGTCGTCACGGTCACCGCGTTCACGCTGGCGCACAGCATCACGCTGGCCGCCGCCACCATGGGCTGGATGCACGTGCCCGGCCCGCCGGTGGAAGCCGTCATCGCGCTCAGCATCGTGTTCGTCGCCAGCGAAGTCATTCATGGTCTTAAAGGGCGCCCCGGCCTGACCGCCCGCGCGCCCTGGGTCGTGGCCTTCAGTTTCGGCCTGCTGCACGGCTTCGGCTTCGCCGGCGCACTGGAAGAGGTGGGCCTGCCCCAGGCCGCCATCCCGCTGGCGCTGCTGACCTTCAACCTGGGCGTGGAAGCCGGCCAGCTGCTGTTCGTCGGCGCCATCGTTGCCTTGCGCGGGCTGTTTCGCCTGTTCACGAAAGCAGGCGCCCGCTGGATTCCCGCCGCGACGGCCTACGGCATCGGCAGCGTGGCCGCGTTCTGGACCATTGAGCGTGTGGTCAGCTTCTGGGGGTAGGGGCCAATTGACACGTGAGCGACGTCAGTCCGCGTAAAGCGCCGGCAGTTCGGGAACGCCAAGCAAAAAGTGGCGGAATTGCTTACACTGGCCGCATTGACAACCGGGGGGTTCGATCATGCGATCCATCATCATTCTGAGCGTCATCCTGTGGCCCGTTTCATCGTTAGCGCAGGACGCCGCTGACCTGGCCAAGAAGCTGTCCAACCCGATTTCGTCGCTGATCTCGGTGCCGTTCCAGCTGAATTACGACCACGATATCGGCCCGCTGGACGACGGCGAGCGCTGGACGATGAACGCACAGCCGGTGATCCCGGTGGAGCTGAACGACGACTGGAACATCATCAGCCGGACCATCCTGCCGGTGGTGTCGCAGGACGACATCGTGCCCGGCGCGGGCAGCCAGTTCGGCCTGGGCGACACGGTGCAGACCGTGTTCTTTTCGCCCAAGGCGCCCACCGACAGTGGCTGGATCTGGGGCGCCGGCCCGGTGGCCCTGCTGCCGACGGCCACCGACGAACTGCTTGGCGCGGACAAATGGGGCGCCGGACCCTCGGCCGTGGCCCTCAAACAGCAGGGGCCGTGGACCTACGGCGCACTGTTCAATCACATCTGGTCGTTCGCCGGCGACAGCGACCGCAACGACATCAACTCAACCTTCCTGCAGCCGTTCCTGGCCTACAACACACCCACCGCCTGGACCTTCACGGTGCAGACCGAGGCCACCTACGACTGGGAAAGCGAGCAGTGGAACGTGCCCATCGGCCTGTTCGTCGCCAAGGTGGCGAAGTTCGGCAACCAGATGGTGCAGTTTCAGGGCGGCCCGCGCTATTACGCCGAGCACACCGACGGCGGCCCCGAAGGCTGGGGATTCCGTGCGAACGTGGTGTTGCTGTTCCCGCGCTGAGGGCAGCCTTGGCAGGGCCGTAGTAACCTAGAGTCATGGAGCGTCTGTTCGGGCGCACCGCAACCGTTTTAACCGGGGGAATTTATGCGTAAAAAACTGCTGGGTTTCATACTTCTGCCGGCGCTGTTTGCAGCTGTCATTTCCATTCCTGCCATGGGCGACCCGCTGCCGTCGTGGAATGATGGCGACGCCAAGTCCGCGATTACCGACTTCGTCGAACGCGTGACCACTGATGGATCACCCGACTTCGTACCGGTTCCCGAGCGTATCGCCACGTTCGACAACGATGGCACGCTTTGGAGCGAGCAACCGCTCTATTTCCAGGTGATTTTTGCCCTCGACCAGGTGAAGGCCAGGGCTGCCGATCACCCGGAATGGGCGACTACCGAGCCGTTCAAGAGTGCCATTGCGGGTGACCTGGAAGGCCTGATGAAAACCGGTATGGCCGGGCTGGCGAAAGTCCTGGGCGCGTCGCATGCGGACGTCACCGCCGACGAGTTCGCCGCCTCCGTGAACGACTGGCTGGATACGGCCCGACACCCGACCACCGGAATGCGCTATGACGCCATGGTTTTCCAGCCCATGCTGGAACTGCTGGAATACCTGCGCGAAAGCGGGTTCAAGACTTTCATCGTGTCTGGTGGCGGCATTGACTTCATGCGCGTGTTCGCGGAGCGGGTTTACGGCATTCCGCCTGAACAGGTCATTGGTTCTTCGATCGACGCCACCTTTGAAATGCGTGATGGGGTGCCGACCATCGTCAAGCAGGGCAAGGGCCTGTTCGTGGACGACAAGGCCGGCAAGCCGGCCGGGATATATCGACACATTGGCCGCAGGCCGGTGTTCGCAGCCGGCAATTCCGATGGCGACCTGCAGATGGTGCAGTACACGACTGTACCGCGTGGCCCGGCAGACACCTCACCCCGATTTGGCATGTTCGTCCATCACACCGACGCGGAACGCGAATTTGCCTACGACACGCCGTCGCATATCGGTGAACTGAAGGAAGCCGCGGCGCTGGCACCGGACAACGGCTGGTTGGTGGTGGACATGAAGCGCGACTGGAAACAGGTCTATCCTGACTGACGTTCGTCGACCAGTGGAGGTTTCTGTATGAAACGTTCAACAGCAAAAACGATGGTTATCCTGGCCCTGGCCGGGTTGCTCAGCGCCTGTGCATCGACGCCCCGGGTGAATACCCAGACCGCGCCCAACACCAACCTGGCCGACTACAACACTTTTGGTTTTGTCTCGCCGCTGGGCACGGACAGGGCCGGTTACACCTCGTTCCTGTCCAGCAGCCTGCAGGGTGCGACGCGGGCAGCACTGCAGTCGAAGGGCTACACCTACACCGAGGACAATCCGAAAATGCTGGTCAACTTCAACGTGAAGGTCCAGCAGAAGACGGATATCGATACGTTCGGCCCACCCATCGCCTATGGGCCCTATGGCTACCGCGCTGGGTTGTATGGCGGCTGGGCCGGCTATGGCTACCCGGACATGGTGGACCAGTACGATGAAGGCACGCTTCTGGTGGACCTGGTTGACCCGGTGCGCAAAGCAATGATCTGGGAGGGTGTCACGACGATGCGCAGCAACGATGCCAGCCAGTGGAATGAACAGCAGATCCGTGATCACGTGAATGCGGTGTTTGCGGAACTGCCGCAGGCGCAATAACCGGCCCAGTTGGAACGGCCGGTCCCGGGTACTGCCCGGGGCCGGCTTTTTATTACCCGGTCAGTTCTTGGCGGCGTCGAGCGCGTCGGTCAGGTCTTCAGCCCAGCCGCGCATGGCGCGGTTGATTTCCGCCCGGTTGCTCACGCTGTTGGCCAGCCAGAAGGTGCCGGAATCGAAGTCTTCCTTTTCGTCTATGACGTGACCGATGATTTTTCCGGTGCTGGAGTCCAGCATCTTGATGTCCAGCGTCACCTTGCCTTTCGACTTGGTATACGTTGTCACCGCCGTCGATGAATTTCGGGAGGTGTCCGGGGCCCGGACATCAAGGTCGACGATGGCGGGCTCAAGCAAGAGTACATCCGGGCCCGGTTCGCCGGTCAGTTCGTAGCCGGCGCGTTCGAACTGCTTGTTGAACTCGTCCAGGAAAGAATCAGCGGCGGCGGTCTTGATGCGCGTCACGTCATCCTCGGTCACGCGATCGGCCGAAAAGCTGCGGGTCGAGTTCTGGTCACGGAGCCAGCCGTCGCGCATGGCGACCGTCGGCATCGTGATGGCGACGCGGGTGTAGGCGGCCAGGCTGGCGCCGTCTGCCACGTAGAGTGCGTCGACGTTGTTGCTCTGCACTCGCTTCAGGCCGTCGCTGTCGACGGCGGGGTGCGGGTCCGGGGTCGCCGCGCAGGCGGCCAGCAGGCCAGTGGCCACCATGGCCGTGACCAGGTGGCCGGCAATCTTCCGTAACGTCTGGGTGTTCATCGTTCGTTTCTCCTTCTCAATGTGGCCTACCAGGTCGAGCCGGCCTGGATGTAGAACGCCGTGTCTTCCGGTCCGCGGGCGATGTCCGCGCCCATGACGAAGCCGAACCGCTTGGCGATCAGGTAGCGGAATCCTGCGCCATATGTTGACTCGGTCGAAGCGTCGGACAGGTCGCTGAATGATTCGGCGGCGCGGCCGGCGCCGGTAAAACCAATCATGGTCCATCGATAATTGATGTTCCAGCCCAGCTGGACCTCGGCCACGGCCACCGCGTTCCCCTGGTAGCGGCTCTTCGGAATACCGCGCAGGTCGATGAAGGGTGGCACGTAGGGCGGCAGCCGTTCATTGTCATCGACGCTGACGCCGTCATACTGCACGCGCAGGCCCAGGTTGAACTTCTCCGACAACGGCCAGTAATTCAGCCCGGTGACGTTATACGCGGTGTAATCGACATCGCTGCCGATGGTGTCGTCGAACCAGGTGATCTTGCCGCTCCAGTCGTAACCGGAACCGGGGTTGAACTTGTTGTCCACCGAGTCGTACTCGGCGTTTACACCGACACCGGATGTCGACGTGTCGATGTCGAAATGGGACTGGATGTAGTCCAGGTATTCCGGGGGTATGGCGAAGGGGCGGTCGCCGGCGTTGGCAAACGAGGTCTCGACCCGCCGATACAGCTGGTTGACCCCGACGAACAGGTCGGTGTCGCCCACGCGGAACGAGAGGTTCTGCAGGACGGCCGGCCCGGTGATATTCAATTCCACCGGGCTGGGCAGCTCACTGCCGCCAAGGGAATAGAAATCCAGATTGACCGAGGCATAGCCACCGAAACCCTGGTAGCGAATGCGGTCTTCCTTCCAGAATCCAATGTGTCCACCGCCCAGCGCCCATGTGCCATTGGCGGTGGCGCCGCCGCCCAGGATACTGATATCCGATGGCAGCACTGCTTCGGATATCGCCTCGGGGTTGGCCTCCCGATGTTCACGCTGGGCCTTCGATTCGTGGAAAAACAACGCGCCCATGCCCAGGCCGAAGCCGACCGCGGGCTCGGTGATGACCGTGGGCACCGGCAGGAACCCGAAACGGCGCTCGACCAGGTACTTGCTGGCGTCCAGCATGCCGTCGTCGGGGTCGATGAACATGTCGGCCAGGTCGGCGTGCGCCGCGGGGACCGCGAAGGCGAGCATCGCGCCCAGCCATGATCGGGCGTTTGGTAATGGGTAAGGCATGGTGGTCAACGATTCCGTGTTCGGTTCAATGTAACAGTTTGGATGCACGAATTGCGATGTGTCATGGACCAACCGCTATACTGGGTGATATCCGTTCCGGGGGGAATGAAACATGAAAAGCGCTTGGCCCATGGCCGTCCTGGCCACCACTATCGTCGCGGGCTGCGACCGCGAAACAGGCACACCGTCCGGCGACGACGACCGGCTCGGGCTGCCCAACCCTGCAGCCACCTTCTGTATTGAACAGGGTGGTGAATATTATCTCGATAAAGGCACCTGCAAGCTGGAAGACGGGACCGAGGTGGATGCCTGGGCGTATTTCCGCGAACACAACGAAGACACACCGTGATTGACGGGGCATCCCGCCACCCAAACATTCCTGGAGACGATTCATGAAGCTCACCGAATACGCCCGCATCGCCCTGCTGGGGCTTGCACTGTTCACCGCGCCGGTCATGGCCCTGGACTGGCCGCAGGCGATCACCGCGGACGAGGGAACGATCACGGTCTACCAGCCGCAACCGGAATCCCTGGACGGCAATACGTTGAATGGTCGTGCGGCATTCTCGATCGAACTCACCAGCGGTGGCGACCCGGTTTTCGGCGCCATGTGGTTCTCCGCGAAACTGGATACCGATCGTGATACGGATACCGCCGTCATCCGGGATATGACCGTCGAGCACGTGCAGTGGCCGGACTCGAAAGACGCGGCCGAGCAGCGCTTCACGGCCGTCGTCGAGGGCGCCATGCCCGAAGCCGGGTTCGAGATTTCCATGGAGCGACTGACCGCCAGCCTGGCCACGGCCGAGACCGAGGCAAAGAGCCTGGAGAACCTGAAGAACGACCCGCCGGCGATCATTTTCCGGCAGGACCTGGCAGTGCTGCTGCCGTACGACGGCAAGCCGAAATTTTCTGATATCGAAAACAGCCCGTATGAGCGTGCGCTCAACGCGCCGTTCGCGGTGGCGCACAAAAAACGCAGTAACGATTACTACCTGACCAGCGGCGATTTCTGGTACACGGCCAGCGACCCGCTGGGCCCGTGGACACCCACCGACAACCCGCCGTCCGACCTGGCCCAGATAATGCCGAAACCGGATGACGACAGCCCGAAACCCGCGTCACCCCCGGAAATCGTAACGTCCACCGAGCCCACCGAGCTGGTCGTCACCGCGGGCGCGCCGGACTGGGTCGCGCTACCGGACGGGCAGACGCTCTACGTGAAGAATACCGAGACCGCCTGGCTGCGTGACCTGGGCACGGGCAACATGTACCTGATGCTGTCCGGGCGCTGGTACCGCTCGAAAAGCGAAGACGGCCCCTGGACATTCGTACCGGCCGATGAGCTGCCGGCCAGCTTCGCGGACATCCCGCCGGCGTCCGACATCGGTGGCCTGCGCACCTCGATCGCCGGCACGCCGGAAGCCGAGGACGCCATGCGCGACCAGGCCATTCCGCAGACTGCCGCCATCAAGCGCGACGAGGCCAGGCTGGAAGTCACCTACGACGGTAAGCCGAAGTTCGAGAAGATCAAGGGGACCGATGTCGCCTACGCGGTGAACACCGGCGCCCAGGTGCTGGAGATCGACAAGCGGTACTACGCCGTCGACAACGGCGTCTGGTTCACCTCTGCGGCCGCCACCGGGCCGTGGGTGGTGGCCGACAATATTCCGCAGGAGAAGATTTCAGAGATCCCGCCGTCATCGCCGGTCTACAACACCACCTACGTCCAGGTGTACGACTCCACGCCCGAGGTGGTGTACGTGGGCTACCGGCCGGGTTACATGTGGTCATTTCCGTACTACGGCGTGCCGGTTTACGGTACCGGCTGGTATTACCCGCCGTACTGGGGCGGGGCCTACTACCCGCGCCCGCCCACCTGGGGCTTCAACGTGGGCTACAACCCCTGGACCGGCTGGTCATTTGGACTCAGCTGGTCGAACGGTTTCTTCAGTTTCGGCATGAGCTGGGGCGGCGGCTATCCCGGTCCCTATCGCCCGTGGGGCTGCTGCGGCGGCTGGTACGGCGGCGGTTACCACGGCGGTTATCACGGTGGTGGCAACACGATCATCAACACCGGCGACATCAACATCGGTAACAACATCAATATCGGTAACCGCGCGAACATCAGCAACCGTATCGGTAACGACACGCGGCTGAACAACCTGTCGAAACAGAACAACCTGTACAACCGTCCCGAGAACCGCGCGCGCAAGGCCGACCCGGCGGTGGCGCGACGCAACCTGCAGCAGGCCCGGCCGGCACAGGGCAAACTGAATAATGTCTATGCCGATCGCAGTGGCGCGGTGACGCGACCGAGCGGTGACAAGTGGCAGGTGCGCGAGGACGGCCAGTGGAAGGACGCCGCCGACCGGGTCACGCCGGAAACACGTGACCGCGTGTCACAGGCCGGCAACCAGGCCAGGGACCGCGTGGCGCAGACCACGCCGGAACAGCGCCAGCAGGCCGCCCAGCAGGCGCGGGACCGTGCCGGCCAGGCGGCCCAGAACCGCCCCACCCAGTCGCGACCAGCGACCCGGCCATCGACGGGGCAGTACAACCTGAACACGCACGACCTGAACCGCAACGCCGCGGCGCGCCAGCGTGGTCGTTCAATGGAACGCTCGCGGCCAATGCCGCGGGGCGGAAACTACGGAGGCCGGCGGCGCTGAGGCGCCACCGGCCATCCGGTCGGTGCAGGCGGGTTAAAGGCCGGTGACGGCGAGCGCCGGCTCGCTGGCCAGGGAAGTTTCCAGGTCCGCCTTGCTGGCAACGCGCGGGCTGTGCGCCCCGACGATGGTCTGGACGTCGATGTTTTCACGCTTCAGTGCTTCGGCCAGCGTTTTGGTGTTCGAGTTGGCAGGTGGGATCCGGCCATTCGGCGGATTGACGAAGTGGTCCGCTTCAAACAGTACGCCCTGCTCAGGCAACCAGGCCACCAGCAGGTGTTCGACATGCGGCGTCGGCCCGACATCGATGATTTCCAGCCGCTGCTCACCGCTTTCAAAGACCACGCGATCATCGACGAAAGACAGCTTCAGTGCTTCGCCGTCCTCGGCATTGTCGCGGGTCACCGCTTCGTTGTCTGCAACGGTCCAGAGCGTCGCCCCCTCGGCCTCGTAATCCCGGACGCCCACCAGGTGGTCGTTGTGATGGTGGGTGAGCACGGCATGGTGGACGGGTTTGTCGACGCCCGCTTCGCGAAGCGCCTCGATGCGATCGGCGATGCCCGCGGTCGCGCCCACCGCGACCAGGTGGTCATCCATTTCCACGAACATCGCGTAAGTGCCGTTGGCCCCCACGTGGAAAATGCCTTCGTGGAGCTCATTGACCGCCACTTCCGTCGGCTGTGCCACGCCCTCGACGGTTTCGAAGTCGGCCGGTAGCGTGGCGAAACGATCGATGGACTGGTTCACCTCGGTCATCGTGTAGTCGATGGCCAGGTTCGGTTCGTCATTGACGAACAGTTCAAATGAGCCGGCGAACGGAATGCCGTCGATGGTGCTGTAGTCGCTGAAGCGATAGTCGACCTGGCCAAACGGCGGCAGCACGCGTTCGGAGCGCGTCAGCAGGTGGGTTTCCTGGTCGAAGTACAGTGACAGGCCGGGCCCGGTTTCCATCACCAGCGTGATGATGTCGTGGGGGCGGCCATCGACGTCGGCCTCCCCCAGCCAGTGCGAAGTCTGTCGCCGGTCCATCAGTTGCCGAACCAGCAGCGGCGCGGTGACACGGATAAACGGCCCCGACGCGGTCGCGAAATCGGCGTTGGGATTGTCGGTCACGGTGCCGGCGCGATAGTCGACATTCCAGCCTTCTTCGCCCCGGACCAGCTGCTGACCGTCAAACTCGAAGCCACCGCCGACACCGGACTGGCGGCTGGTGTAGACCGTGTTTTCCAGGTCGATGGCCTGCAGCGTGGCCTGGGTGCCTTCATCCCACGGCGGGCCAGGCCTGCGGCTCTGGTTCGTCGCCCAGGTGGTGAACTCACTCTGCCGGGCCACCGATTTCAGGCCTTCGATGGCGTCCTCGCCGCCGTAGGCCGCAATCGCGGCGTCAATCACTTCGCCGGCCTTGTTCACGGACTGCAGGGGAATGGTGTCTTCGGCCAGCGCCGCCCCGGCAAGCGGCAGCGCGGCGCAGATGGCCAGCGCCAGAGTTGTGCGTGATGCGTGTTTCATGAAGGCTCCTCTTTTTGAATCGGTGGGCCTCCCGTCTGCCGGAATGCCCGCGCGCACTGAGCATGCGCATCCAGAAAGCGGTTGTCAGCGCCATTTCGGCGGGCCGCTTAATGTCCGCGTTGAATGGCCTGTTATGAGCGACGACTGCGATGAAGCGAGTAAGCGGTAAGCGGTAAGCAGTAAGCAGTGAGGAGTGAGTCGGGTTGTGAATGGTGAACCGGGGTGTCGCGGAAGCGGCGCAGCCAGTGCTCTAACTGCTCACCGCTTACTGCTTACTGCTCACTCATAAAGAAGGCCCCGGGAAGGGGAAACCCGGGGCCAGGGGGCAGCTGACGTTCGGGTGTCAGCTGACAGGGATCGATTCTGTATTCCCAAGTTTAGACACAGCCGTTGAGGGGAGTTCCGGTTTTAGGAAACTTTAATCAGAACAGTCGGCTGTAATTCATGCGGGAGAAATGACCCAACCGCCCCGGCCCCCGCAGGGGGGAAGTCGTGGGCCGGGGCAGTGGATCAGGAGGACAGGTGTTTGACGGCGTAGCGGGCAATGGCGCCGGCGCCGTCGACAAGCGGGTCGATGCAGGGCAGGCCAGTCTCTTCCGCCAGGGCCTGGAGCAGGTCAGAGCGCTCGGTTTCGGGCATCCCTTTCGTGTTGACGGAGACGCCAACGCAACGGATGTCCGGGTTGGTGCGGCGGCCCATCATCATGTGAGTTTCGATCACTTCGGCAAGTGGTGGGATGTCGTAGTGCGGCCACCCCGAGACGACCTTGCGGCGCGGGTCGTGGCAGACCACGAATCCGTCCGGCTGAGAGCCGTGCATAAGCCCCAGGGCCACGCCGGAATAGCCCGGGTGGAAAATCGAGCCCTGGCCTTCGACGACATCGAAGTGATCCGGGTCGTTGGGTGGTGACAGGGTTTCTGCGGCGCCGGAAATGAAATCGGCGACGACCGCGTCGATCGGCAGGCCTTCGCCGGCGATCATGATGCCGGTCTGGCCGGTGGCGCGATACGTGGCGTCGACGTCCAGGTCCAGCAATGCGCGGTGCAGCGCCAGCGCGGCGTACTTTTTGCCGATAGCGCAGTCGGCAGCCACGGTCAGGATACGCCTGCCGCTGCGCTTTTTCCCGGTGCCCACGGGCAGGCCGGCCGGCGGTACGCGCACATCCACCAGCCGGGCGTGGCTGTGCTTCGCGGCTTCCGCCAGGTCTTCACGGTCGGCCAGGCGCAGGTGCAGGCCACTGACGATATCCAGGCCGGCGCGAGCCGCTTCGTTGATCACGGACCACCAGCTGTCGGGCACAACGCCGCCGACCGGTGCGACGCCGATGACCAGGCTGCCGCAGCCGCGCTCCGCGGCCTCGGCGACGGACAAGTCCGGCACGCCCAGGTCGACGGTTGCGCCTTCGAATCGCAGCTGGCCCACGACCTTCTCGGGGCACCATTGCACCAGGCCCAGCGCGGTCTTGGCGTAGGTCGCGTCGGTTTCCGCACCGATCAGCAGCAGGTACGGTGCTTTGAGCTGCACCCGGGTCAGGATGGTCACGCGGTTACCCCCAAAGTTTCGGCGATGGCTCGCCAACGCGGCCTTTGCTGTAGCTCATCGGGTGCTCGCGATCGCGTTCCAGGAACAATGCGCCGTCCAGGTCAACGAAGCGGCACAACTGCGCCAGGACATATCCCGGCGCCATGGCCAGCGATGTGCCGACCATGTTACCGACCATGATATCCAGTCCGCGGTCTTCGGCCAGTTGCGCCAGCCGCAGGCCTTCGGTCAGGCCGCCGGCCTTGTCCAGCTTGATGTTGATCACCTGGTAGCGGCGCGCGGCGGCCTCGAACTCGCCGGTATGCAGGCAGGACTCGTCGGCGCCCAGCGGCACCGGTGAGCGATAACTTTCCAGTGCTTCGTCACCGCCACGCGGCAGGGGCTGCTCGATCATGGCAATGCCCAGGTCGGCGAACTTCGGCGCCAGGAAACGCAGGCGCTCGAACGTCCAGCCCTGGTTCACGTCGACGATGATCTCGGCGTCCTCGCGGGCCTGGCGAACGGCCGCGATGCGATCCAGCGGTGTGACATCGTCCAGCTTCACCTTGATCCGGTCGCTGGCGAGACCTCGGGCGTGTTCCGCCATGGCCTCCGGGGTGTCGATGCCCACGGTTTCGAAGGTCGTGATCTCGCCCGGAAACACGTCGGCCAGCGCCCAGGCGCGGCGGCCGGCCTGCTTGGCTTCCAGGTCCCATAGCGCGCAGTCGATGGCGTTCCGCGCGCCGCCGGCGGGCAGCAGGTCCAGCAGCGCTTCACGATCGGCGCCACCGGCCAGCGCGTCGCGCACGGATTCCGCCTGCGAGCGCATGTTCGCCAGGTCATCGCCGGTGTAGTACACGCCGGCGGCCTCGCCACGACCCTGGTGTTCACCATCGGTGATCGTCACCGTCAGCGTGTCGACACCGCTGAACACGTGCCCGGTGATGATGAACGGTCGTTTCAGCTTCCAGGTATCGGTGCTGAACTGGATGTCGCGCATATCGGTTTCGCTCCCGAAAAGTTTTACAGGCGGCAGTCGCGCTGGCTCAGGCCAGGTACTGGAAGCCGAGGATGTTCCAGAACCAGTAGAACCAGGCCATGAACAGTCCGCACAGGGTCACGCCCAGGTACCGCAGGCGCGCCCAGAAGCCACCCAGCAGGCCATTGCGCCACACGGCAAACATTTTCACGACCAGCCAGGCGATGGCGATGACGGCGATGATGGGCAGTACCAGCCAGGCCTTGAACAGCGTCGGGATCTCGCTGAACAGGCGGTCCTGGACCAGCGTCAGCGTGATCGCGCCGGCGATCACCACAAGCCAGTTCAGGCCGGCGCACCAGGTGGCGGCGCGCACGGCGGAACGGTCGGCCGGGGACATCGCGCGCACCTTGTCACGCTGGTAGAAACGCTTCAGCAGCACCAGCAGGAACACCAGCAGGGCAATGGCCAACAGGGTGAAGTTGAAGTTGGCCGTTTCGTAGCTGGCCAGGCGACGCAGCGACATGAAGGGCAGGCCGTCCATGACGAAACCGGTCACCTGGCCATTGTCATCTTCCTGGAAAGCCAGCTGGCGCGGGCTGATGCCGGGCACCAGGGAGACGCCCGAATTGGCTTCGCGGAACAGGTTCTCTGCCACTTCCACGTAGCGCTTGGTCTTGCCGGCGAAAGACAGCACCAGGCCATCTTCGACGGGCATGATGCCGACGCCGCCGGACAGGCCCAGGGCCTTCTCAATCTTGGAGAAGTTGCTGCGCCAGAAGCCGTACTGGCCCGCGTAGCGGCCGGCGCGTTCGCTGAAATCGCCAGGCGCCTGGGCCGGGGTGTCGTTGCGCGGGAAGTATTCGCCGTAGAACGCCGGCGTGAACGTCGAGCGCACGGCGCTGCCGCCGCCACTGCTGAACGATACGAAGAACGCCAGGTCGTTGGCCTCGTCGATGCCCAGGTAGGAGTGGAACCAGCGCGTGTCACCGCCGTGGCCCAGCACGCGGTTGCCTTCGAAGTCGGTTTCGTAGAAGCCCAGCGCCATGCCCATCAGGCGGTCATCGTGGCTGAACTGCCGTGACAGCTGCTCGCGCACGGTTTCGGTTTCAAGGATCCGCTGGCCGTCCAGTTCGCCGCCGTTCAGCATGGCCTGGGCGAAGCGCACCATGTCGGCGCCGCTGGCGGACTGGCCGCCGGCCGGACCGAAGCTGGAGATGATCTCGAACGGTTTCTCCGCGAACCCGCCGGCCTCGAAGGCGTAGCTGGTGGCCATCTGGTCGGCCAGTTCAGCAGGCAGCGGCTCTTCGAAGGTCGCGTTCTCCATGCCCAGCGGCGCGAAAATGTTGTCGCGGATGTAGTCCTCGAAGGACTGCCCGGACACATTGGCCACGATCAGCCCGGCCAGCGCCGTGGCGTAATTCGAGTAGGCTGTCTGCGCACCCGGGGGGTTGACGCGTGCCGGCTGGTAGCGCGCCATCGCCTCTTTCAGGGGGACGGCGCGTTCCGGGTCGTCGATGATCAGGTAACCCAGTGCACCGTCCTCGAAACCGGAGGTGTGCGTCAGGATGTGGCGCAGCGTGATCGGCGCGTCGAAAGTCGCGGGAATCTCCACCGCCTCCAGGTACTCGTTGACGTCGGTGTCGAGGTCCAGCTTGCCCTGCTCGACCTGCTGCATCACGGCCACCCAGGTGAACAGCTTGGACACGGAGCCCGGCCGGAACAGCGTCGTGTAGGGGTTGACCGGTACGCGCTCGCCGACATCCTGGTAGCCGTAGCCCTTGGCGAAAATCAACTGGCCGTCACGGGCGATGGCCACCACGCCGGACGGGCTGTTGTTGTTCTTCATGGCGGGTTCGACCACGCCGTCGATGAAGGCCTCCAGGGCCACGCTGTCGTCCAGCGACGGCTGGGCGAAGGCGGTGACGCCCACGATGGCGGCGAGGAAGCCTGCGGCGATACGAGTGAAACTGTTCATGAAGCCCGTCCTGTTTCTGGTTGGTGGTGCGGTGGTCTCATAAGCTTGCCCGGTGGATGTTACCCGCGGCCTCGTGCGGTTAGCTAGGCGGATACGACAGTAAAATATGCTAATAGGACGGAAGCCGGTATACTCGACCGATGCGATACGAGGATGAATACGCGGCGGATCTGCCCTCCGGCTTCGACCCGGAATCGGCATCCCCGGCGGAGTTCGGGCGCCTGTTCGAAGGTGCGCGTTGCATTTCGCGGTTTCATTCGGCCGCCGATCACAGTTTCGTGCAGGAACTGGCGCAGGCGCGGCTGGGCCGGTCCTGCAGCTACCGAATCGATGAAGACGGCCTGATCGAGATTAACGACTCCTTCCTGCGCACGCCGGTGGTGATTCGAAACCGGGTCGATGACCTGATCAGTTTCCAGTTCGTGTCCTCGGTCAAGCGCGCCGAGTTCCTGGGCGAGCGCAAGAACATCCATGACCTGGGGCCGGCGGTGATCGTCTCCGCGATTCCGCGTCCGGAGTTCACCTATCGCGTGCCGCGCACCAACGAGACCATCCGCCACGTGGTGGTCTACACCACGCTGTCCAACCTGATGGCCCGGATGGGGGAGTCGGCCGAAGACTATCCGCGATGGCTGCGCGAGATCCTGGAAGGTCGTCACACGGCACCGCGCCAACGCGTGCTGTTCCTGGAGGACCTGCACCGAGAACTGACCTGGCCGTTCTTCCACCAGCCGGTGCAGGGACACCTGCTCAACCACTGGATGTCCGCCAAGTTCCACGAACTGCTGTCCATCGGCCTGCAGATCCTGAAAAACGACCATGCCTGGATGGACACCGGCGGTGACGAACCGGAAGTGCCCCGCGGCGACATCATCCGCCGCGCGCGCACCATCCTTGACCGTGAATATGCCAACCCGCCGTCGCTGGCCCAGTTGGCGCGCCACCTGGGCATCTCCGGCACGCAGCTGAAAAGCGGCTTCAAGGCCATGCACGGCACCACCGTCGGCCAGTACACCATCGAGCGCCGCATCGAGGCGGCCCGCCTGCTGCTAAACGAGAACAGCCACTCCATTTCCGAGATCGCCGATATCGTCGGCTACCAGGACCATTCCGCGTTCACGCGGGCCTTCCGGCGGCTCAGCGGCTGTACGCCCCGGGCCTGGCGACAGTCCCGCAGGGTTGTCTGATCTGCACACTAAATTGTCGGTTTGGTCTAATCATCCGGTGAGCGACGGAATTAGCATGAAGTCGCACCCCCCAGCTGGATGACCACGGGACTAAAACAATGATTCGCACAGCACGTTACCGACTGACCACCCTGGCCTGCGCCATCGCCGCCGGCCTTGGCGCCTCCACCACCGCGATGGCGCAGGACAACAGCAGCGACGACGAGAGCCTGAACGCCATCCTCGAAGAAGTGATCGTGACCGCCTCACGTCGCGAGGAATCACTGCAGGACGTCGCCGCCGCCGTGGCGGTGATCGACACCGGCAAGTACGCCGATGCCGGCCTGGTCGGCCTGGCCGATGTGTTGCCCTTCGTTCCCGGTGTATCCGTGATCGACTCCGGCCGGCCCTATTTCAACCTGGTTTACATGCGCGGCATCAATGCCGTGCTGTCGGCTGGCGTCACCAGTTACCTGGACGAGATCCCGGTCGGTTCTTCCACCGTTTACACCACGCCCGCACCGCTGGACGGCACGTTGCTCGACCTGGGCACCATGGATGTGCTGAAAGGCCCGCAGGGCACGCTGTATGGCGCCAGCGCCATCGGCGGCATCCTGAAATTCAATACCCGCGCACCGTCGCTCGAAGACTGGTCCGGCAGCGCGTCTGCCAACCTGTCCGACACCAGTGGTGGCGGCTTCAACCAGCTCTACCGCGCCAACCTGAATGGCCCCATCGTGGGCGACACGCTGGGTATCAGCTTTACGGCGTTCTCCCAGGAAGATGACGGGTACATCGACAACGTCGCCCTGGACAAGGAGAACTGGGATTCCTACGAGTACTACGGTGGGTCCGGCAGCGTCCTGTGGCAGGCGACCGAAAACCTGTCATTCACCTTCCAGGCCATGTACCAGAATGCGACGCAGGACGGCGCCACCACGGTCCAGGCCAACCATGCCGACGACCAGCTGCAACCGGGCCTGGCCGCAGGCGAACCCTGGTACGGTGAGTACGAAACCGGCGCCGCCGATCTCAACCCCAGTGAATACGAAGCCGAACTGCTGGGCCTGACCATTCGCTACGACACCAGTTTTGGTGAGTTCCTGTCGGTGACCAGCAGCCAGGAAGTGAACTTCACGCAGGAAACCGACCTGACGGTGCCCTATGCGGCTTACGCCGACCTGTTTTACCCGGAGAACGCGCCGCACACGAAGGCGCTTTTCGTGGGCGACCTCGGCTTCGAGAAGGTGACCCAGGAATTCCGCCTGGTCTCCGAGTCGAACGAGACGTTTGAGTGGATCGTCGGCGCTTACTACACCGAGGAAGAAGGCCACAACATCCAGCGCCTGGACACGACGCCGGCTTCCGACCTGCTGTTTGTCGACTTTCCGTCGACCTACCAGGAGACGTCGGCTTTCGCGACCGGTACCTGGTATTTCACGCCTGATTTCGATGCCAGCGTGGGTCTGCGCTACACCGACTACTCAAACGATGTCGAGCTGGCCGCGGTGGGCCCGTTGATCGCGCCCCTGCCGTACATCGAGATTGAAGATGACGTCACCAACTACCTGGCCAATCTGCGCTGGCGGCCCAGCGACAACATGTCGGTTTACGCGCGCGTGGCCAGCGGCTTCCGGCCGGGTGGCGCCAACTTCCTGCTGCTGGATGCCAACGGCAACCCGCTCACCGACCCGTTCTTCCGGCCGGACGAACTGGTCAGCTACGAACTGGGCATGAAAGGCACCACGGACGATGGCCGTTTCTCCTACGACCTGGCGGCGTTCCACATCGACTGGGAGGACTACCAGGTGCGGACCACGGTCGGCGGCGTCAGCGTCGCGGCTAACGCCGGCAAGGCCTCCAGCGACGGCGTTGAAGCCGCCCTGGGTTTCGCCGTCACGGATCACCTGACCCTGACCGGTACGCTGACCTGGACCGACGCCACAATGGGCCAGGACGAGCCGGTCATCGGCAGCCCCAAGGGCGAGCGGCTGCCGCTGACGCCGGAATGGCAGGCGGCGCTGGATGCGCAGTATGATTTCCAGGTGGGTAACCTGCCGGCCTACGTCGGTGCCGCCTGGCGCTACAAGGGCGAAATGTACGTGGGCATGAGCGGCTACACCGGGTCCGACGGCACATTCTATCCCGGCCAGTCACCGCGCGTGACCCTGCCGAGCTATGACCTGGTCGATCTTCGTGGTGGCGTGAGTGTCGGCGCCTTCGACTTCTCGCTCTACGTCACCAACGTGTTCGACGAGTGGGCCTGGACCAGCTTCGATGCGCTGGCTGCCGGCATTTCCACCGGCACGCCGACCCGGCCCCGTACCGTCGGTGGCGTGGTTCGCTGGAACTTTTTCTGAGCCGAACTGAGCTGATCAACTGGGGCCCGGCAACGGGCCCCATGCATTTCCGGACACCAAGAACATGAAGGCAACCGCGCTTCCCCTGGCTGGCCTTGTCGCCGCACTGACCACCGCCCCGGCGCTGGCCGATCCTTCCGCTGAAGACATCGCCGCCATCGCCCAGTGCGGCATGGAGACCTTCAACGCCCCGGGCATCACCGTCTCCGTCGTTAAGGACGGTGAACTGGCCTACGCCGGTGGCCACGGCGTACTCGAGGTCGGCAAGCGCGGCGAGGTCGATGCCGACACGCTGTTCCAGATCGGCTCGGTGTCGAAGGCCTTCACGGCCGCCGCGCTGGCGGTGCTGGCCGACGACGGCAAGCTGGGTTTCGATGACAAGGTCATCGACCACATCCCCGAGTTCCGCATGTTCGACGCCTGGGTGACGCGTGAATTCACGATCCGCGACCTGCTCACCCACCGAAGCGGCCTGCCGCTGGGCGCCGGCGACCTGCTGATGTTCCCGGAAGGCGATACCACGCGCGATGAAATCATCGCGGCGCTGGCGCATTTGAAACCCAGCAGCAGCTTCCGTTCGAAGTACGACTACGACAACACGCTGTATATCGTCGCCGGTGTCGTGGTTGAACGCGCATCCGGCCAGTCGTTCGCGTCGTTCGTCGAGGACCGGCTGCTGAAGCCCATTGGCATGGATGAATGCACCGCCACCTTCGGCCGCGCCCCCGAGGGGGTCGCAAAAGCCGTGCCGCACATGTACATCGACGATGAATACCAGGTCACGCCCACGGGCCTGAAAGGCGACACCGCGGCGCCCGCCGGGGGCGTCACCTGCAGTGCGCGCGGCATGGCGAAGTGGATGAGCTTCATCCTGGCGGGTGGCAAGACCGCGGACGGCGAGCAGCTGATCAGCCCGGCCCAGTTTGGCCAGCTGCTGAACCCGGTCACCATTACCTCGACGCCGGGTTTCCTGAAAACGCACGCCGGCGCGGAGCTCTCTGCCTACGCGCTGGGCTGGAGCATTTCCACGTTCCACGGCCAGCCGCTGCACTCACACGGCGGCGGCCTGATGGGCATGACCACGCACCTGGCATTACTGCCGCGTGAGAACCTGGGCGTATTCGTCTCCAACAACCAGATGTCGGTGGCGCCGCGCCCGGTGGCCTACGACATCGCCGAACTGTTCCTGGATGACGCCGCGAACGACCCGGACTGGATTGCCGTGGTCGACGAACTGATCGGCCAGATGCGTTCGGCCGGTGACGAGGTGGTCGAGGCGGCGATGGAGGCGCGTAACGCCGACAGCACGCCCAGCCTGCCGCTGGCCGAATACGCCGGCACCTACCGCGACCCCTGGTACGGCGACATCACGCTGACGCTGGAAGACGACGGCCGGCTATGGTTCCGCTCGGCCCGCAGCGCGCCGCTGACGGGCCCGCTGGAGCACTTCCAGTACGACACCTTCATCGCCCGCTGGGAAGACCGCCGCCTGAACGCCGACGCCTACCTGTCGTTCACGCTGGGCGCAGACGGCGCGGTCGAGGGCATCCGCATGAAGGCCGTGTCGCCGAACACCGACTTCTCGTTCGATTTCCACGACCTCGACCTGCAGAAAGTAGAGTGAGCGGCGCGTGAGCCTGTTCCAGCCGGACTGGACCTTCGCGCTCTGGGCGGTGCTGGCGGCGCTGGCCGCGCTGGGCTTCTGGGCCGACCGCACGCGCATCGGCAGCCAGGTCTCGGGCCTGGCCATCGTGCTGGCGCTGGGCATGCTGCTGTCGAACATCGGTGTGTTGCCAAAATCCGCGCCCACCTACGGCGTGGTCTGGGCCTACCTGGTGCCGGTGGCGATTCCACTGCTGCTGCTGAAGGCCGACCTGCGGCGGGTGCTGGCGGAAACCCGTGGCATGCTGCTGCCATTCACACTGGGCGCGGTGGGCACCACGGCCGGTGCCTTGCTCGGTGTGTGGCTGTTGCCGCTGGGCGAGCACTCGGCCGAGCTGGCCGGCGTGTTCAGCGCCACCTACATCGGCGGCTCGATGAACATGGCCGCCGTCACCCAGGCCGTCGAGCTGGACCCCTCCCTCGTCACCGCCAGCGTCGCCGCCGACAACGTGGTCGGCGTGATGTACCTGGCCTTCCTGGCGCTGGTGCCTTCGTTGGCGATCTTTCGGCGCTGGTTCGGGGTGACGGTGGATGAGTTACGGGTGACGGTTGACGGGTTACGGGAAAATGACGACACCCGGAAATCGGATACCGCCGCGGACGGGACCGTCACCCGTCACCCGTCACCCGTCACCGCCCTTGACCTGGTGCACCTTGGCGTTGCGCTGGCGATCAGCTTTGCCATCTGCGCCGTGGGCCAGTGGCTGGCCGGCGTATTGGGTGTGGGCGGCTACTCCATCCTGTTCATCACGGCGCTGACCGTGCTGGTCGCCAATGTTTTCCCGCGCCAGCTGGCGAAGCTGACCGGCGACTACGAGTTCGGCCTGTTCTTCATGTACCTGTTCTTCGCCGCCATCGGCATCAGCGCCGACGTGGCCGCCATGATCACCTCGGCGCCGCTGATCGCGCTGTACGCCGCCATGATCGTGCTCTGCCACGCGCTGGCCGTGTTCGGCCTGGGGCGGGTGTTCCGCACCGACCTGATGGACTCGGTGATCGCTTCCAACGCCTGCGCTGCAGGCCCCGCGAGCGCCGCCGCCCTGGCGGCCGGCAAGGGCCGGCCCGACCTGGTGGCGCCGGCGGTGCTGCTGGGCGTGTTCGGCTACGCGGTGGCCAACTTCATCGGCGTGGGGCTGGCGAACTGGCTGGCCTGAGCCCCTATTGATTGCTTCTTTACCGTAGGAGGGGTTTAGAATCAGGGGCAGGTCGATTAACAACGGGTTAGTCGCTTAGCCTGGAGGGAGGGTTCGATGAATCGGTTTTTGCGTCTCAACTTTCTGTTTTCCCTGGTATTCACATTTTTTTCCGCGACGGTCGCCGCTGACGATGCGAATCGTGGTGATGACCAGTTGTACTTTGGCACCCTGCATGGTCACTCAAGCTGGTCGATCGATGCCTTCGGGCTTGGCAACCGTAGCGGGCCGGAGGAAGCGTTCCGGTTTGCCCGCGGTGAAGAAGCAAAGGATGCCACTGGCAATCCCGTGAAGCTCAAGCAACCGCTCGATTTCTTCCTGCTCAGTGATCACGCGGAAATGCTCGGTACCGCGCCGATGCTCACGGAGAAAGGCAGCCCTGTTTACGACACACCGGTCGCCAAACTGGTGCAGCAGGGGGAGGCGACCAAGGCGTTCACGATGATCGCGGGGGCCATCTCTTCCGGAAAACCGTTGCAGGGCCTGGGTGACCCTGAAGTCGCAATGTCGCTGTGGTCGAAATACGTAGAGATCGCGGAGGGGTTCAATGACCCGGGGACCTTCACCACGTTCCTCGGCTATGAGTGGACCTCGTTGCCCGGCGGCGCCAATATGCATCGGAATATCATTTTCCGTGACAGCAAGGTTCCCGAGGCACCGTTCTCGGCCATGGATTCGGACAAACCCGAGGACCTGTGGTCAGCCATGGAGAGCTGGCGTAAGCAGGGGATGACCGTGTTCGCGATGTCGCACAACGGCAACGCCAGCCTGGGCAAGATGTTTTCTTTCCTGGATTCAGAAGGTAACTACCTGACCCGGGCCTATGCCGAGCGGCGGAACCTGAACGAACCTTTGCATGAAGCCGGCCAGGTGAAAGGCGTTTCGATGGCTCATCCGCAGTTTTCACCCGACGACGAATTTGCGAACTTCGAGCTTTGGAACTACCACCTACCATCGGGCGCGCCGGTGCCGCCGTTGCGGACAAACTACGTCCGCGAGGCCTGGAAGATGGGTCTCGGGCTGAAAAACACCGTTGGTGCAAACCCGTTCATGTTCGGGCTGAAGGGTGGGTCTGACACGCATGGCACCATTAACACCTTCGAGGAATTCAACAACCGCGGCAACCACTCGCTGATGGACAACACGCCCGAGAAGCGATTCTATGATCGTGCCGGCCAGCGTCTCAGCGTCAAGGGCGGCAGCCTGTTCCTGAACCCCGGAACACTGACGGGCGTCTGGGCGGATGCCAACGAGAGAGGGCCGATCTTTGACGCCCTGGCCAGGCGTGAGTCCTACGCCACTTCGGGGACACGCATCGCGCTGCGCATGTTCGCCGGCTTCGACCTGCCGGACGACCTGTTGACGCAGCCGGACTGGATCGACCGCGCCTATGCCGGCGGCGTGCCGATGGGTGGCGAATTGTCCGTCAAGGATGGGCCGTTCAAAGTCGCCGTGTGGGCGATGAAGTCGCCACATAGTGGAAACCTGGACCGAATCCAGGTCATCAAGCTGTGGACCGATGGCATTGTCGATCACGAGGCCATTTATGACGTCGCCTTGTCAGACGGCCGCGTACCGGACCCGGAAACTGGCGAGGTGCCACCCGTAGGCAACACCGTCGACACCGCCACCGCGACCTATACGAATGATATCGGGGCCGCAGAACTGAAAGCCGTGTGGACCGATCCCGACTATTCTGCGGATCACGAAGCCGTGTACTACGTACGCGTGCTGGAAATTCCAACGCCGCGCTGGAGTACTTTCGATGCGGTGCAGCTGGGCGTGGCACCGCCGGACACCGTACCGGCCACCCTGCAGGAGCGTGCGTGGTCGTCACCGGTTTGGCTGACCACGGGCGACTGATGCATGGCGCTCTACGAACAGCTCGCCATCCTCGCGTTATTCGTTTTCCTCTACACCCTGGTCGCCGGCCGGGTCGAGCGGTCATGGATATCCGGGCCGATGATTTTTGTTGCTGCCGGTATCATCATGGGTCCGGCGTTACTCGGCTGGTTTACGGGAACGGAGCCGCGCCAGGCATTGCGGTTCCTGGCCGACCTGACGCTGGCGCTGTTCCTGTTCAATGACTCGGCCAACGCCAACCTGCGGACACTGGGGCGGCATTACGGCATCCCGGCGCGGATGCTCCTGATCGGCCTGCCCGGCGCCATTTTGCTGGGCTTCCTGGGCGCTTTCATCATGTTCGACGCGCTCACCATCTTCGAGGCGGCGGCGCTGGGCACCATGCTCGCGGCCACGGATGCCGCCCTGGGCAAGGCCGTGGTGACCAACCCCGTGGTGCCGTCGCGCCTGCGCGAGGGGCTGAACGTTGAAAGCGGCCTGAATGACGGCCTGTGTGTGCCCATCCTGCTGCTGTTCATTGGCCTGGAGGTCGGTAGCGAGGCCCATACGGGCAGCTTCGCGGCCATACACCTGCTGATCGAGGAAATCGGTATCGGCATGGCCGTGGGAATGGGGCTTGCCGCCCTTGGCGCGGTGCTGTTCCGCGCCTGCTGGAACCGTGGCTGGATGACCGCTGTCTGGGGCCAGATGACGACCATCGCACTGGCCATCGGCTGTTTCTCCCTGGCCCAGAGCCTGGGCGGCAGCGGGTACATCGCGGCGTTTACGGGCGGCATGCTGTTTGGCTACTTCGCCCGCGAGGATACCCACGAGGTACTGCATTCCTCGGAGGGCGTCGCGGAAACCCTGGCCATGCTGACCTGGCTGCTGTTCGGGATTTCGGTGGTCTGGCAGGTGCGGGATTTCGTGACCTGGCAGGTGGTCGCGTTCGCCTTGCTGAGCCTGACCGTCTTCCGGATGCTCCCGGTCTGGCTGTCCCTGGCCGGCACCGGGGAATCGAATGCCAACAAGCTGTTCCTGGGCTGGTTCGGGCCGCGTGGCCTGGCCAGCATCGTGTTCGCGGTGCTGGTGCTGGATGCCGGTTTACCCGGCGCCGAGCTGATGGCGCTCGTTGTGGCCTGTACCGTGTTCCTGAGCCTGGTCGCGCACGGGATGACCGCCAACCCGTTCGCCAGGAAGATTTCGGCCCTCAATCATGGTGATGACTGAGGGCGCAGCCACCCCCGGGAGGCAATGTCACCCGTGGCGCTGGGCCGTCAGGCAGTGCGCTCTTGCGGCTTGTTGCCCAATTGTTGGTAGATGCGGGCGACCAGCCCCTCGACGACGAGCATGGTGATGATCACGGAAATAAAGGGAATCAGACCGTGAAACCACCCGATGAATCGTACCTGGTCGCCGAAAAGCCACTCGATCGCACCCAGGATGACCAGTTTCGAGCCAAACAGGATCAGCCAGACGGTGAAGTAGTAAGCTACCCTGGCGCCGGTTCCCGACTTCGACTTGAACCAGCCCCTGACGCGATGCTCAACCTTGAATGTCGCCTGCAGCAGCACCTGCATCAGGACCGCGGTCATCAAGGCGATCGTGAAGCCCTCGATGTGGACCTTGTCCCAGTACTCGTTGAACAGCCCCAGCACGGCCAGGTCGATCAGGATCGCGAGCGTATACCGGACAAACAGCCGCTGTTTATCAGTAGGTTCAATGGCGAGGGCAATGGCTTCTTCGTGATTGGCCATGATGGTCAGTGCTCCTGTCGAGGTGATCGGGTTTCAGTGCCCGGGATAGACTGCCAGAATGGCCCTTTCACCGGAAGTTTGAGTATACAGAGAACTCCAAACGCGGATTCAATCGAGCAAGGATTCCATAGGTCATGAAAACAGTTTTGATCAACAGATCCATCAAATGGGCCAATCGGCTGGCACTGGCGCTTTGCTTTTGCCTATCGCCTTTACAAACCGTTGCCCAGGAAGGTGCTTCAGACGAATGGCGCCAGTCCTTCCACCTCTACCTGCTGGGGCCGACCATCGAGGGCACGTCGGGTATCGGCCCGGCCGATGCCGATGTTGATGTGGACGCCGGCGACGTGTTCGACATGCTCGAGGGTGCTTTCCTGGGCATGTATTCGGCCGAGAAGAATGGCTGGGGCGTGTTTGCCGACATCGTGTACATGGACCTGGAATCGGACTTCGAGGCGGCCCAGGGCGCGGTCACCGGTGAGTTTGGCAACAAGCAGCTGACTGCCGCGGTGTCGGCGACGCGGCGCCTGAACGCGAACTGGCAGGTGCTGGCCGGCGGCATGTACACCGATGTGAAGCTGTCGCTGGACACCTCCGGCCCGGCCAGTGGGCAGCACCTGCGCCGCTCGGAATCGTGGGTCGATCCGTTCGTCGGCGCGCGCTTTGACTCGCCGATGGGCGAGCGCTGGAGCTTCACCAGTTTCGGCTACCTGGGTGGCTTCGGTGTGGGTTCCGACCTGATGTGGTCATTGAACGCCGGGGTGGGCTATCACTTCAGCGAGCGCAACGCGGTGACATTGCTGTACCGCTACATCGATTACGACTACGAGGACGGCGAGGGCCGCGACCGCTTCAGGTTTGATATCGCCGAGCACGGCCCGGCGCTGGGGTGGCGATTCAGCTTCTGACGTTGCCCGGTTCGGGGCTCGGTGTGCGTACGCTTGTCGATATCTGGCGCACAACACGTAGAATGAAGCATCCGCAACCTGAAGGGTTTCAAGCACCTGGTAATGGATTTTTTCCGAGTTCTCCCAAACCTCTGCCGGCGTCTTGACGATGAGTCTGTGCGCTACGCGCTCATCGGCGGGTTCGGCATGGCCATGCGCGGTGTGCAGCGGGCGACCCTGGACCTGGACTTCATCCTGGCGTTAGAGGATCTCGAGACTGCAGACGAGGTGCTTCGGGCGCTTTCTTTTGCACGTTATTTTCACTCGGAAAATGTTTCTCACTATCGTCGCGACGACCTGAACTGGCGCATCGATTTGCTGCACGCGTTTCGGAAGCCGGCAATGGCCATGCTGGAGCGTGCCGAGCGGATGACGGTCGAGGGTGGACTGAGCCTGCCCGTGGCGGCCACCGAGGACATCATAGGCCTCAAGGTCCAGGCCATGTGCAACGACCCGTCCCGGTACGACCAGGACTGGCTGGATATTCGCCTGCTGGTTCGAAGCGCCGGAGCGTTGGGTCAGTCGCTGGACTGGAAGCTGATCGGGGAGTACTTCGACCTGTTTGGAAAGCGGGACCTGCTGGACATACTGAAAGGTGAAACATGACACAACTGACGCGGCATGAACGAGAAGCCCTCGAGTCGCTTGGCCCGGGTGCCCTGGCGCAGCCTGAACTGGAAGTTTCCCAGCGAATTGTTCAGCCGACACCACGCGCCAGGCTGGACTACATTCGATTCGCCACCGATGCCAGCCGGTTTTTCCGTGGCCGGCGGGAGATCGGGTTCCACGGAGAAAACTGGTTGCTCTAGGCGTGTAAAGCCACCCGGCTGGTGACGTCGATTACCAGTCCAGGCGCAAGGTTGATGTGACGTGCGCCTGAAGCATTTCGGGGATATCCAGCTGTGCTGCGATCGTCGTCCATCCGCGAAACGCCTGCACGGTGCGCTCCACGACCACCTTTTCCCGGTTGCGGGGTAGTCCCGCGTACTCGGCCAGGTGTTTCAGGTCGGCCATTTCGAATCCCGTGGTCTTGCCGTTGATGCTGAGCTGGTGGAAGCGGGTGAAGGCGCTGCCCTCGGCGTGGCACAGGTCATAGGCCGGGGCGATGCGCCAGCTGCCGTCGGCGTTCATGATGAAGCCGAAATTCTTGACGTGGTCGTCCTGGTTGCAGCCGACCACGTTGAACACCACGCGCCGGAACTGTTCCTCGATGTCGGGCATCGACATGCCCAGCTGTTTCATGGTCATGAACAGCTGCTCGTAGCTGTAGTGGCCGCTTTCGTAATAGTCGAAATGGGCCAGCGCGCCGAGGGACTGGACGAAGACTTTCTTGCCCTCCGGCGTGCGGTCGAAGCGCCGGGTCATGAAATGATTGCGGCCGTTTTCCGACAGCAGCCGGCATTCGCTGATATCGATGCCGCACTCCCTGGCCACCTGGTAGTAGCTGTACTCCAGCAGGCCGTAACCGGCGGGGTCGGCCACGCCCCAGTCGCCGCTGAACTTCACGCCGTCGAACTTGATCAGCCAGTGCTCGTAGCCGGCGGGCAGGTCGAGCTGCCCCGAGCGGACGTCCTGGGTTTTCGGGTTGTAGCCGATCACGGCCTTGGCCCGGGCGCCGCCGGCGGAGGTGCCGATGCTGAGCAGTTCGAGCAGTGGTTCGTCGCCAAGGCCTTCGTCCAGGCGGACCTGCAGCGTTTCACGGCTGGCGAACGCCAGGCTGGCCAGTTCCACCAGCTGGTCGACCTGGAGCGAGTCCTGGTGGGTGCTGGTGGGCGAAAGGGTCGGTTCAAACTCCAGCGCGCCCATGCCGCGCCGGCCGGTGTAGCACAGTCGGTCCACGGCGTTGAACTGGTCCGGTGTGCGACCGTTCCTGGCCAGCCAGACGTTGATCAGCGCGTTACCGTACTTGTCAGGCAGGGCGTCGGCCAGCAGGCCGGGCAACCCGTGGAAAGTGCGTATGGACAGGTCACGGAACTGGAAGATTCGGCCTCGCTGCAGCGGCATTTGCAACGGCGCAGGGTTGATGCCCAGTCTTACGAATTCAGGGTCCCACTCGAAGCGGCCGAAGGGCTCGGCGTCGTCCATCGACACGTAGCCGACCGTGCGGCCCCAGAGCCTGGCCTGCGCCGTGCTCACGGGGCCTGGCCGCCCCAGGGATCTGTTGGTTCTTCCGGTTCACCGGCGCGCCTTCGCTTGCTGGCGGCCTTCACATCGGCCATGGGTGAGCGGATTTCTTCAGGCAGTAACTGGTCCACGGCATCGATCAGGTCGAGCGCGCCGAGCGCCTTGATCCAGCTGCCCAGCTGGCTGTCGTTGCCACCCTCGATGCGACGCAGCGTGGCGACGCCGATGCCGGCCGCATCGGCCAGTTCCTGTTGGGACATGCCCCGCGTCTTGCGGGCCAGCGCCAGGCGGCGGCCCAGCTCGGCGAGCGCGCTGTCCAGCGGGGTCAGGTTTTGTATTTTCATATCATTTATGATTAAAAATAGCCTTTATAGGCATAAAACTATAATAAATGATATTCAGATGAATAGATATCGGTATTTTGGAAAAACAGATCATTTATGATCTATATATGGGTTTTATGCAAAATATAAATCATAAATGATATAAGGCCAGAGCCGCGATGGCGACCCTGGCCTCATGACCCCGGATGGTGGCCGAAAATCAGTCGGTCGGTTTCAGGTCCATTCCGTTGATGACTTTCTCGACGCCTTTCACCTCGCCGGCCAGCTTGATGGCCTCGTCGCGCACCTCGGTGCTGTCGACGAACCCGCTCAGCAGCACCACGCCCCGGTTCACTTCGACGTTAACGTCGGCACCGCGTGAAAGGTCACCGTCGGCAACGGCCGACTTCACCTTGGTGGACAGGACGCCATCATCCAGCATGGTGCCGGCGCTGCGGTGGTCCTCGACCACGTAAATCCGGTTCAGCACCTTCTTCACGCCGGTAATCTCGGCCGCCAGTTTCGGCAGCCGCTCCTTGAGCTCCGGGTTGGTCGTATAGGCCGCCAGCTGCACGTAGCCGTTGTAGACTTCGATGTTGACGCTGCCACCCTGGTTGGTGGCCAGGTTGGCCTTCACCTTGGTGTGAATCCAGGTGTCATCAACGTGTTCGCCAGCCGTCTTGCTGTCCTGTGCGGCCACCGGAAACGCAACAGCCACGAAGGCGCAGGCGAGAAATCGGGTGATTCGGTTCATGGTGTGACTCCATCCGCATGGAATGAAAGGGGAGATGAATTCTACTCCACCAACTTTTTCCACGGCCAGTCGTATTCCGTTACGAAGGGGGGACCGGGGCGCCGGACCCGTCCGAGAGGGCGGGCTGGCGCCCCAATTTATTGGCGCTGCCGGTTGCGGGTGTCGTTGGCGTTGGCGGGGAGTCGCTTCGGGCTTTTTAACGCAGATTCCGCAAATCACGCGAATTCCGCTAAAAAAAGCTGGAGTGGGTGGCTGCGGGCTGCAAAGCTCCGTTCCGTCACCCGTCACCCGTCACCCGTCACCCGTCACCCGTCACCCGTCACCCGTAATCATGTGTTCCCCCATCCGGCGAGTGGCGGTTTATCGGTTGTGGCACCGTTAGAATAAGGGCACCACCAACTGGGCGCGAAGGCCGTAAGTCATTGAGCATTGTCCGCCAAATACTGTCATCCAGGTATTTCGCCGTGTTGCTGCTGGCGAGTTTTCCCGGCACCGATGTGCTGGCGCAGGACCAGGCCGCGCTGGAAGACAGTGCCGCGCCGGTCAACTGGGCGCTGGCGCCGGTGCTGGGGACCGGCTGGTACACACTGGGCGACGGTCGAGACGCCTTCATCATCTACGCGCCGTACACGCAGACCCTGCGGGAAACGGACTTTTCGGGCCGGGGCCTGGAAGCTGCCGGCTGGTCCATCAACTGGGCCGGTTCGCTGGGGCTGTTCGAGCTGGACCTGGACCCGGGCATTATCAACCCGGACAACTTCGGCACTTTCAGTTTTACACCCGGCATCGAGGCCGAAATTCCCCTGAGTGAGCGCTGGGCGCTGCGGCCGTACCTGCATTTCGGACGCGGCGTCAGCATCGGCGACGGGCCGGAAGCCTGGATTTACTACGGCGGGGTGAAAGGTCGTTACTGGCTGGACGCGGACCAGCGCTGGTCGTTCCTGGTGGGCGCGGGCTACGCGGGTTTCGATCCGCAGGGCGCGCCGTCGGGCGGGCTGTGGAACCTCTTCACCGGTGGTGAGTACGCACACCCGTTACCGCGGCCGGGCGGCGAACCACTGGACCTGTATGTGCAGGCCGGGTACCGCGCGATCGACGACACCGCCGACTTTGGGCTGCGCGGGGGCGAGAGCACCCTCAAGGCGGTGGGCGACACCGTGGAACTGGGGCTGGCCATCGGCCGGCCCGGTGGCGAGTTTCGCTGGGGGTTCCTGGCCGTGGAGCGCCTGGGGCTGGTGTGGAACTTCGAACCTGGCGGGGATTTCACCTCGATTACGCTGGAGTTTAGTAGCTGGTTCCACCAATGAGTGCGCTTGCGTGGAAATGCGGCGCGACGGGCAGAAGATTCGCCTGATTATGAGTATTCTTGATACCGTAACTTGACCCAACGCCCGCAGGCGCACTGTCGGATCGGGCGTGACAACAAGGAGGAGTGTCGAAAACCATGTCTACCCATCATCGTTCGTTTGCCCGCCGTTCCCTCAATGTCGCCATCGCCACCGCCGTGGCCTCGCTGGCCCTGGCGTCCGCTGCCGCGCAGGCCGACCAGCGCGTCATCCTGACCGGCACCATGACCGAATCGGAGACCGGCCCGCAGCCGCAGAACCAGATGGGCGGGCAGACCGTCACGCTTCGGCAGGTGTGCGATGCGGCCAGCATCGCCGGCCAGTATGCCGGCATGGCCGAGGTCGAACTGGCCAACCAGATGGCCCGGGCGGGTGTGCCGTCGGACCTGGCGGGCGAGGCGCGCGAGTCGCTGGGCAGCGCCATGGAAGAAATTTGCCGCGACCCGGACCAGACACCCGAGTCGACCAGTTCCACGTTTACGCTGATCTACGCCGGCTGCATGATGCGCATGGAAACGCCCGCCAACGGCATGGCCATTCGCCTGGTGCCCGATTCGGGCGAGGCGATCATGGAGATGGTCGACTACAACGCCGGCGAGGCCTACAACCTGCTGATGAACTACGACATCGGCCGCCTGCAGTCGGTGACGGGGGCGGGTGAGGCGACCGACCTGTCGATGGAATCCACGGGCCAGGCAAAATCCATTATCGGTTACGACACCGAGGAGCACACCTACCACTACACCATGAGCATGGGTGACCAGATCATGCAACAGATGGGCGGCGATGCCGGCGGTGCCATGGCCGGCATGCTGGGCAACATGTCCGACATGATGAAGGTCACCACCAGCGGCTCGGCCTGGCTGGCCGCGGATGCACCGGGCGCCGATATCGTCAGCGACTTCTACGACAACCTGGCCGGCATCACCGACGACGGGCTGGGCAACAGTTTCTTCAGCGGCATGATCCGCAACCTGGCCGGCCTGGTGAAGGCAGGCATCCCGCTGGAAACGAGAACCCGCGTGCAGGCACCGATGGGCATGAACAGTTTCTCGACATCGCTGATCGAAACGCTGCAGGTCGGTTCGATGGATTCCGGCGAGTGCGCGCGCACAATCGTGCCCGAGGGCTACGAGGTGTCGTCCATCACGGAACAGATCGACGAAGCCATGGGTGGCCAGCAGGGCGCGGCCCCGGCTAACGCCGGCATGTCGGCCGAGCAGTCCGCCGAGGCCAACGAGGCCATGAACGACGCCATGGGCGAGCTGAACAAGGCGATGGAAAACATGACGCCCGAGCAGCGCGAGGCCATGGAGAGCATGGGCCTGGGCGGCCTGTTCGGCGGCGCCGCCGCGGCCGATTCGGGCGCAGCGGCCGGCAATGCCGCGGCTGCATCGGGTGCTTCGGCCGCTTCCGCCGCCTCCGCCGACATGATGTCGGACGACCTGGGCCAGAGCGCGCAGCGCATGCTGCAGGCCCTGGGTTACGAACCCGGCAACACCAGCGGCAACATCGACACCGCCACCGTCGTCGCCATCTCGCAGTTCCAGGCCGAGAACGGCATGGCGGTCACCGGCGAGGTCACGCCGCAGCTGATCGGAGTGCTGTCGGCGAAAGTGGACGCGAAGTGATGGCCAGGGTCACCTGGCTGACCGGCCTGTTGCTGGCGACCACCTGGATCGCCAGCCCGGCCGTGGCCGAAGACGACGAGGTGGAACAATCCATCCAGCGCGTCTCGGACTTCATGGAAGCCATCAACGACGAGTTGTATCGCCCGGCGTTTGATCTCGACGCACTACTCAACGAACTGGCGTTCGACGAGTCGGAAATTTTCCAGTTCGTTCGCGACGATGTTGCCTACGAGGTCTATCCGGGCGTCATGCGCGGTGCGCTGGGCACGCTGCTCAGCCGCTCCGGTAACGCGGCGGACCAGGCCGTGCTCCTGGCCAAGCTGTTGAGGGATGCTGGCTTCGATGCGCGGATTGCGCGCGCGAACCTGGACGAGGCGCAGGCCAAGCAGGTGCTCGGCGCCATGCGCCGGGACATCAGCCCCCCACCGCCCATTGGCGATGCGTCCGCGATGCTTGACATCCTCGGCGAGTGGCAGGGCGGCGACGCCCCGTTGTCGGACGAGCAGATCGCCGCCTACAAGGATTACATTGCAGCGCCTTACCGGGTAGGTGGCGGTGACGGGTCTGAGGCCGCGGCGCTGGCGAAGGTGTCGAAGCAGATCCAGGCTGCCATGGATGCGGCCGGCGCCCGGTTCGACACATCGGCCCTGGACCGCGCGCTTGTCGAAGATGCACGGGACTATTTCTGGGTGCAGACCCGGGCCTCGGCGAGCAGTGACTGGGACGACCTGCACCCGGTCTTCCAGGAGGAGGCGCCGCTGCCGGGGCTCACGGCCAGCCAGCACATCACGGATGACATCCCGGAGGATTTGCTGCACAAGCTCCGGTTCCAGGTTTTCGTCGAGAAGACGCAGGGCGAGGACATCGAAGCCCTGGCGATCACGGCGCCGTGGGAGCGTCCCATTGCCAACCTGGTCGGCGTTCCGCTGACCTTCACCAATATTGCCGACTCCATGCTCAACGATGGCGCCCGGGGAAAGGACTTTGAAACCCTGCTCGGCGAAGCGCGCATGTTTGCACCCGGGTTCGGCACTGAAATGGCGCCCGGGGGGCGCTTTTTTGACTACCGGGCCAGCCTGATCGACCCGTTCGCGGCCGCCAGCCCCGCTGGCGGTTTGTTCGCGACCCTGGGGGATTCCCTGGCGGAAGCCACGCTGGGTGTTGATGAGGACGCGGCGGTCCCGCGGCTGACCGCACAATGGATCGAGTTCACGCTGGTGTCACCGTCGGGTGAGGAGCGTGCCTTCCGACGCATGACCATGGACCGGATCGGCGCCAATGCCCGTGCCAGTGGAAAACCGCCGGAAGACCTGGACCTGACTGACCATGACGATGTCCGCGCCCTGGTACGTCGGCATACCTTCATGGTCCAGGTCGGCGAAATCGCGCGCGGCTACGTGGTTGACTCCGCGTATCGCCAGTTTCTCGAGTCACGGCCCGGCATCGCCGCGGGGGTGTCCATCGCGCGGGGCGGAGATGCCTCGGCAGGCGACATGGCAGGTCTGCCGGCCGGCTGGCCGGGGCACCTGGCCCTGTTCACGGTCCTGGATTCTGCGGACGGTATTGGCACGCAACACCGCAACTACCGGTCCGGTCCCGCGCTCGTGGTGCACACCGAAGGCCTGGGCGACCCGGGCGAGTGGGTCGAGGCGATTGATATCGTCACCAACCCCAGGCGCGCGGTCAGCCTTTCCGGTGACCTGCCCGCTATCGATCCCGTCGCGGCGCTGGAATCCGGTATCTGGGAAACCGGCGTGGAAGGCGTGTTGATGGAGGGTGACACCTACCTGAACACGGAAACGGTGTTTGATAGCGCCCGCGAGGCTGGTATCGATACCGTCGCCGTGGGCGACAGGAACGGACTGGACACCACGGGCTATGGCGCGGATACCCGTGCGGCAATGGCCGCCGATATCAACCGGGGCTATGTCCTGGTCATGCCGGAGCGGCCGCCGGCGGAAGACATGATCGGGTGGTGGCGGGTGGATCCGGCTTCCGGTGAATCACTGGGCCAGATCGCGGATGGGCGCGGCAGCGTCTCGGTTGAGACCGTCATTGGTCATTCGATCTCGGCCTTCGCGCTGGGCTATGGCCTGGCGGGCTGTTCCGGGTTGTCGGGCAAGGCGTTGGCCTGCTGTGGCGCGGCCAATGTCGGCCTGGCGGCGTTTACCTTTGGCATCGGCCTGAAAATGCAGGAGGGTGCCATGGCGCTGATTGCCGGCCTGAAGCTGGATATCAACCGGATGTTCATTCCAGTGGCCGAAGTCTGCGACGCAGCGTTTTGAGCATGATTTTCCAAGAGGGAGAAAGGGATGCAATTCGATATCAATAAGACCATCGAACTGGTCAAGGGCGGCGTGATGGCGCCGGAAGCCACATGGGCCGAGTACCTGGGGGAGAACCCGGGCTGGCAGAAGACGCTGGCGTTGCTGACAGGGCCGCTGCTGCTGGCCAACGTGGTGCTGAGCACGATCTTCACGTGGCTGTTCGGCGGCATCAGCAAGTACGCCATGGGCGACAGCTTTTTCGGCGCCCTGCTGTTCACCCTGGTCACCGCGGCGGCCGGATTTTTGCTGGCGGTGTTCATCATCAATGCGCTGGCCGGCGTGTTTGGCGGAAAGCCCAACTTTGACCGCGCATTCGCTGCGCTGTCGCTGGTGGCGATACCGGCGTGGCTGGCCGGCATTGTCGGCTCGCTGATCCCGTGGGTCGGTTTCCTGGTCTCGCTGGCCGGTGGCATCTGGTCGCTGGTGCTGCTGTACAGGATCATTCCGCTGGCGTTCGAAGTGCCGGAGGAAAAGCGGGTCGTCCATTACATCGTCAGTTTCATCGCGGTAATCGTCTGCAACATGATCCTGGGCGCCGTGCTGGCGTTTGGCGGGCTTCGTCCGGGTGTCGGCGTTTCGGGTGCCGTGAGCCGTGACAGCGGCAAGACCAGCATCCCGGGTGACATCGCCTCCGGCACCGGCATCTTCGGCCAGGCCCAGCGCCAGGCCGAGCTGATGCAGTCGGCGGCGCAGGACAGTTTCGAGCCGCCGGCCAGTGGCAAGGTCAGCGAGGACCAGGTCGAGGAACTGGTGGCCGTTGTTGAAAAGGCCGAGGCGGCACTGGCCGACCGTGCCGAGCGACTGAAGAAGATCTCCGAGGACGTCGAGGACGGCGAGGTGAATTCACCCGGCGACCTGATGGCCATGTACGAGGGCATGGGCACGGTCGCCAGCCTGCAGAACGTGGAGATGGAAGTGGTCAAGACCGGCGGCGGTAACTGGGCCGAGTACCG
The DNA here is from genome assembly GCA_913055655.1 of uncultured Oceanospirillales bacterium. Classification (GTDB taxonomy): domain Bacteria; phylum Pseudomonadota; class Gammaproteobacteria; order Xanthomonadales; family SZUA-36; genus Marinihelvus. The sequence continues at coordinate 42,864 of CAJXKA010000006.1, read as the reverse complement.
CTGGGTGAAGGAGCAGCTGCGCGTGGCCAGGCTGCAGCAGGGCAGCGGCTCGGATGCGCTTGAGCACAACTATGAGCTCTACAAGGCGCATGAAGACATTTTGGGCGACCTTTTCTGAGGCGCCATGGGGGAAGGCGGCCCGCGGCCTGGCCGCGGGTGCGTCTATTTCGACAGCACGAAGGTGATCCGGGTCGGGGGTATTTCGGGTACCGGGATCGGCGCGAAGGGCCGCAGGAAAGCCTGCGGCACGATGGAGCCCTCGATCAGCTCGTTTGATGAGCGGATGACCAGGACCAGGCCCTTCGTCGCCCACAGCGTGGCGCTTTTTTCGTCCGGCGCGTTGATCCAGAACGATGACGGCGCGTTGGGACGGACCAGCCGGTAGACGCCGCGGGGCCATGACACCTCGTCCGCGCTGTCCAGCAGCGTGGCAAAGTGGCCGTCGACCAGTTTCAGCTTCAACCCGAAGTGCATGTCGATGGTTTTATCGCCGAAATTTCCCTGGCCGTCGGCATCAAGCGTGAACACCCATTCGTCGTACTCGGTGTCTTCCCCGATCACGGCCCGCACGCCTTCGCCGATGGTCCGCTTGTGCTGGGAGCCGTTGTAGACGTGAAAACCCTGTGCCGGGTGGGTCGTGAATTCCACCGGGCCGGTGCAGCGGTCGAAGGCTTCGCGGGTGATAAAGCCCAGGTCCTCCAGGAACGCCAGCTTGACGTAGAAGGCCGCGTTGCCGCCGCCCAGGCTGTCGCTGCCGGACGCGCGCAGGGCCTGGCAGGCCATGTCTTCGGGTTCGCCCTGTTCAAGGTTGTCGTACAGGTATGATGCCAGCGCCCAGGCCGTCATTTCGGCGATGTCGTCTGATGGTTTGGTGGCGCCGTAATCGGACATGAAACCACCGGCCAGCAGGTTGCCTTCCTCCGGTCCCCAGCCACGCGCCATGCCCTCGGCAACAAACGTCTCGTGCAGGCGGGTCCATTCGCCCTCGAGCAGGCCGGCCTTCAGGCGGTGATTGTCGACGACGTCCTTCGCGTAGGCCCGGGCACCGGAATCCCAGTGTTCGGGGTCCGGTTTCGAGTCGAAAACGCCCTCATCGCGTTGCGAGTCGAGCAGGTGGTGGGCCGAGTGTGCGGCCTCGTGAATGATGGAGTGGATGACCTCGGCCTGGTTCTTGGCTGCCAGCTGGTCAATCTGGCCTTCGTCCAGGGTGCCGTAGGCGCGCGCCAGGTACTCGGGCAGCAGGTTGCGCACGGAGGCCGTTTTCGGCAAGGCGCTGATGTAGATGAGGTCGGGGATGGCATGCGAGGTCCAGCCCATGGTGGCGCCGGATTCGCCCGCGTGCTGCACGAACACCACGCGTTCCGTGGCGTGGCAGAGCAGGTCCGGTGCGATCTCAAAGCTCTTTTTCACCAGGGCCCGGTGGACTTCGGACGGCCGTATGATCATTGACGCGTACTGTTCGTCCACCGCCGCGGCATCATCCGGCCCCAGCACGTCAGGCGCACAAAGGCCAGCGGCCAGCACGGGGCCGGAGAACGCCGCGACCAGGAGCGTGACGAGGCGGCAGGTGCTCATGCGGGCATTCATGGTGGTGCTCATGGGGCCTCCTGTTCCAGCACGGACAGGCCGCGTCCGGCGGTGTAATCCAGCGACACCTCGGACTCCGGTGCCACCTGCACGGTAACGGCCTCGCCGGTGGCCGCCGAGCCGGGGCTGATGGTCAGCCGGCCGGCGGGCACCGTGATCGTTTCACCCAGGGCGCCGCGCCCGACCACTTCCTGGCGGCCGTCCAGCCAGGTACGGACGATATCGAACTGCGGCGTCAGCGCGCTGCCAATGGCGGACTGCAGCGCCTCGGCGCTGCCGGCGTCGAAGTAGGTGCCGCCGCCCTGGTCGGCCCAGGCCGCGAAGGTCTCGGCCAGCGCGGCGTCGTCGATGGCGAAGCCGACAATGTTCACGCGGGCGTCGAAGCCCGATTCGCGCAGCTCGGCAATCGCCGCCTCGGGATCGCCATCGCAGGTTTCCTCGCCGTCGGTGACCAGCACCACGACGCGCGGCGGTGCGGCCTCGGCCAGGTCCTGCCCGGCGGCGCGCAGGCTGTCGGCGATGGCGGTTTTCGCCAGGTTGATGGCGGGGACGCCGGCGATGGCCTTCGCCGCGGCTTCGCGGTCGAGCGGCGCCAGCGGCAGGATCAGCTCGTTGCGGCAGGCGTCTTCCTCCAGGCCGAAAGCGCGGAAGGCGAACGGCGTGCCCTCGGGCAGCGTGTCGCGCACCAGCGACGTCAGCGCCTCGTGGGCGATGTCGATGCGGCGCCGGCCGTCCATGCGCTGCAGCATCGAGCCGGAGGCGTCGAGCACCAGCTCCACCGCGCCCGTGGCCGGTGTGCCGGTGGCCGCGGGCCGGATGGTCAGGCTGGCCTCGCCCTCGGGCTCGACCAGTTCCTCCAGCGTGGCGGTCATCGTGTAGGCCTTCGGCGCGCGGAACAGCGCGTTGGCCATCTCCATGCCGTCGGCCAGGCCCAGCGGGCCGATCACACGCTGGAAGCGGCCGCCGTTGACGTTGGCCCAGTCCATCATCACCGCGGCGTTTTCGCGGTTGTTGGAATCCACTGACAGCGAGACCACGCGCGGCATGGCCTTCAGCATTGCCGGCCACAGGTCCGGGTTCATGCTGCTTTCGGCGTCGGTCATGACGACGATGCCACGGGCGCCACGGCGTTCGGCCAGGGCCACCGAGGCGATTCGCATCGCGGTTTCGGAATCGCTGGAATCCATCTCCGGCAGGTCGGCCAGCGCGGGCTCGAGCGCTTCGGGGGTTTCGGCCCAGTCGTCCAGCAGGAAGTCTTCACTGCCGAAGGGCAGCAGGTGCAGGGCGTCGCGCCCGGGCTTGAGACCACGCCCCCAGGTGCGGACCGCGGCCAGCGTGCGTGGAATGTAATGCGAGACGCTGCCCGAGGTATCCCAGGTGATCACCACCGAGCGCGGCGGCTCGAAGACCCGCAGGTGGTAGTCACCCGGCGGGACGATGGCTTCCAGGACCTGCTCGCCGCCGGTTTCCTGCAGGGTCACGGTTTGCCCGGCGGCATCGAAAAGCTCGGCGACGACCACGGGGTGGGCGCGCTCATAGGCCAGTTCCAGGCCCTGCACCGGGCCTTCCGGCACCGTGAACTGCCACCAGTCCTCGTTGCGTTCGATGACCACCGACGACGGTACGGCCTCGCCGAGCGGCAAGGCCACGGCGTTGTCGCGGTCCGGGCCGCCGGCGGGTTGCACCGGCGCCTCCACGGGGGCGTCGATGGCGGCCTCGTACGCCGCGCGCGGCAGGTCGTCTTCCCACAGGCCCAGCACGGAAGTGCCGGGTGCCTCGATGATTTCGATGCCGTCGGGGCCATGGTGCATGTCCTGCTCGGGCAGGTCGAAGGTAAAGCGCAGGTAGCGGGCCCAGGCGGGTTTGGCCAGCTCGAGTGTTGAGCGCATTTCGCCGACCGGCGGCGCGGCGAGCGTACCGACCGTGCGCCAGGGCCCGTCCGGGCCATCCAGGCTGGCGTCGATGCGGCCTTCGGGAATCCGTCGCTCATCATCGGGGTCGCCGATCCAGGTGATGGATTCCACCAGCGCGGCGCGATCCTGGTGAAAGGCGACGGTGGCCGTGACCGAGCGCGTCTTGCGAGGTGTGGGCCAGCCGCCGTTGGAACGGGCCGGGTCGCCGACCAGGAACTCGCGGTTCCAGGCCCCGCCGAAGCGTTCGCTGGCCCAGACCACGTGGCCGCCCAGGCCGGGGTCGGCGGCGTTGATCTTCGCCAGCCCGTCGGGGTGTGTGCCGGGCGTGGCGATGGCCTGCAGCTCCTGGACATAAACTTCACGACAGTTCGTCGGGCAGCGTGGGAAGGTGAAGCGCAGGCGGTCGGCGGTAAGCGGCGTTTCAAACACCAGGTATTGCGGCGCGTGCACGCTGGCCAGGGGCCGGGTGGCGACCCGGCGCCAGCCGTCGGCGCCTTCCGGGGCATGGACCTCCATTTCGGTCGGCCACCGCTCGGGCCCGGCGGTGCTGCGCAGCTGGACCATGACACCGGCCAGTTTCGCCGGCGCCGCCAGTCTGAAGCTGACGTCCGGCGGCAGGTTGACGCTGCCCGTGTGTGGCGCCAGGCCGTCGTGCAGGGGCGCTTCGCGTTTCTGCAGGTTCTCGTCGGCGGGTTGATCGCCCCAGTGGGTGATCCGCGCGCCAAGGCCGTAAAGCAGTACGTTCAGGCCGCCGCGCAGGGCCTCGGGCGCATGCCAGTAGACGAACGGGTCGACCGGCACCGCGGTGCCGTCGATCGTCAGCGTGGTGGCCGCCGCGGCGAAGGCATCGTTGGCCGTGGCCTTGACGATCAGCGTGGGCCGTTGCGACGGGGTCAGCCAGGGTGGGGCGACGACTTCGGCAGTGACTTCGGTGTCGCTTCCCGCTGCCAGCGTGATCGGCTGCCGGGCGGGTGACACGCGCCAGCCCTCGCCATCAACACGAATATCGACATCCAGCGACAGCGGCGCATCGTGTTCACTGGTCAGCGTTGCCGTCGCAGTGAATCGTTGACCGGCATCGCTGAAGCCGGCCAGTTCGGGCGACTCGGCGATTGCCAACTGGACGGGCAGGTCGCCTTCCGGCTGGCGCTCCGGCGCCTGGCGGGCGATCAGCGCTTCAAGCCCGGGCGGTGGCGGACCGGCCGGCGCAGCCGAACCACTTTCAGCGGCGCGTTGTTCGAAGGCGGTGAACGCGGCCACGGGCCCCATGTCGGCGGGTCGGGGCAGGTCATCCACGCCGTAAAGCGTGCAATCGAAATCCATCGGTAGCGTGGCGCCGTCGAGCCGTTGTGCGTAGGTTCGGTTGATTTTCAGCTTCGCGCCGGATTCCGCGACGAACGGTTGCAGCGGGCCGAACAGCTCGCGTACGGGCGTGCGGACACCCTCGAGCCCCCATGCCCGCGTCGACGGTTCGAGTACTGCGCCACCGGCGACGCTGCAGGTGGCAAAGCCGATCTCGTTCTCGCCCATGAACAGGTCGAACACCGGCTCGGGTCCCTCGGCGGCCAGCGTGACCCGGCGGGCCTGGCCGGGTGCCAGCATGGGCGTGGCATCGCCCGTCGTCCCGGTCACCTGCGGCTCCGGTGGCGCACCCGTGGGTGGGAAGCGCACCGCGCAGGCGTAGTTCACCGGGCGGTTGGTGCCGTCCAGGCCGAAACGGACGGCGCCCCCAAGCGCAGGGCCATAATCAAACAGGGCAATCCCGTCATTGATGTCGACAACACGGCTGTCGTCGGCCCAGTGATAGACCCGCCAGCGACCGGTGCGCGTGCCCGGTGCCGTCTGGCAGAGCAGGGCGGCGCGGCCCTCGCCTTCGGGCAACGGGATGAAGACCTGGTCGGCGCCGTCAAATGCGCCGACACTGCCGGCGAAGTCGCCGTCGCGCGGCATCTTGGCGGCATCCAGCGGCGCATCATCCGGTTCCGGACCGGCGATAGCCGGCAGCCGAGACACGCCGATTTCGTAGTTCTCGCTGGGTTTGGGGTCCAGGCTGCGGACCGCCAGCGCCCAGTCCCCGGCCGCCAGGCGGCCCTGGAAACGATACGGGTCGTCCCCGGCTTCGAATTGCCGGGTCGAGCCGACCTGCTGGGAACCGTGGAACAGCTTCACGTCCATGACGCCGTCGGTCGCCGGGCGAATCTCGATTTCCGTGGCGCTCCCGGCGTCAAGCCGGAACAGGTAGAAGTCGACATCGCGCTCGACGTGGAAGCCGCCCTGGACACCATCTCCGAATTCCAGCCGCTGGCCGGTGGCGGCATCGTTGTTGGGCTCACCTTCGTAGTTCGACGGTCGCGGACCGAGGTCCATGACCCGCAGGAGGTAGTCACCCTCCGCGCGGACCTCGACCCTGTACTCACCCGGCTCAAGGGCCAGGGCGTCGGCCATGGAACGGCGGCCCGTGGCGTTGACGGTGGTAATCGTGCCGTCATTGTCACTCAGCGTGATGCGCTTCGCGTCCACGGTGAAGACGCGCCAGAGGTGGCCGGCCTGTTCGCCGGAAATCGAAAACCGGTAGACATCGTAGTCGTCGGCCGCGCTCGAGCCGGAAACGCGCAGCGCCTCGGAGAGCGGCTGCGCCGAAGCGGGCGTGTCGTTGGGTTCGGCTTCCTGGTTCGGTGCCGGCGTTTTCCCCGCCGCCAGCTGCAGCGTGTAAGGCGCCGCCTGTGTGTCCCGGCCCGTTCGTTCCAGCAGCAGCCGGTAATCACCGGCCTGCAGGTGCAACGGGGCGCTGTCCACGCCGCCGCCGGCCGGCTTCCGTGTCCAGAGCAGGTGCCTGCCGGCATCGTCGATGCGGTGCAGCGCCAGCTCGGCGCCGGTATCGCCGGGCAGGTTGAGTTCCAGGCTGAGCGCGGAGTCGGCCTCCAGTGAAAATGAAAACAGGTCGTCGTCGCTGGCCAGCAGCATGCCGTTGAAGGGCTGCCCCGGCACCAGCGCATTGGGCTCGGATTCGTTCGGCTCGGTCTCATCGAGACCTCCAGGCGCGGCGCCCAGGCGCAGCAGTACGAGCGGGGGCGGAGACGCCTTGCCGGTTTTCGCGGTGACGCGGACCAGCAGGTCTTCATCGCTGAACAGCGGGTACCGTCCGCCGGGTGGAATGAAGACACCGTCAACGCGCGCATCAAGGTCGGCGCGCGGCTCCGAGATCACCTCGATTTTGCGGCGGTCCGGGCTTCCGGCCAGCACCAGGTCAAGCCGGCCATCGGGCGCCAGCAGCCACTCGCCATCAGGAATGGGCGTACGCCCTTCGGGCGTTTCCGAGAGTGCCGGCACTTCGGCGACCTTTGCAAGCTCAACGCTGCCGGCGCCGCCCTTGGCACTGATGCTGAGCAGGTAAGGATGGCCGCTGCCCAGCAGCACCGGCCCCAGCACCGGGGCCTGGTCCTGGCTCAGCGCCGAGCCATGCCGGGCGGGCCCGGTTTTGCCGTCATAACGGCCGTCCGCATTCGGGAAGCTGACCAGCACCAGGGCGCCGGGTTGTGAAAGCGTGAAGGTGTAGAAGCCGGGTTCGGCCGGTTCGACCCAGGCGAACGTGCCCTCGGCGAGCGTCGCCGCATCGAACTCGTTACGTCCCTCGGCCAGCACCGGGGCCGCTTCCAGCACCGCGGCCTGCTCGGCATTGGCGGCCAGCTCCAGCGGGTCGTCCTGGGCGGCGGCCATGGATGTCAAAAACAGGCAGGTGGCGGCAATGCCACGTATGAAAAAGGTGATGACGGTTCGTTGTGCGGCGCTGTTCATGGACCCCCCGGTCGTTCTTCCCTGACCAGTGTAGCAACTGGCGAAAAGTCTGCCCGTTGGCCCGCGTGTCCAGCCGTAAGTGGACGTTGCAAATGGAAAAACCCGGTCTATATTTCATTTATCCGGCGGTCTGGCCATCCGGTGCGGCGCCGGGTATCCGGGAGATCACACTCATGTCACGCCTGATTCAGCGCGCAGGCCTTGCCGGCGCGGTATTGCTTGTCATGTTCCTCACCCAGGGCACCGCGTTCGCGGAAATCGCCACCGACCCGAAGAATAACGCCCGTGGAAACCGCCTGGTCGGCATCTGGGATGTCGATGTCGTGGTGGGCCCCTGCGGTGTTCCGCCCGTGGCCCCGCCATTCCAGGCCCTGCACATGTACGCCGTGGGCGGCACGGGGCAGGTGGTCCCGTCCAGCAACCCGGCGGTGCTTTCTGCACACCTGCTGGTCTGGGAGCACGTGGGCGGTAACCAGTACCGGGCCTCGATGAAGTTCTACCGCTACCAGGACGGCGTCGCGGTGGGCTACAACATCATCACCAATGAACTGACCGTCAGCGAGGATGGCACCGGGTACGCCGGTCACGGCGTCGCGGAAATCTTCACCATGGACGGTATGCTCCTCAATACCGTTTGTCCGCAGTTCGCGGGCACCCGGTTCACCGGGTGACCGATCGGGGCGCGGGTCCGCCCGGTGCGGCGGGCCCGTGTTCCGGATGCCATAAAGGCGTTTGTCATTCGGTGGGATTGAATGCAGACTGGTGCCCACTCGATCATGCTGCAAGGGGAGTTCTCCAGGGGTGGATGCCAGCGAGAAGCGCGTCGCGCTCGACACCGATGCGGCTGGGGTACCGGGCGATGTCCAGGACCGCATGGTGTCCACTGTCTACGACGAGCTCAGGCGCATCGCTCGCGCGCACAACCGCCAGGAGCGCTTCAACGCCACCCTGCAGACCACGGCGCTGGTCCACGAGGCCTGGCTGCGGCTGGCCGAGAGCGACGCCGCGCTGCAGCCGAAGAACGAGGCCCACCTCAAGGCGCTCACCTCCAGGGTGATCCGCCACGTCCTGGTCGATTACGCCCGCCAGGCCACCGCGCGCAAACGCAAACCCGATGACAGCGACATCGCCGAACTGAAGTCGACGCTGATCGACCCGGCGCTGGACGTGGACCTGCTGGACCTGGACGAGGCCATGCACGCGCTGGCGAAGCAGTCGCCAAGGCTGGTGCAGATGGTCGAGTACCGCTTTTTCGGCGGCATGAGCATTCCCGAAACCGCCGAGGTGCTGGATGTGTCCACGCGCACCGTGGAGCGCGACTGGCTGAAGGCGCGCGCTTACCTGCTCGGCCAGCTTCGCGAGCGCGCCGACTGAGGCCGCCGACCATGGCCGGCCAACCCGATTTCGACACGCTGGATTCGTGGTTCGACCGGTTGCTCGACTGTGAACCGGAAGAACGCCGGCGGCTGTTGGCCGAGCTGGCAGACCATGAGCCGGCGCTGGCCGAAACCCTGGCCACGTTACTGACGGACGCCGAATCGACCGGCACCTTCCTGGAGGCCGATGCCGGCGCCACGCGTGACCGCATGCTGGCCACCGCGCTGGCCGGGGAAAGTTTCAGTCCCGGGTCCGGCCTGGACCGCAGCGGCGAAACCCTGGGCGCCTATCGCCTCGAATCCGTCATCGGCCGCGGCCACAAGGCCGTGGTTTACCGCGCGCACCGGGTCGACGGCGAGTGGGAGGACCGGGTGGCGGTCAAGGTGCTGTCACGCGGTGTCGACACCGACGATGTGCTGCGCCGGTTCCTGGCCGAGCGCCAGATCCTGACCGTGCTCCGCCATCCGAACATCGCCACGCTGCTGGATGGCGGCGTCACCGGCGATGCCTTGCCTTACTTCGTCATGGAGTACATCGACGGGGCGCCGATCGACGACTGGTGCCGGGACAGGCAACTGGGTCTGTCCGAGCGCCTGCGACTGTTCCGGGGCGCCGCCACCGCGGTAGCGTTCGCACACCGGCGGCTGGTGGTGCACCGCGATATCAAGCCGTCGAACATCCTGGTCAACGCCGACGGCCAGGTGAAGCTGCTGGATTTCGGTATCGCCAAGTGGCTCGATCCCGAGGCCCGGAAAGGCGAGTCGGCGCGGACCGAGCATATGGTCCGGCCGATGACGCCGGCCTACGCGGCGCCGGAGCAACAGCGCGGCGACGGCATCACCACGGCCACCGATGTTTACCAACTCGGCCTGTTGCTGACGGCGCTGCTGTGCGGTGTCGAACAACCGCGCCGGGCGCTGGATATCGACGCGCAGGGCGCACCGCACAGGCGCCCCAGTCGCGTCGCCAGTGCGGAGCAGCTGCCTTACACGCCGAAAGCGCTGCGCGGCGATCTCGACTGGATCATCCTGAAAGCGCTGGCGCCGGCGCCCGAACAGCGTTATGGCTCGGCGTCCGAGCTGCTGGCGGACCTGGATTTATACCTCTCACACCGCCCCATCGGCGCCCGCGCGCCGGGCACCCTGTACACGCTCGGCAAGTTCGTGCGCCGCCGCCCGGTGGTCACGGCCATCGCCGGTTTCACGGCCCTGGCCCTGGTGGCCGGGCTGGGCGTGGTCACGCACTACAACCGCCAGCTGGCACAGGAAAAACAGGCCGCGCTGGATGCGCTCGACCGGGCCCGCGAGACTCGCAACCTGCTGGTCCGCTTCATCACCGAGGCGGATCCGTTCAACGGCACGGGCGCCGACGCGCGGATTCGCGACGCGCTGGTGAACGCCGATGCCGCCATCGAGACCGAACTGGCCGGGCGCCCGGCGCTGCAGGCGGAGCTCTATGGCGTGCTCGGCGATGCCTGGTGGAGCCTGAGCGAGTCCGGCCCGGCCCGTTCGGCGTTTGAAAAGCAGTACCAGTTGCTGGTCACGCTGCCGGACGTAGACCCGTTCCGCCTGCTCGTGGCCGAGCGAAAGCGATTGCTCGCCAGCGGTGATGACGGCAACATCGAGTCGCAGATCGCCGCGCTGCGGGCCCTGGCAGGGCGCCTGCAGCGGGAATACCCGGACCAGCTGGTCGAGCGCGCGACCGTGGCCATGGAAACCGGTCGGCTGCTGCGCCGCTACGGCCAGCCGGAACAGGCGCTGGTCCCGTTCGAGAGCGCCGTGGCGCTGCTCGATACCGATCCCTCGCCGGACCCCCGGCAGCTGGCGTTCGCCCTGGTCGAGCTCGGCGACACCCTGGACGACCTGCAACGCCACGAGGAATCTTTGGCGCTGATCGAGCGCGCGCTCGCCATTCGCACCGAGGTGCTGGGCGAGGACCATGCCTGGACGCTCACCAACCGCCTGCAGCTGGCGGCCCAGTTCACCCAGATGGGCCGCCTGGACGAGGCGCTGGCGCTGTACAACGAACTGGTCCCGGAATACGAAAAGCGGCTGGGCAGGCGCCACGGCCAGACGCTCGCGGTGATGAACAATCACGGCATGACTTACATGGGCGCCGGGCAGTACGAGGCGGCCGCGGCGCTGTTCGTCGAGGTGCTCGAGCGCAAGCGCGAAGGCGGTGACGAGCCCGATCTCAGCATGGCCGACTCGTTGCAGAACCTGGGCGCCCTGATGGTGCGGCTGGAGCGCATTCCCGAGGCCATCGGCTACCTGGAGGAGGCCGACGCCCTGTACCGGCGGTTCCTGCTGCCGGGCAATCCTTTGCTGGCCTATCCACACCTGACGCTGGCGGCCATCCATGCCGACCAGGACAACGTCGACGCCCTGGAATCCCACGCCCGCCAGGCCGAGGCCTTCCTGGACGGGAACGTGCCGGACAACCACCCCGCCTGGCTGAAATCCCAGTGCCTGGTCGGCGATGCCCTGCTGCGGCGCGGCGAGCGCGTCGAAGGTGAGCGCCGGGTGCGGGTGGGGCTCGATGGCCTGTTGCAGTTTCCCGGTGGCATGGACCGTCACATCGCCGAGTGCCGGGACGCACTCACCCGTGCCGGGCTCAATGTCGGTGTCTAGCGCCTGAATCCGCACTCATTCCTGTGATCTTACGGGCCGGAGAACCGGTGCCCGTGTGACCGACACAGGAGATTATCGATGAGCAGACTTCCGATCCTGGGCTTCCTGGCCCTGCTGTATGGCTGCAGTGAACCAAAAACAGCGGCCGCCGACGTTGAGTGGCAATTCCAGTACGAAGGCGAACTGGGCGGGACGGTGCAGGGCGAGATCCTGGCCGTCACCGCAGTCATGACCAACCTGACCCTGGCCGGCGGCGCCTACGGCGAATCGCCCGGCCAACGGGCAACGCAGAAATTTCGAATGTCACTGTCGCTGACCGCGGACGGCCAGGCGCGCTCGGCGCTGATGAACCTGACCCTGCCGGACGGCACCACCTGTCGAAGCGCCAGCGAAGCGGCCGCCGAAATCCGGGACGCCGACAAGCAAACCTTCGATGCGAGCTTCGCCGGCGAACTGGACTGTGATGGCAAGGCGGTCACGTTTGAAGGCTGGACCCGGGCGGATCCCTGACCGGGAAATGTCGTGATATTGAAAGGATGATCGCCATGAGTAAAACAATCCGCTACTTCCTGTTGCCCGGTCTGCTGGTCGCGGCCACGCCGGCTTTCGCGGCCCTTGGCCTGGACGATTGCACGTGGTCCGCCTCTGCCTCGGGCCCATCCGCCATCGTGGGCGAATTCAGTGGTACCCAGGGCTCGGTCAAGGTTGATGATTCGACATCGCCGCCGTTGGATATCGACGCCGTGGTGCAGGACGATGACCCGCAGCCGGAACCGCCGTGGCTGGTGATCCGCCTGCGAAACTATGACCGCAGCCGGCTGACCGACTCGACATTCATCAGCGAGATCGCCTTTGCGATTCCGGGTGTGCAGGCCATGGAGACGGGCGTGTTCAACCGCGTATGGGGCGGCTTCAATGCAGGACCGAACAGTTACGATGGCAATGCCGACTACCTACGGCGCGATGTCGTCGGTATTCCGGGCGGCTCGGGCATCGGCCACCTGCTGACGACCAACGTGCACCTGACCCGTAACGACGACACCAAGGTGATCGGCTCATTCGAGGCGCGTTTCCTGGACCCGGAACTGTTTCGACAGCTGGATATCCTTGAGCAGCACCCGGTGGGCGTGGGCGTGCACCCGATCACCGCGGCGACCATCGCCATGAGTGGTGAATTCAGCCTGTTGAAAGACGGCAGCTGCGGTGGCGGCTTCCGGCGTCCCGGGCGCCGCTAGGGACTGCTGGCAGGCGCCCGGGCTACAGCGCGTCCACTTCGGCCTGCAGGCGCCGCGCCAGCTCGGCCGAGGCCTCGCCGGTGACGGCCAGGCCTTTCTCGGCCTGGTACTGTGAAATGGCAATGACAGTCTCGGTGGTGAGCTCGCCGGTGGCCGGGCCCGGGTCGTAGCCCAGTTGCGCCAGGTAGCCCTGGATGACCTGCACCAGCGAGGCGTTCGGGTCGGTGCCGGCCGTCACCATGCCGCCGAACCCCGGTGCGCTGAAATCCGGGTTGATTTCGATGCTGGTGGTGATGATGCGCATTTCCATGCTGCCGTCTTCGGCCATGCTGCGCAGCTGGTCCATCTGCTTGCCCATCATCTTCTCCATCATCTTGCGCTGGGCGGCCGGCATCTGCGCCAGCTGGGCCTCGGCCTTCTTCAACTCTTCCTGTGCCTCGGCCAGCTCTTTACGTTCCTTCTCGCTGAGCACACCGCCCACGCGGACGATCTCCAGGTAGGGCTCATACAGGAAGGAGTCGCCGACGCGCCGGTAGTCCTGGTTTTCGCGTTCCATGAAGAACTTCCGCTTCTCACGGCCCTCGATCATCGTGCCCTGCATGCGGAACTTGCGGCGTTTCAGGTACTGCGGGTCGATCCAGATGCTCAGCGTGTCGATCTCCATCGTGCCGCCGCCCTCGATGGGCTGGCGGATGCCCAGGTCTTCCACGTCGATGCGGGCGGCGCGCTGGCCGTCGACGGTTTCCATGCCCCCGAACGATGCGTACTGCATGGCCTCGTTACGGGCTTTTTCCTGCGCCTCGGCGTACTCGCCGGGGGTGGGGTCTTCGTAGTTCTCCAGCGCCTCGGCCGACTTGGCCAGCATGCAGGCGGGGCCGAACATGTACAGCACCGGGTAGAATTCGCCGGTGTGCTCGCTGATGCCGGACATCATGATGCCCTGGTCGGGTGAATCGGTCTGGAACCGGACACCGGCATACTTGGGATCTCTGAGGAAGCTGTCGCAGTAAAAGTCGCCGTGGCCGCCGGCGATGCCCTCAAGGACCATATCCTCGTCGCCGAGAATGCCGCCAAATCCCGCGTCCGTGATCCCTTCACGCATCGCCGCGCCGAGCATCAGCAGGCCATCGGACATGGTGTCCATCATCACCGCGGCCATTTCCGGGGGGGTATCGGAGTTTTCCATCCGCCGGTTCATGACCTCTTCGGGTGACATTTCCCGCTGCAGGTTCACGATCGTGCCATCGGGTGCGGTAAAGGTCTCAACCTCGATATACTCGAACATGCCGTCCGTTGGCAGGTTTCCGGCTGCCTGGACATCCGTGAAGAACTCCTTGGGGAGGTTCGGGACAGACGCCAGCTGTTTATTGAACTTCAGTACCTGGACGCCACTTTTGCCAAGCCGCTCAGACTCAACATACATTTCGGCCTCCAGGAGTTGCTGCTGGACCCGCCCCGCCGCCGCGGCATTCTCATCGGTGTTGAGGATGATGCCGTGATCCCCGAGCGCCTTCTTTACCAGCGGGTCGTTCCAGTCGGTCTCCTGGGCGCTGCCCGGGGCGGGCAGCACCAGGACGAGCAGGGCGAAGTACAGAGCGGTTTTGGCGGTGGAAATCATGTCAGTGGCTTCCTCTGTGGCCGCGCGGTGATCGGCCGGGCGGGTTTTTGGCGTCACGGAGGAGTGCGGATTCGTGATGGAAACCCCGACATGGGGAGGGCGCTTTTTTCTTAACCGTAACGGCGCACGAAGGACTCGTGGGCTTCGTTCATCACCAGTTCCCCGGGCAACATCGCTGGAATTTGTGAGCGACTGAAGTGCCCGGCGTTCTGTAGGACAATAACGCCCATGCCCAATCCGCCCAGCCTCACCGTTCCCCATCGCCGTGACTTCACCCTGACGGGCTCAGGCGACGTGCCGGCCTGGGCCGACATCGACTGGGTGCCGCTGAACCGCCGCCCCGGCGGCGCGCATGACTACACTGCGCGCTTCAAGATCTGCTGGTCGGATACAGGCATCTACGTGCTGTTCGATGGCAGCGACAAGGTGCTCACCGCCACGCTGCAGGAGGACTTCCTGGACCTTTGGGAAGAGGACGTCTACGAGGTGTTCTTCTGGCCCGACGAGGCGCACCCCGTCTACTTTGAGTACGAGATTTCGCCGCTGGGCTACGAGTTACCGATCCTGGTGCCGAACTTCGGTGGCCGCTTCCTGGGCTGGCGGCCGTGGCATTACGAGGGCGATCGCCGCACGCGTAAAAAGGTGGCCGTACGCGGCGGCGAGCAGGCGTCCATGGCGGCGGTGAGTGGCTGGAGCGCCGAGGTCTTCATCCCTTTCACCCTGCTACAGCCGCTCGCCAACGTGCCGCCCGTGCCAGGTACGACCTGGCGCGCCAATGTCTACCGCATGGATTATGACGGCGGACAGAACACGCAGTGGGACTGGGCGCGTGTGGGCCCGAGCTTCCACGAGTTCCAGCGCTTCGGTACGCTCGTGTTTGCATGACCTGTTTTCCGATTGGCTGGACTGACTGATGAACCCCGAATTCTGGAATGAGCGCTGGGCGACCGGCCGGATTGCCTTCCACAAGGGCGAGGCCAACGACGCGCTGGTTCGCCATTTCGATGCGCTGGCGCTGCCCGCTGGCGCCCGGGTCTTCGTCCCTCTGTGCGGCAAGACGCGGGATATCGCCTGGCTGCTGTCCCGGGGTTGCCGGGTGGCCGGCGTGGAGCTGGTGCGAACCGCCGTTGAGCAGCTGTTTGACGAACTCGGTACTGAGCCGGCGCGCACGGTGGCGGGTGGGCTGGAATGTTTCAGTGCCGAAGGGCTCGATATCTTCGTGGGCGACATCTTTGACCTGTCCGGCGAACAGCTGGGGATGGTAGATGCCGTCTACGACCGCGCCGCCCTGGTCGCGTTACCGGCCGACATGCGCTCGCGCTACACCGCACACCTGCTGGAGATCACCCGCGGCGCGCCGCAGTTGCTGATCACTTACGTCTATGACCAGACACTGAAGGACGGGCCGCCGTTCCGCGTGGATGCCGCGGAGGTTGTGAAGCACTATGGTGACAGCCACGACCTGTTGCTGCTGGACAGCGACGTCGTGGAAGACGGGCTGGACGGGGTCGAAGCAGTGCGCGAGAACTGGTTGTTGCAGGTTTCCTGATTCTGGAGAACTATCCGGCTGAGTCCGTACCGGCCCGGCGCGCACCGTCTTTGTCGCCGTAGCGGCGCACGAAGGACTCGTGGACTTCGTTGATGACCAGTTCTTCGGGTAACACCGCGGGTACCACGGAGCCGCGAAAATCGCGCACGTTTCGGGTGACGATGGTTGTGCACCCGGCCGTTTCGGCCGCAGCTGCGACCACGGCATCTTCAAAATCCGGCCAGTTGAGCGCCTGGGCGCGCCTGAGTTCATGAGGCCCCACGGGCACGATCTCAAACACGGCCAGGGCCCAGTCCACCAAACGTTTGGCGGCCTCGGCATTGGCGTAACGTGTCATGACATAGTCAAGCGTCGTGATGTTGTGAGCCGCCATGGCGGCCGGGAGTCGCCCCTGTACAACGCGGTTCACGACCACCAGCGACGAAGCGAAATGCGGTGAACGCCGCAGCGTGACATCGACGATAACGTTGAGGTCGATGAGAATCACAGACCGTATTTTTCCTTGATGTGCTCTTCGCGCGCTTTTTCCAAGTCGAAGTCTTCTGGAAGGATTCCGATCAGCCACTCCATGTCAGGGTGAATTTCTTCCGGCATTTCAGGCTGCAGCCTGGCGACATAACGTTCGATCACCTCGGTGACGGTAACGTCATGCGCCTTCGCGAACCGCTTCAGGAACTCGACACGGTAACGTGGTAAGCGGATGGTCAACTTGGTGGTTTCCGGTTTCAAAGCTTTCGATTTCGGTTTGCTCATGGCTTGCCTCCATGATACGGCTCGTTTTGATAAATTATACGGCACTTCTTCCCGGATTCCTGTAGGACAATAGCTCCCATGCCCACACCGCCACCCTGGAAGACGACTTCCTGGACCTGTGGGAAGAGGACGTCTACGAAGTGTTTTTCTGGCCCGACGAGTCGCACTGACCCTTTCCCTGACCACCTCAAGATTACGGTTAGCGTGATTGAAGCCGCTATCCCTAAAGAGGAGGTACAAGATGTTTACGCAAAAACTGACCCTGGCGAGTGTCGTCGCTATCACCTTATTCAGCGGAACGTTGGCACAGGGTGTGCTGGCCAAAGATCGCGATGATCGGCCCGGGCCGTGTCCGGAGAATGTCGATCGCGCCCTGACGCTGCCCCGGTGCCTGCGTGCGCTGGTGCGCAGTCCGGAGTTCGAACGGTTCAGCCAGGAAATTCCGGCGGTACGTGACGGGCGTATCGACCCAGCGTTGTTCCACGACAGGATTATCCTTTCACGTATCTCACCGACGGAGGTACGGTCGGAGGGTCAGCCGGAAGCGGACCTCGCCCGGGACTTTTTCGAATCCGACGGCCGAACGGTAAGGCGGATAGACAGCGCTGAGTTAAGGCAGCTTTCCGAACTGCCACCGCGAGAAGTGCCTTCGCGAAGCGTTGACCGTGATTTCGGCCTGGCGGAAACCACCAACCTGCCCGCACAACCGCCGCCAAAACCTTTCCTGGTGCCGAACTCCGGATTCCAGTTGCCGCCACCGAACCCCAACGACCTGGATGTCGCCAGCTTCCTTGATGATCTACACGCAGTCCTGGCGAATTCTGCTCACGGATATGCCATGGAAATGCGGCAGAACGGAAGTACCATTGCAGTTCACCAGTGGCACTGGGCACGGAACCCGGTGCCGGGGGATTTTCCGGCGTCTGGATGGACCCCGGACCGTCGAATGCACATTGCCAGCATGTCCAAGTTCATGACAGCCATTGGCTTAATGCATCTGCTCGAAAATACGCCCGGCGTGGATGTTGACGACCCGATATGGCCCTGGCTGCCCGCGTATTGGGACCGCACCGCTGGCGCCAATGAGCTGGTGACCTTCGCTGACCTGATGGAACACCGGTCGGGTTATATCACAGGCGGTTCCAGCGCCGAGTGGTCGACGATGAAGGCGGAAGTCAATGCCGGGCCGAGTGTGACGCCAGGTACGAGTTTCGATTACGAAAACATGAACTTCGGACTGATCCGGATCCTGATGGCCACGATCGGTGGCTACATGGACCCGGAATGGAGTACCGGTTCCGAGTTTTGGACCGATTTGTTCTGGAACAAGTACACGGCCGAGGCCTACGCGGACTACATGCGTACCTACGTTTTCAATCCTGTTAGCGCCACACCGACATTGCATCACGACACGCAAACCGCCCTGGCGTATCGTCGTGACGGCAGCACACCGGGTTGGCAGGTAAAAGACATGACCTATGAGCCAGGTGGCTACGGCTGGCGAATGACCATCGGCGAGATCCTGGACGTACTGCGGGCATTTCGCACAGGGCAGTTGGTCAGCTTTGGTACGGCTGCGGAGATTCTGGTGGAATCATATGGTCTGAACACACCGGTTGGTGGGGCGCAAACCGCCGCCGGCCCCGTTTACCTGAAGCCCGGTCTGTGGCGTGACAGCGAGGATGCCAATGATGGCCGCGCGGAGCAGGGCGTGCTGATGTTGCTGCCGGATAACATAGAACTGGTGGTCTTCGTCAATTCCTACGTAGGTCCTGGACCAGCGAGCCTGCAAAGCCTGATGTTCACGTTGTACGACAACAACATCGTTGATACGACCCCCTGACCGGGTGAGGCCTGTTTGCGGGTTGGGCCCTGAGCCTCGAAAAACCGAAGCACAGTTGCGGTGAATGACCCACCGCAACTGTGTTTCGCCCAAACGCGCTAAAATGGTCGGCCTTCACATGCCAACGTGATTTTCATGAGCCGACCTGCCTCTGAACTCGAGACCGGCAAGCACGACGGCGACGCCGCCCGCCAGGGCGCGGCCGACACGCCGCTGCGTTTTGTCACCGCCGCCAGCCTGTTTGACGGCCACGACGCCGCCATCAACATCATGCGCCGCCTGATCCAGGCGCAGGGCTGCGAGGTGATCCACCTGGGCCACAACCGCAGCGTGCTGGACATCGTCCGCGCGGCCATCCAGGAAGACGCCGACGCGATTGCGATTTCCAGCTACCAGGGCGGCCACAACGAGTACTTCCGCTTCATGATCGACCAGCTGCGCGAGCGCGGCGCCGGTCACATCAAGGTGTTCGGCGGCGGTGGCGGCACCATCACGCTGGACGAAATCGCCGAGCTGGAGGAATACGGCGTCGAGAAGATCTACCACCCCGACGACGGCATGGGCCTGGGGCTGGTGGAAATGATCGAGGACGTGGTCGAACGGGCAGGGCGCGACCGCGTGGCCCCCGAGGACCCGGAAACCCTGCGCCGCGAGAACGCCAACGACGTCGCCGCCGTGCTCAGCATGATCGAGGAAGAGCGCTACGGTGAAGCCGAGCTGAAGATGAAACGCCACGAGTGGGCCGGCGCACCGAAGCAGGCCCCCGTCATCGGCATTACCGGCACGGGCGGCGCCGGCAAGAGCTCCGTCACCGACGAGATCCTGAACCGCTTCCTGGCCTGCTTCCCGGGCAAAAACGTGGCCGTGCTGGCCGTCGACCCCACCCGCCGCCGCACCGGCGGCGCGCTGCTGGGCGACCGCATCCGCATGAACAGCCTGCGCTCCGAGCACGTCTACATGCGCTCGATGGCGACGCGGCGCCAGCACCTGGCCACCAGCAAGATGCTGAAAGACGCCGTGGACTTCCTGAAATCCGCCGGCTTTGATCTCGTCATCGTCGAGACCGCCGGTATCGGCCAGAGCGACTCCGAGATCGTGGATCTGGTCGATTTCCCGGTCTACGTCATGACCAGCGAATTCGGCGCCCAGAGCCAGCTGGAGAAGATCGACATGCTCGACTTCGCCGAGCTGGTCATCCTGAACAAGTTCGACAAGCGCGGCGCCGAGGACGCCCTGCGCGACGTGCGCAAGCAGTGGAAACGCAACCACCTGAAATTCGACCTGGCCGACGACGACGTGCCGGTCTACCCGACCATCGCCAGCCAGTTCAACGACCCGGGCGTCACCTGGATGTTCGCCAACCTCACGCGCCTGCTGCGCGAGAAGCTGGACCTGCCCGAAGACCAGTGGACCGCCGACCTGGACACCACCGTCAAGGAGCCCAAGGCCACCGTGCTGATCCCGCCCGCGCGTACAAGGTACCTGGCCGAGATCGCCGAGCAGGGCCGCAGCATCAACGCCGACATCCAGCGCCAGGCCGAGGCCGCCAGCCTGGCGCAGCACTACTACGAGACCCTGAAGGACCTGGGCGACCCGGACCTGCCGCCGCCGTTCCACGCCTTCCCGAGCGCGGTGACGAACCCCACGCCGGCCGCGGGCGGCGCCGACGCGGAATCCACCGAGGACGCCGACCACCGTGTGCCCGAGCACCTGCGCCACCGTGGCCGCAGCGTGCTGGCGGAGCGCTACAACGCCCAACTGGCCGAGCTCAGCCCCGAGGCGCTGGCGCTGCTGAAAGCCTGGCCGGAACGAAAGGAAGGCATCCGCACCGAGCAATACGAATACCAGGTGCGCGGCAAGACCATCACCGGCAGCAACTACCGCGAGAGCCTGTCGCACCTGCAGATCCCCAAGATCGGCATGCCGAGAGACGCCGACTGGGGCGAACTGCTGAGCTTCCTGATGCGCGAAAACCTGCCCGGCAGCTACCCCTACACCGGCGGTGTGTACCCCTACCGCCGCACCGGCGAAGACCCGACAAGAATGTTCGCCGGCGAAGGCACCCCCGAGCGCACCAACCGACGGTTCCACTACGTGAGCAAAGGCCAACCCGCCGCCCGCCTGAGCACCGCGTTCGACTCGGTCACGCTCTACGGCGAGGACCCGGCCACCCGCCCCGACATCTACGGCAAGGTCGGCAACAGCGGCGTAAGCATCGCCACGCTGGACGACATGAAGAAGCTCTACAGCGGCTTTGATCTCTGCGCGCCCACCACGTCGGTGAGCATGACGATCAATGGTCCCGCGCCGATGATCCTGGCGTTCTTCATGAACGCGGCCATCGACCAGCAGGTGGAGAAGCACCTGAAGGCAGAAGGCCAGTGGGACCAAGCGCAAAAGCAGATCGACGACTACTTCAAAGACAGAGAGCGCCCTAAATACCAGGGCGACCTGCCCGAAGGTAACGACGGTCTGGGCCTGGGCCTGCTCGGCATCACCGGCGACAAGCTGGTCGACGCCGACACCTACGCCAGGATCAAGGAAGACACGCTGAGCAAAGTGCGCGGCACCGTCCAGGCCGATATCCTGAAAGAGGACCAGGCCCAGAACACCTGTATTTTCAGCACCGAGTTCGCCATGCGCATGATGGGCGACATCCAGCAGTACTTCGTCGACCACAACGTGCGCAACTTCTACAGCGTCAGCATCTCCGGCTACCACATCGCCGAAGCCGGCGCGAACCCGATCAGCCAGCTCGCGTTCACCCTGAGCAACGGCTTCACCATCGTCGAGTACTACCTGGCCCGCGGCATGGCCATCGACGACTTCGCCCCCAACCTGAGCTTCTTCTTCAGCAACGGCATGGACCCCGAATACACGGTGATCGGCCGCGTCGCCCGCCGCATCTGGGCCCGCGCCATGCGCGAGCGCTACGGCGCCAACCGCCGCAGCCAGATGCTCAAGTATCACATCCAGACGAGTGGAAGGAGCCTGCACGCCCAGGAAATCCAGTTCAACGACATCCGCACCACGCTGCAGGCGTTGTATGCATTGTTCGACAACTGCAACAGCCTGCACACCAACGCCTACGACGAAGCCATCACCACGCCAACCGAAGAAAGCGTGCGCCGAGCCGTCGCCATCCAGATGATCATCAGCAAGGAACTGGGCCTGAACTACTGCGAAAACCCCTGGCAAGGCAGCTTCATCGTCGATGAATTAACCGACCTGGTCGAAGAAGCCGTCTACCAGGAATTCGAACGCCTCTCCGAACGCGGCGGCGTCCTCGGCGCCATGGACACCATGTACCAACGCTCCAAAATCCAGGAAGAATCCCTCTACTACGAGCACAAAAAGCACGACGGCTCGTTGCCGTTGATCGGTGTGAACACGTTCCTGGGCGGGAAGGACCCGCATGCCGAAGGCGGCGAGCTGGAATTGATGCGATCTACCGATGCTGAGAAAGACCAGCAGGTGGAGAATGTCGAGACCTACCGCTCAGCGCATGGGGATGAGAGCGGGGCGTTGCTTAAAGAGCTGCAGGATGTGGCGCGCAAGCGGGAGAATACGTTTGAGGCGCTGATGGCGGCGGGGAAGGTTTGCAGCCTGGGTTCTATGTCGCACGCACTTTATGAGGTCGGCGGTGAATATAGGCGGAACATGTAGTTGAATGGTTAACTCTGTAAAAGCCCTAATAGGTAAAAATCTTGACCTGTCCCGAGAGCGTGCGTTGCTTCGCATCCGAATCCGTATGAGAAAAAATTGCAGATCAGCTTCTGATTCTGCGAAGTAATTCTGGTTTGGCGATATGATTAAGTCATTCAGTACCCCAATTTCTTGGGAGTCTAAACTTGGCTACGGTGTAAAGTTTGAAGAGTAGATAGCGAAGTTCGCATGATTTGAGAATCAATGAAAGTAAGGTCTCATTTTGAGGTTTTTGGAAGGAAATTCGTGCGGGTAGCAATTGAAAACTTTGGGCAGAAAGCCTTGAGATGGGAAACCTACAAGGCTTTTTTCGGCTTTCCTGTGCTCAAATTGCTGCTGGTTTGGTTCGCATTGGTTCCCATTTTGGCTACTTTGTTAGAGGGCATTCCGTCTCCGATATCTCTGAGTGTCGGGAAGGAAGAGTTTACTCTTCAACTAAGCTTGCCATTTAATTGGACAATTTTGTGGCTGTCTTCATTTTTCTATGCACTTGCGTTTTCAAGCTATTTGATTTGGTGCCCAAAATTTGTAAGAACCTACAATAGTTATTCTGACTATGAGGCTTACAAACATGATCCCCGTTGGCTTGTTTGGGAAGCTTATGAGCTCATCAAAAAGAAAGTAGGTTTTGAAAAATTTTTCAAGCGATTGGAAGACAAGGGGTTTGTTGAGACAAGGGACGATGTAAATGAGTTTAGTGCGGTTGATAAGCCTGAGGTATGTGCTGAATACACCCGGTATGTTTTTTCCGTGAAAGACCTTTGGTTTGAGCTCAAACTGCCTAGACCTGGTGCTTGCGAACTGAAGGTACAAAATGATGATAAGTCGATGTTTTGGGAAATCTTTGGAAGGTACTCTGAATCACGTAAGAAAACACGTTGGTTTATATTTTGGTTGTTAGTTATAAGTGCTTTGCTTTTCTTGATTGTCCTAATTCAACATATAGCCGTTGGGGGTATGTATGTTTTTGAACATTTCTTTGGTACAAATTGAATTCATATAACTACTACGCTGGATTAACCAGTCAACTTCCGTTTTGTTCTATTCCACTAAGGTTAGATTCATTCAATAAATGTCAATTTGGATGTGCGTACTGTTTTGCGATGACAAGGCAGGGATTCGGTCGTAACGGTAAATTTAAGATTGCCAATCCCGAGGTGCTCGATGCGCGACTTAAACGAGTAGGTAATGGAATTATTCAGTCTTCGCTTGATGAGTTTTTAGCTCGAAAAATACCATTCCAAATGGGTGGGATGTCGGACCCTTTTTCGCCGATCGAAAATAAGAAGCAAGTAAGCAAGAAGCTTATCGAGGTGCTAAACAAATACTCTTATCCATTCATAATAAGCACCAAATCCAAGTTGGTCTCGACGCCTGCATATATTAATTTACTGGCAAAGGCTAATTGCGTGGTTAGGTTCTCTACGACGGTTGTAGACCAAAAATATCGCGCTCTTATCGACCTTGGCTGTTCTTCTTTTAGTGAAATTTGTGATTCTGCATCGGACCTCTCTCGAGAAGGGGTGCCTGTTTCTTTTAGGTTTCAACCAGTTATACCGGGCTTTGAGCAGCATGCATTTTCGATGTTGCGCGAGGCTAAATCATCAGGAGCGCGTCATGTTTCAGTCGAGTTTCTAAAAGTCCCCATTGACGCTA
Organism: uncultured Oceanospirillales bacterium; assembly: GCA_913055655.1. Classification (GTDB taxonomy): domain Bacteria; phylum Pseudomonadota; class Gammaproteobacteria; order Xanthomonadales; family SZUA-36; genus Marinihelvus. The sequence continues at coordinate 19,203 of CAJXKA010000006.1, read as the reverse complement.
ACCAAAAGTTCGGAAAGGTATTAATACGACTGTTTCAGGAAGATCCTATTGGGTGGTATAGATCGATGGGTGCGCGCAAGCAAGGGAGAGAATACATTCTACCGCTCAATTATCGGCACGATTTCCTGGTTGCTTTTTACTCGTTAGCAAAGAGACTTTCGATCAATATTGGTTTTGCTGATAATGATTTGCTATTACATTCAGATGGTGGAACGTGTTGTAGCGGTAGCGACATTTTTCTTAAAAAAACAGCATTCTTTGAAGCAAACATTGTTGCTTATGCAAAAAAGAAAAAGGTTGGCGAAAACTTGATTTATTCAGATTTGATTAAGGTGTGGTTTCCTGAACGTTCTATAGATCGGCATCTTAACTCAACCGCGCGAGTTAATAGCGGAAGTCCGGATAGGCACGCGAGTTGGCCGGACTATTTAAGAAAAATGTGGAATGGCGAGTGGGGTGTCTATTCGCCTAATTTTTTTGACGGGGTAGCACTGTCTGATGGGGTTTGTAAAGAGGGACTCCCAATCTATCGACGAGAGGCCACAGAGTTTTCTCGTGCGCTTGAGTTGAATGATCAGGGGATCTCGTAACGTAAGGTTCCCCCAGATAGGCTTAGTTAAATCTAAGAAGTACAAGCTTGTGGAGCTTTACTCAGTTTTCAAAGATCTTGTGGATAGTGATAATAAAAAACCAGTTTGCTATACGGAATACTTGTAACTACGCGTTCCTGTCGCAATCGCTGAGTTTTTAGCTTTGGCTACCATGCTCGTGCTGCGTGGCAAAAGGGCAATGTTCAGTTCGACGTTACCGCCTTTTGCCAGCCACTCATCAATTTTTGGAATTTCTAGATTTAATTTCGTTTCAAGATTTAACACGCCGCTCACATTCAGATCCAATGGTTTAGTGCTTTGTTCGATGAAACCTGACGTTTGCGGTCGTTTTAGGCCTTCGGTAGGTGATGGAGTTCTAGAAATCCATGCACGAAGGGTTACCGGCCTTAGGTTTTTCGGAACGTAGCCATCAATCGTTACTGAAAGCTCATATCGTTGTAGCGGCACAAGTTTTGTACCAATACGGCCTTTTAGTTTTAGACGCGTTTTTCTTTTCTTCATAGTGTTCCACACAGAAGTCAATTCGCGCCCAATTTGCTTAGCTTCAGTTGACTTTAGGCATTCTGCTAGCTCGTCAGAAAATTCACTAAACTTTACCGGGATGTGGATAGGCGTATTTTCTGTAAACTGCTTTGAAGGTGGGTTTCCGTTCGAAAGTGCTTTTGGCCAAGTGGGGTCAATGACAACAACCTGGAGTTTTCTTAACCTAATTTGCTCGATAATAGCGGCCCGCAAATACTCATCTCGTAGACTGTGCCCTATCACAACAAGGCAACGTGCTTTTGAAATGGAGCTTAGAAACTGAGAGTAAAGTGCGAAAAAGTTTTGATCATAAATGTCTTTAAATCGAGTGGGAAAAATCAGCAACCGCTCAACTCTTGACCCAAGCTTGTTAAACTGTGTGTCCGTATCAAGCTTTTCAATTTCGTTGTTCTTGTCTTTGTACCAAGTTACGGATCCATGAAGCTTTATTAGCGTTAGCCCTTCTCCTGATGGGAAATTTATTTCCGGGTTCCAAATAAACCTCCTTGCAGTTTGGGAAAAGTTGTCATGCAAGGGGATACCCAACTCTTCAGCAACGTATTCGAAAGCAAAATCGTAGTTTGTGGTAAAGACAGGATGTCCCGTTACTGAGACAGCACGAACAAGTTGTTCTAGGTCCGAAAATGCGGCTGCTCTATTGAACCGAAAACACTGTTCTGCAAGAAACTTAAGAATTCCATCGCGGGTTTTTTTTACTTCATTTCGGCTCTCCTTTAGCTTTGTTTCGAACTGATCTAGCTGGTTCTTTCCTCCTCGTGGAGCAACGATTGACTCAAAGAATTTTTTGAGAGTTCCTCGGCTGGCATCAATAATGGTGTTCGAGGCAAGAAGAAATTCTTCTAAGTCTTTTTTAATCTCCAAATTGTCGATGAACTGCTCGCAAACCTTTTTCTCTTCTTTTGAAAGTTTTGTGCCAGATTGGCTTCGATAGGAATCAAACATCTCCCCCATTGCTGGAATATCAATAGAAATTGAAGCACCGGCGCCAACAAGCAATACGACATCCTGACTATTTGATGTTTTCAAGACTTACCCCCTTGCAACTTACAAATGAGCGTTGTTTGATTTCTTAAAGCAGTAAACCCTAATCCTGTGCTGTGAATCAATTTGAGGAACCCGAAAAGAAGTGATTTTCTAAACTCAACTAGTGGTTTCTAAACCTCTAAATGTCGCTATTTCAAAGTGATGGGCGGTCTTTGAGCAAGTAAAATAAACAAAACACCCCTTCTGCCCCCGCGTCATCAACGTCCGATAAGTATTCTTGATCACCCGGTCGGCCAGGGCCCGCGCGCGCTCCGGGTCTTCCTTCAGCATTTTCTTGTAGCCGCGGATCGTTTGGTCTTGGGATGAGCGTTTTGAGGCGTCGGTGATGACGGTGCCGTCGCGGACGGTCAGGTCGGGGCCGATGATGACGCCGACGTAGTCGAGTTCGAGGCCCTGGCAGGTGTGGATGCAGCCGACTTCGTTGACGGAGTTGGGGGCGATGGCCCAGAGGCTGCCATCTTTGACCAGGTTCCAGGGCATTTCGAAGTCGTGTTCGGGGATGGCTACGTCGTGGATGCTGGGGTCCTTCTTGCCCTTCCAGTCCCAGCAGTAGCCGGCGACGATGCGGGCCTTGTTGGTTTGGTAGTTCTTCTCGGCGATCAGGCGTCTGAGTTCGGTGGGGGAGTCGCAGACGCGGAAGTCGTAGTCGATGTCGTCGAGTGTGGTGTTGGCGGTTTGGCGGATCTGTAGCACGTGGTCGAGCCAGGCCAGGTAGCCGTCGGAGCCGTTGCACCTGAATTGCGATTCCAGGGCGAGTTCGGTGACCTGGGCGTTGGCGCGGTGGGCCCAGGTGCGGATTTCTTCGCGTGTGCCGATGTCTTTCAGGGTCACGCGCTGGTCTTCGTCGATGAAGAACACGCTGCAGTGGGCGGCTTCGATCAGTTCCTTGACCTGGTTTTCGCCCAGGTTGCCGTACAGGCCGGATTTCTCGTTCAGGCGGTGGGCCTCGTCGACCACCAGCACGTCCATGCCGTTGGGCTCGGCCTCGGTGTAGCTGCCGGAGCCTTTGAACATGTTCGTGATATGACTCTTTTTGAAGCTGCCAGTGAGGCGGGCCTCGTAGACGGCGCGGGGGGCGGCGTTGCGGGTGACGTAGTGCACCAGCTTTTCGCGGCCGGTGAGTTCGACCAGCAGGTTGATGGCCACCACGGACTTGCCGGTGCCGGGGCCGCCTTCGACGATCAGCACCTGCTTTTTGCCGTCCCGCGACTTGTCGGCCAGGGCCAGGGCGGTCTCGTAGACCAGTTTCTGGTCGTCGATCAGCTGGAATTCGCGGTTGCCCTTCAGCAGGCTGGCCAGGTGGTCGGCCAGGTTCTTGGACGGCTTAAGTTTGCCGTGGTCGATGCGGTAGAGGATCTTCGAGCTGTCGCCGTGGCGGATGTACTGGCGGATGAACTGCTGCAGGCGCTCGGCGTCGCCGCGCAGGAAGGCCGGGGCCAGGGCGGTGTGCTGGCGGTAGTGCTCGGCGTTGATCACCGTGCCGTCTTCGCAGTTGTGCAGGTAGGCGCAGGGCTTCAGGTTGATCTGGTCCTGCTGCACGGTTTCGTTGAAGTCCTGGATCAGGCTGGCGTAGGTCCAGGCCTGGTAGCTGGGGTGGGGCACCTCGCGGTGGGCGCCGCCGACGTAGGTCTCGACGATGGCGTCCTTGGGCGTGGCGGTCACCTGGGTCCATTGCTTCAGCTCGACGATGATGACCGTCTCGTTCCTGTCCTCGTCCAGGCCGGAAAGAATGAAGTCCACGCGCTTGGCGGTCAGGGGGATGCGGTACTCGATGGCGACGCCCGCATCGTCGGGGGTGCCGGCGCCGAGCAGGGCGTTGTTCATGTACTGCAGCGAGTTCTTCCACGACTCCACCTCGGCCCGGGCCACGCCGTGGCCGGCGCGCTGGCGTAGTTCGGCCAGTATCCGTTCCTCGATGACGTTGGCGAAGACGTCTTTGGTGAACTGGGCGCGGGTGGCGCTGTAGATGATCATGGAATCCCCCCCCTCTGATTACAGCTTACGGATTTTGGGGGGGGATTGGTATGACGTAATGGTAAGTGGCAGGCAACCGTGAGAGGTTCTGCCTAATTCTCACACATGACTAGGGCACGTCTGTTTTCGGCTACTCATGGGAGAGAAATCATGAAACTTGTCATTCGTCAGCTCGCAATGCTTTGGTGCGGCCTTTGGTTGGTCGCCGTGGAGGCGGCTGAATCGCCGGCTATCCCTGTCAACTATTGGAGCTCCGGAGGTGGGGGAGGCGTCAACAAGATGGTTGGCTGGGAGTTCCAGCCGACATCCGACATCCTGGTATCGGCACTCGGTGTTCTGGATGTCACCTGCACGGCCGACCATCCTGCTTGTCCTGACGGTATGTCCCAGGATCACGAGATAGGTATCTGGGAAGCGGACACCCAGACGCTTGTCGCATTCACGATAGTTCCGACCGGGACATCTTCACGAAAGGTCGATGTTTTCCGCTACGTGGACATTACGCCCATTGAGCTGACGGCCAACCAAAATTACGTTATAGCCTCGTACAACCCGGCGCCTGATGACGATGGATTCGCGTTTGGCGCAAATGTTCCTGCGGCGGATATTCCATTCGATTCAAGATTGGCATGGGTACAGAGCCGCTACTTGCCGTTTATCAATGGTTTCCAGTTTCCAAATGGGGGTACCGAGTACGCGGGACCGTTTTTGGGGCCGAATTTTTTGATCTATGAGGAAGACGAACCTGCGGATTCCGATGGCGACGGCGTCATCGACGAGGATGATATCTGTCCTGGGGGTGATGACAACGTCGATTTTGATGGTGATCTTGTGCCTGACTTCTGTGACCCATGCCCACTCGATGCAGCGAATGACGCCGATGGTGACGGAGTCTGTGGCGACGTCGACGTCTGTATGGGGGGTGATGACAGCCTGGACCTGGATTTCGACGCCACACCGGACTTTTGTGATGTATGTCCACAAGACCCGGAAAATGACGCCGATGGCGATGGAGTTTGCGAACTGGATGACAATTGTGAAGTGGTCTGGAATCCGAGCCAGATTGATTCCGATGGGGATTCCTACGGTGACGCCTGCGACACGGACAACGACAACGACGGTGTGCCGAATGAAGCCGACAACTGCGAGTTTGATGCAAATCCTGGCCAGGAAGACTGGGACGGTGACGGCGCGGGCGATGTGTGTGACGCAGACTCCGATGGGGACGGTGTCGTGGATTCAATTGACCAGTGTTTGAATTCTCCCCCAGGAGACCCCGTGGATGGCGCCGGGTGCACTATTTCCGAACTCTGTCCTTGTGAGCACCCCGTGTCGGGGAGCAAGTGGAAGAATCATGGCGCGTATGTTCGTTGCGTTGCCCACACGAGCGAAGACTTTGAGGATGCAGGTCTGATCTCGGAGGTGGAGAAAGACGCCATTGTTTCAACTGCCGGTCAGTCGGAGTGTGGCAAGAAGCACTAAGTTTTGCGCAAAACCTAAGCTCCCGGTCCTTTCAGGGCCGGGAGTTTTTTTGTATGCAAGTTTCGTTACAGGTGTATTGAGGACAACCTCGATAATTCCATCTCCAACTGGTCAGGTGAGAGAAACCGGGCAAAATGCACACAAGGGTTATATCCATAGAGGAGGGATATACCCATGAGAGCAATGCTGCTTCTGATGCTTTTCAGTTCGCTTTCTTTCGCCGAGACGGATAATTCGATTATTGAGTTGCCGGTGTACAAGTTCATGCCGGACGTAACCAATGTCAAGCTGGTCACGGGTAAGGAGACTGTAATCCTGCAGTTTGATTCAAATACAACCGCCGCAAGTTTTGACACAACGATTGTTCGCGACCTGCCGGAGATTCCGTTTGGAATCACGTCGAACAAGGAACTGGAAAAAATGGCTGGTCAAAATGCCAAGAATTTTGTCGTAGCGGGCACTTGTGTTGCAGTTGGATTAGATGAGGACTGTCGCAAGACTTTCGAGTTGAGTGGTTTTGTGCTGCCCCCGGGAGACGGTTTGAGAATCAGCGCTACGTTCCTAGCTGAAACACAAGAAAGCGATGGGAATGGTGGCCAGGTCACGAAAAGGGAAACACTGACTAAAACGTATCAACTCATGCGTTTGCCAAAAGGACAGTTTCGATTTGGCGTGGGGACGTTTTTTGTCCTTTCTGGTGAGGATGACTACTTCACCCGTGCCGTGGACGGTGGTTTTGAAATTGCTTCTGGGTCCGGCGATAGTGCAAAACTCAACCTGACTGCAACCGCGACGTGGCTCCCGAACAATTACATAAAGGATTCTCAATGGGCTCATGGACCCACAATCGGTATAGGAACGGACGCTAATGACGTCAGTGTTTTCCTTGGGTGGAGTTTGATATTCCAGCGTGCATGGACCATCACGGCCGGTGTCGCAGGGGTCCAGGAATCAGAGCTCATCTCGCGCTATGAAGTGGGCCAAGTTGTTATGGAACAGCTCGATGCAGATTCGCTGGTTAAAGATTCATATCAGGCGAGACCCTTCATAGGATTGTCTTGGTCGCCAAAGGCTGACTGACCTTGCTTTTATAGAACGGTGGCGCTCTACCTGGAATGTGTATGGTTTCCCTGGCAACCGAAGGGAAGGCCATTTATCTGTCGTATTCCTTGTAGATAGGCGCGCTGAATGGAGCGCTAGAATTATCCTGTCGGTGGGGTGTGACGGGGCGAGTTTCTCCCAATTGCATTAGAGTTAAAGCTGCTTGTTGGGAATTAGGAGATCGTATGGCGAGCATTCGTGCGCAGGCGTTTTTCGGTCTGGCCGTCATGTCGATCGTTGTGTCTTCGCTTGTGTTGGTGTCGTGCTCTCGCGAGCCTACAAAATTGCACGACATTACCAAAACCTTCATTCAACCAATTACTGTTGGTGATGAATTTGTGGTTCCAGCCACCGGGTTCGGTGAGCCAGGGGTATTCCTTGAGTTGATTGGCCACGATGTGGTGATCCGTACGGTTGTTGCTGACGAATTAAGTCAGCACTTTTTCCAGGTACCCAACAGTCGCTTGCCACCAAAGTATGTCGACCTTTCTGTAATCGAAAACCCTGGAATGGCCAGCGTGAAAGTCCAGGTCAGCCAGGCAACAGAGAATGCGCGACTTTCCTTACGTGTATTCAGGGTCGAAGGAGGGGTTGCCGCGACGAAACTGGTCAAGGCATTCCGATTGTATTCTGAGGCGCTGGAGGTTGATGCTGAAGGTGAGCGACTCAATCCAGAAAGCGTAATCCTGCTCAGCCAGGCGGCCGACTTGTTTGAGAAAGGGGGCCGTGCGGATATGGCCAGATGGTCCCGTGCTATCGCTGCCAAGTACCAGCTGTGGCCAGACCTCGATTTTGGCGCTTCATTACGCACGACGGAAAACGCCTTGGCATCGATGCCTGAAATGGCCAGTTTTTCACTGGAATTGATGCTTCGGAATCTGCGTGGTGTCTTGCTGACTGAAATCTGTCGGGACAACCCATATCCGGATCTTCTCGGTGCCCGGGAAGCGGCACTAGAAGAATTTTCACGCGCCGCTTCGCTTGCCAAATCCGCGGGTTGGGATTATGAGTATGCTTGGGCCCGAAACAATTCGGGGATCACTAGTTTTTATATGGGTCGCATGGTTGCGAGCCTGGCGCACTATGACGCGGCGTTTGAGGTGGCCAGCTCGCTGGGCGATGACTGGTTTATTCAGCTCATCAAGCACAACATTGCGAATACCCGGGATCAAAAACGAATCCGGAATGACCTGTTGGCATCGTTACCGGAGCGTCGGGCCGAAGTTACGGAGCAACGGCGATCAGGCACGGTCGGAACCCTGTCGCACGCCCTGATCGCAGTCGGTACAACCTACCTCCAACTCCATATGTTCCCCGAAGCAATCGAAGTGCTGTCCGAAGCGCTCGATCTCCATGACCCGGTGGAGGAGTTGCATGAATCGAGCCGGGCATACCTTTGGTTGGCACAGGCGTATCGGGCCATGGGTAACCGTGAGCGAGCTGGATTGGTCCTTACAGAAGCGATCACCCGATTGGAGCGGGCTGGCTCCTGCAAATTCCTGGAGCAGGCGTATGGCATGAAGGCCCAGCTGGCCAGGTTTTCGTCAGATAAGGAAGCGCTAAAGCATGCCCGCCAGGAACAGCAACGATACTTGTTGACCGATGAAGACCAGGCATCGTTCGCCTATGAACGTGCGCGGGACCTGCTGGCTTTCGACGTGGAGTACGACAGTGCCTTTGAACAGGCAATTTCCACGGCGGTGAACCGGGCCACCGAATTACCTGACGGAGTGATGCGCTCATCGCTTCTGCTCGGCGCCTGTTCGATGGCAGCCGAGCAGAAATTGAAGCCTGCCGGCTGTGCACTTTCAGGACTAAGGGCTCACTACGATCGACTGCTGGCCCAATCAACGCCTAGTACCGAACTCGGGGCCATGCAGGATTGGGCACGGCTACAAGAGGCCACTGGAAGCGAAGAATTCGCGGTCGAGACTTACAGACGACTTGTTGCACGAATCGGCGAGTACCGTCGGGCGTTACCCGGAGTACTCGGAAGCTGGTACTGGGAAGGTAGGGCCGGCATTTTCGATCGTTATCTTTCGCTACTGATTCAGAAGGACCTTCGGCACGGAAACTCAAGTCACTCACTGGCCGCTCTGGATTCATTGAGAAACCTGGATGCAAGCGCCCGCTTGCGTGGACCTTCGCATTCGTCCGAATTCGAATTGCGGACGATGGTTTTGTCTCTTGATGCTCAGGAAGACACAGTCACTGCTGATCGGGTTCGGCGGCAAATTGACCTGCAACTCGCGCAACTATCCACGGACCGAAAGGCATTCGAACCCACCAACGCGGAAGAGGTCGAGTATTGGCTGAGGTCACTCCCGGAGTACGCCGCCGTGGTCGCGTTTCACTTCGCTGCGAATGATGTTTGGCGTTGGTATGGGACGGCGTCAGGCGGTTACTCACTGGCTCGCGTAGGTGAGCGGGATGATATAGAACAACAACTTGGGGAAGCGCTCAACGAACTGCGCGTCTTCGCTGGGCGGCCAACCAAGCCAGCCGTCAAACGAGTTTCCCAACGACTGTTTGGTGGGCTTTCAGAATCTCCACCAGAGCTGTTGGTGCACCTCGCAGCTGGTCCGTTAAATGGGTTTCCACTCAATGCCTTGCAATGGAACGGTGCTGCGCTTCAAACGACGACTGTCGTGGCAATCGCGCAATCGGCAGCGGCAATGACACGAATCAATGGAATTTACGAGGCCGGGCCGAATTTTTCGAGCGCGTTTGTCGCGGGTGCATACGGGGTAACTACATCCGGCTTGTCAGGATTGCATGGTGTGGAGAAGGAATTGGCGCTCATCAACGAGCACCTTTCGGCGGTAGAAATCGGGCAGTATTTAGGCGCAGCGTTTGATCGCGCTGCTGTGGCTAGTCAGGATTTCCAACAAGCGGAACTGATCCACCTGGCTAGCCATGCCAGCACTGACTTGGCGTACCCGGAACTTTCCCGGCTCTATCTGGGGTCCTCACAGTCAAACGCCGACTTTCTGACACCCATTGCCCTGTATGGCACGCCACTGAACGCTAGATTGGTTGTTCTAAGCGCCTGTGAGACGAGTGGACAGAGCCGTTTCACCTTTGATAGCAATGTCGGCTTTGTTTCGTCATTTCTCAACAATGGCGCGGATGTCGTGATGGCGACACTATGGCCGATAAGCGATGAAGCGACATCAGTCTTCATTTCCTACTTTTATCAGCAACTGGCGAGTGGCGAGTCCATCGCGCAAGCCCTGAAGTTGGCGAAGAGTGGTTCTTCCGTGTTTGCGTCAGAATCTAACGAGTCTATTGTTGCCGCGTTTCAACTCTACGTGCGGTGATCGCGGAAGAAAACCACATTAGTTTGAGCCGTGAGAGTGCCCGTTTCCGAGGTCAAAGGCTTTTTGTGATGAAGGCACTTTGGTTGGTCGCTCCTCGAAAAGATCGATGGCACACTGCAAATCTGTTTTTGTTTCACCGCATTCTCCCTCATAAGTCAGAAAGGCAATGTTTTGATTTCTGGGGAAGCTCAAAATTTCATTGCACGCTAGTTTTTCCTTTTGCTTGTTTGAGTCTTTGTACTTGGAGTCGCAGAATATTTTTTCCACTTTTTCATCGCCAGAGTCTGGGTGACGCCAAAAGACTATAAAAAGGGGATTCTTTGATGGTTCGACTTCCCCGTATACCAGGTAGTACTCCTTCCCATCACTGGCGGTATAGCAGTGCCCATTTGCGACGAAGTTTGTTAACGGAGAAGCCAGTTTGTTTTCAAGGGCAATTCCGATCACCCGGAATACATCAATGTGTTTTCCGTGACCAGGAACAATTGCGGATATGGCAAGAGGGTAGCCAGGCTTTGCCGATTTAGCGCGAGAGCCCTTGTCTTGGATGAAGTAAGCCCCCTCAACCGAGGAACCGTTGCATTCGTAAGCGTTATCTCCCTGGTTTTCATCTGAGTGAGGGTGGGCACCAGCAATTCCAGAACAGCTAACAAGTAAGCAGATGGCTGCTATCTTCCAATTGGATTTCATTAATCTCTCCTGAAATTGTTGTGTGCTAGTAGGTCGCAAACGCAGAACACATTGATGCAAAAGATGTTTTCATTTCCAAGCATAGTAGGATTTAATTAGAATTCATCATTGGGGCGCTCACTCAGGAAGTTTGTGTGACGTCAGCGAGAATCCTCTCACCAAAAGTAATTCTGGGGAGAACGTTTCCTTGAATGCCGACCTTGGGCTGGAAGTCGAACTTGCGCACCGGATTCAGAGCGGTGACCAACACGCCGAGCTCGTGTTGGTTGAGCGCTTTGCTCGGCCGGTGCGACTCATCCTGCTCAAGCGAACCAGCGATCCCCAGTTGGCGAGCGACTTGGCGCAAGACACTTTCGTCATAGTCATCAATGCGCTACGTCAGGGAAAGCTTCATAGCGCCAAGGCGCTTCCGGCATTCATCAGGCAAACCGCCATCAACCTGTCGATCGAGCATTTCCGGAAGGAAAAGCGCTACGTGCGGCAGGACGATGAGATAATTCAGCTGCAGGCGCCACATGTTGATCACAAAGCGGAACAGGTGGACCGACAGCACGCACGGACGTTGCTGGAGGCGGCCCTGGAACAGCTTGCCCAGCCGCGAGATCGTGAGATCCTCCACCGGTTTTATCTCCTCGACGAGGAAAAGCCCCAGATTTGTGATGCCCTGGAGTTGTCCACGGCGCATTTTGATCGGGTGCTGTACCGCGCAAAGCAAAGGATGCGAGAGTTGCTCAGAGACAATCTGGAATTGAAGTCGCTGCTGTTCGGAGGGCTTTCCGATGGCTGATGAACGACTTAACAGCGACTGGGTGGACGACTACATCCGCGGGCGGCTTAGCGAAGCTGAACAGACCGCGTTTGAAGAGCAGTTGATGGACGACCCGTCGTTGCAGGATGAACTTGAAGTGGCGCTTGCCGTCAGGTCAACGCTGCAAGGTGTGGATGCCCAGGATGAGGCTGCAACCGGTGCCGGTGCAATGCCGGATAATCGGAAGGACGGTTTCGCGCCGACCGGTCGATGGGCGCCTTATGCAATGGCAGCCAGCGTCGTGTTGGCGGTGGTGAGCGTCACACTACTCTGGCGTGAATCGGTCCGAACGGACGAGTTGCGTCGACAGGTAGCAGCCCTGGAGGCTCCTGTCACCGGCGTGCTTTCGGTGCCGGTGGATATTATGCGCTCGGCGGGTGGGCGAACGCCAGACGTCATCCTGGTTAAGCCTGAATCCGGCCTGGTGGTGTTCGATATCGAAGTCGCGCCGCGCTTTCGTTCGCTGCAAGACCTGGTTTTGAGTTTGCGTTCAGAAGACGGTTCTGAGGTGTTTTCCAGCAAAGTGACAGCTGATCGCCACGGTCGGGTGACCATCGCATTGCGAAGCGACCAGCTGCCGGTTGGGTTGAACGAACTGCATATGACGCACCCCGGGCTGGAAGGCCACGACGCGCGGCTCATTGAAGTTCGCGACCAGTAGTTCATTCACGCTATCACCTATCTCGGGTCATCTGACCTGGGGATCGGTAACTCCGGAAAGATCACTTTCCTCGGCGGTGTCGGGTTGCGTTCGCAGCGCAGGTAGTGGTGTGGCTTACATTTCGGCTGCCGTCGTGCTCCCGCGCTTTCGAGCGTGGCGGGATAACAGCCTGAAAGGTTGCAAACGAGCATCCAGTGAAGAATCGCCTGCCCAAGCATGGTTCACCTCCTGACTATCGCACGCCACCCAGGAATTGAGTGGCTTTGTTGTCAGGAGTGAGCGTTTTCGAACTAATCTCTCATGTAGGTGTGACAGGTGTGGCTGTATTTCGGACGTCCACACGACAATCTACTGAGTTTGAAAGCTGGGGCAGCAAGGCACCATATCAATTTCGAGCATTTGCCGGGCTGTTACGGCCTAGGTCACGTTACGCAGTCGCGGGCAGGGTCGTGCTGGCGTTCACGAGCACAACTCTCTACTGGTATACCAACGCTGAAAACGGTGAGTGGCGCCGGCAATTGGGCACGACCAGCGTGCCAATCGCCAACGTCTTGCAGATCAACCTCGATGCGGGTGTGTTTCGCGCCGAAATTTTTTGGCCAACACCGGATACCGGCGCCACGTTTTGGCAACGCCGCTTCGCCAAACTTCGCATCCTCAAACCGTCCCCGCGTACTGAACTTGCACGCCAAGTGAGAGAAATCCAGTTCCACCCTCACAAATTGTGAGTCCGACACCGGACGAGATTTTGAAATCTCCAAGCCTGTTCTTATGAAACAAGGCGAGGAGGATGTTTTTGGTAATGAATTGCTTTCTTTGCCGGTGATTCCGAACAGGGAGATTCTCAATGATTGTCAAACGACAAAGGTTTCAAACCGTAGTTGGAGCACTAGTGGGTTCAGTGCTTTTTTCGAATGTTCACACGGCGGTTGCCGCTGAACAGACCATTACTGTCAACGCCATTTTCGAAAAGAGCGTGTACGTTACGGATGCTTTTGGTTCAACGCTTGACTCGCTACCCGCGAATTTTTCCCTGGTATTTGAAGACAGTGATCCAGGAATCGTTGATCTGCCTGCGGGTACGCAAGTGAGGAGCGACGGAGCGATTAGTGTGGAGGGTGCGACGCTGGTTCCCCTGTCGGCGGTTGTCAGCCTAACTGCCACGATTGGTGATGGTGTTTGGGAGGATGTTTCGTCCATTGTTACGAGGGACTTGTTCGACTCTGGCTACTCGTACGCCGTTTTAGTCGATGGCGGGATCGAAAACCCAGTTGGTTTAGATATTTTGGTTCAGGACCTTTCAGTTGGCGCTTTGGAGTTTGGTTACTTTCTTTGGAATTGTAATTACACGACAGAATGTCTTACGACGAATACTGGCGAGGCTTATGACATTCATTCAGGAAACCACGGGTATATCCATTCCATAGAGCTAAGCCTGGACGGTTCTGAAGCCACACCGGAAGAACAAATCCTGGACCTTCAGGATGAAGTAGCCGTATTGGGAATCGACGCCGCGATTCTAGATGCAGTTTCGGCGAAGCTGGAGAAGCAACGAGGCAATAGCGGAGCGGCCTCAAATATGATGAATGCCTTCATCAATCGAATTGAAGCCCAGCGCGGTAAGCGACTTACAGATACACAAGCTGACGATCTCGTCGCCAGGGCGCAGGCCGTCATCGAGTCGCTTTAAACCAGGGGCCGTCCTGGACCAGGCTGGCGTAGGTCCAGGCCGGAGAGGATGAAATCCACGCGCTTGGCGGTCAGCGGGATGCGGTATTCGATGGCGACGCCCGCATCATCGGGGGTGCCGGCGCCGAGCAGGGCGTTGTTCATGTAGACCAGCGAGTTCTTCCACGACTCCACCTCGGCGCGGGTCACGCCGTGGCCGGCGCGCTGGCGGAGTTCGGCCAGGATCCGTTCCTAGATGACGTTGGCGAACACGTCCCTGGTGAACTGGGCGCGGGTGGCGTTGTAGATGATCATGGAAATCCCCCTCTAGTTACAGCTCACGGATTTTTGGGGGGATTGGTATGAGTGTGCGGGCCTAGTTCTGGTATTCCGTGTACTTCGCCGCGCTGCCCCGCACCTTGTCCGCGGGATACTTGGCCCGGTTCTCTTCCATCTTCTCCGTGACCGCCTGCTCGATAACGATGCCCAGATTGTCGGCCAGCCGCAGCAGGTAGATCTGCACATCGGCGATCTCGGTGGCGACGGCCTGGCGGGTGTTGTCGTCCAGGTTGGCTGATTGCTCCTGGGTCAGCCACTGGAAGTGCTCCAATAACTCGGCGACTTCGACGTTCAGTGCCATGGCCAGGTTCTTGGGGGAGTGGAATTGCTGCCAGTCGCGCTCGGTGGCGAAGGTTTGCAGTTCGGATTGCAGGCGATAGGTGTCCATCTGCTTTAATTGATTAGCTTTTCGTTTCAACGGCGGAACAAGTGGAGGACTCGAGTACCCAGTTGGTTGCCTGCGACAAGATGTCCTGTTGAATTGCACTACCTGCGTCGTCGTCAATCAGTACGTCAGGTTTCAACGAGCCTTCAATCTCCCTTCCATTGCGATCGGCCATCCTTGAGGTCGGAAGGACCAAGGCGGCGCCGCTTCCAACGGGGATCGGTGTATTCGCCGTTGTGTATCCGCCGGTGGGCGTTCCGAATGTTCGAGTATTTGGCGCGCCCTGAAAAGCGATCGCCGTCGCTTCACCCGAGCTTGAAGTGTCGCCTGAATATAGGACGGCGATTCGGGCAGTTTCGTTGATGGTGAAAGGGGCGTCGATGGCGACGCGTGTGTTGGCCGAGTCGGGGGTTTGAACCGAGATGGCGTCCGGTGCGAATTGCCAGGTTGCGGTATTGCCGCTGGCGTCGACGAAGCTGCCCAGCGTGGGTGCGCGCAGCAGCGGCGCCAGCGCGCCAAGCATGGTCCACATATTTCCGCCGGTGGTGCTGCGGAGGTCGACGATCCAGCCACAGGCACCTTGGCCGGTGTGGCTTTGTATCGACTCGTTGGATTGGTTGATGAATGATTTTCCCGGTACAGATTCCGGACCGTAATGCACCGGTGGCACTGCCAGCTGGACGACACCCGCCGACGGCATCGCAAATTCGATGTGGGCCTGGTCATCGCCGTTGACTTCACTGAGGTGGCCTGTAGTTTTCGGTTGTGCGAACGAGGCGTGCGAATCACCCAGCAAAGACACGGCGTAAGTCAGGGCAGGGTAGGTGTCTTCCACCGTCTGCGAGCCAGCCGCAGCATCCATGACCTGCTGCCGGAGGGTCGGCCAATCGATGTCGTCGCTGTCGACGTACCGCTGTTCCATCTGGTCCAGTGTATCTTCGACGTTGGTTCTCGCCACGTCTGACAACTTGGCACCGGTTTGTCTTTCAGCGAAGGAAAGGGCATCGAACCAGGCTTCACCCGGACCGATAACGATGGCACCGACGGTGACTGACTCGGCGTCCGGCAATGTGGGTATATCGAGGTTGACATGATGCCAGTCTGTGTCGCCGCGAACCGGCCGGTTACGCATGTCGTCCTGGAAAAGGCTGCCGTCGGGGCCTTTGACCGTCACCAGCAGGCTGGCGGTGCCCTCGATGCCGCGAGTGCGGATGAATCCCTGTAGTCGTGTTGGCGCGCCGTGGACACCTTCGGCGGCAATGCTTTGCGTCACCATCGTGCCAGATTTGGCTTGGTCGCCAGAGACAGACAGACTGAACTGGCCAGACAGAAAATGGTCGGGGTCGGCGGCAAGTTTATGCCCTGAGCCCGCTATGCTCCAGCCGGTGGGAAATGATGTCTCGTCGTCCCACTGCTCAAACCCCGCATTGACAACGGCCGTTGGGGTTTCCGAGTCACTCTCCGATTGAGCGCCAACCGGCATCGGCGCGAGCGCTATAACGATGCCGCAAAGGGCTATCCAAGGTTGTGCATTCCGGGACGTTGTTCCAAACATTTTGGCTCCCTCACTTACAAGTTTTGGGAAAGTTAGGTGATCTCCTCCGTTGACAACAGCTTACGGGTTTTGTGACAGATTTGTATGGCTGCGACCGGGGCGGAATGTTTGCAGGGGTTGTGGCAGTTTGACTATATGCGATCGAATGCGCGGCATTTGGGCTCAGGTCCGTAGCCCGTTTCTTTGGTTGCGGCGGTGGGGGTAGGGTTTGAGCCAATAGAGGCAATGTTGAGCAATTTACCCCATTTCTGGGGTGGTGTTGCCTCTATCATGTGTTCGGCGCTGGGTTGCCGAATCATTTACGAGAGACTGAAGTCGGGATTGAGCGCTGCCAAATGATTTACGAATCAGCAAGTCCGCATTGTCAGTTTGCGGAAATGCCAAGCCATATACGCGCGCACTGGGGCAGTTCAGGCTCAGCGAGGCCCCTTAGGCGAAAGATCTCGTATGCAAAGTGCAAAACAGTATTTGGCAATCCGTTAGCGTAATCGAGGGTTAACTGATCGAAGATGGTGATATTGGACAAGCCATTGATTCGGATTACTCCACCCACGTTCAAGGATTCATGGCTGCTGGTGAAGTGACCGAGTTCGTTTCGCAGGTTTCTTAGTTTCTCAACCTGTTTTAGTGCCGGGGAATTCTCATCGATTGCTGTTCCGAGGTATTTCTTTGGCCAGTCATGAATTTTTCGAGCAAGAGGAAAGGGTTTGGCCGTTTGAGCGAGGAACGTGCTTTCATGATGTTGATGGGACGCCTCGCTCACAACGACCCTGAAGTACGCATTTAGAAACGTCTCAATTACCGTGTTGGCCAATAGAACGGACAGCATGATTTCTCTTTTCATCTGAGTTCCGTCCGCCATTTGTGCGCGATTGATTGCTTCTGCCAACGCCATATTGAAGTTGTGAATCATGAAGTTGGGCGATGCGAGTGCTTCATCATCACGCATGAATCTTTTAGCCCCGTTGGGGTCTGTAACGGAAATACCTTTCAAGGTCTAATCCTATATGTCGCTGAGCGTCCTGGTCACCCTTTCGACGGGAAGGGGTCACGACCATGACTGTCGCTACGGCT
Organism: uncultured Oceanospirillales bacterium; assembly: GCA_913055655.1. Lineage (GTDB taxonomy): Bacteria > Pseudomonadota > Gammaproteobacteria > Xanthomonadales > SZUA-36 > Marinihelvus. Next base: position 1,948 of record CAJXKA010000006.1, on the reverse strand, counting down.
AATTCGGCCATCCTTGTTGTGAATGCGCAGTTCGGTTTTCTGATTGCGACTGATCTCGCGACCTCGCCCAACGGCATCATTTTTGGTGTTGTGATGACTGCTTGCCCGGTTTGCGCCACCGCGCTTTACATCCCAGCCTCCTTTTGGGTTTGGTACGACATGATGGGTCTTTGGTCCGTTGCTCATAGTATTTCTCCAAGTCAAATAAAGTTGAATCGGCTTTTGATGACCGCTATAGTTTACATAAATGTTTAATATATGCAATTAATGTAAACCTGTGTAGGTGTCGTATGTTAGCGGAACGACTTCAACAAGCCCGTAAATCGGCTGGCCTGTCGCTGCGTGCATTGGCGGAGCAGGTCGACGTGTCGGCGATGATGATTTCCAAGTATGAGCGGGGCGTGTCGACGCCGTCGTCGGGCGTGTTGCTGGCGCTCGCCGGCGCCCTGGGTGTTCGTGTGGAGTACTTTTTTCGCACGGCGTCGGTGGAACTGGAGCGTGTCGAACATCGCAACCGGCATGTCTGGAAGCTGCCCAAGTCGGCGGAGGAGAAGGTGCTGGCCGATGTGCGGGATCAGCTTGAGCGCTGGCTGGCGCTGTACGAGGTGATTCCTGCCCCGTGGTCGGTCGAATTCACGTTGCCTCGTACCCTGCCTGCAGTGATCGAGCAGCTTGATGACATCGAGGCGGTCGCAAACCGCGTCCGTGAACACTGGGATCTTGGTCTTAATCCGATTCCCGACCTGATCGACACGCTCGAAGCTCGTGGGCTGAAAGTATTTACAACCCGGTACGACGATGAGCGGTTCGAGGGCATGAGCGCGATGGCGGGTGATCATCACGTCATCGTGGTTGGAGGTAACTGGTCGGGCGACCGGCAGCGGTTCACCGTTGCCCATGAACTGGGTCATTTGGTGCTGGACGAGCGACTGACGGACGGCATCGACAAGGAAGCTGCAGCGAACCGGTTTGCCGGTGCTTTCCTGGTTCCGGCTGAAAAGGTCAAGGAAGCGCTGGGTGAGCGGCGGCGGTCGCTGGAAGCGCGTGAACTCTACATTCTCAAGCATGAGTTTGGCCTGAGCATGGCGGGGTGGAGCTATCGTGCGCTCGACACGGGCGTGATTTCCAAGGCGACACAACGGGCATTCTGGAGCCTTTTTGCCAAGAAGGGCTGGAAGCAGAAGGAGCCTGGTGAACCGTTTCCTTCGGAAACGCCGCGGCTTTTCGAGCAAACCGTCTATCGGGCGCTCGGCGAAGGTTTTATTGGCGAGTCCAAGGCGGCGGAGTTGTTGTCGATCTCCGTTCATGAGCTCGCGGCGCGGCGTCGGATGGAGTCTGTAAATGGCGACGCTGGTCAGTGACGCAAACATCTTTATCGATCTGGATGTCGCCGACCTGACCCGGGCGCTGTTTCGCCTTGACGATGAAATCGTTACTCCGGATGTGTTGTACCAGGAAGAGCTGGCTGAGCATCATTCTGAACTCCCCGCGCTGGGGTTAAGAGTCGAATCACTGTCACCGGCCGGCGTCGAGGAAATGATGCGTCTTCGTGCGATGTACTCCCGGCCGGGTACGAATGACTTGCTTGCCCTGGCGCTGGCATTGTCCAATCGCTGGACCCTGGTGACCGGGGACGCGGATTTGCGAGACGTGGCCCAGACCGAGTTGGTCGTTGTTCACGGTACACTTTGGCTTGTCGAGCGTATGGTTCGTGAACGGGTAATCCCGGTACGCAGGGCGGAAGCGGGTTTCAAGCGCATGCGGTCCGATGGACGCCGGTTACCCTGGCCAATGGTGGAAGAATTACTGGAGCGATTGCGATGAGCAAAGGTGACCAAAAGACGAGTTCCCCGCGCAACTTGATCGAGGACAACCTGGACGATCTCGAGGACATTCACCTGGCCGGGAAAAGTTTGGAAGACCTGCGTGCTGGTAAGTCCTCAACCGT
>CAJXKA010000005.1 GCA_913055655.1 uncultured Oceanospirillales bacterium | reverse complement strand
ACAGGTGCTGCATGGCTGTCGTCAGCTCGTGTCGTGAGATGTTGGGTTAAGTCCCGCAACGAGCGCAACCCTTGTCCTTAGTTGCCAGCACGTTATGGTGGGAACTCTAAGGAGACTGCCGGTGATAAACCGGAGGAAGGTGGGGATGACGTCAAGTCATCATGGCCCTTATGGGCTGGGCTACACACGTGCTACAATGGTCGGTACAGAGGGCCGCAATCCCGCGAGGGGGAGCCAATCCCAGAAAGCCGATCTTAGTCCGGATCGCAGTCTGCAACTCGACTGCGTGAAGTCGGAATCGCTAGTAATCGCGAATCAGCAATGTCGCGGTGAATACGTTCCCGGGCCTTGTACACACCGCCCGTCACACCATGGGAGTGGGTTGCACCAGAAGTAGTTAGCTTAACCTTAGGGAGGGCGACTACCACGGTGTGATTCATGACTGGGGTGAAGTCGTAACAAGGTAGCCGTAGGGGAACCTGCGGCTGGATCACCTCCTTTAAAGAGCAAGCCGATCCTTGGCTGGAGCTCCCACACAAGTTACCTGGAAACCCGATAGCGGGTTTCATGATATGGCAACCGACCGCGACCCGGTCGAAAGATGACCGCGGGTCTGTAGCTCAGTTGGTTAGAGCGCACCCCTGATAAGGGTGAGGTCGGAAGTTCAAATCTTCCCAGACCCACCATCCTTTCGGAGGGGCCATAGCTCAGCTGGGAGAGCGCCTGATTTGCATTCAGGAGGTCGGCGGTTCGATCCCGCCTGGCTCCACCATTTTAGTGGTGGAAGGGCGAAAGAAGGTTGCCTGTAACGATCGTTTTCGATCGTGTCGATAAAGGTCCAGGAGCGAAATGCTTTTGGGTGGCACGGTCTGCAGATCTTTAAAAATATGGTAGTTCTGTCAAGAGCGTCTTGGGTTTAGCTCGATTTTCAGTGAGTCTTTGTGATGAGGACAAACGAATTTCGTCGAGTTAAACGCCAGGAACGTGTCAGCGAAGCAATATCGGTGATCGCTGTCGATATTGTGGTTATTTTGGTCCGCCAGGGGCTGTTACAGACCTGGGGGTCATATGAATAAGGTGTTTTCGAAGTCTGGAAACGTTTTAGGCTATATGACCAAGCGACTAAGCGCACACGGTGGATGCCTTGGCGGCAGAAGGCGATGAAGGACGTGGAAGTCTGCGATAAGCCTCGGGGAGCTGACAAACAAGCTTTGATCCGGGGATTTCCGAATGGGGAAACCCACCGCTTAGGCGGTATCGTCACCTGAATTCATAGGGTGGCGAGGCGAACCCGGAGAACTGAAATATCTAAGTACCCGGAGGAAAGGAAATCAATTGAGACTCCCCTAGTAGCGACGAGCGAACGGGGACTAGCCCTTAAGCCTTTTACAATTTAGCGGAACAGTCTGGAAAGTCTGGCCATAGACGGTGATAGCCCGGTACGCGAAAAGTTGTTTTAGGTGAAATCGAGTAGGGCGGGGCACGTGAAACCCTGTCTGAACATGGGAGGACCATCTTCCAAGGCTAAGTACTCTCTGCCGACCGATAGTGAACCAGTACCGTGAGGGAAAGGCGAAAAGAACCCCGGAGAGGGGAGTGAAATAGACCCTGAAACCGTGTGCGTACAAGCAGTAGGAGCCTGGATTTATCCGGGTGACTGCGTACCTTTTGTATTATGGGTCAGCGACTTACTTTCAGTAGCAAGCTTAACCGGATAGGGAAGGCGAAGGGAAACCGAGTCTTAATAGGGCGCATAGTTGCTGGGAGTAGACCCGAAACCGGGTGATCTAGCCATGGGCAGGTTGAAGGTTGAGTAACATCAACTGGAGGACCGAACTCACTAATGTTGAAAAATTAGGAGATGACCTGTGGCTAGGAGTGAAAGGCTAAACAAACCCGGAGATAGCTGGTTCTCCTCGAAAGCTATTTAGGTAGCGCCTCGTGTATTGCCCTAGGGGGTAGAGCACTGTTATGGCTAGGGGGTCATACCGACTTACCAAACCATGGCAAACTCCGAATACCTAGGAGTATGAGCACGGGAGACACACTGCGGGTGCTAACGTCCGTAGTGGAAAGGGAAACAACCCAGACCACCAGCTAAGGTCCCCAAATCTCTACTAAGTGGGAAACGATGTGGGAAGGCACAGACAGCCAGGAGGTTGGCTTAGAAGCAGCCACCCTTTAAAGAAAGCGTAATAGCTCACTGGTCAAGTCGGCCTGCGCGGAAGATTTAACGGGGCTTAAGTAGAGTACCGAAGCTGTGGATTCGTAACTTTGGTTACGGATGGTAGAGGAGCGTTCTGTAGGCCTGCGAAGGTGAACCGAGAGGTTTGCTGGAGGTATCAGAAGTGCGAATGCTGACATGAGTAACGATAATGCGGGTGAAAAACCCGCACGCCGAAAGCCCAAGGTTTCCTAGCGCAACGTTAATCGGCGCAGGGTGAGTCGGCCCCTAAGGCGAGGCGGAAACGCGTAGTCGATGGGAAGCAGGTTAATATTCCTGCACCAACTGTTACTGCGATGGAGGGACGGAGAAGGTTAGGCACGCCCGGCGTTGGTTGTCCGGGTACAAGCGTGTAGAAAGAGATCTTAGGCAAATCCGGGATCTTAATTTCAAGGCGTGATGTGGGGTCCCAACATAGGGACGAAGGTGTCGACACCATGCTTCCAGGAAAATCTTCTAAGCTTCAGGTAACAGTTGACCGTACCGTAAACCGACACAGGTAGGCTGGTTGAGAATACCAAGGCGCTTGAGAGAACTCGGGTGAAGGAACTAGGCAAAATGGTACCGTAACTTCGGGAGAAGGTACGCCCTTGCCGGTGATGAGATTTACTCTCTGAGCTGGTGGGGGCCGCAGTAGCCAGGCCGCTGCGACTGTTTATTAAAAACACAGCACTCTGCAAACACGTAAGTGGACGTATAGGGTGTGACGCCTGCCCGGTGCCGGAAGGTTAAGTGATGCGGTTAGCTTCGGCGAAGCTGTTGATCGAAGCCCCGGTAAACGGCGGCCGTAACTATAACGGTCCTAAGGTAGCGAAATTCCTTGTCGGGTAAGTTCCGACCTGCACGAATGGCGTAACGATGGCGGCGCTGTCTCCACCCGAGACTCAGTGAAATTGAAATCGCTGTGAAGATGCAGTGTAACCGCGGCTAGACGGAAAGACCCCGTGCACCTTTACTACAGCTTCACACTGAACTTTGACTAGGCTTGTGTAGGATAGGTGGGAGCCTTTGAAGCGTGATCGCCAGATTGCGTGGAGGCAACCTTGAAATACCACCCTGGTGTAGTTGGAGTTCTAACCCAGGCCCGTAATCCGGGTCGGGGACAGTGTGTGGTGGGTAGTTTGACTGGGGCGGTCTCCTCCCAAAGAGTAACGGAGGAGCACGAAGGTGGGCTAATCACGGTCGGACATCGTGAGATTAGTGCAAAGGCATAAGCCCGCTTGACTGCGAGATCGACGGATCGAGCAGGTACGAAAGTAGGTCTTAGTGATCCGGTGGTTCTGTATGGAAGGGCCATCGCTCAACGGATAAAAGGTACGCCGGGGATAACAGGCTGATACCGCCCAAGAGTTCATATCGACGGCGGTGTTTGGCACCTCGATGTCGGCTCATCACATCCTGGGGCTGAAGCCGGTCCCAAGGGTATGGCTGTTCGCCATTTAAAGTGGTACGCGAGCTGGGTTTAGAACGTCGTGAGACAGTTCGGTCCCTATCTGCCGTGGGCGTTTGAGAGTTGAGAGGAGCTGCTCCTAGTACGAGAGGACCGGAGTGGACGAACCTCTGGTGTTCCGGTTGTCACGCCAGTGGCACTGCCGGGTAGCTAAGTTCGGACGGGATAACCGCTGAAAGCATCTAAGCGGGAAGCCCCTCCCAAGATTAGATCTCTCACTCCTTGAGAGTGTAAGGACCCTTGTAGACTACGAGGTTGATAGGCTGGGTGTGGAAGCGTAGCAATGCGTGAAGCTAACCAGTACTAATTGTCCGAGTGGCTTGGTCATATAACCAAAGCGTTTCCTGGTGTGTGTGTCACACATCACGGAAAGCATCTTCGCTGACACGTACGCATGTACATCGGTTCGACCGGTGTGGATGCTGCTCTTGACAGAATTACCAGATCTGTAGGGTTCGATACTGATGTGTCGGACCTGAAGAGGCGAAGCGCACCGTGGCAACACTGCGTGCGACGAGCTCCCGATTCGGGTGATGATCATTGATCATCGTGCGCCTCAACCCTTTTGCCTGGCGGCAATAGAGCATTGGAACCACCTGATCCCATTCCGAACTCAGCAGTGAAACGATGTATCGCCGATGGTAGTGCGGGAGTTCCCGTGTGAGAGTAGGTCACTGCCAGGCTTCAAACGAAAAAGCCTCGCCCTTTCGGGCGAGGCTTTTTTTTTCGTTTGAAGCCTGGCAGTTCCCTAACGGTCACGGGCTGATCTGCTCCGCGACGTCGCTTCTTTCAAGCTGCGCTTGAAAACCGCAACGCCGCTCCGCAGGCCCTGCCAGGCTTCAATCCGGTAAGGCCCCATTGCGCACGCGGTGGGGCCTTTCTTCGTTCTATAATTTATGGTTCTGGTTTCGGGCGTCCGGGTTGGGGCGCCTGGACTGGCGTTGACCTCAAAAACAGAATAAGACCTTATGACGACGATACCTGATTTTCATGCTTTGCTTGACGGCGGTTCGCCTGAAGAGCGACCGGCGACCGCTACGCCCAGCGGTCGTGAACTCGAAGAGTTGCTGAGCCCGGTTTCCAGCGAAGACTTCGTCAACAACTGGTTCGGCCGTACTTCCCTGAACGTGGAGGGGCAGGCAGAAAAATTTGAGTCGATTTTCAGTTGGGAGAGGCTGAAGCATGCGCTGGCCAGGGGGCGGAACATTCCCGACAAGCGTTACAACATTACCGCCTCGTTCTCACGTGGTGAGACGACCGGTAAAGGCAAGCCCATGACGGCCGCGACTCACGACCAGGTCAGCGACCTGCTCAACGCCGGCGCGACCATCTGCATCACCAACATACACATGGCGGATGCCGCGCTGGCGCAGTGGGCGAAGGCGCTGCGGGCACAGATGAATTTTGCCGGCACCGTCGGAGTGAACTGTTACATCTCGCCCGATGGCGCCGGGCTGCCCACGCACTACGACAAGCGTGTCGCCACGACGCTACAGATTGCCGGGAAGAAGCGCTGGCGGTTTTCGACGGAAGCGGCCAAAGCGTGGCCCGACCACAATGGTTTGTACCAGGACGGGCGTATCGAGCCGCAGGGTATCGACGGTGGCAGGTTACCGGATGAAATGGAGTTTCGCGAAGTCGAACTGAGCCCCGGGGATCTGCTCTGCCTGCCTGCTGGCGCGTGGCATTCGGCCCGTGGCGTGGGGGTTTCAATGGCCCTGAACGTCTATTTCTCACCGCGTAATTTTGTCGACCAGTTGATCCCGCTCCTCAGGGCTTTCGCCAGTGAGAAGGGTAACTGGCGCGGCGGCCCGCCGGCGACCGTGGGGGATATTCGGGGTGACATACCGGAATCCGTCACCGGTTACATGCGTGAGCGCCTGGACGAGTTTTGTGCCCTGGCCCGTGAGACCCTGGACAACCCTGAAGCGATGGCCGAACCCTGGCTCAGCGCACTGACGCAGATACCGTATACGGGCTGGCGGCCGGAACCGAAGCGCCAGATACCGGGAATTACCCCGGCCCAGCAATTTTACGTTGGCAAATCATCGTTGCGGTTTGTTAAACAGCACGATCGTATTGTTGTGCCCTGTGACAGCGGACTGCTCAATCTGCCGCTTGAACTGGCCCCAATGCTCAACCGCTTATCCACCACTACAGGGCGTTTCACCATTCCGGAACTGTTGTCCTGGCCACAGGTGCCGGAAGGGTATTCCCGCGAGAAAACCATGGCGTACCTGCAGCAGTTGTACGCCAACGGGATACTCGAAATGGCCCAGTAAGGTGAAGTGTTCTCGCGTGAACCTATCGCGAGGGCATCACCTGCCGTGAAATCGGCGTACCGAGCTTATCCAGGAAAGCGCCAAATACCTCGTCGCTTAATGCGATGGAGCCGTCAATGAGTTCATGGGTCTGGCGCCAGATGGACTGGGCGTCGTGGGGGACGCCGCTGGCGTGAAGTTCGTCCAGCATGGTGGGGAGTTTCAACCAGCGGTTAATCAGGCGGCCGTCCAGTTCCAGGTGAAACTGGAAACCATAGGCCTGTTCCCCCACGCGGAATGCCTGGTTTTCACAGCGCTGGCTTCGGGCCAGCCGGGTGGCGCCATCCGGCAGGTCGAAAGTGTAGCCGTGCCACTGGAATATCGGCCGGGAACGGTTCAGCCTGGACAGTACCGGGTCATCCCTGGCGGCCGCGGTGGGCTCAACGTCGTACCAGCCAATCTCCCATTCCCTGGCCGGCTTGGTGGGTGCGCCCAGCGTATGTGCGAGCAACTGTGAGCCCAGGCATATCCCCAGCACCGGTATGTTTCGGGCCAGCGCCCGCTCGATGCACCGCATCTCGGTCCTGAGGTGCGGAAAGCGATCCTGCTGGTCAGGCATCATCGGGCCGCCCAGGACGATCAGGCCCTGGTAGCGGTCGATATTCGGCTGTGCATCGGGGTTGCGGTGGAAATTGATGTAACGGATCCGGTGGCCGCGCCGGCGCAGCATCGGGTCCAGGGTGCCGAGCGGTTCCGATGCGACGTGTTGGAAAACTAGCACTTTGGCCATGAAAAAACTGTCTGCACCAACTCCGAGCCGGCACATTCTCCCTCAGTTCCACAATCGTTCAAGATAATGGATTCCCCCGCCAATGAACAACCTGTCCGCATTTGAAAAGGGCCGGGATGGCTTGCCAATCACGAGGTTAATCGTTTAGCATCGAGTCGATGTTAAACGTTTAGCATGGCCCCCTGGCGCAGGTAAACCGGTGTCATTAAAGGAAATTGGCCGTGCCTGGTGATTTCTCTTGACAGCGCAAGACATTTGTTGAGATGCTGTTATGGTAGCGTTAACATCTAAGGCAGGCCGGACAATGGTCCGGCAAGAAAAGAGCCTGAAAAGGCCAGCAAGACAGGTTCATGCGACCCCAGGGTCGCGGTTCGCGAACAGTAGCGATATGACACAGTTCGATTGCATCAGCCGATAGCATCGCCTGCGTTTGCCTGGCGGCGACGTACGGGGAGCATCGTGCACACACACGTTGGAGGAGCGACATGTACTACAAAAGAAACAAGCTAAGCGAGATCATTGCCGCCACATTGGCGTCGGCGGTGGTCATGCCGATGGCTCACGCCCAGGATTCGGACGAGACGGTCCTGGAAGAAGTCGTCGTCACCGGTATTCGCGGATCACTGGAACGCGCCATGGACGTCAAGCGTGAGTCCAGCGGTGTTGTCGACGCCATTTCCGCCGAGGATATCGGCAAGTTCCCGAACACCAACCTGGCCGAGTCGCTGCAACGTATTCCAGGTGTCTCCATTGACCGCCAGAACGGCGAAGGCTCAAAGGTGACGGTGCGTGGTTTCGGCCCGGGCTTTAACCTGGTGACACTGAACGGTCGTACCCTGCCCACCGCGACGGTCGGCATCATCGGCCAGCGTGACAACTACACCGGCGGCCAGGGCCGCAGCTTCGGTTTCGAAAATGTCGCGGCTGAAGGCGTGGGTGGCCTGGAAGTATTCAAGACCGGTAACGCACTTCTGCCTTCCGGTGGTATTGGTGCCACGATCGACATCCTGACACGGCGTCCGTTGGACTACGATAACACCGCCAGCATTTCGCTGAAGGCCAACGCAGACAAGAGCGTAGGCGATAGCGGTAGCGCCATTACGCCGGAAGCGTCTGGCCTGGTGAACTGGTCAAATGACAACGGCACGTTTGGTATTGGCATTTTTGGCTCGTACTCGGAACGTGATTCCGGTGCGGCGATTGGCCAGGCCAATGACTGGGTCGTCCGCCGTGCTAACGATTTCTTCAGCAACACCAGTATCGTCCGCGCCGATGGTTCAACGTCAGTGACGAATGCACCGGCCGATGGTGATCTGTACGCGATTCCGCAGGACAGCCGCTACGACTACAGTGAAATTACCCGCGAGCGGATGAACGGCCAGTTGGTCGTGCAGTTTGCCCCGACCGATAACCTGAAGTTCACCGTGGACTACACGGCAGTCAATAACCAGCAGACCGAAATGCGCTCCGAGCAGACAAACTGGTTTGCGACCCCGTTCGACCAGTTGATCTTTGATGGTGAAGGCCCTGTCTCCCAGGCATTGTTCATGCAGGAGAACAACAACGGTACCAAGGACATCGGCTTCGAGCAGACCAACCGGGCAACCGATGAGTCGATCAATTCGCTTGGCCTGAACATCGAATGGAATCTCTTCGATAACCAGACGCTGCGCTTCGACGGACACACTTCGTCCGGTGAAGCACGCCCGGACAACCCGCTGGGCCACACGGCGACATTCGTGACCTTCGGTGCCCCGGTGATTTTGCAGCACTCCGTGGACTGGAGCGAAGGATTCCCGATCCAGAGGTACACCTACGACGATTCAATTCGTGGCAACGGTAATGGCACGATCGACCAGGGCGACCTGGCCACCCAGGTGCAGCGTAGCTCGACCCAGATCCAGGAGAGCGATGTCGATGAATTTGACCTTCGTTACTCTTTCGATTGGGATAGTGCCCGCCTTGATGTCGGTGCCAATGTTCGTAATACCTCGGTTTACGTAGAAGCCACGACGACCGAGCAGGAACTGGGAACCTGGGGTATGGCCAACCCGGGTGACGTGGAAATGTTCGCGCCTGGCCTGGTGGAAAAATACTGCATGGCCTGCCAGTTCAACGACTTCCCGGTGGGTGATGCGTCTGAGGCCTTCAGGGTCGACGCGGCACAGCTGTTCCCGATCTTCGAGTCGGCTTACTCGCAAAACGCCGTATCCCGGAACAGCAGCCAGAACACGGTCGAAGAAGATATCACCGCGTACTACGCCTCCTTCCAGTGGGACACCGAGGTGTTCGGCCTGCCCATGGAGTTGAACGCCGGCGTGCGTTACGAAGAAACCGAGGTTGACGCGTACGCTTTCCAGGCCGTGCCGAATGGTATTACCTGGCGCTCGGACAACGACTTCCTCATCACCTACAACGCGAGCAACGAGAACGTTGAGGGCTCTGGCAGCTACGATCATTTCCTGCCTAACCTTGACCTCAAGTTCGACCTGACCGATGACCTGGTGGCGCGCTTCTCGTACAGCGAGACCATCGCCCGGGTGCCTTACGGCAATATGTTCGCGGCCACCACGGCCGGCGCACCGAACCGTCCGACCGCGCTGGGTGGACAAACCGGTGGCAGCCGCCAGAACCCCGGACTGCTGCCGCTGGAGTCGACCAACTTCGACGTGTCTGTGGAGTGGTACTACGGCGATTCCAGTTACGTATCGCTGGGTTACTTCAACAAGGATGTGTCCAACTTCCTGGGCACCGGCGTGTTTGACCAGCCGTTGTTCGGCCTGACCGATCCAACGTCCGGAGCCGCTGGATCGCGGTCGGGTGATGCCCTGGACATTATCGACAGCCTGGGTGTCGACCGCTCCGAGGCCAACATGTTCACCCTTGTTGCCCTGATCGACGAGTACCAGGGTGACCTGGCCGCGGCCCAGGCCGAGTTTGAAGCGAACCTGGTCAACGGCGCGTTGCCCCAGGATTATGTCGACCTGATCGCGACCAACTACGATATCGTCGGTGACGCCAACGATCCGTTGATGATCTTCCGCGTGACGCAACCGATCAACAACGAAGACGCCAACATCGACGGCTGGGAATTCGCCTGGCAGCACTTCTTCGGTGACAGCGGCTTCGGTTTCGCCGGTAGCTACACGGTCGTGAACGGTGATATCGATGCCGATCCGGGCCAGGATCCGGACGCCAACGAGTTCGCACTGGTGGGTCTGTCCGATACTGCAAATGCCACGCTGATCTACGAGAACTACGGCTGGCAGGCGCGCGTTGCCTACAACTGGCGCGACACGTTCCTGAATGCCACCAACCAGGGTGGCAGCCGTAGCCCTCAGTTTACTGATGAATATGGTCAGTACGACCTGAGTGTCTCGTACCAGTTGACGGATAACCTGCAGGTACAGTTCGACGCCATTAACGTGACTGGTGAAGACCTGGTGCAGTACCGTCGCAAGGAGAAGATGGTGGTCTGGGCCTACGAGCTCGAGCCGCGCTACTCCCTGGGTGTGCGTTACCGCTTCTGATTACCACCCAACGGCAGTATCGGGAGGGGCCGCCTCGTTTGGGCGGCCCTTTCCATATGCGGGCAGTCAAACCGGGTGCAACGGTTTGTGCCGGCACCCATTTGATACCATGCAATCATTCTTTGGACGGATACCTGGATGACCAACACTGTTCTGCTGGATAACGTCAGTCACCATGACCTGAAGGTCAGGACGGGCCACTCCGCCAATTTCGGCGATGCCATTAATATGGCCATGGTGTTTCCCACCGAATTTCCCTATGTGCAGCGCGAGTACCCGATCCTGTTTCGCAGGGAATCGAATGGTGATTTCCAGGCCGTTGTGCTGCTGGGCCTCGACAAGGGCGAAAACCTGTTCCTGGACGCTTCCGGCTGGAATGCGCGCTATGTGCCGGCGGTCCAGGAGCGCGGGCCGTTCCTGATCGGGTTGCATGGCGCGAACGACGGCGTGGACGAACCTGAACCGATGATTCACGTCGACCTGGATCACCCACGCGTCAACCGGCATGAGGGAGAACCGGTGTTCCTCCGCCACGGCGGTCACTCGCCCTACCTGGAACGCATCAACCGGATTCTGCAGCTGATATTTCATGGCGCCGAGCTGGCCAAACCGATGTTCGCCGCTTTCGAGGAAGCCGGGCTGATCGAGGCCATGGAGGCGAAAGTGAGCCTGGATGAGCGCACGCAGTACACGCTGCCCGATTTTTTCACCATCAATACTGATCGCCTGGCGGCACTGGACGGCGCGACGCTGGAAAAGCTGAACCGCGCCGGCTACCTGCAGCTGGCGATCATGGTGGCGAATTCACTGGGCAACATTGAATGGCTGATCGAACTCAAGAACCGCAAGCGCGCGGCGGCGGGCGCCTGATCGTGCAGTGACGACCATGCGTGCAACCCGGGTGCTGGAAGGCGTCGCGCCGGACCATGTTCCGTGGTCCGAAATTGTCGAAGAGGGCAGTCCCGTTATCCTTAAGGGACTGGTGCGGGACTGGCCACTGGCGCAAACGGGTGCTCCGCGAGAGGCCGCGGCGTATCTGCAGCAGTTCTACCAGGGCCGCCCCGTGACCGCGTTCATTGGCCGGCCGGAATTGCAGGGGCGATTCGGCTATACCGAGGACGCAACCCGGCTGGACTTCAAGTCCGAGCGCGGTGACCTGGGCGCTTACCTGGGCCGCATCCTCGAGCACGCTGGCGATTCCGGTGCACCTTCCATCTATATCGGCTCGACCGATGTCGACCAGTTCCTGCCCGGTTTTCGTGCCGAGAACGACCTGGTGCTGAACCACGAGATGTTCGAGGCGAGTCCGCCGCTGGTCGGCGCGTGGATCGGCAATCGAACGACGGCGCTCGCGCATCACGACCTGTCCTACAACGTGGCCTGTTGCCTGGTCGGGCGGCGACGGTTTTCCCTGTTCCCGCCCGAGCAGGTGGCCAACCTCTACCCGGGTCCGCTGGACCCGACACCGGGTGGGCAGGTGGTTACCATGGCGGATATCGAGGCCCCGGATTTTGATCGATTTCCAGGTCTGCGAGAGGCGTTGGAGGTTGGCGAAGTGGCGGACCTCGAGCCTGGTGACGCGCTGTACTACCCGGCGTTGTGGTGGCACCAGGTCAGCGCCCTGGAGGATTTCAATATCATGGTGAACTACTGGTGGAACCGCGTGCCGGGTTATGTCGACACGCCGCAGACCACGCTGATGCACGCGTTGCTCAGCCTTCGCGACCGGCCCGAACCGGAAAAACGTGCCTGGAAGGCGATGTTCGACTACTACGTATTCGGGCCGGCGGGTCGCGCCGGCGCTCACCTGCCGGAAGGCGCGCGCGGACCATTGGCGCCGCTGGATGAAATGTCGGCGCGCCGGTTGCGCGCGTTGCTGCAGCGGAAACTGAACCGATGACTGCAAAAGGCGAACAGGCGGTTCGGCGGGTGGTCATCGCCGGTGGTGGCACCGCCGGCTGGACGGCGGCCGCCGCGCTGGTTCGCCAGCTGGGTGCGTTGCTGGACATCACGCTGGTGGAATCTGAAGCGATCGGCACAGTGGGCGTGGGTGAGGCAACCATTCCGACATTCAGGACATTTCACGCCTTGATCGGCGTTGATGAGCGCGAGTTCATGCGCGAAACCAAGGCGACGTTCAAACTTGGAATTTCCTTCGAGGACTGGGATCGGCTGGGCGAGCGCTACATTCACCCCTTTGGCGAAGTCGGAAAATCGACCTGGATGGGCGATTTCCAGCACATGTGGCTGATGGCGAAAGACCGGGGTGAAGCCGGTGACCTGGGGGATTACTGCTTCGAGCACGTGGCGGCGCGGGCCGGAAAGTTCGCGGTGGCCGAGGGCTCGAAGATCAATTACGCCTATCACCTGGATGCCGGCATGTACGCGAAGTACCTGCGCGGCAAGTTCGAGCCAATGGGCATCCGCCGTGTCGAAGGAAAGATTGAGCGCGTGGAGCAGGACGGCGAGTCCGGAAACGTCACGGCGCTGGTACTGGAGGACGGCACCCGGGTCGAGGGCGACCTGTTCGTCGATTGCACCGGGTTCCGCGGCCTGTTGATTGAGCAGACGCTGGAAGCGGGTTACGAGGACTGGCGCCACTGGCTGCCGACGGACAGCGCGCTGGCCGTGCAGACCGAGAACACCGGCAACACGCCCCCGTACACCCGCGCGATGGCGCGCAGCGCGGGGTGGCAGTGGCGGATTCCATTGCAGCACCGCGTGGGCAACGGCCTGGTGTTCTGCAGCCGCTACCAGGATGAAGCGCCGGCACGCGCAGAGCTGCTGGGCAACCTCGAGGGTGAACCACTTACCGAGCCGCGCCTGATTCGTTACGTCACGGGCCGGCGGCGACGCGCCTGGATGAAGAACGTTGTGGCGCTGGGCCTGTCCAGCGGTTTCCTGGAGCCGCTGGAGAGCACCAGTATCCACCTGATCCAGATTGGCGTGATGCGGTTGATTCAGTTGTTTCCCTTTGACGGCAACTTCGAGGCACTGGCCACACGTTACAACGCGAAGTCGGAAGCGGAGTTTGAGAATGTTCGCGACTTCATCATCCTGCACTACACGCTGACGCGGCGTGATGACACGCCGTTCTGGCGCCATTGCCGCGACATGACCATTCCGGACAGCCTGGCCGCGCGCATCGAGCTGTTCCGGGAGAGCGGTGGCGTCTACCCGGCCGCCGAGGAGCTGTTCAAGGTGACGTCGTGGCTGTTCGTGATGATGGGCCAGGGCGTGATGCCGCGCCATTATCATCACATGGGCGCGTTGCTGGGTGACCAAAGACTGAACCGGGCGTTGGGCTCACTGAAAGCGAACATTGCCGCCGCGGTGGACAAAATGCCCACCCACCAGGCCTTCATTGGCCGCTACTGTTGCGCGCCGGACGCGTAAGCCGGCCTCAGAGGAACTGTTTCCGGTAGATCTCGTCGGCCTGGCGCTGCATGTCACGGGCCTTCACCGCGTCGCCCAGTTGCTCGTACACCTGCGCGGCCAGGGCGTAGAAACGTGGCTCGGTGTCGAGTTTTTCGATGGCTGACAGCGCCAGGATTTCCGCTTGCCGGAGTTCGCCCTGGTCCAGTGCGACCTGGGCGCGCGTGTAGGCGAAATACGGGTTGGCCTCGCGGTACTCGGCCGCCAGGCGTCGGAAATACGTGGCCCGGTCCTTTTCGCCGATGGCGCCATACAACGCCCCCAGGTTGCTGGTCAGGCTCAGGTCGCGGGGGTTCCAGGACAGGCCCTGCAGGTACGCCGTCTCCGCGTCCAGCAGGCGCTGGTTGCGAAAGTACAGGTTCCCCAGGTTGTTCCAGATGTAGCTGCGGCCGGGGTCGAGTTCCAGCGCACGCCGCATGTGGCGGAACGCGGCCAGGTTGTCGCCTTCGGCCAGGATTTCCATCGCGCGGTTGCTGTAATAAAGCGCTTCGACGCGCCGGCCTGAAATGGTCTGTTGCCGGTAGCTGGGGTTGTAGCGTTGCATTTCCAGGTCGACGATCAGCTCATCTCCATCGCGCAGCCGCACCTTGGCGTTGACGTGACGGAGCAGCATCATGGTGTTGCTGCCTTCGCGCAGGTCCCAGGCGGGTGGCAGGATGACGTCGTTGACCTCGGCGACGAGGTTCATGCGCCGCGCCATGGCCACGTAAATCAGCGTGTAACTCAGGCAATTGACCTTGCGGGCGGCGAAGGCGCGCGCCGGCGGCAGGGTCGGGTGGATGGCGTCATAGTCGATGCCGAATCCGCCTGCCGGGATCGGGCCCAGCAGGCGCAGGTGCAGGGCTTTCGCCCGGTTGTAGGGCGATGCATGGGCCGCTTCGATTTCTTCCGCCGCCGCGACCAGGACCGGCGGTAATGCGTTGAGGTCTTCAGAAGGGAGTTCGTGTTCGGGGATGACCTGGCCGGTGAACGATTGTCCGGACAAAAGCTCGGCCACCGCCGCCTTTGACGGCGTTTGCACCCAGTCGGGGTGCGGATCGACGATGCTGCAGGCCGCCAGGCCCAGCGTCGCGATCCCTGTTGCGATCGCCCGCTTCATGGCCAGTTACCCTGGAAAGCTGCTTACAGCATACGCCTTTTACCGGGCGCCGGCACCTCCAGTGCGTGGGCGGCGAACTGGCTGAAGCTTCAGCCGGCTTCCAGGATGGACAGCCGGCGGGCGGCTTCCATCATGGCGCGGCCGGTGTGGTACGGGCCTTTCCATGCGCCGGCGCGGTAGTCCGGATCCGGTGTGTCGGCCGATGCGGCGCCCTGGCTGCGCCATTCCACGCCGCCCGGGGCAATGTGCGCGCGTTGTGTGAATGCCCAGACGGTGTCGGCCGCCTCGCCCCAGCGGTGGTCGCCGCTGAGCAGGTCGGCGTTGAGGAAACCGACCAGGGCCTCGGCCTGCACCCACCAGGTGCTCTCGGACGGGTCGCCGCTGCCGCCGGGCCGGTCCTGGACGAAGCCCGCCGGGGTCAGCGCCCGGGACAGCACTTTCTCGGCCAGCCCCAGCGCGCGGGGGCGAACGGCAGTTTTGACCACCGGGTCACCCAGCGTCTCGGCCGCCTCCCAGAGCAGCCAGCTGGCCTCGATTTCATGCCCGAATGACTCGGGCGCCGGCAGTTCATTCCACTGCCGGTCGAAGTACAGGCCAAGCCGCGGCGTGTCCGCGACCAGGATTCGGTCGATAAACAGGTCGATGGATTCCCGCAGGGCCTTGCGGCTGCGCGCGTTCGGCGCGGCCTGGTGCAGCGCCGTGCAGGCCTCCACCAGGTGCAGGTGCATGTTCATGGTCTTCGGTGCGTCCAGGTCGTCCTCGCCCAGGCGCATGTCGTCCGCCGGGGTCCAGTTCCGGTTGAACGACTCGATAAAACCGCCATGTTCCTGGTCGCGCGCGTGCTCCCACAGGGCCGCCAGGTAATCACGCGCCCTCGTGATGGCCGATGTATCGCTGGTCAGCCGGTAGTAGGCACACAGGGCGTAGATGCTGAAACACAGGCCATACGATCGTTTGCCATCGTCGGCGACGCTGCCGTCGGCCTCGAGCGACCAGTAGGCGCCGCCGAAGCCGGGGTCGTCGAAATGATCGTTGAAGTAACGATAGGCGCGGTCGGCGGCCAGCCGGCAATTGCGGTCGCCGCCGGCGCGGCCAGCCTCGCTGAAAAACCACAGCAGGCGGGTGTGCAGCACCAGGTGTTTACGGGCGCCGGCGACGGGCTGGCCCAAGGCGTCGATCTCGCCGTAAAAACCGCCGTTTTCCCGGTCGATGGAATGGTCCAGCCACCAGCGCGTGATGGCATCGAGTTCGCGCAGGGCGTCCTCCATCGTGAATGTTGTTCTTGTTGTGATTTCCGGTGCGGCTGTCATGGCCCTGGCAGTCGTTGTCGAAAGCATCATTATCTCAAACTTTGGATCGGTTTTGATTGGCCTGGACCAACTGCCGGATGGCGCGGGCGGAAGCCGCGGTGCTGCCGCTTTCTTCCGGCGCGTTCAGGCAGTGGTCCACCAGCCGGTCGACACTGCTGGTGGCGACGTGCATGCGGGTGTCCGCCGAGGCGTAATAGATCAGAACACGGGCGTCGTCGCCGTCGCCGTCGCGTATCCAGCCGTTGCAGAACACCACGTTGGACACGTCTCCCGGCCGTTCATCACCGCGCGGCGCCAGCAGGTGGCCGGCGGGCTTGCGGCGGATCACCCAGGGCCGGTCCAGTTCGGTCAGGAACGGGTACAGCACGTAACGCAGCCCGGCCGCAGTGCCGCGGACGCCATGCGCCAGGTGCAGCCAGCCTTCGCGGGTGCGAATGGGGGGTGGCCCCTGGCCGTTCTTGGCCTCGGCAATGGTGTGGTAGGCGCGCGGGTCGATGACGGCCTCCTCGTCCACGCGGGCGTTTTCCATATTGTCGGCCAGCCCCCAGCTGAGGCCGCCGGCGCCGCCGGCCTCGATGAAGCCGTCCTGCGGCCGGGTGTAAAGCCCGTAACGGCCGTCGATGAATTCGGGATGCAGCACCACGTTGCGCTGTTGTGGTGAGCGCGTCACCAGGTCCGGCAGCCTTTCCCAGGACTCCAGGTCACGGGTGCGCGCGATGCCACAACGCGCCAGTGCCGCGGTCGGGTCGTCCGGGTGCGCCGGGTCGTGCCGCTCGGCGCAGAACAGGCCGTAGACCCAGCCGTCCTCGTGTGCGGTCAGGCGCATGTCGTAGAGGTTGGTCTCCGAATCGTCGAGCTTGGGCATGTCGATGGGCACGTTACGGAAACGAAAACCGTCGACGCCGTTGTCGCTATCGGCGATGGCGAAATACGACTTGCGGTCGACGCCCTCCATGCGCAGCACCAGCAGGTACCTGCCCTGCCAGGCCATCGCGCCGGCGTTAAAAGTGCTGTTAACGCCAATCCGCTCCAGCAGGTGTGGGTTCGTCGCCGGGTCCAGGTCGTAACGCCACTCCAGCGGCACGTGGTCGCGCGTGACCACCGGGTGGCGCCAGCGCTCATAGATACCGTTGCCGGCCTCGTCGACGGGGGCGTTCGGACGCGCCAGCAGCGCATCCAGTTCGGACTGAAGGCGTGAAAGGCGCTCGTCGAAACGTGTCATGGCAGATCCCGGGCCAGTGATACTACGCCTGTCCCATCACCACCTCGACCACGCATCGGCTTCCCGGTGCGGCCAGGGGTAGCGTGGCGCCGGTGACGGGCGCGCCATCGACACTGACCGACGCGATGCCGCGCGAAACGCCATCGGGGTTGCGAACGCGGATGTCGTAGGTCGCGTCGCGGTAACGGCGCGTGACTTCAAAGCCATCCCAGTCCGCCGGAATGCAGGGGTCGACGCGAAGCCCGTCGTAGTCCGGCCGAATGCCCAGGATATGCTCGGTGATGGCGTGCCAGTTCCAGGCCGCCGTGCCCGTGAGCCACGAGTTCTTGGCCTCGCCGGGCCGGAAGGCCTCCTTGCCGGCCACCATCTGCGCGTAGACATAGGGCTCGATCTTGCGCAGCGCGACGTGGTCCTGGAAGGCCGGCGCGATACGGCGCCAGTAATCGAAGGCGCGGTCGCCGCGGCCCAGCACGGCCTCGGCAATCACGATCCACGGGTTGTTGTGGCAGAAGATGCCGCCGTTTTCCTTGTAGCCCTGCGGGTAGGTGCTGATCTCGCCCAGTTCCAGGTGGTAGCGCGTGTAGGCCGGCGCGTTCAGCACGATGCCGTACTCGCACGCCAGGCGTTCCTCGACCGACGCCAGCGCGGTTTCCGCCCGGCGGTCGTCCTGGCCCAGGCCGGCCATGACGCAGAAGCCCTGCGGTTCAATAAAGATCTGGCTGCCGTCGCTGTCTTTCGACCCGACCGCATCGCCATTGGCGTCGTAGGCGCGCAGCCACCATTCGCCGTCCCAGCCATGTTCGGCGATGGCGGTGCGCATGTCGGCCACATGGTCCTCCGCCCGGCGGGCCTCGGCCTCGTCACCCAGCCGCCTGCACAGGTCGGCGTAGTCGCTGCCGTACAGCACGAACTGCGCGGCAATGAACATCGATTCGGCCACCTGGCCCTCGCCGGTCCCGGTGGTCTGGAAGGTCTGGTCCGGGTTGGTGGAAAAGCAGTTCAGGTTCAGGCAGTCGTTCCAGTCGGCACGGCCGATCAACGGCAGGCCGTGCGGGCCGCGCTTGCGCACGACATGGTCGAAAGAGGCTTTCAGGTGCGCCAGCAACGGCGCCGTGCGGGTCTCGTCATTTTCCCAGGGCACCGCCTCGTCCAGGATCGAGACATCACCGGTCTCGCGGATGTAGGCCGTGGTCGACAGCACCAGCCACAGCGGGTCGTCGTTGAAGTTGCCGCCAATGGCCGCGTTGCCGCGCTTGGTCAACGGCTGGTACTGGTGATAGACGGAGCCGTCCTCGAACTGGGTGGCGGCAATGTCCAGGATGCGTTCGCGGGCGCGGTCCGGGGCCAGGTGTACCGAGCCCAGCAGGTCCTGGTTGGAGTCGCGGAAACCCATGCCGCGTCCCAGGCCCGCCTCGAAGAACGAGGCGCTGCGCGACAGGTTGAACGTCACCATGCACTGGTAGGCATTCCAGGTGTTGACCATGCGATTGAGGCGCGGTTCGTGCGAGCGCACCTGGAACCGGGACAGCAGGTCGTCCCAGTAATCCGCCAACCGGTCGAGGGCGGCATTGGCCTTGTCGGTGCTGTCGTACCGGGCGATCAACGCCTCGGCCGTGGAGCGGTTCAGGTTGCCATCGCCATCGAACTTCTCGCCGTCCGGCATCTCGACATAGCCCAGCTGGAACACCAGTTCGCGGCTCTCGCCGGCGTCCAGTTCCAGGTCCAGCCGGTGTGATGCGACCGGCGACCAGCCGTGGGCGACACTGTCACCCGATGTGCCCGCGGATACCTGGTCAGGCCGGTCGAAACCGTTGTAGGGGCCCAGGAAGGTGTCGCGATCGGTGTCGAAGCCATCGACCTCCGCGTTCACGGTATAGAAGGCGAAATGATCGCGACGCTCGCGATACTCGGTCTTGTGAAAGAGCGTGCCGCCATGCACCTCCACCTCGCCGACAGAGTAGTTGCGCTGGAAGTTGCTCATGTCGTCTTCGGCGTTCCACAGGCACCACTCGACGAACGAGTAGAGCTGCAGCGAGCGCGCGCGGCCGGAGCGGTTCTCCACCGTCACGCGCTGCACTTCAACGTGGTCGCCGGGTGGCACAAAAAACAACACGCTGACGCGGATGCCGTCTTTCTCGCCGGTGATCTGCGTGTAGCCCATGCCGTGGCGGCATTCGTAGTGGTCCAGTGGCGTGCGGCAGGGCTTCCAGCCGGGCGACCAGGTGGTGTCGCCATCGCGGACATAGAAATAACGCCCGCCGTCATCCACCGGCACGTTGTTGTAGCGGTAGCGGGTCAGGCGGCGGAACTTGGCGTCGCGGTAGAAGGCGTAGCCCCCGGCCGTGTTCGAGATCAACGAGAAAAACACCTCGCTGCCGAGGTAGTTGATCCACGGGTAGGGCGTGTCGGGCCGGGTGATGACGTACTCGCGGCGTTCATCGTCGAAGTGGCCGAACGCGTCCGTGGCGGCGGTCGCAGTGGCTGCGGCTGTGGCTTTGGCATCCATCGGCTCAGTCCTCCACGTGATCGGCCGTCCGCTCGAGGCGGTCGTACCAGGTCTTTTTCAGGATCACCGCGGCCACGCCGAACACCACCAGCGTGGTGACCAGCGAGCCGTTCTCGCGAATGACCAGGAAGATCGGCGCCGCCACCAGGCAGGTCTGCGCGATGATGCCAACGGCGACGTTGAACATGTCGCGCTTGAAGTCCGGATTGCGTTTGAAGGTCGGGTCATCGGCGACGACCTTGTCATGTACCGGCCCCCAGACACCCCAGGGCCGCACCTGGCGGTAGAACTTCTTCAGCAGCTCGTCGTCCTCCGGCGGTGTCATGGCGCTGGCGACGATGCAGGCGATGCCGGACACCAGGAACAGCAGCGGGAACAGGTACAGCGGCAGGATGTCGGGCGCGACGCCGGTGAACACCGGGCCGAACAGGGTCGGGAACGCCAGCGCGCCAATGATGCCGGTGAGCATGCCCCAGAAATAGCCGATGCCGTTCAGTCGCCACCAGTACCACTTCAGCACGTTGGCCACCGCGTAACCGCCGAACAGGCCGGACACCAGCCATTGCAGCACGCTGTTGATGGACTCCACGAACAGGCCGATGAGGGTGCTGACCACCACCACCAGCACCGAGACCAGGTAGCTGGCGTAGATCAGCGCCTTGTTGCTGGCCTGTGGGTTGATGTAACGATGGTAGATGTCGTTGACCAGGTAGGCCGGCGCCGCGTTCACGGTCGAAGCGAAGGTCGACATGAATGCCGCCAGCAGCCCCGCCAGCAACAGTCCGAGAATACCGACCGGCGCAAACTCCAGCATGGCCGAAGGCAGGATGTTCTCAAAATCGATGCGCCCACCCGACATCAGGTCCAGGTCCTGGTAATAAACGATGGCCAGCACGGCGAAGCCGGCGATCATCAGGTAACGGATCGGGTTCAGGGCGATGGACACGAAGCCGCTCATCAGGGCCGCCTCGCGCGGCGAGCGTGTCGCCAGGATTTTCTGCATGTCGTAGTTGGGCGCCGGGCCGGCCAGCGACACCAGCACGCCCTTGAACAGCATCATCATGAAGAAGATGGAAAACAGCGAGTAGCCGTCCGACAGGATCTTGTCGTTCACCTCGGCGATCTTCGCGCCCCAGTCGAGATCCAGCGTCCAGCCGAAGAACGGGTTGGCCCAGCCCTCTGGCGTGGCCGCGTGCAGGGCCTCGGGGGACACGTTCATGATGGCGATGGTGGCGATGATCACCGCCGAGATGGCCATGATCGTGAACTGCACCACGTCGGCCCAGACAATACTGAGCATGCCGCCCAGCATCACGTAGAAGGTGGCGAAGCTGGTGAAGAAAATGCCGTACAGGTGCGGCACGTACTCCGGCGGCACATCGAACGGTACGAACGGTGCGACCGTCTCCCAAGGGATGAAGATCTCGATGAACTTGCCGACGCCGATGAATCCGTAGGCCAGGAAGCCCAGCACCGAGATCACCGCGAACAGCACCACCACCATGTGCGCGAGCCGTCCGCCGGTGTCGTCGCCGAACCGGGTCTGGATCCACTGCGCGCCGGTGATCACGTTCGAGCGCCGCAGCCAGCAGGACAGGAACGCCGCCAGGAAGACCTGGTTGAACACCGGCCACAGCCACGGAATCCAGATGCTCTTCATGCCGTAGACAAAGCACAGCGTGACCAGCCACATGGTGCCGGAGATATCGAACATGCCGGACGCATTGGACAGGCTGAGCATGTACCACGGCAGGCGCTTGCCGCCCTGGTAATAGGCCTTCATGTCCTGGGCGGCGCGCCGCTTCAGGTACAGGCCGATAAAAATCGTAAAGGCGAGATACGCCCCGATGATGGTCAGGTCGATGGCTTGTAGTTGCATGTTGTTTTCACCGGCCTCTTACGAGCCTGGGAGGCCTTATTCGTTATGGATTGGGCGCAGGGCCCTGTTTTGCGGCATGTTAAACGTTTCACATCGGGAGGGTCAACCGTGGCGTTAAACGTTTAACCTTTGGTTAACATCGACTTGACGGCCGGCCCGGATGATGTGGCAGGCCAAGGGGTCAATCGTTTTACATGTATGACGCATACCCCTAAAATCAGCCTGATAACAAGGAAACAAGGCTCATGGCCAAAGTCGGACTGAAAGACATCGCCGCGCAGACGGGGTTTTCCATCGCCACCGTGTCACACGCGCTTCGCAACCCGGACCGGGTCGCGGACGCCACGCGCAAAAAGGTGCTGGCGGCGGCGGAGGCTGCCGGCTACACCCCCAACAACCTGGCGGTCAGCCTGCGCACCGCGCGTTCGGGCAATATCGTCGTCATCATCCCGGATATCGCCGACAGCCATAACTCCAATATCATCAAGGCCATCGAGAAGGTTGCCCGCGAGCGGGGCTACTCGGTGCTGCTGGGTGACAGCCAGGGCTCGGAAAAACGCGAGCGCGAGTTTGCCCGCATGGCCAGGACCCGCCAGGCCGACGGGGTGATCCTGATGTCGCACCGTTTGCCGTTTGACCGTAAGCCGGGCGAGCCGGTCAGCAAGCTGCCGCCCATCGTCAACGGCTGTGAATACACCGGACACGATGACCTGCCGCAAATCGGCATCGACGACTACCAGGCCGGGCTGGATGCGACCCGCCACCTGCTGGATTACGGTCACCGGCAAATCGCCGTTATTACCGGTGACATTGAAACGCACAGCACCCGCGAGCGGCTCCGCGGCTTCAACGATGCCATGACCGCGGCCGGTGTGACGGTCAATGACGACCATGTCATCCAACTGGGTTACACGCTGGAGGACGGTATCGCCGGCGCACAACAGCTGATGGCCCTGCCATCGCGGCCCAGCGCCATTTTCTGCTTCAGCGACGAGATTGCTTTCGGGGCCATGTACGCGCTGCGCGAAATGGGCATCGATGTGCCGGGCGATGTCTCGATCATCGGTTGCGACAACATTCCGCTGGCGCGTTATTTTTCGCCGCCGCTGACCACGATCGCCCAGCCCACCGCCGAGATCGGCGCCGCCTGCGCGACCCTGTTGCTGGACATCATTGACGGCAACCCCCCGACCGAGCCGCGCGTGGTCGTCCCCCACGAACTCAAGATTCGGGAGAGCACCCGGCGCCTCGACGCTTCCGCCGCGAACAGGTGATAGTATTCAGCAACGCGGGCCAGCCTGGTCCGCGGTGAACTTCAAATGGGAAAATTGATGAACGGCAGAATTACGATAACGCTGCTCAGCGAGCGTCAGGATGGGCAGATCGGCGACGACTGGAAATACGAACTTGGGGTGAAGGTGTTTAACGGCGGACTGGTCGACGAAGGCAGTATCAAGGTGCCGGAACACACGCTCGCCTCTGGCACCACCGAGGTGCCACCGGGCCCGCCTGAGCCGCTCGTCCTGAACGCCGGGGAAGTCGGCGAAAAGGACGTCCTGGTCAGGGTGCGACTCGACGCCACCGAGGTCGACGCGCTGGTGAGCGACCACGGTTCATCATCACGGGATTTTTCCATTGGCTGTCCAGCGGCCGGTGAGCCGCCGGTGAGCCAGGACGTGACCATTTCCGCCGGCGTCATGGAAGCGCCCGCGATCGCAGGCGAGTCGTCGGTGCTGCAGTTAGCGCTTCGGTTGGTGGCCGAGTCCGCCTGATCAGGCGAGCGTCTGCCAGATTGCATCCAGGCAGGCCGCGCCCAGTCGCTGGCAACGTCCCGGTGACCAGCCGATGTTCGGCATCGGCTGGTTGGCGGCATCCTTGAAAGGCATTTCCAGGGTCATGGCCAGGCAACCGAACGTTTCGGACATGTAATCGGTGGCCTTGCGCAGGTCTGAAGATCCGGGGGGCGAAACGGGGTAGCCATGTTCCGTCTGGAAATCCGGGCTGATGGCGGCCAGGCGGTTCTTGAACGCCTGCAGTTCCTGGTTCATGGCCTCGGTCCAGGACGGAACGCCCTCACCGCCGGCCACGAAGTTGTAGGGCAGGGCCTCGTCGCCATGCACATCCAGGAAAAAGTCCATGCCGGTCTCGTGCATTCGCTGGCGCGTGAAATACACCTCCGGTGAATCGGTATCGTCCGGGTCTTTCCAGGCCCGGTTCAGGTTCACGCCGCGTGCGTTGCAGCGCAGGTGCCCGCGCACCGCGCCGTCCGGGTTCATGTTCGGCACGACATGGACCACGGCGCGTTCCAGTAGCGCGCGCGCGACCGCGTCTTCCGGGTCGGCCAGGCGGTTGATGAAACCCTCCGCCCACCATTCGGCCATGCTCTCGCCGGGGTGCTGGCGAGCGATGATCCAGCAAACCTTCCTGTCCGTGGCGGGTTCGCCGAACGTCAGCAGGGTCAGGGCATGGCCATCGGGCGTGGGGCACAGCACCTCGGCGCGAACACCGGGCGCGGCCAGGGCGTGTCCAATAAGGCGCTGGTGACGCTCGTAGCCATAGGGTGCGAAATAGGCGAACCAGGTGCTGTCCGTCGTCGGGGTGTATTCCCAGCGCAGTGACCGGCCGTCAAACGTCGTGCTCGTGCGAAACCAGTGTTCCAGGTCCGTCGAGGTCGCCACGCCGTAGTCCTCGAAACCTTTCGGGTAAGACATGTCACCGGCGTTTTCGATCGTGATCGTGCACGGCTGTCCCCGCAAACCGCAGAGCTGGAAGTAAAACCACTGGCCGTGTTCGCCGCCCTCATCCATGCGGATTTCCAGGCGAATGTCGGATGGCTTTTCAGCGGCTTTGGTGACGATATTACCGCCGTCGAAGTGGGCGTTGATGTGCATGGTGCTCCCTGTCAATGATCCTGGTCTCGCTATTGCCGGTCATTCTAGCGGAGGCCCCATTGGTTTGGATGCGCACAAGGCACGCCACGAACCAAAGACTCGTGGCGTGCCCGGCGTGAGTGGGCTGTCGCGGTTCTAGAATGCGGTTTTGAGCCCCAGGATCCAGTTGCGCCCGATCTGCGGTGCCTGGTCCTTCAGGAACGAAGTGCTGTTTCGCACGTCTTCGTCCAGCAGGTTTCGGCCTTTTACGAACAGGACCGTTTCCATGCGCTCACCGAAGGGCAGTGCCCATGAAAGCTCGGCATTGACCAGGTCGTAACCCGGGGTATTGGTTTCACCCTCGGCCGTGCGGCTGTGCTCTGAAGCGTGTACCCAGTTAACGTTGGCGGCCCATGCCCCAAGGTCCCAGTCCAGGCCCGTGCCGAAGCGCTGCGGGGGAATACGCGGCACCGGGTCGCCGTTGGCCAGGGTGGCTTTCACGTTGTCAAAGAAAGCGAACCACTGCCAGTGCCCGGTGCGGTAGTCACCGACATCCCAGCGAAACTCGATTTCGCCACCCGAGAACTCGGCATCCTGCTGCGACCACAGGTATTCCGGCAGGCCATCGACTTCTTCACCGGCATCGGCCAGGTAGATGTAGTCGTCGAAATCGTCGTGGTACGCCGTGATCATGGTCGTAAACGGGCCCTGGTGCAGGCGCCAGGAGACCTCGTAATGCGTGTTGGTCTCGGTCCCCAGGTCCGGGTCGCCGACCTCGAACACCTGGGTGGCGATATGGGGCCCGTTGGCGAACAGTTCTTCGGACGCAGGTGCACGTTCGGCATGGGACAGGTTGAAGGCCAGGTGGCTGCCCTCGGTCATGTGCCAGATGGCGCCCACCGAGGCACTTAAGGGCTGGAAGTCCCGGCTGGCCGGTTCCGGCGCCTCATCGCCGTGCGCGTCTTCGTGGTGGTCCTCTTCGTGCTCATCTTCGTGGTCATGATCGTGGTCATGTTCCAGGATGAACGAGTCGATCGAGGTGTCCTCGTAGCGCAGGCCCAGGTCGATGGTCCAGTTGGCGAATTCCGCGGTTTCCACCCAGAACAGCGCAGCCGTGCGGGTATCGGATGGCGGCACGAAGGCCTCGGCGCCCTCGGCGGCGAAGTCGTTGTCGGACCACTGGCCACCGAACGTGCCGGTCCAGTCGCCCCACGGGGCATGCTCCAGTTCCAGGCGCGCGTCGATCGTGTCGCTGTCGAACACGGTGCCCACCTCGTCACCCTCGTACTCGGTGTGGGTGTAACGGGTAATGGCCGTTTTCAGCGAGAAACGGGAAAAACCGGCGAATGGATCGGTCTTGGTGGCGATGGCATTGGCGCGCTGGGACTGCAGGCGGATGGTGACATCCTCTTCGTCGTGCTCGTCATGCTCGTCATGCTCGTCCTCGTGATCCTCTTCGTGCTCGTGGTCTTCCTCGTGGTCGTGCTCATCTTCGTGATGATGGCTGTGGGCGCCTGGGATGCCGTAATCGCTGTCGTAGTCGGTCCACGACATGCCCACGCGCCAGTCGTCGTTGATCCACGCAACGCCAATGGCGCCACCCTCGTTGTCCAGGTAGCTGTTGTCGAGAACGCCGGTGGCCTCCTCGTCATGGTGCTCGTCATCATGACCTTCTTCGTGCTCGTCGTGATGATCGTCTTCATGATCTTCGTGGTCGTCGTCCGGGTACAGCTCGGCCGCGCCGGGGATCTCATAGTCGTCGGTGCGGCGGACGAAGCCGTTGACGTGAAAGACGAAGTCGCCGGCGCCGAAATCGAGGCGCGCCGCGCCGAAGCGCTGGTCGGCCGCGCTGTCGCCCTGGACCAGGGCGCGTCCGCCGACCGAGTTTTCCGGCATGGCTTCGGGGATGGTGTGCGTGACCAGGTTGACAACACCGCCGATGGCGCCGGAACCGTAAAGCAGCGTGGTCGGGCCACGCAGTACTTCCACCTGGTCCGCCAGGAACGGTTCGGTGGGCACGGCGTGGTCCTGGCTGACGGCCGAGGCGTCAAAGCTGTTCATGCCGTCGTTGAGAACGCCAACGCGCCCGCCCTGCAGGCCGCGGATAACCGGCCGGCCGACGTTCTCGCCGAAACTGGCATTGGACAGGCCGGGCAGGTTGCCCAGGGTATCGCCGATATTGTTGGCCGCAGCGCTGGCCAGAGCCTCACCACGCAGCACCGTGGCGGACTGGGACATTTCCAGTGCCTCGCGCGGGATGGCAGTGGCGGTGACGCGGACTTCTTCCAGCACGTCATGTTCATGTTCATCGCCGTGAACGCGGTCCTCGGCGGGTTCCTGCGCCGCCACCATGGCGACGTGCAGGCTTGCGGCAGCGGCAAGGCTACGCAGGCAAAAACGGTACTTCGGGTGCATTTTGTGTACTCCATTGATTCAAGGGTGCCGACGGGTCGCCGGCCAATACTTGTGAATCAATGGAGAGCGGGGGGACCCCTGGCGGTGGCACGGGCGACCGCGATGGAAACGAAGGTGTCAGCCGGGCTGGCCGGCGCAACGTGAAGCGCTTCGCTGTCTTCAGGCGCCGGCGATTGGTCGACGGCGCCGTGCTGCAACTGGCTGCCGATGGAGCAGGTCGCGCAGGGTGTATCGTCAAGACCGGGCGCATGGTCGAACTGGTGTGCCAGCAGGCCGGTCTGCGCGCACAGCAAAACGGCCAGCAACAGGGACTGGCAGACGCTTCGCAAACGACCGTATTGAACGCGCTTCATCGCTATATTTTAACGCCGCCGCAGGAATTGCGCACCACCAGTTGTGGTGGCAGCTGGCGTGAATCGCCCTTGCCGCCCGCGATGCGGGTCAGCAGCAGGTCGACCAGGGCGCCGGCGGCGGCCCGCGGGTCCTGGCGGACCGTGGTCAGGGCGGGCGTGATGCAGGATGCCGCGTGGATGTCGTCGTACCCGACCACGGCAACGTCGCCGGGCACGGACAGCCCGGCTTCGCGCAGGGCCGCGATCGTCCCGATGGCGATCAGGTCGCTGGCGGCGAAAATGGCGTCAAACCGCGTGCCCGAGGCCAGCAAACGCTCCACGGCCGCCGCGCCCAGCGATTCCTTGCCGCGGGCGTCGAACTGCAGGTCGGGGTCGACCTCGATGCCCTTGGCGGCCAGGGCGTCTTCGTAGCCTGCATAGCGGTCGCGGAATTCCGGGCAGCGTTCGTCTTTTTCGCCGAAGAAGGCGATGCGTTTGCGGCCCAGGGACAGCAGGTGACGCGTGGCGATTTCACCGCCCAGACGGTTTTCGCAACCGACGGTCCGGCCGTCGAGACCCGGGCCGCTGGCGCCCCAGACCACGAAATGCGCGTCGTCCCGCCGCAGGCGATCGAGCTTGTCCTCGAAGGACACGTAGTTGCCGTAGCCCAGCAGGATGATGCCGTCGGCGCGATTGCTGATCTCGTAATGCTGGTGCCAGTTCTCGCTGAGCTGCTGGAAGGCCACCAGGACATCGTAATCCCGGCGCGCGGCCGCGCGGGTGATGTGGCCGAGCATCGACAGGAAATAGGGGTTCACCGAGTTGTCGGTGGCGGTCTCGTCCTCGAACAACAGCGTCGCCAGCGTCCGGGTCTGGCCGGAGCG
Organism: uncultured Oceanospirillales bacterium; assembly: GCA_913055655.1. Classification (GTDB taxonomy): domain Bacteria; phylum Pseudomonadota; class Gammaproteobacteria; order Xanthomonadales; family SZUA-36; genus Marinihelvus. The sequence goes on along the minus strand of CAJXKA010000005.1, from coordinate 229,166 downwards.
CAGGCCCGCCGCGCTGCGGTCCACCTGGTAGTTCAGGTCGCGGGCAATCTGCTTGACCTTTTCCCGCGTCGCCTCGCTGACCAGCGGGCTGTCGCGCAGGGCGCGCGACACCGTGGCCTGGGAAACCCCGGCCATGAGCGCGATGTGAAAAGAGGTGGTCTTGCCTGAACCCACGGTAATGCTGCCTGCTGCCGCAAAGGTTCGCGGCGATTAGTCAATATCGGATGATACCACCCGGCGCCTGCAGGCTGAATACGAATACAAACCGTTGCGCGGCTACCGGGGGCCGAATAGCCTTCATTGCACATGCCAAGCCCGCGCGCGGGCGGAGAAATAACAAGATGGCCAAATTTGTTCCGGTCGACGTGTTCGACCTCGTCATTTTCGGTGGCGGTGGCGACCTGTCGCTGCGAAAACTGCTGCCTGCGCTGTACCATCGCGACCACGACGGCCAGTTGCCGCCGGAATCCCGCATCATCGCCACCGGGCGCAGCGAGATGTCCCGCGAGGAATACCTGGCGGAGGTCGAGGCCGCGATGCGCAAGCACCTGCGCGGCAACGAGTTCACTGAAGACCAGTGGCGGATATTTTCCGATCGCCTGCAGTACGTGCGTTCCGATGCCTTCGAGCCCGAAAGCTGGGGCGAGCTGGGGTCGATGCTGCAGGGCTTCGAGTCGCGCACTCGCGTGTTCTACCTGGCCACCGCCCCGTCGCTGTTCGGCGCCATCGCCTCAGGGCTGAAACAGAACGGCCTGATCACCGACGATGTGCGCATCGTGCTCGAGAAACCGGTCGGCAAGGACTACGCCTCCGCCCGCGAGATCAACGACCAGGTGGGCGAGTGCTTCCCCGAGAACGCCATCTACCGAATCGACCACTACCTGGGCAAGGAAACGGTCCAGAACCTGCTCGCACTGCGCTTCGCCAACTCGCTGTTCGAGCCGCTGTGGAACCGCAGCAATGTCGACCACGTGCAGATTACCGTGGCCGAGGACCTTGGCGTCGGCCAGCGTATCGAGTTCTATGACCAGGTGGGCACGTTGCGCGACATGGTCCAGAACCACCTGATGCAGCTGCTCTGCCTGGTGGCCATGGAGCCGCCGGCCAACCGCGAGCACGACGCCGTGCGCGACGAGAAGATGAAAGTGCTGCGCGCGCTGAAGCCCATCGACGCCACCACGGTGCGTAGCCACACGGTGCGGGCACAGTACGAGTCCGGCGCCATCGGCGGCCAGGCCGTGCCGGGTTACCTGGAAGAACTGTCCAGCGGTGCCAGCAAGACCGAGACCTTCGTGGCGCTGAAAATGGAAATCGACAACTGGCGCTGGTCAGGTGTGCCGTTTTACCTGCGCAGCGGCAAGCGCCTGCGCAGCAAGTACTCCGAGATCATCGTGCAGTTCAAGGATGTGCCGCATTCGATTTTTCCGGAATCGAGCTACAAGGTGGAGCCGAACCGCCTGGTCATGCGCCTGCAGCCGGACGAGGGCGTCAACCTGACGCTGATGTCGAAGGAGCCGGGTCCCGGTGGGTTCGACCTGCGGCCGGTGTCGCTGAACCTGAGTTTCGAGGAAACCTTCGGGGTGCGCTATCCCGATGCCTACGAGCGGCTGCTGATGGAAGTGATCCGCGGCAACCCGGCGCTGTTCATGCGTCGCGACGAGGTCGAGGCCGCGTGGAGCTGGATCGACGGCATCATCGCCGGCTGGGAAGAAGCCGGCCAGGATGTCGAAGGCTACCCGGCCGGCACCTGGGGGCCGACCGCGGCGTCCTTGCTGCTCGACCGCGACGACCGCAAATGGGGCAAGCTCGACTGACATGGCTTCGACGACAGAATTCATTGCCTGTACGGACCGCGCCGAGGCATCGCGCACGGCGGCTGACCTGCTGGGCGGGGCACTGGCCACGCAACTGAAAACCGGGGACGGTGCCAGCCTGGTCGTCAGCGGCGGCAGCACGCCGGGCGAGTGTTTTGACCTGCTGGCCTGCCGGCCGCTGGACTGGGCGCGCGTGACGGTGCTGCCCAGCGACGAGCGCTGGGTGCCGGCCTCCAGCCCGGACAGCAACGAGGCGCTGGTGCGTTCGCGCCTGCTGCGCGCCCGCGCCGCCGCGGGCCGGTTCCTGCCGCTGTATCGCGACGGACTCACACCGGACGAGGCGCCGCCCGTGGTCGCGCGCGACATCGCCGACCTGCCGCCGCCACATGCGGCCGTGCTGCTGGGCATGGGCGCCGATGGCCATTTCGCTTCGCTGTTTCCCGACTATGACGGCCTGGAGGGCGCCCTGAACCTGCGGGGCGACCCGGGCTGCGTGACCGTGCGCACGGCGGGTAGCCCGCACGTGCGCATCAGCCTGAACCTGCCGGCGCTGCTGTTCACCGAGACCCTCGTCCTGCTGTTCTTCGGTGACGACAAGCGCGAGGTGTTCGAGGCGGCCCGCGCCGGCGGCAGCGGTTATCCTGTGGAAGCGCTGCTCACGCAGACGCGGGTCCCGGTCCAGGTGGTCTGGGCGCCCTGACGAATTCGAGGTAAACCTGTTATGCATGCCACCCTGAAGAAAGTGACTGACCGCATCATCGAGCGCAGTCGTGACTCGCGCGCGCAGTACCTGGCGCGTATTGATGCGGCGTCGGCCGGGGGGCCGGGGCGCGGCGTGCTGTCCTGCGGCAACCTGGCGCACGGCTTCGCGGCCTGTGGCGTGGGTGAGAAGGAAGCGCTGTCGGGAACGACGACGCCGAATATCGCGATCGTCTCCTCCTACAACGACATGCTCAGCGCCCACCAGCCGCTGGAGCTGTTTCCCGCCATCATCAAGAAGGCCGCCCTGGAAGCCGGCGCCGTGGCGCAGTACGCCGGCGGCGTGCCGGCGATGTGTGACGGCGTGACCCAGGGCCAGCCGGGCATGGAGCTGTCGCTGTTCTCGCGTGACGTCATCGCCATGGCCACCGGCGTGGCCCTGTCGCACAACATGTTCGACGCCGCCATCTGCCTGGGGGTCTGCGACAAGATCGTGCCCGGGCTGATCATCGGCGCGCTGGCCTTCGGCCACCTGCCCATGGTGTTCGCGCCGGCCGGGCCGATGCCGTCGGGCCTGCCCAACAAGGAGAAGGCCCGCGTGCGCGAGGAATACGCGGCGGGCAAGTGCGGCCGCGACGAGTTGCTGCGCGCCGAGTCGGAGTCGTATCACTCGGCCGGCACCTGCACCTTCTACGGCACGGCCAACAGCAACCAGATGCTGATGGAGTTCATGGGCCTGCAGTTGCCCGGCGGCTCCTTCGTCAATCCGAACACGGCGCTGCGCGACGCCCTCACCGAGGAAGCGGTGCGCGCGGTGCTGCGCATTACCCGGGCCGGCGAAGATTTCACGCCCATTGGCCACATCATCGACGAGAAGGCCGTGGTAAACGGCATCGTCGGCCTGCTGGCGACCGGCGGTTCCACCAATCACACCATTCACCTGGTGGCGATGGCGGCGGCGGCCGGCATCGTCATCGACTGGGATGATTTCGCCGAACTGTCCGACGTCGTGCCGCTGCTGGCGCGCGTCTATCCGAACGGCAGCGCCGACGTGAACCATTTCCATGCCGCCGGCGGCCTGGGCTTCTGTATCGGCTCACTGCTGGATGCGGGCCTGTTGCACGAGGACGTCACCACCATCCTGGGGCACGGGCTGTCACGGTTCCGCCAGGAGCCGACGCTGGAAGGCGGCGGCATCGGCTGGAAACCGGCGCAGTCCGAGTCGCTGGACACCAAGATCCTGCGCCCGGTGTCCGAACCCTTCGATGACGAGGGCGGCATCCGCCTGGTCCAGGGCAACCTGGGGCGGGCCGTGGTAAAGGTCTCCGCCGTGCCCGAAGATTGCCGGACGGTGAAAGCCCCCGCGCGCGTGTTCACTTCGCAGCAGGCCTTTGTCGACGCGTTCAATGCCGGGGAATTCAGGTCCGACATGGTGGCGGTGCTCGTCGGCCAGGGCGCCTCGGCCAACGGCATGCCGGAGCTGCACAAGCTCACGCCATTCCTGCGCGTTTTGCAGGACAGCGGCCTGAACGTGGCCCTGCTGACCGACGGGCGCATGTCCGGCGCCAGCGGCCAGGTTCTGGCCGCCATCCACCTGACCCCGGACACCCTGCACGGCGGGTTGATCGCCCGGGTGCGCGATGGCGATGTCGTCACCGTGGATGCCGAGGGCGGCGTGCTGGAACTGCATGTTGATGCCGATGAGCTGGACGCGCGTGATCCCATCGAGATTGATGAAGAGGCCAATCGCTACGGCATGGGCCGGGAGCTGTTCGAGGTGTTCCGGCGCAATGCCGGCCTGACCGAGGCCGGCGCTTCCGTTTTCGGCCGGGTGGGCTAGGCCATGGCCGAAGGCCTGCTGGTCGGTGACCTGGGCGGCACCAACGCCCGTTTCGCGCTGGTCGACCCGGAGGTGCCCGGGTTCACGAACGTTCGTACGCTGACCGCGGCTGATTTCGAAACACCCATTGACGCCATGGCGGCCTACCTGGACGGGGTCGGCGTGGCTGAACCGGCCGGTATTGTCATGGCCGTGGCCGGGCCGATCGTTGATGGCGGTGTGCGTTTTTCCAACAGCCACTGGGAACTGGGCAGCGCTTCGCTTCGCAAGGCTTTTCCAGCCGCCGGTGTCCGGTTGATGAACGATTTCGAAGCCATCGCCTGCTCGCTGCCGCTGTTGTCGCCCGACGATTACGAGACCATCGGCCCGGTGAAGTGTCACCTGGCCGGCCGCGAGAATTTCACCGTTGGCGTGCTGGGCCCCGGCACGGGCCTGGGCGTGGCCGGGCTGGCCGTGCGCGAAGGCAAGTCCTGGCCGTTGCCCGGCGAGGGCGGGCATGTCGGTTTCGCGCCGGAATCGGCGGTGCAGATCGAGGTGCTCCGGTTCCTGCGCCAGCGGTTTGAGCGCGTGTCGATTGAACGGCTGCTGTCCGGGCCGGGCGTGGAAAACGTCTACGACGCCATGCGCCATGTCAACGGACTGGCGCCGGCGCCCCTGGGTGCTGCCGACATCTTCGCCGGGGCACTGGAAAACCGGGATGAAAGCGCCTCTGAAACGGTGCAGATGTTTTACGAGGTGCTGGGCCAGGCGGCCGGTGACCTGGCGATGTCGCTGGGCGCGGTGGACGGCATATTCGTCGCCGGCGGCATCGTCAAGCGCTACCCGGAGCTGCTGAAGTCGAGCTCATTCCGGTCCGGCTTCGAGAACAAGGGCCGGCATCGTTCACTGGTCGAGCGTATCCCGACCTCGCTGCTCACACACGAGCAACCCGGGCTCCTCGGGGCCTGCAACATGGCCAGGCAACTGGCTGGATAATCCCGCAATCCCCCGTCCTGATTCGTTACACTGGTACGACATCTGACGGGGAGGAAAACCACGGATGAATGATCACGCTGCCGGTGACAGCCGGTTCGTCAGCCGGCTGACAAGAGACACCCTGGCGCTGGTGCTGGCCGGCGGGCAGGGGTCACGCCTGTACGAACTGACCCGCTGGCGCGCCAAGCCCGCCGTCTATTTCGGCGGCAAGCTGCGCATCATCGACTTCCCGCTGTCCAACTGCATCAACTCCGGCGTACGCCGCATGGGCGTGCTCACCCAGTACAAGGCGCATTCCCTGATCCGGCACCTGGTGCGGGGCTGGAGCGGCTTCCAGGCCAGCCGCCGCGAGTTTGTCGAGATCCTGCCGGCATCGCAGCGCGTGGGCGGCGAGTGGTACATGGGCACCGCGGACGCGGTCTACCAGAACCTGGACATCATCCGCACCCACGGCCCCGGTCACGTGCTGATCCTGGCCGGCGACCATGTCTACAAGATGGACTACGGGCCGTTGCTGGCCTTCCACTCCGAGCAGGGCGCGGACCTGACGGTCTGCTGTATCGAGGTGCCGGTGGAAGAAGCCGCGGGCCAGTACGGCGTTATGACCGTGGACGAGTCCGGCCGCATCATCGACTTCAACGAGAAACCGGAAAAGCCGGACTCGCTGCCCGGGCGCCCCGGCTGGTGCCTGGCCTCGATGGGCAACTACGTGTTCAACACCGAGTTCCTGTACGAGCAGGTCATCAAGGACGCCGACACACCCTCCTCAACGCACGACTTCGGCCGCGACATCATTCCGTCGGTGATCGGCCGATACCGGGTCTATGCCTACCCGTTCCGGGATCCGGAAACGGGCGAGCAGGGCTACTGGCGCGATGTAGGGACACTGGACGCCTACTGGCAGGCCAACATGGAGCTCAACCACGTGGTGCCGCCGCTGAACCTGTATGAAAGCGACTGGCCCATTTACACCAGCCAGCCGCAGTTGCCGCCCGCCAAGCTGGTGTTTGACGAACCCGGGCGACGCGGCATCGCCACCGAATCGATGCTGTCGGCCGGCACGGTCATTTCCGGTGGCACGGTGTGCCGTTCACAGCTGTTCTATAACAGCCGGGTCGAGGCCGGTGCGGACGTCGAACTCTCGGTCGTGTTGCCTGACTGCCGGATCGGGCAGGGTGCGAAAGTGCGGAACGCGATTCTCGACCGCGGCACGCAGATTCCGGACGGCATGGTGATCGGCCATGACCTGGACCAGGATCGCGGCAATGGATTCCGTGTCACCCGCGGCGGCCGCACCCTGGTGACGCCGGACATGCTGGGCCAGCAATTGCATTACACGCGCTAGGCCGCGGGTGGCGATGATTCCTTCAGCCTGGATGGTGGCCGCGGAGAACGGTGCGATCCCCGGTGGCAAGGTCGGCGGCGTCGGCGATGTCATTCGCGAGTTGCCGCCGGCGCTGGCGCGCGCGGGTTGGCGCGTGCGCGTGATTACGCCCGCCTACGGCCGGTTTCACGGTCACGAATCCGCCCGCTTCCATCGCGATATCGAGGTGACCTTCGCCGGCGGGTCGGAGAATGCCCGGGTCTACCACCTGGCGGAACTGGCTGAAAATGTCGATACCTTCGTGATCGACCACCCGCGGTTTTCGCCGCGTGACGATGGCCGCATCTATCACGAAGACGGTGACCAGGGCCCCTACGAGACCGATGCCGGCAAGTTCGCTTTTTTCGCCGCTGCCGTGGCGGCCTGGCTGGAAGTCGCGGCAACACCACCGGACGTGGTGCACCTGCACGACTGGCATGCGGGCCTGCTGGCCGCGCTGCGGGCAATGGCGCCGCCGGGCAGTGTGCTGGCCGCCACGCGGCTGGTGTATACCATCCATAACCTCGCCTACCAGGGCGTTCGCCCCTTTTCGGGGAGTGAGTCGTCGTTTGAGCGGTGGTTTCCCGGGGCGACCTACCGTGCCGGGGACATTTGCGACCCGCGTTATACCGACTGCGTGAATTTCATGGCCGCGGCCCTGCGCCTCTGTGACGGGCTCAACACGGTTTCGCCCAGTTACGCGAAAGAGATTCTCCGTGACCCGGATCACGACAGCGGCTTTGGCGGCGGTGAAGGCCTGCAGGCCCTGCTGCGCGCTGCCGATGATGACCATCGCCTGTGCGGCATCCTGAATGGCTGCGAATATCCGCCGCTGCCGGACTCAATGGGTTGGGAAGCGATCCTGGATCGCGTGGCCGAACATACGGGCCTGGTCGACTGGCCCGGCGGCGACGAACGGCTTCGCCAATGGCGCGAGGCCTGCCCGGAAAGGGTCCTGTTAAGCATCGGCCGGGTCGTGCAGCAGAAGACCGCGCTGTTCCTGGAGCCGGTCGAGGGCTACCCGACGGCACTGGATGCCATTCTTGCCCATGCGGCGGACGTCGATGCCGGCCTGGTCATGCTGGGTAACGGCGAACCGGCGCTCGAAGACGCCCTGCTGGAAGTGGCCGCGCGACACCCGAATTTCCTGTTCCTGCTGGGCTACGCCGAGGCCCTGTCGAACCCGCTCTACATCGCGGCCGACCTGTTCCTGATGCCCAGCAGTTTCGAGCCCTGCGGCATCAGCCAGATGCTGGCGATGCGCGCCGGCCAACCGGTGGTCGCACACGCGGTGGGCGGCCTGCGCGACACCATCGAGGACGGCGTCACCGGCTTCCTGTTCCGGGGTGACTCGCCGGGGGAACAGGCCACCGCGTTCGTGGAAACGACGGCGCAGGCGCTGGCCATGCTTCGCGACCGGCCCGCAGAATTCCAGGCGATGTGCGAGCGCGCCGCCGACCGCCGTTTCGACTGGGCCCGCTCGGCGAAGGCGTACGTCACCCGGCTTTACCCTGAACCGGGCGCACCGGAATGATGACTGAGTGGCGCTCCATACCTTCGCCCCTGCTGCAGGCCGTGGTCGATGGCGTTTGCCACGACCCGTTCTCCGTGCTGGGCCCGCACCGCGCCCCGGGTGGCCGCGAGGTTCGGGTCTACCGGCCGGATGCCGAGGCCGTGGACCTGCTGGACCGGAACGGCCAGTCGATCGGCCCGATGCGACGTGTCCACGAGGGCGGCGTATTCGTTGCCGATTTGCCATCCCGGGTGCGCTGTTACCGGCTGAAGGTCGTGCACCCGGACGGTGGCTGGTCGGTGGTCGACGACCCTTACCGCTTCCCGTCAACGCTGGGCGAGCTCGACCTCTACCTGATGCGCGAAGGCGCCCACGAAGACCTGTACCGCAAGCTGGGCGCGCAGCCGATCAAGCTGAAAGGCGTCAGCGGTACGGTGTTCTCGGTCTGGGCGCCCAACGCAAGGCGCGTCAGCGTAATCGGCAATTTCAACAGCTGGGACGGGCGCCGCAACCCGATGCGCCTGCACCCCGGCAATGGCATCTGGGAGATTTTCCTGCCGGGTGTCGGGGAAAACGAGCCCTACAAGTTCGAACTGCTGGGCCCGGACGGCCGCCTGTTGCCGCTGAAGACCGACCCCCTGGGCCAGCGTTTCGAGGCGCCGCCCGGCAATGCCGCCCTGACCTGGCGCTCGCGTCATCGCTGGCGTGATGGCGACTGGATGCGCGAGCAGCACGGCCAGACCGGCCTGCAGCAGCCGATGTGCATTTACGAGGTTCATGCCGGCTCCTGGCGCCGCCGCCCGGATGGCAGCTGGCTGTCGTGGACGGAACTGGCCGACCAGTTGGTCGAATACGTCAGCGACATGGGCTTCACCCACGTTGAGCTGTTGCCCGTGACCGAGCACCCCTTCGACGGCTCCTGGGGCTACCAGCCCACCGGCATGTACGCGCCCACGTGGCGTTTCGGCGACCCGGACGGCTTTCGTGAACTGGTCGATCGCCTGCACCAGGCCGGCATCGGCGTGCTCGCGGACTGGGTGCCGGCGCATTTCCCGCGCGACGAGCACGCGCTGGCCCGGTTTGACGGCACGGCGCTGTACGAGCACGACGACCCGCGCCGCGGCGAACATGCCGACTGGGGCACGCTGATCTACAACTTCGGGCGCAGCGAAGTCGTCAACTTCCTGGCGGCCAGCGCGCTCTACTGGCTCCGCGAATTCCATATTGACGGCCTGCGCGTCGACGCCGTGGCCTCGATGCTGTACCTGGATTACTCGCGCAAGGACGGTGAATGGTTGCCGAACATCCATGGCGGCAACGAGAACCTGGAAGCCGTGGCCTTCCTGAAGGAACTGAACGCCGCGGTCCACCGCGTCGGCGGCACCAGCCACGCCGAGGAATCGACCGCGTGGCCCGGCGTGTCCCGGCCCGTGGAGATGAACGGCCTGGGGTTCACCTACAAGTGGAACATGGGCTGGATGAACGACACGCTGGCCTACATGAGTGAAGAGCCGGTGCACCGTAAATACCATCACGACAAGATGACGTTCGGGATGGTGTACGCCTTTGACGAAAATTTCGTGTTGCCGCTTTCGCATGACGAGGTGGTACATGGCAAAGGCTCTTTGCTGGGCAAGATGCCGGGCGACGACTGGCAGAAATTCGCCAACCTGCGGGCCTACTACGGCTTCATGTACGGCCACCCCGGCAAGAAACTGCTGTTCATGGGCGGCGAGTTCGCGCAGTGGCGCGAGTGGAACCACGACCGGGCGCTGGACTGGGATTTGCTGGACAACCCGAATCACGAGGGCATGCGCCGGCTGGTCCGCGACCTGAACCACCTTTACCGGGCGACGCCGGCGCTGCACCAGCGGGATTTCGACCACGGCGGCTTCGAGTGGATCGACTGGAATGACCGTGACGCCAGCGTCTTCAGCTGGGTCCGGCATGACCACGATGGTGGCCTGGTCGTGTGCGTGAGCAACTTCACGCCGGTGGTACGCGAAGGCTACCGGCTGGGCGTGCCCGTTGCGGGGGCGTACCGGGTGTTGTTCAATAGTGATGCGAGAGAATACGGAGGCAGCGGTGTGGAGAACGCTGCCCGGATAAAATCCGAATCGCGTGGCGTGCTCGGCCGCGAGGATTCCATCGAAGTGACATTACCGCCGCTGGCCACGCTGATGCTGGTCCCCGACGGTGACGAAACCTGAATGGGAGACGCCATTGAACGCGAAAGCTGACACCCGGGCCGCCACCGGCGGGCTGGAAATCCTCCAGGTCTCCAGCCTGGGCATGGGCCACGATGACATCCTGTCCGACCTGACCCACTACTACACACGCATGTTCGGCCGGCGCACGCTGCGCACCGACACGCCGTTCCTGTGCCAGGCCCTGGTCCACACCGTGCGCGACCGGCTGATGGAGCGCTGGAACGATACCAATATCGCCTTTGAGCGTGCCGACGGGCGCCGCGCCTGCTACCTGTCGATGGAGTTCCTGATGGGGCGGTTGCTGAACAACGCGCTGTACTCGCTGGGCAGCACCGAGGCGTCTTCGCAGGCCCTTAACCAGCTGGGCGTGGAGTTGGAAAGTGTGCTCGATACCGAGCGCGACGCCGGCCTCGGCAATGGTGGCCTGGGGCGGCTGGCGGCCTGTTTCCTGGACAGCTGCGCCACGCTGGGGCTGCCCGTGCTGGGTTACGGCATCCGCTACCAGTACGGCATGTTCCGCCAGCGCATCGTCAACGGTTTCCAGATCGAGGAGCCCGATCCCTGGCTGCGCGAGGGCTTTCCCTGGGAGATTGAGCGCAGCGAACTGGCGCAGACGGTGAAGTTCGGTGGCCACACGGTCACGTTTCGCGACGAGTCGGGCCGGACCCGGCATGGCTGGGAAGACACCCACGATGTCCTGGCGATCCCGTTCGATGTGCCGGTGCCGGGCTATCGCAATGGCGTGGTCAACACGCTGCGCCTGTGGTCGGCGGCCGCCACCGATGAGTTCGACCTGGAGGAGTTCAACGCCGGCAGTTACACCGACGCAGTCGGCGCCAAGAACGAGGCCGAGAACATCTCCATGGTGCTGTACCCGAACACGGCCACGGAATCCGGTCACGAGCTGCGGCTGCGGCAGCAGTATTTCCTGGCCTCGGCCAGCCTGCAGGATATCCTGCATGACTACCAGTACCGGCACGGCGGCAGCCTGGACGGCCTGGAAGACAAGGTCTGCTTCCAGCTGAACGACACCCACCCGGCCATCGCCGTGGCCGAGCTGATGCGGCTGCTGATGGACGTGCACGGTCTGGGCTGGGACGAGGCCTGGGCCATCGTCCGCTCGACCACGGCCTACACCAACCACACGCTGCTGCCCGAGGCGCTGGAAACCTGGCCGGTGGCGCTGTTCGAGAAACTGCTGCCGCGCCTGCTGGAAATCATCTACGAGATCAACGCGCGGTTCCTGGACGAAGTGAGCATCCACTGGCCGGGCGACAACGCCCGCCTGTCGCGCATGTCGCTGATCGATGACAACGGCGAACGGCGCGTGCGCATGGCCTACCTGGCGATTGTCGGCAGCTACTCGGTCAATGGCGTGGCCGAGCTGCATTCGCGCTTGCTGCGCGAAGGCCTGTTCCGTGATTTCTACGAGCTCTGGCCCGACAAGTTCAACAACAAGACCAATGGCGTGACCCCGCGGCGCTGGCTGGCGGCCTGTAACCCGTCACTGTCGGAATTGATCAGTGGTCGCATCGGCGATGACTGGGTAACCGACCTGGGCCAGCTGAAAGCGCTCGAAAAGTACGCCGATGACGCCGGTTTCCAGCAGGAGTGGCGGGCGGTGAAGCAGGCGAACAAGTCGCGCCTGGCCGCGGATATCGAGCGCCGGACCGGCATCGAGCTGGACCCGGCCATGCTGTTCGATGTGCAGGTCAAGCGCATCCACGAGTACAAGCGCCAGCTGCTGAACGTGCTGCACGCCGTGCACCTGTATGACCTGATTCGCCGCGGTGACGGCGACGACCTGCCGCCGCGCGCCGTCATCATCGGCGGCAAGGCGGCGCCGGGCTACGTCATGGCCAAGGCCATCATCAAGCTGGTCTGCAATGTCGCGCGGGTCATCAACAATGACCCGGCCATGGCCGGCAAACTGCAGATGGTGTTCTACCCCGACTACAACGTCTCCGGCATGGAACTGATCTGCCCGGCGGCGGACCTGTCGGAGCAGATTTCGACCGCCGGCAAGGAAGCCTCCGGCACCGGCAACATGAAGTTCATGATGAACGGCGCCATCACCATTGGCACCCTGGACGGGGCCAACGTGGAAATCCTGGAAGCCGTCGGCGCGGAAAACTTTTTCCTTTTCGGCCACACGGTGGAGGAGGTCGCCGGCCTGCGCCAGAACTACGATCCCGGCGCCTTTATCAACGCCGACGAGGATTTCCGCCGCGTTGTCGGGCTGTTGGCCTCGGGACACTTCAGCCGCTTCGAAACCGGCGTCATGGACGGCGTGATCGCCGCGTTCCAGGACCCATCCGACCCGTGGATGACGGCCGCGGATTTCCGCTCGTTCGTCGACGCCCAGCGGCGCGTGGACGAGGCCTGGCGGGACACCGCCCGCTGGGATCGCATGAGCATTCTCAACAGTGCACGTTCCGGCCGTTTCTCCACCGACCGGACCATGGAAGATTACAACGCCGATATCTGGCGACTGGAGCCGGTCAAGCCGGGCTGATCCGTGATGGAGCGTGGTGACCCCGGACGCCTGGGTGGACGCGCCCTGGAAGGCGGTGCGAATTTTGCCGTGTACGCCTCGGCAGCCGAGCGCGTTGAAGTCTGCCTGTACGATGCCGATGGCAACGCCACGGCCTGTCATGACCTGCCCGGGCTTGATGACGGCGCCTGGCACGGGTTCCTGCCGGGCATCGGCGCCGGCCAGCGCTATGGTTACCGCGTTCATGGCCCGTTCGACCCGGACGCCGGCCTGCGTCACCATCCCGCCAAGCTGCTGGTCGACCCCTGGGCGCTGCGACTGGACGGCGAGTTTCGGTGGGCGCCGCAGGTCTACGACAGCGACCCCCGCGACAGCGCGGCGTTTGTGCCGAAATCGGTGGTGACCGGGGAATCGGCCTGCCGAGTGGGCGAAGCGATCGATGGCGCCGGGGCCGGTGCCGGGAGGGCGCGCATCCCGTGGTCGGAGGCGGTGGTCTACGAAACCCACGTTCGCGGCTACACCATGCGCCACCCCGCGCTGGGCGAGGCCGAGCGGGGGCGGTTCGCCGGGCTCGCCAACGGCGAGGTGCTGGATTACATCCGTTCGCTTGGCATCACCCACGTCGAACTGATGCCGGTACACCACTTTATTGACGAGGCCTTCCTGTCCGGGCGCGGACTGCGCAATTACTGGGGCTACAACAGCATCCAGTTCTTCACGCCCACGGCGCGCTACGCGCAGGCGGACCCGGTGTCCGAGTTCCGCGAGATGGTCGACGCCATTCACGACGCCGGCCTGGAAGTCATCCTGGACGTGGTCTACAACCACACCGGCGAGGGCGACGGCAACGGCCCGACGCTGGGCTTCCGCGGCCTCGACAACCTGGCGTACTACCGCACCGAGCCGGGCACCCCCGGGGCGTATGTAAACGACACCGGTTGCGGCAACACCGTGAATGTCGATCATCCCCGTGTGCGCGAACTGGTGGTCGCCAGCCTGTCGTACTGGCACCAGTCGATGGGTGTCGACGGTTTCCGTTTCGACCTGGCGCCGGTGCTGGGGCTGACCGATACGGGTTTTCGCACCGATCACCCGCTGCTGACCGAAATCACGACGGCACCGGCGCTGCAGGGTGCAAGACTGATCGCCGAGCCCTGGGGCCCCGGACCAGGGGGCTATCGCCTGGGTGAATTTCCGCCGGGCTGGGGCGAGTGGAATGACCGCTACCGGGACACCGTACGCCGCTTCTGGCGCGGCGACGCGCAGCAACTGGCGCCACTGGCGCGGCGCCTCCATGGTTCCGCCGACCTGTTCGACCGTCCGGGCCGGGGGCCGCTGGACTCGGTCAACTTCATCACCAGCCATGACGGTTTCACGCTGGCCGATCTCGTCAGTTACGAGAAGCGCCACAACCACGCCAACGGTGAACATAACCGCGACGGCCACCGCCACAACTACAGCTGCAACCATGGCGTGGAAGGCCCCACCGACCGCGCCGCGGTCAACGCGCTGCGACGCCGTCACCGCCTGAACCTGCTGGCGACGCTGCTGCTGTCCCAGGGGGTGCCCATGCTGCTGGCCGGGGACGAGTTCGGCAACGGACAGGACGGCAATAACAACGCCTATGCCCAGGACAACGAGACCGGCTGGCTGGACTGGTCCGGCCTGTCGGCCGACCCGGCCTTTGCCGATACTGTCAGGTCACTGATCGCCCTGCGGCGACAGTTGCCGCTGCTGCGCCAGGCCGATTACGTGCACGGTCACGTTCGTGATGAAGAAGGGGCCAGCTGGCGCGATATCGACTGGTTCAGGCCCGACGGTTCGCCCATGGACCCGGGCCACTGGGACCACGAAAAGAGCGTCCTGAAGCTCCTGTCCGGTCATGAAGGCGATGTCGCCGTGATCGTGAACGGCCACGACCACGAGATCGATTTCCGCCTGCCGGGGCAGGCCTGGCACTGCCGTTTCTCCAGCGATGGCGCGGCCCCGGCTGTTCACGACCAGGTTTTCCGCGCGGCGGCCTGGAGCGTTGCCTGTTTGTCGCGTGGCCTGTCCGCCCAGGCGCCCTGAGCCACCCCAATACACCGGCAAAATGTAAGCGCTTGCATTAAAAACTTGTAAGCGCTTACAATCGAAGCTGCCCCGGGAACAGATTATCGGCAATGCCGACCGCCCCGGGATTGTTTTCCGCCAAAAAGAAAGCGCTTACATTTTATAAGCCCAGCGGACAACACGGTCACTACAGGCACTTCACTACAACATGCATCAGGAATTCGGGAGACACAGCTGTGGATAACGCAAGGCTCAACCGCAAGTCCATGTCGACGCAGATCGCGTTGGCGCTGGGAACGGCATTCGCACCCTACACGGTGATGGCACAGGAACTGGAAGAAGAGGAGGCCATGCTGGAGGAAGTGGTGGTTACCGGCATTCGCCAGAGTGTCACGGCCGCCATGGAGGTCAAACGCGATTCCGATGGTGTGGTCGAGGCGCTGATGGCCGAGGACATGGGTAAGTTCCCGGACACCAACCTGGCCGAGTCCATGCAGCGCATCACCGGTGTCTCCATCGACCGCTCCAACGCGGGCGGTCCGCAGGGTGAAGGCCAGCGCGTCACCGTTCGCGGTATCGGCCCGGACTACAACCTGGTCCTGCTGAACGGTCGTCAGATGCCGGCGTCCACCATCCAGGAAACTACGGCTTCCAGTTCACGTGCGTTTGACTTCTCCAACCTGGCCTCCGAGTCCGTGGCCGCGGTCGAGGTTTACAAGACCGGCCGCTCGGATATCCCTACGGGCGGCATTGGCGCCACGATCAACATCCTGACCGCGCGCCCGCTGGACATGGACGACCGTGCCCTGAGCCTGGGCGCCAAGGCCGTGTTCGACAAGTCCGACCCGACCAAGAGCTGGACTCCGGAGGTTTCCGGTATCTACAGCGATACCTTTGCCGATGGCAAGTTCGGTGTTGCCGTGTCGGCGGTCTACCAGGATCGCAGCTTCGGCTACAACCAGGCCGGCGTAAACAGCGGCTGGCAACGGTTTGCCGGCGACGAGGTCAACTGGGGCACCATTCCGCTGCCGGGTACGCCAGGTTCGGAAAACATCACCAACCGGCCAGACCCGGGCGACCTGTACTCGGTGCCGCAGAATATTCTCTACAGCCTGAATGAACTGGAACGCGAGCGTCTTAACGGGCAGTTGGTGCTGCAGTGGCGGCCGGTCGAGTCGTTCACCGCCACGTTGGACTACACCATGTCCGAACAGGAAATCCAGACGAAGCGAAACGACTTCTCCGCCTGGTTCAACTTCGGCCCCTCGGTGTCTTCGTGGACGGACGGCCCGGTAGCCGCGCCGATCATGTACACCGAGATCATCGACCCGGCCACGTCCGATATCGGTTCGGGCGGCGCCAAGTACGGCAACAAGAACGAGAACGATTCCTTCGGTGTCAACCTGGAATGGAATGCCACGGATCGCCTGAGTTTCGCGCTGGACTACCATGATTCCACCGCGGAATCCGGCCGCGCCAGCCCTTACGGCACCAACTCAACGCTGGGCGGCGTGGGTTTCTACCGCGGCACCACGGGTGTCGATTTCTCCCAGGATTTCCCGGTGCTCCTGCTGGACACTCCGAGTGGCGGGCTTGACGCGTCGCTGATGCTGACCGGTGGCGCCAGCTTCCGGAATTCCTACATGAAGTCCGAAGTTGAGCAGACCCGGTTCTCGGGCGTCTTCGACATGACCGACGCCATGAGCCTGGATTTCGGCGTGACGACGACCGACGTCAACAACCGCTCGGCATTCTCGAATGTGCAATACGACGACTGGGGCGGCAACGGCAGCCCGGATGATTTCCCCGACGAGGTCTGGCAGCTTCGCGATATCAGCTCGCTGTTCGACGCCGTCTCGGGGCATGACAACCCGGCGATGTTCGACCAGATGTTCGTCTGGGATTTCGACACCGTCGCCGGCATCGCCGAGGCGACCCGCGGCCAGTCCATGGCCGCCACGGACGAGTTCTCGACGGATCGCCGCACCAACGAGGAGTCGCTGAGCGGCTACCTGCAGTGGCGCTGGGCATTCGATATCGGCAGCATGCCGGCCAACCTCCGCGCCGGCGTACGCTACGAGGAAACGGACGTGACGTCGTCGGCGCTGGTCCCCATCGCCACGGAAATCCGCTGGGTGGGCACCAACGAGTTCTCGGTGATCAAGGGCGCCCCGGACTTCACCGAGCTGACCGGCAGCTACGATTACTGGTTACCGAACCTGGACTTCAACGTCAGCCTGACCGACAACTTCGTGGCGCGCGCCAGCTACTCGAAGACCATCGGCCGGCCGGGCTGGGGCGATATCCAGGGTGGCCAGACACTGAACGACCTGGCCCGCATCAATGGCGGTACCGGCCAGCAGGGCGACCCCGGCCTGCTGCCGCTGGAGTCGGACAACTACGACGTCTCCCTGGAGTGGTATTACAACGAGGGCAGTTACTTCTCGGTGGGCTACTTCTTCAAGGACGTGGCCAACTACGTTGGCGTGTCCACCATCACGGAGACCCCGTTCGACCTGGAACACCCGGCGCAGGGCGCCTGGTATGACGAGGCCAACGCGGCGACCGGTGGCGGCAATGACCTGGTGGCCATACGGCAGTACATCTTCGAAAACTACGCCGATTCCCAGTACGTGGAGATCACTGGCACCGACACCAACGGCAATTTCACGGGTTACATCACGGGGCAGCCCGGCGATACGATTTCCACGTTTGATATCCAGGTGCCCGCCAACCAGAAAGACGCCGAGATCGACGGCTGGGAAATCGCCTGGCAGCACCTGTTCGGCGAGAGCGGTTTCGGCCTGATCGCGAACTACACCATGGTCGATTCCGACCTGGCGTACGACAACGCCAGTCGCGATGACCAGTTCGCCATCGAGGGCCTGAGCGACTCCGCCAACCTGGTGGCCTTCTACGACAAGAATGGCTGGATCGCGCGCCTGGCATATAACTGGCGCGACGAGTTCCTCGCCGGCCGTTTCGACGGCACTGGCCTGCCCAACCCGAACTACGTGGAAGAGTACGGCCAGTTTGACGGCATCGTCAGTTACACCTTCGACAATAATGTCACGGTGTTCTTCGAGGGCTTCAACCTGACCAATGAGTACTCGCGGGTTCACGGACGTGCGGACCTCCAGACGCTGTTCGTCACCCAGACGGGTGCGCGTTACGGGGCGGGCATTCGCTGGACGTACTGATTCGGCCTCCTCGCCGTTGAACGGAAAGGCCGCTGTTCGCAGCGGCTTTTTCGTGTGAGACTTTTGTTGCAGTGACCAGAGACTCCCAACCAGGAACCGGGCAACCCTATGCGGCCAATCCCGCGGCGCGGCCGCGGCTGGCGCGCATTGGCCGGGAAGCCACGCCGTTGATCGTCATCGACGACGCCCTCGTGGATACGTTGGCGCTGGTGGAACGCGGGCGCGTGCATGACGGTTACGGCCCCGACGGGACGTCGGCCTACCCCGGTGTCCGGGCGCGCCTGCCGGAGGCCTATGTCACCGCGATCCTGCAACCGCTGTTACCGATGCTCTATCGCGCTTTTGACCTGCCGGCCGGCGCGGAGCCGAAGCTACTGAACGCGGTGTTTTCGCTGGTGGCCACGCCGGCAGGCCGGTTGAGTGTTTCGCAGCGGGTGCCGCATTACGACAGCCTGGCGCCCGGGCACCTGGCGATCCTGCATTACCTGGCCGACGGTCATTTCGGCGGCACCGGATTCTTCCGGCACCGCCCGACCGGTTTCGAACGACTGGACGCCTCGCGCAAGGCGGAGTACCTGGCGGCCGGTGAGCGTCACGTGGCCGAGCACGGCGAGCCGGCAGGGTATATCCAGGGCACCACCGATCACTATGAACTGGTGGAACAGGTCGATTACCGGCCGAATCGGCTTTTGGTTTATCCCGGCAGCCTGCTGCACTCCGGCCTGGTCGACCCGGTGCGGGATATCGATGACGACCCGGCGACGGGACGCCTGACGGCCAATATCTTCCTGGAGTTCCGCTGACATGGCCGGCCTGGTCAGGAATATCGTGATTGTCGGTGGTGGCGCGGCCGGCTGGCTGACGGCGGGCGTGCTGGCGGCGGGACGTGATCCGCACCCTTCGCTGGCCCCGAGAGTGACGCTGGTGGAATCGCCCGATGTGCCGACGCTGGGCGTGGGCGAGGGCACCTGGCCCAGCATGCGCGACACGCTGCGCCACATGGGCGTTGACGAGAAGACGTTCATTCGCGCCTGCGACGTGTCCTTCAAGCAGGGTACCCGTTTCACGGGCTGGCGGGACGGTGGTGGCGAGGGCTACGACCACCCATTCACGGCGCCGCGCGGATGGGGTGACCTGGACCTTGCACCCTGGTGGCGCGCGTACCGCCTCGAAGTGCCGTACGCGGACATCGTCAGCCCCCAGCCGGCGGTCGCGGCGGCCGGCCTGGGGCCGAAACAGGCCCGGACGCCGGATTTCGCGGCCGTGGCCAACTACGCCTATCACCTGGATGCCGGCCGCTTCGGTGAATTCCTGCGCGAACACTGCACCCGCCGACTGGGCGTTGCGCATGTTGTCGGTCATGTCGATGAAGTCATCGCCGCGGACAACGGCGATATCGCCGCGGTGACGGTGCGCGAACATGGACGGCTGGGCGCCGACCTGTTCGTGGACTGCACCGGGTTCGGCGCGCGCCTGCTGGGTCGGCACTATGGTGTCCCGTTCGTGTCGGTGCGGCAGTGGATGCTGAACGATGCCGCGCTTGTGGTTCAGGCGCCTTATCCTGCACCCGATGCGCCCGTCGCCACCCGCACCCTGTCGAGCGCGCGGGATGCGGGCTGGATCTGGGATATCGGCCTGCCCACGCGGCGCGGGCTGGGGTACGTGCACTCGACATCGCATTGCGATGCGGCGGGGGCGGAACGTGTCCTGGCGGATTACCTGCGAAACGAGTGCGGTGTGGATCCGGACCAGGTCGGCGCGCCCCGGCTGCTGGCGTTTGAACCGGGTTACCGTGAAACCTGCTGGCATCGCAACTGCGTGGCGGTTGGTGTTTCCGCGGGATTCATCGAGCCGCTCGAGGCATCCGCGCTGGCGCTGGTCGAACTGGCGGCGGCGGCGATACGCGACCACCTGCCGATGACCCGGGGAGACATGGGCGTAGTGGCCGCGCGCTTCAATGAACGGTGCCGGTACCGCTGGGAACGCGTCGTCGAGTTCCTGAAGCTGCACTACGTGCTGAGCCGGCGCGACGACAGTGTGTACTGGCGCGACCAGCGCCTGGCGGAAACCTGCCCCGACGGACTGGCGGACCGCCTGTCGCAGTGGCGCCACCGGGCGCCCAGCCGGCACGATTTCGATCGTATCGAGGAGGTCTTTCCCTCTGCGAGCTATGCCTATGTCCTGAATGGCATGGGTTTCGAGCCGGCCTGGGCCGGCGAACCAACCGACCAGCGATACAATGACGCAGCGCGGCTTGAAGTCGACCTTGCCGCCCGCCAGCGAGAGCAATGGCTGGCGGGCCTGCCAGCGCACCGTGAACTGCTGGACTTCACCACCCGCGAATGACCCTGAACACCCGTTACTGACCCCGGAAGCAAAACCCAATGGCACAACACGCCCTGCTTAACAATATCGACCATGCGGACCTGCGCGTGATCACCGACCACGCCGCGGCGTTCGGCGACGACACCATGTGCGCGCTGACCTTTCCAGCGGAATTCCGGAACCTGCAGGCGGAGTACCCCATCTTTTTCTACAAGGACCAGCAGACCGGCCAGTTCCAGCCGGTTGCCATGTTCGGATTTGAAGACCGCGAAAATCTCTTCCTGGAGGGCAGCCACTGGGATGCGGCCTACGTGCCCCTGAGCGTGACGCGCCAGCCATTCCTGCTGGGCAAACGTCGCGATGGCGCGCCGGGTGAAGCGGAAGACGAGGTGCTGATCCACATCGACCTGGATCACCCGAGGGTCAGCGCCGAACGTGGCGAAAGGTTATTCCTGGAGCACGGCGGCACCAGCCCGTTCCTGGACCGGGTCAGTTCGCAGCTACACACACTGCACCTGGGGTTCATGGGTTGCGCGCCGTTTGTCGAGGCGCTGGTAAAGCATGACCTGCTGGAACTGTTCTCGCTGGACGTTGAAACCGCGGATGGCGCCACGCATCGCCTGGCTGGTTACTACACCATCAACGAGGAACACCTGCACGAACTGGGCGGTGATGTGCTGGAGGACCTGAACAAACGGGGCTACCTGCAGGCGATTTTCATGGCGATTGCGTCGCTGTCGAACATCGGCGGGCTGATTCGCCGCCGCGAGGCCCGCCAGGCCCGTTAATGACGCCCGGGACCGACAACCGCCTGCCGGAGCGCGATGACGTTGCGCCGGCACAACTGCCTGCGCTGCTGGATGAGCTGGGTGACGATGGCGTTCCGGTCGTCATTCGTGGGCTGGCATCCACCTGGCCGGCAGTCATGGCCGCGCGTGACGGCGCCGCGACGGTCAGCCGGTACCTGCTGGGTTTTGATGCCGGTGCGTCGCAGGTGGCCTATACCCTGCCGGCAGCCGCGCGGGGAAGGGTGTTCTATGGGGACGAGCCTGGCCGCTTTAATTTCGAACCGGTCCGGATCGGCCTGCGGCAGTTGCTGGCCCAGGTCGATGGCACGAAAGATGATGTCGCCGCGCCGACCGTCTACATGGGCTCCACTGACATCCACCGTTGCCTGCCGGGCTTTATGGACGCCAACCCGTTGCCGCTGGGCGAGCGCGAAGCACTGGTCAATGCGTGGATCGGTAATCGCACGGTGATTGCCGCGCACTACGACATGCCGGACAACATCGCCGTGGTGGTCGCCGGACGCCGGCGTTTCACGTTGTTTCCGCCGGACCAGCGCGACAACCTCTATATCGGCCCGCTGGACCCGACGCCATCCGGCCAGGAAATCAGCCTGGTGGACTTTGAATCCCCGGATTTCGAGGCTCATCCGCGCTTCCGGGAAGCCCTGCATCACGCCCGAATCGCCGACCTTGAGCCTGGCGATGCGATCTACATTCCCGGCATGTGGTGGCATCACGTCCGGAGTGGCGCGGGCCTGAACATGCTGGTCAACGCCTGGTGGCGGACGGTGCCGGCCTGGATGGGCGCACCCGTGGATGCGCTGAAACTGGCGTTGCTGAACCTGCGTGGCCTGCCCGCGGCCCAGCGCCGCGCGTGGCGTGACATATTCGCCTCGCACGTGTTTGCCGAAGATGACGAAGCCGTTGCGCACCTGCCGCCGGGATGGCGCGGTGTGCTGGGTGATATCGATGAACAGATGGCCCGGCGGTTGCGGGCCGAACTGCTGAACCGGCTCAAGCGTTGAGCCGGTCAGGCGAGGATAGGGAACCATGACCGATCGCAGGATACGCAAAGTGGTCATCGCCGGCGGCGGCACCGCCGGGTGGATGGCGGCCGCCGCACTCTCGAAGACGCTGGGCAAGGTCATTGACATCACGTTGGTGGAGTCCGACCAGATCGGCACCGTCGGCGTCGGCGAGGCGACCATCCCGCCGCTGATGACCTTCCACCGCCTGCTCGGAATCCGGGAACAGGATTTCATGGCCGCCTGCCAGGGTACATTCAAACTGGGTATCGCGTTTGAGAGCTGGCGCGATGTTGGCGAGGATTACATCCATTCATTCGGCAATACCGGCCAGGATCACTGGTCGGCCGCGTTCCTGCACTTCTGGCTAAAGGGGCGGCGCATGGGCATTGCCGGGGACTACGGCGAATACTGCCCGGAACTGAAGGCCTCCGAGGCCAACCGCTTCGCCCACCTGCCGAAGAACGGCCTGAATTACGCCTATCACATCGATGCGACGCTCTACGCGGCGTTCCTGAGGACTTTTTCGGAGAAGCTGGGTGTGCACCGCCAGGAAGGCCGCATCGAGCAGGTCCGGACCGACCCGGATTCGGGCGACATCACCGCGCTGGCGCTGGAAGGTGGGAAAACGATCGAAGGTGACCTGTTTATCGATTGCACCGGGTTTCGTGGCCTGCTGATCGAGCAGACGCTGCACGCCGGTTACGAGGACTGGTCGCACTGGCTGCCCTGCGACAGTGCGGTGGCCGTCCAGACCGAATCGACCGGGCCCGCGATTCCTTACACGCGTTCCATCGCACACGCGTCCGGGTGGCAATGGCGGATCCCGCTGCAACACCGCGTGGGCAACGGACTGGTGTTCTGCAGCCGTTATATCGACGATGACGCCGCCACCGGGTTGTTGCTCGACAGCATCGAGGGTGAACGACGCACGGACCCGCGGGTCATCCGGTTCCGGACCGGCACCCGGCTGCGCCACTGGAAGAAAAACTGTATCGCGCTGGGCCTGGCCAGCGGTTTCGTGGAGCCGCTGGAGTCCACCAGTATCCACCTGATCCAGCGCGGCCTGATTCACCTGTTGCAGATGTTTCCCCACCAGGGAATCGCGCCTTCCGACATCGACGAGTTCAATCGACAAACGGCGTTCGAGATCGAGCACATCCGGGATTTCATCGTCCTCCACTATCATGTGACCCGGCGGGATGATTCCGCGTTCTGGCGCCATTGTCGCAACATGGAGATTCCGGATTCGCTGGCTCACCGCATCGCGCTGTTCCGGGAATCGGGACGGGTGTTCAAGGTCTCTACCGAGCTGTTTGCGGAGAATTCCTGGACCCAGGTCATGCTGGGGCAGGGGGTTGAGCCGGAACAGTATCACCCGGTGGTCGACATGCTGGGCGACGATGAACTGCGGCGTTTCCTGGATGAAATCCGCCAGGGCGTGGCGCAAACGGTGGCGCGCCTGCCGGCGCATGCAGACTATGTCGCCAGTTATTGCCCGGCAGCCGCGCCTTAGTCCTGTGAACTATTACGGTAATGAGGGTTTTTAAAGGTGTTCATCGCTTTTACCTGCTTAATGGCGGCTGATTGTTCCTCTCACCGGAGTTGTGGAACTGCAGGATGAAAGCGCTTACACTAACGACTGCAAACAATAACAGCGTACTGGCCCGATCGAGTTTCCCTTGAACCTGAAGTTGCCCAAAGACTCGCCATTGCTGGCGGATGATTTTCTTTTTGGTGTCGCCACATCGTCATTCCAGATTGAGGGCGCTGCCGAAAGCCGCCTGAAATGTATCTGGGATACGTTCTGCGAACAACCCGGCAAGATTCGCGACGGCAGCAACGGCCTGGTGGCCTGTGACCACCTGGATCGCTGGCCGGAAGACGTGGCCCTGATGAAGGACATGGGTGTGGATGCCTATCGCCTGTCGCTGTCCTGGCCGCGGATCATCCGTGAAGATGGCAGCCCCAACGAGGCCGGGCTCGATGTCTACCGCCGGCTCCTGGATGGCCTGGCCGGGGCGGGCATTCGCGCTTTCGTCACGCTGTATCACTGGGACCTTCCGCAACACCTGGAAGATGCCGGTGGCTGGTTGCGCCGTGATACCTCGAAGCGCTTCACGGACTACGCCGACATCGCCAGTCGTGCGCTGGGTGATCGCGTCCATAGTTGGGCCACGCTGAATGAGCCCTGGTGCGCCGCCCACCTGGGATATGGCATGGGCATACACGCGCCGGGATTGTCCGGCACCCAGTACGGCATCAAGGCGGCGCATCACCTGTTGCTGGCGCATGGCCTGGCCATGCCGGTCCTGGCGGACAATTGCCCGAATGCGCTCAATGGCATCGTGCTGAACTTCAGTCCCTGTCACCCCGCCGGTCCCGAGCCGGAACATGCCCGGGCGGCGCGAATGGCGGATGACCTCTACAACCAGTGGTACGCCCGCCCCGTGTTGTGCGGTGAGTACCCGGAAGTGATGGAACACCTCGCCGCCGATGAGCGCCCCGATATCGAAGCGGGCGACATGGCCACCATCAGTCACCCGATCGATTTCCTCGGCGTCAATTACTACACGCGTACCGTGTATCGCCATGGCGGCGAGCGCGGGTTCGAGCCGGTGCCTCCGCAAGGCCCACACCTGACTGATATGGGTTGGGAAGTCTACCCGCAGGGTCTTGAAGAACTGCTCGTCGACCTGGACTCACGCTACGAACTGCCACCCATTCTGGTCACCGAAAACGGCATCGCGCTGCCTGACGAGCGGGTTGATGGCATCGTGAACGACCCGCGACGGGGTCAATACATCCAGCAGCACCTGGACGCCGTGGATGCCGCTGCTCGAGCCGGCGTTGACCTGCGGGGTTATTTCCACTGGAGCCTGATGGACAATTTTGAATGGGCCGAGGGCTACACCAAGCGTTTCGGCCTGGTGCATGTCGATTTCGACACCCAGGAACGGACGCTGAAAGACAGTGCCAAGGCCTGGCGGGCATTCCTGCAGGGGCGGCGCTGATGGCCACCATCTACGAGGTTTCCAGGCTTGCCGGCGTGTCGTTGGCGACGGTTTCACGTGTCGTCAATAACAGCGACCGGGTCAGCGCCCGCACCCGCGAAAAAGTGCAGGCGGCCATGAAGGAACTGGATTACCGCCCCAACTCGATCGCCCAGTCGCTGGCCACCAACCGCACCAACTGCGTGGGCGTGCTGGTATCGGAGCTTCATGGCCCGGTGTTCGGCGCCATGGTCAGCAGCATTGAGAAAGTGCTGCGCGAGGCCGGCAAGATTGCCATTTTCGCCACCGGCCACAACGACCGCGCCAAGGAGGAAAAGGGCGTCGAGTTCCTGATCGACCGCAGTTGTGACGCTCTGATCCTGCATATCGAGGCGCTGTCCGATGAATTCCTGCAAAAGTGCCAGGCCAGCGGCGCGCCACTGGTGTTCATCAACCGAAGCATTGAGGGCATGGAAGACCACTGCATCGTGCTGGACAACGAACACGGTGGATACCTGGCAACGAAAGCGCTGCTGGACCTGGGGCATCGGCAGATTGCCTACATCGCCGGCCCGCTGGAGCTGGGCGATGCGCGGGCGCGCCTGGAGGGACACAAGCGCGCCCTGGCGGAGTACGGCCTGGCGCCGGACCCGGCGCTGGAAACCGTGGGCGATTACCACGAAGCGGGCGGCAGCCGGGCCATGGGCGAACTGCTGGATTCCGGCCAGGCGTTCACCGGCGTGGTCTGCGCCAACGATGAAATGGCGGCCGGCGCGATGTCGGTGATCCGCTCGCGTGGCTTTTCGATCCCAGAAGACCTGTCCATTGTCGGTTTCGATAACGCGCGCTGGGCGCGATACCTGTACCCGCGACTGACCACCGTGGACTATCCCGTCGACCAGATGGGCCAGATGGCCGGGCGGTGGGTGCTGCAGAACGTCTACGGCCTAGAGGGTGACCCGGTGCAACGCGCGTTCCGTCCCGAGCTGGTCGTGCGCGAATCGGCCCGGGCCATCGGTGGCGACGCGTGAAGCTGGAAACGCTCCATGCACGCTTCCTGCACGACGGCTACCTGCACCTGCCGGGGTTTTTCGACGCCGGCCTGATGGACCAGTTGCACGAGTTGATTTACGCGCACTTTGGCGACCGGCCCGGGTTCGACCACGACGATGCGTTCATCTCAGGCACCAAAACCGAGGTCGTACCCTGGTTCCCCCAGCGTGAAGGTGTTCAGGCGTTTGATGCCATCGAAAACGACCCGGGCCTGGCGTCATTGACGCGGCAGTTGCTGGGCGAGGCCTGGACATCCCAGTACTGCATGGTCATGTTCTCCAGCGCCGGCACGGCCGGCCAGGCCTGGCACCAGGACTGCCCACCCGAAGCCACCGGCCGGTACAACCTGAACCGGCTGGTCTATACCCGTGACATTGTTTCTGAAAACGGTGGTCAGCTGGGCGTGCGCCCCGGTTCACACCGCCTGGGTGAGCTGACCGTGGGTGAGCCGCATGAAGACCTGCCGGACCAGGTCATCCTGTCACCGCGCAAGGGCGACCTGGTATTGCTGCACGGCCATTGCTGGCACCGCGTGCTGCCGGTGGTGGGGCACTGGCGGGTTTCGACCAATTTTCGCGCCGCGCCCCACGGTGTGCCGGACGATGTGACCGATATCTGTGTCTATCGCAACATGCGTTACCGCTTCTCGACGCGGGAAGTGCTGGTGCGGAGACAGCCAGGGGACAGCGCGGCCCGGCCCTGAGCGGGGTGTTACTCTTGGCGGATCCGCGCCAGGATGGCGGCCATGTCTTGCTGGAACGCCAGGCTTGCGGATAGCGGAACAATCGAGGACTGCAGGCGCCCGGCGGCGATATCGCGGCCGGCATCCACCGCCTGGTAGTGATAGCCGCGTGTGTCCCTGGGCGCTTCGAAATGCGCGACCCGTTCATCCAGTTCATACAGGCTGCACTCGTCGGCACGAAACGCATCCGGAATCTCGATTCGACCAAGTTCCCCGGTGATGGTCGCGCCGTTTCCGAGCCGGGCCAGCATCGATGTTGAAAGCGAAGAAATGGCCTGTCCCTGGTCAAAAATGGCCGCGATATGGGACTCAACGCCGTTGGGTGCCTTGCGGTGCGTGACCTGGATGTCGCGCGGTGGCCCCTCCACAAACAGCCGGTTGATGGCCACGGGGTAAATACCCATTTCCCGGAGCACCCCACCCGCGTCGCCGTCATTCCATTCCCGCTGCCCGGCGGAGAACGGAACGGGGTACCCGAAGCTGGTGTCGACCTGCAGGATCCTGCCAATACGGCCATCGTTCATCCAGCCCACGGCCTTGCGCATGGCGGGCAGGTGCCAGGTCCAAAGCGCCTCGGCCAGGTAGCGGCCGTTTGCTTCGGCGTGTTCGACCAGGGCGCACGCATGCGTCACCCGGGTGACCAGCGGTTTTTCACAAAGGACGTGTTTGCCGGCCGAGAGCGCCGCCCGAACCGCGTCGTAGTGCGCGGTGTGGGGAGTTGCGATGTAGACAATATCGACGTCTGGATCTGCCAGCAGGGCATCCAGGCCGGCGTGGGCCCGCGCAATGCCGTGGGCTTCAGCGAAGGACTTTGCCCGTTGCGGGTCCCGCGAACAGGCCGCCGCCAGGGTACCGTTGTCGACGGCGTGAAAGTCGCTGCAGAACCAGTCGGCCATGCGGCCGGTCCCGACGATTCCCCATCGCAGTTTCAACGCGAACCGCCGGCGCCTTCGTCAATCGGCGCGCCTGCCCGCGCCGCCATCTGCCGCTCAATTTCCTCCAGGCTGAGCTGCCGGGTTTCCGGCATCAACCTTGCCACCAGGACCAGGCCCAGCAAGCCGAACCCGGCATAGACCGCGAACACGCCGGAGATGCCCATGGTGCCGAGCTGGATCGGGAACAGGAACTGCACCAGCCAGCTGGTGCCGGAGTTGAACACGGTGATCATGCAGATGGCAACGCCGCGCACGCGGTTGGGGAAGATCTCCGACAGGAATACCCACATCACCGGGCCCAGCGACAGCGCGAACGAGGCGACAAAGCCGAGGATGCCGGCCAGGATGAGTTTCGGGTTGCCGGTCATCGCGGCATTCAGCAGCGCCGCCTGGTGGTCGCGCAGGGCAGCATCGCCGACCAGTTGGGCGACCGCGGTCTTGAAGGCGACGTCACTGTCGTAAACGGTACCAACCAGCGGCTGCAGCAGCGATGCGTTCAGCTCAGCGGGCAGGGCGGACAGGTCGTTTGCGCCCAGCACGTAGGTGGCCGTGCCGAAGCCCCAGGCGACCACCGCCAGGCTCACGGTCACACCCACCAGCCCGATTAGCATTAACGGGCGGCGCCCCAGCCGGTCGATCAGCGCCATGGCAATGATCGTGAAGGTCACGTTGATCAGGCCGACCAGTACCGCCTGCGCGAAGGCCGCGTTGGTGCCGACGCCGCTCTGCTCAAAGATGGTGGTGGCGTAGAAGAATACCGTGTTGATGCCGGTGATCTGCTGGATGACCGCGATGATGAAGCCGATCAGCAGGGCAAAACGAATACGTTTCGACAGCAGGTCAGCGAAGCGTGACTGGCCGGCCGCCTTCGCGGCCTCGATCAGGCCGCGCATCTCGGCGATGGCGATGTCGATTTCCGCTTTCGGCAGGATACTGTCAAGGACCTGCCGGGCCGATTCCCACCGGCTCTTCGTCGCCAGCCAGCGCGGGCTTTCCGGTACCGTCATCAGCGCCAGCAGCCACGCCAGTGCGGGCAGCAACTCCATGCCCAGCATCCAGCGCCACGGCTCGGCGGCCAGGCCCGTACCGACGGTCCAGGCGGCGCCCGAGCCCGCCATGGTCTGTACCCACAGGTTGCTGAAGTAGGCGGCCGAAATACCGACCACGATGGTCATCTGGTTGATGGCGACCATGCGCCCGCGCAGGTGCGCCGGCGACAGTTCGGCGATGTAGACCGGGGCCAGTGCCAGGGCACCGAAGGCGTAGCCGCCGATACCGCGGGCTACCGCCAGGGACACGAAACCGGTGGCCAGCATGGAGGCCGTGGCGCTGATGACATATAGCGCCGCCAGCGCCAGCAAGACCGGCCGTCGGCCCCACAGGTCCGACAGCCAGCCGATGGTCAGCGAGGCCAGTACCGCCGCCAGCGTGGGTATGCTGACCACGGTGCCGACCTGCCAGGGCGCCAGGTCGAACTGCGAGGACACGTAGCCGACAACACCGCCGATCACCGAAGCGTCGAACCCGAAGACAAACCCGCCCAGTGCGATCAACAGGGCGTAGCGGAAGGCGTTCAGGGTGTTGGAGGTCATCGGGGCAGCGCCTTCCAGGCGGCCACCGCCGCGTCGAACTTCGCGGCGATCCAGGGATTGGCCTCGAGACGGCTGTCGCCCCAGTACCCGCTGGTGTAAGGCGGCCCCCACATCGGTTGGCTGTTCCAGTCGACGTTGATATACGCCAGGCCACGCACCACGTCGGCGTGGTCGTTCATGAATGCGAACAGCGGCGCGTAATATTCGTTCCAGATGGCGCTTGACGATCGATGCTGGCGGTTTTCACCGGCCACGCCGTCAAACATGGGTCCGATATTCGCCTTGAAGCCGACCTCGATGTCGTAGCCCTGCGGCGTCGACTCGGCGATCAGCACGGGCTTGCCGCGCTCGCGGGCGAAATCGACCACTTCCATGGCGAGCGCACCGGACGATGCCGGCACGTAACCATCGGTATCGATGGCGGGCATGGCGTCGGGCGCCATGAACCACGACAGCGCCATCCAGTCGACGTAGTTGTCGCCCGGGTACCAGTCGCGGATGTCCTCGTGCCGTTTCTCGAGGATATCGTCGATGATTGAAGCGCCGGCCTGCCAGGTCAACCGCAGGTTATCGAGTTCGTGGGTACGCAGCCGGTCGGCGATATGCCGCCATGCCGCCTTGTAGGTTTCGGGATTGTCCTGGCCGTGGTTCCAGGTGCCGTCGAATTCGTAGCCCACGCGCAGGAACACGCGGCCGTCGACCGTGTCAATGAACCGCGCCAGGTGATCGATTTCGGCGTCGAATTCACCGCCAGCGATCATTCCCAGGCCACCGGGCTGGTCGTTTTCGGCGATGAACAGGCCGATGGCCAGTTCCCGGGCGCCGAAAGATTCGATGGACGCTCGTGCGTCGACACGCCCTGCGCCCCAGCTGGCCTCGGGCTGGATGGCGGTGCCATCGGCGCGGTAACCCAGTCCCCCGGCATCTTCGCCTTCCAGCAGGCGATAAAGTGACAGGTACGCGGTCACCCCATCCGGTTTCGCACAGCAGTCCGATGCGTAGAATCCACGCAGCGCGTCCAGGTCCTGGCCGATGAAATAGAGACGCTCCACGTTCGATGCGGGCGTGGAAAGTACCGGGAAAGTCAGGCCACAGGCTGCCATCAGCAGCACCAGGCGGGTCAGCATTTTCAAATCGGGCTCCCGTCGTGCCGGGGCCAGTCCTGTGGTCGCCGGTCGATGGTTGTCGTTAAAATGTAAGCGGTTACATTTTTCGCTCATCATAGCTGACCGTGCGAAGGCACGGCAAGCACCCATTGTGATGACAGGCGTTTCAAATCCCCGTGCCAACGGCGACAATACCGATCTCGGGCACACGACCAGGAAAGACACATGCGCTTGTTCAGCGAAGGGGAAGACCTGTTTCTCGCATTCAG
Organism: uncultured Oceanospirillales bacterium; assembly: GCA_913055655.1. Lineage (GTDB taxonomy): Bacteria > Pseudomonadota > Gammaproteobacteria > Xanthomonadales > SZUA-36 > Marinihelvus. The sequence continues at coordinate 198,178 of CAJXKA010000005.1, read as the reverse complement.
CGGCGGGCACCTTTGCATTGGCGATGCACCCATCGCGGTGGCGCTGGGCGCACCGCCATCAATGGCGACGCTGCTTGCAGACGTCGATCGTGGCCTGGACGCTTTGCGGCAGTTGGCCGAGAAGGCGGAAGGCGGCCATTGCCCGCTGCACGAAGTGGCGGAAACCTGGCGGCCCGGCCCCGTGTACGGCCGCCCCGGGAAGATCATCTGTGTCGGCCTGAACTATCGCGCGCATGCCCGTGAAACCGGTGGCCAGGCGCCGGCCGAGCCCGTGCTGTTCAGCAAGTTTTCCAACACGCTCGCCGGGCACCGGCAAACCGTCGATATCAGCGGCCTGACCCGCGTGGACTACGAGGCCGAGCTGGGCGTGATGATCGGCCGGCGCACCCGGGGCGTGAAGCCGGAGAACGCCCTGGATCAAGTGCTGGGTTACTTCAATGCCAACGACCTCAGTGATCGCCGCCTGCAGTTCGCGTCGGGCCAGTGGCTGCTGGGCAAGACCCCGGACGGTTTCCTGCCGACAGGGCCGTACCTGGTGGTGCCGGATGATGGCTTTGATCCGCAGCACCTGGCCATCCGTGGATGGCTGAATGGCGAACTGCGGCAGGATTCGAACACCGCCGACATGATTTTCACCGTGGCAGAGCTGGTCGCGTACGCCAGTCGCTACATGACCCTGGAGCCGGGTGACCTGCTGGTGACCGGGACGCCGGCGGGCGTCATCCTGGGCCGGGAAGAGCGGCAGTGGATGCGGCCGGGTGATGAGTACACGGTGGAGATCGAAGGACTGGGGCAGTTGACGACGCCACTTACCGGTACGGAAAGAAACGTTGCGCCGCGCGCGTAACAGGTATAATTTCACTCTTGCCCGAAAACTAAAAACCATATGAAAATCATTTCGGTAGGTGAATCATGGCGCGTGTGAAACGGAACTACCAGTGGTTGGTCCTGGCGTTGTTCCTGATCGTCGTGAGCGCCGTCATCACCTGGCAGAAAATTGCCGGCCTGGGTTTCCCGACACGTCCGGACATGACCACCGAGACCTGGTCCATCCAGGCCAAGGTGGAACTGGAGCGCCGTGGTGGTCCGGTGAAAGTGGCCCTGCGCCTGCCGTCCAGCCCGCCGGGCTTCTCCGTGGCCGAGGAGCACTATATTTCCCGCGGTTTCGGGCTCACCGTCGACGACTCGCCCGGCGCGCGCCAGGCTGACTGGGCCATCCGCCGGCTGCCCGAGGACCGCACGCTTTATTACCGTGCGCGGATCAGCCAGGGCGGGGCCCGCCGCGATATTGCCGGCCCGCCGGTCTATCCCGCCGTTCCGGATTTGCAGGAGCCGTTCCGGACCGCCCTGATCGACATCGTGACCGAGGTTCGCCAGGCCTCCGCCGACACCCGGACGTTTGCCGCAGCCATGCTGGCGAAACTGAACTCGGCGACGCCGAATGAGAGCATGGCGCTGTTCCTGTCGGAAGTGCACGGCCCGCAGGATCGTATCGAGCTCATCCAGACGCTGCTGGCCGGCGCACGCATCCCGACCCTGCAGATTCACGGCTTCGTACCCGAGGGCGACGTGCGGCGCGTTGACCTGCAGACATTGATCGGGGTCTACAACGACCAGCAATGGCTGGTCTTCGATCCAAAGACGGGTCGCCAGGGCCTGCCGGAGCGTTTCCTGGTCTGGTCCACCGGCTCTCCGGAACTGGTGACCGCCGACGGCGCGCATGTTCGCGACTTCCAGGTGTCCGTGCGCCGGCAGATGGTCAGTTCCCTGGACCTGGCCAGTGAGCGGGCATCGGCCGAACGAATCGGGGTGGGGCAGGTGTCGATCCTGCAGTTACCGATCCAGACCCAGGCGGTCTACGAGATCCTGCTGCTGGTGCCGTTCGGTATCCTGATCATTGTCATCATGCGGAACATTGTCGGCTTCAGTTCCTTCGGCACGTTCGCGCCGGTGCTGATCGCGCTGGCCTTCCGCGAGACCGAGTTGCTGCGCGGCCTGGCCCTGTTCGTACTGATCGTCGCAATGGGCCTGTTCTTCCGTTTCTACCTGGAGCGGTTGCGATTGCTGCTGGTGCCGCGCCTGGCCGCGGTGGTGACCATCGTCGTGCTGCTGATGACGGTCATCAGCATTGTCAGCAACCACTTCGGCATCGATACCGGCCTGTCGGTCTCGCTGTTCCCGATGATCATCATCTCGATGGTGATTGAGCGCATGTCGGTGGTCTGGGAGGAGCGCGGTGCGCTCACCAGCATCCGCGAGGGTATCGGCAGCCTGGTGATGGCCGCGCTGGCCTACGTCGTCATGTCCATCGACATCCTGGGTTACTGGGTGGCTGTGTTCCCGGAAGTGAACCTGGCGGTGTTGGGCCTGATCATCATGCTGGGCCGCTATACCGGCTTCCGCGTGACCGAACTGTTCCGCTTCCGCCAGCTGGACCCGAAGCAGGACCCGAAGCAGGGCCCGGCGCCGGACAGCGGCAAGGGCGGCTGACATGCTGGGACGTTACCTGCGCCTGAATCGCGCCGGGGTGCTGGGCCTGAACCGGCGTAACGGCGATTACATCTTTGCCCACAACCAGCGGCGGTTCTATCCGCTGGTCGACGACAAGGTGCTGTGCAAGGCGCGCATGCTGCGCGAAGGACTGGCCGTGCCGGACCTGCTGGGCGTGGTGCGCTCGAATCGCGAGACCCGCAATATTGACGGCATCCTGGCCGGTGCGAAAGAGTTCGTCATCAAGCCCGCACATGGCAGCGGTGGTGACGGAATCATGGTCATCACCGACCGCAAGGCCGATTACTACGTCGATTCCGATGGCGGCCTGGTCGACCAGGACCACCTGGGCCACCACCTGACCAATGTCATCGGTGGCCTGTATTCACTGGGTGGCCGGCCTGACGTCGCCATGATCGAGTCGCTGGTCCATTTCGACCCGGCGTTCAGCAAGCTGACCTGGCAGGGCGTACCGGATATCCGCGTGATTGTTTACCGCGGCTACCCGGTGATGGCCATGACCCGGCTGCCGACGCGCCAGTCGCACGGCAAGGCCAACCTGCACCAGGGAGCGATTGGCGTTGGCATCGACCTGTGCACGGGCCAGACATTCGGCGGCGTGTCGGGCAATTCCGCGCAGTCGTTCCACCCGGACACGGGGTCGGACATCGCGGGCTTCAAGGTGCCGGGCTGGGACCAGGTACTGGACATGGCGGCGCGTTGTTACGAGGCCGTTGAGCTGGGCTACCTGGGCGTCGACATCGTGCTCGACCGCGACCTGGGCCCGATGATCCTGGAGCTGAACGCCCGCCCCGGCCTGAACATCCAGATTGCCAACCGGGGCGGCCTGGGTGCGCGGCTGGAAGCCGTTGACGCCGAAGCCGGGGACGAGACGCCGCCGCCGAACGAACGGGTGGCCTGGTCCCGTTCCAGGTTCCGTTCACTCGAGAACGTCGCGCACTAAAAAACCCCGGGGTTCTCACCACCGGGGTTTCTCAGTTCATTCACGACCCGGGTAACAGGCCGTGGATGCCAGTGCGGGGACTACTGCCCAGTCGAATCATCCAGCATTTCGTTCAGGACATCCGGGGTCGCCTGTTCGGGCAACTCCTGCGACATCAGTTCGGCACGCTTGATTTCGCTGTCCACGTAGCTGATCCACTGCTGCGCCGTACGGCGGCTGCGGTCATCCGACATGGCCGCTTCGAAAGCACGGCGGGCCTGGTTGAACTTCTTCTGGTTGAAATACGACATGCCCAGCATCACGTTCGCCGTGTCACGCCGGCTCAGGTCACCCAACTGCAGGCCCCTTTCCAGCGCCTCGGCAGCGTTGTCCCAGTCCGACAGGTTCAGGTAGGACTGTGCCAGGCGGATGTAGAGCTCGCCTTCGTTGGACAGCTGGGCCGCCTGGCGCAGCGGCGGGATCGATTTCTCGTCCTCGCGCGCGGTGAACCAGGACTGTGACAGCAGTCGCAGGTTGCGCTCGTTGGCCTCGACCGTTCCGGCGTCAATCTCCCGGTCCAGAACCGTGGCCGCCTTGAAAGGCGCGCCGTGCAGCAGGTAGAGATTGGCCAGGTTGACGATGTGCGACTGCGTCTTCAGGTAGCCCTTCTCGTACAGGGTTTCCACGATCACCAGCTGCTTCTCGGTATCGCCCAGTTCGGAATGGGCGCCGGCCAGGGTCAGCAGGTAGGTGTCCTTGGGGTAGAGCGTAATCAGCTCTTCCAGGACGGCGATCATGTTCTGGAAGTCCTTCTTCTCGTAGTAGATCACGCGAAGCAGGAGCAGGTCGTTCTCCTTCGGCGTCACGCCCTGGGCACGGTTCATGTCGATGGCCGTCTTGATCGGGCCAAGGGCATTGTCGTACTCACCCAGCTGGAAGTAGGCCTGGCCCTGCACCATGTAGACATCGGCAGAGGGGTTCGGCACCAGCTTCATCAGCTGGTCGACGGTGGCCAGTGCACCGCGGTAGTCCTCGGTGATCGCCTGGAGCTGCGCTTTCGTCTTCAGCGTGGACTGCTGCAGGGCTTCCGGAAGCTCCGGCTGCGCCATGACCTGGTCATAGGCGCCGATCGCGTCCTTGTAGCGTTCCTGCAGGTAGTAGGAGTACGCCGTCAGGTTCCAGAACTGGGCCCGCTCGTACGGTTCCAGTTTCTCGTTCGCCAGGCTCTGCTTGATGAGGGCGTCGGCCTGGCTGTACTGCTTGGCTTCGACCAGGCCCTGGATTTCAGTCAGGGCCTCGTAGACCTTCTGGCTCATGGCCACGGTCTGCTTGGTCTCGCGGTCGCTGCCATCCTGCGCCTGGGCGTAGGGAACACCGGCCACACCGAGCGCGACCGACAGCAGCAGGCTGGCGGCTCTCACATGTTTACGCTTGTTTCGGTTCATGGCGGTTTACTCTTGGATCTCGAAGGTGAACTTGTTCTGTACACCCGGGACTTCCACGGCCTGGCCGTCGATGACGCGGGGCTTGTACTTGAACTTCATGGCCGCCTGCACGGAAGCGCGGTGGAACAGCGAACTGGTGCACTGGCTCTCGATCACGAAGGGATCTCGAATCGTGCCCTGCCGGGTCACCGTGTACTCCACGACGCAGTAGCCTTCCGTCCCTCGGGACAGCGCACGCTGCGGGTAGATCGGCGCGACCTTCACGATCGGCAGGTAGTCGCCTTCACCGACACCCAGGCTGAAGCCGCCGGTCATCTCGATGTCCGTCTGCACCGGCGCCGAATCAATGGCGATGGTCTCTGCGGTCGGGTCGAGGTTGTCCAGCTGCGGCGTGGGCGGCTGCGGTGGCGGGGCGTCCGGGGGTGGCGGCTTTTCGGGCTTGGGCGATTTACGCTGGATGCTCTCGTCGCGCTGCACGCGGACAAAGTCCACGAGCGCGCCACGATCACTTTCGTCCAGGCTCCGGTCAGCAATGGCGATCATGTACTGCATGAACCAGAACAGGAACAGCGTGATGACCAGGCCAATGACAAAGCCGATCAGCAGGCGCCCCAGCCCGGGGCTTTCCCGGGAGGAGAGGGATTGTTGGATAGTTGCCATGGGCGCGCTCCTAGTCTTCCTGCGCGGCAATCGCAACGTTATACACGCCGGCCTGGCGGGAAGCGTCCATCACCTGGATCAGCGTATCGGTTTTCGACAGCTTGTCCGCCTGGATCACGACCGAACCCTGGGGGTTCTCCGCGTGCAGGCGCTCGATGTTCGGGCGCACTGAGCGGACGTCGACCTGGCGACGGTCGATCCAGATGTCATCGTTCGGACCGATGGCGATCAGGATGTTGGCTTTTTCCTGCTTGACGGCGGTCTGCGCGTCAGGCCGGTTGACGTCGATGCCGGCTTCCTTGATGAAAGTGGCGGTGACGATGAAGAAGATCAGCATGATGAACACCACGTCCAGCATGGGCGTAATGTTGATCTCCGACTCTTCTTCCTGCTGTTGTTGATTGAAAAACTGCTTCATTTTGCGGTCTCCAGCTGCGGCCCCGTGAAGGGGCCGCAAGCCCGTCAGCTATGTTTTATGACCAGATGGTCACTCAGGAGTTCTCTTTCCCGGGCGGCTTTCCGCTGCAGGTAGGTGCTCATCGCGATACCCGACAGCGCCGCGACCATGCCGGCCATTGTCGGGATGGTCGCCATGGACACGCCCGCGGCCATCGACCGTGGGTTGCCTGAACCGGAAATGGCCATGACCTCGAACACGTTGACCATGCCGGTCACCGTTCCGAGCAGGCCCAGGAGCGGGCACAGGGCGACGCAGGTCTGGATCATGGCGATGTACTTGTCCATGTTCCGGCTGACCATCGAGATCAGCCTTGCGCGTACCTGGTGCGCGTTCCACGTCCGGTGGTCGGGCCGTGATTCCCAGAGCTGCTGGGCGGTGGCCACCATCTTCCTGTGACCGACCCGGAAATAGATCAGTCGCTCGATGATGAGAATCCACATCGCCAGCGTCAGCAGACCGATCCAGGTGAGGACCGGTCCGCCAAGCTCCATGAAGTCACGGATGGACTCCAGGAAAGGCAGGTAGTAGTAAAGCGTATCCACGCCTTATGCTCCCCGCTGCGCTTCCGCCTGCTCTGCCAGCAGGCCTGCGGATTCTTCCTGCAGGATCTGCGTCAGCTTGCGGGCCTGGCCGGAAACCAGGGTGTGCAGGAACACGGTCGGGATTGCCACGACCAGGCCAAGCACGGTGGTCATCAGGGCGGTGGAAATACCACCGGCCATCAGTTTCGGATCGCCCGCGCCATACAGGGTGATGGCCTGGAAGGTCACGATCATGCCCGTCACCGTACCCAGCAGACCCAACAGCGGTGCGACGACCGAAATGATCTTCAGCATCGGCAGCATGGACTGGAACTTCGGTGTTTCGCGCAGGATGGCTTCACCCAGGCGCAGTTCCAGGGCTTCCACGTCTTCGCCCTTGTGCTCCTGGTAGACCTTCAGCACACGACCCAGCGGGTTGTTGCCGGGGTTTTCCGGGTTCTTGATCTGAGAGCGGACTTTCGCACCGACACCGGTCAGGACGATCCAGCGCCAGATGGCGATGGCCACGCCGATGATACCCAGGGCGATGATCACCCAGCCGACTTCCTTACCCTGGGCAATGCGCTCGCTCAGGCTCGGGGTCTGCACCAGCAGGCCGAGCAACTGGCCGCGGGTCGGGTCAATGGCGACCGGTGAATGGCCGGAGGTGGCAGACTCGAAGTCGTCCAGGCGGTTGGTGTAGCGGGACTGCGGCTGGCGCTGCAGTTCCAGTACGCGGCCGGTTTCCGGGAGGTACTCAAGGTACTTGCCATCGGCAACGAGGTTGAACGCACCGATACGGGTGACGGTCTTTTCGGCTTCCTCGCCGGTGGCGGTGACCACGGTGGCCGGGAATTCGACAACCTTGCCGGTCTCGGTCATTTCACGCTGGATTTCGAACCAGAGGCGCTCGATTTCGTCCAGGGACGCCATGCGCGTGGTCTGGCCCATCTTGGCGGCGAACTCGGTCAGCCACTGGGTACGCTCCGGGTACTGGACCTGGGTCAGGGAGTTGCTGAACTGGCCGATGGCATCGCCGGAGGCCTGCTGCAACACGCCGAACAGCTCTTTCAGGTCGCCGAGGCGATCCTGCAGGGCGGCTTCCAGTTCGAAGATCTCAACATCGTTGGCTTCGAAGGTCGCTTCCAGCTGGGCTGAGAGGTTTTCCTGGCGGGTTTTCTCGGCGCGCATGTTGGCCAGCTTCTGCTGCTGGCTGGCGCGGTCGGCGCGGAAGTCGGCCAGGCGCTGTTGCGCTTCCTGTGCGTCTTTCACGCGACCGGTTTCAACCTGGCGCAGCAGCTCATCGAGGTTCACCGCTTCGGCGGCCAAAGTCGGGGCAGACAAGCCCATGGACAGGGCAACGGCGCCCAGCAGTTTCAGGGTACGGTTTTTCACTGTCCGGCCTCCTTCGCGGCTGCAACAGGCACAACCAGCAGATCAGGTGCCACCTGCTTACGTGCGATTCTCAGGCCTTCGGTGACCTGGGCCTTGTAGGTTTCGGGGGGAAGCGAGACGAATTCGCCGGCATCCTTGTCCCAGGCGCCGGTGACGTTGCCGCCAACCGTCTGGTAGGCCAGGGCGACACGGCCGATACGCAGGAAGTCGACTTCCTGGGTGCGTCCGTCGATATCCAGTGAACCCTTGTAGGCTTCAATGGTCCGACCATATTCATTCTCGATGGAGTAGGCCTCGAGAATCTGGCGCAGCTTCTCAGCGGCGGCGACGTCGGAGCGTTCCATCATGTCGCGCAGGCGAGCGATGCGGTCATTGCGCTCGTCCACCAGGAACGGCGTGTCCAGCTGTACGAACTCGTCGAGTGAGTCGAGCATGCGGGTCATCAGCGGGACGATCTGGCGCTCGATCAGCGCGACATCGTCGATGGCTGCCGCCAGGTCCGCCTTCGCGGTTTCCTGGTTGTTGACCTGGCGCTGCAGAAGGTTGTTGTAAACCTTCAGGCCGTCGACCACCTTGGCTTCGGTTTCGAAGTCAATGACGATCTGTTCAATCTGGTCGGCCACCTGGTCGATGCGCTGCTGGTCAGCGGCGGCTGCCGCGGCCCGTTGCTCACCGGCGTTGGTGACGTCCTGGATGGTGGCGCCGAAAGTGGCGCCGGAGACCGCCGACATCAGTAACGCGGTTGTTACCGCTACCTTCGTCGGACGGTACGAAAGGGTTCGTTTAGTGATCATACCGATTCTCATTGTGGGAAATGATTTAGTGGAGTCTGGGAAAAGCGAACGCACACTCTATAGTCAAGCTAAAGAGTGGTCAAACAGTAATAAAAGTGTGCTTACCGCGTCCTGTAACCATTCTGGCACCGCGCCTGTAAAAAAAATGTTATTCACAGGCGCCCCTCGTTTCAGGCCGTCGTGCCAGGTCGGCCGTTTCGGCGAAAACGCGTTCCAGCGCATCGCCCAGTATGCCAGCCCAGCGATCCAGCCCATCGGCTGAACCCACCAGGTCCTGGCGTACCTCGATTCCGACGCACGGTATCCCACGGCCTTCGCCGTGGACATCGACGGTGTAATCCGCCGGGTGACGTCCGGAATAAGGTTCGTTGTCCCCCACGCACAGGCCGTCGACCTCGCGCAACGCGTCGATCAACGGCAACGCCAGCCGCGGATCACGGTCCCACATGATGCCCGTATGCCAGCGGCGTGTGGCGCCGTTGAATATGGGTGCACAGGTGTGCACCGAGACCAGGGCCGGCACGCGGCCGTCCGCTTCAAAGCGGTCAAGCCGCCGGTCTATGGCGTCGTGGTAGGGGGTAAACAGTTCATCAATGCGCGACTGCCGGGCCGCGTCGTCCAGTCCAAGATTGCCCGGAATGGCGATACCGTCGCTGACCCGGACAAACGCGGTCGGGTCATCGGGGTGACGGTTCAGGTCGATAATCAGTCGTGAGAAGCCCGCCAGCACGGCCGGCGCATCGAAGCGCTTCGAAAGCGCCCGCGTCAGTTCGGCCGCGCCGATATCACAGGCCACGTGCCGCTCCAGCACCCAGTCCGCCACGCCCAGCTGCGCCAGCGACGCCGGAAACGCCCGGCTCGCATGGTCGCAGGTCAGCAGGAAAGGCGCCTTTCCCTCCGGGTTCAGAATCTCGAACGCCGCCGGATCACCCGCCCCAAGCAAATTGCCTGTCGCAGGTTGGTCTGAATTGTTCAGCAATGACTCGGCGGAAGTAGGGTCGGAACTCAAAATGGACTGGGCTCAAATTCTATGGGTCAAACACCGGCTTTCTCCCCCCCAGGAAACACCGGACTCATTATTCCCCCCAATATACCTCAATTCCGCGGCTCAAAAACAACCTCGCTGCAATCGAGGCTTACGGCCCTGGCCCGGAACGCCGTATCGTGGCGCCGGGGTGGCGCAGCCTCGACCGGGCGACTGGCAGCGAAGCGGACTTCGGAGCCCGGTTGAGGCTGCGCCACCCCGGCACCCTGCGACACGCTCTCCGGTCAGAGGCCGTAAGCCCAGATCAGGACCGCGCTGAGGGTGAGCCAGAGAATGATGGCGAGCGGGAGGCCAACGCGGACGAAGTCGCCAAACTTGTAGCCCGCCGCGTTCATGATCAGCAGGTTCGTTTGATAGGCCATCGGCGTGACAAAGCTCAGGTTCGCACCGAAGAGCACGGCCAGCACGAACGGTTCGAGCGGCAGGCCCAGGCGCTGGGCGATGCCGATGGCGATAGGGGTGCCGATGACGGCGGCGGCATTATTGGAGACCACGTTGGTCAGCACCGCCATCATGAACATCAGCCCGGCCATGACCACGGCCGGCGAGGCGCCGAACGTGATGTAAACGAACAGGTTGGCGAGAAAGTCGGCGCCGCCGGTCATCAGCAGGGCGGTACCCAGGGCCAGCGAGGCGACGATGATGAAGATGACCTGCGTGCTCAGTGCGCCCATGGCGTCTTTCCAGCCCAGGCATCCGGTCACGATCAACGCCAGGCAGCCGAGCAGCGCGCTGACCTCGATGGGCATGATATTCATCGCCGCCATGATCACCACGCCGATCATGATGGCCAGGGCGATTGGCGCCTTGCGGGTGTGCGGCAGTTCGACGCTGCCGTCCAGCACCAGGAAATCGCGGCTGCTCTTCAGTTCGTTCAGCCGGCGTGGCGTGGCCTGCACCAGCAGCACGTCGCCGGTGCGCAGCGCCACGTCGTCCAGCCCGGGCGAGCCGCGGTCCTCGGAGCCTTCCATGCGGTTGAAGGCCAGCAGGCGCAGGCCGTACCGTGACATCAGCTGGGCCCGGCCGATCAGCACGTCCTTCAGCCTCGAGGCCGGCGTAATGGCCACCTCGGCGATGCGGCTGCCGCCCGTGGACAGCGGGTGATCGGCGTCGACTTCCTGGTCGCCGTCGAACAGGGTGCCGCCCAGCAGGCGCGCGAACTCGCGCAGGTTGCCCTGCGTATCACTGGTGGTGATGCGGTCGCCGGCGCGCAGCACCACGTCGGGCAGCGGCGTGACGAATACCCCGTTGCCGCGCTCGATGGTGTCCACGCTCATGGCGTCACTGGTTTTCAGGATGGCGTCGGCCAGGCGCTGGCCGACCACGGGGCTGCCGGTGTTCAGGCGGACCTGCGCGGTGTAGACGCGCGAGACGCCGCGGTTCAGCGGCAGCTCGCGTTGCGGCAACAGCCGGGGCGCGATCAGCCACAGGTACAGGATGGTCACCACGCCGCCCACCAGCACCGGCCCGGTGAAGTCGAACATGTCGAAGGGGTCCATGCCCAGGTCGGCCGCCACGTTCACCACCAGCAGGTTGGTGGACGTACCAATAGTGGTGGCCATGCCGCCCAGGATGCTGGCGAAGCCCATGGGAATGAGCGTGCCGGCCGGTGACGACCCGGTACGAATGGCCACACCGACCAGGATGGGCAGCATCATGACCACGATCGGCGTGTTGTTGATAAACGCGCTGAGTACCGCGGTGATCAGCAGCGTCAGCAGCAGGCAGAGCGCCGGGCCCCAACGCCAGATCCGGGCCAGGAACCGGCCGACCGGTTCCAGGGCGCCGGTGGCGACCAGCCCCTGGCCGACGATCATCAGGCCGCAGACGGCCACCAGCGCGCGGTTGCCGAACCCCAGGAAGAAGTCGCTGGCCACCACCGCGCCCTGTTCGCCCTCGTAGGGGAACAGCGTGAAGCCCACGGTCAGCAGCACCAGCACCACCAGGCTGGTGGTCTCCAGCGGGATGTCCTCGCGCGAGAACAACACCAGCGCGACCACGATCAGCACCATGACGGCCAGCGCGTGGAAGTTGGGGAGGGCGAGTTCGACCAAGGGTCAGTTCCGTTGTTGGAGTTGTTCTTCGAGTGCCTCGACAGTCGTCACCGGCGCCAGGCAGCGGTCGCCCAGGCAGACACTGGCGGTGACCGCCCCCTCTCCGGGGCGAGCGAAGCAGTGTACCGCATCGTGGCGGCGCGCCACGTCTCGCAGCCGGTCCATGGCGTCGGCATTGCCGCCCTCGATGACCACCATTGCGGGTGGCTTCATCCCGTCCGCCAGCACCCGGATGAAACTGGCGTGGCCGAGCGCGTACTTCTCCATGTCGGCGCGCGCGGCATTGACGGCGGCATTGGCGGATTCGATCAGGCGTGCGTCCGCCGTCAGCCAGCCCAGTGCCTGCAGCGCCCCGGCGGCCACCGCCGCGCCTGATGGCGTGGCGTCGTCCTGGGGCACTTTCAGCCGCCGGATGGGCACATCGGCGTCCCGGTCGGTCAGCCAGAAGCCACCATGCTCGGGGTCGGAGAAACGTTTCACGAGGGCACTCGCCAGCGCTTCGCAGAACGCCAGGCGTTCATCGGTCCAGCGCGCCTGCAGCAACACCAGGCCGGCTGACAGCGTGAAGGCGTAATCGTCCAGCGTACCGGCGTTATAGGCCCGGCCCCCGGCATGCACCGCGAACAGGCCACCGCCTGCCCAGGCGTTCTGTTCAATGAACCCGAACGCGCGTTCGGCCGCGTCGATCCAGTCATCCTGTGCCAGCGCCATGCCGGCGCGAACCAGTCCTTCCACGGCCAGGGCATTCCACGCGGTCAGTCGCTTGTGGTCGGTCGCCGGCGCGATGCGCCCGGCGCGGGTCGACAACAGGGCGTCGATCGCCGCTTCCAGGGCCGGGCCGTGGCCGTCCAGGGCGTTGCGACGCACCAGGTGCCAGGCGCGGCCCTCAAAGTTGGCGGGGCCGTCGAGACCGAATACCGGTTCAGCGGCGGCCCACTGCTTTTCGTCCAGGACGGCACGCACCTGGTCCGGGGTCCAGGTGTGGTAGCCGCCTTCTTCGCCGTCGGCATCGGCATCGATGCTGGCAAAGAACGCGCCGTCTTCCCCGCGCATTTCGTTCATCAGCCACGCGGCGATGCCCGCGGCACAGGTCCGCAGCCAGGCGTCGTCCCGGTCCCGCGCGGCCTCGGCGTAAAGCGGCAGCAACTGCGCGTTGTCGTACAGCATTTTCTCGAAGTGCGGGATGGTCCAGTCGTGGTCGACGCAGTAGCGGAAGAAGCCGCCATCGAGGTGGTCGCGCAGGCCGCCGCGCGCCATGATGTCCAGGGTGAAAACCTGGAAATCGGCCAGGTCGGTATCACCGGTCACCCGCGCAAGCGTCGTGAGCATGGCCAGCTGGGGCGCCTGGGGGAACTTGGGGGCGCCACCGAAGCCGCCCTGTTCCGTGTTGGCCCGTTGCCGGACATTCACGGCGGCGGCTTCGAGCACCTGGTCGTCCGGGGTGGCCGCGTCCGGGCCCTGGGTGACCGGCGCCTGCATCGCCGCCAGCCCGGCGTCCAGCCGCTGGCCGACGGCGGCAACCTGGTCGGGCTCGGCATCGAACCATGACCGGGCGCGGCGCAGCACCTCGGTAAACGGCGGCATGCCGTGGCGCGCCACCGGCGGAAAATAGGTGCCACTATAAAAAGGTGCAAGGCTGTCCGGGGCCAGGAACATGGTCAGTGGCCAGCCGCCGCCCTGGCCGGCCAGCATCTGGTGTGAAAGCTGGTAGAGGCGGTCGAGGTCGGGGCGTTCCTCGCGGTCGACCTTGATGCACACGTACAGCTCGTTCATCACCGCGGCCGTGTCGGCGTCCTCGAAGGATTCGTGCGCCATGACGTGGCACCAGTGACAGGCGCTGTAACCCACCGAGAGCAGGATCGGCTTGCCGCTGTCGCGTGCCACGGCCAGGGCCTCGTCGCACCACGACCACCAGTCGACCGGGTTGTCGGCGTGCTGGCGCAGGTACAGGCTGGCGCTGTCTTGCAGTCGGTTCATGGCGGGCGGAGTCCCCTGGTTTTGACGGCGCGGCGGTGTCGTGTTGGCTTGTCACCCACCGGGGGGTGACTTATCCTGCCGCGGTTCCCATTGTAACCATTCCGGTCGCCGCCCCTTGGACGCACCCGCCCATTTTCTCGTCAATTTCGATCCGGTCGCATTTTCGGTCGGGCCGCTGTCCGTCCACTGGTACGGCATCACTTACCTGCTGGCCTTCGGGGCGTTCTGGTTGATCCAGACCTGGCGCGCGCGCACGCTGCCCTGGGCCGGCTGGACGCCGGAGCAAGTCAGCGATTTCATGTTCTACGGCATGCTGGGCGTGATTGCCGGCGGGCGGCTGGGCTACATCCTGTTTTACGGGTTCGACCAGTTTCTTGACGATCCGCTCTACCTGTTGCGCCTCTGGGAAGGCGGCATGTCGTTTCATGGGGGCCTTCTTGGTGTGGTTGTCGCCCTCTGGCTGTTTGGTCGTCGAAACGGCAAGACATTCTGGCAAACGGCGGATTTTGTCGTGCCGGTGGTGCCGCTGGGCCTGGCGTTCGGTCGGATCGGAAATTTCATTGGCGGTGAACTCTGGGGGCGGGTCAGTGACGTGCCCTGGGCGATGATCTTTCCCGCATCGCTGCCCGCGGGCGCCGTGGAAGGCGGCCTGGAAACAGCCTGGCGGGCCGGACTGCTGGACGCGTTCGCACGTCACCCGAGCCAGCTTTACCACGCCGCTCTCGAAGGACTGACATTATTCTTCATCCTGCTCTGGTTCGCGTCCCGGCCGCGGCCGACCGGGGCTGTTTCCGGCCTCTTCCTGGCCGGCTACGGCCTGTTCCGCGGCATCGTCGAGTTCTTCCGCGAACCGGACGCCCATATCGGCTACCTGGTCGGGGACTGGCTGACCATGGGCATGGTATTGTCGACCCCGATGGTCGCCATCGGCATCGCGTTCATGGTGATCGCCTATCGCCGTGCGGCGAAGCCCGGCCTGGAAAGGAACTGATGCGCACCTATCTCGACCTGCTCCAGGACATCCTGGAGAACGGCACCGACAAATCCGACCGCACCGGCACGGGTACGCGCAGCGTGTTCGGCCGCCAGCTGCGTTTCGACCTGTCCGCCGGTTTTCCGCTGTTGACCACGAAGAAGCTGCACCTGCGCTCAATCATCCACGAATTGCTGTGGTTCATTCGCGGCGACACCAATATCGCCTACCTGAAGGAACACGGCGTCAGCATCTGGGACGAATGGGCGGATGAGAATGGCGAGTTGGGCCCGGTGTATGGCGCACAGTGGCGGCGCTGGCAAAGCCCTGATGGTACGGAAATCGACCAGCTGGCGGAGCTGATGGACAACCTGGCCAAACGGCCCGATTCCCGTCGCCACGTGCTGTCGGCGTGGAACCCGGCGGTGCTGCCGGACGAGCAGGTCAGCCCGCGCGACAACGCCAGCGCCGGCCGCCAGGCGCTGCCGCCCTGCCACGCGCTGTTCCAGTTCTACGTCGCCGACGGCAAGCTCAGCTGCCAGCTGTACCAACGCAGCGCCGACGTCTTCCTGGGCGTGCCGTTCAATATCGCCTCGTATTCGTTGCTGACGCTGATGATGGCGCAGGTGCTGGACTACCAGCCGGGTGATTTCGTACACACTTTCGGCGATGTCCATATTTACTCGAATCATTTCCAGCAGGTGCGTGAGCAGTTGACCCGCGAGCCGCTGGAATTGCCGGTGATGCGGCTGAACCCGGATGTCCGTTCGCTGTGGGATTTCCGTTTCGAGGATTTCGAGCTGCTGGATTACCAGTCCCACCCCGGCATCCGCGCGCCTATCGCCGTCTGATTGCCGTTGAACCGTTCACTGACCATCGTCGCCGCCATGGGGCGCAACCGGGGGATCGGCAAGGCCGGCCGCTTGCCCTGGCACCTGCCGGCCGAACTGCAGCACTTCAAGCGTGTGACCCTGGGCAAACCGGTGCTGATGGGGCGCAAGACGTATGCGTCCATCGGCCGGCCGCTGCCGGGCCGGCAGAACCTGGTGGTCACCCGGGACGAGGCCTGGCGCGCGGAAGGCTGCGTCGTGGCGCATTCCCTGGTCGAGGCCATGGAACTCGCCGAAGGCATAGAGGTGATGGTCATTGGCGGTGGCGAACTCTACCGCCAGGCGCTGCCGCTGGCATCAAGGATGGTGCTGACCATGGTGGAAGCGACGCCGGAGGCCGATACCTGGTTTCCCGAATGGTCGACCGAGGCCTGGCAACTGGTGTCCAGCGAGCGTTTCGAGGCCGATGACAAAAACCCGCTGGCGTTCAGTATCGATGAATGGGTGAGGGCCTGACGCCCGGCGCTCGCCTTTTTCAGGGTTTCGATTTCACCTGGAAAACCTCGCCGTCCTCGAGCCGGTAGGCGGTCAGCGACCCGCCCCACACGCAACCCGAGTCCAGCGCCACGTAGCGCTTCCTGACCCGCAGGCCGAGCGCGGCCCAGTGGCCGAAAATGATGCGCACGTCGCGGGTCCTGCGGTTCTTGTGCTTGAACCACGGCTTGTAGCTGGCCTTGCCACTGCCCGGCGGCCCGGAGGCGTTGA
Organism: uncultured Oceanospirillales bacterium; assembly: GCA_913055655.1. Classification (GTDB taxonomy): domain Bacteria; phylum Pseudomonadota; class Gammaproteobacteria; order Xanthomonadales; family SZUA-36; genus Marinihelvus. The sequence goes on along the minus strand of CAJXKA010000005.1, from coordinate 181,826 downwards.
AATCCGCCCGGCCATTCGGCTTGCAGAAGCGCAGCTGGGTGAAGATCTTGGTGATCAGCCGCAACCGCTTCCAGCCCTTCAGGTCGTCGTCCCAGCGGCGCGGCCGGCCGCCGTACATCTTGCGCAGGAATTTTCGTCGTTGACCCGAACGCAGCACCCGGTGGACCTCGTCGGCCCGGGCCAGCGTGGTTTCAACGTTCCATTGGGGAATGACGCCCGCGTGCATGCGCAGCAACTGGTGCTCCGGCGACCAGGTGACCAGGGGCTCATTCGCCAGCCATTCCAGCAGGGGCTCGCGATCGTGCGCGACCAGGATGCGGTCGAATTCCGCGTTGCGATGGCCGCCCTTGGGGAATTTCGACGCTGCCGCCAGCAGGTGCAGGTCATGGTTGCCCAGCGTCACACTGACCCGGTCGCGCATGCCGTGAAGCAGGCGCAGGACTTCCAGCGAACGACCGCCGCGGTTCACCAGGTCGCCGCAGGGCCAGAGCAAATCCTCGGCCGGGTCGAAGGCGACCTTCTCCAGCAGGCGCTGGAGCGGGTCGTAGCAACCCTGAATATCCCCCACCAGGTAAGTGGCCATGGAAACGCCGGGCGCCGGGACTCAGTGCAGGGAGTCGGGCGCCAGCAGCGCGAACTCGGGGATATCGACGCGGAAGGGTTCGCCGGACTCGGTTTCGAAGCCGTAAGACCCTTTCATCGAACCGGCCCGCGTGGGGATGAATGCGCCGCTGGTGTAGCTGTAACGTGCCCCGGGCGGCAGTTCCGGGGTTTCGCCCACCACGCCGTCACCCACCACTTCCTCCATGTGCCCGTCACCGTGGGTAATAATCCAGTGACGGTTGAGCAGGGTGATGCTCACCTCGCCCTCGTTGGTGATGTGGATGGTGTAGGCGAAGGCGTACTGGTCCTCGTGTTCGCCCAGGTACTGGGGCACGGGCACAATCTTGACGGGTATTTCCGCGGGCATATCCGGTTCCGTTTGGCTTGCTTCCATCATAGCAGGCCATTGGCCGCGAGTCGGGCGAATGCGTCCAGGGAGATTGTTTCCGGGCGCGCGCCCGGGTCGACCCCGGCGGCCTGGAAGCCATCATCGTCCACCAGCCCCTTCAGGCTGTTGCGGAGGGTCTTGCGCCGCATGGAAAACGCCTTCAGCACCAGGCGGTCGAACGCGGCCTGGTGCGCCGCGGGGACCAGCGGGTTGGCGCGGGGCTCCAGCCGGACAACGGCGGAATCGACTTTCGGGCGCGGGTCAAAGGCCTCGGGGCCCACCTGGAACAGCGGTGTGACCACGGCCAGGTTCTGGCAGGCCAGGCTCAGGCGGCCGTAATCGCCGCCACCGGGCGCCGCGGTCATGCGGTCGACCACTTCCTTTTGCAGCATGAAATGCATGTCGGCCGGCGGTTCATGCTGGCCGAGGACGTGGAACAGCAGCGGCGTGGAAATGTTGTAGGGCAGGTTGCCGACCAGGCGCCAGCGCCGGCCGCTGGACAGGGCGCTGAAATCCACACTCAGGGCGTCTTCGCAGACCACTTCCAGTTTCGGGCGACGTTGCCGCAGCGATGCGGCCAGGTCACGGTCGATTTCCACCACGGCGAGGTCGGCGCCGGCATCGATCAGTGGCCCGGTGATCGCCTCGCGTCCCGGGCCGATCTCGACGATACGTTCACCCGGCCGCGGCGCGATGGACGCGACGATGCGGTCAATGACATTACCGTCGACCAGGAAGTTCTGGCCGAAACGCTTGCGGGCGCGGTGATTCACGGGCCGGTCCGTGCGGTTGCAGCGGCAGTCATGGTCCGCGCCATGGCCACGGCGTGGCCCAGGCTGGACGCGTCGGCCTTGCCCTGGCCGGCGATGTCGATGGCGGTGCCGTGGTCGACCGACACCCGTGTGAACGGCAGCCCCAGGGTGATGTTCACGGCCCGCCCGAAACCGGCGTGTTTGAGCACGGGCAGGCCCTGGTCGTGATACATGGCGAGGACGGCGTCGCAGCGGGCCAGCGCTGTGGGGGTAAACGCGGTGTCGGCCGGCAGGGGGCCGGCCAGTTCGATGTCGGCGCCGCGACAGCGTTCAATGGCCGGTGCGATGATGGCGTCATCCTCGTGCCCCAGGTGTCCACCTTCGCCGGCATGTGGGTTCAGGCCCAGCACCTGCAGCCGCGGCCGGGCGATGCCGAAGCGTTCGCGAAGTGACTGCACCGTGATGCGGATGGCGCTTTCCACGGCATCCGGCGTAATCGCGTCGGCGACATCGCGAAGGGGCAGGTGAGTGGTCACGAGTGCAACCCGCAGGTCGTCCGCCGCCAGCATCATGACCACCCGCGGTACACCCGCCAGGTCGGCCAGGAATTCGGTGTGGCCGCTGAACGGAATTCCCGCGTCATTGATCACGCCCTTGTGGACCGGCCCCGTCACCAGCGCCGCCGCGTCGCCGGACCGGACCAGCCCGACCGCCGCGCGCAGCGTATCCAGTACATAAGGCGCATTGACCGGATCAAGCTTCCCGGGCACCGCCGCCGCCCGCAACGCCACCGGCAGGTAAGCCAGCCGCCCCGCCACAGGCTCAAGCCCCGGCACCCACTCCACCAGCTCGATGTCTATCCCCAGCGAAGTCGCTGCGTTCTTCAGTATTTCCGGGTCACAGACGGCCACCAGCCCGCCAGCCTGCACGTCATCAACACGCAGCTCACCAGCCTCACCAAATTCTGCAAATTCAGCACTTTTTGAGTAATTTGCGGAAAAACTACTGCGCGCCTTCAGTACCTGGCCACTTGCCAGCCGCACGACACACTCAGCCCCGATCCCCGCAGGCTCCCCCGGCGTCACCGCCAGCCAGGGCGACGCGGCCATCAGCCTGGCAGGCGGATATCGACGTAAGCTTCCTCGCGCATCTGGCGGATGAAGCTTTCTATCTCGGAGTCCGCGCGGCGTTGCATGATGGTCTGGCGGGCCATGTTGCGCAGGGCCTGGTCGGTGACGTCGGTTTCGCGATAGCCGGTGCGCTGGACGATGTGCCAGCCCTCGGTGGTCTGGAAGGGCTCACTGATCTCGCCGTCCTCGAGCCCCGCCAGCATGGCGGCGAAGCGGTCACCGAACTGCTCGGGGATGATCCAGCCCATGTCGCCGCCAATGTTGGCGCTGGTCGTGTCGTCGGAGAATTCGCGCGCGAGTTCGGCAAAGTCCTCGCCGTCCTCGATGCGGTCGTGAATGGTACGGATTTCCTCCATCGCCTCGCGCGCCGAGACCAGTTCGTTGGGTGTGATCTGGATGTGGTTGGCGCGGTATTCCTCGGCCATTACGCGCTGCCGCTCGCGGCGGTCATTGACACGCAGGATGTGCAGGCCCGCGGGGCTGCGAATCGGTTCCGAAAACTGGCCGGGCTGCAGGTCGCGAACGGCGTCGGCGAACTCGCGCGGGATACTGCTCAGGTCACGCCAGCCGATGCGCCCGCCTTCCAGTGCATCACCGCTCTCGGAATAGCTGATGGCGGCCTGGTCGAAGTCCATGCCGTTTTCCAGGTCGGTGTGGATCTGGTCGACGCGCGCCTGGGCCTCGGCCACGGCCTGGGGCGTGGCGCCGTCCTGTACGCGGACCAGGATCTGGGAGAGGTCGTATTCACCACCCGAGAAGTCTTCGGATGCGAGCATGATGTCGATCTCGGTCTCGCTGACCGGGTCCATGCTGTTGACCACGCGCTGGCGCAGCCGGTCCGCCATGATCTCCTCGCCCAGGTTCTGCCGAAAGTCGGCAAAGTCCTCGCCCTCGGAGGTGATGACCTGGCGCAGCTGGTCCAACGAAATGCCGTTTTGCTGGGCGACGTTCACCAGTGCCTGGTCGATATCGGCGTCGCTGACGCGAATGCCGGTCTGCATGGCGCGCTGCACCTGCAGCTTGCGCACGACCAGGCGTTCAAGCACCTGTTTCTCCAGCAGGTCCTGCGGGGGCATGCCGCCGCCCTGTGCACGGATGCGTTCGACGATGCCCTCGATGGCGGTGTCGAGTTCACTGCGCAGGATCACGTCTTCTTCGACCAGCGCAACAATGCTGTCGATGGGTTCGACCTGGGCCTGCACGCCTGTTGGCAGCAGTGTGCTGACGGCGATGGCGATGGTGGCCAGGTAGGTGGAAATTCGGGGTGTGTACATGAATGGATGTCTTCGGCTTTCCGAGGACGGCTATTCTAAACCAATCGAAGGGCCTGCGAAGCCCGGTCCATACGGGTGCCGGGCTCAGGGCGCCGGTGTATAGAACAACGGCGGTTCACGGCGCCCGAAGCTGCCCAGCCCCTTCAGCCGGAGTTCCAGGTACAGGGCGTCGCGCTCGCCGCCCTGGCGGTCGCGCAGGTAACGGCGGGCGACCACGCGCAGGGCCCAGCAGCAGCTCTCGTACTCGGCACCCACCAGGCCTTCGAGCAGGTCGTCATCTTCCAGCGACCAGTTGACCCTCGAGAACAGCCGCCAACGCTCGTTGATCGGCCAGTAGTAGCGGACATCGAACTGGTCCAGGCGGTCGCGCCGGAAACGGTACTCGACCGCCATGCGGTGACCATGACGCGTGGTGTGGTCCAGGCCCGCCACGCCCACGTCCAGCTCGCCGTCTTCCCAGTCCCACTGCAGGCCCAGCCGGGCGGTGAACCGGTCCATCGGGTGCCAGTTGAATTCGCCCAGGAACGGCGACGTTTCCAGTCGCTCGGTGGTTTCACCAGGCAGGCGTACGCGCGGGTTATCCAGGTAGATGATCTGCCCCAGGCCCAGGCTCCACGTATCACGGCCGGAGCCGGCGTCAATGGAACGCGTGCTCAGCGCCAGGGTCAGCTGGTTGGCGTCGCTCTGGCGGTCGGCGCCGGTGTAGCGGTTGTAATGGAACAGCTGCGCGAAGCCGAACGTGAACTCGTTGGTGTCAAAGTCCGGCAAGCCGTCCTGGTCCTCGTACGGCACGTAGAGGTAATAAAGTCGGGGTTCCAGCGTCTGGGTGTTGCCGCTGGCCAGCTCGCGTTCCAGGAACAGGCCGCTGTCCAGGCTCAGGATCGGCAGGCCCCGATCCGGTGATTCATCACCGAGCTCGCCCTGCAGGTCGAGCTGGTACGTGGTGTAGCGGTATCCGGCATTGGCGCGCAGGAAGCCCCAGTAGCGGTCCAGGTTCCACGAGAGATCCGGGTAGACGTCCAGGCGCCCGCCGGTGACGCCGGTGTCGCGGTCGAAGTACACTAGCTCGGAATCCAGTGACGCCTGGAAACCGGAGCGCCCGATCGGCGCGTCGAACATGAACGCCGCGCGCGGCAGTCGGCGGTAGGGCTCCTGCCCCGGCGATACCGATTCGTCGATGACCTGGAAGCCGTCGGCCAGCAGCGAGAAAATCCAGTAGCGTCCGGCGCCGTCGATGCTGGCCTGGCTGCGCAGGTACTGTCGCGAGGTCTGCGCCAGGTCACCGCCGAAATCCTGGAAATACGCATCGTCGCTGACCCGTTCCAGCCGCATCCGGCCGCGCCACGTGGGTGAGAACGATGCCGCGGCGCGCGCCAGGTAGTGCCAGCGGTCCTCGCCGGTCTTGTCGTCGTCGAACAGGTAGCTGCCGTCGAACACGGAACTGGTCCGCCGGGTCAGCAGGCGGTACTCGCCGGTGCCCATCAGGCCACGGTCGGTGTACAGCCGCGGCGTGATGGTCGCGTCCTGGTTGGGGGCAATGTTCCAGTAGTACGGAATGCCCACTTCCAGGCCGTTGTCGTTGGCGGTGCTCAGCGACGGGTACAGGAACCCGCTCTTGCGCCGGTCGTCGATGGGGAAGGTGAGCCACGGCACGTACAGCACCGGCACCTTGCCCAGTTCCAGCCTGGCGCCACGGGCCACGCCCACGCCTTCATCGTGGCGCAGTTCGAGTTCTTTCGCCGACAGCCGCCACTCGGGATCATCGCCCGGGCAGGTGGTGAACCAGATGCGCCGCATCTCGGAGCGGTTGCCGCCGCTGACATGGGCGCTGTCCGCGCCGCCGTGGGCGCTGGAGCCGGCAAAACCGTACTCGACATCGTAAAAGTCGCCGGACTCCTCGTTGAATCCGTACAGGCCGCTGGAGGCGGCGATGTTGACCTGGGAATCTTCGTAACGCAGTGGGGCCGGCAGGTTGAGGATGCCGGTGGCCGGGTCGTACCGGGCGGCCTCGGTGGCCAGGTGCTGGTCGGCGCGGAATATCTCGACATTACCGCGCGCTTCGCCGGGCTGGTTGCGGGTGGCTTCGAAACGACGGGCATAAAACGTGACCGGCGCGCCTTCACGATCCGGAACGGCCGTGATCACGGGCGCCAGCGCCGGTTCCGGGCAGGCCAGCGCGGCGGCCGGTTTCGGCGCCGCTACATTGTCGTTTTCGCCGTCGGGCGCGGGATCGGCCCATGCCGCCAGGGGTAGCAGCAGGGCGACGAATAAGTTCGCGGGTAACGGCCAGTCGAACCGTCTCGGGTTTGCCAGGGGGTTCACGCAGTCACCTGCCGGGGAAATCGGCGTAACGTTGTCACAATCCGTGGGGCGGTGCAACGGCATGGTGTCACGGGCACGGCGTCCGCAGCCATTGCGCCCGTGCCTGCGCGTCGCGTTCAGCCACTCCGGCAGCGGCCAGGTGGAAACGCCCGATGTCGCGGCCGACGGATTCGAACAGCTTTTCGAAGGCGCAATGCCCGCCCTGGTACTGGCCGACCAGCGCGAATGCCGCATTGTTGGCGCCGGCCTCGAAGAACCAGCCCCAGGGGTCCTCGTCGCGCCACTCATCCGCGCGCAATTGCTGGTAATCGTCGCGCATGGCCTGCAGTAAACGAGTTTTCTCTTCGAGCTTTCGGGCGTCGGACCGGTTCGATGCATACGCGCCGGCCAGGTGGTCGCGGTACTCGTCGACCAGCCGGCGCCACTGCGTGGACATGGCCTGGCGCCGCTGCCAGGGTTCGATCATCGCCTCGCGCCCCGAAGTCGTCAGCCAGCGTCGTACACCGACTTCCTCGACAAAACTGGCGTAAGACTCGCTGAACATCGTGTCGCCGGCGACATAAAGCCGGCGATGGGCCAGTTCGTGGAACAGCGTGCCGGCCAGCGACGCGTCCGACGCGTCCAGCATGGTGTCCAGCAGGGGGTCATCGAACCAGCCCAGCGTGGAGTAGGCCGAGGCGGGCGCGGTCACCACGTCGTCGCCCTGGTCACGGCGATGGTCCGCAAAACGAAGCGCGTCGCCGCGGTCGTAATAGCCGCGGTAAGGTACGCAACCGGCGACGATAAAGCACCATTTTCGCGGCGCCAGCGACAGGGGCGGCGCGGCGACGACGTTCCACACCAACGCGTTTTTTCCCGTGATGACGACTTGTGAGTAGGCATCCCCCGCCGGCAGGTCCAGTTCGGATTCGGCGAATTCGAGGATGTCCTGCGCAACCGCCAGGCGGGCCACCATCGGGTCGTTGGCCCCGGCGTCCGCCTGGTATTCGTCAATGCCCTGGCGGTCTCCCATCAGGGAGAGGTGGCCGCCGACAGCCTGGACGTAATAGCCCGGCCCCGCGCAGCCGGCCAGTAGCGTCGTGGTCGTGAACAGCAGCAAGAGCCGGTGGGTCAGCCGGCCCCGGTACGTCCGCATTCCTGCGGTCATCCCTCGGCGTCGTCGGTGGTTGCCCCGTCATCCGGTACGAAATTCAACGAAGCTGAATTGATGCAGTAACGCAGACCCGTGGGCGGCGGCCCGTCCGGGAATACGTGCCCCAGGTGGGCGTCACACTTCGGGCAGACCAGTTCCGTGCGGATCATGCCGTGGCTCAGGTCGCGTTTCTGGACGATGCCGGCCGCCTCGAGTTCGCCGTGGAAACTGGGCCAGCCGCATCCGGAGTGGAACTTGCTGTCCGCGCCGAACAGGGCATGGCCGCAGCACACGCAATGGTACTCGCCGGCTTCGAAATGATCGCAGTACCTGCCGGTAAAGGGGCGCTCGGTGCCGGCCTGGCGGGTGACGCGGTAGGACTCATCGGACAGTGTCTCGCGCCATTCCGCGTCCGTTTTTTCGACTCGTTCGCTCATTGGGTGTCAGTGGATGAACAGGAACCCGGCCAGTATAGCGGCCAGCGCCACCGGTACGCCGTGAGTGCGGTATGCTCCCACCATCATGAGCACGCTCAAACCTTTCCACCTGGCCATTCCCGTCGATGATCTATCGGCAGCGCGGGCCTTCTATGGCGAGCTGCTGGGCTGTCCCGAGGGCCGCAGTGCCGAACACTGGGTGGATTTCGATTTCCGCGGCCACCAGCTGGTGTGCCACCTGGATGGCGGCGACAGCGCCGGCGTCGCGCTGCGCAACCCCGTCGATGGCGACGCTGTGCCCGTGCCCCATTTCGGCCTGGTGCTGGACATGGACGACTGGCGTTCACTGGCGCAACGGCTTGAGGACCATGACGTCGAGTTCGTCATTCCGCCGCGGATCCGATTCCGCGGCGAGGCGGGTGAGCAGGGCACGTTCTTCCTGTACGACCCCGCCGGTAACGCGCTCGAGTTCAAGGCGTTCGCCGACCCGGCCCGACTGTTTGCGCGCGACTGAACGACCGATGATCAAGGTCTTCGAATCGCTCGACCTGCTGGAAGCCGGCCGCATCCGCAGCCTGCTGGAAGCGCACGGCATCGAGGTGTTCATGAAGAATGAATTCTCCGGCGGCGCACTGGGCGACCTGCCCTTCCTGGAAGTCGCGCCGCAGCTGTTCGTGGTCGACGAGGACGACGCCCCGGTCGCGCGCCGCCTGATCCGCGAAGACGGCAGCGAAGTGGCGGGGTCGGGGTAGGGGGTCAGGGTCCGGGGTCAGAGTAAAGGGTCAGGGTAAAGTCTCAGCGGTCGTTGCCGCGCAGCTCGCGTATGGCGGCTTCCAGCCGTTCGGCGGTCAGCTCCGAAGGCGCAATCGGCTCGCCAATGCGCAACTCCACTTTCGAGAACAGCTTGTATGGGCGGCGCTTCCAGAACGAATCCCGGCGACTGAACATTGACCCCCAGAGATGGCAGAGCGCCATCGGCACGACCGGTACCGGGCGTTCGCCCACCACTTTTTCGACGCCGGGCTTGAACGGGTGGATCTCGCCGTCATGCGTGATCGAGCCTTCCGGGAAGATACCCACCGGTGCGCCGGCAGCCAGTTCCGAATCAATCTGGCGATAGGCCTGGGCGAGCAACTCCGGGTCTTCGCGCGTGGAGGCGATAGGAATGGCCTTGCCGGCCCGGAACAGCCAGCGCAGCACCGGGATCTCGTAGAGCCTGTACCACATGACGAAGCGCGTCGGCCGCGGCACCGCGCCCATGATGATGATCGGGTCGACGTAACTGACGTGATTGCTGGCCAGCAGCACCGGCCCTTTCTCGGGAATGTTACCGATGCCGCTGACCCGCACACGGTATATGGCGTGGCTGAGCAGCCAGGCCAGGAACCGCAGCAGGAACTCCGGCACGATAGTGAATATATAGGCCGCCACTACCGCGTTCAGCAGCGCGGTCACCATGAACAGCTGCGGAATGGTGAAGCCGGCCGCGCCCAGCATGACGATGGCGAAGACGGCCGCCACCACCATGAACAGGGCGTTGAGAATGTTGTTCCCGGCGATCACCCGCGAGCGGTGCGACGGTTTCGAGCGCGCCTGCACCAGCGCGTAGAGCGGCACGATGTAAAAGCCGCCGAAACCGCCGATCATCAGCAGGTCGAACACGATGCGCCAGTTGCCGGCCTGGGCGAAAAACGCCGAGGGGCTCACACCGGACTGCGGCACGTCCGGGCTGGCGAAGAACAGGTCCAGGCAGAACACCGTCAGGCCGATGGTGCCCAGCGGCACCAGGCCGATTTCCACGCGGTGGTTTGAAAGCTTCTCGCAGGCCAGCGAGCCGATGCTGATGCCGATGATGAAGACCGCCAGCAGCAGCGACATCAGTCGCTCGTCGCCGCCCAGCACGTTGATCGTGTAGCTGGGCACCTGCACCAGGATCGTGGCGCCGAAGAACCAGAACCAGGAGATGCCCAGGACGCCGTGCAGCACGGTGCGGTCCTGGCCGATAAAACGCAGGTTCCGGGCGCTCTCGGTGAAGATGTTCCAGTTGATCTTCAGCGCCGGGTCGACCGCCGGCGCCACCGGGATGAACAGGCTGGCGAGCCAGCCGGCCAGCGCCACCGCCAGCGCGGCGGCGGCCACCCAGAACGGCCATTCAGCCTCGACGCCGGCCAGCAGCGGCCCCGCGATGGTGCCGGCGAGGATGGCGATAAAGGTGCCCATTTCCACCAGCGCGTTGCCGCCCACCAGTTCGCGCGGCGCCAGCACCTGCGGCAGGATGCCGTACTTGATGGGCCCGAAGATGGTCGACTGGAAACCCAGCCCGAACAGTACACCCAGAAGCAGCGGCAGGTTGTCCAGCCATAGTCCCAGCGTGGCCAGCGCCATCAATACCACTTCGAATAGCTTGATGCGCCGGATCTGACGGGATTTCTCAAATTTGTCCGCGAACTGTCCGAACAGCGCCGAGAACAAAAAGAACGGCAGGATGAACAGCAAGGCGCTGAGATTCACCAGCTGGTCGGTGTTGAGGCCGCCCATCGCACTGGCCTGGAACACCAGGAAAGCGGCCAGTGCGTTCTTGAATATGTTGTCGTTCAGCGCCCCCAGGGCCTGGGTGGCAAAAAACGGCCCGAACCGCTGCTCACCGAAAAGCCGGAACTGCGAGGCCCGTGACATCGCGACCGGCCGTCAGACCGCCATCTTTGTCAGGACACCGGCAATGGTCGCGGTCATCATGGTCGCCAGCGTGCCGCCGAACACCGCGCGCAGCCCCAGCCGGGCGATATCACCACGGCGCTCGGGCGCCAGGCCGCCGATGCCGCCGATCTGGATGGCGATGGACGAGAAATTGGCGAAACCGCAGAGCGCGTAAGTCGAAATCAGCACGGCGTGTGGTGACAGCGTGTCCTTGATCTCGTTCAGCGCCGAGTAGGCGACGAACTCGTTGGTGATGACCTTCTGGCCGATCAGCCCGCCCACGGCGACCGCGTCCTGCCAGGGCACGCCGATGACCCAGGCCAGCGGCGAGAGCAGGTAACCCAGCAGCAGTGACAGGCTCAGCGGCTGGCCCAGCGTGGCCTGCAGCCCGGTCACTTCGCCCAGCCAGTTCAGCGGCCAGTCGATCATCGCGATGAGGGCGATAAAGGCCAGCAGCATGGCGCCAACGTTGAGCGCCAGCCGCATACCGTCGGAAGCGCCGTTGGCGGCGGCCTCGATGACGTTGCCGGAGGTCTTTTCCACGGTCAGTTTCACGGTGCCCATCGTCAGTGATTCGTCAGTTTCCGGGCGTAGGATCTTGGCGATGACGATAGTGGCGGGTGCGGCCATCACGCTGGCGGCCAGCAGGTGGCGGGCGTAGTACAGCTGCGCCTCGGGGTCCGGCCCGCCAAGCATGGCAATGTAAGCGGCCAGCACCGCGCCGGCGATGGTGGCCATGCCGCCGGTCATCATGGTCAGCAGTTCGGATTCCGTCATCTTCGCGATGTAGGGCCGCACCACCAGTGGCGCCTCGGTCTGGCCGACGAACACGTTGGCGGCCACCGACAGCGATTCCGAGCCGCTGACGTTCAGCACCTTCTGCATCACCCAGGCCATGCCCTGCACGACTTTCTGCATGACGCCCAGGTGGTAGAGCACGCCCATCAGTGAGGCGAAGAAGATAATCGTGGGCAGGACCTGGAAGGCGAAAATAAAGCCGAAAGATTCGGCGCGGGCCAGGTCACCGAAGATGAACTGCGCGCCGGTGATGGCAAAGCCGACAATCTTGACGAACAGGCCGGACAGCAGGTCGAAGAATTCGCGCCCGCCCGGCACCAGGATCACCAGAATGGCAAATGTGAGCTGCAGGCCGATGCCGGCGGCGACCAGCTTCCAGTTGACCGCGGCCCGGTTCATCGAGACGAGCCACGCGAAGCTGACCAGGACGGCCAGGCCGAAGATTCCGAACGCGATGCTGCCGATCATGCTCCGCTCCCGGAGTCGTTGTTATCGGCTTGGGAATGTATCGGGTTGAAGGCGGCGCCGCAAATGCGGCTGCCGCCACCCGTCTCGACGGGCATCCTTGCCCGCCGTGAAACCGGATCGAACCCCGTCAGCCTGCCGGGCCGGCGTACACCGTCACCGGGCTCGAAGTCCCTGCGTCGGCGCGCGCGTCAATGGCCAGCACCGTGAACACGAGCAGCGTGAACACGATAAACAATATGGTTTTCCGGGCTTCAGTTTTCACCGTAGACCTCCGTGCCGTCAGCGGCCCCTTTGGCCGCGGGAAGCGGCCTCTATAACGAACATACGCAGCATCGGCGTTTTTCGTATCACGGTCTGGAAGAGGCGGGGTCAGAGTCAACTCAGAGTTGACTCAGAGTTGACTCTGACCCCACTCTGACCCCAACGTTAGATTTCGATGCCGGCCCACTTGCGCGAACGCCAACTTTGGGCGCAGTGCAACGCCTGTCCCACGCGGTACAGGCTGTTGGCGACCCACACGCCCAGCAGGCCGTAGCCCAGCGCCGGGCCGACCAGGTAGGCGGCGGGCAGGAACAGCGCCCATTGCCAGAACAGGCTGATGCGCATCGCCCGGCCGGTATCGCCGGCGCCGATCAGCGCGTTCATCAGCACCATGCCGGCGGTGTCAAAGCCGATCATCAATGCCCACAGCACCATCGGCAGGTAGGCCAGTTCCAGGGTGTCCGGGTTGTGGATAAACACGCCGAGCAGCGGTCGCGCCAGCGGCACCAGGATGGCGGTCAGCACCAGGCCGTAGATGAATGTCAGCAGCGCGCAGTTCCACCCCCACGCCAGCGCGTCGTCCTCGTCCTTGCGCCCCAGGGCGTTGCCGACCAGGGTCGTGCAGGCCAGCGCGATGCCGAAGGCGGGCAGCAGGGCGGTCAGGTGGAAGGTCATCAACACGTTCAGCGCGGCCACCTCGGCGGTGCCGATACAGCCGACAATCCAGACCAGCGTGACCAGGCCCGCGGAAAAGAACAGCTGCTGGATACTGGCCGGCAGCGACAGCCGCAGCTGTTGCCACAACATCGTTCGCGTCGGGCGACGATGCAGGAATCCCTTGTCGCTGGCATGCCGCCAGGCGAAGAAGAAATACAGCGCGGTGCCGACATAAAGCGAAATCGTGGTCGCCAGCCCGGCACCGTACACGCCCAGTTCCGGCGCGCCCAGGTTGCCGAAAATCAGCACCCAGTTCAGGAAAATGTTGATGGCGTGCATGATCAGCAGCGTCTTTAAGTAGACGCCGGTCATGTGGATGGCGCTCCAGTAGCCCCGGAACGAGAAGTTCATGCCGATGGCGACCATCGCCAGCAGCCGCACCTGCAGGTAGGGCACGCCCAGCGCCTGCACGTCCGGGTCGTCGGTCAGGAAGGTGAACGCGGCCGGCGCCAGCGCGTACAGCAGCGCGCAGGCCGGCAGGCCCATCAGCAGCGCCAGGGTCAGTCCGCCGTTCAGCGGCACAGCGGTCTCGTCGTTGCGCCCTTCGCCCAGGCGGCGGGAGGCCAGCGCCTGCACGCCCGCGGACAGCCCGATGATGAATGAAATGGCCAGGTAGTTGGCGAAGCCGCCGATGCCGGTGGCCGCCAGCGCGGCGTCGCCCAGGCGGCCGACCATGCCGATGTCGACCAGGTTGAGGATGTTCTGGCTCATCATGCCGCCCATGATGGGCAGGGCGATCAGCCAGATGGACCGGCGTCGTTCGCGCTGCGGAAATGCGGCTCCCCAGAGCTGCCGCAGCGCGTGCCGGCCCGTTGCCGTCAAGCGAACTGCACCGTTTCCCGCGTCGGCGCGAACCTGATGTCCGGCCAGCGCTCCTCGGTCAGTTGCAGGTTGACGCGGGTCGGCGCCAGGTAGACCAGCTGTTCGGCGGCGTCCAGCGCCAGGTTGTTGCTCAGCTGGTTGGTGAAATCACGCAGCATTTTCTCGTCCTTGCAGCGAACCCATCGGGCCGTTTGAACGTTCACGGTCTCGAAAGTTGCGTCGACGTTGTACTCGTGTTTCAGCCGGTAAGCCACCACGTCGAACTGCAGCATGCCCACGGCGCCCAGGACCAGGTCGTTGCCCAGCATCGGCTTGAAGAATTGCGTGGCGCCTTCCTCCGACAGCTGCTGCAGGCCCTTCTGCAGCGCCTTCAGCTTCAGCGGGTCGCGCAGCCGCGCCGCGCGGAACAGTTCCGGGGCGAAATTCGGGATGCCGGTGAACTGCAGTGACTCACCCTCGGTAAAGCTGTCGCCGATGGCAATGGTGCCGTGGTTGTGCAGGCCGATGATGTCACCCGGCCAGGCCTCTTCCACGGCATCACGGTCCTGCGCCAGGAAGGTCAGCGCGTTGGAAATGCGGATGTCTTTGCCCAGGCGCACATGGTGCATCTTCATGCCCTGCTCGAAGCGCCCGGAACACACGCGCATGAAGGCCACGCGATCCCGGTGGGCCGGGTCCATGTTCGCCTGGATCTTGAACACGAAGCCGCTGAGCTTCGGCTCGCCGGCCTCGACGTCGCGCGTGGTGGTCGCGTGCGCCCGCGGCGCCGGCGCGTGCTTGACGAAGGCGTCCAGCAGCGGCGTGACGCCAAAGTTGTTGATGGCCGAGCCAAAAAACACCGGCGTCTGCTTGCCGGCCAGGTAGGCGGACGGGTCGAACTCGTGGCTGGCGCCGCGCACCAGTTCGATTTCCTCACGGAATTCGGCCACGTCGCTGCCCAACCGCTCGTCCAGCAACGGGTTGTCCAGCCCCTCGATAATCTCGGCGTCCTGGGTGACGTAGTTCTTGCCGGGTTCGTACAGGTGGACGGCATCGTCCAGCAGGTGGTAAACGCCGCGCAGGCGCTTGCCCATGCCGATGGGCCAGGTGACCGGCGCGCACTCGATGCCCAGCACCTCTTCCACCTCGTCCAGCAGTTCAATCGGCTCGCGGCCCTCGCGGTCGAGCTTGTTGATGAACGTGAATATGGGCGTCTGGCGCATGCGGCAGACCTCCATCAACTTGATGGTGCGTTCCTCCACGCCCTTGGCGCAGTCGATCACCATCAGCGCCGAGTCCACGGCCGTCAGCGTGCGGTAGGTGTCTTCCGAAAAGTCCGCGTGACCGGGCGTGTCGAGCAGGTTGACCACGCGGTCGCGGTATTCGAACTGCATCACCGAGCTGGTGACCGAGATGCCGCGCTCCTGCTCCATCTTCATCCAGTCGGAGGTGGCGTGACGCGCGGCCTTGCGCGACTTCACGGCGCCCGCCTGCTTGATCGCGCCACCGAACAGCAGCAGCTTTTCGGTGATCGTCGTCTTGCCGGCGTCGGGGTGCGAGATGATCGCGAAGGTGCGACGGCGTTCGAGTTGTTTCTGGACCTGCGACATGGGGCGGAAAACCGTCGGAAAAGCGGCGCATTTTAGCAGATGCGCGGGCCGGGTCATGGCGTCGTGCAGATGTCGCCCCATCCACGCTGGAACCGGTCGGCCCGTGTTTCGGACAACAGGGTTAAGCTAGGCAGGCTAACGAAGCCAATAAAAAGGAGCCGATTCATGAGAACGTCCGAAATCGCTCGCCAGGCCGCGCTGCGTTTACTGGCCACTGTCGCGCTTGTCACCGCTGGCCCCGCCCTGGCCCAGGACGGCACGATCTATCCCCTGGAGGCCCCGGAGGAGCCCAACGCCATTCCGCTTGGCACCGGCGGCGTCGAGGACCAGCCCGCGAGTGAGACCTGGTTCCGCCAGTGGGGCGACCCCATGGCACGGAATATCACCACCGCGACCCTGACACCCTTCCTGCCTGAGCCGGACAAGGCGAACGGTGCCGCCATCATCGTCGCGCCCGGCGGCGGCTTCAGGTGGCTGTCGCTGGGCAACGAGGGCTGGGAGGTCGCCGAGGCGCTTGCGGATCGCGGCATCGCCGCCTTCGTACTCAAGTACCGGCTCCAGCCCACACCGGAATCACTGGACGGCTTCCGGGAGTCAATGGACCGGCTATTCGCCGAGGCAGGGGAACAATCCGACGATTCGCCGGGCGAGGAAGAACCGCCACGCCGGCCGCGCTGGGATCTGTCCAACCAGCTCGAGGATGCCGAGGCGGCCTACGCCATGATCGTGGATCGGGCCGCGGAATGGGGTGTCGACACCAGCAGACTGGGCATGATCGGCTTTTCGGCCGGTGCCGGATTGACGATGCACAGTACGCTTCATTCCGAAACGATGGACCTGGCGTTTATCGGGCCGATCTATGGTGGCATGGGCGCGGTGGAAGTGCCCGAAAACGCACCGCCGATGTTCAACGTGATTGCCAGCGATGATTTTCTCTTCGGGGGCCAGTTCGGTGTGATCGAGTCCTGGTTCAACGCCGGCGTGCCGGTTGAATTCCACCTGTACCAGGATGGTGGACACGGGTTTGGCCTCGGCAACCCGGATCGCACCAGCAACCGCTGGTTTGATGCCTTTATTCACTGGCTGGACGTGAACGGCTTCCTGGAAGCCAGTCCTGAAGCCTGAATCAGACCCGCAACGCGCGCCGGAACAGCTTGTGTAGCGGGCGTTCCAGGCGCTGGTAGTAGGTCACGCAGGTCCAGAGGATAGCGACGGCCAGGGCGATGAAGGTGGCCTGGGCGAGCCAGGCGGGCCGGCCACCGAGCCAGGCGTTCAGGCCGGCGCCGCGTGTGGCCTCCAGGACCAGGGTGTGGCTGAGGTAAATGGCGTAGGAGGCGCCGCCGGTGGCCAGGCTGAAGCGGGCGGGTGCGGAGATGCCGGCCTGGTCGAGGCGGACCAGGCCGGCAACGATCAGGACCCCGGCGGTGCCGAACACGGCGACGCGCCAGAACACGAAGTAGCCCTGGCCGATGCGGCCGTCAAACACTTCGGCGTTGATCCAGCCGCCGGCGCTGTAAGCGGCGGCACCCACTGCCAGTAGCCCCCAGCCGAACAGTGCCGAGCCACCAGGCCGTCGCAGCACGTAAGCGAGCACGGCGCCGGCCAGGAACTCGACCAGGTAAGGGCTGAACCCGTAAGCGGCCGCCAGCGACCGACGGCCGATGTTTTCCGGCGACCAGGCCTGGACAATGAACTGGTTGTACAGCGCCAGCGCCAGCACCACCACAAACGCCACGCCAATCAGCCCCGCCCGGCGGCGGCCGCCAACCGCGATGGCCAGCGTGAACGCGGTGTAGAAAATCATCTCGAAGACCAGCGTCCAGGCCACCGGGATCAGCATCTTTGGCATCGAAATGGGCCACAGGACCAGCGAACCCGGCAGGTCGATCCGCGTGAGCCTGGCCGGGTCTGTCACCGCGAACACCAGCAGGGCCAGCAGGCAGAAGGGCCAGTAGCCGGAGTAGATCCGGGCCACGCGCCGGCGGGCGAAACGCCAGGCGTCAGCCGGGCCGGTTTCGTTCTGCGTGGTCCAGGCCATGATGAAACCGGAAATCACGAAGAACAGGTCGACGCCGGCGAAGCCGGCCCGCGCGCCAAAGCCGAACAGCCAGCCGGCCTCGTGGCCGGTGGCGCGCAGGTGCGCGGCCTCGTGGAACAACACGACCAGCATGGCGGCGGCAAAGCGCAGGAACTGGATATTGACCAGCACGGTGTCGGGCGCCTAGCGCGAAGCGGCCGGCGCGGTTGCCGCAGCGTTGGCCGAAGGCCCCGCCAGGACGCCCTCCAGCATCTGCGGCCGGTCCGGGTCCATCAGGCCACCGGTGGGCAGGCGAAAACGGAACGGCAGCGATTCCAGCGCCATGCCCACGTTCATCTGCACCACGAAATGCAGGTGCGGACCGGACGAAAAACCACTGTTGCCGGAATTGGCCACCCAGAAGCCCGCCGGTACCTTCATGCCCGGGGCCACGCGTACGCTGTTGGCCTGCAGGTGGGCGTAGACCGCCATGGTGCCATCGTCATGCAGGATGCGGACGTGGTTGGCGCGCGGCAGGTACTTCGCTTCCTGCTTGCCCTCACCGTGGTAATCCTCCTCGGTATCCATCACGACACCCCCCCGGGCCGCCAGCACGGGTGTGCCGGTGGGCATGACGATATCGACCGCGTAGCGGTTGGCGCCGTCATTGTGCGTCGTGGAATCATCCAGCCCCTGCGAAATGGGAAACCGGGTGCCGCGGGCAAACGGGGGGTAATAGTCGAGATCCGCCGGCAGGTCGTCCATTGGCGGCCCGGGCATGGCGCGGAAGGACAGCCGGTAGGTGAAGCCCTGGGTTTCGTCCCTGGCGCTGACGGACAGCAGGCGTTGTTCCGTCTGTCCGGGCACCACGAACCGTGCCGGGAGGGGCGGGTCCGTGACGACGTTGCTGGCCTGGGCCAGGCTGAGTTCAACTTCCGCCGGCCCGGAGTAGCGGTTAAAAAAGTAGTGCTCCGGCTTGTGGCGCAGGCCGGCGCGGCGCGCGGTGATCATGGTGCGCGGTTCGCCGTGGGTGACGAAGGTGTCGAAAGCCTGGTCAGCCTGTGCGGGCGGCGTGTCACTGAAATGCCAGAGGCCGTCCTCGTCCTGCCACTTGTACATGTCCCCGGCGAAGGCCGCGGGCGACGCGCTGAGGGCGACGATTGTCAGCAGCAGGAAACGCATGTCAGCACTCGATCACGTTAACGGCCAGGCCGCCCCGCGAGGTTTCCTTGTACTTGTTGCGCATGTCGCGGCCGGTCTCGCGCATGGTGCGGATAACCTTGTCCAGCGACACCTTGCCGACGCCATCGCCACGCATGGCCAGGCGCTGGGCATTGATGGCCTTGACCGAGGCCATGGCGTTGCGCTCGATGCAGGGAATCTGTACCAGGCCGCCGACCGGGTCGCAGGTCAGGCCCAGGTTGTGCTCCATGCCGATCTCGGCCGCGTTCTCCACCTGCGAAACCGTGCCGCCCATGGCCGCGGTCAGGCCACCGGCGGCCATCGAACAGGCCACGCCGACCTCGCCCTGGCAGCCGACCTCGGCGCCGGAAATCGAGGCGTTCAGCTTGTACAGGATGCCGATTGCGCCGGCGGTGAGCAGGAACTCGATGACCCCGTCCTCATCCGCGCCCGGCACAAACTTCTGGTAGTAGCCCAGCACGGCGGGAATGATGCCGGCGGCGCCGTTGGTGGGCGCGGTGACCACGCGGCCGCCGGCGGCATTCTCCTCGTTCACGGCCAGTGCGAACAGGTTGACCCAGTCCAGGGTGTTGAGCGAGTCGTCGGCCTCGGTGGCCTGGCGGTCGGCCAGGTCCTGGAACAGCTTCGGCGCACGCCGCTTGACGCCCAGTGGGCCGGGCAGCTCGCCGGGGCTGTGACAACCGCGGTCGATGCAGGCCCGCATGGCAGCGTGGATGGCCAGCAGGCCTTCGCGTACCTCGTCGGGTTCGCGCCAGGCGGCCTCGTTGGCGAGCATCAGTTCGCCGATGCGCAGGTCGTGCTCCCGGCACTGGGTCACCAGCTCGGCCGCGGTGGCGAAGGGGTAGGGCAACTCGGTTTCGTCGGCGACGATGCGGTCTTCCGCGGCCTCGTCATGGTTGACCACGAAGCCGCCGCCCACGGAGTAGAAATCGCGCTCGCGCAACGTTTCACCGGCCGCGTCATAAGCGGTGAACCGCATGCCGTTGGGGTGGAACGGCAGTGATTCGCGCTTGCGGAACTCCAGGTCGCGCTTGTCGGTGAACTCGATCTCGCGCGTGCCGGCCAGGACGATGCGGCCGGTTCCGGCGACGCCCGCGAGCAGGCCGTCGATGGCGTCCGGGTCCACGGTGTCGGGTTCTTCGCCCAGCAGGCCCAGGATCACCGCCTTGTCGGTGCCGTGGCCGCGGCCGGTGTGGGCCAGTGAACCGTACAGGCGCACACGAATCCGGGCCGTCGATTCCAGCTTCCCGGACTCGACCAGGCGCGTGACGAAGGTCCGCGCCGCCCGCATCGGCCCGACGGTGTGCGAGCTCGACGGACCAATACCGATTTTGAACAGTTCGAAAACACTGACGGCCATGCCGCTTCTCCGCTTTCGGTTGCGTGAATTCTAACGTTTCGGCGGGATGCGCGCCGGTTCGCAAACCGGCATCATGTCACCATGCGCATCATTTTCTATACCCGGGAGGACTGCCACCTGTGCGATGTCGCCGAACGCCTGCTGAGCGCGACGGCGCCGGATATGACGCCGGAGTGGGTTGATGTTGATGACGATGACGACCTCGAGGCGCGTTACGGTGCGCGGGTGCCGGTGTTGCGGCGCGAACCCGGCGGCGCCGAACTGGCCTGGCCGTTCGATGCCGTGTCGCTTGCGGCGTTCCTGGGCCGCGGAGAGTACTGAAGGCGACGATCGGCCAGGCCGACCCAGAGAGAGCCGTCAGCGAGAATTCGGTGTGTCTAGGCGAACAGGTTCCGTGCGCTGGTCAGCAGCCGGTCCACGCCCTCTCGCAGGGTGATGAACAGGCCCTTGAACGCACCCTGGGTGCGCTCGGCGGTTTCTTCCAGCACCAGCGCCAGTACGATGTAGGCGATGATGGTGGGCAGGGTCAGGAAAATCACCGCGACGATGGCGATGGCACGAACCAGCCAGGTTTCCATGCCGGCGCGCTCAGCGAGCGTCTTGCAGACGCCGAACAGCATGGCCTGGCCGGGGCGAGCGTTCAGATTGTCCTTGATGCTCTCAAAAATGTCGTCGGTTGCCATGGGCAGACTCCTGATCAAACTGTGTAAGTGAGTATATCGATGCAGGTTACGTGCCAAATGTGCCAGAAGTCGGGTAGGCTCCCCGGGTGAAACGACGTACGACATCGCGCGACCTGGACGGGCCGACCCTGGCCCGGTTGCTCGCCGCCGGCGTTCGGCACCTGTTCCGCCGGCGCGAATACATCAACCGCATCAACGTGTTCCCGGTGCCGGATTCCGATACCGGCACCAACATGGCGTTCACGTTCAAGGCGATCCTCGATGCGCTGGCCACGCCCGGCCGGCAAAGCCTGCCCGAAGTGCTGGACCGCGTTCGAAATGCGGCAGTCGATGGCGCCCGCGGCAACTCCGGGGCGATCATGGCGCAGTGGTTCCAGGGCTGCGCGGAGGCCGCCGGCGAACGCACCGGCCTGGATGGCGACGGCCTGGCGGCCGCCTGCCGCCGCGGGGCCGAACAGGCCTGGACCGCAATGGCGGAGCCGGTTCCGGGCACATTGCCCAGCGTTCTGGAAGCCTTCTCTGATGGCATGACCCGCGCTGCCGGGAAGGGCGCCGTCCCCGTTCGCGAGGTGTTCAAGGCTGGGCTGACGGCGGCGCAGGATGCGCTCGCGGACACCCCAAACCAGCTCACCGTGCTCCGCCAGGCGGGTGTGGTCGATGCCGGCGGCCAGGGCTTTGTCGACCTGCTGGAGGGCATCGATGCGTATGTGATCGATGGCACCCTCGACCCGCTGGACGAGGCCTGGGCGACCGATGCCGCCGACGACATGGAACCGGCGGGCGCGGAAAGCTGGAAACCCGGCGAACACCAGTTCTGCACGGAGTGCGTCATCGAGGGTTCTGCGCTGGACCGCGCCGCGGTCATGACAAAAATGCAGTCGCTGGACCACAGTTCACTGGTGGTGGCGGGCAGCGAGGAACGGGTTCGCGTCCATATTCACGTCAATGAACCGGCCGACGTGTTTCTCGCCTGCGAGGAATTTGGCGAAATTCGCCAACAAAAGGCCGAGGACATGAAATGGCAACACGGCCTGATGAACCTCTCGGGGCAGGTCGCCGTGGTCACCGATTCCGGTGCCGACCTGCCGGCCGCCGAGGTCGAACGCCTGGGGCTGCACGTGGTCCCGGTGCGGCTGAGCTTCGGCGACCGTGAGTTCCTGGACGGGGTCACGCTGAAGCCGGTGGATTTTTACCGCATGCTGGACGAGGAAGACGGCATGCCCCTGACGTCGCAGCCGCCGGCACGGGATTTCCGCCGCGTTTACGAATTGCTGACCGTGCACGGCTACCAGGTTTTGCATGTCGGGCTTTCCACGAAACTCAGTGGCACAACGCGTGCGGCGGGAACCGCGGCTGAGGCGATGGACACCGGCCAGGTGACTTTATTCGACACGCTGAATGCCGCCTGTGGCCAGGGCTTGCTGGCATTACTTGCCGCGGAGGCCGCGGCCGCGGGCCTGGCGGTCGACGACATCATCGCCCTGCTCGACAAGGTGGCGCCCGGCACGCGCACGCTGGCGATGCCGAACGAAGTGGTGTCCATGGTCCGGGGCGGCCGGGTGCCCGCCTGGTTGGGCAAGACCGCCTCATTCCTGAGACTGACGCCCATCCTGACCAATCGTGACGGAAAACTCACCGTCGCTGGCGTCGCTACCGGCCGCAAGGTCAAGCCGGAAGCCCTGGCGCGTCGCGCGCTGGCCGGGATGGACGACCAGGAGACCTATCGCGTCATGGTGTCGCACGCGGACAACCGTGAAGGCGCCCGTGAACTCAGGCGCCGGGTGCTGGAGGGGCATCCGCGCATCCATTCCTGCCACCTGGCGGAGGCTGGCCCCGCGCTGGGTGTTCACCTGGGGCGTGGCGGGCTTATCATCGGCTTCATGCCGGAACCCAAAGCGCTGGAGCAAAAAACGTGACCGAGGCCATGGTCGAAATCCTGGTGGGCTACCTGCTGGGCTCGGTGTCCGGCAGCCTGTTGCTGGGCCGGATCAAGAAGATTGATATCCGCACGCGTGGCAGTGGTAACGCGGGCGGCACCAATGCCTTGCGCCACCTCGGTTTCCGTTTCGCGCTCGGGGTCATCATCATTGACGTCGGCAAGGGCGTTCTGGCCGCCGGCTGGGCGCCCAATATGCTGGGCGACGCACCGTCCTGGCAGGCGCTGGCCTGCGGCTTCGCGGCCGTCTTCGGTCACTGCTACCCGGTTTTCCACGGTTTTCGCGGCGGCAAGGGCGCGGCCACCGCCGTGGGCGTGCTGGCGGCGACGCAGCCCTGGCTGCTGGTGCCGCTGGCCATCACCTGGGTGCTGACGCTGGTGCTGACCGGTTACGTTGGCCTTGCCACCGTGCTGGCCATGCTGAGCCTGTTGCCGGCGGCGCTGTGGCTGGGTGAAAGCACCCACGTGCTCATCTTCACGGCGGCGCTGGGGCTGTTCATCGCCTTCACGCATCGCAGCAACTTCCGCAACCTGGCGGCGGGTACCGAACACCGTTTCGAGCGCGTACGGCTGGTGAACTGGTTCCGGCGGTCCGACGGGCAAGACTGAGCGCCGATGGGGCCAGCAGAGCCGCTCGATATCGATGCGATCCATTCAGCCGCCGGTAGCGCCGGCCGGCGGGTGTCGCTGGACATACTCCCCGAGATCGACTCCACCAACGCCGAGCTGTTGCGCCGCCCGCGTGACGGGCGTCACGCCGTGGCGGTGCTGGCCGAACAGCAGGCCGGTGGCCGCGGTCGCCAGGGCCGGCGTTGGCATTCACCGCCCGGGCGAAACGTTTACCTCAGCCTGGGCTGGCAGTTTGATGTCGGCCGCCAGGATTTCGCCATGCTGCCCCTGGTCGTCGCGGTCGCCTCGGCGCGTGCACTCAAGGCGCTGGGCGCCCCGGATGTGGCGATCAAGTGGCCGAATGACCTGTGGCTGTCCGGCCGGAAAGTGGGGGGCTGCCTGGTGGAAACTGCGCCGGGCGAGGCGGGCGCGCGCACCGCCGTCATCGGGGTCGGCCTGAACGTGGGCATGAGCGGCGATCCCGGCGCGGCGGAAATTGACCGTGAATGGGCGGACCTGCGTGACGCGCTGCCATCGGTCTCACGCAACCAGGCGGCCGGGACGTTGCTGGAAAAGCTGGTCAGGGCCATGGAAGCGTTTACGGCCGTCGGGTTCACCGGTTTCGCCGAGGACTGGGTGCGCCTGGACGCGCTGCGCGGCCAGCAGGTGGTCGTTGAACGCGAGTCCGGCCCGCTGAGCGGCCGCGCACTGGGGCTGGGCCCCGGCGGCGGGCTGCTTGTCGAAGGCCCGGATGGCCCGGTCGAATGCCTGGCCGGCGAAGTCCGGGTTCACGCCGTCGGCGGGAGGTCGCTATAATCACCGGGCGCCGCCGGCATCGCGGCGCGAATCCCGTAACAGCGGACGTTGGGGATACCAGGCAACCATGTCGAGACTGATCGTAATCGCCCTCCTGGCGGTGAACCTGGCTTTGCTGGGCTACGCCGCCGTACGCGTTGCGCCGGCGAACACCACGTCGCCGGCCGAGCCCGAGCCCATGCCGGCGCCCCGTCGCTGGCCGCCGGAGACTCCCCGAATCCAGTTGATGGCCGAAATGCCCGCACCCGCGGCGCCCGTCGACCCGGCGCGCCAGTGCTGGTCCGTCGGCCCCTTCGAAACCCGCAGTTCACGCGAAACCGCGCGTCTGGCCCTGCTCGACGCCGCGGACTCCATCACCGACCGCGAAAGCGAGGCACTGGTCGAGCTGGGCTACTGGGTGACCTTGCCCGCCTACCCCTCGATGGCGGACGCCGTGACCGGCATGCAGGAGCTGACCCGTTCCGGCCTGCACGACATCGCCGTGGTCACCGACGACACCGGCGACTACCGCGTCTCGCTGGGTTACTTCCTGCAGGAATCGAACGCCCGCCGCCGACGCAACCAGCTGCGCGACCTGGGCTACGAGGCCGAAACCCGGCTGCAGCGCGAAGCGCAGCCGCGTTACTGGCTGGACATGGAACGGGGCGGCACCGGCGACATCACACCGCCCTCCGGCATCGACGCCAACCTGTTGAGGGTCATTCCATGTGGGGAAGTGGCGCCCACGGAAATAACCGCCGCGCCGGAGCCAGCCGCAGATACACCGACACCTGCCGGGGAATCAGTCGTCCTGGGCGACGAGGTGCCCGAGGGAGAAGCGCTTCCGGACCTCTGAGGATTTGCGTTTGACCTCGTTCACCTGCTCCAACTCCATGGTGTTGATCAGGCGATTGAGGATCCGGGCAAAATGATGATGCATCGCCGTCCGCGCCGCATCTGCGTCGCGCGCTTTCAGAGCATCAAAAATCTCCTGGTGTTCAGCAATGCGCTGTTGTCCATTCTGTTCACAAATCGAGTTGTAGGCCTGCGCGATGTGAGTGGCCTCGTCACGGATTTTCCACATCTGGACGATGATGGATTCCATCATGGCGTTGCGCGTGGCCTTCGCGATCAGGTGGTGGAAATGCCGGTCGGCGTCGCCCGAACTGATGTCACCCTGGGTGTTCTCATCGGCCATCATTTGTAATGCGGCCTCAAGCGCGACCAGTTCTTCGTCGGTGATGAACTTGGCGGCCAGGGCCGCAGTTTCTCCTTCGATCATGGCCCGCGACTCCGTCAGTTCGTATGCGCTGATGTTTTCCCATGAACTGTTGCCGAAGTTTTGCTTCTCCATGACGTAAACGCCCGACCCCGGCTTGACCGAGACGAGGTCGAGCGCCTCGAGCGCGATGATCGCCTCGCGGATGGTCGGACGGCTGACGTTGAAACGCTCGGCGAGTTCGCGTTCCGGGGGCAGGCGACCACCCACGGGAAATGCACCCGACCGGATCATGTTCTGCATCTGTTTCATCACGTCTTTGTAGATTCGGCGTTGTCCCGAGGCCATGGCGTCTCTCACTTGCGGGGTCAAAATTGGTTTGATAGTTAGCTTAGCCGAAATAATCGGAAAGATAAACAATTGGACATACATTGTAACAACCACCTATAAAACAATATTTTAAAGTTTTGTTCACCGAGAAATCGGGCCTGATTCGCTGCGGGTTCTGCTTTGAGCCAAGCATATGGTCAACCTTTTTATTAACCGATTTGGTAAGTTTGGTTTTCAAAATAGGTTGACCATAATGGATATTATTGGTATTAATAATCCATAAACCGGTTTCAGGCTGGCCATGTAGAAAACATGGAAACGACATCAAAAATCAGGCTCGAGGTACTTTCACATGCGATCGATCAATCTGCGTTCCACTGCTTTACCTTCTCTTTCACGGCATCCTCTCAGTTTCGCGGTCGTTGTCGGGTTAATGACCCTCGTGGCGGCGCCGGCAGGCCTGGCGCAGAATGCAGATGACGAAGACAGTGTGCTCGAGGAGGTGGTGGTGCAGGGGTTCCGCAACACCATCCAGTCGTCGATCGAGGTGAAACGCGAGTCGAACATGGTGGTCGAGGCGCTGTCTTCCGACGATATCGGCGATATCCCGGCGCTGTCCATCGGCGAGGCGCTCGAAACGCTAACCAGTGTCGTTTCCCACCGTGAGCAGGGTGGCGCCACCGAGGTGTCCATACGCGGCATGGGGCCCTACCTGAGTTCGACCAACATCAACGGCCGCGAGGCCACCAACGGTAGCGGCGACCGTTCGGTCAACTTCAGCATGTTTCCCTCAGAGCTGTTCAATGAACTGAAGGTCTACAAGACCCAGTCGGCGGAACTGATCGAGGGTGGTGTCTCGGGCCTGATCGAGATGGAGACGCTCAAGCCGCTCGATTACGACCGGCAGCGTACACAGGTCGAACTGAAGGGCAGCTACAAGCCCGAGAACGCGGATATTCACGGCGCCAACCACGAGTACGGCTACCGGGCGACCGGCAGCTATGTCGGGCAATGGGACCTGGGTGGCGACAGCCGGCTGGGGCTTTCCATTGGCGCGCAGACCAACCAGGACTCCAATCCCGAGGCCGAATCGCGCTCCAGCAGTGCCTGGCGCGCCTGTCGCAACGACCCGAACGCCTCGTCCGGTGTGTATGCCCTGGGCAACTGCGACAGCAGCGGCGGCATGCTCGACCTGGTTGTCGACCCCGACACCGGCGTGGCGCCGGACGTGAACACGCCTTTCGTGTTCGTGCCCAGCCAGCGCGCCTTTCGCCAGAACGTCACCGACGACAGCCGCGAGTCGGTCTTCGCCGCGATGCAGTTCCAGCCCAACGAGCGCTGGGACATCAACTGGGATGCGCAGTGGTCCAGCCGGACGTTTTCAGAGGTGCGCAACGACCTGGTGTTCGCCGAGCAGCGCATCGTGCACCCGGACGGCCTGGTCGTCGGCGATAACGGCATCATCAGTGAATTCGCCAACTTTGGCCGGATCGAGACGTTAAGCTCCTGGGCCGAGCGCGGCGAGGAATACAAAGGCACGGGACTGGATGTCGAGTTCCAGGCGACCGATCGGCTGTTGCTGTCATTCGATGCCTCGTACTCGAATACTGCGCGCCAGGAGTACATTGTTCATACCCGCCTGCAATCGGAAGACAACGATATTTACGGCAATGACGTGCCGGCCGGTACGGACCGGCCCAATGCCTGGTACGTTGTCAACGGCGGGCCGGCTGATATCACCACCGTCACCGTCGAGAACTTTGACGTGACCAACCACGACCTGTTCGCCGACTCTGCCCGTACCCGAATCGACCTGAATCAAGACACCGAAAACACGATCAGTGCGTTCCGGACTGATTTCGACCTTGAAATGGGTGGCGGTTTCATCACCGATATCGAGGGTGGACTGCGTTACTCCGAGCTCGAGCTGGTCGCCAGCCCACGCAACCGTGACGAACGCACGTTCGCTGACGATGCGATCCAGGGCGCGAGCCTGGCCTGTCGCACCGATTTTCCGGAGCCGGGTTTCATGTCGAACCCGCTAAACGGCCAGAACATGGTCACCAACGTGGACGAGAACGGCAACGTAATCGCATCGGGCACAGGCAATACCTTCGCCACATTCGACCCGCTGTGCCTGGTCAACGAATTCACGGGTGGGGACTGGTCCTGGCCGGTCGCCGGGCCGTCGGTGCAGAGCATCGACGTTGAGGAAAGCACCATCGCGGGCTACCTGCAGGCCAATTACATGGGTGAATTCGCGGGTCTCCCGGTGCGCGGCAACTTCGGCGTTCGCGTGGTAAATACCGACGTGACCTCAATCGGAAACCGTACGACATTCACGACCGTGCAAAACCCCGACGGCACCATCCGCGTCGAAGAGGACCCCGAAAACCTCTACCAGGTAGCTGGCGGCAGCAGCTACACGGAGTTCCTGCCCAGCGTGAACCTGGTCGTGGACCTGGACGAAAACCTGTTGTTGCGTGGCGGTATCTACCGCGGCATGTCGCGCCCGGACCCCTCCGATATGGGCTATGGCCGATCGTTCAACGTCGATGACGACGACGCCACGTCACTGGACGACCTGGTCGCGTCGGCGACGGCCACCGGCAACCCCGACCTGGAGCCGCTGATGTCGTGGAACTTCGACGCGGCGATCGAGTGGTACCCGAACGAGGACACACTCCTGGCGTTCGGCACCTACTACAAGTCGTTCCAGGGTGGATTCAGGAACATCCAGCGCGAGGAAACCTTCCTGGTGGACGGCCAGCCGGTGATCGCGGACGTCACCACCTTCGCCACGGACGAGACCACCAATACCTTGTATGGCTTTGAAGTCACGGCGTCGCATGCGTTCACCTACCTGCCCGGCATCTTCAGCGGCCTGGGCGGCAAATTGAGCTACAACTGGGCGGATTCCGATTTCGAATTCGAGGACGGCAACTGGGGTGACGCGGAGGTGGTCGACGAAGACGGCAACGTCGTCTCCCGACGCGTCGGTATCCTGCCGCCGGCCAACCTGTTTGGTTTCTCGAAGAACGTGTTTTCCGGCCAGGTGTACTGGGGCATTGGTCCGGTCGACATGCAATTCATCTACAAGAGCCGCAGCGAGTACTTCCAGCAGTTCATCTCCTCGCCGGGCATCATCCGCTACGTCGACGACAATAGCACGGTCGAAGCGCGCCTGACCTGGCGGATCAACAGCCACCTTTCCATGAAGCTGGAAGGCATCAACCTGCTGGACGAACCCAAGGTGCAGCGTATTCCGACCATCAGCAGCCTGTCGGAACTCAACGATTACAGCCCGATGTACTTCCTGAGCCTGCGGGCCCGGTTCTGATCATCGCGGTACCATCGAAAGCCGGCCCCCAGGAGTGGGGCCGGCGACCCGGACGAAACACAGCATGCTGAAATGGAACACGCCTGCCCGAATCGCGATTGTCGCGCTGGCGATGACGTGCGGTTACGCGACGCCGGTCGTCGCCGGCGAAATGCGAGTGAGCGACGCCGAGGCGTTCAGGGCAGCGGTCGATGCGGCGAGTCCCGGTGACACGATCGTCCTGGCCGACGGCGAATGGCACGACTTCGAGTCGGTGTTCCAGGGCGAAGGTGAGCCGGGTCGGCCCATCACCCTTCGTGCCGAGACACCGGGCGGCGCGGTGCTGACCGGACAGTCTCGCTTGCGCCTCGCGGGCCGGCACCTGGTGGTCAGCGGCCTGGTGTTCCGTGACGGTCATACGCCGTCGGGCGAAGTGATTGCTTTCCGGCGTAATTCGGAACACCTCGCCCACCACTCGCGCGTTACCGGCGTGGTCATCGATCGATTCAACCCGCCAGAACGGGCTGAGTCAGACCACTGGGTCGTGCTGTATGGTCGCAATAACCGTTTCGACCATAATCACCTGGTCGGCAAGAACAACGCGGGTGTCACGCTGGCGGTGCGCCTGAATACCGAGGACAGCCGCGAGAACGGCCATCGTATCGACCACAACTATTTCGGACCGCGGCCTATCCTGGGCTCCAACGGTGGTGAAACCCTGCGCATCGGTACCAGCCACTACTCGATGTTCGACTCGCTGACCGTCGTCGAGAACAACTGGTTTGAGCGCTGCGATGGCGAAGTGGAAATCATTTCCAGCAAATCCGGGGGCAACCTGTTCCGCAACAACGTGTTCCATGAATCACGGGGCACGCTGACGTTGCGGCATGGCAACGGCAACCGGGTCGAGGACAATGTCTTCCTGGGCAACGGTGTGCCCAATACGGGTGGCATTCGCGTCATCAACCAGCGGCAGGTGGTGCGTGGCAATTACCTGGAAGGCCTGACCGGCTATCGCTTTGGCGCCGGGTTGACCATCATGAATGGCGTACCCGACTCGCCGGTGAACCGCTACATGCCTGTGGCCGATGTAGTCGTCGAAAACAACACGCTGGTAGACGTCGATCATGTCGAATTGGCTGCGGGGTCGGACGCTGAACGTTCCGCGGTGCCCACAGACACGGTTTTTCGCGACAACCTGGTCCGGGACGCCGACGACCGGGCCGTGTTCGGCATCCACGACGATATCGGTGGTATCGGTTTCGAGGGCAACGTGGCCACTCCCGCGGTCGCGGCCCAGTTCGGCGGCGGGTTCGAGGCCGAATCACTGGTCATGGCACGGGCCGAAAACGGCCTGCTCTACCCGAGCGACCCCCGCTGGCGGGGCAAGGGGGCGTCGCCCGACCTGGTGGTGACCCCGCGTGACGCCACCGGCGTGGGCTGGTACGCCAAGCCGGACCTGGGCGATGCAGGTACGCGCCCGGTTCGCCGTGTGACTGCGGCCGAGGGCGAGCTGTTCGACGCGGTGGTCGCGGCCGCCCCGGGCGATATCATCGAACTGGCGCCGGGCGCTTACCGGGTGCAGAAACTGCTGCGTATCGATCGGCCGCTGACCTTCCGGGGCGCAGCTGGGCAGGAGCGGCCGCGCGTGCGTTTCGAGCGCACCGCGCTGTTTGAGCTGGTGCCCGGCGGACGGCTGGAACTGCAATCGCTAGACATTGACGGCGCCGCCGCGCCTGATCGCGCAGGCAACGCCGTCATTCGCACCCAACGCAGCGCCATGACCGACAACTACTCGCTGGCGCTTCGCGATGTACGGATTGCCAACCTGGATGTCAATCACGGGTTTGACGTTCTGGCCGTGGCGAAAGGCACGTTCGCCGATGCGATTGTCATCGAAAACTCGGTGTTCGAAACGATCAGTGGCGCCGTGCTCGCCCTGGACGTCGAACGTGATGACCTGGGCCTGTACAACGCCGAGGTCATCGACATCACCGGGTCGCGATTCACCGATATCGGCGGCCCGGTCATGACGGTTTACCGCGGCGGGCGCGACGAGAGCACCTTCGGCCCGCGCGTCATGGTGGCGGCATCGACATTCGAGAACGTCGGTCATGGCGCCCGTAACCGCGACCACGCTTCGATCACGCTACACGGTGTGCAGCGAGTCACCATTCACGACAACGGCTTTACAGCCAGCGCACCGGTCCGCGTCGTCGAAACCGTCGGCGAGCCGGTCACACGGGTGTTCGACAATACCCTCGATGACACCGGCGAGCCGGTCATCGGACCACTGGAGACTTCTTGATGAGATATTACCTGTTCGCGTTGATCGTCATGATGCTGGCCGTGTCGTCGGCGTTTGGCGCGAATGATCATCCCCGCCTGCTGACTTCGGCCGACGAGGCCCACGCCATGCGTGCGGCCGAGCCGATGCCGCCGTTGTACCAGGCGGCCATCGACGAGGCGCGCGCGGCCGTCGACCCACTGCTGGCGTCACCCCCGGACGTACCTCAACCTGTCGATGGCGGTGGCGGCTACACCCATGAACGCCACAAGGCCAATGCAGTGGCCATCTATCGCGCGGGCCAGCTTTTCCTGCTCACCGGTGACGAAAGCTATGTCGACTTTGCCGCCGACCTGCTCGATCGCTACGCCGACCTCTACCCGAACCTGGGCCGGCACCCCGTAATCCGTTCCAGCACCCCGGGGCGCCTGTTCTGGCAGAGCCTGAACGAGACAGTATGGCTGGTGTACGCCATCCAGGGCTACGATGCCATCTACACGGCGCTCGACACCAACCGCCGCGCACGGCTGGAGCGTGACCTGTTCCGGCCGCTGGCATCGTTCCTGTCCACCGAGCAGCCAAAGCTGTTCGACAAGATTCACAATCACGGCACCTGGGCCGTGGCCGCGGTGGGCATGACCGGCTACGTGCTGGGCGATGACGCGATGGTCCGACAGGCGCTTTACGGCCTCGACGGCAGCGGCACCGGTGGTTTCCTGCGCCAGCTGGATGAACTGTTCTCGCCCGACGGCTACTACTCGGAAGGCCCGTACTACCAGCGCTACGCGCTGATGCCGTTCGTGCTGTTCGCGCAGGCCATCGACCGCAACGACCCGGAACGCGGCATCCTCGACTACCGCGACGGCGTGGTGCTGAAAGCCATCGACACGGCCATCCAGCTGACATACGCGTGGAAATTCATTCCGGTCAACGACGCCATCAAGGACAAAGGCCTCGACACCCCGGAGCTGATCTTTGGCGTGGCCGCGGCATACGCCGCCACGGCGGACCGCGGACTCTTTCACATTGCCCGCTACCAGGGTCGGGCGGCGCTGAACGGTGCCGGCTTCCGGCTGGCCGAGGCCGTCGCCACCGGCAGTGAAGAAGCATTCGAATTTCGCACCGCGAACTTCAGTGACGGGCCGGAAGGTGAACGCGGCCAGCTGAGCGTGTTACGCGGCGGCGCTGCCGATGACGATCCGGTGCTGGTCTTCAAGGCCACCGCACAAGGCATGAACCACGGCCATTTCGATCGCCTGGGCTGGTTGTTCTACGACGATGGTCGCGAGGTGGTCCCCGATTATGGCGCGGCGCGGTTCCTGAACGTGGTTGAAAAGCATGGCGGCGCCTACCTGCCGGAGAACGACAGCTGGGCCAAGCAGACCGTGGCCCACCACACCCTGGTCGTCGACGGCCGGAGTCAGTTCGGCGGTGAATGGAAAGTGGGCGAGGAAACCAGCACGCAGGCGGTGTTTTTCGAAGCCGCGCCGGGCGGTGGCGTGGCTGCGGCGCGCGTGGACGGCGCCTGGGACGGCGTGTCACTGGAGCGTACCGTGGCCATGCTCGAAAGCCGGCACTTTCCGCGTCCGCTGGTATTCGACCGGCTGCGCGTGCGTAGCGATGAAACGCATACCTACGACCTGCCGTTCTACTACCAGGGGCAGCTGACGATCACCAGCCACCCGGTCGAGGCGCAAACCGACACCCAGTCCGCGCTGGGTGACGCCAATGGCTACCAGCACCTCTGGAAGACCGGTCAGAGCCGTGTACCGGCCGACGAGCCGTTCCGCCTGACCTGGCTGAACGGCCGCCGGTTCTACACCTGGTCGATCCTTCCACCCGCCGGATCCACGGTGACGTACACGCGCACCGGCGCCAACGACCCCGAGTTCAACCTGCGTAGCGAGCCGGGCCTGGTGCTGCGCACCGACGACCTTGAAGACGCCAGCTGGTTCGCGGTGCTGGAGCCGCATGGCGCCTACGACAGCGCGCGCGAGTTTACCGTCGGCAGCGCCAGTGGCATCGAATCAATCGAACGTTACAGCGGCGACGACGGCGACGTGATCCGGGTCCAGGCCGCGAACGGCGGCGTCACCCTGCTGGCGCTGGCGCATGAAGCGCACCACGACGCCGAGCACAGCGTCATGCTTCCCGGGCGGACCGTCAGTTGGACCGGTTACTACGCCCTGATCGAAGAGTGAGGACAACAGGACAATGAAAATAAAAGGCTTAAGGTGGTTCGTGGTCTCGCTGGTGGCGACCGCCACGGTGATCAACTACATCGACAGGAATGCACTCGCCGTCATGTGGCCCGGAATGTCCGAAGACCTGGGTATGGACAAGAGCGACTATGCGCTCATCCTGACGTTTTTCATGGTCGGTTACGCGGTCGGCCAGTCGCTGTTCGGCAAGGTGTTCGACATGATCGGCACTCGCTTCGGCTTCCTGCTGTCGATCGTGGTCTGGTCGGCGTTCACCGCTGCCCATGCCATCGTGCGTACGGCCGGCGCGTTCGGCCTGGTGCGGTTCGGCCTGGCGGTGGGCGAGGCCGGCAACTGGCCGGGCGCCACCAAGGCCAACGCAGAGTGGTTCCCGGTTCGCCAGCGCGCACTGGCGCAGGGGATCTTCAATTCCGGTGCCTCGCTGGGCGCCGTGATCTCGGTGCCGCTGGTGGCCTGGCTGTACCTGATGCTGGGCTGGCAGGCGACGTTCGTCGTCGTGGCTTCGCTGGGCATCGTCTGGATCGTGCCCTGGCTGGTGGTCTACCGGGCCGACCCGGAACATCACCCCTGGATCACCGAAGAGGAGCGCGCCCTGATCCTGGGCGGTCGCGCTGCCGGCGAAGCGGATTCAAGCGACCTGCACGCGCCCAGTTGGCTGGAGATGATGCGTTATCGCCAGTCGTGGGCCGTCATCGTGTCGCGGTTCTTCCTCGACCCGGTGTGGTGGCTTTTCGTGTCCTGGTTGCCCATCTACCTGGCCGACCAGTTCGGATTCGACGTGAAACAGATCGGACTGTTCGCCTGGGTGCCCTACGTCGGCGCCGCGGCCGGCAGCGTGTTCGGCGGTTGGCTGGCGGGCCACCTGATGGGACGCGGCTGGAGTGTCGACAAGGCACGCAAGTTCACGATCACGCTGGGTGGCGTGATCATGCTGCCGTCGCTGCTGGCGACCGCCACGGCCGCCACGCCTTTGCTGGCCGTATTGCTGATCGCGCTGATCCTGTTCGGATTCCAGATCGCCATCGGCAACATCCAGACCCTGCCCAGCGACTTCTTCTCCGGTAAATCCGTCGGCTCGCTGGCCGGCGTCGGCGGCACCGCCGCCGTGCTGGGCGTGATCATCACCATCTGGCTGGTGCCACTGATCACCCAGGAATCCTACGTGCCCTTTTTCGTGATGGGCGCCCTGCTGGTACCCCTGGCCGTGCTGGCCGTGTGGCTGCTGGGCGGGCGCATCGAGCCCGTCAGGGCGCACGACCCCAAGAACAACTGAACTACGGACAACACTATGACTGACAGCATGAAAGACAAAGTAGCGATCGTCACCGGCGGCTCGCGGGACATCGGTCGCGCCATCGCTGAGAAACTGGCCGCCGAGGGCGCGAAAGTGGTCGTCAACTACAACAGCGACGCCCAACAGGCCGAAGACACGCTCAAGGCCATTCAGGCGACCGGCGGCCAAGCCATCGCGGTCAGGGGCGACATGACCTCGTCCGCCGACGTGGATGCACTCGTCGCCGCTACGCGCGAGGCCTACGGCGACGAGATCCACGCGCTGGTGAACGTGGTCGGCGGCCTGGTCGAGCGCCGCACGCTGCAGGAGATGGACGAGGCGTTCTTCGAGAAGGTCATGAAACTGAACATGACCAGCACCTTCCTGGTCATGCGCGCCGCCGTGCCATTCATGCCGAAGGGCGCCGCCATCGTGAACTTCTCATCCCAGGCCGGCCGCGACGGCGGCGGCCCCGGCGCCTCCGCCTACGCCACCTCCAAGGGTGCGGTGATGACTTTCACTCGCGGTATGGCCAAGGAACTCGGCCCCCAGGGCATCCGCGTCAACGCGCTGTGCCCGGGCATGATCAGCACCACCTTCCACGACACGTTCACGAAAGACGAAGTGCGCAGGAACGTGGCCGCCGCCACCCCGCTGCGCCGTGAAGGCAACGCCGCCGAAATCGCCGAAACCACCTGGTTCCTGGTCTCCGGCCAGGGCGAATTCATCACCGGCGCCTGCATCGACATCAACGGCGGCATGTTCTTCTCTTAAGCCGCGCGTCCTCCTCGCACACGCGGTAAACATTGCCGGTGGCCGATCCTCACGGCCGCCGGCATTTTTTTCTGTTCGCAATCATCACTGGGGTGTGGGCTGACTTTCGAATATTTCGATTATTGCGTTTAATTCGAATGAATCTTACAATGACTTCGACACCGGAGGCGCCCACGATGACGATTTCAGCAAGCTACTCAGAGAAGATTGGAGAGCGACTCCCCTCCGATAAGGAGCGCGACGCGGCGAACAGTTTGCGTAAAATCCTGGCTGCGCACGCGCAATCCCAGGAAGAAAGCGTTCTCAAGGTCGTTGATCCTTCAGGAACGCCCACCGAGATTTTCATTACGCCAGCCCTGTCAGAACTTCTGATGGAGCTGCTCAGGCATGTTGGGAAAGGTGACGCAGTCACTCTCGTGCCAGTTCATCAAAAACTCACGACCCAACAAGCGGCAGATATTCTGAATGTATCTCGCCCATACCTCATTGGGTTGCTTGAGAAAGGCGAAATTCCATTCGATCTTGTAGGTCGCCATCGACGCATCCTGGCCAACAAGCTTTTTGAATACAAAAGTTCTCGTGACCGTGAAAGAGCCAAGGCGCTTGAAGAGCTCGCTCAAATCGATTCGGAGCTTATCTGATTAGTGTTCGCCAATCGATTTACGGCTTTGGTTGATGCATGTGTGCTCGCTTCAGCATTGAAGCGAAACCTGTTGCTTACACTGGCAGAGCGGGAGTTATTCAGAGTTCGCTGGTCAGAGAAAATCATGGGAGAAACAGAACGAGCCATTGCCAGAATATTTCAGAATCGCGGTAATGGTGAATATGATGAAAAGGCTCGACGAGCTTGCGAGTGCATGAGAAAGGCGTTCAGAGATGCGAATGTTGAAGACTACGAAAGTATCGAAGCGTCTCTGCCTGGATTGCCGGACTCAAATGACGGCCATGTGATTGCTGCTGCCGTAAAGTGCAGGGCGGACGTTATCGTGACCGACAACACCAAGGACTTTCCCTCGAACTTGTTGGAACCATACGGGATCGAGGTGAAGAACGCCGATGACTTTATCGCCGATTCCATTGACCTGAGCCCATCTCGAGCCATCGCCGCAGTCCGGGAAATGCGCACCCGCCTCAATAATCCAGCCAAAACGTCCGCGCAGCTTCTGCTCGATATGGAAAAAGAAGGGCTAACGAACACGGCGGATCAGCTACGGGACTCCACTTCGCTTTTCTGAAAAAACTGTTCGGCCCAATTCAGCTAAAGGACTAACATCCAGAATGTAAGCATTTGGGAATTTTCCGACCGATCTGAAAGGGTCGTTTTACGGCCAAAAGCGGACGTTTTCTACACTCGAAGAAAACTAGTTAAATCTCGGAATCACCGCGCTTGAATTTCGGCAGGAAAATTACCTTGAAATGATCTGAGTCGATGTCCTCGCCCCCAATTTTTTCAATCAGGTTCCAAGATGTCGAGTAAACCATAAGTGCATGGTCCAATTCAGGTTGGTTCCGAGACAAAAACGCTCCGAGAACTGGAACAAATAGCATATAAATATGCGTTGGCAATTTACTGAAACCCCTCAAGTCTTTCCTTGAGTGTTTTATACATTTGTTAAGTCTGCGAACCTGCTTCATGAATTTGGTTTTCTGCGAGTTCGGGAGTATAAAACTCAGACTTTCACCTCCCCTTAGAACCGCCTGGAAATCTTCAATGCTTTCAACTTCTAGCGGTGGGCAACTCAATAGTTTCATCGATCTGATTTTCTCGCCAAATTTCTAAGACCGGGGAACCAACCTGCACCAACACGCATGACCGATTTTGGCCGGAAGCAGAAGTGTGTAACTAATCCGATCTCCCGAAATATTAGCTTACCGACTGAAATTCGTCGTTCCCACCCATGAAAAAGCCCCGGCGCTGGCCGGGGCTTCTGGGTGGAACCGGCTGCCCCGGTGGGGGCGGCCGTTGGAGTCGGTTCCATAAGCGGGTTCAGAACACCCAGCTGGCGCCGAGAGTGACGCGGCGGTCGGCGAAGCCCTGGAAGCAGAGCAGGGCGCCTTCGCTGACGCAGGACTGTTCGATGTCGGACTCGGTGAGGTTGACGGCTTCGGCGCCGACGCTGAGCTGGTCGGTCAGCTGGTAGTTGACGCTGAGGTTCAGCTGGCCGCGGTCTTCGACCACCACCGGGAAGCCCCAGGGGTAGCTGCTGGTGCTGCCGAAGTCTTCCGAGCGATAGGCTTCGCGCCAGGTGTAGCGTGAGCGGATCGACCAGCCGTACTTTTCGTAGTAGAGGGTCAGGTTGTAGGAATTCTCTGACAGGTCCAGCAGCTGGGCGCGCAGGGTGACGTCCTGGTTGCCCATGGCGTCAAACACCTGTTCGGCGCGGCTGGTGGGGTTCAGGTAGGTTTCGCCGCCGGAGAACTCCTGCCAGGTGTAGTTGGCGTAGATACCGAAGCCCGACGCCCAGCCCAGGGTGTCTTCGAAACCGGCCAGGTCGTACTGGAAGGCCAGCTCGATACCTTTCTGCGTGGTTTCGCCTTCGCCGTTGATGGTCGACTGGGTTGGCACGCAGACGCCGACGCCCGGCTCGGGGCCGAATACGTTGATGTCGGCGATGGGGTTGAAGATGCCGCCGGCTTCACACGGGTCGGTGATGTCGCGGTAGCCGGTGACCGGGTCCTCGAACGGTGACTCGGTGGTCAGGACGAACAGGCCGGTGCGTTCCTTCTGGAAGTAGCCCGCGCTGAGCACCGAGTTCGGGGCGAAATACCATTCGACAGAGAGGTCGAACGAGGTGACTTCCTCGGGTTCCAGGCCGGGATTGCCAATGGGCACTGCCGGGTTCGGACTGGTGCTGAAAGTGTACGAGGTCGACAGGTCGTCGAAATTCGGCCGGCGGATGTCCTTGCCCCAGGAGCCGCGTACGACCCAGGCCTCGCCCAGGTCGGCGACGATGTTGATCCGTGGCAGGAAAAAGTCGTAGCTGCCTTTGTTCGTGGTCGGAGTCACCACGC
This sequence comes from uncultured Oceanospirillales bacterium, assembly GCA_913055655.1. Classification (GTDB taxonomy): domain Bacteria; phylum Pseudomonadota; class Gammaproteobacteria; order Xanthomonadales; family SZUA-36; genus Marinihelvus. The sequence continues at coordinate 143,397 of CAJXKA010000005.1, read as the reverse complement.
CGTCGGTAACGCTGTTGCCGAGCGAGGTGACGTCGGTCTCCAGGTAGCGCGCGCCGACGTTGCCGCGGAAGATGCCGGCCTGGAAATTGATCTGCGCGTAAAACGCGTTGGTGGTTTCCGTGATGTCGAAGAAAGACGCGACCGTCGAAGTGGGCTGGTCGATGTGGGCCCGGTCGGAGCCGGTGATGGCGTTGTTCGCGTCGATGGCTGCATTCAGGATGTCAATGACGGCGTCCGGGTCGCTGATGACCATCTCCGGGTCAACATAGAGGAAGTCGCCCACGTAGAGTTCACGGTCGTCGGCGGCGTTGAAGTTGTCCGGGCCCAGTGTCAGCAGGGCTTCGAACAGGTTGCCACGCGGGCTGTCGGCCAGGCTCCTCAGGCCGACGTTGGAGCGCAGGTCGTTGTTGACGCTGGAGCTCTCGTTGTAGCGGTAGCCGAAATCGAAGGACGTGACTCCGGCCCAGTCCAGCTCGTAGCTGAAGTCCGTGCGGAAGGCGTCCTCCTTGTTGTTGACCGTGTCCCGCCCCTGGTTGACATCGCGCAACACGTAGTTCGCGGGGTCAAGCAGTTGCTCGACCGTCGGTGAGCCGTACACGCCCTGGGCGATGCCGAAGGTCAGTGCGCCATCCAGGTCGTACACGAACGGTGTACCGTTCTCGTTGGAGTCGTTGATGGCCACGTTCGGGTTGATGAAGTTGAGCGTGGTATTGAAGCCCGGGGTGGTGGTGTCGTTCTCGGCGGACGAGATTTCGACCCGTCCCGACCAGTTGCCCAGCGCCCAGTCGGTACCCAGCCGGAAGATCTGGCTGTCGGTGACCCGCGAGCTGGTGTCGGTGGACATGCGCAGGTTAGGGTCGGCGTCACCGTCCTCGACGGGAATCACGCCTTGCAGCGCGGCCTGGATGGTGCCCAGGTGCTGTGCGCCGTTGGCGCCATCCAACGTGCCGAAATCGACGGTTTCAAATGCGGTCGGGATCGAATAGTTGCGCAGGTCGCTGACGCCGGAAGCCTGGATCCTGGAGCTTTCCTGCAGTCGCTCCTGGTCGGCGAAAATGGTATCGAAGTAGAACTTGAAGCTGTCGTTTGGCGCCCATTCAAGCGAGCCGATGACGTTCGTGGTTTCGTACTCGAAGTTGTCATAGTCCTGGACGAAGAACTGGATCGGGAGGAAGTCGAACGACTGCGCAGCGGGCGCGCCGCTGTCGGCCGTGACCAGGTTGTCTCGGTCGGCTCGGGGACGGAAGGCGCTCACGTCCTGCTCCGCATAACTGGCGCTGAGTACGACGCCAAACTCGCCGGCACCGGTCGACCAGTTGTCGCCCCAGGTGCCGGAGACCCTGGGTGTGATACCCCCATCGCTCGACAGGCTGCTGATCTCGCCCTGGGCGCGAACGCCGAGCAGCGTTTCCGGCAGGTCCAGCGGGCGCCGGGTCTTCAGGTTGATCGTGCCGCCCACGGAGCCTTCGATGGTGCTGGCCTCGGGCGCCTTGATAACTTCCAGCGCCGAAATCATCGTCGCGGAAATGTCTTCGAAATCGATACCGGTCCGTCCGGCGCCGGAGCCCACGGTGGAGACACCGTTGATCTCGGTGCGGTTGGCGTTGGTGCCGCGGATCTGTACGCCGGTACCGACGCCCGCCTCGCGGGTGATCTGCACGCCGGTGATGTTCTCCAGCACCTCTGCAAGGTTCTGGTCGGGCAGCTTGCCGATGTCTTCGGCGAAAATGGCCTCGACCAGGTTATCGGCGTTTCGCTTGGTTTCGACCGCGGCCTGGAGCGAGGAGCGGATGCCCATGACCTTGACCTCTTCGAGGACGTTTTCCTGTTCGTCCTGGGCAATCGCCTGGGCGCTATTCAGCGATGCAGTGATGGCCAAAGTAAGGAGAAATGGGCGCCTGCGCACGCATTGGCGCAACGTGGCAATTGAACTGGTGAGCTTGGAATCGTTATTCATGGGTACCCCGTCGACGTTGAGCCGTGTTCTGTGGGTTGATATGAGCCTTTGTTGAGTGAGCCTTCAAGGGTTTTATAGGCCATGTCAAACAATATTGTCAACCATTTTGGGTAATCAATAACGAATAATTGGTATTACCAAATGGTTGAATAACGGTCCATTCAAGTGGTCAACTAGATTTTGATTTTGTTCGACTAGTATTTATGTAAAACTATTAAACACAGTGATATAGGTGGATTAATTGGTCAGGTGTATGGTTCGTAATACAAAGATGACCATTTCTCCAAATCCGGTTTGACGGCGACCATTGGGTTGGGGTGAGTGGGCTGACAATCTCAAATCCTGGGCGGCCGGTCATACCAGTTTCAACAAAGGTGGGTGTTATGGAAAACAGGTGGCTGATTCATTCTGGCCAGGTGGCGGGCGTTGGGCGATGGTTAATGGTCGCAGCAGTGTCATCGTGGCTGGTGGCCTTGCAGGTCAAGGCCGTGGAACCGGGTGATTATCCGCCGGTCGACCTGCCCGAAGGGTACGTTGCCGCGATCGACGTGGTCTATCACCAGGTAGACAGCTGGGAGGGCCGGGTGGACATTTATCGTCCCGCAGAACCCGTAGCGCCGACCCCCTTGATGATCAACATCCACGGCGGCGGCTGGAACCACGGCGTCAAGGAATCCCAGCGCGGTTTCGGCTCGTGGTTCGCCAATGGCTGGGCGGTCGCCAACGTCGAATACCGCCTGAGCCCGCAGGCCCCTGCGCCGGCCGCGGTACAGGACGTCCGCTGCGCGCTCATTCACCTGCTTAATCATGCCGACCAGCTGAATATCGATCGAGACAAGGTGGTGGTCATGGGCGGATCAGCCGGCGGCCACCTGGCGCTGATGGCCGGGCTGATGGGCGACGACCGCCGATTCGATGGTGACTGCGGCTATGACGGCGAGGTCCGCGTGGCCGCGATCATCGACAAGTACGGCGTCACCGACCTGGAACCCGTCATGGACCAGCGCTCGCCGAAATGGTGGCTGGGCCCGCACGCGGGTGACGTGGATTTCGCCCGCTCGGTTTCACCCATCAACTGGGTAACAAAGGACAGCCCGCCTGTATTTGTCACCCACGGTAACGCCGACCGTATCGTTCCTTTTGGGCAGTCTGAAGCGTTGGTCGCACGGCTGCGCGAAGCCGGTGTCGGGCATGAATTCCTGGTCGTCAAGGGTGGTGGCCACGGAAAATTCAGCGAGGCTGAGAGGGATCGTTTCCGTCAGGCCCTCTGGACTTTCCTGGCGTCGCTCGGGCTCTGATTCGCGGGTTCGCTGGCCTGGCAACTGGCGTCCAGCGCAGGGGTTGATTACTCTGAGCGAAAAAACCGGGATCGATCACGATGCACCCGAAAAAGTACCGGGGCATACTGCCCCCGGCCATGGTTACGCTCGCCATGGCGTTGACATTGACCTGGTGTTGCAATGGCCACGCGAGTGAGTTCGCCACCTGGCGCGAGTACGGTGGCGGCCCCACCCAGCAACAGTATTCTTCGCTCGACCAGGTTAACCGCGACAATGTTCACCTGCTTGAGGTCGCCTGGGTCTACGACTCGGGTGATATGGATACCGAGGCGCGTGACTACCACGCCACCCGTCGGTTGCAGCACACGCCTATCATCCTTGGTGACCGGCTTTACGGTGTCAGCCGGGCACTGCGCGTGTTCGCGCTGGATGCCGCTACCGGCGAACTGGTCTGGGAGCGCGAACCGCCACTGGCGCCGGGCGAGACCAGCCTGGGCGGGGTGTTCATCCGCGGGCTGATGCACTGGCGCGGCGAGCGCATTCTCTATACCGGGGGGCATTATCTCTACGCCCTGGATGCGGCCACGGGGGCGCCTGTAGAGACCTTCGGCGACGGTGGCCGCGTTGACCTGCGTGAGGGGCTCGGCCGGCCGGTGGACAGCGTGGGCATCTCGGCAACCAGCCCCGGCGTCGTGTTCGAAGACCTGGTGATCATGGGTTCCAGCCTGTCGGAATCGCTGCCGGCGGCGCCCGGCGATGTCCGAGCATACGATGTCCATACCGGCGAACTGCGCTGGTCTTTCCATACCATCCCGCACCCCGGCGAGTACGGCCATGACACCTGGCCGGAAGATGCCTGGACTTACTCCGGCGGCGCTAACGCGTGGAGCGGCATGAGCCTGGACCGCGAGCGCGGCATGGTGTTTTTCGGCACCGGTTCGGCCAGCGATGATTTCTACGGCGCCAACCGCCATGGTGACAACCTGTTCGCAAACAGCATCGTGGCGCTGGATGCGCGCACCGGCAAGCGGAAATGGCACTTCCAGGTGGTGCGCCACGATGCCTGGGACCGCGACCTGCCGGCGCCGCCGGTACTGGCCACCGTCAAGCGCGACGGCGAGCCAGTGGACACGGTGGTCCAGGTGACCAAGTCCGGCCACGTCTTCGTCCTTGACCGTGACAGCGGCGAATCGCTGTTTCCGCTGGAAGCGGTGCCGGTTTCACCATCAGCCCTGCCCGGGGAGAAGCTGGCGGAAACCCAGTGGCTGCCGAAAGTACCCGCGCCGTTCGCTCGACAGGTGTTCGACGAGGGCACGATCACCGACCGGAGCCCGGAGGCGACGGCCAATGTGCGCGGGCAGTTGGAGGCGATCACCATAGGTGGCCAGTTCATTCCGCCGTCGACCAGGGCCCAGGCCGTTTTTCCGGGTTTCGATGGCGGCGCAGAGTGGGGTGGTCCGGCGTTCGACCCGGAAACCTCAATCCTCTACGTCAACGCCAACGAAATGCCCTGGCTGCTGAAAATGGAAGAGCGCCAGCCACTGCCGGCCGGCGCACGGGCGTCCCAGGCCTACCAGTTGTTATGCGCGTCCTGCCATGGCGATGACCGCCAGGGGACCGGCGAGTTTCCGTCCCTGGTCGACCTGGACCAGCGGCTGGACTGGGAAGGGTTTACCGACGTGCTGATGACCGGCCGCGGCCGCATGCCGGCGTTCAGCCCATGGTTCGACTGGAAGGGCCGCGACGCGATGGCGGCGTACCTGCTGGAAGGCCGGGATGTGCCGATCGAAACGGCGCTGGGCGCCGATTCGCCGCTGTTCCTGCGCTACCGCATCGCCGGCTACCCGCTGTTCACCGACCACGAAGGCTACCCGGCGGTGAAGCCACCCTGGGGCACGCTCAGCGCCATCAACCTGGATACCGGTGAATTCGCCTGGCAGGTGCCGCTGGGCGAGTACCCGGAGCTGGTTAAACAGGGCATGACGAACACCGGCTCGCAGAACTATGGCGGCCCGGTCGCCACGGCCGGCGGGCTGGTGTTCATCGCGGCGACGCTTTTCGATCACAAGCTCCGCGCGTTCGACAAGGCCACGGGCGAGCAGTTGTGGGAATATGAGCTCCCGGCCGCCGGTGTCGCCACGCCCGCCGTCTTTGATGTGGACGGGAGACAGTTCATCGTCATCAGCGCCGGTGGCGGCAAGTTTGGTGGCAAGCAGTCCGGCAAGTACGTGGCCTTCGCGCTGCCGGCCGACGATAGCCCCGACACAACCGAATAACGACAACGAGGAACACGCCATGAAGCGTATGACCCGAACCGCCCTGCTGACGGGCCTGGCCGCTATGCTGGTCACACCCATGACCGGCGCCCAGGAACTGGGCCTGCAGCTCTACAGCCTGCGCAACCAGATGGCCGAAGACGTACCGGCGGCGTTTGCACTGATGGAAGAATGGGGCCTGGAATGGGCCGAGGGTGGTGGCGCGCTGTACGACCTGAACGTCGATGAATTCCACGCCGCGCTGAAGGCGCATGGCATCCAGGTCGCCAGCGTGGATACTTCGTTCGAGGAACTGCGCGACAACCCGATCGCGGCCGTTTACAAGGCGCGCTTCTACGGCGCCGATTTCGCCACCTTCTACTGGATTCCCCACGACGGCGCGAAAGGCTTTACCTTCGAGGATGCCGAAAAAGCCGTGAAAGTGATGAACGAGGCTGGCCCGCTGTTCGCCGCCAACGACATCACCCTGCAGTACCATCCGCACGGCTACGAGTTATTGCCGTACGGCGACGGCACCTTGCTCGACTACATGCTGCGGAACGTCACCGGCGCCGAGTTCCAGATGGACGTGTACTGGATCAAACAGGGCGGCGGCGACCCGGTCGATTACCTGCGGCGCTACCCGGGTCGTTTCAAGTCACTGCACCTGAAGGACCGCCTGCCCGGCACACCCGACACCACCACCGGCCACTCCGACGTCGAAACCAATGTCGTGCTCGGCCAGGGCGATGTCGGCATCGCCGGGGTGGTCGCCGAGGCGAAGCGCCAGGGCATCCGCTGGTTCTTCATCGAGGACGAATCTTCGCGGGTGGTGCAGCAGGTGCCGCAAAGCATTGAATATCTTCAAAACCTGGGCGTGGCGCCGGGTAAATGACACTGTCATGTGATTGAAACTGCTTTTTTTTTTTCTGGCTTCGCTAAACTGGGGGTACAGGGGAGGGGACCCTCAAGCCATACGAGTTGAAAGGAATCATCATGCGCACCACCAACAGGATCATGGTGGCGGCACTGGCCACCCCCTTTGCCGCCCTTATCGCCGGCTCCGCGCTGGCGCAGACCTCCATTGTCGAGCCCGGCCACACGGCCGCCTGGTACGACCCGGACCGCAGCGGCGAAGGCTGGGTACTGGAAATTCTCAACGACGACCGGGCCACGGCTTACTGGTACACCTACGATGACGACGGCGGCCAGCGCTGGCTGACCGGTGTCGGCCAGGTCATGACAGATGATGATGGCCAGTACATCAGCGTGCCCGAACTGGTGGTGACCCGGGGCGCGACCTTCGGCGAGGATTTCGACAAGAATGACGTGGTTCGCGAAGTTGTCGGCAGCGCCACGTTCCGCTTTGGCGACTGCCAGGCCGGTACCGTCAACTGGACGGCCTTCGGCGAAAGCGCCGAAGTCGACCTGAAACGCCTGAGCCGCACCATGGCCGCGGGCTGCGAGTCCATCAACGGCATCCCCGGCGAACCGGTCATGGCCTATGCCGGCCAGAGCGGCGACTGGTACGACACCACCCACAGCGGTGAAGGCTTCACCGTGCAGTGGCTGACCCGCAACGAGGCGCTGGTCTTCTGGTTCACCTACGACGACCAGGGCAACCAGGCCTGGATGTCCGGCCTGGGCACCTACGAGGACGGCGTGATCGTCGTGCCGGAACTGACCGGCACACGCGGCGCCCGCTTCGGCGCTGCCTTCGACAAGACCGATGTCGAACGCTTCGACTGGGGCCAGATGGACATGAACCTGGCCTGCAACGACGGCGGCATGAACTACGAATCCGAACTGCCCGGGTTCGGCACCGGCAGCCAGGACCTGAAACGGCTGAGCCGGCTGGCCAGCCCGGCGTGCCCGTATGTGAAACCCGGCCTCGCCGACCTTTACGAAGCCAACTGGACGGACATTCCGGTTCCCCAGGATGATTCAATCACGGTACGCCGCGTCACTGACAACGGCACAGTAGTCGGCGTGCGCGAGCTCGACGGCGAAAGCGTGGGCGAGGTGGTCGTCATGGCCCCCGGTGAAAGCGAGTGGACGACGCTTTCGGGCGAGGAAATCTGGCGCGATAGCCCAGTCCTGGTCAGCGAGCTGGCCGAACGGATCGTCGTGAATGAGCCGGTACCTGCGGGACTCCTGACCAACGAAAGCTTTGGGCCACTGGCGTGGTGGCGCAATGTCGGCTGGACACCTGTGGACGAGTTGGACTCTTCCATGGCGGTGCTGTCTGGCGGGTCCAGGGACGGTGGTGTCCTGTTGGGCCGTCGTTTTACCGACCCGTCGCGGGATGAAGAGCCCTGGATGTTTGATCCCATTGCCGGAGATCGGGCGTTGCCCCGCCTGGACGAAGGGGCGTTTACCGTTCCAACAGCGGCTTCCATCGATGCACAGGTCGTGGTGGGCTCGCAGTCATTCCCGGTCATTACGCCCATCCCACCCTTCATCCAGGTCACCGGTTCCGAAGCCATGCGTTGGACCAACGCCGGGGAGCCGCGGCTGATCCGCAACCCGGAAGGCGAAATCCTCGCCAGCGCCATTGCCTGTGACGCCCTCTGCGAGGTTGTCGCCGGCAACCTCATCTCGGAGCTCCTGGTCGGTGACGAACGCTACAACCGGGCGCAGTCATGGTTCTGGACCGCGGATGGCCGTTACGGCCTGCTCGGCAACGTGCGCGCCACCGGGGTTTATGATGTGGATGACAATCCCGTGATCGAAAAGCACCGGCCCCTGGCGATTGATGCGGCAGGGTCGATGATCGTGGGCGACTTTGAGGCCTACAGTCCGCTCGCAAGTCCGAAGCCGCCACCTGAAGGTTTCATCTGGACGCAGGCGACGGGCATCCACGCGATCACCGATATTGTCGAGGCCACTGGCGCATCGGCTGAGCGCTGGCTTGAACTGCGCGTGGCCGATCTCTCACCGGATGGCCTGCGGGTGCTGGTCCATGGCCGCACCTGGGAAACCAATGAGCACAGGGCGGCAATACTGGAACTGAGCCCACGATAACCGAACGGATCAGACCCATGAGTGACACCAAGGAAGCACTGCTGGCACAGAAGGCCGAACTGGAGAACCGCCTGGCGGCGATCCGCAAGGACCTGGGTCGCGGCCTGGATGCCGATTCCTCGGAGCAGGCCGTCGAGCTCGAAAACTTTGAGGTGCTGCAGGAAATCGCCCGGGTCGCCGAACAGGAACTGGCGGAAATCGACAGGAAGCTGGCGGCGCTGAACACTTAGCGGCACCAGGCCGGGTTCGTGGGGGAACGATGGTGCCGGCACCAAGATTCGAACTCGGGACCTACTGATTACAAATCAGTTGCTCTACCAACTGAGCTATACCGGCATCAGGGTGTGACGCAGGCGCCGATTTTACCGAAAAATGCGGTTCGGTATCACAAAAACGGCACTTTGCGGCGAGTCGAAGTAAAACGTTTAAAGTTTAGGTTGAATCGAGTTAAGTTTTATTGCAGTATTGTCCGCGGTTGGGGGGGTCCCGTACCAACGAAAGGGAGTTTGCAATGGGACTCGCTCGGCTGAAGGAAATGGTATTCCGTTCGTTCGCCCGGACCGGCCGGTCCAGGCATGCGGTCAGCCTGACCGGTTCCCGAACTATAATTCGGACATGGAATTTTGCATTGCTGGCATGTTTTGCGTCGCCGGTGATGGCTAGCACCCGCCAGGTGTCATGGCAGGACCTGAATGGCTGGTTGGTGCTGGGTGTGATCACGGGGGTGCTGGCCCTGGGCCTGTTCCTCCAGTCAACAACAAGGCGGATACGCTGATCCAGAGAGAGCCAGGGATTCGCTGACAACCATAAAAATAATAATAAGGAGTGCGCCCGGCTTGCCGGGCTTTTTTTTGCCTATAATCCGCGGATGACTCCAGGTGCACTGTTCGACTGGGATGGCGTTGTGATTGACTCGTCGTCCCAGCATGAGAAAAGTTGGGAGCTGCTCGCCCAGGAGGAAGGGCGCGAGTTGCCGGCTGACCATTTCAAACGCGGTTTCGGCATGAAGAACGAGGTCATCATTCCCGGCATCCTGGGATGGACCGAGGATGCTGACGAGATCCGGCGGCTTTCGCTTCGCAAGGAAGCGCTCTACCGCGAGATCATCCGCGAAGAGGGCATCGAGGCCTTGCCCGGGGTCCGCGAACTGCTGGCCACCCTGCGTGACAATGGCGCGCCGTGCTCGGTCGCCTCGTCGACCCATCGCGAGAACATCGAAACCGTCTTCGATGTGCTGGGTATTCGCGAGTACTTTTCCGCGGTGATCACGTCGGAGGACGTTTCCCACGGCAAGCCCGACCCGGAAGTGTTCGAGAAGAGCGCGGCCGCCCTGGGGCGGGCACCGGAGCAGTGCGTGGTGTTCGAAGACGCCCACGTGGGGATCGATGCCGGCCTCGGCGCCGGCGCGAAAGTCATCGCCGTGGCGACCACGCATCCGCTGGAATCGCTGGGTGAAGCGGACCTGGCGGTTGAATCACTGGAGTCGGTCGACTGGGGTGTCATTTCCAGCCTGTTTTCTCAATCGGTATGATTTGTCATACTTATCGTAATTAGTCCGCCGGCTCTTTATAATTGTTCGCCCGCCCTGTGACGGGCGGACATAAGATTGCGGCAGTATTCGAGGCAACATGAACGAGGCTCAAAGAATCGCCACGGGTGACGTGGTTTTCGGCTGTGAGCTGGGCTCGACCCGGATCAAGTCGACACTGGTCACGCCGTGCGGCAAGCCCCTTGGCTCAGGCGCCTTCGGCTGGGAAAACCAGCTGGAAGACGGCGTCTGGACCTATGGCATGCAGGACGTACTGGACGGCGTGGCCGCCAGCTACGCCGAACTGGCGCGCGATGTCCGTGACACCCACGGGGTTGAGCTGACCCGCATTGGCGCGCTCGGTTTCAGTGCCATGATGCACGGCTACATCGCCACCGACGCCGATGGCGAGCTGCTCGTGCCGTTCCGGACCTGGCGTAACAATTTCACGGGCGAGGCCTCCACGGCCCTGACCGACCTGCTGGGCTGGCCGATTCCGCAGCGCTGGAGCATCGCGCACCTCTACCACGCCATCACGCAGGGCGAGGCGCACGTGCGCGACATCGCGCACATCACCACGCTGGCGGGCTGGGTGCACTGGAAACTGTCCGGCGAGTGGGCCATCGGCGTGGGTGATGCTTCGGGCATGTTCCCCGTGGACCCCAAAACCGGCCAGTGGGACGCCTGGATGCTGGAAACCTTCGACAGCCATGTCGCTGACCGCGGCCTGGGCTGGAAGCTCGGTGACATCCTGCCGGCCATCGTGCCGGTGGGTGAGCCCGCCGGGACATTGACCGCTGAAGGTGCGGCGTTGCTCGATGCCTCGGGTGCACTGCAGCCCGGCGCGCCCCTGGCGCCGCCGGAAGGCGACGCGCAGACCGGCATGGTGGTGACCAACAGCGTGCGTCCGCGCACCGGCAACGTTTCCGCGGGAACGTCGGTGTTCGCCATGCTGGTGCTGGAAGAACGCCTCTCGTCCGTCCACCACGAAATCGACCTGGTGCTGACGCCTGACGGCGAACTGGTGGGCATGGCGCATTCCAACAACTGTTCTTCGGACTTTGACGCCTGGGCCGGCCTGCTGGGCGAAGCTGCGACGCTGCTGGGCGCCGAGTTCGACGACGATACGCTGTTCGGCAAGCTGATGCCGCTGGCGCTGGAAGGCGATGACGATGCCGGCGGCCTGCTGGCCTACGGCTACGTGTCCGGTGAACACATGACCGGCTTCAGCGAGGGCCGGCCGCTGTTCGTTCGCGGCACCGGCGCGCGCTTCACGCTGGCGAATTTCGTGCGCGCCCACCTGTTCTCGGCGTTGTGCGCGCTGCGCACCGGCATGAACGTGCTGACCGAGCGCGAGGGTGTGAAAGTGGAGGAACTGCGCGGCCATGGCGGCTTCTTCAAGACCGAGGGCGTGGGCCAGCGGATCATGGCGGCGGCGACCAATACGCCGGTCGGCCTGCCGAACACGGCCGGCGAGGGCGGCGCCTGGGGCATGGCCCTGCTGGCGGCCTTCCTGGTTCGCGAGGATCGCGGGCAGTCGCTGCCGGATTTCCTGGACACGCTGATCGGCGATTCCATCGGCCCGGCCGTCGCGCCGGCGCCGGGCGACGTCGCCGGCTTTGACGAATACTTCAATCGACACAGCGCCGCGCTGGCCGTGGAGGCGGCAGCGGTGGAGCACGTGGAATGACCGACACATGAGTTACGACGACCTGAAAGAAGCGGCCTGGGCCGCGAACATGCAACTGCACGAACGCGGCCTGGTGCTTTACACCTGGGGCAACGTTTCGCAGATTGACCGCGACGCCGGCGTGCTGGCGATCAAGCCCAGCGGCGTGTCCTACGAATCACTGACCGTGGACGACATGGTGGTGGTGGACCTGGATAACCAGGTCGTCGAGGGCAAGCTGAAACCGTCCTCGGACACGCGTACCCACACGCACCTGTACCGCCATTTCGAAGATATCGGCGGGGTGACGCATACGCATTCGACCCATGCCACGGCCTGGGCCCAGGCGCAGCAGCCGATTCCCTGTTTCGGCACCACGCATGCCGACTACGCCTACGGCGAGATCCCGTGCACGGCAGTGATGCGCGACGAGCAGATCGAGCGCGACTACGAGGAAGAGACCGGCGTGCAGATCACCGAGGCCTTCGCGGGGCGCAACCCGATGGAGACGCCGATGGTCATCGTGGCCGGTCACGCGCCGTTCACCTGGGGCAAGGACGCGGCCGAGTCGGTTTACAACGCGGTGGTGCTTGAGGAGGTCGCGCGCATGGCGATGTTCACGCGCATCATCGACCCCACGCGCGGCCCGCTTAAACAGGCCATCGTGGACAAGCATTACCTGCGCAAGCATGGCAAGGATTCCTATTACGGCCAGGGCTGACGGCACTGGCGTACCGCATTCCGGAGACAGACAGACATGAAGATTTACGGTGACAAGACCATCTGGTTCGTGACCGGTTCGCAGCACCTCTACGGACCCAGGGTGCTGGAGCAAGTGGCGAAGAACAGCAAAGCCATTGCCGAGGGTCTCACGGCCTCCGAACACGTGTCCGCGAAAGTCATCGCGAAGGACACGGTGAAAACCCCGGACGAGATCCACGCGATCTGCCGCGAAGCGAACAACGACCCTGATTGCGTCGGCCTGGTGCTGTGGATGCACACGTTCTCGCCGGCCAAAATGTGGATCGCGGGCCTGCGTGCGCTGAACAAGCCGTGGATGCACCTGCACACCCAGTTCGGCGCCGAGCTGCCCTGGGCCGACATCAACATGCACTACATGAACCTGAACCAGAGCGCCCACGGCGACCGCGAGTTCGGCCATATCGGCACGCGCCTGCGCATCGATCGCAAGGTGGTGGTCGGCCATTGGCAGTCCGAGTCCGTGCAGCGCCAGCTGGACGACTGGATTCGCGCCGCGATGGGCTGGGACGAGGCGCAGAACCTGGTGGTCTCGCGCTTTGGCGACAACATGCGCCAGGTGTCGGTCACTGACGGCGACAAGGTGTCGGCGCAGATCCAGTTCGGCTACGAGGTGAACGCCTGGGGCCTGGGCGACCTGGCCAAAGTGGTCGATGCGGTCAGCAGCGAGGACATCGACGCGCAACTTGAAGTCTACAAGCAGGACTACGAGATTGACGCGGCGGTGTTTGACGATGCCGAAAAGCTGGAGCTGCTGCGCAACGAGGCCCGCCTTGAGCTCGGCATGGAGCGTTTCCTGGTGGAACGCAATTCCATGGCCTTCACCAACTGCTTCGAGAACCTCACCGGCCTGTCCGGCCTGCCGGGCCTGGCCACGCAACGCCTGATGAGCCGTGGCTACGGCTACGGTGGCGAGGGTGACTGGAAGACCGCCGCCATGGTGCGCATCGTCAAGGTGATGTCGAAGGGGCGCGAGGGCGGCACCAGCTTCATGGAAGACTACACCTACGATTTCGGCCCAACCGACCAGGTGCTGGGCGCGCACATGCTGGAAATCTGCCCGTCAATCGCCGGCGGCAAGACGCCGAAGGTCGACATTCAGCTGCACACCATCGGCATCAAGAAAGATATCGCCCGGTTACTGTTCTCCGGCGCCACGGGCCCGGCCATGAACATCTCCAAGATCGACCTGGGCACGCGGTTCCGCATCGTCGTGAACGAGCTGGATACCGTGGAGGCTCCCGCCGAGATGCCGAACCTGCCCGTCGCGAAGGCGCTGTGGGTGCCGAGACCGAACCTGGAAATCTCGGGCGCGTGCTGGATTCATGCCGGTGCCGCGCACCACAGCTGCTACACGCAGGGCATCACCCTGGAGCAGCTGGAAGACTTTGCCGAGATCGCCGGCGTGGAACTGGTCGTCATCGGCGCCGACACCACCGTGCGTGAATTCAAGCAGGAACTGCGGCACAACGCGGTGTACTACCACCTGGAAAATGGTGTCTGACCAGGTTTGATGAGCGACCCGGCCAGAACACTTACCGTTTCAGGGGTGGCCATTGACGGTGCGTATGGGACAGCGTCAGGATCTCAACTTCTTCACGTTGCGGGTCGAATTCGTAGACAAGGCGATAACTCTCGTGAACGACCAGTTCGCGTGAGCCGGGAATTTCACCTGGCTTACCAAGCTCGGGGTGGTTCGCCAACCGATCTGCGGCAGCGTCGAAAAGTGACTCCATGTGGATGGCGGCGGCGTGGTTTTCGCTCGAAATCCAGAACCAGATTGAAAGGCGGTCCTGGATGGCAGGTGGCGACCACGTTACCTTCATTTTTCAGCGATTTTCATCGTCGCTTTTCGCAGTTCGGCGAATTCCCGCTCAACCTGGGCGTTGTCGATCCCCTCGCCGTTTCGCAGCGATTCCCGTGCCCGCTCGACCTTGAGGGCCAGCCACGCGTTGTAGTCCTGCCTTTCCTGGTGATTGGCGACGTAGTCACGCATGAAGTCCCGGACCAGTTGCGAGGCGGGGCAGTCCGCCGCTTTGGCGGCGGCCATGAAATTGTCCCGCAGTTCGGGGTCCAGTTTCATGGTGAAGATGGCGTTTTTGCTCATGGTGATGCTTTCCGGATGACCGTATGATCCAGTATATACGTTGTCATTACCTGATGGCGTGGGGCGTTTTGCTGCTGTCGTTGTGGGAGATGTCTGACTCCCACGCCCAGTTCACCGACGTCACCGTCCACGACCCGTCCATCGTCAAGGTTGACGGTGCGTACTACATTTTCGGCTCCCACCTGGCGGCCGCGAAGTCAGACGACCTGGTGCACTGGACCCGTTTCGCCGAGGGCGTGAACCCGGGCAATCCGCTGTTTGTGAACCCCAACAACGAATTGCAGGACCTGTTCGAATGGTCCGGCACGGTCGGGCTGTGGGCCAACGACGTGCGCCAGCTGGATGACGGGCGCTTTTACATGTACCCGAACCTGTCGGCGAACACCGAGCCGCGCGCCTCGCTGTCGCTGGCCATCGCCGACGATATCGAGGGGCCGTACACCTACCAGGAGATCTTCCTGCAGTCCGGCATGTGGGGCGAGACCAGCGAGGACGGCGAGAACGTTTACGACCCCACATACCACCCCAATACGATCGACCCACATGTCTTTTATGACCGCGCCGGCGAGTTGTGGATGGTCTATGGCTCGTACTCGGGGGGAATCTTCATACTGGAGATGGACCCGGATACGGGCCTGCCGACGCCCGGCCAGGGCTATGGCAGGCACCTGTGGGGCGGCAACCACGCCCGCATCGAGGGCCCATTCATCCTCTACAGCTGGGACACGAGTTACTACTACCTGTTCGTCACTTTCGGCGGACTGGCGGCGGATGGTGGTTACAACCTGCGCGTGGCGCGCTCGCGGCGCCCCGATGGCCCCTACCTGGACGCGCTGGGCAATGACATGGCCGAGGTGAAATCCGACCCGAACCTGCCGTTGTTCGACGACGACAGCATCGAGCCGTTCGGCCAGAAGCTGATGGGTAATTTCCGGTTCCGTCGCAAAGACGGCGAGCCGGGTGCCGGCAATGGGCATGGTTACGTTTCGCCCGGGCATAACTCGGCCATCTACGAGTCCGCGCTGGGCAAGTACTTCCTGGTGTTTCATACGCGATTTCCCAACCAGGGCGAGTTCCACCAGGTGCGGGTGCACGAGTTTTTCCTCAACGCCGATGGCTGGCCGGTGGTGGCGCCACACCGCTACCTGCCGGAGAGTGGCCCGGGGTCGGCCGGATTCCGTGCGGGTAGTGCAAAACTGACCAGCCTGCCGCCGCGCAAAGGGCTGGTGGACCCGAAGCCAAGGGGTGGCTGTACGCGGGCGGATCACTGCAAGCCGGCGCCGGCCCATGATGCCGCCGATCTCGCCGGTGACTACAAGTTCATCAATCACGGCAAGGCCATTTCTGCCGCGATCGTTGAATCGACCATCGTGACCCTGGAAGCCAACGGCGCGCTGGCGGGCTCTGCGTCCGGTCGCTGGTACACGCTGCCGGGAGATTTCATCGTCCTGGATATCGATGACGTCGGCGTGTTCCACGGCGTGGTGTCGCGGGGCTGGAACGAAACGGCCGGGCAGTACGTGATGACGTTCACCGCGCAGTCGGTGGAAGGGATTTCGGTGTGGGGCAGCCGCGTGGAGTACGCCGGCGGCACGTCGAACAACCAGCCGTCGTCGGTGTTACCCACATTACAAGGCGCGCGCTCATCCGCCCTGAAGAGGCTCAAAACAGAATGAAAACTCAAAAACTGACCGTGCTTGAAAAAGTCGGCTTCGGCGCCGGTGACATGGCCGTGAACGTCGTGATCTCGTCCATGTTCCTGATCGTCTCGTTTTTCTACACCGACATCTTCGGCCTGAAACCGGCGCATATGGGCATCCTGTTCCTGGCCACGCGCCTGATCGACGCGGTGACCGACCCGTTGATGGGCATCCTCACTGATCGCTGGAAATCCGAGCGCTTCGGTCGGTTCCGGCCCTACTTCCTGTACCTGTCGGTGCCGTTCGGCGTGTCGGTGTTCCTGATGTTCACCACGCCCGACTGGGACTACGGCGCCAAGCTGGTCTGGGCCTACGCCACCTATATCCTGGTCACGCTGATGTTCACCTCGGTGACCATTCCGTACATCTCGCTGATCGGTGTGTTGACGTCGGACCCGCAGGAACGCCTGTCGGCGAACGGCTACCGACTGTTTTTCGCCAAGGTCGCGGCCTTCATGGTGACCAGTATCGTGCCCATCCTGGCGGTGAAATGGGGCGGCGGTGACCTGGCGCGCGGCTACCAGCTGGCCATGGGCCTGATGGCCGGTATCGCCACGCTGATGTTCCTGTTCTGTTTCGCAACCACCACCGAGCGCGTCGAGCACGAGGTGGAGACGAAACCGTTCGGCGAGCAGGTGAAACTGCTGTTTCGCAACGACCAGTGGCTGATCCTCTGCGGCGTGTGCCTGACAGGTACCCTGGGTTACGTCATCCGCGGTTCGGTGGCGGCCTACTACGCCAAGTATTACCTGGCCGGCGACGAGAAGATCATCTCGGCCTTCCTGACCACCGGCGTGGTGGCGGCCATCCTGGCGATGGTGGCGTCCACGTGGATCACCAAGCGCTGGTGCAAGGTGCAGTTGTTCCGCTGGAGCCAGCTGGGCGTCGGCGTATTGAGCGTCGTGCTGTACTTTGCCGTCGGCGGGCCGGACGACATCATGCTGGCGTTCGTGCTGTATTTCCTGCTGTCGTTCGTCGTCGACCTGCACGCGCCGGTGTTCTGGTCGGCCATCGCCGAGGCGGTCGATTATGGCCAGGCCAAGACCGGCAAGCGCGTTTCCGGCCTGGCGTTCGGCGGCATCTCGTTCTTCCAGAAGGCCGGCATGGGCCTGGCCGGCTTCGTGGTGGGCATGCTGCTGACGTTCTACGGCTTCGAGGCCAATGTCGAGCAGACCGAACGCTCACTCGCCGGCATCGCGCTGATGCTGTCGATCATCCCCGCCGTGTTCCACGTGACCATGGGGCTGCTGATGTTCGGCTACCGCATCACCGACAAGTACTACAACGACATGAAATCGAAGGGCCTGATCGAGGACGAGACGCCGGAGTATATCTCCGAGACGCCGCTGCCCTGACTGAAAACGGAGTTGCCTGTGCACAAGCTTGAACCCCTGATTCCGCAGCGCGCGGACCCGTACATCCACAAACATGACGATGGCTGGTACTACTTCACGGCGTCGGTGCCCGCGTATGACGGCATCGAACTACGTCGTGCGCGCACCATCGCCGGGCTGGCCGACGCCGAAACGAAAATGGTCTGGCGCAAGCCCGACGAGGGCCCGTACAGCGATCTCATCTGGGCGCCGGAGATCCACTTCAACCAGGGTGCCTGGTACGTGTACTTTGCGGGCGCGCCGTCGCGGGAGATCAAGGACGACCTGTTCCAGCACCGCATGTACGCGATCTCGACGCCGGCGGATAACCCGCTGGAAGGCGAGTGGACCTTCGAGGGCCGTATCGAGACCGGCATGGACACGTTCTGCCTGGACGCGACCACGTTCACCCATAACGGCGTGCTGTATTACCTGTGGGCGCAGAAGGAGGAGGGCATCCGCGGCAACTCCAACCTCTACATCGCACCGATGTCGGACCCGGTCACACTGGCCGGCCCACCGGTGCGGCTGACCATTCCCGAGTACGACTGGGAGATCCAGGGGTTCTGGGTGAACGAGGGGCCGGCGGTGGTCAAACACGGCGGGCGGATTTTCATCACCTACTCGGCCAGTGCCACCGACGAGCGTTACGCCATGGGCCTGCTTTGGGCTGACCAGGACGCCGACCTGCTTGACCCGGCCAGCTGGTCGAAATCGAAGGAACCCGTGCTGACCAGCAGCCCGGACAATGACATCTACGGCCCCGGCCACAACAGCTTTACCGTGGCCGAGGACGGTGAGACCGACATGCTGGTCTACCATGCCCGTACCTATACGGAGATCGAGGGCGACCCGCTTTGGAACCCGGACCGCCACACCTTCGTCAAGCCGCTGCGTTGGGACGAGGGTGGGATGCCGGTGTTCGGGGACGCGGCCTTCGCATGAATGGCGGGGTCAGAAATGGTGGGGTCAGAGTAAAGGGACAGAGTAAACCCCACCGGTTTTCGCGGATGAGGGGGCTGTTACTGGGTTTACTCTGTCCCTTTACTCTGACCCCGACGCTCCTTCTCGCCGACGTCAGCTACTTCCCGCTTGACCAGGTCCGCCTGCTGGACGGCCCCTTCAAGGCCGCCCAGGACCGCAATATCGACTACCTGCTGGCGCTTGAGCCGGACCGCCTGCTGGCGCCGTACTTGCGCGAGGCCCGCCTGGAAGCGAAAGCGCCGTCCTACGGCAACTGGGAGGGCAGCGGCCTGGACGGCCACATCGGTGGACACTATGTCAGTGCCCTGGCGCTGGCCGTGGCCGCCACCGGTCGCGAAGACATGCGCGAGCGGCTGGCGTACATGCTGGCCGAACTGAAGCGCGCCCAGGACGCCAACGGCGACGGCTACCTGGGCGGTGTGCCCGAGAGCAACCGGCTCTGGAGCGAGATCCGCCGCGGCGAGATCAACGCCGACCTGTTCAGCCTGAACGGCGGCTGGGTGCCCTGGTACAACATCCACAAGACCTTCGCCGGCCTGCGCGACGCCTATACCTACACGGGTTCGCCACTGGCGCGCGAGATGCTCATCGACTGGGCCGACTGGGCGGCGGCGCTGGTCGAGGGCCTCAGCGACGAGCAGGTCCAGGCCATGCTCCGTTCCGAGCACGGTGGCCCCAACGAGGTGTTTGCCGACGTTTACGACATCACCGGTGATGCGCAGTACCTTGAGCTGGCCCGGCGTTTCTCGCACCGGCTCATTCTCGACCCGCTGCTGGCCGAAGAAGATCAACTGACCGGCCTGCATGCCAACACGCAGATCCCCAAGATCATCGGCTTCGAGCGCGTGGCCGAAGTTGCCGGTGACGACGACTGGCACGACGCGGCCGCATTTTTCTGGGACACTGTCGTTAACGGTCGCAGCATCGCCATCGGCGGCAACAGCGTGCGCGAGCACTTCAATCCGCGCGACGACTTCTCGACCATGATCGAGGAGGTCGAGGGCCCGGAGACCTGCAACACCTACAACATGCTGCGCCTGACCCGGCAACTGTTCGGCGCCGAGCCGCAGATGCGCTACGCCGACTACTACGAACGCGCGCTCTACAATCACATCCTGGGCTCCCAGGACCCGGAAACCGGCGGCCTGGTGTACTTCACGCCGATGCGCCCGCAGCATTACCGCGTGTACTCGCAGCCGGACAAGGCCATGTGGTGCTGCGTCGGCTCGGGCATCGAGAACCATGTCCGGTACGGCGAGTTTATCTACGCCCACGACGATGAGCGCCTGCTGGTGAACCTGTTCATTCCGTCGCGCCTGGAATGGCCCGAACGCAACGCGGTCATCCGCCAGGAAACGCGGTTTCCTGATGAGTCCGCGACGCGGCTGGTGTTCGAGTCGGATGCCGATTTCACCCTGGCGCTGCGATACCCGACCTGGGCCACGGCGGCGCGCCCGGCGCTTGAGATCAACGGCGAAACCGTCACCGTCGACGCGGAGCCAGGCGATTTCATCGAAATCGATCGCGCCTGGAAGGCCGGCGACACGGTGACGCTGGCGCTGCCGATGACCGCGCACCTCGAAGCCCTGCCGGACGGGTCGCCCTGGAACGCGGTCATGTACGGGCCCATTGTGCTCTCGGCACCCGTCGATCCATTCGAGGACGAAGTACTGGACTTCCTGGCCGACGACAGCCGCATGGGCCATATCGCCGCGGGACAGATGTGCCCGCTTGAAGATTCGCCAATGCTGGTGACCGGCGTCGACGGCCTGCCGGGCTCGCTCGAACGTATCCCGGGCGACGAACTGCGCTTCCACGCGCCCGGTTCCATCCGCCCGGAACGCTACGCCGGCCTGGAACTGAAGCCGTTCTTCCGCGTCCACCGCACCCGCTACATGGTCTACTGGCCGGCGGGAACGCCGTCCGAGTTGCAGGCCATGCTGGACGGCAACGCCGAGGCAGAAGCCGCGCGCCTCGCGCTCGAAGCCGTGACCCTCGACAGGGTCAACCCGGGCGAGCAGCAACCCGAGGCAGAGCACGACCTGGACGGCGCCGGCATGGACGCGGGCGTGAACTTCAACCGCCACTGGCGCCACGCCACCGACTGGTTCGGCTACACGCTGTCAGACCTGGGCGGCCAGGCCCGCTGGCTGCGCATCACCTACTGGGGCGCCGATGCCGGCCGCACGTTCTCGATCCTGTTGGATGGCGAAAAGATCGCCGACGTGACCCTCACCGGCGAGCACGGCGCCGTCTTCCACGACGTTGACTACCTGGTCCCGGAATCCGTCCGCACGAACAGCGACGGCGCTTACGACATCCGTTTCGAGGCCGCGGAGGGCTCCATCGCCGGCGGTATTTACGGCATCAGGTTGCTGAGCGAGCGCCCATGACGGTGGGACGGCGGAACGGTGAAACGGTGAGGCGGTGAGACGGTGAAACGGGGAATCGGTGAATTGGAAAACGGGAAATCGGTGAGCGAAAGCATGCGCGAAAACCTTTCTGCCGCGGTGCCGGGTGGCTGTGCCCGGGACCGTACGCGGCCATGGATGGCCGCGTACGAGCGCTACAGGGACGTACTCGAGCGTGTCCCGGGCACAGCCACCCGGCACCGCGCCCGACAAAGTTTAATCGCCGATTTCTTCACCGAACACCGGAAACCCGTCCGAATTCCAGTACAGCGGCCGCGCACGGGCATGCCGGTTCGGGTCCGTAAGCGGATTGCCGCGAAGTTCCCGGTAGTCGCGCGCATGGTAGATCAGCAGGTCGGTGACCCCGTCCTCGGCGATCGTGAACGAGTTGTGGCCCGGGCCAAAGCGCCCAAGCCGCTCGTTGGTGGTGAACACCGGCTCGGGCGACTTGTTCCAGCTGGCCGGGTCAAGCAGGTCGGCGTCGGCATCAGCCCACAGCAGGCCCATGGCGTAGCGGTGATCGGTGGCGCTGGCGGAGTAGGTCATGAACACCCGGCCGTTGCGGATGATGACCGCGGAGCCCTCGTTGACCTTGTACCCCTGGATCTCCCAGTCGAGCGTGGGCTCGCTGATGATCACCGGTTCAGTTTTCAGCGACGTGGGGCTGTCCATCTCGGCAATCCAGATGGCCGAGTTGTAGCTGTCGGCCGCGTCCTGCTGGGCCCAGGCGTAGTATCGCTGGCCCCGGTGTTCGAAATGCGTGGCGTCCAGGGAAAACGTGTCGAGCCCGGTTTCGAACTGCCCCTCCTCGGTCCAGTTGTCGGTGAACGGGTCGTCGTCGGGATTGGAGAGCGTGTACATGCGGATGCCAAACGGCACGTCTTTCTGGCCGGCGGCGAAATAGATGTACCAGGTGCCGTCGATACGATGCAGTTCCGGGGCCCAGATGTGCATGCTCATCGGCCCGGACTCGTGTTTGCGCCAGATGACTTTCGGCTCGGCGATTTTCAGGTCGTTCAGCCGGCAGGCCTGGCGGATCTCGATGCGGTCGAACTCGGGTGCGCTGCCGATGAAGGTGTAGCAACCGGTGTCCGGGTCGCGGTGGATCCATGGGTCGGCACGCTGGGGCACGATCGGATTGTCGATGTTCAGTCCGTCGGCGACGGTCGACAGCGGGAGCAGGGTTGCAACAACCAGGAAAGCGAATACTCCTTGCCGGGCCGAATGCGCCACGGCATCAAGAGCCTTGGACATGAGCGAAACTCCTTTGGGTTTCCCCATAGCGTAAATCACGGGAGGACAGGATGACGAGTCACAATCGAACACGGTGCCTGGCGATGCTGGCGGCCATGGTGCTGCCAGCGGCGTCGCTGGCCGTCCAGGTCGAAGTCCACGACCCGGTCATGGCGAAAGAAGGCGATCACTACTACGTCTTCAGCACCGGCCCGGGCATCACCATTTACCAGTCCGACGACCTGGAACACTGGCGCTGGGTCGGCCGCGCCTTCGACGGCGAGCCCGACTGGGCGCGCGAAGTGGTCCCGGACTTCAGCGGCCACCTGTGGGCGCCGGATATCTTCGAACACGATGGCAAGTGGTACCTGTACTACTCGGTCTCCGCGTTCGGCAAGAACACCTCGGCGATGGGCGTGACGGTCACCGAGACGCTGGACCCGGAATCGCCGGATTACGGCTGGAAAGACCTGGGCCCGGTGATCCAGTCCGTGCCCCACCGCGACGACTGGAACGCCATCGACCCGGCCATCGTCGAGGATGACGAAGGCGACGTCTGGCTGAGTTTCGGTTCGTTCTGGAGCGGCCTGAAGATGTTCAAACTGGACGAGACCCTGGCCGCACCGGCTGAGCCGCAGGAATGGGCCCACATCGCCGGTCGGCCTCGCGACGCTTCCACGCCCGGCGAGGAAGCCGGTGTCGGCGCCATCGAGGCACCGTACATTTTCAAAAAGGATGGCTGGTACTACCAGTTCGTCTCTTTCGACCTGTGCTGCCGCGGCATGTACAGCACCTACAACGTGCGGGTGGGCCGATCGAAAAACGTGACCGGTCCGTACCTGGATCGAGACGGCGTCTCGTTGATTGATGGTGGCGGTACGCTGGTCATCGAGGGCAACGACAACTGGGTGGCACTGGGCCACAACGCCGCGTACACCTTCGACGGCAAGGACTGGCTGGTGCTGCACGCTTACGAGACGGCCGACAATGGCAAGCAAAAACTGCGCATCCTGCCGATCACATGGGATGACGGCTGGCCGCAGGTTGACCCAGCCGATCTGGACCGACGCACGACCGAGCTGGTGGGCGAGGGCCCTCCAGAGAACCGATGAGCGTTGGGAGCGTTGGGGTCAGAGTAAAGGGTCAGAGTAAATCTCTGCCACTTGTCCTGAACCCAATCTTTTCGCGGATTTACTCTGACCCTTTACTCTGACCCCGGAAGTTAACACCATGATTAACCTGACCCGAATCGCGCCCCTGGCGCTGGCCCTGGCCGCACCGGCGGCGCTGGCCGACAACCCCATCATCACCGACGTGTTCACCGCCGACCCGGCCGCCCTGGTCGATGGCGACACCGTGTGGCTCTACACCGGTCACGACGAAGCGCCCAACAACGACGTGTTTTTCGAGATGCACGACTGGCTGGCCTTCTCGTCGCAGGACATGGTGAACTGGGAAGCGCACGGCCCGATCATGCGTGCCGACGATTTTGAATGGGCCGTCAGCCACGCCTGGGCCTCGCACATGGTCAAAAAGGACGGCAAGTACTGGTTCTACACCACCGTCCGTCACGATGAGACCAAACCCGGCTTCGCCGTGGGCGTGGCCGTCTCCGACTCGCCGACCGGGCCGTTCAAGGATGCGAAGGGCGAGGCGCTGATCACCAATGACATGACCACGCAGACACCGAACGACTGGGACGACATCGACCCGGCTGTGTGGATCGAGGACAACGGCGACACCTACCTGTTCTTCGGCAACCTGGTACCGAAGTACGTGAAGCTGAAAGACAGCATGATCGAGCTCGACGGCGAAATCCAGGTCATCGACGTGCCGCACTTCACCGAGGCGCTGTGGGTGCACCGCAAGAACGACATCTACTATCTGACCTACGCCTGCTACTTTCCGGAAAAGATCTGCTGGGCGCGCAGTGACAGTGTCGAGGGGCCGTGGCAGTACGGCGGCATCCTCAACGAGATTGCCGGCAACACCGAGACCAACCACCAGTCCATCATCGAGTTCAAGGGCAAGGACTACTTCATCTACCACACCGGCGGCCTGCCGCCGCAGGGCGACAAGCCCAGCGGCGGCCGCTTCCGTCGCTCGGTGTCGATCGACCGGCTGTACTACGAGCCGAACGGTGACCTGAAGCGCGTGATCATGACTACCGAGGGCCTGGCAGGGTCGGACTAAGACTCAGTCGCCGTACTGCTCGTCGGTCACGGGTTCGAGCCATTCCACGTTTGTGCCGTCGAGTGCTTCCTGCACGGCGATGTGACTCATGGCCGTGCTGGCGGTTGCGCCGTGCCAGTGCTTGTGGCCGGGCGGGCACCAGATGGTGTCGCCGGCGTTGATCTCCACGCGCGGTTCCCCTTCGCACTGGGTCCAGCCCTGGCCGGACGTGACGATCAGCAGCTGCCCGAGCGGGTGCGTGTGCCAGTTCGTGCGCGCGCCCGGCTCGAAGGTGACGAGCGCCGAAGTCACGCGGGAAGGCTCCTGTGCTTCAAGGTGAAGCGGGTCGATCCGGGCGTCGCCCGTGAACCAGTCGTCCGGACCCTTGATGGACGCGTTGGCCCCATTGCGGGTGATGATCATGCCTGTCTCCTCGTTTGCCGTTGATTGCGTCTCCGCCATGGCGGTGGGTATTGAGAGGGACCCCGCGATCAGCAGGGTCGCCGCCATGGCCCGTAGCCTGTTGTGTGACGCCGTCTTCATAACGGTTGCGCCGTCGGCCGGAACAGGATCTCGTTCACGTCGACGTCTTCGGGTTCGTTGATGGCGAACGCGACCATGCGTGCGAAGGACTCGGGCGGAATCGCGATCGAATCGACGAACTTGCGGGTTTCCGACTGGATTTCCTGGTCGCTGATATGGTCAAGCAGTTCGGATGCGACCGCGCCGGGAGAGATGATGGTGGTGCGGATGTTGTAGGGCTTCACTTCCTGCCGGAGGCCTTCTGACAGAACCCGCACGGCATGCTTGGTGGCACAGTAAACGGTCGCATCGGGCCCGAGCTTGTGTCCATAGACCGACGACACGTTGATGAAATGGCCGCTCTTCTGCTCCTGCATGTGCGGGAGCGCCGCGGCGATACCGTGGAGAACGCCCCGAAGGTTCACGTCAATCATCTGGTTCCACTCGTCAAACTTCGCGTCCTCGAGGGGCGCCAGGGGCATCAGTCCCGCATTGTTGAGCATGACGTCGACGCGGCCAAATGTCTCGACCGCGGTGTCGACCAGGCGTCGGACCTGGCTGGCATCGGTCACGTCGGTGGTGACTGCAAGGGCCTCACCGCCCGCAGCCTTGATGTCCGCGGCCAGGGTGTCGATACGATCGGCCCGGCGAGCCGCCAGGACGACCTTCGCACCATTGCCGGCCAGTAACCGCGCGGTCGCTTCACCCAGGCCGCTGCTGGCGCCGGTGATGACGACCACCTTGCCGTTGATGTTCTCGTTCATTGCATGCCTCCGTTTCATATCGGGTTGTACGTTTCTATCCGTGTGTGAAAAAATAAGTTTGTTGGATGCTTCCTGTAGCGGTAGAAATGCTGATCAGGTGTTGTAAATACTAGGATATAGTGCGTGGCCCGCGTAGAACGATGATCCACGATAATTGCCTGATTATCCAAATATTGAAAATATCGGATGAAGTGAGAGCTGTTCTGGACTACGATTCACCGGGCTCTGCCGGTGAAGGACAATCCCCATGAAACAGTCATTACAGGTGGCCTCAATCGTCGAGCGGCATATGCCCGAGGACGGCAGCCGGGAAACCGAAGTGCCGGGGCTGACGTTGTTCCGGGCGTCTGACGTTTCCGAGCATGACGCCACGTTGTACAAGCCCTCCCTGTGCATGGTCGCCCAGGGTGCGAAAGAGGTCGTCGTCGGCGAGGAAGCCTACCGGTACGACCCGTCGTCCAGCCTGCTCGTCTCGGTCGATTTGCCGGCCCGGTCCCGCGTGGTGGAGGCCTCGGTGGAAACACCCTGCCTGGTCGTGGTGGTCACGCTGGACATGGGGCTGGTCACTGAACTGTTCTCGCGGGCCTGGTCACCGCCAGCGGAGAAAGGCGGTGGCCGGGGCGTCTGCCTGGCGGAAATGAATGTGCCGCTGGCGGACGCCGTGGAGCGCCTGCTGGCGTTGCTGGACTCACCTGCGGATATCGAGGTCCTGGCGCCACTGGTTTTGCAGGAAATCACCTACCGCGTGCTGACGGGCCCACAGGGGGCCCAGTTGCGCCAGATCGCGTCGACCGGCGCGCCGGCCTGGCGCATTTCCAGGGCGATCCAGTGGCTTCGCGAGCATTTCACCGAACCGCTGAGCGTGGACGCGCTGGCCCAACAGGTGGGCATGAGCACGTCGTCGCTGCACCAGCATTTCAAGAACGTCACCGCCATGAGCCCGTTGCAGTTCCAGAAACGACTGCGGCTGCAGGAGGCCCGGCAGCTGCTGCTGGTCGATTCGATCGACGCCGCCGATGCGGCCTTTCGCGTGGGCTACGAGAGCCCATCGCAGTTCAGCCGGGAGTATCGGCGCATGTTCGGTGCGCCGCCGAAAGCGGATATCCGGAGCCTGGGGAAGGGTGTCGTAGCGGCGGCGCGTTAGCCGGACAATTTACTCGAACGGCAGGCTTCCGGTGGCGCGGGCGTCGCGGGTGCCAACCGGTGGTGATTCCGGTTCGCCGATGGGCGAAATGCGGAACTGCACGCGGGTGGGTTCGCTCCGGGTCCGGTATTGCGGCAGCGGCTTGCCCCAGTCGTTCCATTTCAGGTCGCCACCAATGCCCCACTGGACCGAGTCGACCAGCAGGGAGACGTGCTCTCGGGGCACGATATCGCTGGACCTGCGCGTGCCCGGCGGCTGTTTGAACAGGTCTTCGTAAGGGAAGGCCAGGACGTTCATCATCAGCGGCTGGTCGCCTGCGACTTTGAAGCCGCGGTCCCCGGCGCCCAGCTCCATCCAGCGAATGTCGACCTTGTTGCCCGTTTCCTGCGGGCGGATGTAGTCATGGTCCTGGTCCGCAATGGCGCCGCGCCAGAGGCCGATGGCCGCGGAGCTTTTCCGGTCGACATAGCTCTCGTGGGGCCCGCGGCCATACCAGGTCGCGGTGGTAAATTCCCTCGGAACTGCGAAATAGAAGCCGACGCGGAACGGCGGTGGCAGCGTTTCGTCGATGGGTTCGAGTAAGCCGTCGACCTGCAGCGCACCGGCACCATCCATCCGCCAGGTCGTCGTGAACCGTGCCTGGCCGTCGCCCAGGTCGTGCACAACCGTGACGGCGGCGCCTGTTTCGTCACCGTCCACGACATCGAGCAACCTGACCGTGCGCGTTTCGCTGAGGGTCTTCCAAACGGCCAGTTCGCGCCCGGTGCCGACGCCGACATCGTTGTCGATCAGCGCGCGCCAGAAAAAGGGACGACCCGAGGACAATAATGCCTGTCCGTCAGACCGGTACGTGTTGACCAGGCCGCTATCGCGATCAATGACCAGTTCGCTCCCGCCGGCCGACAGGGTCACGTGAGCATCATCCCGTTCGACCCGGACCAGGCCATCGGGCGAGGAGCGTACCGGTGCCTCGGGGGACTGCACTTCGAACTGCGCCCAGGCCATGACGGTATTGGCCGGCACCAGCGGGACGGTGTCCTCGCCGGCCCGCGCGGTCACGGTGAGCACGTACTCTGCGTCATCACGCATCGGCGTGTCTGCGATGGGCGCGGTCAACTGGCCCTGCTGCCGCGCAGGTAAATCCAGGGCCGGCCAGTCGCCGGATGCGACCGGTGAGCCGTTCTCGAGTAACTCCCAGCTTAGCCGGTACTCGGAGACGTTCAGGAAATCGTGCCGGTTGGTGACGGAGAACCGGTGGCTGGCCGGGTCGAAGTCGGAAAAATGGATCGATTCGTAGACCTTGCGGAGTTCGTAAAGCGCGGGGTTGGGCGTGCGGTCGGACTGCACCACGCCGTCGCCGAAATCGATGTCGCCACGCGGGTTGTGGCCATACTCGCCGCCATTGCCCCAATAGCGGCGGCCGTCGTCGGTATATCGGTACATCGACTGGTCGACCCAGTCCCAGATGAAGCCGCCCTGCAGGACGTCCGGGTGATCGTAGATTTCTTCCCAGTACTCCACCAGGTTGCCACCGGAGTTGCCCATCATGTGCGCGTACTCGCACTGGATCATGGGCTGGCCGTAGGTCCAGTTGACCGCGTAGTCGTGCATTTTTGCGGCCGGGTCGTACATGGGCGCGTAAATGTCGGCGTACCAGTTGGGCCGGTGGTCGGGGAGCTGGCCCCAACCCAGGTAGCTGACCAGGCGGCCGGGGTCGCGCGCCTTCACCGCCATCGCGGCTTTTTCGAACACCGGCCCGATACCGGCCTCGTTGCCCAGTGACCAGAAAATGATCGAGGGGTGGTTCTTGTCGCGTTCCACCATGTTCATGACGCGGGCCATGTGGGCATCGTCCCAGGCCGGGTCGAAGCCGATCTGGATTTCCGCGCGCCGGTCCGGGTTCGCATCGCCGTGGCCCATGTACTCGTGGCTCTCGATGTTGGCCTCGTCCATGACGTAGAGGCCGTACCGGTCCGCCAGCTCATACAGGTAGGGGTCGTTGGGGTAGTGCGCCGTGCGCAGCGCATTGACGTTGTTCAGCTTCATCACCTGCACGTCGCGCTCCATGGATTCGCGCGAGATGACGTGGAAGGTCTCAGGGTCGTGGTCGTGCCGGTTCACGCCGCGGAACGTGACAGGTTGACCATTGACCGTGACCCGGCCGTCGATGATCGCAACCGTCCGGAAGCCAATGTCATGCGCGAAGGACTGGAGTACGTTGCCGTCGGCGTCCAGCAATTCCGTGACCAGCGTGTACAGGTGCGGGGTTTCGGCGGTCCACGGGCGGACATCCGGTACTTCGGCGGCCAGGGTCACTGAACGAGTGTCATCCGAGGGTGCCAGGTCGGCCGTTTGTAGGAGCCGTTCACGTCCGTCGTCCAGCAGCACGATGCGGGCGGTGGCGGCGTCTCCGGCTGCCGCACTCACGTCGATCGACAGGTCGCCATTCGTGTAGCTTTCATCCAGTCTCGCGCGGACGAAGATGTCGTTGATGCGCAGTTTTGGGACCGCCGCCAGGTAGACCGAGCGTTCGATCCCCGATACCCGCCAGAAGTCCTGGTCTTCCAGATAGCTGCCGTCGGACCAGCGCCAGACCCGGATGGCCAGGGTGTTGGTGTCGTCACGGTCGAGATAGGGAGTCAGGTCGAATTCACTTGGAAGCTTGGAATCCTGCGCGTAGCCCACCGTTTCCCCATTCAGCCATATTCGGTACGCAGAACCGGCGGCACCGATGTGCAGGATCACGTCCATGCCGTCCCAGGCCGTTGGTACCTGGAACTCGCGACGGTAGGAGCCCACCTCGTTGTCGTCATGGGGGACCAGTGGGCGGTTGGGCGGGAAAGGATACCGCCAGTTGTTGTACTTCGGCTGGCCGAATCCCTCGGCCTGCCAGTTGGCGGGGACGGGGATTTCCGTCCAGCCGGAAACGTCAAAGCCCGGGCTCTCGAAGCCGTCCGGCGCACCACCCACCGTGGGTGAAAAGTGAAACTTCCAGTTGCCGTCCAGCGACAAAAAACGCGTTGAGGCCGGCACGCGACGATCCAGCGCCAATGAACGATTTTCGAAAGGAAAGCCACTGGCATGTGCAGGATTCGTGTTGCGCTCAATGACAGCGGGGTTCTCCCAGTCCGGCCGCGCAGGATCGACCTGGACGGGCTGAACCTCCGGAACCAATTGCGCGAACGCATGCGCCGCCAGGCACAGGCCCGTTAGCGGCACAAGGTATCGAGGCGTCAAAGTCATGGGGTCAGAGTCGGGTCAGAGTCGGCTCAGAGTTGACTCTGAGCCGACTCTGACCCCGTTCATTACGGGTCCAGCAAAATCACGCTGACTGAGCGCGGCGGCAGCGTCACCGACAACGCATCATCATCAAGGTCGACTTCCAGCCCGGTCGGGGTCACGGCGTCCGGTGACTCGAAGGTGTTGTGGGCGTCGATGGAGGCGCCGGCCAGTACCCGCGCCTCGGCGGCGTCGGCGCTAAAGCCTTCCAGGTCAACGTCGATGTCGATATCGTCCTCGGCGTGCAGGTTGACCAGGCCGATGGCGAGCTTGCCGTCAGTGGTCAGTGCGGCCGTGGCCGAGACGTGCGGCACGCTGACATCACCCACCTCGTAGTCGGGCACGCCGTCCAGGTCCAGCGGCACATAGGTCGCATCCTGGAACGGGATGTAAAGCTCGAACGCGTGGTAGGTGGGCGTCTTGATCATCTTCGGCCCGTCGGTCAGCAGCACCGCCTGCAGCACGTTCACGGTCTGCGCGATGTTGGCCATGTGCAGCCGTTCGGTGTGCTCGTGGAAGATGTTGAAGTTCAGCGCCGCCACCAGTGCGTCACGAATGGAGTTCTGCTGCTCCAGGAAGCCTTGCGTGCTGCCCTCGGTAGGGTCATACCAGGTGCCCCACTCGTCCAGGTAGATGCCGATCTGGCCGTCCGGGTCGTTCTCGGCCAGTACGGCTTCCTGCTTGGCAAGGTGGCTGTCCACCAGTCGCGTGCGCCAGAGGGTCGAAATCCATTCGGACTCGGGGAAGCCCGTGGCCTGGCCCTTCTGGCCCCAGTCGCCGGTGGGCAGGGTGTAGTAGTGATGCGAGATACCGTCGATCTTGAAGAAGAAGCCGGCATCCTGTGTGCCGCCGGACAGCGCGTTGGTCCAGGAAGTGTCGTCGTTCTGGCCACCGCTGGCCACCAGTTTGGGCTGGTAGCCTTCTGGCGCTTTCAGGAACGTGGCGTAGCGACGGTAAAGGTGCGTGTAGTAGGCCGGCGTCATGTTACCGCCGCAGCCCCAGGTCTCGTTGCCGACACCCCAGAACGCCACTTTCCACGGTTCCTCGCGGCCGTTGGCGCGGCGTTCCTGCGCCAGCGTGGAATTGTCGTCGGCGGTCATGTACTGCAGCCAGTGCGCCATGTCGACGGGCGGCGCGCTGCCGATATTGCCGGCGATGTAGGCCTCGCTGCCCAGCATTTCCACCAGCTGCATGAACTCGTGGGTGCCGATGCTGTTGTCTTCTTCCACCCAGCCCCAGTGCGTGTTGATGCGCACCGGCCGGTCCTCGCGCGGGCCGATGCCGTCGCGCCAGTGGTATTCGTCGGCGAAACAGCCGCCGGGCCAGCGGATGACAGGGATCTTCAGCGGTTTCAGCGCCTCGATCACGTCGTTACGGAAACCGCCCGTGTTGGGGATGTCGGAATCCTCGCCCACCCAGATGCCTTCGTAGAGGCCGCGGCCGAGATGCTCGGCGAACTGGCCGTAGAGATACTTGCTGATGGTGTCGCCGGGTTCGTCGGCGCGAATGGTGAGCTCGACGTCGGCCAGCGCGTTGCCGGCGATGCCGCCGGACAGTACCAGCAGGCCGGCGCAGAGTCCGCGGGTGAGTCGTTTTGGGTTGAGCCTCATGGTTTTCTCCTCGTTTCGTTCTGGTGATGGTCTATTCATGTTCGGGTGTGCCGGACGGGACCGGCAGCTCGGTGTCGGTGGCGACGGGAATGCCGAAGTCCGGCGTACCGTCGCCGTTCCACTCGAATTTCTGGATGCGCGGTGTGCGGCCCATGTCGCAGACGTCGGACTCCAGGTCGTTGGCGTGGTAGGCCATCCAGTCCTCGGTGCCGTCCGGCGACTTGAAAAACGTGTTGTGACCGGGCGCGAAGACGCCGCGGTCATCGGCGCGCTGGAACACCGGCTCCGGGTACTTGGTCCAGTTGCCGGCGTCGAGCGGGTCGCCGCCCTCGTATTCCAGCATGCCCAGCTTGTAGTCCGGCCCCCAGCACGCGCTGGCGGCGTAGACAACGAAGGTGCGGCCGTCGCGCTGCAGCGCCACCGGGCCTTCCAGCACGGTGTGGGTCTGCACTTCCCATGGCAGCTCAGGCTTCGCCAGCACCACCTCCTCGCCGACCGTCGACCATGGCGTGTCCATGGCCTTGATGGCCAGGTCCTGCGTCTCGTTCCAGACGCTATAGATGGCGTAGAGCTTGCCATCCAGTTGCAACACGCCGCCGTCCAGTGCGTTGCGTTCCACCAGCTTGCCCTTGTAGTGGTAAGGGCCCATTGGGTCGGTGCCCTCACTCTCGATGACGTGCATGAATTGCGTGTTGACAAAGTCCTCGCCGGCCGCGCCGCCGGTGAAATGGCCGTACCAGCGTTTGCCGTTCGGTCCGTCCAGCAGGAAAAACTCGGGCGCCCAGAAATTGCAGCAACGGTCGGCCGTGTCGTCCTGCCAGATCTGCACTGCCTTGGCGTTTTTCAGGCCCTCGATGGTCTTCGCGCGACGCATGGTCAGGCCAAGTTCCGGTCCGCCCCACGTGGTCGCGGCCAGGTAGTAGTGACCGTCGTACCAGGTCATCCACGGGTCGGGGCCGCCGTCGTTGAGCGGATTGGTGAAGGTCGCGGTGGACTCGTCGGTCACCTCCGCTCCGGCTTCTTCAGCGAAAAGTGTGGTCGGTGCGATGGCGGTCAACATCACCACCAGCGCAGCGATGGCCGCTTCAATGCGGCCCATTCTCGGCGATCGTTTCATTTGCAGTTTCCAGTGGGTCAAGGTGCGTGGCGTCCTCGGGGTAGTAGATGATGACGAACCCCTGGCCACTGCCGATTTCGACCTGGCCCGGCGCGACGGTGTCGGGCCGATATCGTCATCGCTCAGTCGGCGGTCGAAAACCGGTAAACGATACGCGTCTCGTAGTTCTCACCCGGACGCAGCGTCGTCGACGGGAAGTCCGGCTGGTTGGGCGAGTCCGGGAAATGCTGCGGTTCCAGGCAGAAGCCGCCGCGGTGGTGGTAGGTCTGGCCCTTGCCGCTGAGCGTACCGTCGAGGAAATTGCCGGAGTAGAACTGCACACCGGGCTCCACGGTCAGGACTTCCAGCACGCGGCCGCTGGTCGGCTCCGTCACTCGCGCGGCCAGCACCAGTTCGTCGTCAGCCTCGACCTTGAGCACGTAGTTATGGTCATAGCCGCCGCCGAGTTCCAGCTGTGCGTTGTCGGCGCCGATGTCCTCGCCAATCGTCTTGGCGTCGCGGAAGTCGAAGGGCGTGCCTTCAACCGTTGCCAGTTCACCGGTCGGGATCAGGCCCGGGCCGACGGGCGTGTAGCGGTCGGCCGGAATTTCCAGCTCGTGTTCCAGGATGTCACCCTCGCCGGCCAGGTTGAAATAACTGTGCTGGGTCAGGTTGGCCACCGTCGGTTTGTCAGTCGTGGCGTGGAAGCGCATATCCAGGTCGTTGTCGTCAGTCAGTTCGTAGACGACCTTCGTCTTCAACGTGCCGGGGTAGCCCTGGTCGCCGTCCGGTGAGACCAGTTTCAGCACCACGCCGGCGCTGTTCTCGGTGACAAACGGCGTCATGTTCCAGACTTTCTTGTCGAAGCCCTCGACGCCACCGTGCAGGTGGTTGTCGCCGTCGTTGGTGTCCAGCTGGATGACTTCGCCGTCGATTTCGAAACGGCCATTGGCGATGCGGTTGCCGTAGCGGCCGATCAGGGCACCGAAGTAAGGGGTGCCGGCCTCGTAATCGGCCAGCGAGTCCATGCCCAGGACAATGTCGCCCGGCTTGCCGTCGCGGTCCGGCGTGACCAGGCGGGTGATGATGCCGCCATAGCCGATCACGTCGACTTCGATGCCGTTGGCGTTGCGCAGCGTGACCTGGGTGACCGTTTCACCACTGGCGGTGGTGCCGTAAATGCGTTGCGTGGTGCTGGTGACATTCGCCATGGAATCGTCCTTGTTGTGTCCGGATGGGGCGTCGTTGCTGAGTGCCGCAACGGGCAGGGCGAGCGCAAGCGCTGCCAGCATCGGGGCGATATGTCGTGAGCCTGGGGTGGGGTTCATCTCTTCTCCTTGGTCGTGAGCGTGGCGCGGTTTGCCGCTGTCCATTGTTTAGATAGTATGATAATACTTAATTATTTCCAGTCGAGGCGAGCCCCTTTTGGATGTCCAGATTCACAGTAGCCTGACCGACCGTGTCGCCGCCTCGCTCGGTCAGGCGATCGCGGTGGGCGAGTACCCGCCCGGCGTCACACTGCCGACGGAAACACAGCTTGCAGAACTCTTCGGCGCCAGCCGGACGGTGTTGCGCGAAGCCGTCAAGATGCTCACTGCGAAAGGCCTGGTCGATGCCCGACCCCGGCGCGGCACCGTGGTCAAACCCGAGATCGAATGGAACCTGGCCGACCCGGATATCCTGTCCTGGCTGCTGCATCGGCGAAACGTGTTGCCGCTGATGCAGGAATTCGCCGATGTGCGCCTGGCGATTGAGCCCGCGGCCGCGGCGCTGGCGGCGCAGAACGCGAAACCGGCCGAGATCGAGGAAATGAAAGACGCCATCGATCGCATGCGTGAGTCCGTACTGGGCGGCGCCGACCCGCTGGTCGCCGACATCGATTTCCATGTCGCCATCCTCAAGGGCAGTGGCAACCGGTTTTTCTGGAGCCTGCGGTTCATGGTGTCCGTGGCACTGCGTTTCTCCATCCGCGTGACCGACCCGCCGCAGAAAGACAAGCACGGTAATGTCGAGGATCACAATCACGTACTCGAAGCCATCGAATCGGGTGACGCGAAAGCGGCCGAGGACCTGATGCGCGCATTGCTCGCCGAGGCGAAGGCGCTGCTGAACGAGGCGCAGGCCCGTAACGGGGTTCCCGGCACCGATGTCGACGTGGCCGCCCCGGCCACAAAGTAGTTCCTGCCATCAAAAGTTTTTCTTAAACGCGTTGAGAGGATATTGAACTCTCAGTCTATAAGTAGTACAAATATGATGAGTGAAAAGCACAGGCTCTTGCAAATAAAAGCGGCGGCCCTGCGAAATCGCAGGTCACGCACGCAATTTTGATCACTCGTGACACCGGTTTCGGCCGGGTGACGGGCAGTCCTGCAAGATCCAGATAACGATTACGGCTCAAGTTACGGCTCAAGCTTCCTGGAGGAGGACATTCAATGAAACGCAGCACACTCAAGCGTCTGCCGCTGGCCATCATGACGGCGCTGGCCGCCAGTCAACCGGTCATGGCACAGGATGACGAAGAAGAAATTCTCGAAGAAGTGATCGTCACCGGCGTGAGATACAGCATGACGGCGGCGGTCGAGATCAAGCGCGAATCCATGGCGATTGTTGACTCGATTGTTTCCGAAGATCTCGGTAAATTCCCGGACAACAACGTCGTGGAAGCCATGCAGCGCATCCCCGGCGTGCAGGTGACCGATCGCGGCGCGGGTGAAGTCTCCGTGGTGTCGATTCGCGGCCTGGCCGATGTCACCACCACGATCAATGGCCGCAACGTGTTTAC
Source organism: uncultured Oceanospirillales bacterium (assembly GCA_913055655.1). Taxonomy (GTDB): domain Bacteria; phylum Pseudomonadota; class Gammaproteobacteria; order Xanthomonadales; family SZUA-36; genus Marinihelvus. The sequence goes on along the minus strand of CAJXKA010000005.1, from coordinate 107,748 downwards.
CGCCGCAGGACGTTCCGTGGCGCTTCAGGACATTCCGTCCACCCTGATCAACCGGGTCGACGTGTACAAGACGCGATCTGCCGAGAACATCTCGCGCGGTATTGCCGGACAGATCGATATTCACACCAATCGCCCCTTCGATTTCGATATTGATGAGGGCCTGCATTTCCTCGGCCAGGTTCGAGCCACCTACATGGAAGCGGCCGACGAGTTCAATCCGCAGGGGAGTTTCCTGCTGAGCGACCGTTTCGAAACCGGTGGTGGCGGTGAATTCGGCTGGTTGATCAACATCGCCTACACCCAGGTCGACTGGCGTGACCAGGGCGCCCATGCCGGTGCGTCGTTCCCATTCGACACCGTGGCCAACGGCCTGGGCCAGATTCCGCCCGACCAGGGCTGGACCCCGGGTACCGACCGCGGCCTGCCGACGGCACCCGGTTCGACGCTGCCCGGTGACCCGAGCCGCGAGTACCTGCACTGGCGTGATGCCATGTTCAACCTGGACGCGCGCGGTGAGCGTGAGCGCCCGGCGGGTAACGTGGCCCTGCAGTGGGCGCCGAATGACACTTCGCAGTACACGATGGAAGTGTTCTACAACGGTTACCGCGAGGATATCTTCAACAGCCTCTGGTTCCAGTTCCTGAACTCGCCGATTTACGACCTGGCTGATCCGGTCGAAATCTATGGCGGCACCAATATCATTCGCGGACGCACCATGGGAGATGGCTTCAGCTTCACCTCCGGTGACGTGACAGTGCAGCAGACCGACAGCTGGCTTTATGCCCTGAATGGCCAATGGGAGTTGAGCGATACGTTTACCCTGGAATCCGATGTCGCCTTCCAGGACAGTGAGTTCGAAACGGACTTCTGGGGCCAGCGCGTCGCGCGTATCGCGCCCGAGTTCTACATCAACATCAACTCCGGCGACGGTGTGCCGTACCTCGACTATGACCCGAACGGTACCGGGTCTCCGGCGAACGATCCCACGAACGTCGACAACTACTTTCTGGACTGGGGCTTCCAGAACGGCTCGCGTTCCAAGGGTGATGCCGTGACCTGGACCGCCGATGCAGACTGGGACGTGGATTGGGGTGTTGTGAAGACACTCACCTTTGGCGCCCGCTGGGATGACCGTTCCGCCGAGGACCAGGTCACGCCCGGATTGGAGGGTGGCCCGGTTGATGGCACCACGCTCGCGGACCTGCCGCCGGAATTCACGATGTACAACACCGGCGATTTCTTCGGCGGACAGGAAGGCGTCGTGCAGGGCTGGGTCGTGGCAGATCCGAACTGGGTGCTGTCCAACCTGCCCCAGTTGCGCCAGATCTACGGATTTGCGGACCCGAGCTACAGCCCGGTGTTCCAGGTCGACGAAACGCAGATCGCGGCGTACATGCAGGCTGATTTCTATGCCGATGTCGGCGCCGGCTTTATCGACGGTCGCGTTGGCCTCCGCTGGCTGGACGTCGACACTGATATCGCGTCACCTGATGATACCGGCGCATTTGTCACGGCCAACAACAGCAACACGACGACATTGCCCAGCCTGATGGTCCGTTGGGGCATGACCGAGAACCTGCTGGCACGCTTCAGCTACACCGAAACATTCAACCTGCCGGCTTTCTCGCAGCTGAATCCCTACATCCAGTACTTCCCTGATGTCACGGATATCGGTTACGGCACGGCCTCGGGCGGTAACCCGAACCTGGAGCCGATCGAATCCGAGAACACGGACATCTCTTTGGAGTGGTACTTCGCCGAGGGCAGTGTGCTTTACGCCACGTGGTTTAAGCGCGATATCAGCAACAACATCGTGCCGTTCCGGAATGTCGTCAATATCGATCTCCCGGACGACTCCCCGGACCGTGGTCCGTACGACTACATCCTGAGCCAGCCGGATAACGCGGGCGCTTCCAGCCTGGACGGTTGGGAGTTTGGTGTGACCTGGTTCCCGGAACTGCCCGGCTGGTTTAACGGCCTGGGCATCCAGGGCAGCTACACCATCCTGGATTCCGAGCAGCAACTGCCGGTCCTGGATGATGTCGGCAACATTACCGGGTTCGACATTTCGCCCATTGGTGGCGTGTCCGATACGTCGTACAGCGCGATCCTGGCTTACGACCGCGAGACGTGGAACATGCGCCTGAGTTACTTCTGGCGTGACGACTTCTACAACAACAACGAGGCGGCGCTGTTTGCCAACCCGTTGCAGGTCTGGCGTGGCCAGGAGGAGAGCCTGGACTTCCAGCTCACCTGGAACATGACCGATCACCTGACGGTGACGTTCGATGCGACCAACCTGACCGAGCCTGAGTACCACTGGAACTACGGTAACCAGCCGGAGTTGTTCAACTTCCACAACTACCTGTACAGCCGGACGTTCTCAATGGGCCTCCGGTTCGAGTACTAAACGCGCAAGAAGCACCTCAACGTGGTGTGCTGGGGCCGGTACGGAAACGTACCGGCTCTTTTTTATTGTGCAGGCGGCGCGCTGTAAGCTTCGGCCAGTCGTTCCGGTCTAAACTGACCAGACCCGATCATGGAGCGCGTCATGTTGAAGCAGTCCCTGTGGTTCACCCTGTTGCTGGCCGCGACCGCCGTGTCATGGGCCGGCGAAGGTCGCAACGTCATCCATACCAACGCCAACGACGTCCAGCCGTTGCTGCCCGGTATGCCGGCGCCGGCCTTCACGGCCCGGACCGTGGAGGACGAGCCGTTCGAGTTTGACCCGGGCGCCATGGAAAAACCTGTGGTCATGACCTTCTTCCGCGGTGGCTGGTGCCCCTACTGCAATATGCACCTGGCCGAAATGCGCAAGGGCGAGGCCGAGCTGAAAGCCATGGGCTTCGACGTCTGGTTCGTCAGCATGGACCAGCCCTCGCAGCTGGTGTCGAGCCTGGAGGACCCGGAAATCGGCTACACCATGCTGTCGGACAGCAAGGCGGAGGCCACGCGCGCATTCGGGATCGCGTTCCGTGTGGATGACGAGACGGTATCGCGATACCAGGGCTACGGCATCGACCTGGAAGCCGCGTCCGGTGAAACGCATCACGCGTTGCCGGTGCCGGCCACCTTCATTATCGGCCAGGATGGCGTGATCAACTTCACCTACGCCAATCCGTCCTACACGGTGCGGTTGCACCCCGATATTTTGCTGGCGGCGGCGCGGGCGTACGTAGCCGATGCGGACAAACGCCTGAAGCGTTAGCGCGGTCGGTGCGCCTCCATGTAGGCACGCAACAAGGCATTGATCCGGGTTTGGTAACCGCGGCCCTGCGCGCGAAACCAGGCCAGCACGTCTGCGTCCACGCGTAGCGTGACCTGCTTCTTATTTTCGACTGGTTTCAGGCCTTTACGAACGACTGCCCGGGCGAACATTTCTGGTGTGACTTCCGGGGCGTCAGACAGGTCAATGTCTTCATCGCGCATGGTGTCGACACGATTCCAGTCAGTTTGCGAATGTTTTGAAGTAGTTTTCCTGCTCATATCGGGTCGCTTTGCGCATCGAAATAATGCGTATGTCGTCTTCGTTTTCCGAGTGAACCACAGTCACGATTCGACCCCTGACCTGGCCGATCGTGATAAAGCGCCGCTCACCATAAGGGAACCGAATATCTTCCACGGTAAGTGTATGACCTTCAAATACGGTCACGGCATCGACGAAATCAAGCTCATGCTTGACGAGGTTGTGTTGCCGCTTGGTTTTGTCCCATCGGTACCTGACGTTCATTGTAGTACCAAATTGTAGTTACATGAAAGTACGGCCGGAGCGTAGCGCCCGGCGATTGACTGTTTAGGGATTAGTGTGACCGCATGCAGCAACCCGCGCTGTCAGATCATTGCGCGTGATGCTGTCAGTGATTCACGGTCATTGACCGCGGGCCCGGTGAATGGGGCGCTTTGAAGGGGCTTACTCCGAGAGTCGCATCCAGGCCGACTTGGTCTGCGTGTAACTCCGGTAGCTGTCCATGCACTTGTCGCGCGTGTTGCCGGACTGCTTGTAGCCGCCGAACGGCTGGGTGAAGTCGGCTTCTTCGTAGGTGTTGACCCAGATTACGCCGGCCTCGATACCGCGCACCAGCTTGAAGGCCTTGTCGAGGTCCTTCGTCCACAGGCTCGCGGCCAGGCCGTAGATGGTGTCGTTCGCAATCGACAGCGCTTCGTCGACCGAGTCGAACGGGATGACGCCGGCCACGGGGCCGAAGATTTCCTGCCGGGCGATGGTCATGCGATTGTCGACGTCGGCGAACAGGGTCGGGTTGACGTAGGCACCGTTTGCCAGGGCGTCGGGCGTGTTGCCGCCGAACACCAGGCGCGCGCCTTCCGACTTGCCGGTTTCGATCATGCCCAGCACGCGCTGCTGGTCGGCGTGGGTCACCAGTGGACCCATCGTCGTGGCCGGGTCCAGCGGGTCGCCGGGGATGTAGGCGCGCTGGCTTTCGGCCGTGAACCGTTCGATGAATTCGTCGTAGATGGGGCGCTCGACCAGCAGGCGCGAGCCGGCGGTGCAGACTTCGCCCATGTTCCTGAACACACCACCGTAGGCGGCTTTTACGGCGGCGGCCATGTTCGGCAGGTCGGACAGGAACAGCTGCGGTGACTTGCCGCCGCACTCCAGGCCCACGCGCTTCATGTTCGACTGGCCGGCGTATTGCAGCATCAGCTTGCCGACCTCGGTGGAGCCGGTGAACGAAATCTTGGCCACATCCATGTGCAGCGCCAGCGCCTTGCCGGTCACCTCCCCGACGCCCTGGACCACGTTGAACACGCCCGGCGGGCCACCCGCCTCGACGAACAGCTGCGCCAGGCGCGGGCTGGTCAGCGGTGACTGTTCAGCAGGCTTCAGGACCACCGAGTTACCGGCCGCCAGCGCCGGCGCAAACTTCCATGCCGCCATCAGCATCGGGAAATTCCACGGCGTGATGGCGCCCACCACGCCCAGCGGCTCGCGCAACACCATGTGCAGCACGTCGCTGGCCGTGTTGGTGACCGCGCCGTCCACCTTGTCGATGCACTCGGCCATGAAGCGGATCGTCTCGCACACCAGCGGCAGGTCAGTCGTAATCGCGTCGGCGATGGGCTTGCCCATGTCCACCGATTCCAGCACCGCCAGTTCCGCAGCGTTGGCCTCCACCAGTTCGGCGAACCGGTACAGCACTTTCATGCGCTGGCGCGGCGCCATCTTCGCCCAGCTGCCGGCGCGGAACGCCGATTTCGCCGCCGCCACGGCGCGGTCGACATCCTTTTCCATGCCGGCCGAAACCGAGGCGATCACCTCGCCGGTTGCCGGGTTGATGGTCTCAAATCGCTCACCGCCCAACGAGTCGACCCAGTCGCCATCAATGAAATGGCGGGTCTCCGGTTTCTCAACCGCCTGGCCGGCCAGCGCATGCCAGCGGTCACGATCGTGTTGGCGCAGTTCGGTAAAGCTCATGGACAAACCCGGAATTTCAGAGGGGGTAATGATGCCATTAGTGGCGGGGGTTGTGTTGGGTTGGCGCGAAAGGAGTCAGTGGGGGGTACATGAGAACGGGTGCATAGCCTACAATATTCATATTGAATAATTGCGAGGTGCATCGACAATGGCGACGACATCCCTGAGCCTGGGCCAGCACTGGGAGGAGTTCATCAAGCAGGAAATTGCCAGTGGGCGCTATACAACTGCCAGCGAGTTGGTAAGGGACGCGCTACGTGAGCTTGAGGATCGCGGCAGGCGGCTCGAAGCGCTACGTCATCACCTGGCGGAAGGTGCGGAACAGGCGGCCAGAAAGGACTTCGTCGAGGACTTTGATATCGAACAGGTCATTGCACGTGCCAAAGCGCGATCGTGACCCGTGGAGTGAAGTTCACACCCAGGGCGGCTGCTGACCTGGAGGCGATTGCCGATTACACCATTGAAACCTGGGGGCTTCGCAAATTAGAAGCCTACATGCGCGCCCTGAATACCCGGCTGGAATGGCTTGCTGAGCATCCGTTGGCAGGCCGGGAACGCAACGATGTTCATCCAGGCTACCGAAGCTTTCCTGAAGGCAGCCACGTGATTTTCTATATCGTCGGCACCGAAACCATCGAAGTTATCGGCATTCCCCACCAGTCGATGGATATCCCACCGGGCTGGGTCTGACGCCCTTCCACAACTGATTACGGTGGCGGTCGATTTCCGCCTCGTGGGCGCTTTGCTGGCCCGAAACTTATCGGCTGGCCATGCTACGAGTCAGGCGGCCATCGCGCTCGGGCGAATCGCCGAACATGGTGGCGACGTCATAGCTGGCTGAAAGCAGCAGGTGTTCGCCCCTGTCGTTCTCGTCCAGCCGTACCAGGGAAACGCCCTTCATGATTGACTGGCCCTGTTTGGAGTCCAGCAGCTCAACCGTGAATTGGCCGTCCGCGTAGTTGCAGACGGGGCTTCTGCTCTCACCCGTCGTGCCGCCATAGGAGAAGTTGTACCAGCGGCTGAAGTAATCCTCGTAGCTGGGACAGATGCCATTGGCCAAGGGTGCGCGTGTGACTTCCTCGAGTTCTGCGGATACGTCGATGAGAATATCGGGATTGTCAGACTCAACCAGGCCTGCCGCGCGCAACTCCTGCACGACAGCAGCGCTCACATAAAGCTCAAGCTGCTCGGTCAGGTCGGCGTCACTGAACTCAGTGCGGCTCTTGAAGCCATATGTTTTGTGCTGACTAAGCTGCAGTTCGTCCTGGTAATCCGACTGGATCCTGGAGGTGCTGGAACAGGCCGTCATCCACACGCATGCGGCAATGGGCAACATCACTTTGATTAGCTTGGTCACAAGATTCCTCCAGTCCAGAAGTTTCCGCTGAATCTGCCATTAGCGAACAATCTGCGCATGGTCAGACACGGTCATTTATCAGCATAGCATGGAACTCGTTGTTATGTAAGGAGTAACAGCTAAAACTGCCGAAGCAGAAAAGTGCGTCCGCTTGTGGCCGAAAACTGCTGTCTGGGAACGAGTATCCCGCAGGTGACGCGTGGTGCGCTTTGGGCTTGAGTGAGGATTTCCTACGTCAGGATAGGTGGATCACCGATATCCGGAGCGTGGTTTACCCAGTAGTTTCATTTGCAGTGGCCGGTCGTCACGCCACGCTTCGCGTGTCGGCTCTGTTTGTTTCATATACCTAAACGGGTATATTCTGATGGAATACGAACTTAAGCCCATTCACTGGCTGGGCGACTCCAAAGGAGTGGTGCGTGGCTGGTCGGAACCTGTCCGGCGGCGAGCCGGTGAGGAACTGTTCAGACTGCAGTTGGGTAGTGAGCCTCTGCACTGGCGGTCGATGAAAACCATCGGTCCGGGTGTCCGCGAAATCAAGATTTCGGAGCGCGGTCAGTACAGGGTGTTTTACGTTGTGCGGCGTCGTTCAGGCATCCTCGTGTTGCATGCGTTCGAGAAAAAGACCCGCCGGACCAGCAAGTTGGATATTGATCTTGGCAAGCAACGGCTGACCGACCATGACCGGAGTATTTGAAGTGAAAAACGTCACCACAGGAAACGTATTTGAAGACCTGGGTTTTTCCAGGGAAGAATCGGCGCACCTTGCACTGAAGGTATTTCTTGGCGAACAGATCAGGATATTCATCCGGCGAAACAGGCTGAGCCAGGCCAGAGCCGCCGCCCGTCTGGGTGTCCAGCAGCCGAAGATCAGCAAGATACTGAATGAGAACCTCGACGGTATGAGTATTGAGTACCTGGTCAAGCTGGTGGCCCGGACTGGTGGCACACTCGAATACTCGTTTACACAACCCGAAACGTATCGTCGCGATAACGACAATTCCCAAGCATCGGCGATTTGAACCTCTCTACTCGAATTGTTGCTGGCTTAAAATGTCAGCCGTCGGCCAGAAGCGGTCATCATCAAAATTGGGCTAAATGAGCAGTATCGAAATGCCACTCAATAATGAAGATTAGTAAAGCAATAAAGCAGAAAAAAACGATTGGGGCTATATGCATTGGTGGGGGTTTGATGGTCGCAATATTGCTTTCGATCAAGTTCATCAGTTCGATTGCGACGACAGACACCAATTCCCAAACAAGTATCAAATTAGCTGATAAGAAGTCCATTTCGGAAGAAATTGAAGGAGGCCTTCCAGATACTCCTGATGAACAGTCGGCATTCCCTTCAAATACCAAAGGGTCAAAGCAGATCGTTATCGTCCCCGACTGGCGAAATGAGATTTTGAAAGAACGTGAAACTCTCAATCTTGAAGATCTTTCTGCCGAAAATGCTGCCGACTACATCGTTGAGTCACTTGACAAAGCATTAGATGGAAGCGTGGAAGCTGCTTTTGTATCGAACGCAATCAGGGATATCTGCATAACACGCATTCCAAGCGATGAAGTTGCGTTGGAGAACAAGATTCGGGAATACACAATTCGAGCAGAGAGGAGGATAGGTCGAGGCACGGATATGCCGCCCGAAGGCGTGATTGATGGACGTTATAAATTTGGGATCGTTTTCAATCTGGCCCTCTTTGCAACAGAGCAAAAGAATCGCCAACATCTGACACAGTGGTACGAGAGCTGTAAACAAGTAAAAAATACATTTGATCAGACTTTTCTTGGGCAACTAGAACAACTTGCTCGACAAGGTCATGTGATGGCTCGCTACCTTTATGCCACGTGGCCCATTCCCTGGACCATTGGAGATGACACTTTTGAAGGTTTGCAGTTATGGCAAGCAAACGCACTTGAATTCACAAACGCAAACCTTTACTCGGGGGAACCTGCTGGGTTGCTAGCCTACGGCCTTTCTTATCGAAACACTCAGTTCACTCCGTTTAATCCCGTACTTGGGGCATCCCTCATCATCGCGGCGGAGATGTGTGGTCTAGGTCATTCGCATTACTACGATGCAGTCCTCAAAACCATGCGAGATCATGATGAGGCTGGAGTAGTTTGGCCTAATGGAATAACGAATGAGGACTTGTTTAGGTACGCGGTGGACCTTACGGAGTACTGTAAGTAAACGCATTGAATTGTCAGCTTCTGGCCGAAAGCGGACATTCATAGCCAGTCGTTACCATTCCCCAGGCGGCGTCGCCCGCCGCCGCTCCGGCGCCCAAAACGGTCCTTCCACGACTTTCGCTTTCGCCATCTTGCGGTTCCACTGCAGCTCGCGCTGGTAGTAGATCTCCACCTGCAGGTCCTCGCCGGGCTGGTCGTGCGGGGTCTCGACCGTGGCGAGGGCGATGTTTTTCTTGGCCGAGGGCGACCACATGGCCGAGGTGACCCAGCCGATGGTGTTGCCCTTCTTGTCGAAGACGTAGGCGTTGTGGGCGGGTTTGTTGTCCTCGATGTCCAGGCGGGCGAAGGCGTAGCGTGAGCCTTCTGCTTTTTCGCGCAACAGCGCGCGGCGGCCGTTGAAGAGCGGCTTGGTGAAGTCGACCAGCCAGTCCAGGCCCAATTCGAACGGGGAGCGGGTGTGGCCGGGGCGGACGGTGTGCATGGCGGGCATGAAGTCGACGCCGGCCAGGATGAAGCCGGCCTCGATGCGGAGCATGTCCAGGGCTTTTGAGCCCAGGGGCTTGATGCCGCGCTGCTCGCCGGCGGCGAACAGGCGGTCCCACAGGCGCTCGGCGTGGTCGGGGTCGATCCACAGTTCGTAGCCCAGGTCGCCGGTGTAGCCGGTGCGCGAAATGGTCAACTCGGTGCCTTCGAAATCGAAGTGCGCCAGGCCGAAGGGCGTCAGTTTCTCGATGCCGGGCAGGCCCATGTCGCGCAGGATGGCGAAGGACGTGGGGCCCTGCACGGCCAGCGCGGCCACGTCGTGGGTCTCTTCAAAGACCTCGACGTCGAAGCCCTCGGCGTTCATCAGCAGCCAGTCGAGCTGGTGTTCCTGTGAGCACAGGCGGTAGTCGCCTTCGCGCAGGTGGAAGACGGTGCCGTCGTCGATCACCTGGCCGTGGTCGTCGCACCAGACGCCGTAGCCGACGCGGCCGGGGCGGATCTTCTCCATGCGCCGGGTCATCAGCCGTTCCAGGTAGGGCAGGGCGTCGGGGCCACCGATGCGGTGCTTGGTCATCGGCGTCAGGTCGAAGACGCCGCAGGCGTTGCGGCCGGCGAAGTAATCGTGGGTCTCGCAGGTGTAGGCGGGCACGGACTGGTAGTCGTACCAGCGTGACCAGACCTTGTTCTCGTTCAGCGCGGCCTGGCGGCTGTGGAACGGGCTGGGAAAGACCTTCGTCCGGTAGTGATCACGATCGGAAATGTCGAAGGTCTTCATGCCTCGTCCTCCGTGGGTTCTGGAGTGCCAGTCGTGCCGGCGGCCAGGTCGCGGTCGACCACCCAGGCGGCGTTGCGGCCGGCATTGCCCATGATGCCGCCGCCGGGGTGGCTGCCGGCGCCGCACAGGTACAGGCCGTTGACCGGCGTGGCGTACTGCGCCGCGCCGGGTACCGGGCGCAGCATCATCGACTGGTCCAGCGCCAGTTCGGCGTGGTGCCAGTGGCCGCCGCTCATGCCAAACTCCTGTTCGAGGTCCCAGGGCGAGCGTAGTTCGTGGTGCAGCACCTGTTCACGGATGCCCGGGGCGTATTGCTCCAGCATGACCAGGCAGGCTTCCACCAGGTGGCGGCGTGCACCGTTCCAGCCGCCCTTCAGGTGATATGGCGCCCATTGGACGTTGGCGCAGAGGACGTGCTGGCCGGGTGCGGCCAGGCGGTTGTCGTGCAGGCTGGGGATCGTGATCTCCAGCGCGGGGTGTTTGGAAAACTCGCCGTACTTGGCGTGGTTGAAGGCGCGCTCGACGTAGTCCGGGTCCGGCGCGATGACCAGGCGCTGGCCGGTCATGGCTTCATCCAGGCCGTTGAAGGCCGGCAGGCCGTCCAGGGCCAGGTGCAGCTTGGCGACGCCGCCGTTGCTGCGGATGTTGCGCACGCGGTGGGCGAAGCCGGCTTCCAGGTGTCGCTGGCCGAGTAGCTCGATGAAGGTCGTTTTCGGGTCGGCATTGGAAATGACCACGTCGGCGGCCAGTTCCTCGCCGGTTTCCAGGCGCACGCCCGCGGCGCGGTCGAAGTCCACGACGATGCGGCGGACGGGGCAGTGAGTGCGGACGTCCGCGCCGGCGGCGCGCGCGGCGTCGGCCATGGCGGCGCTGACGGCGCCCAGTCCGCCGGCGGGGATGGCGTATCCCTCGCGGGTGTAGCGGTTCAGCAGGTTGAAGACGCTGTTGTTGGAGCGCGGGCCCAGGTGCGCACCCAGGGTGCCGTCGAGTGACAGCGCGCCCTTCAGCAGCGGGTTGTCGAAGCGCTCGTTGAGCACGTCGTACACGTTGATGCCGGCGATGCGCAGGAACTCGCGCATGTCGTCGCGGCCCAGGCGGCGGATGGCCCAGCCGAGCCTGCCCAGCGCCAGCAGGGCGCCACGGTCGCGGGTGCCCAGGCGTGGCGGGACTTCGCTGCGCAGGTTTCGCAGCAACGCCGCAAAGCGGTCCATCTGCCGGTCGAAGATCTTCATGGCCTCACGGTCCGCGTCGAGCGCGCCGGGGCCTTCCAGTTTGCCACCGCGGTAGCGCAGCCATTGCCCGTCCGGCGCCAGCGCGACGGTGCCCAGGCCGGTGGCGGCGTATGCCAGGCCGTGTTTCGCCAGGTTCATTTCCTTCGCGATGGCCGGGTCCAGGGCGTGCAGCAAGTGGGCACCGGCCGACACCCGGAAGCCAGGCGCAAACTCGCGCGTGGTCGCCGCGCCGCCGGAGCGGTGGCGGGCCTCGAATACGGTCACCTGGTGGCCCGCGCGGGCCAGCGTGGCGGCGCAGACCAGGCCGTTGTGGCCGGCGCCAATGACGATGATCCTTCGTTGCCGGTCAGTCATCGGTCCAGCCCTCCGGCACCGTGTTCGGCCGGCGCAGGTCGCGCAGGATCTCGCGCGCGGCATTGGCGCCGGGCGCGGCCATCACGCCGCCGCCCGGGTGGTTGGACGAACCGCATAGGTACAGGCCCTTCACCGGGCCGCGGTACTGCGCGTAGCCGGGAATGGGCCGGTTGAACAGCAACTGGTCCATGGTCAGTTCGCCCTGGAAGATGTTGCCCTCGGTCAGGCCCACCTCGTTTTCGAGTTCGCGCGGGGTGCGCACTTCCACGTGCATCACCCTGTCGCGGAAACCGGGGGCGTAGGCCTCGATGCGGTTCAGCACGTTGTCGCCGAAGGCGTCGCGGTCGGCATCGGTCCAGTCACGGCCCTCGATCTTCGGTGGCACGTACTGCACGAACACGCTCATGAAATGCTTGCCCGGCGGCGCCATGGTCGGGTCGGTCAGTGACGGGATCAGCATGTCCAGGTAGGGCTCGCGCGACCAGCGACCGTCTTTCCAGTCATCGTAGGCACGCTCGAGCTTCTCGATGGAGTCGACCAGGTGCATGTCGGCCTGGATCAACTCGGGGTTGCCGCGCAGGGCCGTGAACTCGGGCAGTCCGTCCAGGGCGATGTTGAGCTTGCCGGACGAGCCGCGGATCTTGAAGTTGCGGCATTTGTCCAGGAACTCGGGGCGCAGGTCGTTCGGGTCCATGCATTCCAGGAAGGTGCGCGGCAGCGTCATGTTGGAGACCACGGTGCGGGCGTGGTACTCGTCGCCGTTGGCCAGCGCGACGCCGGTGACACGGCCGCCGCGCGTGGTGATCTGCTCGACGCCGGAGCCGGTGATGGTGGTGCCGCCGTGGTCTTCGAAACAGGCGTTCATCGCCTTGGCAATGGCGCCCATGCCGCCGCGCGCGAAGCCCCAGGCGCCGGCGGTGCCGTCGACATCGCCCATGGCGTGGTGCAGCAGCACGTAGGCGGTGCCCGGCGACATGACGCCCATGGCCGAGCCGATGATGCCGCTGCCGGCCTTGGCCGCCTTGATCAGCGGGTTCTCGAAATATTCGTCCAGGTAGTCGGCGATGCTCATCGTGTAGAAGCGCATCGTGTCGTAGATGGTGTCCTCGCCCAGGGCCCAGAGCTCGCGGCCGATGTGCAGCAGTTCCAGCAGGTCGCGCGGCTTGAACGAGGTCGGGTCCGGCGCGGTGCGCAGCAGGAACTGGCGGATGAAGCGGCACTGGCGCATGACGTCGCGCTCGTAGCGGTGCAACGCGTCGGCGTCGCGTGGGCTGTGGCGCTGGTACTCGCGCCGGCTGGCGTCCGGGTCGGTGTAGCGGCCCAGGTAGTCGCCGTCGCTTGAGAACGTCACCGAGCCGCCGTAGGGCACCACCTGCAGGCCGTATTTGGCCAGGTCCAGCGCGCGGTAGACCTCAGGGCGCAGCAGGCTGCACACGTACGAGCAGTTGGAGTAGATCCAGTCTTCATGCAGGTTGCGGCTGACCGAGGCGCCGCCAATCCAGTCGTTCTTCTCGACCAGCAGCACGTCCAGCCCGGCCTTCTGCAGAAAGGCGGCGTTGGCGATGCCGTTGTGCCCTGCGCCAATGACAATGGCGTCGTATTTTTTCATCGCCGTATTATGGCAGGATGAGCTGGCCCGAAGGACATCCTGTTGGCGTGGAAACCCCGTAGATGAACGACGAAGAACTCCGCCGCCTGGTCGACGACCAGCCCCCGATGCGCGCGCTGGACCGGGCGTTCTACGCCGAGCCGGCCATTTACGCACGCGAACTGGAGCAGCTGTTCATGCGTAGCTGGTTGTACGCCGGCCATGTCAGCGAGATCCCGGCGGCGGGCGACTGGTTCCTGTACGAGCTCGATACCGAGTCCGTGATCATCGTGCGCGGGCGCGATGGCGACATCAACGCGCTGCTGAATGTCTGCCGGCATCGCGGTTCGCGCATCTGCGTGCAGCCGCGCGGCTCATCAAAACGACTGACCTGCCTGTACCACGGCTGGACCTACGACCTGGAGGGCCGGCTGCGCGCGGCCGCGCACATGGGCGATGATTTCGACAAGGACGGCATCGCGCTCAGGCGCGTGGCCTGCAAAGTGGTCGCCGGCATGATCTTCATCAACTTTGCCGGTGCGCCGTCCGACCTGGCCGCCGCCACGCGCGAGCTGAATGATTGCCTGGCCGCGTACCGGCTGGACCAGGCCAGGGTCGCGCACCGCCAGTCCTGGTCCATGGCCGCCAACTGGAAACTGGCGGTGGAGAACTACTGCGAGTGCTATCACTGCGCGCCCGCGCACCCCGAATACGCGCGTGGCCACGCCCTGGCCGATCCGGATGAACGCTATGGCCCGCTGTACGACCAGGTCATGGACCGCGCCCCGCAATGCGGCCTGCGCAACCCACAGATCGAGCTGAAGTTCGCCGACGCGCCCGATTTCGGCGCCGACGTGGTCTACACCCACTACCCGATGTGGAAAGGCCACGTCACCGGCAGCGAGGACGGCCGCCCGGTGGCGCCGTTGCTGGGTGACATCGCCGACTACTACGGCGGCTGCGCCGACCTGCAGATCGGCCCGGTGACCTTCGGCCTGCTGTATTGCGACTACGTGGTGATCTACGCGTTCCGGCCGGTATCGCACCAGCGCTCGGTGTGCGACATCACCTGGCTGGTGCGCGGCGACGCGGTCGAGAGCCAGGATTACGACCTGGCGCAGCTGACCTGGCTGTGGGATGTCACCACCGAGGCCGACAAGCGCATCATCGAGCGCAATGCCGAGGGCGTGAACTCGCGCTTCTACCAGCCCGGGCCGCTTTCGAAAATGGAAAAGTACGGCTGGGACTTTCTCAGCTGGTACCTGGCCACGGTGCGGCCGGCATGAGCGCGGCGACGCTGGTTTTTGACCTGGACGGTACCATCAGTGACTCCAGTCCGGGCATCATCCGCAGCTTCAACCACGCGCTCGAAGTACACGGTTTCGAGACTGCGCCGGAGGCCGCCATCGCCGCGGAGATCGGCCCGCAGATCGACAAGACTTTCCTGAAGTTGGCGGACGGCCTGGCGCCGGCGCGCGTGCCCGAGATGGTGACGACCTACCGCGCGCGTTACGCCACCACCGGTTACGCCGAGAATACGCTGTACCCGGGTATTTACGATGCCATCAGCGGCCTGGCGGCAAGCGGCGTGACCCTGGGGGTGTGCACGTCCAAGCGCGAGGACCTGGCCATCAAGGTGCTCGACCATTTCGGGCTGCTGCCCTGTTTCGCGTTCGTCAGCGGCGGTGACGTCGGCATCCGCAAACAGGACCAGTTGCGCGACCTGCTGGCCGCGGGCCGGGTCGCGCCGGACGCTTGGATGGTCGGCGACCGTGATATCGACATCGCTTCGGCGAAGGCGAACGGCCTGCGCTCGCTGGGTGTACGCTGGGGCTTTGGCGCCCTAGGAGAACTGGAAGCCGCCGGCGCGGACCGGGTGGTCGACGATGTCGACGCGATGCTGAACATTTTCCAGGAGGCATAGCTCATGGCCAAAATCGATTACAAGAAGGAACTCAAACACCTGTACGGACCGAACGCCCGTGAGGTGCAGTTCGTCGACGTGCCCGCGATGAACTATTTGTCAGTCGACGGCGTCGGTGAGCCCGGCGGCGAGGCCTATACCGCAGCGCTGGAGTCGCTGTACCCGCTGGCCTACACGCTGCGTTTCACGCTTCGCGACGAAGGTATCGACTACGGCGTGATGCCGCTGGAAGGGCTGTGGTGGTCCGACGATTACACCGACTTCACCGAGAATCGCCGCGAGAACTGGCGCTGGACGATGATGATCATGCAACCGGATTGCGTGACCAGCGCGCACGTCGAGGCGGCCATCGACAAGGTGCAGGCGAAGAAGAACCCCGCAGCGCTGGACCTGGTGCGATTCGATGCTTTCGAAGAAGGCCCCTGCGCGCAGATCCTGCATGTCGGTCCGTTCACCGAGGAAGGCCCGACCATCCAGAAAGTGCACGCGGCCATCGAGGCCGGGGGCCACGCCCTGGCTGGCAAGCACCACGAAATCTACCTGAGCGACATCCGTCGCGCGGCGCCGGAGAAGTGGCGCACGGTGATTCGCCAGCCGTATTCCTGACCGGCGCTGTCATCGTGTTGCGCCGGTGGCTTGATTAGCGCACCGGACCTGTAAGAGGATGCTCCCTCGGCTCAAGCAGGAGACAAAAGGACAATGGCGAACAAAATCCGTATGGGCATGGTCGGTGGCGGCCCCGGCGCGTTTATCGGCGCGATTCACCGCATGGCGGCCGAGATGACCGGCGACATCGAACTGGTGGCCGGCGCGTTCAGCCGTGATGCCGCGGCGTCGAAGGCGTTCGGTGTCGAACTGGGCCTGGACCCGGACCGCGCCTACGGCAGCTTCGACGAGATGTTCGCCGCCGAGGCCGCGCTGCCGGAAGACCAGCGCATGCAGTGCGTCGCCATCGTCACGCCCAACGATTCCCACAAGCCCATTACCTGCGCCGCGCTGGCGGCCGGCTTCCACGTGATGTGCGACAAGCCCGCGGCCGGCAACCTGGAAGACGCGCTGGAGATGGAGAAAGCCGTGGCCGGGTCCGGCCTGCTGTTCGGCCTGACCCACACCTACACCGGCTACCCGCTGGTCATGGAAGCGCGCGAGCGCGTCGCCCGCGGCGACATTGGCAAGGTGCGCCGCGTGGCCGTCAGCTACCTGCAGGACTGGATGTCGCGCGAAGCGGACAACGGTTCCAGCAAACAGGCCACCTGGCGCAGCGACCCGGCCCGTTCCGGCGAGTCCGGCGCCTTCGGCGACATCGGCACGCATGCTTTCAACCTGGTGGAATTCATTACCGGCGAGCGCTTCACCGAGGTCGCCGCCGACATGCGAGCCGTGGTGCCGGGCCGCAGTATCGACGACGACGGCCAGGCCATGTTTCGCCTGGCCGGCGGCGGCGTGGGCCTGCTGTCCGCCAGCCAGGTCTGCACCGGCTCCATCAACGCGCTGAAAATCGAGGTCTACGGCGACCAGGCCAGCCTGTTCTGGTTCCAGGAGCAGCCCAACACCCTGACCATCAAGCGCCGCGGCGAACCCGACCAGGTGCTGCACGCCAACACGCCTTACCTGGGCGACACCGCGCAATCCTTCGCGCGCACCCCGGCCGGCCATCCCGAGGGCTACATCGAGGCCTTCTCCAACCTGTACGCCGCCTTCGCCGAAGATCTCCGCGCCTACCCGGCGATGCCGGAGAGCCCGCGCTATGCCACGATTGAAGACGGTGTGGCCGCGTTGCGGTTTATTCGCGCGTCACTGAACAGTTCGGCGAATGGTTCGGCGTGGACCACGCTTGGTGACTTGTAAGCAGTAAGCGGTAAGCAGTGAGCAGTTTTGAGGGTTTTCGTGGTTGGCCATCAGCTTGTGCCCTTACTGCTCACCGCTTACTGAAAAAGTAACTTTTCCCGCCGGACTACCGTCACAATGGGAAAGGGAGGGGGAAAATGACAGACACCGCACTCGCGGCCACCGGGCTGCGCAAGTCTTTTGGCGACACCGTGGCGCTGGATGGCCTGGACCTGGCCGTTCCGAAAGGCGCGTTCTTTGGCCTGCTGGGGCCCAATGGTGCCGGCAAGTCCACGTTCATGAGCCTGGTGACCGGTTTCCAGGATGCCGATGACGGGCAGCTGTTGCTGTTCGGCGAGGTGCTGGACCCGGCGGATACGGCCCAGAAGCTGCGCATCGGTTTCGCCCCGCAGCACATCGCCCTGTACAAGGAACTCAGCGCCGAGGCCAACCTGGTACTGTTCGGCCGGCTCTACGGCCTGTCGGGCCGGGGCCTGTCGAAGCGGGTGGATGCGGTGCTGGAGACCGCGCGCCTGACGGACCGCCGTGGCGACCGGGTGAAGACGTTTTCCGGTGGCATGATGCGGCGCCTGAATATTGCCGCGGCGCTGCTGCACGAACCCGAACTGCTGCTCTGCGACGAGCCCACGGTGGGCGTTGATCCGCAGTCGCGCAATGCCATCTTCGAAACCCTGCTGGAACTCAAGGCGCGGGGCATGACGGTCATCTACTCCACCCATTACATGGAAGAGGCCGAGCGGCTGTGCGACCGCGTCGCGATTATTGATCATGGCCGCATCCTGGCCGAGGGTGATATCGATGGCCTGCTGGACGGGTTGCCGGCGGTCAACGCGGTACGGGTGCGGGGGAGTGAGCTCGAAGAAGCCACGGTCGCGGCGCTGTCGCAGTTCGGCGAAGTGACGGCCGGCGAGCGTGTTCACACGCTTGCGCCGGGCGAGGGGTTCCGGTTGTCACGCTTCCATGCCTGGGCCGAGGGCGAGGGCCTGGAGCCGCGCGATGTCATTGTCGAGCGGCCGACGCTGGAGCACCTGTTCCTGCAGCTGACCGGCCGGGAGTTGCGCGAATGAAGGCGGTGCTGGCCCTGCTGGGCAAGGAGTACCGGTTGTTCCTGGGCGACAAGGCGGCCATCCTGCTGACCTTCCTGGTGCCGTTTGTCCTGATTTACATCTTCGGCAATATTTTTGGCGGCAGCGGTGATGACAACGGCGGCATCGGCGCCAGGATCACCGTGGCGGCGCTGAACGCGTCGGGCGAGCCGGGTGGCGATGCGGTCATCGAATCACTTGAGGCCGAAGACGGCCTGAACGTGCTCCGTGGCTTCTCGAGCGAAGACGGAACGCTGACGCCATTCACGACAGACAGCATTCGCCAGGGCATCGTCGACCGGCAGTACAACTTCGCGGTGGTCGTGCCCGAAGACTACCTGGCGGATGAAGGTATCGGCGTTCGCATCGAGTTCATTTCCAACCCGCGTAATGAAATCGAGTCGCAGGTCGTCAACGGCCTGGTGCAAAAAGCGGTGTTCATGAAGCTGCCACAGCTGCTGGCACCGCAGGTGGATGACTGGCAGGAAGCGAACATGGGGCTGGCCCAGACCGCCGTATTTCGCGAGGGGCTGGCCGAGCTGCTGAATGAATCCATTGACGACCCGGCGTTCCAGGTCGATCCCGACGAAATGACCTTTGGCGCCCTGCTGGATGGCATCCTTGGTGACGACGTGGCGGTTGATGGCGAAAGTGGCGACAATTCCGGTGAAAGCGCCGGTGACGAAGCCGGCCTGGCATCGGTCTTCGACAACCTGCTCACCATCCGCGAGGACCAGGTTTATGGCAAGGAAGTCAGCAATCCGCAGCTGACGCGCATGATTGGCGGCTACGCGCTGATGTTCCTGCTGTTCGCCACCACGGCGTCGGCGGCGTCGCTGTTCGAGGAGCGCCGCGAGGGGATGTTCCTGCGGCTGCTGTCGATGCCGGTCAAGCGCACGCATATCCTGTGGTCGAAGTACCTGTTCAATACCTCGCTGGGCGTCGCGCAGGCGCTGACACTGTTCATTGCCTCGTCGTTCCTGTTCGACATCGACGTGTGGTCGCATTTCCCGATCCTGGTGCTGATCTGTGTGCTGGCCGCGTCCGCTTGCACCGCGTTTGGCATGGTGCTGGCGGCGCTGTGCTCCACGCCGCAGCAGACGCAGGGCATCGGCACGCTGCTGATCCTGGGCATGACCGCCATGAGCGGCGCCTGGGTGCCGCTGCAGTGGATGCCACCGCTGATGCAGGCCATCGGCAAGTTCAGCCTGGTCTACTGGGGAATTGAGGCCTTTCGCGGCGCGCTGTGGGAAGGCCTGGGCCTGTTGCAGCTGGCCTGGCCGTGGCTGGCGGTGCTGGTGGCGTACTCGGTGGTGTTGCTGGGGATCGCGGCCTGGCGTTTTCGCGTCGGCGGCATGTTCCGCTGAGCGTGGTGCGGGCTTCAGACCGGGAAATCGCCGAGCGTTGGTCGTTGTAGCCAGTTGCTGGCGCGCCAATCGGCACCGCGATTGGCGAAGTGCATGGTGAACGCCAGGCGGGAACGGTCGGAGCGATTGACGGCGCTGTAGTGCGGCAGGTGGTCGCTGAACAGCACCAGCGTGCCGGCGGGGACTTCCAGCGCTTTCGCCGTATCGGTGGTCGGCCACGGCGTCGGGTCGACCTGCCGCAGGTGTCCGTGACGGCGATCCCAGTCCACCTCGTAAGTTTCCCTGAGCGGGCCACGGTGACCGCCCGGCGCCACCCACAGGCAACCGTTATCGCGGTCGGCATCTTCCAGCGCCACCCATGCGCCGATGACCCCCGGCGGACTGGCGTCCAGGTAAGTGGCGTCCTGGTGCCAGCCGACCTCGCCGCCAATACCCGGTTGTTTGAAAATGACCATGGTCTGCACCAGCACCGGCTGGTCGTGACCCAGATCCCGCAGCATCCGGCCAATCAGCGGTTGGCGGCAAAAGTCACGGAATGTGGGTTCCAGGTCGTGCAGGGCGTGGCCGATCTTGTTGACGGCGCGGGTCTTCGGTACAAGGAGTTGCCCGTTCGCGTCTACGGCGCCTTCTTCCAGGAAGCAGTGAACGGCCTCGGCGGAATCGAGGAAATAGTCGTCGTTGGCAGTGTCGCGATCGACCGTGCTGAACACGGTGCGGTGGGCTTCGGCGTCGAAACGCCCGACAATCGCGTTGGCCGCCGAACGCAACGGCGCCAGCGTTTCCGGGGTGAACGCCTTTTCGACAATGACATAGCCATCACGCCGAAATCGTGATTCGCTTAGCCCGTCACCCGTCACCCGTCACCCGTCACCCGTCACCCGTCACCCGTCACCCGTCACGGCTTCAGTACGAGGGTCCCGAACACGCCGGCGTCGATCCAGCCGCGATTGCGGTCGCCATCAACCGGTTCGATCTCCATGTCGCCCACGAAGTGCTCACGGCCGCCGCCAGGGACGTCGCTGTCGCAGTAGGCGACCATGAAACCGAGTTCCTTGCCGGCCGAAAGCGTCACGGGCCGCGCGGGTGTTTCGCCGGTGGCGTAGCTGTCCTTGAAGTTATCGCCGTACACGGTGATGCGGACTTCCCAGAACACGGCGTTGTTGTCGCCGTGTCCGCGCTGCCAGCGCGACAGGATATGATCAGGAAAGACGCGGACGGACTGGATGCCTTCGGCTTCGTCCTCCGGGGTCCGGAACGGGCCGGTGTCGACGGCCTGGTTGTCCAGGGCCACGTGGTAGGCGAAGGCGTTGTAGTTGAACTGGTGGTCGCCGTCGCTGTTGTCCTCGTCGATGAAGATCTCCAGCGTGTCGTCTTCCCAGTAGCTTTCCAGCGGGTCCGGGTGGGTGTCGAGCAGCACGTCGTCGGTGATCTCGGCCAGCAGGTACAGGTGGTCGCGGGTCCAGACCACCTTGTAGCGGCCGGAAAAATCCTCGGGCGCTGGCATGTCGCCCAGCATCAGCTTGTCCATGGGGCGCCAGGCGGCTTTCTCCCAGGCCTTGTCGGTCGGGTTGCCGTCCACCTGCGGCGCCTCGGCGGCGTAGGGGGCTTCCAGCGTCAGCCGCGTGTTCGCGGCCGAGGCGTCGTCCAGGGGCAGGCCGGTAAACAGGGCGGTGAGTGCGCCCAGTGCCGCCGCCCTGGCGGCCGTCGATTTATTCGTCATTGTTCTCTCCTCCGGTCGTTTGCGCGCAGGAACTGCTTCGCTGCCTGCAGGGCCTCGTCCGTCACCTGTTCAACCGTCGTGTCGACGCGAATGTGCTGAACATCCGCCTCGCCATCGGTCGGTTCCAGGTCGCGACACTGGCTCGCCAGCATTCCGGGGGGCATGAAATGCCCGGTCCGGCTTGCCATGCGGGCCGCGATCACGGCCGGTTCGCCTTCCAGGTGCAGGTAAAGCACAGGGTAACCTAACGCTCGCACCCGGTCACGGTGAATCCGCCGCAAGCCGCTGAAAGCCAAGGCGCAATCCTGGCCGGCATCCAGTTTCGACTTCAGTGCGGCGCACAGGCTGTCCATCCACGGCCCGCGTTGTGCGTCGGTGAGGGGTTCGCCGCGCGCCATCTGCGCGATGTTGTCTTCACCGTGGTAGTCATCGGCCTCCACCATGACCATGTCGAGCGCGTCCGCCAGGGCCCGGGCGACGGTGGATTTACCGCAGCCGCTCACGCCCATGACGGCCACCAGGACGGGCGGCGCGGTCATGTCGTTGCCGGCAGGCGGACGTCGATGGTGTATTCCCGCCCGGGCTCGATGTCGTGGATGACGCCGCCCTTCAGTTCCACGCCGTCCAGCCACGTGCGCGTTGGCCCGTCACCCGAGCGGTGGTAATTCACTTCAAAGGTCGCGCCGCGGAAATGCCGGGTCGCGCAGGCACGGTTCCAGTTCGAGGGCAGCTGGGGCCGCACCCGCAGCCCGTCGGGATGACCCCGGAGGCCGTAGAGGTCCTCGACCAGGATCCGGTACAGCCAGCCGGCGGTGCCGGTATTGATCAGCTGGCTGGAGCGGCCGGCGGTGCGCGGGTGCTGCTTGTGCGCGCCCCGGTAGTAGTTGGGGACGAACACCGGCAGCTGGCCCCGCTGCAGGCGGTCGTCGATGCCGGGCCCGGGCAGCATGCGGCGCAGCACGTCGAAGGCGCGGTCCGCTTCGCCGACGGCGTAGAGCGCGCGCACCCAGAATGCGGCCGCGTGGTTGTAGACCGAGCCATTTTCCGAAACGCCGGGGTGCTTTTGTGTCAACCGGCCGACATCGTCGCGCATGCGCGTGTAGGGCGGTGCGAGCATGACCGCCCCGTGAGGGGTCAGCAGCTGTGACGCCACGGCTTTGACCAGTCGTTGTTTCTGCTCGTCGTCCGCGGCGCCGGCGAGCAACGCCCAGCTCTGCGCATTCAGGAAGATGCGGCCCTCGGTGTCCTCGGCGATGCCAAAGGGGCGGCCCGCATCAGTAATGCCACGCGCGAACCAGTCGCCGTCCCAGAGGTGCTCGCGGATGGCCGCGACGAATTGATCCGCTTCCTCGTTCATACGGTCCGCGGTCGTTTCATCGCCGGTGCCGGCGAGGATGCCCGCCCAGGTGCGCAGCGCGTACGCCGTGGCCATCGACAGCCAGCCGGACACGCCGCGGCCGGCGGGGCCGACCATGTTCATCGGGTCGCACCAGTCGCCCTGGGCAATCAGGCTCAGGCCGCGCCCGTCGCGGTTGTTGACCAGCCAGTCCATCGCGGCCGTGATCCGCTCGCGGACCGTCCGCGTTTGGCCATGGCCGCATTCGATGTGCTCGTCCAGGAACGCCGTGTCACCCGTTTCATCCAGCCAGGCCTGAAGCACCAGCGGCAGCCAGCACGCGTGGTCGGTGTGCGGCACCTGGTTGATGTATTTCAGCTCGGCATCTTCCCGAAGCAGGATGCCGTCCGGCATGGCGCCGTCGGTTTCCTGCTGGGCGAGTGAACGCCGGAATGCGTCGCGCGCGGCATCGGGCGCGATGAATGCCATGCCCATGGCGTCCTGCAGGTAATTGCGGGTCTGCGGGTCCGTCGACAGGCGGTTCACCTGGCCCTGGAAGAACACCTGCCGGGGCAGCCAGCGGTTGCTGAAGGCGTCCAGTTCGGGGTCGGGTGAACGGGCCTGCAGGCAACCTTCGCCGCGTTGCTGGTAAGCGCGGTATTCCCTCGCCGCACGCTCAAAGCCGTCACCGTCCAGGTAGCGCCGTCGAAGGTTGTCGATCTCGTCCGTGTTGCGCGCCGGGCCAAACAGGAAACGCAACTCGCGGCGCGCGCCGGGCGCCAGTTCCAGGCGATACTGCAGGGCGCCGACCGGGGTTTCATACACCGCGTCGCCGCCGCCAAGCCGGGGCGTCGTGACGCCATCCGGGGCGTGCAGCCCGCCTTCGCCCTCGAAGGCGTCGCGGGATGTTTCATAGGCGCTGGGGGGCGTTCCCGGTACCAGGAACGTCAGGTCTTTCATGTCCCGGACCCGCGGCCAGTCTTCCAGTTTCTGGTAAGGCGTAATGCAGCGAGCGACGATGCCGCCCAGCGCCGCGTGCCAGGCGGAGGACTGGTTCATCCAGCTCATGTAGCCGATGGTGAAGCAGGGATAGACGGACAGCCGGCGTGGCTGGTCGCCCGGGTTGCTCACCGTGATCGTCCACAACTCGACGACGTCGTCGACGGGCAGCGCGAGGGTCATGTCCACGTCGATGCCCAGGTTGCGGACCCGCCAGCGGATGTCGTCCGTGCCGGCGGAGAACAGGAAGTTCTCCGGCGCGCGCCTGACGGGCTCGTGTGGCGCCGAGAAAAACGCGCCATCGGCCTCGTCCTTCACGTAGACGAAGCGCCCGGGCTGGTGCGGGTAGGGCGGTTGTTCGGGCTGCAGGAAGGTCTTCGCTTCCAGGTTGGGGGCATACGAGTAGCGCGCCGGCTCGGGCTGCATATGGCGCGCGTCGACGTGGCCGCGGCAGCCGGCCTGGACCACCATGTGGGGGTTCCACAGGTAGGCGGTGGCCCGCGGCATGGCCTGCGGGCATGTCAGTTCGACCCGGCCGTCGACGTCCGGCCGGACCGGGTCAGGACGACTCACTGGAACGCGCCTCCAGTTCGTCCTGGATCTTCTGCAACTGCTCGCCGGTCAGGTTGTAGAACGCGATGACCACGACGGCGAGAATGGCGAACAGTCCGGGAATGGCGGTCTGCAAGAGGTTGATGCCGGCCTGCGAGGCGCCGCTCTGGGCTTCCTTGGCGACGTAACCAATTGCGGCCAGGATCCACAGCATGCCGGCGGAACCCAGCGAGCCGCCCAGCTTCTGCGCGAACGTCGCGGCCGAAAACGTCATTGCCGTGGCGCGGCGGCCGTTCTTCCACTCGTTGTAGTCGGCCGTGTCGGCGTACATCGACCAGGTCAGCGGCGATTTTGGCCCCAGCGCCAGGCTGATCAGGATATTCAGCGTGAACATCGCCCAGATCATGTCCTTTGGCACGAAGTAAAACAGCACCGACAGCACACCGACGGTGCCCATCAGCAGCATCAGCAGCCTGGCCTTGTCGATGTAGCGGGTCATCACCGGGGCCAGCACGGCGCCGGCGGCATAGGCGATCATCTGCCAGAACAGGTAGCTGGACAGCAGGTCCGGGCGTTCCACGTAATAGTAGAAATAGTAGTAGGCCGAGCCGGCGCGCATGGTGAAGGTCATCATGATGACCATGGCCAGGATGAACAGGATGATCCAGGGCCGGTTGCCGAGCAGGTCCTGGATATCGCGGAGCGGGTGCGTGGGCGCCTGGTCGGCCGGCGGCTCGATCCGCTCGCGGGTGGTCAAGAACGTGACCGCAAAGATGCTCGCCGCGAGCACGCCGTACAGGACCATCGTCATCTGCCAGCCGCGGATCTCGTTGCCGGCACCGAAGTATTCCACCAGCGGCAGGGTGTACTTGTTGACCAGGGCGCCGCAGGTGAACGCGAAGATAAAGCGCGCGCTGATGAGCGTGGTGCGCTCCTGGCTGCTGGCGGTCATCACCCCGGACAGTGCCGAGTAGGGCGTGTTGAGCATGGTGTAAAGCAGCATCAGCACCGAATAGGTGGCGTACGCCCAGATGAGCTTGCCGCCTTCGCCCAGGTCAGGCGTGGTGAATGTCAGCACGCCGGCCGCGGCCATCGGCAGGCCGCCGAACAGCAGCCAGGGGCGGAATTTTCCCCAGCGTGATTTCGTGCGGTCGGCGATCGCGCCCATCATCGGGTCGGTGAAGGCGTCGATGATGCGGGTGACGAAGATCATCGTTCCCGCGGCGGCGGCCGAGATGCCAAAGACATCCGTGTAAAACGCCGCGATGAACGAGGCGATGGTCGTCCAGTAGAAATTGAAGCCGAAGTCCCCGAGGCCGTAACCGACCTTTTCCCCCCAACCGAGTTTTGCCTGGCGTCCCCCGGCTGTCGCGGGCCGCGGCGCGGGCGCCGTCGTGATCTGAGCCTGTTCGTTCATTGTGTGTGTCACTCCTTTTCCGCTATTCTGCCTCAAGTCAAACGTTTAATGACAGCGTTGGTCATAAATGACGGGTTCACCGATCTGCCGACACGACGCTGCTGAGGCTCAAAATTTCCGGAGAAAGTCGTTGATTCTTACACGTTCATTGCTTTTCGCTGCTGTTTCCCTGACGTTGCTGGCTGCTTGCGGGCCTGCGGATGCGCCAACGCCTTCGACCGGCGATTCCGCGGTCGAGGCCACAGACGCGGTGTCGGCGCCTGTCGCCGCCCCGGCGGAAACGGAGACCCATCCGCCTGACCCCATCACGCCGGCCAACTGGCCGCAGCAGGACTCGCCATTCACACGCGACCCGGCGATGGAGGCGAAAATCGAGGCCCTGATGGCGAAAATGACGCTGGAGGAAAAAGTCGGCCAGGTCATCCAGGCGGATATCGCCTCGGTCACGCCCGCCGAGGTGCGCGACTATCACCTCGGCTCCATCCTCAACGGCGGTGGCTCCGCGCCGGGCGGCGACCTGCGCGCAGCGCCGCAGGCCTGGCTGGACCTGGCCGATGAGTTCTGGGATGCCTCCACCGATACCTCGGATGGCTACCTCGGCATCCCGGCGCTGTGGGGTACCGACGCCGTTCATGGTCACGGCAATGTCACCGGCGCCACGCTGATTCCGCATAACATCGGCCTGGGCGCCGCGAATGACCCGGACCTGATGGAGAAGATCGGCGAGATCACCGCGCTGGAAATGCTCGCCACCGGCATGGACTGGACCTTCGCGCCCACCATCGCCGTGGTCCGTAACGACCGCTGGGGCCGCACCTACGAGGGCTACTCGGAAGACCCGCGCATCGTGGCGGCCTACGCGCCGCGCATCATCACCGGCATCCAGGGCGTACCCGGCGAGCCGGACTTTCTCAGTGACGGCCACATGATCGCCACCGCCAAGCATTTCGTCGGTGATGGCGGCACGGTAAACGGTCACGACCAGGGCGACACCGTGGCGACCGAGGCGGAACTGCGTGATATCCACGCCGCCGGCTACCCGCCGGCCATCGCCGCCGGTGTGCAGACGGTCATGGCTTCGTTCAACAGCTTCCACGGCCGCAAATTGCATGGCTACGACGCCATGCTGACCGACGTACTGGTCGAGCGCATGGGGCTGGACGGCTTCGTCGTCGGCGACTGGAACGGCCACGGCCAGGTGGCGGGTTGCAGCAATGCGTCCTGCCCACAGTCGTTCAACGCCGGCCTGGACATGTTCATGGCGCCGGACAGCTGGAAAGGGCTGTACGAGAACACCCTGGCGGAAGTGAAATCCGGCGACATCACCATGGCGCGCCTGGACGAGGCCGTGGCGCGCGTGCTGCGCGTGAAGTTCCGTGCAGGGCTGTTCGATGCCGGCCGGCCCTCCTCGCGTGACCGGGCGGGTGACTTCGACCTGCTGGGCGCGCCCGAACACCGTGCAGTGGCGCGGGAGGCCGTGCGCAAGTCGCTGGTGCTGCTCAAGAACTCCGGCGGCACGTTGCCGATCGCCGCAGACGCGACGGTGCTGGTCGCCGGTGACGGCGCTGACGACATCGGCAAGCAGTCCGGCGGCTGGACACTGTCCTGGCAGGGCACCGGCAACGAAAACTCGGACTTCCCCAATGCCAGTTCCATCTTCGACGGCTTCGCCGAGGTGCTTGCGGCCACGGGCGGCACCGCGGTGCTGAGCGAGGACGGTAGCTGGGAGACGAAACCCGATGTCGCCGTCGTCGTGTTCGGCGAAGACCCTTACGCCGAGGGCGTGGGCGACCGCAAGCATGTCGACTACGTGCCGCATGACGGCCTGGAACTGCTGCGCGGATTCCGTGAGGACGGTATTCCCACCGTCGCCGTGTTCCTTTCCGGCCGGCCCATGTACGTGAACCCGGAACTGAATGCGGCCGATGCCTTTGTCGCCGCCTGGCTGCCCGGCGGTGAGGGCGGCGGCGTGGCCGATGTGCTCGTGGCCGATGCCGATGGCGAGCCGCGCCATGAATTCACCGGTCGCCTGTCGTTCTCCTGGCCGCGTGACCCCGAACAGGTGGAAGTGAACGTGGGCGATGCCGACTATGACCCGCTGTTCGCGTACGGCTTCGGCCTGGGTTACGCCGATGCCGGCGAGCTGGCGCCATTGCCCGAAGATGCCGATACGCACGCCGCGGCCCTGGGCGAATTGATGGCGTTTGGCGACCCGGTCGGCAGCTGGGAGCTGGCGTTGCAGGATGAAGGCCGCAAGCGCGTCCATGACGGCCGGGGCACCAGCCACGCCGGCAACATCAGCGTCCGGCCGCATGACGACGAGGTGCAGGAAGATTCGCTGCGCGTGGAATGGACCGGCGCGGGCGCCTTCGTCATCGAAGGGCCGTCCAGCGACTTCACCGGGATCCAGGGTGCCGCGCTGGAAATCACGTTCCGCGTGCTCGAGCTGGGCGATGCCCGGATGTCAGTGGGCATGCATGATGGCAGCTACAAGTTCCGCGAGATGGACGTCACGGCGCCGGCCGGGGAAATGGTCGGCCAGGGTTGGCAGACCGAGGCCATCGACCTGGCCTGCTTTGGTGGCCAGGGCGTGACGCTTTCTGATGTCACGGCACCGTTCGTGCTGAGCGCGAGCGGGTCGGCGACGGTGTTGCTGAAGTCCGTGAAGGTGGTGGCGAATGCGGCGGCGGGGGATTGCTGATTCTTCGGGGAATCGGGGAATCGGTGAGACGGTGAGACGGTGAGACGGGGAATCGGTGAGGCGGTGGGTCAGGTTGGGGCGGGGCCGGTGGAGTCTCGCAGGACCAGGCGGGATTCGAGGATACGGGCGTTGTCTTCCAGGCCCGGGTTGCGGACGCGTTCGATGAGCAGTTCCGTGGCGGTGCCCGCCATGCGCTCCATCGGCTGGCGCACCGTCGTCAGCCCCGGTGACAGCTGCCCGGCCAGCGGGATGTCGTCGAAGCCGGCCACAGACAACTCATCCGGTACCGTGACACCCGCCTCGTAGGCCGCGCGGATGACGCCGGCGGCCATGTGGTCGTTGGCGCAGACGACCGCGGTCGGGCGCGGTGATTGCGCCAGCGCCTGGGCACCGCACTGCCGGCCTGATTCAAACGCATTGTCACCCCGCAACGGCGGCAGCGCCTCCAGCCCGGCGGCCGCCATGCCGTCCAGGTAACCCTGGTAGCGGTTGGCCATCGCCTTGTGGTCCGGGTGCCCGCGCACGTACAGGATGCGCCGGTGTCCCTGCTCCACCAGGTGCTCGACAATCGCCCGGCTGATGTCGCGATCATTGGTGCCCACCGACCAGGGCGCGTGATCCTCCGCCACCCGCGACAGCACCACGTTCGGAATGCGCAGTTCTTCAAGCAACTCGCGGACGCCGGCAATATCGGAGACCGGCGGTGTCATCAGCAGGCCATCCACCCGCCCGCTCTCGGCCAGCTCGCGGATATCGTCCAGGGCATCCGGAGAGAGCTGGCGGCAGGGGTGAATCAGCAGCTCGTAGTGATGGTCGTGACAGGCCTCGAGCACACCAGACTGGACCCGGCTGGCGTAGCTGGAATTCTGCTGGTAGACCAGGCCGAGCAGATAGGTGCGCTTGCCGGCCAGACGTCGCGCCGAGGCATTGGGCCGGTAACCCAGTTCACGAATGGCGACCCGCACCTTTTCCCGCGTGCTATCGCGAACCAGGGGTTCGCCGTTGAGCACCCGCGAGACGGTCTTGATGGAGACGCCCGCGCGGCGGGCGACGTCGTCGATGGTGGCGGTTGACACGTATGGCTTCCCTCGAGCCGTGGTCAGTGGGCTAGGTATACCACAAACCACGATGGATGAACTTTTCGGCGCGAACAGACTCCGGGTACCCGGAGTCTGGACATTTTGAGATAATGCCCGGCTTTCCGTCACACCATTCACTATCCCTTGGGGGGAAAATGAAACTCAAGCACCTGTTGATTGCAGTGCCGTGCGCACTGACCCTCGCCGCGCCGCTGGGCGCTTATGCCAACGACCGCATCGTGATGAAGAACGGTGACATCATCACCGGCGAGATCTCCAAGATCGTCGACGACGAGGTCTACATCGAGCCGGCCTACGCCGACGAGTTCTCGGTGGACATCGCCGAGGTCGTCAGTGTCCACACCGACCAGGTCTTCGAGGTGGAACTGCCCGGCGCGGAAATCGTCAGCGCCCAGATTGAAGTCACGGAAGCCGGCGACCAGGTCCTGATCGTGGATGGCGTGCAGCGCCCGGTCACGCTGGCGGACATCGCCCGCGCGGAAGAGCCGGATCCGTACTACGACTGGAGCGCGACGACGAATTTCAACCTGACGGAAAACTCGGGTAACACGGATTCGTACAACACGCTGCTTTACGCCGCCGGCATGTTCAAGCACGGCGACCACCGTCATCGTGGCAACCTGACCTTTGCGCGTGAAGAAATCGACGGCGTCCAGACCAAGGACCAGGACCTGCTGAACTACAACTACAACTGGTTGTTCGCCGACCCGTGGTACATGGGTGGTTCGTTCACGTATGAACGCGATCCCGTTCGCGAGCTGGACCATCGTTACACCGCCGGCCTGATCTTCGGTCGCGATATTTTTGACACCGCGAACCGTTTCATGTCCATCTCGGTCGGCCTGGGTTATTCCGATGAAGAAATCGGCGGTGTGAACACGTCCGGCATGGTTGGCCTGTGGACCCTGGACTACACGCAGTCCGTGACCGACGGGATCGACTTTTTCCATAACGATGCCGTGACGTACCAGTTCTACGACAACAACAACACCATCATCAAGA
Source organism: uncultured Oceanospirillales bacterium (assembly GCA_913055655.1). Classification (GTDB taxonomy): domain Bacteria; phylum Pseudomonadota; class Gammaproteobacteria; order Xanthomonadales; family SZUA-36; genus Marinihelvus. The sequence continues at coordinate 77,281 of CAJXKA010000005.1, read as the reverse complement.
CCAACACCGGTTTCACGTTCGACCTGTGGGGTGACCTGTACGCCAACCTGTCATTCCGCTACGACTACGAAACGGATCCGGCGCCGGGTGTGTCGGATTACGACTCGACGCTGGCGGCGGGTATCGGCTACGACTTCTGAGGTAGTCGCGGGGCGGGGAGGCGGGTTGCCTCCTCGCCGGACCCGCTGCAAGCCATCCCTGGGCGCTCATCGGCGGCATCCCTGCCGCCGAAGGTCCGGCAAGAAGACAACCCGCCTCCCCACCTCGGAAACGCCCTCGCTTTGTAAAAGCCAAGGTGTAAGCCTTTTTACTGCTTACTGCTTACTGCTTACTGCTTACTGCTTACCGCTTACCGCTTACCGCTTACCGCTTACCACTCACCACTCACCACTCACCCGCGCCTCGCGCTGGATATGGCGACCCAGCCAGCGCCAGCCGACGACACCAAGCAGCAGGTTTGAGGCCAGGACCGCGAAGAATATGCCGTCGAGGCCAAGCATCCAGCGGCCCAGGGCGACCAGGGGCAAAAGCACACCGATGACGCGCAGCATGGAGAGGATGACGGCGGGCAGCGGGCGGCCGCTGCCGTTGAAGCCGGCATTGACGGACATGACCAGTCCATAGGCGCCCCAGCCCCAGGCGGCGATCCAGAAGTAGTGGTGGGTGACCGTGGCGATCTCAGGTGACGAGGTGTACCAGGACGTGATCAGCGGTGCGGTGGCCGCGACGGTCATTGCAAGCGCCAGGCCCAGCAGGGCGCAGAACCGGGTCAGCACGCGACGTGCTTCGCGCAGTCGGTCGAAGTGTGCACCGCCGATATTCTGGCCGAAGAACGGGCTGGTCACGGCTGACAGTGCGTAGAACGGGATCAGCGCCATCGGCTCGATTCGCATCGCGATGCCGTAGCCGGCGACGGCATTCACACCGTAATCCGCGATCAGTGCGACGATGATGCCGCTGGACACCGGGATGATCGCGTTCGTGATCATGGCCGGGAATCCAATCTGCATCAGGTGCTTCCACGCCTCCAGGCGACGCGCCAGGCTCGTGCGTACCGTGGCCATGACCCTGAGTCGGATGACCAGCAGGTAGAGCGTCACCAGCAACATCAGTCCGGTCGAAATCACGGTGGCCAGGGCGGCACCGGCGACACCCATTTTCGGGAAGCCCAGCAGGCCGAAGATCAACACGGGGTCGATGGCCAGGTTCAGCAGGGCCGCGCTGGTGATGATCCTGGCCTCCAGCGCCGTATTGCCGCGTGCGCGCATCGACGCCAGCATTGTCCAGAGCACCATGTCCAGCGGCGCCACCCAGAACCAGACCGACATGTATTCGCGGATCAGCGGCATCAGTTCGGGCGTTGCGCCCAGCATCGTGAACACGGGGTCGATGGTCGACAGGCCCAGTACCAATAGGGCGATGGCAATCAGCAGGCCCAGCAGGCCGGCGTCCGTGGTCAGTCGCCGGGCGTAACCATCGTCCCGGCGGCCCACGGCGCGCGACACGCAGGATGCCGTGCCGGCTTCCAGGCCGATGCCGATGCCATAGGTCAGCCAGACCACCGGCAGCGTAAAGGCAACGGCAGCCAGCGGGGCCTCGCCCAGCTGGGCGATAAAGAAGAGGTCGATGGCCTCGAAGGAAAAGATCGCCACCAGGCCCAGGCCGAACGGTACAGCCTGCCGGCGCAGGTGCGCGCCGACCGGACCCCGGGTCAGGTCATGGCGATCATCCGGCATAACCCACGGCGCCCGTTCAGTCCTGCTTGTCCCGGGCCTTTCCGGAAAACGCTGCGGATCGCTCCCGTGCCCGGCCGTAAAGCGTGTCGGCAGGATACGGTTCCGGGCTCTCGGGGTTGCCGGCGGGCACGCCAGTGAGCACTTCCAGCGCATCGCCGATGTGGTCGACGGCGTAAACGTGGAATTGTCCGTCACGCACCGCCTCGACCACATCCACGCGCAACATCAGGTCACCGGCGTTGGCGCCGGGAATGATGACCCCCTGTTCGCCGGTCAGGCCCTGCGATACGCAGGCGTCGTAAAAGCCTTCGATCTTCTCGTTGACGCCGCCGATCGCCTGCAGGTGGCCGCGCTGATCGATCGCGCCGGTCATGGCGATGCCCTGGTTGATGTCGGCACCCGTGATGGCGCTGATCAGGCAGCAGAACTCGGCGCCGGAGGCCGAATCACCATCGATGCCGCCATAGCTTTGCTCGAACGCGATCGAGGCGCTGAAGGCCAGCGGGTGGTCGGCGTGCAGGATGTATCGCAACAGTCCGCCCAGGATGTGGAATCCCTTCGTGTGGATGGAGCCGGACAGCGATGACGCACCCTCGATATCAATGACACCCGCGCGCCCGGGGCCCACTGTCGCCGTAATCCGGGCGGGGAACCCGTAGCTGAGCGGCCCTGCGTGGATAACGGCCAGGCCATTGATCTGGCCCGCCACCCGGCCCTGTGTTTCGATCCGCAGCGTGCGGTCGCTGATCAGCTCCTGGAAACGCTTTGAGGGCAGGCTGCCGCGATAACGCGTGCGGCGCACGGTTTCCTCCACGTGCTCGCGGCCGACCAGCGTTTCGCCGGCCTTGCGGGCGATGAAGGCGGCCTCGCGGGTAATGTCGGCCACGCGGCCGAAGCGCGCCGTGATCTTGCCCTGGCGCGCGGCGATTCGCGCGCCGTGCTCGGCCAGCGCCGCCACGCCATCGGCGGAAAAATGCGGCAGACCTTCCATCCGGCAGATGTAGGACACCACGCCGGCGTACTGCTGGACACCGACGGGCGAGCGCTCGATCTGGTCGTCGAAATCGGCCAGCACCTTGAACAGGTCGCTGAAGTCCTGGTCGAAGCGGTCGAGCTGGTAGTACAGGTTGCCGTTGCCGATCAGGATGACACGGACCTCGATGTCGATGGGTTCGGGTTTCAGCGATTGCGTGGTCAGTGGCCAGCCCAACTCGGCCGGGACGATCTCCACGCTGCCGGTACGCAATGCCCGCATCAGCAGGCGCCAGGCGCCCGGCTCGGTCAACACGTCGTTGGCGTCCAGCACCAGGAAACCGCCATCGGCACGTACCAGCGCGCCGGCGCGAACACCCTTGTAATTTGTCACCACCTGCCCGCGCGCCACGAAATCCGGTTCCACGCCGCCCAGCAGGTTGGCGACCGTCGGGTTGTTCTCGGTGATCACGGGGCCTTCGTTATGGTCATCGTGGGTGAAGATGACATTGACGCCGTAGATGTCCGTGGCGTCCGGCAGGTTTTCGCTGGCGCTGCCCGGCATGCGGTTCTCGGTGATGTCCTCGACGACCTCGGCCAGGAATATCGCGACCGCGTCCTGCGGAAAGCATTCACGGATCGGTGAGAACAGGCGGTCCAGCACCGACCCGATCTCCTTTTCAATATAGGCCTGGATCTCGTCCTTGCCGGCCTGGAAGGCCTTGCCGGCTTCGAGCGTGATGGTCTCCAGCTTTTTACTGTGTTCCTGGATCTTCTCCAGGATGGCCTCGACCTCCTCGTCGCTGACCTCGCCTTCCTGCACCAGTTTGCGCAGCTGTTCCGGCGGCACCGGTTCGCCGTCGCGCACCGGGAAGATCACCGCGCGGCTCACCGGTCCGGTCTGGATGGGCACCAGGGCCAGGTCTTCCGCCTTCAGCTCCGCCTCGAGCGGGCCGGTGATGGCGGACACCTTGCGCTGGGTTTCTTCCTGGATCGCCTGCCTGGCGGCCATGGCCGCGGGCGATTCCAGCACCTCGCCCAGGCGGGTGTCAATGAACTCGCCTTTCTCCCGCATCATCCGCCGCAGTTTCGGTCCGTCGCCGGCGGGCAGCGTCAGCAAGCGTGGCCGGTCCGGCTGGGCGAAGTTGTGCACGTAGCAGCGGTCCAGGCGACGGCGGGGGCTGGGCTTCAGTTCGTTCAGCACCGAGCGCACCAGGGTCATGCGGCCGGTGCCGGTCAGGCCGCGCACGTAAATGTTCTGCCCGGGCGCTTCGCACTCGATGCCGAAGCGCATGGCCTCGATGGCGATGGGCTGGCCGACAATGCCCTCGGCGGGGTCGACATCGGCGGTGGATTCGAAGGTCAGTTCGCTCTCATCGCAGCGCCATCGCAGGGTGTCGGCGCTCAGTTCCGTGGGGTGGTCCAAGTCAGGCTCCGGTACTCGCTTTCGGTCAGTGCCTGATTATAGGGGTGCGGTCGCGACGGCGTGGTGAAGATCAGCTCTCCAGCCAACCCTGCTTTCGCGCAAACCGGCGAAACGCGCTGGCGGCGCGGGTGGGGCATTCCAGCATGACCATGTGGCCGCATTCTCCGTGGAGGACAACCTCGGCACTGGGCAGGCACCCTGCCAGGATTTCGGCCCCGGCGGGGTCCATCGCCTGGTCGTGCCGCCCCCATTCGACCAGCACCGGCATGTCCAGCCGGGTCGCCAGGGATTCGAGGGTCTCGGCGGTCGCCAGCACCTCGGCCGGCATTCGCGCGATAATTGGCGCCAGGCGACGCAGGTTCAGGTAGCTGGCCCGGGCAATCGGGTAAGGCACCTGGGGCGGCTTGTGAAACAGCAACCCGGTGAGTTCGCGGAAGTCTCCCATCGCCTCCAGGATGTAAGGGTTGCCGCCGCTGGCCAGCTCGCGACCCGCGGCTGTCGCCGGTGCCGAGGAGACGCCAAAGGGCGCGAGCAGCCACAATCCGCGAGTGCGCCCGGGAAAGCGCGCCGCGAAAGTCGCCGCCGCCCAACCACCCACCGAGTTACCGCCGAGCAGGCACTCGTCGACCCCCAGGGCATCCAGCCACGCGGCGACCTGGTCGGCCAGGGTTTCGAAGGACACCGGGTCGGTGGTTGGCGGCTCGGCGATGCTGTAGCCCGGCAGTTCCGGGACCAGGACCCGGAACTCACGTCGCAGCTGGCCCGCGGTGCCAAGCCAGTGATCCGCTTCCGCGGCCATGCCGTGAAATAACACCAGCGTGGGTCCGTGGCCCCCCTCGACATAGCGCCAGCGACGGCCGTCGACGTCGATTGATCGACCCCGGAACCCCGAGATGCGACGTCCAAGCCACGACAGCATGGCCAGCCAGCGCCGCGGCACGACATACCAGCTGGCGACACCAGCCAGCAGAAACACCAGCAGGTAGATCGAAGTGCTGTCCATATCGTTATCATAGGCGCTCCAAACGATCGGGGCTGAATTCATGATGACCAGACTACTATTTGTAATCGCCGCCGCAGCGGCCGTTTCCATTGCCCCGGCCCGGGCGTTCGAGTGTTCGCCGGAGCCGGTATTGCCGGAGAACGCATTTCCGATCGTCGTGCTTGAGACCAGCATGGGCAACATCGAGGTCGAGCTCGACCGGATGCGTGCGCCGGCCACGGTCAACAATTTCCTGCGCTACGTGGTGGAAGGCGGCTACGATGGCACCATCTTTCACCGGGTGATGAAGGACTTCGTGGTGCAGGGCGGCGGCTACGATGAGAATTTCGAAGAACGCCCGGTGCACGAACCGGTGATGAACGAATCCGGTAACGGGCTGGGCAATATTCCCTGGACCATCGCCATGGCGCGATTCTCCGACCCGCATTCGGCCACCAACCAGTTCTTTTTCAACGTCGCCGACAACACCGGCGCACTGAACCCCAGCCCGAAGCAATGGGGCTACACGGTGTTCGGCACCGTGATTACCGGGCAGGATGTGCTGGAAAAGATCGCCGCCGTGGAGACCGGCTACAACGCCGAAGTGGATTTCCAGGACGTGCCGCTGGTGCCGGTCACGCTGGTCAAGGCCACCGTGCAGTAGGGGCCAGGCCTTAAAGAGGGCCCGGTATGGGCTGGGGCGAATTTTTCTCGCTGGCCTCGCCGATGGTCTGGGCGTTTGCCGTCGTGCTGTTCCGGCGTAGCGGCGAGACACTGCCGCCGATTGAGCTGAACCTGTGCAAGAACGGCATCGCGTTCGCCCTGATGCTGCCGACCGTCGTGATCTGGGGTGGCCTGCAGGTACCCGCGATGAGCGGCGTGGAATGGTTGCTCGTGCTGGGTTCCGGTGCCCTGGGCATGGCCCTTGGCGACCTGTTCTATTTCGAAGCGATCAACCGGCTGGGTGCCGGGCGTGGCGGCATCATCGGCAGCCTGTTGAGCCCGTTCGTGATCGTACTGTCCGCGGTGTTCCTGGCCGAACGCCTGGTGGGGCTGCAGTGGCTGGGGTTCGCGCTGGTCATGGCCGGTATCGTGCTGGTCACCTGGCGACGCCGCCGGCGCGAAGTCTCCGACCGGGCCCTGCGCGTCGGCGTGGTGCTCGGCGTGCTGGCGATTTTCCTGTTCGCGGTGGCCATCGTCATGGTCAAGCCGGTGCTGGAAACACACGAGTTCACGTGGATCGTCCTGCTCCGGCTGGTCGCCGGACTGGCCGGCATGGCGGTCATTGCCGGCGTACGGCAGGGTTACGCGGCCACCGCGGCGAACTTCAGGCGGCCGCAACCCTGGCCGACCATTACCTGGGCCTGCGCGTTGGGCGGCTGGCTGTCGATGGTCCTGTGGCTGGCAGGTTACAAACTGATCCCCGCATCCGAAGCCTCGATCTACAACGAGGCCCAGGGCGCTTTCATCGTGCTGTTCGCGTGGTGGATACTGAAAGAACCGATCACCGCCCGAAAACTGGCCGGCCTGGGCCTGACCCTCGCCGGCGTCATCATCATGCTGATGGCATAGGAGTTGATGCATGCATGTCTCAGATCAACGTCGCTACCTGGTCATCGCCGCCTTGTTGCTGGCGGCTGTCCTGGCCGTCACGCCGCTGCTGGACCGGCGCGCGGAGGCCAACTACGACGACCTGTTCCAGCGCGCCCTGGTGACCTTTGCGCTGGCGCGTACCCTGAACGGTGTGATTTCCGCCGTCCAGGGCACCGAGGTGGCCCTGCAGCCCGCCGGTGTCGGCGTCACGCTTACGCCGGGTGAGATTCTCGACCCGGTCAATGACCTGGTCGAGCGGTTTTCGTGGATCATGCTGGGGGCGACGGTTTCGCTGGGCATACAGCAGGTGCTCCTGGAGGTCAGTGCCTGGTGGGTGCTGCAGGGCCTGGTGGCGCTGCTGGCGGTCTGGCTGGGGTTGCTTTACCTGTTTCGGCGAAACCGTTCCGGTGATGGTAAAGATGCCGTGGGGACCGGTGACGGCACCGGGGACCGGGGCCGGCAGTGGCTGTGGCGTGTTTTCCTGGTGGCCTTGTTCCTCAGGTTTGCGGTGCCGCTGACCCTGGTTGCCAACGAGGCCATCTACAACCTGTTCCTCGAATCCCGTTACCAGGAGAGCACGGAGGTGATTGCGTCGGCAGGCGAGGCCCTTGAGTCCATGGCCGAAGAAGATGCCCCGGCCGGTGCGGCGCCAGGCGAATCGACGCCCGGCCAGGCAGAAACACCTGTAAGCCCCACCTGGTTCGGTGGCATCGTCGGTTCACTGGGCCGGGCCTGGGACGGCGCCACCGATCACGTAAACCTGGGTGAGAAAGTCGATCGCATCCAGGCGCGCGCAGGGGAAGTCATCGAACACGTGATCCAGCTCAGCGTGGTGTTCATCCTGCAGACTGGCGTACTGCCCATCGCTTTTCTCTGGCTGTTCCTGCAGGTGGGGAAGCGGTTGCTGTTGCCGCCCCGAAACTGATGAGCCGGAGGCGCCTGCACCAGGGTTCCAGTGGGACATTTCCCGTGATTGACAAAACTATGGAATATTTCCTACAAGTATAATATTGACAAAAACGGCAATATGAAATATAAATGTCATACAGGGGAGACGCCCCACATACACACCAGCCCACCTGGGAAAATACGCGACCGGCGAAAAGGGGGTTTGCCGAGAAACGCGACGGGGACAGGCGAAATGGTGCAGGGGTGAGACAGCCGGCCGGGGTCGAGGCCGGCTGGCTTTATGCGCGACCGAAAAGCACCGCCATTCACCCCTGCACCCGATTCAACTGACGTAAAATACCCCTCAACGCGCCCGTAGCTCATCAGGATACGGGCTGCGGCATTCCGGTCCCGCTTCTTGCGCTACGCGCAAACCGCGGAACCTCCATACCTGCCCTGGCGACGGCACTCCAGTCCCGCTTCTTTCGCTGCGCGAAAACCGCGGAACTTCCGTACCTGCCCTGCACCAGATTCAACTGACGTAAAATACCCCTCAACGCGCCCGTAGCTCATCAGGATAGAGCACCAGATTCCTAATCTGGGGGTAGCAGGTTCGAGTCCTGCCGGGCGCGCCATAATCTTTTTACTGCTTACTGCTTACTGCTTACCGCTTACCGCTTACCAAGTGCTCAAAATCGCGACCTACAACATCCACCGCTGCATCGGTCGTGACGGGCGGTACCAGCCGGAGCGAATAGCGGAGGTGTTACAGGCTGTTGACGCCGACGTGGTGGCATTGCAGGAAGTTGAGATGTTTCATGAACACCCGGGCCTGCTGGATGTACTGACATCAGGTACCGACTGGCGGGCGTTGCATGACGTCACGTTGCGTCGGGAGTCCGGGCACTACGGCAACGCGGTGCTGACCAGGCTCCCGGTGCTGTCGATGACGCGCGTCGATCTCGCCTGGCGGGGGCGCGAGCCGCGTGGGGCGTTGGTGTTGAGGCTGGATACCGGGACAGGTGCGTTGGGTTTCGTGGCGACCCATCTTGGCCTCCGTCCGGTCGAACGTCGGGACCAGGTTCGGAAGTTGCTGGCGGCGATTGACGATCTGCGCCTGGAATCGGGCGATGATGAACCGGTCGTGCTGGCCGGCGACCTGAATGAGTGGCTGCTCTGGGGACGACCGTTGCGCTGGTTGCATCGGCGCTTCCAGCCGGCACCGTCACCGGCGACCTGGCCTTCCGGGCGGCCCGTGTTCTCGTTGGACCGGATCTGGGTGTCGCCGCGGGCCTGGCTCGCAGACATTTATGTTCACGACGACCCGCTGGCGCGGGTGGCTTCGGATCATCGACCATTGGTGGCGCGCCTTTCAGCGCCGGGACAGCCGTAGGCTATTTCAGTACGCGCTTCAGGCCGAAGGCGGCAATGCCGATGACGATGACGACAACGGCCAGGGCGGCGATGGTGCCCGGCCCCGGGTCCTTGACGGCGTTGACCAGGCTGCCGGAAAACAGGGTCAGCGCGCCGATGCCGGGCGCCAGTCCGATGGCCGAGCCGATGATGAAGCGGGTCAGGCCCAGGTGGGATGCCCCGGCGACCAGGTTGACGATGGTGTATGGCGCGACCGGGATCATGCGGAGCACGGCGACGGCCATGATGCCCCGCTCCGACAGTCGCTGGCTCAGCCGGTGGACGCGACTGCCGTCGTAGCGCTCCAGCAGCGTGCCGCCCATCCATTTTCCAATCTGGAAACTCGCCGCGCCGCTCAACAACGCGCCGAGCATGGAGCAGGCGAAGCCCTGCCAGGGGCCGAGCAGCACCGCGGCGACCACCACCAGCACACTCAGCGGCAGCATGGCCAGGCTGGCGACCGTGACGACGCCCAGGATTGCCACGAATCGCGTCCAGCCGTCGTCGAACACACTGAGCCAGCCGCGTAACTGCTCGGCATCGAGGCTCTCACCCAGCGGCGTCCAGCGCCACGCGGCGCCCAGCGCCAGCATCAGGAGTACGAAGGCAATAAATCCGATCAGCCGCCGGTTTCCGATGGGGCGATCCTCCTCGGGTACGGCGCGGGTGACCAGGTAACCGGAGTCGATCGGCTCCGAGGGATCGAGCAGGTCGCCGTCCGCATCCAGGTCGAGAGGGGCCCCGGCGACCCTTGTGTCCAGCGGGTTGAGGGTGCGGCCGGCGTCCTGGCGCAATTCATCCACGGCGGCGGCCAGGCGGCCGCGCTCCTGGAAGGTAGAGCGGAACGTTTCCGGATCGACATCCAGGTGCTCGGCCAGCAGTCGGTCGAGCAATGCCGCGGGTCCGGGTTCATCCGGGGTGTCGATCGCAAGGTCACACTCGGAATCCAGTCCCATCGAGCGGTTGCTGGTGTTGGCCGAGCCGACGCGAACCAGCCGGTCATCCATGATGGCGAGCTTCGCATGGACACTGATGCATTCGTCATCGGCGAGCCCGGGCTGGTGGGGATAGAACACGCGAAGCCGGTTGTGCCGGTCAGCTTCCGTGAGCGCGGCGAGCCGGTGCCGACGGAGTTCGTCCATCGTCACCTGTTCCAGCCAGCCGCCGGTTTGCCGCGGCAACACGAGGATGATATCCGGGCCGCTGTCCTGCCCCAGGCTTTCGGCAAGCGCGCGGGTCAGCGACGCCGAGCTGAAATACTGGTTCTCGATGTAGAGGTAGTCCCGGGCGGCGCCGATCATGTCCAGCCAGAGCGATTCCACTTCGCGGGCGGCATGTCGGCGGTCCCAGTCCGGCAGCGTACGCGCGATGGCGACGGGCGTGTCGCGCCAGGTGGCCTCGACGCCGGTCGGCCAGGGGTCCTGGTCGCCGGTTTCAGGGGAATTTTCTTCATGCCCCGGCGGGGTGGGTTCGGTGTCGGCGGCGGACCATGCCCAGCGCGCACGTGCCAGTTCACCCAGCGCCGCCGCGGCGTCGCCGTCCACCACCATCATGGCGTCGTGAAACGGTGGGTACGCCTTTCCGTCCGGGTCAGTGCGGCGCGGGTCATCCGGGGCATGGGACGCGTCGTCCCAGCGCCACCGGCTCAGGTCGATGCCGCCGCAGTAAGCGACCCGGTCGTCGATGACCACCAGTTTCTGGTGTTGCGAACCGCCCGGGGGGTGCTGGCCGTCGAAATGAACGTGCAGGCGCTCGTGGGTGCCAACCTTCAGCTTGAGTTCCTGGAACCACTCGCGCTCGGTGGCGTAGACCGGGTTGTAGTCCCAGCCCAGCAGCCAGATGTCGAGGGCCTCGTTCTGCTCTACCCGCTGGCAGAGGATGTCCTGCAGGGTGCGCGCACCGTCGCCGCGGCCCAGTTTTTCACGCCGGTCGATATCCCAGCCCACCACCAGCACCTGGCGTCGGGCGCGCGACAGGCTGTCGACCAGTGCGTCAAAGTAGTTGGCGCTCTCGACGATGACCGCCGCGCGCGCTGCCCGGGTGGTCTTCCAGCAGTTTTCACCCGGTCGAAATGTGAATGGGCCGGTTGCCGTCATTCTTCTTCGGTGCCGGCGTCCCGTGACAGGATACTGTCGATATGCGGCGCCAGGATCTGGCCCCGCCAGCCTTCGAGGCGACCCGGAAGCGGGTCCGTCGCGCCATCGTAGACCAGGCGCTCCAGTTCTTTCCGGGAGGCCAGCAGGGCGGGTTCCACTTCAAGCGCTTTGGCCTCTGTCGCGACCGCGTTTTTCAGATCAGTGAGCACGGCCCTTTGAGCGCGTGTCGCGCGTGGTGCGACGGGCCGGCGTTCGCCGCTGTCCAGCACCTCGCGCACCATCTCAGTGATGGCCTTTTCATGCCGCTTGCGGGCGCGGGGGTGCAGGCTCTCGACGATTTCCAGCCCGTCGGGCTCGCTGATCCGATTCGAAGCGATGGTCAGCAGGGCGGCATCGGGAACGATGAATCCACGGGGGCGGTTGCGCTCCCGGGCGACACCTTCACGCCACTCGGCCAGCCGCGCCAGTATCGCCAGGCCAACGCCGTCAAGACGGCCTGCGCCGCGAATACGCTGCCAGCTGGCGTCCGGGTGCGTGGGACGGGCGGCGTCTTCGATGACGCGCTCGCAATCCGCCCGCAGCCAGTCCATTCGGCCCAGGGATTCGAGCCGGTCACGAAGGGTGTGCCACATCTGCGGTAACACGCAGACATCCAGCGCGGCATAGCGCAATTGCGCCGGTTTCAGTGGTCGGGCGCACCAGTTACTGCGGGTCTGGTCCTTGTCGACCTCCAGGCCCAGCAGCCATTCCGCGGCCTTGTGGTAGCCCAGTTGCAGCGGCTGTCCGAGCATCGCACAGGCCAGCTGGGAGTCGATCAGCGGCACTGGCAGCGCGCCGACGGCGTGGGCCAGGACATCCAGGTCCTCCGAGGGGCTGTGCAGCAGCTTGGTCACCGACGGGTCTTCCAGCAATTCCCTGAGTGGCCCCAGGGTGGCTTCGCCCAGCGGGTCCAGCAGCCACACGGTCTGGCCGTCTGAGATCTGTACCAGGCCAAGTTCGGCGTAATACGTACGTTCACGGACGAACTCGGTGTCGATCGCCAGCAGGTCCGCGCGGCGCCAGGCCTTCGCGGCCCGGGCAGCCTGGGCGCCCGTGGTCAGCATGATCGGGGTGTCGGCCGCGGCCAGCGCGGTCTCAAGAGTCTGGTCTGGGTGATCCGGCAAGATAAGGTTTCGCTTTGTAAACAGGCGCATTCGCCTTGTTTATGAAGGTTTTTTAAAACGGTCCGGTCTCTTGTTGCACCGGAATAACTCGGGTATCGTGCGTTCTGGGGGCCGGTTACCTTCGCGGCCATCGCAACCATAACACGCGAAGGCGGACTCAGTGGACGGTATGCAACGGGATTTGCAACATCGAATGGGGCGTTTTGGCAGGGTTTTCCCGCTGATCATTTCCCTGGCCATCGTGCCGGGCGCGTTGCCGTTCGCGCAGAATTCGGGGTCCGGCGATCGCGGGACCGGCGAGGAATCCGCCGAAACCCCGGTCAAACGGCTCGGCGACGTCAGCGGTGACGAGTACACCATCGGATTTGACCTGCCGGCCCAGCCTGAAAGTGATGGCGGCAGAACGATCTACGAGTTGCCCGACCATTCCCAGAACGCACGTCTCCAGTCCATCCTTTCCCGGCTGGCCGCCCGGCCAGGCAACCCGCAGGCGATGAAGGAACTGCAGTCGGTGCTGGCGGAAGCGCTGGTGCTGGCCAATGACTTCATGGACGAGGGTGACCTGGATGAAGCGGCCCAGGTGCTGTCGGTCATCCGTAATGTTGATGCTGGTACCGCGGGCCTGGGCGCTGCCACGCAAAGGCTCAACAACCTGGTGCCTGACAACGTTGCGCGAAGGGCGCCGGAAAAGCGCAACACCGTCGACAGCGTCTCCCCGTATAACCTTCCCGACGCCGCCCAGACCCGGCGACTGGACGAACTGCTGTCGATCCTGGCCACCCGCCCACGCAACGGGCCGGCGCTGCGCGAGCTGGATGCCCTGCTCGATGACGTCCTGCGCCAGGCCGAACAGGCCCGGCAGGCCGGGGACTATGAACGCGCCGAAAGCCTGAACCGGGTGGTGCGCACCGTGAACCCCCGCAAGAGCGGCCTGCAGGAATCCCGCGCCGGCGTCGAGAATGCGCGCCAGGTGGACGAATGGCTGGCGGCCGCCGAGAACGCCAGGCGTCGTGGTGCGCTGATCGAGCCACCGCTGGAGAGTGCCTATTTCTACTATCGGAAAGCCGTTGAGCTTGACCGAACCAGCACCGCCGCGCAGCAGGGGCTGCTCGAGGTCCAGCAGGCCATGGTGTCCAATGCCCTGGATGCGGCGCGGAACCTGGATTTCGAGCTGGCCGAAAGCTGGTTGAGCCAGGCGTCGGCGGTTCGCGAGCCGCAGGATCTGGTCGATGACGCCCGCGCCGAGATCGCCAGTTTCCAGGATGGCCGCGCCGCATCAATCGAGAACGAGGTGATTTCGCTGATTCACCGGGGTGATTTCGAAGCGGCCGAGTTCCTGATGATCGACCTGATCGCCCTGGGTGGCTACGAGCACCGCGTCGCCAGCCTCCGGGACATGATCGCCCGTGAACAGGTCTATGGCAGCTTTGAACCTGGCCAGGTCATTCGCGATTACCTCAGCGGCGGCCGCGGCCAGGCGCCCGCCGTGATCGTGATTGGCGCCGGCAGTTTCAACATGGGCGCGGTGGCCGGTGACGAATTTGCCGGCGATTCAGAAAAGCCGTCACACCGCGTGAATTTCCAGCGGGCATTTGCCCTGGGGATCAACGAGGTCACGGTCGGCGAGTTCCGTGCCTTCGTCAGCGACAGCGGCTACCGGACCGACGCGGAACGTGCGGGTCGCAGCGATGTTTGGGACGACGACATGGGCCAGCTCGCCGAGCGGGGCCAGGTCAGCTGGCAGCTGGACTACGCCGGCCGCCCGGCCACCGACAACCTGCCGGTGCTGCATGTCAGCTGGAATGACGCCCAGGCGTATGTCCGCTGGCTGGCCGAGGCCACCGGTGAGCGATACCGGCTACCCACCGAGGCGGAGTTCGAGTACGCCATGCGTGCGGGCACGCACCGGGCCTGGTGGTGGGGAAGCGATCGACCTCGGGATGCCACCGAGAACCTGGCGGGTGAGAACGACAAGTCACCGTCGTCGCGCCGGTTCAGCAATTTCATCCGGGGCTATGGCGATGACCACTGGGGCCCGGCCCCGGCCGGCAGCCTGGCCAACAATGCCTGGGGCCTGTTCGACATGGCGGGCAACGTGGCCGAGTGGGTGCAGGACTGCTGGCACGTGAACTATGTTCGCGCCCCGGTCGATGGCAGCGCCTGGGAAAACCCCGGCTGCGACCGTCGCGTCATTCGCGGTGGCTACTGGGCGAGTTCAGAGAAACAGGCGCGGGCGTCTTCGCGGCTTTCGGCATCCGCCGGCCTGCACACCCCCCAGGTGGGCTTCCGGGTTGCCCGCGACCTCTGAGGCCACGTCACTCGGCCAGTTCGGTTTCCAGGATCAGCGCCAGCCGTTCGGCGGCCATGTCCATTTGCTGGAGCGCCACCTGCCAACCCCGCCTGGCGAAGGCGTTGTCGATCTGCCGGGTCGGCGGATAGGCGAAATTTCGCGTCAGTGAAAACGTCTCGTTGGTCCAGCCGGCGAGTTCAGCGGCGTTCCACCGTGTTGCCGAGGGGTTTGGCCGCTTCCGGAGCGTCGAGACCAGGTCCCGCCAGCCACTGGCATGGGCCGCGGGCAGGGCATGGTCCCAGAATGCGTGCAGGTTCATGGCATCACCGCGGAAACGCACCGTGACCAGGTTGCCACCCTTGTCGTCGGCATAGCCGATATGCAGCGGCTGGTGCAGGTCGCCGCTGAAATGGCACAGGAACCGGAAGGCCTCGCGGCGGGTTTCGTTCGCCTGGGTGTCGTCGCCCAGCACCTCGGCGTACCGACGCACCGCCTCCACCACGCAGGCGTCCTCCGGGCAGTCCCGCTGCCGTGAATAACGCTTCGAGTCCGGGTCGATATTGACGTAGTGGAGCGGCGCACTCCAGCGCCCGGCCGGTGTTTCCCGGAAATCATCCGCCCAGGTGCATTCTGCGGCGATGGCATCGGGTGAGAGGTCGCCGAAGATCTGCGCCAGCGCCGTCCGGGTATCGGGGCTGGCCTGTTCAACCGCCAGTACACCGATGGCGGCGTGACCGTCCGCATTCCAGGCCGCTGCCTGTGCCGGCGGCAGGGTCATCAACACCAGGGCCAGCACACGGGCGATACGTTGCCAGTGCGTGCCGTGATCCTGGGGATTGAATGGTGCCGAAGGAGAGACTCGAACTCTCACTCTGTTTCCAGAAACGGATTTTGAATCCGTCGCGTCTACCGGTTCCGCCACTTCGGCACGGAAGGGGCGCAAAGTATATCGGCGGCGGGGGTTGTGCGCCAGCGTGAAAACGGCGGCTTTCCGCGGGTCAGGCCGCGTCCAGTGCCAGTGACTTGGGCTCGCGTCGGTACCAGCCGTCACCGTCGTCCCTGAACATGTTGCAGTTCCGCATCAGGTGCTTGTAGATATGGACCGAAACCGCCACTTTTTCCGGGTCGGTGTTCTGGATGGTGTGGTACTCGTGCGGCGGGATCAGGCTGCCGGCGCTGCCACAACCGGCGACGATGCAACCGACCTGTTCGAAGTGGTAGCGCTCGCCCTGTTGCTCCAGCAACTGGTAGGACACGACCTCGATACAGCCCGCCCAGACGCCCTCGACGCACCACATGCCGTCGTGGTCGTGGATGGGGGTGCCCTGGCCGGGGCCCCAGGTCATGGCGATGACCGAGTAGCCGCGCTCCGGGTGCGTAAACACCTCGCGGCGGCCGTAGTGATCGGGCAAGACGTCGAAGACGCTGTCCGGCAGCCGGATGCCCGGGTCGGCAATGCATTCGACCAGCGCACGGCGCAGGCAGGTGGTGGTTTCGTAGTCGCAATCGCCGTAGATGGCACGGTCGATGCGTTCGATCATGCGGTCCTTGCCCTGGAATTCGAGGCTCATTCTCCGATTTGCTCCCGTCTGGCGATGGCGCGGAAGTATCCGCCCACCACGCTTCCGAAGTTGTCAGAGTCTACCAGAAAGGCGTCGTGACCCTGTGGTGACGGCAGCATTTCCAGGCGCGTGTCGATGCCCAGCGCGCGCAGGTTCTTGGCGATCTCGCCCTGCTGGCGCGCCGGGAACAACACGTCCGTGTCCACACCAATGACGAGCGCGCTGTCCAGTCGGGTATCGGCCAATGCTTCGGTCAGGCCGCCGTCGCAGCCGGCCGAGGCGTCGAAACGGTCCATGGCGCTGGACAGGTACAGGTAGCTGCACGGGTCGAACGCGCCGATAAAGCGCTGGGCCGCGGCCTCCAGGTAGGATTCCACCTCGTAGCGCATGCCCCACCAGGCTTCCGGGTAATTCGACTGCTGGTCGCGACCGAAACGGTCCTGCCATTCGATGGCGGAGCGGTAGGACACCATGCCCAGCTTACGCGCCAGGCGCATGCCATTTTCCGGCCACTGCTGGTCCGTGTAGTGGCCATCGTTCCAGTTCGGGTCGGTCGCCACCATCTCGCGCTGCAGCGAGCGGATGGCAATGCTGAACGGTTCCGCGCGCGCGGCGCTGGAAATGCTCAGGAAATGCTTTGCCGCGGCGGGGGCCTGGCGCAGGTGGGCCAGGGCCGTCATGCCACCCATGGAAGGGCCGACGAGCGCACACAGCCGATCAATGCCGAGGTGTTTCACAACCAGCTGCGAGGCGGCGGCGATATCCTCGAGGCTCAGGATCGGGAAGTCAGTGCGCCAGGGCTCGCCCGTGGCCGGGTTGATGCTGGCAGGGCCGGTGCTGCCCTTGCAGCTGCCCAGCGAATTGACACAGATGACGAAGAAGCGGTCGGTGTCGATGGGCTTGCCCGGGCCGACCATGAATTCCCACCAGCCTTCTTCGGGGTCTTCCGGGCAGGAAGCCGCGTGCGCGCTGGGCGACAGGCCGGTGTGGACCAGCACGGCGTTGCCCGCGTCGGCGTCCAGTTCGCCCCAGGTTTCAAAGGCCAGCTCCAGGCCGGGCAGTTCGCCGCCCTGTCGGAATCGGAACGGCTGGTCATGTTGATAGATTCGGGTGGCGGACATCTTGGCTGGCGGCGGGTGCTTCGAATCGGGTAGCGTAAAGAAAAGCCGCACCGAGAGCCACCACCTTGACTGTCGATTGCCCTCCAGGACCGGTTCCCTTGACGCCGGGTGGCGACTCCCGACCCGTGCGCAGCGCGCAGGCGGCGCCCCATCCGCGCCTGGACGAGGTGGTGCGCCGGCACCTGGCGACGCCCTGGCGCCAGCCGTTGCACCCCCCCAGCATCGAGGCATTCGGGGCCCTGGAGTCACTGCTGGATGGGGATGAACGGAATCGCCTGGTGCTGGATTCGGGTTGTGGGACCGGCGCATCGACCCGCTTCTTGGCCGATCGGCACCCTGGAGATGTCGTGATCGGCGTCGACCAAAGCGCTGCCCGGCTCGCCAGTTCAGGCGCCGCCAACGGCCCGGTGCGCGTGGGTAACCGGGTGCTGGTCCGCGCGGAACTGGCCACGTTCTGGCGGCTGGCGCTTGACGCCGGCTGGCCGTTGCGGCGGCACTACCTGCTGTATCCGAACCCCTGGCCCAAGGCCGCGCACCTTCGCCGGCGCTGGCATGGGCACCCGGTTTTTCCGGCGATGCTGGCGCTGGGTGGGCGCCTGGTCCTGCGCACCAACTGGAAGGTCTATGTCGACGAATTCGCCCAGGCCGTCGGCCTGGTGCGAGGCAAATCCGTTACCGTGACCCGGGTCGACAGGCCGGAGGGGGTATCACCCTTTGAACTGAAGTATGCCCAGAGCGGACACCCCCTGTTCGAAGTCATCGCTGGCTGAGCCGGGGGCGCGGCTACTCCGGCGGCGCCAGCGTCAGCTCGATGGGTGGTTGTTCAGGCGCCGTGTCGAAAATCCGTGGAGCGCTGGCGGGGTCATCGGGGCCCGGCAACGGTTCGCCGCTCAGCGACAGTCGCGCCAGGACTTCCACGCGGTTCACACCGGAGACCGGGCGCGCGGGCAGCATGCTGTTCGAGTCGTCCAGGCGCACCGTCACCGGAAATACCGGCCTTGGGACACGGACCACGCCCAGCGGGGGGGCGGGCGCGTCCGGGTCGCGGGCGATGATGTAGAGCACGGCGCCGTCGGGTGGCGGCGTCACTGTCGACGGCGCACTGACGGTGAGCTCAAGCCCTGGCCATGCGTTGGACGGTGCCGCAGCGGGCGGGGGCAGGTCCGCGAGGCCGGCCCGGGAACGCGCCTCGGCCAGCTGTTTCTGCACACTGCCGGCCACGCCTGAACCGGGCGGCAGCAGGCGCAGCAGGGTTTCCCAGCGCGCGATGGCGGCCTCGAAGTTGCCGTCCTGGAACTCGGTCACACCCATCAGCCAGAGGGCTTTCTGCAGGTCCGGTTCGGTCGCCAGGGCCGATTCAAGCAGTTCCCGAACTTCGGGGGCGATGCCTTCGGCCTGGCTGGATGAGAAGATCAATGCCTCGGCCAGTTCCACCTGCACCAACGGGTCGTCGGCCGCCAGGGCCTGGGCGCGTCGCAGCGCCTCCCGGGCCTCGGTGTAGCGCTGCATGGATTTCAGGCTGCGGCCCAGCAGCATCCAGCCTTCCAGGTTGTCGGGGTTTTCCGCCAGTCGTGCCCGCAGTTGCGCCAGCAGGGTTTCGACATCGGCGCTGTTGGCCTCCATGCTCGCCGTGCTGCGCGCCGCGCCAATCCCTTCCGGCGCGCCAACGCCCTGGTACAGCAGCAACGTTGTCACCGGAATCAACAGCAGCAGGCTGATGCCACTCACCAGCCAGGCCCCGCGCTGGCGCAACATCGGCCAGCACAGCGCCACGGCGGCCAGCGAGGGGATGGCGATGGCGAACAGCCAGAAGCTCACGTTTCTTCCTCCCCTTCACTGTCCAGTAAGGCGCGCCGTCGATAGATGTTCACGCCCACCAGTGCCGCGCCGGCCAGCAGCAGGAGCAGCGGCGCGACCCACAGCACCACGGTGTTGGCCTGCACCGGCGGCCGGTAGAGCACGAAATCACCGTAACGCTCGACCAGGAAGCGCTTGATCGCCTCGTCGCTGTGGCCCTCGCGCATCATTTCCCAGACCTCGTGGCGCAGGTCCTGGGCCAACATGGCGTTGGAGTCCGCCAGGCTCTGGTTCTGGCAGACCACGCAGCGCAACTCTGCCGCCAGCGCCTGGAAACGCGCCTGTTCGGCCGGTGACTCGAATGTCAGTGGCTCGCGCGGCGTGGCCGGCTGGGCGGCGACCATGGCCGGGAGCAGGAGGGCCAGCGCCATCAGCCGCCAGCAAGACCTGGCCAGCCGATGCTGCCGCCACGGTGCGAATGGGCGTTTGATCATGGCTGCTCAACCCCCATGCGCTCGAGCCGCGGCAGGATCTCGTTCTCCACGACGTCCGGCGTCACCGCGCCGATGTGTTTGAACACGATGATGCCGTTGGCATCGACCAGGAAGGTTTCCGGCGCGGCGACTACGCCGAAATCGATGCTGGTGCGGCCATCGGCATCAAAAACGTGCAGGTGATAGGGGTCGCCGAAGCGGTCCAGCCATTCGGCGGCGTCTTCGCGCGTGTCGCGGTGGTTCATGCCGACCACCCGGACCACGCCGCGGTTGGCGAGGTCGGTAATCGCCGGGTGCTCCACGCGACAGGCGTAGCACCAGCTGGCCCAGAAATTCGCGATCCAGGGCTGCCCGGCCAGGCTGGCCGGGGTGTAGCGTGCTTCCGGGTCGAACAGGCTGGGCAGGTCGAAGTCCGGCACCGTTTTGCCGATCAACGGCGATGGCAGTTCCGACTTGTCGCCGGCGTGGCGCAGGCCGAATCCCAGCAGGACCGCCAGCGCGATAAAGGCGAACAATGGGACCAGGCGGCTCAAGCGGCGGCTCCATTGACTGTGGATTTTCGGTAGCGCCGGTCGGAAGCCGCCAGCAGTCCCCCGGCGAACATGAACAATGAACCCAGCCAGACCCAGCGGACAAAGGGCTTGATGTAGAGGCTCACGGCCCAGGCGCCATCGTCGCCCAGTGGCTCGCCGAGCGAGACGTAGAGGTCACGGCCCAGACCCGGGTCGATGGCGGCTTCCGTCATCACCTGGCTTTCCCGCAGGTAGCGGCGCTTCTGCGGCCGCAACCGGGTGACATGCTCGCCGTCGCGACTGACGGCGAACTCGCCTTCGTCGGCGCTGTAGTTCGGGCCCTGCAGCGAACGCGTGCCGGCGAATTCGAAGGTGTAACCGCCCAGTTCGAAGCGGTCACCCGGCGCCATGCGGACATGTTTCTCGGCGCTGGTGACGTTGGCCAGTGAAATGCCGACCAGGAAGATGCCCAGCCCGAAGTGGGCCAGGGTCATGGCGGTTTCCTGCAGCGTGAAGCCGGCCTGCTGGCCCCGGCCGCGCAACCGCTTCAGCGGCCAGGCCAGGCTGGCGGCCATCAGCCAGGCCGCGCCGGCCACGCCGGCCACGGGTGCGAGCCCGGGTTCCGGCAACCACCACGCCGTCAGCGCCCCGGCGATCAGCGCGGCCGCCAGGGGCCAGCGCATCTGCGTCAGCAGTCGGCCGAGCCGGTCGCGCTTGAACCGCGCGAAAACACCCAGCGGCAGCGCCATCACCAGCGGCACCAGCAGCAGGGCGAACAGCAACGCGAAGTAGGGCGGCCCCACGGAAATCTTGCCGGCGCCCATGGCGTCGACCAGCAGCGGGTACAGCGTGCCCAGCAGCACCATCGCGCAGATCACCGCCAGCACCAGGTTATTGACCAGCAACAGCGATTCTCGCGAAACGCCGGCGAAACCGCTGCCCATCATCATCTTCGGCGCACGGAAGCTGAACAGCGTCAGCGAACCGCCCACCACGACCACCAGGTAGGCCAGGATAAACAGGCCACGTGTCGGGTCCGAGGCGAAGGCGTGCACCGAGGTCAGCACACCCGAGCGCACCAGGAACGTGCCCAGCAGGCTGAGCGAGAACGCGGCAATGGCCAGCAGCAGCGTCCAGTTGCGGAATGCGCCGGTCTTTTCGGTCACCGCCTGGGAGTGAATCAGGGCCGTGCCAACCAGCCAGGGCATGAACGCGGCGTTTTCCACCGGGTCCCAGAACCACCAGCCGCCCCAGCCCAGCTCGTAATAGGCCCACCAGCTGCCCAGCGCGAGCCCGAGCGTCAGGAAAGCCCAGGCCACGTGCGTCCAGGGCCGCGTCCAGCGGACCCACTGCCGGGTGACCTCGCCGCGCAGCAGGGCCGCCACGGCAAACGCAAACGGCACCGCGAAGCCGACATAGCCCATGTACAGCATCGGCGGGTGGATGATCATCCCGGGGTCCTGCAGCAGCGGGTTCAGGTCGCGGCCATCGACCGGCGGCGGCAGGATGCGACCGAAGGGATTGGAGGTGTAGAGAATGAACAGCAGGAACCCGACCGAGACCCAGCCCAGCACGGCCAGCACGGTGGCGCGGAATTCAGCCGGCAGGCTTCGGCTGAAACCGGCCACCGCCAGCGTCCAGCCGGCCAGGATGAGCTGCCAGAGCAGCAGCGAGCCTTCGTGCGCGCCCCAGACCGCGGTAAAGCGGTAGTGCACGGGCAACTGCGAATTGCTGTTGCGGGCGACGTACTCCACCGAGAAGTCCTGCAAAAGGAATGCTGACGTGAGCAGCACGTAGGCCAGCAGCACCAGGATGAAATGCACCCAGGCGCCGGTGCCCGCGGTCATCATCATGCCGGCGTGACGGCCCCGGGCGCCGAGCAGGGGCACGATGCCCATGAACAGCGACACCAGCAGGGCGCTCAGCAGCGCCACCTGGCCGATTTCGGCAATCACCGTTCAGTCGCTCCCGTCGCCTTCGTCGGCTGTCCCGCCCATCGGGTGACCGGCTTCACGCAGGGCCTCGGCCACCTCGGGCGGCATGTAGTTCTCGTCGTGCTTGGCCAGCACCTCGGTGGCGGTGAACACGCCGTCGGCGCCCAGCGCACCGCGGGTGATCACGCCCTGGCCTTCGCGAAACAGGTCCGGCAGGATGCCATCGAAGCGCACCGGCACCATCGCGGCACCGTCCGTGATGGTGAACGTCACCTGCAGGCCGTCATCGGCGCGGCTCACGGAGCCGTCTTCCACCAGCCCACCCAGCCGGAAAGCCCGCCCGGGCGGCAGTTCCTGCGCCTGCACATCACTCGGGGTAATGAAATACAGCATGTTCTGGCTCAATGACCACATGGTGATGGCGGCGGCGATACCGACGCCGACCACGATGACGATGACGCCGATCAGCCGGCGTTTACGAACGGGATGCATGGTGTTCAGTTCTCACTCGTTCCAGTCGGGCCGCGGGATCGGCCCATGACTTTTTCCCGGGCTTGCCAGGCCGCGCGGAACCGCCGCGCGCGCCACACCGGCGCCAGCGCCGTCCAGGCATACACGATGACGGCCACCGCGTAGGCAGACCAGATAAACGGCGCGTGGTTCATCGCCCACCCTCCGCCAGCGCTTCGCGCGCCCAGCGCTTGCCGCGGTCCTGTTCCAGCAGGCGGTTGCGCGCCCGCGTCAGCAGGCAGGCGCCGTAATAGAACTTGGTGGCGGCCGCCATGATCAGCAACGGCCAGAGCATCGACGGGTGAATGCTGCTGCCGTCAAGGCCGATGCTGGCGGGCTGGTGCAGCGTGTTCCACCAGTTCACCGAGTAATGGATGATCGGCAGGTTGACCAGGCCGACGATGGCCAGCAGCGATGCGGCGCGCGCGGCTTTTCGGGGCTCGTCGAAGGCGTTGTAGAGGCCGATGACGCCCAGGTACAGGAACAGCAGCACCAGTTCCGAGGTCAGGCGCGCGTCCCACACCCAGTAGGTGCCCCAGGTGGGTCGCCCCCAGAGCGAGCCGCTGACCAGCGTGACCAGCGTGAACGCGGCGCCCACCGGCGCGCTGGAAATCATCAGGATCTCGGCAACGCGCACACGCCAGACCAGCGCGCAGATGCCGAACCCGGCCATCACGGCGTACACCATCCACGACATCCAGGCGGATGGCACGTGGATATACATAATGCGCACGCTTTCCCCCTGCTGGTAATCCGCCGGGGCCACGACCAGGCCGCGGTACAGCCCCCAGGCCGCCAGCAGCGCGAACGCCACCCACAGCCACGGCACCAGCTTGCCGCTGAAGCGGTAGAACCAGGGGGGTGATCCGAATTGGTGAAACAGTCGCTTGAGTCGGCTCATCGTTCGGTGTTCAGGGTATCGCGGGCCGGGGCCGGTTCGGGCCGCCGGTCATTCCAGGCTGAGCCTGAGCGCGGCGGCAATGGCGAAAGGCGCCAGCGTCACGGCGGCGACCAGCATGGCGGCCATCAGGCCAAGCTGCCCATTGTAAGGCAAGCCGTCCACCGCCGCCCCTGTTGCGCCCGTCGCCATGATCAGGACCGGGACGTACAGCGGAAACACCAGCAGTGACAACAGCTGCCCGCCACGGCGCGCGCCGACGGTCAGCGCGCTGCCGATCGCGCCGACCAGGGCCAGGACCGGTGTACCCAGGGCCAGCGTGGCGGCCAGCACCGGTACACCTTCGCCGGGCAGCTGCATCCACGTGGCCAGCAGGGGGGACAGCAGCACGATGGGCAGCCCGGCGACCAGCCAGTGCGCGGCGGCGCGCGCGACGGCGATCAACGCGAGTGAATGACCCGACACCGCCCACTGCTCGATGCTGCCGTCTTCCCAGTCGTCACGGAAGAAGGTATCCAGCGACAGGACCGTGGCCAGCAGCGCGGCGATCCAGATCACGCCCTGGGCCATGGTGGCCAGGCGCTCGGGCGCGGGACTCACGCCCAGCGGGAACAGGCTGACGACGACGCAGAGGAAGATCAGTGGCTGCAGGATTTCCGAGCGGCGCCGAAATGCCAGCTTGAGGTCACGCCGGAAAATCGGGCCGATGGCCTTGCCGGGCGGTGTTGTCACCGTGGCGTTCACCAGTGGTCACCGGGCGGCGCCGGCAAAATGGCCAGTTCACGGTAGCCGTCGATTGCGGGCTTCAGGTCGCCATGGGTGCTCATGACGCAGGCGCCGCCGGCGCCGACGTGGTCGGCCAACAGGCCGTCGAGCAGGGTGACGCCATCGCGGTCGAGGTTCGCGTACGGTTCGTCCAGCAGCCACAGCGGCGCCGGCGACAACAGCAGGCGTGCCAGTGCGCAGCGTTTGCGCTGGCCGGCCGACAGCGTGCCGGCGGGCTGGTCGAGCGCCATTTCCAGGCCCGCTTTCCGTGCCGCATCAAGTGGGTCGGCATCGGTCCGGCCGGCGAAGTCGCGCGCCAGTTGCAGGTTTTCCAGTACGTCCAGGTCGTCTTTCAGCGCCAGCCGGTGACCGACCCAGGCGGCCGCCACAGAGCGCGCCAGCTGTCCTTCAGAAGGCGTGACGAGGCCGGCCAGCAACCGCAGCAGCGTGGTCTTGCCGGAACCATTCGCGCCGGTCAGCACCCACAGGTCGCCGCGGCCGACGACCAGGTCGACGGGCGCGAACACCGGGTGAAAATGGCGTTCCAGGGTCAGGCGGGAGGCTTGCAGCATGGGCGGTCAGGCGGCGAACAGGCCCCAATGCTACGGGCTGTTTACGCGCAAGTCCACGTTGCCGGACCGGGGGCGGGAATAGGCATTGGCGGCGTGGCCTGCTAGATTAGCCGGCCGCCCGACGAATTCCTGGAGATTTCACCGCATGTCACAGTTCGACTACGACCTCTTCGTCATCGGCGCCGGATCCGGCGGCGTCCGCGCCGCGCGCATCGCGGCCGGCCACGGCGCGCGCGTGGGCATCTGCGAAGAGAGCCGGGTGGGCGGCACCTGCGTGATCCGGGGTTGTGTGCCCAAGAAGTTGCTGTCCTACGCCGCGCATTTCGCCGAGGAATTCGAAGACGCGGCCGGTTTCGGCTGGACCGTGGGCGAAACCCGGTTCGACTGGGCCACGCTGATCGCCAACAAAGACCGGGAGATTGGCCGGCTCGAAGGCATCTACAAGTCCCTGCTCGATGGCTCAGGCGTCGACCTGCAAGAGGGGCGTGGCAGGCTGACAGGGCCGAACCGTGTCGCCGTGGGCGACCGGGAATTCACCGCGGAGCGTATCCTGCTGGCCGTGGGCGGCTGGCCCTGGGTGCCGGATTTCCCCGGGCGCGAGCACGTCATCACGTCCAACGAGGCGTTCCACCTGGAAAAGTTGCCACAGCGTGTGATTGTCGTCGGCGGCGGCTACATCGCCTGCGAGTTTGCCGGCATCTTCAACGGCCTCGGTTCAGAGACCCACCAGGTCTATCGCGGCGATGCCGTGTTGCGCGGCTTCGATGACGACGTGCGCCGGGTCGTGGGCCGGGAGATGGCGGCGAAAGGCGTGCAGTTTCACTTCGAAGACAACATCCAGGCCGTGCGCGAAGTCGACGGCGGCCTGCGCGCCACGCTGGAAAGCGGTGCGGAGATTGACGCCGACTGCGTCATGTACGCCACCGGACGTGTGCCGAAGTCAGAAGGCCTGGGACTGGCGGAAGCCGGCGTCGAAGTCCGCGCCGACGGCTCGGTGCCGGTGGATGAATACTCATGCACCAACGTGGAAAGCGTATTCGCGGTGGGCGATATTACCCATCGTCTTAACCTGACGCCGGTGGCGCTGCAGGAAGGCCACGCCTTCGCCGACACCCAGTTCGGTGGAATGCCGCGAGCGGTTGACCATGTCTTTGTTCCGTCAGCGGTTTTTTCCCAGCCGCAGGTGGGCACCGTGGGGTGGCCGGAAGACGAGGCCCGGAACCATTACGGTGATATCGAAGTCTACCGTTCAGAGTTCAGGCCGATGAAGCACACCCTGTCGGGTCGCCAGGAAAAAGCGCTGATGAAGATGATCGTGGCGCGCGAAACCCGCAAGGTGGTGGGCCTTCACGTGGTCGGCCCCGATGCCCCGGAGATTGTCCAGGGCTTCGCCGTGGCCGTAAAATGCGGACTGACGAAGGAACAATTTGACGCCACCATCGGTATCCACCCGACGGCGGCCGAGGAGCTTGTCACCATGCGACAGGCCGTTTCGGAATAACGAGGGGTACCTGAGAGATGATGATCGGAATGAATCGCTGGGCGGCGCGCGCCGCCCTGGTCCTGCTCGCGGCGCCGCTGGCGACCGCGGTCATGGCGAAGTCGCCGGATGGTCGCAAGGCGCCGTCTGGCTCCAATCGCTATATCGTGGTTTACGAAGACGCGCCCCTTGTTCGCCACCTGACGGAGTTGCGCGGCGATTCTGCGGCGCTCACCCGTGCGGATTCGATGGCCGGCAAGGTCCCGGGGCCGCGTTTGGATGTCCACTCGGCGACGGCGTTGTCCTACCTCGATCACCTGGCCGGGCGGCAGGCGGAAATTGAAGACCAGGCCGCAGCGCTGCTCGGCCGCACCCTGCAGCCGTCGCATCGTTACCAGGTGGCTACCAATGGCATCGCGGTGACCCTGAGCGCGGTCGAAGCAAAGCGCCTGATGAAGCTGGATGGCGTAGCGGGCGTCTGGCCGGAAGAAATCCACCGGATGCATACCGATGCCGGCCCGCCGTGGATCGGCGCCGGTGACATCTGGGACGGTGAGAACGGCATCACCTCGACCCGGGGCGAAGGCATCATCATGGGCATCATCGACTCGGGCATCAACTGGGATCATCTGTCTTTCGCCGATCCGGGCGGCACCGGTGGCAGCCACGATCACGTCAACCCGAAAGGCGAACTGCTGGGGCTATGCGGGCAGGGTGACGTCGCCTGTAACGATAAGTTGATCGGCGTCTATGATTTCGTCGAAGACAATCCGGACACGGAGGTCGTCGAGGAGAACAACAACGGCCGGGACAATACCGACCATGGCTCGCACGTGGCCGGCATCGCGGCAGGCAACCCCATCAGTGGGCTGTCGATCGGTGGTGAACCGCTGGTGCTTTCCGGCGTCGCGCCCAACGCCAACATCATTTCATACCGGGCCTGCTTCCTGGGCGATCCGGATGATGTCGATGACGACGGTTGCCAGGGCTCGGCATTGCTCGACGCCATTGACCAGGCGATTACCGACGGTGTCGACGTCATCAACTATTCCATCGGTTCCAGCCCGTTTTCGCCGTGGCTGGCGCCGACCGCAGAGGCGTTCCTGAACGCCTACCTGGCCGGTATATTCGTCGCCTCGTCGGCCGGAAATGACGGGCCGGTCAGCGGCACCGTCGGCAACCCCGCGATGGCGCCCTGGATCGTGGCCGTGGGCAGCGCCACGCATGACCGCCTGTTTGCGAACATTCTCCAGGACATGCAGGGTGGCGCCACCACGCCGCCCACCGACATGTTCGGCTCCAGCGGCTCGGAACAGACACCGCTCGGCCTGACCGAAATCGTTCATGCCGCCGATTACGGTTTTCCGCTTTGCGGCACGGGGCCAAGCCATGATCTCGGCAACATTGGCCGGCCTGCCGTGTGTTCCGACTACTCGGGCGAGTCGAACCCGTTTGACGAAGGCGTTTTCGAAGGCAAGATCGTCGTCTGTGACCGGGGCAACTATGGCCGGGTTGAGAAGGGCAAGAACGTCCTGCTGGCGGGCGCCGCCGGCTATATCCTGGCGAACACCGCTGCGGAAGGTGATGTGACCATCGCCGACGAACATTGCCTGCCCGCGACCCATATCGGCGCCACCGATGGCGACAAGCTGCGGTCGTGGCTCGACAGCGGCAGTGGCCACCAGGCCGCATTGTCGGGTTTCACGGTCGCCCACGTGGACCAGGCGGCCGATATCCTGAGCAGCTTTTCATCACGCGGGCCCACCCGGACACCCGTCGAAGACATTCTGAAACCCAACCTGATTGCGCCGGGTTACGACATCCTGGCCGCCGCCAGCACCGGTTCGGGCGAGAATTCCGATTTCCTGTTCCAGAGCGGTACATCGATGGCGTCGCCACATGTCGCCGGTGCGGCGGCATTGCTGAAAGCGGTTAACCCGGAAGCGACCCCGGCGATGATCTCGTCCGCCCTGCAGCTCACCGCAACACGTGAGCTGGCGCGAAATGAGTTCGGCGTGACGGCCACGCTCCACGAGGTCGGTCACGGTCGCCCAAGGTTGGGCGAGGCGGCGCGCTCGGTGCTCTGGCTGGACGAGACCTGGGCCAACTTCAGCAACGCTGACCCCTCGTCAGGCGGGGAACCGCGAACCCTGAACCTGCCCAACCTGATGAACGCCGATTGCGCCGACAGTTGTTCATTCACGCGCACGGTGAAATCAACCCAGGGGGGGCTGAGCTGGTCTGCCGTGCCGGAAGGTTTTCCGCCGGGCATACAGGTCACCGTGACGCCGTCGCAGTTCAGCCTGTCGGCGAATGGTTCACAAACGCTGGATATCGAAATTGATGTTTCCGGCGGCGACATGATCGGCCAATGGGTATTCGGTGATATTCGGTTGACCGCCAGCGGCGTTCCGGACGCTGCCATCGCCACCGCTGTTTTCGCCTCCGGTGGCGAGCTGCCGACCGAGCTGGAGATTAGCACCGACCAGGGTGCCGGCTTCCAGGACTTCAGCCTGTCCGGCCTGGCGCGGATCGACCAGTCGGTGTACACCGCCGGCGGCCTGGTCGCGACGCA
Organism: uncultured Oceanospirillales bacterium; assembly: GCA_913055655.1. Lineage (GTDB taxonomy): Bacteria > Pseudomonadota > Gammaproteobacteria > Xanthomonadales > SZUA-36 > Marinihelvus. The sequence continues at coordinate 48,502 of CAJXKA010000005.1, read as the reverse complement.
GCAACGAACCGAGTCACTGGTCGAAGACCCCAGTTTTGATGATCCTTTCGATGGCAGCGCGGGTACATTTGTCCAGATCGTGAATGTGCCCGCAAACGCGTTGTGGCTGCATACCAGCACACTGGCCTCGGACGCGCTGGATCTTGACCTGTTCGTCGGTTTCGACAGCAACGGCAACGGCCAGCCCGACGTGGGCGAGGAGCTGTGCTCAAGCACGACCCCGGAAGACCTGGAATTGTGCGACATCTTCACGCCCGCAACGGGGCCCTGGTGGGTCGTGGTCCAGAACTGGGAAGACGGCTTCGGGGATGATGATGCCGGCAATGGCACCACCCCACAGGACGCCACCCTGGTATACGGCGTGGTCGCAGAAGACGCGGATTCCAACCTGGTGGCCACCGGCCCGGGCATTATCCCAAGCGGGAGCAGCTTCCCGCTTCGCGTGAGCTGGGACAATGTCACGGCCCGACCCGGCCAGCGGCTGATGGGCGCGGTCGGTATTGGGCGCAACCAGTCGACGCCAAATGACATCGGCGTGGTGCCGGTGTGGTTTGAGCGCAGCGCATGGGGCGAACTGCCGACGCGGGTGCTCGCTGATGGTCGCGACCACCAGTTCGCCCTGGACGTCGGCGCCACGCATGAAGCTCTGATTTTCGATGTGCCGCCGGGAACGGCGTCACTGCGAGTGAGCAGCAGTGGCGAGACAGGCGCCCAGGCCAACGGGCTGGAGCTGTCGCTTTACCGGCGTGATTTTGACGCCGCATTTCTTGATGCGCCGAATGCATCCCAGGTGCCCGGTGGCGATCCCATTGCGACCGCCGACGGTAGCGGCGGCAACGGGCCGGTCATTGAACTCGGCAACGGTTCCGTGACCCCCGGACGCTGGTATGCCGTGATGCGTAACGGTGGCAACGTGCCGGCCGGCGTGTCCATCCAGGTCGATATCAATGCCAGCGCCAGTGGCGAAATCGAGCCGTCGTGGGGCCTTTGGTCACCTGATTCCCGCCGCGGCATCTCCCAGGGTTACGAGTACAACCGCGTCGGCGCCAACCGGTCCATGCTCTGGTATACCTACGACGAGGACGACCAGCCGGTATGGTACACGGCGGCCTCGGCCCCGGCGGCCGATGGCGGCAATGTCTGGACGGCGGACCTGCGCCGGTTCACCAACGACGGCAGCAGGCAGTTCAGCACCGTGGTGGGTGAAGTCAGCATTACCGTGCTGGATGTGGAAGACCAGGTCGTCAGCTGGACGTTCTTCGGCGCTTCCGGCAGCGATCGCATGAGACCCCTGGCGCGCACCTGTCCGCAGGAAGGCGGGGAACTCCAGAGCCTGAGTGGCAGCTGGTATCGCGGAACCAGTGGTCTTGGCGGGGCCAGCGTGATCGTGAACCGGCAAACGCAGGCCCAGATCCATTACATCTACGACGCCAGCGGCTCGCCAAGGTGGTTGCTGGGCAGCGGTGGCCTGGAGGGTGATCCATTGGCGTTCCTGCAGTACAAGGGGTTCTGTCCGTCCTGCGCCGGTGACAGGGACGATGTGACCTCGCAGGATGTCGGGACCATCGTGGCGTCCTATGCGAACCTGCAACAGGGTTCCTGGACGCTGGACTACCTGCTGGCGCCGCCACTGGTCGATGATGTCACCCGCACTGACACCATCCAGAAGCTGACCGAGGATATGGTGTGTGAGCCCTGAGCCTGTCGGCCTGGACTGAATGCTTTGCCCCGGCCGAATGGCCGGGGCTTCAGCCGATGGGTGTCAGCGATTCGCGTATTCTCGCTTTCGCCCGGTCGAAATCCACGTTCTCAATCGTATCCAGCTCCCTGAGCAAATCGTCAAGGATCGAGGCCTGTACTTCGCCGCGCCGATACACTTCGGCGTACGGCAAGCGGTGGAACATCACCAGCGAGTAGCGGGCAATAAAGCGGTCCGGGAAACGCCGTTCCAGTTCGTGCTCCAGGGCCTTGCGCAATAGGAATCGCGGGTCGGCCACGGCTTCGCGCATCACGCGGTAGTTTTCCAGGGCCATGTCGGCAATGGCGTTCGCGTTTGCCAGGCGTTCCGCCTCGTAGGCCGCGAAAATGTCGGCCCAGTCACGCTCGCCGTCCGCCACCAGTCGACCCATGGCCTCGCAGTCTTCAAACGCCGCGTTCATGCCCTGGCCGTGGAAGGGCACGATGGCGTGGGCGGCATCGCCCAGCAGCGCCGCAGTGCCGCCCAGGTGCCAGCGCTCGCAACGAATGGTGCCCAGCAGCCCGACCGGGTTGTCGTGGAAATCGCGCTCCAGGTCCGGCATCAGGGGTGCCGCGTCTGGGAATTCGGTCGCCATGAAGGCGTGTTGCGTCGGCCAGTCCGGCAACGCGGCGAATCCGGGCTCACCGGCCTTTGGCAGGAACAGCGTCGCCGTGAAACTGCGATCCAGGTTCGGCAGGGCGATCAGCATGAAGCCGCCGCGCGGCCAGATATGCAGCGATTGCGAATCCATCGCGAAGTCACCGTCTGACGCCGGTGGAATGGCCAGTTCACGGTAGCCGTGGTCAAGCAGTTGTTCGCGCGCGCCGATATCGGCATGGGCCTGCATGGCCCGTCGAACCACCGAACCGCCGCCGTCGGCCCCGATCAGCACCTCGAATGAACGCGATTCACCGTTCTCGAAGTGTAATTGGTTCGTGTCCCAGTCGATGGCCTCGATCCGCTCGTTGAAGTGCAGCCGGACGCGGCCGGTGGCCTCCGCGCCGTTGAGCAACACGCAGTTCAGCTGCGCGCGGTTCGACGACCAGATACATTCGCCCGCGGCGCCGTAGGGTTGCCGGGTCAGCGCACCGTCCCGGCTGTGCATCAGCCGCCCGGTCATGGGCAGGACAAACTCGTCGACCGCATCGTCAAGGCCGGCCAGCCGCAGGGCATGGCAGCCGCGCTCGGCCAGCGCCAGGTTGATCGACCGGCCCTCCGGCGGATCGCCCAGTCGCGGGTCGGCATTGCGTTCGAACACCTCCACGTCCAGGCCGCGCTCGGCCAGCATCGCCGCCAGCAGCGCACCGGACAGGCCGCCGCCGGCAATGGTCACGGTGCCGGTGTCACGAACCTTCATCGCCCGGCCGCCCAGTGTTCAAGCGCTTCACACAAGCGGAATATGTCCTCGAAACGGTTGTACAGCGGCACCGGCGCAAAGCGCAGCAGGTCGGGTTCACGCCAGTCCGCGACAATGCCCAGTGCGCCCAGGCGTTCAAACAAGGCACGCCCGGTAGCGCGCCCTTCACGGACGCGAAGCGACAACTGGCAACCCCGTCGCTCGGGGTCGGTGGGGGTGACCACGGCCAGGACATCACCAAGCTGTTCGGCCACGAAAGTGGCCAGTGCATTGGTCATGGCCACGGATTTCCCGCGGAGTCTTTCCATTCCGGCCGCGCCGAAGATGTCCAGCGACACCCGGACCGGCGCCAGCGCAAGCACGGGCGGGTTGGACAACTGCCACGCGTCCGCGCCCGGGGCCGGTGTGAACCCAGGCCCCATCATGAAGCGGGTGGCGGGATCGGCGCCCCACCAGCCCTGCAGGCGAGCGATCGCGTCATCGCCGTGATGGCGCTCATGGACAAAGGCGCCGGCAACGGCGCCAGGTCCGCTGTTGAGGTACTTGTACGTGCACCAGGCGGCGAAATCGGCCCCATCGTCATGCAACGACAACGGCACGTTGCCCACCGCGTGTGCCAGGTCGAACCCGACCCGCGCACCCGCACCCCGTGCCGCCTGGCTGATTCGCCGCAAGTCAAACCGCTGGCCGGTGGCATATTGCACCCCGGGCCAGAGCACCAGCGCGACGCGTTCACCTTCGCGCGCCAGGTAGTCTTCAAGCACCGACTCGTCCAGCAGGTCGCCGCCAGGCGGACCAAGCTCGACCAGGCATTCCGCCGGGTCCAGGCCGTGCATCCGGATCTGTGATTCGACGGCGTAGCGGTCGGACGGGAATGACTGGCGCTCGATGACGATGCGGTTTCGCGCGCCTGATGGCCGATAAAAACTGACCATCAGCAGGTGCAGGTTGACGGTCAGCGAGTTCATCGCCACCACCTCGATCGGACGCGCGCCCGTCAGCGCCGCCTGCGGCTCGCGCAAGGTCTCGTGGTACGTCACCCAGGGCGGTTCCGCTTCGAAATGGCCATCCACGCCCAGGGTCTTCCAGGCCTCCAGCTCGGCTTCCATGGCCCGGGCGACCCGGCGGGGCTGCAAGCCCAGCGAATGCCCGCACAGGTACACCTTGTCAGTGCCGTCGCCGCGGCGCGGTATCCAGAATTCATCGCGAAACCGCGCCAGCGGATCGTTGCGGTCCAGGGCGCGCGCGTGGTCGAGGCTTTCGATCATGCCAGCCCGTCCACCGGGTAGAGCACCGGGCGGCTGGCGGTCGCGTCGCCCAGCACCGGCGACAGTTCCAGGTGCAGCCAGTACCAGCCATCGGCCAGGTCCGCCGGCGCGAAAATCATCTCGGTGATGCTGCGACGCGCCGCATCAATGCCGCCTGGCGCGCTGACGTCCGAACGCCCCCACCAGCAATGGTGGTTGGCCAGCTGTCCGCCATCATGCGCCGTGTCCAGCGAAGGTGTGTCGATCAGCAGGTGGCGCAGCGGCGACCCGGCCAGCCGCCGGATGGCCGCGGGCTCGAGCACCGGGTAGGTTTCCCGGCCGTAGTCGCGCGAACGCAGGTCCTCGTCCACCGGCACTGAGCGAATGACCAGGGCCTCGAACGGCATGTCGCCGCACTCGGCCAGCGCGGTGGCCAGGTCGTCATCGGCATACACCGGGCCACCATTATTGACGGCGTCATCGCCGTCCAGGGATGGGGCCAGGCTGACCAGTCGGGCCACGGTGGGCTCGGTGTAGATCGTGTCCTGTACGCGCTCGGCGCGGGCGGTGATATGTCCAACGCACTCGGTATGGGTGCCGTGGCAATGCGGAATGAAGCTGACGACCTCGGCGTTGCAGCTGCCACCTTCCGCGATGCTGCCCACGAAGCTGCCGGCGCGCATTGGTTCGGCATGGGCGGGTGTTTCGGTGAAGAACGCGGGCTGCGGCCCATGCGGGTCCAGCGGAATGGCAATCGCCTGGCCGCGGGAGAAATCGACCACCAGCCCGTGTCCATGCCAGTCGATACGCGCCCTCAAGAATCCGTGCTCCGTGGCGAGGGATTTTCAGGCAGGATAGGACAATGGAAAACACGTACGGGCATGGGCGGTTCCGGTTTGGCGGGACGTTCACGAAAGCGAAAAAGTATAGAGGCTGGAACCGGGCTTGGCGATGAAGACGAGTGACTTCACCTTTGAGCTGCCGCCGGAGCTGATCGCGCAGCACCCTTTACCCGAGCGCACCGCCAGCCGCCTGTTGTGCCTGGACCGCGACACCGGCGCCGTCGATCACCGCCAGTTCGCTGACCTGCCGGACTTGCTCCGTGCCGGTGACCTGCTGGTGTTCAACGACACCCGCGTCATCCCGGCACGACTGTTCGGCCACAAGGCGACCGGTGGGCGCGTGGAGATCCTGGTCGAGCGGCTGTTGCCCGGCGACGAATGCGTGGCGCAGCTTCGCGTCAGTAAAAAACCCGCACCGGGCTCGCGCATCGAACTCGAAGGCGGCGGCATACTCGAGGTCCTGGGGCGCGAGACGAGTTTCTACCGCCTGCGCGCCGTCGACACTTCGCTGCCGGCACTGCTGGAACGCGAAGGTCACATGCCGTTGCCGCCCTACATCGAGCGTGAAGACCAACTCGATGATCGCGAACGCTACCAGACCGTCTACGCCCGGAATCCCGGCGCCGTTGCCGCGCCCACCGCCGGCCTGCATTTTGACGATGCGCTGCTGGCGCGCCTGGACGCCACCGGCGTTGAAAGCACACACGTGACGTTGCATGTCGGCGCCGGCACGTTCCAGCCGGTTCGCGCGACGAACATTGAAGACCACGAAATGCACGCCGAGCACATCGAAGTGTCCCGGGCCGTGGTCGACGCCGTCGCCGCCGCCCGCGAACGGGGCGGTCGAGTGATTGCCGTCGGTACGACCAGCGTGCGCAGCCTGGAAACGGCGACCGCCGGCGGCGAGCTTCGTCCTTTCAGCGGCGATTCACGAATCTTTATTTACCCGGGATACGACTTCCGCGCCGTCGACGCGATGATCACCAACTTCCACCTGCCCGAATCAACCCTGCTGATGCTGGTGAGCGCATTCGCCGGCCGCGATGCGGTGCTGGCGGCCTACGAAGCGGCGGTTCGCGAGCGCTACCGCTTCTTCAGTTACGGCGACGCGATGTTCCTGGGGTCTCGCTGAGCGAGGCCCACTCACCAGCGTGCGTCATCCACGCGCTCACCGCTCTATAATACGCCCCGCCAAAACCAACGAATTCCAACAGCATGACCAACCTTATCGACCAGGCCAGGAATCGCGAGTGGTTCTATCCCTACGAATTGCCCGACGGCAACGTGGTGTCCAGCTACCACGGCGGTGAGCTGGACCTGATCCATGCCACTCGCTGGGGCATGCTGGAGCGGCGCCTGAAAGCCGAGCACCCGCACGGTTTTGCCGGCCTGAAAGCGGTGGACCTGGCGGCACACCAGGGCTGGTTCGCGCACAACCTCGCCGGGATGGGCCTGACGGACGTGCTGGGCATCGACGCCCGGGCGCGCCACGTTGAAGACGCCAGCCTGATGGCCCGGATCCAGGGGCACGATGGCCTCGAGTTTCGCCAGGGTGACGTGTTCGAGATCGACGCCAACGATCTTGGTACATTCGATGTCGTCTTGATGCTGGGGTTGCTGTATCACGTTGAAAACCCGGTCGGCGCGCTCCGTGTCGCCCGCTCACTGTGTTCGGGCCTGTGTGTCATCGAGACCCAGGTCGCGCCAAACCTGTCCGGCATGCTGGACTACGGCAGCTATCGTTTCGTGCGGCCCATGAAAGGGTCGTTTGCCATCATCGACGAGATGGCGGACACCGAGGGTCCCGAGGCCAGCGTCACCGGCATCTGCCTGGTGCCCAGCCTGGAAGCGCTGACCTGGTGCATGGAGAAGGTCGGGTTCCGTGACATCGAGGTGCTGCCGCCGCCGGAAGACGGCTATGAGCAACTGGTGCACGGCAAGCGCGTGATGGTCGCCGCCCGCGCCTGAGCGCGATTCCATCATGAAGTTCGACCTGATCAATACCGATGGCGCCGCCCGCCGTGGCCGGCTAACCTTCCCCCGCGGCACCGTGGAAACACCGGCGTTCATGCCGGTGGGCACCTACGCCACGGTCAAGGCCATGACCCCGGAAGAAGTGCGCCAGACCGGCGCCGAGATCATCCTCGGTAACACCTTTCACCTGATGCTCCGCCCGGGCGTGGAGGTCATCCGGAAACATGGCAGCCTGCACGACTTCATGAACTGGAAGCGGCCGATCCTGACCGATTCGGGCGGTTTCCAGGTCTGGAGCCTGGCGCACAAGCGCAAGATCACCGAGGAGGGCGTGACCTTCGCTTCACCCGTGGACGGCGCGAAGATTTTCATGGGCCCGGAAGAGTCAATGGCGGTGCAGCGTGCGCTGGGCTCGGACATCGTCATGTGTTTCGACGAGTGCACCCCGTACCCGGCCACCGAGGCCGAGGCGGCCGATTCCATGCGGCTTTCGATGCGCTGGGCGAAACGTTCAAAGGCGGCCCATGGCGACAACCCCTCGGCACTGTTCGGTATCGTCCAGGGGGGAATGCACGGCGACCTGCGGCGTGAATCCGTATCCGCGCTCACTGAGATCGGTTTTCCCGGCTACGCCATCGGCGGGCTGTCCGTGGGCGAACCGGAGGATGAGCGGTTGTACGTGCTCGACGAAACGCTGCCGCACATGCCCACCGACGCGCCCCGTTACCTGATGGGCGTGGGCCGCCCCGAAGACATCGTCGAGGCCGTGCTGCGCGGCGTCGACATGTTCGACTGCGTCATGCCGACCCGCAACGCCCGCAACGGCTTCTATTTCACCCGCCGCGGCGTGCTGAAAATCCGCAATGCCCGTTATGCCGACGATACCCGCCCCATCGACCCCGAGTGCGCCTGCCCGACCTGCGCCTCGTATTCACGCGCCTACCTGAAACACCTGGAAAAGTGCAACGAGATGCTCGGCGCGCGGCTGGCAACCATGCATAACCTGTGGTTCTACCAGGAGCTCATGGCGGGCCTTCGGAGCGCTATAGAGGTTGGGGAGCTTGAGTCGCATGCCCGGGAGGTGCTTACGGGGTTGGCTTCCGGGGTGGAGTGAGCCGCGAAGGCCCGGGGGTGGGTTAAGGGTTCGGGCGGGCGCTCGAGTCCGTCCATGGAACGCTCATCGGCGGCCATCCATGGCCGCCGAAGCCGCCCGAACCCTTAACCCACCCCCGGACCGCCGGGTCGCCTCGCGGCGGCAGCCAACCATCGAGCCCGCAGCCAGGCCGCCTGCATCCCAGCGTCACGAATGATCGAAGGCAACCTCATCGCCCACGCTCCGAAGAGCGCCCCGGTTTTCATGACTCGCCACCAGCCCACAAACCCCAAAGCACCCCCCATACCTGAAGGGCGTGTCGGGGCGGTGGTGGGTTGGCTGTGGGCGGGGATTTCGGCGGCCATGGATGGCCGCCGATAAGCGACCCAGGGACGGGCTTGAGCGCTCCCCGCCCACAGCCAACCCACTGCCGCCATGCGCCTCGGCCTCAGGTATAATTGCGCGCCCCTGAGTTGAACGGGCCAAAGAACGGCCCCATCTGGGGTGAATAGACAATAATTCGAGGCTTTCCATGGACTTTTTCATCGCTTCTGCCTACGCGCAGGATGCCGCAGCCGGCCAGCCGGGCGGCCTGGCGTCTTTCCTGCCGCTGATCCTGATCTTCATCGTCTTCTACTTCCTGCTGATCCGGCCGCAGATGAAGCGCGCCAAGGAGCACAAGAACCTGGTCGCCGGCCTTGAAAAGGGCAACGAAGTGGTGACCAACGGTGGCCTGCTCGGCAAAATTGTGAGCCTGGACGATTCCTTCGTGACCCTTGAACTGGCGGAGAACGTGCAGATCAAGGTCCAGCGCCATGCCGTGGCGAACGTCATGCCGAAGGGCACGATCAAGTCCTCCTGATCCAGGCCTAAGAACCAGAACACCCGCAGGGAGCGTTCCATGAACCAGTATCCGGCCTGGAAGTACGTGCTCATCGCATTGGTGATCGCCGCGGGCGTGCTGTACGCATTGCCCAACCTTTACGGCGATCATCCCGCGGTGCAGGTCACTTCCGCCCGTGGTTTCCAGCTGCCGCTGGAAATTGAATCCAATATCGCCGACACCCTTGCCAGCGAGCAGATCCCCTACCGGGGCAGCGAGCAGGTGGAAAACCGGGTCATCGTGCAGCTGAACAATGCCGACGACCAGACGCGGGCCGCCGAGGCCCTGCAGGACCAGCTCGGCGACAGCTACGTGGTGGCGCTGCACATGGCGCACGCCACGCCCGGCTGGTTGCGCGCCTTCGGCGCCAAGCCGCTGACACTGGGCCTCGACCTGCAGGGGGGTATCCACTTCCTGATGCAGGTGGACATGGAGACCGCCCGTAACCAGCAGCTGGACCGCTATGTCGACGACATCCGGGCGGCCCTGCGCGAAGCGGGCATCCGTTACGTCTCCGTGCGCCACGAGAACGAGACGGTCATCGCCCAGTTCCGCACGGCCGAGGACCGCGAGGAAGCCAACCGCATCATCAACAGTGACCAGAGCCTGGACGGCCTGGACCTGGATGACCTGCCGGCCGGCGACACTTACGGCATTTCCGGCACGGTGCTGGAACGCCAGTTGCTGGAGCTGCAGCAGACCGCGCTGAAGCAGAACATCACCACCCTGCGCAATCGCGTCAATGAGCTGGGCGTGGCCGAACCGGTCATCCAGCAGCAGGGCGCCGACCGCGTGGTGGTGCAGCTGCCCGGCGCGCAGAACATGGCCGAGGCCAAGCGCATCATCGGCGCCACGGCCACGCTGGAATACCGCGCCGTGGATGAGACCAACGATCCGTTCACCGCACAGCAGACCGGCCGCATTCCGCCGGATTCACGGCTGTACACCTACCAGGGCAGCCCCATCCTGCTGAGCAAGCGGCTGATCGTGTCCGGTGACCAGCTCATCGGCGCGGGCGGCGGCTTCGACCAGCAAAGCGGCACCCCGATGGTGTCCGTGACCCTGGATGGCGTTGGCGCGTCGCGCATGCTCGACTTCACCCGCGAGAATGTCGGCAACCGCATGGCGGTGGTCTACATCGAACAGAAGCCGGGTGGTGAAAAGGTCGAGGAAGTGATTTCCGTGGCCAGCGTGCGTGAGCCGTTCGGCAAGAAGTTCCAGACCACCGGCCTGGACTCCATCGGCGAGGCTTCGCAGCTGGCGCTGCTGTTGCGTTCCGGCGCACTGGCGGCGCCCATGGAGATCGCCTTCCAGCGCACGGTCGGCCCGTCACTCGGCGCCGACAACATCGCCCGCGGCTTCAAGTCGGTCATCATCGGCTTCGCGCTGGTGCTGGTCTTCATGGCCATTTACTACCGCACCTTCGGCCTGTTCGCCGACGTCGCGCTGTTCTGCAACCTGGTGTTGCTGATGGCGTTGCTGTCGATGCTGGGCGCCACGCTGACCATGCCGGGTATCGCCGGTATCGTGCTGACCGTGGGCATGGCGGTGGATGCGAACGTGCTCATCTTCGAGCGTATCCGCGAGGAACTGGCCAACGGCAATACGCCGCAGGCCAGCATCCGCGCCGGTTACGACAAGGCGTTCTCGACCATCGCCGACGCCAACGTCACGACGCTGATCGCGGCCTTCGTGCTGTTCCTGTTCGGCAGCGGCCCGGTGAAAGGCTTCGCCGTCACGCTGTCGCTGGGCATCATCACGTCCATGTTCACCGCCATCATGGGGACGCGCGCGCTGGTGAATCTCTACTACGGCCGCCGTGCGCGGGTCGAGAAACTGGCGATTTGAGGACGATCACATGAGACTGCTCAAGGAAAAGACCAATATCGACTTCATGGGCAAGCGCAGGATCGCGCTTGTCTTCTCCGCCATCCTGATCGTCGCCGCGCTGGTGTCGTTACCGACCCTGGGCCTGAACTTCGGCCTGGACTTTACCGGTGGCACCGAGGTGGAGGTGCGTTTTAACGACGCGCCTGATATCGGTGACGTACGCCAGTCGCTGGCCGATGCCGGTATGGACGACGCGACCGTGCAGACCTTCGGCTCCAGCACGGACATCCTGGTGCGCATTCCGCCGCACGAGGGCGATGCCAACGCCGACACGCAGGCCACCCAGGTGATCGATGCGCTGGCCGCGGATTTCACGTCCGGCGTGGAGATGCGTTCGTCCGGCTTCGTCGGCCCGCAGGTGGGCGAGGAACTCACCGAGCAGGGCATCCTGGCGGTGATCTACGCGCTGATCGGTATCTTCATCTACGTGATGTTCCGGTTCCAGTGGCGCTTCTCCGCAGGCGCGGTAATCGCCATCATCCATGACATCCTGGTGACGCTGGGCATGCTGGCCATCCTGCAGATCGGCTTCGACCTGACCGTGGTCGCCGCATTGCTGGCCGTGGTCGGTTATTCGCTGAACGACACCATCGTGCTGTTCGACCGCATCCGCGAGAACTTCCCGCGCATGGGCAAGAGCACGCCGAAGGAAGTCATCAACCGCTCGGTGAACGAGACGCTGTCACGCACGCTGATGACGTCATTGACCACGCTGCTGGTGCTGATTGCGTTGTTCTTCTTTGGCGGTGAGATCATCCATGCCTTCGCCTGGACGCTGATCGTCGGCGTGGTCGTCGGCACCTACTCGTCCATCTTCGTGGCCAGCGTGGCGCTGATGATGCTGGGCGTGAGCAAGCAGGACCTGATGGTCGTCGAGAAGGAAGGGGCGGAAGTCGACTCGATGCCGTAAGGAGGCGGGCATGGCGCAGACGGACGATGTGCATTCACTGGACGTGGGCCCGCTGGCCGAATGGATGGCGGCCCATGTTCCCGGTTTCGACGGCGGTGCCGTCGAGGCCAGCAAGTTCGCCGGCGGCCAGTCCAACCCCACCTACCGGATCACCACGCCCGGCGGCGAATTTGTCCTGAGGCGCAAGCCGCCCGGCGACCTGCTGCCGGGCGCACACGCGGTTGAACGCGAGTTCCGCGTGATGGCCGCGCTGGCGCCGGCCGGCATTCCCGTTCCCCGTGTCTATGACCTGTGTGAAGACGAATCCGTCGTCGGCACGCCGTTTTTCCTGATGGACCTGGTCGAGGGCCGGATTTTCTGGGACCCGACGCTTCCGGATGTGCCACGCGACGAGCGGTGTGCCTGCTACGACGACATGAACCGCGTGATCGCCGCGCTCCACCAGGTCGACTACGAGGCCGTCGGGCTGGGCGACTACGGCAAGCCCGGAAATTTTTTCGCCCGCCAGATTCACCGCTGGTCCCGCCAGTATCGTGAAGACGAGGCGGCCGGGCGCATCCCGGCCATGGACCGCCTGTGCGAGTGGCTGCCGGACAATATCCCGGAAGGTGACGAGACCACCATCGTCCATGGCGATTACCGCTGCGACAACCTGGTGTTCCACCCCACCGAGCCGCGAGTGATCGCGGTGCTCGACTGGGAACTGTCGACCCTGGGGCACCCGCTGGCGGACTTTACCTATCACCTGATGAAGTACTACACGCCCAGCGGCCTGCCGGCCGGCATGGCGGGCGCCGACACCGCGGCACTGGGCCTGCCCAGCGCCGATGAGTACGTCGCCGCCTACTGTCGCCGCACCGGTCGCGACGGCATCGAACACCTGGATTTCTACCTGGCATTCAACCTGTGGCGCCTGGCCGCGATCATCCACGGGGTAAAAGGCCGAATGCTGCGCGGCAATGCTTCCAGCGACCATGCGCGCCAACTGGTCAGCCGCCTCGATGCCCTGGCTGACGCGGCCTGGACGCAGGCAGAGAAGGCCGGCGCCGGCAGCTGAGCGTTGCGGCGGAGGGGTGTTCCCGTCCATGATGTCGGCCGAAACCGCTGACCCGAGGACACCCGCGACATGACCCAGGCCGCCCGAACGATTTCCCCGCAAGCCCAGAAGATCGCCGATTCGGTGGAACGATTCGTCCGCGACGAGATCGTGCCTTACGAAAAAGACCCCCGCCTGGGGCCGCACGGGCCGAACGAGGAAATGGTGGCCGAAATGCGTGACCGCGCCCGGGCCGCGGGCGTCATGACGCCGCATATCCTGGACGACGGCACGCACCTGACCCACCTGGAGACCGCGCTGGTCCTGCGCCGGTCCGGCCTGTCGCCGCTGGGCCCCCTGGCCTGTAACACCAGCGCCCCGGACGAGGGCAACATGTTCCTGCTCGGCCATGTCGGCAACGACGACATCAAGCGCCGGTTCCTGGCGCCGATTGTCTCGGGCGAAGCGCGATCCGCATTCTTCATGACCGAACCGGCGGCCGACGGCGGCGCCGGTTCCGACCCGTCCATGCTGCAGACCACGGCGGTCCGCGATGGCGATGAGTGGGTCATCAACGGCCGCAAGGCCTTCATCACCGGGGCGCAGGGCGCGAAGGTGGGCATCGTCATGGCCAAGTCCGAGGAAGGCGCCAACATGTTCCTCGTCGACCTGCCGGACCCGGCGATTACCATCGAGCGGGTCATGGACACCATCGACAACACCATGCCCGGCGGGCATTCCGTGGTCGCCATCAGGAACCTGCGCGTGCCGCACGGGCAGTTGCTCGGCGAGCCCGGGGAAGGCTTCCGCTATGCGCAGGTCCGCCTGGGTCCGGCCCGGCTCACCCACTGCATGCGCTGGCTGGGCGCCTGCGACCGCGCCCAGGAAATTGCCACCGAGTACGCCGTGCGCCGCCGCGCCTTCGGCCAGCGCCTGGTCGACCACGAAGGCGTCGGCTTCAAGCTGGCGGACAACCAGATTGACCTGAAGCACTGCGAGCTGATGATCGACTGGTGCGCGGGCGTGCTGGATGCCGGCGACCCCGGCATCACCGAGAGTTCGATGACCAAGGCGCATGTCGGCGAGACCCTGTTCCGGGTCATCGACCGTTGCGTGCAGGTCATGGGTGGCACGGGCGTGACCGGTGACACGATTGTCGAGCGGGTGTTCCGCGAGATCCGCGCGTTCCGCATCTACGACGGCCCCACCGAGGTGCACAAGTGGTCGCTGGCGAAGAAGATCAAGCGCGCCGAGCTGACCCGCCTGGGCGAAACCGACTGAGCTTCAGCGGGGCGCGATGGCCGAGAGCGTTTCCTTGCAACGCTCCAGCAATGCCGTCAGCTGGACATCATCGGGGCTGACCAGCCACTGGTAGATGGCCCCGAACACCAGCGCGCAGTACTGCTCGGCAAAGTCCTCGGCCGAGTGTTGCGCGGCGTCGAAGCCCTCGCATTGACGAATCCATTCCGCCGCCTGGCGGCGCTGGCTGGCGTGCAGTTTACGCAAGCGCTGGGTGATGTCCGAGTGGTGGTCAATGGTGTGGTAGTACAGCTTGTACATGGCCCGCAGCAGGTCAGGGTCCGTCTTGACGAACTGCTGCAGCGCCGTGACCGCCGCCAGCACCGTTTCAAGGCCTCGTGTGCCCTCGATACCGCGTTCCAGTTCCCCCCGCCACAGGTCATGCAGGTGCGCGATGAGCGCCGCGTAAAACACGTCCTTGGTCTTGTAGCGGTAGGCGGCCAGTCCGCGGCTGTAGCCGGCCCGGGTGCCGATTTCCGACAGCGTGGCGCGGTGCGGGCCCGTCTCAACGATCAACCGGATGGCGGCGTCGAACATTTTCTGGTCCGAAAGCGCGCTGCGCTCGGCCTGGGTCATGCGGGGCGTGGTGTCGTCTGCCGTGGTGGCCATAGCGGGTGAAAATCAGTTCAGTCGGGGCGTGTCACAGTGTATTCGAATAACAAACTTGCGACAAACAAGTAAGTTGCCTATGATGGCAGTCCCATCGCCCGTTGGCGGCCAGGTCATTCTTTCATGGAACGCAGGATTTTCGAGTCGGAGCACGACATGTTCAGGGAGTCGGTTCGCCGCTTCCTGGAAGCCGAGGCCGTGCCGCACATGGACGACTGGCGCCGCGAGGGTGTCGTCGACCGGGAAATTTTCCGCAAGGCCGGTGAGCAGGACTTCCTGTTCATGTGGGCCGACGAACAATACGGCGGCCTGGGTATCGACGATTTCCGCTTCGAGCAGGTGATGATCGAGGAGCTCTACCGGGCAGGTTGCGGCGATATCTTCATTCCCGCGCACAACCGCCTGGTCGGACGCTACCTGGGCAACCTGGCCAGTGACGAGCAGAAGGCGCGGTTCTACCCGGGCTGCATCAGCGGCGAGACCATCCTGGGTATCGCCATGACCGAGCCGGATACCGGCTCAGACCTGGCCGCGATGAAAACCCGCGCGGTCGAGGACGGCGACCACTGGCGGCTGACCGGCGCCAAGACCTATATCTCCAACGGCCTGATCGGCGACCTGTTCGTCGTCGCCGCGCGCACCGGCGAGTCCGGCCGCCGTGGCCTGACGCTGTTCCTGGTCGAGCGCGGCATGGCGGGCTTCAGCCGGGGCCGCAACCTGGACAAGCTCGGCCTGAAGGCCCAGGACACCGCCGAGCTGTTCTTCGACGACGTCCGGGTGCCGAAAGCCAACGTGCTGGGGGAAACCGGGCAGGGCTTCTATTACCTGGTCCAGAACCTGGCCGAAGAGCGCCTGCAAAGCGCGACCTGCTCGCTGGCCAACGCCCGCGCGGCGCTGGATGAATCGCTGGCGTTCTCGGTCGAGCGCAAGGTGTTCGGTGAGCCGGTGGCCAGTTTCCAGGCCAACCGTTTCGCCTTCGCCAACATGCAGATGGAGCTGGACGTGGCGCAGGTGTTCGTGGACCGCTGCGTGACCGAATTCAACGCCGACAACCTGGGTGGCGCCGACGCCGCCAAGGTCAAGCTGTTCTGCTCGGAACTGGAAGGGCGGGTCGTCGACCAGTGCCTGCAGTTCCACGGCAGCGCCGGCTACATGGACGAATATCCGATCTGCCGTCGTTACGCCGACGCCCGGATCTCCCGCATCTATGCCGGGACCAGCGAAGTGATGCGGGAAATCATCGCCCGCGACATGGGCCTGGACTTCCGCAAGCGCGACTGAAACGCGCCCCGAACCGAGGACCTGCCGTGAGAACTGCCATTACCGACATGCTGGGCATCGAGCGCCCGATCATCCAGGGCGGCATGATGTGGGTGGGGCGTGCCGAGCTGGCCGCCGCGGTCTCCAATGCCGGTGGCCTGGGCATTGTCACCGCGCTGACCCAGCCCACGCCCGAAGACCTGGCGAAAGAGATTCGCCGCTGTCGCGACATGACCGACAGGCCCTTCGGCGTGAACCTGACCCTGCTGCCGACCATCAAGCCGGTGCCGTACGACGAGTACGCGCTGGCCGCCATCGAGGGCGGCGTGCGCATCATCGAGACGGCGGGCCGCAACCCGGAGCCCTTCCTGCCATTGTTCAGGGAACATGACGTGAAAGTCATTCACAAGTGCACCTCGGTGCGGCACGCGTTGAAGGCCGAGTCGATCGGCTGCGACGCGGTCAGCGTGGACGGCTTTGAGTGCGCGGGGCACCCGGGTGAAGACGACATCACCAACCTGGTGTTGCTGCCCGCCGCCGCGGCGAAGCTGAAGATTCCGATGATCGCCTCCGGCGGCATCGGCACGGGCGGACAACTCGCCGCCGCCCTGATGCTGGGCGCCGCCGCCGTGAACATGGGCACCCGCTTCGTGGCCACGCGCGAGGCGCCCGTCCACGACAACGTCAAGCAGGCCATGGTCGACGCCGACGAGCGCCAGACGACCCTGATCTTCCGCAGCCTGCGCAACACCGCGCGGGTGTTCCGCAACGCCGTCGCCTGCGAGGTGGTCGATATCGAGTCACGCCCCGGCGATACCGATTTCGCCGACCTGCAGCCGCTGGTCGCCGGCGTGCGCGGGCGCGAGCAGGTGCTGGAGAAGGGCGACATCGACGGCGGCATCTGGACCGCCGGCCAGGTGATCGGCCTGATCAACGACATTCCCAGTTGCGCGCAGTTGCTGGACCGCATGGTCATGGAAGCCGAGGGGCTGATCCGTGACTGGTCGGAAAAGCTGGGCTCACCCGCAGGCGTGGAACGCCCGCTGCGGGCCTGCGCGGAATAATACGAACAGATCGAATGGAGAACGACCCCACATGATTCCAAGAACACTGTTTACGCCGGAGCATGAAGAGTTCCGGCGCATGGCGAAGCGCTTTATCACCGAGGAAATCGCGCCGCACCACGAGCGCTGGGAGCACCAGGGTCATATCGACCGTGAACTCTGGAACCGCGCCGGCGAGATGTGCATGTTGTGCATGACCATCCCCGAGGAATACGGCGGCATGGGCGTCGACCGCGGTTTCAGCGCGGTGCTGATGGAAGAACAGATGTACCAGGGCGCCACCGGCCCCGGTTTCGCGGTCCATTCGGACATCGTCGCCAACTACATCCTGAACTTCGGCACCGAGGCGCAGAAAAAGCACTGGCTGCCGAAAATGGCGTCCGGGGAGGCCGTGGGCGCGGTGGCCATGAGCGAGCCGGGCACCGGTTCAGACCTGCAGGCCATCCAGGCCCGGGCCGTGAAAGACGGCGATGACTACATCATCGACGGCTCGAAGATCTTCATCACCAACGGCTACCTGGCCGATATCATCGTGGTCGTGGCGCGCACCGGCGATACCGGCGACGGCGCGAAAGACCTGTCGCTGATCCTGGTCGAAAGTGACCGAGAGGGCTTCAGCCGCGCGAAGCCGCTGAACAAAATGGGCATGAAGGCCCAGGACACCTGCGAGCTTTACTTCGAGAACGTGCGCGTGCCGCAGTCCAACCTGCTGGGCGACGTGGAAGGCCAGGGCTTTGTCCAGCTGATGCGCGAGCTGTCGTGGGAGCGGCTGATTATCGCCATCCTGTCGATCTCCGCCGCGCGCTATGCGCTGGACTGCACGCTGGACTACACGCGCGACCGCAAGGTCTTCGGCCAGCCGGTGGCGTCGTTCCAGAATTCGCGCTTCAAGATGGCCGAGATGAAGGCCGAGATCGAGATCGGCCAGGTGTTCGTCGACCGCTGCCTGGAAGAGGTGCTGGAGAACCGCCTGTCGCCCGAGGCCGCCGCGGCCGCCAAGCTGTGGACCACCGAGCTGCTGTGCCGGGTGGTGGACGAGGGTGTGCAGCTGCATGGCGGTTACGGCTACATGCTGGAATACCCGATCGCCAAGGCCTATGTCGACTCGCGCGCCGGCCGCATCTACGGCGGCACCAACGAGATCATGAAGGAAATCATCGCGCGGACGCTTTGAGCGCCGCCGAACCTGACCCGGCGAAACCACAATGACGAAGTTCCAGACCTTTGGCTCACCGCTCGACTACCTGCAGCACTGGGCCCGCGAAAAGCCCGATGACGTGTACCTGACCCAGCCGCTGCCCGACGGCAGCCTGCTGGAACTGACCTGGGTCGAGGTCGAGGACCAGGCGCGTCGGGTGGCGGCATGGCTGGTGGCGCAGGAGTTGCCGCTGGGCAGCCGGATCGCGCTGACCGGCAAGAACAGCGCGCACTGGTTCGTCGCTGACCTGGCCATCTGGATGGCCGGCCACGTGACGGTGCCGTTGTTCCCGACGATGGGCGGTGAGGCCACGCGCTACATCCTGGAACACAGCGAAGCGAAACTGCTGTTCGTCGGCCGCCTGGACGGGGTCACCGACAGCTGGAACGACGTCAGCGCGGCATTGCCGCCCGACCTGCCGAAAGTCGCCATGCCCCAGTCGCCGCCCATGGACGACGCCACCGGCTGGGATGACATCCTGTCGGCCAGCGCGCCGCTGGACACCCTCGTCACCCGTGACATGGAAGACCTGGCGACCATCATCTATACCTCCGGCACCACCGGTCGCCCAAAGGGTGTGATGCACTGTTTCCGTTCGCTGGTGGCGCCGGCCGGCTGCTCCGTGACGCTCTGGAACCCGTCCAGCGACGACCGCATGCTGTCCTACCTGCCGCTGGCGCACGTGGCCGAGCGCGTGGCCGTGGAAGTGCCGTCGCTGATTTTCGGTTTCCAGGTGTACTTCAACGATTCGCTGGAAACCTTCGCCGCCGACCTCAAGCGTGCGCGGCCCACGCGGTTCTTTTCCGTTCCGCGGCTGTGGACCAAGTTCTACCAGGCCGTGAACGCGAAGATTCCGCCCTCGCGACAGAAACTGCTGTTTGCCGTCCCGGTGCTGTCCGGCCGGGTCAGGCGCCGGATCCTGGAGGAACTGGGCCTGGACCAGGCGAAGATCGGCCTGACCGGTGCGGCGCCACTGTCGGCCGGGATCATCGCCTGGTATCGGCGCCTGGGCCTGAACCTGCTCGAGGTATTCGGCATGACCGAGAACGCCGCCGCTTCCCATGCCACGCGTATTGGCGATGTGCGCCCGGGCTACGTGGGCACGCCGCTGCCGGGCGTGGAGTGCCGCAGCGACGAGAGCGGCGAGATCCTGGTGAAAAGCCCGGGGCAGATGCTGGGCTACTACCGGCAGCCGGAAGAAACCGAGGCCGCGCTCACCGATGATGGTTTCTTCCACACCGGCGACCGCGGCGAACTGGACGAGGCCGGCCGCCTGCGCGTGACCGGGCGCACCAAGGACCTGTTCAAGACCAGCAAGGGCAAGTACGTGGCCCCGGTGCCCCTGGAGAATCGCCTGGGCGCATTTCCGGGGCTGGAGGTTGTCTGCGTGACCGGGTCCGGGCATCCGAAGCCATTCGCGCTGGTGATGCTGTCCCCGGGGGTGCTGGACCCGGCGGATGCGGACGCACGCGCGGCATTCGAAGCGCGCTTCGGCACGCATTTCGACGCCATCAACGCGGACCTGGAGATGAACGAAAAACTGGACTACGCGGTGATCGTCAAGGACCCCTGGACCATCGACAGCGGCCTGTTGACGCCGACCATGAAGATCAAGCGCAACCGGGTCGATGAGCGTTACCTGGCGCGCGGTGATGAATGGCGGCGCCAGGGCCGGGCCATTATCTGGGAAGCCTGAGTCGTGGGCGGCAGCGTGGTGATCCAGGCGGTCGTCGCCGGCATCAACGGGTCCATCCGCGTCATGGATTGTGAGATGGATCTGCCGGGCCCGGGCGAAGTGCGACTGCGCCTGGAAGCCTGCGGCATATGCCACACGGACCTGCTCGCGATCGACGGTGAACTGGGCACACCGAAGCCGATGATCGCCGGTCACGAAGGCGTCGGCGTGATCGAGGCACTGGGCGAAGGTTGCGACGGGTTCGCCATGGGCGACCGGGTGCTGACCAGCTACGCCGCCTGCCGCGAATGCCCCAGTTGTCGTGGCGGTGCGCCGGCGTACTGCCGGGGTGCGTTTGCATTGAACTTCCTTGGTCGTCGCGTGAACGGCGATGGACCGGTACGCGTGGATGGCCGGCCGGTGACCAGCCAGTTTTTCGGCCAGTCCTCGTTTGCCACCCACACCGTGGTCGCTGCGCGAAACCTGGTGCCCCTGCCCCCAGACATACCGGCGGCGCTGGCGGCGCCCATGGCCTGCGGCGTGCAGACCGGCATGTCCACGGTGATGGATGTACTTGATGTGCAACCAGGCGAGCGCCTGGCGGTCTTCGGCTGCGGGGCCGTGGGCCTGGCCGCCGTCATGGCGGGGGTCCTTCGCGGCTGTGAGCGCATCGTCGCCGTCGACCTGCGCGCCGACCGGCTGGCGCTGGCGGCCGAACTGGGCGCCACGGAGACGGTGCAGGTGGGTGTGGACACCGGCGCCGATCCATGGGCGGATGTCGCCCAGGTCGACGCCGCCGTGGATGCCGTCGGCACGGCGGCGGTCATGGAAAAGGCCTTCGGCCTGCTTGACCGCCGCGGTCGGCTGGCCTGCGTCGGCGTGGGCCCTGTCGGTGACAGGGCCCGGATCGATGCGCGGGAACTGGTCTTCAGCGGTCGCAGCATCCGCGGCAGTATCGAGGGCGACGCCGATCCACGTGAGTTCGTGCCGCGCATGATCGATCACTGGCGCGCCGGTGAACTGCCGCTGGAGAAGCTGGTCGAGACCTATCCCCTGTCGCAGGCCGCCCGGGCGCTGCAGGCCCTGCGTGCCGGTGACGTCATCAAGCCGGTGCTGCAGATGAACCCGGAAAATGGAGACGAGTGATGGACACGATCGATAACGTGAAGGCGACACTTGAGCGCCTGCAAGCCGACCCGCGGGCCGACGACGCGACACTGCTGGCGTACTTCGACGGACTCCCGGCCGCGAAAGAAAGCGACATGATCGGTGAATGGCGCGGCGGCATTCTAAGCCGCGAACATCCGGCCGAAATGCAGCTGGGCGCGCTGCGCTGGGACGGCAAGCGCTTTGTTGACCGTGACCAGGTCTACCCGATCATCAGCCGGGATAATGACGGCAACCGTGTCGTGAATGATGCACTCGGCACCGCCAGCCTGCGTGAAGTGGTGTTCCGGGGTGTGTGCACGGCCACGATGGTCTACGACACCCACCCCGTTTTCGATCATTTCCGGCGGGTGGATGACGATCGCGTGGTCGGGGTGATGGATCGCAAGGGCGCCGAGCGTCCGCTGGTGTTCTGGCTGGCGCGGATCGGCCCCGCTCAGTAAAACTTGCGGCGGTAGGCGAACGGGGTGTGACCGGTCCAGCGACGAAAGGCGCGGATAAAGGCGCTGGCCTCGGAGAATCCAGCCAGGTAGGCGACATCCTCCACCGAGTTGTCGCGGCTGGCCAGGTGTTGCATGGCCACATCACGGCGAAGCTGCTCTTTCAGTTCGCCGTAGCCGATGCCCTCGTTGGCCAGGTGATTGCGTAGCTGCTTGGGGCTGACGTCCAGGCGTACGGCCAGTTCGGCCATCGTGGGTGACCGGGTGAGGTGCTGGCGCAGCAGCGCGCGTGTGCGGCTGATCCAGCTGGGGAGCGGGTAACCCCCCTGCAGCAGGTTGCGCTGCGGGTGCCGCAGGAAGGCTTCCAGCGCGGCCTGGTCCTGGTGGATCGGCGTCTGCAGTGCGTCGCGCGCGAACACCAGTTCGTTGAAGGGTTGCCCGAACCGGGTCGGTGCGCCAAGGAATATGCCCCGGTACTCGCGCAGGTGCGCCGGCGCGGGGTAGGACAGCGAAGCTTCGACCAGGCGCAAATGACGCCCGGTCAGCCAGCAACTGAACCGGTGGATACCGAACATCACCAGCTCAAAGGCGTACGGGGCCGGTGGCTGCGTACCGGTCTCAAAGCGCAGGCGCGCATGCTCACCGTCGGTCAGCAGGCGTGGGGATAAGCCGCAGCCCACGAGATCATGAAACAGTCCATAGCGACGAAGCGCCCGCCCCAGGGTACGCGCGTGGATCATCCAGTGCGCCATCGCCGCGCCGGAACCCAGCGGCATGGGCGCCGCCGTGTAGCCGAGAAGTTCGTCGTTCATTTCGCGCATGACGACGGTCTGCAGGTCGGCATAGGCGCGCGCGGTAATGCGGGCGCCGTCGTCGAGCAGCACCCGCGGCGGTATCCCGCTGCGGTGTAACGCCCGTTCGGTGTCGATGCCGTGCCCGGGGGCGTGCTTCAGGACGGCGTGTACGAACGCCACCGGAATCGAAATGTCCTGCATGTCCAGGCCTCGTTGAGTCGACACGGATTGTTGACCGGGGGTCATAAAATGTCAATTTATGGCGTCGATTGTGCTTGCTGGAGGGGTCAATCGACAAACATAATGACTAAAAGGCTCATTTCAGGATACCCACAATGACGCACACCGCATTCATCTACGATGCGATCAGGACGCCGCGCGGCAAGGGCAAGGCCACCGGCGCGCTGCACGAAGTGAAACCCGTCACGCTCGGCGCCACCCTGCTGCGTGAACTGCAGCACCGCCACGACCTGGACACCGCGCGTGTCGACGACGTGGTCATGGGCTGCGTCTCGCCCGTGGGCGAACAGGGCGGCGACATCGCCAAGACCATCGTCCAGTTCGCCGACTGGGATGAAAGCGTACCGGGCGTCCAGCTCGATCGCTTTTGCGCCTCCGGGCTGGAAGCCGTGAACCTGGCGGCGATGAAAATCGCCTCCGGCTGGGAAGAGCTGGTCGTCGCCGGCGGCGTCGAATCGATGTCGCGCGTGCCAATGGGCATGGCCGGCGGCGCCTGGCTGAACGACCCCGAGGTCAACTTGCACGACGGCGCGGTGCCGCAGGGCATCGGCGCGGACACCATCGCCACGCTGGAAGGCTGGGGCCGCGAAGACGTGGATGCTTTCGCCGTGACCTCACAGCAACGCGCTGCGGCCGCCCGCGACAGCGGCCGTTTCGACCGCTCGGTGGTGCCGGTGAAAGACCTGAACGGCGTCACGATTCTTGAGCGCGACGAATTCATCCGCCCCGACACCACGGTCGAGGGGCTGGCCGGACTGAAACCCTCGTTCGCGCAGATGGGCGCGATGGGTTTCGATGACCTGATGCTGCGTAAATACCCGCGGCTGCCCGCGGTGAACCACGTTCACACGGCCGGCAACTCCTCCGGCATCGTCGACGGCGCCGCCGCCGTGCTGATCGGCAGCGAACAGGCCGGCAGGGACCTGGATCTCGCGCCGCGTGGGCGCATCGTGGCCACCGCTGTCCTGGCCACCGACCCCACCATCATGCTGATCGGGCCCGGTCCCGCCGCCCGCAAGGCGTTGGACAAGGCCGGCATGACCACTTCCGACATCGACCTGTGGGAAATCAACGAGGCCTTCGCCGCGGTCGCCCTGCGCTTCATGCGCGACCTGGATATCGACCCGGCGATCACCAACGTCAACGGCGGTGCCATCGCCATGGGCCACCCCCTGGGCGCCACCGGCGCCATGCTGGTGGGCACCGTCCTCGACGAACTTGAACGCCGCGACCTGCGCAGGGCCCTGGTGGCGCTGTGCGTCGGCGGCGGACAGGGCATCGCCACCATCATCGAGCGGGTCTGACCGAACGGTCCCCACCGCCCGCAACGAACCGAACAGAGACAGGCAACCCCATGGCAGATCAATACCACGGTTTTCATTACGACAAGGATGGCGACGGCATCGTGACTGTCACCATGGACATGGACGGCCCCGTCAACGCCATGAACGCGCAGTTCCGCAGCGCGCTGGCGGAGACACTGGACCGTCTTGAAAACGAATCCGGGCTGGCGGGCGTCATTATCGCCTCGGCCAAGCCCACTTTTTTCGCCGGCGGTGACCTGAAAGCCATTGTCGCGGCCGAGCCCGGCCAGGAGGCCGAGCAGTTCGACATGGTCGAGCAGGGCATCAAGGCGCCGCTGCGCCGGCTGGAGAAACTGCCGGTGCCGGTGGTGGCGGCCATCAACGGCGCCGCGCTGGGCGGTGGGCTGGAAATCTGCCTGGCCTGTAACCACCGCGTGGCCTGGAACTCGCCGAAAGTGAAGATCGGCCTGCCGGAAGTCACCCTGGGCCTGCTCCCCGGCGCCGGCGGCGTGGTCCGCACGGTGCACATGCTGGGGCTCGAGAAGGCTTTGCCGATCCTGCTCGAAGGTCGCCAGCTGCCGTCCGCCGACGCCGCCGCGGCGGGCCTGGTGGATGAACTGGTCGATGATGTCGATGCACTGGTCCCGGCCGCGAAGGCATGGATAAAAGCCAACCCGGATACCGCCACGCAGCCCTGGGACGTCAAGGGTCACCGCATTCCCGGCGGCAATATCTGGTCGCCCAAGGCGCAGATGACGCTCTCGGTCGCCCCGGCCATGCTGTACAAGAAAACCCGCGGCCTGCTGCCGGCGCCGGAGAAGATCCTGGACGTGGCCTCGCAGGCGCTGATCGTCGATTTCGATACCGCGCTGCGCTACGAATCGCGGGCGCTGGCCTACCTGGTGACCACGCCGCAGGCGAAGAACCTGATCACCACCGGCTTTTTCCAGATGAACAGCGTGCGCAGCGGTGCCAGCCGGCCGGATGGCGTGGAGAAACGCCAGGTCAAGAAACTGGGCATCCTGGGCGCCGGCATGATGGGGCAGGGCATCGCCTACGTGTCCGCCCTGAGCGGTATCGACGTGGTGCTGAAAGACATCAGCCAGGAAGCCGCCGACAAGGGCAAGGCCTACAGCGCGAAGCTCATCGACAAGCGCATCGAGCGCGGTCGCGCCACCGAGGCCGACAGGCAGGCGCTGCTGGATCGCATCCTGCCGACCACGGATGCTGCCGACCTGGATGGTTGCGACCTGGTGGTCGAGGCCGTGTTCGAGAACATCGACCTGAAGGCGACCGTTACGCGCGAGGCCGAGCCGCACCTGGCGCCGAACGGCGTCTTCGGCTCCAACACCTCGACGCTGCCGATCAGCCAGCTGGCCGAGGCCAGCGCGAAGCCGGAAAACTTCATCGGCATCCATTTTTTCTCGCCGGTGGAGAAAATGCCGCTGATCGAGCTGATCTGCGGTGACGCCACCAGCGACGAGGCACTGGCGCTGGCGTTCGACTACGCGCAGCAGATTCGCAAGACCCCCATCGTGGTCAACGATTCGCTGGGATTCTTCACTTCGCGCGTGTTCAGTACCTTCCTGGACGAGGGCGCGCGGCTGCTGACCGAGGGCCTGGACCCGGTGCTGATCGACGCCATGGCGCGCCAGGTGGGCATGCCCATCGGGCCGCTGGCCATCCAGGATGAAGTCAGCCAGGAGCTGACCCGCAAGGCGGCCGAAACCCACCGCAACATGGGCGTTCTGGGCAGCAAGGCGGACAACAGCGTCAACATCGAGGTCTGCGAGAAGCTGATCGCGGAGTTCGGGCGCGGCGGCCGCTATCACGGCGGTGGCTATTACGAGTATGCCGCCGATGGCAGCAAGAAGGTCTGGCCGAAGCTCTATGAGCTCTGGTATCGCGATGACGTTGACCTGCCGGAAGACGACATCCGTGACCGCATCCTGTTCCGCCAGGTGGTGGAATCGCTGAAGTGCCTGGAGGAAGGCGTGCTGCGCACGGTGGCGGACGGAAACGTCGGTTCCATGCTCGGCATCGGCGCCCCGCCGTGGACCGGCGGCTTTATTCAGTTCGTGAATACCTACGGCCTCGCGCGCTTCGCGGATCGTTGCGCGGAACTGGCCGAACGTTACGGCGAGCGATTCGCAGTGCCGGCGATTGTGACCGAAACGGCGGCGGCCAAAGGGCACTTCGAGTAGGCGCCACTTTCCAACGGTCACCACACAATAACAGGAGATACCCATATGCAGATTGCGGGCAAAACCGCCATCGTCACCGGGGGCGCGTCCGGACTGGGCCGCGCCACGGTGGAACGCTACGCTGCCGACGGCGCCAGGGTCGCCATTTTCGACCTTGATGAGGACGCAGGCCAGGCGCTGGCGGCCGAACTGGGCGACTGCGTCATGTTCCACAAGGTCAACGTCGCCGACGAGGCCGAGGTTGCCGCGGGTATCGCCGCGGTCATGGCCGCCTTCGGCACGCTGCACATCGTCAACAACTACGCCGGCATCGGCATGGCC
Source organism: uncultured Oceanospirillales bacterium (assembly GCA_913055655.1). Lineage (GTDB taxonomy): Bacteria > Pseudomonadota > Gammaproteobacteria > Xanthomonadales > SZUA-36 > Marinihelvus. The sequence goes on along the minus strand of CAJXKA010000005.1, from coordinate 21,957 downwards.
TGCAAGACGTTCGGCAAGAATGGTCCGCACCCGCTCGACTGGTACCTGAAGGTGGTCATGATCAACCAGGTCGGCACCTTTAATGTCTGCCGGCTGGCGGCGGAGCAGATGGCTGCCAACGAACCGGAGAACGATGACGGCGTGCGTGGCGTGATCATCAACACCGCGTCGGTCGCCGCCTACGAAGGGCAGGTCGGGCAGGTGGCCTACAGCGCCACGAAGGGCGCGGTGGTGGGCATGACGCTGCCGATGGCGCGCGAACTGGCCGAGTACGGCATTCGCGTCAACACCATCGTACCCGGCCTGATCCACACGCCGTTGTTCGAGACGGTCGACGAGGAATACTACAAGTCGCTGGAAGCCTCGACGGTGTTCCCGAAACGGCTGGGCAGGACCAGCGAGATCGCGTCGCTCTCCGCGCAGATCGTCGAGAACGACTACATCAACGGCGAGTGCATCCGCATGGACGCCGGCATCCGCATGCAGCCCCGCTGAACCGGCATGGGCGCACTGAACGGATACCGGATCATCGAGGTGGCGGGCGTCGGGCCATGCCCCATGGCCGGCATGCTGTTCGCCGACATGGGCGCCGAGGTGATCTGTGTCGACCGCGACACCCGCACCGACCCACTGTTCGCGAAAGACATGAGCCGCCGCGGAAAGTCTTCCGTCGTGCTCGACCTCAAGCGCGAGCGCGGCCGCCAGGTCTTCATGGAACTGGTCGCCAGCGCCGATGCGCTGATCGAGGGTTTCCGCCCCGGCGTGATGGAAAAACTCGGCATCGGTCCGGCCGAGTGCATGGCCACCAACCCGAAACTGGTCTTCGGCCGCATGACGGGCTGGGGTCAGGAAGGTCCGCTGGCGAACAACGCCGGCCACGACATCAACTACATCGCGCTGACCGGCGCGTTGCATGCCATCGGTCGCGCCGGTGAGCCACCGGTGCCGCCACTGAACCTGGTCGGCGACTTCGGTGGCGGGACGATGTTCCTGGTCACCGGCGTGCTGGCCGCGTTGCTGGAAGCGTCGCGATCCGGAAAGGGCCAGGTCGTGGATGCGGCCATGGTGGACGGCGCCGCCAACCTGATGTGGATGTGCCACAGCTTCAACGCCGTCAAATTGTGGGATGCCAGCAGGCGGGGGAGTAACCTGCTCGATGGCGCCGCGTTTTTCTATGACTCGTACGAGACGAAGGACGGGGGCTACATGGCCCTGGGCGCCATTGAGCCGGCTTTTTTCACGCAGTTTGCCGAACGTGCCGGCCTTGATCCCGCCGTATTCAATCCGGAAGCGCAGCTGGATCGCAAACGCTGGCCCGAGCTGAAGGCGGCCCTGGCGGAAGCCTTCAGGGGCAAGACCCGCGACGAATGGGCCGCACTGCTGGAAGACAGCGATGCCTGCTGCACGCCCGTGCTCGACGTCAACGAGGCACCGGCGCATCACCACAACCAGGCACGTCACGCCTACCTGGACATCGACGGCTACCCGCAACCGGCGCCCGCGCCGCGTTTCAGCCGCACACCTTCCGGGGTCGCGCACGGTCGCCACGCCCCGGGCGCCGATACCCGCGCCTGCCTGGCCGCGCTGGGCTACGACGATGCGACCATCGACACCCTTTGCCGCGACGGCGTCGCCGCCGAGGCCAACACCGACTGAGGTTCGCCATGGACACTTTCGAGACGATTGACTACAACGTCGACCAGCAGGTCGCGTACATCATCCTGAACCGGCCTGACGTGCGTAACGCGCTCAACCAGGCGCTGCGCCTGGAGTTGCGCCGCGCGATCGAGGCCGCCGAAGCGGACGACGATGTGCGCGTGGTCGTGCTGGCCGCGGCCGGTGATGTCTTTTGCTCGGGCGCTGACCTCGCCGAGCGCCTGCCGGGTGCGGAGCGCGAAGGGTTCGTTACGGAACTGCTCGATACCGAGTACCTGCCGGTCATTAATGGCATCCGCGAAGCTGACAAGCCGTTCGTCGTGGCGGTCAACGGCACCGCGGCCGGTATCGGCGCGGCGCTGGCGCTGGCCTGTGACCTGGTGGTGATGGCGGATAACGCCAGCCTCTATTGCGCCTTTGGCGCCATTAGCCTGGTGCCGGACGGCGGTTTCCATGGCCTGCTGCTGGAGCGCCTGGGACGGCGCCGCGCGTTCGAGGTTATCGCGCTGTCGCAGCGCCTGTCCGCCGGTGAATGCCAGGCCACCGGGCTGGCCAACCGCGTGGTGCCGGCGGCCGAACTGCTTGACGCCACCGACGCCCTGGCGGCGCAACTGGCCGCCGCCGCACCCCTGACGCTCAGGAACAGCAAACGCATTCTGCGGCACGTGGAGTCCGACGGCCTGGACGCCAGTATCGCGCTGGAAGGCGAGATCCAGGACGGCCTGGTCCGCAGCCGCGACTTCGCCGAGGGTACGGGCGCGTTCTTCGAGCGCCGTACACCCAAATTCGAAGGCCGCTGATCCTGCGGCCAGGGAGCACCGATATGAAAACCATCCTCGTAGGACTCAAGCGCGTCGTCGACTACAGCGTTCGCGTGCGCGTCCGCCCCGACGGCACCGGCGTCGATACCGGCGGCGTGAAAATGGGCATCAATCCCTTCGACGAGATCGCGCTGGAAGAAGCGCTGCGTCTTCGCGAGGCCGGCCTTGCCGATTCGGTGGTGGTCGCCAGCGTCGGCCCGAAAGCCGCCGAGCAGCAGTTGCGCACCGGCCTGGCCATGGGCGCCGACCGCGCCATCCTGGTCGACACCGAACAGTCACTGGCGCCGCGGGCCATCGCCAGGGTGCTGCTGGCGCTGGTCGAGCGTGAGTCGGCGGACCTTGTGCTGCTGGGCAAGCAGTCCATCGATGGGGACAACAACCAGACCGGGCAGATGCTGGCGGCACTGTGGAACCGCCCGCAGGCGACCTTCGCGTCGAAAATCGAACTGGTCGACGGTTGTGCACGCGTGACCCGCGAAGTCGACGCCGGGCTGGAAACCCTTGAAGTGGACCTGCCGGCGGTGGTCACCACCGACCTGCGGCTTAACGAGCCGCGCTTCGTCAAGCTGCCCGACATCATGAAGGCCAAGCGCAAACCACTGGACATCCTGTCGCTGGATGAACTCGCGCCGGGCCTGGCCGGTGGTCCGACACCAGATGCATATGCGCCGCCGCCGGTAAGATCGCGCGGCGTGATGGTCGACGATGTGCCGGCCTTGCTCGGCGCGCTGCGTGAACGGGGGGTGATCTGATGGCCCGGGTACTGGTGATTGCGGAACATGATGGCGCCACGCTGAATCCGAGCACGGCGAAATGCGTGACCTGCGCGACAGCGCTGCCGGATGCACAGGTGGACGTGGTGGTCTTTGCCGTCGACGGCCAGGCGCTGGGCGGGCAAGCCGCGGCCATCCAGGGTGTCGACGCCGTGAAGGTGGCCGAACACCCGGCCAATGAACACGCGCTGGCCGCGGTGCTGGCGCCCCAGGTGGCGGCCCTGGCGGGTGATTACACGCACGTGCTGGCGCCGTCCACCACGTACGGCAAGGACCTGCTGCCTCGCGTGGCGGCCCTGCTCGACGTGGATCAGCTGAGCGACATCATGGAACTCCTGGGCGAACGCCAGTTCCGCCGGCCGGTCTACGCGGGCAATGCCATTGTCACCGTCACCGCGCCGGGTGAAGAAACGGTGGTGGCGACGGTGAGGACGGCCTCGTTCGCGGCCGCGCCTGGCGGCGGCGAAGCCCGGGTGGAGTCGGTGACACTGGATGTCGACCTGCCGACGCATACGCGGTTCGTGGGCCTGGAGAGCTCGGCGTCCGACCGGCCAGACCTGCAGACCGCGTCACGGGTGGTCTCCGGCGGTCGCGCCCTCGGCAGTGCCGAGAACTTCGATGTGCTGTATGGCCTGGCCGACACGCTGGGTGCCGCTGTCGGCGCCTCGCGCGCCGCGGTCGACGCCGGTTACGTGGCGAACGACCTGCAGGTCGGCCAGACCGGCAAAATCATCGCGCCGGACCTGTACATCGCCGCGGGCATCTCGGGCGCCATCCAGCACCTGACGGGCATCAAGGACGCGGGTACGATCGTGGCGATCAACAAGGACCCGGACGCGCCGATCTTCGAAATCGCGGACATCGGCCTGGTGGCCGACCTGTTCGAAGCCGTGCCGGCGCTGCGAGAAGCCTTACAGGGGTGAGCAGAGGTGGGCGCCGTCCACGGGAATGATGGCGCCATTGATGTAGCTGGACGCGTCTGACGCCAGCAACAGCAGCGGGCCATCCAGTTCCGGCAACAGGCCGGTCCGGCCCGTGGGTACACGCCGCACCTGGCGCTGGCCGGCCTCCGAGTTCAGCCACTCGCGGTTAAGGTCGGTCTCGAAATAGCCTGGGCAGATCGCATTGCAGCGGATGCCCTGGCGGGCGTAGTCCACGGCAATCGATTTGGTCAGCTGCACCACGGCGGCTTTCGAGGCGCTATACGCCGGCAGCTGCAGGCTGACCCGCAGGCCCAGGATGGAGGCGATGTTGATGATGTTGCCGCCGGTGCCCGCTTCCAGCCAGCCGCGAATCGCCTGCTGCGCGACCATGAACACCCCTTTCAGGTTGGTATCCAGCACCGCGTCCCAGTCGTCCGACGAGAGGCTTTCGGTGGTGCCCACACGGTTGATGCCGGCGTTGTTGATGACGACGTCCGGGCGCGGCATGTCGGCGAACGCGACGACCACGCTGTCAGGATCGGAGACGTCCATCGCGGCCACGTGTGCCTGACGACCGTGCGTGCGAACGGCGTCAGCCGTCTGTTCCAGCTTGTCGACCCGCCGCGCCGCCAGCACCAGGTCGGCGCCGGCCGCGGCCAGCACATCGGCAAAATGCGCGCCGAAACCGCTCGAGGCCCCGGTGACCAGCACCCGTTTGCCGGCGAGGGAGAAACGCGGATCGGTTGCGCTCACGGGATTACTTTTTCGACTCGGCCCAGGCGGGCTCGATCAGTTGCCGCAGCGGCGTCATCAGCTTGAACGGCGCGGCGATCACGTTGCCGGAGTCCTCCAGCCTGTCGCGCCCGTCGAAATCCGTGCACACGCCGCCTGCTTCGCGAACCAGCAGGGCGCCCGCGGCCACGTCCCAGGCCGATGTGCCAATCTCGAAATAGCCATCCAGGCGTCCGGCGGCGGTCCAGGCGAGATCCAGCGCGGCGGCGCCGGCGCGGCGCACGTCCTGGATTTTCCGGAACACCGAAGAGAACATCTTCGTGTACATCGGCATCAGTTCGCGCTGCCGGAACGGGAAAGCCGTGGAGATGATCGCGTCATCCAGCGTCTTGCGCTGCGAGACGCGGATGCGGCGCTGGTCCAGGTAGGCGCCCTTGCCGCGGCTGGCCGTGAACAGCTCGTCGCGCATCGGGTCGTAGATCAGCCCGTGCTCGGTCCGGCCGTTCACCTGCAAGGCGATGGACACCGCGAAATGCGGGATGCCCTGCAGGTAGTTGCTGGTGCCGTCCAGCGGGTCGATGATCCAGACGTGGTCGGATTCGCCCTGCATGCCGCCTTCCTCGCCCAGGATGGCGTGATCGGGATAGTACTTGCGGATTTCCCTTACAATCACGTCCTCGCAGGCCTGGTCGACTTCACTGACGTAGTCGTGACGGGCCTTTTTGGCGACCGGAACCGAATCCAGGTTGCGCATATTCCGGCGCATCAGCTCGCCTGCGGCGTGGGCGGCCTGGGTGGCAACATTTATCGCGGGATGGGCCATGAAACAAACACTCGACGACAGGGCGGCACAGGATACCAGAACGGCAGCGCAGGCGGCAGAGCGCCTGGCCCGTGTGCGCATCGTGCTGATCCACACCACCCACCCCGGCAACATCGGCGCGGCCGCCCGCGCCATGAAGGTCATGGGCCTGTCGCAGCTGCACCTGGTGGCCCCGGAAGCGACGTTTCCCAGCGCCGACGCCACCGCGCTGGCCTCCGGCGCGGCGGACCTGCTGCACACCGCGAAGGTTCACGATGACCTCGAAGGTGCCCTGGAGGGCTGCCGGCTCGTCATGGGCACCAGCGCCCGCCTGCGCAGCCTGTCGATGCCGCAGATGGACGTGCGCCGCGCCGCGGTCGAGTCACTGGCCGAAACCGTTGGCGAGGAGTCCGGCGATGTCGCCATCCTGTTCGGTCGCGAGGCCTGGGGCCTGACCAACGAGGAGATCCAGCGCTGCCACCAGCTGGTCCACATCGAGACCAACCCGGACTTCGGCTCATTGAACCTGGCCCAGGCCGTGCAGGTGGTGTCCTACGAACTGCGCATGGCGGCGCTGGACGACACCAGCATCGAACGTGCCCCGCTGGACTGGGCCCCCGTGGATGCCGTGCAGATGGAGCGCTTCTACGAGCACCTGGAACAGACACTTCTGGATATCCGCTTCCTCAACCCCGACCAGCCCAAGCGCCTGATGATGCGGTTGCGACGCCTGTTCAACCGGGCCCGGCCGGACCAGAACGAGATGAATATCCTGCGCGGTATCCTGGCCGCGGCACAGCGCGAAGCCAAGGGCGACCCCGGCGATCATCGCTGACGCCCGCCGCCACAAAGATGATTCTTTGAGTTTGATTTCAGCGCCGCATCTGCTACGGTTTGGTCAGGGAGTGAGTCAGGGAAGACACCGCTGCCATCGGTAGCGGCAGGAACCACGGAAATGGTTCGAGTTCGCAAGAATTTTTGGCCTCCCTTCAGCCCGGGTGCGTCCGGGTTCGGTACCGCGTCTTTCCCCTGCTCGCGTTTTGGTTACCCACCTCGTCCCCTGTGTGGGCCCTCAGACGACTCCCTTTGCCGGAAACGGTGGACCTTCGCGTCGTTGGCGCGTCGGCGTTTCCGGGAATAGCCGCCCACCGGGTTCCTCTCCCTTCTCGAGAGGGCGGCGCAAGACAGCGGGCCGGCTCGGAGCCGGCCCGCTTTTTTTGGGACCTGCCAAACGCCCTCTCGATGCCCTCTGTTGCGGCTTCGCCGCAACCCTTCGGGCCGTGGCCCTTTTCTCGCCTGGCGGCGTTGTCAATCGCTTGTGTAGCGCTGCTACACGGCGCTCATTCCGCCTTGCCAGTCGAAAAAATGCCCGACGGCAGCGGGCATCGAGCGGGCGTTTGGCAGGTCCGGTGGGCGACTAACGGGGACTTCACTTTTGCGCTGTTAGAATGCAAGCCATCAAATATCCGTATTGATCATCTTTATGAACGACGTGAGTGCCGACACCGAGCTTGATTCGGGGGCGAGTGCGCCCACTCGCCCTGATCGTGAGTGGGCGGAAGCGGTGTGGAAGGTCGTCCAGGATATTCCGCGTGGGCATGTACTGACTTACGGTGATGTGGCCCGGCTTTCGGGCCTGCCGCGCCAGGCACGGCGCGTGAGCCAGGCGATGCGCCGGGCGCCGCGGGACGTGAAGCTCCCCTGGCACCGCGTCATCAACGCCCAGGGCAAGATTTCATTCCCGCCCGACTCCAATGGTTACCAGAAGCAGAAGAACCTGCTGCAGGAAGAGGGTGTCGTCTTCATCGACGGCAAGATTGACCTCGACCGCTACGGCTACAAGGGCGCGCTCGACTGCCTGTTCTGGGGCGAACCCGGGTCGACGGCGTAGCAGGGCGCGGTTCCGGGTCGCTATTTTCAGGACACGCTCGAGTCCGTCCATGGAACGCTCGGACGCGGCCATCCCTGGCCGCGTACGGTCCTGAAAACAGCGACCCGGAACCGCGCCTGAACGCGTGTCGCGGTGGGTCCGCCAAGAACAAGGCATTGCCAGGGTGGTGTATTGCTTGCTGAGGGATCTGCTCGAACACCCGATCGGTGCCGAACAACTTTCATTTGTACTACACCCCTAAAGATGCATTCATCCCGGCTGGCAACGCCGTTTCAGGCCGGGATCCGGTTGGGTGGGTTCAAGACTGTACGCGGCCATGGATGGCCGCGTCCAAGCGATCCAAGGATGGACTCGAGCGCGTCTTGAACCCACCCAACCGGAGCCCGGCCCTGCAAAAGACGTTCAGTCGGTCGCGATGAGCCCCAGCGCGCGGGCGTGATGCCGCAGGTGGTCGTCGATGAAGCTGGCCACGAAGAAGTACGAGTGGTCGTAACCTTCACGTAGCCTGATCTCCAGCGGGTGGTGGGCGCAGATCGCCGCCTGCTCCAGCGCGCCGGGTTTCAGCTGCTCGCCCAGGAACGGGTCGTCGGCGCCCTGGTCGATCAGGATGGGCAGCTGGATGTCGACGTCGGTGAGCAGCTGGGTGGCGTCCCAGGGGCGCCAGTCGTTGCGGTCGTCGCCCAGGTAGTGGCTGAAGGCCTTCACGCCCCACGGACAGTCGGACGGGTGGCAGATCGGCGCGAAAGCGCTGACCGAGGCGTAGCGTTCCGGCTCGCGCAGGGCGCAGAGCAGGGCGCCGTGTCCGCCCATCGAATGGCCGCTGACGGCGCGCCGGTCAGTGACTGGCAGGTTCGCTTCCACCAGGGCCGGCAGCTCCTTCGTCACGTAGTCGTACATGCGGTAGTGGTCACTCCACGGTTTCTGCGTCGCATTGACGTAGAAACCGGCACCGGAGCCAAAATCCCAGTCGTCGTGCTCGCCGGGCAGGTCAGTGCCGCGCGGGCTGGTGTCGGGGCAGACAATCGCCATGCCGAGTTCGGCGGCCAGGCGCTGGGCGCCGGCTTTTTGCATGAAGTTCTCGTCGGTGCAGGTCAGGCCGGACAACCACCACAGCACCGGCACGGGGCCGGCATCGGCCTGCGGTGGCAGGTAGACGCCGAATTCCATGTCGCAGTTAAGCGTGGTGCTGGCGTGCCTGTAGCGTTCGACCCGGCCGCCGAAGCTACCGGTGGATGACAGTTTTTCCATGTGCGCGGGTTCCTGGCTCAGAAAATCACCACGGAGCGGATGCTCTCGCCGTCGTGCATCAGGTCGAAGGCCTTGTTGATGTCTTCCAGGCCCATGGTATGGGTGACCATGTCGTCCAGGTTGATGCCGCCGGCCATGTATTTATCCACGTAGCCCGGCAGCTCGGTGCGACCGCGCACGCCGCCGAAGGCGGTGCCGCGCCAGACCCGGCCGGTGACCAGCTGGAATGGCCGCGTGCTGATTTCCTGCCCCGCGCCGGCCACGCCGATGATGATCGACTCGCCCCAGCCCTTGTGGCAGCACTCCAGCGCCGCGCGCATGACCTCGACGTTGCCGATGCACTCGAAGGAGTAGTCGACGCCGCCGTCGGTCAGGTCGACGATCACGTCCTGGATGGGCGCGTCATGGTCTTTCGGGTTGACGAAATCGGTCGCGCCCAGCGCCTTGGCCATGTCGAACTTGTCGGGGTTGGTGTCGACGGCGACGATGCGTTCCGCACCGGCCATCACAGCGCCCTGGATCACTGCGAGACCAATCCCGCCCAGGCCGAACACGGCAACGGTCGAGCCCGGCTCCACTTTCGCGGTGTTCAGCACCGCACCGATGCCGGTGGTGATGCCACAACCGAGCAGGCAGACCTTGTCCAGCGGCGCCGCCGGGTTGATCTTCGCCAGCGCGATCTCCGGCACCACGGTGTATTCGCTGAACGTTGACGTGCCCATGTAGTGGAACAGCGGCTCGCCGCCGGACGAGAACCGCGAGGTGCCGTCGGGCATCAGGCCCTGGCCCTGGGTGGCGCGGATCTTCTGGCACAGGTTGGTCTTGCCGGATTTACAGAACGAGCACTCGCGGCATTCCGGCGTGTACAGCGGGATCACGTGGTCGCCGGGTTTCAGCGAGGTCACGCCGGCGCCGACTTCCTCGACGATGCCGCCGCCTTCGTGGCCAAGGACCGCGGGAAACAGGCCTTCCGGATCGGCGCCCGAGAGCGTGAACGCATCGGTGTGGCAAACACCGGTGGCGACGATGCGCACCAGCACTTCACCGGCCTTCGGGCCGGCGACGTCGATTTCTTCAATGACCAGGGGCTGCCCGGCAGCGCGGGCGACGGCGGCGCGTGATTTCATGGAGTTCTCCTTTCAGATTCGTGTTCGACGGTGGATTCAGTGACAGGTTCCACCGGGTCATTCAGTTTTTCGCGTTCGCGTTCGTGCATGGCGAGGTCGGTGATGGTTTTCAGCAGCACCAGCACCAGCAGCAGGCCCACCGGGCTGCCCAGCGCCATGGCCAGCATGCCGCCGAAAATGATGGTGATGTGGAGCACGATGATACGCCCGTAGGGGCGCGCCATCATCTCGCCCACCGTGGCCGTGCGCCATTCGCCGCGGCCGATGTAGTTGGTGAAGAAGGAATACAGGTGGCTGATGGCCAGTGCCGCGAGCGACATGGCCAGTGCCGTGGTCATGAACTCGGGGATCGATTTCCAGTAGTCCATGCCGTGGCTGTTTTCCTTGTTGAACAGGTCGAACACGAAGGCGCCGTGCACCATCGTGAACATGCCGTAATGGACGCAGAAAAACGGCACCATGAACAGCTTCGCGCCGATATTGACGGCCCAGAGGGCGCCCTTCGCTTTCGGCGGGATCTGGTCGCGCGGAATTTCTTTGGGTATCGGCAGCGGCGAGGCGAGCAGCATCCGGAACACGTTGATCACGCCGATGATGACGTTCTCGGCCCAGTACAGGAAAACGATTTCGAACACGCTCCAGTCGAAGCGCAGCACGCCGACCAGGATGCCCAGGTTGACGACCAGCAGCACCCAGCCCGACGGCCGGCGCAGCGCGTCACGCAACGTGTTGCGCACGGAAAAACGCCGCCCCGGTTTCCCGGTGCGGCGTTCAGACCCCTTGCGCGCGGCGCGGCTCAATCGTGGTGGTGCCCGATTTCGCCCTCGGTGAAGAGGTAGTCTTTCATCTCTTCGCTGAACTTCGGGTCGCGGCGGCGGATCCACTCCAGCACCATGGCCGCGTGTTCCTTCTCTTCGTCGCGGTTGTGGGCCAGGATCTTGGCCAGTTCCGGGTCCTTGCAGGCATCGACGCGCTGCTGGTACCAGTCCACCGCTTCCAGTTCTTCCATCAGCGAGATGATGGCGCGGTGCATGTCGCGGGTCTCATCGCTGAGTTCCTCGACGGGTTCGTGATAGCCCTCGTTAGCCATGTGCGATTACTCTCCTTCTTTCACTTCGTGAATGTGAACGTCGCGCTGCGGGAAGGGAATGTTGCAGCCCGCGGCTTCCAGCTCGGCCTTGGCTTTTTCCATGATTTCCGCGCGCACGACCCAGTAGTCAGAGGTTGCGGTCCACGGCCGGACCCAGAAGTTGACGCTGGAATCGGCCAGCGCGGTGATCAGCACCACCGGCGCCGGGTCTTTCAGCACCTTCGGATGCTCGGTGCAGACCCGCATCAGGATCTCGGCGGCCACCTTCAGGTCATCGCCGTAGCCCACGCCGAACTCCATGTCGATGCGGCGCGTGTCGCGCGTGGTGAAGTTGGTGATCGGCTGGTTCCAGACCACGCCGTTGGGGATGGTGACTTCCTTGTTGTCAGGCGTCACCAGGCGGGTCGAGACCAGGAAGATCTCGTCCACCGTGCCCGCTTCCCCGCCGGCCTCGACGAAGTCACCCTTCGTGAACGGCCGGAAGATCACCATCATCACGCCGGCGGCGAAGTTGCTCAGCGAGTCCTTCATGGCCAGGCCGATGGCCAGGCCGGCGGCACCCATGACGGCCACCAGCGAGGCGGCCGGAATGCCCATCTTGTCGAGCGCGGCCACGACCGTCACAGCCAACACGATTGACCAGGCGATGGTGCCTAGGAAGTCAACGAGGATATCGTCCATCTCGCGCTTGCGGAGCACTTTCTCCAGCCACTTTCGTGACCAGCGCGCCAGGCGCATGCCGACGAACAGGATGACCAGCGCGATCAGCAGGTTGAAGCCGAACGTGATCAGCAGATCGGTGATGCCGGCGTCGGCGTACCAGGATTCCAGTTGTTCCATGTTTCCCCCGTAAAAGTTGAATGATCAGGCGACGTCGCTGTCGCCCTCCAGAACCTGCTCGAAGCGGTCCGCAAACGGCGCGACCTCGTTAATCACGTGCTCCAGTTCCTGCCCGTTGACCGAGGCATAAGGCAGGTTCTCGCACATCTTGATATAGGCCGTGCCGTCCAGGTCACCAACGGCCAGGTAACCCACCCGCTGCATCAGGTTGATGCGCAGGCACTTCTCGGCATCGAAGTCTTCCAGTGGCACCACCGGTGTTTCCACACGCAGGTAGCGGCGGCCGTCGTTGCCTTTCAGCTCGGCCAGGAAGATGCTCTGTTTGCGGCCGTCTTTGCCCACCGGGCACTCAAAGCCCAGCAGGAAGGGTTCGTCGATGATCAGCTCGTGATGGCCGATGACGAAATCACGTACTTCCGTGAACGTTTCCACGTCGGTTTCCTTACTTTGGTTGCATGCGGACGGCACCGTCCAGTCGAATCGTGGTGCCGTTGAGGTACCCATTCTCCACGATATGGGCCGCGAGTTCAGCAAACTCTTCGGGTTTCCCCAGCCGCGACGGGAACGGAATCGACGCCGACAGCGACTCCTGCACCTCCGGCGGCATGCCGTCCACCATCGGCGTCCAGAAAATACCCGGGGCGATGGCCATGACGCGCACGCCAATGCGCGTGAACTCGCGCGCCATCGGCAGCGTCATGCCGACGATGCCGCCCTTGCTGGCCGAATACGCCGCCTGGCCGATCTGCCCCTCGTAGGCCGCCACCGAGGCGGTGTTGATGATCACGCCGCGCTCGCCGTCTTCGCCCGGCTCATTCGCCTCCATGGCCGACGCCGACGCCTTGGCGACATTGAAGCTGCCCACCAGGTTGATGTTGATCACGTTGGCGAAAAAATCCAGCGCCATCGGCGCCTCGCGCCCCAGCACCCGGCCGGCGCCGATAATACCGGCGCAGTTGACGTTGACGTTGACGCCGCCCATGTGGCCCTTCGCCGCCTCGACGGCGGCCACCACGGCGGCCTCGTCCGTGACGTTGACGTTCAGGTATTTGGCCGCGTCGCCGAGTTCAGCAACGGCCGCCGCGCCGGCCTCGTCGTTGATGTCCAGCAACGTGACCTGGCCGCCGGCGGCGACGAAATGCTTCGCCACGGCCAGGCCGAGGCCGGAGGCGCCGCCGGTGATGACGGCTTTCGCCTGTTCAATCTTCATGATGTTCTACTCCTTGGGGTCGCTGCCCCGGGAAATCCAGTCAGGTGTTCGTTTGTCGAGAAAGGCGCGCATGCCTTCGCGGCCCTCGGCGCCCGTGCGAAGTTTCGCGATCAGGCGGGCGGTGTGCTGGTCGAGCGCAAGTTGTGCATCGACATCGTGGCCGCCGGCGAGTCCGGTCAGCGCCTTGCTGTGCGCCTGGGCGGTGGGGCCACCCTTTGCAAGGCGCGCCGTGAACGCATTGATGGTGTCGTCCAGCTCATCGTGTGATGCGACTTCATGCACCAGGCCGATATGTTTGGCGTGGCTGGCGTCGAAGCGCTCACCGGTCAGGAAATACCGCCGCGCGTGGCTCTCGCCAATCTTGCGGATGACATAGGGCGAGATCACCGCCGGGGCCAGGCCCAGTCGAACTTCGCTGGTGGCGAACTCGGCGTTTTCGGGTGCAACTGCAATGTCGCAACACGCCACCAGGCCCAGGCCGCCGCCAATGGCGGCGCCGTTGACGCGGGCGATGGTGGGTTTCGGCAGGTAGTTCAGGGTGCGCATCAGGCGCGCCAGGTGCAGGGCGTCGTGTTCGTTGGTGGCGGCGTCGGCCTCGGCCATGCGGCGCATCCAGTTCAGGTCGGCGCCGGCGGAGAACGATTTACCGGCGCCGGTCAGCACCACCACGCGCACCGCGTCGTCCTTACCTACTGACAGCAGGGTGTCGGTCAGGCAGCCGATCAGTTCGTCGTCGAAGGCGTTGTGGACCTCAGGGCGGTTCAGCGTCAGCGTGGCGACGCCGTCTTCCAGGTGATACTGCAGGTTGCTCATGTTTCGCTCCCCCGGCTGGTCGTTACATCCTGAACATCGGCACGCGCTGCGGCGCCAGTGGCGCGTTGGCGGCGATCGCCAGGCCGCGGGCCAGCGTGGCGCGGGTGTCGATGGGGTCGATGATGCCGTCGTCCCACAGGCGGGCGGTGGCGTAGTAGGGGTGGCCCTGGCGGTCGTAGCCTTCCAGGATCGGGCGGCGGAATTCGGCCTCGTCTTCGCTGGACCATTCGCCGCCTTTCGCTTCGATACCATCGCGGCGCACCGTGGCCAGCACCGAGGCGGCCTGTTCGCCGCCCATCACCGAGATGCGGGCATTGGGCCACATCCACAGAAAGCGTGGGTCGTAGGCGCGGCCGGCCATGGCGTAGTTGCCGGCGCCGAAGCTGCCGCCGATGACCACCGTGAACTTGGGCACGCGGGCGGTGGCGACGGCCGTGACCATCTTGGCGCCGTCTTTCGCGATGCCGGCGTTTTCGTAGGCGCGGCCGACCATGAAGCCGGTGATGTTCTGCAAAAACACCAGCGGGATGCCGCGCTTGTCGGCCAGTTCGATGAAGTGCGCGGCCTTCAGCGCCGACTCGGAGAACAGGATGCCGTTGTTGGCGATGATGGCCACCGGCCAGCCGTCGATGCGGGCGAAGCCGCAGACCAGGGTCTTGCCGTAGCGGGCCTTGAACTCGTGGAACTCGCTGCCGTCGACGATGCGGGCGATGACCTCGCGGATGGGCAACTGCACGCGCGAGTCGCGCGGGACCACGCCATAAAGTTCTTCGGCCTTGTATTTGGGTGCGACCGGTTCCGCGCGTTCGTAGGCAGTAAACGCCGGCCGGTTCAGGCTGGCCAGCGCCTCGCGCGCCAATTGCAGGGCGTGGCCGTCGCTGTCGGCCAGGTGGTCGGTGACGCCGGATTTGGACGAGTGCACCTCGGCGCCGCCCAGGGTCTCGGCGTCCACCACCTCGCCGGTGGCGGCCTTCACCAGCGGCGGGCCGCCCAGGAAAATCGTGCCCTGCTTCCTGACGATGATGGACTCGTCGCACATGGCCGGCACGTAGGCGCCGCCGGCGGTGCACGAGCCCATCACCACGGCGATCTGCGGAATGTTGTCGGCGGCCAACCGGGCCTGGTTGAAAAAGATGCGGCCGAAGTGCTCGCGGTCGGGGAACACCTCGTCCTGCAGTGGCAGGAAGGCGCCGCCGGAGTCGACCAGGTAGACGCACGGCAGGTGGTTCTCGGCGGCGATGGCCTGCGCGCGCAGGTGCTTCTTCACCGTCATCGGGAAATAGGTGCCGCCCTTCACCGTGGCGTCGTTGGCCACCACCATCACGTCGCGGCCATGCACCTGGCCGATGCCGGTGATGATGCCGGCGCCGGGCGCCGCGCCGTCGTACAGGCCGTGGGCGGCCAGCGCCGAGAGCTCCAGGAACGCACTGTCCTTGTCGAGCAGCCCTTCCACCCGGTCGCGCGGCAGCATCTTGCCGCGCTTCAGGTGCTTGACCCGCGCGTCGTCGCCGCCGCCCAGCTTCACCGTCTCCAGCTGCTTGCCCAGGTCGTCGACCAGGCCACGCATGGTGCCGACATTGGCGTCGAAGGACGCCTGCGAGGGGTCGAGCCGGG
Organism: uncultured Oceanospirillales bacterium; assembly: GCA_913055655.1. Lineage (GTDB taxonomy): Bacteria > Pseudomonadota > Gammaproteobacteria > Xanthomonadales > SZUA-36 > Marinihelvus. The sequence continues at coordinate 6,417 of CAJXKA010000005.1, read as the reverse complement.
TTTCGATGACGCTCATGGGGTCAATTCAATCCTTGGCGCGCGGGGCGCTTGAGCCGGGAGCGCCATTTTACACGCTGGCGCAGCTTCGAGCCGAGTCTCACCCGGGCCCTCTGCTCAGAGTCAGGCCATTCACAGTGCCTGTTCACCTGGCTGAATTCTTGAAAAATCATGAAATATCATGAATACTCCAGGAATGAAAGCCACGAAATTTGCCACCCAGCTCGACGAAACAACCCTGTTCGAGCTCAGGAAGTATGCGAAGAGCAGTGGGCGGAGTATCTCCAGCGTCGTCAACGAGGCGGTCGGTGAGTACCTGGCCCGGGCACAGGTTCGCCCGGCGTTCCGTGACGCGATGAGTGAAGTCCTGGACGAGCACGCCGACCTGCTGAGCCGACTGGCGAAGTAGGCCATGCAGGCGACGCTGTTTCCCACGCTGCAGGAGACCCTTGATCTGCACCGGGTACTGATCGAGCGGTTTGGGGGAACAAGCGGTATTCGTGACCTGGGGTTGCTGGAGTCCGCCCTGCTGCGACCGCAGACCGGCTACTACGACTCACTTTCCATGCAGGCCGCGGCATTGCTGCAGAGCCTGTGCCAGAACCACTGCTTCGTCGACGGCAACAAGCGCGTAGCATTTGCCACCACCGCCATTTTCCTCAGGATGAACGGCTACCGAATCGAAGTGGACGGCACACGCGGCGAGTCATTCATCGTCGATGATGTCATCGGCAACCGCGCCAGCCTGGACGCGATTGCCGATTGGTTGGAAGTGCGCCTGGTCCGTCTATAGCCGCTCCACCGCGATTGCGGTTGCTTCGCCGCCGCCGTTGCACAGCGACACCACGCCCCGTTTCAAGCCGCGCTGTGCGAGTGCGTTCAGCAGGGTCACCAGCAAGCGCGCGCCGCTGGCGCCGATGGGGTGGCCCAGTGCGCAGGCGCCACCGTTGACGTTGACCTTGTCGTGCGGGATGTCGTGATCGCGCATGGCCGCCATGGTGACCGCGGCGAAGGCCTCGTTGATTTCGAACAGGTCAACGTCGTCGACCGACCAGCCGGCCTTATCCAGCACCTTTGCGACAGCACCCACGGGGGCGGTCGTGAACCACTCCGATTCCTGTGAGTGCGTGGCGTGGGCGACGATGCGCGCCAGCGGCGTGACGCCCAGTTCGGCGGCGGTGTCGGCGCTCATCAGCACGGTGGCTGCCGCGCCGTCGGAGATTTTCGAGGACGTGGCCGCGGTGACGGTGCCGTCTTTCGCGAAGGCGGCGCGCAGCGTCGGGAGTTTTTCCAGGTTACAGCGCGGCGGCTCTTCGTCGCGGTCGACGACGGTCTCGCCGCGGCGCGAGCGCACGGTCACCGGGGTGATCTCGTCGCCGAATTCGTTGTCCATCGCGCGCAGCGCGCGCTCGACGGAGGCAATGCCGAAGGCGTCCATTTCCTCGCGGGTGAACTCGTACTTGTCCGCGCAACGCTGGCCGTAGACGCCCATCATGAAGCCATCGTCCGGGTCCTGCAGTCCGTCGGTGAACATGTGGTCCAGCACCTCGCCGTGACCCATACGGTAGCCGCCGCGGGCCTTCGGCAGCAGGTATGGCGAACGGGTCATCGATTCCATGCCGCCGGCGACCACCACCTTCGAGGTGCCGGCCGCGATGCGGTCGTGACCCAACATCACGGCGGCCAGCCCGGATGAGCAGACCTTGTTGACGGTCATCGCCGCGGCCGACAGCGGAATGCCGGCCTTGCGGGAAGCCAGTCTTGCCGGCGCCTGGCCCACGCCCGCGGGCAGCACACAGCCCATGACGACGTCATCCACCGAGTTGGCGTCAATACCGGCGTGTTCCACGGCCGCGGTGATGGCGGTCGCGCCCAGTTCGTCAGCCGGGACGTCGTTGAACTGGCCCTGGAACGAGCCGATTGCGGTGCGCTTGGCACCGGCGATGATGATGTCAGTCATGGTTGTCGTGTCCGTGTTTCTGTTGATGATTCGGCGGCATGAAAATCATACACCTGCCGATGTGTTTCAGCGCTCGTGCACCGCACCGATAAAGGGGTTCTGGAGCCGAACGCCGTTGATGTCCTGTCCATGGCTCATGTCTTCGCTGACCAGCGTTGCACAACCACCTTTCCGGGCCGCACTGATGATCAGTGCATCCCAGTAAGACACCTGGTGAAGCCTGACCAGGTCAACGGCAGCAAGCGTATCGTCCGCAGTGACCTGTATGACATTGAGCCTGGTCAGCAGTTGCATGCGTCGTTGTGCAGTTGCCGGTTCGATGCCGAGCTTCCGGGTGCTGACGACAAAGAACTCCTGCAGGACCTGCGTGGAGATCACCCCGGTGCCGTCCCGCATGGCCTGCGTGATCAACTCAATGGCCAGTGGCCGCTTGATCGGCTCGTCGGCGTCTTCGGCGTAAACCAGGACGTTGGTATCGAAAAAACTAAGTTCTTTCATGAAGTTCGTCGCGGTCGAACGCCCAGCCCTCGCGGTGGCCCTGACCGCATCCGGCGACGTACTCGTCAATCGTGGCTTCCAGCGCCTGGCCGGAGGACAACTGCTCGAGGTACTCACGCACCAACTGGTTGACGCTCTTGCCCTGCGCCCGAGCGGCCTTCCGGGCACGCTCTAGCAGGTCCTTGTCGATTGAAAGTGTCAGGTTCATTCGCATTTCCACATACTAAGTGCGCACTTAATAAGTGTAACAAACTCGCCCGGTCTATGCTTTGTCCTGCACCAGCTCCCGGCCGATCAGCATGCGCCGGATCTCATTGGTGCCGGCGCCGATCTCGTAGAGCTTGGCGTCGCGAAGCAGGCGGCCGGCCGGATACTCGTTGATGTAGCCGTTGCCACCCAGTGTCTGGATCGCTTCCAGCGTCACCTCGACAGCCGAGCGCGAGGCGTGCAGCAGGCAGGCCGCGGGGTCGACGCGTGACTTGCGGCCGGCGTCGAAGGCCTCGGCCACCTGGTAGGCGAAGGCGCGCGAGGACTGCAGCGCGGTGTACATGTCACCCAGCTTGGCCTGCATGACGCCGAATTCGCCCAGGGCCTTGCCGAACTGCTTGCGCTCGCGGGTGTAGGGCAGTGCCAGGTCCAGCGCCGCCTGCATCAGGCCGACGGGGCCGCCCGACAGCACCAGGCGCTCGGTGTCCAGGCCGCTCATCAGTACTTTCACGCCGTGGTGCACTTCGCCGAGCACGTTTTCGGCCGGAATCACGCAGTCCTCGAACACCAGCTCGCAGGTGTTGGAGCCGCGCATGCCCAGCTTGTCGAGCTTTTGTGCCTTGCGGAAGCCGGGCAGGTCGTCGGTGACCAGGAAGGCGGTCATGCATTTTGAGCCCGCTTCCGGGCCGGCGGTGCGCATGTAGACGATCAGCACGCCGGCCTCGGGACCGTTGGTGATCCACATCTTGTTGCCGTTGGCGACCCAGGTGCCGTCGTCACGTTGCTCGGCGCGGCAGGCCATGGAGCCCACCACGTCGGAGCCGGCACCCGGCTCGGACATGGCCAGCGCGCCGACCGTCTCGCCGCTGCACAGGCCCGGCAGGAAGCGTTGCTTCTGTTCCTCGGTGCCGTTGCGCTGCAGGTTGTCGGCGCAAAGGTTCGAATGCGCGCCGTAGGACAGGCCAACCGAACCCGAAGCGCGGGAGATTTCCTCCATCGCCACCACGTGGGCCAGGTAGCCCATCTCCGAGCCGCCGTACTCGGCGGGCACGGTCATGCCCAGCAGGCCCAGTTCGCCGAGCTTCGGCCACAGGTCCTGCGGGAATTCATTGACCTCGTCAATCTCGGCCGCGCGCGGCGCGATTTCGGCCTCGGCGAATCGCCGCGCGGTGTCGCGCAGCAGTTCCAGTTCCTCGTTCATGGGCGTCCCCCTCCGGTCAGCCTGTCCAGTATGGTTCGCGAATGTGTCAGCCGCTGTTGCGCTCCCGGCCCGGGAAGCGATGCGGCTTGCCCATGTGCGGCATCTTGATCTTGCCCAGGATGGCGATGCGTTCCTCGGCCATGCGGTCGGAGGCCTGGTAAGTGGGGATGCCATCGCGCTCGGCGATTTCGAAGATGCGTTTCAGGTTGTAATAAATGGTGCGCGTCATGCGGAAGGCGCGCTCCTCGCTGTAACCCTCGAACTCGATGGAGACATTCATCAGGCCACCGGCGTTCACGGCGTAGTCCGGCGCGTAGAGGATGCCGCGTTTTTCCAGTTCGTCGCCGGCCTCGTTATTGGCCAGCTGGTTGTTGGCGGCACCGGCCACCACCTTGAACTTGAAACGATCCAGCGTGTTCTCGTTGACCACCGCGCCCAGTGCGCAGGGGCTGAACACGTCGGCGTCGACATCGTAGATCTCGTCCAGGCCCACGGCCTCGGCGCCCATCTCGACGGCCTCGGCCACGGCTTCTTCGTTGATGTCGGTGACGAACACCTTGGCGCCGGCCTCGCGCAGCAGTTTCACCAGGTGGTGGCCGACATGGCCCGCGCCCTGCACGGCAAAGCTGTACTTGCCGACTTCGTCATCACCGAACTTGGCCGCCAGCGCCGCGCGGATGCCCTGCAGCGTGCCAAAGGCCGTGAACGGCGACGGGTCGCCCGAGCCGCCGTGCACCTGGTGTACGCCGACCACGTTATTGGTTTCCTGGAAAATGAATTCCATGTCGTTCACATCGATGCCGACATCTTCGGCCGTGATGTAACGCCCACCCAGCGTGTCGATGAACTTGCCGAAGGCGCGGAACAGCGCCTCGGACTTGTCCTGGCGCGGGTCGCCGATGATCACGGCCTTGCCACCACCCAGGTTCAGGCCGGACACCGCCGCCTTGTAGGTCATACCGCGCGACAGGCGCAGCACATCGTTCAGTGCTTCCTGCTCGGAGCCGTAAGGCCACATGCGCAGGCCGCCCAGCGCGGGGCCCAGCGTGGTGTTGTGAATGGCGATGATGGCCTTCAGGCCGACGTCGGTGTTGTTGCAGAACACGATCTGCTCGTGCTCGGTGCTCTGGATGGTCTCAAAGAGTTCCATTTGGGTGGGGTTCTCCAACGTGATAGTCGTCCGGGCGCTTCCATGCAGACCGTTTGTGGAGTCTGCGGGCATGTTGGAATAACGGCCGGCATCAGGAAAATCTGGGTCGGTTCTACAACCGTCCCGGGTCGGCGGACAATTGTATCAAAAGAAACTAATTGGTTGCGCCGGACAGGTTGGGTTGAAAACTACGGGGTATGTCGGCGTCGTGACCGCGCTGCAAATCCGCCGGTCAAGGCCAGCACAGCCAGCAGTGCGAGCAATGATTCCATTCGAGTCGCAGGCACTGGAACCGTCGGGCCGCCGGTACTTCCTCCGCCAGTGGCGTCGCCGTCACCCCGGAGCAGGAACGTATCCGGGCTGGATGGCGCGTCGCTGACAATGGTCACGGTGCGGTCGGATGGTCCCGGGACGGCAGGGCTGAAAGTGAACCCCAGGCTACAGCTCGCACCGGCTGCAATCGTGAACGGTGTCGCCCCGCAGTCGCCACCGGAGCGTGCGAACGGGCCCGCGGGCAATATGACCTGGTTTACGATAATACCCGTGCCGCCGGTGTTGCTCAGTACGACCGTCATGGTGGGCGCAGTCGTGCCCTGGCCGACCAATCCAAAGTCCAGTATGGCCGGACTGAAACCGAGTGTTCCCTGGACGCCCGTGCCGATGAGTGAAACGGAGCCGGGCGTCGGGGTGACGTTGTTGGGAATGTTGATCTCGGCTGCCAGCGGACCGATCGCCATCGGGATCATGACCAGGTCGAACTGGCAGGTTGAGGCCGGAACCAGCGTCTCGCCGGAGCAGTTGTCCGCGCCGACGGAAAAGCTCGATGCATGCGGGCCGTTGAGCCCCAATGCCCCCAGGACCAGGTCGCCGGAACCGGTGTTCTCGATGGTGACGACCTGTGGCGGAGACGACGCCTGGCCGATGTCGACCAAACCGAAATCGATGCTGGAGGGCGTAATGTCCAGTTCGCCCTGGATGCCGGTTCCGGACACATCGACGGTTTCAACGCCACCGGCCGCATTGCTGGGCATCTCGACTTGCGCAACCAGTGGCCCGGCGACGGTGGGGTTCATGAGAATCTCGAATCCACATGACGACATCGGCGGAACGACCTGGCTGGAGCAGCCATCGTTGCCGACCATGAAACTGGCGTTGTTCGTTCCAGTCACCGCCAGCGCGCCCACGACCAGGTCGCCGTTGCCGACGTTTCTAAGGGTCACGGCCGCGGGCGCAGATGCCTGCCCGACCGCAAGGGTGCCGAAGTCGACGCTGCCGGGTTCGACTTCCATCAGCGGTTGTACGTTGTTTGGATCGAGAACGATGAGTTTCACCGTGACCGGTTCCGTGCCGTTTGAATTGGGATCGCGAGCACGATACTCGAAGCTGTCGATACCGAGGAACCCG
>CAJXKA010000004.1 GCA_913055655.1 uncultured Oceanospirillales bacterium | reverse complement strand
GATTCCCCGATTCCCCGATTCCCCGATTCCCCGATTCCCCGATTCCCCGATTCCCCGATTCCCCGATTCCCCGATTCAGCGGGGCAGCCACTTTTCGATCGCGGCCATCGTCCGTGCCAGCGCGCCGCGGCCGTTCTCGACCAGCGCCAGGCCGGCCTGGCCCATGCGGTCGCGGGCGGCGGCGTCGGTGAACAGGCGCGTGGCGGCATCGGCGATGTCCATGCGGCCGGTGACGCGCTCGGCAGCGCCGGCTTCCAGCAGCTGGCCGGCGATTTCTTTAACGTTATCGGTGAACGGGCCGATGAGGATGGGCTTGCCCAGGGCGGCCGGCTCCAAAAGGTTGTGCCCGCCGACGGGTTCGATGGTGCCGCCGACGAAGGTGATGTCGGCCGCGGCGTAGTAGTTGCCCAGCTCGCCCATGGTGTCGACGACCATGCACTGGCAGTCGCGCGGCGGCACGCGGGATTCACTGCGCAGGCAGACGGCCAGGCCCGATTCGCGGGCATTCTCGGCGGCGCGGGTGAAGCGTTCCGGGTGTCGGGGCGCGAGCACCAGCAACGCGTCGGATCGCATCTTCAGCAGTCGGCTGAATGCCTCGACCAGCTCGGCCTCGTCGCCTTCGTGGGTGCTGCCGGCCACCAGCACCGGGCGGCCGACGCCCCAGGCGCTTTTCAGCATCTCGCCGGTCTCCGCGAGGCTGGCGGAGACTTTCACGTCGAATTTCAGGTTGCCGGTAACGCTGACACGTTCCGGCAGCGCGCCCCGGTCGATAAATCGGTCGGCATCGGCCCGTGACTGCGCGAGGATGGCGTCGGTACCAGCCAGCGCGTGGCTGATCAGGCGGCCCAGGCGGCGGTAGCCGCGCAACGACGATGCCGACATCCTTGCGTTGACCAGCGCAACGGGGATGCCCTTCACGCGAGCCGCGTGGAACAGGTTTGGCCAGATCTCCGTTTCCAGCACCAGCACCAGCCTTGGCGCCAGGTGGTTGAGCAGGCGCTTGCCGGCACCGGGCAGGTCCAGCGGCAGGTGCTGGTGGGTGACCTGGTCGCCGAACAGTTCCTGGACGCGGGCTGCGCCGGTAGGGGTGAACGTGGTGACGGTCAGCGGTTCGTCGGGATGGTTCTCCAGCAGCGCAGAGATCAAGGGGCTGGCGGCGTTAACCTCTCCTAGCGACGCGGCGTGAAGCAGGATGCCGCCCGGCTCGGTGTCCGCGAAACTGAACCCCAGTCGTTCGTCCCAGCGCTCAAGGTAACGCCGGTCGCGAAAGCCGCGCACGGCGAAGTACGCCAGCAGGATGGGCGTCGCCAGGATCATGGCGAGCGAATAGAGGAAACGCATCGAAGGCTCCCGAAACAGGCCATTCGAGTATATCAGGGCGGCAACGGGGGCTTGGAACCCGGGGCCCGGGGCTGGACAATGGGGCATGGATGGATTTCCCCGCGCACCGGCACCCAAACGTCCCGGCTTTGCGCCCCGCAACTGGGGCGGCTGGGCCGTGGTCGCGTTCCTGTGGCTGCTCGGTCACCTGCCCCGGCGCATCGGCCGCATCATGGTCTCGCCACTGGCGCCGTTGATGAAGCGGTTGATGGCGTCCCGGCGGCGTATCGCCCATCGCAACCTGGAACTTTGCATGCCGGAGCTGGACGAGGCAGGCCGCGAGCAGGTCATCGACGGCTGTTTCCGTTCACTGGCACGCATGCTGGCGGAACAGGCCTGGTGCTGGGCGGGCCCGGCGAAAGACATCACCGGCATATCACGCCTGGCCGAGGGCAGCGAGGCGCGCCTGGAGGCCGCGGCGGCCGATGGTCGCGGGGTGCTGGTGGTGACCGCGCATGTCACCTGCCTGGAGATCGGCGCCCGGGTGCTGGGCGAGCGCCATGTCGGTCATGGCGTTTACCGGCCCCTGAATAACGCGGTCATCGAGTGGTACCAGAACCGCGGCCGGGCCTGGTACGCGGCGGGAATGATCAGCAAGCGGGACATCCGCGCCCTGGTGCGGGTGCTACGTGCCGGCGGATTCGCCTGGTACGCGGCGGACCAGGATTTCGGCGCGGCGCAGAGCGTGTTCGCGCCGTTCTTCGGGGTCCCCACGGCCACGCTGCTGGCCACCCACCGCTTGCCGAAGATGACCGGCTGCCAGGTGATGGCGATGTTGCCGCGCTATATCGAGGACGAGGATATTTACGAGATCGAGGTCTCGCCGGTGTTCGAGAACTTCCCGACCGATGACCCGGTGGCGGACCTGGCCCGGGTCAACGCGGTGCTCGAGGCGCAGGTGCGCTGCGCGCCGGAGCAGTACTGGTGGATTCACCGCCGATTCAAGACCCGTCCACCGGGCGAACCGGGGCTCTACGGCGACGATGCCCGCCCGACCTGACGGGTCAGGCGCGGGTCGATCGCCGCGAAGAATCCGCCGGCCACGAACCATGTGAGCGTGGAGATATAGGTGCCCCAGGCCGCGAAATGCGAGTTCAGCGGGAAGTAGATCAGGAAAAGCGCCAGCGCGAACGGCAAGGCTTCGCTGCGCTGGTCATCCGGAAGGGACCGCCATAAACGCCAGCCGAGCACGTACAGCCCCAGTAACCCCAGCAGGCCGATGGTGCCGGCGTCGGCCATGTATTCCAGCACGAAATTATGCGGGTGGCGGCCGCCGATGTTCTCGCCTTCCGGGGTCAGGTTGGGGTCACCCGGCGCGGCATAGTCAAAATAGGCCACCGGGTAGCCGCGAACCCCGACGCCATTGACCGGGTGATCGCGGTACATGGCGATGGCGTTGCCGAAGATCGGCGCCCGGTTCGACAGGGCAATCGCGGTGCCCTGCTTCGTGCCGTCGAACAGCAGCAGGCTTTCTTCGACCCGCTCCTGGAACATGGGTGAAACGAACCACGCGGTCATCAGCATGGCAATGCCCAGCGCCGGAGCCGCGAGCGCCACGCGCCGGGCGCCCGGGCGCCCGGAACGGAACAGCATCAGGGTGTAGCAGCCTACCAGCACGAGCATGATCATCCATCCCGCCCGCATGCCGGCAATCAGCACTGCGCCCAGGACCAGGCCGAATGCCAGCGGCCAGGTCCACGCCGGCCAGCGGCGACGCACGTACTCCAGCGCCAGCGGCGAGAGCATGGCCAGTACCGGCCCGTAGAACTGGTACTTGCGGTAAAACACCGCGTTCAGGCGGTCTTCGTGCATGGGAATGCCAAAAACGTCGTAACCCAGGAACAGCTGGACGAAACCATCAAAAGCCCAGAACAGCAGGATCAGCGCCGTCCATTTCAGGAAGGTCCAGCGCAGCGGCGCGGGGTGCAGCAGCACCGCCATGCTCGCGGCCGCGGCCAGGAATCGTAATGCGCCGATACTCTGCGCCCAGCTTTTCGCCGGGATGATCGAATCGAAGCTGGAGAACAGCATCGGCAGCCAGAAGCACAGGAAAATCGGCAGCATGACGGCGGTGATGCGGCGTGTCCGCTCGCGGTGGCGGGCTGAAAACCACAGCCACGGGAACATCAGCGCGAACGCCATGATCGGCACCTCGGGCAGGCGCCGGATGGGTAGCAGCACGATGAATAGAATGGCCAGCCACGCCGGCCATTCGGCGGCGAGCTTGCGCATGGCGGTGCTCAGTCCGCCAGTCGGTAGCGGGCGCTGCAGTAGGGGCAAAGCGCTTCGCCCGTGGCCTCGATGGGCAGGTACACCCGCGGGTGCGAGTTCCACAGTTTTTGTTCCGGCGTGGGGCAGGACAACGGCAGGTCGTCGCGGCTTACCTCGTAAACCGTCTCGGCATTGGCCTGGGCCAGGGTGTCATTGTTGGCGTCCGTGAAGTGGGCCACGGTTTTCTCTCCCGCTCGTCGAAGCGCGTATTCTAACCCGTTCGGGCGTTTACGCGGAGGGGGCGGCGAGGATTCTGTCGCAGATGGCGGCCGCTTCCGCGGTGTCTTCCGGGCCGATGGCCGCATGCGCCCGGCCCAGCGCGCGGGCATGCCGGGCCAGGTTCAGCCGGTGGCGGGTTTCCCGCAGCACCGCGGTGTCGTCGCCGCTGAGCCAGCCGGTTTCACCCAGCGCCGCCAGCAGGTCGTCGGTGCCGTGGTATGCCAGTATTTCCGGGTGTTCGTGCGCCATCAGCAATGTGCCCAGCTGGGCCACGAAGTCGAGATCCACCAGGCCGCCCGGGCCGTGCTTGGCGTGGTCGTCATTGCCAATCTCGCTGCGCATGCGTACCCGCATCTCGACCACTTCCCTGGTCGTTTCTTCCTTGTCGCGAGGGCGGGCGAGCACTTCGCGACGCACGGTTTCGAAGGCTTTCCCGACCTCGGCATCGCCCGCCACGGCGCGGGCCCGGACCAGGGCCTGCAGTTCCCAGGTCCAGGCGCTCTCCGCCTGGTAGCGCCGGAAGGCGTTCAGCGACGAGACCAGCAGGCCGGCGCGGCCGTTCGGGCGCAGGCGCGTATCCACTTCATACAGCCGGCCGGCGGGCGACAGTGTCGTGGTCAGCGCCAGCATGCGACGCGTGACCCGGGTGTACCAGGTTTCCGCCGGCAATGGTCGTTCGCCATCGGAGGTTCCCCGTGACTGGCCGTAAAGAAAGACCAGGTCCAGGTCGGAACCGTAGGACATGGCGCACCCACCCAGGCTGCCATAGCCGATCACGGCCAGGCCCGGCGGCGGGGGCTCGCCATGGCGTTCGCGCATATGGTCGCGCGCCACGTCGAGCACGCCCTGCATCAGCATCTCGGCCAGTCCGGTGAGGTGTTGCTGCACATCTTCGGCAGTCAGTTCACCCTCGATTTCCGCCGCGGCGATGCGCAGGGTCTGGGCCTGTCGCAGGTAATTCAGCGCGTTGACCGCCGCCTCGGTGTCCTCGGCGCCTTCCAGCACCCGGTCCAGCCCGGCCGCCAGGTCCTCGTCCACGGGCTGCAGCGAACCCAGCGCGGGATCAATCAGCTCGTCCAGCAAAGCGGGGTGGCGGGTGACGGTGCCCGCCAGCTGCGGGCTGGCGGTAAACAGCGACACCATGCGGTCCAGCGCCCCGGGGTTCTGGACCAGCAGGGCCAGGTAGGCGCTGCGTCGGCTGATGGCCAGCACCAGGCGGAACACGTCCTCGACCACGCCCTGGGGTGGCCGTGCCGACACCAGCCGCTCCACCAGCAGCGGCATGAACTGGTCAAGCCGCTGGCCGGCCCGCCGGCTGTGCGCCTGGCGGCCCAGGCGTTCGCGAAAATCCTCGATGACCTCCGGGGCCACGTCATGGAGCGCGTCCAGGGCGTCCGACCAGCCGGTCGCCCCCACTTTCGCGTCGGCGGTGGGCGCCTCGGGAAAGCTGTCCTCCAGCGCCGCGCTGACCCGGGCGCGGGTCGCGGCCAGTGCCGCCAGCATGTCATCGATGGACTCGAATCGCGTCGCGCGGGCAACCCGGGCCAGGTCTTCGCCCTCGGGCAGGCTGTGGGTCTGCTGGTCATGCAGCGCCTGGATGGCGTTTTCCACGTGCCGAAGGAACCGGTAGTCCTCGCGCAATTCCTCGATACGGGCCACCGGCATGGCGTCGAGTTCGGCGATGGCGTCCAGCGCCCCGAGCAGGCTGCGGGTCTGCAGGATGGGCTCCCGCCCGCCCCGCAGCAGTTGCACGCATTGCACCAGGAACTCGATCTCCCGGATGCCGCCCGGTCCGCGCTTGATATCGCTTTCGCGCCCGGCCCTCGCCGCGTCCGCGCGGATCAGGCCCAGCATGTCGCGTAACGCCTCCACCGAGCCGTAGTCGATGTAGCGCCGGTAAACGAAAGGCCGTAACTGCTGCAGTAACTGGTCGCCCGCCTCGAGATCGCCGGCCACCGGGCGTGCCTTGATCAGCGCGTAGCGCTCCCAGTCACGGCCCTCGCGCTGGTAGTACTGCTCCATGGCGCCGAAGCTGCAGACCAGCGGGCCGGCTTCCCCGAACGGTCGAAGCCGGGTATCCACGCGGAAACAGAAGCCGTCGGCGGTCATTTCCGAAAGGTCGCGAATGACCGCGCGCACCAGCCGGGTGAAGAAGGTTTCCGCCGGCAGCCCGCGTGCGCCGTCGCATTCGCCCGCCTGGGGATAGGCGAAAATCAGGTCGATGTCCGACGACAGGTTCAGTTCGCCGCCACCCAGCTTGCCGAGGCCCAGGGTGACCAGGCGAAGGGGCTCGCCCGCCGCGGTGCGCGGCTGGCCAAATCGTTCGGCCAGTGCGTCATGGTGGTGCGCGATGGCCGCGTCCAGGCACAGGTCCGCCAACCGGCTCAGGTCGGCCATGGTCTGGTCCAGCGATGCGGCCCGCGTGATTTCACGCCAGGTGATGCGCATCATCTCGCGGTTGCGAAAGTCGCGCAGGCCCTTTTCCAGGCCGTCGGCGAGGATGCTTTCGGCCAGTGTTTCCGCGCTCGGCGGCCGGTCTTCGGCCAGCCGTCCTTCATCGTTCAGCGACGTCAGCCAGCCAGGATGGCGGTCCACCAGGCGGTCAAGAAACGGGCTGCATTCACGGGCCAGGCGGGTGCTTTGATCGTCCATTGCGCGAGTATAGTGACAGGAAGATGACAAAAAAGGTGCAATCATCAATCGGATGCGCTATTTTTGTGCGCAAGACGCCATCGATGAGCGTCAATCACCGGTTTCCGGGGGGGCATAAAAAGAAGCCCCGGGGGGGCCGGGGCTTAATGGTCAGGCCCTTTTAAATGTCGGCAGGCTCAATACCGACAAGGCCTGGTTGGAGAACGTATTACAGGTCGAAAGACTTGCTCAGGGTCAGCACCAGGTTGGTGTCCGATTCCCCGCCCAGCAGCGTCGAGTCGCTGTAGATGCCCGTCAGGGCGTAATCCAGCAGGTCGTAGTCGTTCACGGTCAGCGTGTTGCCGTAACCGACTTCGTAGTAACTGCCGTCAAAATCATCTTCAAACGTACCCACGGTACCGTGGAACCCGTTGTACTCGGCGGTCAGCGAGTAGAACTGGTAGTCCTGTTCCGGGCCGTCGAAGTTGTCATAAGTTCCGATCGCGGCGTCGAAGGTCAGGAAGGACCAGCCCGCGCTCAGGTTAATTTCCTGGTAGGTGTCGTCAAAGTCACCCGTGTAGGTGTACAGGGTGCCACCTACGCTGAAATTGAAGTCCCCTACGTCGATGCCGTAACCGGCGTAGTAATCAATCTCGACACCATCGCCGACATCGGCCGTCCAGGCCCCGGCGTAGAAGCCACCGGCTTCCATGTCCAGGCCGCCGAAGGCGGAAGAGGTCTTCTGTGGAATACCCCGGTAGATGTATTCACTGTTGAAACCCAGGTTGGCGGAAAAATCGACGGCCAGTGCAGCCGGTGTAACGGCCACGAGTCCCAGGCCCATTATCAGTTTCTTGTACATCGGTGTAGCTCCTTTCCAGCGTGTGCCCCTGCGGGCGATAAATCTTGTTGTTGCCCCTATAGATGCAAAAAATGCGCCAAACTGGCAAGGTATTTAAAATCAACAAGATGGGTGGAGAGAAGCAGTGAGTCCAATTTCGCGGGCGCATTCTTGGGGCGCATCCGCTGGGCGTGTGACTCAAAATGGTGCGTTTATTCGTACGTCGTCCTGGCGAGGTGACGTCCGATAAGAGCAAAAGCCCCCGGTGATGGTTTGCATCACCGGGGGCGGAAGGGTTTAGGTGCAAACCAGGCGTCTGCTAGTTCGGCGAAAGGACGACCGGGATGGTTTTAGGCGCCGAATTTTCACGGAGTTCAGACATCATGGCCTGGATTTCGACCTGGCGGTTCTCAAGCGTTCGTATTCGATCGGCCAATACATGGTTTTCTTCCGCCAGCCTGTCGTTACGCTGTTTGAGCGCCTGGATTGCGGCCAGGGCGATACCGGAGGTGTCCAGCGTCGAAATGCCCGTGTCCGTGTGACCCAGTTTGAACGCGGCGTAGAAATCCTGTGCCATTGGACCGATATGGTTCACGCCAGGCGCGTCCTTGTACTGCCACTGGCTGATGGGTATGCGCGAGAGTGACTCAAGCAGCTTGTCGGGATCGACAGGGACAATGTTCTGCTTGCCGTTGATATCCGAGTTCTGTGTCAGCGCACCCGCCAACGTGGCATCACCGTTGTTCTGCACGGCAAACTCCACCTGCCCGGTACCGAACTTGGAGATCCGGAATTCGTTGCCCGGGTTGGCGAAAATCCAGGTTGTGCCGCTGGCCTCTTCCCTGATCTCGAACTTTGTATTGCCTTTATTGGACAGTTTGAATAGCGTGGCGGGTGATTCGGTATCGCTCGAATTGTTAACGAAGACACCACCACCTACCTTATCTGGCGTATCGACATGTAGTGCCGTCAGGGGCGATATCGTTCCGACGCCGACATTTTGGCCTCTAATCGCCAGTCGACCGGAAGCGGAGCCCGGGAAAATCCGCAGCGGTAGCGTCGAGCCATTCGATGCATCTCGAACAAAAAAGCTGGTTTCGTTGCCCGCAACGTCCCAGGTTTGCGCGGCGAAACCCGAGCTCGTGTCCTGCTCCAGGCGCAATGTCGGGGTGTCGCCGGTAACGGCATGTAGTTCAGCGACGGGATTCTCGGTTCCGATGCCGATTTCGCCAGAGGCCTCGACCACGAGTGCATTCGCGCGTGCACCGGCTTCCACGGTGAACACCCGCCGGCCGGCGGTGGCATCCTCGATGCTGAAATAATTGGGATCGCCGTTGTTCTCGCCGTTAACCACGATGCGCCAGTCGTTACTCGCAAACGACAAGCTATTGCTCGTATCTGCAAAGTGAATGCGCAGGTTGTTTTCCTTCAGCCTCACGGTATCGGAACCGAAACTTTCCCCGTTGACGCAGTCGAAGCCGACACAAAGGCTGGAGTTATTAATAATCACATCATCATTGTGGACGATGTCTGCGACCGTGGCCGATGATGCAACAAAGCCAACCAAGGAGATCGCGATGCAAGGTGCCAGGTGTTTCATTTCGTCACCTCTTTGACGGTTCCGGTTAGTTCCGTGTCCATGCTGTCGACGAGCTTGCCGCCAACGATGCGGAAGCTGCCGAAGTACGGGTCAATGCGCGGTGCGCCATCATCGACGAGGCCTCGCAGGTTGTCCGGGATGCTTCCGGGTTCCCTTTGAATCTGCAGCACCGGCCTAATCTCGAAGGAATACAGCCCGTCGGGCATGGCGCCATTGCCGACATCAATGTAGATCGTCTCGTGTGCCTTATAAGTGGACATGACCCGTGACTCATCCGGTGCGATCAACGTCAGGGCCATGCCGACGTCTTCACGCCCTGAATAAAGCGCCAAACCCTGCGGCGTGCTGGTGGACAGTATCTCGAAATTCTCCAGAGGCGCTTCGGCGCTGGCTGAACTGGCGAACAACCCCAGCAGTGCAAGGACAAGTAAGCTCTTCATGCTTCCCCCTTCTTGGAAGTGATGTAAATCAAGTTTGATTCATTTCATTTGCTATTACTATAGCAAACGGTCTCCTTGACCGTTTCTGATCAACCGGCCAACGACCAACGATGCGCCGCTTATGGCGGTGCCGCAGTCGTCGAGTCCAGCGCGACGAGTTCGGGTGCGAGACAGACCCGGTCGTTGCAGGCCTGGATGCGAATGGTCAAAGCCAGGGTATTGGTCGCCGGTTTGCTGGTCAGCGGAATGGTGACTCGCTCGCTGTAGACGTTTAGCGGAATTTCGGAAAACCGGGTGTTCAGTGCACGACCGGGTGGAAACGTCGCGGTGACTGAAGGGGAGGAAGACACTATGCGGGTCGGAATCAGGTGCGCTTCGTTGACCATTGACGCATTGATGTGCCAGCCGGGTTCAAGCGCAACCTCCAGGTGCCAGGCGCGCGTTTTTGTCGCGGTCGGGTCCGTGGGTGATAACGCCAGGGTACCCCGCGAATTGGCCACTGTTCGCCTGGACGTTGGGGGCGAGAGGGCAAGTCTTGCCAGGCCCGTGTAGTACGCGGGCATCCTGGTGGCACTGTTGATGGCTGCGGTGAGTAGTATCGGGATCGCATCTGCGAGATCCGGCTGACCGGCTTGGGCGCGGAAGCTTTCAACAACGAAAGGCAGCGGCGCTGGCGTCTCAGCGTCTCGTGCCGGGTCAACCGTATCCGGGACATCGCTGGCCACGGGGCTGAAGCGAAGGCCGTTTGCCGAGATGAAGCGCGCAAAGATGGCGTGGTCGAGCTGGTCGGCGCGGTGCCGCCATCTTGTATCGGTCGTCACCAGGTACAGGCGACGATAGGCAGCGGCGAGATACGCATAGTCGTCCAGGAAACCCGGTTGTGTGCCGAAACGAACCAGGCCGTTCTTCGTCCACGCTGTTCGCCACAGGGTTTCGCCCAGTGCGATCGCATCGCGCGTCTCGCCGGCGTCAACAAGGCTGACCAGCCAGAGCGCGTTCCATGCGGTGACCGGATTTGAGATCACCCGCGGAGGTCCTTCACGCCGTTGCGCGAGCGTAGACCGCCACTCATCGGTGCCAGGGCCCCGTGCCATACCGGCCAGGAAAATGCCGTGACCCGCCGGCACTGCCCGGACCCCCTCCGGCGTTGGCGGTAAGGACACTGGGTCCCAGGTGTAGTAGCCGCCTTCCACGCCGTCGTGTTCCGCGTCGACGGCGGTACCGTACCGGCCATCGGGAAGGCGTAGCGTGGACCGGGTGAATGCGATGATGTCGCGGGCAAAACGAACATAGTCGGGCCGGTCCAGCCAGCGGCCAGCCTCGAAATACAGGCTGGCCGAAAGCGCTTGGTTGTAAAGCATTTTCTCGAAATGCGGTCGCGTCATTTCGGGATCGACGGTGTAGCGGAACACGCCGCCGAACACGGCATCCGTCAGCCCGCTGGATACCTGGGCGTCAAGCAGCCGTGTCAGCGTTTGACGTAACGCCGGGTCTCGCGAAACACGGTAATGATCCAGGAGGAATCGAAGGCGCATTTCGTCCGGGAACTTCTGGGCGACGCCGAATCCGCCATGTGCCGTATCAGCCATCTGTAGGAGTTGTTGCTCAGCGGAATCGGCCAGCCGGTCGAGCGCCTGTTTTGTATCGTCCAGTTGGGCCGATTCATGTTGGCCGCCACCTTCATCGAGCACTGCGGCCATCAGCCGCCCGCGTTGGTGCAGGTGATCGCGGTTGTTATTCCAGCTGACCGCCAGGCGCTCAAGCGTGGTGAGCAGGGCTTCGCGTTCAAGATAATGTGCTGCGAACACCGGGGTCAGGTCCGGTAGCAAAATGGCGGTGACGGGCCAGCCCGCTTCACCCACTGCGGCCTCTGCCACGCGCGAGTACCAGGCGTCGATATCGGGCCGTTGTTCGCGATCAACCTTGATGGCGACGTAGTTCCTGCTCAGCGCATCGGCGACCGCAGGGTCCATGAAGCTCTCCCGCTCCATGACGTGGCACCAGTGGCAACTGGCATAGCCGATGGAAAGAAAGACCAGTTGGTCATTGGCGACCGCGTGTTCCAGGGCCGAGGGTGTCCATGGTCGCCAGTTGATGGGGTTGTCGGCATGTTGCGCCAGGTACGACGAACCGGATTCCGTCAACGCGTCAGCATGAACTGGCGCGGCCGCCGCCAGCGCGAGCGCCAGCCAGAGTCCGGCGTCAGGGCGCCACGTCATCTGCTGCCGATTCCCCCATTGTGAGCTCGTGGACGCGGTTGACGGCCAGGTCACGAAGCACCTGCTGGTGGCCATTGGGCCATGTGATGGTGGCGTCAACCGCCTGGGCATTTCCGAGGCCGGCATGAATGGTGCGTTCATGAACGGTCATGTAACCCTCGCTGCCGTGAATCTCCCGCCAAACCGGCGGTGCGTCGCCTGTCGTGAAGACGACGCGGGTGCCGATGGCGTCGCGGTTGACCCCCTGGTCCGGATCGCCGACCAGGCGCAGCTTGATCCAGTGGCCGCCAAGCTGCTCGGCGTTGTTGCGGTAGAACACGGCGCCTTCGTGATAGTTGTTCAGGATCATGTCCAGGTCGCCGTCACCGTCATAATCCAGGTACGCCGCGGCACGCGAATTACCGAGCAGGTCCAGCCCGCTTTTTCGAGACACGTTTTGTAGCTTGCCCTCGCTGTTGACAAAGAAGACGTTACTTTCCTTCGTATCGACCGGCATCAGGCGGTCAAGCTTTCCCGGCTCGGACGGATTGGCGTACGCATTCTTGGAACTGTAGACGTTGAATTCGTTCATGCCATTCAGGACGTAGAGATCGTCGTCACCGTCCAGGTCGGCGTCGAAGAAACTTGCACCCCATGACCAGCCCGTTGAGTTGTATCCCCGGCCAACCAGCTCACGACTGAGCTCGTATCGCGGCAGCCCCCCGTCCTGGCGGTTCGATATGAACAGGTCATTGGCCTCGACGACGCGCAGGTGTGCGAGTTTTTCGAGGTTGAATTTCATCTGCATGTCCTCGTTCGGAAGGACATACTTTTCATCCTTGTTCATGGTGACGATGTTGGAAATATAGATATCAGGCACCTGGTCGGTGTTCAGGTCTGCCAGGCCGATGTTCATCGTGTATGAAGGCTTGCCGGTGCCGAGCTGTTCTGTGACATCCTCGAACCGGCCATCGCCGGTATTGCGGTAGTACGTGTTGGTGCCGAAATCGTTGCCCGAGATCAGGTCCTGCCAGCCATCTCCGTCGAAATCCGTGTGCGATGTGGCCTGGCCCCAACCGGTATCGCCCACGCCCGCATCCACTTCTTTGAACCGGAGTTCGCCCATGTTTCGGAACAGCTTGTCTGGCAGACCGTTCTCATTGTGCCGGGCCAGCGTTGGCAGGACGCCTTTCAGGTAATTGCCGAAGTACTGCACGTAGATATCCAGAAGGCCATCGTTGTCGTAATCGAACACTGTCGCCGGCCCACCCACCAGGCCCTTGCCGCCGAGGCCGGCGCGATCGGTGACGTCTTCAAATGTCCCATCGCCCCGGTTGCGCCACACGCGGTGATCATCGTCGACATAAGTCACCACGACATCCTGCCAACCGTCGTTGTCCAGGTCCGCGATCAGTGGCTGGCGTGCTTCACCTGGGTGCCGGTCTTCCGCGCGCAGGTAGGTCAGGCCCGCTTCGGAGGTGACATCTAGGAAGGTGCCGTCGCCCTCGTTGCGGTAGAGCCGGTTCCCCAGGCCGCCCAGGATCAGGATGTCGGCATCTCCATCGTTGTCGATGTCACCGGCGGCCACGCCCGAGCCCCCGAACGCCGGGGGAATGGTGATAATGCCGGTGGTCTCGTCACGTTGCAGGTAGCTGCGCATCTTCCGGCTCAGCCAGTCCGATGAACGGTGCATGTAGTCGATGCCGGCCTCGGTCGTGACGTCGGTAAACCACGTTGGACCTGATTCGCTTCGGTCCTCTGCGAGACCACCCGCCGAACGGATTTCCGCGGCCGGGGTCGCCGGTAGTGCTTCACCCGCCAGCGTGGCCGTTACCTTGGCCTGG
Organism: uncultured Oceanospirillales bacterium; assembly: GCA_913055655.1. Taxonomy (GTDB): domain Bacteria; phylum Pseudomonadota; class Gammaproteobacteria; order Xanthomonadales; family SZUA-36; genus Marinihelvus. Next base: position 335,404 of record CAJXKA010000004.1, on the reverse strand, counting down.
ATATTGGCCATGCCGGCCTCGAGCAGTGCCAGTGACAATCGCTCCTCACCCCGACGTCGGCCCTCGAGGCCTGCTTCGCGAAGCATCAGGACACCGAACTGCGCAACATTCTCAGCCAGCAGCTCCGCTGCGAACGGGTCAACCTCCAGGTATGCAGTCACTTCACTGCTATTGATCGCCTGTCCGAGATAAAGCCAGTGAATACCGCTGTCCCTGAATGCATCCAGGTCGTAGGCGACGATGGGAACCCGGCCATCCCGGAGGTTTGGGAAATAGACGATGTCTTCGTACTCGTTCACCCGGAACGGCGTGTAGTGTTCGGTGAATCGGTGAATGTACGCTTCACGAACGAGGGGGTCGTTGTTGGCAAGCGCCACATCAACGACACCATTATAAAGATCCGCCGCGTAGCCGATCAGGGCGTTGATGAACGCTCGACGAAAATCATCGGCATCGCCTTCATCTGCCGGCCAACTCAGCCTCGCGAAATAGACTTGCATATTGCGCATGAACAGCGGATTGGAAATTTCGTTATAGCGCTCGTATGCCGCGACCTTTTCTTCAATGATCTCCATCAACAGCGTAGGCGGCTGGTCGCTGGTCGTCGCGGGCCCCGCGGTAACCGCCGTAGGTTCTGGCGCGGCGCGGTAAAGTGCCAGCCAGGCCCTGTCCAGGCCCTGCAGGTCGATTTCGTACTGGTCATTTGCGCGTGCATAGGCGTCTGCTTCCTTGAGCAGCGCCAGGGCCGTCAGGTCGAGTCGGTCCTTGAAAAGTGCCAGTGCGTTTTCATCCAGCGGCGTCAGCGGTGCCGCGTCAGCATTCATCATTGCATCCTGCTGGGCGCCCAGAATCGCACGCAGGGAATAGGCGACTGTGCCGTAGTGACGGAAGTCGGTCGGGCTGATCTCAAGCGTTGCGCCACTCGGGAATTCCAGCTGGTGGGTGCCATCGCCAATGGTTTCAAACGAGATAATCGCATCGAATGCCTGCTCAACCGCCGTGGCGTCGATCAACCCGGCCTGGGTGGCCGCCGAGCGCCATATCGCTGCAGCGAGTCGCTTCTGGAGGTCGTTCTTGCGAAAGCGCGCTTCATCTGACAACGGCGTTCCATACATAAAGTCTTCAAGCCTGGACGCCGTGGCATAACACTTGGGGTCACGGTTGCTTTCGAGCTCACCGATATCAGCGAGAATCTGGTCCAGGGTATCGTCTGCGAAAGTCGAGCCTGTCATCAAAAAACTGACGAGGACGGCGTGACGGAGCATGCGGATTGGCTTCATAAGTTCTGGTCTTCTGGTTGCCGTGGTGATCACGGTGATTCCGGGAGGCCCGGCGTTAACCCGGACGGGCGATGCCATACAGCATCAATCATAGGCAAACGAGTTTCAGCATGAAAGGCTGTGCGTCGCTTTAACTTCACGGCGGAGCCCACCCAGGCCGCTACCGCTCATCAAGTGTGGCCTCCGCCCGCTGCAACCATTCGAGTGCCGGTCCACCAAGCCGATCTGCCATCGCCTTCATGGCTTCGAAGTACTGTGAAGACAAGTGGTGTTCAATGCGACCAGGCATTGAGCAATAACCACCCGGGTTGACGCCGGTACGCAGGGTCGCGTCCTGAATGTAGCGCGGATAAGTGTCCAGCCCGAGAAAGTTGAATACCTTGTCGAGCAGGGCTTCCGGCCGGTCCACCATTTCATCGAAGAAAAGCACCCGTATCCGGTCCGGTGACATGTTGCCCTCCCAGCGCGCCAGCGCCCCCAGGTAGTCCCCCCGCAGACGGCTGCCCGGGCTGTCGAAATGCGCCAGGAACTCGGCGTCATCCACCTCGTCCACGCTGCGGCCGGTAAACCGGCAGAGGTTCATGACGGCGTGCGACCAGGCGCGGTCCACCGGGTTTCGAAGCAGGAAAATGATCCGCGCGCCTGGCGCCACCCGGGCAACGTGCCGGACACCCGCGGCGGTCATCGCGGAATAGGCCGGCGTGAACTCGCCGGTCAGCCGGCCGGCACCGCCCGCAAACAGGCGGCCGTACCAATCGTCGTCGCGGCGACCGGTGAAATAGCGCCGGCCCCAGGCCAGGTCGCCGGGCTGCCGATGGCGGTAGAGCGTGTTCAGCCACTCCGCGAACGCATGCCGCGTGCCTGCTTCGGCCAGGCGGTCGAGCAGGCCATGACGTTTCGCATGTGCATCGCGATCAAAGTAATGCAACTCCTTGACCGGTGGTAACCAGGCGTCCGGGTGCGCGCGCAGCTGGCGGTACAGCCAGGTGGTGCCCGCCTTCTGGGCGCCGATGCAGATGAAATCAGGCGTCATGCCGGCAAGCATAACCGTTGCAAGAAAAAACCCCGCCGGGGCGGGGTTTTTCAATTGACGCCGCTACGCGGCTTGAATGACTCAAATCAGCCCAGCAGGACGCCGCCGTAGTTCACGAAGAACGGTGCGAACACCAGGCTGAGAATCGCTGACAGCTTGATCAGGATGTTCAACGACGGGCCGGAGGTGTCTTTCAGCGGGTCACCCACCGTGTCACCCACCACCGCGGCGTGATGGCAGTCTGAACCCTTGCCGCCATGGTTGCCCGCCTCGATGAACTTCTTGGCATTATCCCAGGCACCGCCGGAGTTCGACGCGCTGATCGCCAGCACGCCGCCGGCGACCAGGGAGCCGGCCAGGATGCCCGCCACCGAGGAGACCCCGAACAGGTAACCCGCCAGCAACGGTGTACCCATGATCAGCACGCCCGGGGCGATCATCTCGCGCAGGGCCGCTCGCGTGGAGATGTCCACGCACTGGGCGTAGTTCGGGTCGCCGGTGCCTTCCATGATGCCGGGGATGGTGTGGAACTGGTGCCGCACCTCCTCGATCATCGCGAACGCCGCCTTGCCCACGGATTTCATGGTCATGGCGGTGAACAGGAACGGCAGCACCGCGCCGATGAACAGGCTGGTGTAGACCACCGGGTCCAGCAGGTCGACGCTGACGGCCGGCCGGCCTTCCGAGGCCAGCAGCGAGTTTGCGGCGGTGATGAAGGCCGCGAACAGCGCCAGCGAGGTCAGGATGGCCGCGCCGATGGCAAAACCCTTGCCGATGGCGGCGGTAGTGTTACCGGCCGAGTCGAGGATGTCAGTGCGCTCGCGTACTTCCGGCGGCAGGCCCACCATCTCGGCGATACCACCGGCGTTGTCGGCCACCGGGCCGTAGGCGTCGATGGTCAGCGCGATCACCAGTGTCCCCAGCATACCCAGCGAGGCGATGGCCACGCCGTACATGCCGGCCAGTTCCCAGCTGATAAAGATGCTGGCGGCGATACACAGGTATGGCAGCACCGTGGACTTGTAGCCCAGCGCCAGGCCGTAAATGATGTTGGTGGCCACGCCCGTCTCGCACGACTTGGCCACTTCCTGCACCGGCTTGTACTTCTCCGAGGTGTAGTAGCCGGTCAGCAGGCCAACGGCGAGCCCCGCCAGCAGGCCGGACAGGAAACACCAGTACACGCCCATGGATGTGTACGTGTCTCCGCCCGCGGCGATCTGGAAGGTTTCCGGGATCAGCAGGTCGGTAAAGAACAACATGACCACGGCCATCAGGCCGCTGGAGATGATCAGCAGCTTCATCAGCGCCGGCGCCACGTCTTCCTCGGTCTTCACACCGACCAGCAGCTTGGTCACCAGTGACACCGGGATGCCCACGGCCGAGATCAGGATCGGGTACAGCAGTGCGTTCGGGTCACCGGCAAAGGCAATCGCGGAGATCACCATGGCCGCGCAGGTGCTCTCGGCGCAGGAACCGAACAGGTCGGCGCCCATGCCGGCCACGTCACCCACGTTGTCACCCACGTTGTCGGCGATCACGGCCGGGTTGCGCGGGTCGTCTTCCGGGATGCCCTTTTCCACCTTGCCCACCAGGTCGGCGCCGACGTCGGCCGCCTTGGTGAAGATGCCGCCGCCCACGCGCGCGAACAGCGCGATGGTCGAGCCGCCCAGGCCGAAGCCGGCGATCACTTCCATCAGCACGTGGTTGTTATGCGCGCCGATGTCGCCCAGCGCCCAGGTCATGAACAGGTAGATCAGCACCAGGCCCAGCGTGGCCAGGCCGACCAGCGCAAAACCCATCACCGCGCCGGAATTGATCGCCACCTTGTAAGCGGCGCCAATGTCCTGCTTGGCCGACACCGTGGTGCGCGCGTTGCCCTGCGTCGCCACTTTCATGCCGATGTAGCCCGAGGCGATGGAAATGACGGCGCCGAACAGGAAGGCGATGGCGGTATACCAGCCGCCGACCTTGCCCACCACGGTCGCGTGATCGGTGTCGTACAGGCTGTAATTGATGAGCAGGCCGATAACCACCGCGAAGGCGATCATGAAAATGATCAGCACGCGGTATTCGGCTTTCAGGAACGCCATGGCGCCCCGGGCGATGGCGCCGTGGATGTATTTCAGGCGCTTGGCGTCTTCCGCCTCCAGCCCCAGGTCCAGCGGCACGCTGGTGACCTTTTTCATGTAGAAAAACGCGATGGCCAGCCCCAGCAGCGACAGCGCCGTGGTGACCCAGATGGTAATGCCTGACATGTGTGTGGAACTCCCTCTAATACGGTTGGTTTTTATGAGCCGGCGGCAATGTATCACATCTGTGTGGCCGGCAAATCGCACTGCCGCGGCGATTGCGTAAATGTCCTACGCTGCCATGGGGCATTCTGCGGCATCATATGGTGCTAATATTGATGTAACGTGGCTGAACCCTGGTGATCACCGGATGCGTACCACCGTGAATATTGATGATGACTTGCTGGCGCGCGCGCAGGAACTGACGGGTATTGAGGAGCGCGCGACACTGCTGAAGGCTGGCCTGGCCGCCCTGATTGAGCGCGAAAGCGCCCGCCGCCTGGCGGCACTGGGGGGAAGCGAACCCCGTCTGGAACCCATACCGCGGCGACGCCCCGGGTGATCCTGGTCGACACGTCGGTCTGGGTAGGTCACTTCAGGGTCAGTTCACCCGCGCTGGTGGAGAAACTGGATGATTGCGCCGTGCTGACCCACCCCTTCGTGATCGGCGAACTGGCCTGTGGCCACCTTTCACAACGGAAGCGCATACTTTCCTCGCTGGCGGACCTGCCCGTGGCGCCCCTGGCCAGCCACGGCGAGGTAATGGATATGGTGGAACGACGGCAGTTCGCGGGGCGGGGTATCGGCTGGGTCGACATGCACCTGCTGGCCGCGGCGCTGCTCACGCCCGGGGCACGGTTGTGGACCCACGACCGCCGCCTGGAAAACGTGGCGGCGGACGTGGGCGTGGCTTACAGCTAGTTGCGAATGCGGCAGACGCCGGAGTAATCCACCATGGCGTCGCCTTCGGGGGTGCTTCCGGTCCCGACGATATCCAGGTGGCATTCGACCTGTCCGCCGGCCAGCGGCTGGTCCAGCCGCACCTTGCCGGTGGTTTCGCCGCTGAACAGGTTCACGTCAAAACGGAAACTGTCGTCGTAGATCAATACCGGGTCGCCGCCCAGCACGGTGCCGGAAAAGACCTGGTCGCCGGTGTTGACCAGGGTGCCGGCCTGGAAATCAAACGCCGACACCGGGTGGTAGAGCACGCGTCCCTCGACATCGCCCTGCAGTTCGATGATGTCGGTGCTGCGCTGGATCATGCCGGTGGGGGTGGGCGTCGTGCCGTGGATGATAGCGGTCGTGAAGTAGTGAATGCCGGTACCGCTCACCTCGGCGCAGCTGAATGCCTGCGAACGGCAGCTTTTCTCCCACCCGGGCGTTGGCGCATCCGCCGATGCGGGGGCGGCCCCCAGCGCGGTGATGAAAAGGACGGTGAGTGTGCGTGTCAGGGTCATGAACATGTTGGCCTCCTTTGGTTTGGGCGTGATGGTTCGTGACCAAGACTCCACTTCCAGCCCGGCCCCGGCAATGGACAGGCGCGGCCAGGGCCCGTCATGGCTGGCTTTGGCCGACTTTGTCCCACTACACTGGGGCCATGAGCGACGAACGACAGCGGCTGGGCTCCTGGAAGGCGATTGCCCGACACCTGGGCTGCAGCGTGCGCACGGCCCGTCGCTGGGAAGACCAGGAGGGCCTGCCCGTTCACCGCCAGATGCATCGTGTCCAGGCCAGTGTCTACGCCTATGCCGATCAGCTTGATGACTGGCGGACCCGCCACGAGGCGCGGCCGGCTGCGCGACCATCCGTCGCGAAGGACACCGGGGCGTCACTGGCCGTCATGCCCTTCGCCTTCCTCGGTGCCGATGCCGCATCGGATTACATTGCCGACGGTCTGACCGACGAACTGATCGCCCGGCTGTCCCGGATCAAGGCGCTGCGCGTGATCTGCCGGACATCGTCGATGGCGTTGAAGGGCACCGACCTGCCGGCGCGTGACGTGGCCCGTCGCCTCGGGGTCAGCCACCTGCTGGAAGGTACGGTGCGCCTGGCCGGCGAGCGTTTGCGGATCAGCGCCCAGTTGGTGGAGCCGGGTAGTGAAACCACGGCGTGGTCCGAGCAGTTCGACGGCATGCTCGATGACGTCTTCGACCTGCAGGAACGGATTGCCCGGCATATCGCCGAGACCCTTGCGTTGCGGCTCAGCCCCGGCGAAGACCGGTTGCTGTCACGCAGCCCCGCCAACGATGTCGATGCCTGGCAGTGTGTGCAGCGCTCGCGTCAGTCGGCGCTGCGCTGGCGCCGCGATGCCATCGACGACGCCGTGGCCCAGCTTGAGGCCGCGGTCGATCGGCTTGGTCATCGCCCGGTGCTGCTGGCGGCCCTGGGCCGGACCCACCTGCAGTACCGCGAGGCCGGGCTGGACCTGGGCGATGGCCCAGTGGCGGCCGCCCGCGACTGCGTCGACCGCCTGGCGCAGCTGGGTGACCGCAGCCCGGCGACTCACCTGCTTCGCGGCTGGGTCGCTTACCTGGAAGGCCGGGTCATCGATGCCATCGATGAGCTCGAGACCTCGCTGGAGGGCAACCCCAACGACCCCGACACGCTTGGGCTGCTGGCCAACTGCCTGCTGATATCAGGCCGGGTTGATGCCGCCAGGCCCATCATCACCCACCTGTTGTCGATCGACCCGCTGACGCCGCTCAGCCAGTGCCTGCCCGGCTGGGCGGCGATCCTGGAAGGTGATTTTGCCGCGGGCCTTGGCCCCTACAAGACCATGTTCGACATGGACCCCGGCAACCCGGTCGGTCGACTGTTCTACATTTGGGTGCTGGCGCTGAACGGACTGGATGACCAGGCTCGCGAGATTGCTGGCGGGTTTCCGGAATCGCAGCGTAACCACCCGGCCGCCGGTATCGGCGCCCTGTTTGACGAGGTACTTGCCGGTGGCGCTCCATCCGCGCCGGGGCCGGAAGTCCTGCAGGCCGCCAGCGCCACGGAAATGTTCAGCCGGATCCTGGCCGAGGCCTACCTGCTGGCCGGCGACGCCGGGGCCGCTGGGCACTGGTTCGCCATCGCCAGGAAGAAAGGGTTCAACAACCGCGCCTACCTGCTCGAGCATCACCCGTTTGCGGCCGTCGCCGCCGCAGCGTTGGAGTCAGTACTTTGACCCCATCACTAAAAATGAAACGCTCACTCGCTCTCGACGCCATGCGCGGCTTCACCATCGCCGCGATGATCCTGGTCAACACGCCCGGCTCCTGGTCGCATATCTACGCGCCGCTGCGTCACGCGCCATGGCACGGCGCCACGCCCACGGACTATATCTTCCCGTTCTTCATGTTCATGGTCGGCGCGGCGCTGTTCCTGTCCAGTCGGCGGGCGGGCGAGCTGCCAAAAAGCACGCAGGCGAAGAAGATCCTCAAGCGCACCGCCCTGCTGTTCCTGATTGGCGTGGCGTTAAACGCTTATCCGTTCACGTCCAGCCCGGTCGAATGGCGCATCCTGGGCGTGCTGCAGCGCATTGCCCTGGCCTATGGCGCGGCGGCGTTCATCTGCTGGCTGCCGGGCCGGTGGCGCGCCGCCATCGCCGCCACCCTGATGCTGGGCTACTGGGCGCTGATGGTCACCGTGCCGGAGCCGTGGTCGCTGGAGGGCAACCTGGTGCGAACCATCGACCTGGCGGTGCTGGGCGCCAACCACATGTGGAGCGGCCTGGGCATCGCCTTCGACCCCGAAGGCCTGCTCAGCACGCTGCCGTCGATTGTCAGCATCATGGCGGGTTTCGAAGTGACGCGTGTGCTGATGGGCGGCGGCGCAGGCACAGCGGCCAAAACCAGGGTGGCCATCGCCGGCATCGCCTGCGTGATCGCCGCGCTGGCCTGGCACCAGGTGCTGCCGATCAACAAGTCGTTGTGGACCCCGCCATTCGTGCTCATCACCACCGGCGCTGCCATCGGGGTTCTGTTGCTGCTGAATGCCCTGGATAGGCTGCACGCATCAGGACCCATCCTGAACGCCTTCGCCGTGATGGGCCGCAACCCGCTGTTCATCTATGTGCTGAGTATCGTCTGGGTGAAGACCTACGGGCTGGTCGTGATCGGCGGCAAGTCGCCGACGGGTTGGCTGTATGGCGGGCTGTCGTCGGTGATGTCCGAGGTCAACGCCTCACTGGCCTACGCACTACTGCACGTGGCGCTGTTCTGGGCCATTGCCTGGTTGCTGCACCGTAAGGGTGTGACCATCAGTCTGTAGCAACGCCGGGGAGCAGGGGTAACAAGGCCTCCACCTCCTTCAACGTGTTCCCGGTGAAACCGCCACCATCGGCCTGGATGTCGACCATCTCAATAATGGCGTTTCGCATCTCGACGTTGTCGCACAGCGCCGGGATGTCGACGATCGCGGAAAAGCGGTCACGGTCGTCCATGGTGTAGGTCACGTGGCGCCAGGTGATGGCGTCCACGACGGGAATGGAGATGCGGATGCCGGCGATCGACTCGTTGAGTCGATTCAGCTCCGAGAAGGTTGACGCGATCCGGGTCTTCAGTGCCGCGTTGTCCAGGCGAACCAACGCCCCCGAGGCCACCATTTCGTTGTAGGTGGCATCAAGAATATTGATGCCCGGCGACACCTGGTACTGGTCCAGCGCCACTTTCAGGTCAGCACGCGTTTCCGGGTTGTCTTCGCAGCGCTCCAGCGCGCGGACCGCGCGAACCATGCGGTCGCGGCGCTGCTGGCGGTCGTCCATGCGCGCCTGGAGCTGCGTTCTCATGGTCACCAGGTCATCACCCAGGCGTTCCAGGTAGACCGCGTCCTGCGCACGGTGCTTGCGATCTTCGTTCCAGTCGTCAACGCGCAGGCCGACGAAGATGCCGATCACCACGATCACGATCTCGAGCAACACCGTGAACCAGTCCTGTTGGCGGATGGCCTTGCCAAGGCGATTCAGGATCATGGGGCGCCGGAGGTGTCCATATCAAGGTGATGCTACGGCACGTTCATGGATGGAACAACTGGGCCCTTCTCCCCCCGGTTCCCTCCCGGTGTAGAAAAAAGCGGGGCCCCGGAGGGTGGGCCCCGCAACGAGGTGAAGCGTCAGCTTCGGGTTAGCAGTTGCTCGGCGGCACGAACGGCAGCACCACCTCGTCGATCACGTGGATGATGCCGTTATCGGCTTCCACGTCGACATAGATGATGTTGGCGTCACGGCCGACCGCGTCGGTCAGCGTACCGCCTGACTGCCACAGGAATCCGCCATTGATGGTGCGCAGCTGGTCACTGCCCAGCACTTCGCCGGAATCACGGCGACCGTTCAGCACGTGGTAGCTGACCACGGTACGTACCTGCTCCATCGACAGGTCGCCGATGCTCAGGCACAGCGTGTTCAGCGTGGCTTCCAGGTTCGCAAAAGCTTCGTCGGTCGGCGCGAACACCGTGCGCTGGCCGCGGCGGGTCAGCGCGTCCAGCAGCGCCGGGTCGCCGGCGACCACGCCGACGATGGTGTTGATCGTGAACGGTGCGTCTTCGCCCAGTCCGTTCAGGGCGTCACGGGTGGCCACGGCCACGTCAACGATCGTTTCCTGGGCCGGCGGGCCGCCTTTCGCATGTGCGGGCGGACCGGCCAGGGTGGATGCGGGAATGGCCAGCGCGGCAGCGGCCAGGGTCAGAAATGTGAGCCGGAATTTCATGGTTACTCCTCGATTGGGGATATCAGGGGAGTTGTAGGATGGACCCCGGCCCGTCAAGGGCCAATCAAGTGCGGGTGAAGCGCCCGTGAAGCCATGGTTCGATACACAGGGTGAAGATTTGGCGGTAAGGTGTCGTCCGTCAAACACCAAGGACCGCCATACGTGACATCGCTACACCGGCCCCGCAGCCACCGCACCCGTATCCGTCAAATGACTCGCTTTGCCCCCGCGCTCGCCCTGCTCGTTGCCGCCACGGCCTGTGCCGGCGAGGCGGACACCACCGGCGGGCATCCCATCGTCCACCCCGGCGCCCCCGGACAGCCGGTGCGGACGCTGAGTGCCGACGAGGCCATCGCCATCGCCGATTCGTCGTACTCGGCCGACGATGTGAAATTCATGCAGGACATGATCCCGCATCACCAGCAGGCCGTGGAAATGGTGGCGCTGGTGGCCGATCGCACCAACACGCCGGCCATCGTCGACGTGGCCAGCCGCATCGACGCCTCGCAGGCGGACGAAATCGCGTTCATGCAGGAATGGCTCAGCAACCGTGGCCTGGCGGTGGCGGACCCGGACGACGCGCATGCCATGCACGTCTCCCACCAGATGGCGGGCATGGCCACGCCGGAGCAGATGGCCGAACTGGCCGCGGCCAGGGGCACGGACTTTGACCGCCTGTTCCTGGAGCTGATGATCCGTCATCACGACGGGGCGCTGACCATGGTGAAAGACCTGCTGGAGCAGCCCGGCTCGGCCTACGACCCGGTGCTGTTCGAGTTCACCAACGACGTCAACAATGACCAGGCCGCCGAGATCGAGCGCATGAGCGCGCTGCTGGCCGGGTTGTCGGATGACCCACGTGCGCACCTGGCGGCCGGCTATGACGACGCGGAAGAAGCGGCGCTGAACATGGCGCTGGTCGCGTCGCTGCCCAAGCCGGCCGGTTTTATCGACCCCGCCAACCCGGACGGGCGGGGTTCGAAGCCGAAACAGGATGAAGCGGTCGAACAGGAGCCGGGCAAGATCAAGCCGAAGTTCCCCGAGGACGAACAGAAGCGCGCCCCGCTGCTAAGCTTCGCCAACACCGACATGGCCTTCCGCGATGACATCCTGGTGGCCGGCAGCTACCACGGCTTCAACGTGTACCGGCTGGCGGCGGACGGCGTACCGGCGCTACTGACTTCCGTGGTCTGTCCCGGTGGCCAGGGCGATGTCTCGATTGTCGGCGACCTGCTGATCATGTCGGTCGAGCAGACCCGGGGGCGGCTGGACTGCGGCCTGGAGGGCATTGACGAGGACGTCAGCGAAGAACGTTTCCGCGGCCTGCGTATCTTCGACATCAGCGACCTGGCGCGCCCGGTGCAGGTGGGCGCGGTGCAGACCTGTCGCGGCTCGCACACCCACTCGGTGGTCTCCGGCCCGGCGGCCGACGGGCCCAGCCCGGGCAAAATCGTGGTCTATAACTCCGGCACCTCGGTGGTGCGCGAGGCCGAGGAAATGGAAGGCTGCTTCGACGAACTGCCCGGTGACGAGCGCACCGCGCTGTTCCGCATCGACGTGATCGAGATCCCGGTGGCCGAGCCGGCGAAGGCCCGCATCGTGGCCAGCCCGGCGGTGTTCGCCGACCCGGAAACCGGCGCCCTGGCCGGCCTGTGGCGCGGCGGCGATCACGGTGACGACACCCAGGAAACCACGCAGACCGACGAGTGCCACGACATCACGGTCTTCCCGTCGAAGCACCTGGCTGCCGGCGCCTGTTCGGGCAACGGCATCCTGTTCGATATCAGCAACCCGCTCGACCCGCAGCGCCTGGACGTGGTCAGCGACACCGGCTTCGCCTACTGGCACAGCGCCACCTTCAACAACGACGGCACCAAGGTGATCTTCACCGACGAATGGGGCGGCGGCGGTCGCGCCCGCTGCCGGCCGTGGGACCCGGTCACCTGGGGCGCCGATGCCATCTACGACATCGTTGATGGCAAGCTGGAATACCGCAGCCACTACAAGCTGCCCGCCCCGCAGGGCGAATCGGAAAACTGCGTGGCGCACAACGGCTCCATCGTGCCCGTGCCCGGGCGCGACCTGTTCGTGCAGGCCTGGTACCAGGGCGGTGTGTCGGTCATCGACTTCACGGATTCGGCCAACCCGGTGGAGATCGCGTACTTCGACCGCGGCCCGCTGGATGCCGACGAACTGGTGCTGGGTGGGTACTGGTCCACTTACTGGTACAACGGCTACATCTACGGCACCGAGATTGCCCGCGGCCTGGACGTGCTGAAGCTGCTGCCCAGCGAGTACCTGAGCGACAACGAAATCGCCGCCGCGGCCCTGGCCGACGAGGGCGGCGTGTTCAACCCGCAGCAGCAGTTTCCGGTGACCTGGCCGGACAACCCGGTGGTGGAAGCTGCACGGGCCGACCAGGCCGCGCGGGACGACGCGGCGGACTGAGGCCGGCGATATGGCGCGCGGCGACGCGGTTCACCTGGCGGCCCGGTTCGGGGCGGCGTTCATGGGGCTGGTCGCCGCCACCTCGCCAACGGCCCTCGCCGGGGAGCCGGCGAGCGGCCCGGCCACGGCCAGTGAAAGCCGTGTTGTGCCGACCGAGCTGTGCCGCAATTTCTTCTTCGTGCCGGTCACGCTGGCCGACCGCGAAGGCTACCCGCAAGACCGCACCCTGTGGTTCATCTACGACACCGGCAACGAGGCCACCGTGGTCGACCCGGACAGCCTGGAACGCGTCTCGAACCGTGATTTTGATCGCGGTGACCGCGTTAACCTGGTCGAGGCCACCGCCGGCCCGGTCACCTGGAACCGGCTGCCCACCCGCCTGCGCGAACTCGACCATCTCGCCATGGCGCTGGGCCGCCCGGTGGATGGCATCCTGCATTTCGACGCCTTCGGCGACTACCTGGTGACGCTGGACTACGCGGCAGGCGAGATCCGCCTGGATGAAGGCCGACTGCCCAGGCCCGACGGCGCGATGGTCTTCTCGACCGATGGCCCGGACGAACGGCCCTGGCTGGATGTGACATTCGGCAATAATGACCGCCGCCTGCTGGTGGACAACGGCGCCGGCGGCACGGTGCTGAAAATCCACCGCCTGGATCGCGTCGATACCCTGTCGCCCCCGGTCCCGGCCGGCGCCGCGCTGAAGATCGACCGGGTCGAACGCAGCGACGCCGCGCGGGCGGCAGGCAAGGTCCGGTTCGCCAGCTTTGAGCTGGATCAACCCATCCTGGAAAGCACCCGCGGCACCCAGTTGCTGGGCGGCGAAGTGATGCGACATTTCACGTGGACGTTCGATGGCGTGACCGACCGGGTGCGGATCACGCCGCTGGCGCCGGGCTCGCCCATCGGCTTTCCACCGCTCGACCACCACGGCCTGGTGCTGGTGCCCGGGGACGATGGGTTGCGGGTGCACGAGATCGTCGCAAAAAGTGCCGCCGAGGGTTCCGGCATTCGCGCCGGCGACGTGATCACGCGGATCGGCGGCCGCGACCTGCTGGATCGCGACTGCGTGACCGACCTGCCGGACGAAGCGTTGTTCACGGTCCAGCGTGACGGCGCGAGCCTGGACATCGTCGTGCCCCTGACGCGCTTCGTGGAGTAACGTTCGCGCAGATCTCCTACGACTTTGCGGGCGATTTGCTCTCGCGGCCGAGGGGCCGCCCAGGTTACATTGGCTTGTAGTGGTATGACCGAGGTATTACCCTGTGCGCATGAAGCTTGCCATTTCGATACCCGACCCCGTGTTCGAGGCTGCGGAGCGGCTTGCCCGTGAACGTGGTGTGCCCCGCAGCCAGCTGTATGCCGAAGCCCTGAAAGATTACCTGGATCGACACGGCTCGGATTCAGTGACGGCGCACCTGGACCGGGTACACGGGGAAAACCGCGATACCCTGGACGAAGCGTTCACCCGGGCGCAGCTTGCAAGTCTCGACCATGAAACGTGGTGAGATCCACTGGGCAAACCTGCCCAACCCGGCCGGTTCGGGGCCGGGCTACCGGCGGCCGGTGCTGGTGATCCAGTCGAACCCCTTCAACAACAGTCGCATCGCCACCGCCATTGTCGCCGTCATCACCTCCAACCTGGCCCTGGCCGAGGCCCCGGGAAATGTCCGGCTTTCCCGAAAGGCTTCCGGCCTGCCGAAAGCTTCGGTCGTCAACGTGTCACAGCTGATTACGCTCGATCGCCAATACTTCGGGGCGCGACTCAAGTCACTGGGGCGTGACTCGATGACGAAAGTGGATGCCGGCCTGGCGTTGGTGCTGGGCATCTGAACGCACAGTGCTATTCTCCGCATTCACCTGAACAGGAGATGGACCTGCCATGAACCGCGCCAAGTTCCGGTACCGTTTAATCGCGCTTGCCTCCATGTTGGCCATCGCGCAACCGATTAATGCCCTGTCGGATGAAGGCGCGGGTGTTAACGCCATGTGCCTGCCAGTGACGCAAGACCAGGCCGTTTGTGATTGCGCCAGTAAGGCCCTGGGCGAGCAGCTCAACGCTGATGATTTCAAGCTCTACGATGCGATTGGGGCTGACTACATGGCCCGACGAGAAAAGGGTGAAGACATGGCCGCTGCCTGGAGCGCGGCCAGCGACGCACAGGCAGAACGCCTGGGCGAGCCCACCACGGGCCTGTTGAAACGAACCAATGCCGCGGGCCGCGCCCACCGCGCGGCCATCAAGGACTGCGCCTCGTAGTAGGCGAGGCGGGAAAACGCCAGCCGTACCGGCCCGCAATGACGCCCAGCGCCAGGCCGATGCCAACAGTAACTGGCGGCGGCACCTGGGCGTAGACCGTGAACACGGCGCGCCAGGCGCCCGTCGGCGCGATCAGGTACATGCCGAGCGCCTGTACCGTGATCAGCGCCGCCACCACGACGAAAGGCCAACCACGTCGTCCGTGCCGCCAGCCGATGTATAGCGCGAACACCACCGCCATCGCCATGCAGAAGGCGATCTGGTGGCCGATCAGGTCAATGTTTTCAGGGCCGGTGATCCGCTGCCCCGGCACCCAGCGTTCGATCACCCGGCTGAACGGTGATTCCCAGAGGATGAACGGCGTGGTGAGCATGAAACCGGCATGCCACCAGACGTTGCGCCGATGCCTCAGCGCTTGAGTGAACACGACGATATACGCAATCAGCGCCAGCATCATTGCCCAACCGAACACCGGGCCAAACCGCTGGTAAAACGGAATGTCGCCGGCGATGAAGCCCGCGGCCGACACGTTGATGATGCCGACGAAGCTGGCGATCATCAGCGGAAACAGCGCCAGGCTGCACTTGCCCAGGGTTCGGTGCCAGGTGCGATGGCCGTGGTGGATGGCCCAGCTCTGGACGCCGACCAGCACGATCCAGGCCGAGGCGGAAAAGGCATGTGCATGGAAGGCGGCGTTGGCCTCGCCGAACTTCATGAAGTAGGAATCCCAGAACCCGGCGACCGTGACGACCGCCACCATGGCGACCCACCAGTGGGCGTGGCGATAAGGCATGGCTGGTTCCCACGTGGTTGTTCTTTGTACTCAGGATAGGCCAACCGCCCCGATTTGCCACCGCGGAGACAACGAAGCTCGCCGACTAGGCCAGGCGCTCACTGAACAGCGCCAGCATCCGCGACCAGGCCTTCTCGGCCTGCGCCTCGTTGTAGGCGTCACCATCCGGCGGGCACCAGCCGTGCAGGGTGTCGGCGTAGACCTCGATCTCGGCCTGGTCCGGCTTGCCGGCGTCCGCGAAGGCTTCGCGTAGCAGCACCTTGGCGTCGGGGTCGCGTTCGTCGTCGTTCTCGGCGATGGCGACCAGCATGCCGGCGTCGATCTGGGGCACCAGCCTGTGCGGGCTGTCCGGCGCGTCCGTCGCCAGGCCGCCGCCGTGGAATGAGCAGCCGGCGCCGATGCGCTCCGGGTAGGCCGCCGCCAGCCGGAACACGTATGAACCGGTCATGCAGTAGCCGGCGGTGCCGATCATCCGCCCGGCATCCACCGCCGGGTGGGCGTCCAGCCACTTGATGAACGCGCCGCCATCGGTGACACAGGTTTCCGGCGACAGCGCCGAGCGATACGGCCCGATGCGCTCGCGCACCGCCGGGTCGCCGTAGCTTTCACCCGGCTTGATCACCTCGCCGTGCACCACGCGGTAATACGGGTTCACCACCAGCACCGCGTAGCCGGACTGCGCCAGCCGCTCGCCCATGGCGCGGAACGCCGGGCGGATGCCTTTCACGTCGGGCCACATGATCACGCCGGCGTGCGCGCCCGAAGCCGGGTGTGCGAAGAAGCAGTCGGCCTCGCCATCGGGCGTCGACACCATGACCTCGGAGGTGGTCACCTCGGCGGCGTTTGCCACCGGCGGCAGCATGGCCACCAGGGCCGCGGCCGAGAGCGTGGCGCCGAATTCGCGGCGGGTCAGGCCGTTGCGGCGCAGGTGGGTTTCAAGTTCGCGTTCGGTTCGGTCGTCACACATGCGGGCATCCCTCGCGTTTGCGGTCTGGTGCCCAACAGTTTAGCGGGATCGTTCGTGCTCGCGCAGCTGGAAGCCGGCGCGCCGGCTTTCAGTCAGAACGGCGGATCGTCGCTGGACGAGGTGCGCTGGTCGTAGTCGTCCGGGCCGGGGCCGAAGTCCTGGTTCATGCCGTCGCCTGCGCCGGCGCCCTTGCCGGCCGCTTCCAGCCGCCAGGCCTCGACGTTGGTGAAATAGTCGGTGGCGCCGGTGTCACGGCGCGTGAACTCGCGGCCCTTCAGGTTGAAGTGCACCTTCATCTCGTCGCCCACGTTGAACTGGTCGAGCAGCTCGCACTTGTCCTGCACCAGCTGGAACTTGACCATCTGCGGGTAGTTGCCGTCGGCAATCTCCAGCGCGAATTCGCGTTTGCGAAAGCGGTCGTTGATCTGCTGGGTGTCCATCTTGGCCTTGAGCGTGCCGGTGGTTTCGAAACGATTGGTCATGTCGGGTGCTTGGGGGTTCACGTGGTTCGGGGGGCGTCATTCTAGCGAATTCACGCCGGCGGTTGGGCGCGTTTGCGGGGAATAGACGGTATATTCTCCGTCAATGACGCGGACAACCGACACGACCCCGGCGCGCCGCCCGCGCAGGGCGCCTCATCCACTGCTCGCCGCCAGCGAGCCCATCATCGAGCAACTTCGAGCGCGCTGGTCCGACGACACTGTCCCCGTCGTCCAGGTCTCCACCCGCATGCGCACCACGCTGGGCCTGGCCATGCCGACGAAGAACATCATCCGCCTGAACGCCCGCCTGGGCGACGACCTGCACGCGTTGCTGGAAGAGGTCGTCACCCACGAGTACGCGCACCTGCTGGCGCACAAGCGCCACGGCCGGCGCATCCGGCCGCACGGCCGCGAGTGGCAGGCGCTGATGCGCACCGCCGGCGTGCCTCCGCGTGTGCGCATCAAGTTGCCGGAAGGCCTTTCCGTGCCCGCCGGCCCGCGCTGGCTGCACGTGTGCCGCAGCTGCCGCTCGGAAACCGTCGCCGGCAGGCCGATGCGCCGCTGGCGCTGCCGCAGGTGCTACCTTTTTGGATTCGGCGGCAAGCTGGACATCCGCCGGCTGACGGGACACCCATCACTCGAAAGGGAAACAACATGATGAAAACCATGGCTCAACTCGGGTTGCTCGGCGCCCTGCTGTTGGCGGCCGGGCCGGCCGCCGCGCAGGACAACGACATCACCGCCGAAACTGTCTTCGCGCTGACGAAAAAAGTCGCCGACTGGCAGATCGACACCTTCGACCAGCAGGGCCGTTACCGCGCCCTGCCCACCGACCCGCCGGACTGGGCCAACCGCGAGCAGTACCACGACCTGGAGTGGCACAACGGCGCGCTCTACGCCGGCATGAACCAGTGGCGCAAGGTGGCCGATGACAGGAAGTACACCGACTGGCTGATGGCCGTCGGCGAGCGCAACCACTGGCAGCTGCACCAGCGCCCGTACCATGCCGACGACCACGTGGTCGGCCAGTTCTACCTGTCGTTCTACGAGGACTTCGGCCAGCCCGGGATGATGGCCGGCGTGCAGGAGCGCTTCGACTGGATCCTGGAAAACCCGAAAACCGGCACCCTGGACTGGGAAGCCGAGGACACCCACGCCCACGATCGCTGGGGCTGGTGCGACGCGCTGTTCATGGCCCCGCCCGTGTGGGCGCGGCTGGCGAAGATCACCGGCGACGAGAAGTACCTGAACTTCATGGACCACGAGTACCACGTCACCTACGACCTGCTGTGGAGCGAACAGGACCACCTGTTCTGGCGCGACTCCAGCTATTTCGACCAGTCCGAGGCCAACGGCGAGGACATCTTCTGGTCGCGCGGCAACGGCTGGGTGTTCGCCGGCCTGGCGCTGATGATCCCGGACCTGCCCGCGGACTGGGCCGGCCGCGAATTCTATGTCGACCTTTATAAGGAAATGGCCGCCCGGCTGCTGACCATCCAGCGCGAGGACGGCACCTGGTCGATGGGCCTGCTGGGCGCTCTGGAGGACTACCCGGTGCCCGAGACCAGCGGCACCGCGTTCTTCACCTTCGGCCTGGCCTGGGGCATCAACGCCGGCCTGCTTGACCGCGAAGAGTACGAGCCGGCGGTCAGGCGCGCCTGGCAGGCGCTGGCCGGTGCCGTCACCGAGGAAGGCCTGCTCGGCCACGTCCAGCCTGTCGGCGCCGCGCCCGGTGAATCCTACCCGGACTACACCGAGGTCTACGGCGTCGGCGCCTTCCTGGCCGCGGGCAGCGAGCTGTACAAGCTGCTGAAGGCGGACGAGCAGCGCAACGCCAACACGCCGGGCGCCATCCGGGTGTTCATGGAAAACGGCGGCTGGTGCTGGTTCCAGGACCCCCGCGCGCTGATCCGGGACGGCCAGCTGGTCATGGGCGGCGTGGCCGGCAACGGCAGCGGCGATGCCGCCATCGGCGTCTACGACCTGGCAAGCGGCGCCATCGCGGGCCGGGTCACCGTGGCCGACCACTTCGACCGCGATGACCACAACTCGCCGGCGCTCTACGCCCGCCCGGACGGCCGCCTGCTGGCCGTCTACGCCCGCCATGGCACCGAGAACCGGCACTACTACCGGGTCTCGGCGCCCGGTGATTTCCTCGACTGGGGCGAACAACGCACCCTGGTGCACCGCGACCGGGTCACCTACGCCAACCTGCACCACCTGCCGGACGAGGGGCGGCTGTACAACTTCTACCGCGGCCTGCAGTGGAACCCGGCGTTCGTCACCTCGACCGATGACGGCGACACCTGGGGCGAGGAACAGCACTTCATCCTCGACGAACTGCAAGATGTGCAGCGACCCTATGTCCGTTACGCCGACAACGGCCGCGACACCATCGCCCTGGCCTTCACCGACGCCCACCCCCGCGACCACGGCACCAGCATCTACTACGCCGAGTACCGCGACGGCCGTTATTTCAACGTCGACGGCACGCCGATCAAGCACCGTGAACAGGACGGCCCGCTGAAGCCTTCAGAGGCCGAAGTGATCTTCCGCGGCGGCGGCGGCCCGTTCCGCGATTTCACGCTGAGCGCCGAAGACAGCGCCTGGACCAGCGATATCGCGCTCGACGCCGACGGCCACCCGCACATCGCCTACACGCTGTACCAGGGCAACACCGACCAGCGCTACCGGCTGGCCAGCTGGGACGGCGTAACCTGGCATGACCGCGAAATCGCCCACGCAGGCACGCGCCTGTACGACGCCGAGGCCAGCTACACCGGCCTGGTCGCACTTGACCCCGGCGAGCCGGCGCACGTGGTGATCTCCACGGACGTCGACCCCGCCACCGGCGAACGCCTGAACGGCATGCACCATGTTTACCGCGCCCGCATCGACACCGGCGACGACATCGAAAACATCAACTGGGAGCGCCTGAGCCCCAACGACGGCAACGACCACCTGCGCCCCATCGTGGTCACCGGCGTGGTGGCCGGCGAAGACCAGCGCGCCATCCTCTGGCTCAGCGGCCGCTTCAACAGCTACATCGACTACGACCTGGACGTGGTCGGCGTGGTGCTCTGAGCCTCGCCACCCGCCGCCGCATCACCCACCGGCACCACCGCGAAGTCACGCACCATGAACCGCCGCGTCGTCTCCACCGAGGGGCAGCAATACGGGTCATCCTCGGTATGCGCCAGCATGCCGACGCGCACCACCCGCCCCACCACGGCGAAATCGTAGGGAAACACCCGGTCACCCAGCGCCGCCGGCGCTAGTCCGAACATCTCGCCGTTCAGTGTGTCGAGCACGTGCAGCGACAGGAATGTCCCCGACCCGCCGAAGTTCTCCGACACCAGCACGGCGACCTCGTCCAGCCCGTCGCCATCCAGGTCCGCCCACTGGCAGCCCGTCACTTTTACGGTCAGGCGCGCTTCCGGCGGCGATGTGCGGGTGAACGTGCCGGCGTGTAGCGGGACGGTCTCACCGGTGCCGTCGGTCACCGTCCACGGCCAGCGGGCCTGGAGAATGTCATCGGAGGTGATGGAGTTGGTTTCGGTGGCCGCCACGCCCAGGCAGGTGTCGAAGTTGACGGGCACGCCATTGTATTCAAAGTCGTCCGGGCCGCAGGCGGTGAGCGCGACGGCGAGGAGCGCGGCCGGGTAGTAGAACGCCGATGTGCGCACTTCAGAGCGCCGTGTCGGTCAATGGCGCCCTGGCATGGCATCGAGATAGACGTTGAGCTCGGCCAGGCCTTGGTAAGTTTGCGCCAGTTCGTCAGGTTGACCGTTACGAAAATGGCGATTAGGCGTCGTCATCCAATGGCGCATCTGTGCCAGGTCGCCGCCGACAACGGCAAATAATGCCTGGTAGATACGTATCAGCCCCAGCGCGAGTTCCATGACTTTGGGCGCGCTGATCACCGCATTGCCCAGGGAATAGCGCTTCATCGTTGATTCACTGACCCCGATGATCGCGCCCGTTTGCGCCAGCGTCAGTCCCAACGCCTCTCGGGCACCCATCAGGGAGCGGGTCACCAATCTTTCATCACCAACGTCAGATGTAATAGTGCTCTTCATTTGCTGCAAGACTATACAGGCATACGGTAAAGGTGCACCCAGAGCCAGCACAGGTCAATCGGACATAAGATACTGTCTTTGTAGGCATCGCACCCAAGCGGCATTAAACTGGCCGGGGTGCGAGAGGGAGTATCATCAAGCCAATGGGCTTATTCGAGGAACTGAAGCGCCGAAACGTCATCCGCGTGGGCATCGCCTACGTGGTGACCGCGTGGCTGCTGTTGCAGGTGGCCGACGTGCTGGTCGACAACCTCGACGCGCCGGACTGGGTATTCGGCACCCTGCTGCTGGTGCTGGGCATCGGCTTTCCGCTGGTGCTGCTGTTCGCCTGGGCTTTCGAGTTGACGCCGGAGGGCGTAAAGCGCGAACGCGATGTCGACCGGCAGCAGTCCATCACGCAAAACACGGGTCGCCGCCTGGACCGGGTGATCATCGTGACGCTGGCCCTGGCCGTCGGCTACCTGCTGGTGGACAAGTTTGTCCTCGACGACACGGTGCCGGCATCGCAGCGTACGGAAAACCAGGCAGGCACTACTGAGAGCCTGAACGCACAACCCCCCACGGCCGCGAATGGCCCCTCGGTGGCTGTACTGCCGTTCCAGAACTTCAGCGCCGAAGCCGAGAACGAATACTTCTCCGACGGCCTGACCGACACCCTGCTGCACATGCTGGCGCAGCTGCCGGAGCTGCGCGTGGCCGCGCGTACCTCGTCATTCGCCTTCAAAAACCAGAACAAGCCGGTGCAGGAAATCGCCGCCGCGCTGGGCGTGGACAATATCCTGGAAGGCAGCGTCCAGCGCGCCGACAACCAGGTGCGGGTGACGGCTCAGCTGATCCGCGCCAGCGACGGCATCCACCTGTGGTCGGGCAATTACACCCGGCCGCTGGAGGGCATCTTCGCCATCCAGGACGAGATCGCCACTGACGTGGCCGACGCGCTGGACGTGGCCCTGCTGGGCGGCGACCAGGCGCCCCGTCACCCGGAAACGGAAAGCATCGACGCCTACGACCTGTACCTGAAGGGCCTGGAGCAGCGGGACATTGATTCCTTCGCCTCCCTGGCCAGCGCCGAGAGCCTGTTCAAGCAGGCCGTTTCGATGGACCCGGAATTCATCGACGCCAAGCTGGCGCTGGCCGTGACCTACCTTAAACAGCACAACACGGGCCTGCTCACGCGCGAGGAGATGGAGCCAGCCGTTGGCTCCCTGGTCGACCAGGTGCAGGAGCAGGAACCGGATCACCGGCTGGCCCGCGCGGTTGAATTGTCAATATTGTTCACCGAGGAGCGGGGCTACACCATCGAGCAGGCCGAGCTCGAACAGGCCGCCGAGGAGCTCTCCCGGCTGCTGCCGCTGCTGCCGCAACAGTCCTTCCTGCGCGGCCAGCTGGCCCTGGGCGTCGGCTACGGCCTGCAGCGTTTTGACCAGGCGCTGGAGATTATCGAGGCCGGATTGCTGCTGGACCCGCTGTCCGCCGAGCTCTACGCACAGCGGGGCAACCTCTACCGCGGCATGGAGCGGAACGAAGACGCCCGGGCATCCTTCCTGCGCGCCCTGGAACTCGACCCGGACAACCCGAACCACTACAGCCGGATGGCCGGCGTTTCCGCCGAAATGGGCGACGTCCGCGGCGCCTTTACCTGGCGCCTCAGGCACGTACAGCTCGACCCCCAGGATCACGAAGTACTCGCATCACTCGCCCGCCAGTTTTACGCATGGGGCCTGCTGGAGGAAGGCGACCCGTGGGCGGAACGGGTGCGCGCCCTGGCGCCGAATTCGGATTTCGTCCAGCGCCTGCGCATCGACCGCGCCGTGGCCATGGGTGACAACGAGGCCATTGTCACGATCGCCGAGGAAATGATTCGCCAGCGTGCCACCATGCGCCACGGCGTGTTCCCCACCGCCCTGTTCGAATGGCTGCAGGCCATGAGCATGATGGGCCGCAGCGAGCAGGCCCTGGCCTTCCTGCAAACCACGTTTCCCGAAGTCACGGACCTGACAAAGGCGCCCGGCGAACCCCAGGACGTCATGACCCAGTACGCCCTGGTCGAGCTGATCGCCCGCACCGGGACCGGGGAAGAAGCGCTGAGTGCGTGGCAGCAATACCGGACCACCCGCGAAGCCTTTGGCACCGAATGGACTGACGACCCCTACGTCCGGATGATCGATAGCATGCTGCGTGGCGACCTGCAGACCGCCCGCGACCACGCGCTCGAAGACCTGGCCTTCCCCCTGGCCGCATGGCCGCAAAGAACCCGCGTCTACCGCGACCCCTTCCTGGCCCCCATCACCGACGACCCCCGGGTCATGACCCGGCTCGCCGAACTGGATCGCGAACTCGTCCAGGGCCAGGAAATCATCCGCGAGCTGGTGGACAGCGAGGAGTGGGACCCGTGAGTCAGGCCTGGGACAGTTCCATGCAAAGCGCAGGCAAAGAGGTCGCGACGACCCCTTCGGAAAGCGGAAAACGCTCGGCGTCGCTGTACACGACCCGCTGCCGCATCGGCTCTAACGTTTCGCAGGCATGGTAGAAGCCACGCCCCAGCCTGGGTGACAAGCCACGCTTGATCTCAATCGCCCAGGCCGCCCGATCGCCAGGTCGTTTCAGCAGCAAGTCGATCTCCGCGCCCGCCGCGGTGCGGAAAAAGTGCGCCTCTGTACCCGGTGGTGAAGCGGCGACCAGGGATTCGATCGCGAAGCCTTCCCAACTGCCCCCGGCAACGGGGTGCGCCAGCAAAGACTCCATGTCTTCGATTCCAAGTAGCGCGTGCACCAGGCCGCTGTCGCGGACATAAACCCTGGGCGACTTGACCAGCCGTTTTCCAACATTGCCGTGCCAGGGTGGCAGTCGCCGAACCAGGAGCAGGTCGACCAGCAAATCCAGGTAGGACGCGACCGTCTTACCGTCCACCGCGAGTGAGCGCGCCAGTGACGCGGCATTGAGCAGGGCGCCCTGCTGGTGCGCCAGCATGGTCCAGAATCGCCTGAGGGTCTCGGCCGCGATGCGCGGCCCAAGCTGGGGAATGTCCCGCTCGAGGTAGGTCCGGATGAAGTCACGGCGACATCGCAGGCTCGCGGGCAGGCTTCTTGCCAGCAGGCTTTCCGGAAATCCGCCACGTAACCACAGTGGGTCGACCTGGTCTTCGTCCACTTCGCCCGCGTCAAGGGGTGATAGCTCCAGGTAGCGGATGCGGCCCGCCAGTGTTTCGCTGGATTGCCGAAGCAGGTCGATGGAAGCCGGTCCCAGCACCAGGAACCGCCCATTGGTTTGAGTGCCGTCCGCCGGTTGTCGGCGACCGGAATCGATCAATCCCCGCAAACTCTGGAAAATACGCGGCGCCCGCTGAATCTCGTCAAGAATCACCAGCTTGTCCGCGTGCTGTCGCAGGTAGAGTTCCGGGTCGGAAAGCTTCGCGGCATCCGCTTCCGACTCCAGGTCCAGGTAGATGGATGGCCGCGACTTCGCCAGCTCCAGCGCCAGCGTGGTCTTGCCAACCTGGCGCGGCCCCAGGAGGGCTACGGCCGGCGATTCTTCGAGCGCCGTGAGCAGTTCGTCTGCAATTCGTCGCTCTATCATCCTTGCAATTATGGAGTGTTGTTCCAGAAATGCAAGGATACTGAGTGGGGCGTCATCGGGTGGGTTCCGAAGCCGCCCGCCCCGGCCCCGGCAATGATATGGTCGCAACCGCCAGCAAGCTGTATGTCAGGGGGGTCGCCATTAACATCGGACTGAAACTTATCGGTGCCCCGACAGACATCCGCAACCGCCTGCCCAAGGACGTGCGCTGCGCTTACAGCCCGGACACCGACCGCTGCGCCTGCCTGGACCCGCGCGGGTTCAAGTTCCCGGCGGAATTGGCGCAGTGCAAGGCGCGGGCTTTGGGGGAGGCCTGAGCCAGGTCAAACGCTACGGCCAGCCCTGCAAACAGAAGTCACTAAGGACAGCGCCGTTTCGCAACCGCGATGCTTCGGCTTCGGCCATGCCGGCTTGCTCGCACACCCGGGGCCATTCCGCCCGAATCGTATCGATCATCTGGTTGATGATCCGGGTGGCTTCGTCGGCGGATAGAAAGAAGCGATCACTCACTGACAGAACGTTTACCAGGGTCGCCTTGTTGCCCTGCGCGCCCTCGATTTTCATGGCCTGGGTGGCTTCGCCGCCGGTGCGCGGCTGGGGGCAGAGGTCGTATGCCGGCGTCAGCCGCAGAGTTGATCCGTCCCAGAATGCGGCGTGATTCCTGGCGTGGTCGTCGGTGTTTCCGATCAGCACGTTGAAGGCCAGTCGGCTGAACAGCTCCCGGAGCGTTTCGCGGGGGTGAGCGAATCGGTGTCGCACCAGGTCCGCCAGGTCGAGGTAGCTGGCGTGACGCGCTTCCATTTCATCCAGCACCAGCAGGCTTAACGCGCTTTCCATCATCAACCGGGAGTGCCGGCCGTCGCGGGTTTCGCGATCAAAGCGCTCAACCAGGAGCACATCCTTGCCGAGCGCCTGTGTGATATCGACGCGGGCGACATCAAGGCCGCAGCGCGCGGCGAGCTTCATACCCAGGTATTCGGCCTTGATGACATCGTAGGTATCCGAAGTCGAGCTGAACTTGGCGATAAAGGCTCGCTCACCTTGCCCCAGCAGCGCTTTCGGCCGCGCGCCACCAACGCTGGTGCCACGTAACAAGGCGGCCTCCAGTTCGGGGTGCAGTGGTTCACGCCGGTCGATGATGTCGGCGGAGCGGGCCAGTTCATCCAGCGTGGCGGCTTTCGTTCCTTTCTCGGCAAAGACCCTGCTGCTGGCCTGGAAGTCGAGCGCACCGATGCGGTCGCTGCCGGCCAGTAACAGGTAGTCCAGCTCATTCAGGTGATGCGCCGGAAAACGGCTTTCCAGGATTCGCCGCCCCCAGGCGTCGGGTCCGGCATCTCGCAGGCAGGGCGGCAAGACGTTCATGCCGGTTGGCTCATGCACGCCTTCGCGCAGCGGCAGGTCGGCCGCTGACAGTGCAATCGCCCTGTCATTGGCCAGGTAGCTGCGCCCATAGACGAAGAAGTATCGCCGTGGGCTTTCGTCCGCCTCGAACAGGCGCCCGGCAACGACGGGGCGGGTTGCACCCGGAAGCCAGACCCAGGCATAGATCGCTTCGTTCCCCGGGCGCAGGGACGCGTCAGAAGTCATCGTCCACCTTGTGCTGTTTCCGCCGCGCGCGCTCCGGAACAACCCGTGCGATGGCGGCAATGCTGGTCGCGAGTCGATCCAGCTCGCCCGGGCTTTCGGCAAGAATGGGAACGCCGACGGTCACCGCGGCTTCGAACACGGACCCGACCGCCACCCGGGGGCTGCCCTTCTCAATGGCCATCACCGTGGGCCGCGTGACGCCGATCCGTTTCGCCAGTTCGGCCTGGCTCATTCTCCGCTCCTTCCTGGCGACGGCAATCATGCGCCCCAGCACCTCGAGGGCGGTTCGCGTGTGGCGGGAGTGGCTGTTGGTGCGTGCTGTGGTCATAGGTAATTATAAAGATCACTATCATATATAGTGACAATAATAGTTTACATATTGATTGTTCTCAACGGCTCGCTCTGGACCTCGAGTTTGTAATGACGGCCAGGAGCAAATCAAAGCCCGACGAATTGGAGACGATATTCTGAGGGTAAAAATGATATATATCAGTTGCATAGCAGGGTATAACCAACAACCAGACGGCCCACTAATCAACAAACAGACGCTAGCATAACCAGCAAATAGACGCTAATATAACCCGCAAATAGCCGGGACATTAGTCAACAAATGGCCGAAGCCGAGGAGGCAAAAATCTATACCAGGCTGATGGCAACCGCCATTAGCGAAGCGCTGGGCGACACGCCAGTCGTCTGCCTGCTCGGGCCACGCCAGTCCGGCAAATCAACACTTGTCCGGCGACTGCTGCCCAAGCGGCACTATGTGACGTTCGATGACCCGGGGCTGCTCGACGCGGCGCAGGCCGACCCGCTGGGTTTCCTGCGTGCACTGCCGGAACAGGTAACGTTGGACGAGATCCAGCGCGTGCCGGAGCTGTTGCCACCCATCAAGCTGCTCGTGGATGAAAATCGAACGCCGGGTCGTTTTGTCCTGACAGGTTCGGCGAACCTGTTGTTGCTGCCGAGCGTGAATGAGTCTCTTGCAGGGCGCATGGAAGTGGTCCGGCTACACCCGTTGTCTGAAATGGAGAAGCAGGGCACGGAAACCAGTTTCCTGGAGACACTGATTTCCGGCGCGCTTGAGGCCGCCGTGAGTGAGAGTGGCCAGGTGGTCAGCGGAACGGCCGAGGCAATCTGTTCAGGGGGATACCCGGAACCCCTGGGGCGACCCGCCAGGAGCGCGCGCCGGTGGTACCGGCAGTACCTGGATGCAGTGATCCAGAGAGATGTCAGTGCAGTCGCCCAGGTACGAAAAGAGGATGACCTGCGTCGCCTGGTTGAGTACCTGGCCCACCAGACAGCCAACCTGCTTAACGTGAACGCGGCTTCCAATGACCTGGGCCTGGACCGCACAACCATCAACCGGTACATCGCGATACTCGAAAGACTGTTCCTGGTCAGGCAGCTTCCGGCCTGGCACCGCAACGGCATGAAGCGCCTGGTCAGCCTGCCCAAGGTTCACATGGTCGACTCCGGCCTGGCCGCCAACCTGCTCCGGCTGACTCCCTCGGACTGGTCGTTACACGGCACCGAATTTGGCGGGCTCCTGGAAAGCTTCGTCGTCCAGCAACTGATCTGCCAGTCCGGATGGGTGGAAAGTGAGCTGAAATTTTCCCACTACCGCGACAAGGACCAGAAGCAGGTGGACCTGGTCATCGAACAGGGGCGCCGCGTATGGGGCGTAGAAGTGAAGCGATCAGCCAGCATCAAGCGGACCGACGCCAAAGGCCTGGCCCGGCTGGCTGCCCAGGCCGGCAAACATTTCCAGGGCGGTGCGTTGCTGTACTCGGGCACAAATACGCTCCCCCTGGAGCCCCCCAACTGCTTCGCGGTACCCATCGACAGGCTGTGGCGTGAATAGGCTCAAACCCAGCCAGTTCCGTGTGTTGCACTGATGATCGCCGTGGCCTTGTTCGCCTACCAGTGAATCAGCGGGTTTCAGGGTTCGGTATCGCCTTCGGCAATCGCCTCCAGTCTACCCATCACGACCGGATAACGCCCCGGGCTGTCGAATGCGCCGGGTAGATGTCCCGGCAGTGCGTCGAGAAAATGTTCGCTATCGAGCATGGAGTGAATCTTTTCGGAAAGGAACCGGCGCAAGTCAGCAGCAGAACCTGCTACATCATCGACAATTTCCGCCCGCCCATCGATCACGGTAATGATGTCTTCCAGGTCCGGACTGGCGAGAAAGTCCGCGTTCCCGCGGCTTTCGAAGGCGACAAATTTTGTGGCCAGAAAGTATGGTGCGGAGATCAGGCGTATCGTTTGCCCATTGGGAAGTTCGTGGAGGAGAGCGTTCTCAAAAGCAGCAGGGTACCAGGGGTTTCCGAAACCCAGTACCCGGGCGTCCGTTGGCATGACATCCAGGATGACTTCGTCCCGAACCATCCTGCAAATTGGCGCATCGTCAGATTGGTCCTCGCTGAACCCCAGTTCACGCAGCCGGCCCGCCAGCCGGTGAAACTCGAGGTGCGTCGCCACCGCGGTGATGACATCGATATCCCGGGTGACCCGAACAGGCCCAGATGCCGGGTCAGTGATAAGCAACCCGGCGGCGGCACCGCCGACAAATACGACGTCATCAACCAGGTCGCCCAAATACCTGGCAGCCGCGGACAGGATTGCCAGATTAACGTCAGGTGCTGAGTGCATAACGGTTCAGACATTCTTCGAGCAGTTTGACCGCGAGCTTCCGCTCACGCGCGCTACCGCCGCGTACTGCATCGACCAGTGCCAGGAGCGGGTACAGGCGCTCGTCGTTTTCCGCTGCTGCCGGCGCCAGGTGATAGATGGGTGAGAACGCCACACCGCGTACCGCCCCGTCCGCTGTCGGCCAAACGGGTGGTGGTTCTGCCGAAGTGGTGATCTGGTCTGACAACGGCTTCGCTCCGTGTGCGGTAGGCATGCCACGGGTCAGCGAGCCTCGCTCCGGTGGAAATGAATAGCGGACACCATGGGCCAGAAACTCGAGCAGGTTTCGCCTGCTTGGAACGATGCGCCCGCCCCGGTCGACCAGCAGCCCAGAAACAAGCGCTCGCTTAACCGCGGAGTGCAACTGGGAAACACTCATCTCGAGTTGTGAGGCCAACTCGGCGTAGGTCCACGCCTGCCCGTCAAGCGCCACGAGCTTGAGAGCGACCAGCAGATCCTGTGGTTTGAGGTTAGGCATGTGTTCTATATTCTAGAATCTAGAATTCAGAATGGCAACCCGCCACACAACTAAACCACAATCAGCCAGTGCCGCACTAATCAGCCACCACACAAGAAGAATGGACTACACCACACTCAAACAACGCCACCGCAATGAGCGCGACGGCTACTCACAAGCCCTGGCCCTGCGCACCCACCGCGCCCTGAGCTGGCTGCAACGCGCCGAGCAGGAAACCAACGACCAGGACGCCAAATTTATTTTCCTGTGGATCGCCCTGAACGCCGCCTACGCCCGCGACCACGTTGCCGGCCGCCCTACCTGGACCGAACGCCGCCGCTTCCGCGAATTCGTCCGCCGCCTGCTCACCACCGACAGCGCCGGCGCCGGCCAGAACCTTCTCTACAACCTGGTCTGGACCCAGTTCCCCAACTCCATCCGCGGCTTCCTGGACAACCCATACGTCTTCCAACCCTACTGGGAACACCAAAAAGGCAACATCACCGAAGCCGCCTGGAAACAAAGCTTCACCCACTCCAAATCCCGCGCCTACCGCGCCCTGGGCCAACAACGCACCGGCCAGGTCCTGGCCGAACTCTTCGACCGGCTTTATACGCTACGGAACCAGCTGATCCACGGTGGAGCGACGTGGAACGGCCAGGTCAACCGCCAACAGGTGACGGCCGGCGCCGACATCCTTGGCCAGCTGGTACCCGTGGTCATCCACCTGATGATGGCGCGGCCGGGGGTTGAGTGGGAGATGGGGTGTTATCCGGTGGTGGGTTAACGCTCAATCTTTATTTTGCGTCAGCCGGTAAATTAGCGGGGTCCAAGTTGATTATGCTATTACTGCGATCACGCTAATCAACACAACAAGTATCCCCGGTATTGAAACCACGCATCTCAAGAGTCATTCGATGATTCCCGAGCCTCACTGGTGGTCTTGGGCGGACGTCGTGTCACACGCTGACCGACTTGGTATCCCCAACTTTCAACGAGGCGCCGTGTGGGACAACAGTAATGTGCTGGCCCTTCTCGAGTCGATTTACGAACGATCGCCATGTGGCACGCTGGTTCTCTGGGCGCCTGAAGATGAACGAGAGCCGTTCAGGCATGGCGTTGCGCTTCAGGTATTCGCGCCTGACAAAGACCCCATGTGGTTGGTCGATGGTCAACAGCGCACTCGCGCATTGTTCGGGATTTTTCGCCAACTCGTCGAGTCGCACAGCGATACTGAAGACTGGTCGCTAGTGCGGCATGAAGATATTGAACAGCTGAGACGTTTCATCCCGTCGTCATGTCTCCCGAGTGGTGACCCTGATGATCAGGATCTAAACGACACCGGGGAGAACCCGGGTCTTTGGGTGTCCATGCTTCCCGCGATGCCCGTTCTTGATTCGGGCCCTGAGCCATTCTTTGGCAGGCACAGTGAATCCAGGAATATCCGGCGCAGTTCTTTTTTCCGGTTTGTTCACCCCCGGGCAAGGCTCAGGCTCGGTTCAAGTGGAAGCCTGAAGGTTGCCCTTCCGGTGCCGGTAGGCATGATTCCGATGGCTGCGCTGCTTTCACCTTCCAGCATATTCGGTCAGGGCACCCAATTGGAGCTTGCGCGCCGGGCCTTGTCCACGTTCCCGGGCGAAAACCCGGAACTTGAAACGCTTGGCAAGCTCATTCCATGGGGCCCTCAGTTCGTCACCGGGTATGCGTTCGAGCACCCCGGAATCGATGACCGCCCGGCGACACCACTACGGTGGTCAGACATCCATGCCCTCCGTGACGAAACAAACGTCTCCCAGATGGTCGGCCGCCTGGCTGCGCTTTTCTCGCCCCGGTGGGCGCCGCTTTTCGAACGCTACCGCGGGATGCTTGAAGGCGACCGTTTTGCGGTGGGCTGGTTGCCGAGAAGTGACGTGAGCGCCGCGATCGACGCTTATGTCCGGATCAACAGGTCCGGCATTCGCGTTCGCCCGGAAGAACGTGCACTCGCACTGCTTTCAAGGGCAAGGCCCAGCTTACTTGACGACCTTGCGACCTTCATCGAAGGGCGTGATGGCGGCGATGTAGAGAACCAAAGAGACTTGCTGGCTCACGAATCCGATCGACATATGGGTTTTTCTGTCTGGATTACGGTCGTGACCAGATTCACGGCGCTCGCGCTCATGGGTGATAACGCCAGGCGGTGGACTGGCGTGTCCGCAATCGACAGAAAAGATTTCGCTTATAGGCTTGACCGCGTAGGGCCGAATGAGACAGTTAAGGGCAGGAGCACGTGGGCAAGACCCGGCTTTGAGCAGCCCGGTGAGCTGATCGAAGATTGTGCAAAGCGGGCAACCGCTGCCCTGATCATCCTGGACCAGGTGCTTTCCGAAGAGCTATTCCTCGACCACCGCATGGCGAGGCAGCACCCGAGGAGCCTGGTTGCGCTCATTGATCTCCTCTATCGCATACCGACTAAAGAACTTAATCAATTGGGGTCTGACGATAGTTTTCGCGCAGCCCTTGGGCGCTTGGTTCACTGGACCTTGTTGGTGCCGTACATCGACCAGGCAGACCTGGAGCAACTGGTCGTCGATACGCATGGCATAGATGATACGGAAGCAGCCAGGAACCCTGGCCCGATCTCGCCCTGGGCTGAAGATACAGACACTATAAGGGCGTGCCTGGTAGATGCATTCGGACGATACCAGCAGAGCCTTCTGACAGTATCGCACCGCAAGATCTCTGGAATTGCAGAGGGCCGCGGCGAAACACTCGCACCCATCGAAAAACTCACGGTTCACGATGCCTTGAATCACATCGCCTTGGCCAACTTCTCGTTTGAAGTGAAGGAGTCGCGCTCGTTGCAGCACACGGCCGTTGGTTGGCTTTACGCAATTGAACGCCGCGGCTCGGCACAGGAGTTCAGCTGGCGCGCCCAGGTCGAAGGGTTTGAAAAGACGCACGGAAAGTGCGGCATACCGCCAAGCAACGCGCCCTCCATCGAGGCCCGGTTGTGTTGGAACAAGAGCCTTGATGAAGATCTGTACCCAGAGAAGCAACATATCGTTCCATTTGCCCTCGCACGCCAGATCGTAGACAAGGGCGGCACCCGGGCGACGGCATCCCCGGCCAATGCGATCGGAAACCTGACCTGGTTGAGCCGACGGCAGAACAAGCTCGAGGCACTCGCCGACCGCTGGACGGTCATGGATCGAGACAGGGACTACAAGAATCTCCATTCACGAGGAATGTTCGCCAAAACTGTATTCGGAGGAAAAAATGTCGAAGTCCACGACGTCTATCAACGGCTTCAGGACCTGGTGATCAATACCGACTTTCTGGCGGACAAATCCGAAGCACAGGAACTGTTTGCGGCCTTCTCAAGTGGCCGCGCCGACTGGATCGTTATTGAAATGGAGCAGTGGCTGAAACAACCCGTCTCGGAGGCAGTCGCAGCGTGGTTAACTTTCGAGCCGTCGTTACACAGATGGATTTAGCGAGTTCTAGCCGATTAACAGCGCTGTACTGGATTAAGTGAGTTTTAAGACTTTCTCTAGTTCCAGCGTTGCTTTCATGAGTAGCCTTTCTTTCGATATGAAGACGGGTAACCGCACCAAGAACAAGCCCACCCGGGCTGGCTTAGAGTAAGAATCAAAGCGGTTGATCCATAAACCAGTGCCTGGGTATCTCACCCATGGTCTCTCCGATGAGTTGCGTCGACTCTGCCGGGTCTTTGAGCCAGCCAGGTATGAGCCAGGAGATTACAACCGACTCGTCCTCAATGGCGACTGACCAGGAGCCGATATATTCTTTGTCCAATTCATCGGCTTCATGAAGATCGAACAACTCTTCCAAGTCTTCGTTGTAGCCTGGGTCAAAAAAATAGGAGGAGTCAGTTACGAACTCACCATATCGCCCATAGAGCTCATATGAGCGCATTAGCGATGCTTTCATTGCATCGATTTGTTCAGCCGAAAGTTTCGCCCATTTTCGGGCCGTGTCCTCCTGTCCGGTGAAGTATTCAAAAATGTGTCGCGGGTCAGCCGGTGTGATCCGTATTGTCGCTTTCAGGGAACCCGGGTCGTATGAGTGGGAATAATCAGGCATGGCTTTATTGAGCGCCGCACTATGTTGTTTCTCGTTCTCTGCGCTTACTGCCAAAGCCTTCGCGACATCATTCGGAATCTTCTCCTTGATGAACCCAGGTGTCACATAATTCAATGCAACCGCCATCCGAACATCTTCGCTACTGTCCTGAGAAAGGATTTCCAGCGCATCCAGTGAAACGCTGGCAGACTTTGCGAGAGCGACACGGACCGATTCACAAGAGTCTGATGCCAATTTCAGCATAGAGTCCGGGTCGATGTCGGGCGCCTTAGCCGCCGAGAGACGTGATTCCTCGTCGCCATTCTCTACAACAAAGCTGAAAATCTCCGGCGTGACCAGGTTTTTCTTATCGTATATCGAGTAAAACACATCCGCGTCTTTCACAAGCTGCAACCGTGTCTCGGCGGGCGTGTGATAGTTCCCGGCGACCGCGACCTGGACTGAATCATCGGTATCGTCTGCCAGCCATTCGAGAACAACCGCGGAAGTGCGCCAGTCACTTGCCGCTTTATAGCGCGAGCCCCCATTTGAAAGCTCTTCCTTGGTACGGTCGTCTGCTTTTCGCCGTTTTCCCAGGTTTGCCTGGACAACACGGCTATTGTCAGTACCAAGAGCCTTGAGAATATCGCTGGACGCCTTTGGGTTTAAAACAACCTTGCACCGGACTCGCGCCGACTCGTCCCTGGAAAGCACCGTTAATACACTGCCGGGCGTTTCCCGCCGATTGGCCAACACCACTCGTTGATGCTCGTTACACCTCGAGACCAGTTCTTTGGCTGCAGCAGAGGTGCAATCCACTCTTTTTGCCAGGTCTTCCCTGACTGACCAACTTCTATCCCGCGCTAGTATTGACTGCAATCTTGGGGATAAATAAGACCTGAAAGCCAAGCTTATACGGACCCTGATCAGCGGGTGACTTGTGAGCTTCTCCAGTTGGGTGATTGTTGCGACGGGTGATTCGGCCAGTTCCCATGCTTCATTTTCTTCGAGGGTTTCTGGCCATTTCAATGAATTGATGCTCATGCTGAACTCTGTGGATCCTTAGTCGGCGAAGCAGCCTGTGTTCTGATTGGTTCTTTGGGATTGAGAAAACCTACCTCAATCGTTCTGAAAATTGGTTTTCACAGCTTTGTCGTGCTTTGTCCGCAAGCCAGGTGCTCGTATATTCAAATATTTGAGATTTGAATGGCTCAATTTACGTTGGTACAAGAGTGTATGAATAATAACTAAATCATTCTCAACGTGATTCGCATGGTTTGCCAGGCGCATTCGTGACGACGCGTGTTTCTTTCTATGCAGAATGCCTCGTGAGTAATTAACTGATAAAGGGCACAAACTGGTGCTCTTGAAAGCAATAACCAGAACAGTGAAGCGATGAATAGTTCATTTGATAAAGATTTTTTGCTCTCTGTATATGACTCCATGTACGGAATGGCAATCTGCGATCAGGAAATTCACACAGCCGAGCAGCAACTACTTTCGAGCTTTCTTCGTACTTTTGAGTTAACAGCTGAACGAAGCGCGCCAACTGCCGGCACCGTTGAAGTTGCTGACTTCGGGGAGTTTGCGGGTACCATTCGTGACTGTCTGAAGCTCTGCCAGAATGATCGGCAGAAATTCTTCCTTTTAGACCATCTTTCCGAAATTGCCGATGTTGATGATCGGCTCCATGACAACGAAATCAGTGTTCTTGAGGCTATAAGGGAAGCGTGGGGATTTGACGTTACATTCTCTCGGCGGGATATAGCCTGGAGTGATGAACAGCTGGATGTCATTAATCGGGCACCGGAAGAACGAGTAGTTGTGCATGCCCCCCCTGGTGCCGGAAAGACGGCTCTGATCACTCAACGAATTAAGCGATTAATTGAAGAAGAAGATGTTGAGCCTTCCAATATCTGGCTAATCAGCTTCACGAGAACGGCAGTTCGAGAACTTCGGGACCGTGTGATCAGCCAGTCGAAAAACTTTCCATATGGAATTCGGATTGCGACCCTGGATTCAACATCATTTGCCATGAATGTTTCGCTCTTGAACTCTGACTTAAGCGAGTTGGATGGCTATGAGTCAAGCATCGAGAGTTTTCTTGCGTTATTGAGGGCCAACGACCCGGATTTGGTGAGCTTCATGGCTGACCTTGAGCACCTTTTTCTCGACGAGGCACAGGATCTAATTGGTCTTCGTAAAGAACTATGCAATGAGTTGGTCCATCATCTTTCTTCGGATTGTGGGGTGACCGTTCTTGGCGATCGATTTCAGCAGATTTATGGTGACTGGGCGGCGAGCGATACTGATGACACAACCAGTTATCTGGAGCTTCTGAAGGATGGTTCGGGATTTGATTGGATCGAGTTAAAGAAAATTTGGCGAACCGACGCACCTGCGCTCTTAGGTCTTCTGGAGGACCTTCGGACCGAAATGCATTTCCTCGACGAGCAGGATACTGATGATTATTCAGCGATTGCTGATCGGGTTCAGTCTGGGTTGGAAATGGTCGAGAAAGGAGTAATGCAACAGGAGGCTGCTGAAAACTATCTCGTGCTTTTCAGGTGGACCAAAGATGTGATCGAGGCGGCTTTCCAGATGCAGTCTTCTCTCGGGTCCGCGTTCAGGCTTCGGTTGCCCAGATATCCCAGATATACCGCCCCCTGGGTTAACCGCCTGTTCCGGTTTGCTGAGATGAAGCAAGTTGGCTCATTGTCAGAAGGCGATGTTAAAGAGTTCGTCGGCTCTCTCCTGAATAAACATAGAAAGCATCTGGATACAGATCAGTTGTGGGGGTATCTGAAGCACGCCGCCGCTGATGAGCGTGAAGTAAATCTGAACCGACTAAGGGAACGAATCGGCTCGGGCCGTCAGGCACCTGTTGAATTTCAGCACAGTGAGTTCGGCTTCACTGGCCCGGTCCTTGGAACCGTTCACTCATCTAAAGGCCGTGAAGCCGAGAATGTCTTATTCAGAATGCCTGAAAAGAAGAAGTCTAACCACGAAGAGGCGCGTGTAATTTTTGTCGCTGCGAGCAGAGCAAAGCGGGGTGTCAGGCTGATAGAAGATTCTGCGCCTTTGAGTGACTGGACTTTCGTGAATGGCCGATATGCGTCATTGATTGTCCAGAATGGTAAAAAAACCAACTGGTGCCTTGCGGAAACTGGCATTGAAGGTGATTACGATCCTTACAGCATAGTAAGCCTGGAACGAAAAATTGGACCCGCCAAAAAAGCGCAGGAGTTTCTGCGGACATACAGCCCTGGTCGGCCTGGCGTCACCTGCTGGGCTGAGCGTGGAGTAAATGATCTCAGTTACCGGGTTTTTGCGAAGTTCGGTGACGAAACCTTCGATCTCGGTTGCTTTTCGGAGCAGCTGCACTCGGCGTTTGCCTACAATTCATACAATTTATTTAAGTGGAGAAAGCACCCTCCCATAAGATTAAAAAATCTTGTCATTATGGATACTGCAACGATGGTTGTTACCCGTGATGACCCAATGATTCAGGGGCTCCTTGGCCAATATGCCAGGAGAGGAACGTGGTTGTATCCGATACTGTTCGGACTTGGGCCATTTTCGTATGTAAACGGGTGATCAGATGTCAGAACAACAGAAAAACAGGGATTTGCTGATTAGTCGTCTGGTGGCGGACATTCACGGCCCCCACACTGACGCTGAACGATTGCCTGTTTATCAAGCACCCCGTGATCAATACCAAACTGGAATTCTATACCCGCAGGACTCCAGGTGTTCGGATGAAGAACCTGAGGGCGCAATCGAAGAAAACGGTTCCAGTGAGCCAGGGGCAGTAGACGATCAGGACTTGGTTTTGCAGCAACGGGCGTGGTTGCCTTCGTCCATGGGAGTATCGTTATTTGCGGAATCGGAAGAAGAAAACATTTTGCTGGAGATTTTTGTCAGCGCTGGCAAGTATCTATATGAACCAGGGTCGAAAGGCTCCCAAAAGGAGTCGGTTTGGCAAAGAGAACAGTTGGAGATTGGCCCAGTCTCCTTAAAAGCCAGAAATGGCGTTCCAGAGTATAAAACCGATATCGCGAACGGATTGCGACTTTTTGTGGAGACCCGGCAGATTGGAAACAGTTCCCTTTTTACTGTCTGCCTGATTAACAAATTTGTGGATAACGGGAACTTTGATTTCCAGGAACGCAATGAAAAATGCTTCTTTCAGACACGTATTGCTGTCAGGCCCGTTGAGGGTACTTCGATTATTCCGCGACCTTCAGTATTCAGCAATTCAGAGTCTACGAACGCCCTGAATTCTTTCCTATATCGCAATATCAAAGAGTTTGCGACTGGACATACTTGTTCGGCTGACTGGCTTGAGAATGCCGGAATTGCGACAGAGGTCTCCACGTCCTGGGTGCCGGTTCACAAGGTTGACGATGTATCGGCTAAAGGCGATCCGTCCATAAGCAAAACTCTTGGATCTGAGGGTTTCGAGTCTTTCAGCGCTACCGTACTGGCGAATGGGTCTGCCTCTGAGGTGAACAGATTGCTTAGTGCATTGCCAAAGGCCTACGAAGAATGGCTCAGAGGGCAAAGGGAGTTCGCTGAAAAAAATCTAACCGGGCGATTCGGACAGCTCGCTTCTGAACAATTGGATGTTGCTTCAGTTGTGAGGCAACGAATTGAAGCAGGCATCGCGTTACTGAAGAGCAATGAAAAGATTTTCAAGGCATTTCAGCTAGCTAACAAGGCTATGGTGTTGCAGGCGGAATGGCAGGGCTACGAACTTGACTGGCGACCTTTCCAGATAGGGTTTTTTCTATTGTCGCTTGAATCCCTGGCGCTTCGAAATGAAGATCGTCAAATAATGGACCTGTTGTGGTTTCCTACAGGTGGTGGCAAAACAGAAGCATATCTTGGCCTGATGGCATTCATTATATTTTTCAGGCGACTGGAAAGGGGGGGGCTGGAAGCAGATGATGGCGTCGCAGTTATTACACGCTATACCTTGCGAGCACTAACGACTGACCAGTTTGCGAGAACGAGTGGACTCGTTTTCGCCTGTGAGTTAGTCAGGCGGGAATCTACAACAATTGCCGATGAAGGCGTACCGATCTCAATTGGGCTTTGGATTGGTGGTACAAGCTCACCAAACAAAATTGAGGATGCGAAAAACGCTCTTGAAAAAAATGCCCAGCCCGGCCCGGATCTGCTGCGAACCTGTCCCTGCTGTAAATCGCCACTTCAATGGGGATTCAATATAGCTGCCAACGAGGTGGAAGCCAGGTGTTCTGGGAGTGATTGCCGCGTCGCAGATGAGTTGTTACCTGCTCCGGTACACACGGTTGATGAACAGATCTACAAAAAACACCCTAGCGTCGTAATCGGTACGGTCGACAAGTTCGTTCAGGTCTGCAGGTTTCCTACGCGCACCAGTTCTCTTTTTAACGTTGGAACCGTATTCCGGCCACCAGATCTTATTATTCAGGATGAGTTACATCTGATCACTGGCCCGCTTGGAAGTATCGTGGGATTGATGGAACTCGCGATCGAACAGTTGTGCACAGCTCAGGGAATACTGCCAAAAATTATTGGATCGACAGCCACTATACAAAGAGCCGAGGACCAAGTCGGGGCGCTGTTCAACAGAACACTGTCACAGTTTCCTCCTCCAGTCCTGGATGCCGATAACTCATTTTTCGCCATAAGAGATTTCGGTTCTTCTGGTAGAAAGTACCTGGGCCTGACTTCAGCTGGTAAGACTGGTACGTACGTGATGCAGGCAGTAGCCGCTTCTTTGCTTCAATCTGTGAAAGATCAGTCTTTGGAAAACTTACCTATTGAGGCAATTGATCCGTTTACCACTTTGGCAGTCTATTTCAATTCACTCAGAATTCTGGGTGGTGCCAGAACGCTGCTCCTGGAAGATACCCAAAAATCCATGGGGGTGTTTGCTGGAAACAGAGGTGAAGAAAAACGTGAACTTGATGAGCTTCAGGAGCTGACAAGCCTCGTTACGCAGGAAGAGCTGAAAGAAACATTGGCGCACCTCCGGTCCGCATATGGCAACGATCACCATATCGATATTCTGCTGGCTAGTGTGATGATAAGCGTTGGCGTGGATATTCCGCGGTTGGGGTTGATGGTCGTTGATGGACAACCAAAGACAATGGCTGAGTACATCCAGGCGACCAGTCGTGTCGGCCGTGGAAGCATTCCTGGCCTGGTTGTCACGCTATATAACAACCTGAAAATTCGGGATCGCGCGCACTTTGAGTCTTTCAGAAGCTGGCATTCGGCGCTCTACCGCTCTGTTGAAGCATCTTCTGTTACACCCTTTTCACCCCGTGCCCGAGATAAGGCTATGAGAGCGCTGGTTGTGGCCATGGCAATGCAAGTAACCGACATGAATGAGACTGATGTCAGTCTGACTATAGGTCGACGGCAAAAGATCGAAACAGATGTATTGCCTCTTATTTTGTCCCGGATCAGCGCAATCGACCCATCTGAAGTCTCCGAGGCGAAGGAAGAGCTCGAGAGCTTTCTGGAGGATTGGGAAGACCGTGGGTCTCTAAAGTTCCTCTGGAATGATTTTTCTGATCCGAATGAAAGCCTTTTGATTTCTTCTGAAAGTGCAGCACAACGTAAAAGTGCGGGGCAGGGCTACTTCGGCTGGTCTGCGCCGAACAGCGCGAGAGATGTAGAGCCATCCGTAATCGTGAAAGTCAGGGACTTCCTTGATGTTGACAGGGGTGACGCTCATGGCAGCTAAACCTGCGAATTTTGCCGCAAGACTTCGTCGAAGCCAGATGGCGCTTACTTATGGCCCTGGTGCCATTATCAATTTGCGAACGACCGGTGGTGCTTCAATTTCAGCAGTCGCAGGTGGTTTGGAGGTCTGGGACGCTGAGGCAAAGCCGGCGGGAATTAAAAACCCTCAGTCTTGTCATCTTCGAAGGCTGGAACGGAAGCTTGATGTAGATGGATTTCGCCTGGCGCCAATTGCACCCGAAGGAAAGCCTGATGATGAGAGGCTATCAGGTCTGGTCGCGAGGCGGTTTCCATCGTGGCTGACATGTCCTAAATGCTATCGGCTGAAGCCGTCAAGAAAATGGCAGAAGGACAACACCAGGATCAGTCCAATCAGATGGTGTGGGCACTGTAGTGAAGGCAGATCAAGAGTTCACGTTTTACCTGTCAGATTTGTGTTGGCTTGTAAAAATGGCCATCTGGGTGAGTTCCCCTGGAAGTGGTGGATAAAGACCCGGCCGGATATTGCCTCAGGAGAGTCTACCGAAGAGTGTGAGCACATTCGGCTGAGGCTTTACCAAGGAAAAGGAATGAGCCTGTCCAGTCTTATTCTCGCTTGTGAAAAGTGTGGAAAGAAAGTCAGGATGAGCGGAATTTTTGGTGGAAAGGCCTTTGAATCATTGAGCTGTGGTGGTCAGCGGCCATGGCTAAATAAGGATTCACAGGAAACGTGCAATCTGTCGCCAGTAGCCGTACAAAGAAACAGCTCAAGCCTGTACCAGCCGAAGTCAGTTTCCGCTATTGATATTCCACCGTGGTCGCATGAGCTTCAGACCGAACTTGGAACCTACTGGAAACGTATTTATCGGCAGGATTCAGTACAGACAATGCTTGAGTATCTGTCATTTAGTCTTGAGGACATCAACGAGGAGCTTGGAACCAGTTTTGAAGCGGAGTCGTTGGCAAGAGCAGTAATGGAGCAAAAGCGCCTCGATGCTGAGGCTGACGACGACCTTAAGGTTGATGAGTACCGCCAATTGTGTGGCACTGGGTCAGGGAATCGTGCGGGTGCAGATTTCAAGGCGGTCACACACGATGTTCCTGCTTCATTGGCCGGGATTGTGGAAACTTTGGTTGCTGTTGAGAGGCTCCGTGAGGTAAGAGCATTAACTGGGTTTACACGCCTGAACTCGAATAACCCGGTTTGCGCACTCTCGGAGCGAAGGCTCAGGTGGTTGCCTGCAATTGAGAACAGGGGTGAAGGGGTTTTCCTGACTCTCAGGAGTTCGTTTTTGAAAGAGTGGGTGAAGGCCGTTAAGAATTCTGAGTCTTTACAGAGGTGCAAACAGATTTCCAATGCTGCGGTGACACATTACGAAGATCTTGGTGTGCCCGATGAAGATCGCGTTTCTGTAACTCCTGGTTTCTTACTGCTCCATTCGCTCTCACATCTGTTGATTCGCCAGATCTCAATCGAGTCAGGCTATTCAGCAGCTTCAATCAGCGAAAGGATTTATTCCTCTGAGACGATGAGTGGTGTATTGCTCTATACCTCAACACCTGGCGCTGAAGGTACGCTGGGTGGCTTGTCCAGAATAGCAGAGCCTACTCGATTCGTTCGAATTTTTGAACATTCACTGGAATCTGCACAATGGTGTTCTTCGGACCCGTTGTGTATCGAAAGCATTGTCAGTAAGTCAGAACCACTTAATCAGGCAGCGTGTCACGCTTGCCTGTTGTTACCGGAAACGAGTTGTGAGTTTTTTAACCACTTTCTTGATCGGCGTTTGGTTTCGGATGATTTTTTTGTTGGTCACAGTGCCTAGCTGGGTAACCGATTGGGTTGATTAATCCAGCATAAGGTTCAGCGGAAACGCTAAAGTGACCCACTAACGGACATTACTATTGACCCACCTCTGTTTAACCGGGGCTGACCTATTTGGAGGGCGGACCGATGCTGACGGAGGAGACGATTTTGGAGACTCGCATTCTGTCCCGCAGGGGCATGAGCATCCGGGCCCATAGCCCAGGAGTTGAAGGTGTGGTATGCCCTTTGCATGATCGAATGACTCAGTTTCGTCCTGTCGCAACAAGATTCTGGTTCAGCCGACATTTGGCTGCGATTGTTGAAGAGCTTAGAGATTAGACGGTTCAGTTTGGCCCATATCTTGACGTTGTCCCAGAAATCGACGTCACCATAAAACTGGAGTACCGTGGCGTTTCGAGGTTCTCGAAGCAAGGAATTGAGGACGATGA
Source organism: uncultured Oceanospirillales bacterium (assembly GCA_913055655.1). GTDB lineage: Bacteria > Pseudomonadota > Gammaproteobacteria > Xanthomonadales > SZUA-36 > Marinihelvus. The sequence continues at coordinate 292,954 of CAJXKA010000004.1, read as the reverse complement.
AACGATCCAAGTTCAGCGAAGAGCAAGTCACCTACGCACTACGCCAGCATGAGGCAGATACACCGGTTGCGGATATTTGTCGGCAACTGGGGGTCTGCGAAGCCACCTTTTACGTCTGGAACAAGAAGTACGCCAACCTTGGTGTGTCCGAGTTACGCGAGCTGCGGTCGTAAGCTTTCCAGTAATGAATGGCCTCAATATGGGGGCAACGTCACTGCCAGAGAGCTCTAGTTATTACCTGTTACGCTGGGAGGGGAAGCTTACGTGTTAACTAATCTAGCGTCTTAGCGGCACTCTGAGGCGATGTTTGGTTATACAAAAGTCCGCATAGCAAATTGGGGTGCGCAGATGGATATGAACCCACCAGTAGTATTTAAATTCAGAAGTAAAGCCGAAAGGAAAATCTTCCGGGCTTTCAAGACTTTAACAGCTGAAAAAACAACGGTCTACCATTCCTTAAATTTACCCAGGCACGAAAAAAAGCAATATGCTGAGGCAGATTTTGTGGTCGTATCGCCGCATGGGATTCTGGTTCTTGAAGTCAAGGGTGGGAGGATCTCAGTTGATAAAGGTATTTGGTATACAACTAACGAGGATGACGAAAAGAACCAGTTGAATGAAAGTCCGTTGGTGCAAGCAGAGTCGGCCCGCGATGCTTTACAAAGGCTGTTGGAGGATAAGCTTTCCGTCCCGCTGCTTAAAAAGCTTATGTTTGGTTTTGCTGTGATGTTTCCCGATGTCAAAATCGGTGAAGTTGGGGTGGAGCTGACGCGCGAGCAGGTTTTCGATGTCATTGACTGGGACAGGAAAAACCTTGGCCGGTGGGTCCAGGGGCTGTATCAGTTCTGGATGGAACGAACGCGTAAAAGTTCGCCAATCAGTGAAGAAGAGCTGGCCACGGTTAATAAAAGTCTCCGAAATGAGTTTGATCGTGATATTTCTTTACTCTCACGGGTAGGGGATGCGTGGAGTGAGCTCATCACATTGACTGAACAGCAGTTCAGAGCAGTGGACTTTATTCTTGCCAATCGACGCGTTGTGATCGAGGGCGGGGCTGGTACGGGTAAAACTCTGGTGGCCAGGAAAGCGGCCAGAACACTGGATGCAATGGGCTATTCGGTGCTGTTTATATGCAGAAGCCCTGTGCTGGCTTCAATGCTGGCGAACGAGTTGAAAGAATCAAACGTTCGCGTGGTGAACTTTCTTCAATTGAAGGAATTGATCGCGCGGGGGAGCGCGCCCGAATTCGATGCGTTGGTCGTTGATGAAGCTCAGGACATTCTTGAGTCTGAAAGCTTTGACATTCTTGACGGGGTAATCAATGGGGGGATTCAAAGCGGTCGCTGGTACTTTTTCATGGACCCAAATAAGCAGTCTTCTTTGTATGCACACACAAGTGCCGAGGTGTATGAACTGATTCGAGAATGTGCGTTCGTTGTTCCCTTGACCCTGAATTGCAGAAATACCCAGCAAATCGCATTACATACTCTGATGTATACAGGTGGATCAATTGGTGACTGTCCGGTAGTTGCGGGTGGTTTGCCTGTTCTTTGGAAGGGAATGGACTATGACTCAAGAGAAAAGCTGGCAACGCTGCTAGACCAACAGCTGGTCAAATGGATCGATGAGGAGAGCGTTCTGCCTGGGCAAATAACACTGATCTCATTCGTCCCTTACGAAAATAGCGTGGTTCAATTACTTAATAAACGCTGGAAAAGAAGAATCACTGTAATCAACGAAAATTACGGTGAAGTCTGGCAGGACACCCAGCTAACTTTTGCAACCGTCAGAGAGTTTAAAGGGTTAGAAAATCGATATGTGTTTCTGATCGACCTTGAACACGCACCGGAGCGCGAAAACGTGATCAATGAATTTTATGTAGCTATGACGAGAGCTAACACCGTATTGTGCATGCCGCTGCCTCTTGATAGGAAGCCTTGGTTTGAGAGTCTGAAAAACCGCAATGCAACTGCAGTTCGCGAGTTTTTAACTTCATCATGAAAGAAAAAACCAGCACCTCTGCCCTTTCGCATGAGAGGCGAAAAGTCGTCGACTATGTGAGGTCGCATCTCATCGGACCACTTGGGGGGGAAGAAGAACAGCTTCATCGAAAGGATGAACCCCAAACATATTATTTATTGGGTGCACTTTTTCCTAAAGGCGCAGGTTTTGGGCAGGACAGCGAAAATGAAGAGGAGGACCAAAGCGGCGAAGATCCTATTACGCTTGCATACCAGTTAAAGCCAGCATCTATGGGACTCTCATTCTTTCTGGCCGATGAAGTAACGCCTGAAATCAGAGTGGAGATTGCAGCGGGCGCCTACGAGATGGGGGTCGATGACAAGGGCATTAATGTATGGAAGCGAATGCCTTTGGCGACCACGTCCAGCCCTGAAACCCACATCCTTGGAAAAGGCACTCGGCAAGAAATTGCGAGTGTTCTCCAGGGTCGAGCATCGCTGGTTTCGACATGGCGCCGAATGGTAAGTGGCCATATAGTCACCGTGACGTTGGTCAATGCGAGATCGGTTCAGGACAAGTTCAAGCCGGAAGATGTACTGCATCAGGTCTGGATTCGTTGCATCGGAGAAAACGCACAAATCAGGGCTTACCCATCACCTAATCGGTTTTCTTGGGATGAGGAAGAGGAAGAGCTTGCACTAACCTATCAGGACAAGGCGACATTTGCGATTGGGCACGGTTGCGCACCAATGTGGCAAACCCTTGAAGGGGAATCTGCTGCCAAGTATGTCGAATCATCGTTCATTCCTGAGTATGAAGTTCCCCCAGTCACAGCGAACCTGCCGGAAAACCATGAGCTTGCAGGTGATCGCATTTTTTCTCTGCAGTATCTGGCTGATGAGAGGGTGCCGTGGCATAAAAAAGAAGCCGGACTTCGACGCTTTATCGATAGCTATGAGCAATGGATGAAAACCGATGCTCAAAAAACTGTTCCGAAAGAACTTGTTGGTGCTTCTGGTCGTATAGCCGGCCGCAAGGCGCTCGCACATCAACGAATGCAAAAGGGCCTTGGGTTCTTGACCGTAAACGAGAGCGCCCAAAAATGCTTCGTACTGGCCAACAAGATCATGTTAATGCAGATGATTCATTCAAGTTCTGCATATGGCGGCCGGTTACGCGATGCCAACTCAATCAAGTTCGTTGCGCCCGATTACTCCGAAAGCTCTTGGAGGGATTATCGTTGGAGGCCGTTTCAGCTGGCGTTTCAATTGCTTGCGATAGAGTCGGTTGGGAACGTAAATTCTCTGGATCGTGATGTAGCAGATCTGATCTGGTTTCCAACTGGTGGTGGCAAAACTGAGGCGTATCTCTCTGTTGCGGCATTTGAGTTGCTGCATCGGAGAACACAATATGGCGATGCTGGCGGTGGTACGGCTGTGATACTTCGGTACACGCTTCGGCTCCTTACAACGCAACAGTTTCAGAGGGCGGCGGCTCTTATCTGTGCGTGCGAATACGTACGCCGAATGAATCCTGATGTGTGGGGCGATGAGCCTTTTTCTCTTGGCTTATGGGTCGGTTACCCAACAACTCCCAACCATCTGTCCAGTGACTCACAGTATTCTGACGGTGCCTTGCAAAAATACATTGCATTGAGAGAGCAACCCAGGCCCGAGAATCCTTTTCAGCTTCTACAGTGTCCATGGTGTGGGACACGCATTATTCCTGAAGTGCAATCTGGTGACCCATCAGATTATGGCGTGAAGGCAAGTGCTTCAGGCTTGGAATTTTATTGCCCAACCACAAGCTGCGAATTCAACACAGGTTTACCAATACAAACGGTCGATGAGGCTCTTTACTTAAATCCGCCGTCATTTTTGATAGGTACGATTGATAAGTTCGCGCGTTTAGCTTGGGCTGATGAACCAAAGTCTTTTTTTTCTGGTGGGGCGCAGAAAAGGAGGCCACCTTCACTCATTCTTCAAGATGAACTTCATCTCATTTCTGGCCCACTAGGAACTATTGCCGGACTATATGAAGCAGCCATCGATGTAGTAATGAAGAAATTTGGTGCCCATCCAAAATACATCGCAGCTACCGCAACTATTCGAAGAGCTGAAGAGCAAGTCAGAAAACTCTACGCCAGGGATTGTTTTGTGTTTCCTCCATCAGGGATGCGAGTTGAGGATTCATTCTTTTCCAGGGAAGAAGATACTTCGGAAGAAAACCCAGGGCGTCTTTATATCGGTGTAATGGGCCAGTACCACACGCCAGTCACGTCTCTGGTCCATACCTCTGCCGTACTGGCTCAGGCAGCAATAGATGCGGACCTTTCAGTTGATGCTGCTGACGGTTACTGGACACAAGTGATTTTTCATAACAGCCGCCGTGAGCTTGGTAAAACGATGACAATGTCATTGGATGATATTCCCAAGCGAGCTGAAGTAATAGCAGTTAATCCGGCAAAGGCCAGAAAGATTGAGCCGGTTGAAATGTCCGCTAATATCCCTTCCAGAGAGATTCCAGAGATTCTGGAGCGATTGAAAACGTCAAAAGACCAGCCCGGTGCAATTGATTGCCTGCCATGTACAAACATGTTTTCTGTTGGCGTCGATGTTAAGAGATTGGGGCTGATAGTAATGAATGGTCAACCTAAAACCACCTCCGAATACATTCAAGCCTCTTCACGTGTGGGGCGTGATGCTGTTCCCGGCCTGGTCGTGGCGTTCTATCCGAATAACAAGGCGAGGGATCGTTCTCAGTACGAGTCGTTTGTTCCATATCATCAAGCGCTTTATCGTGCAGTTGAGCCTACAAGTGTCACACCATACGCGTTACCTGCTATGGAGAGGGCTGTCCATGCCGCACTGGTAATTGTAGTTAGATATTGCTCAGGGCTTTCTGGTAACGATGGCGCTAAAAATTTTGATTCAAGTAAGAGCGAAGTTTCAGCAGGCATTAGCGACTTGCTGGCTAGGATGAAACTGGCTGAAAGGGGCAACATACAAACCACACAAGAAATCGAACGGTATTTACATGAATGCGTGACTGCCTGGAATAACGTTGCGGAGCAATCAAGGCGAGGAAGCTTTGTGCTGCGGTATGCAACGCGTGGCTCTAAGAATTTTGAACCACTATTGGTTTCGTATGTTCCGGGCGGTGCCGCAAAACCAGAGCTGCCTTGGCCTACATTGAATTCAATGAGGAATGTGGATTCGGACTGCAATATCTATATATGGGGCGAGCACGCTGGGACGCCGCAATGAAAAAGGTTGACAGGACCGTTCGCCGCGCTCAGACAATAACGCCATTTGGCGTAGGGGGTGTTTATGATTTTGGTTCTGAGTCTTTTGTGGCGATGGACACGACGAAATGGAGGTGTCGTGAGGAGCCCGATCTAAGGCTCCCTCGTTTGGAGCGAGTCTTGGGCGTAGAAGGTTTCAGGGCCGCACCCATTGCTGATAATTCGAAGTTTCCAGGGGCGACCAGAGGTGGCGGCTCTACCCCATACTATCGTTTTCCTGCATGGCTATTTTGCCCGACTTGCCGAGCAATGTATAAGTGGGGGCCATTCAAAGAAACTGAGGGGGCAGTGCCGTCATGTAGTAATTGTGGTAAGCGCCATAAGTTGGTTCCCATGCGATTTGTTGCGGTTTGTGGACATGGGCATCTGACTGATATTCCTTGGGACTTCTGGGCGCATCTGTCTCCGAATGGAAAGCCTGAGCATAGGGATTGTAAGAACAAAAGGGTTTACTTTAAGTCATGGCCGGATAGAGGTGCGGGCCTCCAATCATTGTATGTGGAGTGTAGAAACTGTGGTGCTCAACACGACCTCGAACAGATTCCCAAGAAGGATTCACTCAGGCGAGTATGGAAGCATTGCCCGGGAACTCAACCTTGGCAAAAAAATGACCTTGCCGCTCCATGTGACAGAATTCCCCAAGCCGTTCAACGCGGTGCCAGCAATGCGTACTTTCCTGTTGTTGAGTCGGCAATAGATATCCGAGCCGGATTCGAAGAGGACGAATCACTTTTCGACTTAATTCGCGCGCATCCTGGCTGGACCCCGCTGTTAAAAATTAAAGCACTGGTAGACGCTCCAGATAATAAGTTTGCAAAAACCTTTATTGATCCAATTGTGCGTGATGAACACTTGGAATCTCTTGGTGTGACAGTAGAGCACGTTTGGGATTGCTTGCATGATTCCGGGGTCGCTGATGCTGAAGTTCCACCTGTCGATTCCTGTGATGATGAATTGCTGAATGACGAATGGAGTTCATTTTTATCTCCTCCGGAGATTATGCCTAACGCTGAATTCATGGCTGATATTGCACCTCTTGATGCTTTTGGTGAGCATCTGCCTGAAAAGGAACAGCCGGTTTGGAAGGAGTTCAGGCGTCTGATTGGACAGGTTACTTTGGCGAGAAGGTTGAGGATCGTCCGCGCTCTTAAGGGCTTTAATCGACTGGAGCCTAACCGTGAAATGCTCGTTTCTCCTTCTTTAGGTGCAACTACCAACTGGTTACCCGCAGTTGAAATCTATGGTGAAGGGATTTTTGTTGCACTTGACCCCCGGGCATTGGAGACATGGGAAAAAAGGGTTCCAAATAAGGTGCTCGCTGCAATGAGGCATGCTCGGGAGAAAACTACTTTGGATTTTCTGCCAGAGGCAACGAACAGATTCGTACTATTGCACACGCTGGCACATTTGCTTATCCGGCAGCTTTGTTTTGAATGCGGTTACTCCTCTTCATCCATTTCTGAGCGCATTTATTCAGATGAGGAGACTGGGATGGCAGGACTGCTTTTATACACAGCGTCGTCTGATAGTGAAGGTGCGCTTGGTGGATTGGTAAGGCAGGGTATTCCTGAAAACTTCTATGGAACTCTAAAAACGGCACTTTTTCGTGCTGCTTGGTGCTCAAGCGATCCCATTTGTAGCGAAATGGAAAAACAAGGCTCCTATGGTTTAAACAAGTCTGCTTGCCATGCTTGTACTTTAGTAGCTGAAACCAGTTGCGATCATGCAAATTGTTTGCTTGATCGATCAGTTTTGCTCGGCACTAAGAATACACCCGGGGTGGGGTTCTTCAGCAATTTCGTAGCACTTATGGAGGCCTGAAAAAGTGAGGCTTCCAAGACGTTCGGAGCTGAGTCCACAACAGGAAGACTTTCTAATGGAGGCTCCATTTAATGAGCCTGTTCTTTGCGTGGGGCCACCTGGCACCGGTAAGACTGTGCTCGCTTTATACAGGGCTGCAGCATTGTATGAACAAGGGAGAACGCCTGATTTTGTTATGCACAGCAAGCTGCTGAACCGTTACGTTGAGCGGTCTGTCATTGAGCTAGATATGCATGTTCACACCCGAACTTGGCACTCTTGGGTTTACTCAAAATGGAGCGGCGGTGTCGGACGAAAAATGCCGGAAAGTCAGCCTTGGAGTCCAGACTTTATGCGAGCCATCGAATTTCTAAGCGAGTACGGTTGCACATTTCCGGGCAAACTTTCCTGGACGCACCTCATTGTTGACGAGGGCCAGGATTTCCCAAAAGAGTTTTATATTTATTTGACATGGTTAATGAGCGCAGAGCTAATTACCAAGGCAGGCAAAAGGGCCTCAGTGACTGTTTTTGCGGATGACAACCAGAGGATGGAAGAAGGCCGTAATTCCACCGTAAACGAGATAATGACCTTCCTCGGCCTTACGGAACGGTTCGAAGTTACTACTAATTACCGCAATACAGCACAGATTGCGCGGTTGGCGAGTTATTTTTATGCAGGCATGTCGACTGGTATGCCTGATATTCCAGAAAACATAAACGGGCCAGTTCCAAGATTGGTCAGATGCCAGAGTCTCAGGGAGGAGATGTTATCAGTTGTTCGTTGGCTTCATAACAATGATGACTTATCGGCGGGTGTAATTGTTCCGAACAGGAGAGTACAGAAGCGTGCTGTTGAGTCCCTTAAGATTGAAGCTGATAAACGAGGCCTTAGAGTTCAGATGTACGCTACTGGTGTAGACCCTTCAGGTATTGATTTTTACGGAAAGGGTGTGATTACCGTGGTTTGTGACAAGAGTTGCAAGGGCCTGGAGTTTGATGGTGTTTTCATTCCACAGTTACAGAACTATCGAATAGAAGGAGCGGATCAGGATTTTTTCAGGATGAAAATGTATGTGATGTTGAGTCGGGCAAGATCCTTTCTACAACTGTCATATGCTGAGTGTGAGGATGATCCGGCAATTCTTCGATTTTTCCCCCCATCCGAACAGGGAATTCTAATATGGCCGAGTTGATTTCTCCCGGGTTTGATTTTTCGGGCTCTGCCAAACAAAGGGCTAACAAAATGGCCGTTTTTTTCCTGACTAACAAACGAAATCTCGTAGCGATTTTGGAAGCGGGAATGATTACGCCATCGGCTTGTCAGTTCCGTTATCGCCAGGATTCCAGAGAGTTGGTTCCGGGAGCAATTCCATTCTGGAAGGAAGGGTTACCAATTCAGATGCTTAACCAGTTCAGGTCAAGCGAAACCGATTCGGTCGTTATTGCGTTTGAGATGGACGCACTTTCTGTCAATAGCGGCAATGATTTCACCATTCATAATGACAAGTTACTTGTCGTTTCTGAACCGGTGCCATTGGCAAAAGCAAGTGCGATTTATTTTCCATCGGCCGAAGCAATTGAGGACTTTCTTGCTCGTCGGATCGATGGAGTTGTTTGCGATGAGGCTTCATTCGTGGCACTCGCGGACTTTCCGGAAATTGCGGAAGTGGGGGTGCCCAAGACTTTGGTGTTTCCGGATTGCTGTGAAGAACTTGAGTTCATTGATAAATGTGGTGGTTCACTCAAGGCGGTTGAGTACTTTTCTCGGAACGGTATCGAGGCTCAATCATTTATTCGTGAGTTCATGGAGCAGTGTTTTTTAAGCGCAGATCATCAGTGGAAAGTTGATTTAGAGGTCGATTCGAATGATTCGTGGATTGTGCTCGGCGATGAGGATATAGCCTTGCTTGCAGCTTTGCTGCCGATCCTAAGGCGCGTAAAACGAGATGAACGCATAGACCCATTAGCGGTTCTTCAAAAACTCGAAAAGGCATTGAAGTCCATAGAGCCAGCTATTAATGAGCAAGTTGAAAAATGGATTACTTTCACCAGAAAAGTGCTCCAGGGCGAACAAGATGTCCATCCGCTAGGTGATGAAAAAAAGTTAGTACAAAGAGCTGTGCTGCTTTTCCTTTTGCGACCAGATCTTGACCGACTCTTGAACTCAATGCATTCAAATATTGCCGCAGGACCAACGGTCGCCACAATGGCTGCATTTTTTGTCGGGCACCTTGTTGGCGTCAGTTCAATGGGGAACGCACAAAAAGGAAGTGCTCAAGAATTCAACCAGTTCATTGATAATTTGATGTCCAGTGTGTGGAATCGTGATTCGATAAATGTTGCACTCAGAGCTGAAAATAGTGACGTAATAGGCCCGGCGGCTTTCCTCGAAATAAACGGTAGCCCTCTGCTAAAGATGGCGATACCAATGGACCAGACAATGAGGACACTGTCGCGACTTTTGGGTAAATCAGCTATCGAGGTTTCGTATATACCTGAATCCAGGTCCCTTAGCGGCAAAGTGTTATTGAAAAAGGGTCGGCGTCAAAGGTTTTTTATTGAGAGAATCGTAGAAGAACCTGGAGAAGGTGGGAGTATAAGAATAGCCTCCGTTTGTAAAGATCTTGGAAGCAAAACTAAGTTGCAAAAATTGACCAAAGCAAGAGCAATTGAGATGTTGAAAATGAATGAATTCCAACAGAATTGCTGTTTTGCTTATTCCGAGTCAAAGGAATCAATACTTGTCCAAACGACTTGTTCAGCAGAGATTGCTGATCCTGTGGAGCTGACTAAGTTAGTTGAACACATTGCAGCGGTCGCCGATGATTATGAGAAGAAAGACCCTGACACGAAAAAAGATCTACTCTAAAGTTACGAAGATCCGTGGTCTTCAAATGTGCCAATCGACAAAAGTGAGAAAGCTCTAGTTTAGAGCCGCAACTTTTGTAATCAAGCGAACGCAGCAACTTCTGAGTAGTTAAGTCAGCTTTGAGTTTCCCGCAGGTGTTCTATAAACAATGAAACCGACAGTAGTTCGCTGCGTTGGCTTTCGAGGTAAGAAGATTGAATTTCGGAGGGAATCACGAGTCTCACGGCGTTAGCTCGCATTTCAGTGGTCTGAGTTTCGCTAATACTTGGTTCAAGCGTGATCAGGTGCTTTTCAGAAATACGCTTAGCTTCTGAAAGGATCTGACGCCATCGGTCTTTACAAGTTGTTTTTGCGCCAAGCATCGTAAGTCGCTGTTCTGGGAATTGTTCATCCCAATAAGCGGAAATTCCGGGGAAGACAAAGTCGGGTTTCGAGCGATTTTCTGTTTGTGCACCCCTTGTAAAAGAGATGTCATTTTCAATAAACACTCGGCTCAAATGGTGTTCGAAAGCATGACCGACTCTTGATTTGCGCCTGTTCTGGACTGAAAGGGAGTACTGAATAAACGCATCCACGTCATTACCGAACCCCTCTTCCAGACGCTCCTCTAACAGAAAACGCTCCATCGTTCGAAAACAGACTTCTTCCTGGTCCATCCAGGCCAGAAGCACCTTGTCTGGATCTTCAGCAGCATCCATTGGGCCGGCGAGCTCTCTGGCAAACGCTGAAAAATCCGCAGTACCCGGAAATCTGTTACCGAACCTGGCCTGAAGAGTTTTCAGTAAATCAGGTTCGACCACGAACGTGCTGATGCCGAGTTGTTCAAGAAACAATCGTTCGACAAATCCGACATTAATGGCGTGCGCCTGATCGCGATCTCGGAGTTCAAACTGGTGGCCAATTTGAGCAGACGCTCTGGCCAACCAGCGCAACTGTGAATCAGCAGTGGAGTAAGCCTCTGCGATCACGATCATAAGATCGCCGGAGGGGCGCTTTCCGACAAACAACAGGTCATCGGCGTTTGCGCTGTTGATCGCCTCATTTTCCCGAAAATACAGCCGGAACTCTGTTCTGAACGGGTGCTTCTCTCGTGCGTCATACCAGGTGAGACTGCCACTTGAAACCAGAGGCTCACGGTCTTCCTCAGACAGGTATATGAACGTCGCAGAAACTTCCTGTCGTTCTGTGCCAAAAAGTGCTTTTAGTTCCTTTACTCCGTTGAACTCATGTTGATTCGAGGATTCCGGGTCAACTTCAACTGCCGTTAAGCGCCGAAGGACAAACATCTCAAAATACTGGGAGAGGTCCTGACGGTACATCAGGCTGCTGGAATCTCGTTGAATGAACTGGTGGAATGAATCCAATCTGCGATGTCGCTTAAAAGGCACTCCAGACTCATTTTTGTTTGCCCCCTGAGCGCACACTCCCAGACATAAAGAACACGGAAGCCTCTCGCGAGTAACTCGCCACGGTTTGTGACGTCTCTGGTGTGGTTGGCGTCAATTTTCTGACGCCAGAATTCCGGTCTGGTTTTCGGCCACTTAAAAAGCTCGCATTCGTGACGGTGCCAGAAGCAGCCGTGGATGAATATGGCCGCCCGATATTTCGCCAGAAACAGGTCCGGCTTACCTGGGATGTCCTTTTGGTGTAGGCGAAACCGGAACCCCCGTTTATGCAAACCGGAACGAATTATGAGCTCCGGTTTGGTGTTCTTGCCTTTAATCGCAGCCATGTTTCGGCTGCGCTGCGATGGCGAGTGGACATCGCTCATCACACAACCATCGCGTACTGATCCTCAAGCTGTTCCTGTTCGATTAAGGTTACGACGTGAGGAAGCATCGCCTTAGCTATGCTTTCGATCACCGGCACAACTACGGAGTTTCCGAACTGTTTGTACGCCTGAGTATCAGAGACGGGAATGATGTAGCTTTCAGGAAACCCCATAATCCGTGCGCATTCTCGTGGCGTAAGACGTCGGGGCCGCTTACGTTGCCCCTGGTTTACGAGTATCTCGGAGCCGTCTTTGTAATAACGAGCCGAAAGCGTCCTGCATTTGTCATCGCCGCTAACAAGGCCAAACCCAAACCCATTACCCTTACGACGATGTTTCTCAGCATATGCTTTGAGGTAATTCCAGAGTTTCGGGCTAAGTGTGTATTTTGGGTTTACTGAAGCCCTGGCACCTACCGTGTAGTCCTTTTCTGCGACTTCGCTACCATCTTCTGTGTGCAGAATATCGGCCATGACCTCACCAACGCGCAGGTCAGGGTTCTCGAGTGACACCTGGTCCCAGTCAAAGGCAGTAGGTTTCCTGAATCCGACTATATAGATCCGTTCCCTGTGCTGTGGGGTGAAATGGCTGCCGTCAATAATTTTCCAATGAACGCTGTAACCCAGTTCGGTCAGGCGTCCTTTGATAATTTCGAAAGTGCGTCCACGGTCATGGCTTACAAGGTTTTTGACGTTCTCCAGCAGGAACGCGGATGGCGCTTTTGCGTCAAGAATCTCAACTATTCGGTGAAACAAGGTTCCCTGGGTTTTGTCACGAAAACCATGCTCTCGCCCAAGTGAGTTCTTCTTTGAAACTCCTGCAATTGAAAATGGCTGGCAAGGGAATCCCCCAACCAGAACATCATGGTCAGGAATGTCTGCCAGGTCGACTTTCCAGATATCACCATTTATTGGATGGTCGAGCTCGAAATTTGCCCTGTAGGTCTCGTTTGCAAACCGATCCCACTCACTCGTGAACACGCATTTTCCTCCGGCGCGTTCAAAACCCAACCTAGTCCCGCCGATTCCGGCGAACAGGTCGATAAATCTGAAAGCTGGATCAGCCTCTTCGTCGTTTGCTATCAGAGCAGGTTTAACAAGGTCGTTAATGGCATGTAACACCAGCCCGGGATTTGGAACTCCATTGCTTTTCCATCGATCGATGGTTCGGGGTGTGACATCCAGTTCATTTGCAACATGGCTCGTTCCCCAGCGTTGAAGGGCTTCAGCAAGAGCTTGGTCGGCGAGCTGGGATTTTGAGCGCATGATTCACCTCTGGGACTATTTGTAGACATAATGACAATAAATCGTCCCTTAAGCAATCAGGACAAGCACATTGTTTGATACCTGACTCTCATAACCTGAGAACTTTTCAATTCATTGAATGAGCAGGGGTAAGACCCATTTGAGCGATGCTCGAGCGGTAACTGGAAACCCCGGCAATTCGCCGGGGTTCCAAAGCCTGGTTTCTTTATTGCTCCCCGCCAGGTAGCGGCAAATAGTCTTACTCCGTATCCGTCCAATCCGCGTCGCTCCTGCTGCTGCGGAAGTCCGGCTTAGAGCGCAGGGCCTTGCGCGAGAGCGCCATGGCTTCGCGCTTGGACATGCCGTCCCAGCTGCTTCGCACGCGGCTGGCGATGCGGTCGCGGCGGGTGAGCATGGCGGGGGCGCTGTCGAGGTCCTGGACCATGGCGTCGAAGGCTTTTTCGTTGAGGCTGAAGGCTTCGCTCGCCATGGCGTAGTCGCCGCGTTCGTTGTGGAGCATGGCGTCGTAGCCCTGGCGGGCGAGCCAGAGTTCGGCGATGGTTTCGGCGACGGCTTTGTCGCGGGTTTCTTCGTCGAAATCCCCTGGGGGGACGATGGCCAGGTGGGTCTGGCTTGTTGTGCTGCGGGGCTGGGTATCGGCGTCGGCCTGGTGTTGCCACTGGGCCTTGAGGGTGTAGTGCAGCGTGGTGGGCTCGGGCAGTTGCTCGGCTTCGAGTTCCAGTAGCAGCGCCACGTGGCGGGTCTGGCCGGCGATCAGGGTGCCGATGTTGATGGGGGCGGTGCCGTCGGCCGTGTGCGCGCCGGTGCCGTTGCCGGGTTGGCGGTAGTGGGTCAGCTGGCGGGCGTTTTCGGCGTGGGGGCCTTGCAGGTGCAGCGTGAAGTTGCGGGCGACCACCTGGGTCTGTTCGCCGATTTCGCCGGCGAGGACTTCGATGATCTCGTTGGGTTCGCTGGACTGGTGCAGTTCGCCCTGGCCGGCTTCTGCGATCGCGGTCAGCTGAAGGGGGGAGTAGTTGGCGCCGATGCCGACGCACGTTGTCGTCACGTTGCGGTCGGCCAGGTCGCCGGCGAGTTCGGCCAGGCGTTCGGGGTTGCACTCGCCTTCGTTGGCGCGGCCGTCGGAGAGCAGGATGACGTGGCCTGATTTGAAGTCGTGTTCATCCATGGCGTTTGCTGCGCAGCGGGCGCCGCGGAGCCAGCCACCGGAGAGGTTGGTCATTCCGCTGGTCTCGATGTGTTGAATCGCGGAAACGGCAGATTGCTTGCCGGCGGTGTCCATGCGCGCGCAGTCAACCACGACGGTGACATCGGAGCCGTAGACGACTACGGACAGGCGGTCACTGTCGCGCAGGCGGTTGGCCAGGCCCATCGCCGCTTCCTTCGCGGCCTCCAGCGGGCCGCCGTGCATTGAGCCGCTGCGGTCGATGACCAGGGCCAGGTTGACGGGTGGCCGTTCAGTCTCGCCTTCCGCTTTGGGCAGTTCGGGCGCGGTGATGTCGATGAGCAGGCCGCGGGTGGCGGCTTTGCCGGTGGGGGCCTGGGCGTGGTCCCAGCGTGCTTTGATCTGGATATCGGTCATGGTTATTTTCCTCCGACGACGGATTTCAGGAGTGCCCCGGCCAGTTCCACCTGTCGGCGCTGGTCGCGGGTGAGGGGGGTGCGTACGCGGATGACCAGGTCGTGGCCGAACTGGAATTCGTTCCAGTGTTCCGCGCGGGGTGGTTCTGGCTTGCGGTGCGGGTCGGGGCCCATGATCCGGTCCAGGTAGTTCGACGCGGAGTCTTCCGCGCTGTGGCTGTGGTCTGCTTGGGTGTGTTCGGCTTTCTTATCCTCCATGACCTGAAGCAGGTCGCGTTTTTCGGCGCGCATTGGCGCCGTGTGCATGGCAATTCCGGCCGGCGCGCGGTGTGGCGGGCGGGGTTGCGTAATCGCCTTGGGCTTGATGCGGTACGGCATCTCGGCCAGGCGGTGAAGTTCTTCTTCGTCCAGGTTGTCGAGCCAGTCGCTGAACTGCTCCAGCGACGGCTTTACTTCGCCGCGCTTGGGGTCGTAGTCCCTTGCCAGCACCTGCTGGGCCAGTTTCAGCCGGTCCAGGGTCTGCTGGTCGTAGTACGACTTGCGGCCCGGGGTGCCGGACGGCGCGTTCAGCACTTTCACCAGGTAATAGCGCACGGTGCGCTCCGGCAGGCCGGTGATATCCACCAGTTCCTTGATGTCGTATAGCTTTGGCATGTCGCTTGGCCTTTTGGGCGATGTGACTGTCAGAAGCTGTAATATAGTGTAGATTAGTGAAATATCAAGTGCCCCGGGTGATTTTTTTGACCTGGGGGCATTGTGGGGGGTGGGGTTCTCAAAAGCGGAGAACGTGCTTGGGGGCGGGGTTAGGGTGATTTCCTACGTGGTTTTGCGAAAATACCCGTATCGCGATACTATCGCAGCACGATATGTTTCTGGAATGATCAGATCATATCGAGACAGGGAAACCAGGCGAATCGCACTTGGTGTGCGTTCATTGAAGTTTCCAGCCCATATTCAAAGTCGTGTACGAATGTGTCTTGAGCGACTGAGCGCAGCGTCTTCGCCGTATGAGCTTCGGGAGTTCAGCGCGATGCGTGTGAAACGCCTGAAAGGACGCTGGTCGCACCTCTACAGCTTGCGCGTGAACAATCAGTATCGAATTGTGTTTGGCTGGCGAGACGGGCACGCAGAGGATGTGCAATTGATGGACTACCACTGATATGAGTGAAATGCAGAACATAGAGATTGATCGAATCCCACCTTCCCACCCTGGCGAGGATGTTCGCGAGCTGATTGAAGATCATGGGTTGTCCCAGTATCGTCTGGCGAAGGCGCTCGGCATTCAGCAGACACGCATCTCGCAGATCATTAAGGGTAAGCGCTCGATTACCGCGGACACGGCGTTACGACTTGCGCGATTTTTCAATATGACACCGCAGTACTGGCTGAACCGGCAGATGAACTATGACCTGGAAATGGCGCAGATACAGAGCGGCGAGGAAATTGCGATGGCGGTGAAACCGATGGCCGAGGTCCCCGCGGCCTTATAGCTAACGGCCTTCACCATTCCAGGAACAGAAAAGCCCGACCAGGGGCCGGGCTTTCTCTGACCGCGACGCGTGAGGATCCAGGCGGGCGGGTGGCGACGATATGTTTCCTGCTTACTACCGCTCACACAGCTGAAAGTTGGCCCTTCAACTAAAATGAACCTCCGGACCTGGAAAAGGTGCCAGCCTTGAAAACAGATATCGAAATAGATGACGCGTTGATTTCCGAAGCGCGTAGGTTGTGCGGTGGATCAGATATCCAGGTCGTGGTCGATCGGGCGTTACGACTGCTGGTTCGGCTTGAGCGCTTGCAGCAACAGGCCAGGATTAAGAATTTACGTGGAAAGGTGCACTGGGAGGGCGACCTTGATGGCCTGCGGAGGAGCCGCCACTAGGCCCCGCTTCAAATGCCCGCGCAAAATTGGCTAAAGCCACTTTGCCAAAATGTCTATAGACGGTTTGCCAGTATGGCTATAGACGATTCGCCAACATGGCTATAGCCGACCTGCCGAAGTGGCTATAGACCGCATGCCTTTATGGCTAAAGCCGGATTGCCATTTTGGCTATAGCCAAAGTGAACGGCTAGCCTGGAAGACCTCGCCGCCTGAAAACCCTTTCGATTTTGCAAAGCCCCCTGTAATTCCTCCACCGTGGCCGTTACCCTTGTCGGCCCTGGTGTTTTTCCCTGGATCACCGCAGATCGCCTGGGCACGACGTGACAGGCGGTTTGGCATGCCTGGTGTTCGTGCCCGGCATGGTGATTGCATGTTCTTAGGGTGAAGACGCAAACGCGCCGGGCCGTCGAGCCTGGCCACCATTCAAAACTCACGGAGGTTTCATGCTACAAGGCAAACGTATCGCCATTCTTGCAACTGATGGATTCGAACAGTCCGAACTGGTTGAACCGCTCGACCGGCTGCGCGCCGCGGACGCGGACGTGAAGGTTGTCTCGCTGCAACCCGGGACCATTCGTGGCGTACGTGGCCGTGAGTGGGCCGAGGAAGTCGAGGTCGACGCCGTGGTCGAGGATGTGAGCGCCGAGGATTTCGACGCGCTGGTGCTGCCGGGCGGGCTCTACAACCCGGATACGCTGCGCCAGGACGAGAATGCCGTCCAGTTCGTGCGCGACATGTTCGCGGCGAAGAAGGCCATCGGCGCCATCTGCCACGGGCCGTGGATGCTGGCGCAGGCCAATATCCTGCGCAACCGCAAGGTCACCAGCTACCCGTCCATCCGTACCGACCTGACCAACGCCGGTGCGCTGTGGAAGGACGACGAAGTGGTCGTCGACAAGGGCCTGGTCACCAGCCGCACGCCGGAGGACCTGGACGCGTTCTGCAGCAAGGTCATCGAGGAAACCGCGGAGGGCCGGCACGAAAGCCGCCGGGTGCCGGAAGCCGCCTGACGTTTCGTATTCGGGAGGTCGGTAATCCGCCCGCCCCGGATATTCCGGCTGAACCGAATTGTAAGCCCGGCCTTGTGCCGGGCTTTTTTTTAGCTCAGTCGATGCGGTCGAGCAGTGCCTGGAAGCGCGGGTCGTCACGCACCACGTCCAGGTCGCTGTCGGTCTCCAGCCAGGCCTTGTCGCCCCAGCCCTTGTCGACGGCGCCCTGCAGCAGTTCCAGGCTGCGGTCGATGTCGCCCTTGATGGCGTAGAAACAGGCCGTGTTGTAGAGCACCAGCGGCTCGTCCTTGCCGCGGACCAGCGCTTCTTCGACCATGCGTTCGCCGCGTTCCAGCTCGCCGACATTGCTTAGCTGGTTGGCGCCGATGCACAGCGCGCGGGTGTCGTGCGGGTTCATCTCGATGTGGCGTTCGATCAGCTCGATCGAGGCGACGCGCGCCTTCATCTCGTCGTGCTTCTGGCCCAGGGAGGCGTAGGCCTGGCCCAGGAACATCATCGACTGGTAGTCCAGCGGGTTCACCTCGCCGGCCTTCTTGTACATCTCGATCGCTTCCCTGAACTTGCCCTGCGAGGAGTAGGCCAGGCCCGCGTAGTACCAGGCCTCGAACAGGTTCGGGTTCATTTCGGCGGCGCGCTTGAACTGCTCTTCGGCCTCTTCGTAGCGCTCGTTGATGAACATTGCCAGGCCGCGGCTGGCGCGGGCCTCGGCCGAGTCGGGATCCATTTCGACGGCTCTTTCGGAGTACTCCAGGGCCTGTCGTGCGTTCTCGCGCTTGGCGTCGGTGTAGCGGAACATGTACGAGTAGGCATCGGCGATGCCGGCGAAGGCCAGCGCGTACTTGTCGTCGTGGACGATGGCCTTCTTGAACATGTTGATGGCGTGCTCGTAGTCGTGCTTCGTCATCGTGTACATGTAGCTGCGGCCGCGCAGGTAATAGTCGTAGGCGCCGGCGTCGGCGGTGGCCACGTTCTGGATCGAGCGCCGCTCCTTGGGCGTCAGCGTCATCTCCAGCGCGTCGGTGATGCTCTGGGCGATGTCGTCCTGGATGGCGAAGACGTCTTTCAGCTCGCGGTCGTAGGTGTCCGACCACAGGTGCGAGTCGCTGCTGGCCTCGATCAGCTGCGCGGTAATGCGCACGCGGTCGCCGGCGCGACGGATGCTGCCTTCCAGCACGGTTTCCACGCCCAGCTTCTGCGCCACTTCGGGAATGCTCGCTTCCTTGCCCTTGAATGCGAACGATGAGGTGCGCGAGGCGACGCGCAGGCGGGGTAGCTTCACCAGCAGGTTCAGGATCTCTTCCGAGATGCCGTCGGAAAAGTACTCGTTTTCCTTGTCGTTGCTCATGTTGACGAAGGGCAGCACGGCGATGGAGCGGCGGCCGTCGTCGGGGGCGATGGGTGTGCGGTTCGGGGCGGATGCTGTTGCCGGAGCCGCTGGTCTGGGGCCGGGCGATGCCGCCTCGGGCAGCCCGGCCTTATCACGAGTGGTCGGGGTCGCGGCACCCTGGGGCGTGTCCTTGTCGGTGCGCTTGATGCCCTGGGGCGTGACCTCCAGCATCCACGACATGAAAATCGCAATCGGAAAACCCAGCACCAGCAGCCAGAGCACCAGCGTGGCGGACCAGTCGGGCAGGTTGAGCGGTTCGAACGTCGCGTCGGCGATCTGCATCAGGATAAACGCCCCGACCGCGTAGCCGATGGCCACACGGATCACTTTGCGGCACTTCAGGTCCTCGATGAACCCTTTGAAGCCCGTCCCGTCATCGCCCATGGAGCGTTTCTCCCTTGTTATGCCCTCCATTCTGGCCCAAATCGGGCGTTCCCGCCATGTGTACGGTGGTGGTGCGCGAGGTCGACGAATAGATCGGCCCGATATGACCTGGCACCCCCGCCGCGGGCCGCGGACAGGGGGTGGGGGTGAAATGCTTGCTTTGACCGCGGGTATTTCACCCGGGACATGGCGCTTTTCTCAGTCCAGCGCCGCCAGCGAGTGCTGGATGTCGGACAATGCCGATTTCATTTCATTGAGTTCCGCGCGCAACGAGGCATTGTCAGCGGCCAGCGCCGAGTTCTGTCGCGCCAGCGCCTGCAGCGCCGCCATATTCACCCCGGCCATGTCACGGGCCGAGATCCGCGTGTCACCGCTGGCCAGGCCAAAGGCGGCGTAGAAATCCTGCGCCATCGGGCCGATGTGGCGCTGGTCGGCGGACTCGGTCTTGTAGGACCACTCCGAGATCGGCACCTGCGTGACTTTCGCAAGGATGGCTTCACCATCCAGCGGCACAATCGCGTGCTTTTGGTTGCGGTCGGACATCTCGGTGAAGGATCCACCAATCGCCAGGTCACCCAGCAGCACCGCATCACCGTTGTTGAACACCTGGAACTCAACCTGGCCGGTGCCAAACTTTGATATCCGGAACGCGTCGCCGCTGTTGGTGAACTGCCAGCGCGTACCCGAGCCAGTTTCCTTGAGCTCGAACTTGGTGTTGCCGCGGTTGGCCAGGGTGAACAGCGTGCGGCCGGCCGGGGCGGCGGCGGTTTCCTGCACCAGGATCGAGGCAGTGCCATCGTCACGGAAGATGTGCAGCGGCGCCAGCGGCTCGATGGTGCCGTTGGCCATGTCGGTGTAATTGCTGCCGGAATTCACTCCCGGTAT
Source organism: uncultured Oceanospirillales bacterium (assembly GCA_913055655.1). GTDB lineage: Bacteria > Pseudomonadota > Gammaproteobacteria > Xanthomonadales > SZUA-36 > Marinihelvus. Next base: position 272,855 of record CAJXKA010000004.1, on the reverse strand, counting down.
CTCGCCCATGATGATGGTGTCGGGATTGGGGGCGGCAGCGCGGTGGCCAATGGCGGTGCTTGCGTCACCGCCCGAGTAAGCAGCGTAGCCCAGTGCGGCGCTGTAATCGCCGGTTGACAACGTCCAAGCCCCCAGTGCGGCGCTGTAAACGCCGATCGAGTCTGCGTTATAACCGAGCGCGGTGCTGTAATGACCGAACGAGAGCGCCGTATAACCGAGCACGTTGCTGTAATCACCGGTTGCTTCCGCACCGTGGCCCATCGCCATGCCGTAATAGCCTCCCGCGTTCGCGCTCCGGCCCACCCCAAGGCCGCGTTGGACCGGGTCATAATTCAAAAAGTAACGGTCATTGGCCTCGTCGTATATTCGGAACCATTCGTCCCGGCCCCGAATCACGTAATTCCAGCCCGGACTGTCGGTGTCGTCGAAGATCAAACCGGGTGACGGGTCGGCCGTGATCAGATCATTGCCAAACACATTCCCGGCATACACCACCATGGCGACAGGAATGGCCCGGAGGCCCAAGCGCATCCAAATCGTCGTGTTTCTCATCACTTTCTCCGTGCAGAAGCACCATGCTCCAACTCTGAGCTTAGCAAAGCGATCTCCGGTTTGCCGATGGATGAAAGGGACCGGCAAACGACCGTGAGGGGTCATCAAGCCACCATTGTGGGAGTGGCCCTGAGCGCTACCGACACTGCCGCCAGGCTATTGGCCCTATGGGCAGGAGTTCGGCCTCAGTTCTGTGCGGTGTGTGGTAACAACTGCGAGACGAGTGCTTTCAAGGTCTCCACGTCATCGCGCAAAGCCTGGTTGCTGGTCCTTAGCGCCCGGTTCTCTTTTGCGAGCGCCTGGATAGACGCAAGTGCCACCCCGGCCATGTCACGGGCCGAGATCCGCGTGTCGCCGCTGGCCAGGCCGAAGGCCGCGTGGAAGTCCTGCGCCATCGGGCCGATGTGGCGCTGGTCGGCGGACTCGGTCTTGTAGGACCACTCGGAAATCGGCACCTGGGCGACTTTCGCAAGAACGGCTTCACCATCCAGCGGCACGATGGCGTGTTTTTCGTTGCGGTCGGACATCTCCGTAAAGGCGCCGCCAATCGCCAGGTCACCCAGCAGCACCGCATCACCGTTGTTGAACACCTGGAACTCAACCTGCCCGGTGCCAAACTTTGATATCCGGAACGCGTCGCCGCTGTTGGTGAACTGCCAGCGTGTGCCCGAGCCAGTTTCCTTGAGCTCGAACTTGGTGTTGCCGCGGTTGGCCAGGGTGAACAGTGTACGGCCAGCCGCAGCGGCGGCGGTTTCCTGCACCAGGATGGCGGCGGTGCCGTTGGCGCGGGCCACGTGCAGGGCGGCCAGGGGATTGTTGGTGCCGACGCCGATGCTGGCATCACTCGTGGCGCCGTTGACGCCGGCGATCGACCCCAGGACGATGCTGCCGGGTTGTACGGCATGGGCGCGAAAGCCCAGCGCGGTCGCCTCTTGCGCTTCTGAAATCGCTGCGAACCCCAGTGCACCGGACCGGGGTGCGGTCGCAATTGGGTAGGCGCCGATGGCCATGCTGTCCGAGCCGTAAGCCGAGGCCAGGTAACCGACCGCAAGGTCACTGATCTCGCCTGCATAGGCATCCCCAACGGCGATCGAAAATGTAGCCACGGCGTGCGCATCGCTGCCGATGGCGGTCGCGGCCGATCCTTCTGACGATGCGCCTTCCCCGATCGCCAGGCTGCCATTGCCCTGGGCATGGGCATTCCAGCCCGCCGCCATTGAATTCGATCCCTCGGCGTGCGTGGCGAAGCCGATGGCGGCGCTCTGGTCACCCTCGGCGAAGCTGGTGTTTCCGGCGGCCAGGGCGTATTGGCCGGCGGCGATGGTGAGGTAGCCGAGTGAGAGGCTGTCCGGGGCAGACGCCTGGGTGCCGTAGCCGATCGCCGTGGCGCGTAACCCCCCGCTGCTGGCACCGCTGCCGGCGGCCAGGCTGTCGACGCCGCCGGAGGTTGCGGTATAGCCGATGGCCGCGCTGCGGGTTCCGACCGATTCGGATTGGCGACCCAGCGCCATGCTCCAGTCGCCGAGCGAATGAGCGGCCCGACCCAGGGCGACACTGTTGTTGCCATCGGCTTTCGCTGATATTCCCAGTGCGATGTTTTGGGCGCCGTTGCTGGCCGAGTTATAGCCGATGTTGACCGAGTCGCTGGCGGCATTGACGCCGAACACGATCTTTTGCGCATCGGCAAAGTCCTGGATGATGAATTGCTCGTTAGAACCTGTCACCACCCACTCCGTCTGGCCGTCGACGGGGTTGTTGTCGTCGAAAATCAGCTGCGGATTCGCGTCGGTAATGGTGACGGGCGCCGCCAGGGTGGCGGCGGGGGCTCCGGCCAGCACGGCTGAGAGCAGGGTGATGATAGTGGTACGAATGTGCATGGTGAGTCACTTCCCGTGTCGATTGCCGGTGGTAGTCAGTAGGCGGGCGAAATGGACGGCCCTGGGGTAGCTATCGTATTTCATGGGACGTACGGGCCACGAATTCGGCGTGCGCCTCGTTCAGTTCCTCAAGACTGGAGCCGGCGTTGGCGCCGGCGGCTTTGGCCAGCGCCAGGGCCGCATCGTATTGCGTCGCGGCCGCGTCGGTGCGCCCCAGGCCGTCGAGCGCGCGGGCGCGACGGGTCATGACCGCGATTCGCTCGCGCGGGCTGTCGTAACCGGCCGCGTCATACACGGCCAGGGCGTCGTCGCACAGCACCAGGGCTTCGTCGTAGCGCGCCTGGTCCAGGCGCAACATGGCCAGCATGGCCAGGCCGCTGCCTACCGCGTAGTGGGTTGGTCCCAGCGTCGCCCGGCGAATGTCCAGGCTTTCATTCAGCAGTGACTCGGCTGTTTCGTAGCGCCCCATCAGGCGGTTCAGGTTCCCCAGGTTGGCGGTGGCGATGGTGTAGCGGAAATCGTCGGTGCCGAAAATCTCGCCGGCCATGCGTTGTGCCCTGCTAGCGTGGAACTCGGCTGCCTCCAGGTCACCTGAATCCTTCAGTGCGTTGCCCAGGTTGTTGTGGGCGGCGGCCACTCGCGGGTGTGCCTTATCGCCGTAGATATCTTCGTAGATGGCGAGCGCCGCGCGCAGGGTCTCGACTGCGTCGGCGAATCTTCCCATGCGGTTCAGGACACTGCCGAGGTTGCTCTGCATGCGCGCCCGGATGACATGGCCGGGGGGGTAGACCTGTTCGGCGATGGCCAGCGACTGACGCCGAAGCGCCAGGCCAGCCTCCAGGTCGCCCTTTTGCTCCAACGCGGAGGCCAGCGTCGAGCGCAGGCCGATCAGGTTCGACGGCTGGGCCTCGGCAACCACGTCCATGGCGGCGGCTTCGCGCAGCAGGGGTTCGGCGTCATCGTCCATTTCCGCCACGCCCATGACGATGGCGGTGGCGTAGAGATAATCGTAGAGCGCCTGTCCAGGCAGGTCTGGCGCCGCCCGGGCCCCGGCCAGCATGGACTGGGCACGCTCCACGGCCTCGCCGGCCTGGCCGAGTTCGGCCATGCTGAACAGCAGCGGTTCGACCAGCGTGGCGTGCAGGGGGCCGGGTACTTCGCCGGCTTCGCGTAGCAGGGCTTCTGCGGTCTCGACGTGGGCGACCGCAGCCTGGTGGTCGCCGGCGTCCATCTCGGCCCTGGCCAGGCTGCGCAAGGCGACGACCCGTTCGGCGACATCGCCGTGCGCGCTGGCCAGCTCCTGGCCTTCGCGTAGCATCGGTATGGCCGTGTCCTGTTCGCCCAGCTGGGTGTACAGCTCCCCCAGAAGCACCAGCATCTCGCCTTTTAGCGCGGGATCGTCTGCGAACGCGTCCCGAATCTGGTGGCCGCCGATATCCAGCAGTTGGCGCGCGGTGACGGCCTCGCCCTGGGCCTCGTCCGGCGACGATGCCCGGAACAGGTTCTGCAGGAACGTGGTGACCTGGTGCGCGCGGGCGCTCTCGGCCTGCGCCACGTCGCGCTCGGCGGCGGCGATGCGGGCCTGCCACAGCGCCGCGGCGGTGCCGCCGGCAATCGCCACCACCAGTAACGCGGCCGCCGCCACGCCCCAGCGGTTGCGGGCGACGAAGCGACCGGCGCGGTAACGGAAACTGGGTGGCCGAGCGCGCAGGGGGCGCTTTTCCAGCCACGCCTGCAGGTCCTCGGCCAGGTTGCGGGCGTTGGCGTAGCGCAGTTCCGGGTCCTCGCGGGTGGCGCTGTCGACCAGCAGGCGCAGGTCGCGGTCGACGCTGCTGTCCGTCAGCAGCGTGTCCAGCAACCGGCCGATGGCGTAGACGTCCGTCGCCGTCGTGCAGTCTTTGCCGGCCACCTGTTCGGGCGCGGCGAAAGACGGTGTGAAGGCGTGCATCGTGCGCGTGTCGGTCTCGCGCCCCATCAGCCCGGCGATGCCGAAATCGATGAGTACCGGGCGACCACGCTCGTTGACCAGCACGTTGGCGGTGTTGATGTCGCGGTGGATGACCAGGTGGCGCTGCGCGTAAGCGACGGCGCGGGCGAGCTGTTCCACCAGCGTGACGATGGTGCGGGTATCGGCATCGTGCTCGCGGCACCACTGGTCGATGCGCACGCCGTCGACATATTCCATCACCAGCCAGGGCGAGCCCTCCTCGGTGACGCCGCCGTCGATCAGGCGGGCGATGCCGGGGTGCTGCAGGCCGGAGAGGATGCGTCGCTCGCGCAGGAAGCCGTCGAGCATGGCGCGGCCGGCGAAGGTCATCGACAGGATTTTCATCGCCGCGTCCTGGCCGAAGCCGTCGCCGTCGCGATGGGCGTGGTAGACCACCGACATGCCGCCGCGGCCGATCTCCTCGCCCAGGGTCCAGCGGTCGATGACGCGGCCTGTCAGCGCGCCCTGCTCCAGCGCCGGTGCGGTGAACTCGCGCACGGCGTCGTCCAGTGAATGGTCCAGCGCGCTGTCGATGTCGAGCGCCGCCAGCAGGGCGCCGAACTCGGTTTCACAGCCGGATTCGGCCGCCCGGGACTGCGCCGCCTGCCGGGTTTTCGGACCGGGTTGCGCCAGCACGTCGTCCAGCAGCGCCTGCGCGATGGTCCAGCGTCGGGATTCCTCGGGTTTCAATTCACGCCTCCTGCCCCCGCGTTGTATGATGCCCGTGCGCGCACACGATGTCGCGCCCGGGGGCAACCAACACGGCATTTCAAACACGGATGACTGAAAGGGTACAAGATGACCCGTCGCCGTCCACGGAGCCGATCACCGAGTGGCTGAACGCCGCGCGGGACGGCAACCCGGCTGCGCTGGACCGACTTTACGACGCGATCTACCCGGTGCTGCACCGCATGGCCAACGGGCGCCAGGGCGTGCGGCCGGACGGCACACTGCAGCCCACCGCGGTGGTCAACGAACTTTTCCTGAAGCTGGAGGGCAGCAACACCTTTGATGTTGCCGACCGCCAGCATTTCTACGCCATCTGCTCGCGTTCCATGCGCTTTATCGTGACCGACGCGGCCCGCCGGTCCATGGCGGAGAAACGCGGCGGCCCGCAGCAACCATGCACGTTGGTGACCGCGCTGGCCGCGTCGCCGGACCGGGCGCAGGAGCTGCTGGATATCGACGCCGCGCTGGAAGACCTGGACGGCATCGACCCGCGCCTGCGCGAACTGGTCGAACTCAAATTCTTCGGCGGCCTCACGCATGACGAGATCGGCCGCCTGCACGCCCGTTCCGAACGCTCAATCAAGCGCGACTGGGTCCGCGCGCGCGCCTTCCTGGTCGCGCGCTCGGCGCCGTTGCCGGCCTGAACGAGGAGAATTACCGATGACCATTCACCGTCGCGATCTGCTCACGACCACGCTGGCCGCCGGCGCGGCGGCGTCGCTTGCCGGGGCGGGGCCCGCGCTTGCTGCGCCGGGCTCGTCAGGCGCGGATGGTGCGTTGGCGGGGAGTGGCAACGCCCTGCCCCGCTGGCGCGGTTTCAACCTGATGCCGTTCTTCTCAGCACTGTCCAGCGCCGAGCAGTACCGCGACAACGTCATCGATGACCAGGAACTGCAGTGGATCGCCGACTGGGGCTTCGACTACGTGCGCCTGCCGGTGGATTACTGGTTCTTTGTCGACGGCGACTGGCCGCAGACGAAGGAGATGTCACGTGATGCCGTCACCCGGGTCAGCGAGGCCGGGCTGGAGCGGCTCGACAAGGTGGTGACGCAGTGCGGCGACCACGGCCTGCACCTGACCATCAACCTGCACCGCGCGCCGGGCTACTGCATCAACGGCTGGGAGCGCGAGCCGTTCAACCTGTTCAAGGACGCCGACGCCGAGGATGCCTTCGCCTTCTGGTGGGACCTGCTGGCGCGGCGCTACGCGGGCGTTTCCGACGCCGCGCTGAGCTTCAACCTGGTGAACGAGGCACCGGGGATCAGCGACAAGATGAGCCTTGACGATTACCGCCGCGTGATGCTGCGCGGCCAGCGGGCCATCCACGCGGTGTCGCCCGGGCGTACCGTCATCATCGACGGCACCGGCGTGGGCCGCGACGTGGTCATGAACATGACCGACGAGCCGGTGGCGCAGGCCTTCCACGCCTACGACCCGTTCCGGCTGACGCATTACAAGGCCAGCTGGGTGGGCGATAACGGCGACTGGCCGGTGCCGGAGTGGCCCTACCCGAATGGCGACGGCACGGTGACCGGCGCAAAGCAGATGGGCATCGCGCTGGGCCAGTGGGCCGAGCTCGCGCGCCAGGGCGGCGGCGTCCACTGCGGCGAGTTCGGCTGCTACAACCACACGCCGCATGACGTGTTTCTTTCCTGGATGGACGCGGTGCTGGAGTGGCTGGCCGCGCACGACATCGGCTTCGCCCTGTGGAACTTCAGCGGCGCCTTCGGCGTGCTGAACTCCGGCCGCGGCGATGTCGACTACGAAGACTGGCACGGCCAGAAGCTCGACCGGCAACTGTTGACGTTGCTGCGGCGGTAGGGGGCTCGGGGTGGGGTCAGAGTGGAGTCAGAGTCGACTCTGACTCCACTCTGACCCCACCCCGAGTCGTTCACTTCTCTTCCGGCGGCTCGGGCGGCGTGGTCAGCATGTCGTCGTGGGCTTCCATGCGCCAGGGCAGGCTGCCGGGTGAAATGTGCAGGAAACGCAGGTGCTTCTCGAACTGGTCGAGGATGTCGGAGATGATGTCCTGTTGGTCCAGCCCGTAGATGTCGTAGGACTGGCCACCGCGGCGCAGGAAGACCACCGCGCGGTAGTGATGCAGCAGGTCATCGTCGTCGCGCGGCATTTCCGGGTAGGCAAAGTCCGGCAGGTCCTCCTCGATCATGCGGATCTCGTAGACGAAGTCGACCAGGTCTTCCTTAATGACCTCCAGGTACAGCCGGTCGCGATCCTCGTCCACGTGGACCTGGGCGTCCCAGTCCTGCTTCACCAGTTCGCGCGCCACCCGGTGCATCGCCTTGCTGACCGTGGTGGACATGAATTCCCACACTTCCTCGCGGTCGGGGAAATTCACCAGCCCCTCCAGCCGCCGGCGCCACAGGCTAGGCCCGGAAGTGCCGGAGAAGCGCTGCTGGATGTCGGTATCCAGGCTCTCGCTGTGATGGCCTTCCACCACCAGCGCCCGCCACATGCCCACCGCCGCCACGATCATGATGATGGAAAACGGCAGCGCGGTGACGATGGTCATCGTCTGCAGCGCGCTGAGCCCGCCGGCCAGCAACAGCGCCGCGGCCAGGATGCCCTCGGATGACGCCCAGAAGACCCGCTGCCAGGCCGGTGTGTGCATGGCCCCGCCGGAGGCCAGCGAGTCGATCACCAGTGATCCGGAGTCCGACGAGGTGACGAAGAACGTCATGATCAGCAGCACGGTGATGAACGACAGGATGGAGGTCCACGGCAGCACCTCGTAGAGCTTGAACAGGGCGATGGCCTGGTCGGCCTGCACCTCCGCGATCAGCGCGGTATAGCCCTGCTCGATGATCTGCTGCAGCGCGGTGTCGCCGAACACCGAGAACCACAGGAACGTGAAAATGGACGGCACGAACATCACGCCCAGCACGAACTCGCGGATGGTCCGGCCGCGGCTGATCTTGGCGATGAACAGCCCCACGAACGGCGCCCAGGCGATGGTCCAGCCGAAGATGAACAGCGTCCAGTTACCGATCCAGTCGCCGCGCGAGTAGGCCTGCAGGTTGAAGGTGCGCGCGATGATGGTGTTCAGGTAGCTGCCGGTGTTCTGCAGGAAGGTTTCCAGGATGTGCACCGTCGGCCCGACGATAAACACGAACGACATCAAAAACACGGCCAGCGTCATGTTCAGGATCGACAGCCGTTTCACGCCCTTGTCCATGCCGGCCACCACCGAGATGATCGCCAGGCCGGTGACGAAGGCGATGATACAAATCTGCACGGTGATGTTGACCGGCACGCCCGGCCATAAATAGTTGATGCCGGCATTCATCTGCGCCACCGACAGGCCCAGCGTGGTGGCGATGCCGAACATCGTGCCGAGGATGGCGAACACGTCGACGGCATGCCCGATCGGGCCGTAGATCCTGTCCCGAATCAGCGGATACAGCGCGGAGCGAATCGACAGCGGCAGGCCGTGTCGGAAAGCAAAATACGCCAGCACCAGTCCCACCAGGCCGTAGATCGCCCAGATGTGGAAGCCCCAGTGAAAGAACGCGATCTGCATGGCCTGCTCGGCGGCGTCGACGGTTTCCGGCGCGCCGCGCGGCGGCTCGGCGTAATGCAGCACCGGCTCGGCCACGCCAAAGAACAGCAGCGCGATGCCATAGCCCGCGGAGAACAGCATCGCGAACCAGGCGGGAAAGCTGTACTGCGCGTCGGCGTGGTCCGGCCCCAGCTTGATGTTGCCCCAGCGGCTCAGCGCCACGCCGACGATAAACACCAGGAAAAACGCCACCGACAGCATGTAGAACCAGCCGAAAGTGTTGGTGATCCAGGACAGCGTGGCGGAAAAGACGGAACCGGCGAGGTCGGGGTTGCTGATCGTGCCGATGACCAATAACAGGATCACGGCGACAGCGGGAATAAAGACGGGAACGAGGATGGTGGAGTTGTTGCTTTGTTCGGCTTTTTCTTCGGACATGGGGCCCCCTGATTGCGAACCCACAGTATAGGGCACCCGCCGACCCGGGACCGGGCCGGCGGGCTTCAGGGCGTTGGAATCGCCGCCGTTACCGGCAGCGTCAAGAATCAGTCAGTGGAGGCCACTTCGTGCGCGTCGATGGCCTGGTTGAAGGCGATAAACAGGATGCAGTCGTCGTCGCTGACGCAGGCGCCGTGGTGTTTGTGTTTCGCTGGCCCGAAGGCGTAGTCACCCACGTTCAGCGTGGTCGTGTCCTGGCCTTCGTAGGTCACGTCCATCCGGCCCTGGACCAGCACCATGCGCTCGGCCGAGGTGTGCCAGTGCTCGACGAACGATTCACCGGCCGGGTACCTGAAGAACACGTCGGCGCCGGTGCCGTCCTCGTTGGCGTGCAGCACCGCGACGCCGCAACCCTCGGCGAAGAATGGCGGACAGGGGCCCCATTCCAGCGATGCGCTGTCGTGCGTTGAATGCAGCGCCGGCTCGCCGGCCATGGCGGTTGCACAGCACATTGCGGCCAAAATCGTCAGAATTCGCATACAGATCTCCTGTTTCCGTTGGGGTTCACTGCTAAACATACGTGCTCGCCGCGGATATTTCATGCATGCGGGAGCGCAGGAGGCTGGCGGTGGCAGACGGCGAGATCGCCTTCCGTCCCGCACCAGCCGCCCTCTCGCTGCAGGCCGCGTTACGGAGAGGTATATTTTGCGATCGAAACTCGATCGCAGGGACAAAGAATGATGAATCTCAAAACATGCCCGGCCATGATGGCCGCCACCCTGCTCGCAACGCCGCTGGCCGCTGCCGAGCCCCGCCTGGAGAAGCTCTGGCAGACCGAGGCCACGCTGAAAGTGCCGGAGTCGGTGCTTTACGACGCGGGCCGGAAAGTGCTCTACGTGTCCAATATCGATGGCACCCAGCCCTGGGAGAACGACGGTGTGGGTTCAATCGGCCGCCTGGACCTGGACGGCAACATCATCGAGGTGGAGTGGGTCGACGGCCTGAACGGGCCCAAGGGCATGGCCCTGGCCGGTGACCGGCTGTACGTCACCGACAACGACGACGTGGTCACCATCGATATCGAAAAAGGCGTCATCATCGACCGGCTGCCGGTGCCGGGCGCCGGCAACATCAACGACATCAGCCTGGGCGAGGGCGGCGTGCTGTACGTCACCGATTCGAAGAAAGGCCTGGTCCACGAACTGGCCGATGGTGAATTCACGACCATCGTCGACGGCCTGACGGCCCTGAACGGCGTGCTTTACAGCGATGGCGAACTGTTCTTCGTGGCCGACGGCGGCCTGCACCTGGTCGGCGAAGATGGCGCGTACACCACGCTCGCCAGCGGCATTGAAGGCCGCGTGGATGGCGTCGAACGCATCGACGCCGATTCGTGGCTGGTGTCGTGCTGGAAGGGTCCGGTCTTCCACGTGACCCGGGATGGCGAGGTCGCCCAGCTGGACGACGAGTCCGGCACGATCGTGGCCGCCGACATGGGCTATGACCCGGTCAACCGCATCGCCTTTTTCCCCGGCTTCTGGGAGAACACCGTGGCGGCTTACCGGCTCGTCACAGACTGACGACACAGCTGACCGAGGGACTCAGTCCTGCCCGAACCCACCGTGCGACGTCACGCCGGCGGTCAGCGTGCGATGGCGCACGTACTCGCGGTAGATCAGGAACAGGCCGCTCATGACGATGATGCTGGCGCCCACGCCGGTCCAGATGTCCGGCACGTTGGCGAAGATCAGCACGCCGAAGAGCGTGCCCCACAGCAGCTGGACATAGTGGAACGGCGCGACCAGCGCGGTTTCCGTCATTGAGAACGCGCGCGCCGTCATCAGGCTGCCGGTCACGTGGAACACGGCGATCAGCGCCAGCAGGCCCCATTGCCGGCCGGCCGGGATCATCGCCTCCCCGTCCCAGAAGGTCAGGCCCGCGAACACGGTCATCGACACCACCGAACCGAACAGCGAGAAGGCCAGCAGCGGTTCGTTTTCGCCGATGCGACGCGCCAGGATGGTCGTCACTGCGAACAGGAGCGCCGCCAGCAGGATGCCCAGCGCCGTCAGGTCCAGGTTCTCGGTGCTGGGCCGCAGCACCACGATGATGCCGATGAACCCCGCCACCAGTGAAATCCAGCGATAGCGACCCACGTACTCCTTCAGGAAGATCGCCGACAGCACCGTGGCGAAAAACGGCCCGGCGAAGATCAGCGTGTACGACAGCGCCAGCCCCAGCTTCGCGAAGCCATTGATCATCAGGAAGAAAATCAGCACGCCACACAGCGAGCGCGCCAGGTGCAGCCCCAGCTTTTTCGTTCGCAGTGCCGCGTTGATGCCGCCGAGCCACGGCGACAGCAGCAACAGCATCGGCAGGAAGAACAGCTGCAGGAAAAACGCGATCTCCGCGGCGCCGAAGCCGTCCTCGGCCAGGAACTTGATGATGAGGTCGCCGATGGAAAACATGCTGAACCCGGTCAGCGCGAAAAAAATACCCTTGCGGTCCTTGGCGTTCACGGCGTTTTGGCGGTCCTGCGAGTTTGGGATATGCTGAAAACAGGATCATACGATGCATCGGTACCCAGATGGGTCGTCATCACACGGAAGGAGCAACGACATGAAAGCACGAGTCACAAGACTGGTATTCTGCTGCGCTGCATTGACGGGCACGGTGGTGATCACACCGGCGATGGCAGGCGTGGATCGCGATGCGCGGACCCTGGCGCTTGTCGAGGTGATGAGCGAAGCCTGCTTCCAGGCGGATATGCTTGATGCCGATACCCGGCAAGCGATCAAGCTGGACGTCAGGTACCTGCGCAAACTCAACCGGGTCGCAGGGAAACCGTACCAGTCCCATGTCGCGGCCCTGAACCGTGAGTACACCGCCGATCCCGTGGATTGCCGCCAGATGACTGCCGTGGTTTCCGACCTGGAGCAGGAGATCTCGTCGACGGAAACACACCTGGTGGCTGACCAGCTGAACCGCTATTTCACGCCCGATGCGCCAATGGACTATGACACCATGCGCATTCTCCGGACGACAACGCCCTAACGCATCGAACCACCAGCATCAGGCCCATGCGCCTGGTGCTGAGTGTTCACAGTTTCCCGCACATCTTGCTGTAAGGTTTTTCCTGCCCGTCCGTCACCTCCTGTGAACCCACACAGGAACGTGCCCATGCCCATCGAGGCCAGGTGGCGCGGCAATACGCAGAGGATGGCCGTGCCCGGAATACTGACAGGAATTTTTGACCGCCCGCAGCGCGACGAGGCGCTCGACGCGCTCCAGGCCCACGCCGGCCTGGTGCTCCGCTCGGCCGCCCGCGTGCTGGGCAACATGGACGACGCGCAGGACGTGGCGCATGACATTGCCGAGAAGCTGTTGCGGTCCCCACCGAAGGATGTTGAGAGCTGGCCCGCGCTGCTGAAGACCATGGCCGTGAACCGCGCCATCGACGTGGTGCGCCGCCGCCGGGAGAGCGGCGAGGCCGAAGAGCCCACCACGCATCATGGCCCCGAATCCCACACGGTGCAGGGCGAACAGGCCGCCGCGTTGCGCCAGGCGCTGGCGCAGCTCTCAGGGCGCGATGCCTCGCTGTTCAGCCTGTTTTACCTGGCTGACCTGCCGCAAAAAGACATCGCCCGGCAATTGGACATGAGCGAGAACGCGGTGAGCGTGGCCCTGCACCGTGTCCGCCAGCGCATGTGTGCGCTCATTGACCCCTCGCTGAAACCCGAACACGACGGAGCTGAATGAACATGAATATGCCCATCAACATCGACGAATACATCCAGTCCACGCGTGATGACGTGGACGAAACCGAGCTGGCGGTCGCCCGTGAGCGGCTGGTCGATTCACTTCCGGCCCGACGCGAGCCGCTTAAAGCGCGTTCAGGCTGGCTGCGCCTGGCGGGCGTCACCGCCGGTGTGGCCGCTATCGCGCTGCTGCTGTCGGTGGCGCCCACCTTGTTACCGCAGCGCTACGGCGGTGGCATCGCACAGGCCCAGGCCTGGTTCGAGCACTACAGGACCCTGCACCTGGTGATGACCACCTGGCAGGGCGATGCCGAACTGGCCCGGTTGCAGGTCTGGACCGACGCCGATGGCACTACCCGCGTCGAGGTGCCGCCGATCACCCACATCGTCGACCCGAAGAATGACCGGATGCACACCCTGCTGCCCGGCGGCCAGGTCATGAGCCGGGCCATCGGCCTGGGCCAGGCCGAGGTGCCGCTGGAACAGGAGCTGGGCTGGTTGCAGGAACTGCGCGATTTCCAGGGCCAGGCAAAGGTGCTGGAAGAACGCCGTGTCATCAAAGGCGTTGACGCCATGGGCTGGGGCCTGTCATTGCCGAGTGGCGAATTCGAGCTGTGGGTGGACCCGTCTGACAATCGGCCGCTGCTGATGGAGAACGAATTGCCCGGTGGCCTGGTGATGGTGTCGTCGTTCACGTTCGACGCGCCGTTGCCGGCTGGTGTGTTCGACGTCACCCGCCCTTAGTTCGCGCTTCACCATGCGGCGTTTCCGGTACACGTGGCCCGGCGCCGTGCAGGCGGCGATACAGCACAGCGCTGGTGGCCAGGCCCAGTGCCGCGAAGGCGGCCAGGAAGGCGAAATAGTGGCGGTGCCCGGCCAGCCCCGGGGACGCATCCAGGATCACCCCGCCAGCGTAGCTGACAAAAATGTCCGGGGTGAAACCCAGCACAGAAACCAGCCCCACCGCCGTACCCGTGACCGCGTCGGGCACGGCGGCCTCTTCAAGCAGGGCGAAGTAAAGCCCGCGCAGCCCGAACATCGCCAGGCTGCCCACCAGGATGTTCGATATCAACAGCCAGGCGATGCCGGGTGCGGGTTCAACGAACACGAACAGCAGTTGCGATACCAGCAGCATCGCGAAACAGACCATCGTCATGCGCGAGACCAGGTAGCGGTCGCCGAGCAGGCCGAAACCGAGCGCGCCGATGGGCCGCATCCAGGCGCCGATGGCCGTGATCCGGGCGGCCTCTTCCGGTGACACGCCCCAGCCCTGGACCGCGTACAGCGCGTAGTTATCAAAGCCCTTGTAGGCGACGTAGGCGCAGATCACGACCAGGGCGGTCATCCACACGGCCGGCAGGCGCAAGACCTCGCGGATATGCGCCATGACGGGCTCGCGGTCGGGGTTCCATTGTTCCGCCTCAGCCTCGTCCGCGGGGCGACCATCGGTCAGCGCAAACCATACAAACACGCCGCAGCCGGCGGTCACCACGGTATAGCCCAGGATGATCATCCGTAGTGCGGCCTGGCGCTCTTCCATCCCGGCCGCCGCACTGCCCTCCGGAAACATGAACCCGAACGCGGCGGCGCCGATGGATGCGAGTCCCGCCGCCAGGATGCCGCGGCCACTATCGAGCAGGCCATAGGCCCGGCCCTGCTCGTCGTCGCCACCCCAGTCCCGCGTTGCGCGGATCAGCGCCGCCCAGAACAGCAGGATGGTGGTCAGGCCGAAGAAGCCCCAGACCAGCAATACGCCGACGTACCCGGGGAACGTCGAAAGGTAGAGGCCACCGGCCGCCGTGGCCCACAGCGAGACCGCCAGCAGCTTTCGCGCGGAAAACCGGTCGGCCAGCGGCCCGCCGGGGAAATACGCGAGCATCGCGACGATGCCATACACCGCCTGCGCGGTGCCCAGCTCCAAGTTGCTGAGCCCAAAGACCTCGAGCACCGTGGGGCGAAAAAAGCGGGTGACATGAAACGGCAGGGCGAAGACCGCCTCACCGGCCAGGACCAGGCCGAGCATGTACAGGATGCGATGGCGGGTATTGGAAGAAATGACCACTCCCGGCCGTGGGCTTCGAAGCACCCTAGCACAGCGCCGTGCGCAAGCACGCCCCATTGACTGCGCTTGCCGGGCGGCCGTGATGCCGGTCTCACAATTGGCCGGCCATATGCCTTAAAATCTGCGCCTTGCTTACCAGCCCGCTGCGACACCCCCAATGCTCAGCCTGATCGAGAACGCCGACCTGTATGCGCCCGAAGCGCGTGACATCTGCCACCTGCTGGTCGGGGCTGGACGCGTGCTTCACGTGGACCGCGAGCGGATCGACGTCGACGCCCGCCTGCTGGCCGAGCGGTTGGACCTGCAGGGCGCGCCGCTGGTGCCCGGCCTGGTCGACGCCCATGTGCATGTCACCGGCGGCGGCGGCGAAGACGGGTTTTCCACCCAGGCCATGCCGGTACCGCTCAGTGCTTACACGGCGCACGGCGTCACCAGCGTGGTCGGCCTGCTGGGCACTGACGATGAAACCCGTTCAACCGCCAGCCTGCTGGCGCGTACACGCGCGCTGCGCGAAGAGGGCCTGTCGGCCTGGTGCTGGACCGGCGGCTACCACCTGCCGGCGACCACGCTGACGGGCAGCGTGCGCCGCGACATCGTCAGCCTGGGGCCGGTCATCGGCCTTGGTGAAATCGCCATCTCCGACCATCGCTCCAGCCAGCCCACGCACGACGAACTGGCGAGGGTGGCCTCCGAAGTGCACGTGGCGGGCCTGCTCAGCCGCAAGGCCGGGGTCATGCACCTGCACCTGGGCGATGGGCCACGTGGCCTGGAGCCGGTGCGTCGCCTGCTGGCCGATACCGAGCTGCCGCCACGGATGTTTCACCCGACGCACGTTAATCGGCGCAAGGCGCTGTTCGAAGAGGCCTGCGAGCTGGCGCCCGGCGGCACCACGGTGGATGTCACCGCGTTCCCGGTGGGCCCGGACGAGGACGCCTGGTCGGCAGCGGATGCCTGGGAACGCTTCCATGAAAGCGGCGCGCCGGCCGAGCGCCTCACGGTCAGCTCCGATGGTGGCGGCTGCCTGCCGGTTTTCGACAACCAGGGCAGCATGCTGCGCATGGATTTCGCCACTTCGGCCGGGCTCACCGACACCCTGGCGGAGCTGTTGGATCGCGGTCACGACCTGGCCGCGGTGCTGCCCTGCCTGACCCGCAATGTCGCCGAACTGCTGCGCCTGCCGCGCAAGGGCCGCATTGCCGTGGGCATGGATGCGGACCTGGTGGTGCTGGATACTCGGCATCGCCCCTGCCACGTGATGGCGCGCGGGCGCTGGATGGTGCGCGATGGCCGCGCCCTTGTGACTGGAACTTTCGAAGGATAGACCGCTTATGCCGTCAGTACCCCAAGAATCCGGCCAGCGCGGCTGGCTGATCCCCATCGGCGGCGCCGAGGGTAAACGCAAGGACAGCGTCATACTCAAGCGCTTCGTAGAGCTGTGTGGCGGCGAGGCGGCGAAGATCCTGGTCATCCCCACTGCATCGCAGCTGGACGAGACCGGCCCCGCCTACGTCGAACTGTTCGAGGAAATGGATGCCCGGGCCCTGTGCATGCCGGTCGAGACGCGCGAGCAGTGTTTCGAAGAACAGATCGTGGCCAAGCTGGATGTGGCCACCGGCATTTTCATGACCGGCGGTAACCAGCTTCGCCTGTCCACCATCCTGGGTGGCACGCCGGTGGCGCGCGCCATTCGCCGGCGTCATGCCCAGGGCGTGCCGGTGGCCGGCACTTCCGCGGGCGCGGCCATCATGTCCGAGCACATGATCGCCGGCGGTCGCAGCGGGCCTTCCCCGCGCGAATCCGGTGTCGAGCTCGCGCCCGGCCTGGGCCTGACCAACCGCGCCATCGTCGACCAGCATTTCAGCCAGCGTGGTCGCATGGGCCGCCTGTTGTCGGCGCTGTCGTTCAACCCCTTCATCTGTGGCCTGGGGATCGACGAGAACACCGCGGCGTTCATCAATGCCGATGGTGTGTTTGAAGTGGTGGGGCGCGGCACGGTCACGGTGATCGATCCATCCGGTTTGCGACATTCGTCCATGAGCCGGGTGCGCAGGGCCCAGGCGGTGACCCTGACCGACCTGCGACTGCACGTGCTGGCGGAAGGCGCGCGCTATGACCTGGAGAAGCGCGAGGCTTTGGTGACGGGTGACGGGTGACGGGTCAGCCTCCCTTTCACCTCCCTGGTAACACGGGTAACATTTCAGCCCCCCTGGCAACAATGGCCCACGCATGAAAATCCTCGCCACCAACGTTTACGTGGGCCCCAACCAGTACGCGCACTTCCCGGTGATCCGTCACCAGGTCGACATCGGCGTGCTGGAACAGTGGCCATCGGCGAAGCTGGGTCCGGCGTTTATCGACGCCCTGGTCGACGCATTGCCCGGCCTGGCCAGCCACGGCTGCTCCTATGGCGAGCCCGGTGGTTTCCTGCGCCGGCTGCGCGAGGACGAGGGCACCTGGATGGCGCATACCTGGGAACACGCCACCATCGAGTTGCAGAACATGGCCGGCTCGGACGTGTCCTTCGGGCGCACCCGCAGCATCGGCGACGTCGACAGCGGCCAGTACAACATGGTCTTCGAGTACCACCAGCGCGACGTGGGCCTGGAGGCGGCGCGGATCGCCCGCCAGTTGCTGCTCAGCCTGCTGCCGGCCGACCTGCGGGAGGCGCTGTCCGATGATGTTGACGCCGATTTCGACTTCGACGAAGAGCGTGACGATTTCATCCGCTTTGCGCAGCGGAAGGAGCTCGGCCCAAGCACCGCCTCGCTGGTGCGTGCCGCCGAGGAGCGCGATATTCCCTGGCTGCGGCTCAACGAGTACTCGCTGGTGCAGTTCGGCCACGGCAAGTACCAGCAGCGCATCCAGGCCACCATTACCTCGAAGACGCCGCACATCGCGGTGGAGATTTCCTGCGACAAGGAAGAAACCCATACGCTGCTCCGCGACCTGGGCCTGCCGGTGCCGCGGCAGATCGTGGTGACCCGCGAACGGCGGGCGCTGGCCGCGGCGAATCGAATCGGTTTTCCGGTGGTGGTCAAACCGCTTGACGCCAATCACGGCCGTGGCGTGTCCATCAACCTGGTGAATGACGACCAGGTGCGTGTCGCCTACGAGAAGGCGCTGGAGTCCGCGCGCGGGCGCAGTGTGCTGGTGGAGTCCTTCATCGAGGGCTTCGACCATCGCATGCTGGTGGTCAACGGCGAACTCGTGGCCGTGGCCAAGCGGGTGCCCGGCCACGTGGTCGGCGACGGCAGGCAGACCATCAGCCAGCTGGTCGACGAGGTCAACCTGGACCCCAGGCGCGGCATCGGCCATGAAAAGGTGCTGACCCGCCTGGAGCTCGACCACCAGGCCGAACGCCTGCTGGCCAAGGCCGGTTACAACGCCGACACCGTGTTACAGCAGGGCGAGATTTTCTACCTGCGTTCCACCGCCAACCTGTCCACCGGCGGCACCGCCATCGACATGACCGACGTGGTGCACCCGGACAACCGGGAAATGGCCGAACGCGCCGTTCGGGCGGTGGGGCTTGATGTTGGCGGCGTGGACTTCCTGACACAGGACATTTCGCGCAGCTGGAAGTCGATTGGCGGCGCCATCGTCGAGGTCAATGCCGCGCCCGGTTTTCGCATGCATGTCGCCCCGTCGGAGGGCGAGCCGCGCGATGTCGCGGGCAAGGTCATCGACATGCTGTTTCCGTCGGACACGCCGCATCGTATTCCGATCGCGGGCATTACCGGCACCAACGGCAAGACCACGACGTCGCGCATGCTGGCGCATATTCTCAAGTCGGCCGGGCACGTGGTGGGCATGACGTCGACCGATGGCGTGTATATCGACGGCCGCCTGTCGGTGAAGGGCGACATGACCGGCCCGCAGTCGGCGCAGATCGTCCTGCGTGACCCGGGCGTCGATATCGCGGTGATGGAAACCGCACGGGGTGGCCTGCTGCGCGCCGGCATGGGCTATCGGCACAGCACGGTCGCCGCCTGTCTCAACGTGTCTTCGGACCACCTGGGGCTGAAGGGTATCGATACCCTGGAGCAGCTGGCCGAGATCAAGCGCGTGGTGGTGGAAGTGGCGCAGGGCACCGCGGTGCTGAACGCCGATGACGATCTGTGCCTGCACATGGCCGATTATTGCGAGGCCGAACACCTGTGCTACGTCACCATGAACCCGGCGCACGCACTGGTGCGCGAGCACGTGCGCTCGGGCGGCCGCGCGGTGGTGCTGGAGCAGGGCATCAATGGCGACATGATCACGCTGTACGACAACGGGGCGCATTTCCGGTTGCTGTGGACCTACCTGATCCCCGCCACCCTGGAAGGCAAGGCCACGCACAACGTGCAGAACGCCATGTTCGCTGCCGCGCTGGCGCACGGCCTGGGCAAGTCGCTGGAGGACATCCGTCACGGCCTGCGCACGTTCAACACCACGTTCTTCCAGGCGCCGGGGCGCATGAACGTGTACGACGAACACCCGTTCAAGGTGATCCTCGACTATGGCCATAATCCGGCCGCGATGCGCGCCGTCTGCCAACTGGTCGACCGCCTGGAAGTGGCCGGCCAGCGTATCGTGGTGATCAGCGCACCCGGCGACCGCCGCGACGAGGATGTCCTGGCCATCGCCGACGAGGTGGCCGGCCATTTCGATCATTTCATCTGCAAGGCCGACGACAACCGTCGTGGCCGCGGCGAGGACGAGGTGCCGCAGATGATGCGCGCGCGGCTGCTGGAGCGCGGCGTGGATGCGAAGGCCGTGGAGGTCATCCCCGATGAACCCGCCGCCGTTGCCGCGGCGCTGGAGCTGGCCCGCGAGGGTGACCTGCTGGTGATTTTCGGTGACAACATCACCCACACCTGGAAGCAGGTGATCAATTTCGACAGCGGCAAGGGGCCGGATGACGATGCGCGCCAGGGGCAGAGCTATATCGAGGAGGACCCGGGTGCGTTCCGCCTGGAACATGGCGAGGAGCTGATTCGCGACGAGCGCGGCGTAAGGATTGCCCGCCAGGACACCGAGGACGGTGACTGAACCCGCGTTGCCGGAACTGACCGACAGCCGGCGCCTGACCGGCGCCAACCTGTTCTGGGACCGGCCCGCCGCCATCATCGACATGGCCTGCGACGGCGACCCATCGGCTTTCATCGCGGCCTGGCAAGACGCCGTGACCAGGCTGCTCGAAGCCACGGGCCGTGGCGATGAACAACTCACACACCGGACCTTCGACGGCGGCGCCAGCCTGCTGGTGAGCGCACCCATCGACGCGCTGTACACCATGTGCGAACTCAACGAGGTGGCCTTCGGCGCCGCGCGGGCTGCGCTTGGGGGCAAGGACGCGGCGGATTTTTCCGCCGAGGCCGCACGGCTGGCCGGGCTGTTCGCCGGGGAGGCCAACCCGGCGCTGCTGGCGTTGCAGGCCGCGGCCGCCCGGCATGGTGTGCCTTTCCTGTGGGACGACGACGCGGTTTCGGTGGGGCACGGCGCAGATGCGAAAACCTGGCCCCCGGACCAGCTGCCCAGCCCCGAGCACGTCGACTGGAACCAGGCCGGCGCCATCCCGGTCGCGCTGGTCACCGGCACCAACGGCAAATCCACCACCGTGCGCATGTCCGCCGCCATTCTCGCCGCGGCCGGCCTGCGCGCCGGCCTGACCTCCACCGACTGGATTCGCGTCGGCCAGGCGATTCTCGACCGCGGCGACTACTCCGGTACCGGTGGCGCACGCACCTTGCTGCGGCATGCGGACACCGAGGTCGCGGTCCTGGAAACCGCGCGCGGCGGCCTGTTGCGCCGCGGGCTGGGCGTCGACCGGGCTTCCGCGGCGCTGGTCACCAACGTGGCCGCGGACCATCTTGGCAACTACGGCATCAACACCGTCCCGGAACTGGTCGAGGCCAAGTTCATCGTCCGTCGCGCCCTGCACGGTGATGCGCCGCTGATCCTCAATGCCGACGACGCCGGTTGCGTCGATTTCGCCGCCGGGCTGGACCAGCCGCTGGCGTGGTTCTCCCTCGATCCCGGCCATCCGCTGCTGCGTGCCCACCGTGAAGCGGGTGGACGCGCTGCCGTGCTGGAAGACGGCTGGCTGGTGCTGGCGGAAGGCGAGGCTCAACGCCGCATCATCGCTGCCGATGAGATTCCCGCGACCCTGGGCGGTGCGGCACGTCACAACATACAGAATGCGCTGGGCGCGATGCTGCTCTGCCAGGCGCTGGGCGTGGATGATGACGCGATTCGCACCGGCCTGGCCGCGTTTCGCGGTGACGCGCAGGACAACCCGGGACGCAGCAACTGCTTCGAAGCGCGCGGCGTGCGTATCCTGGTCGACTTCGCCCACAACGAGCACGGCATGCGCGCCCTGGCGCGGATGGTGGCGGCGATGCCGGCGCAACGGCGGGTGTTGCTGATGTCACAGGCCGGCGATCGCGCGGACCGGGATATCCGTGACATGGTGAACGCCGCGCTGGAGATGCACCCCGACCACCTGGTCACCTGCGACCTGCCCGGCTACGAGCGTGGTCGCGCGCCGGGGGCCATACCGGCACTGATTCGCGGGTTCGCGGTGGCGGCGGGCCTGGCGCCCGGCGCGATCGACATCTTCACCGACCCGGTGTCCTCGGTGCGCGCCGTGCTGGACGATGCCCGCCCGGGCGACCTGCTCGTCCTGCTGGCGCTCAGCCAGCGCGACGACGTGCTGCGACTGATCGACAACTGGCGAAATGCCGGGGCGACGTAGACCCCGTCCCCACCGGCCGACTGAATTCGAAGTGCAGAAGCGGGTGCCCGGTAACCGGTCAGCCGTACAGCAGGCCCAGGTAATTGCGGTACTCCAGCAGTTGCCGCACCAGGATGTCCTTCTGGTTGACCGCTCGCGAGACGATGATTCCGCCTTCCAGGATGGTGGACAGCATGTCTGCCAGGGTATCGGCATCCACGTCGATGTTCGGTGGCCGGACGTCGTTGATGCGGTCGATCTGTTCCCGGAACAGCCGGCGCCAGTCCAGGATGCTCGCGGCTGTCAGCTCGCGGATCTCCTCGTTCACCTGGTGGCTCTCGTAGGTAAACGAGGCGACCAGGCAGCCGGGGTGCAGGTCTTCGATCTCGGCCATCATTTCCGACAGTAGCTTCACGAACACCAGCATCTGCTGCAGCGGGTCGTCGGTCAGTTCGCGGGCGCGCAAGAAAAGGTCGCTGAACAGCAGCTCGTCTTTCTCCCGGTAGTGCCGCATGAGCGCCTGCGCCAGGTCGTGCTTGCTCTTGAAGTGGTAGAAAAATCCGCCCTTGGTGATACCCGCCTCGGTGATCAGGTCGTCGATGGACGTCGCCGAAAAACCGTTCTGCAGGATGTGCTGCTCGGCGATTTCCATCAGTTTCATGCGGGTCTGTTCGCCTTTTGACGCCATTTTTACTGTACCCCGGGTCAGGTTTTCGTGACCTTGTTTGCCGCACGCCATCGGTGCGCCGCACCAATGACACTCGTAACACCCTGAAACATAGCAGGAACTGAAAAAAGTTTTAAAAAAGCACTTTCCGCCCACTGGTTTCGGGGTGGTTCCGTTCCTAACATTTTCAGTAAGCAACAGCGGGCAATTTCGCCCCCTGGAAGGAGGACATCATGGCGAACTATCGCGATCAACTGCCCCAGCTTGGGGACACCTATTTCATTACTGACGCCGGTATGGAGACCGAGCTGGTTTTCAATCACGGCATTGAGCTGCCCGAGTTTGCGTCGTACCCGCTGCTCAAGAGCGAAAAAGGGTTTCGCACACTTTACGACTACTACGCCAGCTTCGCGGCGCTGGCCGTGGAAAATGGACTGGGCGCCGTGCTGGAAACGCCGACGTGGCGCGCCAGCGACGACTGGGGTGGGCGACTGGGGGATTCGCATGAAGGCCTGGGAAGCCTGAATCGCAAGGCGGTGGCACTGCTGGAAGCCGTCCGGTCCGAGCATGAAAAACCGGGCGCACCGATTGTCATCAGCGGCAATGTCGGGCCCCGCGGGGACGGCTACACGCCCGGCGATACCATGAGCGTTGCCGAAGCCCGGCGCTATCATCTGCCCCAGGTGCGTTGGCTGGCCGACAGCAACGTCGACCTGGTCACGGCGATGACACTGAACTACGTCGCCGAAGGCATCGGTATCGCCAGGGCTGCCGTGGAATGTGGTGTGCCGGTGGTACTGTCATTTACGGTCGAGACCGATGGCCGGTTGCCCACGGGCGAGTCCCTGGCCGACGCGATCCGCGAGGTCGATGCGGCCTCGGACTCGGCGCCGGTGTATTACATGGTCAACTGCGCGCACCCCACGCACTTCAGCGCATTGCTGGACAGCGACGAGGAATGGGTCGGGCGGATCCGGGGCGTGCGCTGCAACGCGTCGCGATGCAGCCACGAGGAACTGGACAACGCTACCGAGCTGGATGACGGCGACCCGGTGGAGTTCGGCGAACTGTGCGCCGAGCTGAACCGCCGGAATGCCCACATCAACATTCTCGGCGGTTGCTGCGGCACGGACATCCGCCATATCGAGCAGATCTGCCGGCGGGTCAGCTTTGCTGCTCAGAACGTCGCGGTGGCGTAGCGGCGGTTGCCATGACCACCGGCCGTTGTCGCGGCAGGGCTGGCCACCCTAGAATCAATGGTCTGGCCCGGAGGGAGAACGCCCCATTCCCGTACGCTTGATCATCGCCGTTGCACTGGCCGTCATCGCGGTCGTCGCCTTCGCCCTGTTGCTGCTCGTGACCGACACCGCGTTGTCGGTGTGGGGCCGGCTGGCGGCGGCGCCCGCCTGGATTCGCTACGGCTGGATCTTCGCCGTCACCGCGGTGACGCTGGGCCTGACCGCGCTGGCCTGGCGCTGGCTGCGGCCGCGGCCGGTGCTGGGCGACGAAAGCGACGCCGCGCCGCCTTCGCCGGAAGCCCTGGAGCAGGCCCTGGAAGACGCCTCGGCCGCGGGCGTTGACGTGGGACCGGCACTGGCCGAACTCCACGAGCAACGGCGCCGCAAGTCCGGCGGCCGAATCCATATCGCCCTGTTCGGGGAAGTCAGTACCGGAAAGAGCGCACTGGTAAAGGCCTTGCTGCCCGAAGCCGATGCGCCGTCGGATGCGCGCGCCGGCACCACGGTGCAGGTTCGCCATTTCGACTGGAACGCCGATAGCGGCGACCGGATCGTCATTTCCGACCTGCCGGGCTTCAACCTGGACGACGACGAGGCGGTGCTTGCCGAGGCCCGGCGCGCGCACCTGGTGGTGTTCCTGGTCGACGGTGACCTGACGGCTTCCCAGTACACGGAACTCGACCGGTTGCGGTCGCTGGACAAGCCGCTGCTGCTGGCCCTGAACAAGTCGGACCGCTACGACGACGATGAACTCGAAGCGCTGCGATGGCGCCTGGCCGAGCGTACCGGGCTGGCGCCGCGCGACATCGTCACCGTGCGCACCGGCGGCCGCGAGGAGGTCGTGCGCCTGCTCAGCGACGGCGCCGAGCAGCGTGAGACACGCACCCGCAAGGCCGACGTGGAGCCACTGCGCCGGGCCATCCAGTCGCAGCTGGATCGCAACGCGCCGCTCATGGAACAACTGCGCGACACGGCCGTCCTGTTGCTGGCCTCCGAACGCCTGGAAGCGGCCCGGCAGGCACACCGCGATGAGAAAGCCGATGCCCTGGTCGGCACCTATTCCCGCCGTGCCATGATCGGCGCGCTGGCGGCGGTGGCGCCGGGCTCCGACCTGGTCATCCAGGGGGTGTTGGCCACGCGCCTGGTGCAGGAACTGTGTGCGCTGTACGACGTGCCGGCACGGGAGATGGAGATCGACGAGTTTCTGAAGCTCGCCGGCGGCCGGGTGCGCAAGATGAGCGCCCTGACCCTGGCCATCGCCGGCAATGCCCTGAAAGCGTTTCCCGGCCTGGGCACGCTGACCGGCGGCCTGCTGCACGCCGTGGCCTACGGCATGATTTTCGACAGCCTGGGACGCGCCGCGGCCCAGACCCTGGCCACCCGCGGCGACCTCCGTCCCCTGCCGGCGGCCCGCGCCTTCGAGGAGAATCTCAGTGACGTACTGGAACAGGGCGCGGGACGCTTTGCGCGCCTGGCGGTCCGGGAAGCGCGAGAGCGCGACACTTCCTGACGCCCACCTGCTGGAAGCCAACCGCAACCTGCGGGAGCTGCTGGAGGACACCAGCGTGCCGGCGGCGGTGCGCCAGGCCCTTGAGCCGGAGTTCCGCGAGGTGGAGCGCCTGGCGGAAAAACTGCAGCGCGAGGAAGTCCACATCGCGGTCTTCGGCCGCGTGGGCACCGGTAAATCCTCGCTGTGCAACGCCCTGCTGGGGCGCGAAGTATTCTCCACCAGCACACTGCATGGCGAGACGCAGGTCACCCAGTCCGGCGCGCTGGATGCGTTCGATGCGGGCCACGTGGTGTTGCTGGACACGCCGGGCATCGATGAACTGGACGGCGAGGCGCGTGAACGCCTGGCGCGCGAGGTGGCGGGCCGGGCCGACGTGGTGCTGATGGTGGTCGAGGGCGACCTGACCGATATCGAGCACCGCGCCCTGGAAGCGATCGCCGGGCGTCACCTGCCCGTGCTGATGGTGCTGAACAAGGCGGACCGCTACACCGGCGACGAACGCGAGGCGCTGCTGGCCCGGCTGGACGAACGCGCCACGCCGTTCATCGGCGCCGGCCGGGTGCTGGCCGCCAGCGCCGACCCGCGTCCGGAAACGGTGATCCGCGTGTTGCCGGACGGGTCGGAGGAGGAAACCCGCCGGGACCGCCCGGTGGACGTGCACGCCCTGCGCGAACGTCTCTGGGCGCTACTGGAGGCCGAGGGCAAGACCCTGGCGGCCCTGAACGCCGCGCTGTTCGCCAGTGAACTCGACAGCCGGGTGGCCAGGCGCGTGGTCGAAGCCCGCCATGAACTGGCCGAGCAGTTGATCCGCCGCTACTGCATTGGCAAGGGCCTGGCTGTGGCGGCCAACCCGGTCCCCGTGGCCGACCTGCTGGCCGCGGCCGGCATCGATGTCGCGATGGTCATGCACCTGGGCCGGCTGTACGGTCACAGCCCATCCCGCCGCGAAGCCGGCCGGCTGCTGGCGACCATTGCCGCCCAGCTGCTGGCGCTGATGGGCGCCTACTGGGGCGTCAACCTGGTGTCGTCCGCCCTCAAGGGCGTGAGCGCCGGCATGACCACCGTGGTCACCGGCGCGGCCCAGGGCGCCCTGGCCTGGTACGCGACCCTGGTCACCGGCAAGGCGGCGGAATCATGGTTCGCCGGCGGCAAGTCGTGGGGCGAGGAGGGCCCGCGCGCCACGGTGCGCGGGATTCTTGACGGCCTCGACCGCGATTCCATCCTGCGCGATGCGCGGCGGGAATTGCTGGGGTTGCTGGATCGATCTGAAGGGCTGGATCGGCAGGACTGAACTTCACGGCATGTCCCAGGGAGCTGCGAGCCTTGACGGGTCATGACATGTCATGACACCATGACGGCATGGCCAAGATCAAGATCAGCTCCAAGGTTGAGCAACGCGAGTGGGAGGCGCTGCAGGCACTGGCGCGCGAATCCAACCAGAGCATTTCCGGCATGCTCAGCGAGGCAGTGGGTGAATATGTCGCCCGCAAACGCCTGCGCCCGGAGGTCATGGATCACCTCGAAGACTCCATGGACGAGAACGAAGAACTCGGGAAGCTGCTTGCCCAGTAAAGCGGTCAACTTTCTTTCTGTTGACGAGGTGCTCGCCATTCATGAGCGCCTGGTACAGCGTTTCGGCGGCCCCGATGGCATACGCGACCGCGGCCTGCTGGAAAGCGCACTCTACCGGGCGCAGACCGGTTACTACGAGTCCCTGGAAGAAATGGCCGCGGCCCAGTTTGAGTCGCTGCTGCTCAACCACCCTTTCGTTGATGGCAACAAGCGCGTCGCCTTCTTCGCCACCGATGTTTTCCTGCGCATGAACGGCTGGAAAATGGATGTCGTGGGTCCGGAAGCCCATGCATTCCTGGTCGGGTTGCTGGAGCGCGGAGAGGCGGATTTCCAGCACCTTTTACCCTGGATAAAGGCCAGCCTGGTCCGCTTATAGCGTGTGCATAAAAAACCCCGCCACGAGGGCGGGGTTTCTTTGGAGCGTTGGGGTCAGAGTCTCGACTCTGACCCCGTTCTTCCGGGCTTTGCCAGGGGCTGGCTTACATCATGCCGCCCATGCCGCCCATACCGCCCATGCCGCCCATGTCACCGCCAGGCATCGGGGCATCTTCCTTCGGAAGTTCCGAGATCATGGCTTCGGTGGTGATCATCAGGCCGGCGATGGAGGCCGCGTTCTGCAGGGCAGAGCGGGTCACCTTGGTCGGGTCCAGGATGCCGGACTTGATCATGTCGGTGTACTCGCCGGTACCGGCGTTGTAGCCGAAGTTGGCGTCGCCTTCGCGCACCTTGTTCAGGACCACGGAGCCTTCTTCACCCGCGTTGCGGACGATCTGGCGCAGCGGCTCTTCCATGGCGCGACGGGCGATGGAGATACCGACGTTCTGGTCGTCGTTGTCGCCCTTCAGGTCGACGAGGGCGGCCAGTGCGCGGATCAGCGCAACGCCACCACCCGGGACCACGCCTTCCTCAACGGCGGCACGGGTCGCGTGCAGCGCGTCTTCAACGCGGGCCTTCTTCTCTTTCATCTCGACCTCGGTGGCAGCGCCAACCTTGATCACCGCAACACCGCCGGCCAGCTTGGCCACGCGTTCCTGCAGCTTCTCGCGATCGTAGTCCGAAGAAGACTCTTCGATCTGCGCGCGGATCTGGCCGACACGACCTTCGATAGCGTCGTGCGAGCCGGCGCCGTCGATGATGGTGGTGTTTTCCTTGGTGATCTGGATCTTCTTGGCGGAACCCAGCTCTTCCAGCGTGGCTTTTTCCAGTGACAGGCCGACTTCCTCGGAGATCACGGTGCCGCCGGTCAGGATGGCGATGTCTTCCAGCATGGCCTTGCGACGGTCGCCGAAGCCCGGGGCCTTGACGGCCGCGACCTTGACGATACCGCGGATGGTGTTCACCACCAGCGTGGCCAGGGCTTCGCCCTCGATGTCCTCGGCGATGATCAGCAGCGGCTTGCCGGACTTGGCGACGGCTTCCAGGGCCGGCAGCAGGTCACGGACGTTGCTGATCTTCTTGTCGTGCAGCAGCACGTAAGGATCTTCGAGCTCGGCGCTCATGGTGTCCTGGTTGTTGATGAAGTACGGCGACAGGTAGCCGCGGTCAAACTGCATGCCTTCGACGACGTCCAGCTCGTTCTCCAGGCCGGAACCGTCTTCAACGGTGATCACGCCTTCCTTGCCGACACGCTCCATCGCGGTGGCGATGATGCTGCCGATTTCCTCGTCGGAGTTGGCGGAGATGGTGCCCACCTGGGCAATCGCGTTGCTGTCGGTGCACGGGGTGGACAGGCCCTTCAGGCTTTCCACGGCGGCGATGACGGCCTTGTCCAGGCCACGCTTCAGGTCCATCGGGTTCATGCCGGCGGCGACGGCCTTCAGGCCCTCGGTCAGCATGGACTGGGCCAGCACGGTGGCGGTGGTGGTGCCGTCACCGGCGATGTCGGAGGTCTTGGAAGCGACTTCCTTGACCATCTGCGCGCCCATGTTCTCGAACTTGTTCTCCAGTTCAATTTCCTTGGCCACGGACACGCCGTCCTTGGTCACGGTGGGGGCGCCGAAGCTCTTGTCCAGCACCACGTTGCGGCCTTTCGGACCCAGGGTGACCTTGACCGCGTTGGCAAGCGTGTTGACGCCTTTCAGCATCTGCTTGCGCGCGTCTTCACCAAAACGTACGTCTTTTGCACTCATTGCATAATCCTCGAAATATCTGTGTTCGGTTGACGGCGGGTGATCAGGACTCGATCACGGCCATGATGTCTTCTTCGCGCATGACGAGCAGTTCCTCGCCATCGACCTTGACCTCGGTGCCGGCGTACTTGCCGAACAGCACCTTGTCACCGGCCTTGATGTCGAGATCGCGCTTTTCGCCGCTCTCGAGAATCTTGCCGTTGCCGACCGCCAGCACTTCACCGCGGACCGGCTTTTCGGTGGCGGAATCGGGGATCACGATGCCCCCGGCGGATACGCGTTCTTCTTCCATGCGCTTGACGATCACGCGATCGTGTAAAGGACGAAGGTTCATCTGGGTTAACTCCCTAACAAAGTTTTAAATGAAATCTCGGCGGCACCGGGTTGGCCGAAGCTGCCTGAACCTGCGTTGCGCCGCGGTTTTGACCGTCTACGCAACCTGCCCCTTCACGTGGGGCTGTGGGAAATTCATTTCAAGGGCAGGCCGTACATATTTAGTTGCGGCGATTTTTACGAATGTGCACCTGGAGGTGTAACCAAATGCCGTTTCACACGTATAAAGTCCTGAACGCCGAATAAACGAGAGCAAACGGGCCGTCGAGGGAATGAGCAGGGAGTACCAACAATGGGTGCGCGAGCACCAGGACCGGGCATGGTCCCTGGCGCGATACCTGCTCAAGGATGCGGCCGAGGCGGAGGACGCCGTGCAGGACGCGTTCATCAAGCTCTGGGACCACCGGGACAACATCGACCCGGAGCGGGTGAAGCCCTGGCTGATGAAGGTGACACGCAATACCTGCCTGGACCGGCTGCGGCGACGCAAGCCGGAAGTGGAGGTGGCCGACGAGCAGGTGGTGGAACACCACGGCCCGGCGGCCGGGGCCGAACGGGGCGAGCTGGGGCGCTGGCTGCAGCGCGCCATCCGCGGCCTGAAGGAGCCGTACCGCTCGCTGGTCATCCTGCGGGATGTCCAGCAGCACAGTTACGAGGAGGTGGCCAACGCCA
The DNA here is from genome assembly GCA_913055655.1 of uncultured Oceanospirillales bacterium. Classification (GTDB taxonomy): domain Bacteria; phylum Pseudomonadota; class Gammaproteobacteria; order Xanthomonadales; family SZUA-36; genus Marinihelvus. The sequence goes on along the minus strand of CAJXKA010000004.1, from coordinate 243,096 downwards.
CCGAACTGAGCCTGTCGCAGGTGAAGGTCTACCTGCACCGGGCACGAAAACAGCTGCGGGAGCAGCTGGCGGAGGTCAGACCATGAACGATCCGACCATGAATGAACTGGAAAACCGAATCAACGCGCTGGTGGACGGCGAACTGAACGAGGCCCAGGCGGCCGAGCTGAAGGCCGAGGCCGAGCAGGATCCGGCGCTGGCCACGGCCATTATCGAGGCCTACCAGCTGCGCCAGTTGATGAACGACCTGCCGGTGGAGCCGGCGCCGGCCTCGCTGCGGCGCAAGCTGAAAGCGATACCGCGTGAGCAAAAGGCGCTGTCGCGTGATGCCGGCAGTGGCTGGCTGGCCGGCCTGCTGCCGGGTGGCATGCCGCGCTGGGGCGCCGCGATGGGCCTGGCGGCCGTACCGCTGGCAGTGGCGTTGGTCGTGACCCAGCTGGGACCGAAACATCCGACGCCTGCCGAGATCGCGCAGGCCGAACACGACCTGGTCGTGGCCATGGCTTACCTGCAAAAGGCAACCCGGGTCACAGAACGGGAAATTGAAAACAGCATCGGCCAGGGCTTTGCCCGGCCGGTGACCGAAGAAACGGCTCGCGCGCTGGCCGCGCCGTTCGAATCAGAGAAGGAGCAAGACGCATGAAAACGTGGGGCATGAAAGCAATGAAAGACAACTGGATGGGCAAGTGCCTGGTCGCACTGGCGGTGTTCGGGCTGAGTGCGCCGGTGGCGGCCCAGGAAGATGAACTCAAGGACCTGCCGGGTTATGTCGACTTCGGTGAGCTGCAGAACTTTTACGGCGAGCCCAAGGTGATGATCAACATCGGCGGCATGCTGCTGGGCTTCATGGGCGCGGCCGCGAAGGACGACCCGGACGCCGCGGCGCTGCTCGACGGCCTGAAGGGCGTTCGCGTGAATGTCTACGCCACCGGTGGCGAGCTGGAACCGGCCATGGACAAGGTCCAGCAGGTGAAGAACCTGTTGGCCGGCCAGGCCTGGGAGCCCATTGTCCAGGTCAATGAGGATGGCGAGCAGGTGCAGATCTTCATGAAAGCCGATGACACCGGCATGCAGGGCCTGACCGTGATGGCCGTGAATGGCGAGGAAGCCGTGTTCGTGAACATCCTGGGCCAGATCGACCCTGAAAAGGTCGGCGAGGTCATGGAAAAGTTCGACGTCAACATCGACTGACGGGGGCATGATGATGAGAAAGTGCAGACTCCATTTTCACGGCCTGGCGGCCATCGTGCTGGCCATCGCCCTGCCCGTCGTGCTGACCGCCTGCGGCCTGACCGCGCCGCGCTCCAGCGAGGGCTTCGCCGATCTTGATTCGCCCGGCGTGTTCGACACCGACAGCGTCACGCGGATCTCGATCGGGCCCGGGCTGCTGCACTTCGCCGCGAACTTCATGGACGACGAGCCGGAAACCCAGGCGCTGATGCGCGGGCTGGACGGCGTGCGGGTACGGGTCTACGAGATCGACGGCGACGCCGAGCGGGTCAGCGCCCGGCTCGCGTCGATGAGCGATTCGCTGTTCGAAGATGGCTGGGAGCCGGTAGCGGTGGTCGCCGAGGAAGGCGAACAGACCTGGATGATGGTGAAAGCCGACAGCGACGCTGACACCCATGCCTTCGCCGGCCTGACGGTCATCAGCACCGACGGCGAGGAAGCCGTCATCGTCAACGTGATGGGCGACCTGCACCCGGCGCTGTTCACCGACACCATGGTCGCACTGGACGTGCCCGCGCCGGAAGTACGCGTCGCCGCCGCGCCCTGATATGATGCCTCGCCATGGGGCATCGACCATGGCAACTCCTTCTCACCGCGCTGCTGGCCGCCTGGACACTGGCGGCCTGCGCCTCGCAGCCGCACACCGTGGAATTGAACGGCCAGCGCTACCAGGTGGAACTGGCGCTGGACCGCGAATCGCAGATGCGCGGCCTGATGTTCCGTGACCACATGCCCGCCGATCACGGCATGCTGTTCATCTTCCCCGACGAGGCGCCGCGCAGTTTCTGGATGCGCAACACCCGGATCCCCCTGGATATTTTCTACTTCGATGCCGACCTGGCGCTGGTGAGCGTGGCGGAGAACGCCCGGCCCTGCGTGGTCCAGGCCTGCCCCGGTTACCCCAGCGAGGGCCCGGCGCGCTACGTGCTCGAACTGAACGCCGGCCAGGCAAAGTCGCTGGGGACGAAGCGCGGTGACGTGCTGGTGCTGAATTTCGATCCGGAATCACCCTGAAATCAACGGCTCGCAACTGCAATGCCCGGATGTATCATGTAGACTCGATTCACGAATTCCCGAACGAGGTTCGGCATGGCCGGTTTCCTCGGTGGGCTCGTTAAACGTCAGCAGAGGAGGAAACTGACATTGGCTGGTAAATTCGTATGCGGCAAGAGCAAAGACGGTCAGGAATTCTTCGTCCTGAAGGCTTCCAACGGCCAGACCATTCTTCAGAGTGAACGCTACAAGACGCGCAAATCCTGCGCGAACGGTATCGAGTCCGTACGCAAGAACTCCCAGGACCCGAACCGCTTCGAATGCAAGACCGCCAAGGACGGGCGCACCTACTTCGTGCTCAAGGCAGCCAATGGCCAGGCCATCGGCAAGAGCCAGATGTACAAGTCCGCCAGCGGTTGTTCCAACGGCATGAAGTCCGTTGCGGCCAACGCCCCGGACGCCACGGTGGTCGAAGCCTGAACGGCCCGCGACACGACCGAAAAAGCGGGCCTGGCGCCCGCTTTTTTGTGTCCGGCCCACGCGTTGACCCATGAGCCCGTTTGAAGACCATGCCTGACAATACGTTGCGCGTGCTGCAGATCACCGACTGCCACGTTTCCGCCGCGGCGGACACGCCGTATCGTGGGCTGAACGCCCGCGCCGAGTTCGAAAAACTTCTTCCCGCGGCCCGGACCTGGTCACCTGACCTGCTGCTGCTGACCGGCGACCTGGCCGAGGATGGCAGTGATGAAGCAACCGCCTGGCTGGCGGCGCGCCTGGGTGAGTTCGGCGTGCCCATGCTGGCCGTACCCGGCAACCATGATGAAGCCGAAGTGCTGGCGCAGCACTTTCCGTTGTCATCCGTCGACGCGCCGCTGGTGCACGATGTTGGCGATTGGCGGCTGGTGTTGCTGAACAGCGCGCGGCGGCGAAAGATCGACGGGCACCTGGATGATGACCAGCTGGACGCGCTGGCGGCCGCGGTTAATCCCGGTTCTGGCCCCGCGCCTGATCACGCGCTGGTCGCCCTGCACCACCAGCCGCTGCCGGTGGGCAGTCCCTGGATTGATCGCTACCCGCTGCAGTCGCCGGAGCGGTTCTGGTCTGCGTTGGAGGGTTCACGGTGTCGCGCGGTGTGCTGGGGGCATGTGCACCAGGCGCTGGAGCTGGAGACAGGTCAAGTCAATGCCCTGGCGGGCCCTTCGACTGCGGCCAATTCGCTACCGGGCATGGAGAAGTTCACGCTGGATCCGCGCGGCCCGGCCTGCCGTGGATTGTTGCTTGGGCCGTCAGGCCAGGTCTCAACTGAAGTGATATACGCCGAGGGTTGATCAATCTCCCGCGCGCGGGGTGGCTTTTCAGATCTCGACCATCTCGAAGTCTTCCTTGCCGGCGCCGCAGTCGGGGCAGAGCCAGAACTCGGGGACGTCTTCCCAGCGGGTGCCCGGCGCCAGGCCCTCTTCGGGTGCGCCTTTCTGCTCGTCGTAGATCCAGCCGCAGATGATGCACATCCAGACCTTGTAGTCGTTGTCCGCCATGGTTTCGCCGTCCGAAAAAGGGGCGTAGTTTGCCACGCCCGGCCGTGAAACCCAACGCCAGTTGCGGCGCGTTGCGACAGGCCGGAGAATGTCGCCCATGACGACCAATGCAGAACTCCTGGCGCGGGCCCGCGTCCACATCCCCGGCGGGGTCAATTCACCGGTGCGCGCGTTCAACGGCGTCGGTGGTGAGCCGCTGTTTATCGAACGCGCGGAAGGTGCACGCATCTATGACGTTTCCGGCCGTGGCTACATCGACTACGTTGGCTCATGGGGGCCAATGATCGCCGGCCACGCCCACCCGGACATCCTGGCGGCGGTGACACAGGCCGCCGCGCGCGGGCTCAGCTTCGGCGCGCCGGCGCCCGGCGAGGTCACCATGGCCGAGCGGCTGTGCGAACTGGTGCCGGCCATGGACATGGTGCGCATGGTGAACTCCGGCACCGAGGCCACGATGAGCGCCATCCGCCTGGCGCGCGCGGCCACCGGCCGTGACCGCATCATCAAGTTTGAAGGCTGTTACCACGGCCACGCCGACTCCTTCCTGGTGAAGGCCGGCAGTGGCGCGCTGACCCTGGGCGTGCCGACGTCCCCGGGTGTGCCCACGGTCCTTGCCGACCTGACCCTGACCCTGCCGTTCAACGACGCCGAGGCCGTACGCCAGTGCCTGGAGGCAAACAGCGGCGAAGTGGCCGCGATCATCGTCGAACCGGTTGCCGGGAACATGAACTGCATTCCGCCGGCGGACGGCTACCTGCAGGCGTTAAGGCGACTGTGCGACGAGCACGGCGTGCTGTTGATCTTCGACGAGGTGATGACCGGCTTCCGCGTGGCACTGGGCGGCGCGCAGGCGCTGTACGACGTGGTCCCGGACCTGTCGACCTTCGGCAAGGTGATCGGCGGCGGCATGCCGGTGGGCGCTTTCGGCGGCAAGCGCGAATACATGGAGCAAATCGCGCCTACCGGGCCGGTCTACCAGGCCGGCACGCTGTCCGGAAACCCGGTGGCGATGGCCGCCGGCCTGGCGAACCTGGACCTGATCTCGCGCCCCGGCTTCTACGAGGAACTGAAGGCCAAAACCACGATGCTGGTCGATGGCCTGCGTGACGCGGCCCGGTCGGCCGGCGCACCCATGGCCTTCAGCCAGGTCGGCGGCATGTTCGGCCTGTTTTTCACCGAGGCCACCGAGGTCACCTCATTCGACGAAGTCATGGCCTGCGATATCGACCGCTTCAAGGCCTTCTTCCACGGCCTGCTGGATGCCGGCGTCTACCTGGCGCCCTCGGCGTTCGAGGCCGGGTTCGTGTCTTCGGCGCACACTGAAGATGACATCCGGGAGACAATTGGCGCAGCGGCGGACGTACTCGCGGGCTTTGGCTGATAGCGTGTCGCGCTTGCCGGTGGGGGTGTGGGCTTTCGGGCGGGCGGTTCGCCGCGCCGGCTTTGCCGGCGTTCCCGGCGCGAACCGCGCTCGGCCAGGTCGCCCCGAAGGGTCATCCTGACCCTCGGGGCTCAACCGGGCGTCCTGCCCGGTTGACCTGGTTCGCACGGCTCACACCGGCGGCTCTCAAGCCCGCCCGAAAGCCCACACCCCCACCGGCTACCGGAACGCTACCAGGCCCGCGATTGTTGGGTGCGCCTGTTTCCCAGCTTGGACCCAGGCTGGCTACACGCGGCGGGAAGGGGTGGTTGGCCGGGTGTCCTTAAAGCGAGTGGCCGAGTGCAGGTGCACGAAACCGGGGTGATCCGCCATGGATGGCGGATCAAGGCCCGCCGCGCCAGGACGGCGCGCCGGGCCGGCCCGGTAGCGGGCGCCGTAACGCGGGTATCGGGGCGAAGCCCCGGACACGAAGCACGGACACCCGGGCAACTGCCCCTTCCCGCCTCCGGTGCAGACCATTCAGTCGAGGAACAGGTCCTTCATCAGCGGCGTGCCCGGCTCGACCGCGTATGCATCGAAGTTCTTGACGCCGGTTTTCGCCAGCACGACCTCGTCGATGTAGAAATTGCCGGTGCAGTCGCGCGCGTTGCGGATGAGGATGGCGTGGGCGGCGTCGGCCATGATGGCCTCGGTGCGGCAGTTCTCGGGTTTCACCATGCCACCCAGCATATTGATGGCGGCGGTGGCGATCACGGTTCGCGGCCACAGCGCGTTGACGGCGATGCCGCGGTCGCGGAACTCTTCCGACATGCCCAGCACGCACATGCTCATGCCGTATTTCGACATGGTGTAGGCGGTGTGGTCCTTGAACCAGGCCGGGTTCATGTTCAGCGGTGGCGACAGGTTCAGGATGTGCGGGTTGTCACCCTTTTCCAGGTACGGCAGCGCGGCGCGTGAGCAGGAGTAGGTGCCACGCACGTTGACGTCGAACATCAGGTCGAAGCGGCGCATTGGCAGGTCGGCGGTGTTGCGCAGCGTGATGGCGCTGGCGTTGTTGACCAGGATATCGATGCCGTCGAAGTGTTCGGCCGCTGCGGCCATGGCGTCGTCGACGGCGTGGTCGTCGCGGACGTCCAGCTGCAGCGCCAGGGCCTTGCCGCCGGCGGTCTCGACTTCTTCGGCCACCGTGTGGATGGTGCCGGGCAGCTTCGGGTGCGGTTTGTCGGTCTTGGCGGCGATGACGATGTTGGCGCCGTCGCGGGCCGCGCGCAGCGCGATGGCGCGGCCGATGCCGCGCGAGCCGCCGGTGATGAACAGGGTCTTGCCTTTCAGGTCGCTCATGCCGATGGGTCTCCAGCCGTTTTCCCGCGGGCCATTGCGCGGGTGCTGACGTATCATAACCGACCCGGCGCGTGGCGCCGCTGACCCACCGGGCCCGGCCCGGTCTGTCACTTGGAATCAGGCTGGATACAGGCATTGCTGGACTGGATCACCGCGAATCCCGGATGGGCGGGCTTCGCGATCTTCGTGCTGGCGTTTCTCGAGTCCCTGGTGATCATCGGTTTCCTGTTGCCCGGCATTTTCATTCTCTTCGGCGTTGGCGCGATGGTCGGGCTGGGCGTGACCGGCATGTTGCCCATCTGGGTGGGGGGTACGCTGGGCGCCATCGCCGGTGACCTGGTCAGTTACTGGGTCGGCTATCGGTACCAGCAGCGGCTGAAGACCATGTGGCCGTTCAGCCGGTACCCTGGCATGCTGCTCCGCGCGGGCGAGTTTTTCCGGAAGCATGGCGCGAAGAGCGTCGTCATCGGCCGCTTCATCGGGCCTTTGCGCCCGGTGGTGCCGGCCACGGCGGGCATGATGGGCATGTCGGCGCGGCGCTTCGCGGCGGTCAGCATCCCGGCCTGCGTGTTGTGGACGCCGGCCTACCTGGTGCCCGGCATGGTGTTCGGCGCCTCGCTGGAAGTGGCGTCCGACTACGCCGGCCGGCTCGCGCTGGTGCTGGCCCTGGCCGTCGGCATCGTGTGGCTGGCGCTGTGGCTGTTCCGCATGCTGTACGAAATTTCCGCCGTGTACTCGGCGCGCTGGCTGCGCCGTGCCATTCGCTGGTCGCGGCGGCACCCGGTGCTGGGCCGGATCGCCGGGCCCATTCTTGACCCGTCACAACCCGAGGTGCTGTCCGTGAGCATGCTCGGCCTGCTGCTGGTGGTCGCCCTGTGGGGCTTCGTGCTGCTGATGTTCCTGGCGCCGTTCGGGCCGGAACCCGGCGCTCGCGACCTGGCCGTCATGGGCTGGGCGCAGACGCTTCGCAACGACATCACCGACCCGTTCATGGTGGGTATCAGCCAGCTGTCGCGCTGGTGGGTGCTGTTGCCGACCTCGGTGGCCACGCTGCTGTGGCTGATGGGCGCGCAGCGCATCGACGCGGCGGCGCACTGGCTGGTGGCCATGGCCGGCGGCCTGGTGCTGCAGGCCCTGATGGCCCTGTCATTGCGCGCCACGCCGATGATCCAGGCGGTGGAGAACGAGCACGTCTATATCCCCAGCGCGCACCTGACGCTGGCCACCGTGGTGCTGGGCTTCTTCTCGGTCATGGTGGCCAAGGAACTGAAGCGCCAGCACCGCAAATGGCCCTATCTCGCCGCCACCGTGTTGCTGACGCTGCTGCTGTTCGCGCGCGTATACCTCGGCCTCGACTGGCTGAGCGGCGCGCTGGCCGGTTTTGTCCTGGGGCTCGCGTGGACCGCGATCGTCGGCATGGCGTATCGCGCCCGGGCGAAGCGGCATTTCCAGGGCGGCGTGGTCGCCGCCATTTTTTACGGCACGCTGGTGCTGACCCTGGCGTGGCAGGTGCAGCAGAACCTGGCGCCCGGCCTGGAATCGGTCCGGGTCACACTGCCGGAAATGACCCTGTCGAATAGCGGTTGGTGGGATGAAGAATGGGCCGAATTGCCGATCGACCGCACCCGTTCCCGGTCGATGGCGTCACGCCGGTTCAACTTCCAGCTGGTGGGTGACCTCGAGGAACTGGTGGCGCCACTGGAGGCGGCCGGCTGGCAGTATGCCGAGGCCGACGACTGGCGCTGGTTCCTGCGCGCGCTGAACCCCGAGGCCAACAAGAGCACCCTGCCGCTGACGGGCAAAAACTACCTGGGTCACCGTGAAACGCTGGTGCTGAGGCTGCCGGTCAGGGCCGATGACCAGCAACTGGTGCTGCGGCTCTGGGACTCCGGCGCCGACCTTGAACCGGGCGGCGACACCGTCTGGCTGGGGCAGTTTCACCGCGAGGACCTGGTCAAGCGCCTGTGGCTGTTCAGCTACTGGAAGGCCGGCTTGCCCGAACCCCGTGATATTGAACGACTGCAGAGTACCCTGTCCGGGGATTGGCGGTTTCGCCAGGTCCGGCAGGACCTGTGGCTCGTGCGATCGAAATAGGTGTCGTCAGGCGCTGGATCGACGCGCGCCGGCCTCGGGCGCCAGCTCCCGGGATAGCTGCAGGATGTCCTTCGAACCATCGTAGACCTTCGACCTGACTTCGAATACACCCAGCAGCGTGTGAAACAGGTTGTCATGTGACAGTGGCCGGTCACGCAGGCGCGCCAGCGCCGTGGGATCTGCGTCGTCGTAACTGCTTCCCATCCAGAAAATCATCGGCACCTGGGTCTGGGTTTCCGGCGCCAGCCAGTTCGGGAGGCCGTGCAGGTAAACATTGTTTTCGCCGAGTGATTCACCGTGATCGCCGATGTACATCATGACCGTTTCAAATTCGTCGTCATTGGCGCCCAGCAGGTCGATGACCCTGCCGAGAAAATGATCGGTGTAGCGAATGGTATTGTCATAGGCGTTGGACAGCTCTGCGGCGCTACACACCGCGAGCTGTGAATCACGGCATTCCGGAACGAAGTTCGACCACTCCGCCGGGTAGCGCTTGTAGTAGGCGGGGCCGTGGCTGCCCATCTGGTGCAGCACGATCAGGATGTCACCGTCTTCGCGGCTGTCAATGTACGCCTGCAGTCCAGCCAGCATTCCGATGTCACGGCATTCTTCGTCGCACACGGTATTCGTTTCCGGGGTGCGGAAGTTCTGCTCGGGAATGCGCTTTGCCACGCCCTTGGAATCGGAGTTGTTGTCGCGCCAGATGACGTTGACCCCGGCCCGGACGAGAACGTCCAGGACATTTTCACTCCGGTCGGCCTCGTCGAGGTCAAAATCCGCCCCCGTTTCGACGGCGAACATGCAGGGCACGGAAACGGCGGTCGACGTTCCGCACGCCGTGACATTGCGGAAGCTGATGACGTCGTGGGTCTCGAGTTCCGGGTTGGTTTCACGGCGGTAACCGTTCAATGAAAACCGATCCGCCCGGGCGGTTTCACCGACGACCAGCACCACCAGTTCGCGGTCCGGATGCTCGGGAATGTGGGCATCCGTGGCGACCTGGCGAAGTTCACCCGGTGGCGCCTTGGTGTTTGCGGAGACCAGGCGGACCGTTGAATAGATCGGCGTCAGCGGGTTGGCGTAGTAGCGCAACGGTTTGTGCTCGCGCACCAGGGTGGCGAAAAAACCGCCCGACCCGACGACCAGCGTTACCGCCAGCACACCCATCACGCTGCCCGTCAGCAGTCGCGCGCCCAGCTGTCGGCGTACGGATGTTCGGCGGATCCGGATCCGTAGCAGTACGGCTGTCGGTATCAGCCCCAGCACCAGGATGTACGCGAAAAACCGCGGTGTCAGCAGGTCACGGACCTCCGCGGCGTCGGTCATCAGCGCGTTGGTCAGCATCCCGTGGTCGATGATGACGCCGTAGGTGTCCATGAAGTAAGCCGAGGTCGCGGCGACCAGGAAGAGCGCCGACAAGACAGCCTTCAGCAGGCGTCGCCCCGGTACCGCCAGCAACAACAACGCGGTTGCGCACAGCAACACGATGGCGGACGACACCAGGCCGGGCGCCGTGTGGCGCGACCAGCCGAATGTCGCCAGCAGGTGGCGGAAAAAAGACAGGTTGGCGAACAGGGTCAGGAATCCCGCCGACACGAGGATGACGGTGACGGCGGAGAAACCCGCAGGTTGCTTGCCCGGTGATCTGGATTTCAAGTGGTGCTTTCCGGCCGAGAACGTTCATGCCGAGTTTAGGCCGAATAGTATTCAGACCCGGTCAAATCGCACTTAAACGGATGTAAAGGCGTTCGGCGGCCGCGATCAGTTTTCGACGCCCAGTTCTTGGGCAAAGCGCCGCGGCGCCGCCTCGAAGCCACCGTTGCTCATGAAGACGACGTGGTCGCCCGGCTTCACGAACTCCCGCATCTGCGCCAGCATGTCAGCCGTACGGGTGACGACTCGCCCACGGCCCTCGAGTGGCTTGAGCGCCACCTGCGGGTCCCAGTCGATATCGCCGGAGGTCAGCAGCCAGACTCGGTCGGCGGCGATCAGGGAAGGGCCGAGCAGGTCGGCGTGAACGCCGGCGCGCATGGTGTTGCTGCGCGGTTCCAGCGCGACCAGGATGCGGTCGTTGCCGACCCGGCGGCGCAGGCCTTCCAGGGTCATGCGGATGGCCGTCGGGTGGTGGGCGAAATCGTCGTAGACGTGAATGCCGTCGGCATCGCCGATGGGTTCCAGGCGACGTTTGACGCCCTGGTAGCGTGACAGTGCGTCAATGGCGGCGGCCGGTTCGACGCCGGCGGCCACGGCGGCAACCACGGCGGCGCAGGCGTTCATGGCATTGTGTTCGCCGCAGTGATCCCATTCGACCTCGCCCATCAATTCGCCATCGCGATGAAAGGCCAGCCGGGTGCCGCCCGGGTTCAGGCGTTCGACCTGCCAGTCGGTGCCGTCGCCGGTGGAGAAGGTCTGGCGCCGGCTCCAGCAACCCATTTTCAGTACCGATTCGAGTTCGGTACTTTCACCGTTCACCACCAGCGTGCCCTCGCCCGGGATGGTGCGCACCAGGTGATGGAACTGGGTCTTGATGGCGTCCAGGTTGGGGTAGATGTCGGCGTGGTCGTATTCCAGGTTGTTGAGGATGGCGACGCGCGGGCGGTAGTGAACGAACTTGGCGCGCTTGTCGAAAAACGCGGTGTCGTACTCGTCGGCTTCCACGACGAACACTTTCTCGCCGTCGCGCGCCGACAGGCCGAAATTGCGCGGCACGCCGCCGATCAGGAAGCCGGGTGCCAGGCCCGCGTCTTCCAGGATCCACGCCAGCATGCTGGAGGTGGTGGTCTTGCCGTGGGTACCGGCCACGGCCAGCACGGTCTTGCCGCGCAGGTAGTTCTCGCCCAGCCAGCGGGGGCCGGAGACGTAGTTCATGCCCTCGTTCAGGACCTTCTCCACCGCCGGGTTGCCGCGGGTCAGCGCGTTGCCGATCACGACCAGGTCAGGCGCGGGGTCCAGGGGCGCGTTCTCATAGCCCTCGGTGAGCTCGATGCCTTCTTTTTCCAGCAGGGTGCTCATTGGCGGATAGGTGTTCTGGTCGGTGCCGGTCACGCGGAAGCCGGCGCGGCGCGCCAGCAGGGCGACACCGCCCATGAACGTGCCGCAGATACCGAGAATATGGATGTGTTTCATGTGTTGTAGGCGAAATGCAGGATCACGTAGGTCAACGCCATCAGCAGCACGGTGACCAGCACGCCGATGGACAGGGTGGTGCCGAGCGCATGGCGGTAAATGTTGGCGTCCACGGCCAGGCTCCAGCAGAAGATGGAGAACCAGACCATGAACATCAGCGGTTGGTTCACCTCGGTGCTGGCCTGGATGGCAAACACGAACGTCAGCAGCCCCATGACGATGCCGGTGGCCGACAGCGCCAGCAGGGTCTGCGGGGTGCGTTCGGGGTGACCGTGAAAACGCAGCAGCGCCACCACGGCCAGCACCTGGATGCCGATGGCCATCAGGCTGCGCCCGGCGGCGGTTTCATTACCCAGGGCCTGCGTCGTCAGGACGGACTCGCCGATGAAGACAATGATGACCAGCGCGGTCAGTGTCCACGACGAGGGCAGGTCCTGGGGCCCGGCCTTGAGCCGGAGCAGTGCCCAGAGGGCTTGGAGGCCGTTGTTCACCGGGCGGGCCGTTTCCGTACCGGCCGCAATGCGGTCAGTCCGAACCGTCGGTGTTCAGGGCGCCGCGAATGCGCGCGGAGACTTCCTCGATCGAGCCTTCGCCCAGCACCCGCGTCAGCAGCCCCTGGTCCTCGTAGAAGCCGGCCACCGGCGCGGTCTGTTCCTCGTAAACGCGCATGCGGTTACGGACCACGTCCTCGGTGTCATCGCTGCGACCTTCCTCGGCGGCGCGCTTGGCGATGCGTTCGACCACGCGGTCTTCGCTCACCTCGATCATCACCGCTTCCTCGATCGGCTGGCCCAGCTTGCCCAGCAGGGCTTCCAGCGCCTCGGCCTGGGCCAGGTTGCGCGGGTAGCCGTCCAGGATGAAACCCGGCTTCACGTCCGCGGACGACAGGCGTTCCTCGATCAGGTTCAGCATGACGTCGTCCGGCACCAGTTCGCCGCGGTCCATGATGGCCTTGGCCTTCATGCCCAGCGGGGTGGCATCGGCCACGGCCTGGCGCAGCAGGTCGCCGGTGGAAATATGGGGGATTTCAAAATGGTCTTTCAGGAGCGCCGCCTGGGTGCCTTTTCCGGACCCGGGCGCACCCAGTAACACGATTCGCATGAGACGGTTCCCGTCCTCTAGAATAGGGGGCTGTGACAAGGCGCTAACGCTAACCGCTCGGTGCCGCGCAGTCAATGAAACTCAGCCATTTGAAGGTCCATCCAAACGGGGGAAACCATGGCCAGGAAGAACCTGCTCTACGCCCAGTCCGGCGGTGTGACGCCGGTGATCAACGCGACCGCCTGCGGGGTGATCGAAACTGCGCGTGCCAATCGCGACCAGGTCGGCAAGGTCTACGCCGGCGAAAACGGCATTATCGGCGTGCTGCGCGAGAACCTCATCGATACCTCGAAGGAGCGCAAGGCCGACATCGCCGCGCTGCGCCACACCCCGGGCGGCGCCTTTGGCTCCTGCCGTTTCAAGCTCAAGGGCATCGAGGACAACCGCGCCGAGTACGAGCGCCTGATCGAGGTGTTCAAGGCCCACGATATCGGCTATTTCCTCTACAACGGTGGCGGTGATTCGTCCGACACCGCTTACAAGGTCTCGCAGATCGGCACGAAGCTGAGCTACCCGGTGCAGTGCATCGGCGTGCCGAAAACCATCGACAACGACCTGCCGATTACTGACAACTGCCCGGGCTTCGGCTCGGTGGCGAAGTACGTGGCGGTGTCGATCATGGAAGCCAGCCTGGACGTCGAGTCGATGGCGTCCAGCTCCACCAAGGTGTTCATCCTGGAAGTGATGGGCCGGCACGCGGGCTGGATTGCCGCCGCCGGTGGCCTTGCGCAGCGCGAAGACGGCGACCCGCCGCACATCATCCTGTTCCCCGAGCGGCCGTTCGAGCAGCGTCCGTTCCTCAAGCGGGTCAAGGAATCGGTGGAGAAATACGGCTACTGCTCGATCGTCGTCTCCGAGGGCGTGCGCGACAGGAAGGGCAAGTTCCTGGCCGACTCCGGCGTGCGCGACGCCTTTGGCCACGCGCAACTGGGCGGCGTGGCGCCGGTGGTGGCCGCGCTGGTCAAGGAGAAGCTGGGCTACAAGTACCACTGGGCGGTGTCGGATTACCTGCAGCGCTCGGCGCGGCACGTGGCGTCGAAAACCGACGTCGACCAGGCCTACGCGATGGGCAAGGCGGCGGTGGACTTCGCCATTGCCGGCAAGTCCGGCGTGATGCCCACCATCGAGCGCACGTCTGACAAGCCATATCGCTGGAAAGTGGGCGAGGCGCCGCTGTCTCGTGTGGCCAACCGCGAGAAAAAGATGCCGGCGCGCTACATCACGAAAGACGGTTTCGGCATCACGCCGTCGGCGCGGAAGTACCTGGAACCGCTGATTCGCGGCGAGGACTACCCGCCGTACGACCGCCAGGGGCTGCCGAAATACGTGCGCCTGCAGAAGAAACTCGCACCGAAAAAGCTCGACCCGTTCGAGATCGACGACTGACAGCCGTGGCCGGCGTTGCGAGGCGCGGGCCGGGGCCCGTGTTGCGGCGCCGTCGGCGGTCATGGGTGGTTGTTCTTTCGGCGCTGGCCATCCTGTGTGCCGGTGCCATGGCTTCTCCGGTGTTCGCGCAGCCCGATAGCGTTTCCGACCGCCTGCGTGCGCACGTCGAGTTCCTGGCCGACCCCCACCTGCGTGGCCGCCTGCCGGGCACGCCCGGCTACGACCTGGCCACCCTTTATGTCGCTGACCAGTTCCGGGCCATGGGACTGGTACCCGCCGGCCCCGACGGGGGTTGGTTCCAGCCCGTGCCGATGCGGGCCGCGACCACCATGCCCGGCGCCGTGGCACTCTCGGTGGCGCGCAACGGTGAACGACACTCGCTGAACTTCCCCGGCGACTTCTACCGTCCCCCTGACCTGGTGCATGAGCAGTCGGCCGTCACGGCGCCCATGGCGTTCGTGGGCTACGGGGTCGATGCGCCGGCGCTGGGTCATCTCGACTACGCGGAGATCGACGTCACCGACAAGGTCGCGGTGATGCTCGCCGGATATCCCGAAACGCTCGCCGGCGAGGCGGGCGCCCACTTTGGCACCCGGCAACACAAGCTGGAAACCGCGGCGGCGCACGGCGCCGTCGGCGTCATCATCATCTTTACGCCACTGAACGAGGCGGTGACGGACTGGAGCGCCCTGTCCAGGCAGGTGGATGCTCCCGCGATGGGGTCGATGCGGCCGGATGGTGGTATCGATGGCGTGGCCAGGGGGCTGCGCGGTGTCGCCACCGTCCATCACGAGGCGGCAGGCGTGCTGTTTGAAGGCTCCGCCCATGCGCTGGCGACGCTGATCGAGGCGGATCGCGAAGGCCGCGAGCTACCGGTTTTCACGCTGGATGGTGAAGTTGAAATGACCCAGCGCAGTCACCACCAGCCAATGCGCAGCGCCAACGTGGCGGCGATGGTGCCCGGTACCGACCCGGTGCTGGCGCGTGACCTGGTGGTGTATGTCGCGCACCTGGACCATATCGGTGTGCGCCCGGGACCGGACGGCGAGTTACAGGTGCACGGCGGCGCGCTGGACAACGCCGCCGGCGTGGCGGTGATGCTGGAAGCGGCCCGCCGGTTCAACGCGCGACCGGCGCGCCGCAGTGTCGTGTTCCTGGCGGCCACCGCCGAGGAAGCCGGCCTGGTGGGCTCAAACTGGTACGCGCGTCACCCATCGCCCGTGGGGCACCGGGTGGCCGCGGTGATCAACCTCGACATGCCGGTGCTGCTTTACGACTTCACCGCCGTGGTGGCCTGGGGCGGCCAGCGCTCCAGCCTGGGCGACGCCGTGGCGGTGGCCGCGGCGGAGATGGGTATCACCGTCACCGAAGACCCGTTCCCGGCGCTGAACATCTTTACCCGCAGCGACCACTATCCGTTCGTGCGCCAGGGCGTGCCGGCGGTGTTCCTGGCGCCCGGTCCCGGTGCCCTGGGTGGAACGAACCGCGAGATCTACCGGCATTTCATGCGCCACGATTATCACGCGCCGGGCGACAACGCGGACCAGGCCATTGATTACGGCGCCGCGGCGCGGTTCACGCGACTGGCCTGGCGGGCGGGCGACATCGTGGCCGGCCAGGCCGCCCGCCCGCGCTGGCGTGACGGCGATTTCTTCGGCGAGACCTTCAAACGGTAAAATCCCCACCCATGAACGAAACCATCACGATATTCTGCACCTGCCCCGATGAAGACACGGCCGAACGCCTGGCCCGGGGCCTGGTCGAAGCGAAGCACGCGGCCTGTGTGAACATCCTGCCCGGCGCGCGGTCTGTATACCGCTGGAAAGACAAGGTCGAGCAGGCGCAGGAGTCGCTGATGATCATCAAAACCACGGCGACGCATTTTTTCGTCATCGAACACTGGATGCGTGAGCATCACCCTTACGACGTGCCCGAACTGCTGTCGGTGAAAGCCGAGCACGTGTCGGAAGACTACCTGGCGTGGCTGCGCGGGTCGGTATCGGTATGAGCCGGCTGCAGGGGTGGGGTTGGGCCGCAATTGCGCTGGCGACGATGCTTTCGTCACCCGTTGCCGCGGTATCGCCCGCCGATGTGAAGCCCTACGGCGAGGTTTTCGCCATCGAGGGGCGCGCAGAAGGTCGCGACCAGGTCGTGGTCGAGTGGACCATCGCCGAGAACTACTACCTCTATCACAACCGTTTCCTGGCATTCAGCACGGCCACGCCCGGTGTTGAGCTGGGCGAGCCACGCGTGCCCGAAGGCGACCGTGGTTTCGATGCCCTGCTGGGCGAGGAAGTGGTGAAGTTCCACGGCCGGGTCTCGGTCACGGTGCCGCTGGCGACCGTTCCGGCGGACACGTCCACGGTGGTCATCGACGTGCGCTCACAGGGTTGCCTTGAAGACGTCCTCTGCTATCCGCCCACCGCCCAGCAGGTCAGCGTGGCGCTGCCCCCGGCCGGTGACGGACCGTCGGCGCTGGACGAGCTGCTTTCCGGCCTGGGCGGCGCACCTGCCAATACAACGAGCGCCGGCGACCTCGCCACGGGGCCGCGGGCAGACGCGGCGCCGTTGCAGGACAAGCCGCCGGCCCTGCCGCCTGAAGAGGCGTTTGTCTACGAGGCCATCGGCCTGGACGGCGGGACCGCGCTGGTGCGCTTCACGGCGCAGCCGGGTTACTACCTTTACGTCGACAAGTTTGCTTTCGACGTGGTCGGCGCGCCGGGTTACTCGGTGCGCCAGGTGGAACTGCCCCCGGGCACGATCAAGGATGACCCCGAGTTCGGCCCGGTGCCGGTCATCTACGACCAGGTGGAAATCCCGGTGCGACTGAACCGCCCGGCAGGCCCGGAGCGCGCCATTACGCTGCAGGCCCACTGGCAGGGCTGTCGCGACGGCGACATCTGCTCCCCGCCGCAGGCGGGGCAGGTCAGCCTGCAGCTTCCTGCGTCTGATGTCGCCATTTCGGGCCCGGTGGTCGAAGTATCACGCGCGCCGGAAATGCCGGTCAGCGAGCAGGGCCGCCTGGCGCAGCTGCTGCTCGATCGGCCGGTGCTGGCGATGCTGGCATTTTTTGCCGCCGGGCTGTTGCTGGCGTTCACGCCGTGCGTATTCCCGATGGTGCCCATCCTGTCGGGCATCATTGCCGGCGAAGGCGAAAACGTCACCGCCGGGCGCGCCTTCTGGCTGTCGCTGGTGTACGTACTGGCCATGGCCGTGACGTACACGGTGGCCGGTGTCCTGGCGGGCCTGTTCGGCCAGAACCTGCAGGCCATGTTCCAGAACCCGTGGGTGATCTCGGTTTTCGTGCTGATTTTCATCGCGCTGGCGTTTGCCATGTTCGGGTTCTACGAGTTGCAGCTGCCGTCGCGATGGCAGTCGAAGCTGACCGAGCAGAGCAACCGCCTGGACGGCGGTCGCCTGGGCGGGGTCGCGATCATGGGCCTGCTCTCCGCGCTGATCGTCGGGCCGTGCGTGGCGCCGCCGCTGGCGGCCGCGCTGATCGTGATCGGCAACTCCGGCGATGCGATGCTGGGCGGTGCGGCGCTGTTCGCGCTGTCGATGGGCATGGGTGTGCCGCTGCTGGTGTTTGGCGTGACGGCAGGGCGCTACCTGCCGCGGGCCGGTCGCTGGATGGGCGCGGTCAGGGCCGTGTTCGGCGTGGGCCTGCTGGCGCTGGCCATCTGGATGCTGGAACGCATCCTGCCCGGCGCCGTGATCATGCTGCTCTGGGGCGCGCTGGCCATCGGCTGTGGCGTGTTCCTGGGCGCGCTGGAGCGCATTCCACCGGATGCCGGCGGCTGGGCGCGGGTGTGGAAGGCACTGGGCCTGGTCCTGCTGCTGGCCGGCGCCGCGGAGATTGTCGGTGCCGTCTCCGGCGGCGACAACTGGCTGCGGCCGCTGGGGCATTTCGACGCGCGGCGCGTCACCAGTACCGATGGCAGCGCCGCGTCTGCGCACCTCGAGCTGGAGCGGATCAAGTCGCTCGATGACCTTGAGGCGGCCGTGGCCCGCGCCAACGCGGCCGGCAAGCCGGCCATGCTGGACTACTACGCGGACTGGTGCGTGGAGTGCATCCGCATGGAACGCAACACGTTCCCGAAGCCGGGAATCCAGGCGCTGTTCGAACAGATTCATCCCCTGCAGGCCGACGTGACCCAGCACGACGAGGTCGACCAGGCCCTGATGGCGAAATACGATGTCATCGGCCCACCGGCCATCCTGTTCTTCGACCGGGCCGGGCGCGAAATGCCCGCCTACCGCCTGGTCGGCTATTTTGACGCGGACGAGTTCGCGTCCCACCTCGAGAAAGTCCTGGAGGCGCAATGAACCGTCAGATCATCCTCTACACCGCGGTCGCCATCCTGGCCGCGACGGCCGGCGGCGTGGTCGCCACCTGCCGGGCCCAGCAGGCCAGTGAATCCTTGGTCGAGCAGGCCGAGTCAAAGAACGCGAAAGCCGGCCTGGTTGGCCAGCAGCGCCCCGACTGGTCCGTGCCCGGCCTGGACGGCGAGCCTGTGACCGCCGCCGATTTCGACGGCCAGGTGGTGCTGGTCAATTTCTGGGCCACCTGGTGCGCGCCCTGCCGCGCCGAGATGCCCATGCTTTCCGAAGTCGATGCCGAGTACCGCGAAAAAGGTTTCGCAGTGGTAGGCGTCGCCATGGACGAGCCCGGTCCCGCGAAAGAGTTCCTCGACAGCCTCGGCATCGACTACCCCGTCGCCGTCGGCCAGGCCGACGTCATGACCATGAGCCGCGACTACGGCAACCTGGCCGGCATGCTGCCGTACTCGGTGCTGATCGACCGAGACGGCGTGGTTCGCTGGACGAAGCTCGGTGAGGTTCATCGCGAGGAGTTGGTGGAGCAGGTCGAACCGCTGCTTTAGGGGCCAGAACTCGAACTCCCCAGAACTCACAGAACGCCCCCTAACGAAAAAGCCCCGGCAGAACCGGGGCTTTTCCGTTGGCAGCGTGCTGCCGAACTGCAGGGCCAATCAGTAGTTGAACTGCAGGCCCAGCTTGGCGTTCCAGCCGTAGATCTCGTTTTCCGCCAGGCGGCCGGAGTCCTTGCCGCTGATGTAGCGCAGCGGTTCGTCGGTCAGGTTGAGTGCTTCGAAATAGATGTCGAAGTGATCACCGATGGCGTAGCTGGCCTTGAAGTCGACCTGGCTGTAAGCGTCGATGTACAGGTCTTCTTCCGGATCACCGCCAACCTCGTCCAGGTACTCGCTGCGGTAGGACCAGGCCAGTCGCGCCTCGAAGCCGTACTTCTCCCAGTACAGGGCGATGTTGGCGACGTTGTCGGACTGCAGGAAGAATGGGAGCTTGTCGTCGCGGTCGAAGACCGTGGCCTCGCTGTCGGTGTAGGTGTAGTTCATGCTGGTACCGAAACCGGACAGGAAGCCCGGCAGGCCCACGAACTGCTGTTGCCAGTTCAGCTCGACACCCAGCAACTCACCGGCCTCGGCGTTCTCCGGCCGGGTGATTTCCAGCTCGGCGAACTCGCGACCTTCGTAGTTGATGTTCTCGTAGCTCTGGGAGCGCGAGAAGATCGGGTTGTCGATGTCCTTGTAGAACAGGCCCGCGGCGAGGATGCCACCGGACTCCAGGTAGTACTCGAACGACAGGTCCCAGTTCTCGGACTGCAGGCGATCCAGGTTCGGGTTACCGGTTTCGACTTCGCCCTCGAGCTCGCCGTCGTCATTCGGTTCGAAGTCGAAAATCCGGAACGGGACCAGGTTGGCGTAAGCCGGCCGGCCCAGCGTGTTGGTCCAGGCACCGCGGGCGACGAACGATTCCGTCACCTGCCAGCGCGCCTGGATGCCGGGCATCAGGTCGTCGTAACGGCTCGAACCGGTTGTCGGCTGGGCGCGATCGAAGTCGCCATCGTCAAACAGCACCGCGAAGGCGCCGTAATCAGACTCGGTTTCCTCGAAGCGGACACCACCCGTCAGCGTCAGGTTGCCGATATCGACGCCGGCCATGATGTAGGCGGCGTAGACGTCTTCGTTGACGGTGAAGTCCTCGGCGAACTCATTCTCGCTGGTGTCGTCACTGTTGAGCTCGAAACCGCCGGTGTTGGCGTTGAAGAAGCCTTCCCAGCCGGCGAAGTCGATGACCGGGCCGAAGGGGTAGTACCCCGGACGGACCGAGTCATAGAAATCGGCCTTGCCCGGCACGGAGAACATCGACAGGAACAGGTCGTCCTCGTAGCCATCGTAGCTGGGGCCGGACAGGTCGCTGGTTTTCTCGCGGCCGGTGAACTTCAGTCCGGTCTTGATGTAACCGGGGTTGTCGCCGAAGTCCAGGTCATGGCTCCAGTCGAGCTGGAAAATGGACAGGTCCTCTTCGACCAGCTGGTTGTTGCGGTCGACCTGGTTGAACTCGAAAAAGCCCGGGTCCATGAACTCGTCGGTCGAAAACACACGCGGGAAGTAGTCAGAGGTGTCGTAGGTCATCGGCAGGGCGTCTTCTACCGCAAAGCTCCACTCGATGTCGTATGGCGTGTCCTGCTGGGTATGCCCGAAGGTGGCGCTCAGCGACAGCGTGTTGGCGCCGTACAGCCATTCGCCGCCCAGCGTGGACTGCGAAATGTCCTGCTGTTCCAGGCGGTGCTTGAAGTTGCGCTCGCCCTCGCCCTCGGTAAACGTGCCGGACGTGGCGGTCTGGTTCTCCAGGTCGCCCTCGCGGTAGTCGTAGATCGTCTCGATGCGATCCTCGAGGTCTTCGAAGCGGTTGAACAGGTTGCGCCAGTAGACCTTGAAGTCATCGCGGGGTCGCCACTCGAAGTTGGCCACCACGCCGGTGCGTTCACGCTCAAGCTTGTAATCACGCAGCACCAGTTCACCCGGGATGTAGTAGTCGCCTTCCTCTTCCCAGATATCGGTCTGGACGTTCTGGGATTCGTACTCACGGAAGCTGTAGCTGGCGCTCAGCAGGACACCAAACTGGTTTTCGCTGCCGAAGACCTGTGACCAGGCGCCCGAGGCGCTGTACGGTGACTCGCCGTTCAGGTCGTAGTAGCCGATGTCGGCGGAGCCGCTGAGCATGAAGCCGTCTTCATCGTCGTACGGGCTGGGCGTGACCAGGTTGACCGTTCCGCCAATGGAGTTGCCGTCCAGGTCCGGCGTGACCGTCTTGATCACTTCCAGCTTGGAGAGCACGTCGGATGGGATGGTGTCCAGCGCGATGCGGCGGTCGTCCGCCTCGGGTGCGCCGATGGTCTGGCCGTCGATGGTGACGTTGTTCAGGCCCGGGTCGATGCCGCGAACAGCCACGTAGCGGCCTTCGCCCTGGTCGATGGAAATCGACACACCGGGCACGCGGCGCAACGCCTCGGCGGCGTTCTTGTCGGGCAGCTTGCCGGCGTCATTGGCGTCGATGGAATCCTTGATGACGTCGGCAGAGTTCTTGTCCTGCACCGAATTCAGCTGCGAGACACGGAAACCGGTCACGCGGACTTCCTCGGTCACACCGTAGCCGGCCAGGAAGATGTCCTCGCTGACGCTGCCGGTAGCCGGGACAACGATGATCGACGTCGCGGTTTCGTAACCGACCGACTGCACCGTGATGGTGTACTCGCCGGCCGGCACATTGGCCAGGCTGAAGTTGCCCGACGAGTCCGTGCGGACCCGCCGGTTGAGTTCGTTGATGCGGACATCGGCGGCGGCCAGCGGGCGCTGGGTGTCGGCGTCGTTGACGCGGCCGGTAAACAGGGCGTCGGCCCAAGCCAGGTTGGCCACGGCCGAGGCCACGGCCAGTGTCAGCAGGCGAGTCCCCACTCGGCGCTTGCGTTCGGTGGCTTTCATGTAGTTTGTCTCCTGGAGAAAAAAGAACTCGCCGGGCAGGCTGGGCCGTTCCGGCGAATCGAACCGCACTATTGTTTCGCGGCCAGGTGACAGTTCAGTGACAGCAGGCGGGCGAAGCCGCGCCCGGTGTATCGCTATTCGAACTGAAGGGCTTCCCTGATGGCCTTCCAGGAGACGAATTTGAAGTTCTGGCGATCCGCCGGCGCGATGTTGCGGCCGTCCTGCAGCACCAGCAGGCCCTCCGGGTAATCAGCGCCGAGCGGCGCGCTGGTCACGTCCAGGCCATCCGTTTCGGAAACGCCGTCGATGCCCGCGGCCGGGTCGGCCACGACGTGGAATTTGCCGACATAGGCATGGTCGCCTTCGAGCCGGTAGAGCAGGTAGTTGTCCGCGCCCTGGTTCGAGGCGACGATGAAGCCGGTCCCGCCCTCGCCGTGCCAGATGGACAGCCCCTCGACGTCAGCGACCATGTGGTCGCCCTCAACGCTGTCGATCAGGGTGCGTTCGTTGCCCTGGTCGGGCTCGGCGGCGTACTTCCACAGGCCAAACTCTTCCTCGGCGATGAACAGCGCCCCGCGGGCGTCATCGGCGACGCAGCCCTCGGCCTGGCCGCCAACGGGAATCTCCCGCACCTGGCGTGCACTGACGCGCCCGGGTGATGTCTCGGTCAACACGAACTGGCGGGTCAGGCCATCGCCGCTGCCATTGACGAAAACATAGAATTTGCCGGTCTCCACGCTCGTGAACATGCACATGCCATAGGGGTCGGGCAAGCCGGTGGGCTGCATGCCGTCGGCAATCTCCCGGACGCGGGCGGTTTTCGGGTCGATCGCGTAGATCGAGATGTTGCTGTGGGTGCGATTGCTGGCCGTGACCAGGGTGACCTCGGCGCCGTCCAGGGTGAAGCCATTGCGAAGGTCGACATTGTTGATGCGGCCGTGCGGGAAGAACTGAACGGATTCACCGGCCAGGTTGTAAACGTGCAGCCCGGCTTTCTTGTCGGTACCAAAGACCAGGCTTTTGGCCGGATCGTCCGGGTGCACCCAGATGGCAGGGTCATCGGCGGCATCGCCGTAGCTGGCGACAACCTCGGTTTCGACGGTCGCTTTGACAGTCGCGGGCCGGGTCGTCCGGGCTCCTGTTTCGGCTGCAGCGGCAAGATCCAGTGAAGCGGCCACGCTTGTCCAGGGCAACAGGCTGATCTCCGTTGCGCCGTCAGACGCGTCCTCATCGGCCACGGCCAGCCAGCCACCTTCGGGCGTCGACAGCGCAGCCATGCCCTCGGCCTCTGAAAGGCCATCCACCGTGAACGCGCCGGCATATTCACCATCGGGCAATGCGTAGACGCTGACATAGCCCTCGCCGGCGTCGGCCGCCAGCAGGTAAGCCAGGTCGTCACCCGCCGCATACACGGCCATGCCCTTGATCTCCTCACCCAGCGCACCGCGTGGCGCGACCAAGTCAACCAGTTCACGGGTGGTGTCCGCCTCGGGCTCGGCGCCAAAGCGCCAGATGCCCAGTTCCTCGTCACCCAGGTAGAGCATGCCGGCACCCGGGTCGACCGCGCAGAATCCCGCGCCCTTGCCGGCGGGAATGGTGCGCAACAGGCGGTTCCGCCAGTGGCCATCGGCTGACCACACTTCCCAATGGTGCAGCAGCCCCTCGTCGGTTGTGCCGTAGAGGAACCAGGCGCCGGACAGCCGGCTGCGATAGCTGCACAGGCCGGTCAGTTCATCGGCGACCTGGATCGGCTCGGCTTCCAGTGCCTCCATTTCGCCGTTGGCGCCCAGCAGTCGCCAGGGCGACAGCGTGGATGTCGCGCCGTCGTAGACGAACGCCGCCGCCGGGGCAGATTGTCCGTCGCGAAGCACATCGACCATGCCGGCCTGGACCTGGCCATGGTTCTGCAGGCGCTGGCCCTCAATTGAGTATGTGCTCAGGCCACCCTCACCTTCCGCGACCAGCACGACGGCCCGGTCGCCAACAGGCCATAAACCCGTGTCGGCGGCCGCGCCCAGTGCCGCCGGCTCGGTCCGGGCCGAAACCGGCACGCCAGGCCGGCCATCACCCGCCACCTGTTGAGCGTCTGCTGCCGCTATTCCGGGCATTGTCTGGGCTGCGGTCAACGTGGCGAAGAGAACGAAGGGTGTGAAATGTTTCATGGGTGAGTCCGGATCAAAGCGTGTAAGGGAAAGTGTCATGATTATCGAATACTATTCGCGGTCCTGTTCAGACCCTGCCAGGGAGCCTCTGCGTCATGGCTGATGCCGACAAGTTCACAAGTACCCAACCGCGTTCGACAACCCAACCGGGCACTCTGCCTGTCCGCCATGACGGGGATATGACAGTTCGCACGGCCAGTAGACTGCTCGTCGCGATCAGCCTGCTGATTATCACGCTGGCGGGCTGTGCCACGACGAAACAGCCGGCCTCCCCGGCCCAGCCAATGGCGGATTCGACGCCGGGAGCGGGCGAAGGGTTTAAGGTCAGCTTGCTGGCGTTTGGCGATACCGGCTACGACTATGACTGGCTGGAAGCCGAAGATCACGAGGAACCGCTCGATGCGAGGACGTTCATCATCGATGAGCTGGATGACTGGATCGAGGATAACCGCCCTATCGAGGACTTCCGCCTGTCACCGTTCCACTTTGCGGAACAGACCGGCGGCTGGGTGTCGGCCAGCGGCATGTGGCCGGTATCGAAGGCCATCCATTCCTGGTGTGCGCCGAAGGGGCGTTGCCAGTTCGGCGTCATGCTGGGCGACAATATCTACCCGTCGGGCGCCACGGTGGGTGCGGATGGCCGAAGTGACGCCGACCGGTTTGAGGCCCTGCTGAAACGGCCCTATATCGGCCTGCGCGAGCAGGATCCGGAATTCGTCATCTACCCGGTCATGGGCAACCACGACTGGGAGACCTCCCGGGAAGGCGCGGTGGCGCAGCTTCAGTACCTGCAGCAGTCGCCGCTTTACAGAATGGACAACTTCTGGTGGCGCGCAAAGCCGGCGCCGGGCGTCGAAGTCTTCGGTATCGACACAACACTGCTGCTGGCGGCCCACGACGAGCCGGAGTACGACATCGGGGACGATGGCGCGCCCGTTTACACCGGTGAAATGGATGAACACGAGCCGTGGACGCTGCCGCGTGGCGCCGAACGCGACCAGGTGACCTGGCTGGCCGATGCGCTGGCGTCCTCCGATGCGCGCTGGAAGATCGTCGTCGCGCACCATCCGCTGTGGTCGGGCTCCAGCGGAAAGTATGAGCAGGCAAAGGTCCTGCGTGACGTGCTTTACCCGGCCGTTTGTCGCGACGCCGACATGTTCCTGGCGGGCCACGAGCACACCCTGGAGATCCACATGGACGATTGCCGGGACACCCTTGGTGCCCCGGACGAACGCCCCCTGCTGACCCTGGTCTCGGGCGCCGCCGGCAAACAGCGACCCCTGCACCGCACGTTCATGGAGTACCTGGACCGCACCTATCCGCAGAAAGACACTGTGTTCGCACGCGGGCAGGTCTGGGGTTTCGCCACGCTGGAACTCGGCGAAGACAGCGGCGAAGTCACCCTGCTCACAACAACCGACAACGGTTTTGGCGAGGTCGTCGAGACGTTTCGCTACACGTTCAATCGGCGTTCAGGCCGGTGACGGTGGGACGGTGAAACGGTGAAACGGTGAGACGGCGGGACGGTGAAACGGTGAGACGGGGAATCGGGGAATCGGTGAAGGCGGGGCGCGCCAGCAGCGTGGCGTGATCGCCCGCCCTACCCCCCCAACCCGCAAGTGCGTTTGGCGGTGTGGGGGCGGTTGGTGTTGTACGGGACTGTACGCGGCCATGGATGGCCGCGTCCAAGCGATACAGGACGTACTCGAGCGTGTCCCGTACAACACCAACTGCTCCCACACCCTCGCAACACGCCCTTTGTCGGTAACGTCGCCAAACCGGCGCCGAACGGTTTACAATGAGGGCATGTTGCGTCAGACTCTCGCCCCCTCGACACGCCATCCGGAAACCGCCTGAATGACCCGCGTTCTTGTCATTAACGGTCCCAACCTGAATCTTCTCGGCACCCGCGAGCCTGACAAGTACGGCAAACGCGGGCTGGATGACATCGTCGGCGATCTGCGGCGATTCGCAGAGAGCTGTGATGTTGAACTGGACGCCGTGCAGAGCAATTCCGAGGGTGACCTGGTCAACGCCGTGCAGCAGGCGGCCACCGACGGGGTGGATTACATCATCCTGAACCCGGCGGCCTACACGCACACCAGCGTGGCGCTGCGCGACGCGTTGCTGGCGGTGGAGATTCCGTTTATCGAGGTGCATCTTTCGGCGGTGTCGGCGCGCGAGCCGTTCCGCCAGGTGTCGTATTTCGCCGATATCGCCGAGGGCGTGATCAGCGGCTTCCGGGGGGAAGGCTACCTGCTGGCGTTGCAGGCCATCATCAACCGTATCGAACCCTGACAATCGAACCCTGACCGGAGACGGACATGGACATACGTAAAATCAAGAAGCTCATCGAACTGCTGGAAGAGTCCAGCCTGTCCGAGATCGAAATCGTCGAAGGCGAGGAATCGCTGCGCATCTCGCGCGCCGTGCAGGCCGCCCCGGTGGCTTACGCGCCGCCCGCTGCCGCGGCACCCGCGCCGGCCGCCGCGCCGGCGGCCCCGGCCGACGCCGCCCCCGCGGCCGGCGGCGGTGATGGCGGAGAACCCGCATTGCCCGAAGGCCAGGTCGTCCGCGCGCCGATGGTCGGCACCTTCTACGCCGCCTCCAGCCCCGAGGCCGAGTCGTTCGTTTCCGAAGGCCAGAAAGTGGCGGTCGGCGATACCTTGTGCATCATCGAGGCGATGAAGATGTTCAACCAGATCGAGTCCGACTTCTCCGGCACCGTGGTCGCCATCCTGGCCGAGAACGGCCAGCCGGTGGAATTCGACCAGCCGCTGTTCGTCGTTCGCTGACCCGGGCGCCGACATGGCCATCATGGACAAGATCGTCATCGCCAACCGCGGTGAAATCGCCCTGCGAATCCTGCGCGCCTGCCAGGCGATGGGCATCAAGACCGTGGCGGTGCACTCCACCGTCGACCGCAACCTGAAACACGTCGCGCTGGCCGACGAATCGGTCTGCATCGGCCCGCCACCGGGCACCGACAGCTACCTGAACATCCCGGCCATCATCGCCGCGACCGAGGTCACCGATGCCGTGGCCGTGCACCCGGGCTACGGATTCCTGGCCGAGAACGCCGACTTCGCCGAGCGCGTCGAGGAAAGCGGCTTCATCTTCATCGGCCCGAAACCGGAGACCATCCGCCTGATGGGCGACAAGGTGTCGGCCATCGACGCGATGAAGAAGGCCGGTGTGCCCTGCGTGCCCGGTTCCGGCGGCCCGCTGGGCGAAGACCCGGACGAAAACCTCGCGATTGCGAAGAAAATCGGCTACCCGGTGATCATCAAGGCCGCGGCCGGCGGTGGTGGGCGCGGAATGCGCGTGGTCCACACCGAGGCGCACCTGGCCAATGCCCTGCAGATGACGAAGCAGGAGGCCAAGGCAGCCTTCGGCGACGACACCGTCTACATGGAAAAGTACCTGGAGAACCCGCGCCATATCGAGATCCAGGTTATGGCCGACCAGCACGGCAACGCCATCCACCTGGGCGAGCGCGACTGCTCCACCCAGCGTCGTCACCAGAAGGTGATCGAGGAAGCGCCCGCGCCCGGCATCACGCAGAAGCAGCGCGAGAAGATCGGCAAGGTCTGCGTGGAGGCCTGCAAACGCATCGGCTACCGCGGCGCCGGCACGTTCGAGTTCCTGTATGACGACGGGAATTTCTACTTCATCGAGATGAACACCCGGATCCAGGTGGAGCACCCGGTGACCGAGCGCATCACCGGCGTCGACCTGATCCGTGAACAGATCCTGGTCGCGGCCGGCCAGAAACTGGGCTACAAACAGGACGACATCCAGATTCGCGGTCACGCCATCGAGTGCCGTATCAACGCCGAGGACCCGGAAACTTTCATGCCCAGCCCGGGCACGATCGACGGTTTCCACACCCCCGGCGGCCCCGGCATCCGCGTGGACTCGCATATTTATGACGGTTATCGCGTACCGCCCAATTACGATTCCATGATCGCCAAGGTCATCGCGCACGGGCAGGACCGCGCTTCCGCCATCGCCCGCATGCGCGTGGCGCTGGACGAAATGGTGCTGAACGGCATCAAGACCAACATCCCGCTGCACCAGTGGCTGTTGTCCGACCCGGGCTTCCTGGAGGGCGGATTCAATATCCACTACCTGGAAAAACGCCTGGAACAGCGCAAGGGCAAGTAGTGTCGACAGGCGCGCGCAGTGAGTGAGGGCCACATCGAGGTGGCCGTGCGCACCGGCAAGGCGCGGGCGGAGCTTGTTGAATCGCTGTTGCTGGGCCAGGGCGCGCTGGCCGTGACCCTGTCTGATTCCGGCGACCAGCCGCTGCTGGAACCCGGCGTCGGTGAAACCCCGCTGTGGGACGACGTGGTGCTGATCGGCCTGTTCCCCGGTGATGTTGATGCGCAACGCGTGCGCGCTGCGCTCTCGCTGCTCGTAAACCCCGATACTGTCACCATCCGCGAGGTGCGCGACCAGGCCTGGGAACGGGCCTGGATGGACCGCTTCCAACCCATGCAGTTCGGCGAGCGGCTGTGGATCGTGCCGCACGGCATGGACGCGCCGGAGCCGGACGCCGACATCGTCCGCCTCGACCCGGGCCTGGCCTTCGGCACCGGCACCCACGCCACCACGCGCCTGTGCCTGGAGTGGCTGGACGGCGCCGACGTGAAAGGTCGCGACGTGCTCGATTACGGCTGCGGCTCCGGCGTGCTGGGCATCGCGGCCGCGAAACGCGGCGCCGCCATGGTGCGCTGCATCGATAATGACCCGCAGGCCGTCTCCGCAACGGCTGACAACGCGGCGCGCAACAACGTCGACAACCGGTTGGTCGTGACTCGCGGCGAGGCGCCGGGCGATGGCCAGGCCGATATCGTCATCAGCAATATCCTGGCGGGCATCCTGCAACGACTGGCCGGCGAGCTGGCGGGCGCGGTTCGACCGGGTGGCCGGCTACTGCTGACGGGCATTCTCGCCGAACAGGCCCGGTCGGTCATCAAGGCCTATGCCGACGCCGGTATTCACCTGGAGATCGGCGCCGAACGGGATGGCTGGGTTCGGCTGGAAGGTCAGCGTGATGCGCTGGATTCTGCGGCAGTGTCATGACCTGACCGCCTACTGGGCGGTGCCGTTGCTGTGCTTCCTGCTGCCCACCCGGGCAGGCAACGCGGTGATGCGTTTTACCTGCCGGCGCAACTGGTTCTACAGGACACATGTCGAAAACGCCCTGCGTAACGCGGATGGCGTGGTTGAAATCGGTCATCCCCGGGAGTGGGCGTACAGGGTTCGCATCACGCGGTTCCTGGATGCCGTGGACGTGTGGCATGGCCGGTTCAGTTCAGACCGGCGACTGGCGCGTTCGCTGCTGACGGTCGAAGGTGAGTGGCCCGGAACGCCGTCGGTGGTCATGGTGGGCACCCACGCCGGACCCGGCACCCTCAGCCTGCGGCGCCTGGCCAGCGGCGGATTCGTGCCCCGCTTCATCTACCGGGACATGACCAATGCCCAGCTCAAGCGCGCGCCCTTCCTGCATGCCTACCAGGCTGCCCGAATCCGGTACATGCGATGGGTCAGCCGTGATCGCGCCATCCGCGTTCCCGGTGGGCGAAAGCAGGTGGCCGAGGCCATCGGCGAGCCGGGCCACGCCCTGGTCCTGCTGCCGGACGCACCGGCGCAGAGCCGTCGCGGTGACCGCCTGGACCTGTTCGGTTTCAGCCTGCCCATCGACGCGCGGGGTCTCGAGGAAGCGGTGACTCGTGGCGCTCCCTGTTCTTTCTTCTCAATGTACTGGGACGATGCGAAAGGTCGACGGATCATGCACATCCGGCCGCCGCGCGTCTTCAGGGGCCTGGAAGAGGCGCTGGACGCCTACAACGACTTTCTCGTGGCGACCCTGTCGCATGCCCCGGCACAGTGGCACCTGTGGGCCATCCACGCGCCGGTGCTGCGTGATCGTGCTTCCCAGGCCGCGAGCGCTGATTGAACCGCTGTCCCGCTTGCCGGATGATGGGCGACTGAACCCCGCAGACATTTCCCATGGCGAAGCTCTATTTCTACTACTCGGCGATGAACGCCGGAAAAACGACGGTGCTGCTCCAGTCCGCGCACAACTACCGCGAACGCGGCATGAACCCCCTGTTGTTCACGCCACGGCTGGATGACCGCTACCGCGTGGGCCAGATCCGTTCGCGCATCGGCCTGGCCGCCGACGCGGTGGTGTTTGACGAGGGCACCGACCTGCTGGAGCGCACACGGGCGGAACTGGATGACCGGAATGTTCACTGCGTGCTGGTCGACGAGGCGCAGTTCCTGTCCCGCGACCAGGTCTATCAGCTGACCGAGGTGGTCGATCGGCTGGACATCCCGGTGCTCTGTTTCGGATTGCGCACGGATTTCCGTGGCGAACTTTTCGAGGGCAGCGCGCAATTGCTGGCCTGGGCGGATGAGTTACAGGAGTTGAAGACGATTTGCCACACCGGTCGCAAGGCCACCATGGTGGTGCGTGTCGACGGCGACGGTTACGCGCTGCGCGACGGCGACCAGGTGGAAATCGGCGGCAACGATCGCTACGTGTCGGTCAGCCGGGTGGAATTCAAGAACGTGTTCGAGGGCGGTCGTCGCGTCAAGTTCTTCGAACCGGTGCCCGCCCGGGCAGCCCCCGAACCCGGTGCCAACGAGGTCGAAGAGGCCGATGACAACGACCTGCCGCCACTGCTGTAGCGGCCGTCAGCCGGTGTTAAGCTGAGGCCATGCGCTGGCTGATCGGACTCATTCTTGTCGCACTGCTGGTCTGGAAATTCTGGCCGGAACCCGAACCCATGGCCGTCGAAGACACCTTTATCGGCGACCAGGTGAAGGTCCTGAAAAAAGCCGAGGGCTTCGAGCAGCAACACCTTGACGCCGTGAAGGCCCAGCAGGACCGCATGGAAAAACAACTCGACCCGAACCGCGAAGACTGACCCTGCCCCGATTCCCCGATTCCCCGATTCCCCGAGTCACCGCTGGCAGCGTACGCAGTAGTAACTGGCCCGCTGCCCGATCACTTTCCGCCGGATTGCATCGCCGCACTGGAAACAGGGTTTGCCCGCACGGTCGTAGACCAGCAGGTCCTGGGCGAAGTAGCCCGGCGTGCCTTTCGCACTGCTGAAATCCCGCAACGTCGTACCGCCGGCCTCGATGGCCCGGCCCAGCACGTCGCGTATGGCCGCCGCCAGCGCGTCATACCGTTCCCGGCTGACCCGCCCCGCGGCGCGTGTCGGGTGAATGCCGGCCATGTACAGGGCCTCGGAGGCGTAAATGTTGCCGACGCCCACGACCACCTTGCCGTCCATGACGAAGGTCTTCACCGAGCGCTTTGACCCGCTCGCTTTTCGCCACAGGTGTTCACCGTTAAATGCCGGTCCCAGCGGCTCGGGACCCAGGTCGCGTAACAGCGGGTGGGCCTCGACGGGGTCGGGCACCCAGTGCAACGAGCCGAAACGACGGGGGTCGGTGAAGCGAATCGTGCCCCGGCCGGTGACAATGTCGACATGGTCATGCTTCCTGGGTTCGGCCGGGCCCGTCAGTACGCGAACGGAGCCGGACATGCCCAGGTGCAGCATCAGCGCACCGCCGTCGACGCCGATCAGCAGGTACTTGGCCCGCCGCGCCAGCGAGGTCACCGGACGGCCTTCCGCGCGGTGGACGTCTCCAGACACCGGCCAGCGAAGCCGTGCATCACGTACGACTATCTTTTCGATGACCGTGTTCTCCACCCAGGGGGCAATCCCCCGGCGGGTGGTTTCAACTTCGGGCAATTCGGGCATGTCTGTATCCGGAATCGAGGCATGATGGGGCGCGTCGCGGACCTTACAATACGACATCCGCGGCCGGTTATGGCCGCCTGCCAGGGGAAAAATACCGCCGGTGCACGACGAGCCGTCAAACCGCCAGCCCGAACTGGACCCGGCCGCCCGGCCGCTGGTCGGCGTGGACACGGGCGGAACATTTACGGACTTCGTCGCCCTGCAGGCCGGCGCGTTAAGACATTGCAAGGTGCTGTCGACTCCGGATGATCCGTCACGGGCCATTTTCGAGGGCATCCACCGCCTGGGCCTGGCAGACCGGGAGATCGATATCGTGCACGGCACCACGGTCGGCACCAATGCCGTTCTCGAGGGAAAGGGCGCGCGCGTTGCGTACGTCACCAGCACCGGATTCGCCGATGTGCTGACCCTTGGGCGCCAGGAGCGTGAAACGGTCTACCGGCTCGAACAGCCGGAGACGGCGCCACCGGTCCCGGCCCGGCAATGCTTCGAGGCCAGCACCCGGATCGATGCCGAAGGCCGGACCGTGACGCGGGCCGCGGACGAGGAACTGTCGGCGCTTGTCGACGCCATCGAAAGCGCAGGCGTCGATGCCGTTGCGGTCAACCTGATCTTTTCATTCCTGTGCCCGGAAGAGGAACAGCGGATTGCGAAGGCATTGGGCGAACGATGGTTCCTTTCCCTGTCCAGCGAGGTCCTGCCGGAGGCGCGCGAGTTTGAGCGGGGTGTCGCCACCTGGCTGAACGCCAGCGTCGGCCCGGTCATCCAGCGCTACCTTGCGCAACTGGCAGGGCGACTGCCCCATGCACGGATCGCGGTGATGCAAAGCGCCGGCACCACGGTAGCGGCCCCCGCCGCCGCCGATCATGCCGTTCGCCTGCTATTGTCCGGTCCAGCCGGTGGCATTGCCGCTGCCGCGCAGCTGGGTCGGATGATGGGCGCCAAACGCATGCTGACCTTCGACATGGGCGGGACCTCCACCGACGTCGCGCTGGTGGACGGCCGTATTCCGCTGACGACGACATCGCGCATGGGCCGCTGGCCGCTGACCATCCCCACGGTCGACATTCACACGATCGGCGCCGGTGGCGGCTCGATTGCGCGGGTCGACAGCGGCGGCATGCTGTTGGTGGGCCCGGAATCGGCCGGCGCGGTGCCCGGCCCTGCCTGCTACGGCAATGGGGGCAATGAAGTCACGGTCACCGATGCCAACGTGGTCCTGGGCCGCATTCCCCCCGGTGCCCGGCTGGGCGGATACCTGGAGCTGGATCATGACGCTGCGTCGGCGGCCCTGTTACGACTGGCGATCGCCATGGGTTGCGATGTCCTGGAGGCCGCGCAGGGTGTCATCCGCATGGCCAACGAACACATGGCCCGTGCGTTACGCGTCATCTCCGTCGAACGCGGCCATGATCCGCGCGGAGACGAACTGTTCTGCTTCGGCGGCGCGGGTGGCCTGCACGCCTGCGAGCTGGCGGAACTGCTGGGCATGCGGCGGGTCGTGCTGCCGCGCCGGGCCGGTGTGCTGTCCGCGCAGGGCATGCTCGCCTCCGCCCCCGGCCGTGACACCGTCGAGGCGATCCTCGGCCTGCTGTCCGAATGGACGGATGAAGCACTTTCAGAACGGTTTGGCGCGATGCAGGACAAGGCTGCGACCGCGCTTGCCGGGGAAGGGCAGGACCCGCACTCGTTGGCGTTCTCCGCGCGACTCGAGCTGCGATACCGGGGGCAAAGCGGCGGCATGCTGGTCGATTTCGAGCCGGGCACCGACCCTGCCGAGTCCTTCGCCCGCGCGCATGAGGCAGCCAGTGGCTATCGACTGCAGCAGCCCGTTGAACTGGTGAACCTGCGGTTATCGACTCGCGCGCCGGCGCCCATGCCGGACCTGCCGGCCGAAGACAAACCTGGCCGTTCCGCCAAAGACGCCGCGATACGCGGGAACAAATCCCCGGCGCCGCGCACCACCCGGCTCCCCGGCCTGGACATCGACGTTCCCGTTTATGAACGCACTGAACTGGAAGCGAGCCGAACATCCGCGATCGACGGACCGGCCATCATCACCGACACGGTTGGCACAGCCTGGATTCCGCGTGGCTGGCACGCGAGCCTGGACAAGCTCGGCAACATCGTCGTGGAGCGGTGAAACGGTGAGACGGCGGGACGGTGAGACGGTGAGACGGTGAGGCGGGGAATCGGGGAATCGGGGAATCGGTGAGAAGGGCGAAAACACCCCGGGCTGAGAGGTTTTACCGTTTCACCAGCCGCGCGCAGCGCGGCGTCTCACCGTTTCACCGTCTCACCGATTCCCCGATTCCCCGACTCACGCAAAGAAAAACCCGCCACGAGGGCGGGTCATTCCAGATCGGTAAAAGCTGCCCCGTGGGGCAAAGCGATTACTTGATCTTCGCTTCCTTGTACATCACGTGCTTGCGGACGACGGGATCGTACTTCTTGATCTCCATCTTGCCCGGCATGTTCTTCTTGTTCTTGTCCGTGGTGTAGAAGTGGCCGGTGTCGGCTGAGGACACCAGGCGAATCTTTTCACGTGCTGACTTGGCCATGGCTAAATCCTCGGTTAGACGCGTTCGCCACGGGCGCGCAGATCGGTAAGAACGGCGTCGATGCCTTTCTTGTCGATAATCCGCAGGCCTTTCGTGGAGACGCGAAGTTTCACCCAACGGTTCTCGTTTTCCACCCAGAAACGGTGGGTATGGAGGTTGGGCAGAAAACGCCGCTTCCGCTTGATGTTGGAATGCGACACGTTGTTTCCGGACATCGGCTTTTTGCCGGTGACCTGGCAGACTCTGGACATCGGAGTTTCCCGTAGCGACTGGTGCAAAAAAGAGCCGCACTTTATACCGCAGGATTTTGACCGATGCAAGCTTTTTCGGTGTTTCAGAGCATGCCACGGCTCGCCATCGAGACCGGTTCACCCTCGCCGATGACGAAATGGTCCAGCAACCGGATCTC
The DNA here is from genome assembly GCA_913055655.1 of uncultured Oceanospirillales bacterium. Classification (GTDB taxonomy): domain Bacteria; phylum Pseudomonadota; class Gammaproteobacteria; order Xanthomonadales; family SZUA-36; genus Marinihelvus. Next base: position 208,182 of record CAJXKA010000004.1, on the reverse strand, counting down.
CAGCAGTGAGAGCGCATCCTTCAAACGGCGTGTGATGGCCTGGTCCGCGAGGCTGGGTTCGGTGATGCCGGACGGGTGGTTGTGCGCCACGATGACCGCCGCCGCGCCATGGCGCAGCGCCTTTTCGGCCACCACGCGCGGGTAGACGCAGGCGCCATCGATGGAGCCCTTGAAGACTTCCTCGCAGGCGATGACGCGATGCCGGGTGTCCAGGAACAGGCAGGTGAAGATCTCTCGCCGCCGGTCGCGTAGCGCCGCGCGCAGGTACTCCAGCGTTTCCGCGGGGCTGGTCAGCGCACGGCCGCGCTGCAGGCCCTGTTGCAACTGGCGGCGGTAGAGTTCGCGGCCGGCCATGACCTGCTGGGCGCGGCGGGCATCGAAGCCCGGGCAGGTAGCGACGCGCTCGGGTTCCGCGTCCAGCAGGCCACGAAGGCCGCCAAATCGGCGCAGTGCCTGGTGGCATTGCCCAATGGCCGGTGGCTGCTGGCCAAAGCCCAGGAATCGCGCCAGCAGCTCGGCGTCGCCGGTGCCGTCAACGGGTGGTTCCGTGGTGGTCGCCGTTAGCGGCGTGACCGCGTCGCGGATGGTCTCGGCCTTTCCTCTCCCCTTGTCCATGGCCATAGTCTGGCGCGTCGCGGGTGCGACCGGAATAGGATATTGACCCGGCTGAATGTAAGCCGAAGATGAAAAACGGGTGTATTTGGGCAGCGGATTGGTATGATGGACACCCGCACGGAAGGCGGATCGCCAAGCGGTCGAAACAGAACCGCGCGTAAGGGAGGCCAGGCGTTTTGATTCAATTGCCAGCACCCCGCATGGCCCGGGGAGGGATTCATGACGGGGAACACTGATCGGCCACCGATCAGGTTGCGAGTGCTCGACTCCTCGCTGGGGTCGGATATTCCTTTGCCTGAATATGCCACCGACGGCTCGGCGGGCCTGGACCTGCGCGCCTGCGTGCAGGCGGATCTCGTCATCGAACCGGGGCAGACTGAACTGATCCCCACGGGTTTCGCGATGCACATTGCCGACCCGGCACTCGCCGCCGTGATCCTGCCGCGGTCCGGCCTCGGGCACAAACACGGCCTGGTACTGGGCAACCTGGTGGGGCTTATCGACAGCGACTACCAGGGGCAACTTTACGTCTCCTGCTGGAACCGTTCGGAAACACCGTTCACGGTCGAGCGCGGCATGCGCATCGCGCAGCTGGTTTTTGTGCCGGTGGTGCAGGCGCGGTGGGAAATCGTCGACGATTTTGAAGCCAGCGCACGTGGTGCGGGCGGTTTCGGGCATACGGGACGCGGCTGATGGATCTCGGCGCCATGGCCAGGAAAACGCAGCGCCGGCGTGGTGGCGGTTTGCTGTCCGGCCCGTGGCCTTACATCATCGCCGGCCTGGTCATCATCGCCGTGTCCGCGGTGCTGCTCTTTGGTGACAGCGCCGATTCGCGCAACAGTGAAAAGGCGCTGGCCCAGGGCGAGCGCCTGCACAACAGCCTGCGCGAGCCGGTGGTGCAGCTGCGCAACCTGCTGATGAGCGACACGATCCAGGTGCAGGCTGAATCCGTGCTCACCGAAAATGACGGACGGGACGCCCTGCTTGAAAGGTTGCAGACCCACGTGAGCGAGATCGATTCGGTCCAGGTATTCGGACCGGACGCCCTGATGTCCAGTTTCGACGACCTCGGCGATGGTGGCTTTATCGTGCTCGACATGATGTTTTCCGCCTGGTCCGATCGCGTCTCGCCGGTGCAGATGCTGGGAACGGGTGAAAACCGGAAGGTTGCCGCAGCGGCCCGGCTGGGCGGCGAAGCCTCGCCGGAGGGCTATATCCTGGTCACGGCAACCCCCGACCTGGTGCTGGCGCGTTTCAACTCAACCATGCCCGAGGCCGGTTACCTGGCGCTGGAGCATGCGACTGGCGGTAACTCGCCGGTGCGGCTGGTGGAACTGGGTTCGCCGCCGGTGGGCTTCACGCAGCAGCGCAAGCCCGTCCAGGGTTCCATGTTCCAGATCGTCTATCCCCAGGCGGACGCCGTGTCGACCATCAGTGGCAATGAACGATTGCTCCTGTTCCTGGTCGGCTGCCTGCTGCTGGCCTGGGGCGTGATCCGTTACCGGGGCGTGGGGCGCCGGTCGCGGGAAATCACGGAAGATGCGGCCAGGCGCCGGATCGGCACGCCGGAAAACGAAACGGAGCCCCTGCTGGAAGCGGACCTGGAACAATTGCCCGAGAGCGAGGAGGGCCGTGCGGCGCTGGCAGACCTGCCGCATGACCTGCAGCAGCGGCCCGCCCCACCCAGGCGACTGGGCGATAAAAGAGAGACGAACCCCTTGGAACTGAACAGCGAAATTTTCCGTGCATACGATATCCGCGGCATCGTCGGCAAGACCCTGGACGTCAACGTCGCCCGGCAGATCGGCCAGGCGGTCGGCAGCCTGACGATGGACAGCCTGGCCGGCCCCGTGGTGGTCGGTCGCGATGGCCGGGATTCCGGCCCCGACCTGGTCGATGGCCTGGTCGAGGGCATCCTGTCGACGGGCTGTGACGTGATTGACGTCGGTGCGGTCCCCACGGGCGTGCTGTATTTCGCCTGCTACGAACTGGGTCGCGGCACCGGCGTGATGGTCACCGGCAGCCATAACCCGCCGGACTACAACGGCTTCAAGGTCATGGTCGGCGGCCGGACCCTGTTCGGCGACAACATCTACGGCCTGTATGAGCGCATTCGCACCGGCAACCTGCGCGAGGGCGAGGGCAAGGTGGAAGGCCAGGAGGTGCTGGAGCGCTATCGTGATCGCATCGCCAGCGATATCCAGCTGAAGCGGCCGCTCAAGGTGCTGGCCGACTGTGGCAATGGCATCGGCGGCATCATCGCGGCCGACGTGTTGCGCGCCATCGGCGCCGAAGTGGTGCCGATGTTCGACGACGTGGACGGCAGTTTCCCGAACCATCATCCTGATCCCAGCGAGCCGGAAAACCTGCAGGACCTGATCCAGTCGCTGAAAGTGATGGAAGGCGATATCGGCGTGGCTTTCGACGGCGACGCCGACCGCCTGGGCGTGGTCACACCGGACGGGCGCATCATCTACGCCGATCGCGTCATGATGCTGTACACGCGCGAGGTACTGTCGCGCAACCCGGGCGCGACCATCATCTACGACGTGAAATGCACCGGGAAGCTCGATGGCATCATTCGCGAGGCCGGTGGCAAGCCCGAGATGTACAAAACCGGCCATTCGCTGATGAAGAACCGGATGAAAGAGGTCGGTGCGCCGTTCGCCGGCGAAATGAGCGGCCACTTTTTCTTCGAGGACCGCTGGTACGGGTTCGATTGCGGCATCTATTCCGCCGCGCGCCTGCTGGAGATCCTGGCGGCCGACGAGCGCAGCCCGCAAGAGGTTTTCGACGAACTGCCGGATTCGGTCAGCACGCCGGAGCTCAAGGTGTACATGAACGAGGGCGAGAATCACGCCTTCATCGAACAATTCCAGGAAAAAGCCGTGTTCGACGGCGCCAGCGTCAGCAATATCGACGGCGTACGCGCGGACTATCCCTATGGCTGGGGACTGGTGCGCGCGTCCAACACCACGCCGGTGCTGGTCCTTCGTTTCGATGCCGATGACGAGGCATCGCTGGAGCGCGTGCAGGAAGCGTTTCGCGAGCAGATGCTGGCGCTGCGAGACGACCTGGAGCTGCCGTTCTGAATTGGCGCGCCTCCATTCTCGAGCTGGCCCGCGTCGCGGTCGTTATCGGCCTGGCTGGCCTGGCGCCGCAGGCATCCGCGCAGGGCGATGTCGCGTCACTCGCCAGCGTGACAGCCGACCCCGAAGCGTGCCTGTCGTCGCTCGAGTCCGTCGTGATCGACGGTCGGCCGGCGGTTCCGGTGACGATGACCGACCCGGCTTCGGCGCGTGTGCCCGCAGCCGACTGGCGCATTGAAATCCTGCCCGGCGTTCACCGGGTCAGCGGTGTCGTCAGGCTCGATACATCACGATGCAAGTCAGCCCGGGGCGACGCCGGTGTTCGCATCGCGCCACTGGAGGCGGTGTTCGAAGCGGGCCGTGACTACCGCATCGGTTTCGATCATTCGTCCATCGACGCCGGGGACTGGCGCCTGGTGCTGCTCGACGAGACCGGTGCAGTGGCGACGCCGTCGCCGGGCGACGCTCAATAAGCAAAATCCCGAAATAGCGGCTCCACAGAGCCGTTCCATTCTTCCTCGTACAGGGCCAGCTTGCGGTCGGCGGGTGTCTCGCCGGTTTCCGCGGTGCGCTGCAATGGGGCCAGGAAGCCGCTTTCGTTGTCGCCGGCCGCGTCCAGTCGGTTGCGGGCGGCCAGGCCCATGCGGGCCAGGTCCAGCAGCTCCAGCGAAATGTCCTGCAATGTGCGGCCACCCACTTGCGCCGCCAGGCCCACGCGCGCGGCGTCGTGGCGTAGCGCGGCGCGCTCCTCGATGGTCCAGTCGCGGGCGATATCCCACGCCGCTTCCAGCGAGGCCGGGTGGTACAGCAGGCCGGCCCAGAATGCCGGCAGGGCGCACAGCCGGTCCCACGGCCCGCCATCGGCGCCGCGCATTTCCAGGAAGCGCTTCAGGCGCACTTCCGGGAACGCCGTGGTGAGGTGGTCTTCCCAGTCGGCCATGGTGGGCCGTTCACCGGGCAGCGCCGGCAGGCGACCGGCCATGAAATCGCGGAACGACATGCCGGCGCAGTCGACGTAGCCGCCATCGCGCCGGACCAGGTACATCGGCACGTCCAGCATGTAGTCCACGTAGCGCTCGAAGCCCATGCCGTCCTCGAACACCCAGGGCAGGATGCCGGTGCGGTCCGGGTCGGTGTCTTCCCACACGTGGGAGCGATAACTCAGGTAGCCGCTGGGCCTGCCCTCGACGAAGGGCGAGTTGGCGAACAGCGCGGTGGCCACCGGCTGCAGCGCCAGCGAGGTGCGGAACTTGGCCACCATGTCGGCCTCGGAGCCGAAATCCAGGTTCACCTGCACGGTGCAGGTGCGGGTCATCATGTCCAGGCCCATGGAACCGACTTTCGGCATGTAGTCGCGCATGATGCGGTAGCGCGATTTCGGCATCCACGGCATTTCGTCGCGGCGGCGCGTGGGATGGAAACCCATGCCCAGGAACGACACGCCCAGCGGGTCGCAGACGGCCTTGACCTGTTTCAGGTGCGTGTTGACCTCGCGGCAGGTCTGGTGGATGTCGTCCAGCAGCGCACCGGACAACTCCAGCTGGCCGGCCGGCTCCAGGGTGATGGACGCGCCGGTGTCGTCCAGCAGGGCGATGATGTTGCCGTTCTCGGTCACCGGCTGCCACGGAAACTGCTCGGCCAGCCCGGACAGAACGGCGCCAATACCGCTGGGGCCCTCGTAGGGCAACGGCGCCAGGTCCGCGGTGGTAAAACCGAATTTCTCGTGCTCGGTTCCCAGTCGCCAGCGTTCCGGCGGTTTGCAGCCGGATTCAAGGTATTCGACCAGCTGGTTTTTGCCCGTGATGACCGGGCTGGAATCGGTCCCGGCCAAGGCGGGTCTCCCAACATTCTTCGAATGGATTAGGATACACGGGAAACCCGTTCCAGGCCCATCGATGTCCGTCCGGTATTTCGCATTCGTGCTGACCTGCGTATTGCTCGCCGGCTGCGGTAGGGATGAGGCGCCGGGCCCGCGTGCCCGCGACGCCGTCCACCGCCAGCAGCCGGTCGAGTTGCGCATGGTGGATGGTCGCCCGGCCCCGGAAGTGCTGGCGGGCGAACAGGTCCTGCACCGCGACAACGGCAACGAGCCGCAGACGCTGGACCCGCACCTGGCCCAGGGCGTGCCGGCGGCCAACATCCTGCGCGACCTGTTCGAGGGCCTGACCGCCGAGGCGCCGGACGGCGCCATTATTCCCGGCGCCGCGGCGCGCTGGAACATCAGCCATGACGGCCGGGTCTACACCTTCCACCTGCGCCGCGACGGCCGCTGGTCCAATGGCGATCCGGTCACCGCGGTTGATTTCGTCGAGGGGTTTCGGCGCAGCGCGGACCCGGCCACCGCGTCCCATTACGCGCATGTGCTGCGGCCCATCGCCGGGGCGACGGCCGTACTGGCGGGTGCTGCGTCCCCGGACACCCTGGGCGTCGTCGCACTCGACGACTACAGCCTGCAGATCACGCTGGTCGACCCGACGCCGTACTTCCTGGGCCTGCTCAGCCATGCGTCGACGTACCCGGTGCACCGCGCCAGCGTGGCGACACACGGCCCCCGCTATCCACGCCCGGGCAACCTGGTGTCCAACGGCGCCTTCGTGCTGACCGACTGGCAGGTGCGTTCGCGCATAGAGCTGGCGCGTAACCCGCATTACCACGGCGTGGATGAGGTCATCCTCGACCGCGTGGTCTATTACCCCTACGAAGACAGCGGCGCGGCGGTCAAGCAGTACCGCGCCGGGCAGTTGCACTGGACCTGGGAAGTGCCGGCGAACCATTTCGACTGGCTGCGCGAAGATTACCCGGACGAACTGGTCGTGAGCCCGTGGCTGGGGTCCTATTTCCTTGGCTACAACCTCGGTCGTGAGCCGTTCCAGCATTCGCCGGAACTGCGGCGGGCGCTGGTGCTGGCGGTGGACCGCGGGATCCTGACCGACAAGGTGACCCGGTTCGGTGAACGCCCGACCTTCAACCTGGTGCCGCCCGGCATCGGCGAGTACGAGCCGCCCGCGCCCGAATGGGCCAGCTGGACCCAGCAACAACGCGAGGAAGAGGCCCGCAGGCTGTACGAGGCCGCCGGTTACGGCCCCGACCAGCCACTGCGCATCCAGCTTCGCTACAACACCAGCCAGAACCACAAGAAGGTGGCGCTGGCGGTGGCCTCGATGTGGAAGCAGGTGCTGGGCGTGCACACGGAGCTGATCAACGAGGAATGGAAGGTGTTCCTGCAGAACCGCCAGCAGCGGGTGCTGACCCAGGTATTCCGCGCCGGCTGGATCGGCGATTACGCCGACCCGTTCACCTTCCTGGAGATGTTCCGCACCGGCCACGGCCAGAATGACTATGGTTACAGCGATTCCCTGTATGACTCGCTGCTGGCCCAGGCAGCCTCGGAGCGTATCCCCGCGCGCCGCCGGCGACTGATGGTCGAGGCCGAGCGGGTGCTGCTGGAGGACCAGCCCATCATTCCGCTGTACACCTATGTCACGCGCCGGCTGGTCGACCCGCACCTGCGCGGCTGGGCGTCGAACGTGATGGATCACCACTACAGTCGCCACATGTTCCTGCTCAAATCGGAGCCGCGGCCGTGAGCGCCGAGACCGGTGTCATGCGGCACGCGGGCCGGCGGCTGCTGGGCCTGGTCCCGACCCTGCTGATATTGATCACCATCGTGTTCTTCATGATGCGGGTGGCGCCCGGCGGACCGTTCGACGCCGAAAAGGCGCTGCCGCCGGACATCCAGGCCAACCTGGAGGCGCGATACCACCTGGACGAACCGTTGATCCAGCAGTATTTCCGCTACCTGGGCCAGGTGCTGCGGTTCGATTTCGGGCCCTCGTTCCAGTACCGGGACTGGACCGTCAACGAACTGATCGCCCAGGGCTTCCCGGTGTCGCTGACCATTGGCGGACTGGCCCTGGTGCTGTCCCTGCTGGTGGGCGTGTCCGTGGGGGTGCTGGCGGCGCTCCGGCAGAACCGGCCGACCGATTACACGGTGATGGGTTTCGCGATGCTGGGCATCTCGATCCCCAATTTTGTTGTCGCGCCGGTACTGATCCTGTTGCTCGCGGTGTATGCCGGCTGGTTGCCGGCCGGGGGCTGGGAAGGTGGCTGGACGCGCCTGGTGCTGCCCGTGATCACGCTGGCGTTGCCGGTGATCGCCTACATCGCGCGCCTGACGCGTGGCAGCATGATCGAGGTGCTGCACAGCAATTTCATCCGCGCCGCGCGCGCCAAGGGCCTGCCCGGGCGACAGGTGATCTTCGGCTACGCGCTGAAGCCGGCGCTGCTGCCCGTGGTGTCCTGGCTGGGCCCGGCCGCGGCCGGGCTGGTGACCGGCTCCGTGGTGGTCGAACGGATTTTCGCCATACCCGGCCTGGGCAGCTACTTCGTACAGGGCGCGCTGAACCGCGATTACACGCTGGTCATGGGCGTGGTGGTGTTTTACGGCTTCCTGATCATCGTGCTGAACTTCATCGTCGACCTGCTGTATGTCTGGATGAACCCCAGGGTGCGCTATGGCGAAGGCTGAGCACACTGCTGACGCGTTTGAAGCGGCGCTCACGCTGGGCGACGTCAAGGGCCGCTCGCCCTGGGAGGACGCCTGGCACCGCTTGCTGAAGAACCGCGCGGCGGTGACCGCCGCCATCGTCATGGCCGTCATGATCGTGGCGGTGGTGGTCGGGCCGTGGCTCAGTCCCTGGGACATGGACTACACCGACTGGGACCACACCGCTTCGCCACCCAGCTGGGCCAACGGCCACTGGTTCGGCACCGACGCGGTGGGGCGCGACATCCTGGTGCGGACGCTGCAGGGTGGACGCATTTCCCTGCTGGTCGGTTTGGTGGCGACACTGGTCAGCCTGGTGATTGGCGTCACCTACGGGGCGGTCGCGGGGTTCTACGGCGGGGCCGCCGACCGGTTGATGATGCGCGCCGTGGATATCATCTACGCCCTGCCCTTCATGTTCTTTGTCATCCTGCTGATGGTGGTGTTCGGCCGTCACATCATCCTGATTTTCGTTGCCGTCGGCGCCGTCAACTGGCTGGACATGGCGCGCATCGTCCGCGGCCAGACGCTCAGCCTGAAGCGCATGGAGTTCGTCGAGGCGGCGCGCGCCTGCGGCGTGCAGGGGCCGGACATCATCCGCCGTCACATCATTCCCAACCTGCTGGGCGTAGTCATGGTCTATGTCACGCTGACCATCCCGCAGGTCATCCTGGTGGAATCGTTCCTGAGCTTCCTGGGCCTGGGCGTGCAGGAACCGATGAGCTCCTGGGGCGGCCTGGTGGCAGACGGCGCGCAGGACATGGAAACGGCGCCTTGGACGCTGGTGTTCCCGGCGTTCTTCCTGGTGGTGACGCTGTATTGCTTCAATTTCATCGGCGACGGCCTGCGCGACGCCCTCGACCCGAAGGACCGGCTGTGACCCGGCGCGCGGTGAAGCTGCGATGAGCGCGCTGCTTGAAGTGCGCGACCTGCAGGTCCGCTTCGACACCCCGGATGGCGATGTCGAAGCGGTGAGGGGTATCGATTTCGACCTGTCGCCCGGCGAATCACTCGCCGTCGTGGGTGAATCGGGGTCCGGCAAGACCCAGGCCTTCCTGGCCATCATGGGGCTGCTGGCGGAGAACGGCAGCGCCAACGGGCAGGCGCGGTTTCACGGTGAAGACCTGATGGCCATGTCTTCACGTGATCTCAACCGCCACCGCGGCCACGACATCGCGATGATCTTCCAGGACCCGATGTCGGCCCTGAACCCCTACCTGTCCATCGAAAAGCAGATGATTGACGGCCCCATGCACCATCTTGGCCTGGGGCGCGCCGAGGCCCGGGCGCATGCCGTCGAGATGCTGCGTGCGGTCCGGATTCCCGACCCGGACGAGCGCATTGGCCACTATCCGCACCAGTTCTCCGGCGGCATGCGCCAGCGCATCACCATCGCCATGGGGCTGTTGTGCGAGCCCGAAATCCTGATCGCCGACGAGCCGACCACGGCGCTGGATGTCACCGTCCAGGCCCGGATCGCGCGCCTGGTGGGCGATGTCGCCCGGCGTTCGCACATGGCCACCGTGCTGATCACCCACGACCTGGGCGCGGTGGCGGGCGTGTGCGACCGGATCCTCGTGATGTACGCCGGCCAGGTGGTGGAGACCGGCACGGTGCGCGAGATTTTCGACTCGCCGCGCCACCCCTACACGCGCGGGCTGCTGGATTCGATTCCCCGGCTCGACCGCATCGACGATACCCTGCATGCCATTCCCGGAAACCCGCCGAACCTGTCGGACCTGCCCGGTGGGTGCGTGTTCCGTGAGCGTTGTGACCGGGCATTTGATGCCTGTGCCGAGCCGCCGCCGCTGTTTGACCTGGGCGAAGGCCGCGCCAGCCGCTGTCACCTGGAGGATCCTTCATGAGCGACACCGTGCTGAAAGTGCAGGACCTGTCGGTCTGGTACGCGGTTCAGCAGGGCGGCCTGTTCCACCGCCGCAACGTCGACCTGAAAGCCGTTGACGGCGTCAGTTTCGAGCTCGCCCGCGGCGAAACCCTGGGCGTGGTCGGCGAGTCCGGCTGCGGCAAGTCATCGCTGGCGCGCGCACTGCTGGGCCTGGTGCCCGCGCGCCGGGGCCGGGTGCTGTGGCTGGGCGAGGACCTGCTGAAGCTTGATGACAAGACCATGCGCCGCAAGCGCAAGGAACTGCAGATCATCTTCCAGGACCCGCTGGCGTCGCTGAACCCGCGCATGACCGTCGGCGACATCATCGCCGAGCCGCTCTGGACCTTTTACCCGGAGATCGCCCGGGTGCAGGTGATGGAACGCGTCCGCGGCATGATGAAGCTGGTCGGCCTGCTGCCGAACCAGGTGAACCGTTACCCGCACGAGTTCTCCGGCGGCCAGTGCCAGCGCATCGGCATCGCCCGGGCGCTGGTGCTGAACCCGAAGCTGATCGTTTGCGACGAGCCGGTGAGTGCGCTGGACGTGTCCATCCAGGCGCAGATCATCAACCTGCTGCGCGACCTGCAGCGGAAACTGCGCCTGTCGCTGGTGTTCATTGCCCATGACCTGTCCATCGTGCGCCATATCTGTGACCGCGTGATGGTGATGTACCTGGGCCGGGCGATGGAAGTGGCGGAAGCCGGCGCGCTTTACCGGAAGCCGCTGCACCCTTACACCAGCGCGCTGATCCGATCGGCGCCGGTTCCGGACCCGGCCGTGGCGCGATCCCGCCCGGATACCGGGCTGACCGACGACATGCCGTCCCCGCTCGCGCCCCCGAAGGGCTGCGTGTTTCACACACGTTGCCCCTATGCCGTCAATCGCTGCCATCGCGACGTACCGGCACTGCGAAGGATGCCGCATGGCGACTGGGTTGCCTGTCACCGGGCCGAAGAACTGGACCTGGCCATCGTCAAACCGGCGCCGGTCAAACTATAATGACCGACCGCACTACAACGAACCGGATGAACATGCGCAATTTTTCACCACGGACACTGGCCGCCTCCCTGCTGGCCCTGGCAATGGCCCTGCTGGCCGGCTGTGGCACCACGAAGGTCATGGAAACCTGGACCTCCGACGAAGTGACGCCCGTGGAACCACGCCGCGTCGCCGTCCTGGCCGCGTGGCCGGAAGACCTGCAGCGCCGCGTCATTGAGCGCGACATCGTCGCCGGCATGAAGAAGGACGGCGTGAATGCCGTGGCCGCCAGCGAGCTGCCGGGCATGAGCAGCCGCCTGACCCGAAGCGACGCCGAGAAAGCACTGCGTAACGCCGAGGTCGACGCCGTGGTGCTGATCTTCGTCATCGGCGGCGGTGGCGGCGGCAAGTACGTGCGCTCGGACTACTGGATGGAATACGCCGGCACCGGCATCGGCTACGGCTGGTATCACCCCTACTACGCCGATTTCTACGACGTCTACGTCGTCCGCGAAGGCCCGGGCTACACCGAGTCCACCACCGAGGTCTTCCTGGAAACGTCCTACGTGGACGTTCGCCAGTTGTCGCGCGTGTGGAGCATCGTCACCAAGAGCGACGACATCGAGTACCAGGACCTGGCCGGCAAGCTGGCGGGCAAGGTCACGTCGCAGATGAAGAAACACGACCAGCTCTGAGCGGCCGCGGCGGCGTGGACACACGCGACGAGCGACGGCTGCTGGAATCGGGACTGGATGTCCTGGGCCTGGCGCCCGCGGACGGCGAAATCGACCGCCTGCTCGGCCACCTGGCGCTGATCCGCAAGTGGAGCGGCGCCTATAACCTGGTGGCGCCGGGCGAACTCGAACACCTGGTGACCCGGCATACCCTGGATTCCCTGGGTATCCTGCCGCATGTTGGCCCCGGCCCCCTGCTGGATGTCGGCACCGGCGCCGGTTTTCCCGGCATGCCGCTGGCCATCGCGCGGCCGGGGCAGGACCACTGGTTGGTGGACAGCGCCGGCAAGAAAATCCGCTTCCTGGCCAATGCCGCTCGGGAACTGGGCCTGGACAACGTCCACGCCACCCACGGCCGGGTCGAGCGCTTTTCCCCCGCGGTGGAGTTCAGTACCATCACCTCCAGGGCGTTCAGCTCGCTCACCCTGTTCGCCGAGACCGTCCGGCACCTGGCCGGGCCCGCAACACGCCTGCTGGCCATGAAGGGCCGGCTGGACCCGGCAGAACTTGACGCCCTGCCCGACTGGGCTCGGCTGGACGGCGACCCGATTCGCCTGCTGGTCCCCGGGCTGGGCGCCGAACGCCACCTGGTGATCATGCGCCTGGCGCCACCTGATAACGATAACGACTGACACGAGAATCCATGGCCCGCATCATCGCCATCGCCAACCAGAAGGGCGGGGTCGGCAAGACCACCACCGCCGTCAACCTGGCCGCCGCCCTGGCGGACATGAACCATGCCGTGCTGCTGGTCGACCTGGACCCGCAGGGCAATGCGTCCACGGGTTGCGGCGTCAACCCGCACGAACTGGAGACCACGGCCTACGACGTGATGACCGCCGAGGCGGACATCGCCGACGTGATCGTCCGGCTGGACGAATTCCAGTTCGACCTGCTGCCGTCCAACGGCGACCTGACCGCGGCCGAAATGCAGCTGATGGGCGAGGACAACCGGGAGTACCGGCTGCGTGAAGCGCTGGAGCACGTCGCGCCGCGTTACGGCTGGGTGATCATCGACTGCCCGCCGTCACTGAACATGCTGACGCTCAACGCGCTGGCCTGTGCCAACAGCGTGCTGGTGCCCATCCAGTGCGAGTACTACGCGCTGGAGGGCCTGGCGGCGTTACTGAACACCATCGACCAGGTGCAGCAAAGCGTGAACCCGCGCCTGGAAATCGAGGGCCTGCTGCGGACCATGTACGACGCCCGCAACAACCTCTCGGCGGCCGTGTCCGACCAGCTGATCGAGAATTTCGGCGATCGCGTCTACAAGACCTTGATCCCGCGCAACGTGCGCGTCGCCGAGGCGCCCAGCCACGGCGTGCCGGTGTTACGCTATGACCCGGGCTCGCGCGGATCGCTTGCCTACATCGGCCTGGCCGGTGAAGTCCTGCGTCGCCGCCGCGACCGCGACGCCGGCCGCGCCCCCACGGACACCGCGCACACCCCGCGCGAACACAGCTGAACCGGAAACCATCGATGGCCGCCAAGAAAGCCCCGCTCGGACGCAACCTCTCATCGATGCTCTCGAAGAGCACCCTGGCGAAAGCCGACGCCGACCGCGCCGCGAAGGAAAGCGCCGGTGACGGCGCCGCCCCGGCCACCGGTGACGCAAGCCTGCGCGAACTGCCGCTGGACCGCATCACGCCGGGCCCTTACCAGCCGCGATCCATATTCGACGAGGACAAGCTCGCCGAGCTGGCCGACTCCATTGCCCAGCAGGGCGTGATCCAGCCCATCGTCGTGCGAGAAGTGGCGGGCGGTTTCGAGCTGATCGCCGGCGAACGTCGCTGGCGCGCCGCGCAGAAGGCCGGCATCGACACCATCCCGGCCATCGTCCGCAAGGTCGCCGACGAAATCGCCGTGGCCATGGCGCTGGTGGAAAACATCCAGCGAGAGAACCTGAACCCGCTGGAAGAGGCCACCGCCCTGCGCCGCCTGGTCGACGAGTTCCAGCTGACCCACGCCGAGGCCGCCGAGGCCGTCGGCCGTTCCCGCTCGGCGGTGTCCAACCTGCTGCGCCTGCTCGAACTCTCAGCGGACGTACGCGGCCTGGTCGACGACCGTCACCTGGAGATGGGCCATGCCCGCGCCCTGCTGGCCCTGCCGGAGGACTTGCAGGCCACGGCCGCGCGCGAAGTGGTCCGCAAGCAGCTGTCCGTTCGTGAAACCGAGCGCCTGGTCAAGCGCATGCTGCGGCCGTCACGCCCGAAGCCCCGCGCCACCACCAACCCCGACATCCTGCGCCTGCAGGACGACCTGACCGAGAAACTCTGCGCCCGTGTACGCATCCAGCACGGCCCGAAAGGCAAGGGCAAGCTGGTGATCGATTACAACTCGGCGGATGAGCTGGAAGGCATTATTGGTCACCTGGCGGGGACTGATTGACACGCGCCTTTGGCGGCGCCAGCTCCCTGTACTGCCCCGCCTGGCTGACGGCGAACACGCGCAGTGCGCCTGTTTGATCGACCATGTCCAGCGGCACAACGGCGTGAAAACCCAGGTTGAGCAGCACGCCGAATCGATTCGTTTCCCCGGCGAGCTTGTTCGTTCGGCCTGAGAAAACCAGCCGATCGCCGGAAAACACGAGAACTCGCTCGACGGTTCTTTTTTCCTCGGCGTCGATGACCCAACCGATGAGTTCCACGGATGCATGGCCTGCACGGGTGGTTTTCCATTCCCCTTCGATGGCGTCACCGGCAGGCGACAGGTGTCTTCCGGGCCGCGTGAGGTTGTCGCCACTGAGCTGCCACAAGGCGCCTTCAGCATCATTCACGGTGGACAGGGCGAGCAAGCGTGCAGGACCTGTCGCCGTGTCGTCTACGACATGGATCGCCGCCCGGTTTTGGCCGGCCTGGAATAACCGTTCCGGCAACACGACCGAGAAACGGCCATCCTCGTCACCCGGGTTGAGCCGGGTGACCGCGGCGATCACGCCGTTTAATGTGAATGCCAGCTCGATCGGCCCCGCCCGGTCCCACGTGACGTGGCCGCTGACATGTGCGGGCAGGATGCTGTTCGCGTCAAGGCTTACGCCCGACGGCAGTGGCCGGTCCAGGTCCAGTTCAACACCGCTCGCGGTGCCCGGCGCAAATTCGCCCATTTCCCGGCCGATCCAGTCGGGCCGGGGTCCGACCCGGTCAATCGCGTGTTCGTGACGGTCGCGGGTAAACCATCCGTCCCTGAACCCGAATCTCGACGGCGCAAGCACCTGCCCAACACTGGTTTCACGGCGTGTCATCTCACGGTAGTTGTGCCAGGCCAGCTTTCGCTCATCAGCTCGACCCACGGCAAGGTCCTGGCCATCCATTGCCCAACCCGGCCGGCTGCCCGTGGCGGCCGAGATCGTCGGCAGGATATCGACCGTTTCAGCATTGCCCGAATCGACTTTGCCGGTTGCCAGCCCGGGGGCGCGGATAAACAGCGGTACTGCAAGAATCTGCTGGTCCAGTGACTGCAGGTCCGGGAAGTCCCGTCGCCCGGTGCCGGCAATAAACGAG
Organism: uncultured Oceanospirillales bacterium; assembly: GCA_913055655.1. Taxonomy (GTDB): domain Bacteria; phylum Pseudomonadota; class Gammaproteobacteria; order Xanthomonadales; family SZUA-36; genus Marinihelvus. The sequence goes on along the minus strand of CAJXKA010000004.1, from coordinate 192,835 downwards.
GCGCCGTGATCCGCCGTCACGACAAGGATGGCACGGTCCCAGAGACCGTGGTCCTGGAGCCGCTGGATCAGGCGGTCAATCCAGCCATCGACGACACCCAGCTGAAGGATCAGTCGGCGGTAGGCGCGTTCCCGTTGCTCATCGGTGCCGCTCCAGAAATGGGTGACCGCATCCAGGCCGGGCATCTGCCATCCATCCAGGTAGCGCCGGCCGGATGGGAAATACTCGTACGGCACATGCGGAAAGTTGATATGCAGGAAGTCCAGGCGGGGTCGGGTGGAGGCGCGAATCGAGTCAAGATAGCCGTCCAGTTGGGCGAGGCGGTCGTGGTACATGCCCGGCTCGCCGGCGTCCTCGCCCCAGAAGTTTTTCCACGACTGGTCGATGGGCGGAAGCCGCCACGGCAGCAGGTCGCCAAATACCAGGTTGAGCCAGACCGCAGACACATCCGCCAACAGCGCGCGGCGTCGGTACTGATCGGTCAGCCGCACGGTCTCCGGGCAATGTTTGCCCTGGCACAACGCGGTAACGGCCTCCTGGACATTCAGTTCGTGACTGGCGGCCAGCCAGGTGAACAGGTTGTCGGGGTACTCGCCAAGGTGTGGCGCGCGAAACTGCCGGGGGTAACGGCCGGTCAGGATCGCGGGAAGGGCCAGCGCGGTGCTGGCCGCGACCGTGGTCGCCGCGGGAAACCAGGTGCTGCCGGCAGCCAGCCGGGCGAACCCGGGAAACCGTTCAGCCGCAATTGTGCCGTCTTCATCAAGGATGGCAGTGACGGGAAACTCGTCGAACACGATGAATACGATCGGTGTTTCGTTCAGGCCCTGCGCACCTGTCGACACCTCGGGCGGCGAGGGGTCCCAAACGTCCCGAATGCCGGGGTTGACCAGGAACAACAGCGGAATGACCACGATGGCCGGCGCCAGCCAGCTGGTGAATGATCGAACCTGGACCCAGCGATGATAGGCAAAAGCCGCAGCAAGCCCGATTCCACCGGCCAGCAAGACTGCGCCGTGGCCACCCAGGCTGTCATGCGCTGCCAGGAGCGTGTTGCAGGCGACCAGAACGCCAACCAGGAAAAGCTGTAATGCGCTGCCCAGGCGACGGTTCAACAGGGTGGCGGCCATGACCACAATCATCAACACGACCGGTACCACCACGCTCAGTACGGTGACCAGGAAAAGCACGTCGCCGGGTGTTGAGCGGCGAATATGAAAAAATTCCGGGTAGCTGGCCAGCAGATGGTAGACCGGCCAGGCCACGACCAGCGCGGTGAGGGCCCACAGGTGGGCCAGGCGCCAGGCGAGAGGTGTCCGTTGATCACGGGCGGTGCTCATATCCGGCATGATGTTGGCGCCAGCGCGCAATGGCAAGCCAGTACTGCCGAATGACGCGCGTTTCGGTCCTGGTGGCGCGATTTCGGCGCGCTGGTGACCGTTGACGGCGGATTGATTTTGAATCCGCCCCGTTTATCTATTGCCCTATAGAAAACGGGGATGCTAAAATGGGCGGTCTTTGGTGGACGAATGTGAATTTGCGCCTTCGGCCACCCTTGAAAACGCGGCTGAGAGGCCGCGTTTCGTCGATGAGGCAGTGCAGATGAGCGCCCCGGACGCTGGAAAAACGAACGGTTTCCCCGCAGCGGGTCGACCGGTCGGGGCGTCCAATCCCGGCATGGTGCGGCGCTGGCTGCGCGCGCAGTCGCTGGTATCGCTGGCGCTTGCGGCGGGCCTGCTCCTGGTGGGGCCGGTCGCGGCCTATTCATCGATGTTCGGCAGCCTGGCAGTGTTTTTGCCGGCCCTGGCGTTTGCCCTTGTGCTGGCGCCCCGGTTCGGCAGCGACCCTGCAACATTCCTGCGGGCGGCAACGCTGGCGGAGACCGGAAAGCTGCTGGTGACGGTGCTGGTTTGCGTGGCGGTGTTCGCTTTCGTCAAACCGCTGGCGCCGGGCTGGTTTTTCGCCGGCATGCTGGCCACGATGGCGGCCGGCTGGATTGGCTTGATTTTCAAACGATAGTACCCACCTGTGCGGTGGGGCAAACAGGATACGATCGGACTGGGTCCAGATGGCAACTGAAGGCGAAGCGCTCACCGCGAGCGGATACATCCAGCATCACCTCGTCAACCTGACGTTCGGCAAGCACCCGGAGAACGGCTGGGGCTTTGCCCATGGCGTCGAGGAAGCAGCGGCGATGGGGTTCTGGGCGGTTCACGTCGACACGATGTTCTGGGCGCTGTTGCTGGGCATCATTTTCTGCGTGATGTTCCGCAAGGTGGCGAAGGCCTCCAACTCCGGTGTGCCGACACGGTTCCAGGCCTTTGTCGAAATGGTCGTGGAATTCGTCGACGAGAGCGTCAAGGATTCCTTCCACGGCACCAGCCGGCTGGTCGCGCCGCTGGCGCTGACCATCTTCATGTGGACCTTCTTCATGAACTTCATGGACCTGATCCCCGTGGACTGGCTGCCGTCGGCCGCCATGGCCGTGGGTATCGATTACCAGAAGGTCGTGCCGACCACCGACGTCAATGCCACCATGGGCATGTCGATTACCGTGTTCGCGCTGATGATCATCTACAGCCTGCGCTTTAAGGGCGTGGGCGGATTTGCGAAAGAACTGGTCATGAACCCGCTGAACCCGAAAGACCTCGGGTTGCCGGTGTTCGCCTGGCCGCTGGTCATGATTTTCAACCTGGTCGTCGAGATGGCCTCGCTGCTGGCCAAGCCGGTTTCACTGGGCCTGCGGCTGTTCGGCAACCTGTACGCGGGTGAGCTGATCTTCATCCTGATCGCGCTGGTGTTCACAGCCGGTTCCGGCCTGTTCGGCGCGGGCCTGAGCTCGATCTTCGGTGACCACATTCCGGCCTGGTTCTGGATCGTCGCCAGCGTGGCCGTGTTCGCCACGCTGTGGGCGAACATGAAGGGCAAACTGAACATGAAGATGACGTTGTGGCTGCTGCTGGCGGAAATCCTGCTGGTCGGTGGCATGGCGTTCCTGGGCGGGCAGCTGATGCACTTCGGGTGGGCGGTGTTCCACATCATGATCATCATCCTGCAGGCCTTTATCTTCATGATGCTGACCATCGTCTACATGTCGATGGCCACGGAACATCACTAGGCCGGCGGCATATCGCTCGACCTGTCACATTTTTTTGGTAGCAAGAAACTCTTAAACGGAGAGTCAGAAATGGAAACTGTAATTGGAATGACCGCAATCGCCGTCGCCCTGCTGATCGGCCTGGGCGCTCTCGGTGTAGGTATTGGTGTGGGTATGCTGGGCGGTCGCCTGCTGGAAGGTTCAGCACGCCAGCCGGAACTGGCCCCGATGCTGCAGGGCAAGTTCTTCCTGGCCGTTGGCCTGCTGGACGCTGTCGCCATGATCGGTGTGGCCATCGCGCTGCTGCTGGTTTTCGCGAACCCGTTCATTGGCCAGCTCGAGCCCTTCCTGGGCTAAGAACGCGCTATTTGCCTTTATCGCGCGTATTGCGCTGAACTGACCGTCGAGGTGCCGGCATGAACATGAATGCCACGCTAGTACTGAACTCGATCGCCATGTTGATCTTCGTGTGGTTCTGCATGAAGTTCATCTGGCCGCCGTTGCTGAAGGCGCTGGACGAGCGCCGCGAGAAGATCGCGGACGGCCTGGCGGCTTCCGATCGTGCCGAAAAAGCGCTGGAAGATGCCGGCGTCGAGGCCGAGAAGGAAATCCGCGCGGCGCGCGACAAGGCGGGCGAGATCGTTGACCAGGCCAACCAGCGCCACAGCCAGATCCTGGAGCAGGCCAAGGACGACGCCGTGTCTGAGCGCCAGCGCCAGGTGAATGCGGCCGAGGCGGAGATCGCCCAGGCCGCGCACCAGGCCCGCGAGTCGCTGCGCGCGTCCGTGGCCAGCCTGGCCGTGCTGGGTGCCTCGAAGATCCTCGAGAAAGAGGTCGACGAGAACACCCACCGCGAGCTGCTGGACAAGCTGATCGCCGAGATCTGAGCCCGCAAGCGAACAGACTGACGAGCTGAACCATGAGCAACGATACGACACTGGCACGACCCTACGCCAAGGCCGCTTTCGGCGTGGCGCAGGGTGCCAACGACCTGGCCGGTTGGGGCAATGCCCTGGCCGCCGCGGCCGTGGCGGTGCGCGAGCCGGAACTGGCCGGGTGGCTGGGCAGCCCGTCACTCGACCGGGCGAAGGCCGTGGACATCGTCGCCGACGCGGTGGATGGCGACGAGAAGTTCCGTCGCTTCCTGGCCGTGCTGGCGGAGAACGACCGCCTGCCGCTGCTGCCGGACATCGCCGCCATGTTCGGCCACCTGCGTGAGCAGGCCGAAGGCCGGCTGGAAGTGAAAGTCGTGTCCGCCGTGGCCCTGGACGAAGACCAGGCCGCGCGCATGAAAGCGGCACTGGCCAGGCGCTATGAGCGGGAAATCGACCTGGCCAACGAGGTCGATGCCGCGGTGCTGGGCGGTGCGGTGATCTACGCCGGTGACGAGGTGATCGACGGTTCCCTGAAGGGGCGCCTGGACAAACTGTCCGCGTCACTGAACCGGGCCTGACCGAACATTGAATGCAGACCGGCCAAGTTGCCGGCCCTGACAGGAAAAAGACGATGCAAGCAACTTTGAATCCATCTGAAATCAGCGACATCATTCGCGAACGCGTTGAGCAGCTGAACCTCTCTGCCGAGACCCGTAACGAGGGTACGGTGGCGTCCGTCTCCGACGGTATCGCCCGTATTCACGGCCTCGAGGACGCCATGCAGGGTGAGATGATCCAGTTCCCGGGCGATACCTACGGCCTGGCGCTCAACCTCGAGCGTGATTCCGTCGGTACCGTGATCCTGGGTGACTACGAGCACATCACCGAGGGCGACACGGTCAAGTGCACCGGTCGAATCCTGGAAGTGCCGCATGGCCGTGGCCTGCTGGGTCGCGTCGTCGACGCGCTGGGCAACCCGATCGACGGCAAGGGCCCGATCGACAATGATGGATTCGCGCCGATTGAAAAAGTCGCGCCGGGTGTGATCTGGCGTAAGTCGGTCGACCAGCCGGTGCAGACGGGCCTGAAGTCCATCGACGCCATGGTGCCGATCGGCCGTGGCCAGCGTGAGCTGATCATCGGTGACCGCCAGATTGGTAAGACGGCAATCGCCATCGACGCCATCATCAACCAGGCCAAGTCCGGCATTAAGTGTATCTACGTTGCCGTCGGCCAGAAGCAGTCCACCGTGGCCAACATCGTGGCCAAGCTGGAAGAGCATGGCGCCATGGAGCACACCATCGTGGTGAACGCTTCCGCGTCCGACTCCGCGGCCATGCAGTACATCGCGCCGTACGCCGGCTGCACCATGGGCGAGTACTTCCGCGACCGCGGTGAAGACGCCCTGATCATTTACGATGACCTGACCAAGCAGGCCTGGGCCTACCGCCAGGTGTCACTGCTGCTGCGTCGTCCGCCGGGCCGTGAAGCCTACCCGGGTGACGTCTTCTACCTGCACTCGCGCCTGCTGGAACGCGCCGCGCGGGTCTCTGAAGAATACGTCGAGAAATTCACCGACGGCGCCGTCACGGGCCAGACCGGTTCACTGACCGCGTTGCCGATCATCGAAACCCAGGCGGGTGACGTGTCGGCCTTCGTCCCGACCAACGTGATCTCGATCACGGACGGCCAGATCTTCCTGGAAACCGACCTGTTCAACGGCGGTATCCGCCCGGCCGTGCACGCCGGCCTGTCGGTCTCCCGTGTGGGTGGCGCCGCGCAGACCAAGGTCATCAAGAAGCTCGGCGGTGGTATCCGCCTGGCCCTGGCCCAGTACCGTGAGCTGGCGGCCTTCGCGCAGTTCGCTTCCGACCTGGACGACGCCACGCGCGCCCAGCTGGAACGCGGCCAGCGCGTGACCGAGCTGATGAAGCAGAAGCAGTACAGCCCGATGTCCGTGGGCGAGATGGCCGTCTCCCTGTTCGCCGCCGACCGCGGCTACATGGATGACGTTGACCTGGACAAGATCGGTGACTTCGAAGCCGCCCTGCTGGCCCACATCGCCAATGTTGAAGGCGAGTTGCTGGAGACGCTGAACACGGGCGACTGGAACGGCGACATCGAGGGCAGCCTCGACGCGGCCTTGAAGGAATTCAAGGCCAGCGGCAGCTGGTAAGCCCGGCAAACGCGAATCCGTAGCGGAGCGAACGAATGGCAGGCAGCAAGGAAATCACTGGCAAGATCAAGAGTGTTGAGAACACCAAGAAGGTGACCTCGGCCCTGGAGATGGTCTCCGCCAGCAAGATCCGCAAGTCGCAGGACCTGATGAACGCGACCCGGCCCTACGCGAAGATGATGCGCCGCATCATCGGCCACCTGGGCAAGGCGAACCCGGAGTACCGCCACCCGTTCACGGTGGAACACGATGGGGACGTCAAGAAAGTGGCGTTCATCGTGGTGTCCACCGACCGCGGCCTGTGCGGCGGCCTGAACACCAACCTGTTCAAGAAGCTGCTGGGCGAGATGGGCGAGTGGCGCGAAAAAGGCGCCGAAGTCAGCCTGGCCACGATGGGCAAGAAGGCGTCATCTTTCTTCCGCAACATCCGGGTCGAGATCGCGTCACACGTCCAGGACCTGGGTGAAAACCCGCGGATCGAAGACCTGATCGGCTCTATCCGCACTGTGCTGGAGGCCTATCGCGCAGAGGAAGTGGACCGGGTTTACCTGGTCTACAACGCCTTCATCAACACGATGGCGCAGAAACCGACGGTGGAGCAACTGCTGCCATTGCCGGTCACCCAGGACGAGGAAGTCCGCGATATCTGGGACTACGTCTACGAGCCGGATGCCGAGTCCCTGCTGGATACGGTCATGGTGCGTTACATCGAGTCCCTGGTGTTCCAGGCGGTGCTGGAAAATCTCGCCAGCGAGCATGCCGCGCGAATGATCGCGATGAAGAACGCCACGGACAACGCCGGCGAACTGATCGACGAGCTGAAACTGGCCTTCAACAAGGCCCGCCAGGCCGCGATCACGCAGGAGATCAGCGAGATCGTCAGCGGCGCGGCCGCCGTCTAGGCGGGGAATCGGGGAATCAGGGAATCGGTGAGTCGGTAAGGACCGCCGGTTCTGAAGACAGAATTTTGAATTGAGAGTTTGAATCGCGGTTGAAGTGAAAGGCAGGTAAGCGAGGAACGGTTTTCTAACCGATTCCCCGATTCCCTGACTCACCGACTCACCGCAAATGCGGAGCAAGCAAATGAGCAAAGGAACAATCGTTCAAGTCATCGGCGCTGTTGTCGACGTGGAATTCGCGCGTGAAGCGCTGCCGAAAGTCTACGACGCCCTGACGGTGGACAACACCGAGATCACGCTGGAAGTCCAGCAGCAGCTGGGTGACGGCGTGGTGCGCACTATCGCGCTGGGTTCCACCGACGGCCTGAAGCGGAGCATCCCGGTGACCAACACCGGCGCACCGATTTCCGTGCCCGTGGGCGAAAAGACCCTGGGTCGCGTCATGGACGTGCTCGGTCGCCCGATTGACGAAGCCGGCCCGATCGGCGCTGAGAAGAACATGCCGATTCACCGTAAGCCGCCTTCATACGAAGAGCAGGCCGGTGGCAACGACATCCTCGAAACCGGCATCAAGGTCATCGACCTGATCATGCCCATCGCCAAGGGCGGCAAGGTCGGCCTGTTCGGCGGCGCCGGCGTGGGCAAGACCGTGACCCTGATGGAGCTGATCCGTAACATCGCCATCGAGCACTCCGGCTACTCCGTGTTCGCCGGCGTGGGTGAGCGTACCCGTGAGGGCAACGACTTCTACCACGAAATGAAGGAAGCGGACGTTCTCGACAAGGTGGCCCTGGTTTACGGCCAGATGAACGAGCCGCCGGGTAACCGCCTGCGCGTGGCGCTCACCGGCCTGACCATGGCGGAAGAGTTCCGTGACGAAGGCCGTGACGTCCTGATGTTCATCGACAACATCTACCGTTACACCCTGGCCGGCACCGAGGTGTCCGCGCTGCTGGGCCGTATGCCGTCCGCCGTGGGTTACCAGCCGACGCTGGCCCTGGAAATGGGCCTGCTGCAGGAGCGCATCACCACCACCAAGACCGGTTCCATCACGTCGTTCCAGGCCGTTTACGTGCCCGCGGATGACCTGACCGACCCGTCGCCGGCCACCACCTTCGCCCACCTGGACGCGACGCTGGTACTGTCGCGGTCCATCGCCGAGCAGGGTATCTACCCGGCCGTGGACCCGCTGGATTCAAGCTCGCGCCTGCTGGACCCGAACCTCATCGGCCAGGAACACTACGACGTCGCGCGTGGCGTCCAGGGCGTGCTGCAGCGCTACAAGGAGCTGAAGGACATCATCGCCATCCTGGGTATGGACGAGTTGTCGGAAGAAGACAAGGCCGCCGTGGCCCGCGCCCGAAAGGTGCAGCGTTTCCTGTCGCAGCCGTTCTTCGTGGCCGAGACGTTCACCGGCGCGCCCGGCAAGTACGTTTCCCTGAAAGACACCATCCGTGCCTTCAAGGGCATTGTTGAAGGTGAGTACGATCACCTGCCCGAGCAGGCCTTCTACATGGTGGGCGGTATCGAGGAAGCGATCGACAAGGCCAAGGGCATGGAGAAGAAGGAAGCGGCCTGAGCTGATCAAGGCACGGGCCCTATCCGGAGCAAAGCATGAGCAAAACCATCCAGTGTGACATCGTCTCCGCGCAGGACGCGATCTGGTCCGGCCAGGCCGCCCAGGTCTTCGCCACCGGCGTGTCCGGCGAACTCGGCATTTACCCCCGTCACACGCCGCTGATCACCCAGCTCAAGCCGGGCCCGGTGCGCGTGGTCGATGCCGAGGGTAACGAACAGTTCTTTTTCGTCGGCGGTGGTTTGCTCGAAGTTCAGCCACACATGGTCACCGTGCTGGCCGATACCGCCATGCGCGGTGACGACCTGGACGCCGCCGCGGCCGAGCGCGCGCGGGAAGAAGCCGAGCGTGCGCTGGAGAACCGCGGTGACGACACCATGGACGTCGGCGAAGCGCAGAAGAAGCTGGCCGAGGCCATGGCGCAACTGCAGGCGCTCGAGCAGTTGCGTAAAAAGCTCAAGCACTGAGCAGTACGTTTAGTCAGACTCGAAAAGCCGGCCTCGCGCCGGCTTTTTTATTGGCAAGAAACAATTCAACGCGGTAACCGTGTCGGTAAGATATTCACACACGTAATAGTGAATATTGACACGGTCCTGATAGGGCTTCATCATCAGGGCTTCAATCGGCGCAAGACCGGGAGAGGCTCAAAATGAACTGGAAATGCATGGATGGGTTACACCCTTCCCGTACTGATCAGGCAATCGTAGTGAATCGGCGTTGAGTGTGGGCGGTAAGGTTGAACGGGTGGGCGACGTCGCGGCTCAGACAGGGCCCGCTCCAGGCGCATGGTTCACCCTTTACATGCTGTGCTTCGTCTACGTCCTCAACTTCCTTGACCGTCAGCTGCTCGCCATCCTGGCGAAGCCGATCCAGGACACGCTGAATGTGACCGATGGCCAACTAGGGCTCATCGGTGGCCTGTATTTTGCGTTTTTCTATTGTTTCATCGCAATCCCGGTGGGCTGGCTGGCCGACCGGACCAACCGTGTGGCTGTCCTGTCAGTGGCTTGCGCGATCTGGAGTGCAGCCACCGTGGCCTGCGGTCTGGCGAAAACCTATCCCCAGCTGGTCGTTGCCCGAATGACCGTCGGATTTGGTGAAGCAGGAGGCGTTCCGCCCTCTTACGCGATCATCACGGATTCGTTCCCACCGGGAAAACGCGGCACGGCTTTGGGCATCTTCAACCTCGGGCCGCCCATCGGCGCTGCTCTCGGTATCGCGTTTGGCGCATCCATAGCCGCCGCGTTCAGTTGGCGTTGGGCGTTTATCGTCCTGGGCGGCATTGGCATCCTTGCGGCGATCGTGGTCATCATTTTCGTGCGCGAACCCGAGCGCGGTGGCCTCGATGCACCCGAGGTTCGCGAAGCCACCCGTGGCCAAAGGGCCGGTTTCGGCGAAACGTTGAAAATGTTCTTCACCCATCCCGCGTTGGTGCTGGCGGCGTTGGGCAGTGGGGCGACACAGTTCGTCACATACGGCATGGGCAACTTCACGACCCTGTTCCTCATGCGGGAAAAAGGCATGACGCTGAACGAAGTCGCTATTTGGTACGCTTTGGTCGTTGGTATCGGCATGAGCGCCGGCATTTACATTTCGGGGCGCCTGATCGACCGGTTCACACGGCGGTCGAAGCAGGCCTATGCACTGCTGCCTGCCGCCTCCCTGGTGGTGGCCACGCCGCTTTACATCGGTTTCGTCTGGGCGCCCGGTTGGGAGTTGTCGGTCCTGTTCCTGCTCGGTCCGATGTCTTTGAACTACTTTTACCTTTCGTCGTCGGTTGCCCTGGTCCAGGATAAGGTCAAACCGAACCAGCGCGTCATGTCGGGCGCGTTGCTGCTGCTGGTGATGAACTTCATCGGACTTGGCCTCGGACCCACCTACGTCGGGGCGGCCAGCGACTTTTTCCGTTCCGCGTATCCGGAGAATTCACTGCAGATTGCGCTCTACAGCATCGTTCCGTTCTATTTCCTGGCCATCGGGTTATTCCTGTGGCTGGCGAGAGTGTTGCGGAATGAACAGCGTGCGGGGGAAATACAGCCATGAACCGTCAAAACTTTCATCTGTCACGAGCGTTCGTGCTCATGGCCTGCCAACTCATGCTGACGACAGCTTTCGCTTCAGGGAAAAACACGATGGACAATCAGCAACAGGCGACTGACAACAGGCCCATCGTCGAATTGTCGGTCGGTGCCTTGAGTGGTGCTAACGATGGGGCGCTTCGGGTGTTCAGGGGCATTCCCTACGCCGAACCGCCGACAGGCGCAAACCGGTGGCAAGCGCCCAAACCCCGGAAGCCGTGGGATGGTGTGTTTGACGCGGCTGAATTCGGCGCGTCGTGCCCGCAGGTGGTCAGCGACGTCCCCAACCTGTATACAAATGACATCTCGCCGTTCAGCGAAGACTGCCTGACACTGAATGTATGGGCGCCGGCGGATGCCCGGAATGCGCCGGTCTTCGTCTGGATTCACGGCGGCTCCCTGCTCAAGGGCGCAAGCAGGGAGGTCTACTATGATGGCGCGAAACTGGCCGAACAGGGCCTGGTTGTCGTCACCATCAACTACCGGCTCGGGGTGCTGGGTTACATGGCCCATCCCGAACTCAGCGCTGAATCACCCCTGGGCATATCCGGCAACTACGGCCTCCTGGACCAGGTCGAGGCCCTGAAATGGGTGCGTGACCACATCGGCGCCTTCGGCGGCGATCCCGGCAATGTCACGCTTGCCGGCGAATCGGCGGGCGCGCTCAGCGTGATGTACCTGATGGCCAGCCCGGCAGCCACTGGCCTGTTTCATCGGGCTATCGTCCAGAGCGGGTACATGATCAACATGCCCGACCTGAAAGAAAGCCGGCACGGCTACCCCGCCGCAGAGGCAGTGGGCAGTTTCCTGGGAGAACAGCTGGGCGCACCGGATATCTCGGCCCTGCGGAACCTCGACGCCGAAACTGTGATCCAGGCGGCGGCTGCCGCCAATTACTTTCCCCTGGCGACCGTCGATGGACAGCTACTCACCGAACAACTGGTGGAAACGTTCAATCGTGGCACCCAGGCGCCGGTTCCTCTGCTGGTGGGGTTCAATAGCGGCGAGATCCGTTCACTACGCATCCTCGCTCCGCAACCACCCGGTTCGGCGACCGAATACGAAACCGTCATCCGTGAGCGATACCTGGACCTGGCCGACGAGTTCCTGCGCCTCTATCCGTCCGACAACCTGGAAGAGAGCATCATCGCGGCGACCAGGGATGCGTTGTACGGCTGGACCTCGGAAGCCATGGCCCGGTCGCAGACGTCGCTCGGACAGTCGGCGTACCTTTACCTGTTCGACCATGGTTACCCGGCTGCGGATGACGCCGGGCTGCACGCTTTTCATGCCAGCGAATTGCCCTATGTCTTCGGAACCATCGACCGCGGGCCACCACTGTGGCCGAAAATTCCCCAGAACCCGGAAGAGCGCGAATTTTCGGACACCATGATCGGATACTGGGCCAGTTTCGCCACCAACGGCGAACCCCGTGTGGAAGGCGCGCCGTACTGGCCCGCCTGGGATGACGATCGCGCGTACCTGCGATTCACTGACCGACCTGTACAGGAAACGGGCCTGTTGCCGGGGATGTACGAACTGCATGAAACGGCGGTGTGCCGCCGGCTCGCGACGGGGTCCCAACCGTGGCACTGGAACGTGGGGCTCATCTCCCCGATACTGGAACCTGCGCCGGACGATGCGTGCCCCTGAGCAAACGCCACGGCGGCCGTCGACGGGTTCAATCCTTCAGCGACAGGAACCCTGCGGCCATGAAGCGGGCGATCCGCTTCTTCACGGCGGGAAAATCATCAGAGTGACAGGCGCCCCCGGACAGGCGATCGATGCGTCCTGTCCGGGCCAGTGAGTTCATCAACGCGCCTGAAACGAAGGAGTAACCCCAGAAAATGTCCTCTTCGGTGTAATCCGGAAGCGCGCGCTTCAGGATGCCCACCAACTTCAGCACAACGGGATCGAAATGCACGTCCATCAGTTCCGCGCCTTCAGGAGTATTGCTGACACGGGCGCAGAACGCCGCGTAATTCATCCAGTTCTCACCCCCCTCGTAATAGAGGTCGAGATCCGTATCAAGGAACGCATGCAGGGCACCTTCAACGGTGGGCTTGTTCCCGGCTTTGGCTTCGTACGCTTCCAGAGCGGCCATCCGGCGCCCGCTGGTGGTGCCTGCCCGGCGGGCGAACACCTTTTCAAACAGGTTCTGCTTGTCCTGGAAATAATAGTGTACGAGCGTAGTGTGGATACCCACGCGCTTGGCGACATCCCTAAGCGTTACGCCATGCAGGCCATGCTGGGAAAACAGGTACTCGGCGGCATCCAGTATCTGCTCGATACTCTCGGCCCGTTGTTCAGCCTTGCTGCGAACGGGTCGTTTTTTCGAATTCTTGGGCATCATCGCGCCGGTGACCTCAGTATATCGTTCAGTCTAAGAACCCCGGTTCCCGCGCGTCAACTACGGTGACCCAGGGTATCCGGATACACTCAGGCGAAGTCCGTGCGCAGGCGGTTCTTGTCGATCTTTCCTGTTCCGGTCAGCGGCATTTGATCCACCTCGATTACTTCATCGGGCAGCCACCAGTTGGCGACCTTGCCGCGCAGTCGGTCGAGGAGTCTCTCGGAGTCCAGGCCGGTTTCGGGGCGGGATTTCACCACGAGAACCGGGCGTTCGCCCCACCTGGGATGGGCGCGACCGATGACTGCCGCTTGCTCGACGTTGGGATCGCCGCTGACGATAATCTCGATCTCTGCCGGGTTTATCCACTCGCCGCCGGACTTGATCAGATCCTTGGTCCGGCCGCGGATCGTTAGGTTGCCGTTGTCGTCGATGGACGCCAGGTCTCCGGTATCGAAGTAGCCCTCATCATCGAGGATGTTGTCGTCCGAGGCGTAATAGCGGTCGACGACGCTCGCACCCTTGACCTTGAGGCGTCCGACAACACCGTATTGCGTTTCGAGGGTCACACCCTGCGCATCGGTGAGCTTCAAATCCAGGCCCACGGCCGGTTTACCGGCGCCGGTTGAAGTTTTGGCATCCAAGGGCGCCACGGTGCCGACTGGAGACAGTTCCGTCATGCCCCAGCTCGTCTGCACCCGGACGCCGAGTTTTTGTTCCATGCGTTCGATCAGGTCGGCGGGGCAGCGGGAACCACCGATCAGGACACGCTCCAGGCTGGGCAGGGTCTGTCCGGTTGCCGCCAGGTGTTCCATGACCCCCAGCCAGACTGTGTGTACGCCCACCGCGACGGTGACGGATTCTTCCCGGATTAGCTTCGCCAGGCTGGCGCCATCGGTATGGCGGCCTGGTAACACCATCTTCGCACCCACTGCCGGCGCCGCGAACGGTAGACCCCAGCCATTCGCGTGGAACAGCGGGACCGCGACCAGTATCGAATCACTCGCGCGGAGCGCGATCGCATCGGCCTGGAGCGCCCTCAGGGTATGCAGGTAATTTGACCGGTGGGTATAAAGCACGCCCTTCGGCCGGCCGGTGGTGCCGGAGGTGTAGCAAAGACCCGCAGGCGCATTCTCATCGAATTGTCCCCAGGCCGTCGTCGCTTCCATCGCGCCCAGCATCGTTTCGTACGCCAGGCGCCGGATCCGCCCTCCGCAGGTCCCGTCCCCGTCGGTACCGTCGAGCGTCACCAGGTGTTCGATGGCAACGCATCGGTCCGCCACGGATTCGAACAACGGCAAAAGGTCCCGCTCGACCGCGATCGCGCGGTCGGAGGCCTCGTTGACGATGGCGCCGAGGTGATCGGCGGTCAACCGTGGGTTGAGTGTGTGGCAAACCAGGCCGGCGCCGGTGGTCGCGTAGATCAACTCGAGGTGACGGCGGGTATTCCATGCCAGGGTAGCGAAGCGGTCACCCGGCGCCAGGCCTTGCTCCAGCAAGGCGCCCGAAAGCCGGTTGCTGCGATCGCGAAGGGCGCGGTAGTCGATTCGGTCGATCACCTCGCCCCGGTCGGCGGTCACCACTTCTCGGCCCGCCGACCACTTGGCAGCATGGTCGAGGAACTTGTCGGTCGTCAGGGAGTAGGATTGCATCGTTATTCTACGGCCTTGGACGTATCGTGATGACCTAGAACGACCAGTACGCGCGCACGCCATACTGCCGCGGCATGCCGGCGAACCTGAGCCCAGAATTAATCGCGCCGACGTAGCGCTCATCCGTGAGGTTGTTGGCGTAGGCCGAGAAGACCCATTGCCCATGTACCCAGGCGATGTTCGCGTTGACGATGTTACGCGCCTCGATCCGGTCACCCAGCGCTTCGTTCTGGAACAGGGTCGCCCACTGCTCGGAAACGTGCGCGAAGCCCACTCGCGGGACGATGGTATCGGCGCCGACTTCCAGCTCATATTGCACGCCGATGTTGTAGGTCAGGTCCGGCGCATATGACTGGTCACGTCCGCCGAGGTTGATGCAGGACACCGATTCCGGGCCGGTTTCCACGTCGCAGGCGGCGGCCGAAGGAATTCTCGGATCGACGGCGTAAAAGGTACCCAGTTCGCTGTCGATCAGGCCCAGGCCACCATCAATGCGCCAGTTGCCAAGCGAGGCCTCGACCTGCGCCTCGAAACCGGAGATCGTGGTGGTGTTTGGTGTATTGACCTGGAACGAGAATACCGGGATATCCGGGTAGCCGATACTGACCTGGAAGCCGTCGTAATCATTGTGAAAGGCGCTGAGCTGGGTGCGCACGGCGCCATCCATCCAGATGGCCTTCCAGCCGGTTTCGTACGTCGTCACTTCCTCCTCGTCGAATGGCTCCGGGATGCCGATGCCCACCGGCACGTTCAGGCCGCCGGGCCGAAACCCGGTCGCCACGAAGGCGTAGAGGAAGTTCCGTTCGTTGACGGTCCAGTTGAGCGACACCTTGCCGGACGTGTTCGACCAGCTGGCGGCCTGGTCCTGGTAGATGGGCGTCCCGTACTGCATGACGTTGATGTCGTTGGAAGTCCGTGCCTTGCTGTAACGCGCTCCGACTTCCAGTTCCAGCCGCTCGGTCAGGTCGTAGGTGAGCTGGCCGAACAACGCGCTGGTGGTTTTCGGGTTCTTGCCTTCCAGGACGTACTCGGTGAATACATTGCCGGGAGGCGCGCCGATCACGAACTCACCCGGGAGAAAATGATACTCATCGAACTGCCAGTAGGCGCCGACGATCCACCGAAGGCGGTTGTCATCCGGTGAGATCAGGTTGAGTTCCTGCGAATAGATCACTTCGTCGACCGAATCCCGGAAAGTCTGGTTACCGGCCGACGTGCCGTCCAGGTCGGCCCGGTAGGCGGTATTACCGTCCTGCCAGCCGGAGATGGAGCGCAGGATGGTGCCACCGCCGAAATCGTAGTTGACCTCGAGAACGGACCGGATGAACTCGTCCCGGGCGTAGAGGTCGGCGTTGGCGGTCAGGTCGAACAGGTCGTTGGTCGAATTCACCGGATCGGCGGGGTAAGCGCTCAGGCCCAGGTCGTTGTAGTCAGTTTTGAATGACACGGACAGGTCCTGCGTGGGCTCCCAGAGCAGGCTGATCCGGGCATTGCGGAAACTGACGCCGTCATCTCCGGTGTAGGGGCCGCTGATGTCATAGAAGCTGTCGCGGTCCTCGGTATTGAACGCCAGGCGGGCCGCGAACGTATCGCTGACCGGAAGGTTGACGGCGCCCTGCAGGCCCCATTGGCTGTAGTTGCCGAGCTGGCCCTGCACGTACCCACCGACCTCGCCGCCGATTTCCGGGTCGCGGGAGTGCACGAACACGGCACCGCCGGTGGCGTTCTGGCCGCCGAATGTGCCCTGCGGGCCGCGCAGCACTTCAACGGACTGGATGTCGTAATAAGGCTCGGCCGTGAAATATCCCGGAAACTTCGCCACGCCGTCGCGATAGGTGATCACGCCGGTGGTGGTTTGCGTGTTGTGCTCGGCCTTGCCGATACCTCGGATGTTGAAGTCGATGCCCTGGCCGAAGTTGTTGACCACCGCGGACGGTGTCGCGAACTGGATCTGGTCAACCATGTTGACGCCCATTCTCTGGAGATCAGCGCCATCCAGCACGGTGGCGGCGATGGGCATGGTCTGCAAGCGCCGGTCACGTCGCTCGGCGGTCACGATGACCTCTTCGAGAACGCGTGAAAGGTCTTCGTTGGTGGTTGAATCCCCCTGGGCGCTTTCAGACTGCGCCAGGGCGAAACCGGGTCCAATCAAAGCCAGGGCCGGTGCGTACACGCACCACGCAATGAGTTTCATGCTTTTGATTTTCATGTTCTCCAACCTTCGTGACGATTATCTTGCAATGGAAATGAGCCGTTCACCTCTGGGTGAATCTGGTTTGGGTGGTTTGCTCCACCGGCCTGTCGTGATTTCATCAAATATCACATTGTTCACTCACATCATAGATAATATTAACTAGAATGTGAATGAAAGTAATTCGGGAGTGAAAAATGCACGACGGTAAAATTGATCTGACCGGCAAAGTCGCCATCGTCACCGGCGCAGGTGTGGGTCTCGGAAAAGCGCACGCGCTGGCGCTCGCGGCACGCGGTGCCACGCTCTGCGTGAACGATCTCGGTGAAGAAGCCGAGAACGTGGCGGAGGCGATTCGGGCCGCGGGTGGGCAGGCAATGTCCGCAATCGGTTCGGTGACCGACATCGGCTTTGTCGAGCAGATGGCTGATGATGTACGGCGGCACCATGGCGGCGTCGACATCCTGGTCAACAACGCGGGAATCCTTCGCGACAAGTCGTTCGCGAATATGAGCCTGGAAGATTTCCGCCTGGTAATGGAGGTGCACGTGATGGGTTCGGTGCATTGCACCAGGGCGGTGTGGAATTCGATGCGCGAGCGGGGTTACGGGCGTATCGTTCTGACAACGTCGTCCTCAGGGCTATGGGGAAATTTCGGTCAGTCCAACTACGGCGCCGCGAAAATGGCGCTGGTCGGATTCATGCAGTCGCTCGGCATCGAGGGTGCCAAGTACGACATCCGGGTCAATTGCCTGGCGCCAACGGCCGCCACGCGCATGATGGAAGATATCCTGCCGGAGGATCAATTGGCGGAGTTGCGGTGTGAACAGGTCAGCTCCGCCGTCCTCGCGCTGGTGGCCGAGAACGCCCCGAACCGAGCGATCCTCTGCGCCGGGGCCGGAAGTTTCGAACTGGCACTTATTGGGATGACCCAGGGAATACACATAGCCGACGTGAGCGACGCCGCCGAAGACATCCTGGAGCGTTGGCCGGAACTTGCCGACCAGGTGTCGGCGATATTGCCGTCACAGGGGTTTGAACAAAGCCGCCACGAATTGGCGAAGGGCGGCTTTGCGTTCGAACCGAGCACCTGAAGCCCAATCGCGGTACGACGTGCAAGCACTGTGATGTAAGACTGCCTTGGTCCCCTGAACAGGAGATTCGGAATGGTAAAATTCACGCTTCGAATGATCGGTGTTTTAACCGTAAGCGCGGTATTAATGGTCGCCTGTTCTTCCGGTGAGGAAGTAACCGTTGCGCAAACCGCCACCACGGCTGAAACGCCTGCCACACCGGCACCGGTGGATTCTGCACCCGCGCCGCCTGGCGGCGCTCAGTACCGCTGCGGCACCTGTTTCGAAGACCAGTCGATGTCGACGTAATCGTCGGCACCCTGCCGTTCAGGCAATTCCACCTCATCGTGCGGCAGCGCTTCGTATGGCACGCTGTCCAGCAGGTGGCTGATCAGGTTCAGGCGCGCCCGCCGCTTGTCATCGCTGGGCACCACGTGCCACGGCGCATACGGTGTATCGGTAAACCGGAGCATGTCGTCCCTGGCCCTGGAGTAGTCATACCAGCGGCTGTAGGACTTCAGGTCCATCGGTGAAAGCTTCCAGGTCTTGCGACCATCGTCGACCCGCGCCATCAGTCGCCGGGTCTGTTCTTCCTGGCTGACCTCCAGCCAGTACTTGAGCAGGATGATGCCGGAGTCGACCATCGCCTGCTCGACCTTGGGCGCCACGTTAAGGAAGTGACGGACCTCGTCCATATCGCAAAAGCCCATAACCCGCTCAACGCCCGCCCGGTTGTACCAACTGCGGTCGAAAATGGTGATTTCACCGGCCGCCGGCAGGTGATTGAAATAACGCTGCATGTACATCTGCGACTTTTCGCGCTCCGTGGGCGCGGGCAGGGCGTGGACGCGGAACACCCGGGGACTGACCCGCTGCATGATCGCCTTGATCGTGCCCCCCTTACCGGCCGTGTCCCGCCCCTCGAAAACGACGCATACTTTAAGACCGGCGTGGACAACCCACTCCTGCAGCCTGACAAGCTCGATATGCAGCTTGTGCAGGGCTTTTTCGTAATCCTTGCGGGAAAGTTTGTCGCCCTTATTTTTTACGTGCTTGCTCATTCTCCAGCGCCTTCTTCGTAATATCGCCATAAAGGCTGCTCAGCTTGTCGATCAACGGCTGCAGTTCCGTGTGCTTGGCGGCAATGGTCCGGGCATGGTTGGCATCTTCAAAGACCCGCTTCAGGAAGGCCACGTCCGCCTCGACCAGGGTTTCACCCCGGTCGACACGTTCCTTGAGTTCGAGCGCCCGCGGCAGGCGCCAGTTGTTCAGGCGGTCCAGGAGTACCTGTACGGTGCCGTCATCTTTTCCAGGGGTTTTCATTTCATACTCTCTCTACAGTGTCGCTCTTGACTGTAAACAATTTTCAATTGCCGGATAGCAGTCACAACCGTGTTTGACCATTGAACACTATCGCGACCGCCTGGTCATTAAAACTCACTAAAAGCAGAATCGATACACGCCGGCTCTCGTGTATCCTTTCCATTCCAATCTGGGTGTCCGGGAGAATGAAATGTATCTGCAAATTTTCGGGAGAACACTGGCCGTTTCAATGATGGCGCTGGCGTTGATGGCCTGCTCGGGCGACGAGAGCGAAAGCACAACCACCGCCGCGACACCTGACACTGCCCCCGACACATCGCAAGCGCCAGCGCCAGCGTCGCCACCCGGCGCACCGCCGGAAGCGGCGGGGGAGACGGACACTGAGACCGGAACGGGCTCTGAACTCGACGGGACGTCCTGGACGCTGGTGAAGATCCAGTCCATGGACGACAGCGTGGCCGAACCGGCAGCCGATACCGCCTATTCGATCACCTTCAATGCCGACGGCAGTGCCAACATGCAGGTGGACTGTAATCGCGGCGCCGGCAGCTGGGAATCACCTTCCGCCGGCCGGGTGACGTTCGGGCCGCTGGCGCTGACCCGCGCCATGTGCCCGCCGGGCTCCATCCACGACCAGTTCGTCCGCGAACTGGAGTATGTCCGGACCTACACGATGCGTGATGGCAACCTGTACCTGGCCACCATGGCCGACGGTTCGATACTCGAATTCGAGCCGCTTGCCGACTAGCCCGGGGGCGCACCGTGAGCCAGTCAGCCTGGTGGATCCTGCTGATCGCGGGATTATTCGAAATGGTCTGGGCCATCGGCCTGAAGTACACCGATGGATTCACGCGGCCGTTGCCGACCATCGGTACGCTGGCGGCCATGCTGGTCAGCGTCTGGCTATTGGCGGTGGCGATGAAATCGCTGCCGGTAGGCACCGCCTACGCCGTGTGGGTCGGCGTAGGCGCGGTGGGCACCGTGATCCTGGGCATCATCCTGTTCAATGACCCCGTCAACCTGGTGCGCATGGCCAGCATCGGCCTGATCCTTGCCGGTATTATCGGGTTGAAACTGGCCTGAGCCGCCGCGGCGATTACGGGGTCGCTTCGGCGGACTCGCGCGCCAGTCGCTCGTCCAGCGCGGCGGCGAAGCCGTCCGCGCGCGCCCGGCACGCGGCCGGGTCGATGAACGGGTTGTCTTCCGCCCCGGCTTCAATCGCCGCCAGCCTGGCGTCCATGTCGAAATAGAACGGGTGCGAGGCGATCAGGACGCCACAGTCGAATCCCGAGAGGAATTCAATGCTTTCGCGCAGCATGTCCGCCGTGCTGGCGCCATTGAACGCGTCGACCGGGTCGGAAAAGCGGAAACCTTCGGAAGACACCGGCCCCATGCTGTCAACGTAGATCACGTTTATGCACGCGCCGTCCTCGCAGGAGCGCCAGCTCCAGCTGGTACTGCCCGGCGCGTGTCCCGGCGTCCAGTTCAGGGTCAGGGCCAGGTCGCCGACGTCCAGTACACCCCCGTCCGCCAGGGTCTCAACGTTTTCAACGGGCGGGAAGCCGTTCGCCGGGGCGTAGCCCGCCTGCGGGTCATGCGCGTCAACCTGGCCCGTGCGCAGTGCCCCGGCCGCCTGGGCGCTGGCGACTACCCGCGCGCCGCTTGCACGCTGCAGGGCGGCGATACCGCCCGCGTGGTCGAAATGGGTGTGCGAATTCAGGATCACCTCGATATCGTCGAGGGAATGGCCCAGGGACTCGATGTTCCGGGCGATCAGCGGCGCCGACTGTGTCAGCGCGCCGTCCAGCAGCACCAGGGCGTCACGGCCGTCGCGGTGTTTGCCCACGACCAGCAGCGCGGACAGGCCGGCAGTGCCGACATACCAGGTATTGCCGTGAATCCTGAACGGCGCGACCGGCTCATTCCAGCCATCGCATGATGAACACTCATGCGGCGTGTCCATGACCAGCGTATCGGCGAGCGCGGCACCGCTGGTGAGCAGCGCGCACGCAAGCGCCAGGCGGGTGGAATGGTTCAGGATGATTCTCCCTCTCCGGGCGGCGGCGGGCGACGGGACGACACCAGCGGAATCTCCCACTGGTCTTTCGGCACCACCTTCGGTGTTTCCGGGTCGTGCTCGTAGGCCGGCGACATGATCTGGACGTCGTTCTCGTTGAACACGTCCTGGATATTGCGGAACAGGTTTGATGTCACCCTGGGCATGACGGCCGGGTCATCGACCAGGACATTCAGCTCGTAGGTGATGGCGAAATCGCCCAGGGCTTTCTGGTTGACGAATGGGGCCGGGTCCAGCCTGATGCCGTCGGTGCGGTGCGCGGCTTCCACCAGCATCGCTTCGACCAGCCGCCACGGTGTGTCGTAGCCGATGCCGACTTCCGGGTGCAGCAGGATGCCCTCGGAATCGCCGAAGTTGCTGTAGTTGGTGACATTGGCGTTGAGGATGACGGAGTTCGGAATGGTGACACACTCGTTCTTGCGGGTGCGCAGGCGCATCACCATCATGCGCATTTCCTCCACCTTGCCTTCCTGGTCGCCGATCTTCACCCACTCGCCCTCGCGGTAGGCGCCGCGATAGGTCATCGACAGGCCGGCGATCATGTTCGAGATGAAAGAGGTCGAACCCAGCGACACCACGACGCCCAGGAACAGCGACACGCCCTTGAAGGCGGCGGATTCGGAGCCCGGGATATAGGGGTAGGCGATCACCAGCGAGAAGGCGATGACCATGAGCCGGACCAGGCGGTACGTGGGCATGGCCCAGTCGTTGTCGAAATTCGGCAATACGATCTGCCGCCGCCCAACCGCCTGGAAGAACATCTTCAGGAAGCGCAGGATGGCCCGGACAACCAGGAACAGGATGGCCAGGAAAAACAGGTCCGGCAGCGACGCGACCAGGCTTCGACCCATGCTCAGCAGCGGGGTAGTCACCATGTCCAGGAGCCACTTCGCCGCTCCCCGGGTCCATGGGAAAACACCCAGGACCGAGTCGATGTAGGTGAAGATGATGATGGCGAGCAGCAGGACGTAGGAGCCTTTCAGCAGGCCGTCAAACAGGCCCCACAGGTGCTGGCGGCTCAGCAGGCGCCGCGATTTTCGCTCGATTTCCCGGATGCCCGCGGAAATACGCCGCTCCATCACCTTCGTGAGCCAGCGTTTCAGGTGCCCAAGCAGCCAGATCAGCGCGGCCAGGGCGATCGTCAGCAGCACCAGGTAAAGGGCGGATTTGCGCAACGCGCTGGGCGTACGGTCTTCCCGGTAGTGGGTGATCGCACTGGCGATGCGGTCGCGGGTCACCCTTGCCAGCACATCGAGCGGGGCCTGTTCGCTTTCGGCGTCCGCCTGTACCAGCGTCAGTATTTCCAGCTCACCGGCCCGCAGGATCAGGTGACCGTCGCGTTTGATCATCCCCAGGTCAGCGACGTCAAAACTGTCATCCCTGGCGATGCTTAGAATGTTGCGCCGGATTTTCGCCGCGCGCGTCTCGGCCGGGAATGCAGTCACCCCGCGGACGTGAAAAAGCACCTCACCGTCAACCCGGACCGGCGCCGTGTCGATTGCCGGGGAATCCGGGTCGGCCATGACGGACGAGTGATCGCTGTCCTGCGCAAGGGCGGTGACCGGCAGGCCCATGGCGCCGGACAGCAACACGAAGACCGTGATCAACAGCGCGGTGAAATATTTACGGTGTGTCATGCGGGCCAGGCTCCGGAATGTTCCATGAATCCTAATTTAAGCCAACCGCCGATGCCATATGCGTCTATCATTCGCCGATGGCTGAACCGGCAAGCAGGGGCTCGCGGCGACATGCCGGCACGTGGCCGCGATTCTTGATCGCTGGCTTGCTGGCCAGCTTGCTCGTCGCCTGCGATGACAGCGTTGAGAAGGAAGATTGCCCTGCCGAAGTTTCCGCGCAGCTGGCGGAGGCCATGCGGCATTCCCAGGCGATCATTTCGATCGTGCCCACCGAGGGCCGCAACCTGCGCGCCATCGGCGAATCGATGGGCGTGCCGGGGCCGGCGCCGTTTCGGGCACTTTCGGCATCGCTTGGCGAGATTGGCGCTGCTTCGCCGACCGGAACAGGGCCTGATACGGTAGCGAGCACACGAACCGGGCTGGACCGTCTTGCGGACTACCTGGAGGCGGCGTTGGACTCACCGGCGCCGAACACCGAGGCCTGGCAATCCCTTGAAGCGTACGCGAATGCCAACCTGCTGCGACTGCTGACGCACGCGAACTCGATTGTCGATCGTGCAGGGTGCCTTTAGTCGGCACGCCACTCGCGCGGGTCCACGCGGTAGTAGCGGGCCATGACCTCGAATAGCTCGGCATGGTGTTTGGCCATCTGCCGCGGTTTCTCAAAAAACGTCTCGGTGGCCACGGCGAAGAACTCGGCCGGGTTGGTGGCGCCGTACTCGTCGATCAGCGAGCGCTTGCCGTGCCGGATGCGGTCGTGGAGGGCCTCGAACTCGCGGCTGAACACCTGCGCCCAGCTGCGGTAACTGGAGGCGCCGGCGAGCAATGGTGCGCCGTCAGTGGCGCCGGTCTCATCGTCCAGCTGGTGCGCGAACTCGTGTAAAACCACGTTCTGTCCGTCGACGAAGTTCTGCGCGCCGCGCAGCACCGAGTCCCAGGCCAGGATGACCTTGCCGTTGCCCCATGATTCGCCCAGCAGGTCGCGCGGCTCCGGGTCGATCACGCCGGCGTCATCCATCTGGTCATGCTGGACGATAAACGCGCTGGGGTAGACGATGATCCACTTCAGCTCCGGGTAGACCCCGGAATCGCGGTTCAGGATCAGCATGCATGCCTCGGCCGCGATGGTCAGCCGAATCTCGTCGGTGATCTCCAGCCCACCCGCGCCTTCGAAATGTTTCTCGTGCAGGAACTGCTTGATCAGCTTGCGCAGTTGCAGGCGCAGTGGCATGGGCAGGTTGCGGTAGACCTGGATGTTGCGCTCCAGCGTGTCGATCCACGCCTGCGGGAACGGCGCGGCGAGCGCGCGCTTCAGGCGCCAGTTCGGGATCCACAGCGCCAGCACGATGGCGGCGAGGCCAAGGAAAAGCAGTAACCACGGGTTCATCGGCGAAGTATGCCGGTGCCGTGAATCGAATGCAGCCCAAACTTGGCATCCCGGGTATATTGAGGGCCTCCGGGTTTGATGAATGGACGGGAACCCATGACGGTAGGCAACCAGGACGATATTGACGGCATTCTCAACGCCGGACGGGTGGTCGCGCGGGTGCGCGACGCGATGCTGGCCGCGATTGAGCCCGGGATGACGACGCTGGAACTGGACCAGCTTGGCGCCGACATGCTCGAAGACCTGGGCGCCCGTTCAGCGCCCCGGGTGATGTACAACTTTCCAGGCGCGACCTGCATCAGCGTCAACGAGGAAGCCGCGCACGGCATACCCGGCCAGCGCGTGATCCGGGCGGGCGACATCGTGAACGTGGATGTGTCCGCGGCGCTGGACGGCTATTTTGCAGACACCGGCGGCACCATGGTGGTGCCACCCATCACGGACCTGAAATCGCGGTTGTGCGCCGCGACCCGGCAGGCGCTGGAGAACGCCATGCAGCAGGTTCGCGCCGGGGCGCCGATCAACGGCATCGGCAATGCCATTGCGAAGACTGCGAAATCAAACGGTTTCCGGACCATCCGCAACCTGGCCGGTCATGGCATCGGCCGCAGCCTGCATGAAGAGCCGGATGGCATTGTCAGCTACTACGAGCGCCGCGATACGCGACGATTGCAGTACGGCCAGGTCATCGCGGTCGAGCCGTTCCTGTCGACCCGCAGCACGCACGTCACCGAGGCCGAAGACGGCTGGACGCTGGTCGGGCACCCGGGCAACCTGTCGGCGCAGTTCGAGCACACGATGATCGTGACCCACGGCGCGCCCATCATCGCGACGCTGTCCGAAGCCGGCTGAGACGTGTCGAACGCCCGGCTTGCCCTGGTCACCCTCGCGGCGATGGTGGCGTTTGCCGGCAACTCGCTGCTGTGCCGGATGGCGTTGGCGGACACGGACATCGACGCTGCCAGTTTCACGCTTGTTCGACTGGTCTCGGGGGCCGTGGTTTTGGTGGTACTGGTCAGCGCCAGACAGGGCGCCGCGAAATTGGGTGGCAACTGGTGGTCGGCGCTGGCGCTGTTCGTCTACGCGGCCGGCTTCTCGTTCGCCTATCTCGACCTGGCGGCCGCAACCGGCGCCTTGCTGCTGTTCGGGGCGGTGCAGGTGACAATGATCGGCCATGGCCTCTGGACCGGCGAGCGGCTTAGCGGCAAACAGGTCATCGGGGTTGTCGCTGCCATCGCCGGCTTGCTGGGCCTGCTGCTGCCGGGACTGGAAGCCCCACCACTACAGGGTGCGGCCCTGATGCTGGCAGCGGGCGTGGCCTGGGGCGTTTATTCCCTGCGCGGACGCGGTGCCGGCGACCCGACCCGCGATACGGCCGGCAATTTCTTACGCGCTGCGCCGATGGCGATACTGCTGGGGGTGTTCTTCATCGGGCAGCTTGAACTCGATGCTGCCGGGGTCGGCCTGGCGGTGGCGTCAGGCGCGCTGGCGTCCGGGCTGGGCTACGCGGCCTGGTACCGGGCCCTGCCGCAGCTGCGCGCCGCGACGGCGGCGACGGTGCAGTTATCAGTGCCCGTGCTGACGGCTGTCGGTGGTGTGGTGTTCCTGGCCGAGCCGGTCACGTTGCGACTGGTCGTGGCATCGGCCGCCATTCTTGGCGGCGTCGCGCTGGTCGTCAGTGTTTCCACTCGTCCTCGAGCCAGGTCGCGGTCTCGCCGTCCCAGCTGACTTCGTGCTTCACTGTCGCATCGTCGGCGCCGAAGAACTCGTAAATCACCAGGCCGTCGGCCTGGATGCTCTCGATAATCCTTCCGGGTGTGAAGGCGCCGGCTGACTCCGCAAGGGCGGCGGCGACGTCTGCCGGAACCAGCGCGGAATCGATATCACGCTGGGTTTCGACCACGGCCCACCGGCCGTCGACCTGGGTGATGTCGAATTCGATTTCACCGTTGGGCCCTTCGCCCTCGATGTCCCAGTAGCCTTTGCCATTCCGGGTTTCGTATTCCGCTTCCCTGAACTCGACGCCCGGGCCGGCCGCACTGGCCACCGCCATGACGTCCGCGGGGACATCGGCAAGGTCGACGCCCTCTTTGCCCGACGCGTCGACATCGGCGACCACGTTCAGGGTGAAAGCCAGGCCGGCAATGATGCCGGCGGTCAGCAGGTGCTTGTTCATGACAGCAACTCCGGTATCCACAGGGTGAAGCCGGGCACGAAGGTGACCAGCAAAATGGCGCCCAGATGCGCCAGGTAGAACGGCCAGATGGTGCGCATGATGGCTTCCATCTTCGTTTCGCCGACGGCGCAACCGACGAACAGCGCGGTGCCCACGGGCGGCGTGATCAGGCCCACGCCCAGGTTCATGATCAGCATGACGCCGAACTGGTGCGGGTCCATGCCGAAGTGCTGGGCAATCGGCAGGAAGATCGGCGTGGCGATAATGATCAGCGGCGCCATGTCCATCACCGCGCCCAGGATCAGCAGCGCAGCATTGATCATCAGCAGGGCCACGATCTTGTTGTCGGTGACGCTGGACATGAACTCGGCCACGGCCGCGGGTGCGTCGCTGACAGCCAGCACCCAGCCGAACGCGCTGGCGGCGGCGATCAGGAACAGCACCGAGGCCACCGTGCGGGTGGCGTTCGAGGTGATCTTCCAGAAGCTCCTGATGCCCAGTTCCCGGTACACCCAGAAACCGATGGCCAGGCCGTAGACCACCGCGATGGCGGAGGCTTCCGTGGGCGTGAAGATGCCCAGGCGGATACCGCCGACGATGATCAGGATCATCAGCAGGCCCGGGGTCGCGGCCAGGAAGCTGTGGCCGATCATGGCCCAGCCTTCAAAGGCCGTGGTCGCGTAGCCGCGTTTACGGGCCACCGCGTAGGCGGCCACCATCAGCAGCGCAGCGGTGACAAACCCGGGCAGGATGCCGCCGAGGAACAGGGTGCCGACGGACACGCCGCCACCCGCCGCGATGGCGTAGATGATCATGTTGTGGCTGGGCGGAATCATCAGGCCCAGCGTCGAGGCCGAGACTGTGACGTTCACCGCGTAGTCGGCGTCGTAGCCCTGTTCCTTCATTTTCGGGATCAGCACGCCGCCTACTGCGGAAACACCGGCGATGGCGGATCCGGAGATGCCGCCAAACAGCAGGCTGGTCAGCACGTTCACCTGGCCCAGGCCGCCGCGCCAATGTCCTACAAGTGCGCGGGCAAATCGCACCATGCGTTCCGACGCGCCGCCATGCAGCATGATTTCGCCGGAATAGATGAAGAACGGGATGGCGATCAGTGCGAACACATTCACACCGGCGAAGATGCGTTGCAGCACCACCAGCGGCGACAGGTCGAGAAAGAAAATGGCGGCCAGTGACGACAGCGCCAGGCAGAACGAGATCGGCATGCCGATCAGCAGCAGCACGGCGAAAGTGACGAGAAGAACCGTGAGGGTCATGGGGTGTTACTCCAGGCCCGCACCAGCGCCTGGGCGCTGAAGGCGGCAATCAGGGCGCCGGACACGGGGAACGGCCAGTAATTCACGCTGGTGGAAACCCCCAGCGTCGGGATGGTCCAGGCCTGCACCAGCTGGGCCATTTTCACGCCGTAGACCAGCATGACCAGGCCGAAACCGAGCACCAGCAGGTGACAGATCACCCAGGTGGCTTCGCGCACCTTCACGGGGAAGCGGTCGCGGAAGTAGGTCAGCGCGATATGGCGCCCCTCTTTCACGGCGATGGCGCCGCCCAGCAGCGTCAGGTAGACCATCAGCACGCCTGCCAGCTGTTCGGACCATTTCGGCGTGTCATTGAGGATGAAGCGGCCGAAAATCTGCCAGCTGATGATGACGGTCATGACCACCATCAGCGCGGTGCAGAAAAACTGGGTGACCGCGGCGGCGCCGTTCAGCAGCCGGCCCACGGGCCCCGGCGCGCGCGCCGGGGGTTTGGGTTCGGTCGGGTCGTTCGGAACGTCAGTCATCCGGGGTCTCCTGGATGCGGCGCACCAGGTCGGCCAGCACCGGGTCAGAGGCGTGGCGTTCGTAAACCGGTTGCACCGCTTCGATGAACGGGGTCTTGTCGATGTCGTCGACGATGGTGTTGCCGGCGGCGATGATGCGCTCGCGCGCGTCCGCCACGCGCAGGTCCCACAGCCGTCGCATTTCGTCGACGGATTCCTCGGCGGCCTGGCGTACCCAGCCCTGCTCTTCCGGCGTGAGCTTGTCCCAGGTGAGCTTCGACATCACCAGCGCTTCCGGCACCATCGAGTGCTGGGTCAGGCTGTAGACGCGGGCCACTTCGAAATGGCGCGTGCTGGAGTACGACGGCCAGTTGTTCTCGGCGCCGTCGATGGTGCCGTTACGCAGGGCCTCGTAGACCTGGCCGAACTCCATCGGCGTGGCGTTGCCGCCCAGCGATTCGACCATGGCCACGGCCACGTCCGAGTTCTGCACGCGGATGCGCAGGCCGGTCATGTCTTCGGGTGTGCGAATGGCCGTGTCGGGCGTATAGAACGAGCGGACGCCGGAATCGTAGAACGCCAGGCCGACCAGGCCGTACGGCTCCATCGCGTCGAGGATTTCACGGCCGATGGGCCCGCGCAGCACCTTGTCGCGATGGGGTACCGAGCGGAAGATGAACGGCAGTGTCAGCACATTGGTCTCGGCCACCACGTTGTTCAGCACCGGGATATTGATGCGGTTGATGTCGACGGCGCCGAAGACGGTCTGTTCCAGCGTGTCGCGCTCCTCGCCCAGCTGGCGACCGTAGTACACGCGAATGTCGAACTCGCCGCCGGACAGTGCTTCCAGCCGTTCGCTCATGAAGCGGACGGCTTCCACGGTGGGGTAGTCGGTCGGGTGAATATCCGCCGAACGGAACGTACGCGCTTCGGCCGCGGGAGCGGTGAGCGCCAGTGCCGACGCCGCGAGGGCGCCGTGAGCCAGTTGTCGCAGGTTCATCGTGGTGGTCTAGCGCGCCAGCCAGCCGCCGTCGACGGCAATCACGGTGCCGTTGACGTAGTCGGATGCGCTGGACGCCAGGTAGACGGCTGCGCCGCCCAGGTCTTCCGGCTTGCCCCAGCGGCCCGTCGGGATGCGCGCCAGGATGTCACGGTTGCGGTCCGGGTCGTCCTGCAGGGCCTGGGTGTTATCCGTGGCCATGTAGCCCGGCGCAATACCGTTGACGTTGATGCCCTTCGCCGCCCACTCGTTGCAGAGCGCGCGGATCAGGCCCAGCAGGCCGCTCTTGCTGGCGGTATACGACGGCACCGTGATGCCGCCCTGGTAGGACAGCATCGACACCGTGTTGATGATCTTGCCGCCACCGTTGTCGACCATGAACCGCGCCGCGGCCTGCGAGAGCAGGAACGGCGTGCGCAGGTTCAGGTTCATGACATCGTCCCAGTCGGTCTCACTGAAATCGATGGCCGGGGTGCGGCGGATGGTGCCGGCGTTGTTGACGAGGATGTTCACGGCGCCGAGGGCGTCGATGGCCTCGGCAATGACGTCACTGGCACAGCTGCCGTCGGTCAGGTCGGCGGACACGGCGTGGAACCGGCGGCCGGTGGCCTTGACCTTTTCACCGGTCTCTTCGGCGGCGCCGCGGGACACGGCGACAATGTCGGCGCCGGCTTCGGCCAGCGCCAGGGCCATACCCTGGCCCAGTCCCTTGTTGGCGCCGGTGACCACGGCCACCTTGCCATCGAGGTTAAACATGGAAAGCATTATTTTCTCCTTGCCGGGTGGTCGCGCACCGGGGAGCCGGCGCGACCAGAAGTGCGCTTCGGGGTGTCCGGATTGCCCGGAGGCCCAAAGGGGAAACCGGTGTCATTCTAAACACGCTCGAAGCGAGTCGCAAATGGTCAATTGGCCGGGCTCCAGGTTACGAATCCTGGGGCGGTGGCGCGGTGGATTCCCGGACCACCAGCTCCGGCGTGAAGCTCACGTACCGGCGCAGGTTGCCGTTGGGGTCACCGAGCAGGAGCTGCCCGGCCGCCTTGCCCATTTCACGGATCGGCATGCGCACCGTGGTCAGGCGCGGCCAGACCCGCGAGGCGATCGGGGTGTCGTCGTATCCGACAATCGAGATGTCTTCCGGCACGCGGATGCCGGCCTGGCGGGCGGCCTGGTAGGCGCCCACGGCCATTTCGTCGTTACCGCAGAACACGGCGGTGGGCCGGTTCTCCATGGCCAGTAGCTGCGTGGCGCAGTCGAAACCGGTCTCGTAGGTGTAACCGCCCTCGAGCACCAGCCCGGAATCCAGGCGGATGCCGTATTCATTCAGGCCCAGTTCGAAACCCCGGAATCGTTCATGGGACGAGCGGAACGCCAGTGGGCCACGAATGTGCGCGATGCGCGTATGGCCCAGGTCGGCGATATGGTGCGCGGCTTTCTCGGCGCCCTCGCTGTCGTGGGTTTTCACCGTGTTGAGCGGGGAGTCCATGATGACCGAGGCGATGCGCACGTATCGACAGTTGTTCTCTTCCAGCATGTCGACCAGTTCCTGGTCCTCCGACACGGAGGGCGGCAGGATGGCGCCGTAGAAGCGCTGTTGCTTGATGAAGCGCCGGATCGACTCGAAATAATCGTCCTCGTTGCGGTCACAGGGGCGGATGACGAGCTGCAGGTCGCTGGCCTCGAGCGCGTCGAGAATGCCGCGCTGCATGCTGACGATGTACTGGGGGCTGGGGTTGTCGTAGATCATCGCCACCAGGTACGACTTGCGCAGCGCCAGCGCGCGGGCCTCGGGATGCGGCGTATAGCCGTGCGCCTCGATAACGGCCTGGACCTTCTCACGTGTCGCCGGCCTGACCTTGGGTGAGTCGTTGATGACCCTCGAGACGGTCTTCTTGGACACGCCCGCCAGCCGGGCGATGTCATTGATGGTGACCTTACCGCCGGGCTTGATCATTTGGCCGGTGTATTGACGGTCGCCGACAGGGTAAATGCTACGAATTCAGGTTTCGTCATGGGTTCGGAGCCTTGGTTTTTATAATCTTTAATCGTTTGTGCCGCCAGAATAGCTGGAAACAATGGCTTGGGGCCATCATAGATGACAATCGCCGGTTCGCCCAGCACTGGTGGCTTCTGGCCTTTCCGGGGGGTGTTCTTTGCGGTGGCACCGTCGTCAGGGCCGTTCTCGACCGCCGAAATGCTGGATTTTCCGGTATTCCGGGCGTTCCCTGCAGCATAAAATATTGTTTTTACAGCATATATATGTCTGCGGCCCTAAAAACCGACATTTGCCGTGAACATGGGGCTTGCAAATGACACCGGTTTCCCATAGCCTGAAAAACATACGGGCGCCGGAGAGCGCGCGAGACAACAACCACGACATCAGTGGAAATGGAATTTTACGGCTCATGACTATCGCTTCAGACACCGGCGGAATCGCCTCTGCATTCGTCAATGCCCGGCAGCGCGCGCGGGCACTGGAAGACTACCCGGGCGATATTCCGGGTGACCTCGACACCAGCTACCGGATCCAGGACCAGGCCATTGAGCTCTGGCCCGATCGCGTCGTTGGTTGGAAAGTGGGCGGATTGACCCCTGAAAACACGGCGCGTTACGGCGTATCCCGGCTCGTCGGCCCGATCTTCGCCGGCGATGTCTGGATGGCCGGTGACGAACCGGTGCCGTTCCCGGTTTTCGATGGCGGCTTCGCCGCGGTCGAAGCGGAACTGGTGCTGGTGCTGGGCGAAGACGCCCCTGAAGGCAAGGTTTCGTGGACTTCCGAAGAGGCCGCCGCGCTGGTCGAGCGCGTGCACATGGGCATCGAGACCGCCGGCAGCCCGCTGCCGACCATCAATGATCTCGGCCCGGCCGTGACCGCTTCCGATTTCGGCAACAACCACGGCCTGATCCTGGGCGCAGAGATTCCGGGTGGGGTCGCGGTGTTGGACGAGGGCATGACCTGCTCCACCGAGGTTGACGGCGAAGTCGTCGGCACCAACTCGATCGTCAAGCGCCCTGAGGGGCCGCTTGAATCCCTGCGCGTTCTGCTGGAAGTGAACGCTCGCCGGGGCCGTCCGCTGAAAGCGGGCGACCTGGTGTCGAGTGGCGCCCAGACGGGCATCCACGAAGTCCAGGCCGGGCAGGCCGCGGTGTCCCGCTTCGGTGACCACGGCGAACTCCGTTGCGTGGCGCAGCCCGCGAAGCCGAACGGCGGCTGAAAAAGCACTGGAGCGGCGGCAGTTCGTCGCGCTCCGAAGGTTTACAAGGAACGGCCCGGGGCAATGTTCGCCCGGGATGGGAGGCTTGGCATGTGGTCTCCGCTCCAACGCATCCAGGCGAAGATCCTGGGCCGTTTTTTTTACACCCTGGCGCGCAGCGTCAATTGCCTGGCCCATGGCGCGCCACTCCTGAATGAATATGGTTGCAAACAGGCACAAACGTATGCATTCGGTACGCGGCTGATTCTGCAGCCGGTAGAATGTCCGTTTTGACCCGAGGAATGCCGCTTTGAGCATCGAAGACAGACTCCAGAATACGCCCGTCATCCCCCTGGTGCAGGCCAGTGACCCGGAGGTGGCGGTCAAGACATCGAAGGCCCTTCTGGACGGCGGCCTGGATGTGATCGAGGTGGTCATGCGCACGCCCGAGGCGCTCGAATGCCTGGCCGCGATTGCTTCAGAACTGCCCGAGGCCGTGGTCGGCGCGGGCACGGTGCTGAGTGCCGGCCAGGCCGGCAGTGCGCTGGAAGCCGGGGCCAAGTTCATCGTTTCGCCCGGCCTGAACGAAGGCGTGGTCGAAGCGTCCCGCACCGGCGGCGTGCCCGTCTACCCGGGTGTCAACACGCCCACTGAAGTGCAGACGGCCTGGAACCTGGGCCTGCGCACGCTGAAATTCTTCCCGGCCGGACTGGCCGGTGGCACCCCCATGCTGAAGGCACTGGGTTCCGTGTTCCGTGACGTGAAATTCATTCCCACCGGGGGCGTTTCGGCGTCCAACCTGGGCGAGTACCTGGCCGTCGATGCCGTGCTTGCCTGTGGTGGCAGCTGGCTGACGCCGGCCGCCGACATCGCCGCCGGCAACTACGACGCCGTGACGGCCCTGGCCAGGGAAGCCGCCGGCATCGCCCAATCTGCTCGAGGTTAATCCAACATGGCGAAGTACCTGACATTCGGCGAGATCATGCTGCGGCTGAAGACGCCGGGGCATGAACGTTTCTTCCAGTCCCCCGCGTTCGAAGCCACATTCGGTGGTGGCGAGGCCAACGTGGCGGTCGCGCTGTCCAACTACGGCCTGGACGCCGGCTTTGTTTCCGCGCTGCCGGACAACGACATCGGCGAGGCGGCCATCCGCGAGCTGCGCTACTTCGGCGTGGATACGTCCAACGTTATCCGCCAGGGCGACCGCGTCGGCATCTACTACCTGGAAACCGGCGCCAACCAGCGTGCTTCCAAGGTGGTTTACGACCGCGCGCGCTCTTCCATTTGCGACGCCCAGCCGGGCGATTTTGACTTCGCGAAAATCTTCGACGGCGTGCGCTGGCTGCACATCACCGGCATCACGCCGGCGCTGAGCCAGTCGGCGGCGGACCTGTCATTGGAATGCGTCAAGGCCGCCAAGGCGGCGGGCGTAATCGTCTCCTGCGACTTCAACTTCCGCGGCAAGCTGTGGAAGTACGGCAAGACCGCGCCGGAAGTGATGCGCGAGCTGGTGAAGTACGTGGATGTCGGCATCGCCAACGAAGAGGACTGCCAGAAGTCGCTGGGCATCGAGGTGGACGTGGATGTGAGCACCGGCGAACTGGATACCGCCAAGTACGAAGCCCTTTCCGCGAAAGTGCTCGAAGAGTACCCCGACATGTCGACCATCGCGATCACGCTGCGTGAATCGAAGAGTGCCGACCGCAACGGCTGGTCCGCGTGCATCCGTGACAAGGACGGTTTCAAGCTGTCGCGCCGTTACGAGATCACCGACATCATCGACCGCGTCGGCGGCGGCGACAGCTTCGCCAGCGCGCTGATCTACGGCCTGGAAGCCTACGAGGACCGCCAGCAGTCGCTGGAATACGCCGTGGCAGCAAGCTGCCTGAAGCATTCCATCAACGGCGATTTCAACCGCGTCAGCGTGGCCGAGGTCGAGGGCCTGATGAAGGGCTCGGGCTCAGGGCGCGTGCAGCGCTGATCCAGGTCACAACTTGAGGCCCGCCAGTATTGGGGTCAGAGTAGGGGGTCAGAGTAACAACTCTGACCCCCTACTCTGACCCCTTTACTATGGGCCCATGACAAAAGTGCAGACAAAAACCTGGCTCGCCTTCGGCGCAGTGTTCCTGGTGGGTGGCTTAGTGACCCTGCTGGTGGTAGAGGTCGCCGGGCTCAGCCGGGTCGAGTTATCGCCCTGGCACACCATGCGGCTCGGCAAACTTCAGAGGGCCTGCGTGGGTGAACGGGTGGACTCATTCAGGGCATGGCAGGACTGTGAGTCCGCGCTGATCGATAAGTCCGATGCCCTGCTGGCGGAGCAGGTCGACGGTTGGCCTGCATTGTCGCGCTTCAGCCCGGAAAGCCCCACCTGGGCTCGCCAGTTCAATCCCGACTGGAACCGGGCCGTCGTCCTGGCGCCCCAGCAACCCGTGGGCGGTGCGGTGTTACTGCACGGTCTTTCTGATTCCCCCTACAGCCTGCACACCGTGGCCAGGCGGCTCCACGACATGGGCTTCCTGGTCGTGGCGCCGCGCCTGCCCGGTCATGGCCTGTACCCCGGCGCCCTGAACGATGCCCGCTGGCAGCACTGGCGAAAGGTGACGCGGCTGGCGATGCAGCATGTGCAGGCGGAACTCGGTGATGGCGCGCCCATCATCATGGTCGGTTATTCAAACGGTGCCGCGCTGGCGATGGACCATGCGCTTTCGGCGATTGAAGACGATGGCGCAAGATTCATCCTGCCCGAGCGAATGGTGTTCCTGTCGCCCGCACTGGCGGTCACCCGGATTGCGCGGCTTGGCGCGGCCATGGAAACACTGGCCCGTGTGCCGGGGCTGGCGGGCCTTGCCTGGAACGGCGTGATTCCCGAATTCGACCCGGTGAAGTACAACTCGTTTCCCGTGCGTGCCGGCTACGAGATCGAATCGCTGCTGGAACAGCTTGAACAGCGGCTGGCGCGGCTGCACGAAGACGGCCGCCTGGAGGCCCTGCCCCCGGTGCTGACCATCCAGTCGGTGATCGACGATACCGTGCCGCCGGGGCCGTCACTGCACCGGCTCTACGATCGCGTGCATGATGAGCGGAGCCAGCTGGTGTTGTTTGATACCAATCGCGAGGCCAGGGTGGAAGACCTCCTCGCGGCGCCGGAAGATCATTTGCTTGGCCTCGTCGCTCCCGATCTTGTCATCGATTTCGATGTGACCCTGGTGACCAACCGACAAGGGCCCGAGGGCGCAGTCAGCGAGGTCGAGGCCGTCACCCGGCGGGCGGGACAAAGCGGCGTTGAACGGGTTCCCCTGGGAATGGCCTGGCCGGACAATGTCTACTCGCTCTCGCACGTGGCAATCCCTTTCCCACCCGACGACCCCGTTTATGGCGACGACGAGTCGCCGGGTCTTCGCATCGGCGGCCTGGCGGTGAAAGGGGAACGCGGCGCCCTGCGCATTCCGCCGGACCTGCTGGCGCGGCTGCGCTACAACCCGTTCCATGCTTACGTGGAAGCACGCCTGGTGGCGTTTGTCGAGCCGGTGGTCCAGCGCTGATCGGGTTTCTGCAGGCCCATCAGTGAAGCGACCGGCCCCGTGGTTTGACGTTGTCCACGAAACTGCCGCGCGCCCGCCAGCCGTTCAGTTGCATCGCGCACTGGCGGTGCAGTTCCGGAAACAGGGCAATCAGCGGGTGGTTGAGCAGTTTCTGTAACTGGCCCGCCACCGCCAGCGCCAGTCCGCAGCAGGGCGCCTGGGCGTAGCGGTACATCATCGCGAACAGTTCGGCCTGCATCCGGTCCAGCGGTTCGGGTTCATCGCCCTGCCGTACTTCGGAATACGCGCTCATCCAGAAACCCATTCTGAACCGCCCTGGCGGTGGTAACGCTGCAACAGCGAACGTGCCAGGCGGCCGACGCTGTCGCGGTCCCGGCTTTCCAGGCTTTCCTGCGCCGAGAGCACAAACAGGTCCCGCAGCAGCCGCCGCGTTTCCAGCCGTTCGAGTTCGAAGTCGCTGGCACGCAGCGGATGCTGGTCGATGACGGCCTGCAGCGCGGCGAGGTTCCAGGGCAGGAACAGGTGGCCCTTGCGGGTTCGCAGGCAGCGCAGCGGCCAGGGTGGGGTGATCGGGTCGCGAGCGGTGATCATCGCGGTGTCGTTCGTCCTGTGTCGTCCGGTTATTAGAAATGATAATCATTATTATTAAGAACCCGGATCGCGTCAAGGGTGGTCACCCGGTGGCGTTCGGATGCCCCCGGATGGTGCACGGGGACGCTCGCGGACGGGGCATGGGCCAGTGCTGGTGCGGTTCCAGGCTTGGCCCGCATTTTGCTTTAACTACCCAGGCACAACGACATCAGTCCGGCCCGGGCCGGCGCGAAAAGAACAGGACAATGCTGCGGGTCATACTCGTCGATCACATGGATTTGCGCGCGGAATTGCTGAAACGCGCGCTGAGCGAACAGGGCCACGAGGTGATCGCGGTGCTGACGTCGTCACGCGACATCCTGGAGCGACTCGACCTGCTGGCCCCCGACGTGGTGCTGGCGGACATGCAGTCACCCGACCGGGACACCATCGAAGACGTCCGTTTCCTGATGCACAAGCGGCCCTGCCCGGTGGTGATGTATGCCGGCGCCAGCGACCGCGATTCAATTGCCCGCGCCATCGACGCGGGCGTCAGCGCCTATGTCACCGATGATATCGATCCCGGCGACCTGCAGCGGGTGCTCGACGAGGCTTCGCTCCGGTTTGAGCAGTTCCGTCACATGCGCGACGAATTGCAGGAAGCCCGAACGGCGCTGAAGAATCGCAAACTGGTGGACAAGGCGAAGTCGCTGCTGGTGTCGCGCCAGGGCCTGAGCGAACAGGATGCGCATCGTGCGTTGCAACAGCTGGCCATGAACCAGCGAATTTCCATCAGCCAGGCGGCGGGCAATGTCATCGCCATGCTCAATGCCCTGCCGGAACCGGCGCGCCAGCACCAGAACGGATGACCGCGACCATGAAACTGCGACTTGCCTTCCTGCCCCTGACCGACGCCGCGCCGCTGGTCGTCGCCCGTGAACTCGGCTTCTTCGAGCGACACGGGCTGGACGTGACATTGTCGCGGGAGAGCTCCTGGGCCAGCGTTCGGGACAAGGTGCAGACCGAGCGCATCGACGGCGCCCAGATGCTGGCGACGATGCCGCTGTCACTGTCGCTGGGGGCGACCCATGCGCCAATGCCGTTGTCAACGGCACTGGTGATGAGCCTGAATGGCAATGCCATCACCCTGTCCGAAAGCCTGGTCCACGACCTGCGCCAGTCGACGGGGCTGGAGCCGAATGCCGCGCCGATGGACATCGGCCGGGCGCTGGCGAAACTGGTCGCGCGCCGCCGGTCTCTGGGTAAACGCCGGCTCTGTTTCGCCAGCGTGTACCTGACCGCGACGCACGCCTATGCCCTGCGCTACTGGCTCGCGGCCTGTGGAATTCACCCTGACCACGATGTGCGCATGGTCATCATTCCGCCGCCCCGCATGGTGGAAGCGCTCTCGAGCGGTCTCGTGGACGGTTGTTGCGTCGGCGAGCCCTGGAACCACCGCGCGCAGCAGGAAGGCGCCGGCCGGATCATGCTGACCAGCTTCGATGTTCATCACAACATGCCGGAAAAAGTCCTGGCCGTTCGCCGTGACTGGCTGGCCGGGAACGAGGCCGCGCACCACCACCTGCTGATGGCCATGATCGAGGCCGGGCGCTGGGTCGAAAACCCCGACAACCTGGACGACCTGGCGTCGTTGCTGGCGCGCCCTGAGTATGTTGATGTCCCGTCCGAGGTGTTGCGGCACTCACTGGCGGGTGAAATCGCCCCGACGCTCGACGCGCCGCGCCGCGCGGTGCCGGATTTTCACGTTTTCAGTCGTTACGCCGCGAACTACCCATGGCGGTCACACGCCCAGTGGTTCCTGTCGCAGATGGTTCGCTGGGGTCATATTCCCGCCGATACCGATATTCGCGCCACGGCCAACGAGGTCTATCGCCCGGATGCGTACCGGCGCGCGGCCGAGGACCTCGGGGTGGGCTGCCCCCGGCTCGACTGCAAGGACGAGGGCGGACACGGGACGCCTTATGACTCCGGTGGACTGACACTGGGCCCGGACCGGTTTATCGACGGCGAGACCTTCGAGCCCCGGCGACTGGAAGCCACGATTGAGCGTGAACGGCGCTCCGACCAGGCGCTCCTGGAAGCGGCTGACACGCCGCCCGGCCCCCGCCTGGCTGCACGATCGTGGTGACCCGGGTGCACCAGCGTGCATCTTCATGGTGCCGATTTCGGGTTGAAGGGCGACTGCCTGGCGCGAGCCAAATTCGAGAAACGTATTAAATACAGTTATTTAAGGAAGTATCCCTGTTTTTGGCACGAATTATGCATCACTCATTACGGGTATTCTGCCTGGTCGCGTGACCTGCGCACACCAGCCGAATGACCCATGGAGTCAATGGGGACTCCACCCGCAAAGACGCTTCTTCCGGCCCGCCCCAGGCAGGGCAAGGCCGGTCAATCTCGTTTGACCACCGCCGGTCGGATCGAATCCGCGGCGTGAATGGAGAGAATGATGGAAGCAATTCGCAATGGTTTCATGGCTGTCGTGCTGGCAATCACCACCACGATGACAGTCGGTTCC
Source organism: uncultured Oceanospirillales bacterium (assembly GCA_913055655.1). Lineage (GTDB taxonomy): Bacteria > Pseudomonadota > Gammaproteobacteria > Xanthomonadales > SZUA-36 > Marinihelvus. Next base: position 153,649 of record CAJXKA010000004.1, on the reverse strand, counting down.
GGTTCCGCGCGCGCGGAGTCGCTCGGCTGGCCGGAAAAAGAAGAACTGACCTTCGGTTTCATCAAGCTGACCGACATGGCGCCCATCGCCATCGCCTACGAAAAAGGTTATTTCGAGGACGAGGGGCTGTACGTCACCATCGAGGCACAGGCCAACTGGAAGGTGCTGCTGGACGGCGTCATCGACGGCCGCCTGGACGGGGCCCACATGCTGGCCGGCCAGCCGCTGGCTGCGACCATCGGCTTCGGCACCGAGGCGCACATCATCACGCCGTTCTCGATGGACCTGAACGGCAACGGCATTACCGTATCCAATGCCGTCTGGGACGCCATGAAGCCGCACGTGCCAAAACGTGCCGACGGCAAGCCCGAACACCCCATCAGCGCCGCCGCGCTGAAACCGGTGGTGGAGCAGTACCGCGCCGAGGGCAAGCCCTTCAACATGGGCATGGTCTTCCCGGTATCCACGCATAACTACGAGCTGCGCTACTGGCTGGCCGCCGGGGGCATTCACCCGGGCTATTACGCGCCGCACAAGGGCGATATCTCCGGGCAACTGCAGGCCGAGGCCCTGCTTTCCGTGACGCCGCCGCCGCAGATGCCCGCCACGCTGGAAGCCGGCACCATCTACGGCTACTGCGTGGGCGAGCCCTGGAACCAGCAGGCCGTGTTCAAGGGCATCGGCGTGCCGGTCATCACCGACTACGAGATCTGGAAGAACAACCCGGAAAAGGTGTTCGGAATCACCGCCGAGTTCGCCGAGAAGTACCCGAACACCACGCTGCGCCTGACCCGCGCGCTGATCCGCGCCGCCATGTGGCTGGACGAGAACGATAACGCCAACCGGCCGGAAGCGGTGCAGATCCTGTCGCAGTCGCAGTACGTGGGCGCGGATGCCGAGGTCATCGCCAACTCGATGACGGGCACCTTCGAATACGAGAAGGGTGACCGTCGCGAAGTCCCCGACTTCAACGTGTTCTTCCGCTACTTCGCCACCTATCCCTATTACTCGGACGCGGTCTGGTACCTGACGCAGATGCGTCGTTGGGGCCAGATCGACGAGGACCGGCCCGACAGCTGGTACCGCGAAGTGGCCGAGAAAGTCTACCGGCCGGACCTCTATGCCGCCGCGGCGAAGTCACTGGTCGACGAAGGCCTGGCCGACGCCGCTGATTTCCCCGAGTTCGGCACCGAGGACGGCTACCGCGAACCACAGTCGGAGTTTATCGACGGCGTGACCTACGACGGCACGCAGCCGAATGCGTATATCGACAGCTTCCCCATCGGCCTGAAAACGGGCGACCGCCTGTAATCGGCGCCGGCCAGAGGAGAAACGGAACATGGGCAAGACCATCACCCTATCCCGCGCCACCGGCGTCTCGTCACTGCCGGCGCCGGTCCGCCGCGTGATGTCCATCGGGCTGAAGAACGTCGTGGTGCCGCTGCTGGGCATCGTGCTGTTCCTCGGCGCCTGGTCGCTGGCGGCCCGCAACATTGACACTTCGCTGGGGCAATTCCCCGGGCCGGCGACCGTGGCGCAGCAGTTCGTGTCGCTGTACGACGAACACCGTGCCGAGCGCGAGAAGGCGGAGGCGTTCTACGAGCGACAGGAACAGCGCAACGCCGAACGCGTGGCGCAGGACCCGTCGTATGAGCCGAAGATCCGCGATTACACCGGCAAGGAAACCTTTTTCGACCAGGTCCGGACCAGCCTCATCACCGTCATGTGCGGCTTTTTGCTGGCGGCCCTTGTGGCCATTCCATTCGGTATCGCCATCGGCCTGAGCGAGACCCTGTACACGGCGGTCAACCCGGTGATCCAGGTGCTCAAGCCGATCTCGCCGCTGGCCTGGTTGCCGCTGGTGACCATGGTGGTGAGTGCGCTTTACGTCAGCGAGGACCCGCTGGTGCCGAAGTCGTTCCTGAACTCGATGATTACCGTCACGCTGTGCTGCCTGTGGCCGATGCTGATCAACACGGCCGTCGGCGTGGCCTCGATCAGCCAGGACCTGGTGAACGTCAGCCGGGTGCTGAGCCTGCCGCCGCTGACGCACGTGCGGCGGATCGTGCTGCCCGCGGCCGTGCCGGCCATTTTCACCGGCATGCGCCTGTCCATCGGCATTGCCTGGATGGTGCTGATCGCGGCCGAGATGCTGGCGCAGAACCCGGGCCTGGGCAAATTCGTCTGGGACGAGTTCCAGAACGGCAGTTCCGAGTCGCTGGGCCGCATCCTGACCGCCGCCATTGTCATCGGCTTCATCGGTTTCCTGCTGGATCGCGGCATGCTGACGCTCCAGCGGTTCGTTTCATGGGATCGCAACAGTGCAACCCGCTGAGGCCAATACGGCGCCGGAAGGAGGGCGCGACATCATGAACAATCCGACACCCGACCGGGACGTTGCCCGGGACGTGATTCTCGACATCAGCCATATCGACGTGGTTTTCCCGACGCCAAAGGGTTCATTCCAGGCCCTTGCAGATGTCGACCTGCAGATTCGCCAGGGCGAGTTCATTTCCATCATCGGCCACTCGGGCTGCGGCAAATCCACGGTGCTCAATGCCGTGGCGGGCCTGACTGAAACCGCCCGCGGCGGTGTGATCCTGAACGGCAGGGAAGTCGACCGCCCGGGGCCGGAACGGGCGATGGTGTTCCAGAACCACTCGCTGTTGCCATGGCTGACCGCTTTTGAAAACGTGGCGCTGGCGGTCCGCCAGGTGTTCGGCAAGACGAAATCGAAAGCCAAGCAGAAGGAATGGATCGAGCACAACCTGCGCCTGGTGCACATGGACCACGCGATGCATAAGCGCCCGGACGAGATCTCCGGCGGCATGAAACAGCGCGTGGGCATCGCGCGGGCCCTGGCGATGCAGCCCGACATCCTGTTGCTGGACGAGCCGTTCGGCGCGCTGGACGCGCTCACGCGCTCCAGCCTCCAGGACTCGCTGATGGAGATCAAGGCGGAACTGGACAACACTGTCATCATGGTCACGCACGATGTGGACGAGGCGGTTTTACTGTCCGACCGCATCGTGATGATGACCAACGGCCCGGCCGCCACCGTGGGCGAAATCCTCGATGTGCCGCTGCCACACCCGCGCGAGCGCATGGCGCTGGTGGAAGACCCCACCTATGTCCATTGCCGTTCGGAAGTGTTGCGGTTCCTGTACGAGAAGCAGCGCAAGGTGGAGGCGATCGGGCGTCACAACGGCAAGTCGGCCGCCAGGGCCGGCGACGACGCAAAGGTGGCATGATGATGAATTTACGCAATATTTCCCATTCGTCCTTCGGGCTGGCGATGCTTTCATTGCTGGCAACCGGGCCGGTCTTCGCGGAAGAGGGCGGCAGCCTGGAAGACGCGATCACCGGCGGCAAGCTGATCGCCGACTTCAACCTGCGCCTGGAAACCGTGGACCAGGACAACGCGCTGAAAGACGCCGAGGCCCTGACCCTGCGCAGCATCCTGGGCTGGCAGACAGGCGCCTGGCACGGCTTTTCAGTGACCGCCGCGTTTCATGACAGTCGCCCGGTGTTCGGTGTCAGCGATTACTCGGTGCCGCCAAGTGGTTACAAGACGGGCGAGTACTCGGTGATCGCCGACCCGAAAACGACGGAGCTGGACCAGGCCTGGCTGCAGTATGCCGCCGGCGGTTTCAGCGCCCGCGTGGGCCGGCAGGTCATCAACCTGGACGACCAGCGCTTCGTCGGCGCGGTGGGCTGGCGGCAGGATCGCCAGACCTTCGACGCGGCGCAGGTGAAATGGGCGCCGGTCGAGACCGTCGAACTGCTCTACGCCTACCTGGACCAGCGCAACCGCATCTTCGCCGAGGACGCGGATATCGATTCGGCGGATCACCTCCTGAACGCCAGCTGGAAGACGCCGGTGGGCACGCTGACGGGCTTCGGCTACCTGCTGGAAAACGAAAACGCCGTCGGTGACGGGCCTGACAGCTGGGGCCTGCGGTTCGCCGGCAAGCGCGACCTGGACGGTTTCGACCTTCTGTACGCCGCGTCCTGGGCGACCCAGTCGGCCGATGCCGGCCCGGTCAGCGTCGACGCCGATTACCTGTTTTTCGAGGCCGGCGCCGCGTTTGAGCCCATCACGGTGAAAGCCGGTTACGAAGTGCTGGGCTCGGACGACGGCCTTTATGGCTTCGCCACGCCACTGGCCACGCTGCACAAGTTCAACGGCTGGACCGACCAGTTCCTGTCCACGCCCCCCGAGGGCCTGCGCGATCTCTATGCCAGCCTGGGCGGCAAGCTGCTGGGCGGCGGCTGGACGGTGGTCTGGCATGACTTCGAGGCGGATGACCCCAGCCCCGCCACCGACGATATCGGCAGCGAACTCGGCATGGTCTACACGCGCAAGTTCGCCGACCACTTCACCGCGGGGCTCAAGTACGCGCGCTTTGACGCCGGTGCGACAGCCGGTGGAAAAGTCGACACCGACAAACTCTGGGCGTGGGTCAGCGCCTCCTTCTGAACGGAAGCGGAGAGCACACATGACAAGCAAACAAACCCTCCTGGTGGCCGGCAACGGCATGGTCGGCCAGCATTTCCTGGAAGCCGCCGCGGAGGCCGGCCTTACCGATCGCTATGACATCACCGTCATCGGCGAGGAACCGCGTCACGCCTACGACCGGGTGCGCCTGAGCGAGTATTTCTCGGGCACCAGTGCGGAAGGTCTTTCGATGGCCAGTGCGGACTGGTTCACGGAGCAGGGCATCGCCACCCGGCTGGGCGTTCGTGTCGACAGTATCGACCGGGACGGCCGCAAGGTGACGCTGTCCGATGGCGAGCGGCTGGATTACGACCGCCTGGTGCTGGCCACGGGCTCGTACCCGTTCGTACCGCCCATCGAGGGCATCGACCGGCCGGAGTGTTTTGTCTACCGCACCATCGAGGACCTGGACGCGATTATCGCGGCCGGTGGCGCGGCCCGGTGCGGCGCCGTGCTCGGCGGCGGCCTGCTGGGCCTGGAGGCGGCCAACGCCCTGAAGAACCTGGGCCTGGAAGCGCACGTGGTGCAGTTCGCGCCCACGCTGATGGAAGTACAGCTGGACCGCGACGGCGGCCGGATGCTGGAGTCGAAAATCGGCGAGCTGGGCGTGAAGGTCCGTACCGAGAGCAACACCCGCGCCATTGTCGACGGCGAGGAACACCGCCTGCGGCTGCAGTTCGCCGACGGCGGCCACCTGGAGACCGACCTGCTGGTGGTGTCCACCGGCATCCGGCCAAGGGACGAACTGTGCGAGACCAGTGGCCTGGAACGTGGTGAGCGCGGCGGTTTCAGTGTCGATGACCAGTGTCGCACCAGCGACCCGGCCATCTTCGCCATCGGCGAATGCGCGGCCTGGAACGGCAGGGTCTTCGGCCTGGTCGCGCCCGGCTACCAGATGGCGCGCGTGGCGGTCAGCGCCCTGGCCGACGAGGCAGCCCGGTTCGAGGGCGCCGACATGAGCACCAAGCTGAAACTGCTGGGCGTGGACGTGGCGAGCATCGGCGACTCGCTCGGCCGGACCGCCGGTGCCCAGAGCTACTCTTTCACCGACGGCCCGGCCGGCATCTACCGCCGCATCGTGGTTAACGACAGGGGTGACCGGCTGCTGGGCGCCGTGCTGGTCGGCGACACCACGCCCTACGGTGACTGGCTGCAGTACTGCATCAACGACATGCCGTTACCGGACCAGCCCGAGGCGCTCTTGCTGCCCGGCGTGGAAGGTGACGCGGGCGGCCTGTCGCCGGGCGCGCTGCCGGACACGGCCCAGGTCTGCTCCTGCCACAACGTCACCAAGGGCGGCATCTGCGAAGCCGTCGCCGGCGGTGCGACGACGCTGGGTGACCTGAAAAGCTGCACGAAAGCGTCCACGGGCTGCGGCGGTTGCACGCAGCTGGTGACCCAGGTGCTGAATGCCGAGCTGGAATCGCTCGGTGTCGCCGTCGACAGGAGCATCTGCGAACACTTCCCGTACACCCGCCAGGAACTGTTTCACCTGGTGCGCGTGGAAGAACATATGTCCTTCGACAGCCTGCTGCAGGCGCACGGGAAGGGCCTGGGCTGCGATATCTGCAAGCCGGCCGTCGGCTCGATCCTGGCGTCGTGCTGGAATGGCTACGTGCTGGGCGATGACACCACGCCGCTGCAGGACACCAACGACGCCTTCCTGGCCAACATGCAGAAGAACGGCACATATTCAGTAGTGCCGCGTATCCCGGGTGGCGAGATCACGCCCGAGAAGCTCATCGTGCTGGGCCAGGTCGCGAAGAAGTACGACCTCTACACCAAGATCACCGGCGGCCAGCGCATCGACCTGTTCGGCGCGACCGTTGAGCAGCTGCCGGAAATCTGGCGCGAGCTGATCGACGCCGGTTTCGAGACCGGGCACGCCTACGGCAAATCCGTGCGTACGGTGAAGTCCTGCGTCGGCAGCACCTGGTGTCGTTACGGCCTGCTCGACAGCGTCGGCATGGCGCTGCGGCTGGAGAACCGCTACAAGGGCCTGCGTTCGCCGCACAAGCTGAAATTCGCCGTGTCCGGCTGCACCCGCGAGTGCGCCGAGGCGCAGAGCAAGGATGTCGGTGTTATCGCCACCGAGAACGGCTGGAACCTGTATGTCTGTGGCAACGGCGGCATGCGCCCGCGGCACGCGGACCTCATTGCCACCGATCTCGATGACGATGCCCTGATCCAGGCGGTCGACCGGTTCCTGATGTTCTATGTCAGGACCGCCGATCGCCTGCAACGTACCTCCGTCTGGTTGGAGAACCTGGAGGGCGGACTGGACTACCTGCGCGAGGTGATTTTCGAGGACAGCCTCGGCATCGCCGCGCAGCTGGAAGACGACATGAAACGCGTCGTGGACACCTACGAGTGCGAGTGGAAACGCACCGTGGAGGACCCGGAAAGGCTCAAGCGTTTCAGGAGTTTCGTCAATTCCGGCGACGGCGACCCGTCGCTGCGGTTCGTGCGCGAGCGCGGCCAGCGGCGACCGGCGAACCCGGATGAGCAGGCAGTCCAGTCCATTCCCCTCGTGGAGGTCAGCTGATGGCGTGGCAGGCGATCTGCGCGGTGGATGACATCCTGGTCGGCACCGGCATGGCCGCGCTCGTCGGCGGCCACCAGCTGGCGGTGTTCCGCCTGCACGACGATCGCGTGTTCGCCATCGGCAACCTGGATCCGTTCAGCGATGCGCCGGTGCTCTCGCGTGGCATCGTTGGCGACCTGGGCGGTGACCTGGTGGTCGCGTCACCGATCTACAAGCAGCATTTCAGGCTGATGGACGGGAGCTGCGTCGAGGATGAAACCGTCAACGTGGGCGCCTGGCCCGCGGATATCCAGGACGGCCGCATACGGGTCCGGTACGGGGCCGGCTGAAGACTGCGTCGATGAGTGGTCACGAGCAAACGGTTTGCAGCACCTGCCCCTACTGCGGCGTGGGCTGTGGCGTACGGGTCAGCCGTTTCGGTGACGCCGTGCAGGTCGAGGGCGATGAATCGCACCCGGCCAACGTCGGGCGCCTGTGTTCGAAGGGCAGCCAGTTAGGCGCCACCGTGGGCCTGGAAAACCGCCTGCTGAAACCAATGGTGGATGGCCGTGACAGCGACTGGGAGACCGCGCTGGACCGGGTGGCGGCGCGGTTTGCCACCGTGCGCGATGAACATGGCGCGGACGCGGTGGCCATGTATGTCTCCGGCCAACTGCTCACCGAGGACTACTACGCCGCCAACAAGTGGGTGAAAGGCGCGCTGGCCAGCGGCAACATCGACACGAATTCCCGGCTGTGCATGGCCTCCGCCGTGGCCGGCCACAAGCGCGCCTTCGGCGAAGACACCGTGCCCTGCGGATACGACGACGTCGAGCAGGCCGACCTGGTGGTGCTGGTCGGGTCCAACCTGGCCTGGTGCCACCCGGTGCTGTACCAGCGCCTGCAGGCGGCGCGCGCGGACGGCACCGGCCCCATGATCGTGGTGCTGGACCCGCGCCGGACCGCGACCGCCGAGGACGCCGACCTGCACCTGGCGCTGGCGCCCGGCAGTGATACCACGGTGTTCAATGGCCTGCTCGCCTGGCTGGAATCGAACGGCGAACTGGACCATTCGTTTATTGCGTCCAACACCGAGGGCCTGGCGGATGCGCTGGCCGCGGCTGGTGAGCATTCGCTGGCGGAACGCGCAGCCCAATGTGGCCTGTCCGCCGATGACCTGGCGCGGTTCTTCCGGCTGTTCGCCGGCAGCGACCGCGTGGTCACCGTGTTTTCCCAGGGCGTGAACCAGTCCAGCGTGGGGACCGACAAGGTCAACGCCATCATCAATGTCCACCTGGCGACCGGTCGCATCGGCCGGCCGGGCTGTGGCCCGTTTTCGATCACCGGGCAGCCCAACGCGATGGGTGGGCGCGAGGTGGGCGGGCTGGCCAACCAGCTTGCCGCGCACATGGATTTCGACGCCGGCAGCGTCGACCGCTTACAGCGGTTCTGGGGGTTTGAGCGGGTGGCTTCGCGCCCCGGGCTGAAGGCCGTGGAACTGTTCGAGGCGGTGCGCGAGGGCCGAATCCGCGCGCTGTGGATCATGGGCACCAACCCCGCCGTCAGCCTGCCCCGCGGCCATGCCGTGCGCGAGGCGCTGGAACGCTGCGAGTTCGTCGTCGTCTCTGACGTCGTACCAGACACCGATACGGCCGCCTTTGCCGATGTCCTGCTGCCGGCCCTGGCCTGGGGCGAGAAAGACGGGACGGTGACCAACTCGGAACGCCGAATCAGCCGCCAGCGTGCCTTCCTGCCGCCGCCCGGCGATGCCCGGCCGGACTGGTGGGCGGTGAGCGAAGTGGCACGCCGCATGGGTCACGGCGAAGCGTTCGCATGGGACGGCGCCGCCGCCATTTTCCGTGAACACGCCGCGCTGTCCGGTTTCGAGAACAACGGCACGCGCGATTTTGATATCGGCGCGCTGGCGACAGTCAGTGACAGCGGGTACGAAGCGATGGCCCCGTTCTGCTGGCCCTGGTCGGTTGGCGGTGAACCCGCCGGGCGTCCCGGCGACATCTTCAGCGGGGGTCGCTTCAATACCCCCAGTGGCCGCGCCCGGTTCGTTCCCGCACCCGGTGAAGGGACGCACGCCTCCGTCGACGACCGCTACCCGCTGCGCCTGAACAGTGGCCGCCTGCGCGACCAGTGGCACACCATGACGCGCACCGCCCGCGCCCCGCGCCTGAACCGCCATGCCCCGGAGCCCTGCCTTTACCTGCACCGCGCCGATGCGCGGCAACTGGGCCTGGCGCCCGATGCCCTGGTGCGGGTCCAGAGCCGGCATGGTCATGCCGACCTGCGCCTGAAGCATTCGCGCACAGTCACGCCCGGGCAGGCTTTCATGCCGATGCACTGGTCCGGTCCGTTCGCCTCGTCGGCGCTGGCGGGCGCGCTGTTCGGCGGCGCCTGCGACCCGGTGTCCGGACAGCCGGAGCTGAAAGCCGAGCCGGTGAAAGTGCGCGCACTCGAGATCGCCTGGCATGGCCTGGAATTGCATGCGCCGGGGCGGACCGACGCGTTGCCGGATCATGACGCGGACTACTGGGTGCACACCCGGCTGGACCATTGCGAAGCCCGCTTCCTGGGGTTCGCGCTCGAACGGGACGACTGGGCCGACTGGGCCCGGCGGCGCCTGCACGGCTGTGACTCGGTCATGACATTCGGCCGCGAAGATGACGCCATCGTCGTGGCCGGCCTGGCGCAGGACCGCCTGGCGGGACTGGTGGTGCTGAGTCGCCGTCCCCGCGTCAGCGATGTTCACTGGCTGGCCGGGTTATTCGCGGAGGTGCCGTTGAGCGCGGCATCACGACAGGCCATCCTGCGCGGCTTGCCGGCGGCGCTCGAGCCGCCCACCGGTGCGGGCGAGGCCGTATGTGCGTGTTTCGGCGCGGGCAGCGAGGACATTGAGCGCGCCGTTGACGCCGGCGCTTCCAGTACCGAGGCCATCGGCGCCATGGTGAAGGCCGGCGGCAATTGCGGATCCTGCCTGCCCGAATTGCGGCGGGTAATCGACGACGAGGACGACCGGCGCCTGGCGATGGTCGCGGGTGACTGAATGGAATTTCTGCCCATATTCATGAACATGCGCGGCCGAAAGGCCCTGGTCGTGGGCGGTGGCGTGATCGCGTCACGCAAGGCCGAACTGGTGGCGAAGGCCGGCGCGGAGATCATCTTGGTCAGCCCGGCGCTGGCGCCGGCCGCCGCGGACGCGGTACGGGACCGGGGCTGGCGCTGGATCGAGCGCGGCTTCCGGCCCACCGACCTGGACGGCTGCGACCTGGTCATCGCGGCCACCGACGACGAGGCGGTCAATCGCGCCGTCCATGACGCGGCCCGCACGCGGCACCTCCCGGTCAACGTGGCCGACCAGCCGGCGCTGTGCAGTTTCATATTACCGGCCATCATCGACCGTTCCCCGGCGGTTGTCGCGGTGTCGACCGGCGGGCGTTCGCCGGTGCTGGCGCGTTACGTGAAAGGCCTGGTCGAGCGCGCGCTGCCGTCGCGCCTGGGGCGGGTCGCTGACTTTCTCGGCCGCCTGCGCCCCGGCATACACCGGCGCCTGCCGGAGACCGGCGCCCGTCGGCGGTACTGGGAGCGGCTCCTGGAAGGCGCGGTACCGGAACAGGTCCGCGCCGGCCAGGACGGGGCCGCACGAGACACCGCGGAGATCCTGCTGAATGACATGCTGCAGGAGACGGCAGGGGATCAAACTGCCCGGCGCGGTCGCGCCTGGCTGGTCGGGGCAGGCCCGGGCGACCCCGAACTGCTGACGCTGAAGGCCCAGCGCCTGCTGCAGCAGGCCGACGTGGTGCTGTTCGACCGCCTGGTGCCGCTGGGCGTGCTGGAAATGTGCCGGCGCGAGGCCGAGATGGTCTACGTCGGCAAGCGCTCCGGCGATCACGTGCTGCCCCAGGCGCATATCTCCGAGCTGCTGGTCCGCCACGTGGAGGCAGGCCGGCGAGTGGTCAGGCTGAAAGGCGGCGACCCATTCATCTTCGGTCGCGGTGGAGAGGAACTCGAAGCGCTTGTCGAAGCGGGCCTCGATTTTGAAGTCGTGCCTGGCGTTTCGGCAGCCAATGGTTGCGCCGCCTACGCCGGCATCCCGCTGACCCACCGGGACCATGCCCAGGGGGTCAGTTTCTGGACCGGCCATGCGCGCGACGGCGAACTCGACCTCGACTGGGCCGCGATGAACAACCCGCGACAGACGCAGGTCTTTTACATGGGCGCCGGCAATGCGCCGCTGATCCGCGAAAACCTGCTCGCGCACGGTGTGCCGCCGACCATGCCGGTCGCGCTGGTCCAGGCCGGTACCACGGACGCCCAGCGGGTACTGCGAACATCCCTGCACGGCCTCGCGGAGACCGCCGCTGACATTGACCGGTCATTACCGACGCTCATTATCGTCGGAAGCGTGGTCAACCTGCGTCGCGGCCTGGGCTGGTTCGAGGGCAATGCAGGAAATGCGGCCGCGGTCTTCCCACCACACCTGTCGGCCCCACCGGGAGTGACGAATGACGTCCGCCCAGCCTGAGATCGAAGCGACCACCACGACGATGCTGCCGGAAATCGAACAATCCCTTTCGGGGCGCGTGATCGCCGTTCCGGAGTCGCGCGAACTGGATGTGCTGGTGAACCTGCTCGCGCGGCGCGGCGCCAGCGTACATCGCTGCCCGCTGGTCTCCATCGTCGACGCCCCGGACCCGCAGCCCGTACGCGCCTGGGTTGAACGGTTCATTGCCGAGCCGCCTGACCTGTTCGTCCTGCTGACCGGTGAAGGGTTGCGGCGCCTGCTGGGCCTGGTCGACCAGGAGGTGCTCGACCGCGACGCCTTTATCCGAACCCTGGCGGCCACCACGATTATCTCGCGTGGGCCGAAGCCCGCGCGGGTGCTGCGAAAGCTGGGGCTGGCCCTGCCGGTCATGGCCGCCCAGCCCACCACCGCCGGTGTCATCGAAACACTGGGTGAACACGACCTGGCGGGCAAACGCGTGGCCGTCCAGCTCTACGGCGACGACCCCAACCGACCCCTGGGCGACTACCTGGAATCCCGCGCCGCCAACGTCGACTACGTGGCCCCCTACCGCTACGCGGGCGAGGCCTCCGAAGACGCCATCCTGAAAATGATCGATACGATGGCGAAAGGCCGGATCGACGCCATCGTATTCACCAGCCAGGCCCAGGTCGAACGCCTCTTCAAGGTGGCCGCCGCAAGCGAAGTGTCCGAAAAACTGACGCGCGGCCTGGAGCGCACCTGCGTCGCCTCCATCGGCCCCGTCGTCCGCGCCACCCTGGCGAATCATAGATGTCGAACCGACATCGAACCGGAAGACCGCTGGTTCATGAAACCGCTGGTCGCGGCCCTCGGCAATCAACTCGGCGCAGCCCCGCGCTGACCGTTCCCCGGCCACCGGGTTGGCGGACGAGACGTGTCGCGGTGGGCGTTACCGGGTGAGCCTTTCCCAGGACATGCTCGAGTCCGTCCATGGAACGCTCGGACGCGGCCATCCTTGGCCGCGTACGGTCCTGGGAAAGACTCACCCGGCAACGCTTGTGACGGCCGGTCATGCCGCCAACCCGGTGGCCGGGGAGCGGTCAGCTGTCGCGCAGCAGCGGGCAGGTCATGCAGTGGCCACCGCCGCGGCCTCTGCCCAGCTCGGATCCGTCGATCTCGATGACCTCGATGCCGGCTTCGCGGATGCGGGCGTTGGTGAACTCGTTTTTGGCGTAGGCGACCACCTTGCCGGGCTCGATGGCGACGACGTTGTTGCCGTCGTCCCATTGTTCGCGCACTGACTGGAAGTCGTCACCGCCGGTGGGTACGACGCGCAGTTCGCGTACGTCCAGGGCATCGGCGACCGCGTCCAGGAATGACGATTCCTCGTGAATCTCGATGGTGCCCGCGGCATCGCCGGGGCGCAGGCTGAAGGCACGGATGGCGTCAACCACCTTCGGGTAGACGGTCACGGCGTCGCGGTCGAGCAGGGTGAACACGGTGTCGAGGTGCATGTGGGCGCGGTCGCGGGTCATCTGGCAGGCGATCACGCGTTCGGCGCTGCCGGCGTCGAACAGGGCACGCGCCACCTGTTCGGCCATCGGCGCGGTGGTCCGTTCGCTGACGCCGATCAGCACGGTGCCGTTGCCAATCGGCATGGCGTCGCCGCCCTCGATGGAGGCACGGCCGAAATCCTCGTCCAGCCGCTTCACTTCGCCGCGCGGGTACCAGAATTTGAAATCCGCCGCCGTGAACATCGGGTGGTGACGGTAGATCAGTTCCATGTTCAGGGTCTCGCGCCGGCGCGCGTGGTAAAACATCGGGTTCAGCGTCACGCCGCCGTACAGCCAGCACGAGGCGTCGCGCGTGAACAGCGAGTTCGGCAGCGGCGGGATGACGAAATCCATCGGCGCCAGCATGCGGTGGGCGAGCGAGCGCCGGCCCATGCCCAGCCCGTCCAGTTCGGCGCGGGTCAGGCCGCCGGTCAGGATCAGCGCCAGCTGCTTTGGCGATGCTTCCGCACACAGCGCGCGCAGGTCGTCGACCAGGCCCGCGCCGACGGTCATTTCGTCCACCACGCCGTCAATCGCGCGCCGGCGGGCCGCATCGGAGCCCTCCAGCGTCTCGCGCAGCAGGTCGACCAGGTAGAACACCTCGACGCCTTCGCCGCGCAGCACGTCGACAAAGGCGTCGTGTTCGCGCTGGGCGCGTTTCACCCAGATGATGTCGTCGTAGAGCAGGCTGTTGTGGTTTTCGGGCGTCAGCCGCTTGAGTTCCAGGCCCGGGCGGTGGACGAGCACCTTGCGCAGTCGCCCGACCTCGGAGCCAACGTGGAAATCACCCATGGGGTTCTCCCGTGATGACGGTGCGGGGAGTATAACGCCCGCTGTCCCCGGACGATGGGCTGCGCTACGATAGCGGCCTCACCGCGTTTCCTTCCGCATGACCGATTTCGACGAGGCCCCGTATCCGTGACCGAGCCAAACCGCCGCCTGTTCCCGGTATTGATTTTCCGCGTGCTGACCGCCGTGGCGCTGGTCCCGGCGACCGTCCCGGCCAACGCCCAGGAGGACCCGCAGGCCGAAGACGCCGCTGATGCGGGCGTGGACAACTTCGCGGGCGGTGGTTTCCTGACGTTCTATCTCGACAACGACCTGTTCGCCGACGAGGACAAGGACTACACCAACGGCGCGCGACTGTCGTGGATCAGCGACGACCAGCCGCTGTTCGGTTTCCTGCCCGGTCGCCGGCAGCTGGAGCAGCTGGCCGGCGCGTTGCCTTCGGAGGAATGGGTCAGCCGGCTGTCGGGTTTCGATCCGGAAAACGTTGAAAATGGCGAAATCGCCGTCAATTACGGCTTCTCCATCACCCAGCTGATGTTCACGCCGGATGACCCGGAGCCGACCGCGCAGCCGCCGGGACAGCGGCGCTACGCGGGCTGGCTGGGCGTGGGTTTCTCGGTGCATGCCAAGGATGAAAAGGCCATCAACTCCGCCGAACTGATTTTCGGCACGACGGGCCCCCGGTCGCTGGCCCAGGATACCCAGGATTTCATTCACGACCTTCGCGACATCCCGAAATTCCAGGGCTGGGATGACCAGGTGCCCAACGAATTCACGCTTGACCTGGCGTATTCGCAGAAGCGGCGCGTGCCGTTGATGGAGCCGGGCCGAAAGGGCTTCAGCGTGGACGGTTTTGGTGAATGGGTGGCGCGCCTCGGCACCTTCCAGACCCTGGTCGGGGCAGGCGGGTTCTTCCGCGCCGGCTTCAACCTGCCGCCGGACTATTCCGACCCGCGCCTTTCCGCCACCGCGTATTCCAACCAGTTTTTCGATACCGGGGAAATGCCGGTATCCGACTGGTCGGCGTACGCCATTTTCGGCGCCTATGCCGGCGGCGTGTTCTTCGACGCGACGCTGGACGGCCCGCTGTTCAAGAACTTCGACACCGGCAATACGCGGGAGACGTGGGTGGGCGACAGCTTCCTCGGGTTTGGCGTGCGCTGGAAGATGCTCGAGTTCAGTTACGTGCAGACCTGGCGGACCAAGACCTACGAGGAGCAGGTGGGCAACACGCGTTTCGGCTCCGTGGCCCTGCGGCTTCGCATCGACACCTGAACCCCGGGCGCGGGCGAACCGGCCCGTTGGTGATAACATTTCGCCAGGATTCCACCCGGGACGTGTGTATGAACCGTATTGTGCTGGCCAGCCTGTTACTGGCCCTGTTGGGCTGCGACACCGGCCTGGGTGATACGCCTGCCCAGGCTGCCGCGACAACCGACAAGAATGTTTCCGAACCCATGGCCGAAAAACGACCCCACGAACTGACCATCCACGACGACACCCGCGTCGACGAGTACTACTGGCTGCGCGACGATGAGCGCGAAAACCCGGAAATGCTGGCTTACCTGGAAAAGGAAAACGCCTGGTTCGAGCAGGAGATGGCGCACACCCGGGATTTGCAGGAAAAGCTGTACCAGGAAATGACGGCGCGACTGGACCCCGACGAGTCGACCGTGCCCTACGAGAAAGGCGGCTACTGGTACTACGAGCGTTACGCCCCGGACCAGGACTACCCGATCTTTGCCCGCCGTAAAGGCAACATGGACGCCGAGGAGGAGATCCTGGTCGATGGCAATGCCCGGGCGGAGGGGCATGATTTCTACGACCTGGCCAATGGCGAGATGAGTGATGACCAGCGCTACCTGGCCATCGCCGAGGATTTCATGGGCCGGCGCATCCACGAGATTCGCATCCTGGACACGCAGACCGGTGAATTCCTGCCCGCCGTCATCGGCAATGCATCGTCGTCACTGGCCTGGTCGGCGGACGGTCGTTACCTGTTCTACCTGGACAAGCATCCGGAAACACTGCTGGCCTATCGCCTGGTGCGTCATGAACTGGGCACGGACCCGGCCGACGACACGCTGGTCTACGAAGAAGCGGACAACACGTTCTACAACTGGGCTCACCGCAGCCGCTCCGGCGACTACATCATGCTCGTCCATTCCGCGACCGACACCACCGAAGTGAAGATCCTGGACGCGCATGAGCCGCTGGGTGAATTGAAGGTCTTCCTGCCGCGGGAGAAGGGACACGAGTACGACGTGGACCATGCCAACGGGCGATTCTGGGTCCGCAGTAACTGGGACGCGATCAATTTCCGCGTGCTGACCACCACGCTGGAGAACGCCGCCGACCGTTCGAAGTGGACCGAGGTGATCGCCCATCGCGACGACGCCCTGGTGAGCGGCATCCAGGCCTTCGATGACTGGCTGGTGGTGGGCGAGCGCAAGGACGGCCTGCGCCAGGTGCGCGTCCTGGCCCACGACGGCAGCGTCGACCGCTACCTGCAGGCCGATGCGGAGGCCTACGTAATGTGGCCGGAGTACAACGTGTCGACCGATACACAGGTGATCCGCTACGGCTATTCCAGCCTGGTGACACCGGAACAGGTCTGGGAAGTGGACCTGGGCAGCGGCGAAACCCGCCTGCTGAAAGCGCAACGCGTGCCCGGTGACTTCAGTAGCGACCACTACCGGACGGGGCGACGATGGGTCACTGCCCGCGACGGCGTGAAAGTGCCGGTGACCCTGGCGTGGCATCGGGACACGCCGCTGGATGGCAGTGCCCCGGCACTCGTCTACGGCTATGGGTCCTACGGTGCGTCCATGGACCCCTGGTTCCGCAACCCGGTGATCAGCCTGCTGGACCGCGGCTTCGCCTATGTCATCGCGCATATCCGCGGTGGCCAGGAGATGGGGCGCACCTGGTACGAGCAGGGCAAGCTGATGAACAAGAAGAACACCTTCAACGATTTCATCGACGTCACCCGGGGCCTGCAGCGCGACGGCGTCATCGACCCGAAGCGCACCTACGCGATGGGTGGCAGCGCCGGCGGCCTGCTGATGGGCGCGGTGATCAACCAGGCGCCGGAGCTCTACCACGGCGTGGTCGCCGCGGTGCCGTTCGTGGACATCGTCACCACGATGCTCGATGACTCGATTCCGCTGACCACCGGTGAGTACGACGAATGGGGCAACCCCAACGAGCCCGAGGCCTACGAGTACATGCTTTCGTACTCGCCCTACGACCAGGTGAGTGAACAGGACTATCCGAACCTGATGGTGGTGACCGGTCTGCACGATTCGCAGGTGCAGTATTTCGAGCCGGCCAAGTGGGTGGCCCGCCTGCGTGACCGTCGCACCGACGACAACCGGCTGCTGTTCCGCACCAACATGGATGCGGGTCACGGCGGCGCTTCGGGGCGTTACCGGCGCTACGAGGAGATTGCCGAGGAGTACGCCTTTATCGTTGACCTGGCCGGAATCGGCCAATAGGGGCGGGCGATGGGTCTTCGCATGCTGGAAGCGACGGTGCCGAACGAGGCGCTGGACGAGTTTCCCGGCCTGCTGGAAGACCTCGCTGTCATGCAGTGCACGAAGTTCGGCCCGGCTGACCCGGGCTCGCTGGTGCGCGTGCTGGTCGACGCTACCGACGCCGAGGCGGTGTCCGACCGCCTGGCGCAGAAATTCAGTGCTTTCGAGGCGTTCAGGGTCAACCTGTTGAGCGTGGAGGCGACGTCTCCACCGATGCCCGCAGAGGAAGAAGAGCAAAACGGTGACGGGGCGGAAAACGGCAATGGCGGTGCGGTCAATGATGCCGAAAAGGCAGCGCGCCCCTCACGCCTGAGAGTCTCTCGCGACGAACTCTACAATGACCTTTGCCGTGCGGCCCGGCTCGACATCGTCTACGTGGTCATGGTCGCCCTGTCCACGGTGGTCGCAGCGGTCGGCCTGGTCCGCGATGACGTCGCCATCGTGATCGGCGCCATGGTGATCGCACCGTTGCTGGGCCCCAATATCGCGCTTTCGCTCGCCACGGCACTGGGCGACAAGGGACTGGTCCGCACATCCCTGAAAGCGATTGCCGCGGGCGTCACGGTGGCCGCGCTGGTCTCGCTGGTCATCGGCCTGGTGGTCAATGTCGATCCGGCCACGCCCGCGTTGGTGGCGCGCAGCAATCCCGGGCTGGGTGACGTGCTGCTGGGGCTGTGCGCCGGCGCGGCCGGCGCGCTGGCGTTCACGACCGGAGTGCCCGCAGTCGTTGTGGGTGTCATGGTCGCCGTCGCGCTGCTTCCACCGCTCGTGACCGCCGGCCTGCTGGTCGGGGCGGGTCATGTGGGTCCGGCGACCGGGGCGTTGACACTGTGCCTGGCCAATGTCACCTGCATTAATATTTCCGCGATGGCCACCTTCTACATCCAGGATGTTCGCCCACGTACCTGGTGGGAAAAGGATCGCGCCCGCCGGGGAACGCGCCGCGCCGGGCTGGCCTGGGTCGTGATGTTCGCGATCCTGTTCGGCCTGATCGCGCTTTCACCCAATGGCTGGGTGCCATCATGAACCGGGAGCAAGATCATGGATGACGCACTGATAGTCGCATTCCTGTTCGACGGCGAGGGTCACGCACGGCCCCTGGACCTTGACGAGGTCAAGGCCTGGACGCCGGCGCAGGGCAAGCTCTGGGCGCACTTCCAGCTGGACGCGCCGGAGGCCATCGCCTGGTTGCGAAAAGGGGCGAAGCTGCCGCACCTGGTGCCCGAGGCCTTGCTGGCGGACGAAACCCGGCCACGCACCAGTGTCAGCGGTGATGGCGCCATCGTGGTCCTGCGCGGCGTCAACCTGAACCCCGGCGAGCATGCCGAGGACATGGTGTCCGTGCGCATGTGGGTAGACGAGTATCGGCTGATCAGCACCCGCCGGCGCAAGCTGTTGTCGATCCAGGACGCGGTGGAGTCGCTCCGGGAAATGCCGGTCACGGGGACGGCGGACCTGTTGTTGCGAATCGCGGGGCGGCTGACAGACCGGATGGGCGACGTCATCGACGACCTTGAAGACCGGGTGGCCGGGCTCGAGGAATCGGTCATGGACGAGCCCGATCTCAGCGTCCGCTCGGCGCTTTCCGGCCTGCGCCGCGAAGCCATCGCGCTGCGCCGTTACCTGGCGCCACAGCGCGAGGCGCTTTCCCGGCTGCAACTCGAGCCGCCCCAATGCTTCAACGACATGGACCGCGTTCGGGCGCGGGAAATCAACGACCGGCTGGTGCGGCTCATCGAGGACCTGGACGCGGTTCGCGAACGGGCCTCGGTCGTGCACGAGGAACTGGTCAGCCGCCTGTCCGACGAGATGAACAAGCGCATGTACGTGCTGTCGATCGTGGCGGCGCTGTTCCTGCCGCTCGGCTTCCTGACCGGCTTGCTGGGCATCAACGTGGGCGGCATTCCCGGTGCCGAGAATCCCTACAGCTTCTGGATTTTCTGTGGAATCCTGGTCGTGCTACTGACCACGCAGGTCTGGGTTTTCCTCGTCAAGAAGTGGTTCTGAGCGCGAACTCTCGATTCGCAGCGCGCCGTCGATGTGGACATCGCGCTGCGGGAAGGAGATGACGACATCGTTTTCCCGGAACAGGTCATCGATGCGGAAACGCACTTCGCTGCGAAGCCTGCGCAGGTCGCCGCCCGGTCGCAGCAGGGTGAAAAAGTAGGCGTCGAATACCAGCGCGCTGTCGGCGAAATCCTCGAATATGATGACCGGCGGCGGTTCCGTCAGCACTTCGTCCTGCTCCCGAACGGCCTGCTCGATGAGCTCGGCGACTTTCCTGACGGGTGAGCCGTAGGCCACACCCACCCGCACCACGGTACGGATCTCGCGGTCGACCAGGGTCCAGTTCACGACCTGGTTTTCCAGAAGCTGGCTGTTCGGAATCACGATGCGGACCCCGTCCACGCGTTTCACACGCGTCGAACGGATATTGATGGTCTCGATGGTCCCCAGCGTATCGTTGATCTCCACCAGGTCACCGATGCTGATGGGCCGTTCGCCCATCAGGATCCAGCCGCTGATGAAATTGTTGATCACCGTCTGCGCGCCGAAACCGACGCCGATGGCGACCGCACCGGAGACGAAGGCGAACGCGGTCAGCGGGATGTGCAGCATGCTCAACGCCGTGGCCACCAGCACGGTGATGACGATAATGTAAATGACCCGCTTGATCAGCAGGATCAGGTTGGGGTCATGTTCCTTCTTCTGCATCCGGCGAGTGATGAAACTGACCAGCCAACGGGTCAGGAGCAGCCCCAGGATCACGATCAGTGGCGCGGCCAGCGCCTGTGACACGGTCACCGGCGTTTCGCCGAAATGGAAGATGACGGTGCTGAGGAATTCGGTGATGCGTTCCACGGTTTGGGTTCGTTGTGAGCGTGCCGGTAGTGTACATTCAACCATGGAGCAAATTGCGACCGAAGGGTGGGCGGGATGACCGATATCAACACGGCGCGGGACGCGCTGGACAAGCTGCGCGAGGGCAATCGGCGTTTTGTTGAAGGGCAGACGAGAGGATCCGATCTCGCCGGCGATGCGCGGCGACGCGAAACCGCGGGTGGACAGGCGCCATTCGCGGTCATCCTCGGCTGTTCGGATTCGCGCGTGCCGGCCGAGATCGTCTTTGACCAGGGCCTGGGCGACCTGTTCGTGATCCGGGTGGCCGGTAATGTCGTGGCGCCCTCCCAGGTGGGCAGCGTCGAGTTCGCGGTAGAAATGTTCGGATCATCCCTGGTGGTTGTCCTGGGCCACACTTCGTGTGGCGCCATCGACGCCACGCTGGACCAGCTTGGGCGTGAATCGGCCATGCGTTCCGCCAACCTTGCGGCCATTGTCGACAGGGTCCGGCCGGGCATTGAGCCCATCCTGAAGCAGACACCTGCGCTGGAAGGCGAGGCGCTGCGCCGGGCAGCCATGCGAGCGAATGTCGCGGCCTCGGTCGATGGCTTGCTGGCGGGTTCGGAAATCCTCCGCGACGCGGTGAAAGACAGTCGGTTGCTGATTGTCGGCGCCGAGTACGACCTTGAATCCGGCCGGGTCGCGTTTCTGGAAACGCCGATATCGTGATAACTTTAACGGTCGGGTCACGGCGAAGGCCCGGTCAACGCAGACAAGGGGGAAAATTATGATCCGGAAAACGATCCAGGTGCCCGGTTGGTTCCGGTGGGTGGCCATCGTGGCGTTGGTGTGGAACCTGCTGGGGGTTGCGGCCTGGTTCTACCAGGCGTTCCTGATTACCCCGGCAATGCTGGTCGACATGCCGGAGGCCCAGCGGGCGCTGATCGAGAACCAGCCAACCTGGGTGGAATGGGCGCATGCCATTGCCGTGTTCGGCGGGTTCCTGGGGTCATTCTTCCTGGTGATCAGGAGTTCACTCGCGGTGCCGGCGTTCACACTGTCCCTGGCCGGAATCGCGGTGCAGATGTTCCACGTCTTTGTCATGTCCAAGGCGCTCGAAGTCTATGGCACGGCCGGCGTGGTCATGCCGGTCCTGATCATCGTGATCGCCATTTACCTGCTGATGGTCGCGGGACAGGCGCGTCACCAGGGCTGGATCAACTGACCGGCCAGTCGGTTCATGGTCTTCATCATCCTGATCTCCCTGCTGGTGCCGACGGCGCTGCTGGCTGCGCTCGCCTTTTCAAGGCCACCGAATTTCCTGCTCTACCTGCTCAGCGTGGTCGGCTACGGGCTGGTGCTCTTCCTGGCATGGCTGGTGCTGCCGTGGCACATCACCAGTATGTATCTCAGGATGTTGCTGCCGTTCGCATTCGCGATCGCCGCGCTGGCCGCCTGGGCGCGTATCGGCACGCGCCTGGCCGGGCCGCCCGACCGGGTTTACCAGGCCCTGTTCGCCGTATTTTTCCTCGCGGTGATCGGCGTCTTCGGATGGGCGGACTGGAAAGTGCTTTCGGCCTCCCGGGCGCCGTCTGAACCGGTACGTATGGCGATGCCGTTACAGGATGGCTTCTATGTCGTCGGCCAGGGCGGCGCCAGCCGGGTCATCAATGGCCACCACGGCATATCCCCGCAGGACTACGCAATCGATATCATCGGCATGAACGCCCTCGGCTCCCGCCTGGACTGGTTTTCCGGCCGGGCCGGGCCGGCCGCGTACGCGATTTTCGGGCACCGGATCTATGCGCCCTGCGACGGTGAAGTGCGCGTCGCCGAGGATGGTCACCCTGACCTTTTTCCCGGGCAGGCTGACCGGCATAACCTGGCCGGAAACCACGTGCTGCTGGGCTGCCAGGACACGAAGGTGCTACTCGCGCACATGATGAATGGCAGCCTGGAGGTGTCCGAAGGCGATATCGTCGCCACGGGTGACCTGCTCGGCCGGGTCGGCAACAGCGGGAACACGTCCGAGCCGCACCTGCATTTGCAGGTTGCGCGCGGTGGCGGCCCTTACGATGCGCTCGACGGCCGGTCGGTACCCATGTTGCTGGATGGCCGGTTCCTGGTCCGGGGCGACCTGGTCAAACCAGACGTTGATACGGCTGGCCGCTGAGCGGAAACTCGCGTCATGCATCTTGGACTGGAATCGTTGGCGAGGTTCTACTCAGACCGGCATGACACGGAGCGGCTGGTGCTCGCCACCGTCGTCGAAACGGCGGGGTCCACTTACCGGAAGCCCGGCGCCCTCATGCTGCTCTCCGAGAGCGGCGCGCATGGTGGCCTGGTGTCCGGCGGTTGCCTTGAAGGCGACCTGGCCGGCCATGCCGTGGCGGTTTTCCGGGAAGCCCGGCCCCGCCTGGTCCGCTACGACCTGCACGATGATCCTGAACTCGTCATGGGGCTGGGCCTCGGTTGTGGCGGCGACCTGCTGATCCAGTTATGGCCGGTGTTCGTGGGCGATGGCTCACGTGTACTCGAGGCCGCGTTCCAGGCGGCGGAAAAGGGTGAAGCCTGCCGGCTGCTCCAGCGGGTGACATCGGAGACGTCCGGCCACGATCAGTCCGCGTCTGCCGGGCTGGCGCTGGTACGGGACAACGGTTCGGTGATCGGGGACGCCGATATCGCTCGGGCCTGGGATTGCGTGGAGAAGCCGGACATCGATTCACAGGCCCGCCTGGGCGCCCCACGCACAAGGCGTTGTGGCGTGAATATCGATGGGGCTGAAGCAGACCTTCTGGCCATCGACATCACGCCCCCGCCCCTGGTCCTGGTCTGTGGCGCCGGTCCCGACGCCGTGCCGGTGGCCGAGCAGGTCCGTGCGCTGGGTTGGCGATGTCGCGTTGTTGATCATCGTGGGGCGTTTGCCCAGGTGAGCCGGTTCCCGGCAGGAACCGACGTAATCCGGCAACGCCCGGAGGCGTTGAATGTCATGCAGCTTGATGGTGTTACGGCCGCGGTGGTGATGTCGCACCATGTCGGCCACGACCTGGCCTACCTCCGGGCGCTCGCCGCCGCCCCGCCCACCTGGGTCGGGTTGCTCGGACCATCGCGGCGCCGAAAGACCCTGCTGGAGCAGTTGGGCGATATGGAATTGAATGTATTCGGCCCTGCGGGACTGGACATCGGCGCGGAACTGCCGGCGTCGGTGGCGCTGTCCATTGTCGCGGCGATCCACGCGCACCTGAACGGCCGTGACGGTGGGGTTCTCGGTGAACACTGAACTCCATGGCCTGCTCCTGGCAGCCGGGGGTTCTTCGCGCCTGGGCCGCCCAAAGCAACTGGTTGAACTGCATGGCGAACCACTGGTGCGCCGTGCCGCGCGATTCCTGGGCGAGGTGACCGACGTCACCTGGGTGGTCACGGGCGCCCGGCGAGCGGAAACGGAACTCGCACTTGAAGACCTGTCGGCCCGGGTCGAGCACAACGCGCGCTGGGCGGAGGGGATGGGAACATCCCTGGCGTTTGGTGTCGACAAGCTCCCCGCAAGGGCGGGCGCCGTGTTGATCATGACGTGCGACCAGTACCGGCTTGATGCGTGCCAGCTGGCTGATTTCGTTGGTGCCTGGCGGCGCCAACCGGCCCGGATCCTGGCGGCGCGCTGGGCCCAGACCTTCGGGCCGCCCGTGATTTTTCCCAGGGGATTCTTCACGCAACTGCTACGGATGAGCGGCGACGAGGGTGCCCGCCGTCTCCTGGTCCAGCACCGCCCCAATGTTCGGTTCCACGCATTGCCGGACGCAGCCTGGGACCTGGACGATCCAGCCGACCTGGCCGCGTTCAGGCTCTACGCGGCAGACACTACGCAGACATAAACCGCGCCGCATGGAGGCGTATGCGGTGAGCCGCTATACTTTCGCTCCCGACGAAAGGCCTTTCGATGACCCGACCACTGCACATCGTCATTCTTGCCGCCGGCGACGGCACCCGCATGCGCTCGCGCCTGCCCAAGGTGCTGCATCCGTTGGGCGGAAAACCCATGCTGGGCCACGTGATCGACGCGGCGCGAGCGCTTTCGCCGGCGCGTATTCACGTGGTCTACAACCCGGCTGTGCCCGCGGTGCGAGAGGCATTTGAAGGCGCTGAAGACCTGCAGTGGGCCGGGCAGCGTGAACGGCTGGGCACCGGCCACGCCGTCCAGCAGGCCATGCCCGGAATTCCGGCTGACGCCGATGTCCTGGTGCTATACGGCGACACACCACTGGTGCCCGCATCACTGCTGGCTGAGCTTTTATCGACGTGCCCCGACGGCCTGGCGCTGCTGACGCTGGCGCCCCCCGATCCGGCAGGCTACGGCCGCATCGTGCGCGATGCCGACGGTGTCATCGAGGGCATTGTCGAGCATCGCGATGCCACCGACGCGCAGCGCGCAATTGGTGAAGTGAACAGCGGCATCCTGCGGGCACCTGCTGGTCAACTGGCCCAGTGGCTGGGCCGCCTGGAGTCCGGCAACGCGCAGGGCGAGTTCTACCTGACCGATATCGTCGCCATGGCGCGCGCCGACGGGACCGAGATTGACGCCGTGATCGCGCCGGACGCCGGCCTGCTGGAAGGCGCCAATGACCGTGTCCAGCTGGCCGAACTCGCGTCGCGGCACCGCGTGCTGGCGGCCGAGGCGTTGATGCGCGGTGGTGTCACGATCGTCGACCCGGCCCGCTTCGATCTGCGCGGCCGGCTGCAAGCCGGCCAGGACATTCACCTGGACATCAACGTGGTCATCGAGGGCGATTGTGAGCTGGGTGACAACGTCCAGGTCGGCCCCGGCTGCGTGCTGAAGGATTGCCGCCTGGCGGCCGGCACCCGCGTCCACGCGCACAGTGTGCTGGAAGGCGTGACCACCACCGGCGCCTGCGATATCGGCCCGTTCGCCAGGGTGCGCCCCGGCACCCAGCTGGCCGAGGGCACGCGCGTCGGCAACTTCGTCGAGGTCAAGAACACGACACTGGCGGCCGGCAGCAAGGCCAGCCACCTGACTTACCTGGGTGACGCCGTAATCGGCCAGGGCGTGAACATCGGCGCCGGCACCATCACCTGCAACTACGATGGCGTGAACAAGTTCAAGACGGTCATCGGCGATGGCGCGTTTATCGGCTCCGACACCCAGCTGGTTGCGCCGGTCACGGTCGGCAAGGGCGCCACCATCGGTGCCGGTTCGACCATCGTGCGGGACGCGCCCGATCACCAGCTCACGGTCAGCCGGTCGAAGCAAGTGACCGTGAAGGGCTGGAAGCGCCCGACGAAGAAGCTGGACTGACCAACCATGTGTGGAATCGTCGCCATGACCGCCAGCCGGGACGTCACCGGCGTCCTGGTCGCGGGCCTGAAAGCGCTGGAATACCGCGGCTATGACTCCGCCGGCGTTGCCCTGCAGGCCGACGGCCGGGTGGAGCGCCGTCGCATCATGGGCAAGGTGGCGGCGCTGGAATCGCTGCTCGAAGCGCAGCCGGTGGACGGCCACTGCGGGATCGCCCACACGCGCTGGGCCACCCACGGCGTTCCCAGCGACCGCAATGCCCACCCGATGCTCTCCGGCGAGCGCGTCGGCCTGGTGCACAACGGCATCATCGAGAACCACGAAGCGCTGCGCGCCGAACTGGCGGCCGAGGGCCGCGAGTTCACATCGGAAACCGACACCGAGGTCATGGTGCACCTGGTGGCGCACTACCTGGACGCGGGACACGACCTGTTCGAAGCCGTCCGCAACGCGGTCGAGCGACTGCACGGCGCGTTTGCCATTGCCGTGGTCGCGGCCGATGAGCCGGGCGTGGTGGTCGGCGCACGCCGCGGCAGCCCCATGGTGCTGGGCCTGGGCGACGGTGAACACTACCTGGCCTCGGACATCTACCCCTTGCTGACCGAGACCAAGCGGTTCGTCTACCTGGAAGAAGGCGATATCGTCGCCATCGATAAAGATGGCTACCGCATTGTCGACGAGAATGGCGACGCGGCCGAGCGACCCGTGAAGGTGGCGGAAATGAACGCCGACGCCGTCCAGCGCGGTGAGTACGACCACTACATGCTCAAGGAAATCCACGAACAGCCCCGCGCCGTGGCCGAGACCCTGGAAGGGCGGCTGGGCGTGAACCGCATCCTGCCCAACATTTTCGGCGTGGGCGCGGAGGCCATGCTGGAGGAGGTGCGCAACGTGCACATTGTCGCCTGCGGCACCGCCTATCACGCCGGCCTGGTGGCCCGGTACCAGATTGAAGAGACCGCCGGCATTCCCTGCCAGGTGGAAGTGGCCAGCGAGTACCGCTACCGCTCACCCGTGGTGCCGGATGACTGCCTGTACGTGACCATCTCTCAGTCGGGCGAAACCGCCGATACCCTGGCGGCGCTGCGACACGCCAAACAGGCGGGCTACCTGGCCACCATGGCCATCTGCAACGTGCCGGAAAGCTCCATCGTGCGCGAGTCCGAGCTGGTGCTGATGACCCGCGCCGGCCCGGAAATCGGCGTCGCGTCGACCAAGGCGTTCACGACCCAGCTGGTCGCGTTGCAGTTATTGCTGCTGGAACTGGGCCGTATCCGCGGCATGGACCCGGCCGTGTATGAATCCGCCGTCGACGACCTGCACCGCCTGCCCGACCTGCTGAACCGCGCGCTGGACCTGGATGAAGAAATCCGTGAGCTGTCCGCGCACTTCGTCAACAAGCAGAACGCGCTTTTCCTGGGCCGTGGTGGTCATTACCCCATCGCCATGGAGGGCGCGCTGAAGTTGAAAGAGATCAGCTACATCCATGCCGAGGCCTACGCCGCGGGCGAACTGAAACACGGGCCGCTGGCGCTGGTCGACCGCGACATGCCGGTGGTGGCCGTCGCCCCCAACGACGCGCTGCTGCAGAAGCTGATCAGCAACATCGAGGAAGTCCAGGCGCGCGGCGGGCAACTCTACGTCATCGCCGACAGGAAAGTGGCGGCGAACTTTCACGAACGCCACGGTCATATCATGAGCGTGGACACGGGCGGCCCGTTCCTCGCGCCGGTGGTCATGACGGTGCCGCTGCAGCTGTTGGCGTATCATGTCGCCGTCATCCGCGGCACGGATGTCGACCAGCCACGCAACCTGGCCAAGAGCGTCACGGTAGAATAGCCGGACGCGTTAAGAGGTAAACGATCATGCGCAGAAGACATCGCAGCGACGAAGAGGCGGAAATCAACATCACGCCGATGCTGGACATCGTCTTCATCATGTTGATTTTCTTTATTGTCACCACGTCCTTCGTCAAGGAAAAGGGCCTCGAGGTGTCGCGACCGTCCACGGCGCCGCCGCAGGAAGTCGAGCAGAAGAAGGGGCCGATCGTGGTGAAGATCGACGGCAGCAGCAATATTTCGTTGCAGGGTCGCATGCTGGAGCCGAAGGCCGTGCAAGCCAACCTGGAGCGCCAGAAAGCCGAAAAGCCCGATTCACCGCTGATCGTGGCCGCCCACCCGGACGCCGAAACCGACGCGCTGGTGACCGTGATGAACGCGGCCAAGGCCGTGGACATCACCAACGTCAACGTGGCCACCACAACCCAGCAATGATTTCACGCCGCGTGGTGCGCCGCGCATGAATCTCCGCACCGGTGTCTTCCTGGACCTCGCCACCGTCGATAACGGTGAGTTGCGGCTGGACGCGCTCGACCGCATCCTGCCCGAGTGGCGCCGCCACGATCTCACCGCGCCCGGTGAAACGGCTGAACGTCTGAGCGGCGCCGACATCGCCATCACCAACAAGGTGCGCATCGGCGCGGCCGAGCTCGACGCCGCCCCGGAACTGAAACTGGTCGCCATTGCCGCCACCGGCGCCGACAACGTCGACTTGGCCGCGGCGCGCGAGCGTGGCGTGGTGGTCTGCAACGTTCGGGATTACTGCAGCGGCTCCGTGGCCCAGCATGTCATGGCGATGGTGCTGAACCTGGTCACGCGCCAGACCTTCTACGTCGGCCGGGCCCGGTCCGGCGAATGGTCGTCATCCGGGATGTTTTCACTGCACGACCAGCCCATCCGCGAACTGTCGCAACTCTCACTGGGCGTGATCGGCTACGGCACCCTGGGCCGCGCCGTGGCCACCCTGGCCAGGGCCATGGGCATGAACATCCTGGTGGGCGAACGCCGCGGCCGCTCACCACGCCCCAGCCGCCTCGCGTTCAAGGACCTGGTCCGAAGCGCCGACGTGCTGACATTGCACTGTCCCCTGACGCCGGAAACCCGCCACATGATCGACGCCGACGTACTGCGCGACATGAAAAAACGCGCCATCCTGGTCAACACCGCCCGCGGCGGCATCGTCGACGAGGCCGCGCTCGCTGACGCACTCCGTAGCGGTGAAATCGCCGGCGCCGGCGTCGACACCCTCAGCCAGGAACCGCCGCCGCCGGACCACCCCCTGCTGGCCGACGACATCCCCAACCTGGTGCTCACACCCCACAACGCCTGGGCCAGCGTCACCGCCCGCCAGGCGCTCGTCGATCAACTGGTCACCGTCATCCGTGCCTTCGAGCGCGGCACCCCGATGAACCGCCTGGCCTGAATCGATAGTGACGGAAGTGGCAACTGAAAACTCGCTTCAGCGCCGGCAGGCCGCCGGCCGCGTATAGGTCAGGTAAAACCCTTCCAGGTCGGCGTTTTCGTACAACACTTCCTGGTCGGCGAAAGACCAACCTTCGGCCGCCATTTCCTGGTGGGTCTCCGTCATGTTCTTCGCCGCGCTGTTCTTGCGCCCGAACCGGGACACGTCCTCGAACAGCGTGATCGACTCCGTGCATCCATCGGCCGGGGTCTGCGCGACCAGTCCGGGCGACAACACCAGCACGGTAACGAGCGGAATGACGACCGCCAGGGTCGCCGCCAGGCTTTTACGCATCATGACTTCTCCTTGCTGTTCGGCAGGTCCAGCCAGCTGCTGGGATCGTCTTTGGGTGGGAGTTGCAGGTGGTAACCGTCACTTTCCAGGTTGGCGATGACTTTCTCAACGTTTTCCTGTGCCAAAGGGCGGTCGCGCGATAGTTCCAGCGTCATCACGGCCTCGGTTTCGCCGAACATTTTTAGAAGTTCGTTGGGCAGTTCCTCCAACTCAATGTCTTCGCGGACGTATAGGTATGTGAAGTCACGTCGTCTCGATTTGAGGATGTTGCATTTCATGATTCGAGATTGTCCTGAAAGGGTAATGCAATTGAAGAGGTTATCTTATAGCGGCAATCCGAATGGTCATGGAACACTAACGCGAACAGTTTCGCGTAGATTTCACTGAAATCTCATTCGTGATGGCGTTGAGTTCTGCTATTTTAAATAGGAACTAATAATTACTGGCAGAAGAGTTTTCTACATTCCAGATGAGGAGGAGTCGAGATGCGAATCGTTAAGTGTTTAACAGTTACAGTGAGCATGCTGATGTTGAGTGCCTGTGTGGCTCAACCTGAAAATGATGCCGTCCTTTCTGGGGTCGATTTACAACTCGTCAAGTTGCAGGTTAAGGGTGGCCCCAACGATCCAAAATCCTTCGAAGTCATTTCTGGTGAAAACAACCGGTGCAAAAACCCAAACAACATTGGTTGTGTGCGAGTTGCGGCGGGGAAGATTGGCGTTGTGACATTCAAGTTGTTGCAGTCGAATCATTGGACATTGACAACAATGTTAATTTGCAACGGCACCAATAAGCCGGACGAATGCACTCTGACCCCCGAAGGTATCAAAGACTTCACCGCGGTTAACGATGAGCTTGAGCTTGAGGCTGAGCCCAACAGCCAGGGTGTTATCGATCTGACATTATTAGGGTCACCGCTTTCCGAGTATCAGGTCATTGACAGGAATGAAACTAAGGCGAACTATTTTTACCGGATTCAAGCCTGCCCCAAGGACGGAGGGGACTGTCTTTGGCTGGATCCGCCCTGGGAAAATGATGGCTCGGGTGTTGGTACGTTTCATTAACAACAACGCAGCATCGTTAGTGGTCGCCGAAAGGCCATCACCAGTTTGACGGATATGCAGTACAAGGCGTTCATAAGTTACGCCCATGTCGATGAGAAGTGGGCGCGGTGGTTGCACCGCGCCCTCGAATCTTATCGTTTGCCTCGTAAACGGCTGGGTGCTAAACGTTCGGAAACGCAGAACATCAGGCGTATTGGCACAGTATTCCGGGACCGTGATGAGTTGGTCGCCGGCCCCGCATTGAGCGATGCGATAACCGCAGCGCTCAAGTCTTCCGAAAACCTCATTGTGCTTTGCTCTCCCGCAGCTGCCCGTTCTCGATGGGTAAATGCCGAAATTTCCGAATATCGCCGGCTCGGTCGTAGCGATCGAGTTTTCTGTGTTGTTGTCGATGGAGAACCGGGTGCGACAGACGGTCGGAACTGTTTCCCGGACGCACTTTTTGATGGTGTTAGTGACGTTGACGCAGAACCGATGGCCGTTGATGTGCGTGATTCCGGGGACGGAAAGCAGTTGGCGAAACTGAAGTTGGTCGCGGCGCTGCTGGGCGTTAGGCTTGGCGATCTGCGCGACAGGGAGGCAGAACGTCGAAAGAAGAAGATGCTGTTAGGCTTCTCCGCTGCAGCAGCCTCCGTGTTGTTGTTAGTTGTCACGGCGATGGCTGTCATCTCGGAACGCCGGGAGCAAGAAAGATCAGAAAGCCTTGCGCAGACTATGGCGGAGTTGGGGACTGAAGTTGCCGACGTGGTTGATCTGGAAACACAAAAAAAACTGATATCAGCGGCCTTGAGAACTTACGAGGATATCAACCCCAAAAAGTTGACGCCGGAATCCGCTACTCAAGTTGCGCTTGTTATACGTCAAATGGGCCAGGTGAACTTTCAACAGGGTTTTACGGAAGAGTCTCTGGTTCACTTTCAACAATCCAGACAGCTGCTTGAAGACCTGAATGATTGGTATCCAGAAACCCCGGAAATACTAAACCAGCTGTCACTTGCTCACTATTTCGAAGGGCTGGTTCGTTTTCGGACCGAAGAATATGAGTTGGCGCGAGAACCTGCGCGTGCTTATGAAAGAGTCGCACGAGAACTGACAATTCTACGTCCAGAGGATATCGACTATCGAATCGAACATGTCTGGGCATTACAAAATCTTGCGATTCTGGAAATGAAAATCGATCCGGGCGGCCGTGCTGTCAGCGCTATTAAGCTACTTGAAGAAGCTGCGACTACCGCTGAACCGATCGCAAAATCAGGCGGCCAGGAAATAGTGGGTCACTATGCAACTTTGTTGTCCTGGCTGGCCGAAGCCAGAACTTTCAATTGCGAGTATGAGCCAGCCCTGGCTGCGCACAAAGCTGCCATTGAGAATGCTGAGCTTGCCGCGGCAAGAAACCCAGGAAATAACTCTCTGAAGCGACAAGTGGCATTTCGGCATTTTGGCTTGTCAGGCCTTGAATTGCAGGTTGGTCAACTAGAGCGATCCCGTGCAAGTTTGCAGGAAGCAGATACGATATTGCGTGAACTTTGGTTAGCAGACACCAGCAACAGCATATTGATGGTCAATCTTGGGCGTCACCGGTTTCGGCTTGCGACCATCGACCTTTGGGAAGGACGTCCTGAGGCCGCCGTACAGGAATACACCACATTTGTTGATCAGATAGATGCTGCGGACACTTCGGGGAAAGATGCCGAGCAGGACATAGGCTTACTACCCGCCGAGATTTTTCTTCGCCTGGCACAGGCGTATGGCGATCTTGACCAGGTAAGTATGGCGGAACGGTGGTTACAAAGGGGGTTCACGGAACTAGAGAAAAGCAAGGTTGCTGGAAGTCTGACTGCTGAGGAGGTCAGGCTTTTCATTCTCTTGCGTTGGGAATGGCATAACTATTTTGATAATGCTTCTTTCTCCGACTTTGCACCACTGCTTTCAATGCAGGCGGTATATCCTGATCCGGATTCCGGGGACTGTCGGGACATGGAAGCCACTAGCAGATTGGCTGCTATTCAGGGACGTATGGAAGTGGCTAATGAAACTGCCAATCTACTGATAGCAAGAGGACATCACCATCCGGATTTTGTGAGGTTCTGCGAGCTCGAAGGGCTATGCGGTTCTTGAACGCATGCGCCTGACAATTGGCGTGACGGGGCATCGGGATCTGGTTCCTGATGAGTTTCCCGTGATACGCGATGCGGTCCGTTTCTGGCTGATAGAACTGGGTCAGGCTTTTCCAGACATCGAAATCGAGGTGCTTTGCGGGCTGGCCACCGGCGCTGACCAGCTGGTGGCGGAGGTCGCACTGGAGCTTGGCCTGGGGCTCATCGCGGTTTTGCCGTTTGAGCGTGCCGAGTATCTCAGGGATTTTGAGCCACACGGTGAGCGGACAGCCTTCGAGTCACTCCTGGCGCGGGCGGAAGTCATTGAATTGCCGTATGTCGGTGACGCCACGAACGAATCTGTGCGCGACGACCCGGCCGTGCGCGACCAGCACTACGCCCAGATGGGTGTCTTCATTTCCAGCCACAGCGAGTTGTTGTTGGCGCTCTGGGACGGCAAGGATACTCAGGCACTTGGGGGAACCTCGTCGGTTGTCGGTTATCACCTGACAGGGGAGATGCCGGGGTTCGTGGACGGTGACAGTTCACCCAACCTGCTGGCCGACAACGAAAACGACCTGGTCTACCACCTGGTGTGTTCGCGCCAACGCGAGGGGGGCGCGCCGCGGCCGCTGTACGAGCCCTTGAGCAGCTACTGGGTGACTTCCCGTTACGGGCGTCAGCCGGGTTCGAAAATGCCCGAAGCCTATCGGCAAAGCCTGGATCGCATGCAGGTGTTCCAGGCCGATCAGCGAAAATACAAGGCCCAGCTGGAGGATTCCGCCCGCCACTTGTTACACGGTGCGCCGGACTGGCCGGTGGGCGAGGGGGTGCGATTTACGGATCGCCTGTATGCACGTGCGGACTGGCTGGCGGTACATTTCCAGCGCCGGTATGCCCACCTGCTTTACCTCAGCCATGTCCTGGCGGTGCTGATGGGCGTGGTGTTCATCGTCTACTCGGAGTTTATCGAGCAATCATGGATGGTGGCGTTGTTCCTGGGGATGTTCTCCGTCGGCGTGGTAATGCATGTCATCAGCAACCGCCGTGACTGGCATCGCAAGTACCTGGATTACCGCGCGTTGGCCGAGGCCCTGCGTGTACAGGTCTGGTGGAACCTGGCGGGTGTTGTCAATCGCCACGATGTGGCGTTCGTCTACGACAATTTCCTGCAGAAGCAGGATGTCGACCTGGTGTGGATTCGCCACGTCATGCGTTCGGCCAGCATGCGGCGGCAACGCAACCTGGACCCGGACGACCGTTGGGTCGACTGGGTGGCTGCCCAGTGGATTGGTGAGCCCGGTATCAGCGGAGGGCAGCTGGCGTATTACGAGACCAAGTCCCGGGATCGCGCCGAGAACTATCGCCGCACCGTTGCACTCGGCAACATCGCGCTGTGGGTGGGTATTGGATTTGCCGTATTTCTCGGTGTGTTCGCAACTCGGCTCAATGAAAACCAGGCCTTGCTGATGTTGATCCTGATGGGTGTGTTGCCGCTGATCGCGGGTGTGCGGGACGCCTATTCACACAAGAAAGCGGACAAGGAACTGATCAAGCAGTACCGTTTCATGTCACGCGTGTTCAGCAACGCCCATCGTTTGCTCGACCAGGCCGAAGACATTGCCGCCAAGCGCCGAATCCTGAAAGCTGTCGGCAGCGCCGCGCTCGAAGAACACGCCGAGTGGCTGCTGATGCACCGCGAGCGGCCACCGGAACAGCAGGCTGGCATTGGGTGAGTGGTGAGTAGTGAGTGGTGAGTAGGAAAAAACCTTCCAACGTGCGGGGTTTTTCACCATTTACCACTCACTACTCACTACTCACCACTCACCAGCTATTCACCGATTCAGCCGGTTCTCAATCAGGTCGTCCACCACTTCCGGATCCGCCAGCGTGGAGGTATCGCCCAGGTTCCCGTATTCGTTCTCGGCGATCTTGCGCAGGATGCGGCGCATGATCTTGCCGGAGCGGGTCTTGGGCAGGCCGGGGGCCCACTGGACCAGGTCCGGGGTGGCGATGGGGCCAATCTCCTTGCGCACCCACTGGCGAAGTTCGCCGCGGAGATCTTCGCTCGGCTCGATGCCGGCGTTCAGGGTGACATACACGTAGATGCCCTGGCCCTTGATGTCGTGCGGGTAGCCGACCACGGCGGCCTCGGCGACCGAGTGGTGGGCGACCAGGGCGCTTTCCACCTCGGCGGTGCCCATGCGGTGGCCGGAGATGTTCAGTACGTCGTCGACGCGGCCGGTGATCCAGTAATAACCGTCTTCGTCGCGGCGGCAGCCGTCGCCGGTGAAGTACAGGCCGTCGAAGTGTGAGAAATAGGTCTTCACGAAGCGCTCGTGGTCGCCGTAGACGGTGCGCATCTGGCCGGGCCAGCTGTCGGTGATGACCAGCAGGCCCTCGGCTTCGCCTTCCAGGGTGTTGCCGTCGGCGTCCAGCAGTGCGGGGTGGATGCCGGGAAGCGGCCGGGTGGCGGAACCGGGCTTCAGGTCGGTCGCGCCGGGCAGGGGGCTGATCATGATGCCGCCGGTTTCGGTCTGCCACCAGGTGTCGACGATGGGGCAGCGGCCGTCGCCGACCACGTTGTAGTACCACTCCCAGGCTTCCGGGTTGATCGGCTCGCCAACGCTGCCCAGCAGGCGCAGGGATTCGCGTGACGTGGATTTCACCGGGTCTTCGCCTTCGCGCATCAGGGCGCGGATGGCGGTGGGTGCGGTGTAGCAGATGTTCACCTGGTGCTTGTCGACCACCTGCCAGAAACGGCTGGCGTCCGGGTAGTTGGGTACGCCCTCGAACATCATCGTGATGGCGCCATTGGCGAGCGGGCCGTAGACGATGTAGCTGTGGCCGGTGATCCAGCCCACGTCTGCCGTGCACCAGTAGATGTCACCGTCGTGGTAGTCGAACACCATCTCGTGCGTGTAGGCGGCATAGAGCAGGTAACCGCCGGTGGTGTGCAGCACGCCTTTCGGCTTGCCGGTGGAACCGGAGGTGTAGAGGATGAACAGCGGGTCCTCGGCGCCCATCGGCTCGCAGGGGCAGTCGTCGTCGACGCTCGATTCGCGCTCGTGCAGCCAGTGGTCGACGCCGTCCTGCATGTCGACGCCGACATCGGTGTTGCGCACGACCAGCACCGATTCCAGCACGTCCATCACACCGTCGCGGGACTTTGCGGCGTCGACATTGGCCTTCAGCGGCACCTTTCGGCCGCCGCGCACACCTTCGTCGGCGGTGATGACCAGCTTCGACTGGCAGTCAATGATCCGGCCCGCCAGCGCGTCCGGGGAAAACCCGCCGAACACGACCGAATGAACGGCGCCGATGCGGGCGCAGGCCAGCATGGCGATGGCGGCTTCCGGGATCATCGGCATGTACAGCGTGACGCGGTCGCCTTTTTCCACGCCCAGGTCTTTCAGCACGTTGGCCATGCGGCAGACTCGGACGTGAAGCTGGCGATAGGTGATGGTCTCGTCGCGGGTTGGGTCGTCGCCTTCCCACAGGATAGCGGCCTGGTCACCGCGTGTTTCCAGGTGGCGGTCGACGCAGTTGTAGCAGGCGTTCAGTACCCCGTCTTCAAACCAGCGGATATGCAGGTCGTCGGCCGCCCAGCTGACGTCTTTGACCTTCGTGAAAGGCTTGATCCAGTCCAGGCGAGCGGCCTGGTCGGACCAGAATCCTTCGGGGTCGTCGGCGGCCCGTTGGGCCATCGCCAGGTAGGCGTCGTTATCGATCAGCGCGCGTTCGCGCGCGGCGGGCAGGACAGGGTGCAGTGTTTTCATTGTGTATGGGCTTCTCCAACCGGGTGCCCATTCTAGCGACTGTCGGGCCGGCGGCAACCGGCGCGTTCAGGTGGGTTCGACGCCACGTGATGTGACAAGCCGGCGGGCCACCGTCCGATCGCGGTGGCCGCCGGTCATCAAGCGACCCGGGACCCGGGTGGCGACAATCGGTCAGCGCAGGGGGACGCCGGGGTCAGAGAAAGCGGTGGCCGTTGACCTCGATCCAGCCGCCTTTGCGCTCGCTGTCGACTGCGGCATGTGTCCAGTGAATCAGCCCGCCTTCAGGATTCCAGTCGTACTCGCCCCGCAGCCGGATCTCGGCGTTGGCGCTCACCGGTACCCGGGGCGCCACGTCGATATTGTGATGGACGCGAACACGCTGGCCGTTCGACAGCTCGATGCTGAACGCCTGGAAAGTTTCGAAGTCGGCGATATCGGGGTGGATGCGGATCACCCTGGCGTCGAGTTCCACCAGGACATTGGACTGCTGCTCGTTCCAGGCGCGCTGCACCAGGTCGGTATCGTCAACATCGGGGAAAACGGCGGACTTCAGCGCGGGGCTGAAGACGAGGCTGATTGCAAACAGCGCCAGCAAAAAAAACATTCCCTTGATCAGTGCTTTCATGTGGCTTCCCTGCCCATGTCTAAATTTTAGGTTGTATTTATATTAACGCATTGATCACCGTTTCCATGTCATGCCCGGTCGCCAGCCCCAGGCCATCATCAGCGCGCCGCCGCCGACCAGCCCGCCCAGGTGGGCGAAGTGGGCGATGCCCGGCATGATGTCGGTCAGGCCGAAGAACAGCTCGATACCCGCGTAGATCAGCACGAACCACTTGGCCTTGATCGGCACCGGCAAAAAGATCAGGAAAATCCGGTTCTCCGGCCACATCACGCCGTAGGCCAGCAGCAGGCCGAATACGGCGCCGGACGCCCCCACCGTGGGCCAAGCGGACCCGGTGAGCCATTGCACCACCAGCTGCGTGACGGCCGCGCCCAGCACGCAGGCCAGGTAGAACGCGGCGAACCGGCGGCTGCCCCAGGCCCGCTCCACTGGCAGGCCGAACATCCACACCGCGAACATGTTGAACAGGATGTGGCTGAAGCCCCCGTGCAGGAACGCATACGTGACCAGCTGCCAGGGGCCGAAGTAGGGGTGCTGGACTGGCCACAGTGCGAGCTCGCCGAACATGGCCGAGATTTGCCGGCCGCTGGGGTCGTTGACCTGCAGCAGGTAGCCCAGGCCGAACAGCGCCGCGCAGGCGCCGATGACGACCAGGGAAACGGGTGGGCGGGTGACGCCCGGGTTGATCATGGGTCGATTCATATCGGGGGGTAATCCGGGAAGGGCCTTAGTCTACAATACGCCGATGACACCTCAGAGCCCCGGCGGCCCGGAAAATTCCCCGCCCACCCCCGAAAATACGCCTCGTTCCCCGCTGCCGGCGGCGCGGGCGCTGGCCTGGTTCGTGGGCGGCACGGCCCTGCTTCGCGCCCAGCCGATCCGCCTGCTGCTGCTGGGGCTGCTGATGCAGTTCCTGGGCGGCATGACCCAGGTGGGTGTCATGGGCGTCGTGTTTTTCATCATCATGCCGGCGCTCACCGCGGGCATGTTGCAGGCCATGCACCTGGCGCGGCTGGGAAAGAAGCCACCGGTGCTGACGCTGTTCCAGGCCTTTCGCGGCAGTGGTGTGCTCGGTTCGCTGTTGCTGCTGGGTGTCATCGGTCTTGCAGTCGCGCTCGTCACCATGGGCCTGGCGCTGGCCGGCAGCATGGCGGGCCTGGACCCCGCCGTGCTGAGCCGGATCGAGGCGGGTGACCCCAGTGCCGTTGCCGAAATGGACCCTGCCGTGCTCCAGCGTGCGTTGTTCGCACTCGTGATTGGCCTCTTCCTGGGCGGAACCATCGGCTTCTACGCGGTACCGCTGGTCTGGTTCAACCGGCTGTCACTGGGCCGCGCCATCGGCGCCGGCCTGGTGGCGATGTTCCGGCAGTGGCGGGCGTTGCTCACGATCGGCGCGCTGATGGCGCTGGTGGGTTTGCCGGTGGGCCTGGCGGTGGGCGCGATGATGGCCGTGCAGATGGTGTCGGCGGACCCCTCGCCGTTCATGACCCTGTTGCTGGCCCTGGTGATGGTGGCTTACCAGCTGTTTGTTTTCGCCGTGCAGTATCTCAGCTTCAGCGATATCTTCGGCGTGGCGTCCGGTGGCAGGGATGATTCAGAATCCGCGCCACCCGATGATGAGGACGACGACGGCGAGCGGGATCAGCTGGTGGCCTGATCGGCCGGTTCTTCGCCGTTGCGGTCGGGCAACAAAATGCGCGACATGATGATGCCAGCCTCGTAGAGGATCCACATCGGGATGGCCAGCAGGGTTTGCGAGATGATGTCGGGTGGTGTCAGCAGCATGCCGATGGCAAAGGCCGCAACCACCACGTAGGGCCGCGCCTTGCCCAGTTGCTTCGTATTCACCAGCCCCGTGGCCACCAGGATGATGGTGGCGATGGGCACCTCGAAGGCAATGCCGAAGGCCAGGAACAGCGTGATCACGAAATCCAGGTAGCGGCTGATATCGGTCATCACCGAGACGCCTTCGGGCGCCACGCGCGCCATGAAGCCGAACACCAGCGGGAAGACCACGAAGTAGGCGAACGCGCAGCCGGCGTAAAACAACAGCACAGAGGAAAGCAACAAGGGCTTCGCCAGGCGCTTCTCGTGCTTGAACAGCGCCGGGGCGACGAAGGCCCAGAGCTGGTAGATCACCACCGGTATGGCGATGACCAGCGCCAGCAGCAGGGTCAGCTTGAACGGCGCCAGGAACGGCGACGCCACGTCGATGGCGATCATGTTGCTGCCTTCCGGCAGCGTGGCCATCAACGGGGTGGCCAGCGCGTGGTAGAGCTGGCGCGAGAACGGCAACAGGCAGACCAGCACCAGCGCCACCGCCAGGCAGGCCTTCAGCAGCCGGCCGCGCAGTTCAACGAGGTGCTCGAGGAACGTCTGTTCCCTGTCGGTATCCGGATGGTCGCTCATGGCGTGCGCTCAGGCGTTGTCGTCTTTCGTCGGCGTGCTGTCGCTGCCGTTGTCTTTGGAAGCGGGTTTCGTCACGTTCTCGACACCAGCCGACGCTTCGCGCCCGAGCTCGGTGACCTGTCGGGTCACCTCGTCGAGTTCCTTGCGGGCCGTATTCAGGGGTTCCTTGACGTCGGCGGCCGCCAGTTCGGCCTCCACCGAGGTTTTCAGCGTATACCAGCTGGCGCGCGCCTTGCGCACAAAGCCGCCCACGGTGCGCGCGACCGCGGGCAGGCGTTCCGGCCCCAGCACCAGCAGGCCGATGATGGAGAGCAGGAACAGTTCTGCGAAACCGACATCAAACATCGGTGCCGGG
Organism: uncultured Oceanospirillales bacterium; assembly: GCA_913055655.1. Taxonomy (GTDB): domain Bacteria; phylum Pseudomonadota; class Gammaproteobacteria; order Xanthomonadales; family SZUA-36; genus Marinihelvus. The sequence goes on along the minus strand of CAJXKA010000004.1, from coordinate 114,180 downwards.
CGGCCGGCTCGCGGGTTCGTTGTCGCGCTCGGCGGTTTTCACGTCGACTTCATCTTCCGGGTCGGCCGCGAGACGCTCCTGTGACGTCTTGTCGTCGTCACTGTCGTCATCCATGCCTTTCCGGAAGCCCTTGACTGCACCGCCCAGGTCGCTGCCGATGTTGCGCAGGCGCTTGGTGCCGAACACCAGCACCACGATCAACAGCAGGATCAGGAGCTGCCAGCCACTAATTCCACCAACCATATTCAGACTCCGGGTTTCAGAACGGCAAGTGTAGCCCAATCAGGCTCGAAAGGCTCCGTGCCGTTGGTCGGGGGTGGTTGCTCAGTAACGGCGGCGAATAGCGGCCAGGCCCAGCAGCAGCAGGCCGATGGTGCCGATCGCGCGGCCCCATACATCCAGTGTGGGAATGCCTTCGTAGGCGGCCGGCGGTGTCCCCGGCGGCGGATCCGGCGGCGGGGTGCCAATTTGAGGGCACTGTGCGGGCGGTGACACGGCCAGGCTTTCGAAACCGATCTCGGTGGTGGTGCTCACCACGGTCGCCGCGCCGGTGTTGGTGTCCAGCTGCAGCACCTGGCTGCCTTCGGCGTCGGGTGAACGGTCGGTGATCGCCCAGAGGTTGCCGTTCTCGTCGAAAGACAGGCCTGCCTCGTAGTAGGCATCGACGGCCGCGCCGACCGCGCCGACCAGGGTGGCAGCGCCGGTTGTCGGGTCGATTTCATACAGGCTGCGATTGTCCGGCGTGCCCTGGTCGTCGGCAAGGCCGTTGCCCAGGCCGTAAAGCCGGAAATCCGGGTAGCCGTCACCAACGATGGCCAGGGCGCTGATGCGCACCCCCATATTGCCGATCAGCGTGGCCGTGCCGTCCAGTTCAACGCTGTAGAGCGACTGGTCGGCGACAGAGGCCATGAACAGGTCGCTGTCACAGTTGAAGGCCATGCCGAAGTCGTTACCGGCGCTCGCGCCCAGGCCGCTGATGGTCACTTCGCGCTGGAAGTCGACCTGCGCATTGGCCAGGGTGATCGGGAACAGTTGGCGGCTCTCATCATCTGCGGCCCAAAGGGTACCGTCCGGCGCAAAGGCCATACCTTCAATGTCGGAGCGCGTGGTGCCCAGGGACTGGACCAGCCCGATATCCGTCGTGGCGCCGTTGGCCAGGTCAATCCGAAACAGGTGATCGCCACCATCGGCGTTCACGCTGTACCCGAACGGCGCTGCCCACGCGCTTGCCAGGGGCAGCGTCGCGAGACCGAGCACGGTGATTCGGGTGAGTGTTTTCATCGGGGGCAGCGTCCTGCCAGTTTGACGACCAAACGGGCGTTCATGCTATCAGAACCGCCGGTCAATACAAGGGGTGTGGCGAATATTTTTGTTGTAAATCAGTATGTTGCAATATCACAACAACTGTTGTGTTTATGCAACTTCCGGCCCGCCGTAGCGACATCCGGCGTTGCAGGTTTCCTGCACCACGACCTGGTCCAGGCCGGGCAGGTCGTCGGCCAGTTGTGCCCAGATCCAACGGGCAAGATTCTCAGAGGTTGGGTTTTCCAAGCCCTTGATATCATTTAATAAATGATGGTCGAGCTGGTCAAATACGGGTTGGAAGGCGCGCTTGAGGTCGGCGAAGTCCATGACCCAGCCGGTCTCCTCCCCCACCGTGCCCGCGACATGGATTTCGATGCGGAAGGAGTGGCCATGCATGCGGGCGCATTTGTGCCCGTCGGGCACATTCGGCAGGAAATGGGCCGCTTCGACCTGGAAGACGCGAAAAACGTTCATGGACGGCATTGTGAAGACCCCGCAGGGGTCACGCAAGCAAGCCGGGGGTCAGGTGGCTACGCGCAGTCGCAGAAGGGTTTGCGTGCAGACTGGCCGCAGCGGCACAGGGCGCCGTTGAAGGTGACGCATTCCTGGCCGCGCTGGTTATACACCCGCAGGTAACCCTGGAACTTCAACGGGCCATCCTTGACGACGGTCACTTTCAGCGGCTGCGGACGCCGGGTCGCGGCAATCTCCGAGGCCTGCATGATCGCGCCACGGTCAACAAACTCGATCTCGATGTGCTGGTCGTCGCACAGGGGCTTGTTCTGGGAAGCGCCACAACGGCAGAGTTTCAGTTCGTTGTGGTGGGACTGCTGGCCTTTTTCATCCACCAGTGTGATATTGCCAGTCAGTTTTATCGGCCCGCGAGAAGAAACCAGCGCCTCGTTGGGCACGTCCAGGCGCTTCGGCTGCTTCTGTCCGCCACGCTGTTCAGTGAACCAGCGGTCACGGGTTTCGTCATGGGTGGACCGTTCAGGCGCGTCGAAAGTCGGCTCAATGCCCGTTCTTCCGATGCCCGGACGCACGTATGATTTGCTCAATTCAGCCATTCCCCTATATCCCAGGGTCTCCGTTCCCTAGCTATACTTCACTTTCAGCATAGTGCACGACGGCCCTAATACAAGGATTTTCATGAAAAAATTAATATTCTCGCTGGCGGTCATCCTGGCGGCTTCCGGCATGGTTTCCGCGCAGGCCGCTCCACCGTCAGCGCCGGACAGGACCCGTGGCGAGGGGCCATTTGAACGCCTCGTACTACGCGGCGTGATGATCGTGAACGGCGAGGGCGCGCCGCCCATCGGGCCGGCGGACGTCCTGATCGAGGGCAACCGGATCCGGCAGATCAAGACCCTGGGCATTGTCACCCCGGTGCCGGAGGACAAGCGCATCGAAACCCGCCCGGGTGACCAGGTGCTGGAACTCGATGGCCACTGGCTGTTGCCCGGTTTTGTCGATATGCACGGGCACTTCGGCGGCGACGACCAGGGCGTGCCGGCCGAATACGTGGCCAAGCTGTGGCTGGCGCACGGCATTACCACGGTGCGGGAGCCCGGTAGTTTCAACGGCCTCGACTGGGTGGTGGACCACCAGCGCCGTAGTGCCGACAACACCATCGCCGCGCCGCGAATCGTGCCTTACGTGGGTTTCGGCCAGGGGCATGATGGTCTGTTTGCCGACCCGGATCAGGCGCGAAAATGGGTGCGGGACATCGCGAAACAGGGTGCGGCAGGGGTGAAGTTTTTCGGCGCGCCGCGCGAGTTGATGATCGCCACGCTGGACGAAATGAATGAACAGGGCATGGGCGGCGCCATGCACCATGCGCAACTGGACGTGGTGAACTGGAACGTGCTCGATTCGGCGCGTAACGGCATGACCACCATGGAACACTGGTACGGCCTGCCCGAGGCCATGTTCAAAGACCGGGTCATCCAGGATTACCCGCTGGACTATAACTATGCCAACGAGCAGCACCGTTTCGGCGAGGCCGGCCGGCTCTGGCAGCAGGCCGCGGCACCGGGCTCGGAGAAATGGAATGCCGTCCGCGACGAACTGATCGAGCTGGACTTCACGCTGAACCCGACGCTGACCATTTACGAGGCCAGTCGTGACCTGATGCGCGAGATGAACGCCGACTGGCACGACGAATACACGCACCCGTCGCTGTGGGCGTTCTTCCAGCCGTCGCTCGAGGCGCACGGTTCGTACTGGTTCGACTGGACGACGGCCGACGAGATCGCCTGGAAAGAAAACTTCCGGCTGTGGATGGCCTTCCTGGCGGACTACAAGAACCACGGCGGGCGCGTGACCCTGGGGTCGGACTCCGGTTATATCTGGAAGGTGTACGGCTTCGGCTACATTCGCGAGATGGAGTTGCTGCAGGAGGCTGGCTTCCACCCGTTGGAAGTGCTGCGCTCAGCCACCTGGAACGGCGCCGAGGTACTGGGTATGGAAGACGACATCGGGTCGATCCGGGTCGGCAAGCTGGCCGACCTGGTGGTGGTGCCGGAAAACCCGCTGCGCAACTTCAAGGTGCTGTACGGCACCGGCCACTTCAAGCTGGACGATGACGGCGTGCCGATGCGCACGTCCGGCATTCGTTACACGATCAAGGACGGCATTGTTTACGACGTCCCGGAATTGCTCGAGGACGTCCGGTCTATCGTCGCCGACGCGAAATCGGAATCAGTTGCCGGTGTCGCCCCGTAACGACTGGATGTCCGCCAGCACGTCCTGGGTGTGGGTCTCGGGATCGACGTCGTCATAATGTTTGGCGACGTTGCCCTGGGGATCGACCAGGAAAGACTGCCGGCTGGCCAGTTTCGTCAGCTTGAAGTCGCGCAGCACGCCGTAACGGTCGCTGACCTCGCCGCCGGTGTCGGCCAGCAAGGTGAACGGCAGCTTGTACTTGGTGGCGAAGGCCTTGTGTGAATCCACGTCGTCGACGCTGATGCCGACCACGGCCGCGTCGATGGCCTGGAACTGGTAGATGTTGTCACGGAAGTTGCAGGCCTCGGTCGTGCAGCCCGGCGTATCGTTCTTCGGATAGAAATACACCGCCAGCCACTGGCCCCGGTAGTCGGCCAGTTCATGCCACTCGCCGTCCTGGTCCTGTAGTTTGAAATCGGGTGCCGCCTCGCCGACGGCAGGGGTTTCACCCGCAAAAACCGAACCGGCCAGGCCGATGGCGGCGATGGCGGACAACGTCAAAAGGGTCTTCCTGATCATCTCGGTGCGCTCCGAATCGAGGTTTGCCATATCTTAGCGAATCCGCGTGATGGTGAAGTCAAGTTCCGCCGAACACCACCTTCGGCCGGTTGAACAACGTGGCCGCGAAGGCCGCCAGCACCAGGCCCATCAGCAGCGTGCCGCCCGATGAAATGTAAAGCCATGACATCGGAACGGCCTCGCCACGCAGGAATTCGGCAATCAGCAGGTTCTGGCTGAACATCGGGATGGTCATCATCCAGGTTTCGGGCGTGGTCGGGTTCACCATGAACAGCATCGACGGGATCATCGGAATGAAGATGACCAGGCCCATGTAGGACTGCGCCTCGCGAAAGCCCTTTGCGAAGGTGGCCAGCATGGTCAGCAAAGCGGCGGCCAGGATGGCCACCGGGCCGACCACCAGCAAAATCTTGGCGATCATCGCGCTGCCCAGTTCCAGGTCTATACCCAGCGCGCCGGTGGGCATGAACGGAATGGCCAGTTTGAAACTCACCATGGTCAGCAACAGCGAGGCCAGCGCAAACGCGGTGCAGGCCAGCATCTTGCCGGTCATGATCTGCCAGCGCGGCACCGGCGTGATCAGCAGGGGTTCCAGCGACTTGCGCTCCTTCTCGCCGGCCGTGGCGTCGATGGCGATATGCATACCGCCGGTGAATGCGGTGATCATCAGGAAATAGGGCAGGAAGATCAGCGCCAGCGCACCACGGCTCTGCGGTGTCGACAGGTCGACGTCCTTGACCATCAGCGGCGCGGATACGCTGGGCGCCACACCCCGCAGTTGCAGGCGCAGGGTGCCGATCTGCTGCCCGTAGGCCGACAGCAGGCCCTTTACGCGCCGCATGGGTACATTTGATTCGCGTCGTGATGGGTCGGCGATGACCTCCACCAGCGCGGGTTCGCCCGCATTCCACTGTTCGCCGAAACCGTCGGGAATGCGAATGATGGCGGGATGGGCCTGGTCGCGCACCGCGGCCTCCGGGTTCTCAGGCGCGTCCAGGATCACCAGCCCCTGCTGTTCCAGGAAGCGCACCAGGTTCGGCGCGTTCTGCGCGCCGACGACCGGGATCTCCAGCGTTTCCTCGGCTTTCTGTTCCTGCTTGACTACGGCGAAATAGCTCAGGCCGATAATCAGGAAGGGAAACAGGATCGGGCCCAGCAGCAGCGAGTTGAACGCCGCGCGACGGTCGCGCAGGTTTTCGCGGATTTCCTTGCGGAATACTGTCCACAGACCGTTCATGCCAGCAGCCCCTCGTCCGAACCAATCAGTTTGACGAAGGCATCCTCGACGTTGTCGCAGCCGCTCAGTGTGAGCAGGTCGGCCGGTGTGCCGTCGGCGGCAATCTCGCCCTTGGCGATGATGACGATACGGTCACAGAGCGCCGCGACCTCCTGCATGATGTGCGTGGACAGCACCACCGAGTGGCCGGCGGCCTTCAGGTCCTGGATGTAGCGGCGCAGGGCGCGCGTGGTCATCACGTCCAGGCCGTTGCTGGGCTCGTCCAGCAGCACGGTCTGCGGCTCGTGGATCATCGCGCGGGCGATGGCGACTTTTACGCGCTGGCCCTGCGAAAACCCGTCGGTCTGTCGGTCAATAAAGTCTTCCATGTTCAGGCGTTGCGCCAGCCGTTCGATGCGCTCGTTAATGACGGGCTTCGACAGGCCGTGAAGCTCGCCGTAATAGGCAATGTTCTCGCGCGCGGACAGGCGCTTGTACAGCCCGCGGCTGTCCGGCACCACGCCCAGCGTGCGCTTGATGGCCATGGCGTCTTTGGTCGGGTCCATGCCGTCGATTCGAATCTCGCCGGCGTCGGGCGGCAGTAGCGAATACAGCATGCGCAGCGTGGTGGTCTTGCCGGCGCCGTTCGGGCCCAGCAGGCCGGTGATTTCACCGTCGCGGGCCTCGAAGCTGACGCCGCGCACCGCGTGCACGTCACCGAAACTTTTCTGCAGGTCGCGGACTTCGATCATGGTTCTGGCCCCAGCAGGGTCGTGAAGAAGGGACTGCCGTCGATGTCGTCGACGCAGGATGTGTCCAGTGCGTCCACCGAGCCGGCCTCGATGAATGCGGTCGTGACGTCCTGCAGGCAGACGTTGCGCAACACCGAGTGCGCCTGCCCGCCGGCCACCAGGTTCACGCTGTTCGGAAACCCCTCTGCAACCCGTGCTGCGTACTCGGGCGGTGTAACAGGGTCGCGCTCACCGGACAGCAACAGCACCGGCAGGTCGGTCGTCACCGGTTCGTGAAAGTCGTCCGGCACATCGCCAGTGGTCCATTCGCGGCACTGCGCATCGATGCCCTCGAGCATCAGGTTGCCGATCAGGGTGTCGGAGTAGTCGGCGCCGAAATTCATGAACGGGTAGTCCTCGGCGCACATCACCGACAGCTCCATGCCGCGGGCGATGACCTCGTTCAGGTCGCCGATGACCATCATCGCCTGCGTGGCGAGGCGGTCCAGCCGGCCCTGGGTGGCGGCCTCGTGCAGCAGCAGCGGCAGGACGGCCTGCGATTCGCTGGAATAACTCAGGAAGCGCACCGCGACGGCCAGGATCTCCGCGCTCACCGTCAGCGACTCGGCGATGCCGGTGACGGGGTTGATGATGGTAATGTCGCGCGGTGACTGCCGGAGGTCGGCCATCAGCGCATCCAGCGCGCGCCGAGGGTCGGCAAACTGGTGGCGGCAGGCGCTGTCTGCGGCGCAGGCATCCAGGACCCGGCCCACGGCGACATCCAGCATCGGCGCGTGCTCCTGGCCCAGCGCCAGTTGCATCGGCACCACGCTGTCCAGCACCACCGAGCGGACGGTGTCGGGAAATTCACGCAGGTAAACCTGGGCCGCGCGCGTCCCGTAGGACACACCCATGATGTTGATGGTGTCGTAACCCATCGCTTGCCGAACCGCGTTCACATCGCCGGCGGCGATGGTGGTGGTGTAGAAGCGGGTATCGGCGTCCAGGTCCTGCAGGCATTCGCGCGCCATGCGAGACATTTCGTCAAAGTCGATCGCGGCGTCCAGGTCGGTCATTTCCTCGGACGGGCACTGGAGCTTGTTGGACCCGCCGGTACCGCGCTGGTCGATCATGACGATGTCGCGGGTCTTGTTGATGCCACGCAGCGGGCCGCGGATCATAGGCCAGGTTTCGCTGGCGGCCTGGCCCGGTCCGCCGGCGAAGAAAAACAGCGGGTCGGCTTCGGGCTGCGGGTCGCTGGCACTGGCCACGGCAACATGCAGGCTGATGGCGCGGCCATCCGGGTCGTCCGGATTCTCAGGGACCTCCAGCCGGCCACAACGCGCCGCCGCCGTTACGGGCGAACCCGGAACCGACAGGTCGCAGTTGGTGAATTCGATGGTGTTGCCTTCGGGCAGTGCAAAAGCCGTCGGCGCCGCGCCCAGCAGGGCAGCTGCCGCAATGGCGGCAGGCATACATTTTTGCATTGTGTTCAATCGCATCGTCTGACGGCACCAAGCCTAAGCGCCACGCCGGGGCCGCGCATGGGCCTGACGTCACGGGTGTCGATGAATGATGGGCGCGGATGAGAGGCTCCCCCGCTGACCTGCGCCCGGGTCGTCCGTATAATACCGCCCCTTCACCTTACCGAACACCGCCTAACAAATGCTCGCACTGGAAGTCGACAACCTGCGCAAGACCTACGCCAACGGCGTCGAGGCCCTCAAGGGCGTGTCGCTGGGCGTGGAAGAAGGCGATTTCTTCGCCCTGCTGGGCCCGAACGGCGCCGGCAAGTCGACGATGATCGGCATCATTTCCTCGCTGGTGAACCCGACCGGCGGCGACGTCAAAGTGTTCGGCGCCAGCGTCCGTGAGCAACGCTCGCTGGCGATGAGCTACCTGGGCCTGGTCCCGCAGGAGCTCAACTTCAACCAGTTCGAGAAGCCGCTGGAGATTGTCGTCAACCAGGCGGGTTATTACGGTATCGAGAAACACGAGGCGGCCGAGCGCGGTGAGCATTACCTGAAGAAGCTGCAGCTGTGGGACAAGCACGACAAGCCGTCGCGCATGCTCTCGGGCGGCATGAAGCGGCGCCTGATGATCGCCCGCGCCATGGTCAACCAGCCGCGGCTGCTGATCCTGGACGAACCCACGGCCGGTGTGGATATCGAGATTCGCCGGTCCATGTGGGAGCTGATCGAGGAAATCAACGCGGCCGGTACCACGGTCATCCTGACCACGCACTACCTGGAAGAAGCCGAGCAGCTGTGCCGCAACATCGCCATCATCGATCACGGCCAGATCGTCGAGAACACCGGCATGCGCGAGCTGCTGGGCAAACTCGACTTCGAGACCTTCGTGCTGGACCTGCGCGAACCGGTACACGATGTGCCGGAACTGCCCGAGATGGCCATTTCCCTGCGCGACGAAAACACCCTAGAAGTGACGGTGCCGAAGAGCAAGTCGGTGAACGCGCTGTTTGCCGAACTCGATGAACGCGGTATCCATGTGCTGAGCATGCGCAACAAGTCCAACCGCCTCGAGGAACTGTTCATGCGGCTGGTGGACAAGGGCGCCCAGGGCGCGCGCGAAGCCGGGGGGGCGGCATGAACCAGGCGCAGGTCAACTGGGTCGGCTACCGCACCATCGTGCGCAAGGAAATCACCCGCATCCTGCGCATCTGGGCGCAGACGCTGGTGCCGCCGGCCATCACGATGACGCTGTATTTCCTGATTTTCGGCAAGATCATCGGCAGTCGCATCGGCGAGATGGGCGATTTCGACTACATGCTGTTTATCGTCCCGGGCCTGGTGATGATGTCGGTGATCACCAATTCGTACGGCAACATGGTGTCGTCGTTCTTCGGCGCCAAGTTCGGCCGGCATATCGAGGAACTGCTGATTTCGCCGCTGCCGAACTGGGTGATCCTGGCGGGTTACGTGACCGGTGCGCTGGCGCGCGGCGTGGGCGTCGGCGCCGTGGTGCTGCTGGTGTCGATGTTCTTCACCGAGATCCGCATCGAGCACCCGCTGATCACGCTCAGCGTGCTGATCCTGACGGCCATCGTGTTCGCCATGGCGGGCATGGTGAATGCCATCTTCGCGCAGAAGTTCGACGATATCGCCATCATCCCGACCTTCGTGCTGGCGCCGCTGACCTACCTGGGCGGCGTGTTCTACTCGATCGACCTGTTGCCGCCGTTCTGGGAGAAAGTCTCGGCCTTCAACCCGATCCTCTACATGGTCAACGGGTTCCGTTACGGCATGCTGGGTGCGTCCGACGTGGCCATTGGCCATTCGTTCGCACTGATCGGCGTGTTCACGGTGGGCCTGGCGGCGACCTGCCTGTGGTTGCTGCACAGCGGCAAGGGGCTCCGCAGTTGAGCCATTTTCCGCGTCAAAAGCGCGACTTAGAAATATTTAACGTTCCTGACCGCCGCGTCGACTACAATACGCGACCAGAACAATACCCCTTTGGCACATGAATACATATCCCAAGTCTTCGAACATGGACGAAGGCCAGCGTAACTGGCCCGTCACCCTGACCCTCGGCCTGACCTTCGCGGCGGCCGTCATCGCCGTGCCGTGGTACGGCATCGCCGTGGGCTTCAGCGCCTGGGCGTGGGTGTTCTTCTTCGTCTTCCTGCTGGCCGGCGGCGTCGGCATCGGCAGCGGTTACCATCGCCTGTGGTCGCACCGCACCTACACCGCCAGCAAGCCACTGCAGTGGTTCCTGGCCGTCATCGGCGGCATGTCACTGCAGAACAGCATCCTGATCTGGAGCGCCCGTCATCGCGTGCATCACCGCGACGTCGACGACAACGACAAGGATCCGTACTCCATCGGTCGCGGCTTCTGGTTCGCGCACATCGGCTGGATGTTGCGTGATTACAAGAGCGGCGTCGTCGACGAGACCATCGTGCCGGACCTGAAGAAGAACCCGGTCGTGATGTGGCAGCACAATCACTACCTGGCGCTGGTACTCGCCACCAACGTTGGCCTGCCGCTACTGCTGGGCTGGATGGTCGGCGACCTGTGGGGCGTATTCCTGCTGGCCGGCCTGGCGCGCCTGGTGATCAACCACCACGTGACGTTTTTCATCAACTCGCTGGCGCACATGTGGGGCAACCAGCCTTACACCGACGAGAACAGCGCGCGTGATAACTGGTTCCTGGCCATCATCACCTATGGCGAGGGTTACCATAACTATCATCATTTGTTCCAGGCGGACTACCGCAATGGCATCAAGTGGCACCACTTCGACCTGAACAAGTGGTTTATCGCCAGCTGTGCCCACCTGGGTCTGGCCAGCGACCTGAAGCGCACGCCCAAGTTCAAAATCGAGCGCGCCCGCCTGGACATGGAGTTCAAGCGCGCCCGCCAGCGGCTGGAAGCGCATGAGTCCAACCCGAAGTGGAAGGACCTGGTCGAGACGCTGGAACACGAGTACGAGCAGTTCCTGGCCACCGTCAAGGAATGGCAGGCACTGCAGGTGGAGCGCATGCAGCACGGCAAGCAGGTGCTCGCCGAGAAACTCGACGCCAGCTTTCATGAACTCGAAGACGCCTTGCGGATGCAGCGCAAGCGCCTGACACTGCTGACGGCGCAGCTGGCCGTCTGACGGAGGACGCGTCGCGGGTCCGGGGAAGGCGGTTGGCCTTTTCCGGACTCGCTCAAGTCCATCCATGGAACGCTCATCGGCGGCATCCCTGCCGCCGAAGGTCCGGAAAAGACCAACCGCCTCCCCCGAACGTGTGACGCTTTTCCGTCTCACCGTCTCACCGTCTCACCGTCTCACCGTCTCACCGATTCCCCGATTCCCCGATTCCCCGATTCCCCGACTCACGGCAGCGCGGCCTGTCCCAGGTTGTTGGTGTCGGTGCCGAACCAGATCACGTTGCGCTCCGGGTCGAACACCATGTGGCGGACGGCGCCGGCGCCCGAGGGAATGGGTGTCTGGCTGAAGAAGGTTTCGGTTTCCGGGTCGAAGCCGACGAAGTTGTCGGTATCCGGGTGCGTTTCCACTTGCCAGACGCGGTCCTGGTTGTCGACCTCGATGGCGTAGGGGCCGGATTGCTCGCTGGGGTTGCGGTACTCGGCGAACGCGCCGGTGGCGGGGTCGTAGCTGCCCAGCCAGCCTTCTGAATAGTCGGTATACCAGACGCGGTCGTCGCTGGTGATGGCCAGGCGGCGCAGTCGTGATGCCTCGCGCGGTGTGCGGATCACTTCCAGCGTCATGGTTTCCGGGTCGATGGTGGCCAGGCCGTTGGTGCCAAGAAGGGCAATCCACGGGTGTCCATTTGAGTCCAGCTTGATGCCGTAGGGCCGCGCCTTGTCGATGGGCACCGCGACGTACTCCACGCTGCCGTCGCGCTTGTCCAGGCGGCCGACGACGTTGCTCCACTGGGCAGTGAACCAGAGGTAAGTGCGGTCGTCGAACACCATGGTGTGCGGGTCTTTCACCGTATCATCCGGCATGGTGTAGCGCACCATCTCGCCGCTGTTGGGGTTCATCTTCCCGATGTAGGCCTGGCGGTTGCCGGCGATCCACAGCGACGCGTCGCGGTCGACAACCACGGTGTGTGGGCCGGTGCCCGGCGGCAGGTCGAACTTCGAGAATTCCTCGGTGGCCGGGTCAAAGTGCGCCACGTAATCACGGGCCTGGCCGACCAGCCAGATGGTGCCGTTGGGGGCGACATCCGGATCGCGGGGCCGGCTGGCCTCCCAGGGTACCGGCCACTCGATGATTTCGACCGGGGTGTTGGTGGCCGCAACCGGTGAAGTCTCAACCAGGCGCGGTTCCGGTATCGTGGTATCCGCCGCGTCGGCAGCGGGCTGGGCGGCTACTGTGAGCGGCACGGCCAGCAGCAACTGGGGAAACAGGGTGGCAATGGTGCTTCGCATGGGTTTCCTCCGAACTTGGATGAGCATCTGCCCGGCATTCTAACAGCAGGTATAATGCGCGGTCCCGCCGCCCCGGCGGCCGATTCACCCAGGGCTTGAAGCATGAAAATCGAAAACGACAAGGTCGTCGCATTCCATTACACACTGACCAACGACGACGGCGAAACGCTGGATTCCTCGCGTGAGCGCGAAGAACCGATGTCTTACCTGCATGGCGCCGGCAACATCATTCCCGGCCTGGAAAAGGAACTCGAAGGCAAAACGGCTGGCGATGCGTTCCAGGTGACCGTGCCACCCGCCGAGGCCTATGGCGAGCGCACCGAGGCGAACGTGCAGCGCCTGACGCTGAAGAAACTGGGCGTTCGCGCCAACCAGTTGCAGCCGGGCATGATCCTGAACCTGCAGACCAACAAGGGTCCTGCCCAGGTCACCGTACTGAAAGTCGGTCGTTTCAACGTGGATGTCGACGCCAACCACCCGCTGGCCGGCCAGCCGCTGAACTTCGACGTCGAGGTCATGGATGTGCGTGACGCCACCGACGAGGAAAAAGAGCACGGTCACGCCCACGGTCCGGGCGGCCATTCCCACGACTGATCTCCAGGGCCGGCCGATGCACTCGGCCGGTTCACTTCAGCCGTTCGCAGACCCGGTCTGCACGTCCCACAGCCCCTGGTAAATGCCACCGCGACGGATCAGTTCGTCGTGACGTCCGGTTTCGACCACGCGCCCGCCATCGAGCACGCAGATGCGGTCGGCATCGACGATGGTCGACAGGCGGTGGGCGATCACCACGGTGGTGCGGCCCTCGGCCACCCGTTTCATTGAACGCTGGATCGCGGCCTCGGTCTCGTTGTCGACGGCCGACGTGGCCTCGTCCAGGATCAATACCGGCGGGTCTTTCAGCACTGCGCGGGCAATCGACAGCCGCTGGCGCTGGCCGCCGGAAAGTTTCTGCCCTCGCTCGCCGACCAGGGTGTCATAGCCACGCGGCAGCGCCATGATGAAGTCGTGCGCCTCGGCGGCGCGGGCGGCGGCCTCGATGGCCTCGTCATCGGCATCCGGCCGGCCATAGGCAATGTTTTCCCGCACCGTGCCGTGGAACAGGAAGACGTCCTGGCTGACGAAACCAATCGCCGCCCGCAGGTCATGCAGGATGACGTTGTTCAGGTCATGCCCGTCCAGGGTGATGCGGCCGTGGGTCGGTTCGTAGAAGCGCAACAACAGTTTCACCAGGGTGCTCTTGCCGGAACCGGTCGCGCCGACCAGCGCCAGCGTTTCGCCGGCCGGCAGGTCGATATCGACGTCGCTGAGCACTGCGGGGCCATCGCCGTAGGCGAACCCGGCCTGCTCGAAACGAATATCGCCGGCCACTTGCCCGGCAGGCAATGACTGCTCGCCCGGGCGCACCCGCACCGGCGTTTCCACCAGGTCCAGGATACGGCGCGTGGAGGCCATCGCCCGTTCGTACAGGTCGATGGTCTCGGCCATGCGTGTGAGCGGCCACAGCAGCCGCTGGGTCAGGAACACCAGCACGCTGTAGGCGCCGGCGTTCAGCTCGCCGTCCAGGACCAGCTTGCCGCCGTAGACCAGCGTCGCCACGAAGCCGGCCATGATGGCCATGCGGATGATCGGGATGAATGCCGACGAAATGCGAATGGCGCGACGGTTGGCCTCGACATAGGCCTCGCTGTCCTCGGCCAGTCGCTCGGTTTCAAAGCCTTCCCTGGTGAAACTCTTGATGGTGGCGATGCCGGCGATGTTGTTGGCCAGCCGCGTGCTGAGAAAGCCCACGCGCTCACGCACCTCGGCATACAGCGGCTGCGCGCGTCGCTGGAACCAGAACGCGCCGATGATGATCACCGGGATCGGCGTAAACGCCATCAGCGCAATGGGCGGTGACAGGTAGAAGAACACGGCGCCCACCGACACCACGGTCACGCCCACCTGGATCAGGTCGCTGGCGCCGCCGTTCAGGAACCGCTCGAGCTGGTTGACGTCATCATTCAGGATCGCCACCAGCTTGCCGGTGGAGGCATCTTCGAACCACGCCATGTCCAGGTCCTGCAGGTGGCCGTAGGCGTCCATGCGCAGGTCGTGCTGCAGGCGCTGCGCCAGGTTGCGCCACTGCACCAGCAACAGGAACTCGAACAGCGATTCGAACGCCCATACGCCAATCGTCAGCGCGCCCAGGGCCAGCATCTGGTGGAACGGCTCGGCGATACCCATGTCGGCCATGAACGACTGTTCCTGGCGGACCACCACGTCGATGGCCATGCCGATGAGGATCTCCGGCATGATGTCGAACAGCTTGTTCAGGATGGAGTAAATGCTCGCCACGATGATGCTGCGGCGGTGGCCGCGGGCGTAGCGCAGGAGGCGCAACAGGGCGCTGAAAGATGACTGGGAATCGCTCATCGGGGGAGGTTAACACAGCGTCGCGGCATTTCATTCCGCGTTCATGAGAAGATTCTTGAGCGCTGGCATACTTGGACGCTGGACACAAAAAAGGGGAAATTTTGACCCATGCTCAAGTTCGCGCCCGTCTTCGGACCCTCAGAATCCATCCAAGCCACCATGCGTGCCGTTACATTAGTCCTTGCCATCACAATGGCGTTCCTGGTCAGCATGCCGGCATGGTCGCAATGCTCGGCCGGGACGGGTACGAATTCACTCAGATGCGGAAATGGGTCAACGGCGCCTGGACAAGATGGCAGCGCCTACGGCCATGATTCAGTGAGTGCGGGTTCTTACTCTACCGCGCTGGGTTCACTCGCCGAGACCTCCGGCTACGGAGGCGTCGCTGTCGGTGGCAATGCCCGTGCCGCCGGGTATGGCACCGCGCTGGGTGCCGGGGCGGAGGCGCCGATGGAATATTCTGTTGCGGTTGGCTACATCCCCGATGCGACGGGGTTACGGTCGACGGCGGTGGGCGCCTATTCACGGGCCACCGCCGGTGACACCGTCGCGCTCGGTTATGGCGCCGATGTGTCGGCGGAGAAAAGCATTGCAATTGGTGCTGCGGCTTTCGTTGACGGTCCATTCAGTGTCGCCATGGGCTACCAAGCTGCCGTCAGCACTGGCAGCTCGGCAATCGGTTATAGCGCCGAGGCACTGGGCGATTATTCTACGGCCGTCGGCAACGGCGGTGACGCCGATGGTGACTATTCGACGGCGTTGGGGAACAGCACCTTGTCGAGTGGTTACATTTCGACCGCCTTGGGATACAACGCGACCGCGTCAGGGGACAGTGCACTGGCGATCGGAAGATCGGCCGAGGCTTCAGGTGCCAGCGCCGTCGCCATTGGCCGGTATGCGGTGGCCACCAACCCGTATACGATCGTGCTCGGTTCGATCCCCGGCATCGGCCTCGGTACGAATTACGCCGACGTGGCCATTGGCACCACGGCCCCCCTTGCACCGCTACACGTGGCCCGCGACGACGGCGCGGCCGGCATCCTGGTGCAGGAGAATGCCCCGAACCCGGCGGGCCGCACGCTGTTCACCCTGGCCAACCGCGGCAACACCAAGTTCGAGATCAAGGAAGTCAACTCGGGTACGCGCTGGCAGTTCACCAACAACGGCGACGCGTTCCGGATATCAAAGTTTGGCACCGGCCAGGTTGAGTTCCAGGTGTTCAACAACGGTGATGCGGTGCTGCTGGGTGACCTGGCGATTGGCGGATCCTTCACCGAGATGTCCGACCGCAACCAGAAGCATGCGATCGTACCGCTGGATGGTACGGCGGTGCTTGAAAAACTGGCTGACGTTCCGGTCTCTGAGTGGTCGTACAAGACCGATTCTGCAGATCAGCGCCACATCGGCCCGATGGCGCAGGACTTCTACGCCGCATTCGGCCTTGCCAGCGGCGAGACGCGGATCTCGGCACGCGACATGGCGGGTGTGAATATGGCCGCGGTGAAGGCCCTACAGACCCAATTAAGCGTCCTGACCGCTGAGCTTGATGAAGAGCGAGCCCGAAATCGTGAGCTTGCGACCGAGAACCAGGACCTGGCTCAACGGCTATCATTGGTTGAACGCTGGGTAGCCAGCCAGGGTGTGACCGACAACGAGACATTGGCCACACGGTAATTTAAAGCTTTGGCAGGAATATTTGTTTGGCCCCTTTACCTCCTCGATTGCGAAAGAGTGAACAGGCAATCAACAAAGGGTCCGTGCCATGTTCCTTCCAGTCCCAAGCATTAAATCGCGCTGTCATACCTCACGTTACCGTAACCGGTTAATAGGGTTCATTTTCTTGTTGACGCTGGCGGTGGTTCCGGCGATGTCCCATGCTTTTGAGTGCGACAACAGCGGTGCCGCGGGGGTCGCTAATGATGGCGGGGATGTGTCACGAACAGCCTGTGGGTCAGGCGCCAGCGCCGGCGCGTTCGCGAGCACCGCGGTTGGGCTGAGCGCCCTGTCGTCGGGTAATTATTCCGTGGCTGTGGGTTACAACGCGGAAACGACCGCACTGGAGAGCGTCGCTGTCGGTTCTGACTCGATAACGTTAAGTTCCTTCGCCACCGCCGTGGGCCAGGATGCCAGTAGTGGAGGGATTTACTCGACCAGCCTGGGTTATGGCGCGTCGACGGAGAAGGCTGAAAGCCTTGCTGTTGGATCCGCAGCCTTGGCGAAGGGCGAGGACTCTACTGCCGTGGGTTACGGCGCTGCTGCAATGTCGAATCAGGCCACAGCGCTCGGACACGACGCTGCCGCGAATGGAGTTGGAGGTATCGCGGTCGGGAGTCGGTCATTGGCTGTCCAGGCAGATGACATTGCCATCGGTAACGGGGCCGCCGCGAACGCACAGGGCGCCATTGCACTGGGCGCCAACTCGGACGCCGGTGACAACTATGGTGCGGCGTTCGGTACCCTGGCCCAGGCCATGGGTTGGGGTAGCGTCGCAATAGGGCATGCCGCCAGTGCTGCCGGTCCCCAGGGCACAGCCGTGGGACGCGCGTCCGACGCATCGAGCCAGAGCAGCACCGCCCTGGGCTACCGGGCGACCGCGACAGCCAGTTACAGCACCGCCATTGGGTTTTCGGCGCATTCCGACCAATCCTACACATTGATCCTGGGTTCCATCCCGGGAATAAACTCGGCGCTTGACTACTCCGATGTCGGCATGGGTACGACCTCCCCGCTCGCACCGCTGCACGTGTCCCGCGACGACGGCACGGCCAGCATCCTGGTGCAGGAGAACGCCGCCGCCCCGGCCGGCCGCACGCTGTTCACCCTGGCCAACCGCGGCAACACCAAGTTCGAGCTCAAGGAAACTGGCTCGGGTACGCGCTGGCAGTTCACCAACAGCGGCGACGCGTTCCGGATATCAAAGTTTGGCACCGGCCAGGTTGAGTTCCAGGTGTTCAACAACGGTGATGCGGTGCTGCTGGGTGACCTGGCGATTGGCGGCGCCTTTACCGAGATGTCGGACCGCAACCAGAAGCATGCGATCGTGCCGCTCGATGGTGAAGCCATCCTTGCGAAAGTTGCCCAGGTGCCGATCTCGGAGTGGTCCTACAAGACCGAGTCCGCCGACCAGCGCCACATCGGCCCGATGGCGCAGGACTTTTATGCGGCCTTCGGCCTGGCCAGCGGTGACACGCGGATCTCGGCCCGTGACATGGCCGGGGTGAACATGGCGGCCATCCAGGCGCTCTCACATGAAAACCGTCAACTTCGTGCGCGGATTGACAAGCTGGAGGCCGAGACCAGTCGGCTTAAAACACTCAACGAAAGGGTGACCGCGATGGAGAACTGGGTCTCGGAACGCGGTGTGCTCACGGCCTACGCTGAATCTCCTTGACCGGTACATTGACCAGGGCACTTCCATACTTCCGCCAGCAGTCGCAGAAACCTTGGAGTCGACGATGAAATCAGATTTTTTACCAGTTCAAAAGTTGAACGCGGCGCTACTGGTGCTTTTCTCCCTCTGCCTTCCGGCCATCGCTGACGCATTTGAATGCGCGAATGCCGGTGCTGTGGGAACCGCGCCTGAAGATCACAGTTTCGTCACGCGGACAGCGTGTGGAAGCGGTGCCGAGTCCAACGGCTCGTACGGTGTTGCCCTGGGCCAGGACGCATATGTCAGTGCTTCGTATGGCACGGCGTTGGGAAGTGATGCCAGTTCAACCGCTAACTATGGCACGGCAATCGGAGAGCGGGCGGACGTGAATGGAAACTACGGCACATCAGTCGGAAGCCGTTCTTTCACATCAGGCGCTTCTGCAACTGCAGTGGGAGCCTATTCCACTGCGCTGGAAGGCTATTCTTCTGCGCTTGGGTACGGAGCATCGGCTTATCATTCGTTTTCGGTCGCGCTTGGTTATGTTACGACGGCCAACGCGAACAACGCTGTCGTGGTGGGTGGAAATGCCACCGTCATCGGGAACCACGGTGTCGCGCTGGGTTATGGGGCCCAAGCCGATGCGATAAACAGTATCGCGCTCGGTTACAGGTCCTATGCGCAACAGCCCCATTCGATGGTCCTGGGGTCCATCGCGGGAGTGAATGACGCATTTAATTCGGTTGATGTTGCAATCGGCACGACGACGCCACTGGCGCCCCTGCACGTGGCCCGCGATGACGGCACTGCGGGTATCCTGGTGCAGGAGAATGCCCCGGACCCGGCCGGCCGCACGCTGTTCACCCTGGCCAACCGCGGCAACACCAAGTTCGAGCTCAAGGAAACTGGCTCGGGTACGCGCTGGCAGTTCACCAACAGCGGGGATGCGTTCCGGGTCTCGAAATTCGGTACCGGCCAGGTTGAGTTCCAGGTGTTCAACAACGGTGATGCGGTGCTGTTGGGTGACCTGGCGATTGGCGGATCCTTCACCGAGATGTCCGACCGCAACCAGAAGCATGCGATCGTGCCGCTGGATGGTGAAGCCATCCTTGCGAAAGTCGCTCAGGTCCCAATTTCGGAGTGGTCATACAAGACCGAGTCCGCCGACCAGCGCCACATCGGTCCGATGGCGCAGGACTTCTACGCCGCCTTCGGCCTGGCCAGCGGTGAAACACGGATCTCGGCCCGTGACATGGCCGGGGTGGCGCTTGCATCTATCCAGGTGCTCACAAAAGAGAACCGGGAACTCAAAGCGGAACTGAGCGAATTGAAGGCGCTGATGATGCAACTCATGCCCCAGGCCGCACGGAATTGAGGTTGAGTTCCGCCCCCCCCCCAGCGTGCCTGCTTGGACTGAAATCACGCTCTCAGATCCCCGGATCATGGAACTTCGCCTTGATCTTCGCTGTGGGCTTTCTTTATTCAAGGCCTGACTACACTGAAAGCACCAGCATGGCACGTAACTGTTATCGACGGCGGGTGTCTTCAAGTGCGTTTTCCAGCTAATGCGTGAACGCATCCGCCGGGGACGCCTGGCTACCCTGGCCGAATTAGCGCCCGTCTAAGCGATGGGCTAATCTGGAGCGGCATGTGTGAATTGACAACAAAAAGGAGTGACTCATGCCCTATCGAATTCACCGCTCTGCCGCCACGGCTTTGTTCATTGGGCTTCTGTTTGCCTTCAGTTCCGCCCACGCCTTCGAGTGCACCAACGCGGGAGAGCCCGAAAAGATCGCTGCACCCGATGACGCTGACCTCGCTAGTGCCACGGCCTGTGGTGATGGCGCTGTGGCGTCAGGGACCAATAGCACCGCGCTGGGTGCCCGCGCGTCCTCGGTCGGCAGTTTCAGCACCTCGCTGGGCGTCGGGGCGTCCTCGGGCGGCGAGGAAAGCGTCGCGCTGGGCTTTGGCGCGTCTTCGGCCGGCGATATTAGCTTCGCACTGGGCAGAAACGCGTCCTCCGATGGCGATTACAGCACCGCGCTGGGCTACCAGGCTTCCTCGGTCGGCCCCTTGAGTACTGCGCTGGGCTACCTCGCGTATTCGGGTGGTGTCCAAAGCACCGCGCTGGGCTATAGCGCGTCCTCGGTCGGCAGTCGCAGCATCGCACTGGGCAATAACGCGTTTTCAATCGGTAGTTTCAGCACCTCGCTTGGCTTCGGTGCGTCCTCGGATGGCGATTCCAGCACCGCGCTGGGCCGTGACGCAATCTCAGCTGGCAATTCCAGCACCGCAGTGGGCTATAACGCGAACTCGGAGGGCCCTGGCAGCACGGCGCTGGGCAGAGACGCATTCGCAGTTGGCAGTGCCAGCGTCGCGTTAGGTAAGTCCGCGCTCTCGGATGGTGATTACAGCACCTCATTGGGTAATTTCGCTGACGCGGGCGGTGATGGTAGTGCCGCGCTAGGCTACCAGGCGTCCTCGGCAGGTATCCGTAGCGTCGCGCTTGGCTATAACGCGACCTCGCCAGGCACCACAAGCATCGCGCTGGGCAACTCCGCGAGCTCGGATGGCGATTCCAGCACCGCGATGGGTCATTCCGCGAACTCGGTCGGCTCTTTTAGTCACGCGCTGGGGAATTACGCGACCTCGGGCGGCAGACACAGCACCGCACTGGGTAATTCCGCGAACTCGAGTGGCGATTTCAGTACCGCACTCGGCTACCGGGCTACCGCCCCCACCGCCAACACTATCGTGCTGGGGAAGATTGACGGAATAAATAGTGCGAATGGTTCCACCAACGTTGCAATCGGCACGACGACGCCACTGGCGCCCCTGCACGTGGCCCGCGATGACGGCACTGCGGGTATCCTGGTGCAGGAGAATGCCCCGGACCCGGCCGGCCGCACGCTGTTCACCCTGGCCAACCGCGGCAACACCAAGTTCGAGCTCAAGGAAACTGGCTCGGGTACGCGCTGGCAGTTCACCAACAGCGGCGACGCGTTCCGGATATCAAAGTTTGGCACCGGCCAGGTTGAGTTCCAGGTGTTCAACAACGGTGATGCGGTGCTGTTGGGCGACCTGGCGATTGGCGGCACCTTCACCGAGATGTCCGACCGCAACCAGAAACACGCCATCGTGCCGCTGGATGGTACGGAGGTTCTTGAAAAGTTGGCTGACGTTCCGGTCTCTGAGTGGTCTTACAAGACCGATTCTGCAGATCAGCGCCACATCGGCCCGATGGCGCAGGACTTCTATGCGGCCTTTGGCCTGGCCAGCGGCGAGACCCGCATCTCCGCGCGTGACATGGCCGGGGTGAACATGGCGGCCATCCAGGCGTTGGACGCACGCAACGATCAACTCGACATGCGCAACCGCGAGCTCGCTGCAGTAAACGCCCGGTTGGCGGCGGAAAACGATGTGCTGAAACAACGGGTGGAGGCGCTCGAGGCCGGTTCAGCGCGGCTCGAAGCGCTGGAAGCCCGGTTGACGGCGATGGAGCGACGGATCCCGGATACTGGCGTGGTGCTGACGCAAGCCGTTACACCCTGACGCTCACCCTGCCCGCCGCGCGGCGGGCAGGGTGAGTCGCTATAATGCGGGCCCGATTAGCACGAGTCCGCCCCATGTTCAGGAACCTGATTCTGCTGGCCTCGGTCGCCGTCGCGATCGTGGGCTGCGAAAAAGCGCCGGAGTACGACCCGGCCCACGATTATTTCACTTACGCCAACTACGACGCCTTTGTCACCGACCACCTGGCCCTGGACCTCGATGTCGACTTCCAGGCGCGATCGTTGCGCGGCACCGCCCGGTTGCACATGCGCAACCTGCTGCCGGCCGAACGCACGGTGATCCTGGATACGCGCGATCTCGACATCGGCGCGGCGCAGGTCTGGCTGGAAGGCGAGGCGCCGCAGGCGGCCGTCTTCCGTGTTGGCGAGCGTGACGATGTGCTCGGCCAGCCGCTGGAAATCGACCTGCCGGACGGCTTCGATCCGCAGGGCGGGTTCTGGCTGGAAGTGGCCTATGAAACCAGCCCCGATGCGAGCGCCCTGCAGTGGTTGCCGGCGGAGCTGACGGCCGGCGGCGAACATCCGCTGGTGTTCTCACAGTCGCAGGCCATCCACGCGCGGAGTTGGGTGCCGCTGCAGGATACCCCCGCGGTTCGCATTACCTACGAGGCCACGGTACGCACGCCGCCCAGCATGCTGGCGCTGATGAGCGCGGACAACGACCCGTTGACGCCGCGTTCCGGCACCTATCAATTCGAAATGCCGCAGCCGATCCCGTCCTACCTGCTGGCGATATCGGCCGGCAACCTTTTCTTCGCGCCCATCGGCCCGGAAACCGGTGTATATGCCGAGCCGGAGCTGCTGGAAGACTCGGCCTGGGAGTTTGCCGAAACCCAGGACATGCTGGACCTGGCGGAAACGCAGCTGGGGCCCTACGACTGGGGCCGCTATGACCTGCTGATCCTGCCGCCGGCCTTTCCCTATGGCGGCATGGAGAACCCGCGCCTGTCGTTCATCACCCCCAGTGTGCTGGCCGGCGACCGTTCGCTGGTCTCGCTGATCGCCCATGAGCTGGCGCATTCCTGGTCCGGCAACCTGGTCACCAACGCCACCTGGCGCGACATCTGGCTGAACGAGGGCACCACCAGTTACCTGACCGCACGGCTGATGGAAGAACTGTTCAGCAAGCAGCGCGCTGACGAAGAGCGTGTTCTCGACTGGGAGGCCCTGCAGGCCGACCTGGAAACGGTGCCGGAGCGGTTCCAGCCGCTGGCGCCGAAGGTGCTGCCGTCTGACGGCGAAGGCGCGCAGCAGGGCATGTACTACGCCAAGGGCCAGTTTTTCCTGGAACACCTTGAGCGGCTGTTCGGGCGCGCGGTGTTCGACGAGTTCATCACCGGCTACTTCCGGAAATTTCAGTGGCAGTCCATCACCACCGAGGACTTCCTGGACTACCTGGATGAGCACCTGTTGAGCGCACACCCGGGCGTTTACACGCGTGAACAGGCCGGTGAGTGGCTTTACCAGCCCGGTGTGCCGGCGGACTTCCAGCCGCCCGTATCCGCGAGCCTGGCGGCGGCCGAAGAAGCGGCGAAGGCCTTCGCCAGCGGCGCCCTGGCGGCGGGTGATATTGATTACGCCGACTGGAGCCCGCACGCGGTGGTGCACTTCATCAACAGCCTGCCCGCTGACCTGGCAGGCGACCGGTTGGCGGCGGTTGATAACGCATTCGGCTTCAGTGCCTCGCGTAACGCCGAGATTGGCCGCGCCTGGTTCATCCAGGTGGCACAGCGCCGGTACCAGCCGGCATACGGCGCGATGGAGGAACACCTGGCCCGTCATGGCCGCATGAAGCTGATCGTGCCGGTGTATGCCGCACTGGTCGCCAATGGCGCCGACGCCGACCTGGCCCGCAAGCTGTTTGCCGAGAACCGGAACAGCTACCACCCCATCGCGGTACAGGCGATCGAATCGGCCATGGACCGCGCTGCCGATAAAACGACGTCCTGACACGTTCGAACGACCCCGCCCCTGTGACTTTCGGGGGGCGGGGTGCGTCTAACCCGGTGATAGTGTTAAAGAACGCGGGTCATGCCGGCCCGCGAGCAAGCTGTCACGGGAGAGGTGATGAACGGCAGAATTATCATGTCGCTGCTCAGCGAGCGACAGGACGGGCCAATCGGCGACGATTGGCGTTACGATCTCCAGGCCAAGGTTTTTCACGGCGCACTGGCCGACGAGGGCATGATCCACGTGCCCAAGCACAAGCTTTCCTCGGGGTGTACGCAAACCCCGCCGGGCCCGCCGGAGCCGGTGATTCTGAACACCGGGGTGATTGGCGATGACGTACTGGTGCGCCTGCACCTGGACGCCACCGAGGTCGACCTGTTCGTGAACGACCACGGCAGCACCGAGCTGGATGTACCGCTTCACTGCCCGCGCGAGGGCGAGCTGCCCATCACCCGCGATGTCGAGGTGTCCGTGGGCGTCATGGAATCGCCCGGGTTCATGGGCGAAAGCTCCGTGTTTCGCCTGATGCTAAGGCTGGTTGCGCAAGCTGATTGACGCGACCGGCACGCGCGTCAATTCCACGTCTTCCTTGTTGGTGGCGTAGGCGATATACAGCCAGTCATACCAGACCACGCTCTTGGGGTAGCTGTAACTGGGCCGCTTGTACTTGCCCTCGTAGCGCAGTGGCTGCAGGTCGTCGCCACCGGCGCGCAGCAGCCAGGCGTGATCAAATTCGACGCCGTCGGCACTCAATAACAGCGCCAGCGGAAAACGCGCCTTGTTGTTGACAGGGTTGCCGGCCAGGAACACGGTTCCGTCCGGCAGGTTTCCGGCACTTTGCTTGGTCCGTGAGTCGGGCACCCCGGTCAGTTCGGGCGTGGTCCAGGTTTCGCCTTCGTCACGGCTGATGGCGGCCAGCTTGCGAAACGTACCGGCCTGGTCGCGGAAAATCATCACCACGGTGCCGTCCGGGCGCTGGAACCAGCTGGGCTCGATCTCGCGGCTGATGGTGTCGTCATCGTGCGGCAGGCGGTCCATCCGGCCGCGCGTCCAGCCGCTCACTCCCAGCGGGTCATCCGTGTACCACGGGGCCACCAGCAGACCGGGCTGCTCGTGGAACGCGCTGATGATCCGGCCGGAGGGGAGGGCGCGCGGATCCTGCTCGAAAACGCCCATGACCGGGTCGCCATCGTGGTCCGTGACCGGCGCAAGGTCGCTCCAGGTCTCGCCATCTTCACTGGTGGTGTAGACAGTCACGCCCTGGACCGGGCCGTCGCCGGGGTCGGCCCACTCATTGATATAGGCGACCAGCGTTTCACCGTCGGTCCACCAGCCGCCGCTGGTGCGGATACCGGCATCCAGCGTGGCGGCCAACTGGCGGGGTGCGCTCCAGTGTTGGCCATCGTCACTGATGGCATAGACGACCCGGGTATCGGGGCCGTCTTCGTCACGAACCGAGGACTGCCACTGGGCGTAGAGCCGCCCCTTGTACGGAATCAGCACCACGCCATGTGCGAACCGGTCGTCGTCGGGGCCGGGGCGGAATATCGTGATGGTCTCGGTGCCGGGGGCGGTCACCAGCCCAAGGTCAAACGATTTGTCCTGGTCCAGTATTCCCTCCGCGACGGTCAGCAACGGTTCATTTGAGCTGTCCGCGTTCACGAATCCGGCCGGGGCGAGCAGGGCGCTGAGTGCCAGGCCGATGAGGGCCAGGCGTGAACGTGCGGTAGGTGAGGCGTAGCGTTTAGAATCCATTGGTATCCATCGACTAATTTCGGGAGGCTCAAAACCCATGTCGGATTCTAACAAGAATGACACCGGTATCCCCGGTCGCACACGGCGCGCATTCATTCGCGATGGCGCACTGGTGGGCAGCGCCCTGCTGGTGCCGGCGTGGACGGCCGCGGCCAGCCGTGATGAATCGGCGCCGCTGGCGACCACCCGCAGCGGCCAGGTCCGCGGTTTTACCGACCGCGGCATGAACGTCTTCCGCGGCATCCCGTACGGTGCTGACACGGCGCCGTACCGCTTCCGTCCGGCGCCTCGCGAGGCTGGCTGGGAGGGGGTTCGCGACGCGCTCGAGTTCGGCGCGGCCACGCCGCAGCGTGACGACGCCGAACCGACCAGCGAAGAGTGCCTGTTCCTGAATGTCACCACCCCGGCGTTGCGCGATGGCGGCAAGCGGCCGGTGCTGTTCTACATCCACGGCGGCGGCTACAACAACGGTTCGGGCAGCCACCCGTTGTATGACGGTGTGAACCTGTGCACGAAGGGTGACGTGGTCGTCGTCACGGTCAACCACCGCCTGAACCTGTTTGGTTATCTGTACCTGGAAAACCTGGCCGGGCCCGCCTACGCGGATTCAGGCAACGTCGGCCAGCTCGACCTGGTCGAGGCGCTGAAATGGGTGCGCGATCACGCCGAGGAGTTTGGCGGCGACCCGGAGAACGTCACGGTCTTCGGCCAGTCCGGCGGCGGTGCCAAGATTGCCACGTTGATGGCGATGCCCGCGGCCAAGGGCCTGTTCCACCGGGCCTGGACCATGAGTGGCCAGCAGGTCACGGCCGCGGGTCCCCGCGCTGCCACCCAGCGGGCCGAGCTGTTCTGCGAGGCCGCCGGCGTGGCCCCGGGCGACGTTGACGGCCTGCTGGCGATGACGCCGGGGGCGCTGCTCGAGGCCGCGAAGGTCAAGGACTTTTCCCGCGTGGAGGATCGCAGCATTCACTTCTGTCCGGTGCTTGATGGCGACGCGCTGCCCCGCCACCCGTTCTGGCCCGACGCGCCGCCGCAGTCGAAAGACATTCCCATGGTCATCGGCAACACGAAGGACGAAACTCGCGCCTTCCTGGCCAGCGAGGAAAACTTCAATCTGCGCTGGGACGACCTGCCGGACAAGATCGAGAAGGCCCAGTATGTCGACATCCCGGTGGACAAGGTCATTGCCGCCTACCGTGAGATGTATCCGGGCTATACCCCCTCGGAAGTCTTTTTTGCCGCCACCACCGCCGGTCGCTCCTGGCGCGGCGCCGTGGAAGAAGCGCAGGTTCGCGCGGCACAGGGCGCGCCGACCTGGGTGTACCAGCTGGACTGGGGCTCACCCATCGACAATGGCCGCCGGCGCGCCTTCCACACGCTCGACATCCCGCTGGTGTTCGACAACACCGCCGTCGAAGACTCACCCAGTGGCGATGCCGAAGACGCCCGCCGCATGGCCGAGCGCATGAGCGGCGCGCTGCTCGCCTTCGCCCGCACCGGCAACCCGAACTTCGACGGCATCCCCACCTGGGACCAGTACACCCTCCCAAAACGCGAAACCATGCTGTTCGACGATCCCAGCCAGATGGCCAATGACCCTCGTGGTGGTGAGCGGAAGCTTTACTCGAAGGTGCCCTTCATTCAGCGTGGCACCATGTGACGGGTGAGCAGTAAGCAGTAAGCAGTGAGTAGTGAGTGGTGAGTGGTGAGTGGGAAAACACGCCACCAGCCGGTGGCGCGGTTGGGTGAGCGGTGGTGGGGGTGCTGCGGGTCAGGACCTTCCGCGGCCAAGGATGGCCGCGGATGAGCGTTCCAGGGACGGACTTGAGCGTGTCCTGACCCGCAGTACCCCCACTACCGCGATTGCGACAAGCGCTACGGCAAAGCGCGGTAGCGCAGGTTCCGGAACTTCACCTCGCCGTCACCCGCCGCCAGCAGTCCGGGTCGCAGGCTCAGGAAGTCATAGGCGGTGTTGTGGTGGTAGCCGGAAACCTCCATCTGTACGCCGAACTTGGTCCATTCCTTGCCGTCGGGGCTGTGGTGGATGGTGACGATGTTGCGGTCGTTGGTGATTCGCAGGTGCAGCTTGCGGCCCAGGTCGTCCGGCGCGCCGGCGCGGCGCTGCAGCCCCATGCGCTGCATGACGAAGCCGTCCTTGTGGTAGCTCAGGCCGACGTACAGGCGGCGGTTGTAGAACAGCAGGATGCCGGCCTCGGCGTCACCGACGATTTCGCATTCCACTTCCACCTGGTACGCCAGGTCACCGCAGATGAACGTCAGCGGTGATGCGTCGGAAGGCGTCGTACCCTTGCCCTTGACCACCAGCGCGTCATCCTCGTAGCGCACACGGTCCATCTCGTCGTCGTCCGGATCGTAGAAGCCCCACTGGGTACCGAACTTGTTGGTCGAGAAATCGTCGGAGAGCGCCGCGCCGTGAGGGACGGCTTCGCCGCCTTTCGGCATCGGGATCGGCTTCGACAGGTCGCCGCCACCGGCCTCGATCCAGCCGTCCTCGGTCCAGGTGATCGGGGCCAGCAGGCACTGGCGGCCCAGCGTCCAGTAACTGTTTTCGTAGCCGTGATAGACCATCCACCAGTCGCCGTCAGGGCCTTCCACGGCGGTCGCGTGGCCGCGTGACCACCATTTTTCGTTGCGGTCCTCGGTGCGGACGATAGGGTTGTTGGGCGCGTCTTCCCAGGGGCCATCCAGCGATTTCGAGCGCGCCACGATCACCATGTGGCCGGTTGGCGGGCCGGCGGTGCCGCCGACGGCGGTGATCATGTAGAAATAGTCGCCGCGGCGGAGCATCTTCGGGCCTTCCGGCGAGAAGCTCTCGACCACCCAGTCTTCGGGGTAACGCCAGGGGTCGTAGACATGCCGGACCGGGCCGGCGGTCTTCAGGCCGTCCGGGGTCAGCGGCACGATGTCGCCGCCGGACAGGCACAGGTAGCGGTCGCCGTTGGTGTCGACGATATGGCCCGGATCAATATGGTCCGGCAGTTCCAGGTCGATTGGGTCGCTCCACGGGCCCTCGATGTTGTCAGCCCAGATCACGTAGTTGGAGCGGTAGTCCGGAAAGCGCGCGGGAATGTACATGTAATAGCGCCCGTCGTGCTTGCACAGTTCCGGCGCCCAGACTGCGCCGATGGGCTTGGTCAGGGCCGCGGTCACCGGCTGCCAGTTCACCAGGTCCTTCGAGTGCCAGATGACCAGGCCGGGGTAGGCGTCGAACGACGAGAATGTCATGTAGTAATCGTCGCCGTCCTTGATGATGGACGGGTCGGGGTGGTCGCCCGGCACGATGGGGTTCAGGAAGGTGCCGTTGCCGAGGTCGGCCTTGCGCTGGCCCTCGATGCCGCGTCCCCATTCCAGGTGGGTCCAGTCGCCCGGGGCGACGCAGTCGCCGGTGTTCGGAACCGCCACGTCGGCGAGCGCACGGCCGGATGACGCGCCCAGCAGCGGGATGGCGGGCAGTGTGGAAAGCAGCGAACGGCGGCGGAATTTCATGATCGGGGGTCTCCAGTCAAACGTTTAGCAGAAAAAAGAATCCCCGCCGAAGCGGGGATTCCTGGTCTTGCAGATTGCGCAGCCAATATCAGAACTGGTAGCGCAGGCCCATCTTGTAGATGCGGCCGGTGTGGTCGTACTCGTAACGACGGCGTGCGTCGATGTCGGTCCAGCGATCCTGGTACTCGTCCGTCAGGTTCTGGGCTTCCAGCAGGATCGTCAGGTTTTCGGTCATGTCCCAACCCGCCGAGAAATCGACGTAGGTGGTGGCCGCGTAACCTTCGAAGCGGTTGCTGTTGCCAGAGGTGCCGGTCAGGTACTCGTCACGGTAGGACGCTGACACACGGGCGTTGAATGCGTCACGCTCGTAGTACAGCGTGGCGTTCCACGAGTCGTTCGACAGGCCGAACAGGCGCTCCGTGATGATCTCGTCGCCGAATGTGTAGTCCACGCTCGAATCGACGTAGGTGTAGTTGGCGATCACACCCAGGTCGCTGAAGAACGGCACGTCCTCGGTCATGACGCTGAAGGGCATCTGGAACGCGACTTCGAAGCCGTCCAGTTCGCCGCCAGGGCCGTTGTCGATGGAGCGGATGGTCCACGGCTGGCACTCGGGGCACTGGCCGGCCGGTGAGGTCGGGTTCAGCAGCGACAGCGGCAGGCCGGTAGAAGCGTAGGTGCCTTCAGTCTCACTGCCGATCGGACGTGACTCGATGTCCTTGTAGAAGTACGCGAAGGACAGCACGGCCTCTTCCGCGAAGTACCACTCGAGCGAGGTGTCATATGACGTCGCTCGGGTCGGGTCCAGGAACGGATTGTCGTAGCTCACCCGGTAGTTGAACGGGTCCACGCTACCGCCAGGTGACAGGTTGCCCAGTCCCGGACGGGTCATGACCTCGGCGGCCGAGAAGCGCCACACCAGGTCAGGCGTGATGTCCAGGGCCACGTTCAGTGACGGCAGGGTGTCGTCATACTTGGGCCGGTCGACCGTGACGAACACGCCCGAGTTGTAGCCGTTCGATGACTGGTCGGTTTCGACGTAGCGCACACCGACGTCGAAACGCAGGCGCATGTTGCCAATGTCGTAGTCACCGTTCAGTTGCACGAATGCACCCAGGTTTTCTTCGGTCACGCCACGGATGTTGCCCTGGTCTTCAGACAGCGGCAGGTTGAACAAGTCGAAGTAGTCGATCCACGCGTCCAGGTTCGGCACCACCCAGCTCTGCGTAGAGCCCGGGCCCATGGTGTCGTTGAACGTGTAGAGGTCGCTCATGTCCTGGGTGGCGGGAACGCCGACCAGGTCATCGACGCCGTCGCCGTCGGTGTCACATTCGTACAGTCCGGCAGCACAGACCGCGTTGTCGCGGCGGTATCCGGTGGTGTCGAACGAGAACTCTTTCCAGCTGACGCCGGCTTCCACTGACAGGTTGTCGCCCAGGTCCCAGACGATATCGCCGGCGATCGTATCGAAGCCGTGCTTCACGTAGCTCGGTCGGTCGCGGAACTCGGTGAGCTGGAAGTTGGTGGCGTCGGTGACGTCCGGACCGTTGAATGCGATGGTCGGGAACTGGTCGTCACGGTAGTCCACGACGAAACCGTTGTAGTCACGGTCGTCGTACATGAACGTGATTTCGTGATCGAAATCGAGCTCGGACTCCGACGTGCCGACCAGCAGGTTGGCGCTGAAGGTATCGGTGAACGCGTGCTCGATGTCCAGGCCGATCTGGTGGAAGTCGGTGGTCCAGGATTTCTCGAAGTTCTCCATACGGACCCAGGCGTTATCCATGGTCATGTACGGAATGTTGTTCGTGGACGGGTCGTACTCGTAGTCGGTCACGGTCATGAAGCGCTCGTTACCGCGCATCAGCACCTCGCCCCAGATTTCACTGCGGGCCGCGTCGTACTGCGAGTACAGCGCGTCCAGGGTGATGGTGGTGGCATCGCCAGGCGCCCACTGCAGCGAGCCGGTCAGGCCCAGGCGTTCGCGGTCGTACTGGATCAGGCCGTAGCGCGGGATACGCGTGTGGAACGCGTTGGCGACTTCGGCACAGCCGGCGTCCGTCGGGTTGGCCGGGCAATCGACGCCCTGGACATTGGCAAACTGCGCCTGCGCCCAGCGGACCGTGTTCTGGCCGAGTTCGTCGGTGGTGTTGTCGGAGTATGCGGCCGAGAACGACAGGCCCCAGTCACCGGCGTTGTGTGACCACAGCGCGGCGGCGCGCGGGCCCCAGTCTTCGCTCAGCTCGTTGAACTGCGCTTCGCCGCTGACAACGAAGGTCGTGCCTTCCTCGTACTGCAGCGGGCGACCGGTGTTCAGGTCAACCACGGCGCCCAGGGAGCCTTCGTCCAGGTTGGCGGACGCGGTCTTGTGCACCACCAGCTGGTTAAACAGCTCGGAGGCGAACACGTTGAAGTCAAATGAACGGCCGCGGTTCGGGCCGCCTTCACCGCCGGTGGCGGCGACGGACTCGATGCCGTTCACGCGCACGCGGGTGAACTCACCCGACAGGCCGCGTACGGAAATCTCACGACCTTCGCCGGAGTCACGGGTAATGGTGACACCGGGGATACGCTGCAGTGATTCGGCCAGGTTGGAATCCGGGAAGTCGGCGATGTCCTCGGCGAAAATCGCGTCGACGGCGCCGACGGAATCACGCTTCAGGTCCAGTGCCGCTTCAAGGGACTGGCGGAAACCGGTGACGACGACTTCTTCCAGGATATCTTCGGAAGCGTCTGAATCCGGTGCGGTTTGTGGCTGAGCCAGGGCGGCGCTGCTGATCACGGCAACGTAGGATGCCGTTGCAAGTTGCAGTGCCCGTTTATTGAATGTCTTTGTAAACATCTTTGGTCTGTCCTCCTCGACGTAAGTGACATGAAGTCAACGTTGTCTCGACGCGTATAACATCCTCTTAATTAGATACCGGTGTCATTTTTCGGCGTGGTTCCTCGTTCACGCCTTGACCTTCCGGGTATCCCGGGTGAGCTCGTCCCCGGATGTCGTCGCGACCGTTTCCGGCCAGAAATCATGTCGATCCGGTCGCCGGTACTTGCCGCCTAAACGCCTAGTTTTATTAATAAAACCAACAAGGTATGAGATGCTTTCGAGCCTTCAGGTGCGCGTAATCCAAGTGCAGCCTGATGGGGTCGTACGCATGGGTGAACTGGTCATTGCCGTTCACTTCTCATGGAGCCTCACTATCCATACTGAAACACCTGAACCAATATTTCAAGAAAAAATGACACCGGTTTCACTATTTCTGTATTCAGGTGATGTCCCGGGCGCGCCGGATTCTCCGCCCGACCGAAAAGTCTTAAGCTGTCAGAACTCAATCGGGGAGCAAAGCGTTGGCCGAATACCTGCTGTTGATCTTCGTGTTCCTGTTCGCAGGTGTCGTCGCGGTACCCATCGCGACCCGGCTGGGGCTGGGATCGGTGCTGGGCTACCTGCTGGCGGGCATCGCGCTGTCGCCATTGCTGGGCCTGTTGCGAGTGGATGTCATCACGCTACAACACTTCGCTGAATTCGGTGTCGTGATGATGCTGTTTATTGTTGGCCTCGAACTGGAACCACGGCGCCTGTGGCGACTTCGCGCGCAATTGTTGGGGCTCGGTGGCCTGCAGGTCGCAGGCACTGCCGGCGTCGTGATGGGTGTCGCGTTGCTGTTTGAACTGTCCTGGCAGGTTGCGTTGGCCACGGGTCTTGTGCTGGCGCTTTCGTCGACGGCCATCGTGCTGCAAACGTTGAACGAAAAGGGGCTGATGAGGAGTGACGGCGGTCGGTCAGCGTTTTCGGTGTTGCTGTTCCAGGACATCGCGGTGATCCCTATGCTGGCCTTCATTCCATTGCTGGCGGTGCCGGAGTTGACCGGTGGTGCAGCGGCCGGGCACGAGGAAGGCGGTCATGGATCGATGAGCCTGGTGGCCGGACTGGCGCCCTGGCAGGCCATGGCGGTGACGGTGGGCGTGATCGCTGCCGTCCTGGTCGGTGGCAGTCGCCTGACCGGCCTGATGTTCAACTTCATTGCCGTCACCCGCATGCGTGAACTGTTCACCGCCGCGGCGCTGATGCTGGTGGTGGGCATCGCCCTGCTGATGTCGCTGGTCGGGCTGTCTCCCGCGCTGGGTACCTTTATCGCTGGCGTGACCCTGGCCAACAGCCCTTACCGCCACGAGCTGGAATCGGATATCGACCCGTTCAAGGGGCTGTTGCTGGGGCTGTTCTTCATGACGGTCGGCGCCGGTATCGACTTTGGGCTGCTGTTCGACCAGTGGGCCCTGGTGGTGTCGTTGACGCTTGGGCTGATTGCCTTGAAGGTGGCGATCCTGCTGGTTCTGGGTAAGGTCTTCGGGCTGGTCGGCGCGGACCGCTGGCTGCTGGCGCTGTCGTTGGCGCAAGCCGGTGAGTTCGGTTTCGTGCTGCTGGCGTTCTCGGTGGATAGCGCGGTATTGCCGCCGATGCTGGCCGACCAGTTGCTGCTGGTGGTGGCGCTGTCGATGCTGCTGACGCCGCTGCTGTTCATTGCCTACGATCGCGTCATCGCGCCGCGTTTTGCGGCCCGCCAGAACCGTGAAGCCGATGATATCGATGAAACCAGCGACATCATCATCGCCGGTAACGGTCGCTTCGGTGGCATCATCAACCGCATGCTCCGTGGCATGGGTTTCCAGGCCACGGTGATCGATTACAGCGCCGCGCACCTGGAGATACTCAGGCGCTTTGGCGTCAAGGCCTATTATGGTGATGCAACTCGCCCCGACATGCTGCATGCCGCGGGTGTCGAACATGCCAAACTGTTCATTGTCGCCATCGACGGTCGTGAACAGATCACGTCGCTGACCCGATACCTGGTCGACAATTACCCGCACCTGCACGTGATTGCCCGTGCCTGGGACCGCAACCATACCTATGAGCTGTGGTCTGTGGGCTGTCGCGACGTGATCCGCGAGACTTACGACAGCGCCATCCGTGCCGGTCGCTCGGCGCTGGAGGCGCTTGGTTTTCCGCATGACGAAGCGTCGCACCTGGCCGCGACCTTCGAGGAGCTGGACCGTTCCTCGATGAGGGAGATCGCCGGCCTCTACAGGATCGACGTACCCGCCCACGAAAACCCCGAGTACGTGGCCCGGGTGAAAGAAATCAACGAGGAGTGGGGTCGCCAGTTGCAGGGCAAGATTGCCGAGGCGCGCGACCGGATGTCGACAGGGCAGCCGGACTGATCGCGTCGGCGCAAAAGAAAACGGGCCGCAATCAACGATTGCAGCCCGTTTGGGTACCTGGTGGTGATGGGTGGACTTGAACCACCGACCTCAGCATTATGAGTGCCGCGCTCTAACCAGCTGAGCTACATCACCTTGGGGATTGTCCGCGCCCTTGGCACGGGGCCGGGAATTCTGCGCAAACACGGCCGGAAAGTCAACCGAATTTTGGGGTCAGAGTAAGGGGTCGGAGTCATGACTCCGACCCCTTACTCTGACCCCACCTTTAGAAGCGATACCCGTAAGCCGCTTCAAACCGCTCGTTGATCACTTCTATCGTGGGCTCGTGGTGCTGCGGCGCCAGGTGCTCGATCTTGATCGCGCCCATCACCGAGCCCAGGCGACAGGCGGTGACCAGGTCCTTGCCTTCCAGGATGCCGTGGATGAAGCCGGCGCGGTAAGCGTCGCCGCAGCCCGTCGGATCCTTGATTTCGGCAGCAGGGGCAGGCTTGATAATGTGCGTTTCGTCGCCTTCGTGCAGCACCGAGCCTTCGCCGCCACGGGTCACGACCAGCGCCTTCACCTGGCCGGCGATCTCACTCTCGGACCAGCCGGTGCGGTCGGACAGCAGCTTGAACTCGTAGTCATTGGTGATGATCCAGTCGGCGTTGGCAACGAACTCGCGCAGTTCTTCGCCGTTGAACTGCGGCATGGCCTGGCCCGGGTCAAAAATATGCGGAATGCCGGCTGCCGGAAAGTCGCAGCTGTGCTGCAGCATGGCCTGCTTGCTGTCCGGGCCGACGATGCCGATGCGGATGCCCTCGCTGTCGGCGACCTTGTTCAGGTGGCTGTGCGCCATGGCGCCCGGGTGGAAGGCGGTGATCTGGTTGTCTTCCAGGTCGGTGGTGATAAACGCCTGCGGCGTGAACTCACCTTCCATGTGGCGGATGTAGCGGGTCGAGATGCCCAGCTTGTCCAGGCGGCCCATGTACGGCCCGAAATCGTCGCCCACGGTGCCCATCGGGTAGGGCTTGCCGCCCAGCAGTTTCAGGTTGTAGGCGATGTTGCCGGCGACGCCGCCGAACTCCCGTCGCAGCTGCGGTACCAGGAAACTGACGTTCAGGATATGCATCTGCTCGGGCAGGATGTGGTCGCGGAATTTTTCCGGGAAGACCATGATGGTGTCGTAGGCGAGCGAGCCGCAGATCAGTGCTGACATGAAAACTCTCTAAAAAGGGGCGCGAGGCGCATTGTAGCGGATTGGGACGAACGCGTTCGGCTGGTCTAAAAACCGCATGAACAAAGGGTTTCCGGCGCGCCGTGTCCTTGCCGGAACAGGGGCATGCTGATACCCTAGCCAGCCCCCTGCGAAAGTTTCTCCCCCGGGACACATATAAATGGTATTCAAAAGTCTCCGTGGTCTGTTTTCCAACGACCTCTCTATCGACCTTGGCACTGCCAATACGCTGGTGTACGTGCGCGGCCAGGGCATTGTTCTGAATGAACCGTCCGTGGTGGCGGTGCGCATGGACCGTGGTCCCGGTGGGCCGCAATCGGTGGCGGCCGTGGGCACCGCGGCCAAGAAAATGCTGGGCCGCACGCCCGGCAACATCCGCACCGTGCGGCCGCTGAAGGACGGCGTGATCGCCGACTTCAACATGACCGAGGCGATGCTGCAGCACTTTATCAAGAAGGTGCATGAATCCCGCTTCCTGCGTCCCAGCCCGCGTGTGCTGGTGTGCGTGCCGTGTTCCTCCACGCAGGTGGAGCGCAAGGCGATCAAGGAATCGGCCGAGGGCGCCGGCGCGCGCGAGGTGTACCTGGTCGAAGAGCCCATGGCGGCGGCCATCGGTGCCGGCATCCCGGTGCACGAGGCGCGCGGCGCCATGGTGCTGGATATCGGCGGTGGCACCTCCGAGGTGGCGGTCATTTCGCTGAACGGCCTGGTGTACTCGAACTCCGTACGTGTCGGTGGCGACCAGTGTGACGAGGCCATCATCAACTTCGTGCGCCGTAACTACGGCACACTGATCGGTGAAACCACGGCCGAGCAGATCAAGATCGAGATCGGCTGCGCGTGGCCGGACGACGAGCCCGCCGAGCTGACGGTGTCCGGTCGTAACCTGGCCGAGGGTGTGCCGCGCCGCATCACCATCAATTCCAACGAGGTGCTGGAAGCGCTGAGCGAAAACCTGTCCAGCATGGTCGAAGCCGTCAAGGTGGCGCTGGAACTGACCCCGCCGGAACTCTGCGCCGATGTGGTCGATACCGGCATCGTGCTCACAGGCGGCGGCGCGCTGCTGCGTGGCATGGATAAACTGCTGAGTGAAGAAACCGGTCTGCCCGTGTTCCTGGCCGATGATCCGCTGACCTGCGTCGCCCGTGGCGGCGGCAAGGCGCTGGAGATGATCGACCAGAACCGCGGAGATTTCTTTGCCATCAGCTGACCCGGCCTGAACCGCCCCGGTGCGAATCGATACCCCCGACGTCAATCGTACAGCCGGCCAGGGTCGGCTCAGCACGCCCCGTTTGATGCTTTACCTGCTCTTGTCCGTGTTGCTGATGGCCATGGACCAGAGCGGCAAGTTCATCCCGCGTTTTCGGGCAATGCTGGAGTACGCGGTCGAGCCGGTATACCTGCTCGCCGAATTGCCGGCCCGCGCCCTGCGGGGCGTGTCCGGCTACACGCGGTCGTATTCCCGGCTGCAGCAGGAAAACGAGCGTTTCGAGAACCAGTTGCTGGAGCAGGCCGGCCAGGTGCAGCAGCTGGCCGCGCTGGCAGAGGAAAACCGGCGCCTGCGCGCCCTTCTGCGCGCCACCGAGGGCCGCCGTCTCGAGTTCCGTTTCGCCGAACTGGTCTCCGTAAACCTCGACCCTTACGCGCACCAGGTGGTCATCGACCGGGGCGCGGCCGATGATGTCTTCGTCGGCCAGGCCGTCATCGATGGCCAGGGCGTGATGGGGCAGGTCGAATCCGTGCAGTGGGGTCAGTCCCACGTGCGCCTGATCTCCGACCCGGAGCACGCACTGCCGGTGCAGGTCTTGCGCACCGGCCAGCGTACAGTCGCCTACGGCACTGGCGACTCCGGCCGGTTGTCCCTGCCGAACCTGCCGACGCAGTCCGATATTCGACCACAGGACATGCTGGTCACCTCCGGCCTGGGCGACCGGTTCCCGGCCGGCTTTCCGGTCGCCGTGATCACCGATATCGAACGCGATACCGGGGGCGCCTTCGCGGCGATCAATGCCCGGCCACTGGCGGCGCTGGACCGCGGGCGCGAAGTACTGCTCTTGCTGCCTGAACAGGAGCAGCCTGAATGACCCAGGACCGGACAGGACTGTTGCTGGCGGCCCTCGCCGTCGCCATCCTTCTGTCGCTGGTGCCGCTCACCCCGGTGCTGGCGCCGTTGCGGCCTTACTGGGTGGCGCTGGTGCTGATCTACTGGAGCCTGGAAGTGCCGAAGCCATTGAGCCTGGGCGCGGTGTTCCTGGTCGGCCTGGTGCTGGATATTGTCAGCGCCAGCCTGATGGGCATGCACGCGATGAGCCTGGTGGTGATCGTCTACCTGGTTCGCCATTTCCGCGCCCGGATGCGGTTCTTCCCGCCCTGGCAGCAAGCGCTGGCCGTGCTGGCGCTGCTGGTCAATGATCGCATCATTCTGCTGTGGATCACCGCGTTGCTGGGCGAGCCGGTTCCGACCTGGCACTACTGGCTGGCGCCGCTGGTGGGCATGGCCATCTGGCCCTGGCTGTTCCTGGCGATGGATCTCCTGAGGCTGCGCAGCCGGCAGTCGAACCGGTCTTGAACGCCACGCCGCTCAATCGGCCGCTGAAAGATGACGCCGCCGAGGCGTCGCTGTTCCGTGGGCGCGCGATCATCGGGTTCATCGGTATCCTGGCGCTGACGCTGGCCCTGTTGTCGCGTTACCTTTGGCTGCAGGTGTTTCACCACCAGGACTTCACCACGCGCTCGGAATCCAACCGGGTGCAGGTGCGACCGGTCGCGCCGAACCGCGGCCTGATCTATGACCGGCGCGGCCGCCTGATCGCGGACAACCAGCCGGCGTTCCGCCTGCAGTTGGTGCCCGAGAAAGTGGGTGACCTGGAAGCGACGATCGATGCGCTGGCCGAACTGGTCGAGATTGACGACGAAGACCGGGAGCGGTTCCACCGTGCGCGCCAGCGCTACCGGAATTTCGAGAGCGTGCCGCTGCGGTTCGCGCTGAGCGAGGCGGAAATGGCCCGCTTCGCCGTTAACCGGCACCGGTTCGAGGGCGTGGAAGCCGTGCCCTACCTGTCGCGGGAATACCCGTACGGTGAGCTGCTGACCCATGTGCTGGGTTACGTCGGCCGGGTGGATGAGCGTGACCTGGGGCAGGTGGACGCCGAGGACTACCGGGGCACCACGCACATCGGCAAGCTCGGCGTCGAGCGCGCCTGGGAAGACGCGCTGCACGGCGCCAGCGGACTGGAAAAGGTCGAAACCAACGCCGTCGGCCGGGTGCTGGATGTTGTCGAACGCCAACCGCCGGTTCCGGGCAGCGACCTGGTTCTTTCGATTGACCTGGAGGTACAAAGGGCGGCCTGGGACGCACTGGGCGAGCAGCCCGGTGCCGTCGTCGCCATTGACCCGCGCGACGGCGCCGTGATCGCGCTGGTCAGCAAACCGGCCTTCGACCCGAACCTGTTCGTCGACGGCATCCGCCAGGCGGACTACCAGGCGATCCTGGCCGCGCCGGGCAAGCCGCTGTTCAACCGCGCCATTGCCGGTGGTTATGAACCCGGTTCTACGCTGAAGCCATTCGTCGGCCTGGCCGGCCTGGAACTGGGCGTGTTCGGCCGCGAACGACGCGTGTACTCCACCGGCGCCTATCGCCTGCCGAACTACGACCGGCCCTACCGCGACTGGAAACGCGGCGGCCACGGCTGGGTGGATATCCGCGGCGCGCTGGAGGAATCGGTCAACACCTATTTCTACGACCTGGCGGTCAGCATGGGTATCGATGCCATGCACGACTACCTGGTGCAGTTTGGTTTCGGGCAGGAAACCGGGATTGACCTGCCGGGGGAAGCGGTCGGAGTGCTGCCGTCCCGGGACTGGAAGCGCGGGCGGTACAACGAACCCTGGTACCCCGGCGAGACCGTGATCGCGGGTATCGGCCAGGGCTTCAACGTGACGACGCCGCTGCAGCTTTCAAACGCGCTGGCCGCGCTGGTCAATGGTGGTACGCGCTTTTCGCCACGCGTGGTCATGGCGGTCAAACAGGCCGGTAACACCGAGGTTGAAGACGCCCATGCACCGGTGGCCCTGCAGGTGCCGGTGGTGAATGAAGAGAACTGGCAATGGGTCGAAGAAGGCATGCGCCGCGTGGTCAACGGCACCCGGGGCACGGCGCGCGTGATCGGCGTGGACGCACCGTGGGAGATCGCCGGCAAGACGGGCACCGCGCAGGTGTTCACGCTGGCGCGCGGGCAGGAATACGACGAGGACACCGTGGCCGAGTCGTTGCGGCACCACGCGCTGTTCGTGGCTTACGCGCCGTTTGAAAACCCACGGATCGCGGTGGCGGTGGTCGCCGAACATGGTGGCGCCGGTTCATCGGTGGCCGCCCCGGTGGCGCGCCAGGTGATTGATGCCTGGTTGTCGCAGGAGGCATTGCCATGATGCGGTCGTTGCCCGGCCTGTTCGGCCTGCCACGACTGGACCTGCCACTGCTTGGTGCGCTGCTGGCTGTCATGATCGGCGGGCTGTTTGTACTCTACAGCGCGTCGGGTGAAAACCTGGACATGGTTTACCGCCAGGCATTGCGACTGGGTGTGGGTATCGCCATCATGCTGGCCATCAGCCAGGTGCCTCCTCACGTGTTAAGGCGCTGGACGCCGTGGCTGTACGGCCTGGGCCTGGTCATGGTGGCTGCGACCGCCTGGCTGGGTGTCGGCCAGGGCGCGCAGCGCTGGCTCGACTTCGGCGTCGTCCGGTTCCAGCCGTCCGAGATCATGAAGCTGGCGGTGCCGATGATGGTGGCCTGGTACCTGCACCCGCGGGTCCTGCCGCCGGGCATCCGCGATGGCGCCGTCGCCGGCCTGATCCTGGTTGTGCCGGCATTGCTGGTGGCACGCCAGCCCGACCTGGGCACGGCGCTACTGGTAGGCATCAGTGGGTGCTTCACCCTGTTCCTGGCGGGCCTGCGGTGGCGCGTCATTGTCGGGCTCGGGGCGGTCGCGCTGGCCGCCCTGCCGGCACTTTGGGTGGTCATGCATGAGTACCAGCGCAACCGCGTCAGGACGTTCCTCGACCCGGAATCCGACCCGCTGGGCCAGGGCTGGAATATCATCCAGTCGAAGATTGCCGTGGGCTCGGGCGGCTGGTCTGGAAAGGGCTGGCTGAACGGCACCCAGTCGCGGCTGGAGTTTATCCCCGAACGGCATACCGATTTCATCCTCGCGGTGCTGTCCGAGGAGTTCGGGCTGGTCGGCGTGCTGGTACTGATGGCGCTTTACCTCTACATTGCCGGGCGTGGCCTGTACATCGCCAGTGTCGGCCGTGAGACCTGGTCGCGTCTGGTGGCCGGCAGCCTGGCAATGACACTTTTTGTCTATGTGCTGGTCAATGGAGGCATGGTTTCCGGCGTGCTGCCGGTGGTGGGCGTGCCGTTGCCCCTGATCAGCTACGGTGGCACGTCGGCGGTGACGCTGCTGGCGGGCTTTGGCATCATGATGTCCGTATACGGGCACAGGAAATTTACCCGATGACACGATTGATCCTGCTGGTTCTGTTCTCGACGTTTGCGTTGCAAGGGCAGGCTGAAACCCACCCCGGCGAAGACGCGTTTATCGACAAGGCCGTCAGCGAGCACGGACTGGACGCGGAAGCCGTTCGCGCATTGCTGGGCGGGGCCGAGTTCAAGCAGTCCATCGCTGACGCCATCGCACGGCCGGCCGAGGGCAAGCCCTGGTACGACTACCGCCCCATTTTCATCACCGACCAGCGTATCAACGAGGGCGTCGCGTTCTGGCGCGAGAACGAGGCGCTGATCAACCAGGTGGCCGACAAATTCGGCGTCGACCCGCAGTTTATCGTCGCCATCATCGGCGTCGAGACGTTCTACGGCCGCATCACCGGCAACTACCGGGTACTGGACTCCCTGGCGACGCTGTCATTCCACTACCCCAGCGACCGCACCCGCGACCGCTCGGCGTTTTTCTCGTCCGAGCTGATGAACTACCTCTTGCTGGGCCCCGAGGAAGAACTGCCGCTGGACGAGGTGACCGGTTCCTACGCCGGCGCGATGGGCATGGGCCAGTTCATGCCGTCCAGTTACCGGGCATACGCCGTGGATTTTGACGGCGACGGCCGCCGCGACCTGTGGCGATCGAACCCCGACGCCATCGCCAGCGTGGCCAATTACCTGGCCGAGCACGGCTGGGAACCGGAAGGGCCGATCGCGCGCCGCACGCGCGCGGGCGAGGGCGCCGATTTCAGCCTGCTGACCGCCGGCTACAAGCCTGAGCTGACGGTCATGGATTTACATGAGAAGGGCTACCGCAGCGCGGCCGATATCGACCCCGGCCGCAAGGCCGCCCTGGTCAGCCTTGAGCAGGAAGATCGCGACGAATACTGGATGGTGTTCCATAATTTTTACGTCATCACCCGCTACAACCGCAGCAAGATGTACGCGATGGCGGTGTACCAGCTCAGCGAAGCACTGCGTGAAGGGATGGGCGCGTGATGCACGCCTGGCGGGTCCTGACCATCACCCTGCTGATCGCGCTGGTGGCCGCGTGCGCAAGCCGCGAGAAGACACCGTCGCGCCCGGATCGCGATGGTGCGCCCGGCAAGCGCATTCATGCCTCCGATGTGAAAGACGCGGTGCCGCAACCGGAGCCGAAAGCGCGCTACGGCAACGGCCCGACCTACGAGGTCTGGGGCAAGACCTACACCGTCATGCCGTCGGCGGCGGGCTATCGTGAGCGCGGTGTTGCCTCCTGGTACGGCACCAAGTTTCACGGGCGCCCCACCTCCAGCGGCGAGCCGTATGACCTCTACAAGGCGACTGCCGCGCATCGCTCGTTGCCGTTGCCGACCTACGCCGAGGTCACGAACCTGGACAATGGCCGCAAGGTGATCGTCAAGGTCAACGACCGCGGCCCGTTCCACTCCGACCGCATCATCGACCTGTCCTACGGGGCCGCATTGCGACTGGGCTACGTGGACCAGGGCACCGCCCGCGTTGAAGTGCGGGCCATCACTTTCGACGGCCGGCGGGCCGACCGCAAGCTGCCGGACGACACCTACCTGCAGGCCGGCGCTTTCCAGAGCAAGGATTCGGCCAAGGCGCTGGAAAAAGCGCTGAAGAACGGCCGGGTCAGGTCCGTGGATGTCGACCGCACGAAAGGACTGTACAAGGTGTTTATCGGGCCCTTCGACCGGCTGGTGGAACTGGAGGATACCGCCGCCCGTGTCGTTGAACTTGGCTACGAACGCCCTCATACAGTGAGGCGATGAGTGGCACAATGTCCCTCCAACGAATTTCCGGGTTTTCCATGCGAATGACGATAACCAGAACGATCGCCCTGGCCGCCGCCCTGTTGTCGGCCGCCGCCCTGGCACAGACGCCGACACTGAACCCCACGCCCAACCCGCCGGCGGCGATGCCGACGCCGTCCGCGCCGCAGTTGGGCGCGAGCAGTTACATCCTCGTCGATTACCACTCCGGGTACACGCTGGTCGATCACGAGGCCGACCGCCGTGCCGATATCGCCAGCATGACGAAGCTGATGACCACCTACGTGGTTTTCCAGGAACTGTCCCGTGGCAATATCGCGTTGACTGACACCGTGCCCGTCAGTGAAACGGCGTGGCGTACCGGTGGTTCGCGGATGTTCATCGAGCCGGGCATGGAAGTGACCGTCGAGGACCTGATCCTGGGCATCGTGATCCAGTCGGGCAACGATGCCTGCGTGGCCCTGGCCGAGTTCCTGGCCGGCACCGAAGAGGCGTTCGCGGGCGTGATGAATCATTACGCCGAACAGCTGGGCATGCGCAACAGCCACTTCGTGAATGCCACCGGGCTGCCACACGAGAACCACTACAGCACGGCGCGGGACATGGCGACGCTCAGCGCAGCCCTGATCCGGGAGTTTCCGGAGGAATACGCCTGGTTCTCGCAGAAGGAATTCACCTTCAACGAAATCCGCCAGCACAACCGCAACAACCTGCTCTGGCGCGACCCGGCCGTCGACGGCCTGAAGACCGGCCACACCGAGGCGGCCGGTTACTGCCTGGCGGCCAGCGCCAAGCGCGACGGCATGCGCCTGATCAGCGTGGTGATGGGTTCGGCGTCCGAGCAGTCGCGCGCCAGCGAGAGCCAGAGCCTGCTGAACTACGGTTTCCGATTCTTCGAGACCGTGCAGCTTTACAAGGCGGGTGACGAACTGGCCCGCGCCCGCGTCTGGAAGGGCGAAGGCGACGAAGTGGGTGTCGGCATCGGCAGCGACCTGTTTGTCACCATACCGCGCGGTCGCTACGACGACCTGGAAGCGCGCGTGGACCTGC
The DNA here is from genome assembly GCA_913055655.1 of uncultured Oceanospirillales bacterium. GTDB lineage: Bacteria > Pseudomonadota > Gammaproteobacteria > Xanthomonadales > SZUA-36 > Marinihelvus. The sequence goes on along the minus strand of CAJXKA010000004.1, from coordinate 70,461 downwards.
CGCCGACGCTGGAAGCGCCCCTCGAGGCAGGCCAGTCGCTCGGCCGACTGTCCGTCGTGCTCGATGGCGAGGTCGTCATCGACCATGGCCTGCAGGCCCTGGAGACCGTGCCCGAGGCCGGGTTCTTCGGCCGCAGCTGGGACTCGGTCACGCTGTGGGCCGGTGGGCTGTTCGGCGGTGATGATGATGCCGAAGTCGAAGACGACGATGAGTGAAGAAACCACGCTGCTGGAATTCCCGTGCATGTTCCCCATCAAGGCGATGGGGCGGGCCAGTGACGATTTCGAATCCGTGGTCACCACCATCGTGTTCAGCCATGCCGAGCCTTACGCCGGCGAGGCCGTGTCGGTGAACGAAAGCGCCGAGGGCAACTTCCTGTCCGTGACGGTGAAGATCATCGCCACCTCGCGTGAGCAGCTCGACCGCATCTACATGGACCTGACCGATTGCGAACAGGTCCTGATGGCCCTCTGAGCGACGATGAATTCCGCGGCCGTCCATGAGCACGCGCCCGCACCGGCACTAACGGTCCGGCAGCTGGGCCTGGCGCCTTACGAACCCGTCTGGCGCGCGATGCAGCAGTTCACCGATGAGCGTGGCCCCGCAACGGCGGATGAATTCTGGTGCGTTGAGCACCCGCCCGTGTTCACCCAGGGCCAGGCGGGGCGGGCGGAACACCTGCTGGCGCCGGGTGACACGCCGGTGGTCCAGGTGGACCGCGGTGGCCAGGTGACCTGGCACGGCCCGGGCCAGATCGTGATTTACCCGTTGCTGGACCTGCATCGCCTGGGACTGGGCGTGCGCGAATTGGTGACCCGAATCGAGGACGCCATCATCCAGGTGCTGGCGGGCTACGGTGTCGAAGGGGGGCGTCGTGATGGCGCGCCGGGGGTCTACGTGGGTGACGCCAAGATCGCCGCGCTGGGGCTGCGGGTGCGCAAGGGCCGCTCTTTCCACGGGCTCGCGTTCAACATCGAAAACGACCTCGAGCCGTTCAGCCGCATCAATCCCTGCGGCTACCAGGGCCTGGCCGTGACCCGGCTGGCCGACCTGGCCGACGTCACGCTCGAGCAGGCGCAGGCCGCGCTGGTTGACAGGCTTGCACTCACACTGGGCTACAATGACGGGTTCCGCTGCGCAGAAGGCCTGCCGGCGGCCGAAAACTGAAGACCATGACTGACATCAACAAGATTCCAATTCGCCTCGAGACGCCCGCCGCCGGGCCCTCGCCGCAAGCCGGCCAGAAGCAGGTGGGCGGCGACAAGATGGCCCGCAACACGGCGAAATTCGACGCCGATGCACCGAAGCTGCGCAAGCCGCCGTGGATTCGCGTGCGGTTGCCGGTGGGCAATGCCGTGGAGCGGCTGAAAAGCCAGCTGCGTGAACAGCGCCTGGTGACGGTCTGCGAGGAGGCGTCCTGCCCGAACATCCATGAATGTTTCGGCAAGGGCACGGCTACCTTCATGGTGCTGGGTGACATCTGCACGCGCCGCTGCTCATTCTGCGACGTGGCCCACGGCCGGCCGAAGCCGCCGGACGCGGATGAGCCGCGCAAGCTGGCGGACACCATCGCGGCCATGAAACTGCGTTACGTGGTTATCACCTCGGTGGACCGTGATGACCTGAAAGACGGCGGCGCCGCGCATTTTGCCGAGTGCATCGAGCGAGTGCGCACGGCCAGCCCGGGCATCCAGGTGGAAATCCTGGTGCCGGACTTCCGTGGCAAGGGTCGCGCCGAGCGTGCGCTGGACATCCTGTCCGCGCAGCCGCCCGATGTCTTCAACCACAACCTGGAAACGGTCGAGCCGCTGTACCGCGACGTGCGGCCGGGAGCGGATTACGCCTGGTCGCTGAACCTCTTGCGTGATTTCAAAGCCAGGAACCCGGGCGTGCCCACCAAGTCCGGCATCATGCTGGGCCTGGGCGAGACCTGGGACCAGGTGGAAGTGGCGCTGGCCGACCTGCGCGCGCACGATGTCGACATGATCACGCTGGGCCAGTACCTGCAACCCACCGCTCATCATCATCCGGTGGTACGCTACTGGACCCCGGACGAATTTGACCGCCTGGGCGAGCTGGGTGAGTCCATGGGCTTTACCCACGTGGCCTCCGGCCCGATGGTGCGTTCGTCCTACCACGCGGACGAAATGGCGGAACAATCCGGGCTGGTCGGCGCGGCTGAAAAAGCCCACGCCTGATCGCCCGACCCTTGCCCTCGTGGTTGATTTGCTGGATAAAGGGAACAATGTCATGCATGAATAGTCGGAGTTGAACGGCCCGGCCTTCCAGCCCGGTCCGCCAACCCGGATTGACGGAGATATTGCGTTGAGAATCGCCAAGACCCTATTACCACTGCTGTTGGCCACCACCACCGCCTGGGCAAGCCTGCCTGCGGGCGATCCCGTCGTGCTGCAACCCAGCATGGAGCAACGCTTCACCAGCAACCTCGCCACCAAGTTGCTGACCAACTGGCACTACAAGAGCACCAAACTCGACGACCAGTTGTCGGAGAAAATTCTCGACGGTTATGTCGAGATGCTGGACCCCAACCGCAGCTACTTCCTGGCGTCCGACATCAATGAATTCCAGCGCTACCGCCATGGCATGGACGAGGCCCTGCGTCACTCCAACCTGGCGCCGGCATTCGATATCTACAATGTCTACGCCGACCGTGTGCGCGAGCGCGCCGAGCATGCCGAGGCGCGGCTGCAGCAGCCGTTCGACTTCACCATCGACGAAGATTACGAATACGACCGCACCGAGGCGCCGTGGGCGCTGAACAGCCAGGAGCTGGACGAAATCTGGCGCAAGCGGGTGAAAAACGACTACCTGCGCCTGAAGCTGGCCGGCAAGGAGCACGATGACATCATCGAGCTGCTGGATGAGCGCTACGAGAACATGGACCGGCGCGTCGCCGAGCTGAACTCGGACGACATCTTCAACTACTTCATGAATGCCTTCGCGCAGGCGATCGAGCCTCACACGGCTTACCTGTCGCCGCGCGGTTCCGAGAATTTCGAGATTTCCATGAAGTTGTCGCTCGAAGGTATCGGCGCACTGCTGGGTCGCGAGTCCGAGTACACGCGCATCGAGCGCGTGGTGCCGGGCGGCCCCGCCGACCAGGACGGCCGCCTGAAAGCCGGTGACCGCGTCGTCGCCGTCGGCCAGGACGCCGAGGGCAAGATGGTCGACGTGGTCGGCTGGCGCGTGGACGACGTGGTCGACCTGATCCGCGGCCCGAAAGACTCCGTGGTTCGCCTCGAGGTGCTGTCGGAGGACGTTGGCGTTGAAGGTCCCAGCCACGTTATCGACATTGTTCGCAACGAGGTGAAGCTCGAGGAGCAGGCGGCCAGCAGCCGGATTATCGAGGTACCGGGCGAGGGTGAAGGCGCCGAGCCGATGAAAGTCGGCGTGATCGACCTGCCGGTGTTCTACCTCGACTTCAACGGCCGCGCCCAGAACCTGCCCGATTACCGTTCCAGCACGCGTGACGTGCAGCGCCTGATCAGCGAGCTTGAAGCCGAGGGCGTGGAAGGCCTGGTCATTGACCTGCGCAACAACGGTGGCGGTTCGCTGCTGGAAGCCACGACACTGACCGGCCTGTTCATCGACCGCGGCCCCGTGGTGCAGGTGCGCAGTTCCAACGGCCGCGTCAGCACCGAGGAAGACACCGACGCGGGCATGGCCTGGGACGGCCCGCTGGCCGTACTGGTCAACCGCTACAGCGCATCGGCCTCTGAGATTTTCGCCGCCGCCATCCAGGACTACGGTCGCGGTATCGTGATCGGCGAGCCGACCTTCGGCAAGGGCACGGTGCAGTCGCTGATGGACCTGGACCAGTACAGCATGACCTCGGATTCGCCGCAGATGGGCCAGTTGAAGATCACCCAGGCGCAGTTTTTCCGCGTTAACGGCGGTTCCACCCAGAACCGCGGCGTGATTCCGGACATCCGTTTCCCCACCGCGGGCGACCCCCAGGAATATGGCGAGCGTTCACTGGCCAATGCCTTGCCGTGGACGGAAATCGATGCGGCCGAGTACCAGCCCGCCGGCGACCTGGACCGCATGGTCGCGGTTACCGATTTCCACTTCCAGGACCGTGTCAGCAACGAGCGCGAGTTTCACTGGCTGATGGATGACATTGCCGAGTACAACGCCGAATTCGCCGAGCACAAGGTGTCGCTGCTGGAAGCCGAACGCCGCGAAGACATGGATCGCCGCGAAGCCAAGCGTGAAGAACGCAAGGCGCTGGAGGGCGGTGAAGGCCCGCTCATCGATGACTCGGATCCGCTGGTGGCCGTGGAAGACGGTGATATCGCCGGCCCCGAGCTCGACGAAGACGAGGAAGCCGCCGAGGACGATGAAAGCGAGGACCGCCCGGACCTGATGCTGCGCGAATCCGCGCGGATCGTCAGCGACATGGTGCGCCTTTCAGACGGCCAGTTGCTGACCCAGCAGTTTTCGCAGCTGACCGATGATGCGGCCACCGGCGAAGGCATCAACTGACGCCAGGTCAGCCGTATTTCTGAAAGGGATTTACAGGGCAGGGGCGGCCGGCAAATGGCCGCCCCTGCTGCGTTCAGGCGTGCCTACTTTTTCAGCAGGTCGCGAATCTCGGTGAGCAGGACTTCTTCTTTCGACGGTTCCGGCGGCGCTTCGGGCGCTGCTTCTTCCTTGCGCTTCAGTGAGTTCATCGCCTTGATGACCAGGAAAATGGCGAAGGCCACGATCAGGAAATCCACGACCGTCTGGATGAACGCCCCGTATTTGAGCAGCACCGCTTCGGCGTCGCCGGTCGCCTCTTTCAACGTGACGGCCAGCTCATTGAACTTGACGCCCCCGACGGCCAGCCCGATGGGCGGCATCAACACGTCGTTGACGAAGGACGAGACAATCTTGCCGAAGGCCGCGCCGATGACGATGCCCACCGCCATGTCGACGACATTACCGCGCATTGCGAACTCGCGAAATTCTTTCATCATGCTCATGAATGGATTCTCCCAGTGTCGTTATTGATGCAGCGCCGATGCGCCTTGGCACCATGTTAAGCGAATTTTCATCCGTCGCGCACCCTTGCGGCCGAAGGGGCCTGGCGTGACCGGACAACGTCGCGGTTATACGGGCGCCGTACTCAAGGTCGCGGTGCCGGTGCCGTTACCGGGCGTATTCGATTACCTGCCGCCGACTGGAGAACCGGCGCCCGGGCGTGGCCAGCGGGTTCGTGTCCGTTTCGGGCGGCGGCAGCTGGTGGCGCTGGTGACGGGCCGGGCCGATGGCAGCACGTTCCCGGAAGCGAAACTCCAGCCCGTGCTGGAGGTGCTGGATCCGCCTGAAGAGCGCATTCCCGAGTCATTGCTGGCCCTGCTCGAATGGTGTGCGCGCTACTACAAGCACGCGCTGGGCGAAGTGGTCTTCGGCGCCTTGCCACCGGATTTTCGCAAGCCCGGGTCGAATTGGCCGCCACCGCCCATGTCGATGGCGCTCACGGCTGCGGGGCAGGGCCGCCTGTCCGAACCGCCAGGCCGGGCGAAGGCGCAGCACCGGCTGCTGTCGGCGCTGGCCGACGGGCCGATGGTCGCCAGTGAACTATTGACGGCCGGCGAGGCTTCGCGCCCCAGCCTGGATGCCCTGCTCGAGGCGGGCTGGGTCGAAGCGCGCCCGACCAGAACCACCCACCGTTCACCGGGTGACGCGCCGACGCTGACCGGCGAACAGGACCAGGTCTTGAAGGCGATTCGCGCGGAACCACCGGGATTCTGTTGTCACCTGCTCGACGGCATCACCGGCAGCGGCAAGACCGAGGTCTACCTGCGGCTCATCCACGATGTGCTGGATGCCGGCCGCCAGGTGCTGGTGCTGGTGCCGGAGATCGGCCTGACGCCCCAGTTGCTGCGGCGCCTGGGCGACCGCCTTGGCGTCACGCCCATGGCCTTTCATTCAGGGCTCGCCGCCGGAGAGCGCATGGGCACCTGGGCGGCGGCGGCGCGCGGTGACGCGCCATTGCTGGTGGGCACGCGATCGGCGCTGTTCCTGCCACTGGCCACGCCGGGCCTGATCGTCATGGACGAGGCGCACGACCCTTCGTTCAAGCAGCAGGACGGTTTCCGCTATGCAGCCCGCGACGTGGCGGTGAAGCGCGCGCTGGACCTGGGTATCCCCATTGTCCTCGGCACGGCGACCCCTTCACTGGAAACACTGCACAACGCGCTTCACGGCCGTTATCGCCACCACCACCTGCGCGAGCGCGCCACCGGGGCGAAACCGCCGTCGATCCGCGTGGTGGACCTGCGTGCAAGGCAGGCCGATGCCGGCCTGTGCGCCGAGGCGCTGACCGCGATCGGCGATACCTTGGAGCGGGGCGAGCAGGCCCTGGTATTCCTGAACCGGCGGGGCTACGCCCCCGTCCTGCTGTGCCACGAGTGTGGCTGGCACGCCAGTTGCCGCAACTGCGACGCCAACATGACCTGGCATCGCTCGGCGCGGATACTGGTCTGTCATCACTGCGAGGCCCGCGCCCGGCCGCCGGTGACCTGTCCGGACTGCCGCGCGGATGCGCTGCAGGGCGCAGGCGAGGGCACCGAGCAGCTGGAACAGGTGCTGGCGCGGCGCTTTCCGGATACGCCCGTGCACCGCGTCGACCGCGATGCCGTCCGCCGCAAAGGCGAACTCGAGGCCCTGATCAACAAGGTCCGCGGCGGCGAGCCCTGTCTGCTGGTCGGCACACAGATGCTGGCCAAGGGCCACCATTTCCCCAAGGTCACCCTGGTGGTGGTGGTCAACCTGGACCAGGCGCTCTACAGCGCCGATTTCCGCGCCCTGGAACGCATGGGGCAGGTGCTGGTGCAGGTGGCGGGACGGGCGGGTCGCGCCGCGGCGCCCGGGACAGTCATCCTGCAGACGCACCATCCGGATCACCTGGCGCTGCGTTGCCTGGTGGAGCAGGGCTACGCCGCTTTCGCCCGCGCACAGCTCGATGAGCGTCGCCTGGCCATGCTGCCGCCGTTTTCCCACCAGGCCGTGCTGCGCGCGGACGCCGTGGACCGCGAGTCGCTTCGGGCCTTCCTGGAACAGGCTCGGAATGCCTGGACGGGGCTGGGCATGGTGGTTCATGGTCCTTTCCCGGCGATGATGGAAAAGCGTGCCGGGCGGGTGCGCTGGTACCTGCTGGCACAGGCCGATGCGCGTGGCGCGCTGCAGGCCAGCCTCGACCAGTGGCTGGAAGCCGTTCGTCGCCTGCCCGCGGCCCGCAAGGTACGCTGGGCTATCGATGTCGACCCGCAGGAATTCTGATCGCGCCGGCCGTGACCAATGACACGCCCGAAGCGTCCTGAATTATTGGAAGATGGCGTGGTCATACCCGCCGCGCCCGGAATGGTTAGAATTCCGGGTGTACGAACCCGATCTGCAAGGAAATTCCATGGACGTCGTTGAACAATCCTCGCCTGGTAACGCGAGCCCTGCGGGCGTCGCATCGCCCGAACGCGAAGCTTTTGCCCGGCTCAGCGAGGCCGCCAACCAACTGATTATTGGCCAGGAGCGGCTGATGGAGCGCCTGGTCATGGCGCTGCTCTGCCACGGCCACCTGCTGGTGGAAGGCGCACCGGGACTGGCCAAGACCACGGCCATCAAGGTGCTGGCCGATCGTATCGAGGGCGATTTTCACCGTATCCAGTTTACGCCGGACCTGTTGCCGGCGGACCTGACCGGCACCGAGATCTACCGGCCCCAGGAAGGCAGTTTCGAGTTCCAGCGAGGCCCCATCTTCCACAACCTGATCCTGGCCGACGAGGTGAACCGCGCGCCGGCCAAGGTGCAGTCCGCGCTGCTGGAGGCCATGGGCGAGCACCAGGTGACGGTCGGGCGGATCACGTATCCGCTGCCGCAGCTGTTCCTGGTCATGGCCACGCAGAACCCCATCGAACAGGAAGGCACGTACCCGCTGCCCGAAGCGCAGCTGGACCGTTTCCTGATGCATGTCGCCATCGATTACCCGGATGCCGAGGCCGAGCAGGCCATTCTCGAACTTGCCCGTGGGCAGGCCCGGGACGAGCTGGGCGAGACGTCGGCGCCCGAAGTGCTGGTCAGCCAGGCCCAGGTCTTCGCCGCCCAGACGCAGGTGCTCGACCTGCACATGGCGCCGGCGCTGCAGGCTTACATCGTGCAGCTGGTGCTGGCCACCCGCGACCCCGGTCGCTGGGATGACGAGCTGGCGAAACTGGTGAGCTTCGGCGGCAGCCCGCGCGCCACCATCGCGCTGGATCGCTGCGCCCGTGCCCGCGCCTGGCTGGACAACCGCGACTTCGTGTCGCCTGACGATATCCACGCCGTCGCCCACGACGTGCTGCGTCACCGTGTGCTGCTGTCCTACGAAGCGGAGGCGGATGGCGTGACCGTGGACCAGCTCACGGACCGGCTGCTGGATCTCGTCCCGGTCCCCTGAGCGCTGTCGCATGATCGAGACCCGCGCCGGAATCGACGTCAGCGCCGAGGCCCTGATCGCGTTGCGCCCGCGCTGCCATGCCCTGATGCTGCCCATGCACCGGCCGGCCGCCTCGGCGCTGGCGGGCGCCTATCGTTCGCGTTTTCGTGGTCGCGGTGTCGATTTCGAGGAATCACGCAACTACCAGCCGGGCGACGATATCCGCAACATGGACTGGCGCGTCACCGCGCGCACCGGCCGCCCGCATACCAAGGTCTTCCAGGAAGAGCGTGAGCGGCCCGTACTGATCGTGCTGGACGCCTCGCCGAGCCTGTTCTTCGGCACCCGGGTCCGCCTGAAATCCGTCGCGGCGGCGCAGCTGGCCGCGGCCATCGCCTGGACGGCCGTGAAACGGGGCGACCGCGTTGGCGCATTCCTGTCGGCGCCCGGTGAACACCGGGAACTGCGCCCTGCAGGTGGGCGGCGCGGCGCCATGCGGGTGGTCCAGGGGCTGGTCGACTGGCTGGACCCGGCGCACATGGGCGACGGGCGGGAACCGCTCTCGGTGTCGCTGGAGCGCGTACGCCACACGCTCCGCCCTGGCAGCCTGGTACTCGTCATCAGCGATTTTTTTGGACTGGACGACGACTGCAACCGGCATCTCAGCCGGATCCGCCAGCATAACGATGTCATCGGCTGCCAGGTGCTCGACCCGGCGGAGGAAGCGCTGCCTCCGGGCCGTTACCCCATCACCGATGGCGAGCAGGTCGACCTGCTGGACACCGGCATCGATCGTGGCCGTCGCCGGTTCGAGACCATGCAGCACACGCATACCGAGGCGCCGCGACGGCTGTTCCAGCGCCACCAGTGCGGTTGGGTGACGTTGCGGACCACCGACGACCCGGTGGATGTCCTGGGCCGGGAATTGCGCGTCCTGGTCGGGCGGGGCAGCAGGTGAACACAGCCCCGACGAATGCCCAGGCCGAACCGGCCGCCGAGTGGCTGTCCCAGCTCCGGGATATCCACGCGGCGCCCGAAGCGCCGTTCTGGCCCCCGGCGCCGGGCTGGTGGTTGCTGGCGGCGCTTTTGGCCGCTCTGTTGGGCTGGCTGCTGTTCCGGGCCTGGAAAGCCTGGCGCGTTCGCCGACGGCGCCGCCAACTGGCCGGGCGACTGGATGCCGTGGTCGCCGCGCGCGACCCGGCCAGGGAGCCGGCGGCGTGGCTGGCGGACGTCAACCAGGTGCTGAAATGGGCGGCGATCCGGGCCTTTCCCGGCCAGTGCGAGGAACTACGAGGCAAGGCCTGGGCCGCCTTCCTGGCGGAGCGGGCCGGTCGCAAAGACACGTCCCCCTTCGAGGCCCTCGCGGACGGGCCGTATCGCCCGAGCCCCGATTTCGACCCCGATGCCGTTCACCACGCCGCGCGCCAATGGGTGCTGACCCATGGGTGACGTGATCACCGACGGTGGCTTTACGCTGGCCTGGCCCTGGTTGCTGGCGCTCGCGCCGTTGCCCTGGCTGTTGCGGTGGTGGCTGCCCGAAGCCGCATCCCGCGGATACCTGGCGCTTCGCGTGCCCTGGTACGGCGATGTCGCGGGCGACCGGCGCGGCACCCTGCGGCGGCCCGCCTGGCACGTGCTGGCGGCCCTCGCCTGGTTGCTGCTGGTCTTCGCCGCGGCGCGTCCGCAGTGGGTGGGCGAGGTGCAGAGCCTGCCGGTCACCGGTCGCGATTTGCTGCTGGCCGTGGACGTTTCGGGCAGCATGGATACCCAGGACATGGTCTGGCAGGGCCGTTCCGTCAACCGCCTCTCGGTGGTGAAGCGGGTCGCCGGCGATTTCGTCGAGCGCCGTCGCGGTGACCGCGTGGGCCTGGTGCTGTTCGGCAGTCGTGCCTACCTGCAGACGCCGCTGACCTTTGATACCGAGACCACCGCCATCCTGCTGGCCGAATCCGAAATCGGCCTGGCCGGCCGCGAGACCGCGATTGGCGACGCCATCGGCCTGGCGGTCAAACGCCTGCGCGAGGACGCGGCCTCGGACCGCGTGCTGGTGCTGCTGACCGATGGCGCCAACACTTCCGGCGAAGTCCAGCCCCTGCAGGCGGCCGAGTTCGCCGCCCGCGAGGGCATGACGATCTATACCGTGGGCGTGGGCGCGGATGAAATGATGGTCCAGGATTTCTTCGGTACGCGGGTCGTCAATCCATCGGCTGACCTGGACGAAGAGACGCTGGAAGCCATCGCGGAGCGGACCGGCGGCCGGTATTTCCGCGCCCGCGACGCCGAGGGCCTGGCGCGCATCTACGAGATCCTGGATGAGCTGGAGCCGGTGGAAAGTGATGTCGAGGTGGTCCGTCCCGTCGATGAACTGTTCCAGTGGCCATTGGGCTGTGCCCTGGTCCTGGTCATGCTGGCGGGCCTGGTCGGCGTCCGCCCGGGCGCCGGCATGCGCATGGAGGCCGCCTGATGGACATCGGCGGCCTGCACATCATAAGGCCACTCTGGCTGCTGGCCCTTCCGGTTTGTGTGCTGCTGCCCTGGGCGTGGCGCCGCTGGCGCCAGCCGACCGGGGACTGGGCCAGCGTCTGCGACCCGCACCTGCTGCGCTGGCTGGCGGTGGGCGAGGCCGGGTCCGAGCGGCGGGGCATCGGTGCCTGGCTGGCCGGGCTGGCGTTATTGCTGGCGACCCTGGCGATGTCCGGGCCCAGCTGGCAGCGCCTGCCGGATACCGGCTTCAGCGCCACCGACGCGCGCGTCATCGTGGTCGACCTGTCGCAGTCGATGCTGGCACAGGACCTGCGTCCGGACCGCCTGACCCGCGTCCGTTTCCGGCTGTCCGACCTGCTGGCGGCGACCGAAGAAGGCCAGGTCGGCCTGGTGGCCTATGCGGGCGACGCCTACGTCGTCACCCCGCTGACCAGCGACACCAACACGGTGATTAACATGCTGCCGGCGTTACGCCCGGACGTGGTGCCGGTGTCCGGCAGCCGCGCGGATCTTGCCCTGACGCTGGGTGCCGAACTGCTGGCGCGTACCGGGCTGGGCCATGGCGAAATCCTGCTGGTGACCGACAGCGCCGATGCGCGCGCCATCGATGTGGCGGATGACCTGCGGGACGAAGGTATCACGACGTCCGTCCTGGCCGTGGGCAGCGAAGATGGCGCGCCGATTCCCAGTGGCAACGGTTTTGTCGGTGACGCGTCAGGCAACATCGTCATCGCCCGCATGGATGAAAGCGCCCTGAGGGCACTGGCGGAAGCCGGCGGTGGCCGATACACCGCGTTGGCCACCCAGGCCGATGTGTCGCCCTGGTCCATCGGCGCGGGCGATGCTTTTACCCGTCGGGACGATGGCGCAGGCGAACGCTGGCGTGATTTCGGGCCGTGGCTGCTGCTGGGCCTGCTGCCTCTGGGCGCCGTCGGTTTCCGGCGTGGCTGGCTGTTCAGCCACGGCGCCGTGGCGCCGGTGGCCCTCGCCACGGCGGCGCTCTCCATGGGTGCCCCGGTCCAGGGCCGGGCCAGCGCCTGGGACGACCTCTGGCAGCGCCGTGACCAGCAGGCCCAGGAAGCGCTTGCCGAGGGCCGGGCGAATGATGCCGCGGCCCTGGCGCGGGATCCGGCCATTGCCGCCGAGGCCCGGTTTCGCGACGGCGACTTCGCCGGCGCCGCCAACCGTTGGTCCGGCCTGGAAAACGCGGACGCGCAATACAATCTCGGCAATGCGCTGGCCCACGCGGGCCGGCTGGACGAGGCCATTGCCGCTTACGACCGTGCGCTGGCCATGAACCCGGACATGGACGACGCGCTGGCCAACCGGGCGATTGTCGAACAGGCGAAACAGGAGCAGGCGTCGGAAGAGTCGTCCGGTGACGGTGAACAGGACCAGGGCGACCCCCAGTCCTCGGACCAGCAGGGCGAGGACAGCCAGCAGCAACAGGATGGCGAGGGCGAGCAGGAAGGCGAGCCCAGTGAATCGCAGGAGTCCGAGGGTGAAGAACAGGGCGACGATCGGGCCGGCGAGGAAGACGCCATGGCCCAGGCCTGGTCGGAAGAAGATGAGCAGGCGATGGAGCAATGGCTGCGCCGCATACCGGATGACCCGGGTGGGCTGTTGCGTCGCAAGTTCCAGCTTGAACACCAGCGTCGCGGCGCGCCGCCCGAAGAAGGAGAACCATGGTGAAACCCAATTTCAGAGCCGGACTCCGGTGGTGCATGTGCGGCCTGGTCATGGCGGCGTGCATTTTTGCCCAGGCCGTGCTGGCGCAGTCCGACGGCATCCAGGCGCAACTGGACCGCGAGCGCGCACTGGTGGGTGAGACGGTGACGCTGGTGTTTGAAACGGATGACCGGAACCAGGACCTGGACGTTGACCTGTCAGCCCTGGATGCCGATTTCATCCTGCTGGACAAGCGGACCGAAACCCGCATGTCCATCGTCAACGGCCGCCAGTCCACCGTCAAGCGCCTGGAGGTGATGCTGGAGCCTCGCCGCGCCGGCGAACTGGTCGTTCCGGCGCTGACGTTCCGCGGTGGCCAGCAGTCGAGGGCCCTTTCGTTAACCGTCGATCCCGCGCCGGAAGTGGCGCCGGGTGAAGCGGCGCCGGTCTTCATGGAGCTGGAACTGGAGCCCCGCGAGGGCCCGTATTACGTTCACGCCCAGGTGGCGCTGAAGGTGCGAATCTTCTACCAGCAGAACCTGACCGAGGCCTCGGTCAGCCCGCCGGCGCCGCAGCAGGCATCCGTAAGGCTGCTGGACGAGGTGCCCTATACCGCGGACCGAAACGGCGAGCGTTACCGCGTCCTGGAGCGCCGTTACGCGGTTTTCCCGGAACGTTCCGGCGAGCTGGTGATTCCCGCCATGCAGCTCACCGGCCGCATGGTCGAGCGCTCCACCCAGGGGCTCTGGCAGCCCCGGGTCCAGGGGCGGCGTGTCCGCATCGAGAGCGACCCCGTCATCCTGGAGATCCAGCCTCGCCCGCCCGGCTACAGTGGCGATGCGTGGTTGCCCGCGCGCCAGCTGTCCGTGTCCCAGCAGGTCAGCGATGCGAGCGAGATCCGCGTCGGCGAGCCGGTGACCCGTACCGTGATTCTCGACGCGGTGGGCCTGGAAGAGCACATGCTGGAAGAACCGGCCTGGCCGGAAATGCCGGGTGCACGCATCTACCCGGACCAGCCGCAGGGCATCAGCCGCGACGACGGGGAGTGGGTGCTGGGCCATCGCGAATTTCGCTACGCGGTGGTGCCCGAGGAACCGGGTGAGCTGGTCCTGCCCGAACTGCGCGTGACCTGGTGGGATACCGCCAACGACCGGCAACGGGTGGCGTTGCTGCCGGAACATCGCGTCGCGGTGCTGCCCGGTGCCGCACCGACGCCAGGCGCCTCGACGCCTGAACCCGGCGCTGGTGCGCCGGTGGGCACCGCTGCCGGTGCCGGTGGCCACTGGCGCTGGATCGCACTCGGTTTCGCGGTATTGTGGCTGGCCACGCTGGCCCTATGGTTCAAGCGGTCACGGCGCGATGGCGCCGGGCCGGCACGCGAAGTGCGCCAGGTGGCGGGTGATGCGCCTGCGACGCTGAAGGCATTCGAGTCGGCCTGCCGCGAAGGTGACGCCACGACCGCCCGCCGACAGCTGGCGCGCTGGTTGCGGCACGACGGGCCCGCGGTTGCCGAGGGGCGGATTCGCAGCTTCGCGCGGTGCCTGGAGCAGGCGGATGAAACGGCACTGGCGGCGCAGGTTCGCGCGCTGGACGCGACCGGTTTCGAAGCCGGTGAAACGTCGGCGTGGGATGGAAAATCGTTGGCGAAGGCCATGGCCGATTGGCGGCGCAGGGGTGGTGAAGCCGCGCTTGGAGCCGCTTCGAACCGAAATGGCGAAGGCCCTGCCGGGGCCGTGCCGGACCTGTGGGCGCGCGGCGGGTAACGCCGGGCCCCGCGGTCAGTTCCGGTTCCTGACCACCATCACGTCAAGGCCATTGGACTGCAATTGCTGGCGGAGCGCGTCCGCCTGTCGGGCGCCATTCACCGGGCCAATACGGACACGATGCCAGGTCACGGTATCGACGGTGACGGTCTGGATGGACGCCTGGTTGCCCATCAGCGCCAGGCGAGCCTTCATCTGCTCGGCATCCTGGGCGCTGCGGAATGAGCCGACCTGCAGGAACATGGCCTCGCCGCCGGCCGGTGTCGCGGTGGGCGGCGGGTCTTCTGTCTCGGGTTCCGCCAATTCCCGTTCCGTGACCACCGTTTCCATTTCCGGCAGCACGGTAAAGAATTCGTACTCCGGCTTCTCGCGTGTCGTGGCGGGCTCATCCAGCAGTGCGCCGCCGGTGTCACGCCCGGCTGGTTCAGCCACGGCAGGTGGGCGGTCAGGCATCGACGGAATGATGCCGGTGTAGAACAGCAAGACCGCGCCGCCCAGGCCCAGGGCCAGGCCGGTGATGAACCAGCCCAGGACCGGCGATGACCCGCGGCCCCTCGAGGTCTGTTTCCGGCGCGCCACTTACATCTCCTCCGGCGCGGAACAGCCCAGGACCGCGAGACCGTTGACCAGGACGATACGCGTCGCGTCCACCAGGTTCAGCCTGGCGTTGCGCACGTTCTCGTCATCCACCAGGAACTGGTGGGCGTTGTAGTAGCCGTGGAACTCGGTGGCGAGGTCACCCAGGTAATGCGCCACCAGGTGCGGTGACCTCAGTCGGGCGGCGGACTCGATAATTTCCGGGTAGCGGTTGATGGCGCGCATCAGTGCCAGTTCCCGGGGCTCGGTCAGCTGGTCCAGCGCCGCCTCGCCGATGGCGGAATTGTGGCGCATGTCGTTCTGCTCGAGCTGCCGGAACACGCTGCAGATGCGCGCGTGCGCGTACTGCACGTAGTACACGGGGTTCTCGTTGGTGCGCGACTTGGCCAGGTCCAGGTCGAAATCCAGGTGCTGGTCGTGCGAGCGCATCACGTAGAAGAACCGGGCCGCGTCGGTGCCGACTTCCTCGCGCAGTTCCCGCAGCGTGATGAACTTGCCGGAACGCGTCGACATCTGCACTTTCTTGCCATCACGGAACAGCACCGCGAACTGGACCAGCAGGACCTCCAGCTTCTCCGGGTCTTCGCCCAGGCCCATGGCGGCGGCTTTCAGCCGGGCGATGTACCCATGGTGGTCCGCGCCGAACACGTACATGGCCTTGCCGAAACCGCGTTCCAGCTTGTTCATGAAGTAGGCGATATCGGACGCGAAATACGTGGTGCGGCCGTTCTCGCGCACCACCACGCGGTCCTTCTCGTCGCCCAGCTCCGATGCGCGGAACCAGGTGGCGCCGTCTTTCTCATACAGGTGACCGTTCTCGCGCAGGCGTTCGATGGCGTGCTCGATC
The DNA here is from genome assembly GCA_913055655.1 of uncultured Oceanospirillales bacterium. Taxonomy (GTDB): domain Bacteria; phylum Pseudomonadota; class Gammaproteobacteria; order Xanthomonadales; family SZUA-36; genus Marinihelvus. The sequence continues at coordinate 54,683 of CAJXKA010000004.1, read as the reverse complement.
GCGCCGCTTTCTTCCAGCTGCGCCTCGGAAAACCAGGTGTCGAACTCGACGCCGAACTCGCGCAGGTCATCCTTGATGTCGCCCAGGATCGCGTCGATGGACGCACCGAAGAACACCACGTAGCCCTCGTGGCCCATCAGCTCCGAGGCCTTGTTGATCAGCGCGTCGATGTAAGCCTCGGCGTCGCCGCCGGCTTCGCCATCGGGCGGCAGGCCGTCGAAAACATCGTGGCCGGAGAAGCGCCACTTGTCGCCGTCCTCGCTGCGGACGGTGCGGGCGATATCGTAGATGTATTCACCCTGGTAGCCATTCTCCGGGAAGCTGACCCGCTCCCCGCACAGTTCCAGGTATCGAATCCAGACGCTCAGCGCCAGGATGTCCATCTGGCGGCCATTGTCGTTGACGTAGTACTCGCGCTGGACGTCGAAGCCGGAGGCCTGGAGCACATTCGACAGGCTGGCGCCATACGCCGCACCGCGGCCATGGCCCACGTGCAACGGACCGGTGGGGTTGGCCGATACGTACTCCACCGTGACCCGGTTGTCAGCCAGTTGGCGCTGGGTGCCGAAATCCTCGCCCTGGCGGAGCACATCCCGGACCACGCCGGTCAGGGCGCAGTGGTTGAGAAAGAAATTGACGAACCCCGGGCCGGCGATCTCGGTGCGCTCCACCTGGCGGGAATTGGGCAGGCGGTCGATGATCGCCTGCGCCAGCTCGCGCGGCGGTTTACCGGCCGGTTTGGCCAGCGCCATCGCGAGGTTGGTCGCGTATTCGCCGTGGTCGACCGAGCGTGTCCGCTCCAGCTGGGGCTGGATATCGACGTCGCCGGGAATGATGCCGTCACGCTTCAGGTGGAGCAGCGACTGGATCAGTAATTCTTCGATATGGTTCTTGAGCATGTCCGTTCATTCAGCCCGTCGCCGGGCAGGGGCGCGAAAGCCCGGTATTGTACTCTTTCACGCCGTTGAAAACCCTGTGGATAAGTCTGTGACTAAGTCGCCCGGGGCCTTGCGTCATAAGGGTCCTGGCGTGGCCCGGTCGATTGCCTTCAAACTGGATAATTCCATTAATGGTAGAAATATCAGAATGATGGATGGTGTTTTATATTTAGTTTAATAGAAATATTTCCGAAACACCCGATTTTGTCTTTCTCACGCCGCTTGTGAATAAAAGTGGTACCCGGAAGGCGATTTTGTGACGGGCGCCAATGCTAGAATCGGCCGGTCCATGGGCGAGTCGCGCCTTTCGGACGGTTCCACGAACACAACGATAACACCCGGGACCCGCTGAATGTACGAACTGATGCCGTTCATCCTCTTTGCCGTGGTGGCCCTGGCCCTGGTGGCGGGTTTTCCCGTCGCATTTACCCTGGCGGGCGTCGCGTTGCTGTTCGCGGGCGTCGGCACCGCCACGGGGATCTTCGACCCGGTCTTTCTCGAGGCGTTTCCGAACCGGGTCTTCGGCATCATGACCAACGAGACGCTGATCGCCGTGCCGGTGTTCGTGTTCATGGGCGTGATGCTGGAGCGTTCGAAACTGGCGGACCAGTTGTTGCAGTCCCTGGCCGCGATGCTGCACCGGGTGCCCGGCGGCCTGGGCATTGCGGTGATGGCGGTGGGCGCCCTGATGGCGGCCAGTACCGGCATTGTCGGCGCCACCGTCGTGACCATGGGCCTGCTGTCGTTGCCGGCGATGCTGCGCGCGGGTTACGCGCCTTCGCTGGCGACCGGGTCGATCTGCGCGGCCGGAACCCTCGGACAGATCGTGCCGCCGTCCATCGTGTTGATCCTGCTCGCGGATGTCCTGTCCAACGCCTACCAGCAGGCGCAGCTTCGCATGGGCCAGTTCAGCCCCGAGACAGTATCCGTGGGCGAACTGTTCGCCGGTGCGCTGTTGCCCGGCCTGGTGCTGGTCGGGCTGTACATGGCCTACATCATTGTCATGGCCCTCTGGAAGCCGGAAAAACTGCCGGCTGCGCGGCGCGACGGCGATGGAGCGGCCGAAAGCGGCCCCTGGCAACTGCTGGGTCTCGCTGCCGGCCCCCTGTTTCTCATCATCGCCGTGCTGGGCTCCATCCTGGGCGGCATTGCCACGCCCACCGAGGCGGCGTCCGTCGGCGCGATCGGCGCCATGGTGCTGGCGGCCCTCCGGCGGCGTCTTAACCTGGAAACGTTGAAAGCGACCGTCTACCGGTCGGCGCAGATCAGCGCGATGGTGTTCATGATCCTGATCGGTGCGTCGCTGTTCAGCCTGGTGTTCCGCGGCTTCGGCGGTGACGAGCAGGTGGCGGCGCTGCTTGGCGCCATCCCCGGCGGCGTCACCGCTGCCGTCATCGTCGTGATGATCGCCCTGTTCCTGCTCGGCTTCGTCCTCGACTTCATCGAGATCACCTACATCGTCATCCCCATCGTCGGCCCCGTGTTGCTGGCCATGGGCGTCGACCCGGTCTGGCTCGGCATCATGATCGCCGTGAACCTGCAAACGTCATTCCTGACCCCGCCCTTCGGCTTCTCCCTGTTCTACCTGCGCGGCGTCACCCCCGAGTCCGTCCCCACCGCCGCGATGTACCGCGGCGTCGCCCCCTTCATCGCCATCCAGCTTTTCATGCTGATCCTGCTGGCTGTTTTTCCATCAATCGCCACGTGGCTCCCGGGAACGCTGTACTAGGCCTTTCGGCCGCCAACGCGATGCCGGTGAGTGATTTCCAGGACTGTACGCGGCCATGGATGGCCGCGTCCAAGCGATCCAGGGACGGACTCGAGCGTGTCCTGGAAATTACTCACCGGTAGCGCGCATTCGCCCAAAAGAACGACCTGGCAGCGCGTCCCGGAAAGCGTCAGGTGCGGTCGCGGAGATTCAGGATGTACTGCTCGGAGATCTGGCTGAAGGGTCGGATCAGCGAGTAGTAGTCGCTGTAGGCGGCGTAGACGCGGGCGAAGTCGGGGTCGGCGGCGGACTGTTCTTCCAGGTAGTCGACGGTGATGCGGTGGAACTCGGCCATGACCTCGTCGGGGAAGGCGCGCAGTTCGACGTCGTGCTCGTCCTGGAGCTGGCGCAGCGCGACCGCGTTGTGCCAGGTGAACTCGGCGCACATGTCCGTGGTGACGGCCTGGCAGGCGACCTCCACGGCGGCCTGGAGATGGTCGGGGAGGGCATCCCAGGCGGCCTTGTTGACCATGGCCTCCAGGATCGAGCCCGGCTCCTGCCAGCCCGGGTGGTAGTAGTACTTCGCGGCGTTGAACAGGCCCAGGGCCAGGTCGTTCCACGGCCCGACCCACTCGGTGGCGTCGATGGTGCCGGTCTGCAGCGCCGTGTAGATTTCAGACGCCGCCATGGTGACCGGCGTGCCACCGGCCCGGCGCAGGATCTCGCCGCCCATGCCGGGGATTCGCATCTTCAGTCCCTGGATGTCGGCCATCGAGCGGATTTCCTTGTTGAACCAGCCGCCCATCTGCGTGCCGGAGTTGCCGGCGGCAAAGGGCACCAGTCCATGGGGTGCGTAGACTTCCTGCCACAGCGCCAGGCCACCGCCGTGGTAGATCCAGCCGTTGATCTCCTGGGCGGTCAGGCCGAAAGGGGTTGAACTGAAGAACTGCGCGGCGGGGACCTTGCCTTTCCAGTAGTAACTGGCCGAATGGCCAATCTCGGCCGTGCCCCGGGAGACTGCGTCGAACACTTCCAGTGGGGGTACCAGCTCGTTGCCGGCGAACAGTTTCACCGTCAACTGGCCGCCGCTCAGGCGGCCGATATAGTCGGCCAGGCGCGCCGCGCCCGTGCCCAGGCCGGGGAAATCGCGTGGCCAGGCCGTGACCATCTTCCACTCGATGCGCTCACCGCCGCCTTCTCCATCGCATTCGCCGCCGCCCCCTTTGCTGCAGGCCGCGAGCGCGGTGGCCGCGCCGGCCAGGCCAACGGTGGAAACAAAGGATCTGCGGTTCAGTGGCTTGCGGCTCATGCGGTCTCCGGCAGGACGCGGCTCATGGCGCCCGGGTCATGGGTTCTGCGCGCATGATGCTATAGTCCATCCATCGAGTCGAGAACGGTCCCGCCCGTCCACCAGCGCCCCATGAACGCCAACGACCCCGAAGACATTGCCGTCAGGCTGGCGGCGCTGCGCGAAGAGCACCGGGACCTGGACGAAGCCATCGCCGGCCTGGCCGCCGACCCGTCGGTGGACCAGCTGCGGTTAAGGCGGATGAAAAAGCGAAAACTGAAGCTGAAAGACTGGATCGACCGGCTCGAATCCGAGCTTATCCCGGACCTTGACGCCTGACGGCCTGTGGCGCTGCCTGGATGATGCCGTGGCGGATGCCTTTTTCCAGGAACAGGCGGGCATCGGCGCCCATTCGTCCCAGTGCGTCGCCGAACTCCAGGCGATCCTGGTCGTTCACCACCAGGATCCGGCGGTGCCGTAAATCGCCGATAAACTGGCGGAACAGCCCCTTGTCGTAGAACTCCGGCGCTTCGAATTCCTGCAGCAGGGAAATGCGCTGGGCGGTCATGATGCACAGTCGTTCCAGTTCCTGCCGGTTCAGTGTGCCGGAACCGTTCTTCACCAGCACGGCCACGGCAATGAAGTAGCGCTCAAGCGTGGTCAGCAGGCTGCGCGCCAGCAGCAGCAGCTGGCTGGCTTCCTCGCTGCCCCCCTCCGCGCGACGCAGGCGCTGGCCGTCATCATCGCGCGCCAGCATCCCGTGCGCTTCCAGCGCGGCGATGTACCGGTCCAGGACATCCGGGAATTCACCTTCGGTCCAGGGCAGGAAAAGCTCGGAGCGAAGGAAGGGGTAGACCTCCGTGGCGACGCGTTTCAGCTGGTCGGTGGCGATGCTGCGCTGGCGCAGGAAGCAGCAGGCGACGAGTGACGGAATGGCGAACAGGTGCGCCGTGTTATTGCGGTAGTAAGTCAGGTTGACGGCCTGCTCGCTGTCAATGCGGATGATGTCGCCCAGCGGGTGTTCGACACGCGCCAGGTAGCCCAGGTCGAATGCCCGCGACACGGAATCGATGCCGTCCTTTTCCGTGATGGTGACCTGCTCGCCCAGCGGCGCATCGGCCAGCAGGGCCCGGTACAGGTCGACCTGTTCGCGAAGCGCCTGCTCCCCCAGCGCGTGCCGCGGCGTGGCCAGCAGCGCGGTGGCGACCAGGTTGACCGGGTTGACGTCGGCCGTGGCATTGATGGCGCGCATGACGCGGTCGCCCAGCCGGTTGACGAAAGGCGTCATCCAGGCTGCCCTGTCGCCGGCCTCCCCGGCCGCGCGCCAGTCCGGGTTCTCTTCGTCCAGCAGGGCGTCCAGGAAGATTGGCTGGCCAAAGCTGACATGCGCCTCGCCGTGCTTTCGGCGGAGGATGCGCCAGGAGCCAAGCAGGTCCCAGAGCGTTTCCTTCTTCTTTACCGCGCCGGCCAGCTCCTTGCTGTAACCGGCGCCGTCCAGCAGTTTCTCGTAGCCGATATAGACCGGCTGGAACATCACGGGCCGCACCGGCGAGCGCAGGTAGCCGCGCAGTGTCATCGCCAGCATGCCGCCCTTCGGGGGCAGCAGGCGGCCGGTGCGGCTGCGTGTGCCCTCGATGAAGTATTCGATGGGCGTGCCCTGGGCGAGAATGTGGCTGACGTATTCCGAGAACACGGCCGAGTAAAGTTTCTGTGCGCGGAATGTCCGGCGCAGGAAGAACGCACCGCCCATCCGCAGGAACCGGCCCACCACGGGCAGGTTCAGGTTTACGCCGGCGGCAATGTGCGGGACGGCAAAGCCGCGCACGTATAGCAGGAACGAGATCAGGATGTAGTCCGCGTGGCTGCGGTGACACGGCACATAGATGATCTCGTGGCCATGCGCCTGCCGCTTGAAGCGTTCGAAGTGGTAAACCCGGGTGTCGCCGTAGACCCTCTTCAGGAACCAGTTCAGCACGAAGAACATCACCCGGACAAAGGTGTACGAATAGTTGGCGGCAATTTCCATCGCGTATTCGCGTGCAATGGCCGCGGCCTGGTCCTCGCTGATGCCGTCGCGCTCAGCTTTCTCCTGTATCGCTTCGCGCACGGCCGGCGCGTGGACCACGGTTTCGACCAGGGTTCGGCGATGCGACAGGTCCGGACCGATCACGGCGGATTTCACCCGCCGGAAATGCGTGCGCAGGATGCGCGAGACCTTGCGCAGGTCACGGGCGGCCCCGGCGCCCTCGTCGGCCAGCCGCCGCAGCGAGATGGGCCGGCTGAACTGCACCACGGTATCGCGACCATTCACCAGCGTGCCCAGGAATCGGCGGAACCGGCCGCCCAGCGCCCAGTCCTCGGAAAACAGGATCTTGGCGAAGCCCTCGGACTTGTCGGGTGCCCGGCCGACCAGGATGGTGACCGGCACCAGCTGGATGTCGGCGTCGGGGTTTTCGTAGCACCAGCTGACCAGTCGGCCGATCGTCTCGGAGCCTCGTCGCGGGATGGGGCGGCGCACGAACAGGCCCTGCAGGCGGCGCAGTGCCGCGTAGGCGCGAGGCTGGTCAGCTTCCATGCCCTGGATGGGGAACAACGGGCGGTCGATGCCCTGCTGCTCACAGACGCGGTCCAGGATCAGTACCGATGACAGCGCATAGTCGGCCATGATGTAACAGACCGGCGGTCCCGGTGGCACCCCGGTTTCACCCTCGTCGTCGGGAATCACCGTGGCCTTGACCCACCAGTGCAGGATACCGCGCAGCAGCAGCGCGCCGCGCAGTTTCAACCGGTCGGTGAAACCCAGGTGTTGCAGGCTTTGTGGCATTGGGTGGGTATCAAACTCCCTCTGGCCGTCGGCGGATTATCGCTGATAGGTGTCAATTGGGCGAATGGCGCAGCGTTTTCGATCATTCAAATGCTTGACTAAAACGTCAATATACAAATAAATTGGCATTATTGGCGCCCAAGGGGCGCGCTTCCCTGTGATCCGGAGTCCAGCATGCGGCTGACCCGTCGGTTTGAAGAGTCCGAGGTGGCGATCATCGGACGAGGTGTCGAGGCAGTGCTTCGGCGGCTCATCCGTTTCCTGGCCGGGAGGATTTCCCTGGCCAAGTTGCACGAGTTCATCGACACCATTTACGTGGAGGAGCTCGAGGAGAAACTGCGCCGGGAGCACCCCGGCCGGCAGGTGACGCTGGCCATGATGGCGCTGAACACCGGCCTGGACACGCGGGTCATCAACCGGATTCGCAACAGCCCCGGCTATCGGCGCAGCCTGGTCGGCGAGGCCGAGTTTTTTCGCAGCTTCACGCCGGCCGCCAGCTTTCTCCACCTGTGGTCTACCGACACGCGGTTTACCGACCCCGATACCGGCCAGCCCAGGCCGCTGGCCATCGAGGGCGAGGGCGCCAGCCTCGAGGCCCTGGTGAACTCGCTGAAACTGCCGCGCGGTGTCACCGTGAAGAGCGTCGTCGACCAGCTGGAGCTCAGCGAACTGGTGGAAATCGACCGCGATGCCGGAATGGTCACGATGCGCGTCGATCGCTACCTGCCGTCACCGGACCAGGACCGCGAAGGCGCGCTGGAAATCGGCTTCGTCGCCGTCAGCCGGCTGATTGACACCGTGATTGCCAATCTTGACCCCTCATTGAGCGCGGATGAGCGCTTGTTCCAGCGGGTGTACTGGATCTACCGGTTGCCGCCCCACCGGCTGGCGGCGCTTCGCGAGGACCTCGTGAAACTGCTGGAACAGGCCGAGCAGGCGGGCTACCAGACGCTGTCGGAATATGACCAGGACGAGGAGGCGGCGAACCATATCGCCGCGGGGTTCGGGCTCTATCTTTTCGAAGACCCGGTGCCGGAGGTGTCTTCGAAGTAGTAGATGCCGAAGCCGGCAGTCACCTGGCTGGGTGATTCGATGTCCATTTCGTAGTCGGTCAGCAGTTTCCAGCCGTCGTCCTCGAACGTTGTCATCATCTCGATAAGCTGTGATTTGAACGCCTCGACCCGGTGTGGGGCGATGCGGTTTGACCAGTAGGCGCGCTGGAACTCGCGCGGCTCGCCTTCCGCCAAGCGCTCGAGGTTGGTGAGCACCGTGTCCACAAGGTGGCCGATGGCATTGAATCCCACCTCGACGGCACCGGCCAGGTCGGTATTGGTCGAGGGTAGGAATTTCTCGGTCACCAGCATCAGCGTACCCGACTTGCGGTCCCAGGTGGCCGCGCCGCCCAGTTCCAGCCGCTCGGCGATGGAACGGGCCGTGACGCCACGAATGAAGCCCGAGGATTTCATCAGGTGCTCGATACTGGGGGCGTCCCCCTGGACGGTGATCGGCCGCGGCCGCCCGCTATCGGGATCCAGGTATTCGGGGTCGGTGGACCATTTGTCCAGCAGCCGCGTCGTGGACGTAAAGTTACGCATGAAGCTGGCTTCCGGGCCGCGCTCCTGGCGGTAGGCCGGGTGACTGCGAATCTTCGAAAGAGGCCTTGAGTCGAGGCCCGTCAGCAGCGCCAGTTGCGACTGCGGCGGCGCCTTGTTCGGGAACTCCTTCTGCAACTGTCGTTCCGCTTCCTCGACGAACACCAGCCGCACCAGCTCCTCCAGCTTGGTCAGCGACATGTGCCCCACCAGCACCCGGATCAGTCGCCTTAACAGCGACTCGACCCCGCTGCTGAGCGCGGCGACATCCTGGGGTTTGAGCGATTTCTGCAGTGACATGAGTGTCCCCGGGACCGGGTGGCGCGGGGATTCGCGCCACCACGGCTATGATGTCACAAAAACGCTCATAATGACAAAAATGTCAATACTTTGTGCCAGGAACACAACGCCGGGCGGGCGTAAGTGCGAATGACGGGCATAAAAAATCCGGGCTGGCACGAAGCCCGCCCGGAAGTCCGGCGGAGCCGGAGAGGATCGGTTCTGACAGCAGTCCCCTGTTCAGGAATCGCCTTTTTGTAAATCTTATTATTAAGTTATGCGTGTATCCTAATGTTAAAAATTAACTGCTGTCAACTACTTTTTTACTTAGGTTTTACGCCCAAGCAATTGGAATCGCTGGGAAAGGTTATCAGTGTCTGAGCGCCGCGGCAATTTCAGCCTGGATGGCGAGGGCCGCGGCGCGCGGATCATCGGCGTCGCGGATGGGGCGACCCACCACCAGGTAGTCGGCCCCGCCGGCGATTGCGCGGCCGGGTGTCAGTACCCTTTGCTGGTCGCCGTGGGCGCTTTCCTCGTCATTGAGAATCGGCCGGATGCCGGGGCAGACGGTCAACAGGGCATGGTCCACTTCCTCGCGCAGGCGCGGCACTTCAAGCCCGGACGACACCACGCCGTCGCAGCCGAGCTGCAGCGCCCGTCGGGCCCGTGACAGCACCAGCTGTTCGGCATCACATTTGAACCCCAGGTCGTCGAGGTCACCCTGGTCCAGGCTGGTCAGCGCAGTGACCGCCAGGATGCCCATGTCACCTTTTTCCGCGGCCGCCGCTTTGAGCATGCCGTCGTTGCCGTGGATGGTGCAGAAGTCGACACCGCGACGGGCCAGCTGGCGCACGGCTGACGCGACTGTCGCGGGAATGTCGAAAAGCTTGAGGTCGGCAAAAATCTTCTTGCCGTCGGCCTTGAGTTCATGGGCCAGCTCGAAATAGTTGCCGGACAGGAAAAACTCCAGGCCCAGCTTGTAGAAAGTGACCGCGTCACCGAGCTGGCCGATCAGCTTGCGCGCGGTATCGATGTCGGCCACGTCAAGCGCGAAAATCAGGCGATCGGAATCGGGAATGTCGGGGCGTTCAATCATGATGTCGTTCCTGTCTGTTCAGGTTTCCTTTCCCAGGAAAGCCCTGATGGCGTTGGTCACCGGCTCCGGGTCATCCATGTGCACATGGTGACCGCCGTCCAGTCGTCGGGATTCGAGGTGGCGAACCTGGGCCATTCGCGCCGCGACACGATCCGCACCCAGCCAGCTTTCCATGACCGGGGTGTAGACGGCCAGCACCGGGCATTCAATGGCGGCCAGGATGGCGTCTGACTGGGGCTCGGTCATGAACATCGGCGACGGCCACATGGCGCGCGGGTCGGTTCGCCAGCGCCAGCCGTTATCAGTGCGCTCGAGCGCGCGATCGGCAAGCTGCATCGCGGCGCCGTCGCTCATCGGCATATTCACCTGGCGGATGGCGGCGGCGTCTTCGATGTGCTGGAAACGTCGTCGGTGTTCGCGGTTCTTGCGCGTGGCCCGCATGGCATTGCGAAGCCGCTCGGCGGCCTTTCCCGGCGCTTCAGTCACCAGGCCCAGGCCGTCCAGCATGACCAGTTTTTCGACCCGTTCCGGCGCTGCGGCGGCCATCGCGGCGCCAAGGGCGGCCCCCATGGAGTGGCCGACGATGACGCAGGATTCCCATCCGAGCGCGTCGAGCGCTGCATCGATGTCGAACAGGTAATCGGCAAAGTAGTAACGGCTGGCAAGGGGGCGGTGGTCTGACTGACCGTGGCCGGCATTGTCCAGCGCCACCAGGTCGGGGGCGTCCGTGGTGCACCATTGCGTTGCCAGGGGCAGGAACGAGGCCGCGTTGTCCATCCAGCCATGCAGGCAAAGCACCTTTTGCCCGCCATCCACGCGGTGGGCGAGGGCGGCCAGTGATCCCCATGGCAGTTCGATACGGACTTGTTCGCAAGGCGAGGTCGGCGCCGGGTCGGTCGTGGCGGCGCGGTCACCGGGTTGCGTCGCGGTGCTCACGCTTACAGGCTTTCCAGGTTGGCGTAGGCCAGCACCAGCCACTTCGTGCCGGCATGCTGGAAATTCACCTGCACACGGGCGGCGTCGCCATGGCCTTCGAAGGTCACGACGGTGCCTTCGCCAAATTTTCCATGCCTGACGCGCTCGCCGTGCTTGAAGGGCATGCCATCGTCATGGCCGGCGATCGGTGCCCTGGCAGGTTTTGCCGAGACCCAGGGCCGCGAGACCTGCGCCCGCGGGCGAACCTCCTGCAGGTGTTGTTCCGGTATCTCGTTCAGGAAACGCGATGGCCGGTTGTAGGACTCCGAGCCGAACATCCGCCGGACCTCGGCGTAGGTCAGGTACAGCTGTTCCATGGCGCGCGTCATGCCCACGTAGCAAAGCCGGCGTTCTTCTTCGAGCTTGCCGCCCGATTCGGTCACCGAGCGCTGGTGCGGGAACATGCCGTCTTCCATGCCGGCGATAAAGACCAGCGGGAACTCCAGGCCCTTCGCCGAGTGCAGCGTCATCAGCTGGACGCAGTCGTCCCACTCCTCGCCCTGGGTTTCGCCGGCTTCCAGCGCCGCGCGGCTCAGGAAGGACTGCAGGGGCGTCATGCCCGCGTCTTCATCGTCGGCGGGGATGACGAAGGCGTCGGCGGCATTGACCAGTTCGCGCAGGTTCTCCATGCGCGACTCCATTTTCTCGCGCGATTCCTTCTCGTAGTGGCTGGCCAGGTCGCTCATGTCGATCACGCCCTGCACCTGGTTGCCCATGGTCCAGTCGCCCAGCCGTTCACGCATGTCGTTCACCAGTGCCATGAACCCGGCGACGGTGGTGCGGGCGCGCCCGGCCAGCACGCCCTGTTCCAGCGCCAGTGAGGCCGCCTGCCACATCGGCAGCCCGGTCTCGCGTGACTGCGCGCGCAGGGTCTCGACCGTTTTCTGGCCGATACCGCGGTTGGGTGTATTGATGACACGCTCCAGCGCGGCATCGTCGTTCGGGTTCTGCACCAGGCGCAGGTAAGCCAGGGCATCCTTGATCTCGGCGCGTTCGAAGAACCGCAGGCCGCCGTAGACCCGGTAGGGCACCGACTGGCGCATCAGGAACTCTTCGAACAGCCGTGATTGCGCCGAGGTGCGATAGACAATCGCGGCCTCGCTGGCGCGTCGGCCTTCGGCCATCCACTGCTCGACCTGGCTGACCACGAAACGGGCTTCTTCCTGCTCGTTGAACGCGGCGTAGACCCGGATCGGGGCCCCTTCCTCGTCGTCGGTCCAGAGGTTCTTGCCCAGGCGCGACTCGTTGTGCGCGATCAGGCCGTTGGCGGCGGACAGGATATTGCCGGTGGAGCGGTAGTTCTGCTCCAGGCGCACGGTTTTCACGTCGGGAAAGTCGCGCGTGTAGGCGCCGACGTTTTCGACCCGCGCACCGCGCCAGCCGTAGATGGACTGGTCGTCGTCGCCGACCACGAAGGTCTGCCCGGTGTCGCCGGCCAGCATGCGGATCCAGGCGTACTGGATGGTGTTGGTGTCCTGGAACTCGTCCACCAGGATATGGCGCAGGCGGCCGCGGTAGTGCTTCAGCAGGTCGGCGTCGTTGAGCCAGAGTTCGTGCGCGCGCAGCAGCAGTTCGGCGAAATCCACGAGGCCGGCGCGGTCGCAGTAGTCCTGGTAGACCTGGTAGATCTGTGTCCAGCCGGCCGTCAGCGGGTGGCCCTCGGTTTCGATGTCGCCGGGGCGCTGGCCTTCATCCTTGCGCTGGTTGATGAACCACTGCGCCTGGCGGGCCGGCCACTGGTTCTCGTCCATGCCCTCGTCGCGCATCAGGCGCTTGACCAGGCGCTGCTGGTCTTCGGCGTCCAGGATCTGGAAGTGCTCGGGCAGGCCGGCCTCGCGCCAGTGCATGCGCAACAGCCGATGGGCGATGCCGTGGAAGGTGCCGATCCACAACGGTCGCGTGGAGACTTCCAGCAGGTCCTGCGCGCGTTCGCGCATCTCGCCGGCGGCCTTGTTGGTGAACGTGACGGCCAGGATGCCCAGCGGCGAGACATGCTCGACCTGGATCAGCCAGGCCAGCCGGTGGATCAGGACGCGGGTCTTGCCACTGCCGGCGCCGGCCAGCACCAGGTTGTGGGGCGCCGTGCTGGTGACGGCCTCGCGCTGGGCCTCGTTCAGGCCGTCCAGGATGTGCGAGACATCCACGGTTCAGCCATTCTCCGTTGTCGTGGTGGCGTTTTCGCGGGCGATGGCGCGGTGGCCGATATCGCCGCGGCTCCAGGCGCCGTCCCAGCTGATTTTCGCCCGGGCGGCGTAGGCGGCCTGCTGGGCTGAGCCGACGCTGTCACCCAGCGCGGTCACGCACAGCACGCGGCCACCGGCGGTGACCACGCTGTCGTCTTTGAGCGCGGTACCGGCATGGAACACTTTCACATCGGCGCCGAAGTCGCTGTCCAGTCCCGCGATGGCGTCGCCTTTCGGGTAGCCGCCCGGGTAGCCTTTCGCGGCGACGACCACGCCCAGCGCCGGGCGGGGGTCCCACTCGGCGGTCACTTCGTCCAGCCGGCCTTCGCAGGCCGCCTGGCACAGCCCGACCAGGTCCGAGCGCAGGCGCATGAGCACCGGTTGCGTTTCCGGGTCGCCGAAGCGAACGTTGAACTCCAGCACTTTGGGCTCGCCCGCGGGCGAAATCATCAACCCGGCGTACAGGAACCCGGTGAACGGGGCGCCATCGGCGGCCATGCCATGGATGGTGGGCATGATGACCTCGTCCATGGCGCGCTGGTACATGGCCGGCGCCACGGCGGCATCAATGACCGGTGCAGGCGAATAGGCACCCATGCCGCCGGTGTTGGGGCCGGTGTCGCCCTCGTGTGCGGCCTTGTGGTCCTGGCTGGTGGCCAGCGGCAGCACGTGCTCGCCGTCCGCCATGACGATAAAACTGGCCTCTTCGCCCTCCAGGAATTGCTCGATGACGACACGGTGCCCGGCGTCGCCAAAGGCGTTACCGGCCAGCATGTCGCGCACGGCCGCCTCGGCTTCGGCCTCGGTATCGGCCAGGATGACGCCCTTGCCGGCGGCCAGGCCGTCGGCCTTGACCACGATCGGCGCGCCGCGTTCGCGGATGAAGGCGATGGCCTCGTCGATATCGGTGAACTCACCGTAGGCCGCCGTCGGGATGCCATGACGGGTCATGAAGTCCTTGGCGAAGGCCTTGGAGCCTTCCAGTTGCGCGGCTGCGGCCGAAGGACCGAAACAGGCCAGGCCGGCGGCCCTGAAGGTATCCACCACGCCGTTCGCCAGCGGGTCTTCCGGACCGACGATGGTCAGGCCAACGTCATTGTCGCGGGCAAACGTGACCAGCGCGTTGTGATCACTGACGCCAATCGCAACGTTCTCCAGTCCGGGTTCCAGCGCCGTGCCGGCGTTGCCGGGCGCGACGTAGACGGTCTCCACCAGCGGCGATTTCGCCGCTGCCCAGGCCAGTGCGTGTTCGCGCCCGCCACTGCCGATCACCAGGATATTCATGCGCGCCCCCTCAGTGCCGGAAGTGGCGCATGCCGGTGAAGACCATGGCGATGCCGTGCTCGTTGGCCGCCGCGATGACTTCGTCGTCGCGCATCGAGCCGCCCGGCTCAATGATCGCCTTGACGCCGGCCTCGGCGGCCGCGTCGATGGAGTCGCGGAACGGGAAGAACGCGTCCGAACCCATCGCCGAACCCTCCAGCGACAGCCCGGCTTCTTTCGCCTTCCACGCGGCAATGCGCGAAGAATCCACGCGGCTCATCTGCCCGGCGCCGACGCCCAGGGTGCGGCCGCCGGCGGCGTAGACAATGGCGTTGGATTTCACCATGCGCACCATTTTCCAGGCGAACATCAGGTCAGCCCACTCCTGCTCCGTCGGCTCACGCTCGGTGACCACGCGGCAGTCGTCGCGACCCACGCAGGTGGTATCGGCCTGCTGCACCAGCAGGCCACCGGACACGCGGTGGTAGTTGAGGCGACCGGTCGTGTCCGCCAGGCTGGCCGCCAACAGGCGAACGTTGGGCTTGGACTCAAACGCCCGCAGCGCGGTGCCGGTGAACGATGGCGCGATCACGACTTCAACGAACTGGCGTTCGAGAATCTCGCTGGCGACGTCGCCGTCCAGTTCTTCATTGAAGGCGATGATGCCGCCAAAGGCCGAGACCGGGTCGGTCTGGTGGGCGAGGTCGTAGGCTTCGCCCAGGGTGGCGCCGACGGCCGCGCCGCAGGGATTGGCGTGCTTGACGATCACGCAGGCCGGGCCTTCAACGAACTGGCTGACGCACTCCAGGGCGGCGTCAGCATCGGCGATATTGTTGTACGACAGCGCCTTGCCCTGGATGACCTCGGCGGCGGCCAGCCCGGCGTCCTCGACGCCCGCGGGCACGTAGAACGCCGCTTGCTGGTGCGGGTTTTCGCCGTAGCGCATGCCCTGGCGGCGACGGAACTGCGGGGTATGGATGACCGGCAGCGGGTCGTCCGCGCCGTCTCCCTCGGCCCGGCGCGACAGGTAGTCGGCGATCATGCCGTCATAACGCGCCGTGTGGGCATAGGCGGTGGCCGCCAGCCGGAAGCGGGTGGCGTCGGACACCGCGCCGCGCTCCTCGAGTTCGGCCAGCACCACCGCGTAGTCGGCCGGCTCGGTGACGATGGCCACGCGGGCATGGTTCTTGGCCGCTGCGCGCACCATGGCCGGGCCGCCGATATCAATGTTCTCGATCGCATCGGCCAGCGAGCAATCCGGGTTCGCGGTGACCGCTTCGAAGGGGTAGAGGTTAACCACCACCACGTCGATGGGCGCGATGCCGTGCTCGGCCATCACGTCGCCATCCTGGTCACGACCCAGCAGGCCGCCGTGGATGCGCGGGTGAAGGGTCTTCACGCGGCCATCCATGATCTCCGGGAAGCCCGTGTGTTCGCTGACGCCTTTCACGTCAACGCCGTGTTCGCGCAACAGGCGGGCGGTGCCGCCGGTGCTGAGAATGGTGAAGCCCTGCTGGGCCAGCGCGGCGGCAAATTCGGCCACGCCTTCCTTGTCGGAAACGCTGATCAGCGCGTACCGCTCGCCGCGGTTAACGGAATCGTTCATCGTCTTGTTTAAGGTCCGGTGTTCGAAGGGTCCGGGCGCGCCCGGGACAAACCGCAATTATACGATTGTTTGGTCCGGGGCCGGATAGTACTGGCCGGTCCTAGCTGACCGAGATCTGGTAACGCTGGATGCGTTCACGCAGGGTATTGCGGGTGATGCCCAGGATCTTGGCCGCGCGGGACTGGTTGCCGCCCGTGAAACGCAGCGTTTCCTCGATCAGCGGCGGCTCGACCTGGGCCATCAGTGACTGGTAGAGATTCTCCGGTTCGGTGCAGCCCATGTCCTTCAGGTAACGACGGATGGTTTTCTTGACGTGAACCCTGAGCGGCTTGCTTTTCTTCGCCATCAGAGAAAATCCAGCTCGAAACCAACGGCCTTCTCGCCCGGGTCGGCGAACTCCAGCAGGATGGGCACATGCTGGTCGGGCTGCAGGCGTTCATCCGGATCCCAGCCGCTTGCAAGGTACTCCTCCGGCTCAAACTCCCGGGCCACCAGCGGCCGGTTGTCGACGTCCATCAGGGCGATGGACAGCACGGGATAGGGCTGCGATTCGCCGGCCAGGTTGACGAAGGTGGCGCTCAACACCAGCACGCCGTTACGCGTGGGGTGCGGGTGGATGTCGCGGGTGACCAGGTGAATCCGTCCCGGGTCGTGGAAGGCCGGTTCAGGCTCGAAACCCTCGACACCGTGGCGCTCCAGGAACTGCGCGATGGCGCCGTCACGCGGCAGCCGGTCGCGGAAGGTCCAGGCCGCGTTGGCGGCCGTGACAACCAGCAGCAGTGGCACCGCGACTTTCCAGGCCCAGTGAACGCGGGATTTTGTTTCCGGTTCCAGGAACGCCGGCGTGGCCGCGCTGCTTTCACTGCGGCTGCCCAGGGACGGCGGCGACCAGCCGCTGGCGGTCGGTGCCGGCTTTGAGTTGGCATCCGGGAAGTCGTCGTAGAGCGCATCCAGCGCATTGAACCGCTTGTCGCAGTCGCCACACTGCATCCAGCCACCTGCCTGGGCCAGCAGGGCCGCGGTCAGCGGGTGCACGGTCTTGCAGTGGGGGCAAAGCGTGTACATGGAGAGTGACCGCTTCAGCCAGTCGGCTGCGGCCGGTTCCGCTCACTGATCTCCCGGAAACGTTCGAGCTCCCGGGAAAACTGGTCGCGGATGGCGTCCTGGCGTTGCTCCAGTTCCGCGACGCGGCCACGGTTTTCGGCCATGCGCCCGCGCAGCGCGTCGATCTGTTCCAGCTGCGATGCATCGATTTCCAGCCCGGCGCGTTGCCGGTTGGCGGCAGCGTGCACCTGCTGCTGCAGGGTCTTGGTCATGCTGGCGTACTCGCTGTCCAGCAGGTGGAAATCATATTTCAGCTGGCCGAGTTCCAGCTCCATGGCTTCCTCGATCTGGCCCTCGTTACGGTAACGAAGCAACAACAGGCGCTCGGAAATCTGCTTGCGCTCCTGCTCGGTGTAGAGCGGGATGGGTTCCTTGTTCTTGGGATCCACCGGCGGCGGCTCGGTGCGCTCCGGTTCGGTGACGCGCTCGATCACCACGCCGTCGGCGGAAAGGACATCATAGGGTTTGTCGGCCCGGTCGGCCGGCAGCGAAGGCGTGTAGTGCACCTTGCCATCGTCGTCGGTCCAGCGGTAGACGTTCTGCGCCAGGGCCGGCGCGGCAAGCAAACACGGCGTAATCACCAGCCCGGCGACCAGGCCGGCCTGAATTCGGCGGAACATCCTATTCCCCTTGAACACCATAGCGTTCACGATACCGCCCGATGGCGGCGATGTCGATATGTTCACCCGCACCATCGCCCAGGTACTCGACCAGGTCGTCGAGCCCGGCAATGGCCACCACCGGGATACCGAAATCGCGCTCGACCTCCATGGCGGCGGACAATCTGCCTTTGCCGCGCTCTTGCCGGTCCAGCGCGATGGCGACACCAGCCGGCTCGGCACCCGCCTGGCGAATCCATTCCACGGATTCGCGCACGGAAGTCCCGGCCGAGATCACGTCATCGACAATCAGCACCTTGCCGGCCATCGGCGCGCCGACCAGTGTGCCGCCTTCGCCATGGTCCTTGGCCTCTTTGCGGTTATAGGCCCAGGGCAGGTCGCGCCCGTGGCGCTGGTGGAAGGCGATGGCCAGGGCGGCCGCCAGTGGGATGCCCTTGTAGGCAGGGCCAAACAGCATGTCGAATTTCACACCGGAAGCCACCAGCGCATCGGCGTAGCACTCGGCCAATGCGGCCAGCGAAGCGCCGTCATCGAACCCGCCGGCATTGAAAAAGTAAGGGCTGACGCGCCCGGATTTCAGCGTAAACTCGCCAAAGCGCAGGTTGCCCTTGGCCAGCGCCAGCTCGAAAAATCTGCGTTTGTGTGCCTGCATTCTCCGCCCCCGGATCAACGCGCGCAGGATACCACGGCGACCACGCCGCGGTGCTGGTATGCTCCCCGCCCATGAAAATCATCTCGCTCAACGCCAACGGCATCCGCGCCGCCGCCCGCAAGGGCTTTTTCCCCTGGATGGCCAAACAGGACGCCGACATTGTCTGCATCCAGGAAACCAAGGCCCAGCACCACCAGCTGAAGGACCGCGAGTTCTTCCCGCCGGGTTACCACTGCTACTACCACGACGCCCTGAAACCCGGCTACAGCGGCACCGCCATTTACGCCAAACACCAGCCCGACCGCGTGCACTACGGCGTCGGCTGGGACACGATGGACTCCGAAGGCCGCTGGCTGCAGGCCGACTTCGGCGACCTGTCCGTGGTGTCGCTGTATTTCCCGTCCGGTTCCAGCAGCGACGTTCGCCAGGACGTGAAATATGCGTGCATGGACTGGATCAAGCCGAAACTGGCCGAATGGGCCGCCAGCGGCCGCGACTGGATCATCTGTGGCGATTGGAACATCGCCCACAAGAAAATCGACATCAAGAACTGGCGCGGCAACCTCAAAAATTCCGGCTTCCTGCCCGAAGAGCGCGCCTGGATGGACGAAATCTTCGGCGACGTCGGCCTGGCCGACGCCTTCCGCCAGTTCGACCCGCGCGAAGAGCAATACACCTGGTGGTCCAACCGCGGCCAGGCCTGGGCCAACAACACCGGGTGGCGCATCGACTACCACGTCACCACGCCGGCGCTGGCGGAGAAAGTCACCGCAGTCGATATCTACAAGGATGAGCGGTTCTCGGACCACGCGCCGCTGACGCTGGAATACGACTATGCGTTACCGGAGCGGGTGTTCGGCAGCTAAAACGCACGCCGCGCGGTTCTCCTACACCAGTAGGCGAGTATTTCGTACATATAAAAATGTGTATTAAAATACATATTCGAGATAATGCCTTGTCTTTAGAACAAGCAATTGACGAAAGGGCAAGCGTATTTATGAGCAGGAAAATCGTTTACACCGATGAGCCGATTGGCGAAGTCGAGATCGTGGCGGACACACTGCCGCCGCCAGAGGCGCTTGCGTTCAAGGAGGAGTCCGTGAAAGTGACGATTGCCCTTAGCCGGTCCAGCGTAGATTTTTTCAAGCGCGAGGCTAAAAAGCGTGGCGCCTCATACCAAAAGATGATTCGGCGTTTGCTGGATGAATACACGAGGGCGAACCAGGCGAAAGTTCGCTAGTCTGCTAACTGCTCCCTAAAACTATACGCAACGGCTTAAAGACTTAAAGAATCGAGTCGAGCCCTTTTTGGTCGATGATATTCAGCAGTCTGAGTGCAGCGCCTCCGGGTTGCTTTTGGCCTTGTTCCCACTTCTGCACCGTAGACACGCTGGTATTCAGATAGGCAGCGAATATGGCCTGGCTGGTTTTGCAGCGCAAACGGAGTTTTTTGATTTCTTTGGCGTTCATCGGCTCGGCGCTGGGGATGCAAAGCTGTTCTAGCTCCCGAAGCGTTTTCCGGTCCATGGCACCTGCGCGGTAGAGACCGTTTGCAGAGTCCAGAATGTTCGATTTAATGTCGTTTTTCACTGAAGTAAAGCCTTTCCAGTTCACCGGCATCTTCTGCAATTCGCAGTTCCCGGTTTGATTTTGCCAGCAAGTAACGCGCGTAAACTTTAAGTAGTTTCAGTTCATCTGGCCGGATATTTCCATGGGCGTTCTTCGAAAAACCGTGCAAGAAAAATACTCGATGCTGACCACGGGCAACAATCGTCCGGTACCCTCCTCGTTTTCCCTGACCCGGCCTTGCGATGCGTTTTTCAGTAGGCCTTGCCCAAGATCAGCATCAATCTGTCCAGATTCAATTTCCATGACGGCCACCAGGATGGCTTCGTTGGAAAGTCGCGACTGTTTCGCCCAACGAACAAATGGTCGTGTCAGGTAGGTACGCATCGTACAGCGCGCCCCAAACCATAGCAACAAGTACCATGGTTAAAGGGCGTTGGCCTCCGGGTATCAGTTTGAATCAGAGCGGATCATTCTGAAGCACCTGGAAGTGGTGTCGTATAGGGAGAGTCGGGGGTTTGTTGTAAGCGTTGTGCCCGGTTTCAGGTGGGGAGAAGCACGAAAATACCGATGGTTCTGGTTTCAGGGGTTCCCGAAGATGACATTGCAACTCATGCCGGCTTGTTCTGCGACTGTCAGCGCAAGTTCGAACTGGCTTTGAGCATATGCAGCGTAAATTCCGCCTTCTTCATCGTTGGCATTGATCAGTTGTTGCAGAAATTGTTCTGTAGGTTCGTGCACCAGTCCACAGCTTGATGCCGCCATTAATAAGCCGATACCCATTGGCATGCTGCGCGGAGTGAATATGCCGTACTGATAAGACGTTCCCAGTGCGAGGAGTCCGAGTGGTTCGCCTGAATCGATGTTTTGTAATGTGAAATCTTTTGCCTGGAGTTCCCACTCTGTCTGGGCCAAAAGTGGTGACGGTTCCATCGCAAGGTTGGGTGGCCACATTGCGTAAAAGTAGCGCGCGACTACATCACCGGCTCGCGCTAGTCGTTCAAAGTCTTCCCTGGCTGTGTTTAACGAATTCAGTATTGCAGGGCAGGCCTGAAACCTGATTTTCTGCTCATGCAGTTGTAGTTCGTAGTTCGTCCGGGCGCGCTCGGAACTACTGCCAGCGATCATTCTCTCGTAGTTGTCCAACACACGGCTAATAGATTTCGTGTCGCGTGGCGCGTGTTGGCAGCTGCGGACTTGTGGGATCAACCGGTCCACCGCTTCGATATCCCCCTGCCTCGCAAGATCAAGATCAGTCACGACCTCATCCTCTTGCTTCTTTGCTTCAGTTTTGACTGGGTCATCCACCTCATCTCCTGGCGGGGCATCAGGTTTGGATATGACTGGGTTGGCCGGCACTTCGTTGTCGGGCAATATCGTTGGGTTGGCCTCGGGGTTCCGTTCCGTTTTCGCAATTTCGTCTAAGTGCCGTGCCGTTTCACTGGTTTTTCCCGACACTGCCGTATCGTCGCGCATGGCATTGGGTTCGTTTTTGTCGCTTTCCGTTAGTTGAACGGCAATCAGAAACGAAATCGACGCGATAATTGCGACTGCTAGAACGCCTAAGCCTAATACCTGTTTCTGTGACATCCTAAAGCCGTCCCACCACCCGAAACCCAAACGGCAACAGCGCCAGGCGCGTCATCTTCAGGTGCTGCGCCGCGATGGGCAGCCCGATGATGGTGATGCCGAAAATCACGGCCAGGCAGAGGTGGATGATGGCCAGCTCGACGCCGGGCAGCAGGATCCAGATGATGTTCATGATGATCGACAGCGCGCCGCCGGGCGGGTCGTTGTCACGGATTTCCTTGCCGAAGGGTGCGGCGGCCAGCATGGAGAGTTTGAAGCACTGAATTCCGAAGGGGATGCCGATGATGGTAATGCACAGCAGGACGGCGCCGAGCAGGTAGCCGAAGAAAATGATGAAGCCGCCGAGGATGAACCAGATGATGTTGAGGAGCAGGTTCATGGGTAGGGCCTCCGTTTTCCGTGATCAGGGTGTTGCGAGTTCTCCGAGCAGGACCGTCTCGGCGGCCCCGGTGATGCCGGTGGTGTCCACCTTGCGGTTCGCCAGGCGCTCGCGTGCCAGCCAGGCGAACAGGTTGGCCTCGACCCAGTCGGGGTGGGCGCCGCGTTCCGCCGTCGAGCGGACCGGGGTGCCTTCCAGCAGGCCGGCCATACGTCGCATCAGGTCACCATTATGCACACCGCCGCCGCAGACCAGTAATTCGTCGGCGCCGCCGGCCATCAACAGGCTGTCGGTGACGGTGTGCGCGGTCAGCTCGGCCAGGGTGGCCTGGATGTCCACGGCGCTCGACGAGACCGCGTCGGCCTTGACCAGCTGGGCCTGCAGCCAGTCGCCGTTGAACAACTCCAGGCCGGTACTCTTGGGCGCGGGCTGGTGGAAGTAGGGTTCGTCGAGCATGCTCGCCAGCAGGCCCGGCAGGACGGTGCCGCTGGCGGCCCAGGCGCCGTTGTCGTCGTAGGCACGGCCACGGTGACGGTGTACCCACAGGTCCAGCAGGCAACTCGCAGGACCGGTGTCCCAGCCGCGCACGGGCTCGCCCGGCGTGAGCAGGGTCAGGTTGGCGATGCCGCCCAGGTTCAGCACCGCGCGGGTCTCGTCGTCGGACGCGAACAGCTCGCGGTGCAGCAGCGGCGCCAGCGGCGCACCCTGGCCGCCGGCCAGTAAGTCGGCGGTGCGGAAATTGGTCACGGTGGGCACGCGGGTCACATTGGCGATGACATTGCCGCGACCCAGCTGCAGCGACATCGGCGGTTCGTCGTCGGGCGCATGCCAGGCGGTCTGGCCGTGCGAGCCGATGGCCCGGATATCCCGCGATTCCAGCCCGGTCGCGCGGATCAGGTCGTTAGCGATGCGGGCGAAGAAGTGACCGAACTTGATGTCCAGGTCGCCGCATTCAGGGTCGGTAAGATCCGGTTTGCCCGCGGCCATGAATCGATCAAGCCGTTCACGAAGCGCATCGGGGTAGGGCGTGCACGAAGCGTTCAGCAGTTCAGGGCGACCGGTTTCAAAGTCAGCAATCACGGCATCCACACCGTCCCGACTTGTCCCCGAGATCATCCCGATAAACAGTTCACCCGTCACCCGTCACCCGTCACCCGTCACCCGTCACCCGTCACCCGTCACTACTCACCACTCACCATTTCAGCATCCCCGCCACGATGCGCATACATCGAGGCCGACTCAAGACGGCTGAGCTGGTTCAGGTAGGGCGCCGCCTGGGCCTGGAATGCGATGAGCTGCTGTTCGTCCAGGGGTTCTGCCTTGGGCAGCGGCACGGTACGCGGATTACGGTGCACGCCGTTGACCAGGAACTCGTAGTGCAGGTGCGGCGCCTGTGACATGCCGGTGCTGCCGACGTAACCGATCACCTGGCCCTGTTTCACGCGCTGGCCGTTGTTCACGGCGCGCTTGGTGAAGTGCAGGTACTTGGTGACGATGCTGCCGGAGTGCTGGATGAACACGTGGTGGCCGTTGAATCGGTTGTAGTCCGAACGGACGACCTTGCCGGCGCCGGCCGCGTACACCGGTGTGCCGGTGGGCGCGCGGTAATCGATGCCGTTGTGCGCCTTCACCCGCTTCAGGATGGGGTGGAAGCGCTTCGGGTTGAAGTTGGAGCTGATGTAGCTGAAGTTCAGCGGCGCGCGCAGGAAAGCCTTGCGCATCGGCCGGCCTTCCGGGGTGTAATACTCTGAGTCGCCGTCTTCCACGTAGCGAACGGCTTCGAAACGCTCGCCCTGGTTGACGAAGGTCGCGGCCAGGATGTCGCCGTCACGCAGGTATTCACCGTCGCGGTAAACCTTCTCGTAAACCATGAAGAAGCGGTCGCCGGCGCGGATATCGAGGATGAAGTCGATGTCCCAGCCGAAAATCTCGGCCAGTTTCATGACCATGTTGTCCGACAGTCCGGCAGCCTTGCCGGCCAGGAACAACGAGGATTCGATGGTGCCCTCGGCTTCCTGCACCTCGTGGTTCAGCTGGCGGGCCAGGCGATCGGCGCGTGGGCCGTCCTCGCCGATATCGACCAGCAGGTAAGCGTCCTCGTCGATGGGGTAGCGCATGCGCGCCAGGCCGCCATCGGCGTCACGCTGGAAGCCGAAAACGTCGCCAGGGCGAATTTTTGTCAGGCGCTTGGTGTCGCCGTTCAGCGCCAGGATCTGGTGCAACAGCGGAATCGAGTAGCCCTGTTCGCGGAAGATACCGTCCAGGGTCTGGCCGTTGCCGACAGCCACTTCTTCCCAGGTGTTGAGCGCCGTGGCGACCGCGTCTTCCTCTTCGGCCTTTGCGACCAGCGCCTCGACCTCGGCACGCGCGGCCGGCGCGGGCTCGCGGCTGGGCAGCGCGATATCCAGTGACTGGGTCAGTTCGGCCGTCGTCGTTGTATTCTCAGCAGGCGGGGCCTCCTGGCGGCCGCCCAGGGCCAGGCCCACGGCGATCAGGGTGACAGCGAACGCCGCCACGCGCGCACGCGTGATCCTGAATTTCGAGGGATGGATCCCCCGGGCCCGATCGATGATGTCGACGAAGGCCTTGTTAAGCAAGGTTCTGTTTTTCATTCCGTCTTCGGACAATCGGGTTTGCCCAGAGTTTCCGGCAACGCCCACCATAAGGCAGGACGGCGTTTACGGTCAATCGGTCTGCGACAGCCGGTATTCACCGCGCGACGGGGTCGGTACAATGCCCGGTTCCCCGCCAAGGGGCGGAAATTGAATGCCTTTGAACCATGAATGACGTGCAACAAGCCCTGGACCTCATTGCCCGGGGCACCGACGAAATCATCAAGACCGAAGAGCTGGAAGAGCGGCTCAAATCTGGCCGCCAGCTCAAGGTAAAAGTGGGTTTTGACCCCACCGCGCCGGACCTGCACCTGGGCCACACGGTGATCATCAACAAGATGCGGGTGTTCCAGGACCTGGGCCACGAGGTCACGTTCCTGATCGGCGATTTCACCGGCATGATCGGCGACCCGACCGGCAAGAACGTCACCCGCAAGCCGCTGACGCCTGAGCAGATCAAGGCCAACGCCGAGACCTACGCGCAGCAGGTGTTCAAGATTCTCGACCGCGAGAAGACGAAGGTGCGCTTCAATTCCGAGTGGTTCAACGAGCTGGGCGCCGACGGCATGATCCGCCTGGCGGCGCAGTACACCGTGGCGCGCATGCTCGAACGCGACGATTTCAACAAGCGTTACCGGGCCGAGCAGCCCATTTCCGTGCACGAGTTCCTGTACCCGCTGGCTCAGGGTTACGACTCGGTGGCGCTGGAATCCGACGTCGAGATGGGCGGCACCGACCAGAAGTTCAACCTGCTGGTCGGCCGTCACCTGCAGGCCCAGGCCGGCCAGGCGCCGCAGGTGATCATCACGCTGCCATTGCTGGAAGGCCTGGACGGCGTGCAGAAGATGTCCAAGTCGCTGGACAACTACATCGGCATCACCGAGGCGCCCGACGAGATGTTCGGCAAGATCATGTCGATCTCCGACGACCTGATGTGGCGCTACTTCGACCTGCTGAGCTTCCGTTCCAACGAGGAACTGGCGCAGTTGCGCGCCGATGTCGAGGGCGGGCGCAACCCGCGCGACGTGAAGTTCCTGCTGGGCGAGGAGATCGTCGAGCGCTTCCACGACCGCGCCGCCGCCGAGGCCGCGCGCGAGACCTTCATCGCCCGGTTCAAGGGCGGCCAGATGCCGGACGAGATCCCGGAAAAAGTATTGGACGCCGGTGACGAAGGCCTGGGCATCGCCGCCGCGCTGACCGCCTGCGGCCTGACCGCGAGCAATTCGGAAGCCTTCCGCATGATCCAGCAGGGCGGCGTACGCATCGACGGCGAAAAGGTCGAAGACCGCGGACTGGTATTGCAGGCCGGTTTCGACGGCGTGCTGCAGGTCGGCAAACGGAAATTCTGCCGGGCCCGTGTCCGCTGAGTTCACCGGCGTCCGCCGGATCAAGGACATTGACTGGGGCCGCTGGCAACCGGTCGACCGGGCCACGCTGGTGTTCGTGGTCGCCGGTGACGACATCCTGCTGATTGAAAAGAAACGCGGCCTGGGTGGCGGCAAGGTCAATGGTCCGGGTGGCAAGGTTGACCCGGGCGAGACCATTGAGCAGTGCGCGATCCGGGAGTGCAGGGAAGAACTCGGCATCGATGTCACCGCACTCGAGCAGCTGGGCGAACATCGCTTCCAGTTCATCGACGGCTATTCCATCCACTGCTGGGTGTTCCGCACCGCCGACTGGCAGGGCGAACCGATTGAAACCGACGAGGCCGTGCCGCTGTGGCGCCGCCTTGATGACATTCCCTACGACCGGATGTGGGAAGACGACCGCATCTGGCTGCCCCTGTTGCTGAAAGGCCAGGCGTTTACCGCCGACTGGATCTTCGACGACGACACCATGCTGGACCACCGGCTGACCCTGCTGGACAAAGCGCCCGGCGCCCCCACGGAGTAAACCATGAACCAAACTTTTCCGAACCGTCCCAAATCGATCGCCCTCGTCGCCACGCTGCTGGCCGCAGTCGCGACCCTGCCCGGGGCCTATGCCGCGGAGGCTTCCGACAGGGCGAAGTCGATTGCCCAGAAATACCTGCTGGCCGACACGCACATCGATGTGCCCTATCGCCTGCACAACCACTGGGAAGATGTGACCGGGGCCACGGAGAAAGGTGAGTTTGACGCCCCGCGTGCCCGCGCCGGTGGCCTGGACCTGCCGTTCATGTCCATCTACACCCCGGCCAGCCTGGAAGCCGATGGCGGCGCCTGGCAGCTGGCCAACCAGTTGATTGACACCGTGGAGGCCATCGTGGCGCGTGCGCCAGAGACATTTGTCATCGTCGCCACGCCGGAACAGGCAATCGCGGCGAAGGAGGCCGGCAAGATCGGACTGGCGCTAGGCATGGAAAACGGCTCACCGCTGGAAGGCGAACTGGCCAATGTGAAGTTTTTCCGCGACCGCGGCATCAGCTACATCACGCTGGCGCATTCGCTGGCCAACCACCTGTCCGACTCGTCCTACGATGAACAGCGCCCGAATGAAGGCCTGAGCGATTTCGGCCGCGAAGTGGTCGCCGAGATGAACCGCCTGGGCGTGATGGTCGACGTCTCCCACCTCAGTGACAAGGCCTTTTACGACGTGCTGGACGTGAGTTCCGTGCCGGTCATCGCCTCGCACTCCTCGGCGCGGCATTTCACACCCGGTTTCGAGCGCAACATGAGCGATGACATGATCCGCGCGCTGGCTGAAAACGGCGGCCTGGTCATGATCAACTTCGGTTCCTCGTTCCTGACGGCCGAGGCGCGCAATTGGTACGACACGTTCAACGAAGCGCGCACCGCCTGGTCGGAAGGTGCGGGCAAGGACACGGGTGAAGACGCCGCGCGGGCGTATTTCAACGACTACCGTGAACAGAACCCGTTCCCGTTCGCCAGTGTCGAGCAGACGGTTGCGCATTTCGTTCACGTCATCGACCTGGTGGGCGTGGACTACGTCGGCATCGGCTCCGACTATGACGGCGTAGGCGACAGCCTGCCGGAAGGCCTGAAGGACGTTTCGACGTTCCCGGTGTTGATCGATGCGCTGCTGGAGAAGGGATATTCCGAGGCCGATATCGGTAAAATCCTCGGCGGCAACCTGTTGCGCGTGTGGGGTGAGATCCTGGCCGACGTCGACGCCTGAGCATGGTCCGGGCGGGATGGCCTGCCCTATAATCGGCCGATGGACATCGACTGGGGCCAGATTTTTACCCACCTGGCGCACATGGCGGCGGCATACCTGCTGGCGTTTCCGACCGCGATCAATCGCGAGGCGAATGCCTCGCCCGCCGGGGTGCGAACCTTCCCCCTGGTGGCGGTCGCGACCTGCGGCTACATGCTGGTCGGCATGTCGATCATGCAGTCCGAAGAAGCGCATGCGCGGTTGATGGAAGGCCTGGTCACCGGCATGGGCTTCATCGGCGGCGGCGCCATTCTTAAGCACGGCGGCCGTGTCCTCGGCCTGGCCACGGCCGCGGCGCTGTGGAGCACTGGGGCCATCGGCATCGCCGTGGCCTGGTCGCGATTCGAGATTGCGATCGCACTGGCCATCATCAACTTCGTCACCTTTTCTTTCCTGGCCCGGCACGTCAAGAAGGCCATCGGAGAAAACCGTTCGCGCGACGAAAAAAGGGGGGCACGAAGTCGATGACAGTTGACGATACGCCCCCGTTTGGGGCTTGATATGTCGCTCAGCAGTGAATAACACGCTGGCGCCCAGTCGGCGGAACCACGAGAGATGAACGGAGGAGAGCCATAAAATGAAGACGATGACACGAGTAATTGTTGCCCTGATGTTCGCGGCCGCCCTGGCTGCGTGCCAGAAAGACGATAGCGCCGAGAGCGCCGGTGAGCAGCTCGACGCGGCGCTCGAAAAGGCCGAGCAGTCCGCAAAGGAAATGGGTGATTCCGCCAGCGACGCCATGGAAGATGCCGGCGACGCGATCAGTGACGCGGCTGACGACGCCGCCGACGCCACCAGCGACGCCTACGAATCCGCGAAGGATTCGGCGGGCGATATGATGGATGACGCCAGCGACGCGATGAGCGATGCGGCTGATTCCGCTGAAGACGCCATGGACGATGCCGGTGACGCAATCGGTGACGCCATGGACGACGCTAAGGACGAGGGCGAAGAAATGGTTGACGACGCGGGCAACGCTATCGAAGACGCCTGCGAAGATGTGAAGGAAGGCGTCGGCGCCGAAGACACCGACTGCTGATCAACACCCTTAAACGCTTCGAAGGAACCCGGCCCCGGCCGGGTTTCTTTTTGCCACAAGCTTTTCCCGTCACCCGTCACCTGTCACCTGTCACCCGTCACCCGTCACCCGTCACCCGTCACCCGTCACCCGTCACCCGTCGTAAGCGGTACCATGGGAACCATTGAACATCCGAAGAGTCGAGACGACATGGACCGGAAATTCCTCGTAGTGGTGATCGTATTTGGCCTGGCGCTCGTCACCGCCGGCCTGGGCGCACGTTTCGATGGCGGCGACTGGCTGGCCGAGATCACTACGCCCGACTGGACGCCGGGCGCGCTGGTGTTCGCCGAGGGCTGGGTGGCCTGGTACGCGGCCTGGTGTGCGCTGGCGATTATTGTCGCCCATGGTGCTGTTCGTCTCGAACCAGCCCCGGTGGCGGTATGGCTTGCAGGGCTGGGCACCGTGCTGGCGTGGAACTGGATGATGTTCGGCCTGCACCGGCCGGGCTGGGCGCTGGGGGTCATGACGCTCGCGGTCGCCATCGGCGCCCTGGCGTTGCTACGCGGCGGTCGGGCGCATCGTCACGCCGTGATACCCGCTTTCGTCTCCGTGGCATGGCTGGCGGTGATCTGGTGCTGGAACATCGCGATCTGGCGCGCCGGCGGTGGGGGGCTCGACTCAATCGTCGGCTGATCCGGCGTCGTTCCCCGACAGCCATTTGCCGCAGTGGGGGCACCGGTTCCGGTTCGCCCCGGCGTGCCTGACCTCGATCAGCGTATTCATCGCTTCCTCGCTGTCGATGCCCAGTTTCTCGCGCAGTTCTTCAAGCTCCTCGGCGTCGGATTCACCAATTCTTCCGCTCTTCAGCGCCTTCTCGACCGCGTGGCGATAGGTCGCATTACGGTCGTGCACCTCGCGGTAGAAGCCTGACGCGAGAATCGCGGCCGGTAACGCCATCATGCCGATGCCGATGAGTGAAATGATGCCCGCAAAAATGCGCCCACCATGGGTAATCGGCACCACGTCACCATAGCCGACCGTGGTCAGCGTGATGACCGCCCACCACATGGCGGTGGGAATGTCCCGGAACTCTTCGGGCTGGACATCCTTCTCGAGGACGTAAATGCCCCAGGACGCGAGTACCAGCATGAACAGCAGCAGCGAGGCCGCGGCGGCCAGCACGCCAGCTTCCTTGCGCAGTACCGAGAACATCAGGTTCAGCGCCGGTGAGTAGCGGGTCAGCTTGAAAAGTCGCAACAGCCGCAGCCCGCGGAACAGGCGCAGCATCAGCAGTGAACTGGCCGGGTCCGCATGGGTGAAAAACACGGCATAAAAGGGTGCGATGGCGAGCAGGTCGACAATGCCGAGCGGTGATAATGCCCAACGCAGGCGGGTCATTTTGCGGTCGGGGTCGTTGGGGTACTCACGCTCGACGCAGGACCACAATCGCAGGCCGTACTCCACCGTGAAAACCACGACGCTGAACAGTTCGAAGGTCCAGAAGAACGTTCCAAACCGGGCCGCGAGTGGTTCGACGGTCTCCAGGATCACGGCGACGACGTTCGCCAGGATCAGGACGATCAGGAAGTAGTCGACGCGACGGCCCCAACGGTCGTCGGGCCGGTGGGCCTCGAGCAACTCCGCGACGCGTTTGCGAACGGTCACGGCGACAGCCTCAGCTGATCAGCATCTGGCCGACGCGCCCGGTGATGATGGCCAGGTAGTTGCCCACCGCGTAGCCGATCAGCGCCATCAGGATGGACGCCGGCACCAGCGACTCGCGGTGATGCGCGGCGACGATGGGCGCCGAGGCCGCGCCGCCGATATTGGCGGCCGATGCGATGGCAACGGTATGCACGTCGACGCGGAAGATCCAGGCGCCGAACAGGATGAAGGCACCGTGGACGATGATCCAGGCGTAGGCCATGACGATAAAGCCGCCCAGCACGCCCCAGTCCATGTCCGTCAGGTTCATCGTGGCGCCCACGCGGGCCACGTACACGTAGATGATGGCCATCGCGATGGGCTGCGCCGCCGGCAGCTTCCGGGCGGGGGTCGCCGAGGCGACCAGCGCCATCGTGGTCACCAGCAGGACCAGCCAGGTGCCGGCCGAGACCACGGTGGCGCCACCCATCACCACGGGCGGCAGTCTGTCGGACAGGGTGATGGCAATCGCCGTAATGGCGACGGCCAGCAGCGCCAGGTAAACCAGGTGGACGAAATCCGGGGCCGATTCACCATCGTCGTGCGCCGCGGCGGCGCGCTCCATCGCGGCGATGCGCCCTTCGGGTACCCGCGCCCAGCGGTTGAAGCGGTCGGCGAAGGCCTTGGAGCCCAGCAAAATGGGCAGCCAGACCAGGTAGATCATCTGGTCGGCGGCGGCGGCCATGGACATGTGCTGGGATTCACCGTCCAGCGCCGCGTAGGCCGCGGTCATGTTGCCGGTGCCGCCGATCCAGCTGCCGGCGAGTGTACCGAACGCTTTCCAGCTGTCTTCGGGCAACGGGAACCAGCCGCCGGACAGGGTCTGGCTGAGCCAGAACGCCAGCACGCCACCCACGACCACGCCGACACTGCCCAGCAGCATGACGAACACGCCCTTGCCCATGATGCGCACTGCGCCCAGCACGTCCACCTTCACCAGCATCAGCACGATGAACACGGGCAGGCCATAGTGGCGCAGGAAGTCGTAGGCCTCGCTCTTGAATGGAATCAGCCCGCTGTTCGACAGCAGCACCGGGGTGGCGTAGATGAAGATCAGCGGCGGCAGGTAACTGAAGACTTTCCACTGCGTGGCTTTTTCCAGCCAGAACCAGAAAGCCACCACGGCAATCAGCACGGCCATGACGCCGGCGGGTGATGAAATCAGGGCTTCGTTCATTGGTGTTATCCCCAGCTGTCCTGCGGCGAGTCCGCTCGAAAATCGTCCAACAGCTTACAGGCCTCTTCCACGGCGTCCAACATTCGTGGCGTGGCGCGGTTGATCTTCTCGGCGGGCAGCGTGAACAGCGCGTCGCGCTTTACCGCGCGCAGCCGGGGCCATTCCCGCCAGTGCGCCAGCGGTTCGCCGCTGCCCTCGAAACGGCCGGCGAACATGACCTCCGGGTCGGCGGCGATAACGGCTTCCGCCGCCACCTGCGGCGCCAGTTCGCCGAGGTCGGCAAAGATATTCTGGCCGCCGCACAGCGCCAGGCCGTGACTGACAAGGTGGTCGCCGGAAACCGTGTAAAGCGGGCGCTCGGCGACCTGGTAAAAGTAGCTGACCGGGCGCCGGCCGGCATTGGACTCGCGCAGCTTGGCCAGCCTTTCGCGCACGGCGCCAGCCCTGTCCTCAGCTTTGCCGTCGCGACCCGTCGCATCTCCGATCGCCTCGATCAGGGTCGCGATCTCAGCCGGCTGGCGAATCTCGGTGCGCCACACCGGCAGCCCGAGGTCTTCCAGGCCGATGAGCGCCGGCGCCGGGTTGCCCGAGGCCCAGGCGATGACCAGGTCCGGGCGCAGCGCGAGAATCTGTTCCAGGTCGAAGCGGAAGGCATCACCGATCTCCGGCAGCGCGGTCACCGGTTCAGGGTAGTCGGACCAGGCCACGGTGCCGACCAGGGTATCGCCGGCGCCCGCGTCCCAGGCCAGCTCGGCCAGGTGCGGTGCCAGCGTGATCACGCGTTCGGCGGGGGCTTCAAGCACCAGTTCGCCGCCACCGTCCTGGGGCAGGCGGATTTCTGCGAATGCGGGAAATGCCAGGAATATCGCGATAAGCGTGCCCAGCCAGTGAACCTGGGTGGACGGCGCCCGGCATCGCGGCGCGGTCATGCGATAACGTCGACCAGCAGCAGGATGGCCAGTACCGTCAGCCACACGCCCATGACACGCCAGACCAGGTCCATGGCCTGCTTCAGGCTGGCCAGCGGGCCGTCGAGCTGGTCGGCGTAGCCGTCGCGCGCGGCGCGGCCGCTGAGCACGATGTCCTGCGCGGCGGTATAGAGAAATCCGTTGTCGCCTTCGAACAAGCCGTGGCCCTGTTCGTCGTGGTACTTGCGCCAGGCGCGGTAGACAGAGTCGAAATCGGTGGCGATGGCCAGCGCCAGCGTCATCAGCTGCGCCACGGGCCAGTCAAGAATCTGCCGCAGCCGGCTGAACAGGCGTTTCTGGCCACGCGGCAGGTCCAGGTCGCCCTCGGTGATGCGGTCGGCGATACGGTAGAGCACGGCGCCGTAGATACCGAGCACGGCGAACCAGAACACGGTGCCGAACCAGCGCTGCAAGGCTTCGCGGAAGACCGAGCGTACGGCCAGCGCCTGGCAGGCTTTTTCGTCGATGGGGCAGTCGCCGAGCAGTTCACGAACCTGTTTTTCCTGCGCTTCCTCGTCGCCGGCATGGACGATGGCGTCGATGTCCGTGTCCAGGTCATGTGGCCCGAACGTGTAGATCAGCACCGCCACGGCCACCAGGAAGGCGCCGAGGGTGCCGAGCAGCGACACCGCCACCACGTGCACGAGGCCGACCGCCAGCAGCGGCAGGACGAAAAAGAACAGGAAGCCGGCGATGCCGGACCAGCCGGGTACATCGCCCAGGCGCTCGTTGCAGTACGTGCTGAAGGCCTTCAGCCACTCGAAACGGTGCAGGCGCCCGAGCTCGCGGACGAAATAGCACAGCGCAAAGGCGGTCAGGATGGCAATAATGGTCATGTCAGGTTCCCCGGCCGCGATCCCCCCGCGGCTGGGTGAATTCTACCAGCATGGCCGGTTGAGGTGCCGAAACCGGCTCAGTCCGGCGTGTCTTCGCGGCGGTGTTTCGCTTCGCGGGCAATGGCTTCCAGGTCGCCGCCGCCGGCGCGCGCAAACCAGTCCGCCAGCAGCTGGAACGCGATCGAGACCGTGGGCGACAGGATCACTTCGCCGGCCAGCACCGCGCGGGTGAGCTCTTCGGTGGAGTACCAGCGCAGCTCTTCGAGCTCGTCCGACACGGCGCAGTCGCGGCTGATGGCCTCGGCATAGAAACCGCACATCGACGAGGCCGGGAACGGCCACGGCTGCGACGACACGTAACGGATATCGCGCAGCTGCACCTGGGCTTCTTCATAGACCTCGCGCACCACGGCGTCTTCCAGGCTCTCGCCCGGCTCCACGAAACCGGCCAGCGTTGAAAACCGCTTCTCCGGCCAGCGCGCGTTGCGCCCCAGCAGGCAGGCATCGCCATGGGTGACGAGCACGATGATGGCCGGGTCGATGCGCGGAAACGTCTCGCGCGCGCATTCCTCGTTGGTGCATTTCAGCCGGTGGCCGGCGGACAACAGGCGATTGGCGTTGCCGCAGACCCCGCAGAAACGATGCCGGTGCTGCCAGTAATGCAGCGCCTTGGCGTAGGCCAGGATGCCGGCGTGCTTGGCGTCCATGTCGATGGAGGCCATGCGCAGGTTGGCGAAACGCGCGTCCGGCCGCGCCGCCAGCACGGCGTCTTTCTGCGCATCGGTCAGGGAAACGGCAAAGTAGGTGCGTTTCTCGTCGGTGCCCAGCAGCGTTGGCGGTTGGATGCGGTCGATGGCGTCCAGTTCGCCCGGGCGCAGGTAGACCGCGATGGTGCCCTCATCACCGCGCTCCAGCAGGCTGCGGCTGCGCCACAGCGGCACGAAATGCACGTCGTCAGCGGCCAGCGCCGAGCTGACCCATTCAGGGTTGTCACGCTGCTCGACCAGGCGGTCAAGCCTTACGGAAGTGAATCGATTACGGTTGGAACGCGAGTAGCGGTCGATACTCAGCGCCACGGGACCCGCCCCGTCCGCCTAGACCGAGAACGACGAGCCGCAACCGCAGGTGGTCGAGGCGTTGGGGTTCTTGATGACAAACTGTGCACCCTGCAGGCTCTCGGTGTAGTCCACCTCGGCGCCGGCCAGGTACTGGTAGCTGAGCGGATCGACCAGCAACGTCACGCCGTCGCGCGTGACGCGAATATCGTCCTCGGCGCTGTTCTCATCGAACATGAAGCCGTACTGGAACCCCGAACAGCCGCCCCCGGAGATATACACCCGCAGGTTAAGCTCCGGGTTCTTCTCGTCCAGGATCAGCTCCATCACCTTGCGCGCCGCGGCCTCGGTGAAAACGAGGTCTTCGCCGCCGGCGGGCGTTTCGGTGCTGGGGGTTTCAATCGCGGTAGCCATGCGCCAAATATGACGCCGGATGTGCGGTTTTTCAATGGGCGGGTGGGTTGTCTCGCTCGCACTACAGCAAGTCTGATATTGTTGAATCTGGGAAAACCGGAAGCCCTGACATGCTCTGGCTCAAAGCCTTCCACATCATTTTCATGGTCACCTGGTTCGCCGGGCTGTTCTACCTGCCGCGACTGTTCGTCTACCACGCACAAACCGAAGACGAGGCCACTTCCGCCACGTTCAAGGTGATGGAGCGCAAGCTGATGGTCATGACCCATATCGGCGGGGCGCTGACGTGGCTATTCGGCCTGGCGCTGATCCACATGGCCCCGGTGCTGATGGCGACCGGCTGGCTACGTGTGAAACTGATGTTCGTGCTGGCGCTGACCGCCTACCACGTGTGGTGCGTTTACCTGGTGAAGGATTTCGCCGCCGACCGCAACACCCGTTCGCACAAGTGGTACCGCTGGTTCAACGAGGCGCCGGCGCTTGCGCTGGTGATTGTCGTCATCCTGGCCGTCACGAAACCCTTCTGACCCGTCACCCGTCACCCGTCACCCGTCACCCGTCACCCGTCACCCGTCACCCGTCACCGTCAGAACCAGGCGCGTAGGCCGATCACCCAGCGGGTTTCGGTGTCGCCGTGGCCCTCTGCTTCGGCGTAATCGGCGGTGTCGCCGAAGAGACGTTCGTGGTGGATGCCGATGTAGGGGGCGAATTCGCGGCGGATTTCGTAGCGCAGGCGCAGGCCGGTCTCGAGGTTGCTTAAACCGCTGCCGATGCCGCGTTCGGGATCGTCCTTGCCGTGAGCGTTCAGCTCCAGTTTCGGGGTCAGCACCCAGCGCTGTGTGAGCAGGAATTCGTATTCGGCTTCGACGCGGGCGGCGGTGCGGCCGCTTTCACCGACAAACAGGCTGGCGTCGACTTCGAAGTGCCACGGTACCAGGCCCTGGATGCCGATAACGGCCCAGTCGCGGTCCTCGCCCGGCTCCAGTTCGCGACGCCAGCCGGCCTGGATGTCCCAGTAGGGCGCGATCGCGCGTGAATACAGCGCCTGGAAGTCGGCGGCTTCCACGTTTTCGTCGTCATCCCACTCGCCCTCGGTCTTGAAGCGGAACTTGTTGATGTCGTAACCCAGCCAGCCCTGGATGTCCCAGCCGGCGCCGGAATCGCCGCCGTCGGCGCGCCATTCCAGCTCCTCGACCAGCACGGAGGCGAGCAATGGATCATCATTTTCCATCGCCCAGGCCGGCGCGGTGGCCAGCGCCAGGAACGTTGTGAGTGCGCGCCTCATGCCACCACCACTTTCCGGAACATGCCGGGCATGTGGTAGAGCAGGTGACAGTGGTAGGCCCAGGGGCCGGGGGCGTCGGCGGTGACCAGGTAGCTCAGCTTTGAGCCGGGCTGAACGATGACCGTGTGCTTGCGCGGGATGCGTTCGCCGTCGCCGGTTTCCAGGTCGCTCCACATGCCGTGCAGGTGGATCGGGTGGTTCATCATCGTGTCGTTGACCAGGGTCACGCGCAGGCGCTCGCCCAGCCTGAACTCCAGCGGCTCGGCGTCGGCGAAGGCGATGCCGTCCATGGACCACATGTAGCGGTGCATGTTGCCGGTCAGGTGCAGCTGGATCTCGCGTGACGGTTCGCGCGGGTCAGGACTGGGTCCCAGGTGGCGCAGGTCGGCGTAGGTCAGCACGCGGCGGCCGTTGTTTCGCAGGCCGACGCCGGGGTCATCGAGGCGCATCATCGGTTCTTCGGCGCGCATGTCGATGCCGGGGCCGTATTCGGTGTCGGCGTGGACGATTTCGGCGTCGCTGCCCATGCCGGCGTCGCCTGGGCTGGGGCTGGGGTGACGGGTGACGGGTGACGGGTGACCTGGGTGGTCGTTGCCGGACATGTTGTGGCCTGAATGGTCCGTTGACGACATCTGGTGGGCTGAATGGTCCATTTGCCCCATGTCGTGGGACGAGTGATCCATGCCGCCCATGTCGTGACCCGCGTGGGCGCCGCCCATGCCCATGTCGCCGTGGGTGAGGACCGGGCGGGGGTCCAGCGGCGGCGGTTCGACGGCCAGGGCCGGGTCGGGGGTCAGCGTGCCGCGGGCGAAGCCGCTGCGGTCGATGGCCTGGGCGAATACGCAGTAGGCAGTGTCGGCCTTTGGTTCGACCACCACGTCGTAAGTCTCCGCCACGCCGATGCGGAATTCTTCCACGCTGACGGGCTCGATGTACTGGCCGTCGCTGGCCACGACTTTCATGTCCAGGCCGGGAATGCGCAGGTCGAAGATCGTCATCGCCGCGGCGTTGATGATGCGCAGCCGGACCTTCTCGCCCGGTTTGAACAGGCCGGTCCAGCCGCCTGCCGGTGCCGCGCCGTTCATCAGGAACGTGTAGGTGTAGCCGGTGACGTCGGAAATGTCCCGGTCGGTCATGCGCATGCGGTTCCACATGGCGCGGTCGCGCCAGGTGGCGGCCACACCCTTCGCCTGGATCTCGTCCAGCAGGTCGCCGGTGGTGCGCTGGTTGAAGTTGTAGTACTCGGCGTTTTTCTTCAGCGTGTGAAAGACGTGCTGCGGGTCTTCGTCGGTCCAGTCGGACAGCACGATGACGTGCTCGCGGTCGTAACTCACCGGGTCCGGCTCGCGCGGCTCGATGACGATGGCGCCGTAGTGGCCGATCTGCTCCTGGAAGCCGGAATGACTGTGGTACCAGTAGGTGCCGTTCTGTACCACGTCGAACTGGTAGGTGAAGGTCTCGCCGGGGCGGATGCCCGGAAAACCTTCACTGATATGCGGGACGCCGTCCTGGCTCGACGGCAGGATCAGGCCGTGCCAGTGAATCGAAGTGTCTTCGGCCAGGGTGTTGGTGACATCAATCGTGACCCGTTCACCCTCGCGCCAGCGCAGCACGGGTGCCGGCAGGCTGCCGTTGGTGAGCACCGCGCGGCGCGGCTTGCCGGTGAAGTTCACCGTGGCTTCGCCAATGCGCAGCCCGAAACGGTTGCCGGAAAGCTCCGGCACCGGGCTGGGCATGTTGCCGGTGGCGGCGATGCCGGCGCGCAGGGCGCCCATCGACACCAGGCCGGTGCCGGCGGCCATGCCCATGACAAACTGTCGTCGCGAGGTCAGTGCGTGTTTCATTTCGGGATGTCTGTGCGATTAAACGTCGCCATTCAGACCGACAGGTCGAGCTTTTCGTTCCATCCGTAGTCCGGGTCGCCCAGTACCAGGAACCAGGGGTTCAGGTATTCATCCTTGGCGTTGTAGGGCAGGGGGTCGCCCTCCAGGCCGACGACCACACCGCCGGCGGCTTCGACCACGGCCTGCGCGGCGCCGGTGTCCCATTCCGAGGTCGGGCCCAGGCGTGGGTACAGGTCGGCCGAGCCCTCGGCCACCAGGCAGAACTTCAGTGAACTGCCCATGCTGGTCATTTCATGCCCGCCCAGCGGCGCCAGGGCCTGTTCCAGCTTCGGGTTGGCGTGTGAACGGCTACCCACCACCACCGGGGTTTCGGCAGGTGGGCGGCGGGTGTTGATGGCTTGTGGATCGGCATCGCCGTCACGGCGCCAGGCCCCCTCACCGACGATGCCGTAGTAGGTCTGGCCTCGTACCGGCACGTGTACCACGCCGGCCACCGGGCGGCCTTCGCGGATCAGCGCGATGTTCACCGTGAACTCGCCGTTGCGGTTGATGAACTCCTTGGTGCCGTCCAGCGGGTCGATCAGCCAGTATTCGTTCCAGGTCTGGCGGGTGTCGAAGCCGATGTCGGCGGATTCCTCGGACAGCAGCGGGGTCTGCGGCGTCAGGGCCTTCAGCGCATCGCGGATGACCACGTGGCTGGCCATGTCGGCGCGGGTCAGCGGCGAATCGTCGTCCTTGGTGACCACGCCCAGGTCGTCGCTGTCGTAAATGTCGAGGATGGCGTCGCCGGCCCGGCGGGCCACGGCGACCAGGTCGCCCAGCAGGGCGGCGGGATCAATAAAGTTCATGAGTTTTCTTTTTCGCTCAGCAGGTAGTCGCGGGCGATATACAGCGCCGCGATGGTGCGACCCTCGGTGCAGTCGGGCCGTGCGGTCAGCTCGCGCAGGTTGGCGATGGGCCAGGGTTCAACATCAAGCGGTTCGGGCTCATCGCCTTCCAGCGGGCTGTCATACAGGTCGCGGGCCAGCACCACGTGGGTGACGTGGGTCATGTAGCCCGGTGCCAGGCTCAGTTCGGTCAGTTCCACAAGGTCGCGGGCGGCCACGCCGGCTTCCTCGCGCAGTTCACGCTGGGCGGCTTCCAGGATCGACTCGCCTTCTTCCAGGCGCCCTTTCACCAGGCCGGTTTCGTAGTGGTTCAGGCCGCAGGCGTACTCGCGCACCAGCAGCACCGTGTCGTCGTCGCGCATCGGCACGACGATGACGGCGCCCAGCCCCTTGGACTCGAGCCGTTCATACGTGCGCTTCACGCCGTTGGCGAATTCCAGGTCAAGCTGTTCGATGCGGAACACGTGCCCCGGGTCGAGCTCCCGGCGGGCGTGGATTTTCGGCAGCCGGCTCATCCGTTGGTGCGGCTTGAGAAACCCGGTTGCGCCCCCGGCAGCGGGTCGGAAAACGCGCTGAGCAGGGTGGCGTGCAGGGCGGGCGGTGCGGCCAGCACGGACGTGGTTTCCAGGCGGACCGGGTCGCCTTCCAGGTCGGTGAAAACGCCGCCGGCCTCGGTGACCAGCAGGCTGAGCGCGGCGATGTCGAGGACATTCACGTCGGACTCGATCACCGCATCCAGCTGGCCCGCGGCCAGGCGGTGGTAGTGGTAGTAGTCGCCGTAGGCGCGGAAACGGTTGCAGCCGATGACAATGCCGCGCAGCACTTCCCAGCGCGGTGAGCCGGCCAGCGTGACCAGGTTGCCGCCCGAGACGTGTGCATCACCGAGTTCGGCGATGTCGCTGACGGACAGGCGCTTGTCGTTCAGCCAGGCGCCTTCGCCCTCCGCCGCCCAGGCCAGTTCATCGGCGGTGGGTGCCGATGACACGGCGGCGATGATACGGCCCTCGTGCATCAGCGCGATCTGTGTCGAGAACATGCCGGTGCCGCGGACGAAGCCCTTGGTGCCGTCGATGGGGTCGACCAGCCACAGGTATTCGGCGTCAGGCTGGTCGGCGCCGTATTCTTCGCCGTAAATGCCGTGATCGGGCCAGGCGGCGGCCAGGACTTCGCGGATGGCCTGCTCGGCCTCGCGGTCGGCCACGGTGACCGGCGTCTGGTCGTCCTTGATCTCAATTTCAAACTCGCCGTGGTAGCGGGCGAGAATGCGTTCGCGGGCCGCGCGCGCGGCACGGATGGCGGTGTCGACGTAAGGGTTCATGCCTTGGTTTTCCAATCGTCTTCAGGCTTCTGGGGCGATGGCTTGCACGGGCGGCAAGCGGACACCATCATACCAGAGGAGACACGAACACCCGCGCTGACGAACTGGACCATCATGAGAATTTCCCGCCTGTACACGCCCGAACGCCTGGCCCCCGACCGGGAAGTCACGCTGGACGAGAAAACCGGTCACTACGTTTTCCGGGTGCTGAAACTGCGCGCCGGCGATCCGGTCGTGCTGTTCAACGGTGACGGTTCTGACTACGCGGCCGAGTTGCTGAGCAATCGTCGCGATCGCGTGGAACTGGTCGTGAGCGCGCGCCTGCCGGCGTTGGCCGAGTCGCCGCTGGCCGTGACCCTGGTGCAGGCCGTGGGCAAGGGCGACCGCATGGACCTCAGCCTGCAGAAGGCGACGGAGCTGGGTGTAACCGCCGTGCGGCCGCTTTTCAGTGAACGCACCGGTGTCCGGCTGGACGGGGATCGGCTGGACAAACGCATGGAACACTGGCGCCGCGTCATGATCTCGGCCTGTGAGCAGTGCGGCCGGGCGGTCGTGCCGACCCTGCTGGAGGCAGTGGGCCTCGACGACTGGCTGGCTTCACCGGCGCGTGGACAGCGGCTCTGCCTGGCGCCGGGGGCGTCGCGTGCGCTGGCGGGGATTGAAATGTCTGCAGATGGGTATGAACTGGTCGTGGGGCCCGAAGGCGGGTTTTCAGACCTGGAGTTCCAGTGCATGGACCGTGCTGGAGTCACGCGAATGGCCATGGGACCCCGTGTATTGAGAACGGAAACGGCCGGACCCGCGGCGCTGGCGGTACTGCAGGCGTTACACGGCGACTTTCGGGGCTGAGTGTAAGGCGGCCGTCAGCGGGTATAGACCGCGGCCTCGATGCTGGCCGCCAGTTCGTCCAGGTCGGGTATGGCCGCCACGCTGTCATCCAGCGTCACGTAACTGAACACGCCGGGTTGTTTCTCCCGATCGCTGTCGTCCTCGATCAGGTTGCCGGCGGTGACATTACGCATCTTGGGCAGGCCGTTGATCAGGAAACCGAGCAGGTTGATGCTGGCGCTTTCCGTATGGGTGCGAACGACGACCACGCGGGCGCGTTCCAGGTGGTCGGTGGAATCACCGCTGCCGGTCAACAGGGCGAAGTCGACCACGGGCACCTGCCAGCCGTTCCATCGCAGCTCGCCCAGCAGCCAGTCGGGCCCGTCATCGAAAGGCTCGGGTTCGTTGAAGTCGATGACCTCTGTCACCAGGCTGCCCGGCACCAGGACGCCGCCGCCGTCCACGGGGGCGAGCAGGGCGCGTATTTCGTGAATCTCCGCCATATCAGGCTCCTTCGCCGTCCAGCAGGCGCTGCACTTCGTTGAGCAGTTCCGATTCGCTGTAAGGCTTGGTCAGGTACGCGTTCGCGCCCAGGCGCTCGGCCTTCTCGCGGTGTTTGCGCCCGGCGCGTGACGTGATCATCACGATAGGCGTTTTGCGCAGCCGCGCGTCGGCGCGGACGCGCTCGGTCAGTTCGTAGCCGTCCATGCGCGGCATCTCGATGTCACAGAGCATGATGTCCGGGGTGCGCTCTTCCAGCTGCTCCAGCGCATCAATGCCGTCACGCGCCGTCAGCACCTCGTAGTCATTGCCTTCCAGGACCCGCGAGGTGACTTTTCGCATGGTGATGGAATCGTCGACCACCATGACCAGCTTGCGTGCGGCATCGCCATTGACGGCTTCCATGGCCGGTGCCGGGCTGACACCGTGCAGTAGCGCATGGCGGATCAGCGGACCCGGGTCGAGAATGACGATGACGCGGCCGTCGCCGGCAATGGCGCCGCCCAGGATGCCGGGGATGCAGCTGATCTGCGGCCCCACCGGCTTGATGACCACTTCGCGGTGCGGCTGCAGCTGCGGCACGCGCAGGGCGGCTTTCTGCTCGCCGGCGTTCAGGATCAGCAGCGTGACGTTGTCGCGCCCGGCCGCCAGGTGGGACGGCTCGCCCAGCAGCGGCTCGATGTCCAGCACCGGGTACTCCTGGCCGGCGAAGCGGTAAGTCGGCTCGTCCTGCTCGATCAGTGCCTGGTACTCCTCCGGCAGGATGCGGGAGACGCCCGCGACACTGGACAGCGGCAAGAGGTAATCGTTGTCGCCGGCCACCAGGCCGATGGCCTGCATGATGGCGAGCGTGAACGGAATGCGAATCGTGAACTGGGTGCCCGCACCGCGCTCGGAATCGATCTCCAGTGAACCACCAATCTGCTTGATGTCGCTGGACACGACGTCCATGCCGACGCCGCGGCCGGCCAGCTTGGTGACCTCGCTGGAAGTCGAGAAGCCGCTGTCCATCATGAATTCGTACAGCTGCTCGCGTCCGGGTTCCGCGTTCGCGTCCAGCAGCCCGCGGTCGATCGCGCGGGCGCGGATGGCGTCCAGGTCGATGCCGGCGCCGTCATCGGCGATGCGGATGACGAACTCGGTCGCCTCGGACTCCACCGTGATGGTGATTTCGCCGTCGGCTTTCTTGCCGGCGGATTTGCGATCGGCGGGCGACTCGATGCCATGTACGATCGCGTTGCGCATCATGTGCTCAAGCGGCGCAGTGATGTGTTCCAGGACGTTGCGGTCAAGCTCGTCGCTGGTGCCGACCACGCGCATCTGCAGGTTGGCTTTCTTGCCGGTTTCCTTGGCGGCGGCGCGCACCAGGCGGCGCAGGCGCGTGGCGATGGAGCCGAAGGGCACCATGCGCGTCTTCATCAGGCCTTCCTGGAGCTCCGTCGACACGCGTGACTGGCGCTGCAGCAACTGCTCGGAGTTGCGCGCGCTGTCTTCCAGCATCTCCTGCAGGTTCAGCAGGTCGGAAACCGACTCCGACAGGCTGCGCGACAGCTGCTGGAGGGTCGAGAACTGGTCCAGTTCGAGCGGATCGAAATCGCTGTCGCCGGCGCTGCCCGCATCGGGGTAGTTCGAGCGGATCTGGACCTCGGTCTCGATTTCCATCTTGCGGAACTGCTCGCGCAGGCGATCGAGGGTCTTGTCGA
This sequence comes from uncultured Oceanospirillales bacterium, assembly GCA_913055655.1. Classification (GTDB taxonomy): domain Bacteria; phylum Pseudomonadota; class Gammaproteobacteria; order Xanthomonadales; family SZUA-36; genus Marinihelvus. Next base: position 11,712 of record CAJXKA010000004.1, on the reverse strand, counting down.
ACTCGCCCAGGTTGCCGCGCAGGTTGGAGACCTGCTGCTCGATGCGGGAACGGTAGATGCTGACTTCGCTGGCGGCGTTGACCAGCTTGTCGAGCAAATCGGCGGACACGCGGATCTGGGCCTGGCCGCGGTCGTTGTCGACATCGGCCTCGACGTTGCGCTGCTGTTCTTCCGGTACTTCCGGCAACTCGCGGACAGCGGCCGTGGGTGCAGGTGCATCCGTGCCCGCCGACGCGGCAGGCGCGACCGCGGGCCCGGGTATCTCAACGGACGCCGATTGCGTGGACGATTCTTCCAGCCGTTCGTCCAGTGCGGATTCCAGGTCTTCCAGGGCGGCGTCGAGACCGGCGAAAGGCTCGTCGGGCAGCGTTTCTGCGGCCGGGCGCGGCGCTTCCCGCGCCGGCTCGGTAACATCATCCAGCGCGTTGATCTGCTGGTTCAGCAGGGCAAGCGCATCGGTGGCATCAGGCGCGGTGCCGGCTTTGACGTCCTCGACCCAGCCATGCAGGTGGTCGCAGGCGTCTTCGAGCAACTGCACCGCGGACAGGGACGGGCGCATGGCGCGGTCGGCGATTCGCTCCAGCAGGGTCTCCATCTCGTGGGTGTAGTCCCCCAGGCTGGTGAGACCCGCCATGCGGGCGCCACCCTTGAAGGTGTGAATTTCGCGTTGCAGGTTGCGCACCCAGCGGAGTTCCTGGACGTCGTTGCGCCACTGGTCCAGCGCGGTGTCACCACGCTCCAGGACCTCGCCGGCCTCCTCCAGGAAAATGCCGACAATCTCGGGGTCGAGCTGTTCGACCGGTGCCTGCGCTTCCGGTTCGGGTTTTGACTCGGGCGCCGGACTGTCGGGTGCAATACCACCGGCGAAAACGGACCGTCCAGGGTCGAACTCGCCGGTGTCCTCCGCCGGCTCACCGTGGGCGAAGTGTTCACCCAGCTGTTTCAGCTGGTGGACCAGGTCGTCCTGGGCTTCACCGTCGATCGCTTCGCCGTAACCTTCGAGCCGCTCCAGCCGGTTTTGCAGCTGGCCGACGGCGCTGACGACGGTGAACAGGGAGTCGGGTGCAAAGGTCGCGCCGGACCCTGCCTGCGCGTCCATGAGGGTTGACAGCGCACGGGCGATGTCGGCGTCGCGGCCGTCCGGGTGGTCGGCCAGTATCCTGGCGATATCCTTCGCCGCGCTGCGCTGGTCTTCGTCGGCCCTCGCCGCGCGGTCGCGTGAGACGGCCTCCAGGTAGGACTGGATGGGTCCCATGCGGGCCGCGAGACGGTCCCGAAGCGCGTTGGCGTCTTCTCCCTGCCGGGCGGCCGGTGCAGGCTCGTCCTCCGGTTCGAATCCGCCGGGCAGCAATGTGGCCAGGTAGGCCGGCAGTCGGCGGCCAAGCGCACCCCAGTCGACTTCGCCGCCGTGGCCAAGGCCCTGGGCGCTCTCGCCAATGAGCTGGATGACGTCGCGCTTCAGGCCGGTGGCCTGCTGGAGCATGCGCTGGCGCAGTGCGGGCAGGGACGCCTGGGCCAGGCGCACCATCATCGAAATATCGGCAAAGTTGTCGACGCGGCCCTCCAGCAGGCCGTTCAGCATGTCCTCGACCTGCCAGGAAAAATCACCCACTTCCTCCGCGCCGACCATGCGGCCGCTGCCCTTCAGCGTATGGAAGGCGCGACGGATTTCCGTCAGCGGGGCGGCATTTTCGAGCTCCGCCATCCAGTCGGGAATGTTCTGCTGCAGCGTTTCGAGAACGGTTTCGTATTCTTCCAGGAAAATGTCCCGGAGTTCCGGGTCAATGGCTGGTGGAAGCTCGTCCCCGCCGGACCCCTGTTCCTGCTCGGCCGCGACAGCCGGGGCAGGCCCGGGTTCTGGCACGGGTGAGGTTTCCGGCTCCAGCTCCAGCTCTGGTTCCGGCTCGGGCTCGGGTTCGGGTTCGGGTTTAGGTTCAGGTACAAATTCAGGCTCAGGCACCTGCGCCACAACCGGCCCAGGTGCTGAGAACGATGCCGGCTCCGGTTCCGGCGCCGGCATCTCGAAATCAGCGGCTTCCGGTGCAATGGCTTCTTGCGGCTCGTCCTCGACGTCGGGTTCCGGTTCGCTTCGAGCGGCCGGTGACGACAGTGATTGCAGCCGGTCGTCCATGACGGCCAGGAACTGTCCGGCGTCCTGTTGCAGGTCACGGTTGGCGGCCAGGTAGAGCTCAAGTGCGGCCATCGCGTCGGCGAGCGCCTCGAGTCGCACATTGTTGTTTTCGTCGACCGCGTGAATATCGTGGAACATCGCGCGGATGGTGTCCTGCAGGCTGCGGGCGCGCTCTGCGGCCTCGGCGTCCTGCGCCAGTTCCAGCGCACCGGCCACCTGTTCAATCGGTTCGATGGCATTGGCGGAGCGATCGCCGGAAAGCATCTTGCGGATGGCGTCCTGCGACTGGTGCGTACTGGCCACGCATTGATCCAGCAGCTGGCAACGGATGCGACGGCGTTCGTGCGCCGACAGCGGGATAAACCCTTCCTGGGCCTCGCCATTCAGCGGTGCACCGAGTGTCTCCACCTGCTCCTGGAGAGAAGATTCGATCAGCAGCAGCTGTTCCGCGAGGCCGACGAGCGTGGCGTCACGAGTCTCGCGACCGGCGTTGGCGGATGATTCGAATGCCGGAACCAGTTCGGCCAGTGCCTCCCCGGCGTCGGACTGGCCGAGCATGGCGAGCGTGTCGCCAAGCCGTTTCAGGGCTTCAACGCTTTGCCGGCGCCGGTCCGGGTCGACCTGGCCGGTTCGCAGTTCCAGGTCGAGAGAATCCTTGACCATGACCAGTTCATCTTCAACCGCGGCGGCCAGCGAGCGATACATTTCACGGTCGCGGCCGGAGATCGTTCCCTGGGCCTGGAGCAGCGCCGCTTCGTCAGGGCTCAGGTCGTCCAGCCGGAAACGTTCACGCACCAGGTCGACACCATCGCAGCCGGGTTTCGCCCGGCCGACGTGGAAGAGCAGGGCCTGCGTGACCGAGTTCGACGTATCGACGTCAATCGCATCTTCGCCGCCGTCGGACATATTGCCGACCAGCAGGCTGAGGCGTGACAGTAATCCGCGCAGCTGCGAGTCGTTTTCGACATGGCCTTCGGCCAGGCCGCCAATGACCTCGGTCGCGACCCACCAGAGGCGCTTGAGGTCATAACGTTCCATCCGGTGGCGCAGCGTCTCGAGAATGCCATGGATGCTGGCGAGGGCCTCGGTCTGCTCCGGATCCTGCTGCCATTCGGCCAGCGTGCTCTCGATCTGGCGGTGCAGCCGGCCGGTCAGGTATTCAAAGGGCTCGTCGTAACCCGGTTTCTCGACGTACTCCAGCTCGGGAAGCTCGACATCCAGGAGAGGCGTGAACACCGTGCCTTCCGACAGCGGTTCTTCGCCGTGCGCTTCGCGCAAGCGGTTGATCAACGGCAGTACGAGCACCGGCAGGTCGGCGTGTCCGGCCTGCAGGCGGTCAAGGTAGGCGGGGAGCACGACCATCGCATCGAGCAGGTTTTCGCCGGCCCCCTCGCGCGAGCGACCCTCGTTCTCGATGGCCGACTGCAGCAGGTTGCGCATGGCGCGGGTCACCTGCCGGGCACCGTCAATCCCCAGGGTCTGGAAGATTTCCGCCAGCTGTTCGACGCTGTCCACGGCACCCTCGTAAACAACGGGACCCGAGCGCGGATTGCCGGCAATGGTCTCCGCCTGCAACCGGGTCGTGTTCAGCAACCGGTCCAGGTCTTCGCGAATCCAGCCGAGCGCGGTGGGTGTCAGGGATCGAACCTGGCTCATGCGGACTCCCTGCGTGTGCTGGTGGCGTCGCCGTTTGACGCCTCGGCATTGTCTTCTGCCGTGTCCGCATCATCGCTGTATTCCACCGTTTCCCAGTCCGGGGCCTCGATCTCGGGAACCGCGTCAGGACCCGTGGCGGCACGGGCCGGCGCTTCGGGGTCGTGGTCCTTGCGTGGCGGCACCAGTGAGGGCGGAATGTCCTCGTCCCCTTTGTCCCCTTCGTCCCCTTCGTCCAGCTCATCATTGACTGTGCCGGGCGCTTGCGTCTCTTCCGGCGTCGTTTCGGCTTGGGCCCCAGGTTCGGATAGCAATTCCGGTTCCGGTTCCGGTTCCGGTTCCGGAGCGGGCTCCGGGAGGGCGGGTACCGGTAATGCTTCGGCGCTTTCGGGCTGCTCGGGCAGCTTGAAGTCGGACACTGATGCCTGCAACTGCATGACACGCTCAGCCAGCTCGGCGACCGCATCGGCGGTGAGCGATGTGCCTTTCGACGTTTTGACCGATACCTCGCGAATGCCGTCCATGAGCTCGGAAATTCGCTGGGCCTGGCCGGAGTGGGCCTCGGCCTCGCGCGCAATGTCCTCGATCAGGGCGGACAGTTCGGTCGAAGCGAGCTCAATCTGCGACAGCGAGGCGCCGGCGTCCTGGGCCAGGCGGGCGCCGTTGACCACTTCGCTGGTCGTCTCTTCCATCGAGCGGACCGCCTCGGCCGTGTCCGCCTGGATGGTCTGGACCAGGCTGGTGATCCGGCGCGTGGCATTGGTGGCGCTTTCGGCCAGCTGCTGGACCTCGTCGGCGACCACGCCGAAACCCTGGCCCGATCCGCCAGCCGATGCGGCCTGGATGGCGGCGTTCAGCGCCAGCACGTTGGTCTGCTCAGCGATGTCCTTGATCAGCCCGACAATATCGCCGATCTCCTGGGTCGACTCACCCAGGCGCTTGATCCGCTTTGAAGTTTCCTGGATCTGGTCACGAATCGTGTCCATCCCCTGGATCGTTTTCCGCACCTTCCCGGCGCCGGCATGAGCCATGGTGACCGAGTCCAGCGCGGTTTCGCTTGAAGACAGCGAACGCTGCGCCATGGTGTTGAAAGCCGTGGACATGGCCTGGATTTTCTCGGTGGCGCGACCGACCTGGCCGGCCTGCTCATTGGCGGATTCCGCCAGCCGCGAGGTCGACGTCCGGGTGGACTCGGCCGAGCGGGCCACTTCGGCGGCGGTCTGGTTGATGCCGACCACCAGTTCCCTCAGGCGCTCAATTGCAAAATTGACGGCATCGGCGATGGCGCCGGTGATCTCGTCGGTGACGGTCGCGCGCGTTGTCAGGTCACCCTCGGCCAGGGCGCCCAACTCGTCCAGCAGGCGGATGATGGCTTCCTGGGTGCGGCGGTTCGATTTGTGCGCCGTATCGGCTTTGCGCGTGGCGCTGAGCAGCACGAAGCCCACGAGCGCGATCGCCAGCACGATCAACGCCACCAGCGCGATGGTATTGATCTGCGTCGACGGCCACGCACGCGTCCGGGGCAGGGCGGCTACGGCGCGTGACAGGTCACCGGCCTGTCGGAAGACAGCTTCGCTGTCGAGAAAGATGTTGTCAGCGGCAACACGGATGGCGCGCAGGCGTTCGGCCGCGTCCAGGATGGACTGCAGGGATGGCTGCGCCGCTGCGAAACCCCGGCGAACATTGCTCAGTGAGGCCAGGGCCTGCTGGTTACGAACCGGGGTAATGCCCATCCGCTGGTTGCCGGATACGAGGGCCTGCTGCACCTGTGCAAACACGGCCATCTCGTTCTGCAGGTCTTCGGCCGCTGCCGCGGCATTGGCGCCGTTACGCAGGATTTCATTCACCCGGCGCTGGATACGATCGGCCAGCACGAGTTGCCGGCTGCCCGCGAAAACCTGCTGGCTGGGCGCGCCGCTCTCCACCAGCTGGCGCACCATCTGGTCGGTGTTCGCCTGGATCTGCGGGATCGCGTTGTAGACGGCCGAACCCGCGGTGGACAGTTCATTGACCAGTCGTTCGGCGTTGATGATCTCGTAGGCGTTGTCGCTGACCCGGGTCCAGGTCGTGTTCAGGGCACGCATCTCGGTACCCACTTCCTCGGGGGTGGGCGGCAGGTTGCCGGCGGGCGAGCCAATCCGCAGCGCCTGCATGTTGCGATCCAGCTGCTGGTACGTGGTTTCGAGCTCGCTGATGGCCTCAATATTCCCGAGCGCGGCCTCCGCGGCTGCTTTCGAAAGCTTCTGCGACCCGACCTGTACCTCGGTGGCCAGGCGTGTCCAGGTGCGTTCGTGCCCCGCGTTTTTCATCAGCAGGGTCGTGGAAATGCCCACCGTGATGCCCGCCATCACCGTCAGCACAGCAAGGGCAATGACCAGTTTCGGGGAACTGGCGCCGGCCTGGCGGCGTTTTCCGATCAGTCGCGGGTCACCGTTCATGCCGCCGCTCCATCCAGGAAGGCCGGGCTGCGGAACAGGGTGTCGAGGTCGAGTTCCTGCCACGATTCGGAGCCGGCGCGATGCGCGCGCTTCACCAGGTCATGCAGCGGTGAGTCTTCCGGCACATCCACCGGGTCGGCATCGCTGCTCATGAAATTTCGTTGTCCAAACACCTCGTCCACCAGCAGGCCGACTGCTCGGCCGCGAAGATTTGAAGACAGCACCCTGGACGAGGATGACGTGCGGGTGCGCTGGCCGCCCAGGTAGCAACCCAGGTCGATAATGGTGACCAGGTCGCCACGGACGTTGGCCAGCCCCAGGATGAATGGCTTGGCGCCCGGAACGCGGGTGATCTGCGGCAGGGCGAGTGATTCCGACACGCGGTCCATGCCGCAGACGAGCTGGTCACCGCCGACGCGGAACGCGAGCCCGGCCCAGTCACCGCGCGTGGCGGCGCCGTCCGCGCCGTCGCTGCCGGCGTCGCGGGCCCTGCGCTCGTAATCGAGCAGTTTGGCGAATGAGGCGTTGACCGTGCTCATCTTCACATCCCCTCGTGAGCATTCATCGTGACGTGCGGTCCCCGGACCGCCTGGCGCCACGTCAGGCCGCGTGCTGTTCCACAGCCGAGAGGAGCTCCTCCCGGGTGAATGGCTTGGTCAGGTAGAGGTCGGAACCCACCACCCGCCCACGCGCCTTGTCGAACAGGCCGTCCTTGCTGGTCAACATGATGACCGGCGTATTGCGGAACTCGGCGTTGTTCTTGATGATCGCGGTGGTCTGGTAGCCGTCCAGTCGCGGCATCATGATGTCCACGAAAATCAGGTCCGGGCGATGCCGGGTGATCTTGGAGAGGGCTTCGAAGCCGTTCTCGGCGGTCACCACGCGGCAGGCCTCGTTGGCCAGCATGGTTTCAGCCGAGCGCCGGATGGTGGCGCTGTCGTCGACGAAGAGAATGCACATCTCCCGTCGCGGTGCGTGTTCCTCGGTGGCGACGTCGGTGGCCACTTGAACGCTTTCCATGTTCATGGTTCCTTCCCTGTCATTGGTTGCTCGCGCTTGTCCGCTGCGCGATTTGTCCCCTTATCCTTCCCCTTCCCCGGCTGACTGAAAGGATCAGAAAGTCGCGGGGCCACCTAGTCTACTCCCGAATTTTGCAGGATTCCAGCCTTCTGCACTTTGCAAGGAATGTCGCTTATATAATTGAGCCCGCTGGTAAAACGCGGTTGTGGCTGCCGGGTGGTTGGCAGGGTGGCCCGTGGCGGCGGATAATGTGAGCGCATTCGCAGGGAGCGAAAGATGAACGAAACCGAGGCCGTGTTGGCGCGTGGTATCCGGACCGGGGTGGTCATGGATCCGATTGCCGGCATCAAGACTTACAAGGATTCCACCTTCGCAATGATGCTGGAAGCGCAGCGTCGCGGCCATGATTTGCGCTACATGGAGCCGGGCGACCTGTATGTCTCGGACGGCCGGGCATTCGCGGCGATGCGGTCGGTCGAAGTGCGGGACAACACCACGGACTGGTTCAGCCTGGGCGAGGCCGTGGACACACCGCTGGATGAACTCGACACCCTGTTGATGCGCCGCGACCCGCCGTTCAACATGGATTATGTCTACCAGACCTACGCGCTGGACCTGGCCGAGGCGGCGGGCGTGCTGGTGGTGAATCGCCCCAACGCCCTTCGTGACGCCAACGAGAAGTATTTCATCACCCATTTCCCCCAGTGCTGCGTGCCGTTCGTGATTACGCGGGAGTCCCGCCGTATCCAGGCCTTTGTCGAGGCGAACGGCCGCTCGGTGGTCAAGCCGCTGGACGGCATGGGTGGCGAGTCCATCTTCCAGCTGAACCCCGGCGACGCGAACCTGCGCGTGATCCTGGAGGCGATTACGAAGCATGACCGCGAGCAGGTGATGGCGCAGACCTACATTCCGGAGATCGACAGGGGCGACAAGCGCATCCTGGTGGTCGACGGTGAGCCCGTTCCATTCGCACTGGCGCGCATACCGGGCGAAGGTGATTTTCGCGGCAACCTGGCCAAGGGCGGCACCGGCAAGGCCGTGCCGTTAAGCGACCGCGACCGCTGGATCTGTGAGCAGGTGGCGCCGGAGCTGAAGCGGCGCGGCATCCTGTTCGCCGGCCTCGACGTCATCGGTGACTGGCTGACCGAGATCAACGTCACCAGCCCGACCTGCATTCGTGAGCTCGATGCGGCGCACGGCCTGAACATCGCCGGGCACCTGTTCGACGCGATCGAGGCGCGCCTGGCCGCGCGGGAGGCGGCGGCCTGAGCGTGGCGACCATGACCGGCAACCTGTTCAACGACCGATTTTCCATCGCCTTCGGATTGGCGCTGGTGATCCATGCCGCGGTGCTGCTGGGCGTCAGTTTCGTGCTCGACATCAACCCGCTGCGCAAGGCGGCCGAAACACTGGACGTGGTGCTGGTGAACTGGCGCACCGAGAACGACCCGGAAGAAGCCGAGTTCCTGGCCCAGGTGTCGCAGCTTGGCGGCGGCGAATCCGAGGAGGCGGAGAAGCCGTCTCGTGAGATCAGCCCGGACATTCCCAGCGTCGACGAGGGCGAAATGCCGGTCAGCAGCGAGGAAGTGATCCCGGAAACGGCGCCTGAAGTACGCGAGACCGTCGTCGCCGAAACACCCGACGCGCGTCCGGCCCAGCAGATTACCGACATTGAACAGCCGCTGGATGCGATGCCCAGCGCCGCCGAACTGATGCAGCAAAGCATGCAGGTGGCGCAGATGCAGCCCGAGCATGACCGGGAAACACAGTGGAAATCGAAGCTGCCGCGGCGGCGTTTCATCTCCGCCAACACCCGGGAATACGAGTTCGCCACCTACATGGCGGCATGGGTGGGCAAGGTGGAGCGCGTGGGCAACCTGAACTACCCGACCGAGCTGAAGCAACGCGGTATCGCCGGCGACCTGCTGATGACGGTGGGGATCGACGCACAGGGCGGCGTGGAAAGCATCAGTATCCAGCGCGGCTCCGGCATTCCCGAACTGGACCGCGCCGCCGAGCGGATTGTCCGGCTGGCCGCACCGTTCTCGCCGCTGCCGCCCGATATCGCCGCCAAGGTAGACGTCCTGCATATCACGCGCACCTGGCGATTCTCTTCCGGACACCGTTTTGAATAACCATGCCGGCAGGCATGGCGTTTGAGGTGACTTGATTCACGGCCTGGCAAAACCGATATAAGGGGTTATGAGCGAAACCGACGCCATTACCGGATACCTGGGAAACCAGATGCTGATCGCCATGCCCGGCCTGGCGGATCCCAATTTCGTTCGTTCCGTGACCCTGCTTTGCCAGCACACCAGTGAAGGCGCGATCGGCATCACCGTCAACCGCGATTCCGGGTTTACGCTCGGCGAGGTATTCAAACAGCTGGATCTCGAATGCGATGATGCGAGCGTCCGCGACATGACGGTCCTGGAAGGCGGCCCGGTGCACCGCGACCGCGGCTTCGTGCTGCACACGCCGGTCGAGGGTTTTGAATCCAGCATGGCCATCAACGACGACATCATGGTGACGACGTCCCGGGATGTCCTGGCGGCCATCGCCGGCGGCGAGGGGCCGGCGCGTTTCGTGGTCGCGCTGGGTTACGCCGGCTGGGGTGATGGCCAGCTGGAAGGCGAGATTCGCGAGAGCGCCTGGCTGTCGGTACCGGCCGACAGCGCCATTATCTTTGAATCCCCCATCGCCGACCGCTGGGCGAACGCGGTCAGCCGGCTCGGTATCGATATTTCCCACCTGCACGATGTTGGTGGCCATGCCTGAGGCCGGCGGCGCTCCGACGCCGGAAGGCACCCTTCTCGGATTCGACTTCGGCTTCAGGCGCATTGGCGTGGCGGTTGGCCAGACGATGACGCGCACCGCGGGCCCGCTGGCCGTGGTCCGGCACGGCGACACGCCCGACTGGGCAGCCATCGCCGCGCTGGTGGCCGAATGGCGGCCGGTCGCGCTGGTCGTCGGGCTCCCGTTGGGGCAGGACGGCGAAGAGTCGGACATGTCGAAGGCGGCGCGCCAGTTCGGCGCGGCGCTGGGTGAACGCCACGGCAAACCGGTGTTTTACAGCGATGAACGCCTGACGTCACGGGCAGCGGCCGAGGGCTTCGCTTCCCGCCGCGCAGAGGGCCGCGCCCGCCGCCGTGACGCCGCCATGCTGGACGCCGTCGCGGCAGGTATCATTCTTGAAAACTGGCTCACGAGCCCGGCCGCCCGCTCGGCCGGCGCACCACCGGAAACTGATTGATGCAGCACCTGATCGATATCGACTCCACGCCCGTTGCTGACCTGGAAGCCATTCTCGAACTGGCCGACGCCATCGCCGACGGTCCCGGGCGATTCCAGCACACCGGTCGCGACCGGGTCCTGGTCAACCTGTTCTATGAACCGAGCACACGCACGCGCGTGTCATTCGAAATTGCCGCCATGCGCCTGGGCCTGCGGGTGATCAATGTCGCGGCCAGTGACAGTTCGGTGCGCAAGGGGGAAACCCTGCAGGATACGTTCCTGAGCCTGCAGGCCATGGGTCCCGACTGTATCGCGGTGCGCCACCCGACCAACGGCGCGCTGGGGGGGCTGACCGAGTTCGCCGGCCCGGAAATGCATATCGTCAACGCCGGCGACGGCAGCCGCGCCCACCCCACGCAGGCGCTGCTCGACATGTACACCCTGCGCCGGCACCTGCCCGACCTGGCCAACCGCACGGTGCTGGTCGCCGGCGACCTGCACCACTCCCGCGTCACCAGCTCGGACGTCGCGCTGATGAAAAAACTCGGCGTCGGAGAAATTCGCCTGTGCGCGCCGCCCGAGCTCATGGCCGCAAGCGCCGTCACGGATGGCGTGCGCGTGTTTGACGATTTTGATGCCGCGCTGGAAGGCGTTGACGCCGTGATGATGTTGCGCATCCAGCATGAACGGCTGGGCGCCATGGATGCGCCGGAAGGCGAGGACTATCACCGTCACTGGGGTTTGACCAATGCGCGACTGGCGCTGGCCGCGCCCGGCTGCATCGTCATGCATCCCGGACCGATGAATCGTGGCGTCGAGATTACCTCGGAAGTTGCGGACGGCCCGCGTTCAGTGATTCGTGAGCAGGTGACCAACGGGGTCTGGGTGCGCATGGCGGTGCTGTCGCACCTCCTCGGGCTCCCCGCCGCCGGATAGCGTGTTGCGGGGCGCCGGGGTGGGTGAGGTTTTCCCCGGGCGCGCTGTGAATACGTCCATGTACGCTCATCGGCGGCATCCCTGCCGCCGAAGGCCCGGGGAAAACCTCACCCACCCCGGCACCGGACACGTCATCGCGGGGCAGGGAATCAGTGAGTCAGTGAATCAGTAAAAGGTAAGAAAAACCTTGCCGCACTTGACACGGGATAGCAGGAGAAAGGCGCTTTCCCCGATTCCCCGATTCCCCGATTCCCCGATTCCCCGATTCCCCGATTCCCCGATTCCCCGATTCCCCGATTC
>CAJXKA010000003.1:2500-399469 GCA_913055655.1 uncultured Oceanospirillales bacterium | reverse complement strand
TCGGGGAATCGGGGAATCGGGGAATCGGGGAATCGGGGAATCGGGGAATCGGGGAATCGGGGAATCGGGGAAAGGCTTATTTTTCGCGAACCCGTGTCAAGCCATTGCGGGTGTTTTTTCCTTCTCACCGATTCACTGATTCACTGACTCACTGACTCACCGATTCACTGCCCCGCGATGACATGTCCGGTGCCGGGGTGGGGTGTTCCCCTTCCCGGACCTTCGGCGGCAGGGATGCCGCCGATGAGCGATCCAGGGATGGACTCGAGCGGGTCCGGGCAGGGGAACACCCCACCCCGGCCACCCGCAATCACCCCTACTGGAGGATCGTGTTGACCGCCTCCAGGTCTTCCTTCGAAAGCAGCCCACCCGCCGCCTTGAGGCGCAGGTGGCTGAGGATGTAGTTGTGCCGCGCCAGCGAGTTGTCGCCCTGGGCGCCGTAGTAGCGCTGCTGCGCCAGCAGGACGTCGACGATGGTTCGCGTACCGACTTCGAAGCCGGCCTGGGTCGCTTCCAGCGCGCTCTCGGCGGAGACTTTCGCCTGGCCGAAGGCCTGCACCTGCTCGATACCGGCGATGACCGCGCGGTATGAGTTGCGCGTGTCACGCAGCACGGTGCGCTGCTGCTGGTCCAGGTCCTCGGACGTGGCGTTCAGTTCGTAGCGCGCCTGGCGGGTCCGTGAACTGACGGCGCCACCCTGGTAGATCGGTACGGTCAGCCGCAGGCCGTAGGTGAAGTCGGTGTTCTCAAGGTCCACCTGGCCGATGGGGTTCTGGAAATCATCGAACAGGATGTAGTTGTTGTTGGTGAAGTTGCTGTAGCCCGCTTCCAGGCCCAGGGTCGGGAAATGACCGGACCGCTGCAGGCGCGCATTGGCGTCGGCGATTTCAACGCCATACTGCGCGGCGATGATGGACGGGTTGGACTGCAGCGCGATCTGAGCCCACTCCTCGGAGCTGTTCGGGTCCGGGTTCACCAGCGGCAGTTCTTCCTGCAACGGGTCGACTTCCTCGAAGTACTGGCCGGTCAGAACACGCAGGCCTTCGCGCGCGTCGGCCAGGTTGTTGCGGGCGACGATGGCGCGGGCACGGGCATTGTCATAGCTGGCGCGGGCCTCGTGGACGTCCGTAATGGCCGTCAGGCCCACTTCGAAACGCTGCTCGGCCTGTTCAAACTGGCGTTGCAGGGCGCGTTCCTCGGCCTCGGCGAAAACCACACGGTCGCTGGTGGTCAATACATCGAAGTACGCCTGTGACACGCGCACCAGGAAGTTCTGGTAAGCCTGCTGGTAGATGGCTTCCGACTGGCTGACCTGGCCACGCGCAAGGTCGAGACGCTCGTAGTTTGCCTGGTCATACAACACCTGCTGCAGGCTCAGGCCCCAGCTCTCGTTGTCGACATCGGTGTCGGATACCCGGTCACCGGCGATGGAGGTTTCACTGTCGCCGCGGGTCATGCCGGCCGAACCGCCCAGGCTGGGCAGCAGGTTGGACCAGGCCTGGCGCTCGTTCTCGCCGGTGGCGTCACGGCGGTACGAGGCGGCCTGCAGCACCGGGTCGTTCTTCAGGGCCAGGTCGTGCACGCCAACCAGGTCGACGGCGAAGGCCGGCGCGGCGAAGGCGAAGCCCGCGATCGCGAGGGCGCGGGTGATGAGGGATTTCGACATGTCTCGCTCCAGGTGCTTCAGAATTCGAATACGGGCTTGGTTTCGGCGCCGGCGAGCGGCGGCAAATCGGTTTCGAACAGGCTTTCTTCCACCCATTCGGTGGCGCCCAGGCGACGCAGCAACCGCGCCTCCATGGCCGGCGACTGGCCGGTGATGATGAACATCCGGCCACCGGGGTTCACCCAGCCGCGGAAATGCTCGGGCACTTCGGGCACGGAGCCGGTGACCACGACCACGTCGTGCGCCTGTTCCGGCTGCCAGCCTTGGAGCACGTCACCGGTGAAGAGTTCAACGTTCTCCACCTGGTTCTCGCGCAGGCGGCGGCGCGCGCCTTCCACCAGTTCGTCAATGCAGTCGACGCTGACCACGGACTTGGCCATGCGCGCCAGGCAGGCGGTGACAAAGCCGCTGCCGGTGCCGATTTCCAGCACGGTGTCGTCCGGGTCGATCTCGACAGCCTGCAACAGGCGGCCTTCGACAATGGGCTTCATCATCACCTGGCCGTGGTCCAGCGGGATATTCAGGTCGGCGAACGCCAGCTTGCGGTAGCGCACGGGCACGAAGTCCTCGCGCCGGATATCGCCCAGCAGTTCGAGCACGGCGGCGTCGAGCACCTCCCAGGTACGCACCTGCTGCTCCACCATGTTGTGGCGGGCCTGTTCAAAATTCATGGTCATGGTTTCGCCATCACTCCTGTCGACGACCGCGTGGCCGAGAATGAAGCCCTGCCCCCAACGGCTGAAGTGCCATAGGTCACACGCTACAGGTTCTTGGACGCCTGGCGGGCGGGAAAAGTTACCGGAACCGCGTATTTTCCCCTTTTGGGGCTGTGTTTTGCAATCAAACGACGATAATACCGGTCATGGTGAAGGACGTGCGAAAACGCGAAGGCTTCGACCGGCTGGCCCGGGAGCACGGCGCCGACCTGTACCGCTTCGCGGTGTGGCTGTGCCGTGACGAGGTGCTGGCGCGCGACCTGGTGCAGGAAACCTTCCTGCGGGCCTGGCGCGCTTTCGGCAGGCTGAAAGATGAATCGGCCGCGAAGCCCTGGCTGGTGACCATCCTGCGCCGGGAATACGCGCGCACATTTGAGCGCAAAGTGCCACCGCTGGTGAACCTGGACGCCGTGGTGATCGAGGACGACGTAGCGCCGGGCCCGGGTGAACGACTGGAGCGCGACCAGTTGCGGCAACGCATCCTGGCGCTGCCGGCCAACTACCGCGAGCCGCTGCTGATGCAGGTGGTGATGGGGCTGAGCTGCAAGGAGATCGCGACGGAACTGGACATCAAGCCGAACGCGGTGATGACGCGGCTGTTCCGCGCCAGGGAGCAACTCGCCGACCGGCTGGGCAAAGACGAAGCGGCAGCTGAACAACGGCTGGGCGATGCGTACGACGCGGGGAACGACAATGGGGCAGAGGAACGTGAATGATTTCGAGAAACGCCTGAAGGACGCACTGGACCTGCCGGTCGACCCGGCGCTGGTCGAGAGCCTGTTGCCGCCGGCCGAAGCGGCGACAACATCGTCATCGCCCTGGCGCGGCTGGGCTATCGCGGCGGGCGTGGTGACGATGATCGGCGCCGGCGTACTCGCCTGGCAGCTGGCCGGCCCACCGCCCGCGGTCGAGGACTATGTGCGTGATCATTACCGCCACGACGGCGCCGCGGTCCTGGCCCGTTCGGGGAATACCGCCGCCACCGCCGCCGATATTGCCGCGGTGCTGGGGGCTTTCGACCTGGACGCCGCGCCCACGCTGGCCGGGCAGGTCGCGTTCATCAAGTTCTGCCCCACGCCGCACGGCCGTGGCGCGCACATGGTGCTGCGCACCGTCGATGGCCCGGTGACGGTCATCGTCATGCCGGACACCCCGCTGGAAGGCGCAACGCGCCTGGCTTTCGACGACGTCGTCGTCGAGCTGCTCACCCTGCCATCCGGTTCAGCGGCCGTTATCGGCCCGAACGCCGATGCCGACACGCGGGTCGCCCGCCTGGTGCGCGAGGGGCTGGTGCCCTCCGGCACAGGCGCTTAATCGGCCGAATCTGCTAAGGTTGGCGGCCCGAACGGCCACCACCGGAGCGCTCCCATGCAGATGCCGAGTTTGCACATGCCCAGTCGCCGCACCCAGCTGATCACGCTGGGTATCCTTGGCATCGTCGTGGTCGTCATGCTGCTCGGCATGTGGTGGTACAACGACGAACCCGACCCCTTCGACCCCCTCGAAGTCGGGCGCCAGCACGCCGAGGCGCATGGCCACCAGCCGGTGACCGGTTTCACCACCACCGCCACGATGATCGAGGTCGTCGACGTGCTGCTGACCAAGCGCGGCGGCTGGATGTCCAACGACATCATGCCGCCCTGGGTGCTGCTGGATAACATGCCCAACTGGGAATTCGGCGCGCTGACACAGGTGCGCGACCTGGCCCGCGTGATGCGCAACGACCTGAGCCGCTCGCAGACCCAGTCCACGGAAGACCCGGATCTCTCCGAGGCCGACCCGCTGCTGCATTACGACCACGCCCGCTGGTTCCCGCCCGCCACCGAGGGCCGTTACCGCAAGGCGCGTGAGTACCTCGAAACCTACCTGGAGCGGCTCGCCGACCCGGCCGAACCCGACGCACAGTTCTACGCCCGCGCCGATAACCTGGCCGACTGGCTGGCCATTGTCGAGAAACGCCTGGGCTCGCTGTCGCAGCGGTTGTCCGCCAGTACCGGCCAGCAGCGCGTCAACACGGATCTCGCCGGCGACACCGGCGCGCGCCAGTCCACCGGCAGCCCCGCCGAGATGACGGTGAAGACACCGTGGCTGGAAATCGACGACGTTTTCTACGAGACCCGCGGCGCCACCTGGGCGCTGATCCACTTCCTGAAGGCCATGGAATACGACTTCGAAGACGTCCTGCGCAAGAAGAACGCGCTGGTCAGCTTCCGCCAGATCATCCGTGAACTGGAGGCGACGCAGGAACCTTTGCGCTCGCCGATGGTGCTGAACGGCAGCAAGTTCGGCGCGCTGGCCAATCACTCGCTGGTGATGGCGAATTACGTGGCGCGGGCGAATGCGGCGATTATTGACCTACGGTTCCTTTTGAGTGACGGGTAAGCAGTAAGCAGTAAGCAGTAAGCAGTAAGCAGTAAGCAGGAGAGTCTGATGGAGGTTCGAAGGTTTTGGGTGCTTGTAATATTGCTGCTGGGGGTAGCGACTTCTGCAGTGGCTGATGGGTGGTGGCTGGCGCCGGTTAACGTCGTTGATCCGCGGTCCGGTGATGTGGCCGAAGGGCGGGCCGTGCAGGTGACCGATGGGCGGATCACGGCGATTGAGCCGGCTTCGGCGCTGGACGCCGATGGCGCCAGGGTGATCGACGGCGAGGGCGGCTGGCTGATCCCAGGCCTGGCGGAGATGCACGCGCATGTGCCGTCGCAGGATCGGGGTGATGCGCATGTGAATGATGTGCTGGCGCTGTTCGTGGCCAATGGCGTCACCACCATCCGCGGTATGCTGGGCCAGCCCTGGCACCTGCAACTGCGCGACGAGCTCAACAGCGGCGATCGGCTGGGGCCACGGCTGGTCACCAGCGGGCCGTCGTTCAACGGCAACACCGTCAGTTCGCCGGAGCAGGGCGCGGGGATGGTCCGGGTACAGGCGGCGGCCGGTTTTGACCTGCTGAAGATTCACCCGGGGCTCAGTCGCGAAGAGTTCCTGGCGATCATGGCTGCGGCCAACGAGGCCGATATCTCCGTGGCCGGCCACGTGTCCTTCGCCACCGGCCTGGACGCGGCACTGGATGCCGGCATGGACAGCATCGACCACCTGGACGCCTACGCCGAGGCCATGGTGCCCGAGTCCTCCCCGCTACACGGCGTGGCTCCCGAATGGTTCGGCCTGAACCTGGGCGGCGCGATGGACCCGTCCCTGGCCGCCGGGCTGGCGCAGCGCACGGCGGCTTCCGGCGTCGCGGTCGTGCCCACACAGAGCCTTTTCGAAACAACGACCGGCACCGAATCACTGGAATCGCTGACCGGCCGTGAAGGCATGGACATGCTCACGCCCGCGTTGCTGGAACATTGGTCCGAGTCCGTCCGTGATATCCGCGGCCGGGCTGACGAGGCGACGCGCACGGCTTTCCTGTCCGCGCGTCGCCAGCTGATCGCGGCGCTGGACGAAGCCGGTGCCGTGATCCTGCTGGGCTCCGACGCCCCGCAGATCATGAACGTCCCCGGTTTTTCCGTGCACCAGGAATTGGTGTACATGGTCGACGCCGGAATGAGCCCGCGCGCGGCGCTGTTTTCCGGCACCGGCGCCGTGGCCGACCACATGGGCGAGGCCGATCGCGGCGACATCGCCACCGGGGAGGTCGCTGACTTCATCCTGCTGGCAGGCAACCCCCTGGAAGATATCACGCAGACCACGGCGATCCGCGGTGTCGCCCGGAATGGCCGCTGGCTCGACCGCGCCACGCTGGATCGCATGCTCGACGAAGTGCGGACGCGCGGCCTGTGACCCGGCCGTCATGAAGCGAATCTGCGTGTACTGTGGTTCGAGCCCGGGCCGCAACCCGGCCTATGCGGCAGCCGCCCGGCGACTGGGCGAAACCCTGGTGGAGCGCGGCATCGGCCTGGTATACGGCGGCGCCAGCGTCGGCATCATGGGCACGTTGGCCGATACCGTGCTGGCGTCCGGCGGCGAGGCCATCGGCATCATTCCCCGGGCGCTGTTTATCAAGGAAGTCGCCCACCCCGGCCTGACCGAGCAACACGTGGTCGAGTCCATGCACGAACGCAAGGCCATGATGGCCGAGGTCTCGGACGGCTTTGTCGCGCTACCCGGTGGCTGGGGCACCATCGAGGAGATTTTCGAAATCCTGACCTGGGCGCAACTCGGTTTCCACGACAAACCCTGCGGCCTGCTCAACGTCGCCGGCTACTACGACGGCCTGTTCACCTTCCTTGACCACGCCATCGACGAAGAATTCGTCCGCCCCGTCTACCGCGAAATCCTCACGCTTGAAGAAGACCCGGTGAACCTGCTCGACCGCTTCGCGTCCTACAAGGCGCCCAACGTCCGCAAGTGGATCACCGAATCCGAAACGTGAATCGGGGAATCGGGGAATCGGGGAATCGGGGAATCGGGGAATCGGGGAATCGGGGAATCGGGGAATCGGGGAAAGGCTGGTTTTTCGCGAACCCGTGTCAAGTCATTGTGGGTGTTTCTTCCTTCTCACCGATTCCCTGATTCACTGACTCACTGATTCCCTGCCCCGCGATGACGTGTCCGGTGCCGGGGTGGGTGAGGTCTTCCCCGGGCCTTCGGCGGCAGGGATGCCGCCGATGAGCGCCCATGGATGGGTTCACAGCGCGCCCGGGGAAGGCCTCACCCACCCCGGCACCCCGCGACAAGCTCACTCCGCATGCAACGCCTTGATGGGATCAAGATCGGCCGCCTGCTTCGCCGGATACCACCCGAAGACGATACCCGTGACCAGGCAGATGGTCACCGAGAGCACGATGGCGAACGGCGACCAGGCCGCCGGCCAGCCGGCGAACTGCTGGATGGCGAAGGCCAGGACCAGGCCGAAGAAGATGCCGATCACCGCGCCGATGGCCGCCACCGTGGCCGACTCCATCAGGAACTGTTGCTGGATGTCCACCTTGCGGGCGCCGATGGCACGCAGCAGGCCGATCTCCCGGGTCCGTTCCAGCACCGTGGCCAGCATGATGTTCATGATGCCGATACCGCCCACCAGCAGCGAAATACCCGCGATGGCGGACATGACGATGGTGAAGATCTGCTGGGTCTGTTGCTGTTGCTTCAGCAGGGCGGCCGGCACCACCAGCTCGTAATCATTCTGGCCGCTGTGGCGGCGGGCCAGCAGGTGATTGACGGTCTGCGCGGTGCGCTGGGGGCTGGCGCCTTCGGCCAGGCGCAGGCGGATGGAGTCGAGCTCGCTTTCCAGCGATTCGAACTTCAGCCGTTTGAAGGCGGTTTCCAGCGGCAGGAACACGCGGTTGCGGTCACCGCCCAGGCGCACGCCCTGGAACTCGTCCTTGCTGAGGTCACGATCAGCCAGCACGCCGACCACCTCCAGCCACAGGTGATTCACCTTGATTCGCTTGCCCAGCGGCTCGCCGGACGGGAACAGGTCGCGCGCGGCCTGGGCGCCGAGCACGGCCACCGGGTGGAACATGCGATTGTCTTCCTCGTCGAAGGCGCGGCCCTCGGCGATGTCCAGGCTGGCCAGGTCAAAGTAGGACGGCGTGGCCGCCAGCACCTGGGCCTCGCTGGAGGCCTCGAAGCTGAACAGCGCCCAGGTCTTGATGCGCTTTTCCTCGCTGACGTCTTCCACGCTGGGCAGCGTCTGCTGCATGGCGCGGACATCGCTGCGTGACAGGCCGACACTTTTCTCACGCACTTCCAGCAGGGTGTCGTGATCGAGGTCGCGGCTCTGCACCAGCAGGTTGCGCAGGCCCATCGACTCGATCAGGCGCATGGCCTCCTGCTGCGCGCCCTCGCCGATGCTGAGCATGGCGATCACGGCGCCGACACCGAAGACCATGCCGAGCAGGGTCAGGGCGGTGCGCAGTTTATGCTGGCGTAGCTGGCCCAGCGCGTGCTTGAACGATTCCGGGCCGATACCCTCCAGGAACTTCACGCGCCGGTCTCCCCGGGCATGAACAGCGCCACTTCATCGCCGGGCTGCAGGCCTTCGACCACCTGCGAGCGGTTCGGGCCGCGAATGCCCAGGCGCACGTCGCGACGGACCAGCTGGCCACCCTCGCGCACCATGACCCATTCGGCATCGTCCTTGCGGTACAGCGCCTGGTTGGGGATGGCGATGGCGTCGTCGACCTGGTCGATCATGATCACCGCGGAAACGATGCTGCCGGGCTTGATCCACTCGGGGTCGGCCTGGTCCAGGCTGACGGTCACCATGAAGTACTTCACCGGGTTGTCGCGCTCGATCGGCGCGGCGGTGGCGCTCAGCGACTTCACGGTGCCGGTGAGCGGGCGGTCGGGGTAGGCGTCGATGACGATCTCGGCCTTCTGCCCCGGCGCCAGGCTGACGGCCTCGGTTTCCAGGACGTGCAGCTCGGCTTCCATCTTGCCCAGGTTCGGAATGCTGGCGAACTTGTTGCCGGCAAACACGGTGCTGCCGACATCGACGGTCTGGCCGTACCAGGTCTGTTCGAGCACGAAATAGCCCTCGTGCGGCGCACGCACTTCGCTGTTATCGAGCAGCGCGCGCTGCTCGTCGAACTTCGACTCCTGGGTGGCGCGTTGTGCCGCCAGCACCGCTACCTCGGCGCCCTGGCGGTCGCTGTAGCTGTCTTTCTTGCCTTCCAGGTGGACGCTCTTGTAGTCCAGCAGCGCCTTGTCGCGCATGGCGTCGATGATCTCGAAGCGCGAGTAGGCCAGTTCATTCTCCACGGCGAACTGGTCGGCCATGATCTTCTCGATATCGACCAGCTCCATGTCGTTGCCCAGCTGGGCCAGCTGGCGGTCGAGCTCACGCTGCTTGCCCAGCACCTGCAGGTCGACCTTGTCGATCTCGATGCCGCTGGCGTCGGCCTGGCGTTCGGCGTCGGACACATCGAAGCGCGCCACGACGTCACCCGCCGACACCCAGCCAAAATTCGGCGCCAGCCAGCGGATGGTGCGTGGCGCGCGGCTGCCGGGCGGCGGCATGATGGGCGTGGATTCAGCGGCCTTCAGCTCACCCTTGGTGATCAGCGAAATGCTGAACGGCGCGGATTCGACCGCGAAGGTCTCGACGTCGTTGTCGGGGCTGCCGCAGGCGGCCAGGCTAAGCGCCAGGGCGATTGCGGCTGCGCGGCCGCTGATGTGGCGGGACGTGAAGGTGATCATCGTGCGGCGACTTCCCGGTCCTGGTCGACCAGGATCTCTGCATTGATGTTCATGCCCGGTCGCATCAGGTCCGGGTCGGGGTTCTCGAGCCGGACGAGGGCATCGAAGACCTTGTCGGGCTGGTTGGTGGAGCGGGTGTGGATGACCGACGCCAGTTCCACGATCTCGCCGAAGAACGCGCGGTCGGGTGCGGCGTCCATCGTGAAGCGCACACGCTGTCCAACCCGGATGCGGGCCGATTCACGCTCCGGGATCTCGATATGAGCTTCAAGCTGGTTCAGGTCCGGGAACTCCAGCACCCGGCGGCCGCCCCAGACGTTGTCGCCGACGGCCATCTTGTTGTTGCGGCGGTCGCGGAAATGGATCACCACGCCATCGGCCGGCGCGGCAATGGTCATGCGGCCAATGGATGATTGCAGTTGCTGGGCCTCGGCCTGCAGGACCGCGACCTCGCGCTCCAGGATCCGCACCTCGGTGGCCTGGATGACACGTTCCTTGTCGAGCTCCTCTCGCCGCAGCGCCAGGTTCAGTTCCGCGCTTTCCAGCTGCAGCTGGTTTTCGCGGTAGTCCCGGGCCGCCAGCAGGTTGGCCGGGATATCGGCTTTCAGGCGCGCCTTGTCCAGGTTGGCCTTGGCTTCCTCGACGGCCAGGCTCAGTTCCGCCAGCGTCTCGCGGGCGACGATCTCGGCCTTGTCGAGTTCCTTCTGCTTCTCATTCAGCGCGTTGTTCTTGTCGCGCAGCTTGATCATCAGCTCCTGGGTGTCGAACCGCAGGATCGGCTGGCCGGCGCTGACCGGCTCTCCATCCGGCGCCATCGACGCAATCGTGTAGTTCCAGATATCACTGAGCGACGGCGGCCCGAAAAACTGCGAGTTTCCGGACTGCAGCTCACCGGTCACCCGCACGGCGCCATCCTGGGCCCCGGCCCCGTCACCCGTGGCGCCACTGGTCTGGTCGCCGCAGGCGGTCATTGCCAGTACGCCGGCCAGCAGCAGCACACTCACGGTTTTGCGTTTCCCAACCTGCATCAAAGCACCTCCACCAGCGCGCTCATCCCGGGCAACAGCTCGCCGGACACGTCTTCATCAAACACGACCTCGGCCTCGAAATAATCGGCCCAACCCCACTCCTGGCGGTTGGAGCTGCTGGATGAAACGGCTTCCAGGCGGCCCTCGAACTGCCGGCCCGGCAACGCGTCCATGCGGATCGACACCTTGTCACCGACGGCGACGCGCGGCCGGTCGACGCCGTTGATCCAGACCTTGACCGCCAGGTCCGAGGTGTCGGCCACCTCGGCCACGTGGAAGCTGGTCTGCACCTGGTCACCCTCCTGGAACTTGGACCGGGTCCACGGATGGATGCCATAAATCACGTAGCCGGGTTGCTCGGCGCGCACCTTGAAGCTCTCCAGCATGTCCGACCACCACTGTTCCTGGACCTCCAGCTTGCGGGCGTCGAGCGCGGCCTGCTCGCGGCGGTCCTCCAGGCTGCGCTGCGCGTCTTTCCGTGCCTGGTCGGCGTTCTCCAGGGCCTTGGTGGCTTCCTCGAAGGCCAGCTGGTTCTCCGCGTACTCGATCGCGCCGAGCACACCCTCGGGAATCTCGGCCTTCAGCGTCGCCAGTTCCAGCGTCACCTGCGCCTGCTCGAACTGGAACTTCGCCTGCGCCAGCGCCTTTTCCAGCTGCGCGATCTCGCGCTCGGTGCGGGCTTCCTCGGTCCGGGTCGTTTCCTGGTGCGTTTCCAGCTGGCGGGCCGCCTCGGTGCCGTCGAACTCGACGACCACGTCGCCGGCCGACACCTCGTCGCCTTCCGGCACCATCTGGCTGATGCTGGCGCGCCAGTTCGTCGTCATCGGCACGATGATCTGCTGGGCCTGGCGGGAATAGACCTCGCCGGTCAGCAGGGGCGGGGGTGATTCTGCCGCGCCGGCGCTGGTGGCCGTGATGAGCGCGGCGAAGGCGATAAGTGATGAACACAAGTCTCGGGCGTTACGCATGAGCCGGCTCCCGGATGATATTGCCATCCATCATCATCACCTGGCGCTGCGAGAAATCGGCAATGTCCTGTTCGTGGGTCACCATGACGATGGTCTGGCCGTCGCGGTTGAGCTCCTGCAGCAGGTCCATGATGGCGTCCGAGGTGCGGCTGTCCAGGTTGCCGGTGGGCTCGTCGGCCAGCAGCAGGCGCGGCTGGTTGATCAGTGCCCGGGCAATGGCCACGCGCTGGCGCTGGCCGCCGGAAAGCTCGTTGGGCTTGTGGTCCAGGCGCGAGGCCAGGTCCACCCGCGCCAGCAGGTCCCGCGCGCGGGCATCGTCCTCGGGACGGGCGCCATCGTGGTGGTAACGACGCGGCAGCAGTACGTTTTCCAGCGTGGTCAGGCGCGGCAGCAGGTGAAAGCTCTGGAAGATAAATCCGATGTACTCGTTACGGAATGCCGACAGCTCGTCATCGTCCATGTCGCTGACGGCCTTCTCGTCCAGCCGGTAGGAGCCGCCGTCGGGGCGGTCCATGCAGCCCAGCATGTTCAGCAGCGTCGACTTGCCGGAACCCGAACGGCCCATGATCGAGACGAACTCGCCCTCGTCGATGTCGAGGTCGACACCGTCGAGCGCGTTGATGGTCTGTCCGCCCACGTGATAGGTGCGGCGGAGTTCTCGCAATTCGATCATATTCCCTCTTTCTTGTTCTCTTCCCATGCCCCGGGATTCAGCCCGGCCGGCGCGCCAGCATCACGGCCCGAACGGGCGCCGGGTGGCCTTCTACCGTGCGTGCCGGGTCGGCCGGGTCCAGGCACTCCGGCAGCGACTCGAACCGCATCCAGTCGGTGCTGCGCTGCTCTTCCACCGTCGTCGCGCAGATATCGACGCAGCGGATGGCTTCGAAGCCCGCCTGTTCCAGCTGCCCCGCCAGGTGCGCCGGCGTCGGCAGTTCCCAGACATTGCGCATGCGCGCATAGCGCCCGTCCGGGACCAGCACTTTTTCACCGGGCTGGTCGATCACCAGCGTTTCCAGCAGCAACTGCCCGCCCGGCCGGGTGCATTGTCGCAGCCGCGCCAGGTGGTCCGCCGGGTCGCGCCGATGATAGAGCACCCCCATCGAGCACACGGTATCAAAACCGCCCAGCGTTTCCGGCAGTTGCGTATCTTTCAGAGGCAACACGAAATTCGGAAGGTTCCCTGCAAAATGCATCTGGGCGCGCCATTGCATGACGAACAGGGTGGTGGGATCGATGCCGACCACGCATTTCGCACCGGCGCCCAGCATGCGCCAGCCAAAATAGCCGTTGCCGCAGCCGATATCCAGCACGGTGTGGCCGGTGATGTCCCAGTGCGGTGCGATACGGTCCCACTTGAAGTCAGAGCGCCACTCGGTGTCTATGGTGACGCCGCCCAGCGCGAGTGGTCCCTTGCGCCAGGGGTGCAGGGCCATCAGCGTGTCGCGGAGCGCTCGTGGGTCTTCAGCCGGGGCGCCCAGGCGCGGGGCCGGGTGGTCAAGATCGGCCAGGGGTTCGACCCGTGGCAACTGCGCCAGCGCCTTTTGCCAGCGGGGCAGGTCGCCGTGGCCCAGGTCGGCGAATTCGCGTTCGGCCCGTTTCACGAGCGCCTCGACGCCGTGAACCGCCGAGCCCGCCAGTGCGGGCACCATTTCCGCGTACACCGGGTTCATTTTTCCGCCAGGAAACTGCAGAACCCGAAGCACTGGAACCAGCGGGTGACCCGGCTGAAGCCCGCATCCAGCAACCGGCGCTCGTGTTCGTCCCGGGTCTCGGGCAACAGTACACGCTCCAGCGCCGCGCGCTTGCGGGCGATTTCCAGTTCGGAGTAGCCGTGCAGGCGTTTGTAGTCGTGATGCCAGTCCGTTTGCCGTTCCTGCTCGCCTTCGTCTTCAAAACGGATTTTCTCCGACAGCACCAGGGCGCCGCCATCGCACAGCCCCGCCGCGGCGCGGGCCAGCAGCTCGCCCCTTTCCTCGACCGGCACGAACTGCAGCGTGAAGTTGAGCACGGCCAGGGAGCTGTTGGTGAAGTCCGTATTCCGGATGTCACCTTCAACCACGTCGACCGGCGCGCCGGGATCGCCGTTGGCATCGGCGTCGGCCAGCAGCTCACGAAACCGTGCGACCATCGCCGGCGAAGTATCGGTGGCGACAATCCGGACATCGCGATCGGCCAGTGCCCGGCGCATCACCAGCGTCACCGCGCCCAGCGAGGCGCCCAGGTCGTGGACCACCGTGCCGGGCTGCGCAAAGCGGCGACTGAGCTGGCCGATCATCGGCACGATGAGCGAGTAACCGGGCACCGAGCGGTCGATCATGTCCGGGAAAACATCGACGACGCGCTCGTCGAAGCGGAACGACCCGGGGTCGCCCGACTGGTGCTGGAACAGGGTGTCTTTCTCGCTCATGTGCTGTGTGACTTCTGGCGCTTCGCCCCGCTGGCGGGCTCTGCTAATGTTGACCGTGGAGAAATCGCCTGCGCGTCATCGCCATCCGGGTTCATCAATGGGGGCGCAAGTATCGCACAGGGTTGGCGTGGAAGCCCTTCCTCGCCGGGGGTCAAAAGAGGAGCATTCGATGGACAGTTATTTTATCTGGGCCGTGGTGATCGTTTTCCTGGCGTTCGTCGTCATTCGCAAGGCTGTTGTCATCGTCCGCCAGGGCTATGAGTACACGCTGGAGCGGTTCGGCAAGTACAGCCGGACGCTGAATCCCGGGTTTTCGCTGATCGTGCCGTTCATCAACCGCATCGGCCACAAGGTCAACATGATGGAACGCGTGCTGGATGTGCCCTCGCAGGAGGTCATTTCCAAGGACAACGCCATGATGACCGTGGACGGCGTGGTGTTCTTCCAGGTGCTGGACGCGGCCAAGGCGGCCTACGAAGTGTTCCGCCTGGAGCACGCCATCCTGAACCTGACCATGACCAATATCCGTACCGTGCTGGGCTCGCTGGACCTGGACGAGGCGCTGTCACGGCGCGATGACATCAACGCGCGGCTGCTGGCGGTGGTTGACGAGGCCACCACGCCCTGGGGCGTGAAGGTCACGCGTATCGAGATCAAGGACATCAGTCCGCCGATGGACCTGGTCGACGCCATGGCCCGGCAGATGAAGGCCGAGCGCGAAAAGCGCGCCACGGTGCTGGAGGCCGAGGGCCATCGCCAGTCCGAGATCCTGCGGGCCGAGGGTGAGAAGCAGGCGGCCATCCTGGACGCCGATGGCCGCAAGGAGGCCGCCTATCGCGACGCCGATGCCCGCGAGCGCCTGGCCCAGGCCGAGGCGAATGCCACCAAGATGGTCTCCGAGGCCATCGCCAGCGGCGACATCCAGGCCGTGAACTACTTCGTCGCGCAGAAATATGTCGAAGCGCTGAAGGAATTCGCCATCAGCCCCAACCAGAAGACGCTGCTGCTGCCGATGGAAACCACGGGTGTGCTCGGCTCACTGGCCGGCATCACCGAGGTGGCGAAAGCCGCGTTCAAGGAAGGCCCGAAACCCTCCGGCGGCGCCCCGGGAGGGTCCTGAAATGAGCGAATGGCTCAACCCTGTCGTGTTCTGGCACTGGTGGATCCTGGCCGGTGTGCTGCTGATCATCGAGCTGACCATGCCGGCGTTTTTCTTCCTGTGGATCGGTATCGCAGCCGCGGCCACCGGGCTGATCCTGCTGGTATTCCCGGGCATTCCGCTGGAAACGCAGCTGGTGCTGTTCGCGATCCTGTCGCTGGTGGCCGTGGTGGCCTGGCGCAAATACCGGGAATCGCACCAGCACGTCAGCGACCAGCCGAACCTGAACCGGCGCGGGCGCCAGTACGTCGGTCGGACCTTCACGCTGGCCGCGCCCATCGTCAATGGCGTCGGCAAGGTCACGGTGGACGACTCCACCTGGCGGGTGAAGGGGCCGGACCTGCCGGCGGGTTCGCTGGTGAAAGTGGATGACGTGGACGGCGTGGTGTTCATCGTTTCGGCGGAGAACGCCTGAACGGATCTTTGCAACGCCTCCGTGCAACCGTTTGGCAGGGCCTAACCACGTTATAATCGCCGGTTTACGGTAGTGCAGTTGCAGGTATGACATTCCAGGATTTCATTTCCCGCCTGATCGGGTACTGGGCGGACCAGGGGTGCGTGCATATCCAGCCCCTCGACCTCGAGGTGGGCGCGGGCACGTTTCACCCCGCCACGTTCCTTCGTGCCATCGGCCCCGAGCCGTGGCGCTCCGTGTACGTGCAGCCCTCGCGCCGGCCGACCGACGGTCGTTACGGCGAGAACCCCAATCGCCTGCAGCACTACTACCAGGTCCAGGTGGTGATGAAACCTTCGCCGGACGACATCCAGGAGCTTTACCTGGGCTCGCTGGACGCCATCGGCATCGACCCGAAGGTCCACGACATCCGCTTCGTCGAGGATAACTGGGAATCACCGACGCTGGGCGCCTGGGGCCTGGGCTGGGAAGTCTGGCTGAACGGCATGGAAGTGACCCAGTTCACGTATTTCCAGCAGGTCGGCGGCCTGGAATGCAAGCCCGTGATGGGCGAGATCACCTATGGTTCCGAACGCCTGGCCATGTACCTGCAGGGCGTGGACAACGTCTACGACCTGGTCTGGACCGAGAGCGGCGGCCGCAAGATCACCTATGGCGAGGTCTTCCACCAGAACGAGGTGGAACAGTCGCGCTACAACTTCGAGGAAGCCGATGTGCCCTCGCTGTTCGGCTGGTTCGACACCTGCGAGGGCGAGGCCCGCCGCCTGGTGGAGCTGGGCCTGCCGCTGCCGGCCTACGAACAGGTGCTGAAGGCTTCACACACGTTCAACCTGCTGGACGCGCGCAAGGCCATTTCCGTCACCGAGCGCCAGCGCTACATCCTGAGGGTGCGCGACGTGGCGCGTCGCGTCGCCCAGGCCTACTACGACAGCCGCGAAGCACTGGGCTTTCCGGCGCTGGAGGGCCAGGGCAATGACTGACCAGACCGCTGACCTCCTGGTTGAACTGGGCTGCGAGGAACTGCCGCCGAAGGCACTGGCGACGCTGGCGCAGTCATTCTTCGACGGCGTCTGCGCCGGCCTGAACGAGGCCGGTGTCGATTTCGATGCCGACGCCAGCACGTTTTATTTCACGCCCCGGCGCATGGCGATCCGCCTGGCGGCCGTGGCAGGGCGGCAGCCGGACCGCCGTATCGAACGCCGCGGGCCCTCGGTCAAGGCGGCGTTTGACGGCGACGGCCAAGCCACGCGGGCAGCGACCGGTTTCGCGGCCTCGGTGGGCCTGGAAGTCGACCAGCTCGACCGCCTGGCCACCGACAAGGGTGAATGGCTGGCCTGCACGCTGGATGTTCCCGGCCAGCCACTCTCGGAACTGCTGTACCCGGTACTGCAGGCTGCGCTCGACCAGTTGCCCGTGCCCAAGCCGATGCGCTGGTCGGATCATGATTTCAGCTTTGTTCGCCCGGTGCATTGGCTGGTGGTCCTTCATGGCCCGGATGTCGTGGAAGGTGAACTGTACGGCTGCAAGGCCGGGCGCCTGACCCGCGGTCATCGCATTCATGCACCGGGCCCCCACGAGATCAGTGGTCCGGATGACTGGCTGGATGTGCTGTCCAGCGCGTACGTGGTGAGCGACCATCGCGTCCGGCGCGAGCGCATCCTGGCCACGGCCACCGAACTGGGCCGTGACCGGGGAGGCGCTGCGCGCATCACCGAGAGCCTGCTGGACGAAGTGGTGAACCTGGTTGAATGGCCGGTGGCCGTGGCCGGGGCTTTTGACAAGGCTTTCCTGGACGTGCCACCCGAGGCGCTGGTGGCGAGCATGGAGTCACACCAGAAGTTTTTCCCGGTGTTGACCGCCGATGATGGTGAGCTGACCCCCGCGTTCATCGTCATCGCCAACCTGGAGAGCAATGACCCGGCCGAAATGATCGCCGGGTATGAACGTGTGGTCCGGCCCCGGCTGGCAGACGCACGGTTTTTCTGGGAACAGGACCTCAGGACGCCGCTGGCCGACAACCTGGACGCCCTGGACAAGATCGTGTTCCAGGAAAAACTCGGCACGATCGGCGATAAAACGCGCAGGATCATGTCGATAACGCGCCAGATCGCCGAACTTATTGGCGCGACACCTGGCGAAGCAGAGCGTGCCGCACAGCTCGCCAAGTGCGACCTGGTGACCCACATGGTCGGGGAATTTCCCGAATTGCAGGGTGTGATGGGCGCGCACTATGCCCGCGCGGCAGGTGAAGCACCCGCCGTTGCCGGCGCCATCGAGGACCATTACCGACCGCGCTTCGCCGGTGACGAACTGCCCGACAACCCGGTGGCGCTTTCTGTCGCCCTGGCGGACCGACTGGACACCCTGGTGGGTATTTTCGCCGCGGGTCTGCGCCCCACCGGCAGCAAGGATCCGTTTGCACTGCGGCGTGCCGCGCTGGGCGTGATTCGCCTGCTCACCGAGGGTGGCCTGAAAATTGAGCTCGACACACTGCTGCAACTGGCGCGTGCGGCGCTGGAGGGCCAGCTCGACGTCAGTGACGAGGCGATCGCGGATGTTCGCGCGTTTATCCTTGAGCGACTTCGTCACCTGTGGGTCGAGCAGGGCGCGACAACCCGGCAGATGAACGCCGTACTCGCCGCGCCACTGGGGCATTTACCCGACCTGAAGGCCCGCCTGGATGCCGTACGCGACTTCATGGGCGCCGAAGCCGCGGAAAGCCTGATCGCGGCGAACAAGCGAATCGGCAATATCCTGAAAAAGCAGGACGAGCCCATATCGACGGATATTGACGAAGATCGGCTCGTTCTAAGCGAAGAAACTGCGCTTTTCGACGCAGTAATGAAAGCAGAGCAGGACTTGCAGCCGCTATACAACGCCGCTGATTATGATGCCGTGCTGGCACGACTCGCAGTACTCCGTGAGCCCGTCGACCGCTATTTTGACGAGGTCATGGTCATGGATGACGACCCGGCCGTCCGCGCCAACCGCCTTTCACAGCTTCAGCGACTGAAGCGGCTGTTCGACCAGGTCGCCGATTTCGCCCAGGCCGATTAAGGGTCCGCGGAGGTCAGGGATGGGCAGACCCGGCTATCCGCTGTTAATCCTCAGCCGGGATGTATTGCTGAGCGCCGAAGATTCGAAGGCCAGTGCAAGCCTGTTTCGTGCCCTGGCCAACCTGACACGCAAAGGCCACCACCTGCTCCTGACGGCGCCCGAGCCGGACAAGTGGTTCCCGACCCGCGGAAATGTCGATAACGTCCTGACGGCGCAATCGCGCCTGCAGGCGGCGATACAGGAGTGCGGAGGCGACCTGGACGGTGTCTATTACGTCCCGCGGTCACTGTTCACGCAGGATCGTAACCGCCGGGGTGCGCTGGAGGACATCATGCGTCGATTCAGCGTCAAACCGGCGAATACCATGCTGATCAGCAACAGTGCGCCATTCCTGAAAGCCGCGGAGAGCCTGGGGATCCGGACACAGGAAGCGCCCGAAACCACCGAACTGGATCGCGCCGTCGAGAAACTGGCGGCGCTGGTCGCCGAGCTGGACTGACCCCCCCGGGGGGCTGGCTGGCCCGCGGTGGTCAGACGTCCAGGTTCGAGGCTTCCAGCGCGTTGCTCTCGATAAAATCCCGACGGGGCTCAACTTCGTCACCCATCAGGGTCGAGAAGATCTCGTCCGCGGCCACGGCGTCTTCAATGGTCACCTGCAGCAGTCGCCGCGTTTCCGGGTTCACCGTGGTGTCCCAGAGCTGTTCCGGGTTCATTTCACCCAGGCCCTTGAAGCGCTGGACGGTCTGGCCTTTTCGGCCTTCTGCCATTAACCAGTCGAACGCCTGGCTGAAACGCTCAACCGGCTCAACCGACTTGCTGCGTCGCACTTCGGCGCCAGGCTGGATAAACCCGTCCAGGGTATCGGCGACGCGGCCAATCAGTCGGTATTCCGGGGACAGGAAGAATTCCCGGCGCACTCGCTCGGTCTCCGTCACGCCGTGCGTTGTGCGCTCGATGATGACGTCCCGATGTTCGTCCTGGCGAACCAAGTAACGAACGCTCGGTGGCGATGAAGCATTCAGGCGTTCGGCGATGGCGTCACACCACTCGTTCGTGCCCTTCTCGTCGCCATCCGGATTAAACCTTTTATAATCAATGAGGTAGGACAGGAATTGTTTGTCGTAACGCCGGCTCAGCCGACCGATGGCAATCTGTGCCGCCATGTAATCCCGGACCAGGTTTTCCAGCGCTTCGCCCTGCAGTACCGGGGCCTCTGGATCAAACACCAGGGAGGCGTTGTCCAGGGCACGGGCAAGCAGGTATTCGTTCAGCTCGTTGTCATCCTTCAGGTAATGCTCCTGCTTGCCCTTCTTGATCTTGTACAGCGGCGGCTGGCCGATATAGATATGGCCACGCTCAATCAGTTCCGGCATCTGGCGGTAGAAAAACGTCAGCAACAGCGTGCGGATGTGGGAGCCGTCGACGTCGGCGTCAGTCATGATGATGACGCGGTGGTAACGGAGCTTGTCGGGATCGAATTCATCCCGGCCGATACCGCAACCCAGCGCGGTGATCAGTGTACCCACCTCGGCGGAACCGAGCATGCGGTCAAAACGGGCTTTCTCGACGTTCAGGATCTTGCCTTTCAGCGGAAGAATGGCCTGGAACTTGCGATTCCGGCCCTGCTTGGCGGATCCACCGGCCGAGTCACCCTCCACGATGAAGAGTTCCGAGAGCGCCGGGTCCTTTTCCTGGCAGTCTGCCAGCTTTCCGGGTAATCCCGCAACATCCAGGACCCCCTTACGCCGCGTCATTTCACGGGCTTTACGCGCCGCCTCGCGGGCACGCGCGGCATCCACCACCTTCGCGGTGATGGTTTTCGCTTCCTGCGGGTTCTCCAGGAGGAAATCCCGCAGTTCACGCGCGACCAGGGATTCCACCACTGGCTTGATTTCCGAGGACACCAGCTTGTCCTTGGTCTGGGATGAGAACTTGGGGTCCGGCGCCTTCACCGACAGCACGGCGATCAGGCCTTCACGGGCGTCGTCGCCCGTCATGGACACCTTGCTCTTCTTGGCGACGCCACTTTCTTCGATGTACTGGTTGATGGTGCGCGTCATCGCGGCACGGAAACCCGCCAGGTGGGCGCCACCATCGCGCTGCGGAATGTTGTTCGTAAAGCAGAACACCGATTCCTGGTAGGCATCCGTCCACTGCAAAGCGACCTCAACGCCAATATCACCGCTTTCGCCAGCGAAATGCATCACGGTGGGGTGCAGCGGCTGTTTTTTACGCGCGAGATGCTCAACAAACGAGCTGATACCGCCTTCGTACTCAAACGTATCCGACTGCGCCGTCCGGTTATCCGTCAGCTTGATACAGACGCCACTGTTAAGAAAACTCAGTTCTCTCAGGCGTTTAGCAAGAATATCGTAGTGGAAATTGGTATCCGAAAAGATCTCGGTGCTGGGCAGGAAACGAATTTCCGTACCCGATGTGTCACTCTTGCCCACCGACTCCAGCGGCGCCTGCGGCACACCCATGTGGTAGGTCTGCTTCCAGATTTCGCCGTTGCGATGAATGGTCAACTCGAGCGTTTCGGAAAGCGCGTTGACCACCGAGACACCCACACCATGCAGGCCGCCCGAAACCTTGTACGAATTGTCGTCAAACTTACCGCCCGCGTGCAGCACGGTCATGATGACTTCCGCTGCCGAACGACCTTCTTCCTTGTGGATGTCCACCGGAATGCCACGGCCGTTGTCGCGGACACTCACGGAGCCGTCTTCATGGATAATGACGTCAATCTGGTCGCAATGACCCGCCAGGGCCTCGTCCACGGAGTTGTCGACCACTTCGAAGATCATGTGGTGCAGGCCGGTGCCGTCATCGGTGTCACCGATGTACATGCCCGGGCGTTTGCGTACGGCGTCAAGGCCCTTGAGAACCTTGATGTTCGATGAATCGTATTCGGTTTTAGACATTCAGCCTTTCGTCCTGCGCTGGCGCCGGAATACGGCGTGTTTCACGTGAAACACGATGAATCCGGGGGGAGATAATCAGTGCTGTGGGCGCACCCTGATTGTTTGCGCCATTGTATCATTAATGGGGTCCAAAAGACTGATTTTCAAACAGCTTAAGGCCCGCCGCAAACCGGCGTTTCACGTGTAACTTCAGGTATTGGCAGCCGTCAGGCTGCCGTTACTTCACCGTGTTTCACGTGGAACATCCTGGCGTCCCCGGCCTGGCGACGCGCGAATGTCGTGGTATCCGTGCCCGTCACCCAGGTCTGGAACGAAAATGACAGGCATCGTTCCACGACCCGTTCCAGGTGTTCACCATCGAACTCGGACGCGAGATCATCAATCAACAGGACAGGGCGCTGTCCGGATTCCGCCATCCGCTCGGCCTGGGCCAGGTTGAGCGCGACATACAACAGTTTCTGTTCACCACGAGAAAATATATCCCGTGCCAGCTTGCCATCAGACCTGAACACGAGCTCCGCCCGTTGCGGGCCGACCGACGTCCAGCCCCGATCACGATCCAGGTCCAGCCGCTCTGACAGGGCGTTTTCAAAGGATTCCCCGGGCCACCCGGCCTGGTAATCAACCCGTACGGCGGGAATGGAATCACTTAGCCTGGGCAACAACATCTCTAAACGACTGGACAGCTGAGATGTTTCTGCACCGCGCGCCTCGTCAATCTTTGAAGCAAGGCTCGCTAGCATCGGTGTCATGCTGTCAATGACCCGCATCGGGGCACCCTGGCGGAGTGCGGCGTTTCTTTGCTCAAGCGCTCGTGAATAACGCCGCCAGTCTTCCAGGAACCCCTGTTTCACGTGAAACACGCCCCAATCCAGGTAGCGACGACGCGCCTCTGGCGGCCCACTGACCAGGCTGTAGTTTTCCGGGTGCATTGAGACAACGGGTAAGCGCTCGGAAAGCTCTGTCAGCTGGCCGACATCCTGTCCGTCACGCCGGGCTTTCCACGCCGAACGTGATCGTTCAATCCCCATGCGATGCGCCTGCTTTGAATCCGACTCGATATCACAGAGCAGGGTATACGTGTCACCATGGGGACCGATCTGCGCACTGACCTGGCCGGAACGAAAACTCCTGCCCCGTGAAAGAATCGCCAGCGCTTCCAGAATCGTCGTTTTACCCGCACCGTTATGGCCCTGGAAGAGGTTCAGGGCCGGCCCGGGTTCAATTTTCGCTGACTCAATAACCCTGAGGTTATTGATTTTAAGTGAATTTATACGCACTTTGAGGCGATTGACGCAATCTCGGTCAACGCCTTATGCGCCGATACCCTTGATCAGAGTTTCAACGGCATCACGACATGCCGGTTCAGGTCGGATTCCGGTGCGGCCACCAGGCAACTGCTGTTCGCATCCTTTAACTCCATCGACACCTCTTCGGAAGTCAGCGCCGTCAGGGCATCCAGCAGGTAGTTCACATTGAAGCCAACCGCCAGCGAATCGAAGTTCATTTCCGCCTCGATCACCTCGACCGCCTCCTCGTGCTGCGGGTTGTGCGCCAGGATCTTGACGGAACCATCTGACGCCTCGATGCGAACGCCACGATATTTCTCGTTGGACAGGATGGCGGCGCGCTGCAGGGCCTGCATGAACGTGCCGCGATCGACACGGATCTGCTTGTCGGCGCCCGCGGGAATGACCATTTCGTAGTCGGGGAAACGACCGTCGATGAGCTTTGAGGTGAAGCGCGTGTTGCCGTTCACCAGGCGCACATGGTTGCGGCCCAGGGACAGCACGACGTCATTGCTGTCGTCGCTCAGCATACGGGCCAGTTCCAGTACGCCCTTGCGCGGCACGATCAACTGGCGATCGGCTTCCACGCCGACGTCACCATCGTAGTCGCACACGGCCAGGCGGTGACCATCGGTCGCCACCGTGCGCATCCGGCCGCCCTTGAAGTCCAGCAGCAAACCGTTCAGGTAGTAACGGACATCCTGGTTGGCCATGGCGAACGCCGTGCGATCCAGCAGGGTCTTGAGTTCCTTTTCCGGCAACGTGACATCCTGGACCGTCGCCACCTCGTCGGTCGCGGGAAAGTCCGCCGCCGGCAGGGTCGAAAGAATGAAACGGCTGCGACCGGCCTGCAGCGTCGCGCGATCGTCCGAAACGGCCAGTGAGATGGTCGCGCCATCGGGCAGGGCCTTGACGATATCCACGAGCTTTCGGGCCGGGACGGTAATCTCGCCCTCTGTCTCGATATCGGCGGAAACCGAACTGACCAGCTCGACCTCCATGTCGGTACCGGTCACGGAAACCGACCCATCCCTGGCAACCAACAGGAAATTGGCCAGCACGGGTAACGTCTGGCGCCGTTCGACGACACCGACCACCTGGATCAGGGGTTGAAGAAATACTTCGCGCTGGATTTTGAACTTCATGTCCGGTCCCTAGATGCTGATTGTTTTAAATGTTTTAAATAATCAAGTAATAGTAATAAGGGCTGTGGATACACAAATAACCCTTATTTTTCCATATATATCAAATGTTTACGCTCGGCAAAACTGTGCGCATACGGGCTGTAATCCTGTGCATAAACTGTGCGTTACTCACGCCCTGCATTTCATCCCGTACTTATACACAGCCTTTCAACCCGGTTGTGCGCCAAATCACCCACAGGCCCGCCGGTCAGGTGGTCAACGTCCGCAACAGCCGTGCCCGATCCTCCCGGATACGGCCCTCGGTTTCACACAATTCCTCGATTTTACGACAGGCGTGGAGCACGGTGGTATGGTCGCGGCCGCCAAACGCATCCCCAATTTCCGGCAGGCTGTGCTGGGTCAGTTCCTTCGACAACGCCATGGCCATCTGCCGTGGGCGAGCGATGGCGCGGGTGCGTTTCCGGGACATCATGTCCGCCACACGCAACTTGTAGTATTCGCTGACGGTCTTCTGGATGTTCTCGATGGTGATCAGGCGTTCGTGGACCGTCAGCAGGTCGCGCAGCACCTCGCGGGTGAAGGCTTCAGTGATCTTGCGCCCTGTAAAGCGGGAATTGGCGATCAGCGTGTTCAGTGCGCCTTCAAGGTCGCGCACATTCGAACGCATCCGCCTCGCGATCAATGCGGCAATGGCTTCGTCCAGCTGGATGCCGCGCTCCTGCGCCTTGTTCAGCAAGATCGCCGCGCGGGTTTCAAAGTCCGGCGGTTCGATGGCCACCGTCAGGCCCCAGCCAAACCGTGACCGCAGCCGGTTCTCCAGCCCCTGGACTTCTTTCGGGTACCGGTCGCAGGTCAGGATGATCTGCTGCTTGCTTTCCAGCAGCGCATTGAACGTATGGAAGAACTCCTCCTGCGTACGTTCCTTGCCGGCGAAAAACTGGATATCGTCGATCAGCAGCGCATCGGCTGAGCGGTAGTGGTTCTTGAACTCGTCGATCGACCCCTGTCGCAGCGACTGGATCATTTCACTGACGAAACGTTCCGAGTGCAGGTACAGGACCTTCGCGTCCGGATTCTGTTCGCGAATCAGGTTGCCCGCCGCGTGCAGGAGGTGGGTCTTACCCAGGCCCGTGCCCCCGTAGAGCAGCAATGGGTTGTAAGCACTGCCCGGTTTCTGGGCCACCTGTTGCGCGGCCGCGAAGCCCAGTTCGTTCGATTTGCCGCGAACGAAATTCTCGAAGTGATAGCGGTTATCCAGGTTCGAGCGAACCGTGGGGCGCGCCCGGGCCGGTGCTGATTCAGGCTCAGCCTTGCGGCCGGGCAGACCGATCTCGATGACGGCGGATTCGCGGGATTCACCGAGGTGTTCGAAGATGTCGCGAATGCGTTCCAGGTAATGCAGCGAAATGTGGTCGCGAACGTAGGCGTTGGGCGCGAGCAGCCGGGTCTGGCTGCGATCGCTGACGGCCTGCAGGGGCCGAATCCATGTGTTGATGTCGTCCGCGGGCAGTTCCCGTTCCAGGTGCTGGAGGCAGCGTTGCCAGATGGTTTGTGACATACCCTTTGAATGTTCTGTCCGATTTTTTCGTCGCCTTCCGGTGCGCCGGAAGGTCCCTTTTTTGTATGGCGTCGGCCGATTCGGGCGCAAAAGCGCCCTGAAGCGGTGCGCAGCCTGGGTACCCGACGGCCCTGCGGGTCCGGGGGGGCGCGTCCGCTTGAAGAGCGGCAAGAATGGTGACGCCGGACAAGCATACCCCTCTGTGGATAACTTGACTACTCGGAAACGGTCATCCTGTCGCGTTTGAACACAACACCACCAGGTGTCTTGTCCCAAGCGCCCGGGCAGGCTACAATTGTCCTCTTGTGTCGGCCGCTTAAGCGGCTTTTTGTTTCAATATTTC
This sequence comes from uncultured Oceanospirillales bacterium, assembly GCA_913055655.1. Taxonomy (GTDB): domain Bacteria; phylum Pseudomonadota; class Gammaproteobacteria; order Xanthomonadales; family SZUA-36; genus Marinihelvus. The sequence continues at coordinate 373,651 of CAJXKA010000003.1, read as the reverse complement.
AAGGTCGAGGATTCAACCATGAAGCGTACATTCCAGCCCAGCCGCCTGAAGCGCGCCCGCCGGCATGGTTTCCGCGCCCGCATGGCGACCCGTGGTGGTCGCGCAATCATCAATGCGCGCCGGTCCAAGGGTCGCAAGCGCCTGTCCGCCTGACGGACGTGTTTTCCGCGCCGGCGTTGTCGACGCGGGCGTTGGTCCCGGCAGGCATTTCCCATGACCGGGGCCTTCAGTAAGTCTTCCCGGCTGACCCGTGGCGCAGAATATGGCCACGTGTTTGCCCGGCCGCATGTGGTCCAGGATCGCTGCTTTCGCATTCTCGTTCGAGGGAACGGGCGTGGAAGCGCGCGCCTGGGCCTCGCGGTGTCCAAAAAGGTGAGCAAGACCGCCGTGGGCCGGAACCGGCTCAAACGGGTCATACGCGAAAGCTTTCGTCACCGGGCCGCCGACGGTCATGGTTTCGCCGCAATGGACATCGTAGTCTTGCCCAAACGCCAGGCCGCCTCCATATGCAACCGGGAACTCTACGCATCGCTGTCCCGTTTGTGGCGGCGACTGAAGGAATCCGGCCCACACGTGGCCGGCGAAGAAGGATAAATCGGATCATCCCATGGCCAACCTCCGCCCCGTATTGCTCGTCACGCTCGTTTTTCTTGGATACCTGCTCTGGGTGGAATGGCAAAAGGACTATGGGCCGCAGCCGGTAGGCACGCCACCCGCGACCGCCGCGGCAACGCAGGATGACCCGGCCGAAGCGGCCGCAGATGTTCCGGGCGTTCCGGCAGCCACCACCGCTTCTGTTCCGCAGTCCGTGGCAAGCGGCGACGACGTACCCAGCGCAGTCCCGGAGGCGCCCGGCGCCGTTCCGGCGGCGGCGGGTGAAGTTGTCAGCGCATCTGACCTGGTGTCGGTCACCACCGATGTGCTGGAACTGGAGATCGACCCCGTGGGCGGCACGCTGGTGACGGCACGGCTGCGCGATTACCCGGTCGACCTGGATGCACCGGACACCAAGGTGGCCCTGCTGACCCAGGACTGGCCCGGGTTCCAGATTGCCCAGTCCGGGCTGCTCAGCCGCATGGATGCGCCGAATCACACGTCACGCTACCAGGTCGAGTCGGACCGGTACTCGCTCGTCGACGGCGATGCCGGCAATGAGCTGAGTATTCCGCTGACCTGGACCGGCGCTGACGGCATCACCGTCACCAAGACGTTCTACCTGCGGCGCGGCAGTTACGAGATCGGCGTGTCGCACATGGTGGAGAACCGCGGCGGCCAGGCCTGGACCGGTAATCGCTACGAGCAGCTGCAGCGCGCCATCCCCGGCGATGACGAGGGTTCGGGTTTCAACAACCCCGAGCGATACAGCTTCAAGGGCATCGGTTTCTACAGCCCGGATGAAAAGCTCGAGAAGATCGATTTCGAAGACGTCGCCGACGAGCCTTACCAGCGCACCGTGACCGACGGCTGGCTGGCGATGATCCAGCATTACTTCTTCGCGGCATGGATTCCGCCGGCCGGCGAAGCCGACGCGTATTCCACCCAGGCTTACAGCCCGGGCGGCCCGCCCCGTGTCATCGCCCGTTCCGTATCACCCGGCGTGACCGTGGCGCCCGGCGAAGCGCACCGTTTTGACAGCCGCCTGTATGTTGGCCCCAAGATCCAGGATCACCTGGCCGATATCGCACCGGGCCTGGACCTGACGGTCAACTACGGCATCTTTACCGTGATCTCCGCACCGCTGTTCTGGCTGCTGGAGAAAATTCACGATTTCGTCGGCAACTGGGGCTGGGCGATTGTCATCCTCACCATCCTCATCAAGCTGGCGTTCTTCAAGCTCACCGAGGCGCAGTACCGTTCCATGGCGCGCATGCGCAAGCTGCAACCGCGTATCGAAAAACTGAAAGAACGCTACGGCGACGACCGCCAGGCCATGAGCCAGGCGATGATGAAGATGTACAAGGAGGAGAAGGTCAATCCGCTGGGCGGCTGCCTGCCGATCCTGGTGCAGATTCCCATCTTCATCGCCCTGTACTGGGTGCTGATCGAATCCGTTGAGCTGCGCCAGGCGCCGTTCATCCTCTGGATCGATAACCTGTCGGTGCGCGACCCTTACTTCATCCTGCCGGCCCTGAACGCAATTTTCATGATCGCCACCCAGCGCCTGACGCCGATGGCGGGCATGGACCCGATGCAGCAGAAGATGATGCAGGCCATGCCGATCGTGTTCTCGGTGATGTTCGCCTTCTTCCCGGCCGGCCTGGTGCTGTACTGGGCGACCAACGCCGGGCTGTCACTGGCCCAGCAGTGGTACATCACCCGCAAGATCGCGAAGGAATAGTTGGCCGACACCGACACCATCTTCGCCATCGCCACGCCACCGGGTGCCGGTGGCGTCGGGGTGATTCGCCTGTCGGGGCCCGGCGCGCTGGCGATGGGCCGCGAGGTCACCGGTCAGGCGCTCGAGCCGCGCCGCGCCGCCTTCTGCCGCTTTACCGACGATAGTGGCGAGGTCATCGATTCAGGTATCGCGCTGTATTTCCAGGGCCCCGCGTCCTTCACCGGTGAAGATGTCGTCGAACTGCAGGGCCATGGCAGCCCCGTGGTCCAGCAGATGCTGTCTCGCCGCCTGGCCGGGCTTGGCGCCCGCGCCGCCCGCCCGGGCGAATTTTCCGAACGGGCGTTCCTGAACGACAAGCTCGACCTGGCCCAGGCCGAGGCCATCGCCGACCTGGTCGCGGCCGGCAGCGAGGCGGCGGCGCGGGCGGCGCAGCGTTCACTCGAAGGCGCCTTCTCGGACCGGGTCGAAGCACTGGTGGCCCGCCTGGTCGAGCTACGGGTTTTTGTCGAGGCGGCGCTGGATTTTCCGGACGAGGAAATCGACTTCATCGCCGAGAGCGATGTGCTGGACCGCCTTGACGCGCTTGCCGCTGACCTCAACGACCTCCTGGCGGCAGCGCAACGCGGCCAGGTGCTGCGGGACGGCGTGACCGTGGCCATCATCGGCCAGCCGAATGCCGGCAAGTCCAGCCTGCTGAATGCCCTGGCCGGCCGCGACGCCGCCATCGTCACCGATATCCCCGGCACCACGCGCGATGTGCTGCGTGAAACCCTGTCGCTGGACGGTTTGCCCGTGCACATCGCCGATACCGCCGGTATCCGTGAATCCACCGACGTGGTGGAAGCGGAGGGCATCCGGCGCGCCCGGGCGGCCCTGGAAGTGGCCGATATCGTCCTGCTGGTCATCGACGCGACCAGGGATATCGACGCGCAGCGGGCGCTGGCTGCAGAAGTCCCGGAGGGTGTCGCCGTCATCGAGGTCCTGAACAAGGCCGACCTGGCCGGGTTGCCGGTATCGGTGGAGGAAAGCCAGCGCCGCGTGTCCCTTTCTGCCAGGCTGGACGACGGCGTCGGCGGCCTGGTGCGGTTGCTGGCCAGCACCGCCGGCCTGGGCACCGCATCGGAAGGCACGTTTTCCGCCCGCACCCGCCACCTCGAAGCGCTGTCCTGCGCGGCCGTCCACCTGGCCGCCGGGCGCGTGCAGCTGGCCGATTACGTTTCCGCGGAAACGCTGGCCGAGGAACTGCGCCTGGCGCAGGACGCCCTCGGTGAAATCACCGGCCAGGTACTGGCCGACGACCTGCTGGGCGCCATTTTCTCGAGTTTCTGTATCGGTAAATGAGCGCTCTGAAGCGCATTGGCCCAGCGCTCAACGCCGCTACGCTTCTGCGCTGGGCCGGCGTGCTGCCGATACTGACGGTCAACCTCGCCTACGCCTGGAACCTGGCGGCGGGCCTGGAAGGCTGCTTTCCCTACGTCGAAGGCTGCACCTCGGTGAGTCGTGGTGTCCGTTCCGGTCCGGGCCTGTGGCTGTTCAAGGTCATGGCGCTCCCCATCGTGGTTTGCCTTTTACTGGGTTGGCGCCGCCTCCCACCCCGGTTTCGCACCCGGACGATCGTGGCCCTCGGCACCGTCGGTGCGCTGAGTTTCCTTGTCTACGCCATGGCGCTGGGTACCGACGGACAGGTCTATCGCTGGATGCGGCGATACGGCGTCGTGCTGTATTTCGGCCTGACCGGCCTGGCGCAGCTGTTGCTGACGGCCCGGTTGCGACGGGCCGATCGCGAAGATCCCGCGCCTGTCCAACCCTGGCGTTCGTGGCTGTTGATCCTGTTGGTGGTCGCGACCTGGTCGCTGGGGGTGTTGTCTGCGCTCAAGCGACGCCTGTTCGACGACCCGGCATTTATCGACCGGCTGCAGAACACCCTGGAGTGGAATTTCGCGCTCGGGCTTTCGCTGGTATTTGTTGCACTGGCATTCGTACTTAACCCGGGCAGAACTCATCGTGCAGGGCCTGGATCAGCTTGAGTGCGGGTGAGGCCTTGAGCGAGTAATAGATCGCCTGGCCCTCACGCCGGGTCTGGACCAGGCCCTGTTCACGAAGGATGGCCAGGTGCTGCGACAGCGCCGATTGGCTGAGGTCAATCCTGGCGTTGAGCTCGCCGACGCCCATCTCGCCCTCGCACAACACACACATCACCATCAGGCGACTTTCGTTCGCCAGCCCTTTCAACAGGGAAACCGCCTGCCGGGCGTTCTTTTTCATCTCACCCGGGTCTAAAGACAGATTTTCGGTTTGCATGGCCATGATCTCGGAGTACCTGGTTGGTGATCAGCATTGTAATACATATTAGAATGTTCTACATTAGTAATAACTAAATTAGTTGGGTGCTGCTCGCATGGAGTCCGTTCACGCGATTCCGGTAGCGGCCGTGGAGGCTCAAAATGAAGAAACTCGTGGTGATGGGTGGCGGTATCGGCGGTGTTGCGTCCGCGTACGAGTTGAAACAGGCCGTGGGCAGCGACCATGAAATCATACTGGTCTCGGACAATCCCTGGTTCGAATTCACGCCGTCCAATCCCTGGGTGGCGGTGAACTGGCGCAAGCCCGACGCGATCCGGGTTGACCTGGATGAAGCGATGTCCCGCCGGGGTATCCGTTTCATCCATGATCCCGTGGTCCGCGTGCGGCCCGCAGACGACCAGCTTGACCTGTCTTCCGGAACCGTCCTGGATTACGACATGCTGGTCATCGCTACCGGGCCGCGCCTGGCTTTCGACGAGATCGAAGGCCTGGGTCCGGAAGGGTTCACTTCATCTGTCTGCAAGACTGATCATGCTGCCGCAACCGCACAGGTCGTCGAGAAACTTTGCGAAGCGCCCGGGCCGGTAGTCATTGGAGCCGCGCAAGGGGCGTCCTGTTACGGCCCGGCATACGAATACGCGTTTATCCTGGAAACCGAGTTGCGCCGCCGGAAAGTGCGGGACCGCGTACCGATGACTTTTGTGACACCGGAGCCCTACATCGGCCACTTTGGCCTGGATGGCGTCGGCGACACCAAGGGTCTGATGGAATCCGAGTTGCGCGAACGGCACATCAAGTGGCTGACCAACCACCGTATCGACCGCGTCGAGTCCGGCGTGATGCATGTCACCGGGGTCAAACCTGACGGTTCCGATGCGGAATCGTCGACGCTTGAGTTCGCCCATTCGATGATCCTGCCGGCGTTTACCGGCATTGACGCCGTCATGGGAATCGACGGCCTGTCGAATCCACGCGGCTTTATTCCCGTGGATGAATTCCAGCGTAACCCGACGTACGCCAACGTCTACGCGGTAGGGGTCTGTGTCGCCATTCCACCGGTCGGTAAAACGCCGTTGCCGGTCGGCGTGCCCAAGACCGGGTTCATGATTGAATCGATGGTGACTGCGGCCGTGGGCAATATCGCCCTGGCCCTGGCCGGCGAGGAGCCGCGTCATCGCGCGACCTGGAACGCCCTGTGCCTGGCCGATTTTGGCGACCGCGGCGTGGCATTCCTGGCGGTGCCGCAAATTCCACCTCGCAACACCAACTGGTCGTCCTCGGGAAAGTGGGTGCACCTGGCCAAGGTCGCAATCGAAAAGTACTACCTGCACAAGGTGCGTAAGGGCACGACGGAACCCTTCTACGAAAAATTTGGCATGAAGCTGATGGGCGCAGGCAAGCTGAGGGGCCAAGCATGAAAAACGCCCTGCTGTCATTTTCAACCGGGAAGCCGCGCCTGGTCTACGTGTTAACCGCACTGTTCGTGATCGTGACCGGCGCCCTGATTCCCCGGATTCACATCGATACGGACCCCGAGAACATGCTGCCGGTGGACCAGCCGGACCGAGTCTTCCATAACCAGGTGGAAGCCGATTTCGGTCTGCGCGATGCGATTGTCGTGGGGGTCGTCAACGATGGGCCGGACGGGATCTATAACCCCGTCACCCTGGGTTCGCTCCACCGTGTGACCGCGGCGATCTCGAACATCGAAGGTGTCATACCCCCCGACCTGATGTCGCTGGCGGTGGCCGACAACATTACCCAGGGCGAAGCCGGGGTGCTCCGGTTTGAATGGATGATGCGCGAGGCGCCGACAACCCGGGCGCAATCGGCGGCCATTCGCGACGCCGTCAATCGCCTGCCGCTGCTTGAAGACACGTTGGTATCGGGTGATGGCAAGGCCGCGGCGGTTTATGTGCCCATCGAGAGCAAGGACCGGAGCTACGCGATCGCCTCGACCATCGGCGACCTGGTGGCGGACGAAACAGAGGCCGGGCAATGGCATGTCACCGGATTGCCGGTGGCGGAAGATACGTTTGGTCACGAAATGTTTGTCCAGATGGGTATTTCGGCGCCGCTGGCGGGGCTGATGATCTTCCTGTTGATGTGGTTCTTCTTCCGCAACCTGCGGCTGGTCATCTCACCCATGATCGTGGCGATGGTGACCGTGATCGGCACGATGGGCCTGTTGATCGGCATGGGTTTCACGGTTCACATCATGAGCTCGATGATCCCCATATTCCTCATGCCCATCGCGGTGGTGGATTCAATTCACATCCTTTCCGAGTTCGCCGATCACTACCGGCGTGGAGATGATGCCAGGGCGGTCATGCGACGCGTGGTCGGACACCTGTTCAAACCCATGCTGTTCACGTCGCTCACCTCGGCGGCCGGTTTCGCATCGTTGTTGTTGACGCCAATCCCGCCGGTGCGGGTATTTGGCGCGTTCGTCGCGTTCGGCATCCTGCTGGCTTTCCTGATGACCATCGTGTTCATCCCGGCGTGGGTGGTTCGGAGCAGTGACCGGTCACTGGCCAGCCTGGACCGCCTGCGCGAGGATGCCGGCATCGACAGTCCGTTGGCGCGCTTCTTGCGCCGCCTTGGGCGATTCGCATTCAGCGGGACCGGCCGCATTACCCTGGCGGCCGCGGTGCTGGTGGTTGTCAGCGTTGTCGGTGTGTTGCGCATCCAGATCAACGACAACCCGGTCCGCTGGTTCAAATCGGATCACCGTATCCAGGTGGCGGACCGTGTGCTCAATGACCACTTTGCGGGGACCTATGACGCCTTTTATGTCCTCACCCATGACGATCCTGGCGCCTGGACCCGGTTCGCCGACGAGGCCCGGGCGCTGCTCGCGGGCCAGGACACGGACGCCCGGGTGGCCGGGCTGCTGGACAGCGCGCCGGATGCACTGGATGCCCGGCTGGGTGACATCATTGTCGCGGCCGATGACGCGGCGTTCGATGCGACGGACCCCGGGGTGGCCGACCGCTACCAGCGCCTGATGACCCTGGCCGAGGAGGCCCAGGTCGAAGCGCGCTATTTCCAGCGTCCCGCGGCGTTGGCCTGGATCGAGGAATTCCAGCAGGCGCTGGCGGAAACCGGCCTGGTGGGCAAGTCGAACGCCCTGCCGGACGTGGTGAAGGTGGTCAACCGGGAGCTGCGAAGCGGCGAGAGCTTGGATTACGTGATCCCGGACACCGTGCCCGGCGTGGCGCAGGCCTTGTTGCAGTACCAGTCGTCGCACCGTCCCCAGGATCTCTGGCACATGGTGACACCCGATTTCAGCCGCACTGCCGTGTGGTTACAACTCACATCCGGAGACAACCAGGACATGACACGGGTCATGGACGCCGTCGATGAATGGGTTGCGGATCACCCCTTGCCTCCAGGGGTTAACGGCCGGTGGGCCGGAAAAACCTATATCAACGTGGTCTGGCAGGGCGAGATGGTGGCCGGCATGCTTTACAGCCTGCTCGGCGCCTTTGTCGTGGTTTTCGTGATGATGGTCGTCCTGTTTCGCTCGATCGCATGGGGCATGGTGGCGATGCTGCCGCTCACATTTACCATCGTCGGCGTTTATGGCTTCATCGGCTGGATCGGCAAGTATTACGACATGCCCATTGCGGTGCTGTCGTCGCTGACGCTCGGCCTGTCGGTCGATTTCGCGATCCACTTTATCCAGCGCTGTCGCGAGCTGCACGCCCAACTGGGCAGTTTCGAGGCCATGAGCGTGGCCATGTTCGAGGAACCGGGTCGCGCCATCTCGCGCAATGCCATCGTGATTGCATTGGGATTCACGCCGCTGTTCCTCGCGCCGCTCGTGCCGTACATCACGGTGGGCGGGTTCATGGCGTCGATCATGGTGCTGTCCGGCGCGGCCACGTTGTTGCTGTTACCCGCGGTGATCACGCTCGGTCGCCGCTGGCTGTTCAAAGATGATTCGAAAACTACGGAGGCATCACATGTCACTCCCTGACACCCTGAAAATGTTCACTGCTGTTGCCGCCCTTTCCGTTGCAGCGTCTGTATGCGCCCAGGCGCCCGATGCCGATACCATCGTCGAGCGCGCCAACCTGGCGGCGTACTATGCCGGGGCCGATGGCCGGTCCGAGGCGCGGATGCGGATTTTCGACGCACAGGGCAACGAACAGCGGCGCCAGTTCACGGTCCTGAGGCGAAACCCCACACCCGCTGGTGACCAGCAGTTCCTGGTGGTGTTCAGCCAGCCCGCCGACGTGCGCGGCACGACGTTCCTGGTCCACAAGAACGTGGGCGGTGACGACGATCGCTGGCTCTACCTGCCTGGCCTGGACCTGGTGAAACGCATTGCCGCCGGTGACAAGCGCACCAGTTTTGTCGGCTCCCACTACTACTACGAGGATGTTTCCGGTCGGCGGCCCGACGAAGATCACCACGAACTGGTCGGTACGGACGATGAGCATTTCCAGCTGAGGCACCGCCCGGTCGACCCGTCCAGTGTCGAGTTTGCCGAGTACACGACCTGGATCGACCGCGAAACCTGGCTGCCCATGCGCATTGAGTACCGGGACGCGTCGGGCCGGCCGATTCGCCGGGTGGAGGTACAGAAAGTGGAAACGATCGGGGGGCACCCCACGGTCACGGCCAGCCGCATCAGTGACCTGGTCGGTGGTGGCCACACCGATATGCAGTTCCGCTTCATCGATTATGACCTGGGCCTGCCGGATGGCGTGTTCACGGAGCGGGCATTACGCAACCCGCCTGCCGACTGGCTTGAACGCCCCGGTTCCTGAGGGCGTTGCGACCATGTCCAGGTGGTACCTCGCGCTGTGCACCGCCGGGTTGTTGGCGTTCTCGTCGTTCGTCCCCGCCCAGGAAGACGACTGGGATGACTGGGGAGAAGACGACGCGTGGTCCGAAACTTCGGAACCGACCTGGACCGGCTTTGTCGAGGTGGCGGCGGGCAGTCGTTGGCAGGAAGACGATGCGGTCGGCCGTTACGCGACCCTGGGTGAGCTGCGAGCGCGTCTCGAGCGGACCTGGACTTTTGACGGCGCGCTGGCCAACAACCGCCTGGATCTGCGGCTGGATGCCCTGGGCGACGCTGTCGTCGATGATCTTGACGCCAGTGTTCGCGAACTGGCCTGGGGTTTCAGTACAGGGCGATGGGACTGGCGAACCGGTCGACAGGTCCTGACCTGGGGCACCGGCGACCTGCTGTTCCTGAACGACCTTTTTCCCAAGGGCTGGGTTTCATTCTTCATTGGCCGCGACGATGAATACCTGAAGGTGCCATCGGACGCCGTCCGACTGACCGGCTACTTCGACGCGGTCAACCTGGATATCGTGGCCATACCCTCGTTTACACCGGACGAATGGTTGACCGGCGAGCGGCTGTCGTTCTACTCACCGGCGGCTGGCGGTATCGTGGCGCCAGAGCCGCCATTGTCAGCCCATGATCCTTCGATGAGCGTGGCCAACACCGAGTGGGCGCTGCGGGCGTTCCGCAACGTCCAGGGCAACGAGCTCGCGCTCTACGGCTACAGCGGTTTCTATCATCAGCCTTCGCCGACCGGCCCGAACGGCGCCCTCGAGTATGCGGAGATGCGCGCGCTGGGCGCCAGCTGGCGGCGCCCCCTGGGCCCCGGCCTGTTCAACGCCGAGGTGTCGCGCTATGACTCGACCGACGACCCGGACGGCACGGACCCGGCGATTCCCAACGACCAGTATCGATTCCTGCTCGGGTACGAGTGGGAAGCGGCACGCAATTTCAACGTCGCCTTCCAGTACTACGTGGAGTGGACGCTTAACCACGACGCCCTGCTGGCGAATTCGCCATGGCCGGAAGACGAGGTGGACGAGCGTCGGACCTGGCTGACCAACCGGCTCACCTGGCGTACACGCCAGGAGCGCGTGACCTGGTCGTTGTTCACGTTCTGGTCGCCGACCGACAACGACCATTACCTGCGGCCCCAGGTGACCTGGCGCATGAACGATACCTGGCAACTGGCGGCGGGTGGAAACCTGTTTGGTGGTCGCCACCCGAACACGTTTTTCGCCCAGTTCGAGGACGACAGCAACGTGTACGCCCGGCTTCGGTTCAACTACTGAAGCGGGCTTTTCAATCCTGGACAAGGAGAACGAAAACATGACCGTAGAACGTGCCACCATGGCTTTTGCAGGATTCATGGTCCTGCTGTCACTTGCATTGACCTGGTTCGTCCACACCAACTGGGTCTGGCTGACCGTGTTCGTGGGCGCCAACCTGCTGCAGAGCGCCTTCACCGGGTTTTGCCCGGTGTCGATGATCATGGCGAAAATGGGATTGAAGACGGAGCGTGAGTGCGCCGTGCAGCGCTGAGCCACGAATTTCCGTCTCAAGATGCGCGCGACCGGTGGTAACCGGCGCGCGCATGATGCACCCTATGCCTCCCCGATAAAACGGCGGCACGACATGGCCGCCAGGCTGAGGCTCGTATGATCGACCTGAAACGTCCGGACCTGCTTCGCACCCAGGCCTACATCGACGGCCAGTGGGTGGACGCCGATGATGGCGCCACGTTCGAAGTGGACAATCCTGCTGATGGCGAAGTGATCTGTAATGTCCCGGAAATGGGCGCGAATGAGACGCGGCGCGCCATCGAAGCGGCCAACCGTGCCTGGGCTGACTGGCGAGCGAAAACCGCCAAGGATCGGGCCGCCATCCTGCGTCGCTGGCACGGCCTGTTGATCGACAACAAGGACGACCTGGCGAAACTGATGACCGCCGAACAGGGCAAGCCAACAGCCGAGTCGGCCGGCGAGGTCATGTACGGGGCCTCGTTCATCGAGTGGTTCGCCGAGGAAGGCAAGCGCGTCTACGGCGACGTGATTCCCACCCACATGAATGACCGGCGCATCATCGTCACCAAGCAGCCGGTGGGCGTGGTGGGCTGCATCACGCCGTGGAACTTCCCGAACGCGATGATCACCCGCAAGGCGGCGCCCGCGCTGGCCGCCGGCTGTCCGATCGTCATCAAGCCGGCGGCGGAAACACCGCTGTCCGCGTTAGCGCTGGCGGTGCTGGCCGAGGAGGCCGGAGTCCCCGCAGGGGTATTCAACATTGTCACGACCACGCAGTCGCAGGACGTGGGCAAGGAACTGACCGAGAACCCGCTGGTGCGCAAGTTCTCGTTCACGGGCTCCACCGCGGTGGGCAAACAGCTGATCCGCCAATGCGCCTCGACGGTGAAAAAAGTATCGATGGAGCTTGGCGGCAATGCGCCGTTTATCGTGTTCGACGACGCCGATATCGATGCGGCCGTGAAGGGCGCGATCATCAGCAAGTATCGCAATGCCGGCCAGACCTGTGTCTGCGCGAATCGCCTTTATGTCCAGGATGGTGTTTACGACGAGTTCGTCGAGAAATTCATCATCGCCACGCGGGCGCTGGTTGTCGGTCGTGGCGACAAGGACGGCGTCAGTATCGGCCCGATGATCTCCGAGGCCGCCGTGGAAAAAGTGGAGCGACTGCTTGATGACGCCCGGGCCAAGGGCGGCGAGGTGGTGGAGGGCGGTGCCCGCCATGCCATGGGCGGCCAGTTTTACGAGCCGACCATTGTCCGTGACGCCACAGCCGAGATGGATTTCGCCACCGAGGAGATTTTTGGCCCCATCGCGCCGGTGTTCCGGTTCAAGGAGGACCAGGAGGTCATCGACCTGGCCAACGCCACCGAGTACGGCCTGGCGGCCTACTTCTACGCCCGCGACCTGGGTCGCGTCTGGCGCGTGGCCGAGGGCCTGGACTACGGCATGGTCTGCATCAACGACGGCATCCTGTCTACGGAAACCGCGCCGTTTGGCGGCATGAAGGAATCCGGCATGGGTCGCGAAGGCTCGAAGTACGGGATCGACGAGTATATCGAGCTGAAATACATCACCCTGGCGGGGCTGACGTCCTAGCTCGCGCGCCTGTCGGGTTCAGTCTTCGACGGTGCCCAGCATATAGTCGGTGACCAGGCGGAGATGTTCATCGGTGCAGAAGTTGCACATGCCCCGTGGGGGCATGGCGCCAAGGCCCTCTGCCACATTTCGGTCAATCACGTCGCGGGGCTTTTGACTGATTTTTGACCAGCGTTTCGCATCGCCGGGACGCGGTGCGCCATAGGCGCCCGTGTCGTGGCAACCCGCGCAGACAACGTTGTAGATGCCTTTGCCGCTGGCCGCCTTGCCGGCCGTATCCGCAATTTTCGGGTCGCGGGATAAGCGGTAAAGGCCGCCAAACTCGATCAGCGCCCAGATCGCACCATCCTTGGCCACCTTGACGTCACGCATTCGTGCATTCAGCGTGTGCATGAAGCGAAATTCCGAGCGGATGACCCGGTCATCCCGCACCAGGCGGCTGATGGTTTTACCCCTCAGGCCGCCCACGAGAAGATCGCCGTCCCACTCCGGAAACATGTCACCGCGATACACCGTGATCGGCGAAGTCGCAATCGAAGGCAGGTAGAACCAGAGCGGCTGTCTCAGCCCGTCCTGGTGCGTTCCGGAACCCATGGGTTCACCAGAGTAAGCGTTGCCATAAGTGATGATTGGCCAGCCGTAGTTGGCGCCGGCCTCGATGATATTGACCTCGTCACCACCCCGTGGGCCGTGTTCAGTCTCAAACAGCAGGCCACTGGCGGCATCGAAATGCAGCCCCTGCGGATTCCGGACACCGAGCGCGTAAATTCGGTCGTCAATATCCGGGTCATTCACGAAGGGGTTGTCGGTGGGTACGCTACCATCGTCGTTGAGCCGCAGGACTTTGCCCTGCAGGCGATCACCCCTTTGCGACTGCTCCCTCTCCGAGCGATCACCGATCGTCACGTAAAGGTGGCCCTGGTCATCGAACTCGATGGCCCCACCAAAGTTCGAAGGCGACCAGCCGTATGGCCCCGCGGTGACGATGCTCTCCACCTCAACCAGCTGGCGATCCTTGATGATCGCGGTGGCGACGACGGTCTGGTAATAGCGTCCGCTCTCCGGATCTGCCTCGGTGTAGCTGAAGTAAATGCGATGGTTCTGGCTGAACTCCGGATGAATTTCGATATCGAGCAGCCCGGTCTGGACCTCCTGCGTGGCGATGTCCGGCAACCCCGGGATCTCGTCCAGCCGGGCGGGCGACACCTGGAACCAGTAAAGGCGGCCGTCAAGTTCCGTGATCAGCAGGTTGTTTTCGTCAATGAACTCGAATGCCCAGGGTTTCGAAAGTCCGGTGATCACGGGATCCAGCCGGGCGTCGCGGATGTTCATGTTGTAGAGGCCGCGCAACTTCTTGCCGGCGTTGTGCTGGGGGTCCTTCTCTCGCCGGGTGTCGACCGGCGCCAGGTCCGGGCCGATGGCCCGCGTGGCGGGCTTTGCCGTGGTTGGGGCCGTTTGGGTCGGCGCAGGCCCGGCAGCGGAACTGCCGGGCGTGGATTCAGTGGCGTCTTCCGGTTCGGCGGCCGGCGAACACGCCAGGCAGGCGAACACGAGGGTCATGGCGAGTACGTTGCGCATGCCGAGAGAGTGCCAGTTTCGTTATTCGTTGCCAAACAGCTTGTCAGCCAGGTTCACCCGCCCGCGTGCCGGCTTGGCGCGTTGGGAATGCGCGTTCGTGGGTTTCCCGTTCTGCGTTTTGCCGCGCGCGGTTGAGGCGCTTTTCATGTTGCCCCCGTTGGCCGCGCCATCGGCGCGCGCACCACCACGGCGCCGGCGTCGGCCCGGCTTGCCGTTGGGCTTCCCCTGGGCTTGCTGCTGGCCGCGCCCATTACCGCGGGCCTTGTTGCGGGCCTTGTTCCCGGAACCCTTGCCGGGTTTGTTCGCCGGTTTGCCCCGTTTGCGTTCGGACTTTGTCGGCCCGGTCGGCAAACTGTGGTCCGGTTCATAACCGTCCAGCTCTTCCCGGGGCAAGGTGCGGCCGATCAGCCGTTCAATGTCACGCAGCAGGTGAATCTCATCAGCGCTGACCAGCGAGATGGCTTCGCCTTCACGCCCCGCGCGGCCGGTGCGGCCAATGCGATGGACATAGTCCTCGGGCACGTTCGGCAGGTCGAAGTTGACGACGTGGGGCAGGCGGTCAATATCGATGCCGCGGGCCGCGATATCGGTGGCGACCAGCACCCGCACCTTGCCGTCCTTGAACTGCTTGAGTGCCTTGGTGCGCGCGGCCTGGCTCTTGTTGCCGTGGATCGCGGCGGACTCCAGGCCGTCGGCGGTCAGCTGTTTCACCAGGCGGTTGGCGCCGTGCTTGGTGCGACTGAACACCAGCACCTGTTGCCAGTTGCCAGCGCCGACCAGGTGGCTGAGCAGTTCACGCTTGCGTGACTTGTCGACCGGGTGAATGCGCTGGGCCACGGTGTCGGCCGAGCGATTGGTGCCGGCAACCTCGACCAGTTCCGGCGAGGTCAGCAGGGTGTTCGCCAGCTTGCGAATGTCCGGTGAGAATGTGGCCGAGAACAGCAGGTTCTGGCGCTGGTCCTTCGGCGGCAGCAGGGCGATCACGCGACGGATGTCGTGGATAAAACCCATGTCGAGCATGCGGTCGGCCTCGTCCAGGACGAAAACCTCGACCTGTGACAGGTCGACGGTGCCCTGGCCGGCGTGGTCCAGCAGGCGGCCGGGGGTGGCCACCAGCACGTCAAGGCCTTCACGCAGGCGATTCATCTGCGGCCGGATGTTCACGCCGCCAAAGATGACCGCCGATTTCACGCGCAGGTGACGACCGTAATCGCGCACGCTTTCACCCACCTGGGCAGCCAGTTCGCGCGTGGGCGTCAGCACCAGGGTGCGCACGGCCTTGCCCTTGCCCCGGCGGGGCTGGGTGGCCAGGTGTTGCAGCATGGGCAGCACGAATCCGGCGGTCTTGCCGGTGCCGGTCTGTGCGCCGGCCATCAGGTCACGGCCTTCCAGCACTTTCGGGATGGCCTGGGCCTGGATGGGCGTGGGGGAATCGTAGCCCTGCTCGTTAATCGCGCGCAGGATTTCGGCTTCGAGGCCGAAGTGTTCAAAAGACATCAGGGTGTTTGCTCCAGTCTCGCCCAACGCCGCAGTTCGTGGCGTAACCGGTCAGGGCTGGAATCGAATAGATTTGCCAGACGGCCCGTATGGCCGAAAAGATAAGGACACCACCGGTCGGGCATCCGAAGCGTTCATTGTATCAGGTTACGGGTGACGGGTGACGGGTAACGGGTGACGAGTAACGGGTGACGGGAAAACCTTCCAGGAGCGGGGCTGGGGTGATGCCGGCCCGGACCTTCGGCGGCAGGGATGCCGCCGATGAGCGATCCAGGGACGGACCCGAGCGAGTCCGGGCCGGCATCACCCCAACCCCGCTCCCCGCGACACGCTTCCCTTCGTCACCCGTTACTCGTCACCCGTTACCCGTTACCCGTCACCCGTCACCGGGGATGCACCGATGTGACAAAACCGTTATTCTCCGGAGTCATGACCCTTCCCGGCTCTGAAGGGGTTCGCGGAGAGCGACAGCAATAACTGCGATGAAGCGTACGGACACGTCGAATCCCGACTACTTTCACCAGGTGGTCGACTGCCAGTGGGCCTGCCCCGCGCATACTGATGTCCCCGAGTACATCCGCCTGATTGCGCAGGGCCGGTTCACCGATGCCTACATGGTCAACCGGGAGAGCAACGTCTTTCCCGGCATCCTGGGTCGTGTCTGCGACCGGCCATGCGAACCGGCCTGTCGGCGCGGGCGCACCGGCCAGAAACCGGTGGCCATCTGCCGCCTGAAACGCGTGGCCGCGGATCATCGCGGTGACATCGAAGACCGCATGCCGGTCATCCCCCCGAAGAACGGCAAGAAAGTCGCGCTGATCGGTGCCGGTTGCGCGTCGCTGACCGTGTGCAACGACCTGGTGCCGATGGGTTACGAGTGCACCGTGTTCGAGGCCCTGGAGGAACCCGGTGGCCTGATGCGTTCGAACATCCCCAGCTTCCGCCTGCCGCACGAAGTGCTGAACGACGAGATCGACCGCATCGTCGACATGGGCGTCGACCTGCGCCTGGGCACCCGGGTGGACAGCATGCAGGCCCTGCTGGATGAGGGCTTCGACGCCGTGTTTGTCGGTTCCGGCGCGCCCAAGGGCAAGGAACTGAACCTGCCGGGCCGCCAGGAAGCCGACGACAATATCCATATCGGTATCGAGTGGCTGGAATCAGTGGCGTTCGGCCACATCGAGAATATCGGCGAACGCGTACTGATTATCGGCGTGGGCAACACCGCCATGGACTGTTGCCGAACCTCGCTGCGCCTGGGCGCGAACGAGGTCAAGGTCATGGCGCGCAAGCCGCGCGACTTCTTCAAGGCATCGGACTGGGAACTGGAAGACGCCGAGGAAGAAAACGTCGAGATCGTCATCAACCACTCGCCGAAGGCGTTCGTGGTCGAGGACGGCAAGCTCACCGGCATGACCTTCGAGGTCATGGAGTACGACATCGAAGATGGCCGCATCACCGGCCAGCGCGTGGTGGGCGAGGAATTCATTCCCTGCGATGATGTCGTGCTGGCCATCGGCCAGGACAATGCCTTCCCGTGGATCGAACGGGATCTCGGCATCGAGTTCGACAAATGGGATGTGCCGGTCGTCGACGAAAAAACCCACCAATCGACACGCGATGGCGTGTTTTTCGGTGGTGACGCGGCGTTCGGGCCGAAAAATATCATCTGGGCGGTCGAGCATGGCCACCAGGCCGCCATTTCCATCCACCTGCACTGCCAGGGCGAGGCGCTGGACGACCGCATTCCCGTGCACCTGAACCTGGGCAGCCGCAAGATGGGCATGCACGAGTGGAGCTACTCCAACAGTTTCGACCCGGCGGCGCGGCGCAAGATGGAGCATGTGCCGCTGGCGCAGCGGTTCCGCGAGCTGTCCACCGAGGTCGAGCTGGGTTTTGACGCCGACCAGGTGGCGGTGGAAGTCGAGCGTTGCCTGAACTGCGATATCCAGACCGTGTTCACCGATGATTTGTGCATCGAGTGCGACGCCTGCCTGGATATCTGCCCCACCGAGTGCCTGACCATTGTTCCCGACGCCGAAGAACCGGCGCTCATCGCCAGCCTGCGCGCGCCGCGCCTTGAGCCCGACCAGCCCCTGTACGTTTCTGGCGAGCTGAAGCAGACCGGGCGGGTCATGGTGAAGGACGAGAACCTCTGCGTGCACTGCGGCCTGTGCGCCGAGCGCTGCCCGACAGCGGCCTGGGACATGCAGAAATCCCTGCTGAAGTTCCCGCGCGCGGCCGACCACGAACCCACGGCGGAGCCGCTGAAAAAGACCGGGTGACGGCCCGGGGAAGATCGCCCCATGACCACCGAACGCATTAACGACTTCGTCCTCAAGATCGGCACCGTGAACGGCACCGGTTCGGCCAGCGCCAATGGCATGCTGATGAAGGCGCTGTTCCGCATGGGCATCCCGGTGACTGGCAAGAACATGTTTCCGTCGAACATCCAGGGCCTGCCCACCTGGTACGAGATCCGCGCCAACCGCGACGGCTACATGGCCCGCGAGGCCCGCGTCGACGTGATGGTGGCGATGAACGCGCAGACCTACGCCAAGGACCTGGCCGAGGTCGCGCCGGGCGGGTTCTTTATCTACGACTCCACCTGGCCACGCGAATCGCAGCTCGAGCGCGATGACATCACCGTGCTGGGCGTGCCGCTGGCGCGCATGTGCAACGAGCATTTCGACAAGGCCCGCGTGCGCATCCTGATGAAGAACATCGCCTACGTGGGCGTGCTCTCAGCATTGCTGGGCATCGACCGCGCGGTGCTGAAACAGTTGCTGGAAGAAACCTTCGCCAGCAAACCGAAGCTGGTCGACAGCAACCTGGAAGCCATCAACCTGGGCTACGAGTACGCCACGGCGAACTTCACCTGCCCGCTGCCGGTGCGCGCCGAGCCGATGGGCGACAACGCCGGGCATATCCTGATCGACGGCAACTCGGCAGCGGCGCTGGGCTGTGTCTACGCCGGCGCCACGGTGGGTGCCTGGTACCCGATCACGCCGTCGACATCCTTGATGGACGGCTTCGAGCGCTACTGCAAAATGTTCCGCCGCACCGAGGATGGCCAGAACAACTTCTGCATCATCCAGGCCGAGGACGAACTGGCCGCGGCCGGCATGGTGCTGGGCGCCAACTGGATGGGCGCGCGGGCGTTTACGCCCACCTCCGGGCCGGGCATCTCTTTGATGAGCGAGTTCATCGGCTTCGCCTACTACGCCGAGATCCCGTCGGTGTTCTTCAATATCCAGCGGGTCGGGCCTTCAACCGGCATGCCGACCCGTACCCAGCAGTGCGACGTGACGATGTGCGCCTATGCCTCGCATGGTGATACCCGCCACCCGTTACTGTTCCCGGCCGACCCGCGCGAGTGCTTCGAGATGGCGGTGAATGCCTTCGACCTGGCCGAGCGGCTGCAGACGCCGGTGTTCGTGCTGTCCGACCTGGACATCGGCATGAACGACTGGATGATCCCGGAGCTGGAGTGGAACGACACCTGGCGCCCCGACCGCGGCAAGGTGCTTCATTCGGCCGAGCTGGACGAGATCCAGAAATTCCACCGCTACCTGGATACCGATGGCGACGGCATTACCGCCCGAACCTACCCCGGCGAAGACGCGCGCGGCGCCTATTTCGTGCGTGGCTCCGGCCATAACCGCTACGGCGGCTACACCGAAGACGCCGCCGAGTACCAGGACGTGGTCGATCGCCTGCTGGTGAAGTGGGAGACGGCCAAGTCGCTGGTGCCGCAACCGGTACTGCGCGAGGCGCCCGAACCGACGCGCCTGGGTGTGATTGCCTATGGCTCATCCGACGGCGCCGTGAATGAAGCGCTGGACCGGCTTGCGGAGAGCGACATCCACCTGGATTACCTGCGCGTGAAGGCGTTTCCGTTCAATGATCACGTGGAGGCCTTTCTCGAGGCCCACGACACCGTGTTCGTGGTCGAGCAGAACCGCGACGCGCAGCTGCGCTCGCTGCTGCTGACCGAAACAGAGACCGGCCGGCGCGACCTGCTGGTACCGCTGCTGCACTACAACGGTATGCCCATTCCCAGTGACTGCGTCATCAAGGCCGTCACCGAATTTTGCGCCGGCAAGGAGGTGGCCGCGTGACCTTTATCGCCAAGCCCCGCATCGACCTGCCGTCCGACCGGCTCAATGACATCGGCCTGCGCCGCCGCGATTACGAGGGCGTGCTCTCCACGCTCTGCGCCGGTTGTGGCCACGACTCCATCACCGCCGCCATTGTCCAGGCCTTCTGGGAGATGTCGATCGCGCCGGAAAAGGTGGCCAAGCTGTCCGGCATCGGTTGCTCTTCAAAGACGCCGGCCTACTTCATCTCCGGGGCGCACGGTTTCAACTCCGTGCACGGTCGCATGCCGTCGGTGGCCACCGGCGCCATGGCCGGCAACCGCGACATGGTGGCGATTGCCGTGTCCGGCGACGGCGACTCGCTGTCGATTGGCTTCGGCCAGTTCGGCCACGTGGTTCGCCGCAACCTGAACCTGCTCTACATCATCGAGAACAACGGTGTGTACGGCCTGACCAAGGGCCAGTTTTCGGCCTCGGCCGACGTCGGAAGCCGCGCGAAGAAAGGTGCCGAGAACCGCTGGCAGAACATCGACCCGGTGGCCACGGCCATTTCGCTGGGCGGCTCGTTCGTGGCGAGAGGTTTTTCCGGCGACCGCGACCAGCTGGTGCCGCTGATCAAGGCCGGCGTGCGCCATCGCGGCTGCGCGGTGATCGACGTGGTCTCGCCCTGCGTCACCTTTAATGACCATGAAGGCTCAACCAAGAGCTACGCCTACACCCGCGAGCACAAGCACGAAGCGGTGAAACTCGATTTCGTCCCACCGGCCGAAGAGATCAGCGCCCAGTTCGACCCGGGCGAAGCCAAGGCCGTGACCCTGCACGACGGCTCACGCGTGATGCTGCGCCGCACCGAGGACAGCTACGACCCCAGCGACCGCAGCCGCGCGCTGCAATACCTGGAAACCGCGCGCTCGCGCGGCGAAGTGGTGACCGGCCTGATGTACATGAACGAAGACCTGCCCGAGATGCACGACCTGTTCGGCACCACGGCGCGACCGTTGACCGATATCCCTTACGAGGAGCTCTCCCCGGGATCGGAGGCGCTCAGGAAGTTGCAGGCGAAGATGCGCTGACCCGGTCAGGCGCCGTGGCGCGACCAGAAAATAGCAGGCGTCACCACCGGGTACTCGTCCGCGAGCGCTAGCACGTCGCTGTCCCCCGTCACCAGGTAGTCTGCCCCGGAAGCTCGCCAGGTCGCCAGCACCGGCTGGTCAGCGGCGTCCCGCAAACGTGGTTCGAGTGCGGAATCAGGTTCGACGATATCGGCCATGAACATGAAGGTATCGGTCAGGTCCCTGATCTCGCCCGCGGTAAGGTTAACGCGCGACAACCGGGGTAGCACCCTGGCGAATTCATCCAGTATGAAGTGCGAAAGCACGACGTCGACGGCACCTTGTCGCCAGGCATGGATGATCCGGCCCGGCAGGCTTGCGGGGTAGGCGTGCCCGGACACCAGGACATTGGTGTCGAGTACGACACGGAGGCCAGCCATCAGTCGCTGTTGCGCACTCCGGCAACCGCAGCATCAATTTCCGCCAGGCCTTCGGCTTCGGGTACGTCATCGTAGGCCGCTGCGATACGGGCGCTCAGCTCGTCGAACCGCTCCCGCATTCGACGGATGCGTGCGAACAGCTCGGCATCGACGAGGGCCGCGACGGGTTTGCCGTCCTTGTTGATAACGATGTTGTCGTTGCGGTAACGAACCTGGTCCAGCATTTCCCCCAGGTTCTGTCGGAATTTCACTGCGCTGACTTCATTGATCATGGGAAGCTGCCCGTCATCTGAATCATAATGATCAGTATGATCGTAATGATTGGTGTTGTCTACGCGGTCCATTCCTTGATTCTGCATACGTAAACACTCTATCGATATGGCAATTATGTGTTTCATCCTGTACGAAACCCTCGCTATGATGCGGAGTTCGTGCTCTTAAAACGTTGAGATAAACAAGTGTGTTCCATTTTCGGCATCCTGGACGTCCAGGAGGCGGATGACGCCCTGCGGCAGACCGCCCTGCGCCAGTCCCGGTTGCTCCGCCATCGCGGTCCCGACTGGTCTGGCAGTTACACCCACCCGCACGCGATCCTGGCGCACGAGCGCCTGGCCATCGTCGATGTGAATACCGGCGCGCAGCCGCTGCTGTCGGCGGATGGCGAGTGCGCGCTGGCCGTGAATGGCGAAATCTACAATCATCAGGAACTGCGTGCCGGCGAACTGGCTGACTACGCGTTCATCACGGCGTCCGACTGCGAGGTCATCCTGCCGCTGTACCAGCGCCATGGCGCTGGCTTCCTCAACGACCTGCGCGGCATGTTCGCCTTCGTGCTGTTCGATGCCGACAACGACCACTGGCTGATGGCGCGCGACCCCATTGGCATCATTCCGTTGTACTACGGCCATGATGACCAGGGCCGCACCTACGTGGCCTCGGAGATGAAAGCGTTGATGGACGTGTGCGCCGAGGTGCACGAGTTCCCGCCGGGGCATTACTGGCAGAAGGGTGACGCGGTGCCGCAGCGGTATTTCGAGCCGGACTGGCGCGAGTTTGATGCCGTCGACAAGGGCGAAACGGATCGCGCGGAGCTGTTCCGCGCACTGGACGACAGCGTCCGCAGTCACCTGATGAGCGACGTGCCCTATGGCGTGCTGCTGTCCGGCGGGCTGGATTCCTCGGTCATCGCCGCGTTGGCGGCGCGCCACGCCGAGCGCCGTGTTGAAGACGACGAACAAAGCCCGGCGTGGTGGCCGCGGCTGCATTCCTTCGCCGTCGGCCTGGAGGGTTCGCCGGACCTGGCCGCCGCGCAGAAGGTGGCCGACCACATCGGCACCGTCCATCACGGCTTTACCTACACGCTGCAGGAAGGCCTGGACGCGCTGGAAGAAGTCATCGCGCACCTGGAAACCTACGATGTGACCACCATCCGCGCCGCCACGCCGATGTACCTGATGGCGCGCAAGATCCGCGCCATGGGCATCAAGATGGTGCTGTCCGGCGAGGGCGCCGACGAGATCTTCGGTGGCTACCTGTATTTCCACAAGGCGCCGGACGCGCGCGAATTCCACGCCGAAACCGTGCGCAAGGTCTCGCGCCTGCACATGTACGACTGCCTGCGCGCCAACAAGGCCATGTCGGCCTGGGGCGTGGAGGCGCGGGTGCCGTTCCTGGACCGCGATTTCATGGACTACGCCATGTCCATCAACCCGGCCGACAAGATGATCGGCGAGGGCGGCATGGAAAAGCAGGTGGTGCGCGAGGCGTTTGAAGAATTGCTGCCGCATGAAGTGGCGTGGCGCCAGAAAGAGCAGTTCTCCGACGGCGTCGGTTACGGCTGGATCGACGCCCTTCGCGACAACGCCAACGAGCGCGTCAGCGACGCGCAGATGGCCAGCGCCGCGCGCCGGTTCCCGCACAACACGCCGGATACGAAAGAGGCGTACTACTACCGCACGGTGTTCGAGCAGCATTTCCCGCTGCCATCCGCCGCCCAGTGCGTGCCCGGTGGCAAGTCGGTGGCGTGCTCGTCGCCCGAAGCCATGGCCTGGGATCCGTCCTTTGCCGAAATGGCCGACCCCAGTGGTCGCGCCATGCGTTCCGTTCACAAGGAGGCCTACTGATGCTGGTCCAGAAATTCGGGGGTTCGTCGCTGGCGGACTTCCGCGGGTTCGAGGCCAGCGCGGCCCTGGTCCGGAAGTTTTCCAAAGATGAGCCCGTGGTCGTGGTGCTGTCCGCGGTCTATGGCGTGACCGACCTGATGATTGCCGCCATCGACCAGGCCCAGGCTGGTGAAGACTTCAGCCCGTCCGTCGCCGACATCGCGGCACGGGAATCGGCGGTGGTTGACGGCATGGCCGGCGCCGGCCACGACGACAAGCGACTGCGCGATATCCTGGCCGAGCGTCGGGAACGCCTGAACGGCCGCCTCGAGGGCATTCGCCTGCTGGGGGACTGTCCCGACAAGAGCCGCGCCGAGATCCTGGCTTCCGGCGAGAATCTCAGCAGCCGGCTGATGGCCGAGTACCTGGCGCTGACCGGTGTCAACGCGCGCTGGTCCGATTCCGAGGTCATTCCGCCGGCCAATGACAGCTGGCTGGATTCGCTGGTGGACGTGGAACGCGCCGCGCCGCGCCTGAAAGCGGCGATGGCTGAAGACATTAATGTGCTGGTATTGCCCGGATTCCACGGCCGAAACGCCCAGGGTGACTACCAGCTGCTGGGTCGCAATGGTTCCGACTACTCCGCGGCCGCAGTGGCCGCGGCGCTCGGCGCGCGCTGCTGCCAGATCTGGAAGGACGTCGACGGGTTCTTCTCGGCGGATCCGTCCATTGTCGGGAACGCGCGCGTGCTGGATGAAGTCAGTTACGGCGAGGCCATGGAACTGTCGTTCTACGGCGCCGGCGTGATCAGCTCCAAGGCGCTGGCGCCGCTGGCGTCGGCCAACATTCCCTGCGAGATCCGCAATACCTACCGGCCGGAACTGCCAGGGACCGTGGTGCATGCCGGTGCCTCGCGCTGCGTGGCGGTGCGGGGCATTTCGCTGCTGGACCACGTGGCGGCCATCACCATCGCGGGTAGCGGCCTGCGCGGCCGGGTGGGCGTTGCCCACCGGGTGATGGGCGCGCTGGCGCGGCAGCAGATTTCCGTGCTGCTGATCGTGCAGTCCTCGTCCGAGTACAGCATTACGCTGTGTGTGCGCACCGACGAGGCGGACACGGCATCACGCGCGCTGGCCGAAGAATTCCATTTCGAGCGCCTGCACGGCCTGGTCAGCGACATCTCCGTGCTGCGAGAGCGTTCCGTCGTCACGCTGGTGGGCGACGGCATGAAACAGAACCGCGGCGTCGCGGCGCGATTCCTGACCGCCAACTCGGCGGCCGGCGTGAACGTTGAAGTGATTGCCCAGGGTTCCACCGAGCGCGCGATCTCGCTGGTGGTTGATCGTCGCGACGCGGTTTCGGCGGCGCGCGCCAGCCACACGGCGTTCTTCGGCCACATGAGCCACATCGACGTCATCCTGCTGGGTTGCGGCAACGTGGGCGGTGCGCTGCTGGCGCAGATTCACCGGATGCATGACAACCTGGAGGCCAACCACCAGCAGCTGAAGGTTCGCGCCATTGCCAACAGTAAGCTGCTGCTGACCGCGACCGACGAGATCGACACGGCCAACTGGCGCGAAGACCTGGAGAAAAAGGGCCGGGCCTACACGCTGGAAAACGTCATCGCGATTCGCGAAGACCTGGGGTTGCTGAACCCGACCATCGTCGACTGCAGCACCGACGCGGGGCTGGCCAGCCAGTACGTGCGCCTGCTGGCGAACGGCTTCAACGTGGTGTGCGCCAACAAGAAGGCCAACACCATGTCGATGGATTTTTACCACCAGCTGCGTGACACGGCGGCGCGCGGGTTCCGCCGTTTCCTGTACGAGACCAATGTCGGCGCCGGCCTGCCCGTCATCGACACGCTGCACGGCCTGATGCGCTCCGGTGACCACCTGCAGGTGTTCGAGGGCATCCTGTCCGGCTCGCTGTCGCAGATTTTCGGCTCGCTTGAAGACGGCGTGTCGTTCTCCGAGGCGGTGAAGTCGGCCATGGAGCTGGGCTTTACCGAACCGGACCCGCGCGACGACCTGTCCGGTATGGATGTCGCCCGCAAGCTGTTGATCATCGCCCGCGAGGTGGGCATGAAGATGGAGCTGTCGGATATCGACGTTGAGCCCGTCATCGAGGAAGGCTTCGCCGGCGATGCCAGCAGTGCCGAGTTGCCGGAACGCCTGAAGGAACTGGACGAACAGTTCGCAGAGAAGATTGCCGCGGCCAAAGAGGACGGTGCGGTCCTTCGTTACGTGGGCCGCATCAGCGATGGCCGCTGCAAGGTATCGATCGAGGCGGTGCCCGCCAGTGGCCCGCTGGGTGCCATCCGCGACGGTGAGAACGCACTGGTGATCTACACCGATTACTATCAACCCATTCCACTGGTGCTGCGCGGTTATGGCGCCGGCGCCGAAGTCACGGCATCCGGCGTGTTTGCCGACGTGTTGCGGACCGCCTGGCGGCCGCTGGACCCCTAGGCCTCGGGGCAGGAGAAAGTAGCCATGAAAGTTTTCGCGCCCGCATCCACAGGCAATGTTTCGGTGGGTTTCGATTCACTGGGCCTGGCCCTGCAGTCGCTGGACGGCGAGGTGTTCGGGGACGTGATCGAGCTGCAGTCCGGCCCGCAGGACGACTGGGTGCTGGAAGTGACCGGCCCCTTTGCCGATGCGCTTCCACCGGACCCCGAAAGCAATATCGTGATGGCGTCGTGTCGTCGTTTTGAGCGCATGGTGCGCGCCCAGGGCAAGGAGATCGAAACGCTGCGGGTGCGCCTGGACAAGCGCCTGCCGGTGGGCAGCGGCCTGGGCTCCAGCGCCAGTTCCATCGTCGCGGCGCTGGTGGCGCTGAACCGCTACTTCGGCAGCCCGCTGAGCCGACTGGAGTTGCTGGAGCTGATGGCGCGCATGGAGGGCGAAATCAGCGGTGACGTGCACCTGGACAATATCGCGCCCAGCCTGCTGGGCGGCCTGCGGCTGTGCATGCCGGACGGGCGCAACCAGTACGGCCTGCCCTGGCCGGGCGGCTGGCAGATCGTCGTGGCCTGGCCCGGTACGCGCATGGAAACCAAGGCGGCCCGCAACCTGTTGCCCGAAAAGCTTCGCCGTGAAACGGCAGTCGCGCACGGCGCGAACTTCGCCCGCTTCGTTCACGAGCTCTACAGCGGCGATCCGCGCGATGCGGCCGCCTGCCTGGTCGACCTGATTGCCGAGCCGTGGCGCAAGGACCTGATTCCCGGCTTTGATGCCGCGCGTTCGGCCATCATGAAAATGGGCGCGCTGGCCTTCGGCATTTCCGGTTCCGGCCCCACCGTGTTCGCGATCGTTGATGACAGCCGCGTGGCGGAAAAGGCCAGGGACTGGCTCGCCGACCACTTCCTTGAAAACGACCGTGGTTTCGTGCGGCATTGCCGGGCCGACCTGGCCGGCGCGCGAGCCGTGGACTGAACCTGGATTTCACCGGATCACACGCACCATGCAGTTTCTGAACCTATCGGACCCCACCGACACCGCCAGTTTTGAGCAGGCCGTGCGTCGAGGCCTCGGCCGTGGACAGGGCCTTTATTTCCCGGAGAGCATTCCGGTGGTCGCCGAGCTCGATGCCCTGCTGGACCTGCCCTTCGCCGAGCGCAGCGCGGTGCTGCTGGCGGAACTGACCGGCCTGGACGTCGCGACCCTGCGCCCGATCGTCACCACCGCGTTTGATTTCCCGCTGGAACTCATCGCCGTGGATGAACGCGTCAATGCGCTGGAACTGTTTCACGGCCCATCGCTGGCGTTCAAGGATTTCGGCGCTCGGTTCATGGCCGGTTGCCTGTCGGCTTTCAGTGACGGCTCACCGACCACCATCCTGACCGCCACCTCCGGTGATACCGGCGCCGCGGTGGCGCATGCGTTTCACGGCAAGCCCGGTGTAGAGGCGGTGATCCTGTATCCGAAGGGCCGCATCACGCCGCTGCAGGAAAAGCTGTTCTGCACCCTGGGCGGCAATATCCGCACCGTCGCCATCGAGGCCGACTTCGATACCTGCCAGGCCATGGTCAAGCAGGCTTTCGACGACGAGGAACTGCGCACCCGGCTGGGACTGAACTCCGCCAACTCCATCAACGTGGCGCGGCTGCTGGCGCAGGTGTGCTACTACTTCGAGGCGGTGGCGAAACTGGGCGGCCGCGAAGCCGTGTTCTGTGTGCCCAGCGGCAATTTCGGTAATGTCACCGCCGGCTGTGTCGCCCGCGCGATGGGCCTGCCGATGCGCCGGATCCTGGCCGCCACGAATATCAATGACACCGTCCCGCGCTACCTGGCGGACGGCCAGTGGGCGCCGAAAGATACGGTGGCCACGCTCAGCAATGCCATGGACATCTCGCGGCCGAATAACTTTCCCCGCGTCGAGGAACTGGCGCGCCGCGCGGGTACGCCGATCAGCGCGTTTATCGACAGCGTGGCGGTCACGGACGCCGATACCACCGCGGCGGTTGGCGCGCTGCATGAGAAAGGCTATCTCGCCGATCCGCACAGCGCATTGGCGTGGCGGGCCCTGGACGCATCACTCGGTGATGACGAAACGGGTGTGTTCGCCTGCACCGCGCATCCGGCCAAGTTCGCGGAAGTCATCGAGGAGGCGATTGGGTTGCAGGTGCCCCTGCCGGACGCATTGGCGCAAGTGCGTGACCTGGAGGTGCTTTCGGCGACCATTCCGGGCGATTTCACCGCGTTGCGTGGGTTGTTGATGGATTGAAAGCGGTTTCGCCTTTGCCGACAGGCTTCGTCACCAACTTTTCCGCTCCCACCCGGTAATGCCTGATGCACGACCAACGAGGACGTGCATCATCTCTCTTTGTCGCCCGGCTCACGCCGGGCGTTTTTTATTGAAAGAACTGGCGCAGGATAAAGAATCCGACCATCAGGAAGGCGATGGCGATCTTGGCGGCGGCGCCGAGAACGGTGCCGATCCAGGCGCCGACACCGGCGCGTCCCGCATCCTGCATGCCGCGCCCGCCGGAGATCTCGGCCACGAAGGCGCCGACGAAGGGCCCCAGCAGGATGCCCGCCAGGCCAAAAAACATGCCGACGATGGCGCCGAACATGGCGCCCCAGAAGGCACGTGGACTGGCGCCCAGGCGCTTGGCGCCCAGCGCGGCCGCGAGGAAATCGATCAGCCACGCCGCCGCGGTCAGCGCACCCAGGATGACCATCGTCCACATGCCGGCGGGCTCGAACCCGGTGATCCAGGCCGCCAGCAGCAGACCGGCAAAGACCATCGGCACACCCGGCAGCGCGGGAATGATGGTGCCGACCAGGCCGCCGATCACCAGCAGTATCGCGAGAATCCACCATAAAATTGTCAGGTCCATCCGGGCTTATCCTTCGTCTTCGGCGGTTCGGGCCGCGCTCGGCGACTGGCCCGTCCAGTTTTTGAACGCCCGTGAGAACGAGCTCATCTCGGAAAAGCCCAGCAGGAAGGTGATTTCCGTCAGCGTCAGCGAGTTGTCCTCGATGTACTGCCGGGCCAGGTCCTGGCGTACCTCCTGCAGCAACTTCCGAAAGCTCAGGCCCTCGGCCTTCAGCTTGCGATTCAGGGTGCGCGAGGTCATGTTCAGCGCGCCCGCCACGGTTTCGTCGGAGATGTGGCCGGACGGCAACTGCTCCATGATCGCGGCACGGGCCCGGTTGGGAACGTTGTCACGATCCAGCCGTGACAGTCGCCGGATGACGATGCGGTCGTTCATCTGCGCGATGACCGGGTTGGCGCTGGGCAGGGTGCGCTCGGCGTCGGCGCGGCTGAACGCGATCTCGTTATGCGCGCAGCCGAACTTCACCGGGCAGCGGAACAGGGCCGTGTAGGCACTGGTGTCGCCGGGCGCGTCAATTCGAAAACCCACGTGCACCGGGTCAAGGTCTTCGCCGGCATTCAGGCGCGCCAACGCCACGGCGTAGGCGACCATGCCATCGTCCCGAACTTTCTCATTCGCCGACGGCTCATCCACCGACAGGTTAACGACGATGACATCACCCTGGTCATCGATGTCGAAATAACCTTTATCGTTGACGACCCGGATGAAACGACGCATGCGCTGGAAACTGCTTGTCAGGCTGGTGCTGGCGAGTACGGCGTACCCCAGCGCCCCGATATGGCTGGGGTGAACGGCGCGGGCGGCGCGTAACCCGAAGTCAGGATCACCGGTGTCGGCCGCGGCTTTCGCGCGCGCCCGGTCGATTGCCGAGTAGGCGACGCGTGTCCCGGGTTCGATGGGCCATTCAACCTCCAGGCCTTCGGCCTCGAAGTACGGCGCGGGGTCGAGCCCGTATGACTCGATGACCCGCCACCAGATGCCAATGGATGGCGCCAGTACCGACATGTGTAACCCCCTCCCGAACGCGCAGTCCTATTCTGTTTGACCCCGCCATCCCGGGTCAAATGCCTGTCCGGTTTTGACAAGCCGGCCCCGCGGCCGTTCCGTACCATGCGCAGCATTGAACGAGCCCGGAACTTTGAATGCTGTCGCAGGAATGCCAACTACTCGCCGAGATCGAATTCTGGCGGGAAATGATCGAGCACGAGAAAAACGCCGTCTCGGTCGAGGCGCTGGAGCGCATGCGGCAGGCGCTGGCCCTGGCCGAGCGCAAACTGCTGATGCTCGAGCCGGACTGGGCGGATACCGATTCCGCCACCCTGGCCCGGCTGGGTTCGTCACGAATTTCCGCGAGGAGACATTAATGAAACATATTGCACGGTTCGTGGTTTTCATTTCGCTGGTCGCGATCGCGATCAACCTGGTGATCACGTTCTGAGCACGTCGCCACCCGTTTTTTAATTGGGGAGGAGACAGGATAACGCCCCCTGTCAGGTTTAACGTCCCGGTGCCGGCTACATCCAGTGGCTTTGACTCCCCCCCCAAACCTTGGATCGGCGCCGGGACACTTTTTAACAATTTGGTCTATGGCCCCGGCACAAGCACACATTCAGCGGTTGCTTCCCCCCCAAACCCTGGATTTGTGTCGGGGCCACCTTCAAGGCGTCGGTGCTGTACGCTTCAGTGGTTTCCTCCTCCTTTCACTACTGAATTTGCGCCGACGCCTTCTTTCTTTGTCTCGTGAACTGAAAATAACGCCAAAACACCGCTTTTGGCCACTATTTCGTAGTTTTATCCCCCGAAAATCCACATAGTTATCCACAGCAAACAAAATTCAATCACTTACGGCCGGTTTTTCGGCCCGGTCGTCTAAAAGATTGGTTTTCGATGCCT
Organism: uncultured Oceanospirillales bacterium; assembly: GCA_913055655.1. Lineage (GTDB taxonomy): Bacteria > Pseudomonadota > Gammaproteobacteria > Xanthomonadales > SZUA-36 > Marinihelvus. Next base: position 343,077 of record CAJXKA010000003.1, on the reverse strand, counting down.
GAACAGGGGCATGATGGCCCTCACGGGCCGATTCATGGCGGAATCAGGCGGCTCTAGCGCTGTTCGTTGAGACGCTGGGCCGCCAGGCGGATGGCGGGCCAGGCCTGCAGGGCGCGGCTGAAATCACGCCAGTAGGTCTTCCACCACCCGGTCAGGGCCTTGTCTGCCAGCCCTGCGGGCTCGCCGCGTAATGGTCGCGGTTCGGGGTCTTCGGCCAATTCCCGGTTGAGGCGTTCAACGCCCGCATCGATAAAGGCCCGCCAGTTCGGTGGCGCACCCGTCGCCGCAGCCTGGAGTTCCTTGAGGTGTCGATAATCTTCGGCACGGTGTTTAAGCACGTGGTGGATATGCCGATCCAGCAATGCGTCATGGTCCAGGTCGGCCAGGTCGGCGTACAGCTGCGCCAACCGGCGTAGCCGTACGATGGGGTCCCCGGTGCTGGAATCATCAAGGTGCGAGGATACACATTCCGTGGCAAATCCGGGGAACGACGCGTCCGTTCGCAACTGGCGGTCGTTTTCACTCCACGCCCGTTCCGGGATGGGCTTGTGGGGGACGGCCCAGGCATCGTCCAGCACCACGGAGCCGGGGTGGAGAAAGGCCGTCATGTCGCCGAACAGCTTGTCCTCGCCGCGCAGTATGGGGGCATACGGCGGCAGCAGGCGGCGGTTGTCGAGGCCGGTCAGCTGGGACATGTTCGCGCGCGGCGCAAAATGCGGCCGTGGCTGGCCGCTCCAGCAGTTCCGCTTGGCCAGGGCGTTTTCTACCGTGTTTTCGGAAGCCAGCAGGCGGTCCATGGCGTCGCCCTCCAGCCCGGTGATCCAGTCCAGGCGGGCGGTGCCGGGGTCGCCCAGGGAGCCGCATTCCGTGACCAGCACGGTGGAATCATCGCCCAGCGACTCCAGGAACGGGACGGTGGCGCCGGTGAACGATGTTTCCGCCATTTCGCCGACACCCAGTGCGCCCAGCGCGTCGGGCAGCCGGGCGCCCAGGCAACGCAGGTGGCGGGCGAAGGGGTCGGTGTCGGTCGATGCCCGTGTATCCGCCCACTCGGCGTCGTTCGCGAAAAAAGCAGCGTCCCGACCGGCATCGGAGAAGCCGACGGGGCCGGCTACGCGATACGGTTCGTGGACTTCGGCCAGGATGTCATCGTCAAGTACCAGCAACCGGCGGCCAGCCGAGACCAGCAACGCCATGGTTCGCGCCAGGCCGCTGGTCCAGAAATCCGACCAGCGATCGCGGTCGACCAGGAAACGGATCGCGTCGGCCTGCGCGGGCGCCGCCGCGACCAGCCGGTCCACGTAGGCCCGTTGATCACTCGCGCCCAGGTAATGGACGGGTGTTTGCACCTGGCTGGCGAACGTCTTCGTGGTCTCGCGGTTCCTGGCCTGGACCGCCTCGTCACGGGAGTCGTCGATGACATACAGGGCATGCAACTGTTCAAGGTCGCAATGTTCAGCCACGGATTCCAGGCACCGGGCCAGCGCATCCGGGCGCTCCCAGGTGATGATGGCGGCGACCGGTTTGTCCGTTTCGTGCTTCGGGTTGACGGCGCCGCCCAGCGTCGTGCAGTAAATCTTCGCCGATATCATCAGGCCGTCGCGCTGGACCGACTGCAGCACTTCCTCGATGGCGGCCTCCTGGCCTTCGAGCCCGGCGTTTCCCGAGGCGAGCCGGTGCGCGTGATCGTGCAACGTACGGAATTCCGTACAGGTGGCGAGCGCGGCATAAACGTCGGGCGTGAGAATCGCCTGGCGGCCGCTACGGGTATTGCGCACCAGTACGCGGTTTCCAGGAAGCGGGTAGGCATTGCATCGGTCAAAAGCGTAAAGACTCACGTGGGGTTCACCGGGGTTCGCGTGCGGGGGAAGGCGCATTTTAAGTGAATGCGGGACGCGCGGGAAAATGCGTTTCCTCGAGTGGACAAAAAGAACCGGGCCAGCAGCCCAGTCGAAGAGATGAAAGTCCCGTTTAAGGGATAAAAGGAGTCAACGTCGTGGAACATGAACGGCGGGCGCTGCATGTCCAACGACACCGCTTTTGACAATGAATTCGGGTGCAGGGATGTACCCGCCGCGTTAAAGCGAGGGTTTCGTCCGATCAACGCAATGATCTGGTTTGGCGCCGGGCTGCGTATGTATGATTGAAGGCAGTGCCCCGGACGTCTTTCGCAGGGACCTACACAAAGCTTCTGGAAGCTGTCTTTCACCTCCCAGGAAGCCCGGCCGTTTCCGACCGGCCAAAAGGGTTGTCCTCCTCGAAACGCCGCCTTTCGCCGGGCGGCGTTTCCCTGTGCGGAGGAAAAACTTCCGGGCGGTATTAGCCGGTGGCTTTGCTCAACAGCGCGCGGGCCTGGTCCGGCGACTTCTTCAGCGAATGCGCCAGTTCGTCCACCAGCAGGTTGGTTGACTGCGTCAGGTGGGCGCGATCCTGGGCGCGCAGGGCATTCTCGGACTCCAGCAGGCACAGCGCCTTGTAGACCTTGGCGTATTCAAAGGGGTCGCCGCAGTCGATGGCCGCCTGGTTGGCGCGTGCGCGCGTTTTCCACTGCTTGCTGGGCTTGCCTTTCCAGGCCTTCAACTCGTCGAGGAGTTTGCGTGCATCCTTGGAGGTGATCGGTTCGCGGACCGTCTCGTCAAGGTCGTTCTCGGGAAGCATCAACGTGAGGTCGTCGCGCTGGAAGTATAGCTTTGCGAACGTGGAAGCCTCTTCGCCGTAAAAGCTCTTTTCGCGGATGGACTGCACCTGGCCGATGCCGTGCTGGGGGTGATGTACTGCGTCGCCTTTTTGGATGTTAATGAGTCTTTCCTTTGAAATATCAGGGGTTACGGAATTAACCGCAGGAAAAACAACATTTTACACGATTTTGGCACGAAAAGCAACGCGACTGGCGCCAAGTCGCTGACTGTAAACGAAAACCCCGCCAGGCGGCGGGGTTCCCAAAAGTACTACCGGTTAGGCCGGATCAGCCCGCCTTTTCGACGTTGGTCGCCTGTGGCCCGCGCGGTCCGTCTTCCACTTCAAACGTCACGGAATCACCCTCGGCGAGAGACTTGAAACCGGAACCCTGGATGGAAGAGAAATGCACGAACAGGTCCTTGCCGCCATCGGCCGGCTGGATGAAGCCGAAACCCTTAGCGTCGTTGAACCATTTGACAGTGCCTGTAGCCATTTGAAATCACCTGTAAATAAAAATTAAGACGAATTGATCAATCGCCTGTCTCGGAAACATCTTGGGCAGGAGACACCGGAGGTATACTTCTGGGAAATTTCAGGGACGTGCAACCAATCTCTACTAACCGTCCGGCGCCCAGTGGCACTATTGCCAAGAGATCACCGTCCGTGTTGCGAACAATAGGCGCAAGTCTTGAGAAACACAAGTTTTATCTTAAGTTTATGAACATGGGTCCCCCCGGAAACTGGCGCGAAGATGATCGCCGTGTCCGCCGCGCACGGGCGCGACGACAGCGTTGGGGTGTCGCGTTTGTCCTGCTCGTGATCGCCATCGCCGCGTTCGTATTCTGGCGGCAGCTGATGCAACCCGGTGCAACGGGAAGTGCGACAACACCGCGTCCACCCCCGGCGACGACGGCCGCGCCAGGTGCTCCAGGGGCCGATGCACCGGTTCAGGAAAGCGCAGGCTCGGACATCATTCTCACCTGCACGGCGAACGACGGCTCAACGTTCTACACCAATGCACCCAGCTGCGGGGAGGCCGACCTGGAGAACCGCGTGACGGTTGTCGAGTCGCGGCCGGCTGGCGCCGACGCCAGTATCGGACAGAACTGCGTGGACGCGTCGCGCGAGGGGCGCGCCGCCCACCGTTTCCTGGCGGCCTGCCAGGAGCCCTTCACCCAGGCACTGGAACTGGAGCGTTACCTGGCCCTCGCGGAGGATCCCGCCGAGAGCGTCCGTGCCCAGGAATACTGTGACCTGATCGTCCAGGGCGTGAATGCCGGTTGCATGGCCACCAACGCACAGTTCTGTTTCCTGCGAATCTGCCAGCAACGCCTGGAGCGTTCGACGCGCTAGAATCGGGCGATGCCGCGACCACCCCCACCGCCGCCCACCGAATCCGTCACCCAGGGCTTCTTCGGCGTTTTCCGCTATTCCCGGCGCGCCCTGGAGCTTGTGTGGTCCACCAATCGCGGCCTGACTTTCGCCCTGGCCTTCCTGACGCTGGCGGCGGGCCTGCTCCCGGCGGCAATCGCCTGGGTCGGCGCGAAGATCATCGACGCCGTGGTCGCGGCGACCGCCGTTCACGCCGAGACCGGCGAGTTGGCCTTGCGGGATGTATACACCTGGGTGGCCATCGAGGCGGGTATCGTCGCGGCGCTGGCATTCTCGCAACGCGGCATATCGCTTTGCCAGGCGCTGTTGCGCGCCCAGCTGGGCCAGCGGGTCAACATGATGATCCTGGAAAAAGCGGTACAGCTGGAGCTGGCACAGTTCGAGGACAGCGAGTTCTACGACAAGCTCACCCGGGCCCGGCGCGAGGCCTCCAGCCGGCCGCTGTCGCTGGTCAACCGCACCTTCGGCCTTGCCCAGAACCTGGTGTCGCTGACCAGTTACGGCGTGCTGCTGGTGCAGTTCTCCCCGTGGGCCGTTGCCGTCCTGGTGGTGGCCGGCCTGCCGTCCTTCCTGGCCGAGACCCGCTTTGCCGGTGACGCCTTCGCGCTGTTTCGCTGGCGCTCGCCCGATTCGCGCATGCAGTCTTACCTGGAATCGGTGATCGCCCGCGAGGACAACGTCAAGGAAGTGAAGCTGTTCGGGCTCGGCCCGCTGCTGATCGGGCGCTACCGGGATATTTTCAAGCGGCTATACGGCCGTGACCGGGATCTCGCCATTCGTCGCGATGGCTGGGGCTTCGTCCTTGGGCTGATTGGAACGGTTGCGCTGTACGGCGCGTACGCCTGGATTGCCATGGCCGCCGTGGTTGAACGCATCACGCTGGGCCAGATGACCATGTACCTGATGCTGTTCCGGCAGGGCCAGGCCGCGGTGTCGGCCAGCCTCACGGCCATCGGCGGCATGTACGAGGACAACCTGTACCTGTCCACGCTGTACGAATACCTGGAAACCCCGGTGCGACAGGCGCCCGCCGGCAAGGTCACGGGGCCGTCACCGGATGACGGCATTCGTTTTGAGAATGTCGGCTTCACCTACCCGGGCGCCAATCACCCGGCACTGGTCGGCATCGACCTGCATATCCGCCCGGGCCAGTCGCTGGCGCTGGTGGGGGAAAACGGTTCCGGTAAAACCACGCTCATCAAGCTGCTCACCCGGCTGTACTCGCCGACGACCGGCCGTATCCTGCTCGACGGGCTGGAACTGCAGGAATGGGATGAAAAAGCGCTGCTCGGCCGGATCGGCGTCATTTTCCAGGATTTTTCGCGGTACCAGTTCATCCTGGGTGAAAACATCGGCGTGGGCGACGTGCGTCACTTTGATGACGAGGCACGCTGGCGCGAGGCCGCCGACAAGGGCATGGCCGACAGCCTTGTCGAAGGCCTGCCTGGGGGGTACCACACCCAGCTGGGCCGCTGGTTCGCCGAGGGCCAGGAATTGTCCGGCGGGCAGTGGCAGAAGATCGCCCTGGCGCGCGCATTCATGCGCGAAGACGCCGACATCCTGGTGCTGGACGAACCCACCGCGGCCATGGACGCAGCCGCCGAGGCGACCATTTTCGAGCATTTCCGCCGGCTCACCGAAAATCGTATCGCCATCCTGATTTCGCACCGATTCTCCACGGTCAGGATGGCCAGCCAGATCGTGGTCATCGAGAATGGCCGCATCATCGAGCGTGGCTCGCATGATGAACTGATCGCGCAGGATGGCCATTACGCCAGCCTGTTCTCCCTGCAGGCCGCAGGCTACCGCTAGCACCGAGAAACCCGATGACCCGAATCCGACGAAATCCCGTACCCCTCACCCGCATGAATACCCTGGTCGTCACGGCGCTGGCCGCGTGCTGGGCATGTGTCTCGATGGCAGCCCCGACGGTGGTCACCGCGGACCGCCTGTTCGACGCCGGCCAGGGCCGGGTGACCGGGCCCGCGGTCGTGGTGGTTGAAGACGGCGTGATCGTCGCCGTGAACCCGGACCGCCTGCCGGACAGCGCGGAGCGTATCGACCTGGGTGACATGACGCTGCTGCCGGGCCTGCTGGACATGCACACGCACGTCACCGCCGATTATTTCACCGGCGATAACTGGGTCACGACCCCGGTGATCGAGACGGCGCCGGACTGGGCGATTCGCGGCGTGGTCTTCGCCGACAAAACGCTGCAGGCCGGCTTTACGACCATCCGCGACCTGGGCGCGCTGCCGGGCTTCCCCGACGTCGCCCTGATGCGCGCCATCAACCGCGGTGAAGTGCCCGGCCCCGATGTCTGGCCGTCGGGCCATTACATTTCCATCACCGGCGGCCATTGCGATGTCACCGGCTTCGCCCCCGGCGTCATGGAGCTGGGTCCGAAGCAGGGCGTGTCCGACGGCGTGGACGAGGTGATCAAGGCGGTGCGCTACCAGGCCAAGCACGGCGTGCGCGTGATCAAGGTCTGCGCGACGGCCGGCGTGTACTCCTTCTCCAAGTCGGCACCGATTGGTGCACAGCAATATTCAGAGGCCGAACTGGCGGCCATCGTCGAAGAGGCCACCAAGCTGGGCCTGAAGGTGGCGGCGCACGCCCACGGCACCGCGGGCATTAACGCCGCGGTACGCGCCGGCGTGGCCTCGATCGAGCATGGCTCGATCCTGTCGGACGAGTCCATCCGCCTGATGAAAGAGCGCGGCACCTACCTGGTGCCCAACCTTTACATCAACGAGCTGCCGTTACCGGAAGACGCCCCCGCCGAGATTCGCGCGAAGAGCGACTATCTCATCCCGCTGGTGAAACAAAGCCTGGAAAAAGCCTACCGGGCCGGCGTGAACATGGCGCTCGGTTCCGACTCCGGCGTCTACCGGCACGGCGATAACGGCCGCGAGTTCACCGCCCTGGTCGACAACGGCATCAAGCCGGTGGATGCCCTGCGCATGGCCACCGTCAACGCCGTCGACCTGCTGGGTGTCGACGACCGCGGTGTCATCGCCGAAGGCAAACGCGCGGACGTCATCGCCGTGCCCGGCAACCCGCTGGACGATATCCGGGTCATGGAAGACGTCCGCTTTGTCATGAAACAGGGTGTGGTTTACAAGCGCTGAGCGCGTCGGGCGCCCTGGCTTTCAGCGCCGGGTATGCCCCGACAGGTCCAGCTGGCCACCCTCGGAGACCTTGATGGACGGATACAACCCGGCCAGGTCGAGCTTGGCGCGAAACTCGTAGTCGAGCGTGCTGCCGCTGGATTGCAGCAGGTCGCCGAACAGCCGGATGCCCTCGAGCAGGTTGACGCTGCCGATGAGTGTCACCGTCTCTTCCGAGTAGCTCTCGATCACCGGGAAATCCTTGCCGACGCTCTTCACCAGCTCGTGGCCGTCCAGGGCGATGGTGTAGACGATACCCGCCAGATCCAGGTCGAAGTCGTTCGGATTGACGATCTGCAGCTTCACCTCGAAGTTGGGCAGCCCGCCCTGGCTCGGGAGCGCGCGGATCCCCGCCAGGCTCACCGCGGGCTCCTCGTAGTCCGGGTCCAGGGTGGCGCAGGCGGCCAGGCACAATGTGGCCAGCACGATGGCCCCGCAGCGGAACATGGTCTTCGTCATCGGTCATCCCCCGTGATTTTGCGCAACCAGTATACGACCGAAGGCGTCGGGCGCGGCCAGCGGCCAATGATTCTTATGAACTGATAATCGATGCGGCTACTATGGGCGAATGATGCCGTTGTTGCCCGCTCCCCAATGTCGCTGACCACCTACCACGCGAACCGCGTGGAGATGCTGTTCGAAATCCTGGCCGAGCGCATGGGCCAGGTGCCGGAGGGCATGGGCGCGCTGGAAACCGAAACCGTACTGCTGGAAAACCCGGCCATGGGTTCGTGGCTGAACCTCCAGCTGGCGCAGCGCCATGGAGTTGCGGCCAACATCGAGTACCAGCGGCTATCGGCCTTTTTCTGGCGCGTGGCGCGGGCGCTGGTGGTGCCCGGCCTTTCCGATCGCACCCCCCTGGACAAGCAGGAACTGACCTGGCGGTTGTTCGGCATCCTGGGGGATGGCGGGTTCCTGGGCCAGGACGCACTGGCCCCCGTCCGTCGTTACCTGGGTGACGATGGCGCGACCGGGCTGACCGACCTGAAACAGTTCCAGCTGGCGGCCCGGGTCGCGGACCTGTTCGACCAGTACCTGGTGTTCCGCCCCGGCTGGATCGTCGACGGCTGGGACCGCGGTGCGCCAGCCGGAAAGCGGCGCGAGCGCCGCGCCGGGTGGGCCGACGATGAGGCCTGGCAGCGATTGCTGTGGCAGGAAGTCAGCAAACGCGCCGGGGAACCCGCTACCCTGCACCGCGCGCGGGTTCACCGGTTACTGTGCGAGCACCTTTCCCGGCCGGCGTTACCGGTGGAGAACCTGCCGTTCAGGCGACTGTTCGTATTCGGCGTGACGGCGTTGCCCGAATCCGACCTGCAGGTCCTGATGGGGCTGGCAAGACATGTCGACGTCGACCTGTTCCTGCTCAACCCCAGTGCCGGGTTCTGGTGCGATATTCCTTCCCGGCAACAGGCCATCCGCGAGGAGGCGGCGGCTTATCGCGCCGGGCCACGATCCCATCCAGGGCCACCCGAGATCGGGCACCCCCTGCTGGCCGCGCAGGCGGACCAGGTCCGCGATTTCCTGAAGCTGGTGTACGAACAGGCCGCTGAGCAGGGCGAGGCCGCCGGGCTGGAGGATTTCGACGCGTTCATCAGCCCGGACCGTGACCGCGACACCAGCCTGCTGGCTTCGGTCCAGCAGGACATGCTCGAGCTCCGGTTCCGCGGTGAAACGGCGACACTGTCATTGAATCAGGGCAAGCCGCCTGATGTTCCGGCGGGTGAGCTTGCAGGCCCGCCCAGCATTCACTTTCACAGTTGTCACGGCCTGTTGCGCGAAGTCGAGGTGCTTCGTGACCAGTTGCTCGACCTGTTCGAACGGGACCCGACGCTCAAGCCGCGTGACGTGGTGGTGATGATGCCGCGCGTGGCGCCATACGCCCCGTACATACACGCGGTTTTCGCCGATGCGGGGGGCGAAGGACGGCCCCGCATCGACTATCACATTGCCGACCGCACCCTGGTGGAAGAGGCGCCCCTGCTCGAGGCTTTCGAGGCGCTTCTTGAATTGCCGGACAGCCGCCTGCCCCTGTCCTCGGTGCTCGGGTTGCTGGAAGTGCCCGCGGTGCTGCGGCGGTTCCGGCTGGACCGGGATGACTTCGAGGCGATACGTCGCTGGCTGGTCGATGCGGGTGTCCACTGGGGTGAAGATGGCGACCATCGCCGGCGTGAGCTGGGTACCGCCTACCGTGAGGCCAGTTGGGATTTTGGCATTGATCGCCTGCTGGCCGGCTACGCCATGCGGTCGGGCGACGACTTCAGTGTGCTCGGTGTCCAGCCCATGGACGAGATCGAGGGTGGCCGCGCGGCGGCGCTGGACGGTTTTCTCCGGTTCTGGCGGCAACTGGAACGATACCGAAACCTGCTGGAGCAGTCGCGTTCGCCGGTGCGCTGGGCGGCGCTGCTGGATGACCTGTTGGACGCATTCTTCGAGCCCGATGCCGAAGACCAGGCGGCCATGGTCGAAGTGCGCCGGGGCCTGCAGGGGCTGACCGATGCCGCTGGTGCGGGCTGGCATACCGGCGACATTTCCCTGTCCGTCGTTCGCGCGGCGGTCCGGCCGGTGTTGCGGCAGTCCTCCGGCCGGCGTCACCCGTGGAGCGAGGGGGTGAAGTTCTGCAGCCTGCTGCCCATGCGCGGGGTGCCGTTCCGGGTCGTTTACCTGCTGGGCATGAACATGGAGGACTACCCGCGGCGGATTGAGCGGCCGGGGTTCGACCTGATGCGCGAGGACTATCGCCCGGGTGATCGATCCGCGCGGGTCGATGATCGCTGGCTGTTCCTGGAAGCCCTGCTCTCTGCCCGGCAGGCCTTTCACGTCAGTTACATCGGCCAGGACATGCACCGGAATGAGCCCCGCCAACCCTCGGTGGTGGTGTCCGAGCTGCAGGATTGCCTGCGGGAAGGTTATGACACCGGCGCTTTCGACAAGGATGGCGAAATCCAGCCTGGCCGGCTGTTCACGCGCCACGCCCTGCAGCCGTTCAGCCGCGCGAATTTCCACGGTGGCGACCGTGCCGCCACGCGATTGTTCTCGCTGGATGCCAATGCCTACGCCGTGGCCGAGCGGCAGGCTGAAACGCGGCGGGATCATGCGGGACCGGGCGGGACAAATGACGTGCTACCGGCCGAACGTGGTGACAGGCGCTGGCTCGCGCGCCCGCTGTCCGGTGAAGCTGACCGGGTGGCCGCCGATGGTGCCGTTGAAGTGGACATCGAGGACTTTATCCGCTTTTTCTCACGTCCCTCGCAATGGCTGTTTCGACGCCTGGGCGTCACGCTGGCGCGCTACGACGAGCGCGTCGAAGACGATGAAATGCTGGGCCCCGGGGACGGGTTGGCCAGGTGGCAGCGAATTGATGAACTGCTGGCGCGCGTTGAGCGCGATGTACCGGTTGTACCGGCCGACCCGGCAATGGCCGGCCGGGCCCTGGTCGACCGCTTCGTGCACCTGGGGCGGCAACGTGGTGCCTGGCCCCTGGGTGAAGCCGGTATCGAGGCGCGGGCCGCGCTGGACACCCTGTCGCCGGACTACCTGTTCTTCAGGCCGCAAGCTGGCGCCCGGCGTGATTTGCCGGTGATCGTCGACATTGAACCGGCAAACGCGCCTCGCCTGCGCCTGCGTGGCCAGCTGCAACTTCACGGTGACCGCTTCGCGCACCAGAGTGCCAGCAGGGCGGGCTGGAAGACCCTGCTGGACTATTATCCGCGCGTCGCGCTGGCGGCCTGTATGGCCGCGGATGCCGGGTCGCTGGCCGGCGCGGCGGCGGCGTTTTACGACGGCAAGGCCTCTGTGCCACGCCCGGGCGTGCGCGTCGACAAGGAAGACTGGCCCGTTCAGTTCGGGCCCGGCGCGCTGGCTGACGGACCCGCGCACCGGGCGTTCCTGTCCTCCCTGGCCGACCTTTACTGGCAGTACCGGCAGACCGGCCTGCCCTTCGAGCCGAAGCTGGGCATGGGCGTCAGCGCCGATGACCTGGTGGCATACCGTGAAACGGTTATGAAGCGCTGGCTGGAAGGAGACTTCAGCCTGGACAACGCCATGCGCAGGGATTTACGTGAGCGCGCCTATTACGGTGAACCCGCGGCGCTGCTGGCCCCGGCGTTTATCGACGTCTGCGAACGGTTAACGCACGCCATTGACCAGTGGACCCGCGCCGTGGCTTGCCCCGATGACTGATCTCATGCCGAAAACGTTTGGGTTGATGGATTTCCCGTTGACCGGGCGGCGCCTGATCGAGGCCAGCGCCGGCACGGGCAAGACCTACAACATCAGCCACCTGTACCTGCGCTTGCTGCTGGGCGTGGGCGAGGGTACGTCACCGGCGTCCGCGCGGACCGTGGAAGAAATCCTGGTGGTGACCTTCACAAGGGCGGCGGCGGACGAGTTGCGTGGCCGGATTCGCGGCCTGCTGGAGCGCGCGCGCACCGACCTGGAAGCCGGAACGTCCAGGAACGCGCTGGTCCAGCAACTGATTGATGCCACCCAGGACGATGAAGAGGCCCGCCTGGCCATGCAACGCCGCCTGCGCACCGCGTTGCTGTCGATGGATGAGGCCGCGATTTCCACGATTCACGCCTTCGCCGTGAAAGCCGCCTCGGCGTTCCTGTTCGAGATCGGCGCCATCGACGATGTCGTGTTGACGCACGACGGCGGTGGTCGTGACGAGCGCGCGCTGACCGACCTGTACCGCAGGCTGGTGAACGAGCCCGCCCTCGGCCCCATTTTTGACCTGCTGGAGCGCCCGAAGTACGACGACTTCCTGGCGTACTGGAAGACGACTGTCCCGGAAAGGGCACAGGTGCACCCGGGCATCGGGGGCGATGCGGACACCGCGCTTGCTTCAATTGCCGCTGATTACCAGGCACTGGCCAACACGCACGAGTTACTTGCCGGGGAATGGCGCTCGATGTTTTGGACATCGTCCGGTGGACTGGACGTCGCGGCGGCCAAAAGCCAACTGTTGGAAGCGCTGGGTGACGAGACGAACAGCGCCTTGGGCGCCGGCGACGTCGGCCACCTGGTCAAACACATCGACGCAGCGCTGACCGGACCCGGCCTGGGCATCGATGACAAACGTGGGAGCGGGTACGGCAAAAAATGGCTGGCCACCGACATTCCGCCCAACGCGTCACCGGCGCTCGACCTGCTGCGCCGTGTGCGGGCACATATCGTGGCTGTACTCGAAGACGGCGCGGCGCTGGCCGGCCGGGCCCGGGCCGCGGTGCTGCTGGCCGTGCGCCAGGCTCGCGCGCGACTGGACCTGCGCGAGATGTCGCTGGATGACGTGATCACGTTGATCAACCGCCGCCTGGATGAGCCCGACACCCGCCAGGCCCTGTGCGACGCCATCACCGCGCGCCACCCCGTGTGCCTGGTAGACGAGTTCCAGGACACCGATCCCGAGCAGTTCCGGATGTTCGACCGGCTGTACGCCCATGCCCCGCCCGGCCCCGGCGCCGGGCTGTTCATGATTGGCGACCCCAAGCAGTCGATCTACGCCTTCCGGGGCGCCGACCTGTTTGCCTACCTCAATGTCCGCGCCCGCGTGACGGCGGCGCGTGAGCACGGGGACGAGTCCCAGGACATCTACAGCCTGGACACCAACTGGCGAAGCCGGCCCGAACTGGTGGCCGGCGTCAACGCATTGTTCGCCGAACCCGAACCTGCCACTGGCCCTGGCGCCGGCGTGGCACCCACATTCGTTTTCGACGGCATGACATACCAGCCGGTGAAAGACTGTACGGCGCATGCGCCGGACCGGATCCCGCGATTCCGGGTCGGCGACAAGTGCCCGGTGACGGGTGTGTCGCTGCACTTCATCGGCCACCCGGGGGGCAGTGCGGAGGCCGGTGACCTGAGCGGCAGCAAGCTCATCGCGCTGTTCGCCCGCGACGCGGCGGCGCGGATATCGGCGCTGTTGTGCCCGGTTAACGGGGCGAAGATGGGCGAGGGTGAAGCGGCGCGGCCGCTGCGGCCGATGGACATTGCCGTACTGGTGCGCAACCAGCGAGAAGCCCGGGCCATTCGAGAAGCCCTGGCGGCGGATGCCATCGGCCTGCGTAGCGTGTACGCCAGCCAGCGCGACAGCGTGTTCGCCGACTCGGAGATCGCGGAAGACCTGTTGCTGGTGTTGCGTGCCATCGATGCCTGTCGCGACCGCCGGAAACTGAAGTCGGCGCTGGCCACGCCGCTGATGCGCGGCTTCGACCCGGGGTTCGAGGCCGTCACGCGCGTGGATGAAGACGACGATGAACTGGAACGGACAATCGCCGAGTTTGGCGCCTGCCGGCAGGCCTGGCTGGCGAACGGTGTGCTGTCTGCGCTGGACCAGCTCATGGGCAGCCCGCGACGCAGGCTGCTGGCGAAGATTGCCGAGCGCCCGGATAGCGACCGCCTGTTGACCGACCTGCGTCACCTGGGCGACCTGCTGCAGCAGCGTGACCAGGCCTGCGATTCGCCGGAGCAACTGATCGACTGGTACACGGCGTGCCTGGAAGACAATGATGACCTGGACGAGGATGACCGCCGGATTCGCCTGGAGAGCGATGAAGACCTGGTTCGCATCGTCACGGTTTATTCCGCCAAGGGCCTGGAGTACCCGGTGGTGTTCCTGCCGTTTTTCTACCTGCCGAAGCTGCCCGACCTGAAGAAATCACTGCCGGTCTACCGTGAATGGCATGGCGAGGGCTGGCGCGCGGTCGTGGATTTCAAGGCGGCCGGCGAAGACGTGAAGCAGCGGATGCAACGCGAGCGCCTGGCCGAGGACATGCGCCTTTTGTATGTCGCAGTCACCCGCGCCGTGCACCAGTGCCACATCGGTATCTCGGCGGCGTCGTATCGCAAGTCCACCGCGCTGTTTCCGCAAACGCCGTGGGGGCACTTACTCACTTCGGAACCGGGTGAAAGCGAGATGCCGGCCTTCCCAGACAGGGCCTGGTTATTTGACGCGTTGCGTCGCCGCCTTGGCCAGGCCGCGCGCGATACCGGGTTCAGCGTGGCTGGCGAAGTGGAGCCGGTCTACTTCAGGCCCGACGCCGCTGCCGAGCCCGACCTGGTCCGTCCGCCACGGGTGTCCGGGCCGGTTTCCAACTGGCGGGTCACCAGCTACACCGGCCTGGTGCGTGGCGAGGCGCCGCGCCTGGATGCACGGCTTGATGACGATGAAGACACGCCGGCGGAAACCGAAGACGGCGTGGAAGATGAAGCCGCCTGGGCTGATGACATCCGCTTCGCGCTGCCGGGTTCCGCCCACACGGGCAGTTGCCTGCATGACATTCTCGAAACCTACGCCTTGGCCTGCGCGCAGGGCCAGGGTGGCATCGTCAAGCTGCAGGAGTCCACGGCACAACAGCTGGCGCAGTACGGCCTGGACGATGTCCTGTCCGCCACGGACGACGGCGCCAGCGTGGCCGCAAGGGTCAGCGACTGGATGGCGGCCTGCCTGGAACATCCGTTGCCGGGCGATACCCGCCTGGGCACCCTGTTTGATTCCGGCCGGGCCATCCCCGAAATGCGCTTCGATTTCGCGATCGGTGGGCAGCGCGAGGCGGCGTTCGACGCCATCAACCACGCGCTGCGCGAGGCCGGCCTGCTGCCGCTGGAGCGCTACGGCGCCATCAGCGGGCTGATGACCGGCGCCATTGACCTTGTATATGAGCACGACCGGAGCTTCTACGTCGTGGATTACAAGTCCAACACGCTGGGCCGGACGCCGGGCCGATACGACCAGGACGGCATGGGGGCCTGCATCCGTGACCACCGCTATGACCTGCAGTACATGATCTACGCCGTCGCGGCCCAGCGCTATTTCCGTACCCGCCTGGGTGATCGTTACGGCTACGACGATGGCGAATATCGATTCGGCGGCGTGTGCTACCTGTTCCTGCGCGGTATGGGGCTGCCTGGAATGGCCGATCACGGTACCTGGTTCCACCGGCCCGGCGCAGGCCAGGTGGACGCACTGGACCGCGCCCTGGCGGGAGGCACTCGATGAACGACGCGGCAACAGCCACCATTGCCGTCCGCTACCTGGACCAGGCCTTTGGCGACTGGGTGGCCGATCGCCTGGTCGCAGACCCGGAATCGCGGGACGCGGCACGTCGCCTGGCCACCGCCGTGAGCCTGGCGCTGGACCTCAAACACACGTGCCTGGACCTCGAAAAATACCCCGCGCTGGAATTGCCGGCGCTGGACCGGTTGCTGGACGGGCTGGGCGCTGCCGATGTGAACGCGTTACCCGAAACCACCTGTACAACCGAACCCGGTCCCGCGCCGCTGGTGCGCTCACCCGATGGCCGCCGGCTTTGGTTACAGAAGTACGCCGGGTTTGAGCAGCGGCTGGTCACCCGGGTCCGGGCCCTGGCGGCGACGACGGTGCCGTTGACGAACACGGTCATCGAGGCACTCGACCGGCTCTACCCCGACCGCGACAGTGACCAGCATGCCGCGGTCGAGACCGCACTGACACGACACATGGCGGTGATCACCGGTGGCCCCGGCACGGGCAAGACCTGGACGGTCGCGCGCCTGATTGCACTGTTGCTGGCCGACGCGCCGGTGCGTCGCATCGGCCTGGCCGCGCCGACCGGCAAGGCGGCCAACCGGATGATGGAGTCGCTGCACAAGGCCGTCGGCGCCGATACCGCGCTCCTCGAGGTGCTGGGCGACAACCGCCTGCCCGATAAGGCGACCACGCTGCACGCGCTGCTGGGCATCGGCCGGCATTCCCCGCAGCCCCGCCATGACGCCAGGCAACCACTGCCGTTGGACGTGTTGATCGTCGACGAGGCCAGCATGGTTGATTTGCCGATGATGACGAGGGTGTTCGAAGCCTTGCCGGCCGGCGCGCGGCTGGTCCTGCTGGGCGACCGGGACCAGCTGGCCTCGGTAGAGGCGGGCGGTGTCCTGGCGGAACTGTGCCGGTCGGATTCATCAATGCTCTATGGCGACACGCCCGGCCCGGTCGCCGAGCTGAAAACCAACTACCGCAGCACTTCTGCCATCAACGCCCTGGCCGTGGCGGTGAATGCCGGAAAGGCCCCGGCCAAAGCGTTATTTGAGAATGACGCGGTGCGCCGCCTGCTGATCGCCCCCGGTGAGACTGACGCCTGGCTGGACAGCGCCTCGTCGCATTACGAAGCATTGACGGAAGCTATCTCTGGCACCGTGACAGCTCACGACCTGGTGGCCCGGCTACCGGCCTTCCAGCTGCTGTGCGCCCTGCGTGAAGGGCCGTACGGCGTGAACGGGCTCAACTCGCAGCTGGAGCAGCGCTTCGGTGGCCGGTTCGAACGCCGACACGGCCGCCCATGGCAGCTTGAACAACAGGCCTGGTATCCCGGCTTACCGGTCATGGTGACCGCCAATGATCACGAGCGCCGTCTTTACAATGGCGATGTCGGACTGGTGTTGCCCGTTCGGGAGGCGCCGGCTGATCCCGGTACCACGGGCGACGGCGGCTGGATGATCGATCCCGAACACGGCGAACTGCGTGCCTGTTTCCCGGGCCAGGCCACGCGCGCCATCCGTTTCGCGCAGATGCCGGCGTTCGAGACCGCCTATGCGCTGACCGTGCACAAATCACAGGGCTCGGAGTACGGCCACGTCGTGATGGTCCTGCCTGGTGATGCCGAACGCGTCGCGGACAACCCGGTGCTGACCCGCGAGTTGCTTTACACCGGCATCACGCGAGCGGCGGAACGGCTGGACATCCACGCCGGCGAAGGCGTGCTGGCGGCCATGGTGAGTCGCCGTACGGTCAGGATGTCGGGGCTTTCCCGGTGGCAGTGAACGACGCCGACGTGCTGGTGCTGGGCGCCGGCGCGGCGGGCCTGATGTGCGCGATCACCGCCGCGCGGCGCGGCCGCCGCGTCGTCGTGCTCGATCGGTCCAACAAGGTCGGCAAGAAAATCCTGATGTCCGGCGGCGGCCGCTGTAACTTCACCAACCTGCACGTTGCACCGGACCGCTTCCTCTCGGCCAACCCGCACTACTGCAAGAGCGCGCTCAGCCGCTACACGCAGTGGGACTTCATCGCCATGATCGAGTCGCATGGCATCGAGTATTTCGAGAAGGAAACGGTCAACGGCCTGAGCGGACAGTTGTTCTGCCGCGATTCGTCAAAACAGGTGGTGGCCATGCTGATGACCGAGTGCGAGCGTGCGGGCGTCAGTGTCCGCACGCGTTGCGAGACGCACGAAGTGCGGCACTCCGACCACTTTGAACTACGCACCGACCAGGGCAAGTTCCGGGCCGACGCGCTGGTCGTGGCCACCGGCGGGCTCTCGATTCCCAGCCTGGGCGGCTCCGGGTTCGGCTACCAGCTGGCGGAGCAGTTCGGCCTGGCGCTGTTTCCCCGCGTCGCCGGGCTGGTGCCGTTCACCATCACGGGTGACCTTCATGACACCTGCAAGGCCCTGTCCGGCGTGTCCTGCGAGGTCATCGCCGGTAATGAGCGAGCGCAGTTCCGCGAAGACCTGCTGTTCACGCACCGCGGCCTGAGCGGTCCCGCCATCCTGCAGATTTCCAGCTACTGGCGCCCGGGCGAGACCGTGAATATCGACCTGCTGCCGGGCGTTGATGCTGAAGAACAATTCCTGGCCTGGAAACGCCAGTCGCCGCGCGCCCTGTTGCGGGGTGTGTTGTACGAAGTATTGCCGAAGAAGCTGGTCGTTGAGCTGCAAGCGCTGTTCTGGCCGGACATGGCCGAACGGCCGCTGGCCGACTGGCAGGACCAGCGCCTGCGCGCCGTGGCACGCACATTGCAGGGCTGGTCGGTGAAGCCCGCCGCCACCGAGGGTTACCGCACCGCGGAAGTGACCCTGGGCGGCGTTGATACCCGCCAGTTGTCATCGAAAACCATGGAAAGCGGCACGCCGGGGCTGTTTTTTATCGGCGAAGTGGTGGACGTAACCGGTCACCTGGGTGGCTTCAACTTCCAGTGGGCCTGGTCGTCCGGATACGCGGCCGGCGAGTCCGTCTGAGCGTCGGTGTCCGGTAGACTAGGGTCAACGCACACCAAACCCAGATCATAAAAGCCATCCAGAGGAAGCTGAATGAAACCGACACTCACCGTTTGCGCGGCCGCCGCGCTGTTGCTGACCGCCCTTTCAACCGTGCCTGTCGCCCGGGCCCAGGTGTCCGGCGGCGACCTGGCCACCAGCGTCAAGGCCGATTACGACAGCCACCTGTGGCCGTTGTACGAGCATTTCCATCGCTACCCCGAGCTCTCGACCATTGAGAACGAGACGGCCATGCGCATGGCCAATGAGCTGCGTGGGGCCGGCTTCGAAGTGCACGAGGGGATCGGCGGCACGGGCGTGGTGGCGATGCTGGAGAATGGTGACGGCCCGCTGGTGATGATGCGCGCGGACATGGACGGCCTGCCGGTGCAGGAAAAATCCGGCCTGGAGTATGCCTCCCAGCATCAACAGGTCAGCCCGATCACCGGCGAAGAGGTGTACACCATGCACGCCTGCGGCCACGACGTGCACATCACGGCGCTGGTGGGCACGGCGCGGCAGATGGCCGAACGCCGGGAGGACTGGAGCGGCACGCTGATGCTGCTGGTCCAGCCCGCCGAGGAGCGGATCATCGGCGCCCGGATGATGAAGGATGACGGCCTGTATAGCCGCTTCGGGAAGCCGGATTACGCGTTGGCGTTTCATGTCTCCGCGGGCGACGTGGCGGGCAAGATCAACGTCACCGAGGGCAGCCCCTACGCGGGTGCGGACACGGTCGATATCATCATTCACGGGATCGGCGCCCATGGCGCGTCGCCGCACCGCGGCAAGGACCCGATCGTGCTGGGTAGCGAGATCGTCCTGGCCCTGCAGACCCTCGTCTCACGCGAACTGGCCCCGCGCGAACCCGGCGTGGTCACCGTGGGCTCGTTCCACTCGGGCACCAAGCACAACATCATTTCCGACCGCGCGCACCTGCAGCTGACAGTCCGCAACACCAACCCGGAAACCCGCGAGCTGCTGCTTAATGGCATCGAGCGCATCGCGGTGAACATGGGCCGTGTCGCCGGCCTGCCGGAGGACAAGTTGCCCGAGGTGATCGTGTCCGAGGAAAGCGTACCGCCGACCATGAACGACGCCGCGATGGCGCGCCGCCTGCGTTCGGCCTGGGTTGACGCCATGGGCGAAGACGCCGTGGTCGAGAACCCGCCGTCGGGCATGGGCGCGGAAGACTTCCCGATCCTGGCCACGGACCCAGATATCCCGATGGTGTACTGGGCCATTGGCGGTACGCCGCAGGCGGATTTCGACCGCGAGGCCGCCGGGGGCGAGCCGGTCGCCAGCCATCACTCCCCGCTGTTCAAGATTACGCCGGAACCGGCGGTGCGTTCGGGCGTGGAGTCCACGGTGGTGGCGTTGATGGAGCTGATGCCGGCCGGGGGCGAGTGACGCCGGCGCCCGAATGGATGTTGATTGCGCCCGCCGTTGCGCGGGCGCTTGATCGTGGGCAACCGGTGGTGGCGCTGGAGTCCACCATCATCACCCATGGCCTGCCGGCGCCGCACAACCTGGAGACCGCGCTCGCGGTCGAGCGCGCGGTGCGTGACGGGGGTGCGACACCGGCGACAGTCGCCGTGCTCGACGGGGTCCTTCATGTCGGGCTGACCGAAGACGAACTGTCGCGGCTGGCGCAGGCGGGGCCGGACGTCGACAAGTGCAGCAGACGCGACCTGGCGGCGGTGATTGAACGCGGCGGCACGGCCGGTACGACGGTGGCGGCGACCATGATTGCCGCGGCACTCGCGGGCATCCACGTGTTCGCGACCGGCGGCATCGGCGGCGTCCATCCCGGCGCGCACCGCAGTTTCGACATTTCCGCCGACCTGCAGGAACTCGCCCGCACGCCGGTGGCCGTGGTCTGCGCCGGCCCGAAATCGATCCTGGACATCGGCCTGACACTGGAATACCTGGAAACGCATGGCGTCCCGGTCATCACGTTCGGTGCCGATGAGCTGCCGGCCTTTCATACACGCGAATCCGGTTTCCCGGCCAGCCAGCGGCAGGACGACCCGGGCGCGATTGCGCGGCAGCTGCGGATCCAGTGGGGGTTAGGGCTCGGCACGGGCGCCGTCATCGCGAACCCCATCGCCGAATCGGAAGCGATGCCGGCGGACGAGGTGGCGCGAATCAACGCCATCGCAGCGCGTGAAGCCGAAGACGCCGGGGTCAGTGGCAAGGCGCTCACACCCTTCCTGTTGTCCCGGATCGAGGCGCTGACCGAAGGCCGCTCGCTGCGCGCGAACCGGGCACTGGTCGAGTCCAACGCGGCGCTCGCCGCGAAGATCGCCGTCGCGCTGTCATAATTCGGGCTGTCCGGGCGCTCACAGGTCACATCGCTGTCACAACGGCGTCACACGCCGGTCATCCGCGCGGACTAGCTTGATGGATTCTCTGTATCCACCCACACGAGGGAGAATCCATGCTCAAGCACACCGTGCTGGCCGTCGCCATCCTGGCGGCCGTGACCGACGCGCAGGCCGCGAAGGAAAAGAACATCACCCTGGCGCCACTCGGCACCTACGCCACCGGCATCTTCGATGACGGCGCGGCCGAGATCGTCGCGCACGACCCCGCCACCCAGCGATTGTTCGTGATTAACGCCGGCATCAGCGCCGTCGATGTGCTCGATATCGCCGACCCGACGAATCCGACCAGGCTGTTCGCCATCGACGTGTCCGCAGACCTGCCGGATTCCGGTGGCGTCAACAGCGTGGCCATCCGTGACGGCCTGGTGGCCATCGCGGTTGAGAACGATGACAAGCAGGCCAACGGCTGGGCCGCGTTCTACGACACCGACGGCAATTTCCTGAACGCCGTCGGCGCCGGCGCGCTGCCGGACGCCATCACGTTTTCGCCGAATGGCCGTTACGCCGTGGTCGCCAACGAAGGCGAGCCGAGCGGCGACTACCAGGTGGACCCTGAAGGTTCCGTCACCGTGGTCGACCTGTCGGCCGGCCCGCTGGGCGCGACCGCCGCCCAGGCGACATTCGAAGCGTTCAACGACCAGCCCCTGCCGGCCGGCCTGAGGGCGCCGCGCCCATTCGGCGCCACGCTGGCGCAGGACCTGGAGCCCGAGTTTGCCGCGGTGTCCCACGACTCGAAGACCGCCTGGGTCTCGCTGCAGGAAAACAGCGGCATCGCCGTTGTCGACCTGGCCAGCGCCACCGTCACGGCCATTCAAGGCCTGGGGCTGAAGAACCACTCGGTGCCGGGCTATGGCCTTGACGCCAGCAACGAGGACGACGCGATCAACATCACCGGGTGGCCGCTTTACGGCGCCTGGATGCCGGACTCGATCGCCGCGTTTCGTGTAAAGGGCAAGTCTTACCTGTTGACCGCCAACGAGGGTGACGGCCGCGAATACATCTTCGATATCGAGGAGGACAATGAAGCGGATGAGGCTTACTGCGAGAGCCTGGTCGCAGCCGCGGGCACGTTCAACGACGGCGAAGCTGATGACGACGAGTGCATCGTCTACCTGGACGAAATCCGCGTCGAGGACGTCGACCTGGACCCGGCCGCCTTCCCCAACGCCGACTGGCTGCAGGAAGAAGAGAACCTGGGCCGCATCAAGGTTGTCGGTACCGAGGGCGATACCGACGGTGACGGCGACTATGACCACCTGGTGTCCTACGGCGCCCGTTCGATCACCATCTGGAGCACCGACGGTGAACTGGTCTGGGATTCCGGCGACACCATTGAACAGGTGACGGCGCTGGCCATTCCCGAATACTTCAACAGCACCAACGACGAGAACGACACCTTCGATAACCGCAGTGACGACAAGGGCCCCGAGCCGGAAACCGCGATCGTCGGCAAGGTGTTCGGGCGTGACTATGCCTTCGTCGGCCTGGAGCGTGTCGGTGGCATCATGATCTTCGATGTTTCCGACCCGGCGAACGGCCGGTACGTGGACTACATCAACACGCGCGACTTCACGGCACCGAACGACGAGGACGAAGAGACGCTTGAAGGCGTTGAAGCCGGCGACCTGGGTCCGGAAGGCCTGGCGTTCATCAAGGCGGAAGACTCGCCCACCGGAGCGCCGCTGCTGGCGGTCGGCTTCGAGATCAGTGGTACGACCACGATCTTCGAAATCGTCAGGAACTGACCTGGCATGAAGTGACACCCCGTCGGCCCAGGCTGGCGGGGTGTTTTTTTGTCTCCAGGCGATTGTCGACGCCCTGAAAATCAACTTTCAGCGCCGGACGCAGTAATACAGAACAGGACACAACATCCAAGAACAGGGACTTTTTCAGAATGCGCGTTTGCCATCGCAAAAGCTTCACTACCGCGAACCCGGCACAACGCGCATCCGTTTATGGGGGGAGCCGCCACGCGGTGGGACGCGTGGAAATGAGCGGAGGTCCGGGCCGGGCCGATCAACGACTGGCATCTGCCGGCGCGGCCCGGATCGAAGCTTTTTGTCGCAGCACAACCCAACTTCCGGAACACGACAAGGCCGTCGTCGGGGTGTACCATTGCGCACCCGTAAATCGGTCAGGCCAGTGATCTCCGTGGAAAAATTCATGCGCATCGTCAGTTGGGTCGTGATCCTCGGATCCGTCTCGGCACTGCTGTACCGCGGCGCCGAACCCTGGTTCCAGGAGTCGGGGCTGCCGTATGTCGACGCTGAGCAGGCGCTGGGCACCATGGCCGATGAGCGTGTCGCGAAAATCGCCCAGTGCGTTCGCGACCGCACCGATGGACCCGAGGACGAGGGCCGCGCCGGCACTGAGACCGCCAGGGCGACGCTGTCCCGGGCCGATTCAGACGACGTCGCGGCGTGTCGCCGCAAGGTATTGGCCCAGAAATGAAGATGCAGACTCTTTCCCGACTGGCGGGCCTGGCGCTGGTCATGGGGTTCACCACCACGGCCACCGCCGCCGAGACCATTCTCGAGTTTACGGGCAGCGCCAGCCGCAATACGCCGGAGTTCGAAGTTGAAGCGCCGTGGATTCTCGACTGGCGCATCAGCACCGAGGGTGCGTACGAGTCCGCCGTGGACATTGCGCTTGAAGAGGCCGGCACAATGGGCCACCAGGGCCGGGTCCTGTCGACCAAGTATCCCGGCAACGGGGTGCGGATGTTTGACCAGGGCGGCCGGTTCTACTTCCGGGTCGATTCCTCGTTCTCGACCTGGACGCTCAAGGTCATCCAGCTGACCGAGGAAGAGGCGGCCGAGTACACGCCACGGGACCTGTCAGACACCGACTGAACGCAGGTTGAACTGCTTGCGCTCCAGCCACAGCAGCAGGGCGCAGATCACGAATATCCACCATGGCCCGGTCGGGCCGAGCGGCACACGGGGCCGACCCCCGGTGTTTTCGCCACCACCGCCGGCGGGGTTTGCGTCCACGCGTGCCCGGGTCGCCTGCTGGCGCGCGTACGCGCTGGCGCTTCGCCATTCATCCTGCGCGAAAACATACTCATGGCCGGTCGATACGGGCGCGTCGTCACCGGTCACCCAATGTTCTGCGCGGTGCCACCCGGTCGCCCAGGGCCAGAACGCCACGCAGGCCACTTGACCCTTAACCGGGTTTGTTGCCATTGGCAGCCGCGTTTCTGTTGCGCGATCGCCGACGATGACCGGCGACCACCGCAGGCTGCCGGGTGCATACCCGGGAACGGTGCGCGCACAGGCGCGGTGGCGAATTCGTTCGCGCAACAGCGTGGTCGGCGATGGCGTAAGCAGCATGGCGTCACCCTGGGGCCGACCGATCGTGCGCATCAACCCGGCCCAGTAGGCGGTATAGACGTCGCCGCGCCCGGCCGTGTGCCAGCGGTGCCTTTCCCGCAGGATGCTCACGGCGACACGCCCCAGGCCATGCTGGACCCAGGCTTCCAGGAGGGTTCCGTTGTCATCCTTTGTCAGGGATGAAGCGCCGCTTGCGACCAGTCGGCGTCCAAGCAACGGTAACGCGATCTCGCTCTCGTGCCCGTCAACGACGGGCACGGCTTCGTCGACCGTCGTGTCGGATTCGGCCAGCGTGAACCCATCCAGCAGGCCTTCAAAGGCCACGCCCGTATCCGCCAGCAACAACAGGCCCAGGCCACCGCGAACGGCGTTCCCGATCCATTGCCGGCGGCGGGCGTCAAATTCCGTCCAGCTGCGGCCGTCCACGACCAGCAGGTCCAGGTCGTCCAGCCAGGCCGGCGAAAACTCGAACGCGTCCGGATCAGAATTGATCGCCTGGCGAATGTGGCGATCGCGGCTGATCTGCGTGATGACCTGCAGTCGCGATCCCTGCGCACCGGCCCAGTGCTGCAGTTGCCGGGTCTCGAACGACGGCGCGGATTGCACAACGCCCAGGGTGACAGCGCCACCCCCGGTCACTTCAACGGGTACGGGATCATCGGCGAGAGTCTCATCACCGCGCTCGAGCAGCAGGCGGTAGGTATGCAGCCCGTGTGAGGGCGGCAGGTCCTCCAGCTCAAACGTAGCGCCGGCGCGGACGCTGCTGCGGTCGACGGTCACGCCGGCCGGATCGATGAGTGAAACGGTCGCCACGGTGTCCGGTTGGGGCGCCCGGTAGACCCCCGTCACCGTCAGCGGCTCGCCCAGCTGCAGTCGCCGCGGCCAGGCCGGCTCGGTCACGCCCTCCAGGGGCGGCGGCGTGAAATCAACAGCCCAGTTTCCGGGGAGCGCAGCCCACTCGGCTTCACTGAGCCCGTGCCCGGTGACCTGGAGCCTGTCGATGTCCGGGCCACGCAATGGAAGCTGACCGACATGGGCCAGTCGCGTGACGTCTTCCGGTGCGTCCGTGCCCGCATCGGCCGTGAGCGTTGCGAAGGTTCTGCCACCTGGCGCGGCTGGAAGTGAGGCCCCGGCGGTGACCAGGCGGGCCACGGCGCCCGGTGGCGCGGGGCGTTCCGGCGGCGCCAACAACGCGGCAAGCGCGATGCTGGCGCCCAGGTTCAGCCATGCCACCATGGCCCAGCGGCCACGTGATTCACGCCCGAGGCGGCGCCAGGCGGCGAAGATGGCCCAGACCGTGGCGACGACCAGCATGGCCAGCGCCACGAACGTTGCCGGGCCGTCGATGACCCACTGCCATTGCCCCAGGGTGAGCGTCACGGCGAAGGCCCTTCGGGGTCGGCCATACCCGAGTAGTCCCGGACCACCGGGTCACGAGGGGACCAGGAGCGCTGGCCGGGTGACGGTTCAGCCGCAGGGGCGGGCAGCAGCGTCCATAGCGCCTGGCGGACCCCGTCCAGGCAGTCGGCGCAGTCGGGCAGGGCGAGTTGCCCGGCCACGCGCCATTTTTCAACCGTGGCCGCATGCCGGATCAGGGCCGGGCGTTGCTGGGCGAGCGCGGACAGCCGGTCGCGGACACGACCGAGTCGATCCAGGTCGGCGGACGCCAGGGCGGTGGCCGGATCCGTGCGTGACAGCCAGTCCAGGGCCTCGCTGAAGAGCTGAACATCGCCCTCCGGCGGTGGCGGCTCCAGTCGCCGCTCGTATTCCAGGATCTCGTCGAGTTCACCTTCCAGGCGTCGCTCCTCGCTCACCGGTGGCGGTTCGAACCCCAGCCGGCGCGTATAAACACGTTCAGCCTGGCGTGCGAGGTTCAGGTACTCCAGCGCCTCGTACTCGAACGGCAGCGCTTCTTCCGGCTCTGACAGCAACAGGTGCAGTTCCGCCTGCCACATGTTGGCGATGGAGCGCTTCATCATGCCAACCGGGTTGCGTGACGTGATCGGGCCGATCTCCGCCTCACCGTGGGCATGGCCAAAGCGCGCGACCAGGTCGTCCGCGCCGCCCGAAAGATCAACACCGGCGGGCGGTCCACCGGACTCCAGCGGCCCATGGCCGGGCTCGGCGTGCCCGGCGTGGGCGTGGTCGTCATGGTGATCCGCGTCCGCTCGACGATCTTCTTCGGACTCGAGGCCCTCGGTCACATCAAAATCCGCCCCCCGGTCGAACGAATCGCCCTCGCCGAACTCGTCACCCAGGTACTGGCCATAACGCTGCTTCAGGTCGCTCTGCGCCTGGCCCAGCCCACGGGAGGCCTGGTCGAATTCCTCTGCGCCCAACACGTTCCGGTCGGCGATCAGCTGCTCGGTTTCAATGATGATCTGGCGCTGGGACTTGAAATAATCGGGCATCAGGTCGATGGCGAAGCCCTCGGCGGCCACGCCTTCCGGCGCTTCGTCGAGCCAGCGCACGATGACCGTGTCGGAGCGCCCGGTGTTCGGCTCCGGCGCCCGCTGGTCGGTGGCGACCACGAAGAAATACACTTCGTCGCCCGGCTCCATGCCGAGATCGGCCAGGCGCCAGTTGCGAACCAGCCGTTCGCCCTCGGGCGTGGACGTCCGCTGGTCGAAAGTGAACACCTCGTCGCGAAACTTCACGCCTTCGCCCGCGCCCTTGGCCACCGAGGCCCTGATCTCGACCGTCGCGATGCCGTGGTCGTCGCGGGCGAGCACCCGGGACATGAACTGCGCCGGGCCGTCCATGGGCACCTCCAGGGTGGGCCCGTCCGGTTCGACGATGCGGACATCGGGGGCGCGATCCAGCGTCACGGAAAGCGTGTAAATGCCCGGCAGGGCGCGCTCGCCGTCTTCGGTGACCTCGATGACCCGGTACAGGCCGGTCCGGGCGACCGTGCGGGTCGCGGTGTACTGGCCGTCGTCCGGCGCCAGGGGCAGCGTTTCGTCACCGAATTTCAGCGCGTACTGCCCCGCCTGGCTGAAATCGAGGCGCCAGGCCATTTCGCTGTTTTCCGGCAGGGTGACATCCAGTGTCCCAGAGCCGAACGTCTCGATGCCCGTATAGCGGGGCGGCGTGACCTGCACGTCGGCCGCGACCAGGCGGGCTTCGGAAACCGCAGGCGCGCCTTCGCCAGGTTCCCCCTTGTGACCGGCGGTGCTGTCCTCGCCCCGGTCGAGCAGGGGCTGCAGACAGGGTGCGGCGATGACCAGCGCCAGGCCGGACAGCAGCAGCCAGGTCGCGGCACGCGGCCAGGCGCGCGGCAGCCAGTCACGGCTGTCGGCGGCGGCCGGTTCGAGGGCAGCGCTGACCCGGTCGCGCTGCAGGCGCCGCGTGGCGGCCAGCTCGCCCGGATCCGACAACAACAGCTGCGAGCTTTCCTGCAGCGCGGGAAGGTGGCGGTTCAGGTGCTCGGCAATCGCCGCATCGGACGGGCGCCGGGTGCGCGCGACGACCAGCGCCGTGAGGGTCGTCAGCGCCAGTATGACCAGGGCCGTCCGGATCAGCGCGGGGCCCTCGACGCCGCCCAGGCGGGCAAACCCGATGGCCAGCGCCGAGGCGCCCGCAGCCAGCGCCAGCCCGCGCCATGCAAGGCGACGCCGGACCCGGCTCGCAATGGCCGCCAGCATGCCATCTGTCGGTCGTCGGTCAGCCACGCCGCCGTTCACTCAGCCAGCGTTCCAGCCCCCAGAGCCCGATCAGCGCCCACACCAGCCAGGGCTGCAAGGCCCGGAAGGGTCGGGTGGCGGGGGCCATTGCCGGGTCGGGTTCGGTCACCACCGGCAACACATCCGGGTCGATGGGCGAGTGGCTGAAAAGCCCGGCCTGTTCATCGGAACTCAGCAAATGGTCCAGCAGCCAGGGGGGAAAACCGGGGTCGTCGAGACGGGATGCAATCTGGTTCACCCGGAGCAGCCGCACATCGGCCGAGCTTCCCGGGCCGGGGATGATCCCCGGCGGCGGCTGGCCATCTTCTCCGGCCGCCACGCTCTCCCACTGCAGTCCCGGCAGGCGGTGGCGCCGCAGCGTGGCCAGCGCCTTTTCAACCTGGACGAGGTCATCGGGCCGGGTGCCGTCGTGGAGCACGACCACCCGAAACGCCGGTGCCGGTGGCGGATTAACCTCGTCGCGTGTCGCCACTGACCAGTTGGGCTGGGCGGCCAGCACGGGTGCAACATCACCGAACTCACCCACTTCCCCGCCGGTCACGACCGTGACGCGACCCATGTGGTGAATCGTCGCCAGCCGTTCCGCCAGCAACGGCCAGGCGTCAGCGGCCGATAAGGCATCTGCCGCGGCTTCCCCCGTTGTCTCAACCCGTGGATAACCGGGGGCCAGCAGTCGTCGTTCGGCCTGGTCGGACCCCGCGCCGCCAGGCGCCGTGGCGGGCAAGCCGGCAATTCCACCGGGGGTCACGTAGGTGACATCGCCCGGCTGGTCGGAAAGGCCGGGCATCGCCAGTCGCGCCAGGAGCAACGCGGCCAACGTGAGTATCAGAATCCTCACCAGTAGCAGGAACCACTGTTCCAGCCGGATTTCGCTGGCACGACGCCGGCGCGCGGCGCGGATCAGCGCAACGTTCCCCACCAGCACCCGCTTGCCGCGGCTGCGGTTGACCAGGTGAATGGCGACCGGCACGGCGATGGCGGCGAGCCCCCACAGCCCGGCCGGCGTCAGCAGCAACAGGTCCGTCAGCGCACCCATCAGCGGCCGCTCTTCAGGCGCCGATCCAGGTAGCGATGCAGGGCCGCGTCCAGGGGCTGGTCAATGTCGAACATGTTGAGGGTGACGCCAATGCCGGACAGCGACGCGCGGAGCCGCTTGTCGTAGGCGGCCAGTGATTCGAGCCAGGTGTCCCGCGCCGCATTCGCCGACACCAGCACGGTTTCGCCGGTTTCAAGATCCTCGAAGCGCACGGGGCCATGCCAGGGAAACTCGAGCTCGTCGCGGCAACGGAGCGCCATGGCCTCGATTTCGTTGTGGGCATTGGCGACGTGTCGCACCAGGGCATGGATTTCATCGCTGACCTGGTGGAAATCGCTGACCAGGAACACCAGCCCCGGCGCCTGCAGCCGCGCGAGATGGCGATCCAGCAGGCCCAGGTCGGGGAAGCGGTCGCCGGGCGACAGCGCGTGCAGCCGCGTCAGCAATCGGTGCCAGTGGCGCTCCCCGGTTCCCAGCGGCAGCAGGGCCGATTCCTTCTCGTTCAGGGAGAGCAGGCCGAACGGATCGCCCTGGCGCTGCGCGATCCAGGACAGCGTCGCCACCAGGTAGCGCGCGTATTCGAACTTGGACCAGGCGCCGTCCTCGCTGCGCTGGGCCATCGAATGGCTGCAGTCAATGACGAACCAGGTGCCGATCTCGCTTTCGCGCTCCGCTTCGCGGACGAAGTAACGGTCGGAGCGGGCGTAGAGTTTCCAGTCGATGCGCGACGGGTCGTCGCCGGGCTCGTAGGAGCGATACTGGCTGAATTCGATCCCCACCCCGCGCTGGTGGCTGGGCTGGATGCCATGCAGGAATCCTTCCGCCACGGTACGCGCCACCAGCGGCAGGTCTTTCACCCGCGCCAGGGTCTTCGGGTCAATGAATCGCTCCACGGCGGCGGGCCGTCGTCAGGCGACCGGTGACTCGGGCTCCGGCACCTTCTCGAACACACGTTCGACCACGTCGTCGGTGCTTACCCCGTCGGCCTCGGCCTGGAAGTTCAGCAGCAAGCGGTGGCGCAGCGTCGCCGGCGCCACGGCGCGCAGGTCATCGAGCGTGACCGCCAGTCGGCCCCGCAGCACGGCATGGGCCTTGGCGCACAGCACCAGCGCCTGCCCGGCACGCGGCCCCGCCCCCCAGCGCAGGTAGTGCTGGACCGTGTCGATGCCGCTGTCCTGTGGCCGGGTGGCGCGGACAATGTCGGCCACGTAGCGCAGCAGCGCCGGGCTGACCTCGACGTCGCGCACCAGCGCCTGCAGCGCCAGCATGTCATCGCCGTCGAGCGCCTTCTCGACGGTCGCACGAGCGCCGCCCGTGGTGCGGTCGAGAATCGCCACCTCTTCGTCGATGTCCGGATAGCCGACGCGGATGAACATCAGGAAGCGGTCCAGCTGCGCTTCCGGCAGCGGATAGGTGCCGGCCTGTTCCACCGGGTTCTGCGTCGCCAGCACGAAAAACGGCTCGGGCAGCGGCCGGCTCTCACCCGCATAACTCACGGAGTGCTCCTGCATCGCCTCCAGCAGGGCCGCCTGGGTCTTTGGCGGTGTGCGGTTGATCTCGTCGGCCAGCAGGATATTGGTGAACACCGGCCCCTGCTGGAACTTGAAAAAGCGTTTGCCGGTGGCATGGTCCTCTTCCAGGATCTCGGTGCCGATAATGTCGCTGGGCATCAGGTCGGGTGTGAACTGGACGCGCCGGAAACCCAGGTCCAGCGTCTTCGCCAGCGTACTGACCATCAGCGTCTTGGCGAGACCCGGCACGCCTTCAAGAATGCAATGGCCGCCCGCCATCAGGCTGATCAGCATTTCCTCGACGACCTGGCGTTGCCCCACCACCACCTTGCCGATCTCGTCGGTGGCGCGATGGATGCGCTCAAGCGTGCTCTCGATATCGGATTCGTTCATTGTTCTCAGCTTCCGTTGTTTGGTAAGCAGTAAGCGGTAAGCAGTGAGGAGTAAGGGCACCTGCTGCGAGATTTCAGCGAAAATCCTTACTGCTTACTGCTTACTGCTTACTGCTTACCACTCACTCAGGTTGTCATCGCGTAAACCACGATATTCACCGCGAAGCGCGTGTTGTCGTTCACCATGAACCGCTTGTTGCGGAAATCGTAGTCCCACTCGCAGCCGTAATCCTTGTTGCTGTAGAGCACGGCGATACGGCCGTCGATCTCGATGGCTTTCAGGTATTCGTGCACCAGGTCGTCGCCCCAGCCATTCAGTTCCTGGCTGGTGCGGGGTGGCCCGTCGAACTCGAAAAACGAGGAATACAGCGGATGGTCGTTGGGGATTTTGCCCAGCGCGCCCTCGCCGAAGATTTCCGCCATCTGTTCCTCGAAGCTGCGCGCGAACAGGCCGTCGATGTCGTGGTTGCAGTCGTCCACGAACACGAAGCCGCCATTGCGCACGTAAGTCTCGAAGTTCTGCCGTTCGGCATGGCTGAACCGCAGCAGCCGCCGCCCGGCCATGTAACAGAACGGCGACCCCAGCATCGCCGGGTCGGCCAGCGGTATCACCCGTTCGGCCAGGTCCACGCGAATCGTCGTGTACTCGATCAGCGCGTTCAGTACATTCGAAGGCGCCCGCTCATCCACGTCCCAGTCACCGGACTCATAGCTCAACCGCGTGAAATAGAAGTCGGCCTCTGAAGCCCGTGACCGCAGCGGCACGCCAAGACACCCGACCGCGCCGGCGGCGATGGCGTTACTGAGCAGTTGGCGACGGTTCATTTTGGTGAGCAGTAAGCAGTAAGCAGTAAGCAGTGAGCAGTGAGCAGTGAATTTTCGCGGCGTTTGGGGCCTGCCACAGACCCAGGCCGGGGTGTGCGGTGGCTGCGCGCGGAGCCGTGGGTGGCGGTTGCTTCTTCCAGGGCCTTCCGCGGCCATGGATGGCCGCGGACGAGCGTTCCATGGATGGACTTGAGCGTGCCCTGGAAGAAGTAACCGTTACCCACGGCGATCCGCAGGCAGCACGCTCACACCGCGTCCGACAAACTCGAGAACGTGAAGTCCCGAATCTTCATCGGCGGCACCATCGACCCGTTGATGCGCACCGGCGCACCCAGTTCCTCGATGTTGTTGAGCATGACGATGGGTGACTCGTTGAAGCGGAAGTTCTTGATCGGGAACTTGATCTCGCCGTCCTCGATGTAGAACGTGCCGTCTCGGGTCAGGCCCGTGTAGAGCAGCGACTGCGGATCCACCGAGCGGATGTACCAGGTGCGGGTGACCAGTACGCCGCGGCGGGTGCCGGCGATCAGTTCTTCCAGCGATTTGTCGCCGCCTTCCATGACGAAGGACAGGCCGCCGCTGAAAAGGCCGCTACCGGCAAACGGTGTCGGCACATAGGGCACGCCGGTCTTCTGCGCCCAGTAGCGCGAGTTCGGCAGGGTTTTCACCACGCCCTTGTCGATCCAGACGGTACGGCCGACGGGCGCACCGTCACCGGCAAACGGCGCGGCCGGTACGTCCGGGTTGGACGGGTCGGTAAAAATGGTCACGCGTTCGTCGAACATCTTTTCGCCGGCGCGGTTGCGCGGGGCGTCTTCGGGCAGGGTCTCGCCTTCCTTGGCCTGGCGGCTGAGGAAGCTGCGGCCCTCGTCGGCCTGGCGCTGGCCCATGTTGTTGACCATGTTGCCGATCAGCGTCGAGCTGGCGGCCGGTTCCAGGATTACCGTGTACTTGCCCGGTTCCATTTCCCTGGCGTCGCGTGAACCCTTGGCCTTGCGAATGGCGACGGCCGAGGCCGTGCCCGTGTCGAGCTTTGAAACATCGTTGTAATCGCGAGCGACCCAGCCCGACCCTTTCCCGTCGCTGGTCCGGATGGTGGCCGTGAAGTCCACGTTGGTCCACGTGTTGTAGGCGAACAGGCCCTTGCTGTTCATGATGGCGATGAAGCTGGCCGTGTCCTGCAGGTAGCCGGCGGCCACCAGGTCATCGGCCTTCGACGGCTTGATGCTGGCTTCCGCGGCGGTGGCGCGTTGTTCCGGCGTCACGTTCGCCGTCGCTTCCACCCAGGAAGGTGACGAACCATATTCCTGCGGCCCGAGAATCGGCATGAACTCGGGGTTTTCCGGCGCCAGTTTCGCCAGCTCCTCGGAACGGCGCACCACTTTCTCCAGCGAGGCGTCGTCGAACTCGTTGATGGTGGCCGTGCCGACCTGCTTGCCGAAGCTGGACTGCACCGCCAGGGTGACGTCGCTGACTTCGCCGGCCGTGGTCACGGTGTTGCGGGCGTAGCGGATGTTGCCCTGGTTGGATCCGCTGAGGTTGCATTCGCACTCGTCCGCCTGGGAGAACTCGAGTGCGCGGGTCAGCAGGTCCTTCGCTTGCTGTTCAGTCAAAATTGCCATGTTCTGAAACTCCGTATTCTTCGCGTGTGAAGGATCAGCCGACCTTGCGGGCGGTGTTGATCACGTTGACGTTGTTGAAGCGCGTGGTCGGGCAGCCGTGCGAGACGGCGCTGACCTGCGAAGGCTGGCCCTTGCCGTCGAAGAACGATCCGCCCACGCGGTAATCGCTCTTGCCGGCCATGGCCACGCAGGAATTCCAGAACTCCTGGGTGTTGGACTGGTAGGCCACGTCCTCGATCTGCTCGGTGATCTTGCCGTCCTTGATTTCGTAGAACAGCTGGCCGCCGAACTGGAAGTTGTAGCGCTGCTGGTCAATCGAGTATGAACCGCGACCCACGATATAGATGCCGTTTTCGACATCGGAAATGATGTCGTCGGCAGAAACATCCGCCTCGGCGTTCGGCTCCAGCGACACGTTGGGCATGCGCTGGAACTGCACATCGGCCCAGCTCTGCGAGTAGCAGCAGCCGTGCGACTCGTCCTGGTCGATCATGTGCACCTGGTCGCGGATGGCCTGGTAGTTCACCAGGACGCCGTCACGCACCAGGTCCCATTTCTTCGTCTTCACACCTTCGTCGTCGTATTCGACGTAACCCAGCGAGTGCTTCTGGGTCTTGTCGGCGACCAGGTTGACGATATCGGAGCCGTACTGGAAGTCACCGGAACGCCACTTGTCGAGCGTGGCGAAGCTGGTGCCGGCGTAGTTGGCCTCGTAGCCGAGCACGCGGTCCAGCTCCAGCGGGTGGCCGACCGATTCGTGAATGGTCAGCATCAGGTGATGCGGGTCGAGCACCAGGTCGTACTTGCCGGGCTCGACGCTGCGCGCCTTCATCTTGGCCTGCAGCTGCTGGCCGGCTTCGCGCGCGTCGCGCACCATGTCGTAGGCCCAGCGGTAGCCGACGTTGGCGCCCGAGACCTGGATCTGCTCGGCCGGGTCCGGCTCGAGGTATTCGAAGCCCATCCCGACCGGGTTACCCAGGCCATTGCGCTGCTTGAAGCCGCCCTCGCCCACCGCGGTGGCGAAGAACGGCGCCCACAGGCGATGCACGTCCTGGTCGATGTAGCTGCCATCGGTGGAGGCGAAGAATTTCTGTTCGTTCACCTGGAACAGCACGGAGGTGATGTAGCTGGCGCCGTTATCGAGCGCGGCGTTGTTGACCTCCATCAGCAGGTCGACCTTTTCCTTGATCGGCACTTCCAGCGCGTTCTTCTGGATCGGGGTCTGCCACTGGACATCGCCCGCGCCGGTGACCGGGGCCAGCTGCACCGGCTCGGTCTGGAACTTGGAATTGGCCTTGGCGACGGCGACGGCCTGGCGCGCGGCCTTGGCCACGCCGTCAGGACTGGTGTCCGAGGTGGCGGCGAAGCCCCAGGTGCCGTCCGCGATGACGCGCACGCCCACGCCGAAGGATTCCGTGTTGACGATGTTGTCGACACGCTTTTCCTGGGCGGTGATGAACTGGTTCAGGTAGCGGCCAATGCGGGCGTCCGCGTAACTGGCGCCGGCGCTGGTGGCGGCGTTCAGCGCCACGGTGGCCAGGCTTTTCTTGGCCGCGAAGTCCATGCCGGCCTGGGTCAGCTCGGCGGCGGACACGATCCGGCCGGTGATCGGCAGCATCAGGCCGCCCACACCGATACCGGTGAGTTTTACGAAATCGCGTCTGTCCATGGAGTCTCTCTTCTGTGCAGGTGAGTGGTTTTATCGCGCTCCCGGCGCGCTGGGCCGGGGCGGTCACTTTATAGCGTGCATTGCAGGCCCGCAAAGGCTACGGGCGGGCCAGCGGGCGCTGTAAGTGCGATAAGTCATGGCCCGGGCATTCAGGTTTCAGTGGAACTGTTTGATATAAACCGTTCACAAAAGTAGTATTTGCCCATTACAGAGCGCCAGGCCACCGTTGGCCAGGGAGGGAACCCGAGATGCTCACCGACGACCAATCCGCAGGCGCCACCTCAAAAGGGGGCAGGACAATGAAATCCCGTACCGACACGTTAGTCGGCCATCTTATCGAGGTGGGCGGCGAATCGTTCACGGCTGTCATGCATTCAAAGGGCGGCGAATTCCAGGCCGAGCGCATGATCGGCATGCACAAGGTGCTGATCGGCCAGGTCGGCTCTTACCTGAAGGTCTCGCACCATGGCCACGACATCGTGGTGATGGTCGAGAACATGTGGGAAGAGCACACGCGCGACGGGCAGGTCATTCACAAGTCTCGGCTGAGCCCGTTGGGCGAGATGGCGATGGCGGACGAGTTCAAGCGCGGCGTCACGCATTACCCCACCACCGGCGCCGAAGTCCATGCGATGTCGGACATGCAGCTTGAGCGGATCTTCTCGGAGTCCGCGGAAGGGGGTTACAAGGTCGGCAAACTCAGCGCGACGGGCACCACGGACGTCTTTTTCCGTGCTTCCAAGTTTTTTGGCCGCCACGCCGCGATCCTGGGCCAGACCGGCGCCGGCAAATCGTGGACGGTGACCAGCCTGATCCAGTCCGCGCTGCGGACCATGCCGTCCGCGCACATCATCATCATGGACATGCACGCCGAATACGGCGACAAGGACATGGGGGGCGCAGGCCGCTCGCCGTTCCCGGAGAACAAGGTCCGCTGCCTGGATGCGCGTGACCTGGAGATCCCCTACTGGCTACTCAGCTTCGCCGAACTCACCGAGCTGTTTATTGACGAGGACGACCCCAACGCCGCGGTGCAGCAGGCGCTGCTGCGCAACGCGATCATCGACCTGAAACGCGAGACCAACGCCGACCAGGATCTCGGCATGATCACCGTGGACGCCCCGGTCTACTTCGGCATGGACGACCTTTACGAGCGCATCAAGGACGCCAACCGCCGTTCCTCGGACTTCGGCAAGACCAAGTCCGCCACTTTTGGTCGCTTCGACCAGCTGCTGGTGCGCATGGAAAGCCTGCTCAACGACAACCGCTATGACTTCCTGCTGCAGCCGAAACTGCGGACCAGCACCGACTCGCTGGTCGGGCTGATGGAAGACTTCATGGGCCTCGGCGATACCAAGGCCTCGGTGACAGTGCTGGACCTGTCCGCTGTACCGACGGACGTCACGCCCATGGTCTGTGCGCAGATCGCGCGGCTCGCCTTCGAGTTCAACTTCTGGAACCCGCAGTGCCGCGAGTTCCCGATTTCGCTGGTCTGCGAAGAGGCGCATGAGTACATCCCGCGCGGTGACCATCCACGCTACAAGCAGGCCAAGCGCATGATGGAGCGCATCGCCAAGGTCGGCCGTAAGTACGGTGTCGGCCTGCTGGTGGTCAGCCAGCGTCCACACGATGTGTCCGAGACCGTGCTGGCGCAGTGCGGCACCTATGTCTGCCTGCGCATCACCAACCCCAACGACCAGGACTACGTGACTTCAATGGTGCCCGACGCCGCCCACGGCGTACTGGGTGCGCTGACCTCACTGGGCCCTGGCGAGGCGATTGCCATGGGCGAGGGTGTGCCCATCCCGGTGCGACTGCAGGTCAACCGCCCGAACCCGCCGCCGAACTCCAGCGACATCGACTTCACGACGCACTGGCGTCATGGTGGGGCCGACGTCAACGTCAGGCAGCTGGTGCGGCGCTGGCACAAACAGGTCAGGTAGACGCTGCGCAGGGGTGATCACCGGGGGATATGGAGCCATCCAAGCTTGACCAGTTGAAGATAGACCGCGGGCCGGAAAAGCCGCCCGCGCGCGTCGGACCCTGGGTGGCGGCAGGCATTGTGCTCATCGCCGCCGCTGCGTTTGCGGCCTGGTATTTCCGTCCCGCACCCCTTCCCGAAGTCCGGGTTGCAACAGTCCAGTCGGTATCCCGCGCTGCCGCGGGCACCGTGCTCAACGCGTCCGGTTACGTCACGGCCCGCCGCGCCGCCACGGTGTCATCCAAGCTCACCGCCCAGGTGTTGGAAGTTAATATCGAGGAGGGCATGGAAGTCGAGCAGGGCCAGGTGCTGGCGCGACTGGACGATTCCAATGTCCGCCGCAGTTACGAACTGGCCGAGGCGCAACTGGCCTCTGCGCGCACCCAGCGGGCGGAAACAGTGGCCCTGCTGGACGAGGCGAAGGCCCGTTACCAGCGCACGCAGAGCCTGGTTGATCGCCAGTTGGCCAGCGAGGCCGAACTGGACAGCGCCCGGGCATCGGCCGAATCACTGGCGGCCCGGCTAAAGCGAGTTGAGGCCGACATCGAGGTGGCCGGCCGCCAGCTCGACATCTACCGACAGCAGCTCGATGACACCATCATCCGCGCACCCTTCGCGGGCGTCATCGTGGCCAAGAACGCACAACCGGGCGAGATGATTTCACCGGTCTCCGCCGGCGGTGGGTTCACCCGTACCGGTATCGGCACCCTGGTCGACATGTCCTCGCTGGAGATCGAGATCGACGTCAACGAGGCGTATATCAATCGTGTCCGGCCCGGCCAGGCCGTGGTCGCCA
This sequence comes from uncultured Oceanospirillales bacterium, assembly GCA_913055655.1. Classification (GTDB taxonomy): domain Bacteria; phylum Pseudomonadota; class Gammaproteobacteria; order Xanthomonadales; family SZUA-36; genus Marinihelvus. Next base: position 305,599 of record CAJXKA010000003.1, on the reverse strand, counting down.
CGCTCGACGCCTACCCGGACTGGTCGATTCCCTGTCACGTGATCGCGATCATCCCGACCGCCGACCGCCAGCGGGCCACCGTGGAAGTGCGCGTCGGGTTCGACGAGCTGGACCCGCGCATCCTGCCGGACATGGGCGTCAAGGTGGCGTTCCAGGACGACAGCGCCGGTGCCGCGGATGACGCGGGCGAGGCAGACCCAGTCGCCGTGGCCCGCGTTCCGGCCAACGCGCTGACGCCGGATGGCGAGCGCGAAATCGCCTGGGTGGTGGGCGGCGAAGGTGTCGTCGAACGCCGTGCTGTTGCGACCGGTGGTCGCCAGGACGATGAAATTCTCGTCATATCAGGACTTTCCGGCGGCGAACGGGTTATCCTGAATGCCCCGTCCGGGCTCGAGGACGGTACCAGCGTGAAAGTGAGGAACTGATGGCAGAGATCGCGCAACCCCAAACCGACGACGCGTCGCTGGTCGACGCCCGTGGCATCGACAAGGTATTCAAACGCGGTTCAGAGGAAGTCCATGTGCTGGGCGGCCTGGACCTGCAGATCCCGAAAGGCGAGTTCCTGGCGCTGATGGGGCCGTCCGGCTCCGGCAAGTCGACGTTGCTGAACCTGGTCGGTGGCCTGGACCGGCCCACGCAGGGCACGGTCACCGTGGCCGGCCAGCGCATCGACAACCTGTCCAACCGGCGCCTGGCCGGATGGCGCGCCCGGCATATCGGCCTGGTGTTCCAGTTCTACAACCTGATGCCGGTGCTGAACGCCCGCAAGAACGTCGAGTTGCCCCTGTTGCTGACGAAGCTGGGCGCAGCCGAGCGCAGAAAGCGCGCCGAGATCGCACTCGAAGTCGTCGGCCTTGGCCACCGCATGGGGCATTTTCCCCGCCAGCTGTCCGGTGGTGAACAGCAGCGCACCGGTATCGCCCGCGCCATCGTGACCGACCCGACGCTGTTGCTGTGCGACGAGCCCACCGGTGACCTGGACCGCAAGGCTGGCGACGAGATCCTCGACCTGCTGACCGCGCTCAACCAGCAACAGGGCAAGACCATCATCATGGTCACCCACGACCCGCGCGCCGCCGAACGCGCCACCCGCACCCTGCACCTGGACAAGGGGCGGCTGGTGACCGACCCCGTCGACTGAGCGCATCGTCACGATGAAATTCCTCGGCCTCATCTTCGGCAACCTCAGGCGCAGCAAGACGCGTACGATCCTCACCATCCTGTCGATCACGGTGGCCTTCCTGCTGTTCGGTTACCTGGCGGCCATCCGCGTGGCGTTTACCGTGGGCGTCGAGGTCGCCGGCGAGGACCGCCTGATCACCCGCGACAAGGTGTCGCTGATCAACCTGATGCCCAAGAGTTACGAAGCCGACATGGAGCGCATCGACGGCGTCGATAACGCCATGCACCAGACCTGGTTCGGCGGCATCTACCAGGAACCCAGGAATTTTTTCCCGAACATGGCGGTCGAGCCCGAAGAGCTCCTGGACATGTTCCCCGAGATCCTGCTCACCGAGGACGAGAAGCAGGCGTTTATCGAGACCCGGACCGGTGCCATTGTCGGTCGAACCACTGCGGACCGGTTTGGCTGGAGCGTGGGTGACCGCGTGCCGCTCAACTCGCCGATCTGGCCGCTGAAGAGTGGCGGCAATACCTGGGATTTCGAGATCGTCGGCATTTTTGACGGTGCTGAAAAGGGAACGGATACCAGCCCGCTGTATTTCCAGTACGCGTTTCTTGACGAAGCCCGCCAGTACGGCCAGGGCCTGGTGGGCTGGTACACCATCCGGGTGACCGACCCGGCGCGGGCCGCCGACATTGCCGCCGCGGTGGACGCAGAATTCGCCAACTCGCCCAACGAGACCAAGACCGAGCCGGAAGGCGCCTTTATCCAGGGCTTCGCCAACCAGATCGGCAATATCGGCTTCATCATCATGTGCATCGTCGCCGCGGTGTTTTTCACGATCCTGCTGGTCGCGGCCAACACCATGGCCTACACGGTGCGGGAGCGAACCAATGAGCTGGCGGTGTTGAAAGCGATCGGTTTCACCGACTCGACGGTGCTGGGCCTGGTGCTGGGCGAAGCGCTGGTGCTGACCGCCATCGGCGGCTTGCTGGGCCTGGGCCTGGCATGGCTGCTGGTGGCTGCGGGCGACCCGTCAGGCGGCCAGCTGCCGGTGTTCTACCTGCCCGTTTCCGATGTCCTGGTGGGCATCGCGCTGATTGTCGTGCTGGCGTTCATCGCCGGCTTCCTGCCGGCGCGATCGGCGCAGAAGCTGCGCGTGGCCGACGCCTTGCGGCGATGATCCGGAGGTTCTGATGTTCAGCTGGTTCTCACAGGTTTTCGCGGTCACCCGGTTCAGCCTGGCCTCGTTGCCGCAACGGCTGGGCTCGTCACTGACCGCGCTGCTGGGCATTGCCGGCGTCGTCGCCGTGATGGTCGGCGTGCTGTCGATCGCCCAGGGGGTGCTGCAGACCATGCGCAGTTCCGCGGGCACCGACAATGTCATCATCCTGCGGGCCGGCGCCGACACCGAGATGACCAGCGGCCTTTCAGGCGACGAAGTGCGCATCATCAAGGAAGGCCCTGGCCTGGCCCGGGATGCCGACGGCGTCATTGCCTCCTCGGAGCTGTTTGTCATCATCAACCTGCCGATGGCGTCCACGGGCACCGACGCCAATGTCCCGATGCGCGGCATCGAAACGGCGGCCACGCGCGTCCGTGACGACTTCGAAATCATTGAAGGCAGGATGTACACCGAGGGCGTCAACGAGGTGATTGTCGGCCTGGGCGCGGCGCAGGAATTCGCCGGGCTGAATGTCGGTGACGGCATCGAGATCGGCCAGGAACAATGGCCGGTGGTGGGCCGGTTCAGCACCGGTGGCGGCATTGGTGAGTCCGAGATCTGGGTCGACTCGAAGGTGCTGCAGGCGGCCTACCGCCGCGGCAATTCCTACCAGGCCGTTTACGCAAAGCTGGCATCGCGGGACGCTTTTACCGAGCTCAAGGATGAACTGACCAGTGACGGGCGCCTGTCGGTGAAGGTCCAGCGCGAGTCCGAATACTACGCGGCACAGTCGACGGTCCTCTACAACATGATTACCGGCCTGGGCAAGGCGATTGCCCTGATCATGGGCCTCGGCGCCATCTTCGGCGCGCTCAATACCATGTACACGGCGGTCTCGGCACGCACCCGCGAGATTGCCACGTTACGCGCGCTGGGCTTCCGTTCCGGACCGGTCGTGCTCTCGGTGCTGGCCGAATCCCTGTTGCTGGCACTTATCGGCGGGGCCATCGGCGCGGGCCTGGCCTGGCTCGCCTTCGACGGCTTCCGCGCCGCCACCCTGAACTGGGCCAGCTTCAGCGCCATCACCTTCTCCTTCGACGTCAACCTGCCGCTGCTCATACAGGGCATCGTGTTCGCGGCGATCATCGGCCTCATCGGCGGGTTCTTCCCGGCCATCCGCGCGGCTCGCACGCCCGTAGCCCTCGCGCTCCGGGAGCAGTAACTCGCTCCAGCGGCCGGGGGGCGGCGGTGGGGTGGGCTTTTCCCGAGACACGCTCGAGCCCGTCCCTGGGTCGCTCATCGGCGGCCATCCATGGCCGCCGAAGGTCTCGGGAGAAGTCCACCCCACCGCCGCTTCCGGGCGTTGAGTCTAAGTAATTGATAGAGCGAGAGTTGTGCTAGTATTTGAGGGTGAGCTTGGCGAAGAGCCGTGAAGTTAGAAGCGGAGGTTTTGGGGAGCAGGCGATGGAATTCAACTTTCACGACTACTTTGTCTTAGGGGTTAACGCCCTCGGCTTGGGCGCGCTGGTCTGGGGTTGGCGTCGGAAGCCGTTACCACCTGCGGAAGGGGCTATGCGCGAGTGGCGTGAATCATCGGCGCAGGGACTCAGGCGCAACATTATCCTGGGGGTTTCCCTGGTCATGTTCCTCGCCGGGCTTTTTGTCGGCATGACGCTGGCCGGCGACTTTCAACCCACCCTGTTCCATTACGGCATGCTTATGTGGTTTGTAATCCTGACCCTGATCTGGAAAGTCGCACTCATGCGCATCGAACAGTCCCTTGCGCCCACGAGCCAATCCAGGACAGCCTGACCCGTCTCACCGTCTCACCGTCTCACCGTCTCACCGTCTCACCGTCTCACCGTCTCACCGTCTCACCGTCTCACCTTACGAAACCGTATTCATTACCCCAAAACCTTCCCAACGAAAGGATTTTGCTTAGTATGGACCGTTCCCCCAGACCGAAGGGAATGGTGATACGCAATGCAATGGCCGGGTAACCACAAGGGCCTTTACCAGCCGCAGAACGCGAAAGACAGCTGCGGTTTCGGACTGATCGCGCACATTCACGGCGAGGCGAGCCATCGCCTGGTCGAAACGGCCTGTACGGCGCTGGACCGTATGACACATCGTGGCGCGGTGGCCGTGGATGGCAAGACCGGCGACGGTTGCGGCGTGCTGATGGCGCTGCCGCGCGCATTTTTCCGCGAGGTGGCGAAGGAAGACAATATCTGGCTGGGCGAGAATTTTGCCGTCGGCCTGGTGTTCCTGGATCCGGATCCTGAAATTGCAGCGCGTTCGCGGGCGATCGTCGAAAAGCACATTATCGACGAGACCCTTGAAGTGGCCGGCTGGCGTGAAGTGCCCATCGACAAATCGGTGCTGGGGCAGATGGCCGAGGCCACGTTGCCGCGTATCGAGCAGGTGCTGGTCAACGCACCGCCGGGCTGGGGGCCGCATGACATCGAGCGGCGGCTGTTTATCGCCCGGCGCCTGGCGTCCGCGGAGAACGCGGCGCTGGAAGCCCCGGACCCGTTGTTCCACGTGGCGACGCTGTCCAACCTGGTCACGGTCTACAAGGGGCTGGTGATGCCGGCCAACCTGCCGGAATTTTTCCCCGACCTGAAAGACGAGCGGCTGAAGAGCAGCATCTGCGTGTTCCACCAGCGCTTCTCGACCAATACGCTGCCCAACTGGAAGTACGCGCAGCCGTTCCGCTTCCTGGCACACAACGGTGAGATCAACACCATTTCCGGCAACCGCAGCTGGGCCGAGGCGCGCACGCCCAAGTTCCAGACGCCGCTGCTGCCGGACCTGCAGCGCATCCGGCCGCTGGTCAACCAGGAGGGCTCCGATTCCTCCTCGCTGGACAACATGCTGGAGCTGTTCCTGGCCGGTGGCATGGACGTGTTCCGGGCCATGCGGATCCTGGTGCCGCCCGCCTGGCAGGCCGAGCCGGATATGCCGCCGGACCTGAAGGCGTTCTACGAATTCAATTCCATGCACGTCGAGCCCTGGGACGGGCCGGCGGGCATCGTCATGACCAACGGCACCGTCGCGGCCTGCAACCTGGACCGCAACGGCCTGCGCCCTGCGCGCTACGTCATCACGCGTGACGACATGATCACGCTGGCCTCGGAAGTGGGCGTGTGGGACTACGCCGAGGCGGATGTCATCGAGAAGGGCCGCGTGGGCCCCGGCGAGATGTTCGCCATCGACACGTCCACCGGCAAGCTGTGGCGTTCGGACGAGATCGACAACCAGCTGAAGGCGCGCCGCCCCTATGCGGACTGGCTGGCGGAAAACATCATCCGGCTGACCAACAACGACGAGCAGGAAGCGGCCGCCGCCGAGCAGTTCATGGCCGACGGCATGGCCGAGTTCCCGGTGTTCCAGAAGCTCTATGGCGTCAGCGCCGAGGAGCGCGAGCACGTCATCCGCGTGATGGCCGAGGACCAGGTGGAAGCCACCGGCTCCATGGGCGACGACACGCCGGTGGCGGTGATGTCGCGGCTGCCGCGCTCCATTTACGATTATTTCCGCCAGCAGTTCGCGCAGGTGACCAACCCTCCGATTGACCCGCTGCGCGAAAAGTCGGCGATGAGCCTGGAGACCATTTTCGGGCGCGAGCACAACATCTTCCAGGAGACCAACACCCACGCCAACCGCGTGGTGGTGCCCTGGCCGGTGCTGAATATCGTCAAGTTCCGCAAGCTGATGGAACTGGACCCGCGCTGGTACGCCAATGAGGTGTTCAGCCTGAACTACCCGGCCGAGGAAGGCCTGGAAGCGGCGCTGAACCGGTTGTGCGAAGAGGTCAGCGAGTCGGTACGCGCCGGCACCGTCATCGTGGTGCTGACCGACCGCGACATCGACCGCGACACGCTGCCGATACACGCGGCATTGGCCACGGGTGCCGTGCACCAGCGGCTGATCCGCGACGGTCTTCGCTGTGACTGCAACATCATCGTCGAGACCGGCACGGCGCGCGATTCGCACCAGTTCGCGGTGCTGTTCGGCGTTGGCGCCACGGCCGTCTACCCGTACCTGGCATTCCAGGTGATTAATGACCTGCATGCGCGGGGCGCGATTAAGGGCGACCTGCTGCAGGCGCGCAAGTACTACCGCCGCGGCGTCCGCAAGGGCCTGCTGAAGGTGCTGTCGAAGATGGGCATTTCCTGTATCTCCAGCTACCGCGGTGCGCAGCTGTTCGAGACCGTGGGCCTGTCGCAGGACGTCACCGACCTGTGTTTCCCCGGCGCGGCCGGGCAGGTGGGCGGCCTCGGCTTTGCCGAACTGGAAGCGGAAGCACGGCAGGTGGCGGCCGAGGCCTGGCAGGCCGGCAAGCCGCTGGCCCAGGGTGGGCTGCTGAAGTTCGCCTGGGGCGGTGAGTTCCATGCCTACAACCCGGACGTGGTGACCACGCTGCAGACCGCGGTGCAGTCCGGTGAGCCGGCCGACTACCAGGTCTACGCGGACCTCGTGAACCATCGCGCCCCGGCCGCCCTGCGTGACCTGCTGGGGCTGGACCCGTCGCGCAAGCCGATTGAGATTGATCGCGTCGAAAGCGCGCAGGACATTTTCCCGCGCTTCGACTCCGCCGGCATGTCCATTGGCGCGCTGTCGCCGGAGGCCCACGAGGCCCTGGCGGTGGCCATGAACACGCTGGGCGGCGCCTCGAATTCGGGCGAGGGCGGCGAGGACCCGGCGCGCTTCGGTACCCTGAAGAATTCACGTATCAAGCAGGTGGCCTCGGGCCGCTTCGGCGTGACCGCGCATTACCTGGTCAACGCCGATGTGCTGCAGATCAAGATCGCCCAGGGCGCCAAGCCCGGCGAGGGCGGCCAGCTGCCGGGCCACAAGGTGTCGGTGGAAATCGCGGCTTTGCGCCACGCAGTGCCGGGCGTCACGCTGATTTCACCGCCGCCGCACCACGACATCTATTCCATCGAGGACCTCGCGCAGCTGATTTTTGACCTCAAGCAGGTCAACCCGAAAGCCACCGTCAGCGTGAAGCTGGTGGCCGAGCGGGGTGTCGGCACCATCGCCGCGGGCGTGGCCAAGGCCTATGCCGATTTCATCACCATTGCCGGCCATGATGGCGGCACCGGCGCCAGCCCGCTGACCAGCGTCAAGTACGCCGGCTCGCCGTGGGAAACGGGCCTGCCCGAAGCCCACCAGGCGCTGGTGGAGAACGGCCTGCGCGACCGCGTGCGACTGCAGGTGGACGGCGGTTTCAAGACCGGCCTGGACGTCATCAAGGGCGCCATCCTGGGCGCCGACAGCTTTGGTTTCGGCACCGGGCCGATGGTGGCGCTGGGCTGCAAGTACCTGCGCATCTGTCACCTGAACAACTGCGCCACCGGTGTTGCGACGCAGGACAAGACCCTGCGCGACAAGCACTTCATTGGCCTGCCGGACATGGTCATGAACTATTTCCGTTTCGTCGCCGAGGAAGTGCGCGAGCACCTGGCGAAGCTGGGTTTCGAGAAGCTGGAAGACATCATCGGCCGCAGCGACCTGCTGGTGAAGCTGGAGCCGCAGACCGAGAAGCAGCGCGCGCTGAACCTGGACCGGATCCTGGAGGCGGCGGCTTCTGCCGGCCCGCAGGGCGCGGGTTATGGCGGCATCCGCAACGCGCCGCATGACAAGGGCGCGCTGAACCGCGCGATCCTGGACAGCGTGGCCGACGTGCTCGATGACGGGCGGCCCGCGCGGCGGAGCTTCGAGATTCACAATTACGACCGGTCCGTGGGAGGCGCCCTGGCCGGCGCCATTGCCGAGAAGCACGGCCGGGATGGCTACCCGGGCGAAGGCATCCGGCTGACGTTTACCGGCACCGCGGGCCAGAGTTTCGGCGTCTGGAACACCCACGGCGTGCACCTGAAACTGCACGGTGACGCCAACGACTACGTGGGCAAGGGCATGTCCGGCGGCAGCATTGCCATCTCGCCGCACTCGGATGCCGTGATCGTCGCCCAGCGTAGCGCCATTGTCGGCAACACCTGCCTGTACGGCGCCACCGGCGGCGCGCTGTTCGCGGCGGGCCAGGCTGGTGAGCGGTTCGCGGTGCGCAATTCCGGCGCCACGGCCGTGGTCGAAGGCGTGGGTCACCACGGCTGCGAGTACATGACCAGCGGTACCGTGCTGGTGCTTGGCAGGACGGGTTCCAATTTCGCCGCGGGCATGACCGGTGGCCGGGCCTACGTGCTCGATATCCATGACCGTTTCCGCAAGCGCGTGAACCCGGAATCGGTGACCGTCGAAGACCTGGATACCGCGGAAGACAGCGCGGAAATGGAAGAGGTGAAGCACCTGCTGCGCCTGCATATCGACATGACGGGCAGCCGCTGGGCGCGTCGTATCCACGACGATTTCGAGCACTTTATGTTCAACTTCCGCGTGGTTCGCCCGCGTGAGGATCGCGAGGCGCGCAAGCAGGGCGGCGAGACCCCCCGGGTGCCGCTTAAGGTGGTGGGCTGATATGAACAAGACCAACGTGAGACCCAAGTTCGAGTTCATCGACCGCGCCCGCACCGAGCCCGGCAAGTACCCGATCGAGGTCCGCCGGCACGAGTTTCGCGAAATTTACGAGCCGTTCGACAAGGCCGCCGGCGCCGACCAGTCGGAGCGCTGCATTGCCTGCGGCAACCCGTATTGCCAGTGGAAATGCCCGGTCCATAACTACATTCCGGACTGGCTGAAGCTGGCGTCCGAAGGGCGCATCATCGAGGCCGCCGAGCTGGCGCACCAGACCAACAGCCTGCCGGAGATCTGCGGTCGTATCTGTCCTCAGGACCGCCTGTGCGAAGGCGCCTGCACGCTGAACTACGGTTACGGCGCGGTCACCATCGGCGCGGTGGAGCGGCATATTGTCGATACCGCCTTCGCCGAGGGCTGGCGTCCGGACCTGTCGGGCGTGACGCCCACGGGTAAACGCGTGGCCGTGATCGGCGCCGGGCCGGCGGGCCTGGCCTGTGCCGACATCCTGGCGCGCAACGGCGTGGAGGCGGTGGTGTTTGACCGTCATCCTGAAATCGGCGGCCTGTTGTCATTCGGTATTCCCGAGTTCAAGCTCGAACAGCGCATCATCCAGGTCCGTCGCGGCATCCTGGAGGGCATGGGCATCCGCTTCGTGCTGGACACCGAGGTGGGCAAGGACATCGCGTTCGAAGACATCATCGAAGAGTACGACGCCGTATTTTTGGGCACCGGCACCTACACGGCGCTGGACGGGCGCCTGCCGGGGCTGGAAACGCCCGGCACGCACAAGGCGCTGGACTACCTGATCGGCAATACCCGGTCGGTGCTGGACATGCCCGCGGGCGACTACCCGTTTATCGACCTGGCCGGCAAGCGCGTGGTGGTGCTGGGCGGCGGTGATACCGCGATGGACTGCGTGCGCACGGCCGTCCGCCAGGGCGCCAGCGAAGTCCACTGCCTGTACCGCCGCGACCGCGAGAACATGCCGGGCTCCCAGTCCGAGGTGAAGAACGCCATCGAGGAAGGCGTGAATTTCCATTTCAACATCCAGCCCCTGGCCATCGAGGCCAGCGATGACGGCGGCCTCGCGGGTGTCCGCCTGGTGAAAACGGAGCTGGGTGAGCCGGACGAGTCCGGTCGTCGGCGTCCTGAGCCCGTGGATGGCAGCGAGCGCGTGTTCGAGGCCGACGCGGTGGTCATCGCCTTCGGTTTCAATGCATCGCCGGCGCCGTGGTTCGACGATCACGGTATCGAGGTGAACGACTGGGGCCTGGTGAAAGCTGAAGAATCCGGGCGCTATCCGTTCCAGACCACCCATGAGAAAGTATTCGCGGCCGGCGACATGGTTCGCGGCGCGGACCTGGTGGTCACGGCCATTGCCGACGCGCGCAAGGCGGCGCAGGGCATCGTCGACATGGTGACGGCCGGCGCGGCGCCGGCCGGCAAGGATGCTATTGCGAAAATCGCAGGTTGACCTGCAGCATGTGGTTGACCAGGTCTTCGCCGTTGCGGACCCGGCCCCACTGGTTCAGGTAGCCCACTTCCACGCGGCTTTTGCCGCCGGTCTTGACGTTGATGCCCGCGAATGAGCGTATCTGGCCGATGCGCCCGTCGTTTCCCCTGGGGTTATAGACCTGGAAGAAGGGCTCGACGCTGAAAATCCAGTCCAGGTTTTCATGTTGCTGGAATGGAATCTGCAGCTTCACATTCTGGCGCAGCCGCCAGCGCGCGCCATCGGCGCCGTCGAAAAATCGCTGCTCAAGCCGAGTCCTTGCTGAGAACACCCAGTCGTTGTCCAGGCGATGCTTCCATTCCACTGCCTGCCAGGTGCGGTTTTCCGTCACGGAGCCGCCCGCCACCAGGCGGGTGTGATGCCGGCCGTAACCGCCGGAGACGCTGAACCCGTTGTCCAGGCTGTAGATCGCGCCGACCCGCATGACGCTGTAACGGATGCCGTCAAACTCATCGTAGGCGCGATATTCGCCGTGCAACAGGTATTGCCACGAGCTCTCCTCGGCATTGCCGATGGGACCCTTAAGCGCCGCGGTCAGCCAGCCGCCGAAGTAGTTTTCGTGCGCCAGGGCCGGTGTTGTGAGCGCCGCAGAAAACAGGGCGGCCAGCGCAATGCCGCGGATGATCAGGGTGTTCATGACGTAATGTTACAGTTTTATGACAGTGATTTGGGCGGCGCATCATCAGGGATAGTTGACCTGAAATCAAGGAACTGGAAACGTCAGCGGCGGTCTGAGAGTATTCGCAGGGCAAAGGCATGGGGCGGCACGGCATGAGCAAAGCATTAACCTGGATCATCATCATCGCGGCAGCGGTTGCGCTGGCGTGGTACTGGTCCGTGCAGCAGGACGAACAGGCGCTGGAGCAGGTGGAAGTGCTGCCGTCGCAACCGACGTCTCCCATCCCGGCCGAACCGGTCATCGAGCACCCGGTGGAGCGTATCCCGCGCATGGATCCGGGCGTGACCGATCCTGGCCTGGAGGAAGCGGCCGAACCGGTTGAGCCTCTGCCCGAGCTGGCCGAAAGCGACGAGGAGATGGTCGCGGTCGCCACCGGCCTGGCCGGTGAAGGTGTGACCGACTGGCTGGTGACCGACCAGGTGGTCAGTCGGCTGGTCGCCAGCATTGACGCGCTGGACAGTGCACGCGTCGCCCAGCCCATGCGCCCGCTGACGCCCATTCCCGGTCGATTCCGCGTCCTGGGCAACGGCGACGAGGCGGCGATCAGTCCGCAGAACGCCGAGCGCTACCAGCCCTACGTGGACCTGCTGAAGGGCATGGCGCCGGAACAGGTCGCGAGTCTCTACCGTCGTTACTATCCGCTGTTCCAGCAGGCCTACCAGGACCAGGGCTACCCGGAGGGCTACTTCAATGACCGCCTGGTGGCCATTGTCGATCACCTGCTGGGTGCGCCTGAGCCCGCCGGGGTGCTGGAGGTGCGGCAGAACGAGGCGGTGTACGAGTTCGTGGACGAGCAGTACGAGCAGCTCTCCGCCGGCCAGAAGATGATGATGCGCCTGGGCAACGACAACGAGCAGGCCGTGAAGGACTGGTTGCGGCAGTTTCGCGACGCCATCGCCGCGGCGCCGGACAGCGCGGACTGAACCGCGACAATTGACTCCGGGTGAATCCGGCCCCATCTGGATTCAATGCCTCCATCCATTGACGACCAGGACCGGCCAAAGTCGGATTCACTGAAACCCCTGCGCGCACTGGTGCCGTTTATCCGGCCCTATCGCGGCGTGCTGGTCTTCGCGTTGGCGGCCCTGCTGATGGCTTCCGTGGCCATGCTGGCCCTGCCGGTGGCGCTGCGCTATCTCATCGACAACGGCTTCGTCGCCAACAATGCGGCGCTCGTGAATCGCTATTTCGGCTGGTTCTTCGCCGCCGCGGTCGCCTTCGGCGGCTTCGCGGCGCTGCGGTTCTACCTGGTCACCTGGCTGGGCGAGCGGGTCGTCGCCGATATTCGCGATGCGGTCTACCGTCGCGTGGTGCGCATGGACCCGACATTCTTCGAGGTCACCCGCACCGGCGAGGTGCTGTCCCGCCTGACGACCGATACCACGCTGGTCCAGAGCATTTCCGGCGTGAGTCTCTCCATCGCCCTGCGATCCATGCTGAACCTGGCGGGTGGCCTGGTCATGCTGATGCTGACCAGCATTGAGCTGACGGCCTACATATTATTGGGCATTCCCGCGGTGGTGCTGCCGTTGATCATGGTCGGACGCCGCATTCGCGGCCTGTCTCGAACGGCCCAGGATCGCGTAGCCGACACCAGCGGCATCGCCGATGAAACCCTGAATTCCATCCAGACGGTGCAGGCCTACACGCTTGAGGCCCAGCAGGAGGCCCGCTACGCCGAGGCGGTGAGCGACAGTTTTGTCGCTTCCGTGCGCCGGATTCGCATGCGTGCGGGGATGACTGCGCTCGGGTTCGTGCTGGTGTTCGGCGCTATCACGCTGATTCTCTGGATGGGCTCGCGCGCCGTGCTGGCAGACGAGATGTCCGGCGGCCAGCTGGCCCAGTTCCTGATGTACTCGGTGTTTGTCGGCGCCTCTGCAGCGGCCCTGAGCGAGCTGTGGGGCGACATACAGCGTGGCGCCGGCGCCATGGAGCGCCTGGCCGAGCTGCTCGGTGCGCGGCCGGCGATCTCCGCGCCGGAGCACCCGGTTGAGCTGCCGGAACGGGTGTCCGGCCGGATACGATTCGACGCCGTTTCGTTCAATTACCCCTCGCGGCCGGATGACCCCGCGCTGACCGATATCAACCTGGACATCCAGCGGGGTGAGAACATTGCCATTGTCGGGCCTTCAGGCGCGGGCAAGAGCACCTGCTTCCAGCTACTGCTGCGTTTCTACGACCCGGCCTCGGGTCGAATCTACGTCGACGATATTGATATCAGCAAGACTGACCCTGTCGCACTTCGTAAGCAGACGGGCCTGGTGCCCCAGGACACGGTGCTGTTCGGCGAGTCCGCGCGCGAGAACATTCGCATGGGCCGTCCGGGCGCCACCGATGCGGAAGTGGAACAGGCCGCGATCGCGGCCGCGGCGCACGACTTCATCATTCACCTGCCGGAGGGTTACGACACCTTCCTGGGCGAACGGGGCATGCGGCTTTCCGGTGGCCAGCGACAGCGGATCGCCCTGGCGCGGGCCATCCTGCGTGACCCGCCGATCCTGCTGCTGGACGAGGCGACCAGCGCGCTTGATTCAGAAAGCGAAAAACTCGTGCAGGCTGCGCTGGGTGAACTGATGCGCACGCGCACGACCATCGTCATCGCGCACAGGCTTTCCACGGTTCTGAATGCCGATCGCATCGTGGTCATGGAAAACGGCCGCATCGTCGCGATCGGGCGCCATGACGACCTGATCCGTGACAATGAACTGTACGCGCGGCTGGCGGCGCACCAGTTCGGTGAACCCGAAGCGATCAGTTAAATCCGCCTTGGGCCGCTTGCCCCACGCATGAAAAAGCCCGGCGAACCGGGCTTTTCCATTTCAATCACGCGGGTGGCGACGTATTCAGAGAACAGCCGACAGGTTAACCCTGCAGGCATTCCACGTGATTAATTCGATAATCAGGTATCCACGGCCCTTTTGGGGCCGATTTGCCAGTCTTTGACGAGGTTCGCCTTCGATTGGAACGCAGGGTGTTCCCATCGGCCTCGCCGGGGAAATTCCGGGCTCGGGATGCCGAAATTTCGGATGCACCCATTGGTCAGGAGACCGGGTACGAATTCAGTATAGCGCAGAAATGGCTAATTTCCACTTTTTTCTTTCTGTGGGGCCATCTAAATGACTGATAATTAAAAAATAGTATAACCTGCATTGAAAATACCATATTAGGCATTCCCGCGATTTTCGCAATAAGGTGTTGATAATGCATGAAAAGGGCCGACACCCGGGGGTGCCGGCCCAGTCGATCCGCCCGTACGCGAACCTTGTCGTTCTTGTCGGTCGGCGGGCCGTATGGCCATGAGTGGGTTAGGGAGTGCTTGTTAATTGCCACCCGGGCGCGAACCCGGGTGACCACTCACAGGGCGGCGTCCACTGCGCGGGCATCGAGGAGGTCGACTTCCGCGCTTCCCTGGACTTCCGGATCAGGGCATTTACAAGAATTCACTTGCATAAACGTACATGACTAATTGAATATACGTTATATACCCAAATCAGGTACTATAATACCCAATATGGGAATAAAAAATCAAGGGAAGGATCCCTGGCCAACGCTGTTCTCCCGTACGCGCCGCCGTGTGCTGGCCCTGCTGTTTGCGGATCCGGGGCGCAGCTTTTACCTGACCGAGGTGGTCAACCTGGCCGGTACCGGTACAGGTTCGGTCCAGCGCGAACTCGTCCGCCTCGAGGGCGCCGGCATCCTTTCGAAACGACGCGTCGGCAACCAGGTTCACTACCGGGCCAATACCAAGGGTGAGTTCTTCAACGAAATCCGGTCCATGGTCATCAAGTCATCGGGCGCGAGTACGTCGCCGCCGCCTCAGTGGGTCGATGCAGTCAAACAATTGTCACCTCGACCTGAACAGGTCATCTGGTACCCGGCGACGGACGGAAAGCCTGCTGGCCTGTTGGTGATCACCGAAGACCTCAGTCGTGACGAACTGGCCCGCCAGCTCGGCATCGAGGATTGGGAAACGCCCCCAGGGGTTGTGCTGTTGCGCCCGCAACGCTTCCGGGAACTGGTGACCGCACAAGAACCACGGTTGATGTCCCTGCTGCGGCAACCCGCGACCCTGCTGGTCGGTGACGTGGTCGAGGGGCTATCCTTGAACGTGTACGGCGACCCCTGACCGGAACGGTTCATGCACTGTCTGGGAGCAGGGGACCACCTCCAAAAAGTAGCCGTGGCTCAGGGCTGCATGCGTCGACGCAGTGGCGTGAACTGTTCAAACCGGCTGGCGACCGGCACCTGGCAGATATCCAGTACTTTCGGCGGTTTGTGCTGGAAGAATTCGTGTGTGCGGTTACGCCGCCCTTCCAGGTACTCGTTGAACGCGGGGCCGTTGGTGTCCATCACGTAGTAATCCCGCCGTTCGCCCTCATCCAGCTGGTGCGCCATGCGCATGCGGCCAATGCGCGAGCGGGCCACTTCGTTCTCGATGATGCCGTTGTTCTCGAGCGCGCCGCGCCGAACCTTCTGCACCACTTCGAGCCCGTCAATGACACGGGCGAAAATGGTCAGGTTACGGTCCAGGTAACGCGGCGCCTGGCCGATGACGATGTAGAAATCGGTGCCGCCGGAATCGGCCTCGTTACCGCGGGCCATCGCCACCGCGCCGGGGCAATGCGTCAACCACACGTCCTCATCGTCGCGCGCCGCGGCGAAACCGTCGATGAATCCGGTGGACGGCGCGAACATGTCGGGCCGCTGGACCGGCGTCCACGGCATGGTTTCCACGTCCAGGGTGCGTTCAAACTCGGGCGGCAGCGGTTCGGCCCGGGCGTCGCCGGAGATATCACTTTCGTCGCCTGCCTGGGCGACGAAACCGTCAATGACACGGTAGAAGCTCAGGCCCCGGTAGAAATCACTCTCTACCAGGGACCGGAATCTTGCGGTGGTCTCCGGCGCGAACACGGGGTTCAGCTCCAGGACCACCTCGCCTTCCGTCATGCCAATAAACACCAGGTTGGCCGGGTCGACCTTGCGCCAGGTCATGCCGTCCTGGGCCATGGCCGATGTCGCGAGCGTGGCAACCGCCACCGCGGCCAGGCGAATGAGATTTTTGCGGATCAAGGCGGGTCCTTCCGGCGTGACCAGGGTCAGGGCATCTGGATGCCACCGCCCCCGCCAAAACCACCCGCGCCGCCGGGGCCGCCCGGCATTTCGCCGGCTTTCGGCACAACGATCTGGGATGCGGCCTGGCGCTGCATTTCCTTGAGCTCTTCCATTGTCTGCTCAACGGCCTCGCGCGCGGCGTCGCCGAAGCCTTCGATGGCCTCCTTCAGCGAACCACCCGGCAGTTCGAAATTCAGCGGCAGGGCACCCGCCGGCGTCATGATCTGGGTGCTGCCGAAATATTGCACCGGCCGTGAAGAATCGTCGTCACCCTCGGCGGTGACCGGTGTCAGGCGCCGAATGCTGCCAATGCGGCTGTCGGTGAATACGTCTTCGCGGCAAAGCTGATCGACGTCCATCTGGATGTCCTGTGTCTGTTCCATTCGGGATACCTTTCTGATTGGGCGAATGTACTCCATGTGGGGTCTGTGGCGCCGATACGCAATGTCCTCCGCCGGCCGTCGGGGACGGGCTGGGTTGAACCCGGGGCGCGCTGTAAATACATCCGTGTACGCTCATCGCCGGCATCCCTGCCGGCGAAGGCCCCGGGTTCAACCCTGCCCGCCCCCGACTCCGCCGTCAGCCATCACGTACCGCGCCGCCTGCCGTCAGCCCGCTGCCCCCTGCCCCCACCGAGGTGCTGCGAGCCTGGGGTGAAGTAACTCCACCCCAGGCCTGCGTCACCCTCTAACGGAGCTCGTTGATCAGGTAGGTGTATATGAGCGCCTGAACCCGCGCCGCCTGCCGGTTGTTGGCCGCGCCGCCGTGGCCGCCCTCGATGTTTTCGTAGTACAGGTTTGGCAGTCCCATGTCGTTCATTTTTGCCACCATCTTGCGCGCGTGGGCGGGATGGACGCGGTCGTCGCGGGTCGAGGTGGTGAAGAACACGCGCGGGTAGTCCTTGTCCGCGTCAAGGTTGTGATAGGGCGAATAGTTCTGCAGCCAGGCCCAGTCCTCCGGGTTGTCCGGGTCGCCGTATTCCTCGACCCAGCTGGCGCCGGCCAGCAGCTTGTCGAAGCGCCACATGTCCAGCAGCGGCACCTGGCAGACGACGGCGTTGAACAGCTCCGGGCGCTGGGTGAACAGCATGCCCACCAGCAGGCCGCCGCCACTGCCGCCGCGAATCCCCAGGTGTTCCGGCGAGGTGACATCGCGGGCGACCAGGTCCTCGGCCACGGCGTAGAAATCGTCGTAGGACTTCTGGCGGTTTTCGCGCTGCGCCGACTGGTGCCAGGCCGGGCCGTACTCGCCGCCGCCACGGATATTGGCGACCACGTAGACGCCGCCCAGCTCGAGCCAGTCCATGCCGATGGTGGCGGAATAGTTCGGGGTCTGGGAAACCTCGAAGCCGCCATAGGCATAGACCAGGGTCGGGTTTTTGCCTTTGGTCTCCAGGTCTTTGCGCGCCACCATGAAATAGGGCACCCGGGTACCGTCCTTCGACTTGGTGAAATGCTGCGTGACTTCGTATGGCTCGGCATCGAAGAACGCGGGCAGCTGTTTCAGGCTTACCGGCGTGCTCATGCCTTCGGCCAGGTATAACGAGGTCGGGGTCAGGAAGTCGGTGTAGCTGAAGAAGAAATCATTGCTGTCGTCGCTGGTGCTGACGACACTGATCCTGCCCATTGCGGGCGCATCGATGTCGCGTTCACGCCAATCGCCATCCACCAGGGAATGCGCGGTCAGGCGGCCGCGGACGTCGGTCATGCGATTGACCAGCACCATGTCGCGTGTCCGGCTGACGCCCTCGATGGCGGAGCGTTTGTCCGGCAGGACCACCGCGGTGATGCGTCCTTCACCGGCCACCAGCTCGTCAATGTCCGCCGCGACCAGTGCGCCCTGTGGCCAGGTCTGGCCGTCCCGGGTCCAGTCGGACTTCAACGAGACCAGCAGCTGGTTCTTGAAGATGGTCTCGATGTTCGCGTCCGGCGGCAATGGAATCTCGAGCAGCTCGCCGTCGCGAACCAGGTAGCTGGTGCGGGTGAAAAAAGTCGGCAATACGGTGACCATCGGGTAAATGCGCTCGGGCGTGTGCACCTGGTAGGCATACACGCCGATGTCGCTGGCCTGGCCCTCGTGCAGGGTTTTCGCTTCCGACAGCGGTTGGCCGCGGCGCCACAGCTTGGCGATGCGCGGGTAGCCGGACTCGGTCATGCTGCCTTCGCCAAAGTCCGTGGACACGTACACCGTGTCGCGGTCCATGAAACTGGCGAAGCTCTTGGCTTCGGGCAGCTGGAAACCATCGTCGACGAAGCTTTTCGAGGCGATGTCGAATTCGCGGGTGACGGATGCGTCGGCACCGCCGCGTGACAGCGACACCAGGCAGCGCTCGTAGCCGGGCTGCAGGCAGCTGGCGCCGGACCAGACCCAGTTCTCGCCCTCGGCCTCGGCCAGCGCGTCCAGGTCGATGAGCACCTCCCACTGCGGGTTCTCCTTGCGGTACTCCGCCACCGTGGTGCGGCGCCACAGGCCGCGCTCGTTGTTGGCGTCGCGCCAGAAGTTGTAGACGTGCTCGCCGCGCAGGGCCGGGTAGGCGATGCGGTCCTGCGAGTCGTAGACCGCCAGGTTCTTCTCGAACAGCGGCTGGAACTCGGGGCGCGCCTCCAGTTCGGCCAGGCTTTCCTCGTTCCGGGCGCGGGCCCAGTCCAGGGCCTTCTCGCCCTCGATGTCCTCCAGCCACAGGTAAGGGTCGTCGGTGTCGACGGCATGCGCATTCATCGGCAGGTTCACCATGTTCAGGGTCAGGGCCGCCAGGGCGGCCATTGCGATTCGGGAAGTGTTCATCAGCGGCCTACAGTTCGTTTTCAATGGGAATCCAGCCCATGATGCGGGTCAGGAAGCGTTGCCAGGCGGTGGTGCCCGGATCCTTGTCCCAGGTCTGCACCCCGTCCGGGGTGTCGATGGACCAGGTGACTTCGCCGTCATCCAGGGTCAGGTGATAGGCGTTACCGGGCTCAAACGCGACGTTCATGGATTCCAGCACTTCCTTGGCGAAAGGCTTGCTGTCGATCACCAGCGCGATCTCTGAATTCCAGACCCGCGAGCGGGGATCCATGTTGTAGGAGCCGATGACGCTGGTCTCGCCATCCACGACGAACGACTTGGTGTGCAGGCCGGCGTGCGATTCCGCCACCCGGCTTTCCCTTTGTTTGTAGAACTCGAGCAGTTCGTTATCGGCGCGCAGTTCGTACAGGTCGGCGCCGGCCTCGATCAGCGCCTTGCGGTGCTTCATGTAGAAGGCGTGCACGCTCAGGTGGTTGTTCGACTGCATCGAGTTGGTCA
This sequence comes from uncultured Oceanospirillales bacterium, assembly GCA_913055655.1. Lineage (GTDB taxonomy): Bacteria > Pseudomonadota > Gammaproteobacteria > Xanthomonadales > SZUA-36 > Marinihelvus. The sequence continues at coordinate 286,242 of CAJXKA010000003.1, read as the reverse complement.
TCAGCCGGACCCGCACGCCGCGGTCGGTCATTGAGCGGACCATCTCGATGCCTTCATCGGACGGAATCAGGTACGCGGTCTGGGCGACCACTTCTTCGTCGGCCTGGTGGCTCATCCCGAACACCAGGTCGGCCAGCGCGGATTCACCCGAGCCGTCAAACTTGGACAGTGGGTCGACCACCACGCGCGCCGGTGCCCAGGTCAGCGTGTCCGCCAGTTTCTCCAGCTCGGCATAAAGCTCATCGCCCTCGAAGGGGACCTCGTAGGGCAGTTCATCCAGGTACCCGCCCAGCGCGGTTTCCAGGCGCGCCCGCAAATCAGGCAGGGCGTTCGCGGGCATGTCCGCCTCGTCATAGAGCGCCTCGATGGGCACCGCGTAGCGGCTGTTCCAGTACAGGTCGAAGGCGCTGCCGGCTTCCTGCGCCGCCGGCCCCACGGCCAGCACGTCCAGGTCGTGGAAGTTCAGGTTCGGGTCGACACCGAAATAGTCATCGCCGATGTTTCGCCCGCCCATGATGGCCGCCGCGTTGTCGACGAGGAAAATCTTGTTGTGCATCCGGTGGTTCAGCGCTGACTTATCGGCGACATAACCCAGGTTACGGCCCAGGCCGCGATTCGGGATCGGGTTGAAAACACGCACCTGGACATTCGGGTGCAGGTCGACCGTGGCGTAGATGCCGTCACGACCATAGTGGTAGATGTCATCGATCAACAGGCGAACCTGGACGCCCCGGTCCGCGGCGGCGAGGGCCTGGTGCAGCAGCAGTTCACCGGCGGTATCGCTCTTCCAGAGGTAGTACTGCATATCCAGCGTGTGTTCCGCATGGATGGCCAGGGCATACCGCAGGATGAACGCGCGCCTGGGTTGGGGCAGTGGCGACAGTCCCGAAAGTCCGTCGCCGGCAGGCGCGACATCGTTGAAATACTTGCCGAGGGTCGTGGCGTACGGGTCCGGCCAGGCCTCGGAAGGCACCTGGCGCAGGTCATCGGGCAGGCTGGCGCAGGCGCCGAGCGCGATGGCCAGCAGGGTAATCGTCAGGTTGCGGATATTCAGCATGGTTCTGGCGTTGGTCAGGGAGCGTGGCCGGAGCGTATCACAGGGGTGATTGCCGTCGGCTGCGTTATCATGGGCGTTTCCACGAACAATCAGGGACGGGGCCATGGCGGCAACGAAAAAAGAAGGCCGCGCGATCGGCATCGGCGGGGTGTTTTTCCGCTCACCGGACCCGGCGAAGCTGGGCGACTGGTACCAGAAGGCGCTGGGGATCTCGGTGGAATCGTGGGGCGACACCCGCGGCACCAGTTTCGCGCCCGCGGACATGCCGGAAAACGCCTTTACGGTGTGGAGCGCTTTCGCGGCCGACACCGAATATTTCGGCAACGCCTCGCAGGGTTTCATGTTCAACCTGGTCGTCGACGACCTCGACAAGGCGCTGCGCCGCGTCGCACTGGCCGGCGCCGAGGTGTTGCCGGAGCGCGAGGAGGCCGATTTCGGCCGCTTCGGCTGGTTCGTCGACCCGGACGGCAACCGCGTGGAGCTGTGGGAACCGCCCGCCGAGCTCCCGGCCGTCGCCGACGGCGACGACTGAAAGGCGCCGCGATATGAGCACGCCTGAACTCGCCGCACTCACGGCCCGCGTTGAAGAGCTCGAAAGCCAGCTCGCCTTCGCCGAGTCCACGCACCAGCAACTGGACGACGCCGTGGCCCGCCAGGACCGCGAAATCGTCGCGCTCAAGCGCGCCCTGGAAGCCATGGCCCGCCGGCTCGACGAGCTGCGGGATTCCGGTGCTGCCGGTGGTGCGGGCGACCCGGCTTCAGAAGTGCCGCCGCATTACTAACGCGTGGCGATGATTGTTTTTGAGTAAGCAGTAAGCAGTAAGCAGTAAGACCATGCGGCAGGAGCGCTTTTGAAAGACCCTCCTTACCGCTTACCGCTTACCGCTTACCGCTTACCGTTCACCAGTCACCAGTCCGGACTTCCAACGGGTGTTCCGCCAGCCGGCCGAGCTGCTCGCGCAGGCCCAGTACCAGGTTGTCCCAGTAGCGGGGGTCGTCGAACCAGGGGAAGGCGATGGGGAAGGCGGGGTCCTCCCAGCGGCGTGCCAGCCAGGCCGCGTGGTGGAGCATGCGCAGCGTCCGTAGCGCTTCGACCAGGTTCAGTTCGCGCAGGTCGAAGTCGTTGAACTCGCGGTAGCCTTGCAGCAGGTCTTTGAGCTGGCCTTCCATTTCGTCGCGTTCGCCGGACAGGAACATCCACAGGTCCTGCACGGCCGGGCCGGACTGGCAGTCGTCCAGGTCGACGAAGAACGGGCCATCTCGCCAGAGGATGTTGCCGACGTGGCAGTCGCCGTGCAGGCGGATGCTGCGGAACTTGCCGGCGCGTTCCCAGGCGGCGTCGATGCCGGTCATCAGGTCGTCGCCCAGGCTGGAGAACGCGGTTTCCAGGTGTGGTGGCAGCCAGTTCTCCGCCAGCAGGGTGTCCAGGGACTCGCGGCCGAAGCGCGCCGGGGTCAGGGCGGGCCGTTCGCTGAACGGTTTCGCGGCGCCGACCGCGTGGATGCGTGCCATGAACCGCCCGAGCCACAAACGCGTGTCGCGGTTGTCGAGTTCCGGTGCGTGGCCGCCACGGCGTTCGAACAGGGCGAAGCGAAAGCCCCCAAAGCGGAACAGGGTTTCGCCGTCGATGACCATCGGCGGCACCATCGGGATGTCGGCGTCGGCCAGCTCCAGCGCGAAGGCGTGCTCTTCGAGGATCTGCGCATCCGTCCAGCGGCCGGGGCGATAGAACTTGGCGATGACAGGCGGGCCTTCTTCCATGCCGACCTGGTAGACGCGATTCTCGTAACTGTTCAGCGCCAGCAGCCGGCCGTCGCTGAAGCGGTCGGTCGATTCCACGGCGTGGATGACGGTGTCCGGGCCCAGCTCGTAGTACGGCGCGTTGTCGGTGGCGTTGTCCATGCCCGCATCTTAGACCCATTTATCCCTTAGAATGTGGGCGAATCCCACCCGGCTTCATTTCATGAGCGACAGCACCAACAACCTGGCCCTTTACTGCGACTTCGAGAACATCGCCCTGGGCGTCCGCGACGCCCGCTATGCCCGCTTCAACATCGAGGAGGTGCTCGAGCGCCTGCTGGTGAAGGGCAACATCGTGGTGAAGAAGGCCTACTGCGACTGGGATCGCTACAAGGATTTCAAGAATGACATGCACGAGGCCTCGTTCGAGCTGATCGACATTCCGCACCGGCGCATGTCGGGTAAGAATTCGGCCGATATCCGCATGGTCGTGGACGCGCTGGACCTGTGTTACACCAAGGAGCACGTCGATACCTTCGTCATCATTTCAGGCGATTCGGATTTCTCGCCGCTGGTCTCCAAGCTGCGCGAAAACAACAAGATCGTGATCGGCATCGGTGTGAAGGGTTCCACCTCGGACCTGCTGATCTCGAATTGTGACGAGTTCATTTTCTACGAGGACATCGTCCGCAAGGCCGAGCGCCGCAAGCCGAAAAAGAAGCGGTCCACGAAAAAGGACGGTGACGCCAAGGCGGCGGCCGGCGGCAGTAACGGCGGCGGCAACGAAAAGCAGGCCGAAGACAAGGCGCAGGAGCGGGCACAGGCGGCGTTCGACCTGGTGCTGGAGACCATCGACGACCTGGTCAGCGAGCGCGGCGAGGAATCCAACGTCTGGGGTTCAATGGTCAAGCAGGCGCTGAAACGCCGGAAACCCTCGTTCAGCGAGAGTTATCACGGCTTCCGCTCGTTCGGGAACCTGCTGGAAGAGATGGAAAAGCGCAAGCTCCTGAAAATGGAGCATGACGACAAGTCGGGCGGCTACATCATCACGGCCTACCAGGGCGACTGAAACCGCGCGATGTCAGCGACATGAGCCTTTTCGAGTTCATCGTCGGGTTTTATGTCGTGATCGCCGGCCTGGGCGTGACCCTGCTGGTGCGCAGCGTCGGCCAGATGATCGAGTCTCGCGATCACCTCAGGCCGTACTGGATTCACTCGTGCTGGCTGGCGTTCATTTTTGTCATGCACGTCAACAGCTGGTTCATGCTCTGGTCTTACCGGGACCAGCCCAGCTGGAGCGTGGCCCAGCTGTTGTTGCTGCTTTCCGTGCCTATCCTGCTGTACCTGGCCAGTCATGTCAGTGTGCCTGAAATCCCGGAGCATTCGGACGAGCGGTTCGACATGCGTTTTTACTACTATCGACGCCACCGCATCCTGTTTGGCCTGCTGGCCACGTCGACGATGCTCTCGCTCACCAGCGAACACCTGCTGCTTGCGGAAACCCGTTTCTCGCTGCTGAACCAGCTCCGCAGCCTGGGGCTGGTGCTGCTGTTCCTGGGCGCGTTCAGCCGCCGCCCGGCCGTGCACGTGGGCATCACGCTGGTGGCACTGGCCATCGTCGTCGTCGGCCTGGCCTTCATCGGCCGCCCCATCTCCTGAGCCCCGTCGCGCCAGGCAACACGCCATCAGCACAAAAATTTCGCGAAATCAGCGTCATTGATCGACATCGTCAGGTAAGGCAACACGCGTCCAGCCAAAGTAGCCACCGCAACCAAAAGCAGCCACCTTTGCCGCCCCCAAAAAAAGAAAAGACCCGGCATCCGCGGGTCTTTTCCAAATCGTGGAGTTACGACTGGCATCTCACTCCACGTTTCCCCTAGGCCGTGATCTTCTGACGTTCCCCTTGCCGTCCGATCATCGACTTCCCCCAAGCTCTAAAGCCGGGCCGCTGGTTTGGGCGGCGGTTTACCCCTTCCCTGTATCCGCGATTGTTTCGGCGGATTCCTTTCCACAGAAAAGTTGTTCGTTTTCACCCCGTGCGCCCACCGAACCAGCGGATAGTCCGGAAGGGCGGGCCCAGCAACCATTTGAGCCCTGCTCACGGGAAACACCGTTCCCTTCAGCTTGAGTCCCGGGGCCTGTCGTTGGGCAGGCACCGGAGCCTAGCGGGGTAGTTAAAACAAAAACCGTGCCACCACGGAGAGGTTCGAGGTATTATCTTAAAAAACAGGGGGATGCGAGATTTCAGGCGGCTGGGCCGATTTTGCCGGAATGCCCGGAGTTGCCGTATTTGAGCACCCAGGGTGACAAAAATTGTCAGACGGGTTCCAGCCAGCCCCATTCGTCCTCGGTGCGACCGTCGAACAGGCCGAAAAACGCCTCCTGGATGGCCGTCGTCACCGGGCCACGGGCGCCGTCGCCGATGGTCATGTGGTCAACCTTGCGTACCGGGGTCACTTCCACGGCGGTGCCGGTGAAGAAAATTTCATCCGCCGCATAGAGCTGTTCACGGGCGATCGATTGCTCAACCAGTTCGTAACCTAGCTTGCGGGCGAGCTTGATGGCGGTGTCTCGGGTGATGCCGCCCAGGATCGACGCCGAGACCGGCGGTGTCAGGATGCGGCCATCGTTGATGACGAACACGTTTTCGCCGGAGCCTTCGCTGACCAGGCCGTCCGCACCCAGGGCGATGCCCTCGGTGAAGCCGCGGTCGCGGGCCTCGGTGACGATCAGGAAACTGGACAGGTAGTTGCCGCCGGCTTTCGCGCCGGCCGGGATCGTGTTCGGCGCCACGCGCTGCCAGGAGCTCACGCACACTTCGACGCCGCGCTCCAGCACGCCTTCACCCAGGTAGGTGCCCCATTCGGCCGGGATGATGGCGGTTTCCACGACATTCATGTCGCCCGGCATGACGCCCAGGCCGCAGTCGCCGCGAAAGGCGATGGGCCGCAGGTAGGCTGACTCGAAGCCGTTGGCGCGCACGGTTTCCAGGCAGGCCTCGAACAGTGTCTCGAACGGGTATTCCATCGGGATGCGGTAGATGCCCGCGGACCAGTAGAACCGTTTCAGGTGGTCGGTCAGGCGGAACGCGCACGGGCCACGGTGGGTCTTGTAGACGCGGACGCCCTCGAACACGGAAGAACCGTAATGCAGCGCGTGCGAGCGAATACTGACATTGCAATCCTCGAGATCGCGCAGTTCTCCGTTGAACCAGACTTTCAGGGCATCACTCATTACATTTTCCGCTGCGGGGTTTGAAGGGAAAGTATCGTTCGCGGCGCGGCGTGAATCAATCGGTTCGCGGGTTGATTCAGTACAATGGCCGCAGATATCGCCGGAGATCGTCACCTCATGGAATGGAAACTGCTTGCCACCGTTTTTGTCAGCGTGTTTATCGCCGAGATGGCCGACAAGACGCAGCTGGTCACGATGTTGTTCGCGGCCGACCGCGATGTCAGTCGCTGGACGGTTTTCCTGGGCGCGGCCGGTGCCCTGGTGCTGACCAGCGCCATCGGCGTTGCCGCCGGCGCGGTGCTGTCGGAGGTCATCAATCCGCGGATCATGTCGGTCCTGGCCGGCGCCGGTTTCATCGTGATCGGCGCCTGGGTGCTTTGGCAGGGCATTTACGGCAGCGCCTGAACGTCTGACCGTGAACCGCGCAACCCACCACCATCACCACCACCACACGCCGGATTACAATCGCGCGTTCGCCATCGGCGTCAGCCTGAATATCGCCTTCGTCCTGGTCGAGGCATTCTACGGCTGGGCGGCAAATTCACTGGCGCTGTTAACCGACGCCGGGCATAACCTGGGCGACGTGATGGGGCTCCTGCTGGCCTGGGGCGCGAATGCGCTGGCCGGGCGCAAGCCGTCCCTGCGTCGCACTTACGGCTATTCCCGCGCCACCATCCTGGCCAGCCTGGGCAGTGGCCTGTTGCTGCTGGCGGCGGTCGGCGCGATTGCATGGGAAGCCGTCCAGCGCATTTTCGAACCGGCTTCGCCCGCCGGAATGACGATCATCCTGGTGGCCGGCGTCGGCGTCGTGATCAACACGGCGACGGCGCTGCTGTTCATGGCCGGCAAAGACCACGACCTGAACATTCGCGGTGCGTTCCTGCACATGGCGGCCGATGCCCTGGTGTCGCTGGGCGTTGTGCTGTCCGGCGTATTCATCCTGGCTTTCGGCTGGGCCTGGCTGGACCCGGTCATCAGCCTGGCGATTGCGGTAGTGATCTTCCTGTCGACCTGGGGCCTGCTGCGCGATTCGCTGAACCTGGCCGTTGATGCCGTTCCACGGAACATTGACCCGGAAGCCGTGCGAGACTGGTTACGGGACCGGCCGGGCGTGTCCGACCTGCATGACCTGCATATCTGGGGCATGAGTACGACCGAAACGGCGCTGACGGCCCACCTGGTGATGGACCCGGTGCCCGCCGACGACCGGTTTATCGGTGAAGTCACGTCCGGGCTGGCAAAGCGGTTCGGAATTCATCACGCGACGCTGCAGGTTGAGCACGAGGCCCGCGCGGACGACTGTCACCAGGCGCAACACTGCGCCGACTGAAACCACCGGGGGGTATTTTGAGCATTGCCGACACCAGCGTTGATCCCGTTTTCGCGAAGGACGTGGCGGAGGGCCTGTCCGCCACGCCAAAGCGGTTAATGTCGCGCTACTTCTACGATGCGCGCGGCGACGAACTGTTCCAGGCCATCATGGCCAGCGATGAGTACTACCTGACCGATTGCGAGCTGGAGATCCTGCGCGAACGTGGTTCGGAAATTGCCCGGGAAATCGCCATTGGCGGCCGTTTTGAACTGGTTGAGCTGGGTTCAGGCGATGGCAGCAAGATTCGATACCTGCTCGACGCGCTGCACGGGGAAGGCGTCGATTTTGATTACCGGCCGGTGGATATCTCCGCCGCCGTGCTCGATCAGCTGCAAGCGCGCCTGGCACCGGGGCGCCCCTGGTTGCGGATGCGCCCGAAGGCGGTGAACTACATGGGCTGGCTGGAATCCCTTGAGCCGGGCGCCACGCGGCGCGTGTTCGCCTTCATGGGCTCAAACCTGGGTAATTTTGGCGATGAAGGTGCGGTCAGCTTTCTCTCGTTGTTGCGCGGCGCGATGGGGCCGGGCGATGCCCTGCTGCTTGGCCTGGACCTGAAGAAGGACCCGGCGGTGATTCGCGCGGCCTACAACGATGCCGCCGGCGTGACCGCGGCCTTCAACCTGAATTTGCTGCATCGTATCAACAGTGAGCTGGATGCCGATTTTGACCTGGATCAATATCGGCATGCGCCCGAGTACAACCCAGGCACCGGCGCGGCCTGCAGCTGGCTGGTCAGCCTGCATGACCAGCAGGTGGAGATCGGTGCGCTGGGGCGCAGTTTCCGGTTCGCGGCCGGTGAGCGCATTTTCATGGAGATTTCCCAGAAGTACGACGACAACATGCTCGCGGAGATTGCCGGTCGTGCCGGGTTCCGGGTGGCCGCCGATTTCCGTGACCGGCGCGGCTGGTTCGCGGACCAGGTGTGGCGACCGGTGGCGGGTGGCGAGCACGGGGACGGCGCGGCGCGGTGACCAGCAGTTTCGTCCAGCAGGCCTTGATCTACCTGGCCGCGGCGGTCATTTCCGTGCCGTTGGCGCGGCGCCTGGGGCTGGGGTCCGCGCTGGGCTACCTGGTCGCCGGCGTCGCGATTGGTCCGTTTGTGCTGGGGCTGGTGGGCGAGGAAGGTCAGGATGTCCTGCATTTTGCCGAGTTTGGCGTCGTCCTGATGCTATTCCTGATCGGCCTGGAAATGCAGCCCAAACTGCTCTGGAAAATGCGTGTACCGATTGTCGGCCTGGGCGGCTTACAGGTTGCGGTCACCACGCTGGTCATCGCTTCCATCTGTGCCCTGGCGTTTGGGTTCGAAGTACGCGCCGCGGTGGCAATTGGCCTGACGTTGGCGCTGTCCTCCACGGCCATTGTCATCCAGACGCTGGATGAAAAGGGGTGGCTGAAAATCGCCGCCGGCCGGCGCGCCGTGTCGGTGTTGCTTTTCCAGGACATCGCCGTCATTCCCATCCTGGCGGTGATGCCGCTGCTGGCCCCGGCGGGAATCGAGGCGGTGACCGCAGACGCCGCCCACGGCGCAATCGCGGGGGACCGGCCGGCCTGGGTCCAGGCCCTGGCGGTGGTCGCCGTCGTCGGGGTCATCGGTTTTGGCAGCCGGTACCTGTCTCGCCCGGTATTCGACTACATCGCCCGTACCCGCAGTCATGAACTGTTCATCGCGGCTTCGCTCCTGCTCGTGTTTGCCATTACCTGGGCCATGAACCTGGTGGGCCTGTCGGCCGCGCTGGGTACATTCCTGGCCGGCGTGGTGCTGGCTGACAGCCGCTACCGGCACGAACTCGAAGCCAATATCGAGCCGTTCAAGGGGCTGCTGCTGGGCCTGTTTTTCATCGCCGTCGGCGCTGGCATTGATTTGCAGCTGGTGGTCGAGAAGCCGGTCTTCATCCTTGTCGGCCTGGTGGGGCTGATGGTTCTGAAATTCCTCGTCCTGAACATCCTGGCGCGTGTGTTCGGTCTCGCGCTGGGCGACCGCCTGCTGTTCTCCGTGGTGCTCGCGCAGGGTGGTGAGTTTGCGTTCCTGCTGGCCTCGTTTGCGTTGCAGAACCAGGTGCTGGACGCCGAGACCGTGCAGTTGCTCATCGTGATTGTCGTGTTGTCGATGGCGGCGACGCCGCTGCTGGTCATTGTGTTTGAAAAGGGCGTGCAGCCCGCACTGGCCCGGCGCTTCACCTCGGCGCCCGAGCCGGACGGGCCGGAAGACCACGGGCACCCGGTCATCATTGCCGGTTATGGCCGTTTCGGGCAGGTCGTTGACCGCCTGTTGCGGGTGAGTGGTTTTGAAACCACGCTGCTGGATCACGACGCCGGACAAATCGAAATGGCGGGGCGATTCGGTGGACAGGTGTTCTACGGGGACGCGTCACGGGTCGAGCTGCTGCAGGCCGCCGGCGCGGCGCGGGCCCGGCTGCTGATCGTCGCCTTCAGCCACCGTGAAAAGGCCGTCCGCACGGTCCAGGTCGTCAGGAAGGCGTTTCCCGAGCTGCGGGTGCTGGCGCGCGCGATTGACCGGGCGCACGCTTACGACCTGATCGGGGCCGGTGCAGACTTCATCGTCCGTGAAACGTTCGGTTCGGCGTTGTCGACCGGCGAGGCGGCCCTGCGCATGCTCGGCGTGCCCGAGACCCGCGCACGGCGCGCTGCCGACGCGTTCGACGAGCACGATACCGAGGGGCTGCACGCGCTGTACGAACACTGGGGTGACGACCAGCACTATGGATGCCTGCTGCGCGAGAACCTTGAACAGCTCAAGCAGGCGCTTCACGAGGAAGAAGACCCGCCGCGGTAGTCGCTAGGGCGCGCCCGTCATTCGCTTGACCAGCCGGTCAAGCTGCTCGCCCAGCACCGCGTCCACGGCCGGTGCGATATCGTCGAACCCTTCCGGGCGATGACCGCTGACGATGTATTGCCACTCGATGGCGAGGCCAGTGGTGCTGCCGGACCCGCTTCCATCGTCGAGGGGCTGCAGCGACCAGGTCATCGTGCCCTCAAGGCCCATCTGCATCAGGGGGCCAAGGGCGCCGCGCATGCGCAGTACCCGGCCCGGGGCCACGTGAATGACCTTCAGGTGCTCGGCCCAGCCGCCATTCGGCAGCCATTCACAGAAACAACCGTTCGCCTTGGCTTCCAGTTTCAGCTGGGACGCGTCACCGCCCCAGGTATGGGCAGCATCCCACCAGGTGCTCACCCGGCGGGTCATCAGTGCCCAGGCGTCCTGGCTGGAAACGCCGGTCAGTTCCTGCTTGAGCGTGACGGAAAAGCCGTTGCCGTCAAGCGACGTGACTTCGGCCAGCGCCGGTGCGGAAAGGCCCGCCGTGAGCACCAGGGCTGCGACACATCGCAACGGCGACCTGGTCTTTTGACGCGGGCGCATGTTCACCCCCGGCCGGCGTGGTCGACGAGCACGCGCGCCACGCAGGTGGTGAGTTTCTTCACGAAGGGAATGTGCAGGAACTCGTTGGGGCCGTGGGCGTTGGACTTCGGGCCCAGCACGCCGGTGATCATGAACTGCGCTTCGGGGTAGGCGTCGCCCAGCATGGCCATGAACGGGATGGTGCCGCCCTCGCCCATGTACATCACGCCCTTGCCGTAGGCGGCCTGCGAAGCGCGTTCCAGCGAGTCATGCAGCCAGGGCGCGACGCTCGGGGCGGTCCAGCCGGTGGCCGCCTGGTCGGCCTCGAAGCTGACCTTCGCGTTGTGCGGCGGGTCGGCTTCCAGCGTGGCTTTCATGTTGACGGTGGCTTCCTCGCCGTCGACGGTTGGCGGCAGGCGCATGGACAGCTTCAGCGCGGTGTGCGGGCGCAGCACGTTGCCGGCGTTGGCCAACTCCGGCATGCCGTCGACGCCGGTGTAGGACAGCGCCGGGCGCCAGGTGCGGTTGAGGATGCGGTCGACGTTGTTGTCGGACTGGGGTTCCACGCCCCCAACGAAGGGGTAGGCCTGCCAGACCTCGTCGCCCAGGGCTTCGGCCATCTTCCGGGTCTGCTCCAGGCGTTCGTCCGGAATCTCGGTGTGCAGGTAATCCGGCAACACCTGGCCGGTGTTCTCGTCTTCCAACCGGGCCACCAGCTGGCGCAGGATGCGGAAGCTGGAGGGGACCACGCCGGAGGCGTATCCGGAATGCACGCCCTCTTCGAGCACATCGGCGCGAAGCGTGCCGGCGGCCATGCCGCGCAGCGACACGGTCAGCCACAGCTGTTCGTAGTTGCCGGCGCCGGAATCCAGGCAGACCACCAGCGAGGGCTGGCCGATGCGGTCTTCCAGGTGATCGATGTAATGCGGCAGGTCGTAACTGCCGGATTCTTCGCAGGCCTCGATGATGACCACGCAGCGGGTATGCGGCAGTTGCTGGCGCTGCACCGCCAGGATGGCCGTCAGCGAGGCATAGGCGGCGTAGCCGTCGTCGGCGCCGCCGCGGCCGTAGAGCTTGTCGTCCCTGATCACCGGTTTCCACGGGCCCAGGTCGTCGGCCCAGCCGGTCATTTCCGGTTGTTTGTCCAGGTGGCCGTAGAGCAGCACCGTGTCGTCATCGCTGCCGCCGCCCGTGGCCGGGATATCCATGAAGATCAGCGGCGTGCACCCTTCCAGGCGGACGATCTCGATCTGCATGCCGGCGATGTCCTGGGCCGCGCACCAGTCGTGAATCTGCTGCACCGCCTTTTCCATGTAACCGTGCTCGGCCCATTTCGGGTCGAAGTGCGGCGACTTGTTCGGGATGCGGATGTACTCGACCAGTTCAGGGACGATCTCATCGTCCCATTTCTGGTCAATGAATTGCTGCGCGGCTTGCTGGTCCATGAAGGTCACGTCCTGTTTCAAACGAGCCATTCATTATCGCACGGGTGCAAGCCGCTGCCAGCGCGGCCACTCAACGCTCGTAGGCGCCCGGTTCATCCTCGCGGGTCAGGTCCTCGGGCTTCTCGTCCAGGCAGGCCAGCTTCTTCAGGAATGGCGTGGCCACCAGGAACAGCACGGTCACGACGGTGCAGAAGATGACGATCTGGCGATAGCGCTCGGGGAACTCGGCCAGGTTCTCACCATGGAACTCGCCGGCGATCAGGCCCGCCAGCAGGTTGCCCAGCGCGGCGCCCATGAACCACATGCCCATCATCTGGCTGTAGTACGGCTTCGGCGCCAGTTTCGATGTGGCGGACAGGCCGATCGGGCTCAGGCAGAGCTCGCCGGTGGTGTGGAACAGGTAGGTCAGCAGCAGCCACGTCGGCAGCACCTGGCTGCCGTCCTGGATCAGGGAAGCGGCAATCCACATGAAGCCGAAACCGAGGCCCAGCTGGGCAAAGCCCAGGGCGAACTTCAGCGGGATCGACGGATCCATGTTGCGGCGGCCCAGGTTGATCCACAGCGCCGAGAAGAACGGGGCGAAGATCAGGATGTAGAGCGGATTCAGCGACTGGAACCACTCCGCCGGAATCATGATGCCCAGCATTTCACGGGCCGTGTATCGATCGGCGAACAGGTTCAGCGAGGAGCCGGCCTGTTCGAATCCCGACCAGAACAGCGCGGCGCCCAGGAACAGCGCGATCAGCACGACGGTGCGTTTGCGGTCGACGGTGGTGAGCGAACCGTCCATCAGGACGCGGCCGAAAAACAGCACGGCCACGGCGACGATGATGTACACCCAGATTTCCGACAACTGGGTGGCGTTGATGGTGATCACACCTTCCAGGCCCAGCACGGCGACCACGAAGATCAGCGCGGTCACGGCGTAAATGCCATTGCGCATCAGGCGGGTGGCGGCCTTCTTGTGCTCGGGTACCGGGTGCGGGTTCTGGCCGAAACCGCCCAGGTTCTTGCGCGTCAGCCGGAACACCACGAGGCCGACGATCATGCCCACGGCCGCGGCCGCGAAGCCGTAGTGCCAGCCCCAGTTGATCCGCAGCCAGCCACACACCAGCGGCCCCAGGAAGGCACCGACATTGATGCCCATGTAGTAAATGACGTAGCCGGCGTCTTCACGCGCGCCGCCCTCGGGGTAGAGCTCGCCGACGCAGCTCGAAATGTTCGGCTTCAGCAGGCCGGTGCCGATGACGATCAGCACCAGGCCGATAAAGAACCCGTAGTGCTCAGAGGCCAGCCCGAAACCCGGCAGCGCGAGCACGATATGGCCCGCGGCAATGATCATGCCGCCGTACCAGATGGCGTTCTGCTGCCCGATCACGCGGTCGGCCAGCCAGCCGCCCGGCAACGCGGCCAGGTAGACGCCCGCGGTGTACAGGCCGTAAATGGCGCCCGCGGTCTGGTCGTCGATGCCCAGGCCGCCTTCCACGACCACGGCGGTCATGAACAGGATCAGCAGCGCGCGCATGCCGTAGTAACTGAAGCGTTCCCACAACTCGGTGAAGAACAGGGTGCCAAGCCCGATGGGGTGGCCGAAAAAGGTCCGGGAACTGCCGGCGGTGGTGGAGTGGTCGGTCATGATTGACGCTCGTTATTGTCCGAATTGCGGGCGATTATCCCAGATTATCGCCCGGCGGCCACCCGTGCCCCGGTTTCAGGCCGGATCGAGGGCCGTGACACCATCGAGTTCGAACAACAGTTCAGGCCGGCAGATGTCGGCCCGCAGCACGGTGGTTTTCTCCAGCGGTACGCTGCCATGGGCCAGTGCCGCCAGGCAGGGGTCGAGGTCCCGGGCGTGCCGCAGGTAGACGCGATACGTGCCGTCCCGGTCGAAGCCGGCCTGCTGGCCGGTCGCACGGTGCGTGGCGCTGAACAGGCTTTGCCAGTTCCTCAGCGTCTCTTCTACCTGTGAAACCAGGCAGTCCTCGTGGCGCGACTGGTGGCCGACGATGGCGGCCGTGCCGGACACGAACAGCCGGTCCCGGCCCGGCCCCGCCACCACGGCGCGGCTGAAGGACGGGCTGCGCGGCCCGTACTGCCGGGGGTATTCAAAGGCGCTGACCTGGCGCGGGTTCTCGATGTACAGCGGGGCATCGCGCGAGGCCAGCGCCTGTACCTGCAGGCCGGCGTCGGCGCTGAAGCCCACACCGGTGCCCGCCGGCATGGCGCGGTCGCCGTAGGCGCTGTCGATGGCCCGGGCGCGGCCCAGGCAGAAGCGCTTGTACACCTCGTCGTCGCCTTCGCCGCGGTTGATGTCGGGAATGTGGTTCCAGGCCTTGACGATGTAAGTGAAGCCCAGCGACGCCATCTGGTCGAACAGCCGCCGGTACAGCCGCTCGGCGGCCGACTGGATGTCATCGCCGGGGGCTGCGCGCAGTTCGATAAACAGCAGGTCACGCGTACGAACGCCGCGGGTCGTGTCGTCATCACACGGGTCGAGCGGTTCCGCCGCCGAGCGACAGGTCCAGCGTTCCAGCGCCGGCCCGGCGAGGTGTTCCATGTCGAGCGAAAACACGCCGGGCGCGACCGGACCGGTCGGCCGGAAGTCGAAACGCGCGAAATCAGCGCCCTCGCCAGGCGGCTCCAGCGCAAATTGCATCTCGCCACGGGCGGCGAGCCTGAAGGGGTCAGGCGAGTTCATCTGTCATTCGCGGTGCGAGGGTGGCGCATCGGGTGTCCGGGTGTCGTGAAGCGGGGGCAGAATAATATAAACTTCGCGCCTGATACACACCGAACAGGCTCCGCGCACGGGGCCACTGGATCACCCGCCATGACTGAAACCACCCCACTGGAGAAGGAACTCGCGAACCTGGTCGTCGAGGTGCTGAACCTCGAGGACGTCCAGCCGGATGAAATTGACCCGCAGGAACCGCTCTTTGGAGAGGGCCTGGGCCTGGATTCCATCGACGCGCTGGAACTGGCGCTGGCGCTGTCAAAAACCTACGGCGTGGAAATTCGCGCCGAGGACGAGGCCACGCGTGAAGTCTTCCGCGACCTGCGCAGCCTGGCCCGGTTCGTCGAAGAGGAACGCAAGACCGGCTGATCCCGGTGATCCGATGCCCGGAAAACTGACGCTGCCCCTGGTCGAACGCCCGCTGGACGACCCTTTTGCCGTTTACCGGGGAGAAACTGTCACGGTGGGCCGGTTCCTCGGCGATGCCGCGGCGCTGTCGGAGATATTGCCGGCCGACGGCTTCGTCCTGAACCTGGCCCGCGACCGCTACCACTTCCAGGTCGCCTTCGCCGCCGCCATCCTGCGTGGCGCCTGCACATTGCTTCCCCCCAATGACACCATCGGCGCGCAGCGGGCCGTGAGTGCGGGTTGTGGGTCGCCGCGGGTGCTGCACGACGGTGCCGATGTTGCCGAAGGGCTTGTCGGCCTTGACCTGCGCCAGTTACCACCCGCGGCCGACTGGTCCGGCGCGATTCCCGACATTGACGCAGACACCGTGGTCAGCATTTCCTTCACATCCGGCTCCACGGGTTCGGCGACGGAGATAGCAAGGCGCTGGCGCACGCACTTTGAAGGCGTGGCTTTGAATGCCGCCACCTACCTGGGCCGGCTGGGGGGCGCTTTCGGCATGGTGGCCACGGTGCCGCCGCAGCACATGTACGGAATGGAAGTGACGATGATGGCGCCACTTCGCTTGCCGGTGACCGTTTCCGCGACGCGGCCGCTGTTCCCGGCCGACGTGGCCGAAGCGCTGGCGACGGTGCCGTCACCACGTGTGCTGGTCAGCACGCCGTTGCACCTGGAAGCGCTGCTGGACAGCACCGTACGTTTCCCGGCGGTGACGCGGGTGATCACGGCGACGGCACCCCTGGACGCCGGTCTCGCCCGGCGCGTGGAAGAACGGCTGGGCGCCGAACTCATCGATGTCTATGGCTGTAGCGAAACCGGTTGCCTGGCCACGCGGCGGCTGGCCCGTGACGAGGCCTGGACGGCCATCCCGGGGTTCAGTTTCGACACCGGCCAGGACGGTGTGACCCGGGTCAGCGCCGCGCACCTGCCCGAGCCCGTGGCCCTGCAGGACCGACTGCGCCTGGATGCCGACGGCATCCTGCACCTGGAAGGGCGCGCCAGCGACCTGGTCAACGTGGGCGGCAAACGGGGCTCGCTGGCGAACCTGACGGCGCTGCTGAAGTCGGCGCCTGGTGTGATGGATGGCGCCGTTTTCCAGCCCCGCGACCGACGCGGCGGCCGCCTGGCGGGGGTCTACGCCGGGTCCGCCGAACCCGGTGACGTGCGGGCTTTCCTGCGCGAGCACCTGGACCCGGTCCTGGTGCCCCGGCCCCTGGTCCGGGTGGCGTCGCTGCCGCGCAATGAAACCGGAAAGCTGCCGCTGGACGCCCTGGAGCGCCTGCTGACCGAGCACGTTGCGAACACCGTCCGCCACCGGACAGCCGCCCATGACCGCTGACTGGCAACAACGCCCGGAAGTGGCCAGCCCGGCGGCCGTCACGGCATTTGCCCGCGCCTGCCTGGCCTGCGGCCCGCGCCTGGCGCGGCTGTTGCTGGGGCCCGTCTGCGCGTGGTTCTGGATGACCCGAACCGAGGAGCGACGTTTCTCGCGCGATTACCTGCGCCGTGTGCTCGGCCGCGAGCCCGGCTGGCGCGATACCTGGCGGCACTTTTGGAATTTCGCCAGCGTCACGCTGGACCGGCTGTACATCCTGGGCGCCGATGGCAAGGGCATCGACGTACAGCTCGAGGGAACCGACGTGCTCGACCTGCACCTGGATGCCGGTGAAGGCTGTTTCCTGCTCGGCGCTCACCTGGGTAGCTTCGAGGCGTCCCGCGTCGCGCGGCATCGCCGGCCGCACCTGCCGCTGCGGTACGTCCAGGATCGCCGGCAGAACCCCGCGATTACCGCGCTGTTTGAATCACTGAACCCGGACCTGGCCGGCGAAGTGCTTGATCTCACCGGGTCACCGGGGGTCGGGCTGACGTTGGCGGAAACCCTGCGGGGCGGGGCCCTCGTGGCTTTGCTCGGCGACCGTGCCAGGGGGCAGGAAGCGACGGTCGGCGCGCGATTCCTGGGTGACGAGGCGCAGTTTCCCGCCGCACCGTGGCAGCTGGCGATCGTGCTGGGCGTGCCGGTGGTGCTCTTCTTCGGCCTGCGCACCGGCCCGGGCCGGTACCGGGTGCTGTTCGAGCACTTCGAAGTCCCCACCGGCGTTGCGCGAAATGCGCGTGCGGCGGCGGTCGCCGACTGCGCACAACGCTACGCCGACCGCCTGGCCGAGGTGGCACGGTCGGCCCCGTACAATTGGTTCAACTTTTACGATTTCTGGGGGACGCGGTGAGTCGTTACCTGCTGGTCATACTGGCATGGCTGCTGGTCGGCACGACCGTGCTGGCTGACGGCCCCGCAGGCGACGACACGGACCCCGTGCTCGCGGCGCGCCTGGCAACGCTGGCGGATTCACCGGAACCCGTGCAGCACTACCGCGAGGTGCGCGATGGGGGCCTGTTCTCCGGGGCCGTGACTTACACCGGGCGACTGGAGTGGCGCGAAGCGACCGGTGAGCTGATCCAGTGGATCGATACGCCGACCAGCGCCCGGCTCGCGGTGGCCGGGGACCGGGTCGAGATCCAGTCCGGCACCGGCCGCCCAAGAACGTTACCGCTGTCGGCGCGCCCGGGCCTGGCCGCGATGATGTCCGGCCTGCGTGCCCTGTTGACGGGTGACGTGACCGCGCTCGAAACCGTCTTCACGGCGGACTACCTGGAAGCGGACAACCAGGAATGGCTGCTGCACCTGAAACCACGCGACGCCGCGCTCCGCGAACACCTCGCGTTGCTCGAAGTACGGGGCGAGGATGACCGCCTGGTGGCCATCGACCGCGTCGGGCCGGAAGGACGCCGGGAAACGATGACCATCGTTCCGGCGCCGGACGTGGAACAGCCGTGAGTCCGGGCCGGCGCCAGGCGACGCTTGGGGCCTGGGTGCTCGTGGTGGTTGCTGCGCTGGCGGTGATCACGACGCGACTGGAATTCAGTTACGACCTGGGGTTGTTCCTGCCCCGCGCCGAGGGTCTTGACCAGCGGATCCTGGTGGCGCGCGCCGGCGACACGCCCGGGGCGCGTTACCTGCTGGTCGCCCTGCCGGCCGGCACCATCGAGCCGGCCGGGCTGCGGGGGCGGCTGGCATCGGACCCCGCCATTGCGCGGGTGCCCGTCCAGGATCCCACCGGCGGGCTCCCGCCCGACCCGGCCTGGCGTTATCGATACCTGTTGGCGGACATGGACTGGAGTGCCGCGGCGTTGGGCAACGCGCTGGGTGAGCGGCTGGCGGAACTGGGCCTGGCGGCTGACCCCGGGTTCGAAAACCTCGTGCGACATGACCCGACGCTGCAGTCGGCCCGGGTCCTGGACGCACTCCAGGTGGATGCCGGCGGCCATGGGCGGACGGCGGCCGGCCGGCCGGTCCTGGTGGTGGAAACCGCGGCGCCGCCGTTCGATTTGGACGGGCAGGCGGCGGCCATTGCCGCGGTCCGGACGGCGCTTTCAGGGGAAGGGATCAATCCCGACACGGCGCTCATCAGTGGCGCGGGCGTGTTTGGCGTGGGGCTGCGGGACACCATCCACGCCGAGGCCACGTGGCGCTCCGTGGCCGCCAGCCTGGCACTGGCCCTGGTGCTGTGGCTGGCCTATCGGCGATGGGCCGTGTTGTGGCTGGCCGCGGTTCCCCTGGTGACCGGCATGGGGGTCGGGCTGGCAGCCGTCGCGCTCGCGTTCGGCCAGGCGCATGGCATCACGCTTGCCTTCGGCTTCACGCTCATGGGCGTGGCCATCGATTATCCGCTGCATTACTTCAGCCACCGCCGTGCGGGTTCATCGGTCGGTGCGATGGCGCGTGTCTGGCCGACCCTGCGCCTGGGCGCCATCAGCACGGTGCTGGCTTACGCGGCTCTGCTGCTGGGCGGCGCCGAGGGCATCGCACAGCTGGGTTTGTTTTCCGCTGTCGGCGTCGCGACGGCGGCGCCGGTCACCCGGTTCGTCATTCCGGCGATGGAAGGTCGCAGCGACACTGACGAGGCCAGTGCCACGGCGACGCCAGCGACCCGGACCCGCGGCCGGACCGGACCCGGTTTCGGCCTGCCTGTTGCCGCGCTGGTCGTGGCGGTGCTGGCGCTCGTTCCCACTGTCACGGGGCCGGGTGGCGACCAGGGTTTCTGGAACCGCGATCTTGCCGCGCTCAGCCCGGTTCCGCCCGCGCTGCTGGCCCGCGACAGCGAACTGCGCCAGGCGGTGGGTGCGCCCAGCATGCGCTACCAGCTGGCGCTGGCCGATGCGGACCAGGCGCGGTTGCTGGAGCGTTTGCACGCATTGACGACGGTGCTGGATGAGGCGGTGGCGGCCGGCGAGATTCCGGGTTACCGCAGCATCGCACCGCTGTTGCCGCCGTCGGGCCTGCAACTGGAGCGTCAAAAGGCGATTCCCGGGGCGGGTGCGCTTCGTGTCCGGCTGGACGCGGCCACACAGGACCTGCCGTTCGATTCCGCGGCTTTTGACGCGTTCGTCGCGGACGTCACGGCGTCCAGCCGGTTATCGCCCCTGGGGCCCGCCGACTACACCGGCACACCATTCGAGAGCATGATTGCCGCATCCTTGTTCCGGCTGCGCGGGGTCGTGCCGGGTGATGACTGGTGGGTCACGCTCGTTGACCTGCCGGGTGACGTGAATCCGGAAAGCCTGCCAGCCCTCGTCGACGGGCTCCCGTCGGGCGTGACCCTGGTGGACTATCGCGCCGCATCGGAAGCGCTGGTCGCCGGCTACCAGTCGCGGACCTGGCGGGTACTCGGCGTCGTGCTGGCGGTCATCGCCGTGTTGTTGCTCTGGCGTGTCCGGCCGGCGCGCGCGGCCTGGTCACTGCTGTGCGTGCTGGCGGCCCTGGCCCTGGCGGCCGCGGTGTTGAGGTGGGTGGCCGGCCCGCTCGACCTGTACCACATGATCGGGCTGCTGCTGGTGGCGGGCCTGGGGCTGGACTACGCGCTGTTTCTGGGGCGCGATGAGGCCGATGTCACCGATACGCGCCATGCCGTAGCCACCTGCGCGGTGTCCACCGGCGTCGCGTTCGCGGTGCTGGCCGCGTCGGCGATACCCGCCCTGCGCTCGCTGGGGTCCGCGGTGGTGCTGGGGGTGGTGATCAGCTTTGCGCTGGCGTGGCTGTCGTCACGCCGGCCGGTTCAGCCCTGAAGCCATTCCGGCAGGTCTCCCAGGCGTTCGCGTTCCCATTGGTCTGCCGTGGCGGACGGGTCGTCCAGCCGGCGGCCGATGACCGACGCCAGCCGTTCCAGTTCGTCGATGTTGTCCAGCAGCTGCTGGTCCGTGGCGTGGTCGTCTCCGGGACACTCCAGCCCGGCATTCAGGCGTTTCAGCACCGGTATCCTGTACTGGTCGATGAACACGCCCGTGCCCGGATGCGAACGGGCTTCCGCGGCGCGCGCCCTGAACCGGGCCTGCAGCGCCTGGTGGGCCTTCACCACGTCGCCCAGCCGCGCACGTTGTTCCGCCGCCAGGCCGACCCGCGTGATGGCCGAACTGAAGAACAGGAATGCCAGCACGCCCCAGTAATAGCTGTAATCCCAGGTGGACTTCAGCGCCATCAGGTGGCGATCGCCAAAGCCCGGGTACTGGTCCTGGTAAAGCGCCATTGAACTGCGGTGGAAGGACCTGAAGATCTGCTCGAACAGCAGGTTGTCGCGGGCCGGCAGCGTACCCGACCGGTCCCGCGCGATCAGTTCGGTCAGCATGGTGTTGGCGATGGCGATGAAGTCGGTGCCCGGCGAATAGAACGGGTCCAGGAACACGCCGGCTTCGCCGGTCAGGGCCCAGCGGTCGGGTGAGAACAGCTGTCCGGCGTCGTGGCTGAAATGCCTCAGGTAGCGGAAGTCGAGCCTGGGCTGGCCGTCCACCGCCGCGGCCAGCGTGGGTTCATGTTGCGCCAGCCAGGCGTGCGCCTTGTCGTAAGTGTTGTAGTCCTCGAGCGGGTGCATACGGCCATCGGCGACGATGCCGATGCTGGTGGCGCCGCAGGCGAGTGGAATCAGCCAGCACCAGTAGCCCGGGCCCATCAGGTGGTTGGTGCTCTGGCGGCGCGGCAGGTCCAGCGGCCGGGCCTTCCAGTCGGCGTCGCCGGACCACTCGTCTACGTCGATGGCCGCGTCGACGCGAAACCATGCCGCGTTGACGTCGTGGGACACCGGCCTGGCCAGGTCCAGCTCGCGCCGTAACGGCCCGGCCCGGCTGGCCGCGTCGACCAGCCAGCGGGGTTGCACGACGAATTCGCGGCTCGCATCCCGGCATTCCAGGCGGTGAACACCGCCATCACTGCTCACGCGGGTGACCCGGGTGCCATCCAGGAAGCGCGCACCGGCATCGGCCACGCGCCGGCCCAGCTCGTTTTCCAGCACGCCACGGTCGACCTGGTAGCTGGGTACGGCCAGCAGGTGGCTGACGCCCACCTCGTCGGCATGATGCAATTCGCGGCCGTTGGCACCGAAATGAAAACGCAGCCCGTTCTTGCGGACATGGTCGCGCGCCAGGTGGTCCTCCAGGCCGACGACGTCGGCCAGGTAGTGCGCGCCGATCTCCACCATCGACTCACCGACCTTGTGGGCGGCGCCCGGCACCGGGTGCGTATTGCGCTCCAGTACCAGGACATCGATGTCGTCGAAGCGCTGCCGCAGCTGCATGGCCAGGGTCAGGCCGGCGAGGCCGCCGCCGATGATGGCGACGTCGGGCTGCAGCCTTGTCACGGGCTTTTCACCTTCATGGCGGAGTCACCTGGAGCGAGGACGATTCGTTCAAAGGCAGGCAGATGGATTCGCCACGGTGGAGGGCTTCCAGCAGCGCCAGCGCGCGGGCGGTGGGGTTGTCGTCGTACAGTGCCGCCAGCGCCGGGGTGTGCAATGCGGGCCAGCCGGCGGCGCCGGGTGCCAGCGAGAGCCGGTGGGCGTCGCCACCGGTGGCCGGCACCAGCATGATGGCGACGGCGCAGGCGGCATTGACCGGCCACAGCGCCTGGTACGCGGGCGGCGCGGCAATGTCCTGGCAGACCCAGAGCACGGGGCGTTGCTCGATGTCGCACTGGATCACCGCTTCCATCAGCGACACGGCCACCGTGCCGTCGGGCCCCGCCGCCACCGCGTTGCCGGCATGGTTGTCACCGGTGCTGATGGTCCAGTAGCCCACCGGCGCGTTGTGAACCGAGTTGTGAAACTTCGTGGGCGACAGCTGGGGCGTCTCGCTGGCCAGCGTACGGCACATGTAATCGGTGATATCGAGGTCGCCGAGTGCCGAGGCGAAGACACAGGCGGCGTCCGCGGGCGCGATGCCCGATGCCTCGCAGGCCTGCGAAGCGACTTCCACGGCGAGTTTGACTGAAAGGGGCGCCCGGCGGCGCTCGCGCGGGGGGATGATCGTCGCGGCGGGCCGTGCCGGTCGCGCGCCATCGCTGTCGTCCGCCGACGTGGGCATTTCACCGTCGAACAGCGCCTCCAGCGCGTCCGCGGTTTCGAAACCGGGGCCCCACGCGCCCATTCCGGCGAACCGCGCCTTCATGATCGCCACCGGTTCATCATGGCTGGCCTCGCCTGAAGACCAGGCTGCAGTTGTTGCCTCCAAAGCCGAAGGAATTGCTCAGCACGGCGCCGACCTCCGCATCCCGGTTATCGCCGGCGATGGGGAACGCCAGCGCGGGGTCGGGTTTTTCCAGGTTCAGGGTGCCGGGCAGTAGCCCGGTGGTCAGGGCTTCCAGGGCAATCACGGCCTCGACGATGCCGGCGGCGCCCAGGGTATGACCGGTCCAGCCCTTCGTGGAAGCGGCGGTGACCCCCGAATCGAACACCCGGGCCAGGGCGCGTGATTCGGCCACGTCGTTCGCCTGGCTGGCGGTGCCGTGCAGGTTGGCGTAGCCGATGTCGGCCGGCGCCAGGGCGCTCATGGCCAGGGCTGCGCGCATGGCCGCCTCGGCGCCATCACCGTTTTCGGGTGGCTGTGACATGTGGAACGCGTCGGAGGTTTCCCCGTAGCCCGCCAGCCGGGGCGCGTCGGTCGGCGCGTCGCCGGGCCGCGTCACCAGTGCAAATCCGGCGGCTTCACCCAGGCTGATGCCGTCGCGGTCCTGGTCGAAAGGCCGGCAGGGCCGGGTGGAGGTCAGCTCCAGGGAGTGAAACCCGCCCAGGACGCTGTGGCACAGCGTATCCACGCCGCCCACCACCACCGCGTCCACGATACCGGCCTGCAACCATCGCGCCGCGCTGGCGAACACCTTGGCGCTGGAGGCGCAGGCGGTGCTGATGGTGAGCGCCGGACCTTCGATACCCAGGCGATGGGCGACATACAGCCCGGGCGAGTGGGGCTGGTGGATATCCGGCTGCAGGAATTCGGGCGGCCAGTTGTCGTCGTCCATTGCACGGTATGCGGCCTCGGTGCGGCCGATGCTCGACGTGCTGGTGCCGATAATCGCGCCCACGCGACCTGCCCCATATCGCGAAATGGCATTAAGGACACTGGCGCTGAAGTCATCCTGGCACAGGCCCAGTTCAGCCAGCCGGTTGTTGCGGCTGCGCCATTCCGGCGCCAGTTCCGGGCCGTCTTCCAGGCCGGCCACGCGGCCGATCCATGTGTCGATGGCGGAACCCGGAAAATCATTGCGGCGCAGCCCGGATGCGCGCGTGCGCAGGCCGGCCAGCAGCGGCTCCCGTCCACAGCCCAGCGCACTGGTCAGGGTCCAGGCGGTGACGGCGCAACTGTCGGGGCTTCGGCTCACCGGGCGCTGTCCGCGGATCGTCGTGACGGCAGGGCGGTCATGCGACTAAGATGCCCGGTATGCCCGGCAGCACGCGACAAGAACAGGCCATTCCGACCCGCCGGACGTTCGGCCCCACCTGGCTGGACCGGCTGGTGCGGTTCACGTGGACCGCGATGAGCTTTACGCTGTTTGGCATCGGCGGGCTGGTGCTGGGCATCGTGGTTTTTCCCCTGCTGGCGCTGGTGGTTCGGGACAAGGATCGGCGTGAGCGCATGACCCGGCGCATTGTGTCACAGCTGTTTCGGGCCTTCATCGCCATCATGGCCATGGTGGGGCTGACCTACCGGGTCACCGGCGACGCCGCCCGTGCGGATGGCCAGCCCGTGAACGCGCCCAACGATGCCGGCGTCGGCACGCTGGTGATCGCCAACCACCCGACGCTGATTGACGTGGTGTTCCTGCTGGCGATGTTTCCCGGCGCGGTCAGCGTGGTCAAGCGCAACCACTGGTTCAACCCGTTCACGATGGCCACGGTGCGCATGGCGCGATACATCCCCAACCACGACACCACGCAGCTGCTGGGCGAGGCCGAGGCACGGCTGCGGGCGGGCGAGTGCCTGGTCCTGTTTCCGGAAGGCACGCGAACGGTGCCGGGAACGCCGGCGCGGTTCCGGCGCGGCGCGGCGCTGGCCGCGGTGCGTGCCGGTGCCGATGTGTTGCCGGTGCACATCACCTGTGAGCCCCTGATCCTGGATAAACACTCGCCCTGGTACCAGGTGCCGGTGCGGCGGCCGCACCTGGCGTTCGACCTGCTCGAACGCATTCCCGCGAAGGACTACGGCGCCCTCGGTGACAGCGAACGGGCGCAAAGCCAGGCGCTGACGCAAAAGGTTCAATCACGGCTGGCGGCCGGTGTAAAATAACCGTCTTGTTTCAACGGAATTCAGCCGCATGGGTACGCCGGCCGGCAAAGACGATATTTACCAACACCTGCAGCGCATGCTGGTCGAAGACTTCGAGGTCGAGGCCTCGGCGGTCAGTCCCGATGCGCTGCTGTACGAGGATCTTGGGATCGACAGCATCGACGCCGTCGACATGATCGTCCAGCTGCAGAACATCACCGGTGAACGCATTCCGCCCGAGCGCTTCCGGGCCGTGCGCACCGTGCAGGACGTGGTCGACACGGTCCACGCACTGGCGGCCTGATTCCGCTTTCGCGCGTGGCCTCCAGCGCGATTCGACTGGCGGTTTTCCTCGCGCTGGTCACCTATCCCCTGCTGGTGTGGTTTGGCCTGGCCCGTTTCGGTACGGCGCCGATGGCCGTTGTGCTGGGCATCCTGCTGATGGCGCGGTTGCTGTTACTGAAAGGCCGCCTCAAACGCGCCTTCCCTGTCGCCCTGGTCGTGGTCGGTGCGTTTATCGCGCTGGTCGTGTTGGCCGACGATGATCGCCTGCTGCGCTTTTACCCCGTGCTGATCAGTTCCGCACTCTTCGGCGCCTGCGCGTGGACACTGGTGCGGCCGCCGTCGCTGCTGGAAAGGATGCTTCGACTGGCCGGACGCGACATCCCGGCCGAAGCGCCGCCTTACCTGCGTGGCGTGACCTTGGCCTGGGCGGTGTTTTTCGTGGTGAACGCGGCCATCGCGGCCTGGACGGCGCTGGCGGCACCGCTGCAGACCTGGGTGTTCTACAACGGCTTCCTGGCTTACGTGCTGATCGCCGCGCTGGTCGGCCTCGAATGGCTGGCAAGGCCCGTGTACCGGCGAGCCGTCGCGCGGCGTGAGCGGGGCTGAAGCGATGACCGTGCCGATGCCTGGCTGGCCCGCCGGGGGCGAATGGCCCGCGGTCGCCGAGGCAACGCCGGACGGGCCGGACAGGTTTCGCATCACCCTGGCGGTCGCGGCTGACAACCCCTGGTTCGATGGGCACTTTCCGGGCCAGCCGGTCCTGCCCGGCATCGTCCAGCTCCACTGGGCCGTCGGCCTGGCGCGGGCCGCCTGGCCGGCGCTGGGGGGCGCGCCACGGGTCGACAACCTGAAGTTCCGCCAGCCGGTGCTGCCCGGGGCCCGGTTGACGCTGGTGCTGGAGCGCCTGGACATGGCCGGCCAGGACGCGGTGCGGTTCACTTTCGAAGGCGAAGACGGGCCGTGTTCCAGCGGCCGGGTGGGGTTCGAATGAGCGTCGATACCGCCATTATCGTGCCGCACTACAACCACGCGGCGCTGTTCACGGGCCTGGCGCCACGGCTGGCGGCCACCGGGTTGCCACTGATCGTGGTCGACGACGGCAGCGAACCGGCGCAGCTCGAGGCGATACGCAGGCTGCAGACGCAACACGGTTTCCACCTGGTCACGCACGAGGTGAACCAGGGCAAGGGCGGCGCGGTTATGTCCGGCCTGCGCGAAGCGGCCGCCCGCGGTCACGCTCATGCCCTGCAGGTGGATGCCGACGGCCAGCACAACCTGGATGATATCGACCGCCTGCGCACCGAGTCGGCCAACCACCCCCAGGCGATGATCTGCGGGCGCCCGGTCTTCGGCGATGACATTCCCGCCGCCCGGCGCTGGGGCCGCAAACTGACCAACGGCCTGGTGGCCGTGGAAACGCTGTCGCGCCAGGTTCCCGATGCCATGTGCGGTTTTCGCGTTTACCCGCTCGATACCGTGGTGCCGCTGCTGGACCGCTATCGGCCCGGCCGGCGCATGGATTTCGACGTCGAGATCCTGGTGATGGCCAGCTGGGCGGGCATTCCGATGCGTTTCGTGCCCACGCAAGTGGCGTACCCCGAAGACGGCATCTCGCATTTCCATTACCTGCGCGACAACCTCATCATGACCGGCGCGCATGCCCGGCTGGTGGTTGGCATGCTGGTACGTTCACCGATGCTGGCCTGGCGGCGAATCACCGGTGGGGGTGGCCGGTGAAGCCCGCGGATTTCCTGCCATTGCGCGGACGTATCCTGCTGATCGACGAGATTATCGAGGTCCGCCGGGGGTATGCGAAGACCCGTGTCCGGGTCGAAGCGGACCGGCCATTCTTTGATCCGGACCACGGCTGGCCGTCCTGGGTGCTGATCGAGCTGATTGCGCAAAGCGTCGGTATCGTCGGCGGTTACGACGCGAAAGTGGCGGGTGATCCGGACCCGAAGGGCTTCCTGCTGGGGACCCGGCGTTTCCGGGCCGGCCAGTCCTGGATTCCGGCCGGTATCACGCTGGAGATCGAGGTGACCGAGGCCTACTTGGACCCCGGCGGCATGGCGGCGTACGATGGCCGCCTGCTCAATCACGATATCGAGGCAGACTGCCGGGTTAATCTCTATCGGCAGATGCCGGAGAACACATGAACGAAACCGCTTCGCAACGCGTGCTGGTCACCGGTTCCAGCCGGGGTATCGGCCGCGCCATCGCCCTGGACCTGGCCGCGCACGGCTACGACCCGGTGGTCCACTGCCTGGGTAACCGGGATGCCGCCGAGGCCGTGGCCGCCGAGTGCGTCGATCACGGCGCGGCCGGCCATGTCCTGCAGTTTGATGCCGGCGATCGCGAGGCGACGCGCGAAGCGCTGGAAGCCGACATCGAGACCAACGGCATGTATTACGGGGTGGTGCTGAATTCCGGCATCGCCCGCGATGGCGCTTTCCCCATGCTCAGCGGCGAAGACTGGGACCAGGTGGTGGACACCAACCTGGGGGGCTTCTACAACGTGTTGCACCCCTTGGTCATGCCGTTCGTCCGGACCCGGAAACCGGGCCGAATCGTGACGATGTCATCGGTGTCCGGCCTGATCGGCAACCGGGGCCAGGTGAACTACAGCGCGTCCAAGGCCGGCATTATCGGCGCCACCAAGGCGCTGGCGGTGGAGCTGGCCAGCCGGAAGATCACCGTCAACTGCGTGGCGCCCGGCGTTATCGAGACCGACATGACGCGTGACGCCCCGATGGACGAGATCCTGAAAGCCTGCCCGGCGGGAAGGGCCGGTGAGCCCGGCGAAGTGGCCGCGGTGGTCCGGTTCCTGCTGAGCCCCGAGGCGGCCTACATCACCCGCCAGGTGATCGGCGTGAACGGCGGGCTGTGCTGATGCGCCGCGTGGTCATCACCGGCGCCGGTGGCATCACGGCCCTGGGCGATAACTGGCCGGCGATCCGTGAACGCATGGCCGAAGGCCGGAACGCGGTCCGCTACATGGAAGCCTGGCGCGACATCGAGAGCCTGAACACGCGCCTGGGCGCACCGGTTGAGGACTTCGAACTGCCTGAACATTACACCCGCGTGCGCACCCGCACGATGGGCCGCAACGCGAAGCTGGCCGTGCGCGCCACCGAGATGGCGCTCGAAAATGCCGGCCTGCTCGACGACCCGGTAGTCCGGTCCGGGCGCATGGGCGTCGCTTACGGTTCCTCCGCCGGCAGCCCGGACGCGGCGGCCGAGATGGTGCCGCTGGTCCACGGCAAGAGCGCGCGCGGCGTTAACGCCACCACCTACGTGCGGTTGATGAGCCACACCGCGGCCGCCAATATCGGCATTTTTTTCGGTACCCGCGGCCGCGTGGTGCCCACCACCAGTGCCTGTACCGCGGGCAGCCAGGGCATCGGCTTTGGTTATGAGGCCATCAAGTACGGCCTGCAGGACCTGATGATCGCCGGCGGCAGCGAGGAGATCTGCGCCTCCCAGGCCGGCGTGTTCGACATCCTTTATGCCACCAGCACCCGCAACGACGAGCCGGAGCGCACGCCGCGGCCGTTCGATCGCGACCGCGACGGCCTGGTCATCGGCGAGGGCGCGACCACGTTGATTCTCGAATCGCTGGAACACGCACAGGCGCGCGGCGCACCCATCCTGGCCGAGGTGCTGGGCTTTGCGACCAATTCCGACGGCAACCACGTCACCCGCCCCACCAGCGAAACGATGGGCGACGTGATGGAAATGGCGCTGGCCGATGCCGGTGTCGACGCCGGTAAAGTCGGCTTCGTCTGCGCCCATGGCACCGCCACCCGACACGGCGATATCGCCGAGAGCCAGGCCACCGAGCGGGTGTTTGGAAACCGCATGCCGGTGGCGTCGCTCAAGGGCTATGTCGGTCATACCCTGGGTGCCTGCGGCGCCATGGAAGCCTGGTGGTCCATCATGATGATGAATGACGGCTGGTTCGCGCCGAACCTTAACCTCGACAATGTCGATGAAGCGTGCGGCCATCTCGATTACATCTGCGGTGAACCGCGTGACTTAAAGACCGACTGCGTGGTCAGCAACAACTTCGCCTTTGGCGGCATCAACACGTCGCTGGTGCTGGGCCGGTTCAGGCCTTAACGACCAGGCTGAACCACGGTTGGGTTGCGACCGGGTCCGCCCGGGTCGGTGCCGGTCCAGTCAACCAGGCGCGGCCGTCGATCAGCGTCGCGACGATCCCCCCGTTCTCCCATGCACGACCCAGAACCGCCAGGGCGCGCCGGTAGCCGGGTGAAGGTGGGTCGAGTACGGACCCCCGGCGCCATTTGCACCAGGCTTCCCACGCGGTCCACGCGCAGACCGGAAATGCGCTGACATTTGCCGGCCAGCCCAGGTGCTCCGCCACGGCCCCGACATCACGCGGCGCCCGGCATTCGATATCGAGGCCCGGCGTCGCCCCATCGCCCAGGGCAACGGCAACGGCGGTTCGACTGTGGCTGATGGCGGGCCGGATGTCTCCGCCGCTGAAGGGCCCGGCGCCGGCTTCCCGCCAGCGTTTCAGCAGCCAGCGGGTCAGCACATATTCATCGCGCCGTTGCTGGCGTTTCATCGTGTTCGTCCGCAACTGCTGGTGCTCGTCCAGCTCATCCAGCAAAGGCGCCACGGCCGCGCCGTCGCGTGGCGCCAGGACAACGGCGGCGACAATCCGGCCGTCGACCGCCAGCGCGCGGCCCTGCACACCGGGCCACGGGCGCGCCCACGGGGTCGGAAATTCCGCGCTGTCGATACGGATGCCGGTGCGGGAAACGGTCATTCACCCATCGTCGCACAGCCATGCCCCTGATAGAATCGGGCGCTTTCGGGGAAGACTGGCATTCCGCATGAAAAAACTCCTGATCCTGTCGATGGTGTTCGTCGCCATACTGCTGGCCGCCTGTGGCGGTGATTCCGAGCCCGAGGGCGCAGACGCCACCGAAACGGCGACGCCGGTGGCGCCGTCAACACCGGTCGCGACTGAACCGGCGACGAACCCCAAGTGGGACACTTTCATTGAACAGCAAATCGAGGCCCACCTGGCCGCGCACCCCGCCTGGGCGGTGACCCAGGGCCGGCACGAGTTCGATGGCCAACTGCCTGACTGGAGTACAGAGGGGCTGGCACGCGAAGCGGCGCGCCTGAAGAAGGCCCGTGCCGACGCGCGGGCGTTTGCCGATGACCAGCTGGCGCCGCGCCAGCGCTACCAGCGGGAATACTTTATCTCGCGCATCGACCACGACCTGTTCTGGCTGGAAAAGGCCAACTGGCCGTACCGCAATCCGCAGTTCTACATCGGCTGGATGAATGATTCGCTGGACCCGAGCCCGTACATCACGCTTGATTACGCCCCGGCCGAGGAACGCATGGCCGCGTTCACCACTTACCTGGAGAACCTCCCGGGCGCGGTGCGGCATATTCGCATGAACCTGCGCCTGCCGATGCCGCTGCCCTGGCTGCAGTTGGGTATCGACGCCTTCGGCGGCTATGCCGATTACTTCGAGAACGATGTCCCGGCGGTCTGGGACGGGGTCGAGGATGACGCCCTGCACCAGCGGTTTGAAACGGCAAATGCCGCCGCCATCAAGGCGATGCGCGGATTGGCCGAGTGGCTGGAATCGGGCCGCAACATCGCCGACGACCGATACGCCCTGGGCGCGGACCTGTATCGCCAGATGCTCTGGGACACCGAGCGCGTGGACATTCCGCTGGACGAACTCGAAGCCATTGGCCGCAACGACATGGCGCGCAACCTGCGTGCACTGGAATCCGCCTGCGCCGAGTTTGCGCCCGATGCCGGTATCGCCGACTGCATGGCGATCATGGCCGACCGAAAACCGCGGGCCGGCCCGGTGGCCGCCGCGCGTGAGCAACTGGTGGAAACCCGGGCCTTCCTGGTCGAGGAAGACCTGGTGAGCATTCCCGGTGACGAGGAGGCCCTGGTGGCGGAGTCACCGCCGTATGCGCGTTCAAATTCGGCCTACATCAACATTCCCGGCCCGTGGGAAGAGAACCAGCCGTCGGTGTACTACATTACGCCGCCGAACCCGGCCTGGCCGCCGCAGGTACAGCGCGATTACCTGCCCGGCGAGTCTGACCTGCTGTTCACCTCGGTCCACGAGGTCTGGCCCGGCCACTTCCTGAATTTCATGCACGCCAACCGCGCCGAGTGGATTTTCGGCCGGGCGTTCGTCAGCTACGCCTTTGGCGAAGGCTGGGCGCATTACACCGAGGAAATGATGCTGGAAGCCGGTTTACGCGGTGCCGACCCGGAAACCCGAATCGGCCAGATCAGCAACGCATTGCTGCGTGACGCCCGATTCCTGGCCTCGATCGGCCTGCATACCCAGGGGTGGTCCGTCGCCGAGGCGAAGCGCTTTTTCATGGAGGAGGCCTTCCAGTCCGAGGGTACGGCCATCCAGCAGGCCGCCCGCGGCACCTATGACCCGGCTTACCTCAATTACACGATGGGCAAGTTGCTGATCAGGCGCCTGCGTGAAGACTGGACCGCCGAACGTGGCGGCCGGGATGCCTGGCGCGAATTCCACGACCAGTTCCTGTCGTTTGGCGGCCCGCCGATTCCGCTGGTGCGCCAGCAGATGATGAACGAGGACTCACCGCAAGCCGCGTTCCCGGACCTGGTGGGGCCGGCACCCGTCGCACCCGGGGATGAAATGGCCGAACGCGCCAACTGGGCCTGGCTTTGCGAAGACGGTCGCCACGTCATTACCAGCCAGCAGCCCCAGGGGCTGTGGCTGATCCTGCCCACCGGCGATTTTAAGCTGGAGCAGGCGCGCGCCGCATCCGGTACCCGCTATGTCGGGGAAGGCATCGAATTCTGGAGCAAGGGCCGCGAGGCGACGCTCAAGGCCGGCGGCATTACCACCCGTTGCGTGGTCGACTCACAGGCGACCCTGCTCGAGGACGCCCGTCTGCGCGGCGTGTCGTTGCGCGCCCAGGGCAACGAGCCGCCCTGGACGCTGGAATTGTCCGCCGACGGCCCGGCCGTGCTGACCACCGGTTATGAGCCCACCGAGCACCGCTTTTCCGCCAGCGCACCGGAAGACGAAGGGGGCTTTGAGCGCTACCGCGGCGAAGTCGATGGCCAGCCGGTGGAAGTGCGCGTGGGCGAAGGCCCCTGCCAGGACAGCATGGCGGACATCGAACACGAACTGCGCGTGGAAGTGGAACTGGGTAACGCCCTGTTGAAAGGCTGCGGTAATCGCCTGGACTGAAAGGGGCGCTCGACCGGTTCAGGGCAGGGGCCGCGCCATCCATGAATCGCAGCCGCAGTGGCCGGTTGCGCCCATTGGCCCGTTGAGCGGTTCGAACCCGTGCCGGCCGTATAACTTCCGGGCGGCGGACATGGACGCCAGCGTTTCCAGGTAGATTTGCTGATAGCCGGCCTTTGCGGCCCGATCCAGGATGAGTTCCATTAGCGCGTGCCCCGCACCGAGCCCACGCAACGCGGGGCGGAAATACATCTTGCGCAGCTCGCAGGTTTCCGGCGGCCCCCCGGTCAGCGCCGCGAAGCCACCGCAGCCTTCAACTTTCCCGCTCTGCTCGACCACCCAGAAGCCCGCTCCCGGCGAGGGATACGCGGCGAACATGTCATCGACTTCCGGATCCTCGATGGAAAAGCCTTCGCCAACAGCGCCGAACTCCGTCATGACCCCACGGATGACGTCAGCGACGGCCGTGTTGTCATCCATGCGCATGACGCGGATACTCCAGCGCGAATCGTGGTCAATGGAAAGGTTGGCCATGGCGGAATCATGCCGCCATTTGTGCCGACCGGCAATCGGCATTCATGCCGTCACCGTAATTTAGTAGAGTGACCCTTTCCGTCCCGGACCACACTGGAGCAACTTGATGAAACATGGCCTGATCATTGCGCTGACCGGCAGTCTCGCGTTTTCCATCGCCGCCCTCGCCAACCCCGGCGACCCGATTGAGCAACGCCAGGAGCTGATGAAGAACACGCGGGAGGCACTGAAGCCCCTGATGGGGATGCGCAAGGGCGAGATTCCGTTCGACGCCGCGACGGTCGGGGACAGCCTGGCGACCTTTGCCGATGCGGCCGAACACTTCGGCGCGCTGTTCCCCGAAGGCAGCGAAACGGGCCATGATACCGAGGCGAAGTCGACCATCTGGAGTGACCGCGCGGGTTTCGACGAAAAGCTTGAAGACTTCGGCACCACGGTAGCGGCCGTCCAGGCCAGTTCACCGGGCAGCCTGGATGAGTTGAACGCGTCGCTGAAAGACATCCTGGGTACCTGCAAGGGTTGCCACGACGGGTACCGCGTCGACAAGGACTGATTGCCGACCCCCGTGCGTCGCCTCCTTGTTCCTGTTGCGCTGCTGGCGCTGGCCGCCTGGTGGCTGAGCCGGCCGCAGCCACTGCCGGCGTCGGCATTGCCGGCGCATACGGCAAGTGTCGTCAACGGTGAGCGGCTGTTTCATTCCGGCGGCTGTGCGTCCTGTCACGGCAGCGTGACCGGGGATGGCATCGATGGGCGTCAGCTGGGCGGTGGCCTGGCGATGGAGACCCCGGCGGGGACGTTTCACGTTCCCAACATTTCGCCGCATCCGGCCGATGGTATCGGCGCCTGGTCCGACCTGGACTTCGTCAACGCCATGCGCCGCGGCCTGTCGCCCGAGGGTCGTCACTACTACCCGGCCTTTCCCTATACCTCCTATGCCAGGGCGCGCACCGAGGATTTGCTGGACCTGAAGGCTTACATGGATACGCTGCCCGCGGTCGAGGGTGTCGCGCCGCCGCACGCGCTCAAGCCGCCCTTCAACTGGCGACGGCCCATCGGGTTCTGGAAACGGCTGTACCTCGATGAAGCGCCGGTACACCCGGGTCCGTCCGACGAAGCCGAGCGGGAAC
Organism: uncultured Oceanospirillales bacterium; assembly: GCA_913055655.1. Classification (GTDB taxonomy): domain Bacteria; phylum Pseudomonadota; class Gammaproteobacteria; order Xanthomonadales; family SZUA-36; genus Marinihelvus. The sequence goes on along the minus strand of CAJXKA010000003.1, from coordinate 252,125 downwards.
TCGGCCGATACCTGGTCGAGGGCCTGGGCCACTGCGGCGAATGTCACACCCCCCGGAATGTCGCCCTGGCGATGGACACCACCCGATGGCTGATGGGCGCCCCGTTACCCGCCGGCGAGGGCAATGCTCCCGATATCAGCGGTGGTCCCGACGGCATTGCCGGCTGGTCGGTCAGCGAACTGGTCGACTACCTGGAAACCGGCGTCGATCCCGATTACGACATCGTCGGCGGCGAGATGGTCGCGGTGCAGGAAAACATGGCGAAACTGTCGCCGGAGGATCGGCGGGCGATTGCGGTTTATCTGAAGTCGGTGAGTAGTGAGTAGTGAGTCGTGAGTAGGAAAAGCACTTGCTGGTCGGTTTGAGCGAAAATCCTGCCCGTCACCCGTCACCCGTCACCCGTCACCCGTCACCCGTCACCCGTCACCCGTCACCCGTGCCGTGAGGCCAGTCGTGCCACGACACCTTCCAGGTCAGCGTCGCAACTGCGCAGCAGCACGAGCAGGTGATAGAGCAGGTCGGCGGATTCGTTGAGTAGTTCTTCGCGGTCACCGGTGGCGGCGGCGAGGGCAGCTTCCACGCCTTCCTCGCCGACTTTCTGGGCGATTCGCTTGACCCCCGATTCGAACAGTTTCGTCGTGTAGCTGCCCTCGGGGCGGTCGCGTCTGCGCTCGGCGACCAGGCGGTCGAGTTGGGCGAGGAAGCCCAGGTCGGCCGGGGCGGCGGCTTCCTCGCGGCCTGTCGGGGCCGCGTCCGCCGGGCCGACGGGCCGGCCGTCGAAACAGGTGTCGTTGCCCAGGTGGCAGGTGGGGCCGGCCGGGCGGGCGCGCACCAGCAGGGTGTCGCGGTCGCAGTCGGCGTGGATGTCGACCAGGGCCAGCCAGTTGCCGGAGGTTTCGCCCTTGGTCCAGGCCTTTCCGCGTGAACGCGACCAGAAACTGACACGGCCGCTGGACAACGTCTCGGCGAGCGCCTCGCGGTTCATGTAGCCGAGCATCAGCACGCGGCCGTCGAAGGCGTGTTGCGCCACGGCCGGCACCAGGCCGTCGCCCTTGTCCCAGTCGATATTGTTGATATTCAGCATGTTGATTCCAGGTTGCGTTTCAGCAGGGCCGGACGCGGATGCCCGCGTCGGCCAGGGTGGATTTCAGCGCGGCGATGGGCAGCGCGCCCGAATGGAACACGGTGGCCGCCAGGGCGCCGTCGACATCGGCCTGCCGGAATACCTCGATAAAGTGTTCGGCGGTACCGGCGCCACCGGAGGCGATCAGCGGCACCGTGCAGACGGCGCGCGCGGCGGCCAGTTGCGCCAGGTCGTAGCCGTCGCGGGTGCCGTCGCTGGACATGCAGTTCAGCACGATCTCGCCGGCGCCCCGCGCGGTCGCGGCCTGGATCCATTCCAGCGTGTCCAGGCCGGTGGCGCTCATGCGGTCGGGGTCGCCGGTCATCTGCCGCGTCGTCCAGCGGCCGTCCTGCTGGATGGAGTCGATGCCGACCACGACGCACTGGCTGCCGAAGGCGTCGGCCAGCCGGTCGACCAGGTCGGGGTCGTTCACGGCCGGCGTGTTGATGGAGACCTTGTCGGCGCCGCTGCGCAGCACCTCGCGGGCCTCTTCAACGCTGCGAATGCCACCGGCGACGCAGAACGGGATGTCGATGACCTCGGCCACGCGCTCGACCCAGTCGCGGTCGACGCTGCGGCCCTCCGGGCTGGCGGTAATGTCGTAGAACACCAGTTCGTCGGCGCCCTCGGCGCTGTAGCGCGTGGCCAGTTCGACGATGTCGCCCATCACCCGGTGGTCGCGGAACTGCACGCCTTTCACGACCTGGCCGTCACGGACGTCCAGGCAGGGGATTATGCGCCGCGCGAGACCGGTCGACAGGGTGTCCCTCGGCTGGTCGGCGGTGCTCACGCGGCGTCTTCCAGTGCCCTGAGGGCCTCGGCGGCGTTGAAACGGCCCTCGAGCAGCGCCTTGCCGGTGATGGCGCCGGCCGCGCCGGTGTCGGCCAGCTTGACCAGGTCATCGATACCCGACACCCCGCCGGAAGCCTGCAACGCCAGGTCGGGATAGCGCCCGACGATGTCGCGGTACAACGCCAGGTTGGGGCCTTCCAGCGCGCCGTCCCGGCCGATGTCGGTGACCAGCGCATGTTTCAGCCCGCCCTCGGTAAGTTGGTCAAGTAGCGTCCACAGGTCGGTGTCCGCACCCTCGGTCCAGCCGAAAATGCGCGGCCAGGGCACGCCGTTATCGTCGATTCGCACGTCCAGCGCGGCGACCAGGTAGTCGGCGCCGAAGCGCTCGAGCCATTCGATGAACCGCCCCGGGTGACTGGCGGCGATACTGCCGACCACCACCCGCCCGGCGCCCGCTTCCAGGCGCTCCGCGACGTCACCTTCGTCGCGAACGCCGCCGCCGGTCTGGACCTTGATCTTCAGTTTGCCCAGCAGGTCGAACAGGGGCCCGGTGTCGGCGGTCTCGCCGTCCCGCGATGCGGCCAGGTCCACCAGGTGCAGCCATTCGGCGCCGGCTTCGCGGTAAGTCTCGGCCAGCAGTTCAGGCTCGGCCTCGTAGACCTTGCACTGGTCGAAGTCGCCCTGGAACAGGCGCACGCAACGGCCGTCGAGCAGGTCGATGGCGGGGATCAGCTTCATTGCGGACTTACCGACGTTCATGTGGTCTCCAGGAAATTCTTCAGCAACTGCGCGCCGGCGCCTGCGGAGCGCTCGGGGTGAAACTGCGCGCCGTGGAAATTGTCGCGCCGCGTGATGGCGGTAAACCGTACGCCGTGCCGGCCGGTCGCAACCGTGTGCTCGTTGATCGGTGCGGCGAAGCTGTGGACAAAGTAGAACCACGGTTCGTCGTCGAGTCCGGCCAGCAGGGAGTCGTCGCTGACGACCGTGGTGCGGCTCCAGCCCATGTGCGGCACGCGCCGGTCCGGGGCCGCCGGCAGGCGGGCCAGTCGCCCGGGAACGATGCCCAGGCATTCGACATCGCCCTCTTCGGAAGATTCGTACAGCAGTTGCATGCCCAGGCAGATGCCCAGGACCGGTTGGGCCAGGGCGCGAATGGTGTCCACCAGGCCGTGCTCGCGCAGGCGTGTCATGGCGGCGGCCGCGGCGCCCACGCCGGGCAGGATCACCCGGTCAGCGCGCTGGATCACCGCCGCGTCGGCGGTGAACACCGGCTCCGCGCCCAGTCGACGCAGGGCGAACATCACCGAGGCGATGTTCGCCCCGCCGGAGTCAATGATGGCCAGGCTCACAGCGCGCCCTTGGTGCTCGGGACGCCGCCGGCGCCGCGGGCGAGCGCCGGGCGAAGTGCGCGGCCGGCGCCCTTGAACAGCGCCTCGACCATGTGGTGCGTGTTCTCGCCGGTCACCCGCATGTTCAGCGCGCAGCGCAACGCCTGTGACAGCGACGCGAAAAAGTGCCGCACCATCTCGGTGGACAGCTGGCCGACCGAGTCACGCGGGAATTCCGCTTCGAAGACAAACGCGGGGCGGCCGGACAGGTCCACGGCCACCTGCGCCAGTGATTCGTCCATCGGCAGCGTGAAGCCGTAGCGACCGATGCCGCGGCGGTCACCCAGCGCCTGGTCGAGCGCCGCGCCCAGCGCCAGGGCGCAGTCCTCGACGGTGTGGTGTTCGTCGATATGCAGGTCGCCCCTGCACGCCAGCTTCAGCCGGAACCCGCCATGGCTGGCGACCTGGTCGAGCATGTGATCGAAGAAGCCGATGCCGGAATCGATGTCGTTCCCCGCCGTCTTCGGGTCGGGGTCCAGGTCGACGATGACCTCGATGTCAGTCTCGTTGGTCCGGCGCGTGACCGTGCCCCGGCGTGGCCGCTCGCACAGGAACCGGGCGATCTCCGCCCAGTCCTGGCCGTCGGGGCCGCAGCGGAGGCCGCCGATGCCCATGTTCCCGGCCATCTGCAGGTCGGTCTCGCGGTCGCCGATCACCCAGCTGTCGTCCAGGTCCAGCTCGCCGGACTTGAGGTAGTCGAGCACCATGCCAATGCCCGGTTTCCGGTTCGGTGAGTTCTCGTGCTCGAAATGCGGGTCGATATGCTCGGCCGTGAAACGGATGCCCTGGCTGGCGAAAATGGCGACCATCTTCCGGTGCGGGGCGAGAAAGTCTGCTTCCGGGAAGGAATCGGTGCCGCGGCCGTCCTGGTTGCTGACCATGACGAACTCGTAGCCGGCGTCGCGCAGGCGCAGCAGCGCGGGGATCACGCCTTCCAGCAGTTCCAGTTTTTCGAGTGAGTCCACTTGCTCGTCTGCCGGTTCGACGATCAGGGTGCCGTCGCGGTCGATGAACAGGATGCGTCGTTTGGCCGGGCTCATGGGTTTGCCTTCTTCAGTGTTTCGGTTGTCGAATCGCCGGCCTGGCCGGACCAGTCCGCCAGCGCCGTGACCAGCGCCTGCATTTCGTCCGGGGCGCCGATGCTGATTCGCACGCAGTTCGCCAGGCCCGGGGTGCTGGAAAAGTCGCGGATGCGAACACCGCGGGCCGCGCAGTGGGCCACCAGCCCTGGGCCGTCGTCGACCCTGGCCAGCACGAAGTTCGCCTCGCCCGGCCACAGGCGCTCCACCCAGTCGCGGCCGGACAGCTCGCTGACCAGGCGGTCTTTTTCCTCGCGCAGGGTGGCCAGCATGCGTGACTGGCGCGCACGGCCGCCGGGGCCGGTGACGGCCAGCGCCGCGGCGATGGCCGGCGCAGTCAAGGGGTACGGGGCCATCACGCGGCCCAGCAGTTCAATCACGGCCGGGTCGGCCAGCAAGGCACCGCAACGCAATCCAGCGGCGCCCCAGGCCTTCGACAGCGTGCGCAGGATCACCAGCTGCGGAAAGTCTTCCAGCAATTCGGCGGCCGAAGGCGCGTCACAGAATTCAATGTAGGCCTCGTCCAGCACCAGCAGTGAGCGGTCGCCACAGGCGGCCAGCAGGCGGAGCAGCTCGCGCCGCGGCAGCAGGTCGCCGGTGGGGTTGTTGGGGCTGGTCAGGAACACCAGTTTCAGGTTCGCGTCATCATCGGCGCCGGCGATGGCGCGCTCCAGTTCGGCCACGTCCAGGCGCAGGCCGTCGTCGCGCGGCACCGCGATCACGCGCGCGCCCTGGATGGCCGCGGCAACGCGGTACATGCCGAAACACGGCGGGCATTCCAGCACCGCGTCGGTACCCGGGCGGCAGAACACCCGCATCAGCAGGTCGATGCCCTCATCGCTGCCGCGGGTGACCAGCACGCGCTCGGGCGCCACCTGGTAAAGGGCAGCCAGGCGGCGGACCAGGTCGTCCGGCTGCGGCGCCGGGTACCGGTTCAGCGCCAGCGTTGACCAGGCCGGGTCGTCCAGCAGCGCCGCGGGTGCCTCGTTGGCATTCAGCAAAACGCCGTCTGCCGCGGCGGTGCCACGCGCCGAGGCATAGGGTCGCATGGCCAGGATCTCGGGGCGGGCGAGGGCTTCGAACTTCATGAACTTTCTCCCTCGCTCGCGGCTTGCGAGGTCTCCAGCCGGTAAGCGACGGCCATGCGGTGAGCGTCCAGGCCCTCGGCCGCCGCCAGCGTGACGGCGTCGGGGCCGGCCGCCGCCAGGCCTTCCGGCGTGGCCCGCTGGACCGTCATGCGGCGCATGAAATCGGTGACCGACAGGCCGCTGAACGCGCGTGCATGGCCGTAAGTGGGCAGGACGTGGTTGGTGCCCGAGCAGTAGTCGCCCAGCGATTCCGGTGTCCACGGCCCCACGAATACGGAGCCGGCGGCGTGGACCGCATCGACACGCGCCTCGGCATCGGCGATGTTGAGGATCAGGTGTTCCGGCGCGTAGGTGTTGCTGATGTCCAGGGCCTGCGTGATGGACTCGACTTCCACGAGCCTGGCGTGCGCCAGTGACGTCGCCAGCACATCGGCGCGGGGCAGCGTGGCGGCGAGCCGCGGCAACGCCCCGGACACCGCGTCCAGCAGGCCCCGGTCATCGCTGAGCAGCAGGGCCTGGGAGTCCGGCCCGTGCTCCGCCTGTGACAGCAGGTCCCAGGCCACGGCCTCGGGGTCGGCGCCGGCGTCGGCGATCACCAGCACTTCCGAGGGTCCGGCCGGCATGTCCTGCGCGGCGCCGCCCGGCGTGTTCGCGGCCTGGCGCTTGGCCTCGGTGACCCAGGCGTTGCCGGGGCCGAACAGCTTGGCGCAGGCCGGCACGGTCTCTGTGCCGAAGGCCATCGCGGCGATGGCCTGAGCGCCACCGGCGCGGATGACGGTGTTGACACCACAGCGGTGCGCCGCCGCCAGGATGGCCGGGTGAATCCCCCCATCCGGGCCGGGCGGCGTGCACAACACCACCTGGTGACAACCCGCCAACCGCGCCGGTATTGCTAACATCATCACGGTCGAGATCAGCGGCGCACTGCCGCCGGGCACGTACAGCCCGACCGGATCGATAGGGCGGTACAGCGCCTCGCAGCGCAGCCCGTCCTCGGTGTCCATTCCCAGCGCTCTCGGCATGCCGGCGTCGTGAAAGGCGGTAATCCGCGCCATGGCGCCGTCGATGGCGTCCAGCAGCGCGGGGTCAACGGATTCCGCCGCGCGGGCCAGCGCCTCGTCCGGCACCGCCAGGGTGTCGGGGCGGACGCCGTCGAAACGCTCGGTGTAGTCGAGCAAGGCTTCATCACCGCCACGGCGAACCGTGGCCAGTATGTCGGCGACTTTATCGCGCAGCGCGGTCGTGTCCTGCGGCGGCCGCGCCAGCGCCTGGCGACGCCCTGCCCTGTCAAGGTCGGCCCAGCGCAGGATGTCGGGAATACGCAACGACATGGCTCAGGCCAGCATCTTCTCGACCGGCAACACCAGGATGGCCGTGGCGCCGGCGCCCTTGAGCGCTTCCAGGTGCTCCCAGAACAATGTTTCGCGGCACACGGCGTGCAGCGCCACGCGCCCGGGCGTGCCCTCCAGGTCCATCACCGAGGGGTGCTCGGCGCCGGGCAGCAGGGCAGTGATGTTCTCAACCTGGTCGCGCGGGGCGTGCAGCATCACGTACTTGCACTCCTGGGCCTGCAGCACGCCGTCCAGGCGCGCGAGCATGCGGTCGAGCAGCCTGGTCCGTTCTTCCGACATCGGCGCCGACGAGCGGTAGAGCGCCGCGGTGCTGCGGAACAGTTCCTGCAACTCCCGCAGGTGGTTGGCGCGTAACGTGGTGCCGGTGGAGACCAGGTCGGATATGGCGTCGGCCGTTCCCAGCCCCGGCGCGATTTCCACCGAGCCGGAGAGTTCGACGATGTCGGCGCTGACGCCCTGTTCTTCCAGCAGTGCGCGGGTCAATGACGGGTAGGACGTGGCGATACGGGCACCGTCCAGGTCGGTCACGCTGGTGGCGTCGGACTGCTCCGGCACGGCCAGCGACAGGCGGCAGCCACCGAACTGCAGCGGCCGCAACTCTTCCAGGCCATTGCCGCCGTTACGTTCCAGCATCACCTCGCGGGCAATGTTCTGGCCGACGATGCCCAGTTCGCAGACGCCGTCCAGCAGCAGGCGCGGAATATCGTCATCACGCACCAGCAGCAGGTCGACGGGAAAGTCCTGGCCGTACCAGAACAGCTTGTCCTTGCTTTTCGCAAAGCGCAGGCCGCAGTTCTGCAGCAGGGCCAGCGACGATTCCGACAGGCGGCCGGATTTCTGGATGGCGACGCGGATACGACTCATGCCGTTTTCTCCCCGGCGCGGTCGCGCCGCAGGGCCAGGCGATAGCCGCCTTCACCCATGTTCAGGTAGCGGGCCACGCGGCCGATGGTGGTGACGCTGACGCCCGTGCGTTCGCTGATGTCGCGGTAACTCAGGCCTTCGTTCAGCAATGAAACCGTCCACCAGCGGTCGACAATGGCCTCGAGTTCCGATGGCGTACACAGGTCCAGCAGGAACTGTCGCACCTCGTCGACGGTCTCCAGCGTCAGGAACGCCTTGTACAGCGACAGCTGCTGGGCCTCGAGTGACTTCTTCTGCGTTTCGTTGTGATGTTTCATGATGAGCCAATGTACTAGCGCATTAATACAGTATGATGACAGTCTAACGGTTTCGGCCGGGCCCGTGCAAGATGGGGACACCTGACTTTTCACACGCTTTAAACGCAAGGCCGCCTGTTAGCATCAAAGCCATTGAACGGGACGCGAAACCTGTCCCTCGGAGATGAAGATGAACAACAAGGCAATGGCGGGCATCGTGGCCCTGTTCCTGGCGGGTTCCGCGCTGGCGGACGTGACCAGCGAGGAGCGCTTTTCATTTACGCTGGCGCGCGACGGCCGGGTCAGCGTCGATAACATCAATGGCGATGTGACAGTCACCGGTGGTGACGGCGATGTCGTCGAGGTGGTCGCGCGGAAGAAGGCCGATGACCAGGACACGCTGGATGGCATCGAGATACTGATCGAAGAACGCCCCGACCTCGTCCGCATCGAGACCAAGCACCCGGAAAGCAAGGGCTGGTTCGGTTTTGGTGGCGGCAGTAATGGCGCGCAGGTGACGTACACGCTGTCCGTGCCCAGCTGGGCGCACCTGGATTCAATCGAGTCCGTGAACGGCACGGTCCGGATCAGTGGCGTTTACGGCAAGGTGAAAGCCGAAACGGTCAATGGGGGTATCGAGGTAGAAGACGCTTCGGCCGATGTCGACCTGGAAACCGTGAACGGCTCCATCGAGGCGCGCTTCACCGCGCTGACGGGTGACCAGGACGTCGAGGCCGAGTCCGTTAACGGCAAGATCACGCTGTACCTGCCGGAATCCATCGACGCCTCGGTATCGGCCGAAACCGTCAACGGCGGTATTGACGCCGATGACTATGGCCTGAAGGCGGACAAGGGTTTCGTGGGTCATGACCTGCGGGGCGATGTCGGTGATGGCAGCGCCAGCGTCAAGCTGAGCACGGTGAACGGCGCCATCAAGCTGCGTCGCGACTGATCCCCCAAGACCACCCGCCCTGATCGCCCCCGGCCCGGTGTCGGGGGCGTCTTGCGTTGTCCATGTTCCGTGATATATTTGTGATATATCACTAAGGACAGCGCAGATCATGGCAGACATCAACTGGCGCGGCGTGTTTCCCGCCGTCACCACCAAGTTCACTGAAGACGACGCCCTGGATTTCGACGCCATGGCGCGCCACCTGGAGTTCCAGCTCGAGGCGGGCGTACACGGCATCATTATTCTCGGCTCCCTGGGCGAGAACGCGACACTCTCGGCCGACGAGAAGCGGGCCATGATCCGATTCTTTGCCGAAAAGATTGACGGCCGGGTACCGCTGGTGGCCTGTGTTGCCGAATCCGGCACACGTGACGCCGTGGCGCTGGTCCGCGATGGCGTTGATGCCGGCGCGGATGGTTTCATGTTGCTGCCGCCGATGCGCTATCACAGTGATTCACGCGAAACCCTGGCCTACCTGCGGACTGTATCATCGGCGACCGACGCGCCGATCATGCTGTACAACAATCCACTGGCCTACGGAATCGACCTGTTGCCGGAAGATTTCGCGGCACTGGCCGATCTCGCCAACATCCAGGCGATCAAGGAATCCGCCGCCGATACCCGGCGACTGGCCGATATACGGCGTGAAGTGGGCGACCGGTATGCGCTGTTCTGCGGCGTCGATGATCTCGCCTTCGAATCCTTCGCCATGGGCGCCGTGGGCTGGGTGGCGGGCCTGGTGGTGGCGTTCCCGCGCGAAACCGTGGCCATCTGGAACCTGTGCCGGGCCGGTGAGTGGGACCAGGCACGGGCCATCTACGAATGGTTCCTGCCCCTGTTGCACCTGGATGTGGGCCACAGGTTCGTCCAGCAGATCAAGTACGTGGAAGAGCGTGTCGGCGTGGGCAGCGCCCGTGTCCGGGCGCCGCGGCTGGAACTCCCGGCTGACGCCGCCGCGCGAATCGATGCGATCGTCGACGAAGCGCTGGCGAACCGGCCCGCGCTGTAAACACCATGGCGCCACGACGCGAACCCAGCCTGGCCGAACAGGCCTACGACCGGCTCGAAGAGATGCTGGTGACGCTGGCGTTGCCGCCCGGCGAATCGCTGCGTGAACAGGCGCTGGCGGAACGGCTCGGCATGGGCCGTACACCGGTGCGCGAGGCCGTCCAGCGCCTGTCATCGGAAGGCCTGCTGAAAGTCATTCCAAGGAAAGGCCTGGCCGTGACCACGCTGGATCGCGCCGAACTGGTTCGTGTGCTGGAGGTCCGCCGCGTGCTGGAGCGGTTACTGGTGGTCAAGGCCGCCGAGCGCGCCGCGCCCGACCAGCGCCGCGCCCTGCATGCCGTCGCTTCGCACCTGGACGCTCACGCGGGCGACCTGGAATCGTTCTACCGGCTGGACCGGCGCCTGAACGAGGTGCTCGCCCGCGCCTGCCGTAACGAATGGCTGGTCAGTGCGCTGTCGCCGTTGCACGCGCATTGCCGCCGCTTGTGGTACCTGCACCGGGGTCGCCTGGACCTGGGCGCGGCGGCCGTCACCCACGAAGCACTGGCCCGTGCCGTCGGCGATGGCGACGGGGCTGGTGCAGTGCGGGCACTCAATGGGATCATGTCGGAGCTGGAACAACTGGTGAATTCGCTGGACGCCGCCGCCTGAACATGGACTCCCGGAACACACACTGCCTCGTCATCGGCGCCGGCGCCGTGGGCGCAAGCTGTGCCCTGCACCTGGTCGACGCCGGTTATCGCGTGACACTCGTCGACCGGCTCGAGCCCGGCATGGGCACCAGTTACGGTAACGCCGCCTGCATCTCACCGTCGCAGGTCGGGCCGTATTCCTACCCCGGCGTGTGGAAAAACATCCCGCGCTGGCTGTTGACCCGCGAAGGCCCCATGACCATTCGCTGGGGCGACCTGCCGTGGACGGCGCCCTGGCTGTGGCGGTTCTGGCGCGAGGGCAATGCCGCGGGCGTGGAACGCTGTGGCCAGGCCCAGGCCGCGCTGATGCGGCATGTCCACGATGATTATGCGGCCCAGCTGGAACGCACCGGGCAGACCGGCCTGCTGAAATCGAAGGGCCTGGTCGTGCTTTACGATACCGAGGCGGCCTTCGAAGGCGACCGCTGGCGTTACGACCTGGGTGCGCGGCACGGTTTTGGCTGGGAACGGATCTCCACCGCCGAGCTGAAACGCCATCGACCGCCGATTCAACATGACGGCGTGGCCCTTTACGTCCCCAGCTGGAAGCACACCCTGGACCCCGCGAAAATGACGGCCGGCTTCGCCCACGCCGCCATCGAGGCCGGGGCGCGCTGGGTCAACGACACCGTGGAAGCCGTGATCGCCGGCGATGGGCGGGTGACGGCCCGGCTTGCCGGTGGCGAGACACTGGAGGGCGACCGCCTGGTCGTCGCGGCCGGGCCCTGGTCGAATCAACTGGCGGCGCAGCTCGACTACGCGGTGCCCATGGCGCCCAAGCGCGGCTACCACACGATGATCGCGGAGCCCGGGCTGGACCTGGGCGGGCCGGTGATGTCGGGCGACCGCGCTTTCGTCATGACGCCGCTCGCCGACGGCCTGCGCCTGGCCGGTACCGCGGAGTTCGCCCGCCTGGATGCGGCGCCGAATTACCGTCGCGCCAAGGTCCTGGTCGACAGTGCCCGGCGCTACCTGCCCGACCTGGGCGCCGGCGGCGCCACCGAGTGGCTGGGCCAGCGGCCGATGATGGCCGATTCGCTGCCGGTGATTTCACCCTCGCCGGGCCACCCCGAAGTGATCTACGCCTTCGGTCACGGTCATTACGGCCTGACCCAGGGCCCGACCACGGGGCGCCTCGTGACCGCCTTGCTGTCAGGGGATAGCCCGGGTCTCGACCTTTCGCCCTACCGCTTCGACCGGTTCCGCCGGTGACCGGGGCAGGCGCCAGGGGCCACGCGCCCGACCGCCCCTGGGTGTTCGACTGCATCGACGCCCACACCTGCGGGAACCCGGTCCGGCTGGTGACCGGCGAGAAACCACCGCTGGAAGGCGAGACCATGGCGGCGCGGCGACGGCACTTCCTGGCCGAGTACGACTGGATCCGCACCGCGCTGATGTTCGAGCCGCGCGGTCACGCGCAGATGTCCGGCAGTTTCCTTTACCCCAGCACGCGCGAGGACTGCGATATCGGCGTACTGTTCATCGAGACCTCCGGCTGCCTGCCCATGTGCGGTCACGGCACCATCGGTACGGTGACCATCGCGCTGGAGAACGGACTGGTGACCCCACGTGTGCCGGGTGAGCTGGCGCTCGAGACACCGGCGGGGCGCGTGCGGGTCCGGTACACCATGGAGGGGGGCAAGGTGCGGTCCGTAACGCTGACCAATGTGCCGGCTTTCCTGTACGCGGCCGGCCTGGCGGTCGATTGCCCGGAGCTGGGCGGCGAACTGCGTGTTGACGTGGCCTACGGCGGGAATTTTTACGCCATCGTCGAACCCCAGGCCTGCTATGACGGCCTGGACGCCGTTTCGGCCGGCGACATCCTGGCCATCAGCCCGCGGCTGCGTGAGCGGTTGAACAAACGCTATTCCTTCGTCCACCCTGAAGACGACCATATATCCGGGCTCAGCCACCTGCTCTGGGCCGGCGCGGCGACCACCGATGGCGCGGACGCCCGCAACGCCGTGTTTTACGGTGATGCCGCCATCGACCGTTCGCCCTGCGGCACCGGCACCTCCGCGCGCATGGCGCAACTGGCCGCGCGCGGCGACCTGGCGGTTGGCGACACGTTCATCCACGAAAGTTACATCGGCAGCCTTTTCACCGGCCGCGTGGAAGCCGCGGCCCGCGTCGGCGAGTTCGACGCCATCGTGCCGTCCATCGAGGGCTGGGCGCGTGTTTATGGCCGTAACCGGATCACGGTAGATCCGCAGGACGATCCGTACTGGCAGGGGTTCCTGGTGACGTGACCCACATGAAGCCGGCCCGGGTTCCTGCGAGAATGACCGAAACAACTGCCAGGGCGCGTCGCCGTTCCGGCGCCACGGGGAAACCACGATGAATCATGCACCCATTCGTTCCATGCCGCTGGTCGCGGCCGCCGCCCTGTTGCTCGCCGCGCAGGCGCCGTGCGCAAACGCCGCCGAAGACAGTGCCGCCTTCCGCGCGCTTTACGAAAAAGAATGGGCGTTTCGCACTGCCGAGTTCCCCGGCCTGGACGACGACCCCGACGCAGCCAACGACCGACTGACCCGTGTCGCCGAGGCCGACCAGCGGCGGCGCTACGAATTCTGGAAGGGCGTGCGCGACGACCTGGGCGAGATCAGCTGCGACCGGTTGGAGCGCGAGGGGTGCATCAACTACCGCATCTTCGAGCGGCAGGTGAACGGCTTTATCGACGACTACGAGACGAAGGCCTACCTGGTGCCTTTCAACAGCGACTGGGCCTTCTGGGTCGGCTGGTCGCGAATGGCGGATCCGTCCAACTTCGCCGATGCCGACGACTACGAGGGCTACATCGCGCGCCTGGAGCAGTTGCCCGGCGTCATGGACGAATACATTGACCTGATGCGCGAAGGCCTGCGCATCGGCATGACCCAGCCCCGCGCGGTGCTGGACGGTCGCGACGAGCCGATCCGCGCGCAGATTGTCGACGGCTATGCCGACAGTGGTTTCTACGCGCCCTTCGAGCGCATGCCGGCGACCCTGGACGACACGCAGAAAGCGGCCCTGCGGGCCCGCGCCCAGGCCGCCATCGACGATGGCGTGATCCCGGCTTACCGCAAATTACTGGCGTTTTTCGAGGATGAGTACATCCCCGGCGCTCGCGACACGCTGGGCGCCACGGCGCTGCCAGGCGGTGAGGCGTTCTACCAGGCGCAGATTCGCCAGTACGTGACCCTCGACTGGACGCCAAGGCAGATTCACGACATCGGCCTGTCCGAAGTGGCGCGCATCCGCGCCGAAATGGACGCGATCATCGCCCAACTGGAGTTCCAGGGCAGTTTCCCCGATTTCCTCGAGTTCCTGCGTACTGATCCACGGTTCTATGCGAATTCACCCCGGGAGTTGCTCGCCGAGGCCAGCTATATCGCCAAGAAGGTCGATGGCCGCCTGCCGCAGCTGTTCAGCCACTTGCCGCGCCAGCCTTACGGCGTGGCGCCGGTGCCGGAAGACATCGCGCCCTTTTTCACCGCCGGCCGTTACGTGGGCGCGCCCGCGGACGCGCGTCGCGGCGGTTATTACTGGGTCAACACCCACAAGCTGGAGAGCCGCACGCTCTACACCCTGCCCGCGCTGACCCTGCACGAAGCCGCGCCCGGCCATCACCTGCAGAACGCGCTGGCGCTGGAACAGGCCGAGCAGCCGCCGTTCCGCCGCAACGACTACATCAGCGCCTATGGAGAAGGTTGGGCGCTCTACGCCGAGAAACTGGGCGTGGAGATGGACATCTACGAAACACCCTACGAACACTTCGGCCGACTGACTTACGAGATGTGGCGTGCCTGCCGGCTGGTGATCGACACCGGCGTGCACGCCTTCGGCTGGACCCGCCAGCAGGCGCTGGACTACCTGGCCGACAACACCGCGCTGTCCCTGCACGAGGTCACCACCGAGGTCGACCGCTACATTTCCTGGCCGGCCCAGGCGCTCAGCTACAAGCTGGGGGAATACACGCTCTGGCAGCTACGCCGCGAGGCCGAGGCAGAGCTGGGTGAGGATTTCGATTTGCGGGCGTTTCACGATTTCGTGTTGTCGCTGGGGTCGGTGCCCCTGGATGTGTTGCGGGAAGAGGTGGGGCGCTGGGTGGGGGAGGTGGACGCGGGCTGAGGCCTTTTTTTCCGCAAATTTCGCAAATTTCGGGAATTGCGCGAATTAAGGCTGGGGTGGGGTTGTCACGATCGGTGGGCGCGACGTGCTTTTTTGCGGTAGATCAGGGCGGGGATGCCGGCGAGGACCAGGCCGGTGATGAAGGCCAGCAGGATGGGCAGTGAGGCCATTCGCGTGTCGATATCGTGGCGGTGGTTCCAGAGTTCGACGATCTTGCCGTCCCGGATGCGAAAGACGTTGATGATCGGGATTCGTTCGCTGCCGAACATGATGTGGCCGAGCAATGTTTCCGGTTCATAACCCCACCACCAGCGCGTGGCCACGAGGTCGCCCTCGGCCACCTGGTAGTCCAGTTCGAAATGCATCGTGCCGTTATTCCAGAAGCGATCGGCAATGCGCTTCTGTTCAATGGCCGGCTCGGTGACGCCCTTGCGCGAGCCGATGTCGTGCGCGATGTAGGTGTCGGCCATGAATTCGGCGTAACGATCGGTGTTCGGGCTTCCCCAGAGGTTTTCGTAGAAACCAAGGGCAATGGCCTTGTTGGCCTCCTCGGTGGCGTCGTCCGCAAAGGCGAATCCGGTCAGTAGCAGTGCAGAAAGGTAAATTGCGGCAGGTAATGCCTTCATTGATCGCTCCCTATCGGTGGTGGCTGAAGTAGCCCAGCACTTCTGTCCAGAATCGTGACCACAGGTCCGTGGAGCTCGATGGCGCGATGAAGCCGTACAGACCGAAGCCGGCGGCGGCGAGCCAGGCCAGGCTGTAGCTGGAGCCGGTGATTTTGAGTGCCAGCACCCCAAAGAACCCGCCAATCCAGAAGCCCAGAAACGCCGCGATGGCCGCGGCAATCAGGCGATCACCGAGTTTGGCGGTGTCGCGGTCGTCGTTCAGGAACATGTTATTGTGCGCGCCCTCGCAGCTGGCCCATCACTACCTTACGGGAAATGGGGAGAAAAGTTGGGTGAAAGGGCCGGGTTGTTGTAACGTCATCGCATCGCATTCACGACCGGAGAGTTCCATGAAAAAATTGCTGTTGTTGTCCTGGCTGGCCCTGTCCGCATCGGTGGCGATGGCCGGGGAGGCCGAGGTCTACTTCATTTCGCCCGCCGACGGCGACGTGATTGAAGGGCCGGTGACGGTGAAGTTTGGTTTGAAAGGCATGGGCGTGGCGCCGGCCGGCACGCAGGCCGATAACACCGGCCACCATCACCTCTTGATTGATGGGCCGGAATTACCCGCACCCGGTGTGCCCTTACCGGCCTCGGACCAGGTCCGACACTTTGGTGGCGGGCAGACCGAGACCGTGCTTGAGCTGTCGCCCGGCACGCATACCCTGCAGCTGATTGTCGGTGACCACGCGCATATCCCGGCCGACCCGCCGGTCGCCTCGGACGTCATCACCATCGAGGTTCGCTAGGGCGTTTGCTCAGCCCCGGTTGGGAAACAGCAGCTCGACCCGGATGCCGTCCGGGCCAATGACGAACATCTGCCGGTCACCGCGTCCCGGCACCACGGTGTTGCGATAGTCGAGGCCGGCATCGTCCAGTCTTTGCCTGGTGCCGGCGTACTCACCGGCATCAAACTCCAGCGCGACATGGTCAACCGCACCGGCCTTGCCCACCTCATCGCGCAGCACCAGGTGAATCGCCGGCATGCCGTCGGCGTAATACCAGGCCCCCGGAAAGTCGAACGGCGGCCGGTAGCCGGTATCCAGCCCGATGATCCCGGTCCAGAAAGCCTCCGAGGCTTCCAGGTCCGTGGTGATGACCTGTACGTGGTTCAGTTTCATGTTTGTCGCGGTACCGTGCGTGGTTTTTTCCGCAAATTACGCAAATTGCACGAATGGCGCAAAATTTACTTCAGTGTGTCGCGGGCCCGGGCCTGCCCGCAAAAACCGCCCCGACACCGTTCCCACGCGCACAGACGTCGCCTTTTCGTGGCGCGGCCGCAGCCGTCTTCCCCTTAAAAGCATTCGCGAAATTTGCGAAATTCGTGAAATCTGCGGTAAATCCAACCGTCACCCAGGCGACGCGCCCCCAGCCAACCGGAAGAACCGCCGCGCATTCGCCGTGGTCTTCGCAGCCAGGTCAGCCGGGTGCTCGCCACGCACGGCCGCCAGCGTCCCCAGGATCCAGGGCAGCACCCGCGGTTCGTTGCGGTGCGACTTGATCTTCGGCCGCAGGTTGCGCGGCTTCAGGTACGGCGCGTCGGTTTCGATCATCAGCCGGTCTGCGGGGATCTCGCCCAGGTAGGCCTTCATGTGCGTGCCGCGGCGCTCGTCGCAGATCCAGCCCGTGATGCCGATGTGGCAGTCGAGATCCAGGTAGGCGTGCAGCTGCTCGCGGGAACCGGTGAAGCAGTGGACGACCACGTCCGAGAGGCGGTCCCGCCATTCGGACAGCACCGCGTGGAAATCCTCGTGCGCATCGCGAAGGTGCAGGAATAACGGCTTGCCCGTTTCCGCGCCCAGCGCCAGCTGTGCCTGGAACGCGCGCAGCTGGTCGTCGCGCGGTGAGAAGTCGCGAAAGTAATCCAGGCCCGCCTCGCCGACGGCCACGACTTCGGGTGCGGCGGCCAGTTCGGCAATGCGCGCGGCGACGGCGTCATTCCAGTCCGAGGCCTTGTGCGGGTGCACACCGGCGGTGGCGAAATGCTCACCCGGCCGTTGCCGCGCCAGTTCCAGGGCCATTTCGCTGCCGTCCAGGCTGGCGCCGGTAATGATCATCTGCACCACGCCCACTTCGCGGGCGGCCTCGATGACGGCGTCGCGGTCGTCGTCGAAGGAATCGTGGGTCAGGTTACAGCCGATGTCGATCAGTTCCATGGTGTTCCGGGGCCGCCCTGCGGCCGGTGTTGCGCAGTTGAAAGCGCCGGATTGTAAGGTTTTTGGCGCGACGGCGTTAGAATGCGCGCATGAGTGACGCTCACCGCTCCATCGGCCCTTCGCGTTTGAACGCCTACTGGCGGCTGATGCGCTTCGACCGGCCCATCGGCATTCTGCTGCTGCTCTGGCCGACGTACTGGGCGCTGTGGATTGCCGGCAATGGCGATCCCGCGTGGACCAATATCCTTATTTTCACGGCCGGCGTGGTGCTGATGCGCGCGGCCGGCTGCGTGGCCAATGACCTGGCGGACCGCGATTTCGACCCGCACGTGGAGCGCACCCGGGCGCGCCCGCTGGCGGCCGGCGAGCTGCGGGCGCGCGATGCCGCGGTGCTGCTGGCCGCGCTGATGGCGCTGGCCTTTATCCTGGTGCTGTTCACCAACCGCTTCACCGTGTTGCTGGCCTTCGCCGGCGCCGCCCTGGCGCTGACCTACCCCCTGTTCAAGCGCGTCACCCACCTGCCGCAGATCGTGCTGGGCGTGGCGTTCGGCTGGGGCATCCTGATGGCGTTCACGGCGGAGCTGAACACGTTGCCGCCGGTGGCGGGGTGGCTGCTGGCGATCAACACCGTCTGGGCGGTGATCTATGACACCCTGTACGCGATGGTCGACCGTGACGACGACCTGCTGATTGGCGTGAAGTCCTCGGCCATCCTGTTCGGCAGGGCGGACCGCGCCGTGATCGCCACGCTGATGGTCGTCATGATCGCAATGCTGGTGGTGCTCGGCACCTGGTACCGCTTCGGCTGGCCGTGGTTCGCCGGCGTGGCGCTGGCCGCCGTGATGTTTGCGCGCGAGCAATGGTGGATTCGCCACCGCGAGCGTGCGGCCTGCTTTCGCGCCTTCCTCGACAACAACTGGGTCGGGTTCGTGATTTTCGCCGGCCTGGTGGCGCAGTACCTGCTGCCATGAACGCGGCCATTACCAGGGCGGAGCGGGGGCGCTTGCGGGTTCGCCTGGTGGAGCCGCGCATGGAAGACGTGCGCGAGTTTATCGACGTCATGGGCGAGAGCCGCCACCTGCATCACCCCTGGGTGACCGCACCGGTGACGCCCGAGGCCTGGCGGCGCTACATGAAGCGACTGGAGCGCGACGACGAGGCCGGTTTCCTGGTGCGGCGCCGGGTGGATGGCGCGCTGTGCGGCGTCATCAACCTGAATGTCATCACCTACGAGGCGCTGTGCAGCGCCTACCTGAGCTACTACGCGGCCGCGGCCACCACGGGCATGGGCTACATGAAGGAAGGCCTGAAGCTGGTCATCGAAAAGGCCTTCGGGCCGATGGGCCTGCACCGGCTCGAGGCCAATATCCAGCCGGGCAACGAGGCCTCCGTACGCCTGGTGGAAAGCGTCGGCTTCGAATGCGAGGGCTACTCACCGCGATTCCTGCACATCAATGGAAAATGGCGCGATCATGAGCGCTGGGCGTTGCTGGCAGACTGATTCGGCTGAATGACGTCCGGGTTGACGGTGGTCCCGGGTGTGGCGCCGCCCAGCGCCCGTGCGGCCACCCACAACACCACCGTCCTGGCGCCGGCGCGCCGCGCCACCCGGGTGCAGGCGTCCAGCGTGGCGCCGGTGGTCATCACGTCGTCGACCAGGACCACCGTATCCGGAATCGGCCGGCCTGCCCGCCAGGCAAAGGCGCCATCCAGGTTGGTTTTTCGCTGACGGGCATGCAGGCCGGACTGCGCCCGGGTGTGGCGCACGCGTTTCAGTGAGCCGGCATCGACCGGCCAGCCGGTGGCCTTCGACAGGTGAAGGGCGATTTCGGCGGCCTGGTTGTAGCCGCGCCGCCAGCGCCGGAAGCCATGCAAAGGCACGGGGACCAGCACCGCGCTACCCCGGACAGGTGGCGGGCCTGCCCAGGCCATCGCCGCCGCCAGCGCGCGCCCCGCAGCCAGGTCGCGGCCGAATTTCAGTCGCCGGACCAGGCGGTCGATGGGGAAGTCGTAGCGTATCGGCGCCTGCACGTGCCGCCAGGGCGGCGGAATGATCCGGCAGTCACGGCAGCCTTCACCCGATTCGGGCAAACCGCAACGGGGGCAGGCGCCCGGGTTGCCGGGCAGCCCGGCCAGGCACGGCCGGCACAGCGCGCCGTCGCCGTCAGCGGTATCGGCCGGGTCGCCGCACAGTACGCATCGTGGCGGCAACAGGGCGTCCAGCAAACCACAAACGGCCGCAGGCCACCGTGGCCGTCCTGGTTGACACACCCCGGGTGGGTTCAGATACTGCTCGGCCACGTGGAACACCCCCTCTCGGCAAGAGACCATCTTCATGCACCCTGCCGTCGCCATCGACCGCAATTCCCGGACAAAAGCTGTAGGACTTTCCCCCTTTGACGCGCTTTCCATCGCAGGGGAGGCCTGCCGGCCGTGATTCATGTCTCCGGCAGCGGGCCCGACGTGGTGATGGTGCACGGCTGGGGCATGCATTCCGGCGCGTGGGCCGGGGTGGCGACGGCACTGGCCGCGCGCTACACCGTGCATCGCGTGGACCTGCCCGGGCATGGCGCCGACACGCGGGACCGCACATGGTCGCTGGGGGCTTTCGCCGACGAAGTGCTGGCCTCAACGCCACCGGCCGACTGGATCGGCTGGTCGCTGGGCAGCCAGGTGACGCTGGCCGCCGCGCAGCGTGCACCGGAACAGGTACGGCGCATGATCCTGGTGGGCGCCAATCCACGCTTCGTCGCAGCCCCGGACTGGCCGGACGCGATGCCGGAACGCGTGTTCCAGGCGTTTCGGGAGGCCTGTGTCGAGGATGGTGAAGGTGTGCTCGAACGCTTTGTTGGCCTGCAGGCGCTGGGCGCCGCCGACCCGGAGGCCACGCTTCGCGACATGCGCCGGATGCTGCACGGTGCGCCGGAGCCCGGGTACAAGGCCTTGCGGGCCGGCCTGGAAATCCTGGCGACGACCGATTTGCGCGAACTGTTGCCGGGGCTGGCCCAGCCCACGCTCTGGATCAGTGGGTCCGCCGACCGGGTTTCACCACCGGCGGCCAGCCGCGCGGCTGCGGGTATGATGTCGAACGCCCGGTTCCGGGCGATCGAAGGCGCCGGCCACGCGCCGTTTGTTCGCCATGAACGTGAGGTCACCGCGTTACTTGATGAATTCCTGGCCGGGGGAGCGAAAGATTCATGACACTGACCCGCATCGATCGGACGGCTGCGCGCCGGGCCTCAGACCGCGCGGCGGCAAGTTATGACGCCCATGCCGCGCTGCAGCAGGAAGTCGAGTCCCGTCTGTTCGAGCGGCTCGACTACTTCGATGTCCAGCCGCGGCGCGTGATCGACCTGGGCTGCGGCACGGGGAGTGGCAGCCAGGCCCTGGCGCGCCGTTTCCCGGAGGCCACCGTCCTGGCGCTGGACTGGGCGCCCGCCATGCTCGCACGCCATCGGCATCGCCCCCAGGGCGACGCGGTGGCCCTGCCGGTCTGTGCCGACATGCAGGCCATGCCCGTGGCTGCCCGCAGCGTCGACCTGGTGTTCTCCTCACTGGCCGTGCACTCAAGCCCGGACGAGGCGGCGCTGTTTGCCGGCGTGCGTCGCGTATTGCGCCCAGGCGGGCTGTTCATTTTCAGCAGCTTCGGCCCGGATACGCTTTACGAACTGCGCACCGCCTGGTCGCGCGTGGACGAGCACGCGCACGTGCACCGTTTCGCCGACATGCACGATGTGGGTGATGCGCTCGTCCGCGCTGGTTTTCGCGACCCGGTCATGGATGCCGAAACCCTGGTGCTGGCGTATCGCGAGCCGTTGGCGGTGATGCGGGACCTGAAAGGCATCGGCGACGTCAATGCCGCGTCCAGCCGGGCGCGGGGACTGACGACGCCCGGCAAGCTGGCGCGCGTGGCCGCCGAGTACCGGGCCTTTGAACGCGATGGCCGGTTCCCGGCCCGTTTCGAGGTGGTCTTCGGCGCGGCGTTCGGCCCCGAAGAGGGCCAGCCGGTGCGCGACGGCGACGGCGAAATCGCAACCTTTTCCGTCGAAGCGCTCAGGCGCGGGCGCTGAGCTCCGCGCCCCGCCGCGAATACCGCGGGAACGGTATTTCGGTCTTTTGACTACAAAAATCGCATTTTTGGGTTAAAATTAGGCTACGGCGTCCCAGGCACCAATACACCGGGTTGCGACCGTCGAGCAAAACTCACGAACAGTTTGTTCGGATTCGGCGCCCCCCTTGCGTCGCGTCCGGCTCGAGGCCGGTGTTCCCCTTGCACCGGATCTCACGAAAGGACCGGTTTACCCCTTGCCGGTCCTTTCTTTTATCTGCAATCAGGCCAGGTGCGCGCGCGCCAGGTATTCGCGGCTCTGCATTTCCGTCAACCGGCTCCGGGTGCGTTCGAATTCGAACGCCAGGCGTTTACCGGTGTAGAGCGCGTCAATGGAGGCCTCGGCCGAGACCAGCAGTTTCACGCCCCGGTCGTAGAATTCATCGACCAGGTTGATAAAGCGGCGGGCGGCGTTGGAAGCGGTTTCGTCCATCACCGGCACGTTGGACAACAGCACCGTGTTGAAGGCCCGTGCGATCTCGATGTAGTCCCGCGCGCCGCGCGGCTGTTCGCACAGCGTGTCGAAATCGAACCAGATCACGCCGTCGCCGCGACGTTGCGCGGTGAAGGCGCGGCCGTTGATGTTCAGTTCCGGGTTCAGTTCGCACTCGCTGGTCATCTCCTTGAAGCTGCGCGCCAGGCCCTCCTCGGCGAATTCGCCCAGCGGCGTGTGCCAGGTCTCGGAGCGTTCCAGCAGGCGCAGGCGGTGATCGGTATCGCCGCCCACGTGCATCACCCGCGTTCGCGACTTCAGCAGGTTAATGGCCGGCAGGAACCGGGCGCGCTGCAGGCCGTCGCGGTAGAGGTCGTCGGGCGCCACGTTGGAGGTCGCCACCAGCGTGACGCCGTTGTCGAACAGGCCGCGAAGCAGGCCGCCCAGCAGCATGGCGTCGGCGATGTCCGAGACGAAGAATTCATCGAAGCACAGCAGGCGACAGCGCCGCGACCAGTCCCGGGCAATGTCGGACAGCGGATCCTGTTCCTGGCCGCGTTCGCGCAGGGCGTCGTGAATCCGCGCCATGAAGCGGTGGAAATGGAAGCGCTGCTTTTCCTCGAACGGCACCGTGTCGTAAAACAGGTCCATCAGCCAGGTCTTGCCCCGACCGACGCCACCCCACAGATACAGGCCTTCCGGCCCCGGCGTTGGCTGCCCGGTCACCCGGCGCCACAGCGCGCCCAGGCCGCTGGAGCCGGTTTCAGTCAGCTCGCCGTGAAGCCGGTCCAGCGCCGCCACGACTTTCGCCTGTTCCGGGTCAGGCGCGAAACGGCCGCTTTCCAGCCGCTCCTGGTAGCGCGCGCCGGGTGTCGTCACGAATGGGGTTCGGGAAGGGCGCCCGACACGCCGTTCTTCAGCAGGCCACGCAGGTCCATCAGCCGCCGGTGGAAGAAGTGCCCGGCGTGTTCCATCACCTGGAAGTCAGGCGGGGGCTCAACGGTGGCCACCCAGTCGCGCACGGCCTCGAACTCCACCACCTCGTCCTCGTCGCCCTGGACCACCAGCCAGGGGCAGTCCGGCCGTGACAGTTCGCCGAAGTCGAAGCGCGTGACCGCCGGTGCGATTGAAATCAGCTGGCCGATGTCCAGGTTCTGCGCCGCGCGCAGGCAGACCCAGGTGCCGAAGCTGAAGCCGGCCAGCCACAACGCGTCGCCCGGCCGGGTGCGCCGCACCCATTCGCAGATCGCGAACAGGTCGTCGGTCTCGCCGTAACCGTCGTCGAATTCGCCGGCGCTTTCGCCGACGCCGCGGAAATTGAACCGCACGGTGCGCAGCCCCAGTTCACGCATCGAGCGCTCGATGATGGTGACCACCTTGTTGTGCATGGTGCCGCCATGCAACGGGTGCGGGTGACAGATCACCACGGTGGCGGGGCGCTCATCTTCGGCCTCTGGAACATCGGTGATGCACTCGAGGGCGCCGGCCGGGCCCTGTAGGGTGATCTCGGCGCGGGCGTCCGGAAACGCGTCCGGGTTGGCAACGTTGTCGTCGGTCATATCGGGTCGCGGTGGCTGCGAAGCCCGCATGATAACGCAGGGCTTCCATCACCCACCAACGGCCACCGGAATGCCATGGTTCGGACGCGTCGCTGTGCTAACGTGCGGGGATGAATTTTCTCGCCCACCTGTACCTGGTCCGCGACGATGACGAGCTGATGCTCGGCGGCCTGTTTGGCGATTTTGTCCGGGGGCTGCGCGCGCTCCGCACCTACCCGCCCGGCGTCCGC
Source organism: uncultured Oceanospirillales bacterium (assembly GCA_913055655.1). Lineage (GTDB taxonomy): Bacteria > Pseudomonadota > Gammaproteobacteria > Xanthomonadales > SZUA-36 > Marinihelvus. Next base: position 228,230 of record CAJXKA010000003.1, on the reverse strand, counting down.
GACGGTATCCGCCTGCATCGTTTTATCGACCGGAGCACGGACGCGGACCCGGGTGTGAAAGCGCTGGTGAAGTCGTTCCCACGGCCGTACCGCCGCTACGCGGGCATCGTCGCCGATGTCGCCTTCGACCATTTCCTGGCGCGTCGCTGGCCGGACTGGAGCGACGAGCCGATCGACGCGTTCGACGCCCGGGTCCGCGACCTGCTGGCGCACCACGACGGTGAGCCGCCCGACCGGCTGGCGAGTTTCATGCGCTACGCCGACCGACGCGGCCTGTTCGCCGCCTACGCCGACGAAAGCGAGTTTTTCCGCACCCTGGACGGCGTCGGCCGGCGCCTGAAGCGCAGCAATCCGCTGGGGCGCGTTGAGGAAATCTGGGCTGAATTCGGCCCCGCCTGCGAAGAAACGTTCCTGGAATTAATGCCCCGGATTCAACGGGCGGTAAACGACTGGCGAAAGCGTAAATCGACGATCACGGGGTCGTGATCGGATGAACGCAGCCATGGCGCCGGCAGCTTCATGCCGGGCGGCCAGGCGGCGTTGATATGCAGGATGCGCGCCTGGGCGACCAGCCGGCGCAGCGCCGGCGTGGCCAGCGCGTAATCCAGGGTGCCGGCCTCGCCGTAGAACACGTAGCTGTACTCGTGCCCCAGCTCCCCGCCGCCGGTCAGGTCTTCAAAACCGTTCCCGACCAGGTGCCGGACCGGGTCTTCCAGGCGGTAGGCATTCAGGTCGCCAACAATCAGCGCGCGGCCGTCCGCCTGCGCCGCGGCGAGTTGCAGCACCCATTCACCCACCGCTTTCGCCGCCGCCGTCCGTGCGGCGTTCCAGCAGCCCTGGCCGTCGCCCAGGTCACGATCCGGGCCGTGGTCGGGGCAGCTGCCCTTGGACTTGAAGTGGTTCACGGCCACGAAAAACGCCGGCCCGCCGCCGACGGGGGCAAACGCGCGGGCCACGGGTTTGCGACTGAGCAGGTCGAAGGGTGCGGCGCCCAGCGTCAGTGCCGGCCCCATGGCCCTGACCCGGTCGGGCCGGTGAAACAGCCCGACAGTGATCTCGTCGCTGCCGATGCCGTTCACCCCCGGGTTGGCCGCTTCCCAGGACGCGCCGGTGGCCTGCGCCATGTCATCGAGCAGGTCGGCGGCGGCCGAGCCGGGTGCGAAGCCGTCATTCTCCAGCTCCATCACCGCGACGATGTCGGGGCGCAGTGCTTCCAGCGCGGCGCGAAGCCGTTCACGCTGGCGTTCAAAGTCTTTCTCGCTGCTCGCGCCGCGAGGCGCGGGGAAGCCGCCACCCTGGCCATCGCCGTTGAAGTAGTTGTACAGGTTCAGGCTGAGCACCCGCAGGCTTTCCGCGGCGGGCGCCGGGGGCGAAGGCATCAGCGGCCGGGCCAGGTTGGCCGGGGCCTCCAGGAACAGCTTTGGCGACTTCCCGTCGTGGCCCAGCACGCCTTCATCGGACACCAGTTCGGTGCCACCCGGAAACGCGGTTCGGTCGCCGTCGACCAGCTGCGCCTTCAGCCAGGCCGCCTGGTTCTGCTGGCGCTGCCGGCGGGCGTCGTTACCCGGCCAGGCCACCTCGGTGGGGCTGGCGAGCATGCCACCGGCCGCGATGCGGATCTCGCCATCACGCAGGCGGTAGACATCGGTGGCGATCGATGCGGAATCGAGCGTCACGCGCATGTTCTCCAGTGACTCGCGCGTGTCCGCCGCCATCGGCAGGCGGGTATGTGTCAGTGGCAGGGCCTGGTGTTCGCCGCAGAGCGTGAGCGACTGGACGCCGTCCAGCGCCGTTTGCGTGTCGCCGCCATCGCCCAGCTCGGTGACCACGCCCTGTGCGGCGACCTGCATGCCGGGTTCCAGCGCCATTGCGCCGGGCGTGGACAGGAACAGGCCTTCGCTGCTAGCAGGGTCAGCGTCAGGTGTCGGGGACTCAATAACAAAGCCGGATGTCGTCACGCGGGTGACGATGCCGAGGACGTTGACCGACTGGCCTTCAAGTGGAGAGCGGCTGCCAGTACCCTGGATCACGCCAATGGCGGTGGGAACGGCATCGCAAAGCGGGCCGCCTCCAGGAATGGCGTCGGGTTGATCGGCGCAGGCGACCACGAATGTCGTGATCGCCAGGGCTGCCAGTGTGCGCGGGGTCCTTCCCACGTAACCAGGCTGGTGCTGTGCTTACAGCGCCAGCATATGTTCCACGGCCGCGATGACCTCGGCGTCGGAAAGATCGGGGCGGCCACCCTTGGGCGGCATCGCGTTCAGGCCGTTGATGGCGTGATCGACCAGGGTGTCGTGACCCTGCTCGGCGCGCGTGGCCCAGTCGTCGCTGCCCGGTATGGGCGCGCCGGCGACACCGGCGTTGTGGCAGACGGCGCAGACGGAATCGTAAATGGCGGTGCCATCAATCGAGGCCGGGTCGACCGGGGCGGCGGGCACAGCGGCAACCGCATCGGCACCTTCCGGCAACTCGGTACGCACCGCGCCCACCGGCGCAGTGCGCTCATCGGCGAGTGCCATGCGGCTGGGGTTGGTGGCCGGGTCAACTTCAGGCCCGTGGCGCGTGGCCATAAAAATGATGGCGAACGTAATTCCCACCAGGATAAGTATGATGATGCTGAATCGCTTCAGGAACACCTTGTCTTCGTGGTTGCCCATGCTGTCTTCCGATTTCTGATGCACATACCGGACCGTCACGGGCCCGCGAAAAGGCGCATAGTATAGCTTCCCACGCCGCCGTCAGGTAGGGCGCGCGCGTTTACACCGGCAGGCGCGCCGATTACACTAGCCGCCCACGATTTTCAGCGCCCGTAGCTCAGCTGGATAGAGTACTGCCCTCCGAAGGCAGGGGTCGCAGGTTCGAATCCTGCCGGGCGCGCCAATTTAAGAAAAGTCCGCCAGACGCGAGCTTTTTGCTTTCTATACTTACGATTGTTTTCCCGGTTTGCGAAATTGCCAGAATTCGTGAATTTACGGACCGCGAAGCGGGCCGCCCGCAGGGCGAGCGCCATGGATGGCGCGAGTCAATCCTGCCGAAATCGCTCGCGACACGACTAGATTCATGGCAAACATCGACCTCCATTCCCACACCACCTGCTCCGACGGCGAGCTCAGTCCCGCCGAGCTGATGGCGCGCGCGGTGGAGAAAGGCGTGACGACCCTGGCGATCACCGACCACGACACGGTCGACGCCTTTCATGACTTGCCCGAAGTGCCATCAATCCTGCGGCTGGTCCCGGGCATCGAGTTCTCCACCACCTGGAACACCACTGGCATCCACGTGCTCGGCCTGGATATCGACCCCGCCAGCCGGGCGATCACCGAGGGTGTCGCGTTCCAGTCAGGCGCGCGCGAGCGCCGTGCCGGGGAAATTGGGAGAAGGCTGGAGAAACAGGGTATCGAGAACGCCTTCGAGGGCGCGTCTCGGTACGCACTGGGCGGGCAGGTCGGTCGCCCGCATTTCGCCCGGCACCTGGTCGAGACAGGCAGGGTTGATTCCATGGAAGCCGCCTTCAAGCGCTACCTGGGCGACGGCAAGGCCGGCGATGTGCGCGAGTCCTGGGCCAGCCTGGCGCAGGTCGTGACCTGGATTCGCGACGCCGGCGGCATCGCGGTGCTGGCCCACCCGCTGGCCTACAAGCTGACCCGCACGAAGCTCAAGCGGCTGCTGAACGATTTCATTGATGCCGGCGGCGAAGGCATGGAGGTGGTCTCCGGGCAGCAGAACGAGCAACAAACCCGCAGTCTCGGCCAGCTGTGCCGGGAGATGGGGCTGCTGGGCTCCTGCGGCTCGGATTTCCACGCGCCCGGCCAGGGCTGGAAAGAACTTGGCGCGGTGGCGCCGTTGCCGGAGCGCGTTGTTCCGGTATGGGAGCGGTTCCGGCAATCGCCGGGCTGACAGGGTGGGAGCGGGTGCGCAACGCGCGCCGCTGTGGCAACCTGTAAGGAAAACCTGCTCACGGAGGAGTCATGTTTCGCCAGACACTGTTCATTGTGTTCGCCGCCGTTTTCGTCACATCCTGCGCCACGACACCACCTGAGCCGGAGTTGACTTCGGATATCGTGGTTATCGATGAAGCACAACGGGCCGACTACTGGGTCACCCGGCAGGACGGCGTGTACGTCAAGGTGAACAGTCGTCGACCGATGCCCAGCGGCTGTGGCCATGTGGTGCTCCAGTACGTGATCGATTCCCGGGGTGATGTCTTCAACGCCACCGTGTTGGAGTCCGAGCCGCCGGGCGGCTTTGACAGGGCGGCGCTGGCGCAGTTGACCGAATGGGAATACGTGCCGGCGGAATCCAACCCCGGCCGGACGCCTGTCCAGGTGACGGAGACCGTCGAGTTCAAGACCCGGGACGACTGCTGACCCGAAACGGGGCCTGCCGCGCGCACCAAACCTGGCTGCGCGCACAATCTTGGTGCATCACCATGCACCAAGTTCACCACGATCACCTTTTATTCGCCTGAACAGGGGCGCTAATCCCCCGCAAAGCACTGGTTTTCCTCGTTTTGAAGATTGGCCCGATTCCTGCATTTTGGATTCACGGGTCAAGAACCCTGAGAACAAACGAGGAGAAAGTCAATGCAACTGGTCACGGCGATCATCAAGCCATTCAAACTGGACGAGGTCCGGGAGTCACTCGCGGAAGTGGGTGTCACCGGCGTCACGGTGACCGAGGTCAAGGGTTTCGGGCGGCAAAAAGGCCACACCGAACTCTACCGCGGTGCCGAATACGTGGTGGACCTCCTGCCGAAAATAAAACTGGAAACGGCCGTCGTCGACGAAATGGTCGAATCGGTGGTGGAAGCCATCGTCAAGGCCGCCGAAACCGGCAAGATCGGTGACGGCAAGGTCTTCGTCCAGAAACTCGAAGAAGTCATCCGTATCCGCACCGGCGAGACCGGCGCGCAGGCCATTTAAGCGAAGGGAGAGCGACAATGGAAAACCAGATTTTCGAACTACAATACGCCCTCGACACCTTCATGTTCCTGATTTGCGGCGCCCTGGTCATGTGGATGGCCGCGGGCTTCACGCTGCTGGAATCGGGCCTGGTGCGGGCCAAGAACACGGTCGAGATCCTGACCAAGAACGTGGCGCTGTATTCCATCGCCTGCATCATGTACATGGTCTGCGGCTACTACTTCATGTACGGCGGCGGGTTCTTCCTGTCCGGTATCGAAGCCTTCAGCCTGGAAGAAGTGCTGGCGGCCTCGGCCGAGAACGGCTTCGACGGCGACTCGGTGTACTCCGGCGCCTCCGACTTCTTCTTCCAGGTGGTGTTCGTCGCCACGGCCATGTCGATTGTCTCCGGCGCCGTCGCCGAGCGCATGAAGTTGTGGTCGTTCCTGATCTTCGCCGTGGTGCTGACCGGCTTCATCTACCCGATGGAAGGCGGCTGGACCTGGGGCGGCAACGACGTCTTCGGCATCTTCAACCTGGGCGACCTGGGCTTCAGTGACTTTGCCGGTTCCGGCATCGTCCACATGGCCGGTGCGGCCGCGGCGCTCTCGGGCGTGCTGCTGCTGGGCCCGCGCCTGGGCAAGTACGGCAAGGACGGCAAGGCCAAGGCCATCCCCGGCGCCAACCTGCCGCTGGCCACGCTGGGTACGTTCGTGCTGTGGATGGGCTGGTTCGGCTTCAACGGCGGTTCCGTGCTGAAGCTGGGCGACGCCGCCAGCGCGCACTCCATGGCCATGGTGTTCCTGAACACCAACGGCGCCGCCGCCGGCGGCCTGGTCGCCGCGCTGCTGACCTCGCACATCCTGTGGGGCCGCGCCGACCTGACCATGGCCCTGAACGGCGCCCTGGCCGGCCTGGTGGCCATCACCGCCGAGCCCTCCACCCCGACCGCCCTGCAGGCCACCCTGTTCGGCGCCGCCGGTGGTGTACTGGTGGTGTTCAGCATCCTGGCGCTGGACAAGCTGAAGATCGACGATCCCGTCGGCGCGATCTCCGTGCACGGCACCGTCGGCCTGCTGGGCCTGCTGCTGGTGCCGCTGACCAATGACGGCGCAAGCTTCGGCGGCCAGCTCGCGGGCGCGGCCACCATCTTCACCTGGGTGTTCGTGACCAGCTTTATCGTCTGGTTCGCCCTCAAGCTGGTGATGGGCATCCGCGTCTCCCAGGAAGAGGAGTACGAAGGACTGGATGTCGGCGAGTGCGGCATCGAGGCTTACCCGGAGTTCAAGTCCGCGTAAGCAACACGCCAGTCAGCGTGTGTGAAAGACCCGGGTTCGCGAGGACCCGGGTTTTTTTGTGGGTGGAGAGGTGCTCAAGAGCGCAACGCGAATTTCGCAAATTTCACGAATTTCGCGAAGGTGATCTGGAGGGGCGAGTTGCCGGCGAATGGGGTGTCGCACGGGGTGTGGTTTACTCGCCTGTCAGGCCGCTGACATCAGCGCCCGGCCCCAGGTTGAACACCCGTACCGGCCCCAGGTCGATGACACGGGCGGCGTTGCCCAGGTGGACACCCAGGCCCAGTTCGCTGGCCTTGAAGTTTTTGCCGGCGGTGCCGGTGGCGAAGAACTGTTGCCACTGGTGGGTCACGGTGGCCGTGCTGCCGGCGATGCCGTCGTAGGGGGGTGAGGACAGGCTCAGGCCGAAGCTGGGGATCTCGGTGGTCTCGCCGTCGGCGAGGTGTGGCGCGCGCAGCCACAGGGCGACGACGATGACATCGTCTTTGGCGATGGGCTTTTCGATGCTGTTGACGGCGCCGATTTCCCAGGGGTTGGAGGCTTTCGACTGCACATCAACGCGGAACGCCGGGAAGCCCTGCGGGCCTTCGCCGGGAAGGACCTCGGTGACCTGGCCGGGGCCGTAAACGTTCCAGGGGGTGGCGGGATTGTTGGCCAGGCGCTGCTGCAGCCTGTCCGCGCGCGACTGCTCTCCGCTATCGGTATTTCTGGCCTGTGACAACTGGCGGGCGATGGCCGGGTTCAGCGCCGTGGCCACGCGCTGGTTGTCGGCCAGGCTGGGGTGCCAGTGGCAGGCGGTCATTTCCAGGTCGCTGACGATGACCATCTCCACGCGGCGCTCGCCGCGCACCGCCAGCTTGTCGACCACGTGTTGCAGGGCGGTGCTGATCTCGCCCTCGGGGCGGTCGGCGATCCAGAGCACGAAGCCCGCGTCCGGATGGCGCTCGCGCAGTTCCAGCACAAAACGCGTGTAGCGGTCCGCGTAGGCTTCGCGCAATGCCGCGCGGTCCTGCCAGGGCTCGCCATCGGTGAGCGGCGTTGAAAAATCATTGGTGCCGAGCGCAATGACGATCACCGCCGGTGACCAGGTGGCGTCAGTGTAGGTCCTGGTCTTGTCGAACAGCGTGTAGGGGTACGCCTGTGGGAGGGTGTCGCCGTCACCGCCGCCGTAGTTCCGGACCACGCCCCGCCCGGAAATGGCGTTGACCTGGTAGTCGACGTCGAATGCCGCGGCGGCCAGCGGGGCGATACCGCGCGAGGTGGCCGTGGTGGCCCAGACCTCGTCGTTGTCGCACTCGCGCTGCGTGGACCGGTTGGCGTAACCGACGGTGTGGGAGTCGCCGATGAACTCGAGCTGGACCTCGCGGGCCGGTAGCGGCATCGCCCGGGTGTCTTCGCTGGATAAGAAACCGCCGAAGGTTGTCGCCCAGCCCTGGTTTTCCGACGCGACATCGACGCGCAGCCGGTGGTCGCCGGGGGCCAGGCCGGTGATTTGATACAGGCCGGGTTCCGGTTTGCTGAGAATGATGGGTTCGGCATCGTCCACGCGGATGTCCAGGATCACGTCGCCCGCGCCGACGCGGAAGGCCACGCGGTCGCCGGAGAACGCCGTTTCGAAATAGGTGCCCGGCCACTGGCGCAACCATTCGCCGGTCTCGGCGTTCGTGACGGCGCGGCCGGTGGCCCGTGTCGGCAGCGGCTGCGACCAGTTCGCGGTTTCGGTATCGGGTACTTTCTCAACGGTCCAGCCGAACGCCGCTCCGGCGGCGGCGAGGTTCAGTGCCAGGGCCAGAGCGAAGGCGAGCGCGAGCGTGAAGTTCCTGTTCATGGCATCCCTTTTTGTTGGTGTTTTCCAGATATTAGCGTGCTAGCGCGAGGAGTGCCCCTCCTGCTCCCAGGGCGAGCGCGGCGGGGCCGTGTCCTGGATGGCTTCCAGGAAGGCACGCGCGGGCGCCGGCAGGTGGCGGCCGCGGCGAGTGACGATGCCGTAGTCGCGGCGGGGGAAGTGGGCGCTCATGTCGCGGGCGATGAGATTGTCGTCGTCCAGTACGCACACGCCCGAGACGATCGACAGGCCCAGGCCGGCTTCCACCAGGCGCTTGATGACGCCCCAGCCGTTGACCTCCAGGGCCACGTTGAAGGGCACGCCGTGCTGCTGGAAGACGCGGTCGACCAGGCGCCAGGTGGTCAGGCGGCGGGGCGGCAGGATCAGGTCGTGGGCGGCGATGTCGGCCAGCTGGATGTCGTCCTGCCCGGCCAGCGGGTGGCCGGCCGGCATGATCAGCATGGGCGCGTGCGACCACATCGGCGTGTAGGCGATGTCCGACGGCACGTCGAGCATGGAGCCGACGGCGAAATCGGCCTCGTCGTCGCGGATCAGGCCCAGGCCTTCGCTGATGCCGACGTTGCGCAGGCTGACCTGGATGCCACGGTGGTCCTTTTGGAAGCGGCCCAGCAGGTCGGGCAGGATGTAGGTCATCGCCGATTCACCGCCGGCGATGACCAGTTCGCCGGAATCCGCGCTGCCGCGAACCTCGTGTTCGAAACGCTGCGGCAGGTCGTCGATGCCTTCCACCAGCGGCCGCGCCATGTCCATCAGTTTGCGGCCGTCCGGCGTCAGGCTGATGTTGGGGCCGCGGCGTTCAAACAGTTCCACGCCCATTTGCTCTTCCAGCGCCTTGACCTGCAGGCTGACGGCCGACTGGCTGAGGAACAGTTCGCGGGCCGCGTCGGTCATGCTGCCGGCACGGGCGACGGCGCAGAAGGCTCGCAGCTGTTTCAGCGAATTGCCCTTGTAGTAGTGGCGGGTGGTGTCGGTCATGGGCGTTTCGCGCCGTATCTTTAACAAAACTCATTATAGTCATTCAAAGATTCATCTTTTCAATTATGCTCGCGCGCGCATAACCTGTCCGGCACATGCCAACGTCCCGATGAGGAAATGCCCATGAGCCTTGCCACTCATGAATTCGAAGCCCTGCAATCGCCGCGAGCCGAACTGGAGCCGGTCCGCGACGAGACGCTGGAACTGCTGCGCGCGCCCACCCCCGACCAACAACGCATCCTGACGCCGGAAGCGCTGGCATTCGTCGCTGAGCTGGTCGAGCGGTTCACCCCGGACCTGAAGCGCCTGCTGGCCGAACGCGAGCGCCGCCAGGCGCGCTATGACGACGGCGAACTGCCCGGGTTTGCGCCGGCCACCGCGCTGGTGCGTGAAAATGACTGGTCGGTCGCGGCCATTCCCGAAGAGGTGCTGGACCGGCGCACCGAGATCACCGGTCCCGTCACCCGCAAGATGGTCGTCAACGCGCTGAACTCCGGCGCCCAGGTCTACATGGCGGACTTCGAGGACTCGACCTCGCCCACGTGGATCAACATCGTCGCCGGCCAGGTGAACCTGTTCGACGCCATCCGCCGGGAGATTGATTTCACCAGCGCCGAAGGCAAGCGCTACGAACTGAATGATGAAACTGCCGTGCTGATGGTGCGCCCGCGTGGCCTGCACCTGCCGGAGCGCCACCTGCGTTTCCGTGGCCGCCCGGTGCCGGCGGCACTGGTCGATTTCGGCCTGTACCTGTTCCACAACCACTTTGAGCTGGCGCGCCGCGGCAGCCGGCCGTACTTCTACCTGCCGAAGTTGCAGCACCACACCGAGGCGGAGTGGTGGAACGACGTGATCAGCTACGCGGAACGCCGCTTAGGGTTAAAGCCCGCCACCGTGCGCGTGACCGTGCTGATCGAGACGCTGCCGGCCGTGTTCCAGATGCACGAGATCCTGCACGCGCTGCGCGACCGCGCCCTGGGCCTGAACTGCGGCCGCTGGGACTACATCTTTTCTTACATCAAGACGCTGCGGAAGCACCCGGACCGGGTGTTGCCCGACCGCGACGCGGTGAGCATGACGACGCCGTTCCTGCGCGCTTACTCGCGGCTGCTGATCGACACCTGCCACCGCCGCGGCGCCTTCGCCATGGGCGGCATGGCCGCGCAGGTGCCGATACGCGAAGACGAACAGGCCAATGCCGAAGCGCTGGCGCGCGTGTCAGCCGACAAGCAGCGCGAGGCCGCCGATGGCCACGACGGCACCTGGGTCGCGCACCCGGCGCTGGAGCCGCTGGCCCGCGAAGCCTTCGACGCGGTCATCCACGGCGACAACCAGCTGGGCTGGCGGCCGTCGATCGAGCCAATCAGCGAGGTCATGCTGCTGGCGCCCTGCAGCGGCGAAATCACCGAGGCCGGCGTGCGGCGTAACGTGGATGTCGCGGTGCGCTACCTGGCCGCCTGGCTGCGCGGCAACGGCTGCGTGGCCATCCACCACCTGATGGAAGACGCCGCCACGGCCGAGATCGCCCGCGCGCAGCTATGGCAGTGGGCGCACCAGGGCGTGACGCTGGCGGACGGCCGCCAGGTTGACCACGACTGGTTGGATGAATGTTTCGATGACACGCGCCGCCTGCTGTGCGCCGACGCGAACATCCTGGATATACAGGCCATCAACTGCGCGACGGCGCTGCTGAAGGGAATGACGCGTAGTGACGAACTGGCGGATTTCCTGACGCTGCCGGCTTACGCGCAGCTGGGGGACTGAGCGGGGTCAGGCTGCGACGTTGATGGGTCCGTTGAAGTACCGGTCATTGGCGGCAGCGCGTATCGCCTGCCGTCGACTGCTCGCAGCGACCGTGCACTGAAACTCGAAGTCATCGTCCGTCAGCGCCCGCGCATGCCAGCGGTAACCGTCGAAACCCGGTTTCACGCCGACCACGATGCTCAGAGCGACCAGGATCAGCACCTGGCTGACGGGGTGCCCCGCCCACTGGCCCAACAGCTCGGCGATGTCGAACACCAGGGAAGTGGCCAGTACCAGCACCAGCGTGGTCAGTCCCAGCCCGCGGCGGACTGCCCATACGGAAGGCACCAGGAACGCCAGCCACGAGAAGCCGCGGCGCACGGCCTGGAAGCCGTACCTGGGGTGCCTGTAAATGTCGTAAACCCGCATGGCTGGTTTCAACTGATTCCCGGAGCGTGCGCCCATTGATACACCTGCCATCGTCTCGCGCCGCGTGTGAGCGAAACAGTGGCGCAAGTCATGGTCACCAGCCCTTCAGCGGGAAGTCGATGACAACCCTGGGTGGCCAAGGCAGGTCGCCTTCCTCGATCTTTGCGGCGAAATTGGGGGTCGCGGCCAGGTCGAATGGCGCGCCGCACATGCACCATGCCGTGACCAGCGTTAGGGGTAACGGGCCATAGGCATTTTCGTCGATGCGCCCGGCGAGGTCGTTCGCCGCCTCACGGTCGCCCAGCATGGCAAGCAATTGCAGCCGGAAAAACCCGGATTCCCCGCCGTCGGAAAAGGTGCGATCAAAGGCCTGGCGCGCGCCTTCCCGGTCACCGGCCGCGGCGGCAAGTGACACCTGGTTTACCCCCTGCCAAAATGTACCAATCACGCCGGACTGGTCGAGCTCGTTGCGTGCGGTTTCCAGTTGCCCCTCGACCAGGTAAGAGCGGACCTGGATAAGGTCGAGCCAGGGGTGCGGATTCCGGCGGCGGGCATCTTCGATCATGGCGCGGGCTCTTTCTGGCTCTCCCGCCCACAGCGCTGCCCGGGCGCGCGAGAACTGGACAGTGTTCCATAACGGGTCGCACTCGAGTACATAGCCCAGGCGTTGGGTCAACGGCTCGGCGTAGCCGAACACCACGGCGACCGGATCGACCCACTGGGCGTGATCGCAACCTTCGTTTTCCAGGTAGGTATCCAGCCGCCGCCGGATATCAAGGAAATCGCCGCTGAGGATGGCCAGGTCGAATTCGATACCCATGCGTTCACCCAGGCTGCCCGCGGTTTCGGCCGCCTGTGCCAGGTCGTGCATGGCGAGTTCAAGGGCGTTCTCGACAATGTCTTCAGGCACATCCGCGACCGTGTTTTCGAAAGTCGAACTGTCATTGAGGATATGGCCGTAGGGATCGCTGTGGGCCACCCAGGCAGGCGCGTAGTCCGGCGCGTGCTCAAGGACGTCTTCGAAGTACCGGTTGGCCGCCAGCAGGCCGGGCACCTGGGCCTCCGCGCCGTGCGCCTCCTGTGCGGCGCGGGTGCCTTTTTGCCAGGCGATGAACGCGGCCGGGTCGCGCAGGCCGCTCCGACGCATGGCTTCACGCTTTTCGTTGTCCAGCACGACGTCCAGCGCGGCGGCGATCTGCTCGGCGATGTCCTCCTGGATCAGGATGGTGTCACCGTAGTCGCGGTCATAGTTCTTCGACCACAGGTGGAAGCCGTCCCCGGCCTGCACCAGCTGCGCCGTGACCCGCAGGCGGTCGCCGGAACGGCGTACCGAACCCTCGACAACGTGACCGACGCCCAGCGTCTCACCAATCTGTTGTACCGGCACGTCCTGGCCCTTGAAGGCGAATGCGGACGTGCGTGCCGTGACCCGCAGCTCCGGTAGCTGCGCCAGTGAATTGAGGATTTCCTCCGTCAGGCCGTCGGCGAAAAACTCGTCGTCGGGGCCATTGCTGAGCGCGACAAAAGGCAATACCGCCAGGCTCTTTTTCGGGGGCGCGGCTGTTTCCTGGGTTGAGCTTTCAGGGGTCTGCGGCGGTGTGTTCGCAAGCCGTTCAGCGTCATCACTCGTGGCAGGGAAATAGAACCGTTCCGCGAGCAGGATGACCACGGCGATCGCCAGGAATACGATGATGACCCGGTCCAGCTTGCGCCCGGTCTGGGGCGCGATGGACCGTCCCCGGTCGATTTCCCGTTCCTTCTTCAGGCCCTCGGGGGTCATCTCGAACACCCAGGAAAAAATCAGCACCGCCAGCAGGCCGATGGCTGCCGCGGCGAAAAAGATCTGCAGCACCCAGGCCGGCGCGTCGATCAGGTCGACCAGGAAATCAATACCCTGCAGCACGATCCAGGCGACCAGAACATAGGCGATGCCCACGCGGAAAACGTTGCGGCGCTTGAGTTCGGAAAAGAAGCTCATTCGGTCACCAGTCCTTCAGCGGGAATTCGATAACAGGGTCAATGGGCCAGGGCAGGCCGGCCCGTTGCCAGATTTCCGCCAGCCGTGGCGCGGCGCCAAGTTCAAAAGGGGCACCGCAGTTGCACCATACCAGGGAGATCATCAGGGCCAGGTGCCCCATGGGTTGGGCGTCGATACGCGCCGCCAGGCCATTGGCGGCAGCACGGTCGCCGACCCAGGCGGCAATCAACAGGGCGCGGAAATCGTTGATGGGCATGTTTTTCAGCATGTCGTCGCGGAGCGCGAGTACACGGTCCGCGTCGCCCTTCGTGGCGGCGATGAGCATTTTTGCCACGTAGCGACTGCCATCGCTGGTCATGTCAATGGCGGCCACCGACTCCGCCGCCTCGGCCCGGCCCAGCGCCAGCAGTGCATGGATTTCGCTGGACGTGATGAGATCATTGCCTTCGGACGGAAACCGCTCATACAGCTTCAGCGCGTCTTCCGGGCGGCCCTGGGCGATGCGCACTTCCACGAGGTCGCCCCAGTTGTTGATTGCCATGGGGTCACACCTGACCAGGCGCTCCAGCAGTTCGGCATAGCGGTCGCGGAACTCCGGGTAGAGGCCGAGCAGGTGCGCCCAGACATAGTCCAGGCAGCCGTCGGCGTTTAGCATGGCGTCCAGCAGGGGGCGCCAGGCCTCGGCGTCACCCCGAAGGATGGCGAGGTCCAGTTCCGCGGCGGCGCGAACACCGGCATTAGGGGCGTGTCGCGCAGCCTGCTGGAAGGCGTTTTCGGCTTCGGCCTGTGCCGCTTCCAGCACGGTCGCATCGGGTCGGGGCCGCAGTTCGCCCATCGCGGCGTCCACGAGCAGGTGGGTGTAGTAGTCGGAGTAAAACACCCAGGCCGCGCTGAAACCGGGTGCGGCTTCGATGGCCGTGGCCATGTGGGCGTTCGCCGCTTCGAGCATTTCCAGCTGGTCGTCGTGACCGTGCGCCTCGATATGCATGTCGACGCCCCGGGCATACTCGATGAACGCGTCGACATCACGAATGCCGGCGCGCCGCATCCGCGCCAGTGTGTCGTCGTCGAGAAAGACGTTGAGTGTTTCGGCGATCTGCCGCGCGATGTCTTCCTGCACCTCGATGGCATCGGCATCCGTGCTGTCGTAGTTGTTTGACCACAGGTGGGTGTCGTCTTCTGTGCGGATCAGCTGGGCGGTCACGCGCAGGCGGTCACCGGAGCGGCGAACCGAACCCTCTACGACGTGCGCCACGCCGAGCTGTTCGGCAATTTTCGCGATCGGCAGGTCCTTGTCCTTGAAGTAGAACGCCGAGGTGCGCGAGGTGACTGACAGGCCGGGCACCTGTGCCAGCGAGTTCAGGATTTCCTCGGTCAGTCCGTCAGCGAAATACTCGTCGTCCTCGCCGCTGGACATGGCGCGAAACGGCAACACGGCGACCGAACGCTGTGAAGCTGCGGCACCGGTTGGCTCAGCCACCGACGGCTGACCAGGCGATGCCGCCGTGGGGCTGACAGCCGTTGCGTCGGTCCGGGGCGCGCGGTAACGGTCAACCAGCAGCAGCGCCACCGCCAGTACCAGCAGCGCGATGATCATGCCGTTCAGCTTCTGGCCGGTCGCCGGCGCGATGGATTCATCACGATTGACCTCGGCTTCGCGCTTGATGCCCTCCGGCGTCATCTCGAAGGCCCAGGAAAACGCCAGCGCAAACGGCAGGCCGACCAGGGCGACAATTGCCAGCGCGCGGATCACCCACTCCGGCGCGCCGATCAGGTCAAGGGCGAAGTCAGCACCCTGCAACACCACCCAGCCCATCAGCAGGTAAGCGATGGCCACGCGAATGACGTTGCGGCGCTTGAGTTCGCTGAAGAGGCTCACGTCAACCTTCTGGGGGCCACAGGTTCATTTTCGCCAGGTGCGCCTGGAAGCGCGGGTCGTCGCGCAGCGGGTCGTAGATCACCATCCGGCCGGCGTGCACGGCGTAGGGATCACCAACCTCCAGGCCGCGTTCGAGATCAGCCAGCGCCCGCTCCTCTTCGCCCAGCAGCATGTACACGAACGCACGATCGACCGCGCCGCTGCGCCAGTTGGGGTTGGTCGGGAGGCCTTCGATGTAGGCCTGCCTGGCCGTGGGATTATGCATGGCTTCGATAAGATTGAAGCCATCTTCGGTGTCGAATTCGCCCAGGGCCGCTGCGCGCACCCACATCTCGCGGGCGTGTTCATATTCACCCAGCTGGATATAGTTGAGGGTCAGGTTGGCGTAGGCCGCCAGGAATCCGGGTTCGATCTCGAGGGCGCGCTCGTAATACCGGTTGCTCTCCTCCAGTCTGCCCGCCTGCGCGGCGACCCACCCGGACACGTTCCACATCACCGGCGCCAGTGGATCCATCTGGGCGGCCTTGCGAAACTGCGCCAGGGCCGCGTCGGTATCCCGGTTTCGGACCGCCAGGTACTCGCCATACCACTGTTGTGCCGTGGGGTAGTCGGGATCGAGTTCGATGGCCCGCTCGAAGTCCCGCGCCGCGTTGTCCCAGTCGAAGTCGTACATGAACCGGATGTAGGCCCGGGTTGTCAGGGCCTGGGGCATGCCGGGTTTCAATTCCAGCGCCCGGTTGACGGCGTCACGGGCAGGCGGGATGGTCTCCAGTGAGCGGGTCGGGGAATATTCCGGGATCAGCAGCCAGGTATCGGCCAGCGCGGCCCAGGCCTCGGCGAAGCCCGGGTCGAGTTCGACCGCGTCCTGTAACAAAATGGCGGCGGCCTGCAGGTTCTGCGGGCCGCGGCTGTGCCACAGCTGGCGGCCCTGCAGGTACTTGTTGTAGGCCTCCAGGTTGTCCGTGGGCTGCGCCACCAGAAGGTCTTCCTGTGCGGGGGTCAACTGCAATTGCAACTCCCGGGTGATGGCACGGGCAATTTCGTCCTGCACCGCGAAGATGTCGTCCAGGTCACGGTCGTAAGTATCCGACCACAGGTGCGATTCGCTCCCGGTCTCGATCAGCTGGGCGGTGACCCTGACCCGGTTGCCGGCGCGTCGGACGCTGCCCTCGAGCACATAGGCCACGTCCAGCTGTCCGGCGATCTCGGCGATGGTCGCGCCGGACCCCTTGAACGAGAACGCCGAGGTGCGCGCGATGACACGCAGGTCCTCGATGCCGGCGAGTACGTTCAGGATTTCTTCGGAAATGCCGTCGGCGAAAAACTCGTTCTCGGGGTCCGGCGACATGTTTTCGAACGCCAGCACGGCGACGGATTTCTCAACATAGGCGGCTTCTGCGTTTGGCTCGCCTGCGGGCACCTGTGCCGAATCGACTCCAGGTGTGGCGGGTGCCGGTTCGCCAGCCAGGAAAAACCGCTCGGCCAGCACCAGCACCAGCGCGACGGCCAGGAACACGATGATCGCCCGGTCCAGCTTGCGGCCGGTCTGCGGCGCAATGGACTGGCTGCGGTCGACCTCGTGGTCGCGCTTGATGCCTTCCGGCGTCATCTCGAACGCCCAGGCGAAAAACAGCGTAATTGGCAGCCCGATGGCAATCACCACGGCCAGCGCCCGGATGACCCACTCGGGCGCACCGATCAGGTCCAGGGCGAAATCCGCGCCCTGCAGCAGTACCCACGCCATCAGCACGTAGGCGATGCCCACGCGGATGACGTTACGGCGTTTGAGCTCGGAGAACAGGCTCATCCGCCGCTCCGGGTGTGGGTCAGGGGTTCCATTCGGGTTCCAGCAGAATCTCGCGTACTTCGACGCGCAGGCCGTCAATCTGGCGGTCGAGTTTGGCCAGCGCCGCCTGAACGTCCGGGTCGGAAGCGATTGGCGCATAAAACGGCCGGGCAAGCATGTCAGGGACGTCCAGGTTGAGTGCAGCAGGCCGGCCCAACAGGTCGTCAAGGACGATGGCCTTTGCGGCGTCGAGATCGCCTTCCAGCATCCGGGCCTGGACCATCAATGCGGGGTTCTTCCGCCATCGCGGCAGGCTATGGTCAAAAGTCTGGGCAGCGTTGGCCCATACCGCCTGGATGTCGTCACGGTCGTGGATCAGCGGCAGCCATTCGAGCGATGCCAGGACCGTCATGGCTTCGTTCAACGAATAGGTCTTGCCATCAAAGGCCATGGCTTCCGGTCGTTGGTCGACGAAGTAGTCGAAGCCTTCACGTACCCGATCCTGCGTAGTCATGATGTCGGCGTAGGTAAAAACGGCGGTGGTGTAGCTGTCATGGCGAAACGCCACATTATCCTCAATCATGGACCTGGCCAGGACCAGGGCCTGGGCGTCGTCTCCACGGGCTACGGCGCGCTCCAGTTCTACCCTGCGACCGACGGGTGACCGTGGCGCCAGTGACAGCACGCGGTTGGTCCAGCGATCACCTTCCTCGACCAGTCCGAGCTGGTAGAACCGGGAAGCCAGTTCTGCAGCCAGTTCGTGGTCGCGCGGATCGGCATCCATTGCTCTACGCCACCAGTCGAGTTCGGCTGCAAGTTCGCCGGTGGCGAACTTGAGGTCGCCTATCCTGGAAAGAACGTTGGGGTCATTCGGGGCCTGTTCATAGGCCTTCATGAGCCAGGTTTCCGATTCCTCGTGCCGGTCCATCTGCAGCAGGACCCAGCCTTTGACGCTCAGCAGTTCGGGTTCGAGCGGGTCAATTTTCAGGCCGGCGTCCAGCAGGTCCAGGGGGGTGCGGGGGTCGTCCACGAAAAAGTACGCCATGATCGCCGCGAATGAGCGGATGTAACTCTCTGTGGGTGCCAGCGGTAACAGGCTGCGTGCGCGATCCAGGGCGGCCGGAATGATATTGGCGTCCAGCTCAAACCCGGGCATGAATGAGAAACTGGCTTCCAGTAACTGCGCAGTGGGGTTATCGGGCTCTTTCGCCAGAACCTGTTGCAGCAGGGGTTCGGACATTGACCAGGCCAGGTCCGGGTCGATCAGCCCGGTAGTGGTCTTGGCCTGGTAATTGCGGACCAGCCCCAGCTTGGCATCGATAAAATCGGGGTCCCGGGCCAGGGCGTCCTTGAACAGCGATTCCGCGATCGGCAGGCTGGCATAAGTCCCCAGCGCCTGCTGCTCCAGGGCTTGCAGGTAAATGTCGTAGGCGGCCGTGTCATGGGTATCCACGCCATGCAGGTTTTCGTCGTTGCCCAGCAGGGAGGCGTCCAGTGAGCGGGCCACGTCGGTGGCGATCTCATCCTGGATGGCGAAGATGTCGGTCAGGTCACGGTCGTAGGTTTCTGACCACAGGTGGAAGCCATCATCCGCCTTGATCAGCTGGGCGGTGACGCGGATCTTGTCGCCGGCACGCTGCACACTGCCTTCAAGGATATGGGCGACACCCAGTACGCTGGCAATTTCATCCACGCTCTTGTTCTGGCCCTTGAACGCAAACGACGAGGTGCGGGCCGCGACCTGCAGGTCGGGCAGCTGCGCCAGCATGTGCAGCAGGGTTTCGGTCAGGCCGTCGGAAAAATACTCATTGTCCGATTGTCCGGACATGTTGACGAACGGCAGCACGGCCACGGAGGGTTTTTTCGGCGCCGCCGCGTCGGCCGCCTCGACGAGGCTTGCGCCCGCGTCTTGTTCGATGGCTGACGTCGTGGCCACGCGTTCGGCCGGACGGCTCGCCCGATCCTGCAGCACCAGTTTGTCCACCAGAAGGTACGCCACCGCAAGCGTCAGCGCGCCAATGATCACGCGATTCAGCTTCTGGCCGGTCTGCGGCGTGATCGATTGCGTGCGATCGACTTCGTGCTCGCGTTTCAGGCCCTCCGGCGTCATCTCAAACACCCAGCTGAACACCATCACCGCGGGCAACCCGAGCGCCGCCAACATGAACAGCACCTGGATCACCCAGTTCGGTGCGTCGATCAGGTCGAGCGCAAAGTCCGCGGCCTGCAGCAGCACCCAGGCGATCAGCAGGTAGGCGAGCGCCACCCGGATGACGTTTCTTCTTTTCAGTTCGGCGATGAAGCTCATGGATTATCCTGAAGCGGTCATGTCTGTTTGTGCGGCCGCGATCTTTTCGCGCATGGCCCTGGAGGAGGCGTTGATCCTGCCGATGACCTCGCGGAACATCGGGTCATCGTGCCACTGCGCGAAGATCGGGTTCGCCTGGATCCAGGTTGCGCCGTGGCCGTCGTGTTCGACGAACTCGTCGAAAGCGGCATACATGTCGTCGCGGCGGTTTTCCAGGCTGGCGATGACGGCTGACTGGAAGGGGCCCGACGGCTCCTCCGGGAAATGGGTTCGCAGGTGCTGTTCGCGTTCCCGTACCCGATCGATCAGGCGCTGGCGTTCCGGGCCGTCCTCAAGCAGCAGGGCGAGCAGGGCGCTGGCGTCAGCTTCTTCGTCGCTCGGCACGTCGGACGCGCTGTCGCTAAACATATCTACCGCCCGTCGAACCTGGTGCCGCGCATCCTCCGGACGACCGAGCCGGGCCAGCACCTGGGCGTGGAACTCGAGTATTCCCGGCACGACGTTGGGGCTATTCTGCACCTGGTCGTTGAGCTCGGTGGCCAGGGTCTCGAGGTTGCCGTCGTAGTACCGGATGGCCGATCGACTGATCATGGACCATCGCGTCTGCGGGCCGCGCTCGATGGCGCGATCCCGCCATGTGGCCGCCGTTTCCCGGTCCCCGACCTGCAGGTGATAGAACATGACCTGCATCGCCGGAAAGGTGTCACCGGGGCGAAGTTCATGCACCCGAGTCATCTTTTCGATGGCGATATCGGTCTTGCCCCTGGAGCCGGCGAGCGTGGCCCAGGATTCGTAGAGCCCCGGGTTGTCCGGCTCATCGATCAAGAGTTTCCTGAGCAGGCCTTCGGCGCTGGCGTATCCGCCGCGGGAATACGCCCCCCAGACGGCCAATTGGCGCGAGTTTTCCGAAAGGGGGTCCAGTGCCATGGCCCGATCCGCCAGCTCGGCGGTGCGTTCCGGGTCTGAGGTTCCAAGCGCGGACGCCAGGTTATGTATGGCGTCGATATTGTCGGGGTCGGTTGCGAGAACGGCTTCGGCCTCTTTTTGCGCGTCTGCCCGCCGGCCCTGGTAGGAAAGCAGAATGGCCCGCGCGTTACGGGCTTCCGCCATCTCCGGCGCGATGGCCTGTGCCCTGTCCAGCGCGGCGCTCGAGAGTTCGATGGCCTCGTTCATGCCGAGGCCGCCGTAGTCGGCCTGGCCCATGTAGGCCTCGGCCAGGCCGGCCCAGGCCGGCGCGTAGTTCTCGTCCAGCGCCACGGCGCGGGTGAAGAAGTCAGCCGCCCGGTGGAAGGACTCGGCGTTGATCTGGCGCAGGTGGTGGCGGCCCAGCAGGTACAGGTCGTAGGCTTCGAAGCTGGCGGTGGCATGACTGGCGACGGCCGTGTCCTCCGTGCCCAGCAGCGGCAGCTTCAGCGCGTCGACAATGGCGCTGGCGATTTCGTCCTGTACTTCGAAGATGTTGTCCAGCTCGCGATCGTAGGTTTCCGACCACAAGTGGAAGCCGTCGTCGACCTTGATCAGCTGCGCGGTGATGCGGGCCTGGTTGCCGGATTTGCGCACCGAGCCTTCGAGGATGGTCGCCACGTTGAGCGCCTGGCCGATCTCGTCGATACCGGCCTCGGCACCCTTGAACTTGAACGACGAGGTGCGCGCGGCCACTTTCAGGCCGTCGACCTTGGCCAGCAGGTTCAGCAGCTCTTCAGACAGACCGTCGGAGAAATACTCGTTGTCAGTGTCGGCGCTCATGTTGACGAAGGGCAGCACGGCGATGGATTTTTCCAGTTCCGCCTCGGGTGTTGAGTCTGGTGAGGATTCGGTGACCGACGGTACGTTCTCTACGCCGGCCATGGTCGGCTGCTCACCCCGCAGGAACTTGTCCCACGCGAAGTAGCCAAGCGCCAGGACCAGCACACCGATGATGACGCGATCCAGCTTGCGGCCGGTGGTGTGGGTGATGGATGTCGCACGGTCCACCTGGTGTTCGCGCTTGATGCCCTCGGGCGTCAGCTCGAAGGCCCAGGCGAAGATGATGGCAAACACCAGGCCGATCGCCAGGATCACCAGCAGTGTCTTCATCACCCAGTCCGGAGAACCGATGGCGTCGAATACCACGTCAGCCACCTGCAGGACCAGCCAGGCGACGACCACGTAGGCGATGCCCACGCGGAATACGTTGCGGCGTTTCAGTTCTTCAACAAAACTCATAAATCCAGATCCATGTCATCGCCTGGGGCCACCAGGGCCCGGAAGCGATCGTCGTCTTTCATGAAGGCCCAGCGGGGGTCGTTCCAGATCGCCAGGTTGTCGGGGCGGTAGGGGGCATTGAGCACCTGCTCGAGTTCGGCCAGGGCCTGCTCGCGATCGCCGGCCAGGGCCAGCGTGCCGACGCGTGCCTGGGCGATGTAGCTGCCGTACAGGAAATCCTGTTCCTTCGGCATCAGGGCCACGGCTCGCGCAGATGCCCCGAGCGCCGCTTCGTGATCGCCCGCCAGGGCGTAGAGTTCGGCCAGGGTGGTCATTTCGAAGGCGTCGTTGTTGGTGCCGGTGGGTTCCAGCGCCAGCAGCACGTCGATGCCCCTCCGGGCCTCGGAAACCGCCGTTTCGTGCTGGCCCAGCAGGCGCCAGGCCCAGGCCCGGCCAGCATAATCGTGGCCCATGAACCCGCGGCTGTTCACCGCGCGCTGGACCAGCGCCGAATTCCAGGTCGCGATGGCCTTTTCGAAATCTTTCTCGTAATAGGGCAACTCTGTCAGCGTGAAGTAGTAAGTGGCGCCGGCGTTTGGCAAAACCTGTTCCAGCGTTGCCCGCGCCTCGGTGATCCGGCCGCTGTACATCTCGATGGCCGCGAGGGTGGCCCTGGCATCCTGGGCGTCCGGCGCCCGGAAGATCAGGTCCCTGGCCGTTGGCTCGGCCTCTTCGAATCGCGCCATGTTGCCCAGGGTTTCCACCAGCAGGGTGGGTACCCGGGCATTGTTGGGGTCCAGTTCGATGGCGCGGCGCATGGCCTCCAGGGCGCCTTCCACGTCGGGGGTCCGGCGCTTCGCTACCGCCAGCCGGAACAGCAGTTCCGCGTCGCCCGGCCGCATGGCCAGTGCGCGTGCGTAGGTCTGCGCGGCGGCCTGGAAATCCTGCTCGACCCGGTACTGGTATTCGGCCCGGGCGGCAACGGTTTCGGCCAGCCCCGGGCCCAGCCGCTCGGCGTTCTCCAGCGCCTCGCGTGCGGCTTCAAAGCGTGCCGGGCTGCTGTCCTGGCCCATCCAGATGGACTGGCCATTGGTTTCCACCAGGATGGCCCAGGCCTGGGCGAAGCCGGGATCCAGGTCCACGGCCTGCCGGGCCCAGTGCCCGGCCTCGATGTAGTTATCGACAATGTAGTCCGGCCGGTGCAGCGCCACCTGCGCCTTCAGGTAGGCCTCGTAGGCGGCCATGTTGTCCGTGGGTAGCTGCCCCAGGTCGCGCTGCTCCTCCTCGGTCAGTTCGCCGCGCACCGCCGCGACGATCTGGCGGGTGATTTCCGACTGGATCTCGAAGATGTTTTCCACCGACATCTCGCGGTCGAACGTCTCGGCCCACAGGTGCTGGTCGTGGGTCACGTCAATCAGCTGCGCATTAATGCGGATGCGGTTGCCGGCACGCTGGACCCCGCCTTCCAGGATGGTGCCGACACGGAGTTCCTGCGCGATTTCCGGAATCGGCTTCTGCGTGTCCTTGTATTGCATCACCGAGGTGCGCGAAATCACTTTCAGGCCGCCGATCTTGGCCAGTTGCGTGAGCAGGTCGTCGTGGATGCCGTCGGTGAAAAACAGGTCGTCTTCGCGCTGGCTGCGGTTGGCGAAGGGCAGGACCGCGATCGACTGGGCGTCGATGGCCGGAGTTGGTTCAGCCTGCGCGTTGGGTGCCGGTTCGGATCGCGGCGCAGTCGAAGCAACTGTCGTGTCGTTGTCGCCGGCGCGCTCCATGAACCGGGACTCGTAAACGAAGTATCCCAGCGCCAGCACCAGAAGGCCGATGATGGCGAAATCCAGCTTGCGCCCGGTCTGGTTCGTGATCGACTGGCTGCGGTCGACGTCCTTCTCGCGTTTCAGGCCCTCAGGTGTGAGCTCAAAGGCCCAGGCGAAAAACACCGCGATGGCCAGCCCCAGGACCAGGGTGACGAGCAGCGTCTGCATCACCCACGGCGGCGTGCCGATGGCGTCGAAGACGATGTCGGCCACCTGCAGGATCAGCCAGGCGACCACCACGTAGGCGATGCCCACCTTGAAGACATTACGGCGTTTGAGTTCGTTGAACAGGCTCAACGTTTTCGTCTCCCCTCAATCACAGGTGTAGCCCCCGTCGCCGGTTTCGCGGCACTGCCCGGGGAAACCGTTCTCGCGCCAGAAATCGGCCAGGTGGGTGTCGACCCAATCGGAGAACGCCGGTGAGCGGCGGAACCCGGCGGCGGCCGGTTCCCACATCATCCGGGCCGTCTTGATGGTCGTGTAGCACCGGGTCTGGCCGAAATCGACGGCCAGCGTGTCCATGTCGCAGATGCCGATGTTGTTCGCGGCGCCCCACTCCTCGAACCGCGCCAGGCCGGCGGCGTGGTCGCCGTCCGGGTCTTCGATCACCGCGATCCAGTCGCGGACGGGCGCGTAGGGCAGGCGCAGGGCCAGCGAGGCGACCAGGTAGGCCATCTTTTCCTGCCCGGTTTTCACGTAATAGGAGACGAACACGTCCGATTCGGAATGGAAGTTGTATGGCAGCGTGGCTTCGAACTGGCGCACACCCTCCGCCACCCGGCCCAGCGTCATCAGCGTGCTGGCGCGGTACTGCTGGCAGTTCAGGTAGGCCGGGTCGACGGCCAGGCAGGCGTCGAAGTCGTCCAGAGCGCGCTCGGCGTAGCCCATGTCTTTCAGCGTGATGCCGCGCCACAGGAAAGCGGTGGCATTGTTCGGGTCATTGGCGATGGCGGTGTCGAGACTGGCGATGGCGCCCGTGTAGCCGGCGCCGGTGACCTCGTGTTTCATGCCGATCACCGCGTGCGGCATCGACAGGCCAGGGTCCAGTTCCAGTGCGCGGCGCGCGGCGGCGAGCGCCAGTGACTCGTGGTCGATGCCGTCGCCTGGGAACCAGGACGTGGCCACCGAGTGCACCGCGGCCAGGGTTTCCCAGGCGCGGGCGAACTTCGGGTCCAGGTGGGTCACCTGTTGCAGCAGGTCCCAGCTCAGCGGCAGGTTTTCACGCGCGATGAACAGCTCGCGCCCGCGCAGGTACAGGTCGTAGGCGTCGACGCTGGCGGTGCCGCGGGCAATGCTGACGGCCTGCAGCTCCTGGCCCAGTTCCACCGTCAGTGCCGATACGATGGCGTTGGCGATTTCTTCCTGTACCTGGAAGATATCGTCCAGGTCGCGGTCGTAGCTGTCGGACCACAGGTGCACGTCGGTTTCGGCGTCGATCAGCTGTGCGGTCACGCGCAAGCGGTTACCCACCTTGCGGACGCTGCCTTCCAGGATGTTGGCCACGCGCAGGCTGCGCGCGATCTGCTGGATGCTGCGGGTGTCACCTTTCAGGGCGAAAGACGATGTCCGCGAGGCCACGGCCAGGCCGTCCACCTTGACCAGGGCGTTGAGGATTTCATCCGCCAGCCCATCGGAAAAATACACCTGGCCGGCGTCGTCGCTGAGGTTGTCGAACGGCAGCACGGCGATGGAGTTTTCAGCAATCTCGACCGGTTCCGGCTCGGGTTCAGCGGGTGCGGGCGCACTGACGACCTGGCGACCGGCCGTCGTGTCCAGCGCCTGCGGCATGAATCTTTCCAGCGCCACCAGGCCGATCACCGCCGCCAACAGCGCGACGATCACGTAATCAAGGCGGGTCACCGCGGGTCGCTCCCATTGGCTGCGGTCGACATGCTTTTCCAGGCGCAGGCCGTTCGGCGTCAGCGCAAACGTCCAGGACAGCCACAGCGCCAGCGGGAAACCGGCGATGCACAGGAAAACGATGAACTGCAGGATCCAGCCGGGCGCCACGAGGTCGTCGAGGATGATATCCATGACCTGAACCAGCACCCAGGCGGCGACGATATAGACCATGCCCACGCGGAACACGTTGCGGTCCTTCATTGTGCCCAGTAGTTTCACCGCTGACGCTCCATCATGGCGATGAACCCGGGTTCATCGCGGATGCCATCGAACGCCGGGTCGGTCCCAATGGTGTGGACCGACACGCCGCTCGGCGGCTGGAACAGGGGCTCGAGCCGGGTCACGGCCAGGCGGGCCAGTCCCGCCAGCGCAAAGATGCGTGCCACTTCGAGCTGTGCGCGTCGGGACTCGATGCCATCGGCAGGTTGCGCCGCCAGTGCATCTGCGGCCCGGGCCTCGATTTGCCCGGCCGGCTCACCGCGCAGGGCGGCGATGCGCGCCTCGGCGAGCAGGATTCGATAGTCGTTGCCCATCGTGCCGCGCAGGGTTTGCAGTCGAAACCAGGCCGCATCGGCGGCCTCGCGGGCGGCCGCGGAGTCGCCCATGAAGTACCGGATCTCCGCCACCAGGCCTTCACGCAGCCGAATCAACTGGCGTTGCACTTCCATTTCGGCACTCATGGACTCTGCAGCAGTCAGCGCCTCGTCGAAACGGTCGGCCGCCAGGCGGGCGACGATAAAGGCGTCGAAGTTATCCCATTCCGACGAATGCTGCGCGCCGGTCGTCAGCTGGATGGCCGCTTCGACATTGCCGTCGCCCTGCAGCTCGATGAACGCCTGCTGGCTCTTGATGACGGGGTCTGCGGGGTCAAGATCGCGCGCCCGGGTGACGGCGTCGCGGGCCTCGTCGTAACGGTGCAGGAGCATCTGGGTGACCGCGAAATCACCCCAGTAAAGCGCGATCCTGGGGTCCAGGCGCAGCGAGGTCCGGTAGGCTTCGACAGACTGTTCCCAAAGGTCCGCACGGCGGGAAGCCCATGCCAGGCCCCGGTATCCCGCAGCGTCGTTCGGCGCCTGTTCGATCGCGCGACCATAGTTGTAGATCGCCCGTTCGTAGTCGAGGAAACCCCAGTACCAGTAAAGCCCTTCGCTCATGAACAGTTCCGGGAAATCATCGTCGATGGATCGCGCCCGGTCGATGGCCTCGCGCGCCTTGTCGCGCAGGCTGGTGTCACCACCGGAATACCACCAGTAAAGGGTCAGGTATGCATCGGCCAGGCCGGTCCACGCCAGCTTGAATTCCGGATCGAGACGTATCGCCTCGCGAAAGAGTTCCAGCGCGGTCTGGTTGCCGAGTTCTTCCTGCCTGACGGAGAGCTGGCGTGCCTGCAGGTAGAGATCGTAGGCGGCCACGTTGGTGGTCGGCGCTTCGGCCAGGTTCGCCATCTCGGCATCCGACAGCGTGGCTTCCAGCGCCGTGGCGATGGCCTGGGCGATCTCGGACTGGATGTCGAACAGGTTCTCGGCGGAGAGCTCGCGATCATAGATCTCCGCCCACAGGTGCTCGTCGGTCTCGGCATCGATCAGCTGCACGTTGATGCGGACGCGGTTGCCCGAGCGCTGCACCGCGCCCTCCATGATGTTGGCCACGTCCAGCTCGCGGGCGATGTCCTTCAGGTTTTTGCTGGTGTCGCGGTATTCCATCACCGAGGTTCGCGAGATCACGCTGAACTCGCCGATCTTCGCCAGCTGGGTCAGCAGGTCATCGTGAATGCCGTCGGTGAAATAGGCGTCGGAAGCCTCGGCGCTGCGGTTGGCGAACGGCAGCACGGCAATGGAGTTGCGGTTGATGTCGGCCCGCTCGGCGGGCACCCGGCGGACCGCGTCTTCGGTCGCGGGTTCGGCAGCGACCGTGACCACCGGCGGCGTGGTCGCGGCCGTGGTCAGTTCGTCCTGGAACCGTGACTCCCAGATGAAGTAGGCCAGTGACAGGCCCAGCAGCGCCATGATGATGAAATCGAGCTTGCGACCGGTCTTGTGGGTGATCGACCGGGAACGGTCCACTTCGCTGTCCAGTTTCACGCCTTCCGGTGTGAGCTCGAAGGCCCAGGCGACGATCAACGCCGGGATGAAGCCGACCACCAGCATCAGCAGGATCAGCTTCGGCGCCCATGCCGGCAGTTCAAGAATGTCCGAAACCACTTCCGTGGCCTGCAGCAGCACCCAGGCCGTGACCGCGTAGGCGATGGCGACCTTGATCACGTTGCGGCGCTTGAGTTCGGCCAACAGGCTCACGGGCCGGCCCCTTCTGCGTCGATGCGGGCCAGGTTTTCTCGCTGCTCGGCCATGATCGCCTCGACCTGGTGGTCCAGTTCCGCGAAACGGGGGTCGCGGACCAGCGGTGCCAGGTGAGGGAAACGGTTGTAGAAGTGCCAGTACTCAAAATGAGCATGCTCGAAACGCGTTTCAACGATGCGCAGTGCTGACTCGATGTCGCCACGAAGGACGTAACACTCTTCGGCACCCCAGTTGTCCGTATGATCGACGTATTCCGGCAGCTCGTTCTCGAAAAAAGTGATGGCCTCGTCGATCAGGGCCTGGCCCAGCCGCGTCTCACCCGTGTTGATCATCATCCAGCCGGCCAGGCAGGCGTCCCGGGGGCTGCGCGTGATGGGCTCCCGCCATGTGTCTGGGTCGAAGTAGCTGTCGTCGTAGGCCTCAAACGCGGTGCGGGCGTTACGGGCATCACCCTGCATGGTGTAGACATTGCCCTGGATCTGTTTGACGAATGGCAGGCCGCCCATACGGCTGTCAATCCACCCGAGTTGCTCAAGGGCACCGGCCGTGTTGCCTTCGCCCATTGCGCTGATCGCGTCCAACCATGCGACTTGAAGGCTTTCTTCATCGATGGCGACCATCTTTTCCCGGAGGTCGCTGATCGCCGCCTTGTCATCCAGGTCGAGGTAGGACCAGAGCAGGCCGATATAGAGCCCGAAATTGCTGGGGTCCATTGCGATGGCCTTGCGAAGCAATTCGATGCGCTTGTCAATCCGGCCTGCAATTCCGTCAAGCTGGGCCTGGGCGGCGATGACGGGAACGAACTCCGGATCCATGGCGAGCAGCTGTTCAACCTGCCGTTGCGCTGCGTCAAACTGGCCCGCCTGGGTGAGTATGCCGGCATAGGCGCGCCGGATGATGGAGGAAAGCGGATCGAGTTCGAGGGCCCGCTCGATCATCTTGATCGCCTCCGGAACACCCTCGGTCCGGTTGTCCAGCCAGATCGCGTACCAGTGATACGCCGTGGCATAGCCGGGGCTCAGTTCGATGGCGCGCTGGAAATCCGTTTCGGGGTCTTCACCCAGGTCAACGAGCAGGGTGGCCCGTGCCAGGTTAGCCTCCCCGAGATCGGGGTCCAGTTCGAGCGCGCGTTCCGACGCGTTCCTCTGGATTTCGATACTTTGGGAATAGTCCAGGTTGCCATGCGCTTGCTGCAGGTTGGCGGAGTCAGCGATGCCAACCCAGGCGAGCGCAAAATCGGGGTCGAGATCAGTGGCGCGCCTGAATTCTGCGCGGGCGGCTTCCAGGTCGTCGGATCGCCGGCTGCGGAGTAACTGTCGGCCCCGAAGATAGGCATTGTAAGCCGCCAGGTCATCCGTCGGCCGGCTCTCCAGCCGCGCCGTCTCTTCTGTCGAGAGCTGCGCCTTCAGGGCGCCCGCAATGCGTTCGGAAATCTCGGTCTGGATGTCGAACAGGTTGTCGGCGGTCAGCTGGCGGTCGAAGATCTCGGCCCACAGGTGTTCGTCCGTGGCCGCGTCGATCAGCTGCACGTTGATGCGCACCGTGTCGCCAGAGCGCTGGACGGCGCCTTCCATGACCGTGGCGACGCCCAGTTCCTTCGCGATCTCGGGAATGCGTTTTTCCGTGCCGCGGTAACCGGCCACCGAGGTGCGCGATATCACCTTCAGGCCGCCGATGCGTGCCAGGTTGGTCAGCAGGTCATCGTGGATGCCATCGACGAAGAACTCGTCGTCCTCCAGGCGGCTGCGGTTATCGAACGGCAGCACGGCGATGGAGTTGGGCTGGGTGGCCGGTGCCGCGCTGTCGCCGGGCGGTTGTGGAGCGTCGGGTTTTGCCGGCGCAGCCGCTTCGGCAACCGGTTCCGTCCTGGGTTCCGGGCGTTCAGCGAACCGGGATTCCCAGATGAAGTAGGCGGCCACCAGGACCAGCATGCCGATGATGGCGCGGTCCAGCTTGCGGCCGGTCTGGCGCGTGATCGAGCTTTCCCGGGTCACTTCCGATTCGCGCTTGATGCCCTCGGGCGTCAACTCGAAGGCCCAGGCGAAAAACAGGGCGATTGGGAAGCCGATGGCGACCAGGGTGACGACGATGGGGCCGATTTCAGGCGGCAGGTCGAGCAGTTCGGACAGGACTTCGGTGAACTGGAGCAACAGCCATGCACCGACCGCGTAGGCGATGCCCACGCGGAATACGTTCCTGCGCTTTAACTCCTCCAGGAGTGCCATGCGTCGTTTCTGCCCCTCGGTGAACGACCGCCCGGGCAATTATCCACGCCAATCAATGGGTTGCGCCGGGCCTGTTGTTTTCATTGGATGGCGATGTGTGGCCGGTTCCTCTTGTTGCCTCGTGCGTGCATGATTGTCGCCCTTGCGACACGCCTCCACTATACCTTGTTCCCAGTACGCCCGGGAGCGCAAATAGTTGATTTACGGCCTGATTGCCAGATTGTCTAAATGATACCTAAAACGCAGGTGCGGGCCGACGGTGAATGCCTTCATCCCGCCGTGAGAGGCGGCCGTCGCTTCGTGTACCATGCCGCCATGAACATGAAATTCCTGACCACGATACTCATGGGCGCGGGTCTCGCCGCGACCGCCGTTGCCGACGTCGACCTGGGGCTGATCGAGATGCCCGACGGGTTCCGGATTGAACTCTACGCCGAGAACGTCGAAGGTGCCCGCCAGCTCGCCCGCGGCGACAACGACACCCTGTTCTCCGGGTCGCGCCGCGAAGGCAAGGTGCACGCCATCGTCGATAACGACGGTGACCAGGTTGCCGACCGGGTGGTGTTGATTGCCGAAAACCTGGACATGCCATCCGGGCTCGAATTCCGCGACGGCGCGCTCTACGTGGGCGTCGTGAATCGAATCCTGCGCTACGACGATATCGAGAATCGCCTCGACAATCCGCCGGAGCCGGTCGTGGTGACCGACGCGCTGCCGGACAAGTCCCATCACGGCTGGAAGTACCTGCGCTTCGCGCCGGATGGCCGCCTGTTCATCCCGGTGGGCGCGCCGTGCAATATCTGCGAGGAAGATGGTTTCGCCGAGATTCGCACGCTGGATCTCGACAGCAGCGAGATGACCACTTACGCCCACGGTGTGCGCAACAGCGTCGGCCTGGCGTTCCACCCGGACACCGATGAGCTGTGGTTCACCGACAATGGCCGCGACATGATGGGCGACGATATCCCCGACTGCGAACTGAACCATGCACCGGAACCGGGCATGCATTTCGGTTACCCGTACTGTCACGGCGAAGACGTGAGCGACCCGGAGTTCGGCGAAGGCCATGCCTGCAGTGAGTACGTGCCGCCGGTCGTTGAACTGGGTCCGCACGTCGCGCCACTGGGCCTGGCGTTCTACACCGGTGATGCGTTTCCGGCGGATTACCACGGTGACCTGATCATCGCCGAGCACGGTTCGTGGAACCGCAGCGAGAAAATCGGCTATCGCCTGAAACGTGTCATGTTCGATGACGAAGGCAACGTCACCGGCCAGGAGGTCTTCGCAAAGGGCTGGCTGCAGGGCGAGGAAAGCTGGGGTCGCCCCAATGACGTGCTTGTCATGCCGGATGGCGCACTGCTGGTGGCCGACGACCAGGCCGGCGTGATCTACCGCATCAGCTACGACGGCTGAGCCAGGCGCCGCGATGACCGCATTGCAGGTGGTGGTCCTGGCGATCGTCCAGGGCCTGACCGAGTTCCTGCCCGTCTCAAGCTCGGCGCACCTGGTGCTGGTGGGCCAGCTGGCCGATTGGCCCGACCAGGGCCTGGTGCTGGACGTGGCCGCGCACCTGGGCACGCTGCTGGCGGTCATCACCTATTTCCGCGCTGACCTTCTGCGCATGGCCGGCGCCGTTTGCGGCCTGGGGCGAGTGGACGATGTCGCGCAGCATCGCCACCTGGCCTTCACACTGGTGCTCGCCACCCTGCCCGTGCTGTTGGTGGGCGCAATCGCGTTTGAGGCGGTTTCAACCTACCTTCGCGATATCCGCGTGGTGGCGGTCGCCACGATCGTGTTCGGCATCCTGCTGTGGATCGCTGACCGCTTCGCGCCCGCCAGCAGGAACATGGAGCGGATGTCCGCACGGCCGGGGCTCGTGATCGGCATTGCCCAGGTGCTGGCGCTGGTGCCGGGGGTGTCACGATCCGGCATCACCATGACAATGGCGCGGGCCCTGGGCTTCGACGCCGTGACCGCCGCGCGGTTCTCTTTCCTGCTGTCGATTCCCGTGATCGGCGCGGCGGGCCTTTTTGGTGCATGGGAGGTGGCCAGTGGCGCCGTCGCGGTCCCCTGGGGCGCCTTCTGGGCCACCGTCATCCTGTCCGCGGCGGCCGGCTGGGCCTGCATTTCAGCATTCCTGGCCCTGCTTGAGCGCGTGGGACTGACGCCGTTCGTCATTTATCGCCTCGTCCTGGGCGCGGCACTGCTCTGGATCGCTTTTTCTGCACCGTAATAGTGCATAACGACCCGCGGTGTGCAATGATGGTGCGCTTTCCGTGGGCGCGTGGATCCGGCATTGTGATGCCCGCATGGAATAAGCCGGGTTTTTGTCGCTAAAAGGTCAAATCCGGCTGCTAAATTCGGTAATCGTGAAACCAGCGGGTAGGCGTGCCCGATTCTACGGGTTGGCATCATTCCTGCATCTATATTCCGAACCAGATTGGGTCACATCAATAAACCAACAGGAGAACCGCTTTAATGAGCACGAAAGACATTCTGAAAGACATCAAGGACGACGACATCGAATTCGTCGACCTGCGTTTCTGTGACACCAAGGGCAAGGAACAGCACGTGACCCTGCCCGCCAGCGCCGTCGACGAAGACCTCTTCGACGAAGGCAAGATGTTCGACGGCTCATCGATTGCCGGCTGGAAGGGCATCAACGAATCGGACATGGTGCTGATGCCGGACAAGAACAGCGTGGTGCTGGATCCGTTTTCCGAGCACAAGACGCTGATCGTCCGTTGCGACGTGTTGGAGCCGGACACCATGGAAGGCTACTCGCGCTGCCCACGTTCGCTCGCCCTGCGCGCCGAGGCCTACCTGAAGTCCAGCGGCATCGCCGACACCGCCTACTTTGGCCCGGAGCCGGAGTTCTTCGTGTTCGACGACGTGCGTTTCGGCGACTCCATCAAGGGCGCCCATTACGAAATCGATTCCCAGGAAGCGGCCTGGAACACCGGCACCGAGTACGACGGCGGCAACCCCGGTCACCGTACCCGCGTGAAGGGCGGTTACTTCCCGGTCCCGCCGGTGGATTCGCTCCACGACCTGCGTGCCGAGATGTGCCTGGTGCTGGAAAAGCTGGGTGTACCCGTTGAAGTGCACCATCACGAGGTGGGCACGGCCGGCCAGTGCGAGATCGGCACCAAGTTCAACACGCTGACCCGCAAGGCCGACGAACTGCTGCTGATGAAGTACGCGATCGCCAATGTCGCGCACGCCAACGGCCAGACCGCCACCTTCATGCCGAAGCCGCTGGTTGGTGATAACGGCTCTGGCATGCACGTACACCAGTCCCTGTCCAAAGACGGCGAGAACCTGTTTGCCGGTGACGAGTACGGTGGGCTTTCACAGACGGCGCTGCATTACATCGGCGGTATCTTCAAGCATTCTCGCGCCATCAACGCCTTTGCCAACGCTTCAACCAACAGCTACAAGCGACTGGTACCGGGCTTCGAGGCGCCGGTCATGCTGGCCTACTCGGCCCGTAACCGATCTGCTTCCATCCGGATTCCGTGGGTGTCCAGCCCGAAGGCGCGTCGAATCGAGGTTCGCTATGGCGACCCGGTGGGCAGCGGTTACCTGACCTTCGCCGCCATGCTGATGGCGGGCCTCGACGGCATCGTCAACAAGATCGATCCGGGCCCGGCCATGGACAAGGACCTGTACGACCTTGAGCCGGAAGAAGCCAAGGACATCCCGACCGTCTGCCACAGCCTGGACCAGGCGCTGGAAGCACTGGACAAGGACCGCGAGTTCCTGAAAGCCGGTGGCGTGTTCAGCGACGACCTGATCGACGGTTACATCGCCCTGAAGATGGACGAAGTCACGCGCTTCCGCATGTCAACTCACCCCATTGAGTTCGACATGTACTATTCTTGCTAATGGCATGAATGCGGTGCGCCGGACCGTTGGGTCCGGCGCAACCGTACCGAAAGCGACCTGTAGCAGGCGCTGTTCATGCCATGTGTTGAATGGAGAGGGGAGCATGACTGAACAGCATTTTGTCCGGGCCCTGGCAGCAGCCGTTCTGATGTTGGCGGGCGTGGTTCTCGTCAGCGGGCCAGTAATGGCGCAGGTGTACAAGACCGTGGATGCGGACGGCAACGTTACGTACACCGACCAGCCTCCAGGCCCTGGCGCTGAACCGATCGAGTTGCGGGAACTGAGCGTGGTTGAGCGCCCCGAGTACAAGCCCACCCGGTCCCAGCAGGCCGAGGCGGCCGCGGCGGAAGGCGCTGAAAATCCACGGGAGGCCCTCCGGCAGTTACAGCAGCAGTACCGCGACTTCCGGCTGGTGAGCCCGACCCCCGAGCAGAGTTTCTGGGGAACGTCCAACACGGCCACGGTGGCCTGGGACACGAACGCTGCCCTGCAGGACGGCATGAAAGTACGAATTTATTTGGATGACCAGGCAGCCACCACGACCACGCAATCGTTGTTCGCAACACCTCGGCTTGACCGCGGTGAGCACACCGTGCGCGCTGAATTGCTGGACGTCAACGACCAGGTGGTCGCCATGGCGGGCCCGGTCACATTCTTCATTCACCAGCAGACTGTCAACAACAGCCCGGCCAACCGACCGCGCCCGACGCCACGCGGCGGCTGACCCTTACCCGCACCCCTCCCCACGGAGGCGGTGTCCATGAGCCTGTTCGAGGAAATGGACACCGCGGTGGTGGAACTGGATGTGAACGACTGCATCCTGCGCGTCAACGGTGCGGCGGAACAGTGCCTGTCCGCCAACCGTGATCGCCTGAACGGACAGACCATCGAGAATCTCTGGGGGGTTCCCGATGCCCTGCGCCTCGCCCTTGCCGACACCCGCGTCGACCTGCGTCCCCGCCGACTGCATGAATGCCAGATGGCGGGCGGTTTCTATGACTGCCACATCGGTATTCTCGAGGCCGGCCACCTGCTGCTGGAGTTTCACAGCATCGGCTGGAACCGGCAGCAGCAACAGCTGCAGCAGCTCGAGGTGCAGACCGGGCTGCTGAACCTGCTGCGGCGCAACCTGGGTCACGAAATTCGCAACCCGCTGGGTGGCATTCGCGGTGCGGCGCAGATGCTGGCGGCGGAACTGGAAGAACAGGAGCTGGGTACCCTGGCGCAGCTGATCATCCGCGAGGTCGACCGGGTGGAGGAGCTGATCCAGAGCTTCTGGCAGCCGGAAATGAAACGCGAGCCCCTGGACGTTCATCGCAGCCTGGAAGAAGCGCTGCAGCTGTTGGAGACCGAGCACGGCAGCAAGGTGGGCGTGGTCCGCGATTATGACCCCAGCATCCCGGAGGTGAATGGCGACGCCAGCGCCATTCGCCAGGTGTTCGTGAACCTGGCCCGCAATGCCGCACAGTCCGGTGCGAAGACCATCACGGCCCGAACCCGGGTCGAACATGACTCGGCACTGTTCGAGCATCACCAGGGCTACCTGATCCGGGTTGATATCGAAGACGACGGCGACGGCGTTCCGGAGCGTCTGCGCCCCCTGCTATTTCTGCCCATGGTCACCGGCCGCCGCGATGGCACCGGGCTAGGCCTGGCCCTGGCCCAGCAGATCGCGGCCGATCACGGAGGACTCATGAGCTATGACGCTTTGGAACACGGAAGTCGCTTCACGCTCCGCATACCCGCCCGGGAGAACGGTCATGACTGAAGGCGCGCGCGTCTGGGTCAACGATGATGACGAGGCCATCCGCTTCGTGCTGGAGCGCGCCTTGAGCCGCGCCGATTACCAGGTCACGACATTCGCGGCCGTCAGTGAACTGAACGCCGCGCTGGCCAAGGGCTCGCCCGATGTCATTCTCACGGACATCCGCCTGCCCGACGCCGATGGCCTGACCGTGCTCGACGCGCTGCGCGCCGAGCAGCGCGAAATTCCGGTCATCGCCATGACCGGGTTCTCGGACCTGGACCAGGCGGTCACCGCGTTCCAGAAGGGCGTTTTCGACTACCTGCCGAAACCGTTCGACCTGGACCAGGTGCTGTCGGTGGTGGCTAGCGCCGTGGCCCACCGGCCCGCCTCGACACGTCCCGCGCCGCGCGAGCCCGACAGCCGCATGATCGGCGATTCGCCGGCGATGCAGGAGGTCTTCCGCACCATCGGCCGCCTGTCGCGTTCCAACATCAGTGTGCTGATTACCGGTGAAACGGGGTCCGGCAAGGAAGTCGTCGCCAGGGCCCTTCATGAGCACAGCCCACGGTGCAACGGCCCGTTTGTCGCCATCAATACCGCGGCCATTCCGTCTGAGCTGCTGGAATCAGAGCTGTTCGGGCACGAGCGTGGCTCGTTCACGGGGGCGCATACGCGTCGCCACGGCCGTTTCGAGGAAGCGGCTGGCGGCACGCTGTTCCTGGACGAGATCGGCGACATGCCGCTGACGCTGCAGACCCGGTTGCTCAGGGTGCTGGCCGAGGGCG
Source organism: uncultured Oceanospirillales bacterium (assembly GCA_913055655.1). Classification (GTDB taxonomy): domain Bacteria; phylum Pseudomonadota; class Gammaproteobacteria; order Xanthomonadales; family SZUA-36; genus Marinihelvus. The sequence continues at coordinate 192,245 of CAJXKA010000003.1, read as the reverse complement.
ACTACTACCGCGTCGGTGGCCGTGACCTGCTGAAAGCGGATGTTCGCGTCATCGCCGCCACCCACCAGGACCTCGACGAGCACATCGCCAATGGCTCTTTCCGCGAGGATCTCTATCACCGCCTGAACGTCATCACCATCTCGATGCCGCCCTTGCGCGATCGCGTGAGCGACATCCCGGCGCTGGCCGAACATTTCCTGGAGCAGGCCGCGCTGGAAATGGGCCTGGAGGTCAAGACTTTGCGGCCGGAAACCGTGAACTTATTGAAATCACAACCCTGGCCGGGCAACGTCCGGCAGTTGCAGAACGTCTGCCAGCAACTGTGCGTAATGGCGCCGGGCGAGCAGGTGTTTCCCGAGGATCTTCCCGCCGAGCTGTCGTCTGCCCCGGGCAGCGGTGGCGCCGAGGGCGGCCGGTGGCAGGAGCAGTTGCGCGGCTGGGTGCGCAAGGCCCTGCAGGCGGACCAGGCCGACCTGATGTCGACCGTTCGGGATGAGATGGAGCAGGTCCTGTTCGACGAGGCGCTGGACTACACCGGCGGTAAACGTGTTGATGCCGCGAAGGTGCTGGGCGTGGGCCGCAACACCCTGACGCGAAAACTCAAGGACCGCGAAGAGGACGACTGAACGTCCGCCGTCCTGGTGATCAGGCGTCCGCCGCGGCCTCGATACGCGCGACGATGGCCTCGTGCAGGTCTTCCTGCAGTTCCTTGAACGCCTTGTACTGGTCCTTGTCGAGGTATCGTTTCATGCGGTCGGCCGTGTCCTTGCGGTTGCGCTTGAGGTCTTTCTCCATGCGCTTCTTGTCCTTGCTGTCCATGGCTTCGATCGACTCGAACGTGCCGTCCAGGCCGTAACGCCGGGCAATGGCGACCCGCTGGCGAACGCCGCTCTTGAGGATCTGCTCAACCTGCGTCCACTGGTAGTCGCTCAGGTTCAGCTGCTGGCGAAAGTCTTCCAGTCCGGCATCCACCAACTCCCGCGTGGACGGCCCGGTGTCAGTATCATCCTGCGCCGTTGCGGCCAGCGACCAGGCAGCCGTGGCCAGGGTCAACAGTGTGACAAACGTGATACGGTTTGCGAAGGCGCGCATGTGTCATCTCTCCTTAATTTTCGGCAGGCCCGGTGGCACGGGCCCTTTCGATCGTTAAAAATTAATCCTGCTCCGTTTCCGGCGGCACCCTGAGCCTGAAGGTGACCGGTCCGTCATTGACCAGTCTGACCATCATGTGGGCGCCGAATTCCCCGGTGGCGCATTTGCCCAGTCGGGCGCGGGCATGGGCCAGCAGGTAGTCAAACAGCTGGCGGCCCGTATCCGGGTCGGCGGCGGATGAAAAACTCGGCCGGTTGCCGCTGTTGGTGCTGGCGGCCAGCGTGAACTGCGACACCAGCATCAGTTCGCCGCCCACCTGTTCGATATTCAGGTTCATGCGGCCGGTGTGGTCGGGGAATACGCGGTACGCCAGCAGCCGGTCCAGCAGCCGGTCCGCCTGGGCCATGGTATCGCCTTTTTCGACACCGACCAGCACCACCAGGCCGGAACCGATGACGCCCGCTTCACGGGTGACGTCCACCTGTTTCACAAGCACCGTGGCTTCCGATACCCTTTGCATCAATGCGATCATGCAACGCTCATTCGCCCACCCAGTGCGGGCCCGATCCGAAAACGCATAGCGTAGCAGGTCGAGGCGTCCGGAATGCACCCTGGTGAAGGCATGGACCCTGAAGGCCATGGCGGCCCTTTTCACCCTGTTGCCGGCCGCCACCCTGTCGTGGTTCGCCCGGCCGCTGGGTGCACTGGTGTGGCGTATCTCCAGCCGGCTCCGTAAAGTCAGCCTGAAAAACCTGTCGCTGTGTTTTCCTGTGATGGACGAATCGAACCGCGAGGCCATTGCCCGCTCGTCGATGCGGCATTACGCGCTCAACGGCCTGGAGACCGGGCTGGTCTGGTACGGTTCACGCCGCCGGTTCGACAGCCGGATCCTGCCACCTGCGGGTGCTGACCTGCTGGAATCGGCGCTGGGCGAAGGTCGCGGGGTGCTGATCCTCGCACCGCACTACGGCGCCTGGGAGATTCTCGGTTTGTACCTGTCCGATGTACTGGCCGCGACCCTGTACAAGCCTGCCGAGGACGAGGCCGTGAACCGCTTGCTGATCGAGCGTCGGGGGCGCTTCGGGGCCAATCTCGTCCCCGCCGGGCGGCAGGGCCTGAAGGCGCTGATGTCGGGGCTGGCGGCGGGTCGCGCCGTGGCCGTGCTGCCTGACCAGGAGCCCCGCGCCGGCGACGGCCGCTTCGCCCCGTTCTTCGGTGTGCCGGCGCTGACCGGCGTGCTGGCGCCCCGTCTGCTCAAGCGTAGCGGGGCCGTGGCGCTGTTCGTTGTCGCCCTGCGCGAACCCGGCGGCCGCTTTCGGCCACACTTCCTGGAGGCGCACCCGGATATCTATTCCGATGATCTCGATGCGGCAGTCGCCGCGGTCAACGAGGGCGTGGAGCGCTGTATCGAGCTGGATCGCGCGCAGTATCTGTGGGCTTACAAGCGCTTTCGTGCGCGACCGGAGGGCGAGGCGCGGTTTTATTGAGGGTAAGCGGTAAGCAGTAAGCAGTGAGGAGTAAATGCACCTCGCTGAGACGCTTCAGCAAAAATCTCACTGCTCACTGCTCACTGCTCACTGCTTACCGCTTACTCATCATCAGTCGCGCCAGAACGCGGGAGTCAGCAGCACCAGCAGGGTGTAGATTTCGAGTCGCCCGGCCAGCATGGCGAATGACAGGATCAGTTTGGCGGTGTCGCCCAGGCTGGCGTAGGAGTGGCCGACGTCGCCGAGGCCGGGGCCGAGGTTGGTGATGCAGGCGGCGACGGCGGAAAAGGCGGTCAGAAGATCGAGCCCCGTCATGCTGAGCAACAAGGTCATCAGTGCCGTGCTGGCCGCGAACAGGAAAAAGAAGCCGGTCACGGCGTCCAGCACGGTTTCCGCGGCCTTGAAGCCGCCGAATTTCACCGGCAAAACCGCGTGCGGGTGAATCAGCCGGCGAATCTCGCGGATGGCATGGCGATAGAGCAGCTGCAGGCGAATCACCTTCATGCCGCCGGCGGTGCTGCCGGCGCAGCCGCCGATGAATGCCAGGCAAACCAGTACCAGCGGCACCCAGCCCTGCCACTGGTGGAACTCGGTGGTGGTGAAACCGGTCGTGGTCAGCGCCGAGACCACCTGGAAACCGCCAAACCGCAGCGCCTCGCCCAGGGTGCCGAACGTGCCGTTCTGGACCAGTGCAAACGACACGATGACGGTCGCGCCGACCAGCAGGATCATGTAGGTCTTCAGCTCTGAATCATGAAAATACGGCTGCGCGCTGGCCTTGCGCCAGGCGGTGAAATGCAGCGCGAAGTTCATGCCCGAGATCACCATGAAGACCATCGCGATGGCTTCCAGGGTCGGGCTGTCGAAATAGCCGAAGCTGGCATCGTGCGTCGAGAACCCGCCAATCGCGACGGTACTGAAGGCGTGGCTGACGGCGTCGAACGCCGTCATGCCGCCCAGCCAGAACGACAGCGCGCAGGTCACGGTGATCCCCAGGTACAGCAGCCACAGCGCCTTGGCCGTTTCGGCGATGCGCGGGGTGAGCTTGGAGTCCTTCATCGGGCCGGGTGTTTCGGCGCGGAACAACTGCATGCCGCCCACGCGCAGCATCGGCAGGATGGCCACGGCCAGCACGATAATGCCCATGCCGCCCAGCCACTGCAGCTGCTGGCGGTAGAACAGGATGCCGTGCGGCAGCGTGTCGATGTGGTCAAGCACGGTGGCGCCCGTGGTGGTCAGGCCCGACATCGACTCGAACAGGGCGTCAACATAGCTGATCTGCGGTTGTGGCAGCAGCAGGAACGGCAGCGCACCGACGAAGGCCAGGGTCAGCCAGCAGGCCACCACGATGATGAAGCCGTCGCGCAGCCGCAGGTCGCGGGCGTCCTTGCGGACCGGCCACCAGACCAGGCCGCCGATGACCAGCAATATGGCGGCCGCCAGCAGGAAGAGGTTGGCGCCCGGGTCGCCGTAAATCCACGAGACGATGGCCGGCGGCAGCATCATCAGGCTGGACCAGGCGACCAGGGCACCGATCACTCTCTGGATGGCGGCAAATTTCATCGGCGTGGTGTCAGACGAACGTGGCGCTGACCTGGAACAGGGCTTCGACGGCCGGAATCTGGCGCTTGTCCGGCACGAACAGCAGGACGTGGTCGTTCTCGGCAATGACCGTGTCGTGGTGCGCAATGATGACGTCGTCACCGCGCACGATCGCACCGATGGTCGTGCCTTCCGGCAGTGGCAGGTCTTCCAGCGCGCGGCCGACCACCCGCGATGAATGGCGGTCGCCCAGGGCTTCGGCCTCGATGGCCTCGGCCGCGCCGCGGCGCAGGGAATGCACGCGGACGATACTGCCGCGGCGGATGTGGGTCAGCAGCGCGCCGATGGTGATCTGCTCCGGCGACACCGCGATGTCGATCTCGCCGGATTCCACCAGGTCGACGTACGCGGAGCGGTTGATGATGGCGATGACCTTGCGCGCGCCCATCCGCTTGGCCAGCATGGACGACAGGATGTTCGCCTCGTCGTCGTTGGTGAGTACGCAAAACACATCGGCGGTCTCGATGGCTTCTTCGCGCAGCAGGTTCTCGTCGGCGGCGTCGCCGATCAGCACGATCGCCTTTTCGAGCTCCTCGGCGATTGATTCCGCGCGGTCAGCGTCGCGCTCGATGACCTTGACGTGATGATCACGCTCCAGCTGCCGCGCCAGCGCGCTGCCGATATGGCCGCCACCGGCAAGCACGATACGCCGCACCGGCCGGTCCAGCGGCCGCAGCTCCTGCATCATGGCGGGAATGTAGCGCCGTGCGGCCAGGAAGAACACGGTGTCGTTTTCCTCGATGACGGTGCTGCCATCCGGAACCACCAGCTGCCCCTGGCGGTAAATGGCCGCCACCCGCGCGTCGCCGCCCGTGGGCAGGTGATCTTTCAGCGTGCTCAGTCGCTGCCCGACCAGCAGCCCTCCGGCGTCTGCCTGCGTGGCCACCAGCTGGGCCCGGCCCTCGGCAAAATCGAGCACCTGCAGCGCACCGGGGTACTGGATCAGGCGGGCGATATGCTGCGTCACCAGCTGTTCCGGGCTGACCAGGACATCGATCGGTGAATGTTCCCGGCTGAACAGTTCCGGGTAGTCGGTATAGGCCGCCGAGCGCACGCGGGCCACGCGCGTGGGCGTGTTGAACAGCGTGTAGGCGACCTGGCAGGCCACCATGTTCACCTCGTCGGTATTGGTCACCGCCACGACCAGGTCGGCGTCCTCGATGCCGGCGCGGACCAGGATCTTGGGGTGCGAGGCATGGCCGTGGACGACGCGGATATCGAGATGGTCCTGCAACTGCCTGAGCTGCCGCTCGTTGGTGTCGACGACGGTAATATCGTTGTCCTCCGAGGACAGGCTGTGGGCGACGGTGGATCCGACCTGGCCGGCGCCCAGGATGACGATTTTCACGATTCAGTCTCGCTGGCAATGCGCTTCGGGTCGATGCCCAGGGAGCGCAGTTTGCGGTACAGGTGGGTTCGTTCCATGCCGACGGCGTCCGACAGTTTGCCGACGCTGCCGCCGGCCTTGCGAAGCTGGTAGGTCAGGTATTCACGTTCAAACTGTTCACGAGCTTCGCGCAGGGGCAGCTCAAACGCGCCCGGCAGCGCGGAACCGGGGCCGGTGGCGGTCTCCGGCACCGGGCTCCTGAGCGCTTCGTCGACCTCCTGGACACTCACCTCGCCTTCGCCGCCCATGATCAGCAAGCGCTGGACCACGTTGCGAAGCTCGCGCTCATTTCCCGGCCAGGCGTGGTTGCGGAGCCGGTTAAGGGCCGAAACGGGAAATGAACGCCAGGCCAGTCCTTCGTGGTTCGAGAACCAGTCGTTGTACCAGCCGACCAGTTCAGGAACGTCCTGCGGGCGATCACGAAGCGCCGGCAAGTGCAACGGCAGGACATTGAGTTGCAGGTATAGCTGTTCCAGCAGGTCGCCGTTGCGGACGTGGGCTTCGGGGTCGCCCGAAATGCCGGTGATGACACGGCACTGCAGCGCACGCGGCGCATTGGCGCCGATCGGCGTCCACTGCCGGGCTTCCAGCACAGCCGACAACAGCGCCTGGGCCTCCCGGGGCAACCACTGGGGTTCGGGCAGGTAGAGCGTGCCTTTATCGATGTGGGCGAGCACGCCGGTGTCTTCAGCCAGCAGGTAGCCCGTCGCGTCTTCGCCCGTGCGCGCGGCGTCGAGCACGGTGAACCCGGTCTCACCCCCGGACAGCCGGTGTATCCAGGCGGCGAGTCCTTCCTTGCCGCTGCCGGCTTCACCGGTGATGAATATGGGCTGGTCATGGCGCGCGGCCTGTTCGGCCTTCTGGCGGAGCAGTTGCATCTGCGGGCTGCTGCCCTGCGGCTCGGCATCACGACCCCGCTGGCCGCCGCCCGGGCGGTTTGCGGGCTGGCGCGTGCCCAGTGCCTGTTTAACCGTCGCCAGGAGCTTTGCCAGCGACACCGGCTTCTGGATGAAATCGACGGCGCCGAGCCGGGTGGCCTCGACGGCGGTTTCCAGCGTGCCGTGGCCGGAAATCATCACCACCGGGCAGGCCACGCCATCACCCGACGACCATTCCTTGAGCAGTGAAATGCCGTCGACATCGGGCATCCAGATATCGAGTAACACCAGGTCCGGCGTCTCGCGGCTGAATGCCGCCCGCGCCGCTTCGCCATTCTCCGCGCTTTCGACGTCGTAACCTTCGTCTTCGAGAATGTCGCTGATCAGTTGACGGATATCGGTCTCGTCGTCGACCACCAGGATCCGCGTCTGGGCCATGACCGTGATTACCTTTGAAAACGCCGCCGGTGGGCGGAATGTTGCATGGAAACAACAGCAGAATAACGGAAAATCATGAGCCTTGATACCGTTCCGGGCCTGACAGCGGCAAGGTCACAACGGCCCGTGCGCCATCGTCGTGGTTGGCGATCTCGATGGCGCCGTCGTGGTCATCGACAATCTTGCGGCAGATGGCCAGCCCCAGCCCGCTGCCGTTGGGTTTGTGGGTGACATACGGTTCAAACGGCTGGGCCAGCACGGAATCGGGGAACCCGGGGCCGTTGTCGTCCAGGCGCAGTTCCAGCCGGGGATCGGTATCGGTGTCGACGACACGGGTCCGGATGTGAATGTGGCTGGGGCTTTCCGGGGGCATCGCTTCGATCGCGTTGCGGATCAGGTTGTGCAGCAGCTGCCGAAGCTGTCCCGGGTCCGCCTGCAGGCCGGGCGGACCCTTGCACAGGTCGAGGTCGATCACCAGGCGCGGGTCGCCCTGTCGATAGAGCTCCACGACGTCGCCGACCAGCCGGTCCAGCGCCACGGGCGAACGTTCCAGTTCGGGCTCGCGTGCGTAGTCGCCGAAGGCATCCACCAGTTTTCGCAACGCTTCCACCTGCGCAACGATGGTCGTGGCTGACCGGTCGAGAATTTCCGCGTCACGGCCGTCGAGCTTCTCCATCAGTTTCATGCGCAGGCGCTCGGCGGCCAGCCGGATGGGGGTCAGTGGGTTTTTCACCTCGTGGGCCAGCCGGCGCGCCACCTCGGCCCAGGCGGCGTCCCGCTGGGCGCGGTTGAGCACGGTCACGTCGTCGAAGACCACGACGTGGCCATCGTCGCCGTCGGGCATGGCCAGCCGTGAACCGCGCGCCAGCAGCACCAGGGGGCGGCCGTCCCGTTCCAGCAGTATCTCCTCCTGCCAGCCCGAATGGCCGCGTGACATGTGACGCGCGATGGCCGTCGTCAGTGGTGCCAGGTGGTCGTGCGTGTGACCGAGGTCGTCCAGCGACTGGCCAACCGGTTCACCGGGCAGGCCCAGAATCCTGCCGGCGGCGCGATTCACGCGAACCAGCCGGCCATCGCCGTCCAGCGATAACACCCCGGCGCTGAGGCTGCCGAGCACGGTTTCCAGGTACTCGCCCTGGGCCTGTAATCGCGCCCGGCTGCTTTCGGCCTCTTCACTTGCGTGCAGCAGAGCGTCGGTCATTTCGTTGAAAGACTCGGCCAGGAAACCGATTTCATCGCGGCTGCCCGGCGCCACGGCCTGCCCAAGATCGCCGGCGGCGACCCGTCGCGTGGCCTGCGCGAGGTCAGATATCGGCGCGACCATGCGCCGCGCGGCGGTCAGGGCCGCGAGAATTGCCAGCAGTACCGTCAGGCCCAGCACCAGGGACAGGATCAACAGGAAGCTTTGTTTCAACCAGCCGCGCAGGTACGCAATGTTCTGGTAGCGGTGATATTCGCGTTCGATGCTCGCGGTCAGCGCACTGATGGATTCCGGCAGCGGGTAGACGGACTGGAGCAGGAGAGTAGCCCCGCCGGGCCGGCTGCCCGGCAGTCGCTGCAGTACGCGAATCGACAGCCTGCCCTGCGCATCGGGTTCGGCGGCGGCATATTCCCCGCTCTCACTCGCCTGCAGCAGTGCATAGTCGCCGGGTCTTTCCGGCAGGCTCGCCAGCGGGTCGAACGCGGCGCTGGCGCGGACGCGGCCATCAGCTCCAAGCACGCTCAGTTCCACCGGCCCCGTGGCCCTGACGTAGTTCAGCAATTGCCGCCTGATGTCGTCAGTCGCGCCGTCGAGGTCAATTGAAGCGCCCAGTCGGCGGGCCTCGGTGCGCGCCTCAAAAGTACGCTGGTCGAGAAACGCCTTTCCCAGTCGCAGTGAATCCGCAAGCGCGGTCTCGACCTCGACATCGAACCAGCCGTCGACGGTCCGGGTCAGGAACCAGGCGGACACGAAGTAGACGATCAGCGCCGGCGGCAGTGACATCACGAGGAAATTCCGTACCCAGCGGGCGGACAGTCGCGCACCGGGCACCTCGGTGCGCACACTGCGGTACAGCGCGATAAACCGCGACAGGATCGCGATACCGAGCAATGCCAGCGACAGCGCGGTCAACACCAGCACCCAGATGTACACCCGGTTGAAGCCGCCGGCGTCTTCCGGCACGTCGCTGACCAGCACCAGCGACACCAGCAGCACCAGCAATGCCGCCAGCACCGGTGCGATGCGGAACAGGCGCCGCCTCAGCCGCTTGTTTTCAATGGCCATTCGGTCCAGCCGCTGTCGTGGCGAAGATAGGGGAACAGCATGGCGGGCAGCTGCATCGGTGCGGGCAGGGCGGAACGGTCCAGTCGCGCCCGGACCCTGAATTCGTATTGCCCCGGCGCCAGCGCGTCGGTCTCCACGCGGTACTGGAGCTGTCCCAGCTCCCGCATCACGTGACGCAACCGGGGATAGGTCTCGGAATCTTCGGGCCCCGGGCCATTCAGCTGGTACTGTTCGCTAAGGGGCAGGTATCGCAATGTCCAGTGGTCGCGGGCGGCCGTGACCAGGTCGCGGCTGTCGAGGCGCCGAACTTCCGAATTCACCAGGAAGGTCAGGGTAACGCCGCGTGACAGCGCGCGCTGCGCCGCGTGGCTGAGCCGGGCATCGATGGCGAGACGCACGCTGATGCCGTTGCCGGACGGGCGCAGGCCGACATCCCGGATGTCGAAACGCTGTTCCACGGGTTCGCGGGCACAGGCGCCCAGCAACAGCAGCGCCACGCTAAGCAGGCTTATGAAGTGGTGCGTAGAAAAAGCCATCCATCCCGGACGTTCCGGTGAGCACCTGGCGCCCGAATGTGTCATCACCCCGCCAGGCGCCGGCCGCCGCAGATAGCGCTGCGTCGGGGTATTCTTCCAGAAACCGCTGAATTTGTTTGCTATTTTCACGCTTCAGCACAGAGCAGGTGGCGTAGACTAGGATACCGCCCGGTCGCAGCAGGGGCCAGAGCGCCCGAAGCATGCGGGCCTGGAGCGCCACCGCGGTTTCCACCTGCGCCGGTGTTCGTTGCCACTTGATCTCCGGATGCCGCCGGATCACACCTACCGCGCTGCAGGGCGCATCAAGCAGGATCCGGTCGAACGGCTCGCCACTCCACCAGTCCTGCGGGCGGGTGGCGTCGCCGACGCAGAGTGTCGCGGCCAGGGACAGTCGTTCCAGGTTTTCCCGCACGCGATTCATGCGATCCGGGTTGTCATCGAGCGCGGTAAGGTCGATTCCCGGGCAGGCTTCCAGCAGGTGACAGGTCTTGCCGCCGGGCGCCGCGCAGGCGTCCAGCACCCGGTCTCCAGCGCGCGGGGACAGGTAACTGACCGCCAGCTGGGCGGCGGCATCCTGGACGCTGCACAGACCTTTCCCGAAGCCGGTCAACCGCTCCACCGGCGCCGCCGGCTCAACCTGCAGGGCCATGTCCGCCTCGGGGTGCGTCGTGACCGTGAATCCATCGTTTCGAAGCTGGCCGGCCAGCGTGTCGCGGTCGGTCGCCGCGGCGTTTACGCGCAGCCACAAAGGGGGCTCCGCGTTGTTGGCGCGGACGATGTCCTGCCAGTGGTCCGGCCAGTCTTTTCGTAACGCCCCGAGCAGCCAGCCGGGATGCGCATACCCGGCATCGTCATTCTCAAGCGCCTCCAGCAGGGCGTCGCGTTCGCGCAGGAATCGGCGCAACACGGCATTGACCAGGCCCACGGCCCAGTCCTTGCGCAATCCTTTGGCCACCTCCGCGGTGGCGTGTACCGCGGCGTGCCCCGGTGTGTCCTCATGCCAGAGCTGGTACAGGCCCAGCTGGATCAGGCGCTGGATATCGCGGTCCCGGTTTTTCAGCGGGCGATCCATCAGTTGCTGGCCGAGATGCTCGAGCGCGCCTGCCCAGCGGACAACACCATTGGCCAGTCTGCGCGCGAATGCACGTTCACGATCGTCACGGGCGGCCCTGAACAGTGCCGGATCGGTCAATGACCCCTGTCGTTCCATCACGGCCATGATGGCGTCGAGGGCGACGCGCCGGGCGTCATCGCGCCGTTTGCCATTCATTCCAGCATTCCAGGCGGCGTGTTGGCATTCAGCCAGTCGGACACCCGCATGCGGCGACTGCCCTCGGCCTGGATTTCCCCGAGCCGCAATACGCCTTGACCCGTGGCGATGCTGAGTTCGCCGGCAGAGCGGGATTCCAGGACGGTTCCCGGCGGCGCACTCGCCGCATCGCGGGCGGCCTTCGCCGACCAGACCCGCAGGCGCTTGCCCGACATTTCGCACCAGGCCACCGGCCAGGGGTTGAAGGCCCTGACCTGGCGCTCCAGCGTTACCGCGTCGAGGGTCCAGTCCAGCCGTGCTTCTTCTTTCGTCAGCTTGTGCGCGTACACCGCCGCCGCATCATCCTGGGGCGCAGGTTCAGGCAGATCTCCCCGGGCGGCCATCCCCAGGCACTGCTCAAGGGCATCGGCACCCAGTACCGACAGGCGATCATGAAGACTGCCCCCGGTGTCGTCCGGCGCGATGGTCGTGACCAGCCGGTGGAATACCGGGCCGGTATCCAGGCCGGGCGCCATCTGCATGATGCAGACGCCGGTTTCATGGTCGCCAGCCTCGATGGCCCGCTGGATGGGCGCTGCGCCGCGCCAGCGCGGCAACAACGAGGCATGGATGTTCCAGCAGCCGTGTCTTGGGATGTCGAGGACTTCGGCCGGCAGGATCAGTCCATACGCCGCCACCACCATCAGGTCCGGCGCCAGCGCCTTCAGCGATGACTGTGCGGCCTTGTCACGAAGTGTTTCCGGCTGGTGGACGTCAATACCCTGCGCCAGGGCTGTTTGCTTGACCGGGCCCTGCTGCAGTTGCCGGCCACGGCCGGCGCGGCGGTCGGGCTGGGTGTAGACCCCCACGACGTTCGCCCCGGCATCCACCAGTCGTTGAAGTGGCGGTACGGCGAAATCAGGTGTTCCCGCATAGACGATGCGGGGAGAATCAATGCGCATTGATGGGGTTTTCCGGCCGGGAATCAGGCTTGGCTGCCGGCCGGCATGGCCTGGCGACGCGCTTTCTCGAGCTTCTTGCGCACCATCTGTCGTTTGAGCGGTGACAGGTAGTCGACGAACAGTTTGCCCTGCAGGTGATCCATTTCGTGCTGCAGGCAGACGGCGTCCAGGCCCTCGAGTTCCACCTCAAAGCGCTCGCCTTCGACGTCCCGGGCTTCCACCCGGACCTGCTCGGCGCGTTCGACGTTTGCGTAAATGCCGGGCACTGAAAGGCAACCTTCCTCGTAGGTCTGCACGCCATCGGCGACGAGAAGCCTGGGATTGATAAACACCCTGGGCGACTCGCGCGAGTCGCTGGTATCCATCACCAGGACCTGCTGGTGGACGTTGACCTGGGTCGCGGCGAGACCGATCCCCTTCTCGTCGTACATGGTTTCGAGCATGTCCCGCACGAGCGCGGAAAGCGCTTCGTCGAAGGCTTCCACGGGTTTCGCCACCGTCCGCAAACGGGGGTCCGGGAATTCGAGTATTTCCATCAATGCCATAGAAATGCGTTCCGCTTAAATAATTTAGATGAACTTTCTGACAGGTTTAATTATGATAGCCAATGACGAACCTGGTTCGCCACACGACAACGGCCGCGCAGGCCAGCAGGCGGGATGCCTGGAAAAACGGGGAAAGGAAAGTGAAAAGGAAACTCATTTACCTCATCCTGGTGATGCTTGTGGCCGGGGCAGCGGTGGCACAGGATGTGTCCGTCCGTTCCGACCATCCGGATGAATATATTGTAGTCAAGGGGGATACGCTGTGGGATATTTCAGGAAAGTTCCTGGATCATCCCTGGCAATGGCCGGCCATCTGGCACGCCAACCAGCAGATTGAAAACCCCCATCTCATTTACCCGGGCGACAAGCTTCGCCTGGTTTACGTGGATGGCCAGCCGCGGCTGACCGTCGATCGTGGCCGGCCCACGGTGCGCCTGAGCCCGGAAGCGAAAGTCACCACGCGTGATCCTGTGCCGCCGATTCCGCACGATGAGATTGCCGGCCTGATTCGCAATATGCAGGTGCTGACGCTGGACGAGTTCGACGCACTTCCATATGTCGTTGCCAATAATGAACGGCGCCAGCTCGCGACCCGCGAGGATCGGACCTACGCCCGCGGTATGCAGGGCACTGTCGGTGATTACTACGCGGTCATGCGCATGGGCAGTATTTACCTGCGCAACAAGGACGGCGTCGTGCATCGCGTCATGGAGCCCGGTTATGGCCAGCATGCGCCGGCCGATATCGAGTTCCACCCCGGTTTCTTCGAGTCCACCGCTTATTTCGGCAAGAACAAGGGCGAGGTGATCGGCGTGGAAATGTACCAGGTGGCCGAAGTCATGTTGTCCAAGCAGGGCGACCCGGCCATCCTCACCATCGGTACTTCGCAGAGCGAAGTGATGGCGGGTGACCGCATCATGCCACTTGATTCCCTGGGCTACCCGGATCAATACATGCCGCACGCCATGGGCGCCGTGCCCGACGGTATGCATGTCGTTGGCGTGCAGGGCAACAACCGCCTGGTGGGTCACCTGAAGATGGTGTCCATCAGCGGCGGACGCGACCTGGGCGTTGAACCCGGCCACGTCTTTTCCGCCTTCTCACCGGGTGAGCGAATCCGCGACGATGTCAAATATCCTGCAGGAACTTGGAAACTTGCACCTACAGCCGATGGGGATCATGTGACATTGCCTGACGAGTTCGATGCGCACATCATGGTATTCCGCGTGTTCGACGAGATCAGCTACGCGCTGGTGATGTCCGGCGACCGGGAAGTGAAGGAGAACGATATCCTCAAGCACCCGGACGAGACGCTCTGACGTCGACCACGGTTGTCATTGAATTCGCGGGGCGCCTTCGGGCGCCCCGTTTCGTTTAAGGGAGGCGGAATGCGGGACTGGCTGGTGGCGCTGCGCGCGCCGGGACTCGGGCAGCAGGGGCTGCGGCGGGCGCTGGAGGCCGTGGGTGATATTGAAAGCCTGGTCAAGGCCGATGCGAAGACGCTTCGGCGCGCCGGGCTGGACGACGACGCGATCGAGGGCCTGCGCCGGCCGGATGAAGCGCTGCTGGCCAGGGACGAGCGCTGGCTGGCGTACGATGATCATCACCTCGTGACCTGCGTCGACGAGGATTACCCGCCCCTGCTAAGGAATATTCCCTCAGCGCCGGCCGCCCTGTGGATCGCCGGTGACCCGGCGGTGCTGTGGACACCACAGGTGGCGATCGTGGGCAGTCGCAACCCGACACGGGGCGGACTCGAGCATGCAAGCGATTTTGCCGCGACACTGGCCGCAAGCGGTTTCACGATCACCAGCGGCCTGGCCGCCGGTATCGATATCACCGCGCACCGGGCGGCGCTGGAGGCGGGGACGCCCACCATCGCCGTCATGGGCACCGGCCCGGATGTCGTTTACCCGGCCACGCACCGTGAAGATGCGGCCCGTATTGCCTCGGCAGGCGCCGTGGTGACGGATTTCCCGCCAGGGACCCCGGCGAAGCCCTCACACTTTCCCGGGCGCAATCGCATCATCTCGGGCCTTTCGCTGGGCGTCCTCGTGGTCGAGGCGGGCATGAAATCGGGGTCGTTGATCACGGCGCGACTGGCGGCCGAGCAGGGCCGCGAAGTCTTTGCCCTGCCGGGGTCACTGCACAATCCCATGGCGAAGGGATGTCACCGCCTGATCAAGCAGGGGGCGCGGCTGACCGAGGCGACCGAGGATATTGTCGAAGCGCTGGCGCCGGTGGCCGCGGAACTGGCGATGGCGCTGGAGGCGCGGCTGGGTACTTCGCGTGACGGAGAAACTGCAGGCGGTGGGAATCGCCGTGATGCAGGCCGCCGGCCTGGTACGGTGCAGAACGACCCGGTCGAGACCGACCCCGAATACCGGCGCCTGTGGGCGGCGATCAGCCACGACCCGGCCACGATCGACCGTGTCATCGAGGTCAGCGGGCTGCCGGCGCGGGAGGTCTCTTCCATGCTCCTGATGCTCGAACTGCGTGATCGTGTTGAGCTGCTGCCGGGTGGGCGCGTCTGCCGCAAGGGCGGCACTGCCCCTTGATTCCCGCCGGATCGACGCCATGTCTGGCAACTTGCCGCATATTTCCCTGAAAACAGGAAAAATTTTTCGTTATCCATTGACGCGGCCGGCGTTTTGTTGAAAGCTGGACGTGCTGGAGCTGAGAGGACTGGCTACTCGCCCAATCATAAAGAGTGGCCTGCGACCAGAGGACATAATGAAAGAAAACGTACTCGACGTACTGATGTTTCTGTTCGAAAAGTACTTCTACGACGAGCCCGAGCAAGAACCCGACCGGGCCGACATGGAAGACAACCTGCACCAGGCGGGATTCACCGCCGCCGAAATCAACAAGGCATTCGGATGGCTGGACGGACTGGCCGAGCAACGGCATTTGCCGGAGCTCAAGCTGCAGGCCGACCGACCGATCCGTGTCTACGTTGATTCCGAGGTCAATCGCGTTGATACCGAGAGCCGGGATTTCCTGATGTACCTGGAAAATATCGGCATTCTCGACGCGCAGCGTCGTGAGCTGGTCCTGGACCGGCTGATGGCCCTGGACGCCGAGGAAATCACGCTTGAAGACGTGAAATGGGTGGTGCTGATGGTGCTGTTCAATCAACCGGGCCAGGAAGCCAACTACGCCTGGATGGAAGATTTCATGTTTGACAGCGAACAGGAATATCGGCACTAATTAAAAAGGGTCGCCCGACCCGGGGGGTTGACGGGTCGCCCGTTCGAGGGTGACACGATGTCGCCTGTGCTGATCATTCGGAAGCGTCCACCAAGGCCCGCACGCTCCGTACGACAACGAGAGTTCGCGGGTTCTTTTATATGGCCAAAAATCTACTTATCGTCGAGTCGCCGGCCAAGGCGACCACCATCAACCGCTACCTCGGTCCGGATTTCGAGGTGCTGGCGTCGTACGGCCATATCCGGGACCTGCCGTCGAAGGACGGCGCCGTCGACATCGACAACGACTTCGCCATGCACTACGAGCTGTCGGAAGGCAGCAAGAAGCATGTCGATAAGATCATCAAGGCTGCAAAGAAGGCCGAGGCCGTGTATCTCGCGACGGACCTTGATCGCGAAGGTGAGGCCATTTCGTGGCATATCTACGAGATCCTGCGTGAGAAGGGGCTGACCGAAGACCGCCACTTCTACCGCGTCGAATTCTCCGAGATTACCAAGCGCGCCATCGAGGAAGCGGTCGCCAACCCGCGCGAGCTCTCGATGGACCTGGTCAACGCGCAGCAGGCCCGCCGCGCGCTGGATCACCTGGTGGGCTTCAACCTGTCGCCGCTGCTGTGGCGTAAGATCAAGACCGGCCTGTCCGCCGGCCGGGTGCAGAGTCCGGCCCTGCGCATGATCGTGGAGCGTGAACGCGAGATCGAGGCCTTCGATCCGCAGGAATACTGGTCCTTCCACGCGGACATGCAGAAGGGCGACACGCCGTTCGAATCACGGCTGGTGACGCTGAACGGCAAGAAATACGAGCAGTTTGATATTACCGACGGCGACACCGCCGCCGAGGCCCGCGAGCGGCTGGCCGGGCATGCCGGTGTCGGTGGCACGGCGGAGGCGCCCACGCCGGGTCGCCTGGTGGTCAACCGTGTCGACCGCAGCCAACGCCAGCGCCGACCCGCGGCGCCTTTTATCACCTCGACGCTGCAGATGGACGCTTCGCGCAAGCTGGGCTTCACCGCCCGCCGCACCATGCAGACGGCGCAGCAACTGTATGAAGGCGTGGCGATTGACGGCGTGAACCAGGGCCTGATCACGTACATGCGTACGGACTCCGTCACGCTGTCCAACGACGCGCTCAATGACCTGCGCGGCCAGATTTCACGCCAGTTCGGTGGCGATTACCTGCCGGAGAAGCCGAACTACTACGCCAACAAGTCGAAGAACGCGCAGGAGGCCCACGAGGCCATCCGCCCGACCATGGCCGACCTGACGCCGGACAAGGCGAAGCGCTATCTGAGCGACGACCAGGCCAAGCTGTACGGCCTGATCTGGAAGCGTTCGGTGGCCTCGCAGATGACGCCGGCCAGGCTGGACCTGGTCGCGGTGGAATTCGATTGCGGCGACGGTGCCGCATTCCGCGCCAACGGTTCCGTGGTGACCTTCCCGGGCTTCCTGGCCGCGTACGAGGAAAGCGCCGCCCAGGGGCAGGAAGAAAAAGAGGTGCGCCTGCCGCAGCTTGAAGAAGGCGACGAGGTGGTGGTCAACGACATCCGTGCCGACCAGCATTTCACCCAGCCGCCGCCGCGATATTCCGAGGCCAGCCTGGTGAAAACGCTCGAGGAATACGGCATCGGCCGGCCCTCGACGTACGCCAGCATCATCCAGACACTGCAGAACCGGCATTACGTCTATATCGACCGCCGCCGCTTCATCCCCACCGACACCGGTCGCGTGGTGGAGCGGTTCCTGGAAAACCATTTCGACGATTACGTCGATTACGAGTTCACCGCGCGGCTCGAGGACGACCTGGACGCGGTCTCCCGCGGCGAGCGTGACTGGAAGCCGCTGCTGACCGAATTCTGGAAGCCGTTCCACGAGCGGATCGAGGAAAAGGCCGAGACGGTCAGCCGCGATGACGCCCGCCAGGCCCGCGTGCTGGGCGACGACCCGAAAACCGGCAAGCCGGTCTCGGTGCGACTGGGCCGCTACGGGCCGCACGCCATGATCGGCACCCGTGACGATGATGACAAGCCGGCGTTCGCCGGGTTGCGGCCGGGCCAGAGCATGGAGACCATCACGCTCGAAGAGGCGCTTGAACTGTTCAAGTTGCCGCGCGACCTGGGTGAAACCCCGGAAGGCGAAGAAGTGGCCGCCGGAATCGGCCGCTTCGGGCCGTTCATCCGCTACGGCAGCAAGTTCGTGTCGCTCAAGGAAATCGACCCGCATGACGTCACGCTCGAGCAGGCGCTGGAGCTGATCGCCGCCAAGAAACAGGCGGACCTGGACAAGATCCTGCGCACCTGGGACGGCAGTGAAATCCAGATCCTGAAGGGGCGCTGGGGGCCGTTCATCACCGATGGCCACAAGAACGTGCGCCTGCCGAAGGACCGCGAACCGGATTCCTACACGCTGGAAGA
Source organism: uncultured Oceanospirillales bacterium (assembly GCA_913055655.1). Classification (GTDB taxonomy): domain Bacteria; phylum Pseudomonadota; class Gammaproteobacteria; order Xanthomonadales; family SZUA-36; genus Marinihelvus. Next base: position 174,183 of record CAJXKA010000003.1, on the reverse strand, counting down.
ATGTGAAGCGGCCATCGAGGCCGCGCCGGAGCCCAAGCGCGGACGGCGCAAGACCGCCAAGAAGAAGGCGAAGAAGAAAGCCACCCGCAAGAAGACGGCGAAGAAGTCGACGCGCAAGAAGGCCTCGAAGAAAAAGGCCTCGAGGAAGACTGCGGAGGCCTGACCCCATGCGGCACACGCTGCTGACACCGGAGAAAGCCGCCGACATCATGCGTGACGGCGGCGTGATCGCCTATCCCACCGAGGCCGTGTTCGGCCTGGGCTGCGACCCGCGCGCCGAGGCGGCCGTGCGTCGCATCCTTTCACTGAAACAGCGGGCCGAATCCATGGGCCTGATCCTGATCGGCAGCGCCTACAGCCAGTTTCACGACTGGGTGGGTGATTGCGACCCCGCCGAGGCGCTGGCGACCTGGCCCGGCCCGGTGACGTGGCTGTTTCCGCGCGCGGCGGAAACCCCGGATTACATTGCTGGTTCACACCCGACACAGGCCATCCGCATGACCGCCCATCCCGTCAGCCGCGAGATTTGCGACGCCTTCGGCGGCCCCATCGTGTCGACCAGCGCGAATCCGCATTCGGCGCCACCAGCGAAATCGGCGGGCGAGGTCGAAACCTATTTCGGTGATTTTATTGACGGCATCGTCGCCGGCGCACTGGGTTCACAGGAAAATTGCAGTGAAATCCGCGACCTGGCGACCGGGAAAGTATTGAGGCCCGCATGAGCGAACAGGTTGACCAGGTCCGCGAGTACCTCGTAGATCTCCAGGACCGCATTTGCGATGCCCTGGCGGCCGCCGATGGCAAGGCAGGGTTCACCGAGGACGAATGGGTCCGTGAAGGCGGCGGCGGTGGCCGGACGCGGGTCATTGCCGGCGGCGCCCTGTTCGAGCAGGGTGGTGTCAACTTTTCCCACGTCCACGGCGACAAGCTGCCACCGTCCGCGACCCGGGCGCGGCCGGAACTCGAGGGCCGGGGCTTCCAGGCGCTGGGCGTGTCGCTGGTGCTGCACCCGGAGAATCCGCATGTGCCGACCAGTCACGCCAATGTCCGGTATTTCGAGGCAAGCGGTGATGAGGGTGAGCCCATCTGGTGGTTCGGCGGCGGATTCGACCTGACGCCGTACTACCCGGTACTCAAAGACGTCGTGCACTGGCACCAGGCCGCGCGCGATGCCTGCTGGCCTTGGGGGGAAGGGGTCTACGCGGAGTACAAGGATTGGTGCGACCGCTATTTCCACAACACCCACCGCAACGAGGCGCGTGGCGTGGGCGGCCTGTTCTTCGACGACCTGAACGAATGGGGCTTCGACCGTTGCTTCGGCTTCATGAAATCGGTGGGTGACGCCTATCTCGACGCCTACCTGCCCATCATCGAGCGCCGGCGTGATACCCCGTGGACCGAGGCGCAGCGCGAGTTCCAGCTGTACCGGCGCGGCCGTTACGTGGAGTTCAACCTGGTCTACGACCGCGGCACGCTGTTCGGCCTGCAGTCCGGCGGGCGGACCGAGTCCATCCTGATGTCACTGCCGCCCTACGCGGCCTGGCGTTACAACTGGCAGCCCGAGCCCGGGACGCCGGAAGCCGAGCTGACCGACCACTACCTGGTGCCCCGCGACTGGCTGGCTGAAAACGCCTGAAGCCCCGTGCCCGGTTCGCGCCGGGCGCCATCAGAACACTTCGTCTCAAGCGACATCCGGCAGGAAACTGTCGGCAATTTCCGTTGTCAGATTTTACGGACTCTCTCTGAGGTCCGGTCCGCCTCCTCCCTGGGTGGACCTAAAACCGGGTCCGGCGCTTCCCCCATAGCCGAACCCTCCTTTGGCCCCGGGCGTCATACGTCCGGGGCTTTTTTAATGGGCGTCGTCCCAGTTGGCGCCATGGCCCGCATCCACCACCAGCGGCACATCCAGCTCGGCCGCGCCTTCCATCAGCCCGACAACGCCATCCCGAACGGCTTCGAGGTCGCCGGCCGGGACTTCCAGCACGAGTTCATCGTGAACCTGCATGGTCAGCCGGGTATCGGGTTGGGATTTGAGCAGCCAGGCGTCCACGGTGATCATGGCGCGCTTGATGATGTCGGCCGCCGTGCCCTGCATCGGCGCGTTGATGGCGGCGCGCTCGGCGCCCTGGCGGCGCTGCTGGTTCGAGGCGTTGATGTCCGGCAGGTAGAGCCGGCGGCCGAACAGGGTTTCGACGTAGCCCTGGTCACGGGCAGTCTCGCGGGTCCGTTCCATGTAGTCGCGCACGCCGGGGTAGCGGGCGAAATAGGTGTCCATGTAGTCCTGCGCTTCCCCGCGGGCGATGTCCAGCTGTCGGGCCAGGCCGAAGGCCGACATGCCGTACATCAGGCCGAAATTGATCGCCTTGGCGGCGCGGCGCTGGGCGTCGGTTACATCGTCGTATTCGGCACCGAAGACCTCGCCGGCCGTGGCCCGGTGCACGTCAATGTCGTCGCGGAAGGCCTTCAGCAGCCCCTCGTCGCCGGACAGGTGGGCCATGATGCGCAACTCGATTTGCGAGTAGTCGGCCGCCAGGATCACCATCCCTTCCGGGGCAACAAACGCCTCGCGGATGCGTCGGCCTCGCGCGGTGCGAATGGGAATGTTCTGCAGGTTGGGGTTAGATGATGACAGGCGACCCGTGGCCGCCACGGCCTGGTGATACGAGGTGTGCACGCGACCGGTGTCCGGGTTGATCTCTTCCGGCAGCTTGTCGGTGTAGGTGGATTTCAGTTTCGACAGCGAACGGTATTCCAGGATCAGTTTCGGCAATTCGTAGTCGGCGGCCAGTTCGTGCAGCACGTCTTCAGCGGTCGACGGCTGGCCCTTGGGCGTCTTGCGAATCACCGGCAGTTCCAGCTTCTCGAAGAGGATCTCCTGCAACTGCTTGGGCGAACCGAGATTGAACGGCTGGCCGGCGGCTTCGTGCGCCTTTTTCTCCAGGCCGAGTATGTCCTCGCCCATTTCGCGGCTCTGTTCGCGCAGCACGTCGCCGTCGATCAGCACGCCATGGCGCTCCATCCGCGCCAGTACCGGCACCAGCGGCATCTCGATATCGGTGAATACACGGGCCGGGGCTTCTTGCTCGCCCAGCCGGGGCCACAGGTGCTGGTGCAGCTGCAGCGTGATGTCGGCGTCCTCGGCAGCGTAGTGACCGGCGTCATCCAGCGCCACCTGGCTGAACGGGATCTGTTTCGCGCCCTTGCCGGCGATGTCCTCGTAGTGCGTGGTCTGTCGGCCCAGGTACTTCAGCGCCAGCGAATCCATGTCATGTCGGCTGCCGGTGCTGTTGAAAACGTAGGACTCCAGCATGGTGTCGTGGGTCAGGCCGTCAACGGCGACGCCATGGCGGGCCAGGACGTTGATGTCGTACTTGAAGTGCTGGCCGACCAGCGCATGGTCGGGGCTTTCCAGCACCGTGCGCAGCGCGTCCAGCACCTCGTCGCGGCCCAGTTGCGCCGGCGCACCGGGGTAATCGTGCCCGACAGGGACATAAGCCGCGCGCCCGGCCTCGACGGCGAAGCTCAGCCCCACCAGGTCCGCGCGCATCGGGTCCAGGCTGGTGGTCTCGGTATCGAAGGCGACCAGGTCGGCGGCTTCCAGCACCTTGACCCAGGCGTCCAGCGACTCGCGGTCCATGACGATGTCGTAGTCAGCCTCGGGCGGCGCGACCTTGTCCTCGCCCAGGTCCTGCAGCCAGCTGTTGAATTCGTAACGTTGCAGGAATTCACGCAGCGGCGCCTCGTCGCTGTCGCCCATGTGCAGCTCGCCGGGTGTGACGCCCGTATCAACATCATCGCGGATGGTGGCCAGTTTGCGCGACAGCGGCAGGGTTTCCAGCGCGTCGCGCAGGTACTCGCCGATTTTGCCACCGACGTCGTCGGCGCTGGCCATGACGGCGTCCAGGTCGCCGTACTGTTCCAGCCACTTGACCGCGGTCTTGGGGCCGCATTTCTCAACGCCCGGGATGTTGTCCGACTTGTCGCCGGTCAGGGCCAGGAAATCGACGATGCGCTCGGGCGGGATGCCGAATTTCTCCACCACGCCGTCGCGGTCCATCCGCGTCTCGGTCATGGTGTTCTCCAGCGTCACGCGGTCGGTGACCAGCTGGGCCAGGTCTTTGTCGCCGGTCGAGATCACGCAGGACAGGCCCTCCTTTTCCGCCTGCCGCGCCAGCGTGCCGATGACATCGTCGGCTTCGACGCCTTCGACCTGGATCAGCGGCAGCCCGAGCAGCCCGACCAGGTCGTGAATGGCTTGCACCTGGAATCGCAGTTCTCCCGGCATGGGCGGCCGGTTGGCCTTGTAGTCGGCGTACATCTCGTGCCGGAACGTGGGCCCCTTCGCGTCAAACACCACGGCGATGCGGTTGCTGCCGGCCGCCGTGGCCTCGCGGACCAGACGCCGCAGCATGTTGGCGACACCCAGCAGGGCGCCGGTCGGCTCACCGTTCGAATTGGTCAGGTTGGGTAATGCGTGGAAGGCGCGATACAGGTAGGACGAACCGTCCACCAGGAAAAGGGTCTTGGAATCGGGGCTGGGCATGGTGTGTGTCGGGAGGCCGGTTTCGAAGGTCTGCTATGCTCAGCATACTGAAACCCGGTGGGGGATACAGCCATGTCGGAAACAAAATTATCACAGGCCGGCCTGTCGGCCGTCCTGGCCCTGTTTGCCGCGCTGCTGCTGGCGGCCGCGCCGGCCATGGCGCAGTCGGACGATCCGGCCGCCCCGCCACCGATTCCGCCGGTCGACGCGCCGGATCGCCCGGTCGAGGAACTTGACGAAGGCGTGCCCATTCCGCCGAAAGTCCAGGACGAGGATTCCCGCCTGGAGCCCACGGTCGACATCCGCCGTGACGAGGAGGACAACCTGGTCGAGGAGTACAGCCTCGACGGGCGGGTGTACATGATCAAGATCACGCCGAAGAACGGTATCCCCTATTACTACCTGGATGACGACGGCGATGGGCAGCTGGAGCTCCGTGAAAGTGACCGCTCCGCGTACCCGGTAAAACCCGTGTACTGGAAGATCAAGGAATGGTGAAACACGACGGCCCCGTGGCTGCACACCGCGGCCCGGTCGAACGCGCCATCGCGCTGACCGGCCGCGCCGTGGCCTGGCTGACCCTGACCATGGTCGTGCTGACGTTCGGTGTCGTGGTCTTGCGCTACGGCTTCGACAAGGGCTGGATCTGGCTGCAGGAGTCGGTGACCTGGATGCACGCGGCAGTCTTCATGGTGGCCGCGGCGTGGACGCTCCAGCTTGACGGCCATGTTCGTGTCGATATTTTTTACCGCACGGCATCGCCGCGCCGACAGGGCTGGGTCGACCTGCTGGGCACCGTGGTGTTCCTGGCGCCGTTCTGCATCTTCCTGGCCTGGGTGGGCTGGGATTATGTCGCCGCCTCGTGGCGAATGGGCGAAGCCTCGCGCGAAGCGGGCGGCCTGCCGGCGGTTTACCTGCTGAAGTCGCTGATCCTGGTCATGCCATTGCTGTTGCTGGCGCAGGCGCTGGCGGCATTGCCCCGCCATCTCGCGGCCGTCCGAACCCCGCCAGCCATCACCTGACACCGGCCGGCGGCCTGTCCGGCCATCATCGCCGATGGCAATCGGTTCAAAATTCCGCGTCGCCAAGCGCCTGCAGCACGGGCGCCGGGTCAGGCCTGAAGCCGGTCCAGGTTTCAAAACTCACCGCGGCCTGGCCGACCAGCATGCCCAGGCCATCAAACGCGGGTATGCCCTGTTCGGCACACCAGGCCAGGACGGGGGCCGCGGCCGTGCCGTAGTTCAGGTCGTAGCAGGCCGCGCCGTTCGCAAACATTTCACGGTGAAGGGGCGGCGCCTGGCCGTGATGACCCAGCGACGTGGCATTCAACACCAGGTCGGCGGCCCGCCCGGGTAACGCATCGAATCCCTGGCCCTTCACTTCACCCAGGTCGGCATGGGCTTCGGCCAGCGCCACGGCCGTGGCGGCGGTGCGGTTGTAGATGTCGACGCGGCGCGCGCCGGCTTCCAGCAGCGCGGCCAGTATGCCGGCGGTGGCACCGCCCGCGCCCAGGATATGAATGGATACTCCGCCAGGTGAAAGGCCCAGGCGCTCCAGGTCGGCGACCAGGCCGGCGCCATCGGTGGTGTCCGCGCGCCAGCCATTTTCGGTCAGCGACAGCGTGTTGGCGGCGCCGGCGCGTCGCACCCGGGACGACACCGAGGTGGCCAGTCGCATCGCTTCCTGTTTCAACGGCGCGGTGATGTTCGCACCGACGCCGCCTTCCGCGGCCAGGACGCCAAGCGCCTCGGCCAGTGTCCCGGCCGGTGCTTCGCGCGCGTCGTAGTGGATTTCCAGCCCGGCCTGTTGGCCGAACATCGTGTGGATCAGTGGTGATTTCGACTGCTTGATCGGGGCGCCGAACACTGCCAGCCGGTAAGCCCTGGTCGGGGCAGAAGGCTGGCTCACTTGCGCCCTTCCAGCCACCTGGCGGCCTGCGGCGCAAAGTAGGTGAGAATGGCGTCGGCGCCGGCGCGCTTGAACGCCAGCAGCGATTCCATCGCCACGGCGCGCTCGTCCAGCCAGCCGTTCACGGCGGCGGCCTTCAGCATCGCGTACTCGCCGGAGACCTGGTAGACCAGGGTCGGCGCGCCGAATTCATCTTTCACGCGTCGCACGATATCGAGGTACGGCATGCCCGGCTTCACCATGACCATGTCGGCGCCTTCGTCCAGGTCCAGCCCTGCCTCGGTGATGGCCTCGTCGCTGTTGGCCGGGTCCATCTGGTAGGTGTACTTGTTGCCGCCGCCCAGGTTCGCCGCGGAGCCCACCGCGTCGCGGAACGGGCCATAGAACGACGAGGCGTACTTGGCCGAGTAGGCCAGGATGCGGGTATTGACGTGGCCGGCGTCTTCCAGCGCTTCGCGGATGGCGCCGATGCGGCCGTCCATCATGTCGGAAGGGGCGACGACGTCAGCGCCGGCATCGGCGTGCGAGAGCGCCTGGCGCACCAGCGCCTCGACCGTCAGGTCATTCACCACGTAGCCGCTATCATCCAGCAGGCCGTCCTGGCCGTGCGTGGTGTAAGGGTCCAGCGCGACGTCAGTGATCACGCCGAGAGTCGGTATTGCCGCCTTCAGCGCCTTCACGGCGCGCTGCGCCAGGCCATCGGCGTTCCAGGCCTCGCGGCCATCGGCCGACTTGTCGGCGGCGGCCGTCACGGGGAACAGCGCAATCGCCGGAATGCCCAGGTCGTGGGCCGCTTTCGCCGCGCTGACCAGCCGGTCAATGGTCAACCGCTCAACGCCCGGCATGGACGGTACCGGCTCGGCATGGTCGTCACCGTCGATCACGAAAACGGGCCAGACCAGGTCGTCGGTGCTCAGCCCGTTTTCACGGGCAAGCCGGCGACTGAAATCGTCGGCGCGCATTCGGCGCATGCGGGTGTGGGGGTAGCTCATCTCGATATCGACGGTGCTTGTGGAATCGGCATCGCAGTTTAATTCACGGCCGGTTCGGTGTCAGTTTCGCCGTCCTGGCCATAGTCCATCCACGGCTTGATGGTCTCGACCCATTCCTCCAGCCCCTGGCGATTGACGGCCGAGAACACCTGCGCGGTCGCGCCGGGCGGCAGGGCTTTCTTTACGGTCAGCAGGGCGGACTGCGCGGGCCCGCGTTTCAGCTTGTCGGCCTTGGTCAGCAACACGTGGACCGGAATTTCGGCGGCCGCGCTCCACTCCAGCATCTGCTGGTCGAAGGGCTTCAGCGGGTGGCGGATGTCCATGACCAGCACGATGCCGCGCAGGCAGCGCCGGGTTTCCAGGTAGGTCTCCATCACCTGCGTCCAGTGCTGTTTGAGCTTCAGCGGTACCTTCGCATAGCCATATCCGGGCAGGTCGGCGATGCGTCGCGAAATGTCCAGTTCGAAGATCACGATCTGCTGGGTGCGCCCCGGCGTCTTGCTGGTGCGCGCCAGTGATTTCTGGCCCGTCAGGGTATTCAGGGCGCTCGATTTGCCGGCATTCGAACGCCCGGCGATGGCAAACTCGAAGCCGGTGTCGGCCGGCAACTGGTGCAGGTGGTGGGCGCTGCCCAGGTAGCGGGCCTGGCGAAATGGGTTGTCGGCGGACATGGGTGACTCCGGGCCTGGCCGTCGCGCCGGGCGTCGGCGCTGGATTGCGGCGGTTGAAATCGGGATAATAGCGGGCCGTCCGGACCATTGTACCGACTTGGAATACCCTTGAGTGAGGGAACGGAGACACGAGCCATGATCGCAATTCGCTGGGCTGTTGCCAGCCTGTCCATCCTGATGAGCCTGACCGCCTTCGCCGAGGGCGACGCGGCCGCCGGGCAACAGAAAGCCGCCACCTGTGCGGCCTGTCATGGCATTGACGGTAACAGCACCGTGGCCAACTGGCCCAAACTCGCCGGGCAGCATCCGGACTACCTGGCGCGCCAGACCACGCTGATCCGAGACGGTGCCCGGCCGGTGCCGGAAATGCAGGCGCTGGTCGCCAGCCTGGACGAACAGGACATCGAAGACCTGTCCGCGTACTTTTCGCAGCAGGCGCCCAAGCCCGCCGCCGCCGACGAGTCGCTGGTCGCCGCCGGTGAAGCGCTGTACCGCGGCGGCAACGCCGAGGAAGGCATCCCGGCCTGTATCGCCTGTCACGGCCCTGCCGGCGAAGGCATTCCCCTGGCCGGCTACCCGAAACTCTCGGGCCAGCACGCCACCTACACGGCCAACATGCTGAAGAAATTCCGCGCCGGTGATACCTGGGGCGAGGACGACAGCCCCAGCCAGGTGATGGTGGGCGTGGCGCGCTACCTCACTGACGACGAAATCGAAGCCGTCGCCAGCTACGTCGAAGGTCTTCACCCGGCCGGCGAATAAACCGAATTCCCGGAGCGTCGCCCACGGAACCACCCGCGGGCGACGTGGTCACATGCGGTGCCAACGGAGAAAACCAAATGCTTAAAACTGTATTCACCCTGACCAGCCTGCTGTTTGCCGCTTCGCCCGCACTGGCGCAGCCCGCAGCCCCTTTCGAGGAAGGCAAGCACTACTTCAAGATCGAAACGCCGGAAGGCTATCGCCCGATTGACGGCGTGAAGGTCACCGAGGTCTTCAGCTACCTGTGCAGTCACTGTGCATCGTTCGAGCCGTACATCGAAAACTGGCACGCCAAGCAACCGGAATCGGTGGAGTTTGACCGCATTCCCGTGGAGTTCGGCCGCGCCATCTGGTCACTGTACGCGCGTGCCTACGTCACCGCCTCGGTGCTGGGCATCGAGGATGTCGCGCACAAGCCGATGATGGACGCGTTGTGGAAGGACAAGCGCCAGATGCGCAGCATGGAAGAACTGGCCGAGTTCTACTCGCAGTTCGGCGTTGACGCCGAGAAGTTCGTTGCCACGTCGAAGTCTTTCGCCGTGGACATGCGCATGAAGCGTGAACAGCAGCAGGTGCGCGAAGCCGGCGTTAACGGTACGCCGTCAATGATCGTGAACGGAAAATACCGCGTCAGCGCCGGTGGCGCCGTCAGTGGCTTTGACCAGATCCTGGCCGTGGTCGATTACCTGGTGGCCCAGGAAATGGCAGCCGAGTCTGTGGCGCAGGTGGCGCCGGCCGCGGCAACGCCGTAAGCACGTTCAGGCGAGCCAGTGTTCCAGGACCGGGCGGCATTGACCGCCCGGTTTTCGTTTCGGGTGCGGTTTCATGCCGGACCTCAGGCCGGCCAGAACATCCTGGCGGCGACCGCCAGCAGGCAAACCCCAAAAACCTTGCGAACCCTGGCCGGGTCCGTGTGATGGACCACGGTGGCGCCCAGCGGCGCCGTCATCGCCCCGGCCACGGCCACGCAGGCCAGCGCCGGCAGGTGAACATAGCCCAGCGCGCCGACGGATTCTTCCCGCCCCAGGATGATAAACATCGCGGTGCCCGCCAGCGCGATGGGGTAGCCACAGGCCGCCGCGGTCGCCACGGCGCGCTGCGCCCGCACGCCGTGCCACATCAGCCACGGCGCCGTCATGCTGCCGCCGCCGATACCGACCAGGCTCGAGATCATGCCGATCAGGCCGCCGATGCCCGCCTGGCTGAGTTCGCCGGGCAGGGGGCGTTCCTCGGTTGGCGTCCGGCCGGCCAGCAACTGCAGCCCGGCCGCGACTGCGAACAGGCCAAACACCATCGCCAGGTGCCGGGTGTCCAGGCCGTCCGCCACCACGGCGCCAATTGCGGCCCCGGCCAGCAGGCCGGGCGTAAATCGCCTGAACTGGGACCAGTCCACCGCGCCGCGGCGGGCATGGGCGAGGATCGAACTGAGCGATGTCACCAGCATGGCGCCCAGCGACGTCGCCACCGCCAGGTGGGTGGCCAGCGGCGCCGTCTGCGGGTGCCGGGCGAATATGATGGCCAGGCCCGGCACCACCACCAGGCCGCCGCCGATGCCCAGGAAACCGGCCAGGAAGCCGGCAATGGCACCGATCATGACCAGCTCGACGAGGTTCATCGACTGCGCCCTATGCTGTTGCGCGGCGGAATTTCGATGCCGCCATTCGCTTGGACGAAGTGGGCTTGCCGGGTCATGCGGCTTTGCATATGGTGAGCACCATGAGGATGGTTGATGCTTCCAGCATACCGCAACGCCTGTTCGGCGCGGCGTTGTTTTGCCTGGTGGCACTGACACCCCTGGCCTGGATACCGCACGCCAGTGCCGACGAGGCGCGCGAGCTGTTCCAGCAGGCCTGGCAGTCGGCGCGATCGGGTGACCGCAGCCGGTTCCAGGCCCTGGAGCCGCAGCTTCGCGATTACATCCTTTACCCCTACTGGCAGTACGAAGATTTCCGCTACCGCCGCGCGGTCGCCGACCCGGACGAGGTCGCCGCTTTTCTCGACAGTCACGATGACTGGGCGTTTTCCACCGCCCTGCGGCGGGCCTGGCTGAAAGCCCTGGGCGAGCGGCGCAACTGGTCGGCCCTGCGCCGCTACGGCGCAACCGCTGACACCGATGAAAACCGCTGTTACCACGCCAGGGCCCGCCTGGCCGCCGACGACACCACCGGTTTGCTGGCGCAGGCGCGGGACCTGTGGGCGGTGGGCCACTCGCAGCCCGACGCCTGCGACCCGCTGTTCAAGTGGATGATGGACCAGGGCGGCATCGATGCGACGCTGGCCTGGACCCGCATCAACCGCGCGATGGCCGAGGGTAACCCGGGGCTGACCCGTTACCTGGCGCGGTTCATTTCCGACGCCGACCGTGCCTGGCTGGAGCGCTGGCTGCAACTGGACCGGACCCGTTACCGCGACCTGGACAAGGCCGCCACCTGGCCCGATACGGCGGTGACGCGCACCATCACCGAAACCTCGTTGCGCCGGCTGCTCAAGCGCGATCCGGCCGCGGCGATGGTCACCTTCGGTGAGCTGGACGGGCATTTCAGCTGGGGCGAGCAGGTCCGCGGCGACCTGATGCGCGAGATCGCCCTGATGGCGGCCGTTGACCTGGACCCGGCCGCGGCGGAGTTCATCGCCGGCGTGCCCGACGCCCACGTCGATGACCAGCTCACCCAGTGGTGGGCGCGCCTGGCGCTGGCCGCCGATGACTGGCCGTCATTGCTGCAGGTGACGGGCCGCATGTCCGCCGAAACGGCCGACGACGACCGCTGGCGCTACTGGCGGGCCCGTGCCCTGTCCGAGGCCGGTCACAACGCCGAGGCCGTGGACGTGCTCACCACGCTGGCGAAGGAAACGAACTATCACGCTTTCCTGGCCGCGGACCGGCTGGATTGGCCTTACACGATATGCGAATTGCCGTCGGATGTCGGCGACCAGGCGACCGCCGCGGTCAAGGGCCGGCCGGATATCGCCCGGGCCCTGGAACTGCACCGCGCTGACCTGGAAAACTGGGCGCGTGCCGAGTGGGGGCGCGCCATGCGCCGGCTGGATGTCGATGAACTGCGCGCCGCCGCGGCCGTGGCCCGCGAGGAAGGCTGGTACGATCGCGCTATTTTCGCCCTGGGTGACAGTGGCGACATGCGCTGGTACGAATGGCGGTTTCCCGTCATGTTTGAAACGCCGGTCACCCAGGCGGCCGCGCGCGAGAAGCTGGACGCCGCCTGGGTCTACGGCATCATGCGCTCGGAGAGCGCGATGATGGAAAACGCGCGATCCTCCGCCAACGCGCTGGGCCTGATGCAGGTCACACCGGGCACCGCCCAGACCATCGCCAGCAAGCATGGGTTGACCTATCGTTCCAGCGCCCAGCTGCTCGACGGCCCGACCAATATCCGTTTCGGCACCACCTACCTGCGCGAATTGCTCGACGAGTACCAGCAGAACCCGGTGCTGGTGTCGGGCGCCTACAACGCCGGCCCCAATGCCGTGAACCGCTGGTTGCGCAGCCGCCCGAAAGGCGAGGCGGCGGCCTGGGTCGAGACCCTGCCGTACTACGAGACCCGGGATTACATTCCCCGGGTGTTGGCGTTCACCACCATCTACGAATGGCGCCTGGGGCTGCCGGTACGCCGCGTGAGCGCGCGTATGCCGGACATCGAATCCGGTAACATTGCGCTCAACGAAACGACCGAGGTGGTGTGCAGCGCCGGTCCCGCCGAAGCGGCCGCCGACGCGCCCTGAATTTCCAATGACTCCCCAGGTGTACCTGGTCGGCGGCGCCGTCCGCGACGAACTGCTGGGCCTGCCCGTGCGCGAACGCGACTGGGTGGTCACCGGCGCCACGCCGGAATGGCTGCTGGACCAGGGCTTTCGCCAGGTCGGCGCCGATTTCCCGGTGTTCCTGCACCCGGAAACTTCTGAAGAATACGCACTCGCACGCACCGAGCGAAAGCGCGGTCATGGCTATCACGGCTTCGTTGTCACTTTCGATCCCGGTGTCAGCATCGAGGATGACCTGGCCCGGCGCGATCTGACCATCAATGCCATTGCGCGCGATGCGGATGGCACGCTCGTGGACCCGCACGGCGGTCGCGCCGACCTGGAGGCCCGGACACTGCGCCACGTCTCGCCGGCATTCTCGGAGGATCCGCTGCGGGTGCTGCGCGTGGCCAGGTTCGCGGCACGGCTCCACCATCTCGGCTTCACCGTGCATCCCGAGACCCGCGAACTCATGCGCGGTATCGCGGCATCGGGCGAACTGGGCCACCTGGTGCCGGAACGCGCCTGGAGCGAGATCGGTCGCGCCATGGGCGGCCCGCGCCCCCGGGTGTTCGTCGAGGTGTTACGCGACTGCGATGCCCTGGCCGAACTGCTACCCGAGCTGGACGCCCTTTTCGGTGTGCCCCAGGTGGCGAAGTATCATCCCGAGGTCGATGCGGGCGAGCATGTCCTGATGACCCTGGACATGGCTGAGCGCCTTGGAGGCGGCACCGATGCGGTGACGGCAGTGCTGCTGCATGACCTGGGCAAGGGCGTCACGCCCGCCGAAACCCTGCCGTCGCACCATGGCCACGAGCACACCGGTGTGCCGCTGGTCGAAGCCGTCTGTGAGCGTTACCGCCTGCCCAATCGAACGCGCGACCTGGCGGTGAAAGTGTGCCGGGAACACCTGCGCTGTCACCGTCTGCTGGAAGCCCGGCCGGACACGGTCATGAAACTGCTGGAATCGCTCGACGCCTTCCGGCGCGATGACCTGGACGATTTCGTGTTGGCCTGTGAGGCCGACTATCGCGGCCGCGGTGGCGGGCTGGATGAACGGCCCTACCCCCAGGGTGACCGGTTGAAAGCCGCGCTGGCGGCTGCCAAGGCGATGCGGGCGCGTGACCTCGAAGGCGTGGAGCCGGGGCCGGGGATGGGGGAGGCCTTAAGACGCGCGCGCGTCCAGGCGATCGCTGATCTGCCGGTCCAGCCAGGGCACGATGTGACGCGCGGGGGTCAGTAGCAATACAAGGCCCGCGGCGACGCCGATGGTGTTGTAAACGGCATCAGCCCAGTCCATGTGCCGGTAGGGCGTGAGCGACTGGCCCCATTCCAGCGCGCCACCCAGCGCCACCATGGCAATGGCCCAGGCATATTTCCGCCGCGGCTGCACCATGCCCCACCACCAGGTCATGGCGGTGTAAGCCAGGGTGTGCTGGACCTTGTCGACGCCGGTGACCGGCACCGGCGTACCCACGTTCAGCAATGACCCGGCGATGACAAACGCCACCATCGCCGCGCCCAGCGCGAACCACCAGTGCAGCAGTTTCAGGCGCTGGCGGTCAGACGCCGACTGCGCGGCCGGCGAGGGTTTCGCGCTCACAGGTAGCCCCGCAGGTCCGCCAGGCTGAACCCCCGCAGCGGCACGTCAAGGTTCCGCGCCAGGGCCATCACCTGGAATTTCTCGCCCATGGCGCCCGGCAGGGTCAGCTCCCGGACCTGGCGGGCGAGGTCAAAGCGGGCACGGTCCGGCAGTTCTGCCATGCCGGCGAGCACCTGCTCCAGCCCACACCCGATCAGGAACTGCGCCTGGGGCGCGTAGCCGGCACAATCCAGGCCACAGGCGTCGGCGGCCTCGGCCAGCGCCGTGAAATCGACGAAGGCGGTGATGTCCTGCAGGCCGGGCCACAGGAAGGGGTCGTCGTGGGCGCGATGGCGGTAATGGCACACCAGGGTGCCGTCGCGACGCTCGGGGCGGTAGTACTCGTCGCGGGGATGCCCGTAGTCGATGAACAGCGCCACGCCTTCTGACAGCGAAGCGGTGACCGCGTCCAGCCATTCGGGCAGTCCACGGCAGATTTCCGAGGTGTACCCATCGGCCAGCGCGTCGCGCCGGTCGCCAAGCGCAAGATTGATGGCGTCCGCCAGTTCGGCCGGCGCCGGGCGGGTTGTCCAGTCGAAGCCCTCGCCATCCGTTTCGACGCCGAGCTGCAGTACATTCTCGCCGTCAAGCCGAAACCGCTCCACCGCCAGTGCGTCGATGACCTCGTTGGCCAGCAGGACACCCTGCCATTGTTCGGTGGGCGGCGCGTCCAGCCACTCGACCCGCTCCAGGTAGCGCGGAGATCGCGATTCCAGTGTCGCCCGCTGCACCGCGCGCAGGTCGGCGCTGCGCTCCAGGATCCGGTAGCGCGTGGGCCCGTCCGCGCCGGTCGCGTCGAGGATATCTGCGGCCAGCCGGCCGCTGCCGGCGCCAATCTCCAGGATGTCCCATTCTCCCAGCGCGGCGCCGATCTCAACGGCCTGTGCCGCCAGGCAATGGCCGAATACCGAGCCAAGCTCAGGCGCGGTGACGAAATCGCCGTCCGCCCCGAACTTCACCAGCCCGGCACTGTAGTAGCCCAGCCCGGGCTCATAGAGCGCCGATTCCATGTACTCGCGGAACGACAGGAACCCGCTCCCGGCGATGCGTTCACGCAACTTCGCGCACAGCCGCTGGCCCAGGTGCTTGAGCTCATCGGGGGGGTCGGGCAGGATGGCGTGGGACGGTGCTGCGAACATGGGGGCAGTTTCTTTGAGCGACGAAACAATGTCCAGCGACGAATATGCGCTGGTGACCGGCAGCGCACGGCGCATCGGTAAAGTGATCATCGAGAGGCTTCACGCGCGCGGACTGGGCGTGATCATCCATTGCCGTGACAGCGAGGCCGAGGCCGAGGCGCTGGCCGCCCGACTGGGTGAGCGCCGCGTCGGAAGCGCACATGTCGTCCGTGCCGACCTCGAGGACCGCGATGGCCCCGCCGAACTCGCGTCCCGGTGCCTGTCGATCACCCCGCGACTGAAACTGCTGGTGAACAATGCGTCCCGCTTCTACCCGACGCCCATCGGCGAAACGACCTATGCCGACTGGCAATCATTGATGGGCAGCAACGCGCGCGCACCCTTCTTCCTGACCCAGGCCCTGGCCGGCGCGCTGAAAGGCGGTGCCGTGGTCAACCTGCTCGATATTCATGGCCAGCGGCCGATGCGTCACCACACGGTCTATTGCATGGCCAAGGCGGCACTGGAGATGATGACGCTGTCGCTGGCGCGCGAGCTCGCGCCGGATGTTCGGGTCAACGGTGTCGCCCCCGGCGCAATCCTGTGGCCTGAAGCTGGCGAGGACAGCGCCAAGACCCAGCAAGCCATCCTCGACCGCATCCCGATGGGCCGCACCGGCACCCCCGAAGACATCGCCGGCGCCGTCACCTGGCTGGGGCTGGACGCGCCTTACGTGACCGGCCAGGTCCTGGCGGTCGACGGCGGGCGTAGCGTTAATGCGTAATCGGTGAGTAGTGAGTCGTGAGTGGTGAGTAGTGAGTAGTGAGTAGAAAGAGCACTTGCTGGTCGGGTAGAGCGAAAATCCTGTTCACCACTCACCACTCACCACTCACCACTCACCACTCACCACTCACTAGTCCCAGGCCAGGAACCCCGGGTCGATGGGACAAAGACCTGACTCGTCCAGCGAAATCCATCGCCTGAGTTCATCGATGGTGCGCCCGTCACCCGGATAGGGCAGGTCCGGCGAGAGGTCCGCCAACGGTCTCAGGACGTGGGCGAAGCGCAGGATTTCGGGGCGCGGCAACACGAGTTCCGGCGCATTCATGACCACGTCGTCGTAGAGCAGGATGTCGACGTCAATGACGCGGTTTGAGAACTTCGGGCTGTTGCGGTCGCGGCCCTGGCTGTCTTCGAGCATGCGCAGCCAGGCGCGCAGTTCCAGCGGCGTCATGGCGGTCTGCACGGCGGCCACCAGGTTGATGAAGTCGTCGCCGTCAAAGCCCACCGCGCGGGAGCGGTATACCGGCGAGAGCTCAATCACGGGAAACGCGGTGCGCAGGGCGTCGATGGCGAACCGGATATTGCGCTCCGGCTCCACGTTGCTGCCGATGCCCAGCCAGGCGTGGTTCACGACCGGTCTCCGCGCTCGATGATGACGCCCACGGCGCTGGAGCCGCGCACGGCGCCGGGCTTGCTCAGCTTCAGCCGCAGCCAGGTCACCGGGAATTCTTCAAGGACGATGCGCGCGCAGTGGTGGGCCAGCGCCTCCACCAGCTGGAACTCGCTGCTCTCGACGAAGGCGATCAGCCGTTTCGCCACGGCCTTGTAGTCGAGCGTGTCGGCGATGTCGTCGGAGCCTGCCGCCGCGCTGATATCGAAGCCCATTTCCAGGTCGAGGCTGATGGTCTGGGTGATCTCGCGCTCCCAGTCGTAGACGCCGATGACCGTCTGGATGCGCAGGTCCTCGATAAAGACGCGATCCATCACGCGGTGGCTCCTGTATGGCCGGCGCTAACCGCGCCGGGTCGTGCGAGGCTGTCCAGCGGCCAGCGCGCGCGCGCCTCGATCACCGGGTCCGTGTGCTCGCCGGCCAGCAAGCGCTGGCAGCCGGCGTAGGCAATCATTGCGCCGTTGTCGGTGCAGAACGCCAGTCGCGGGTAGGAGACGGCCCAGCCGTGTTTCTCGCCTTCGCGTTTCAGCGTTGCGCGCAGTTCCAGGTTGGCGCCGACACCACCGGCGATCACCAGCTGCCTGGCCCGCGTGGCTTTCATCGCCCGGCGGCACTTGATGGCCATGGTCTCGACCACGGCGCGCTGGAAGCCGGCGGCAATATCGGCCCGCGTGGCGTCGTCATCGGCCTGCGCCAGCACCAGGTTGCGGGTGTGGGTCTTCAGGCCGCTGAAGCTGAAATCCAGGCCGGGCCGGTCGGTCATGGGTCGCGGGAAATCAAATCGTTCAGGGTTACCTTTCTCCGCCAGCTTCGCCAGCGCAGGGCCACCGGGATAGCCCAGGTCCAGGAGCTTGGCGGTCTTGTCGAAGGCCTCGCCCGCGGCATCGTCCAGGGTCTCGCCCAGCACCCGGTAGCGACCCACCTCGCGAACCTCGACCAGCATGCTGTGGCCGCCCGAAACCAGCAGGGCGACAAACGGAAATGCCGGCGGCTCCGGTTCCAGCATGGGCGCCAGCAGGTGGCCTTCCATGTGGTGCACGGCGATGGCGGGTTTGCCCAGCGCCAGCGCCAGCGCGCGACCGGCCGATGCGCCCACCAGCAGGGCGCCGATCAGCCCGGGGCCTGCCGTGTAGGCCACGCCGTCAATGTCGGTTCGGTCCAGCCCGGCTTCGGCCAGGCAGTGCGAGGCCAGCGGCAGCAACTTGCGGACATGGTCGCGCGAGGCAATTTCGGGCACGACACCGCCGTACTCGGCGTGCAGGTCCACCTGGCTGTGCAGGGCGTGCGACAGCAGGCCCTGGTCGCTGTCGTACAGCGCCACGCCGGTTTCGTCGCAGGAAGTTTCGATGCCCAGTACACGCATGATCAGGTCCGCGGCCGCGCCGCGCGATTCGGAAGCCAGGCCCGCATTGTAAATGAGCACGCTGCCGCTGGGTTAACATGTGCCGCCCAAACCGCATTGGAGACTGCCATGCCAGGCACCGCGGGCATCGTCGCCTCGGGACACCCCATGACCTCCCGTGCGGGCCGCGATGTGCTGGCAGCGGGCGGTAACGCCTTCGATGCCGCTCTCGGTGCGCTGTGCGCGGCCACGGTTGCCGAACCCCTGCTGGCCAGCCTGGGCGGCGGCGGGTTCCTGCTGGCGAAGCCCGCAGGCAGCGAGCCGGTCGTGTTCGATTTTTTCGTCAACACGCCGCGGCGGCGGCGACCGGCGGCCGAGATTGATTTCCACCCGATCCTGGCCAACTTCGGCACCGCCAGCCAGGAGTTTCACATCGGCCTGGGCGCCATGGCCGTTCCCGGCGTGATCGCCGGGCTGTTCGCCGTTAACGATGCGCTGGGCCGGTTGCCGATGAGCGAGGTCGTGGCGCCCGCGGCGATGCTGGCGCGCGAGGGTGTGGTGGTGAACAGTGGCCAACGCAAGATCAGCCAGATCCTGACCCCGATGCTCAACAAGACACCCGAAGCGATGGCCCTGGTCGCCAACGCGGCGATGCCTGGCGCACCGGCGCCGGTCGGGGCGGTCTGCCGGAATGCCGCGCTGGCAGACACGCTGGAGGCGCTCGCGCACGAGGGGCCGCAGTTGTACTACCAGGGTGAGTTCGCCCGGCGCCTGGCCGAAGACTGCGCCGTGCGGGGTGGGCAGCTGACGCTCGCCGACCTTGCGGCATACGAAGTCCGGGAACGGGCGCCTGTCAGCGTGATGTCGCAGGGCGCCCGGGTCTGGCTGAATGCACCGCCATCGCCGGGCGGCAGCCTGGTGGCGCATGCTCTTGAAAACCTTGATTGCCGCGATTTCTCACTCGCGCGCTGGGGCCACACGGCGCACGCAATGGCCATCGCCCACGCGCAGGACGGCGCGAACCAGTTACGACGCCAGGACCCGGCCCTGTTTTCGCGCGGCACGACCCACCTCAGCGTTGCCGACGCCGAGGGCAACCTGGCCGCGCTGACCGTCTCCAATGGCGAAGGCTGTGGCTACGTGCTGCCGGGTACCGGCATCCTGGTGAACAACATGCTGGGCGAGGAAGACCTGAACCCCGATGGCTTTCACCGCTGGCCGGAGGGCCAGCGGCTGGCCTCGATGATGTGCCCGACCGTGGCGCGGCTGGCCGACGGCACCGAGATCGCGCTGGGCTCCGGCGGCGCCAACCGCATTCGCGGCGCCGTCCTGCAGGTGCTCACCAACGTGGCCGGTTTCGGGCTGCCCCTGTCGCAGTCGGTCGCCGCACCCAGGATGCACCTCGAGGGCCCGCGCCTGAGCCTGGAGCATTGCCTTACAGGCGACCTCTCCTGGTCGGAAGACGCCGTCCACGCACTCCGCGAACAATGGCCCGACCTGGAAGCCTGGCCCGAACCAAACCTCTTCTTCGGCGGCGTCCACGCCGTCACCCGTTCGGCCAGTGGCCGCTTCGAAGCCGCCGGCGATCCCCGTCGGGACGGCGCCGTGGCGGTGAATGAAGGGTGAGTGGTGAGTAGTGAGTAGTGAGTGGTAAATGGTGACCGGCAGTTTGGCTGGGCCGTCACCCCGAACCCAAAGCCACAGGAACAGTTCGAGGCGCGGAGGCGGTTGGGCCCGTGCCAGGGCTGTACGCGGCCAGGGATGGCCGCGTCCAAGCGATACAGGATGTACTCGAGCGTGCCCTGGCACGGGCCCAACCGCCTCCGCGACCCGCAACCACCTTTCCGCAAACGAAGTCTTTGCGCTTCGCGTTCAAATCAAGTTAAAATAACCGGCTACGCCCGATTTGGGCGGAAAGTTGAATTGGAGTTGAAATGCCCAGCGTAAAAGTTCGCGAAAACGAGCCGTTTGAGTACGCCCTGCGTCGTTTCAAGCGGTCCTGCGAGAAGGCCGGAGTCCTGGCGGAAACCCGTCGTCGGGAGTTCTACGAAAAGCCGACCCAGGAGCGCAAGCGTAAGGCTGCGGCCGCGGTGAAGCGCAATCTGCGCCGCCTGGCCCGCGAAGTCAATCGTCGCACCCGGCTGTACTGAAACCTATCGATCGCGCGGGACCTCCGCGCGTGACGGTCTCGCCATGGCGCCCCGCGCAAAGCGCGTAGCGGGCGTGGAGTCGAAACCATGTCCCTGAAGACCCGGATATCCGAAGACGTCAAGCAGGCCATGCGGGCGCGCGACAAGTCGCGCCTGTCGGTGCTGCGCCAGATCGGCGCCGCGATCAAGCAGATCGAGGTGGACGAGCGCATCGTGCTGGACGACGCCGGTGTGACCGCCGTGCTCGACAAGATGGCCAAGCAGCGGCGCGAGTCGCTCGAGCAGTACACGTCGGCCGGCCGCGATGACCTGGCCGCACAGGAGCGCTACGAGCTGGAAATCCTGGGCGAGTACCTGCCCGAGCCACTCGGCGAGGATGAGCTGGCCGCGCTGATCGACGAGGTCGTCAGCAGCAGTGGCGCCGAGGGTATGCAGGACATGGGCCGCGTCATGGCTGACCTGAAGCCCCGCGTGCAGGGCCGGGCCGACATGAAAGCCGTGTCGGCGGCGGTGCGCGCGCGCCTGAATGCCTGAAATGTCGGGCCGACTTCCCGACTCATTTATCGAAGAACTGCTCTCGCGTACGGATATCGTCGATATCATCGAGCGGCGCGTTTCGCTCAAGCGTGCGGGCAACGAGTGGCAGGCCCTGTGCCCGTTCCACGATGAAAAGTCGCCCTCGTTTACCGTCAGCCCCGCCAAGCAGTTCTACCACTGCTTCGGTTGTGGCGCCCACGGCTCGGCCATTGGCTTTTTGATGCAGTTCGAGGGGCTGGAGTTTCGCGACGCGGTTGAGGACCTGGCGAAACTCGCCGGTATGGAAGTGCCGACGACCGAGGGCGCGCCACGGCAACGGCCCCGAACGGGCCTGTTCGAGATGATGGAGAAGGCGTCGGACTGGTTCCAGGCGCAGCTGAAGACGCACCCGCCGGCGGTCGAGTACCTGAAGCAGCGCGGGTTGACCGGGGAAATCTGCGCCGAATTCGGTATCGGCTATGCGCCCGCCGGATGGGATGGGCTGATGAAGGCGCTGGGGGGCGATGAAACGCGGGACGGCCTGTTGCGCCGCGCCGGCCTGCTGAGTGATGGCGACAAGGGCAGTTACGACAAGTTTCGTGACCGCGTCATGTTCCCCATTCACGATCGCCGGGGACGCGTCATTGGCTTTGGCGGCCGGGATATCGGTGATAAAGGTCCGAAATACCTGAACTCGCCGGAAACCGAGCTGTTCCACAAGGGCCACGAGCTTTACGGCCTGTTCCTGGCGCGCAAGCGCGGGCGGCTGGAATCGCTGCTGGTGGTCGAGGGCTACATGGACGTGGTGGCGCTGGCGCAGTACGGCTTCGGCCACGCGGTGGCCACGCTGGGCACGGCCACGACGCCGGAACAGGCAGGCCTGCTGTTGCGGGCCACTGACACTGTCATCTACTGCTTCGATGGCGACGAGGCAGGACGCAAGGCGGCGTGGAAGGCGCTGCAGGCGACCCTGCCCAAGCTGACGGGTGGCAAGCAGGCAAAGTTCCTGTTCCTGCCCGACGGCGAAGACCCGGACAGCATGGTGCGCAAGCTGGGCCGCGAGAAGTTCGAGAAGCTGCTGGCGTTTGCGCAGCCGCTGTCCGACTTCCTGTTTGACCACCTGACCGCCGAGGTGGACATGGACAGCCTGGACGGACGCGCGAAGCTGGTGCAGCTGGCGCGGCCGCACCTGGATACGCTGCCCCAGGGCGTGTTCCGGGACATGATGATGGAACGGCTGGAGTCGCTGGCGCGCTACCACCTTCGGGACACCGGCGGTACGGCGCCGAAGCCCGCGCCACAACGCCGGAACCGCGGGGAAGAAGGCGCGAAGGCGCGGACGCCCATGCGACTGGCGCTGGCCCACCTGGTGCAGAATCCCGGGCTGGCGCCAGCGGCCGGTGACCTCGGTGACCTGTTGGGTTCCGAGGTGCCGGGAACGGACTTATTGCTGGAACTGGTTGACATCTGCGGTGAGCGCCCCAATATGACGACTGCCCAGATGCTTGAAATGTTGCGCTCACACCCGTCCCATGACCACCTGGCCAAATTGGCCGTCTGGGACCTGCCCGGGGACGTGGAATCCTCCACTCGCGAGTTCAAGGACTCGATTGGGCGATTGCGCCTGAGGCGGGCGGAAGATGCGCTGGCGGCGTTGCCGCGAATCATCGACCAGGATGAAGGTCAAAGGGCGGAATACAGGGCGTTACAGCGGCAGGTGACCGCGCTGAAAGACCAGCTCCGGGGACGGGGCAACTAACACGGGGACGTGTCGCGGAAATCGTGTCGCCGTGGCAAATCCCTTCGACTATATTTAGGCAGTTGACGGCTTGAAATCATGAATGAAAAGCAGACTTCGCAGCTAAAAGCACTGATCACCCAGGGCAAGGAGCAGGGTTTCCTGACCTATGCCCAGGTCAACGATCACCTGCCTGACGACATCGTCGATCCGGAGCAGATCGAAGATATCATCAACATGATCAACGACATGGGTATCCAGGTGCATGAAAAGGCGCCGGATGCGGACTCGTTGATCCTGAACGACTCGGCTTCCAGCGACGCCGATGACGACACCGCCGCCGAGGAAGCCGCCGCCGCCCTGGCCGCGGTGGAAACCGAGATCGGCCGCACCACCGACCCGGTGCGCATGTACATGCGCGAAATGGGCACGGTGGAACTGCTGACCCGCGAGGGCGAAATCGCCATCGCCAAGCGCATCGAGGAGGGCCTGAAGCAGGTCCACGCCTCGCTGGCGCGCTTCCCGGGCACCTACACCGTCATCCTCGAGCAGTTCACCGACTACCAGGAAGGCAACCAGCGCCTGACCGAGCTGTTCACCGATTTCATCGACCCGAACGCGGCCGACGAGCCGATTCCGCAGGCCAAGAAGCCCGGCGACAAGGACGATGATGATGACTCCGAAGAAGACAACACGCCGACCGGTCCGGACATCGAGGAAGTGGTCGACCGCTTCACCAAGCTGGGCAAGCAGCACGACAAGTACCTGAAGCTGGTCGAGAAGAACGGCGCCGGCGACGACAAGGCGCAGAAAGTGCTGGCCGAGATGGCCGACGAGTTCATGCACTACAAGCTGCCGCCGAAAATGGTGGACCACCTGGTGGATCGCCTGCGTTTCGCCGTGTCGCGCCAGCGTGACCTGGAACGCATGATCGTGCAGATGGCCGTGGGCCAGGCGCGCATGCCGAAGAAATCTTTCATCGAAAGCTACAGCGGCAGCGAAGCCGACACCAAGTGGCTGACCCCGCTGCTGAAAGGCAAGCAGAAGTGGGCCACCGCGCTGAAGCAGCACGAGAAGGAAATCAAGGCGGTCCAGGAGAAGCTGGGCCAGCTGGAAGGCGTGAACCGCATCACCATCGCCGAGCTGAAAGACATCAACCGCAAGATGTCCATCGGCGAGGCAAAAGCGCGTCGCGCCAAGAAGGAGATGGTCGAGGCCAACCTGCGCCTGGTGATCTCCATCGCCAAGAAGTACACCAACCGCGGCCTGCAGTTCCTGGACCTGATCCAGGAAGGCAACATCGGCCTGATGAAAGCCGTCGACAAGTTCGAGTACCGCCGCGGTTACAAATTCTCGACCTACGCCACCTGGTGGATCCGGCAGGCCATCACCCGCTCGATCGCGGACCAGGCCCGCACCATCCGTATCCCGGTGCACATGATCGAGACCATCAACAAGCTGAACCGCATCTCGCGGCAGATGCTGCAGGAGATGGGCCGCGAGCCGACACCCGAAGAACTGTCCGAGCGCATGGAAATGCCCGAGGACAAGGTTCGCAAGGTGCTGAAGATCGCCAAGGAGCCGATCTCCATGGAAACGCCCATCGGTGACGACGAAGATTCGCACCTGGGTGATTTCATCGAGGACGCCAACATCGCCTCGCCCATCGAAAGCGCCACTGGTTCCGGCCTGACCGGCACCGTGCAGGACGTGCTCGCCGGCCTGACGCCGCGCGAAGCCAAGGTGCTGCGCATGCGCTTCGGCATCGACATGAACACCGACCACACGCTCGAAGAGGTCGGCAAGCAGTTCGACGTCACCCGTGAGCGCATCCGCCAGATCGAGGCCAAGGCCCTGCGCAAGCTGCGTCATCCGACCCGCTCGGAGCAGCTGCGGAGCTTCCTCGACCTGGATTGAGGGGTGATGGGGTCAGAGTAAAGTGCCCGGGTAAATTTTACCCTGGCACTTTACTCTGACCCCACAGTTCCGCAGACTGGACGACCGTGAAGGCGGACCAGAGGACGAAAGCCATGGACAAGCCCGAACCCAAAATGGTGGTCAATCCCACGCTCGGTTCCGAGGAACTGCTCGAGGAACTGGCCGCGCGCCTGCAGCAACTGTATGGCAGCCTGGACACCCTGGCCGTGCGCGCCGAGGCCGATGGCCTGGAACTGATCTACGACTCCCTCTGGGCCATGCTCGAAGACGTCTACCAGGTCCAGGCGCTGCGCGACGCGCTCGAAGAACGCCTGTCCGGCACCGGCGCCGGCATGTTCCCCGGCGACGGGCGGGATATGCGGCACTGAAGCAGACCTCACCGGGCCCTTAGCTCAGTTGGTTAGAGCAGGCGACTCATAATCGCTTGGTCGCAGGTTCAAGTCCTGCAGGGCCCACCATCTATTCGACGTCAGTCACGGTTCTTACGACTCTTCGGCAGCCAGACAAAATCGGTCAGGTACACGAAGTGCTGCCCGGTCCCATCATCAAACTCGATGCAGTACGCCGACGGGTACCAGCCTTTCTTCGGTGCTGCCGCCGGCAGTGTCGGAACGTCGTAGCATTCGTTCGGCTGTGACTCCAGGTATTGCTTCGTGATCATCGGCTCCCAGAACGTGATTTCGCCGCCCCAGGTACCGTAAATCCAGGTGTGAGAGAACGGCGAGGGCGTGTCCGGGTCCAACTCAGGGGCGAACATCCACAGCAGGTGATTGCCCATTCGCGGTTCGACGGCACCGGGTGAGATGAACTCGGGCGGTTGCTGGTCGGCGGGCAGGGGTTCCAGGGCGGTTTCGAGCTGGTCGCAGGTCAGCGGCAGCGTTGGGCCGCACATGTCCTCGGCAGCCGGCGGTGTGATCGCGATGCGTTTGTGTTCCTTTTGCGTGTAGAAGTGGAAGTCGATGTGCGGAACGCTGTAGACGTGCGGCGGGGGGTGGCCCATCGGGTTCCAGTTCAGCACGATGTGCTCGAACTCGGTTGTCGCGGCGATATTGGCTGGCATGGTGGGGCTGCGCTCGTGGCCGCAGCAGGGCCAGACGACATTGCCTTCGGAATCCAGTACGTCGGAGTAGCCGTCGCTGTGGCCAGTCGGCGCGTTGTCGAATACGGCATCGTCGAAGCGCACGCCCAAGGCCTGGGGCACCCCGTTTTCGACCACGCCAAAGGCGGTGATGAATCCGTCACCCAGCGGGACGGGGGCGGTTTCCTCGTAAGCGGCTGGTTTCTTGGCGGCGGCAATGCTGGGGAGCAGAATGGCGGCGGTCAGCGTGACCGCGGTGAAGCTTCGTCGTTGCATTTCGATTGCGTCCTCGCCCGGTCCGGGCATTGCGGTGGTTCCTCCAATTAATAGCAGCCAGGTTGCATTTTTTCTCTTCCAGGCAGCCCGGTGTTCTCAGGCGCCGGGCGTCTCCGTGAACGCGGCGTCGATCGACGCGACGCAGTTTTCTGCGCCGACCATTGAAACCAGGTCCAGCAGCTCACGTTCCCGTTGGGCGATGCGGTCGATGCCGATCAGCTGCACGCGCGTGCCGTGGGCCAGGGCGCTGCGGACCAGGTCCTCCAGCACCATCGTGGTGGAGATGCCGATGAGCTCGGCGTCGGCCAGGTCGACCAGCAGCCATTCCTGGTGGCCGAAGGCATGGAAGCGCCGGGTCAGGCCGCGGCCCACGGCGTAGCTGACCGGGCCGGTGATGCGCAGCAAGGTCGTTTCGCCGGGGTGGCGCGCCAGGGCCTCGCGGTCCGCTTCCGGCAAGCGCTCGGTATTGCGGGTGCCGTCGGTGAGGATGACGCTGCCCAGCTCCAGGTCGGAGAGCCGATCGATGGTGACCAGGTTCTTGATGAACACACCGACGAATACGGCGGTGATCAGGTCGACGAAGATCGTCAGCAGCATGACCAGGCCCATGAGCGCCACCGGGAACAGGGGCAGGCGGTGGAGTCGGCGCAGGAACGGCCAGTCGACGATATCGATGCCGACCTTGACCAGGATGCCGGCCAGCGCGGCCAGCGGGATGTTCTCGAACAGGCCACCCATACCGGCGACGATGGCCAGCAATACGCCGGCATGGACCACGCCAGAGAGCGGGCCGCTGCCGCCGGCGCGGATATTGACGACGGTGCGCATCGTGGCGCCGGCACCGGGCAGGCCGCCGAACAGGCCCGCCACGGTGTTGCCGATGCCCTGGCCCATCAGTTCGCGGTCGGAATCGTGCTGGGTCCCGGTGACGTTGTCCGCCACCAGCGAAGTCAGTAAAGAGTCGATGCTGCCCAGCACGGCCAGCATCAGCGCATTGATGATCATGTCTCGCAGAAGGCTGCCCTCAAGCGCGGGCAGGTGGAAGTCGGGCAGGCCGCTTGGCAATTCGCCGATGCGGGCAAGCCCGGCACCGTCCAGCAGCCAGAGCGATGCAAGCGTCGCCGCCACCAGCGCCACCAGTGGCGCAGGGAACAATCGGTTCAGGCGTCCTCGCCAACCGAACATCAACGCCAGCGCGATGCTCCCGACCACGAGTGCGGCGGGATCGGCATTCGCCACCTGGCCTGGCAGCGCCTGCACCGCGTCGAGGACGCGCCCGGCCGTGTCGTGACCGAGCATCGGGCCCAGTTGCAGCAGCACGATGATGGCCCCGATGCCGGTCATGAACCCGGAAATGACCGGGTACGGCACCATGATGATGTACTTGCCCACGCGCAGGGCGCCAAACAGGAACTGAAAGACGCCGCCCAGGGCCACGGTGGTGAACGCCAGCGCCATCCCCTGGTCCGGGTGGGACGCCAGGAACTGCGCGATCATGGCGGTCATGACCACCGTCATGGGGCCGGTGGGACCGGAGATCTGTGAAGGCGTTCCGCCGAAAACGGCGGCGAGAAGTCCGACGATGGCGGCGCCGTAAAGGCCCGCGGCCGGTCCGGCACCCGAGGCGATGCCGAACGCGAGCGCCAGCGGCAGCGCGACGACGGCGGCGGTCAGGCCGCCGAACAGGTCGCCGCGGAGGTTGCGGCTATAGGTTTTAACCGGGTACACGCGGATCCGCAGTCTGCGGAAAAGTGGATCAGTGACTACCCTGCACTTCAGACTTCTTGCGTGCCTGGATGTGCTCCAGGTTGCGGCGATAGGTCGCCACGACCTTGTCGACGCCGCTGTCGTTCAGCGCGCCGGCATTGCCGGCTACGGAATAAGTCGCGTAGATGCCGCTGGCGGACATCAGCGCGGCGCTGACAAGCTGGATATCGAGGCCCTCATCTTTCAGTTCGTTGGCCAGGTTGATGAACTTCTCGGTACAGCGTTGGTGGTTCTCTCGGTCGCTCACGGTATTTCCAGTTATCCGGACAGGGATTGGATTTTAACGCGTTCAGCGTCAGCGGGCGCAGGCAAGGCCGTCCAGGCGGGTCAGTTGCACCAGGTTCATCGTACCGTCACTGAAGCCGGGCTCGGTGCTCGTCCAGTTGGCGGTGCCGCCGTCGCAGCTCAACTCCAGTGTCAACTGGCCCCACGGATTGATCGCTACTTCGTCCGGGTCGAATCCATCGCCGAACATTCCGCCGAGAGTGGTCCGCATGTCTTCGAACACGAAAACCCCATCGACAATTTCGCCGGTTCCATAGAACCATCGGCGATGGCCGTCGGGGTCGAAGCTGAACCAGTAGGCGAGCGCCCGGTCGCCGGGTAACACCTGTACCGTGAACCCTTCGCCGCTGCGTTCCGGGTCATACCACGCGCCGCTGTACCGGGCCTCTTCCCTGGCGGGTTCGCCGCTCGGCGGGCCGCAATCCAGGCCGGTGATCCGGGTGATTCGGCGTAACGACTGGCGTCCCTGGCGGTGGCCGATATGCCAGTCCATCTGACCAGTGTCACAACCGTCGAAAACAAACTTTGCCGAGCCGACGACTTCGCGGGTCACCTGTTCGGGGTCGAATGCATCACCGAAGGCGCCACCGGACGTGCGGGTCAACTCGGGAAAAACCAGTCGATTGCCCCGGACATCACCGGCAGCGACATACCAGTCCTGTTCACCCGTACTGGTGTACGTGTACCAGTACATCACGGCCCGTTGTCCGGCCACCACCTCAATGATGAAACCTTCACCACTGTGTGACGGGTCGTACCAGGCCGAGGCGATGCCGGGCGACAGCGTAAACGGTGTGTCGGCTTCCGCGGCCTGCGCCCGGACAGACAACGTATCGTCCCAGCCACCGACATCGGTGTCTTGGTCGAAACTGTCCTCGAAGCCTGACCAGCGGCCGTCCGTCCAGTCCGCCACGGTGGCCGGGTCGCCGTCCACGCCGAGGTAGGTCATGTCCCAGGCACGGACCCGCAATGTCGTGTCCAGGGGCTCCGCAAGGCGCGCCTGGTTTTCAGGCGTGTCCGTGATGGAAAACGGAATGGCGTAGGCGTCCGCGCGGTAACGCAGGTAGCCGTCCGGGGCGCCGCCCGGTTCGACCAGCCAGGTCGGATCGCCCCAGTCGACCTGCAGGGCCTCGTCCGCGGCATCGAGGATCTCGATGTCCACGTCCAGGTACGCGGCGCTGTCGTGTCCCTGCAGCGCCGTCGGGTTGCCATCTTCGTCCAGCCAGCGCATGGGCTTGTTGAACGCCAGCCAGAGCCGATAGCCCCGACCCGGCACCAGCGTTCGCAGTTGCTGGGTGAACAGCGCCCGGGTTTCATCATCCCGGCCATCCCACTGGGCTTCGAAGATGACCGCGTCCGTGGCTTCGTCGATGATCCGGACGGCCTGCAGGTTGGGAGGTCCGGCCTGGCGGTAGAACACCGTGGCGAACGTCTGCGCGAGATCCTCGCGCACCCGGCGCGCCTGGGAATCCGGCAGGATGAAACCGTCATGGACATTGACGCCGGCGCCGCCGTAATCCGCGCCACCGCCAGGCAATGTCGAGTGGTAGGACTGCCCGCCCGAAGGCTCGGTCTCCAGTGTCCAGGCCGGCACGCGATAGGTGTAGAGGAAATACTCGTCGGTGGCGCCAATCCCCTGGTTCACCGGGACATTGCCCGAAAACGCATAGTGATAGCGCTTGCCGGCATCGAAGGCGCGGTGGTGGTTGGTGAACACCCGCAGGACGTCCTGGGTCTGCCGGGCCAGGCGCGTACCATCACCCAGGCGGCTCCAGAAATGCACCTGCGAGTAGGAATGCACGTCGGTGTAGATCCGCAGGCGCTCGCCGGGCCCCAGGTCAGGCGCGGATTGCAGCGCCAGGATCTCCGGTTCAGATGCCGGGCTGGCGCCGTGATGCACCAGCGATGCAGGGTCGTCGGATGAGCGTTGGCTGTTACTGGCCCAGTGTGGCCCGTTGTTGCGGTTCAGGTCGACGCCGCCCAGGTGGTCGCCCCGGGTACTCAGGTCTTCGTCGGCATTCAGCAGGTTCTTGCGGCGCATGCGGCCGTCACGGGGCGAGTCGTCGGGGAAGTCAGGGTCACTGCCCAGGTAGTTCAGCGTCGGGTCGCGCTGGGTCTGCAAAAAACCGTCCACGTTCAATACCGGGATGACGATCATGTTCACCTGCTCGCGCAGGTAGTCGTAGATGTGCTGGTCGGCCGGCGCCGTGGCGATCAGTTCCAGGATGCCGGTGACCGCCTCCGGCGTCGACCACTCGCGGGCGTGAATGCCGCCGTTGGTGAGTGTCGCGGGCTCGGCGAGGCCCCACGGCGTTGTCCTGTCGGCATCGCCCAGCCGGTAGGCCCAGATGGCCCGGCCCTTCCGCGTCGTGCCGATGGCGTGCGGGTGCACCCATGGCGTTGAATCCGCCAGTTCCTGGTGCCGGGCGTGCAGGCCGGCGTAGCTGCGGAAACCGTCGAACGGCAGGGGCGTATCGACCGGGATGGGTGGCGGATAACCCAGGGCGATACGGTCGGCGGCGCTCGACGGGTTGGATTCGACCCACTCGGCCAGGAAACCGTCCTGGGCGGCAGCGGTGACCGGGGGCGCCGGTACACGACTGGGGGAAGACGTTTCCGGTGGATTTGCCGACAGGGCCAGGGCGGCGCTGGCGCGGAGCGCCGGATCATCGAGCAGCAACTTCAGTCGACGCTGAACGTCCTTATCCGTCACCAGGGGCGGCGCCAGGTGCGCGATGGCCAGGCTCGCCGTCGTGGCATCCGCTTCTTCCAGGAGCCGGAGCAACAGCCGGGTGCGCGATGCGGTCGGTAAGGACTGGCCGGCCTGGCGGAGCAGGTGGCTCACGTGCGTGCCCTCGTCACCGAGCAGGGCCTGTACCAGCATCGGGGTGTCGTCGTGATACAGGGCCGCGTAGCCTGCCAGTTCCGCCAGGTCGGGGTGATGGGGGAGATTGCTGAGCGCCGCCGCGCCTACCTGGCCGACCCGCCTTGCGTCGGCCTGCGCCAGGGCCCGCAGCAACCCCAGTCGCTCCGGAAGTTCACTGCCTGTGACCCACGCGCGGACCAGCAATGCCGGATCCTCGGTCAGCATGGACTGTGCCCGGGCGGTGGCCGCCGTGCTGCGGCGTTCATTCCGCAGGCCGGCAGCGGCAGCGCGGACATTGAACAACGGTATGGTCGCTCGCGGATGGTCTGTGTGTGGCACCCGGGTTGCGGGTGAATACTGTTCCAGCCAGGCCAGGATCGGGTCGTTTACCGGTCCGACCGGTGACTGCCGAAGCCGACGGGTAAATGCCATGATGGCTGCATCGCGCGCAGGCGCGGGCCAGTCGCCGCGACGTCCGATATTTTCAAGTTCATCCAATAACGCACGCGGTTGGTCGGCCCGGTACAGCGATTCAAGGTGATCGACGACCGGGTCGGTATCGACAGAACGCACGGCCGTACCTGCCGCCGCCCGCGACCACGCTTCTGCTTCGCCGGGACCTGCCTGTGCAACCGAAAGACTGGGGCCCAGGGCCAGCAGCAGCACGAGACATGCGACCCGCATTGACAGCGGCAGGGCAGTGACACAACACCGGCATGATTTCATGCGCCCAGATTACGAAAACGGGGCCCGGCCTTCATGTGCTATGTTGCCGGTTCCCGCCAGGACGAAAGTTTTTCCCGATGAATGATGCCGACAACGCCCTGAATGCCATCGAATACGCCGGCGGCGTCATCGCCGTCGACAGCGGCTTTACCCGGCCGCAAATGGCCGCGTGCTACCTGCTCGAAGGCGATGGTGAAGTTGCCGTCATCGAAACCGGCACCAACGCCTCGGTGCCGCGCATCGAGGGGGTGCTGGCGGCGCGGGGCTGGCAGCCGGAGCAGGTTCGGTACGTGATCCTGACCCACGTGCATCTTGATCATGCCGGTGGCGCCGGCACGCTGATGCAGCGAATGCCGCAAGCGACGTTGCTGGTGCATCCGCGTGGCGCGCGGCACATGGTGGACCCTTCGCGGCTGGAGGCGGGCGTGCGGGCGGTTTACGGCGACGAGGTCTACGACCGGGACTACGGCACCCTGGTGCCGGTGCCGGAAGCCCGGGTGCGGGCGATGGATGATGGTGAACGCGTGGAGCTGGGCGGCCGAGAACTGCTGTTTCGCGACAGTCCCGGGCACGCCAAACACCACTTCTGTGTCTGGGACGAGGCGACCCGGGGATGGTTCACGGGCGACACCTTCGGGCTGTCTTACCGCGAACTCGATACCGCGGCGGGGCCGTTCATCTTCCCCACGACAACGCCGGTGCAGTTCGACCCTGAAGCGCTGCACGCGTCGATAGAGATGCTGATGGCGTCGGATCCCCAATACATGTATCTCACCCATTTCGGGCGCGTTGGCGACCTTGATCGCCTCGCGGCTGATCTGCACGCGCGCGTGGACCAGTTCGTGGCGATTGCAGATCGTCGCGTCGGTGACGACCCGGAGTTGCGCGGCGAGGCGATGCGCGCGGACATGTATGAAGCACTGCGTGAGGCCACGACGGCGCACGGTGTTCGACTGCAGGCCGACGATTTTCGACAGGTCGTTTGGGGCGATATCGTTCTGAACGTCCAGGGCCTGGAGTTCTGGCTTGACCACCGCGACTGAACCCGGTGTGCGCCGACGCTGGCGCCAGGGTGATGAATTAAGCGGCCCCGGCAGGTAGAGGGAACCTGCCGGGGCCTTCAATGCCAGGCCGGGATCATCGGTCAGACGATGATCAGGGAGAAATCGAGACCCCCGCCTGGCAGTGACTCAACTTTCCGCGATGCGCACCGCCTGGCCGTTCTGCAGCCGCTCGCCGCCGCGCACGATGACGCGGTCACCGTGGTCCAGGCCACCCAGCACCTCGACATGGGCGTCCAGGCCAATGCCGGTGCGTACGTCGACGCGTTCCACGGTGTTGTCGTCCTTCACCCGCATCACGAAGATGTCGCTGCCGCGAAGCACCAGCGCGTCGCGTGGAATCGCGACCAGCTCACGTGGCTCGCTGTTGGGCAGCGCCACGCGGACCGGGCTGCCGATGATCAGCGCCGGGTCGTTGGCAGCGATGCGCACTTCGAACATGCGCGAGCGCTGGTCGCCGACGGGAATGACGTGGCTGATGGGGCTGAGTTGCTCGGCGCCCTGGTGGCGGATGCTCAGTTCCATGCCTTCGCGGACCCAGCCGGCCACGGTCAGCGGCGCCTGGGCGCGAATCTCGCGGTTCTCCGTGTCCACCAGCCGCGCGACCTGGGCGCCGCGGCTCACGAACTCACCCACCTGTACGAGCCGTTCCGCGACCACGCCGGTGAACGGCGCCGGGACCTCGGTCTGGCGGATGCGACGCTCGATCTGGGCGATGTCGACCTCGGCCCGCTTGATCGCCTGGCGGGTCATGTCCAGTTGCGCGCTGGCTTCCTCCACCTGGTTGGTCGAGGCATTGCTGCTGGCGGCCAGGCGTTGCAGACGCGACAGGTTGCCTTCCTGGAACGCCAGTTGCGCCTTCAGGCTGCCCAGCTGGGCGCGGCTGTCGGCCAGGTCCAGTTCCAGGTCGCCGGCGTCGATACGCGCCAGTGCCTGGCCCGCCTCGATGTGACTGCCTTCGCGCGCGACCCAGGTGATGCGGCCATCGGTTTCCGCGGCGATACGGGCGTCGTTCAGGCTCACCACGCTGCCGGACACCCATAGCGTGGCGGCGAACGTGTCGCGCTTCGCGTGGTCAACGCTGACCGGTGCGGCCGGGGCCTCGCCGGACTGCGCGGAAACCGCGGCGGGCAGTGCCGCCAGCGGCGCGGTGGCCAGTACCAGGGCCAGTGTGATTGCGCGTTTCATCGGTGTCCTCCTTCGTTCAGTTCGCATGGCGCGCCGGGGGGTGCCCCGGTCAGGCCACGCTCTCCAGCGCCGGCGATTCCGCCGGTGCGCGTGATTCATCGGTTGCGGGTTTTGCCTTGCCCAGCCGCAGCAGTGCCGGCAACAGCAGCAGCGTGAAAAACAGGCTGAATACCATGCCGCCGACGATGGCGGCGGCCAGGCCGCGGTAGATGACGCTGCCCTGGCCGGGCAGCAACAGCAGCGGCAGCATGCCGAAGATGCTGGTGCAGGTGCTCATGAAGATCGGCCGCAGGCGCACTTTCAGTGCCTCGCGGACGGCCTCGTCGCGGCCCATGCCTTCACGTTCGGCGGTGCGGGTGCGATCGACCAGCAGGATGGCATTGTTCACCACCAGCCCCAGCAGGATGATGAAGCCGATCATGGTCAGCAGGTCCATGGGCTGGAACGTCACCAGGTTCAGCGCCTGGATGGCGATCACGCCGCCGACCCCCGCCAGCGGGATGGTCAGCACCACCAGGGCGCTGTCCTTCAGCGAGCGGAACAGGCCGGCCATCAGCAGGAACAGGATGCCCAGCGCCATCAGGAAGTTGCGGCCCATGGTGCCGATCGCCTTGCTCAGGCTGTCGGCGCTGCCGCCGTACTGGATCGAGCCGTCCGCGGGCAGTGCGGCGCGCATGCCGGGCTCGGCCTCGGCGCGGATGGTGGCGATGGCCGTTTCCAGCGAAACGTCATCTGGCGGGCTCAGGTTGACGCTGATGGTGCGGCGGCCGTTCACACGGCGGACCTGGCCGGGCCCCGTGGCGCGGGAGACCTGGACCAGCTCGCCCAGGGGCACGACTTCGCCGCTGGGGGTCGTGATCGGCGTGGTGGCCAGCTGCTCCGGCGTTTCCCAGCCGCCGGCGCGCATGATGATGTCCTTGCGCGACTCGCCGTCGAAATGCTCGCCCAGCCACAGGCCGTTGCCCAGCATGCGCACCACGCTGGCCACCTGCTGGCGGTCCATCGCCACCTCGTTGATCCGGTCATCGTCGGGCAGGATGCGCAGTTCCGGTGATGCCGTTTCGATCTCCGGGCGCGCCTGCACGTTCGCACCCGGGAAGGTATTGCGCAGCTCGGTCTGCGCCTGGCCGGCCGCAGCGTACAGGCCGGCCTCGTCCGCGGACTGCAGGTGCACCGAGATGTCCCGGCCGCCGCCGAAACCGCCGAACAGGTTGCCCTGCTGGGCGAAGCCGCGGAAGTCGGGAATGTCCACCAGGACCTCGTCGCGGACGATCGCTTCCAGTTCTTTCACCCGGTCCTGGTCCAGGACGCGGGCGCCGATGGTGCCGCCACCGGGCCAAGTCAGGATGTAGTAGTTCTTCAGCGCGGGCTGCTTCTCGCCGTCCATGTACGGCTGCAGGCGTGCCACCAGTTTGCTGATGACCTCGCGTTCATTGGTTTCCACGTTGGAGCCGGGCGGGAACTGCAGGAAGGCGTCGACGGCGTCGCGCTTGACCGGCGGCAGGTAGTCCAGCTGCGGGAACAAAGCCCAGGAGGCCAGCAGCGGCGCGCCGACCAGGGTGGCGATCAGCGCGGTGCGCCGGACCGGCGTCGCGCTGGTGCGCATCAGCCAGCCGGCCAGTTTCGCCCAGCGGCCGTTGTCGTCGTCGCGGCGGAGTTTGTGCGCTTTCAGCCAGTTGCCCGCAACCGTCGGCAGTACGGTCAGGGCCACGACCAGCGAAATGACCACCGCGATGGCGATGGTCAGCGCGAGGTCGGCGAACAGCTGGCCCTCGACGTCTTCCAGGAACAGCACCGGCAGGAAGATGGCGACGGTAGTGGCGGTGGAGGCCAGCAGCGCGCCTTTCACCTGGTTCGTGCCGAGCAGCGCCGCGGCGTTCGGCATCTCGCCGCGCTCGCGCAGCCGGACGATGTTCTCCGACACCACGATGGCGGCGTCCAGCACCATGCCGACGGCAAACGCCAGGCCTGCCAGCGAGATGACATTCAGGCTGCGGCCGGTGAGCTTCAATACGATGAAGGTCGCCAGCAGGCTGATCGGAATCGCGGACGCAATCAGTAACGTGGCCCTGCGGTCGCGCAGGAACCACCACAGCACGCCGACCGCCAGCAGCACGCCCAGCAGCAGGTTATTGCGCACCATGCCGACGGCGCGATTGATAAACACGGAGGCGTCGAAGGACTGCTGGATATCGAGCCCTTTCGCCGCCAGCGGGCCGTCACGCAGTTCCGCCACCGCGGCTTTCACCTCGGTAAGCGTGGCCAGGACGTTGGCACCGTTGGCGCGGTCGACGCGCAGGCCCATCGCCGGGTTGCCGTTCTGGATGGCGATGAACTGCTTCTTGCCGCGGTCGATCCTGACGTCGGCGATGTCGCCCAGGCGGATGGGCCGGCCGTCACGCCATTCGAGCACCCGGTTTTTCAGTTGTTCGGGGTCGTAACGGCCCTCGAAGCGTAGTGTGTACTGCCGCCGGCCGACGTCGACAAAACCGCCCGACACGTCCGTGGAACGACCGGCCTGCGCCGCCACGGTGCCCAGCGGGATACCGAACTCGGCGGCGCGATACGGGTCGATGGTGATCTGCAGTTCTTCGGGAGCGCCGGCGTTTACCTCCACGCCGGCCACGCCGGGGATGGATTCCAGGCGCGGCTTGACCGTGTCCTCCACGTAGGCCGCGTACTTCTCGACCGGCCCCTCGGTACCCGGTTTCAGTTGCACGAAGAACCAGCTCAGTGCCTGGTTGGCGTCGCCGCCGCCCATGTTGACGACTGGCGGGTCGGCATCGGCGGGCAGTGGCGGCAGGCGGTTCAGGCGGCCGATGACATCCATCAGCGTCGCCTGCATGTCCGTGCCCAGGGCGAACTCCATGCCGATCCAGGCGCCGCCGTTGAAGGCGTTCGATTCCATGATCTCCAGCCCGGGGATGCCCTGCAGGACTTCCTCCATCGGCTCGAGGATCTCCGATTCCACTTCCTTCGGGGATGCGGCGCGCCAGTTGGCGTTCACATTGATGCGTGGGGCGTCGATGTCGGGGAACAGCTGCAGGGGCAGCTGCGAGAGACAGAACAGCCCGAACAGGGCGACGATGGCCACCGCGACGGCGACGCCGGCGGGGTTGCGTACGGCTTTCTCGGTGATTCCCATGTCGCGCTCTGACTCCCGGTCCTTGTGCCCTTGGACGCGCGGGAGTCTGAAAACGTTACCCCCGTGCTCGTCGGCTGGATGCCGATGGGCGCAAGCTTAGAGGGGTGGCGTCCGGGAAAGTTGTGACTTTCGTCACGTGGTGAGGCGAGCGGAGCGGGGCGGGCGATGAGGCGAACCGGGCAACGGTTCGCCGCGACCCCGGAAGACCGGGACAGGGGTCAGGACAGGTACTTGAGCTTGTCCTTGTAGCTGCGTGACAGCTTGACCGTGTGGCCGCCCTCGAGGGTGAGGAAGTACTCGCCGTTGATATGCGACTGCATGGCGGTGACCCGCTTGACGTTGACGATCGTCGAGCGATGGATGCGCTGCAGGAAATCCGCTTCGAGTTCGCCCTCAAGCTCTTTCATGGTCTTGCGCATGATGTGGGTTTCACCGTCCGCGTGCACACACATGTAATCGCCCGCGGCGTCGACCCACTCGATGTCCTCCTGGCGGACCCAGGTGGTCTTGCCGCCGTCCCGAATGGCCAGTTTCGGCAGCTCTTTCGGCTTGAGTTCGCCACCGGCCAGGCCGTCTTCGAAATCCTCGACCTGCGCAATCGGCCGACCGGTCAGTTCGCCCAGCAGCCGCAGCAACAGGTTCTTCTGCGACTGGGCGCGGTGCCGGCCCAGGCGGGCGCGAACCTTGCCCAGCGCCTGGTCCAGGCGGTCGTCGTCGATGGGTTTGAGCAGGTAATCGACGGCATTCACTTCGAAAGCGTCGATGGCGTATTCGTCGTAGGCGGTGACGAACAGGATGGCGGGCAGGTCATCGGCGTGCAGCTCGCGGATCACCTCGAAACCGTTCATGCCGGGCATCTGGATGTCGAGGAAGACGATGTCGGGGCCGTCCGAACGGATCTTGTCGACCGCCTCACGGCCGTTGCGGGCTTCGCCGATGATATTGATGCCGTCACGCTGGTTCAGCCGGTGGCGAAGTCCACGCCGGGCGAGGGCCTCGTCATCGACGATCAGGGCGTCTAGCGTTCTGGTGGCGGCGTCGTTCAACGGGATATCGTGGCCTCGTTCCAGGTTCACGGCACCCGGGCATTCCCCCCCGGGGGTTGCACTGCCGGTTTGACAGCGCGGAGGCAAAGCTTACCACTTTCGAAAACGTCTGCGCAGTTGGATCGCTTCGGCCAGGTGTGCCTCGTCAATGAAGTTTGACTCCGCGAGGTCGGCAATGGTTCGCGCCACCTTCACAACACGCTGGCAGCCTCGCGGCGAGAGGCGCAGCCGGCGAGCGGCGGACTCCAGCAACGCGCCGGCGCCACCGGGCAGGCGGCAATGGTGGCGCACCGCGGCCGGTTCAAGATGGGCATTGGCGACGCCCGATCGCGCCAGCTGCCGCTTTCGCGCGGTGGCCACCCGTTGCCGGATTCTGCCCGAGTCTTCGCCGCCAGCAACGTCTCCCGGCGCGTCATCCGGGCCGGCGTTTTCACCCACCCCCAGCACGGGCCTGTCGGGCCGGGGAACATCGACACACAGGTCGATCCGGTCCAGCAGCGGTCCGGACACCCGTGAGCGGTACCGGGCCACCTGGTCAGCCGTGCACCGGCATTCCCCTGACGGGTCCCCCGACTGGCCGCAAGGACAGGGGTTCATGGCGCAAAGCAGCTGGAACCGGGCCGGGAATTCGGCCTGCCGCGTGGCGCGCGAGATGACGATGCGACCGGATTCCAGCGGTTCGCGAAGTACTTCCAGCGCGTGCCGGTTGAACTCGGGAAGCTCGTCCAGGAACAGCACGCCGTTGTGCGCCAGTGACACCTCGCCCGGCCGTGGAAACGAGCCGCCGCCCACCAGCGCAACCCCGCTGCAGGTGTGGTGCGGCGCTCGAAACGGCCGCTGTCGCCATTGCGAAGTCTCGAAGCCGCCGATGCTGACCGAGGCGAGCGCCGCGGTTTGCAGCGCCTCGGTGGCGCTCATCGGTGGCAGGATGCCCGGAAGGCGGCTGGCCAGCATGGTCTTGCCGGTCCCGGGCGGCCCGCAGAACAGCAGGTTGTGTGAACCGGCGGCGGCAATCTCCAGCGCACGCTTTGCCCGTGGCTGGCCGACGACATCCGCCAGGTCGGGCGGCATCGCGGCCGGCGGCGTGGGGCCGGCGCGGGCCGGGGCCAGTTTTCCGCGCCCCGCCAGCCACAGCGACACGTCGGTCAGGGATGTGGCCTGGCGGCGGTCGCCCTGCTCCAGCAACGCTACTTCGGCGGCGTTGGCCATGGGAACGACAATGCCGCGACCGGCGCCGACCGCGCCGATTGCCGCGGGCAATGCCCCGCGGATGGCGCGCAGTTCGCCGCCAAGTGATAGCTCGCCCACGAACTCGGTCGTGTCCAGCCGGCGTGCCGGCAGCTGCGCCGAGGCCACCAGGATGCCGATGGCCATCGGCAGGTCGTAGCCCCCACCGGCCTTGGGCAGCTCCGCCGGCGCGAGCGAAATGGTCACGCGACGCTGCGGCATGTCGAAACCGGAGTTACAGATGGCCGCGCGAACGCGGTCGCGTGCTTCGCGAACGGCGGCCTGGGGAAGGCCGACCACGGAGACGCCGGGCAGGCCGCCCGCCAGGTGGACCTCGACGCAGACCTCGGGTGCTTGAACATCCGCGGTTGCTCGGGTCATGACGCGTGCCAGGCTCATGGTCCCAGCCTGGGGGATGAGCGAATGTCAGTCGATCGGCATTCCGCCCGAATTCATGTCAGCAATTGCCTCGACCGGCCGGTCAGGTCTCGCCGCCGGTCTCCAGCGCACGCAGGCGTTCCTCCAGCGACGCCAGTTCGGCACGCGCGCGTTCCAGCGCCGCCTTCTGGATATCAAACTCCTCGCGGGTGACCAGGTCCATGGCGCCCAGGCCCTTCTGCAGCACGGCGCGAAACTGCCCTTCCAGGTCGTCGCGCATGCGCCGTGCGCCGGGTGGCAGCGCGTCGCCGAGTTTACGGGCCAGTTCGTCGATTCGGTGCATGTCGATCATGGGTTCTCCGGGTGTGGTTCCGGCGCAGCCCTTGCCGATGGGCGGGGCGCGCATTAAAGTCCGTGACATCCATAGGCAAAGGCGCCCACGGGGGTCCAGATCGATGAAGATGATAACCGCGATCATCAAGCCGTTTAAGCTCGATGACGTTCGCGACGCGCTTGGCGAGATCGGCGTGCAGGGCATGACCGTCACCGAGGTGCGCGGCTTTGGGCGCCAGAAAGGGCATACCGAGCTCTACCGCGGCGCCGAGTACGTGGTCGACTTCCTGCCCAAACTCAAGCTGGAAGTGGCCGTGGCCGACGACCAGGTCGAGCCCGTGATCGAGGCCATCGCGGAAGCCGCCGCCTCGGGCCGCATCGGTGACGGCAAGATTTTTGTCACCGGCCTGGAGCGTGTACTGCGCATCCGGACGGGCGAAGAGGGCGACCAGGCCCTCTGATAGCCCGCCGCCGGCCCGAACCGGCGACCGGCCGCTTCGTCCTGTCGCTCGATTCGGCCAATTCAGCCGATCGATGGCCGATTGCGCCAAGATTTTGCAGATTCGCAGAAACTATTTCGCCACTGGCAGCGTCTAGTATCGGTAGGTGACGTGGACGCGGCGCGGTTTCAGCCGCGCTGGCATGGCATTTGTATATTCCTGGACTGATGTTGGACAACTGAGTCGGAAGCATGGGGGAACGACAATCATTTTTCTCGGCGGTGATGGGCGAACTGACCCGCCGGAAAGTGCTCAGGACACTGGGCGCTTACGCCGTGGCCGTTTTCGTGGTGTTACAACTGATGGACGCGGCGGTCGAGCCACTACGGCTGCCCGAGTGGTTCCCCACCGTGGTGGTGCTGGCACTGATCCTCGGGTTCCCGATCGTCTTCGTCCTGGCCTGGCAGTTCGATATCACCAGCAAGGGCGTGCGCATGACCGAATCCGCACGCCTGCTGCGGCCGGGCCAGACGCTCGCGCTGTTTACCGTGATGCTGCTGGCCACCGGTGGCCTGGGACTGGGGTTCTACCAGTACTATTCCGGGGTATTCACCGAGGTGACCGCCCAGCAAGCCGTGGAAGCGGCTGCGCGTGATTACAGTGCGCCGGAAAACTCCATCGCCGTGCTGCCATTCGTTGACATGTCAGAGGACGGCGACCAGGCTTACCTTACCGACGGCATGGCGGAGGAAATCCTCAACCTGCTGGCGGGCGTCGACGGGCTGCGTGTCGCCGCCAGGACATCCTCTTTCGCTTTCCGCAACGAGAAGGACTTCTCCGAGATCGGTCGGGCGCTGAACGTGCGCTCGGTGCTGGAAGGCAGCATCCGCACCTCCGGCAACAAGATCCGCCTGACGGCGCAGCTGATTGATGTTGAGAGCGGCTTCCATATCTGGTCGAAGAACTACGACCGTGAGTTAGACGACGTCTTCGCCATGCAGGACGACGTGGCCAGCGCCATTGCCAGCGAATTGGTAGATTCCTTCGACGGCCTGGCCGCCAGCCCGGCCATGCGACCGACCAACCTGGCCGCGTTTGAGGCCTATCGAACCGGTCGCCTGCACTGGTGGCGGCGCTCCCCGGCAGAGCTGCAACAGGCCATCCAGCTGTTTGCCGATGCACTGGCGCAGGACGCACAGTTCGCGCCGGCCTATGCGGGGCTGGCGGACTCCTACATCCTGCTGTCGATGTACGGCAACCTGGACAAGCTGGAGGCCATCGACACCGCG
Source organism: uncultured Oceanospirillales bacterium (assembly GCA_913055655.1). GTDB lineage: Bacteria > Pseudomonadota > Gammaproteobacteria > Xanthomonadales > SZUA-36 > Marinihelvus. Next base: position 132,549 of record CAJXKA010000003.1, on the reverse strand, counting down.
TTGGGCTACATCGACAAGGCGCTCGCAATCGACCCGGAATCAGCTGAGGCCTTCGCCGCCCTGGGCCTGGCGAGGTCGGAAATTGACCAGCTGGATGCCGCAGAGTCGGCGCTGCTCCACGCCATACAACTGGATGAAGACTACATTCCGGCACGACTGTGGCTGTCGAACCTGCTGGAGCAGCAGGGCCGGCTGCAGGAACAGAACCTGGTATTGCGTGACGCCATGGCGCTGGACCCGCTGAATGAATTGCTGGTGCTGAATTACGCGTTCAGCCTGGACAAGCTGGGCCGGCCGGAAGTGGCGCTGGACGTGGTCGAAGAGAAACTGCAGATCCGTCCGGACTCCACCACCCTGCTGCGCTCACTGTCCGGCCTGGCCATGGGTAATGGCCGCCTGGTGGAAGCCTGGGATTACGCCCGGCGGGCCCAGGATATCGAGCCTGACAACCCGGTGCTCATCGAACAACTGGCCTCGGCATGGATGGAACTGGGCGAGCTGGACCGGGCCGAAGCATTGCTGCAGGACGCCATGGCCGCCGCGTCGGACAACAGTGGCCTCAAAGGTCGATACCTGAACCTGCTGTATATCGAAAAGCGACTGGAGGAAGCCGAGAGCCTGATCCGGGACATGTTCGGTCCGGATGTCGGCGAACTGCCGGACAACTTCCAGCGCCAGTACCACTTCCAGATGGGCTTGCTGCGAATGATCGGCCGGGAGATGGACCTTGCGCTCGCGGAGTTTGAACAGGCGCTGCCGACGGATACGAACCGCGTTCTCGACGGCGACAGCCTGTTCTCGCTCTCGATGGTCGCCTACCTGCAACAGCTGGCCGGCGACGAGGAAGCAGCGCTGCGCCTTGTTGAGCAGGCCGAGCGTGGTGTCCGGCGGGCACGGCTGAATGGCATGGATGGCTCCGACCTGTACTACAACGAGTCGATTTTTCACCTGATCCGTGGCGAACCCGACCAGGCGGTCGCCAGCCTGCAGGCCGCCTATGAACGGGGCTGGCGGCAGGCCTGGGTGCTGGAACTGGACGGTCGCCTGGACCCGTTACGCGGCCACCCGGATTTCATCGCGCTGGAACAGCGCATCCAGGACGACGTCGATCGCGCCCGACGCGAAGTCAATGACCTGTCACTGTCGCTGGCCTCAACCTGAAGCAATCTGCCCCGTCACCCGTCACCCGTCACCCGTCACCCGTCACCCGTCAGTCCTCCCGGAATACCTGCGGAATAAAACGCCGGTCGGCAATACTGGCCGCATCATCGTAGGCCTTGGCCCGGTCAATCGCCGGCAGTTCAGGCAGGTCGGCATCCGGCGCGTCGTAATCAAACAGCGACAGGAAGTGCGAGATGCAGTTCAGGCGCGCCTCCTCCTTGATGTTCGAATCGACGATGTACCATGGCGCATGGTCGGTGTCGGTGTGGTGGAAAATGTCGTCGCGGGCGCGTGAATAGTCGTACCACTGGCGGTGGCCGGCGGTGTCCATCGGGCTCAGTTTCCAGTGCTTGCGCGGGTCTTCAATACGCTCTTCCAGTCGTTTGCGCTGGGTCTCCTGGCTGATTTCCAGCCAGTATTTCACCAGGTGAATGCCGGAATCGCTAATGGCGCGCTCGAATTCAGCGCATTCGTCCAGGAACAGCTGGATGCGGTCTTCCTCGGTGAACTTCATCACCCGTTCGACGCCGGCGCGGTTGTACCAGCTGCGGTCGAACAGGGTCACCTCGCCGGCGGCCGGGAAATGCGGAACGTACCGTTGCGGATACCACTGCGTGGCTTCGCGGTCCGAGGGCTTGGGCAGCGCGACGGTCTGGAATATGCGCTGGCTGACGCGTTCGGTGATGGTGGCGATCATGCCGCCCTTGCCGGCGGAATCACGGCCTTCGAACACCACGATCACGCGTTCCCCGGTGGCCTGCAGCCAGGCCTGGAATCGGCACAGCTCGACCTGCAGCGCGTACAGCTGATCCTTGTATTTTTCGCCGTTGATGGTCATTCGCCGATAGTAGCAGACCGGCGCGGTGTCGCCTCAGACGCCGGCGAAGTCGGCCGCGTCACCGACCCAGCGCCGCACCAGGGCGGTGACACTGTCGGGGTGGTTGGCCAGCAGTTCGTCGGCCATCCCGGGCACCCGGGCCAGCAACCCGGCGTCGCGGCCCAGGTCGGCCACGCGAAATTGCAGCATGCCGGTCTGGCGGGTGCCGAGCACATCGCCCGGTCCGCGTAACTCCAGGTCCTTTTCGGCGATGCGGAAGCCGTCCGTCGACTCGCGCATGATGTCCAGGCGCTGGCGGGCCAGGTCACCCAGCGGCGGTTCGTAAAGTAAAACGCACGATGATTGCTTCGCACCACGACCCACCCGGCCACGCAGCTGGTGCAGTTGCGACAGGCCCAGGCGCTCGGCGTTCTCGATGATCATCAGCGAGGCGTTGGGCACATCGACGCCCACCTCGATGACCGTGGTGGCGACCAGCAGGTCGAGATCGCCGGCCTTGAACGCGAGCATGACGGCCTGCTTCTCCGCGGCTTTCATGCGCCCGTGCACCAGGCCGACACCCAGGCCTTCAAGCGCATCGCGCAACTCGTCGGCCACGGCCTCGGCGGCCTGTGCCTGGACCGCGTCGGATTCCTCGATCAGGGTGCAGACCCAGTAGGCCTGGCGGCCCTCGGCGCAGGCCGCGGCGACGCGCCGGACCACTTCACCGCGGCGGTCGTTGGAGACCACGGCGGTGGTCACCGGGGTGCGCCCGGGCGGCAGCTCGTCGATCACCGACACTTCCATGCCGGCATAGGCCGTCATCGCCAGCGTGCGCGGAATGGGCGTGGCGGTCATGATGAGCTGGTGCGGCCGCAGGTCACGGTCCTCGCCCTTGCGCATCAGCGCCATCCGCTGGTGGACGCCGAAGCGGTGCTGCTCGTCGACAATCACCAGGCCCAGGCGCTCGTACTCCACGCCTTCCTGCATCAGCGCATGGGTACCGACCACCAGCGGCGCACCGCCGGCGATGGCCTCGAGGGCCGCCTGGCGCGCCTTGCCGGTGACCTTGCCACTGAGCCAGGCCGGCTCGATGCCCAGTGGTCGCAGCCAGTCGTCGAACACGCGCAGGTGCTGCTCGGCCAGTAACTCCGTCGGTGCCATGACGGCCACCTGGTAACCGTTGACGATGGCGCGCAGCGCCGCCAGCGCGGCGACCACGGTCTTGCCCGAGCCGACGTCACCGTGCACCAGTCGCAGCATTGGGTGTTGCCCCGCCAGGTCGGCGTTAATCTCGGCGCAGACCCGGTCCTGGGCGCCGGTGGGTTTGAATGGCAGGGCATCCAGGAAACGCTGCTCCAGTTCGCCGGGCCGGTCCAGGCGTGGCGCCCGGTGGGCGCGTTTGCGGCGGTTCAGCAGCCGCATGCCCAGGTGGTGCGCCAGCAGTTCCTCCACCGCCAGTCGCTGCTGGGCGGGGTGGCGGCGTTCCATCAGGGCGGCGACGTCGGCATCGGGTGTGGGGCGATGAATGGCGTCCAGCGCGTCTTCCAGGCGCATCATCGCCAGCGCGTCCAGTTGCGCCGCCGGCAGCAGTTCCTCCAGCTCAACGTCGCCGGTGCGCAGGCGATCCAGCGCCTGGTCGGTCAGCCGTATCCAGGTGGCCTGGCCGACGCCCTCGGTGCTGGGGTAGACCGGCGTCAGTCGGTCAGCCAGCGGTGGTTCACTGCCTTCGCGCAGCAGCGAGTAGGTCGGGTGGATCATCTCCAGCCCCTGGAAGCCGCCGCGGGCTTCGCCGAAGCAGCGAACCATGGCGCCGGTGGCGAACTGCTGTTTCTGGCGCGCGCTGAAGTGGAAGAAGCGCAGCGTCAGCCGGCCGGTGCCGTCCGAGATGGACACCACCAGCATGCTGCGGCGTCCGCGGACAATGGCGCTGTGGTCGACCCGACCCTCCACCTGCGCCGGCTCGCCCGGCAACAGCTCACCGATGGCCCGCAAACGGGTGCGGTCCTCGTAACGCAGCGGCAGGTGAAACAGCAGGTCCTGGACGCGGTGCAGGCCCAGCTTGCCGAGTTTTTCGGCCAGTTTCGGACCGACCCCGGACAGGGTCGTCAGCGATTCAGTCTTCGGCATTCGCCGCGACGACGGCTTCCATTTCCACGGCCACGCCTTTCGGCAGCGCCGCGACGCCAACGGCCGCGCGGGCCGGGTAGGGCTCGTTGAAATACTCGCCCATCACGGCGTTGACCACCGGGAAGTCACCCATGTCGGTCAGGAAGACGTTCAGCTTCAGGACGTTGTCGAGGGTGGCGCCAGCGGCCTGGCAGACCGCGGCGAGGTTGTCGAACACGCGCCGGATCTGGGCCTCGATATCGCCTTCGACCACTTCCATCGTGGCGGGATCGAGGGGAATCTGGCCGGACAGGAATACCAGGTCGCCATGGCGCACGGCCTGGGAGTAGGTGCCGATGGCCGCCGGTGCGGCATCGGTGTGAATGACGGTCTTCATGCGATGATGCGGCTCACTTTCATGACGTTGCGGTTGCGGCGCAGGCGACGCATCACCCGGGCCATGTGATCACGGTCCTCCACGCTGATCGTGAACATCAGCGTGGCGGTTTCGGGGTTCGATTCCGGTTGCTCGACACGCTCGATATTGGTGCCGGCCTCGTTCAGCGTGGCGGTCAGGCTGGCCAGCACGCCGGGGACGTTGCGCGTGGTCAGGCGCAATGCGACGCGGTACATGCCGTGGGTCAATGGCGCCCATTGCACCACCAGGCAGCGGTCCGGGTGCTTGCGAAGTTCGCGCATATTGCGGCAGTTGGCCCGGTGCACGACCACGCCCTTGCCGGCAGAGACGAAGCCGACGATGGGGTCGCCCGGTACCGGGTGGCAGCAGGCGGCGAACTCCACCGCGCTGCCTTCCAGGCCGGCGATGGTCAGGGCCTCGGCCACTTCGCCTTCTCCGACGCCGCTGGCTTCGGGCGCCAGCTTGGCGGCGACCACGCCGGCCAGCAGGTTGCCGAGCGCCAGGTTCGTGTACAGGTCTTCATGGCGTTCGAAATGGTTGTCGGCGACCAGCTGGTCGAGCTGGGCCTGCGGAATTTCCGTCACCGACGTGCCACGCGCGCTGAGCGCGGTCTCCAGCAGGTGCATGCCCAGCGCCACCGTGTCTTTCTGTTCCAGGGAACGGATGTAGTGGCGGATGGCCGTACGGGCCTTGGCGGTGGCCACGAAATCCAGCCACTCGGGCACCGGGTGCGTGTCCGGGTCGGTCACCACCTCGACGGTCTGGCCGTGGGCCAGGTGCGTCGACAGCGGGACTTCCACCTTGTCGACGAGGATCGCGCTGGTGTGGTTGCCGACGTCGGTGTGGATGGCGTAGGCGAAATCCAGCGCGGTGGCATTGCGGCGCAGGTCGATGATCTTGCCCTTGGGCGTGAACACGAAGATGTCGTCGGGGAACAGGTCCGACTTGGCGCCGTCCAGGAACTCCATGGAATCGCCGGTGTGGCGCTGCACGTCCACCAGCTGCATCAGCCATTCGCGGGCGCGCACCTGGGCGGAAACGGAACTGGTTTCGCCGCTCTTGTACTGCCAGTGCGCGGCCGCGCCCTTCTCGGCGGTGATATCCATTTCCTCGGTGCGGATCTGGATTTCCACCGGCAGGCCATACGGGCTGGACAGCACCGTGTGCAGCGACTGGTAGCCATTGGCCTTGGGCAGGGCGATGTAATCCTTGAAGCGCCCGGGCTTGGGCTGGTACAGCGCGTGCGCGGCGCCCAGGGCCATGTAGCAGTGCGGTTCCGAGTGGGTGATGACGCGGAAACCGTAGACATCGGTGACCTCGGAAAAGGACAGGTCACGGGACTGCATCTTGCGGTAGATGCTGTACGGCGTTTTCTCCCGGCCCAGGATGCGGCAGGGGACGCCCACTTCGCTCATCTTGCGTTTCAGCGCCTTGCGGATGGTCTCGATCACCTCGCGGCGGTCGCCAGTGACTTCCTGGACGTGCTCGGCAATGGTGCGGTGACGCCAGGGGTGCAGGTGCGCAAAACCCAGGTCCTCGAGCTCCGATTTCAGCGAGTTCATGCCCAGCCGGTCGGCGATGGGCGCGTAGATGTCGAGCGTCTCGCGGGCGATGCGGCGGCGCGAATCCGGTGACATCGAACCCAGGGTGCGCATGTTGTGCAGCCGGTCGGCCAGCTTGATGAAGATGACGCGCAGGTCACGCGACATCGCCAGCAGCATCTTGCGGAAGCTCTCCGCGTCCGCCTCGTGGCGGGTGCGGAACTTCATCTTGTCCAGCTTGGTGACGCCATCCACCAGTGCGGCAATCTCGTCACCGAACTGGTCGGAGATCTCCTCCTTGGTGAGGGGTGTGTCCTCGATGGTGTCGTGCAGGATCGCGGCGGCCACGCTCTGGTGGTCCATGCGCAGGTTGGCGAGAATTCTCGCCACCGCCACGGGGTGCATGATGTAAGGCTCGCCCGTCTTGCGGGTCTGCCCTTCGTGGGCGTGGGCCCCCACTTCGAAGGCCCGGAGGATAACGGCGACCCGGTCGGGTTCCAGGTAGGTGTTCAGCAGGTCCCTGAGTTCGAGGACCGATTCCGGAAAGCTCGAGGTCGCCAGCACGTCATGGATCCAACGCTCAGAGCGTGGGATCCTCCTCGGCCTCCACCGCGTCGAACACCTCGGCGGCTTCGATCTCGGCCTGGATGACGTCCACCTTCTCGGCGTCCATCAGGCCTTCGGCGATCTCGCGCAGTGCGATCACGGTGGGCTTGTCGTTTTCTTCTTCGACCATCGGGTCGGAGCCGTGACCGATCTGGCGGGCGCGACGGGTCGCGGTCAGCACCAGTTCGAAACGGTTATCGACGTTTTCAAGACAGTCTTCTACGGTAATTCTGGCCATCGGTCATTCCTGATACGTTCTTCGCGCACAAAACGCGGGGTCGAATCGGTCAATTTTAGCTTTTTCGGGGCCTGTTCGCCAGCGCTGTGGCCATGGTCGCGTTCAGGCGAACACGGCCACCGTCTGGGTGCCGTTCAGGGCCAGGCTGCCGTCCTCGCGCCAGGCGTTCATGGACTGCCAGGACCAGCCACCGTCGGCCTGCAGGCTGGTGGAGCGCAGCAGGTACCAGTCCTGGGCTCGCGCCGGTGTCGGGAAATCGACATTCCAGTTCAGTGAACTGACCGGCGCGAACGTCCGGAACGAGGCCATGACCGCCGGCGGCAGGCAATCGCCAAGGGCCAGCAGGGCTAGCGCCGGGTCCAGTTCCTCGCGGTCGCCGCGTGGGCGAACCCAGGCCAGCATCTCGGGTGTGTCCTGCCCGGAGACCGGCACGGCCGGGCCGGTGAACCGGACATCGAAGCGGTTGAAAAATGCCGGCCGGCGCGCATCCGGTTGCAGTTCGGGCAACGACGCCGGTGGCGGGACGTCCGGTTTCGGGATGCGATCGTGGGTGAAGTCGCCGGGGCGTGGCTCGGCGAAAACGAACGCGGTGCGCAGGACAACGTCATCGCCGACGAGGGCATCGACCGCCACCGAAACGGCGGCCCGCCCGGCGCGCAGCACCTTCGATCGGAACTGCATGGGGCCCGATACGGGCGCGGCGAAAAGCACCTGCGCCGCCTTGGCCGCGGGCAGGTCGGGACCATGATTCAGCATTGCGGTGCGCAGCGCCAGCGCCGCGGTCAGGCCGCCGTAAAGGGTGCGGCCCTGCAGCCACGTGTCCGGTGGCGCAAACGCGGCGTCCGGGTCGAACGCCGCCACGAGCTCCGCCAGCGTACTCAAGCAGGAAGGTCCGTTCGCAGTAACGAGGCCAGGAGTTCCGGGTGACGGTCGCTGGCCGGTGCCCGGCCGGCGCGGCAGGCCGCCACCAGTGTCCGCAGCTCGTCCAGCGCGGTATCGAAGTCGTCGTTGACCACCACGAATTCAAACTCGTCGCAGTGCGAAATCTCGGCGCGGGCTTTTTCCATGCGCCCGGCGATCACCTCGGCGCTGTCCTGTCCGCGGCGCCCCAGCCGGTCCTGCAGGGCCTCCAGGGACGGCGGCAGGATGAAGATGCCGTGGCAGCCGGGAAAGCGTTCGCGTACCTGGCGCGCGCCCTGCCAGTCGATTTCCAGGATCACGTCGCGACCGCTGTCCAGCACGGCCCGGGTGGTGCCCTCGTGGGTACCGTAGCAATTGCCGAACACGTTGGCCCATTCCAGGAACTCGCCGTTCTCCACCATGCCGGCAAAAGCTTCCGGTGGCGTGAAATGGTAATGAACGCCGTCGACTTCGCCGGGCCGGGCGGGCCGGGTCGTGTACGACACCGACAGGAGGAGCTGTTCGTCACCTTCCACCAGTGCATTGACCAGGCTGGTCTTGCCGGCGCCGGAAGGGGCGGCGACGACGAACAGTTCGCCGCTACTCGACATTCTGGACCTGCTCGCGCATCTGTTCGATCAGCACTTTCAGTTCCACCGCGGCCTGCGTGGTGCGCGGGTCGACGGATTTCGAGCTGAGGGTGTTCGATTCGCGGTTGAACTCCTGCATCAGGAAATCCAGCCGGCGGCCGACCGGCTCATCCTGTTCGAGCGTGCGACGGGTCTCGGCGACGTGGGCGTCCAGCCGGTCCAACTCCTCGTCGACGTCCATTTTCTGCGCCAGCACGGCCACCTCCTGCTCCAGCCGTTCGGCATCGACATTCTGGGCCAGCTCGGCGACGCGCTCGCTCATGCGCGTGCGCAGCGCGGTGCGGATCTCCGGCAGCCACTCGCGTACCTGGCCGGTCCAGTGGTCGACGCCGTCCAGGCGTTCGCGCAGCATACCGTCGATCTGCGCGCCTTCGCGGGACCGCGCCTCGCGCAGTTCGGAAGCCGCCTCGGCCAGCAGGTCCAGGGCGGCCCGGTGCAATGGCGCGGGGTCCGGCAATTGCTCGGACACCAGCCCGGGCCAGCGCATCAGCGAGGTCAGGTCGGGCGGCTGGTCGAGCCCGGCGGCGGCAGCCAGGTCGGTGTGGACTTTCAGCAGGCCGGTGGCCATTTCGCCGTTCAGCGCCAGTTGCGCGCCGGCGTGTCCGCCCGCTTCCTGGAAGCGCAGCGTGACGTCCACCTTGCCGCGGCCCACGTGCTGCGACAGGCACTCGCGCACCTTCGGTTCCAGTACACGGAATTCATCCGGCAGGCGCATGCCGAATTCGAGGTAGCGGTGGTTGACGCTGCGCAGTTCCCAGCTGAGTCGGCCGAATTCAAACTGGCGTTCCAGGCTGGCGAAGCCGGTCATGCTCCTGATCATGGTGGTGTCCGCTTGGTCGGGGGTGGCACAATGTTACCGGCGCGCCGCGTGGCGGGGAACCCGCACACCCGCGAACAATGACCGCGCGTTTTCCTGAAACCGGACCCCGGAGGCCCCATGAGACCCAGCGGCAGAGCGGCGGACGAACTGCGTCCCGTCAGCATCGAACGAAACTTCACCATGCACGCGGAGGGTTCGGTCATGATCAGTTGCGGCAACACCCGTGTGCTGTGCACCGCCTCGGTGGAAGAAAAAGTGCCACCCTGGCTGCGCGGCAAGAACGAGGGCTGGGTAACGGCCGAGTACGGCATGCTGCCGCGATCCACCGGCAGCCGCATGCGGCGCGAGGCCAATGCCGGCAAGCAGGGAGGGCGGACACTGGAAATCCAGCGCCTGATCGGCCGTTCACTGCGCGCCGTGGTTGACCGCCGCGCCCTGGGCGAGCGCACCATCACGTTGGACTGCGACGTCATCCAGGCCGACGGCGGCACCCGCACCGCGTCCATCACCGGTGCCTACGTGGCCCTGGTGGATGCCTGTGAGCACCTGATCCGCAGGAAGAAGCTGGAAACCAGCCCGGTGCACGGGCAGGTGGCGGCGGTTTCGGTCGGCATTTTCGGCAACACGCCGGTGCTGGACCTGGACTACCCGGAAGACTCCGGCGCCGAGACGGACATGAACGTCGTCATGAACGACGGCGGTGGTTTTATCGAGGTGCAGGGTACGGCCGAGGGCCACGCCTTTCGCCGCGATGAACTGGACGCGCTGGTCGACCTGGCGGAAAAGGGCATCCGCGAACTGATGGAAGCGCAGAATGCCGCGCTGGCCGGGTGATGCCTGACGTGTCAGTGAATGGGGCCGAACTGGTCCTGGCCAGCGGCAATGCCGGCAAGCTGCGTGAACTGGCGGACATGCTGGGCCCGCTGGGCTACCGGTTGCGGCCGCAGTCCGATTGGGACACGCCCGAGGCGGTAGAAGACGCGCCCACTTTTGTCGAGAACGCTTTGTTGAAGGCGCGCCACGCGGCCGCGCACACCGGTCGCGCGGCCATCGCCGATGATTCGGGCCTGGTGGTGCCGGCGCTGGGTGGCGAGCCGGGCATCTACTCGGCCCGCTACGCCGGGCGGCATGGCGACGACGCGGCCAATAATGTCCGCCTGCTGGAGAACATGGCTGACCTGCAGGGTGACGACCGGCGCGCCTATTTTTTCTGTGCCGTGGTGCTGACCCGGTCGCCCACGGACCCCGCGCCCGTCATCGCCACTGCGCGCTGGCATGGCGATATCCTTCGCGCCCCCCGTGGCGAAGGTGGTTTCGGTTACGACCCGCTGTTCCGCGTGGCCGGCGGCGAGTTGAGTTCCGCGGAACTGGACCGCGCGGAGAAAAACCGGATCAGCCACCGTGGCCAGGCGGTGGCCGCCCTCGTCGCCGCGCTGGAATCGTGACCGGCCGTGAACGCCACGCTGTCACTGCCGCCGCTGGCGCTGTACGTGCACCTGCCCTGGTGCGTGCGCAAGTGCCCCTACTGTGATTTCAATTCCCACGCGCTGAAGGGCGACCTGCCGGCGGAGGCCTACATCGCGGCATTGCTGGATGACCTGGAGCAGGACCTGCCGCTTACCTGGGGCCGGCCCGTGTCCAGCATCTTTTTCGGTGGCGGCACGCCCAGCCTGTTCAGCGCGGCGGATGTCGACCAGCTGCTTTCCGGCATCCGCGCGCGTGTCGCGCTGTCACCGGCCTGCGAGATCACCCTCGAGGCCAACCCGGGCACGATCGAACATGATCGATTCGCCGCGTACCGCGACGCCGGCATCAACCGCGTTTCGCTGGGCGTGCAGAGCTTCGACGATGACCTGCTGAAGGCCATTGGCCGGATCCACGGGCGCGCCGAGGTGGAGCGCGCCATCGGCTCGCTGCACGATGCCGGCCTGGAGAACTTCAACATCGACCTGATGTACGCGCTGCCGGGCCAGTCACGCGAGCAGGCGGATGCCGACGTGCGGCGTGCCATCGCCGCGCGGCCCGCGCACGTGTCGCACTACCAGCTGACGCTGGAACCGAACACCGCCTTCGCGGCGGCGCCACCGCCTGGTATCGCCGACGACGAAACGGCCTGGGACATGCAGGGCGACGCCGCGGAGCGGCTCACCGGCGCGGGCTTTGCGCAGTACGAGGTCTCGGCCTGGGCGCGCGATGACGCGCGTTGCCGCAACAACCTGAATTACTGGGCCTTTGGTGACTACCTGGGCATCGGCGCCGGCGCGCACGCGAAGCTCACGGACCCCGCGAATGATCGCGTGCTGCGCCTGGCCAAGTCCCGTCACCCGAAGCGCTACATGGCCGGCGAGCGCGTTGCCGAAGAAAAAGCCATCAGCCCGGATGAATGCGTCTTCGAGTTTTTCCTGAATGGTTTGCGGCTGCGTGATGGGTTCCGCCGCGAGGCTTTCGAAGCCCGCACCGGGCTACCCTGGCAACGCGTTGAATCGCGCGTCACGGACGCCGTCGGGCGGGGCCTGCTGGAGCCTTCGGAAGGTGGCTACCGCCCCTCTGATCTCGGCTGGCGTTTCGTTAACGACCTGCAGGCGATTTTCCTGCCCGGAAGTGATTGAGGCAGGGTGGCGAAAATGCTTGTGTCAAAGGGGTTTTGCCGTTAATATGCCCGGCTCTCTGAAACCCGCGATTGCAGGAATGACGTCATGAAAGCTGGCATTCACCCTGAATATCGTAAGGTGGTCTTCCAGGACGTGTCTTCGGACTTCTCGTTCCTGACCCGCTCTACGATGAACAGCAACGAAACCATCAAGTGGGAAGATGGCGAGGAGTACCCCCTGGTCAAGGTGGATATCTCCAGTGCATCCCACCCGTTCTACACCGGCAAGCACAAAGTGCTCGATTCCGGCGGTCGTGTCGACCGCTTCAAGCGCCGGTACCAGAAGTAAGGTTCCGAACGACCGAAAGCCCGGCATGGCCACCGCCAGCCGGGCTTTTTTAAATTTAATTGCAGGAGTTGGCCGTGTCCGACAAGCCCGTCATTCTTACCGATGAAGCTTCCGGTAAATCCATCGAACTGCCCGTCGTCCGTGGCGCCGAGGGCGAACCCACGCTGGCGATCAAGGGTGTGCCGAAAGAGCTGGGGTACTTCACCTATGACCCCGGGTTCACCGCCACGGCCAGCTGTTCCAGCGCCATCACCTACATCGACGGCGGCAACGGCATCCTGCGTTACCGCGGTTATCCCATCGAGCAGCTGGCCAAGCATTCCAGCTTCATCGAGGTGGCCTACCTGCTGCTGAACGGCGAACTGCCGTCGCGCACCGAATTCGCCGAATTCCGCAAGGACATCACGTACCACACGATGGTGCACGAGAAGCTGAACAACTTCATGGCCGGCTTCCACTACGACGCGCACCCGATGGCGATGATGTCCGGCGTGGTCGGTTCACTGGCGTCGTTCTATCACGACCGCCTGGACATGCGTGACCCGGAGCAGCGCATGCTCGCCGCCAAGCGCCTGATCGCCAAGATGCCGACCATCGCCGCGGCCTGCTACCGCCACCACATGGGCTGGCCCTCGTCCTACCCGCAGAACCGACTGGGCTACACCGAGCGCTTCCTGGACATGATGTTCAGCGTGCCGGCCGAGGACTACCAGGTCAGCGAAGTGGCCGCCCGCGCCATGGACCTGCTGTTCATCCTGCACGCCGACCACGAGCAGAACGCCAGCACCTCGACGGTGCGCCTGGTGGGTTCCACCGGCGCCAACCCGTACGCCTGCGTGGCATCCGGCATCGCTGCCCTGTGGGGCCCGGCGCACGGCGGCGCCAACGAGGCGGTGCTGACCATGCTGGAAGAAATTGGCGACGTCTCGCAGATCGGCAAGTACATCGACAAGGCCAAGGACAAGAACGATCCGTTCCGCCTGATGGGCTTCGGCCACCGCGTCTACAAGAACTTCGACCCGCGCGCGGCAATCATCCGCGAAGCGGCACACGAGGTGCTGGACGACCTGGGCGTTTCCGACCCGCTGATGGACCTGGCCCGCGAACTGGAACAGATCGCGCTGAAGGACGACTACTTCGTCGAGCGCAAGCTGTACCCGAACGTCGATTTCTACTCCGGCATCATCTACAAGGCGCTGGGCATACCGACCAGCATGTTCACGGTGATGTTCGCCATTGCCCGCACCACCGGCTGGGTGGCGCACTGGCTGGAACAGAGTGACAACCCGACGCCGATCGGCCGGCCGCGCCAGGTGTACACCGGCGAGACCGAGCGCGATTACGTGGGTATCGACGTCCGCTAGGGCACGCCGGCACGACCTGATCGCCACCCGTTGGCGGCCCGGGCACGACGCTCAGGCCGCCAGCAGACCTTCCACTTCCGGCAGCCCGGCCCGTTTTTGTGGCTTCCCGTCCACGGGGCTCGGCGGCGCCTGGCGCAGGTCCACGGTGCCGAACAGCGCCAGTTCCACCGACGCACCCTCGAATTCCGTCACCAGCAATTCCACGTCGCGAAAGCTGCCATCGTGCCAGCGGATGCGGCGCTGTTCCTGGTGGAAGGGAATGTTCCGCTCCAGCAGGTACAGCATCACCATGTCCGGCGGGTCGTTGAACAACTGCAGTGAAATGCGCGAGTGCGCGTCCGCGGTGCCGTCGAGCACGGGCCCGACCAGCCGGGGGCGGTAGATTTCCAGCGCACGCATGACGTCCACGGCCGTGGACCGGAGATCCTCCAGGTTCTGGGAATGGGCGTCGCCGCCGTAAAAACCCTGGTAGGCGCGTAATGCTTCCTCGATCTCGAGGTTGCTGGGAAGGGCGACGCGTGGGTTGATGCCGATGCGTTCGGCGGCCTTGAGTTTCGCGGCCTTGAAGTTGTGCTGGCCCTCGGTGGCCATGATGCGTGCGGCCTCGAGGGCGACGTCGCGGCGGAGCATCTGCAGCTTGCGCATGCTGCGGGAGACGCGGGTACCGCCGGGATCCTGGCGGTTAATAGATGTCGTACGGGTCTTCTTCCTGCGCGGCATCCTGTCGGACTCCTTGCTGGTGATCTTCCATTTCGGGAAGATGCCCTGCCTCGAATACTTCCATGATTCCACCCGGACTTTCAAGTGCCGCGAGCAATCCGGTGTCCGGGTTGATCTTCGCCTGGACCAGGCCGGGCGGCAGTGGCGCCGGTTCATCCGGCACGCCGTCCAGCGCCACGCGCGTGTAATCGATCCAGATGGGCAGCGCTGCGCGGCCACCCACCTCGGCGCGGCCCAGGGGGTCGTGGTCATCGAATCCGACCCAGACCGTGGTCACCAGGGCGCTGTTGTAGCCGGAGAACCAGGCGTCGCGCTGGTCATTGGTGGTGCCGGTCTTGCCGGCCAGGTCGTTACGACCCAGTTCCATGGCCTGCTTGCCGGTGCCGCGGCGAATCACGTCGGCCATCATCGAGCGCACCAGGTAGGCGTTCTGCTCGGAGATCGCGCGCGGCGCCGCTTCGACGGGCAGGTTATCCGGCACCTCGGGCCAGGCCTCGGGCGCGAGGTCATCCTCCAGGTCGTCCGCGCCGGCCACGCGGGCTTCCAGCGGCCGGTAATCCGGTATTGGCGCCGGGGCTTCCCCGGCGCCCTCGCCGTCGCCATCGGGGTCGACGCCGGCTTCGTCCGTCATGTCCGGCCCGGCGCTGGCGAACCCAATCGGCACGGGGTCGGTCAATGCCTGGTCGCAGTCCGGGCAGACGCGAGGCGGGTTGGCGCGGTAGATGACGCGGCCGTCGGCGTCTTCAATGGTGTTCACGAACCACGGGTCGATGCGGTAACCGCCGTTGGCGAACACCGCGTAGCCCCGCGCCATGGCGAGCGGCGGCAGGTCGGCGCTGCCCAGCGCCATCGGCAGGTTCGGCGGCAATGAACTGATATCGAATCCGAACTGGCTGATGTACTCGCGCGCGAAGGGAATGCCGATGTCCCGCAGCAGGCGGATGGAAACCAGGTTGCGCGAGTTCACCATGGCCTCGCGCAACCGCGTCGGGCCATAGAACTGCTCACTGAAGTTCTGCGGTTTCCAGGTCCGCTCCAGTTCCGTGTCTTCGTAGACAATGGGCGCATCGTTGATCAGGCTCGCGGTGGTGAAGCCGCGCTCAAGCGCCGCCGAGTAGATAAACGGTTTGAACGATGACCCCGGCTGGCGGGCGCTCTGGGTGATCCGGTTGAACTTGCTGCGCGAAAAATCATAGCCGCCGACCAGCGCGCGGATGGCGCCATCGTCGGGGTTGAGCGACACGAGTGCCGCCTCGGCGTCGGGAATCTGGCCCAGCTGCCAGCGGCCGTCATCCTGGCGACGAACGCGCACGATATCGCCCGGCTGGACCACTTCGCTGACGGTTTTGGGGTCAACGCCATAGCGGTCGCGGCTGATGAATTTCTTCGCCCAGGCCATGTCCTCAAGCGTCAGCGCCACGGACTGGCCGTCGTCCAGGTAGACCAGCGCGGATGTCTCATCGGCCTCGGTGACCAGCGCCGGCACAAGCCCGGCAACCGCGCGGTAAGGGCTAAGTGCATCCTGCCAGGCCTCGGGTCCGGTGGCGGTGGACAGGTCGATCTTCGCTTCGGGTCCCCGGTAGCCGTGGCGGTGGTCGTACTCTTCCAGACCGGCGCGGACGGCGGCATTCGCGGCGCTTTGCAGGCGCGAGTCGACGGTCGTGAACACACGGTAACCACCGGTATAGGCATCCTCGCCCATCCGGTCGTAGACCTCGGCGCGAACCATCTCGGCCAGGTACGGTGCGCTCACCTCGGTCGTGGCACCGTGGTAGAACGCGTTGTCCTGTTCGGCCACGGCCTGGTCGTGTTCCGCCTGGCTGATATAACCCAGGTCAAGCATTCGTGAGAGCACGTAGTTGCGGCGTTCCAGCGCACGCTCGGGCGAGGTGATCGGGTTGATCCGCGACGGCGCCTTGGGCAGCGCCGCGATCATTGCCGACTGCGCCAGCGTCAGCTGGTCCAGGGTTTTGCCATAGTAGACATCCGCCGCGGCGCCCACGCCGTAAGCGCGGTGGCCCAGCAGGATCTTGTTCAGGAACAGCTCGAGAATTTCGTCCTTCGTGAACTCGCGCTCAATCTTCAGCGCCAGGAAAATTTCCTTGGTCTTGCGCGTGAAGGTTTTCTCCAGGGTCAGGAAAAAATTGCGTGCCAGCATCTGGGTGATGGTGCTGCCGCCGATGGACTTCTCGCCGGTCGTCGCCAGTGTCCAGGCGGCGCGGGTCAGGCCCTGGTAGTCAACGCCGGGGTGCTCATAGAAACGAGCGTCCTCGCCGGCGATAAACGCATGTTTGAGGTGGTCCGGCACATTCTCGATCCGAACCGGTATACGGCGCTTCTCGCCGAAGACATTGATCAGCTTGCCGTCGGACGAGTACACCCGTAACGGCACCTGCAGGCGGACGTCGCGCAGGGTTTCCACGTCCGGCAGGGTGGGTGCGATCGTGTAGTAAACCGCCGCGACGGTAATCGCGCCGAGCACGATCCCGAGCACCCCGAGCCTAAAAATCCATTTCAATAGTTTCTTCAATCCGTTAACCTGCTATGCTAGAGACGCGTTGAACAGGATGTTCACGTGGTCATTGTGCCTTCTGGGGCACGGAGATGACAGTCGAAACGGGCACAGTCGAGGGATAAGGATGTCATGGGGGATATCGTGTGCTGCTCACCTGAACACATCCTTAGACTCCATGACGGCGCCAGGTTCCGTAGCGCGGAACCACGCCCGTAATATGGCCGGTCCTGCGCCAGGTAGGCGTGTCCGGGCGTTGAGAAAGTTGGGGCTTTCTGTTAAAAACGAATTAAGAAAGTTTCAATAAGCCATTGGGTAATAAGCCTTATGGCAAACAATTAAGGGACTAAAACGTTGAAACTGTTCGGGAATAAAAAGGCGCCAGTGATCGGGCTGGACATCGGATCATCCTATGTTCGCGCCCTTCAGCTGTCGGAAACGGGGGGTGGCTACCGTGTCGAGCACTTCGGCATGGAACCGCTGCGGGAAGGCGTTGTTGTCGACAAGTCCGTCCAGGACATCGAGGCAATTTCCAACGCCATTGAACGCGCCGTGCGCAATTCCGGGTCGCGGACCAAGGTCTGCGCCATTGCCGTATCCGGCCCCGCCGTATTCACCAAGACCATCGCGTTGCCCTCCGACCTGGCCGAGTCCGACGTCGAAAGCCAGGTGCAGATCGAGGCCAACCAGTACGTCCCCTACCCGCTTGACGAAGTGAGCCTGGACTTCAATGTCCTGGGCCCGTCAGCGCGTAACCCGGACCTGGTGGACATCCTGCTGGCGGCCAGCAAGAGCGAAAACGTCGAGAGCCGACAGGACGCGCTGGAAGCGGCCGGCCTGGTGGCCCGGGTGGTGGACGTCGAGGCATTCGCCATCGCCAACGCCTTCGAACTGATTCGCGAACGTGATCACCTGAGCAAGAACGAGGCGGTCGGCATTTTCGACATCGGCCGCGACCTGACCACGCTGCTGGTCATCCGGGGCGGTCGCGTCATCTACACGCGCGAACATCCTTTCGGTGGCCACCAGTTGCTGGAAGAGACCATGCGGCGCTACGACATGACGCCCGAGCAGGCCAGCTTCTTCGAACGGGGCGAGGACGGCCCGGACGATTTCGAAAGCGAAGTGCTGGAGCCGTTCCAGCTGAATATCGTTCACCAGGTGAGCCGGGCGCTGCAGTTTTTCGCTTCCAGTAATGAATACTCACCCATCAGCACCATTTACCTGGCCGGCGGCACCGCATCGCTGAAGGGTCTGGCGCCGATGGTCCAGGAAGAACTTGGCCTGACCACGCGCGTGGCCGACCCGCTTTCGGGGATGGACATTGCGCCGTCGGTGGCGGTATCGGCGCTGAAGCGCAATACGCCCAACCTGATGGTGGCGCTTGGCCTGGCACTGCGGGGGTTTGACTGATGGCAAGAATCAATCTCTTACCCTGGCGCGAGGAGCAGCGCAGGGAGCGCCAGAAGAAGTTCATGGTTTCGGCGCTGATGACGGCAATCCTGGGCGTGGTCCTGGTGTTTATCGTCGGCATGTTTTTCGACCAGCAGATTGCGCACCAGGAAATGCGCAACCGCACCATCCAGGCGGAAATCACGCGGCTGGAAAGCCAGATCCGGAAAATCGAACAGCTGGAACAGACCCGGGCCCGGTTACTGTCGCGCAAGCGCATTATTGAGCGCCTGCAGGCCAGTCGTTCACTGACCGTGGAGCTGCTGGACCAGCTGGCGAAAACCATCCCCGTGGGCATTACGCTGAACACCATCGCCCAGCAGGGCATGGCGGTGTCGCTGTCCGGCACCAGCCAGTCGAACGCCCGCGTGTCCGCCTACCTGCAATCGCTGGCCGATAACGACCTGTTCGTTGAACCGGACCTGTCGATCGTCCGGGCGGCCGACCGGCCGGAGAACTCGGTCGAACCGTATGATTTCCAGATCCGCGTAAAACTGCGGCCCATCGCTGAAGAAGAAGACGTGGCGCCCGGCGCCGTCACCGGGGGGGCGCAATAATGCTGGACGATCTTCGCAATACTGATTTCTCGGACATCGGCAGCGCGACACCGGCGGTGCGGGCTTTCCTGCTCGTACTGATCCTGGTGGTCCTGCTGGTGGCCGGCTACTTTCTCCTGGTCAAGGAGAAGACCGAAACGCTCGAGCGGGTCCAGCAGCAGGAGTTCGCGCTGCGTTCCGACTTCGAGGAAAAGCAGCGCAAGGCGGCGAACCTGCCGGACTACGAGCAGCAGCTCGAGGAAATGCAGGAACTGCTGGAAACCATGTTCAGGCAGCTGCCCGGCAAGACCGAGATGGACAAGCTGCTGGTGGACATTTCCCAGACCGCACTCGCGGCCGGCATTGATGTCCAGCTCTTCGAGCCCCTTGCCGAGGTTCAGCAGGATTTCTACGCCGAGCGTCCCATCTCGATCCGGATGATGGGCAATTACCACGAGTTCGGCGAGTTTGTCAGTGGCGTTGCCGCATTACCCCGGGTCGTCATCCTGACCATGCACAATGTTTCATTGCGCCGGGCATCCGGTTCTCCGGCGGCCGAGGGGCGCCTTATCCTGGAAGGCCAGGTGAAGACCTACCGCTACCTCGATGAGAACGAAGTCAGCCAGCAGTCACAAGCGGGGTCCACGCCATGAAGTCGACTACATTCATGACCCGTGCACTCCTGATGTCCGTTGCCGTGACGGTGCTGGCCTCGTGTAACCAGGATATGCGTGAACTCGACCAGTACATTGCCGAGGTCAAGGCGCGCCCGGCACAGCCGATTCCGCCGATTCCGCCGGTGAAAACCTACAAGCCTTACGCTTACGAAGGGACGGATGGACGCGACCCGTTCCGTTCATCGACCAGCCAGGGCAATGATGCTGAGCAGGTCGGCGAGGGCGATGCGACCGGGCCGAAACCGGATTTCGACCGGCCGAAAGAATACCTGGAGCGATTCGAACTGGACACGCTCACCATGGTGGGCACCTTCAGCCAGGATGATGCGTACTGGGGACTGGTGCGCGATCCGGACGGCGTGGTTCACCGGGTCACCGTGGGTGACTACATGGGCAAGAACCACGGCCAGATCACGACGATCATGGAACCGGAAATCGACCTGTCGGAATTCATTCCGAACGGAAACGGCGGCTGGCTGGTGCGTGAGGCATCGATCGCGCTCGACGGGAACTGAACAGCAGGGAAGCGCTGAAGACGCGTGGCCCGCAATGAGGGTAATGCAATGACCATCAACAACAGGATCACGGCAGGAAAAACGCCGACCGACATGTGGGGAAGGACCATGAGCACGATCAAGACCGGTTACCGCACCGCCTGGTGCCTGGCACTGGCGTTGTTCGCGACATCGGCCTGGGCGCAAACCCAGGTGGTGTCGACGGATCACAGCACAACCGCTGACGGTGCCGTCATCATCACGCTGCAGACATCGGGTGGGGAGCCCGCGGTCAGTGTCTTCGCGACCGACAGCCCGGCACGCATCGTGCTCGACATGGCCGATACCACCAGCAATGTCGAATCAACGCCGGTGCCGGTCAATACCGGCTACGTGTCGTCTTATTCCACGCTTTCCGCCGGTGGGCGAACCCGTGTCCTGGTCGAACTGACCCGCTCCGCCGAGTTCGATTACTCGACGTCCGACGGGCAGGTCACGCTGACCGTGGCCAACGGGCAGGTGGCCGCCGCCTCGAGTGAAGCACGCCGCACACTGGGTAGCTATGAAGTCGAAGCCATCGACTTCCGCCGCGGCGAAGACGGCCAGAGCCGCGTGATTGTCGGCCTGGACGGCGAAGGTGCCAGCGTCGCGGTCAATGCCGGCGCGGGCACACTGAATGTAGAGATTTTCAACGCCGAACTTCCGGATAACCTGAACCAGGTGCTTGACGTGGTCGACTTCGCCACACCGGTACAGATCATCGACGTCAGCCAGCGCAACGAGTCCGTGCGCCTGGAAATGATGGTCGCGGGTGTCTACGAGCACCTGGCCTACCAGTCCGGCAATGACGTGATCATCGAGGTGCAGAAGGTTGAGCCGCTGCAGCAATCCGGTCCCCAGGAAGTCCAGCTCTACGAAGAGCGGGAGTACCAGGGTGCGCGTGTCACCTTCAATTTCCAGGATATCCCGGTGCGTTCGGTGCTGCAGCTGATCGCCGACGTCTCGGACCTGAACATCGTGGTCGCCGACAACGTGTCCGGCAACCTGACGCTGCGCCTGACCAATGTGCCGTGGGACCAGGCGCTGGATATCATTCTTGATGCCCGTAACCTGGACAAGCGTGAGAACGGCAACGTCATCTGGATTGCGCCGACATCCGATATCGCGGCCCGCGAGCAGGAACTGCTGCAGGCGCAGCAGGACCGTCGTGAGCTGGAGCCGCTGGTGACGGCGATGCTGAGTGTCAGCTATGCCACCGCTGAGCAGATGAAGGCCCTGATCGAGGAATCATCACAGGTGACCGGTGGTGGTCCGGGCCAGGGTGGCGATGACACGGGCCTGCTTTCACCGCGCGGTTCCGTATCCATCGACCCACGCACCAATACGCTGTTGATCACGGACACCCAGGATCGCATCGAAGCCATCCAGGCGCTGGTGACCGAACTTGACCGCCCGGTGCGCCAGGTGCAAATCGAGTCGCGCATCGTCATCGCATCCAGTGACTTCAGCCATGAGCTGGGTGTCCGGTTCGGTGTTAACGCACTGCACGATGGCAGCAACATTCTCGCCATCGGCGGTGATGGCGACGCGGCGGACCTGATCAACCCGGCCACCAACCCGCGGGATGACGGCCTGATCGACATTCCGGGTGTGCCGGACCGCTATAACGTCAACCTTCCGGTGACTGGCAGCGGCGCAGGCACCCTGGGCCTGTCTTTCCTGACAGGCAACTTCCTGATTGACCTGGAACTGTCCGCGCTGGAAGCCGAGGGCGAGGGTGAAGTGATTTCCACGCCACGCGTGGTGACCGCCAACCAGGCCGAAGCGTTTATCCAGCAGGGTGTGGAAATTCCCTACGAGGAAGCGACGTCATCGGGTGCGAGTTCCGTACAGTTCAAGGAAGCCGTGCTGGAACTTCGCGTGACCCCGCTGATTACGCCTGACAACCGTGTGCAGCTGGACCTGACGGTCAAGCAGGACACGGTGGGTGAGATCTTCGAAACGGGACGGGGTGGTTCTGTGCCCTCCATCGACACCCGCGAGTTGGGCACCAGCGTGCTGGTGAACAATGGCGAAACGGTGGTGCTGGGCGGTATTTTCCAGGACGAGCGCTCACGGTCGACCGACAAGGTGCCTTACCTGGCGGATATCCCGGGTGTCGGCAACCTGTTCAAGCGTCGGTCCAACAGCACGCAGAAGCGTGAACTGCTGATCTTCGTATCGCCGACCATCGTCGAGGACCGTCCGCTGGTGAATTGATCCGGCAGGCGGCAATCGCATGAATGCAAGCGGCCCGGTGATCCGGGCCGTTTGCATTTCCGGGGGACGGCACTTCACTACGGGCCGTCAAACACGATAGGCTTCAGACCGGTTTCCCCACGGCGGACGCATGGCACTTTTTCACCTGACGCAGGGTACGACCCCGTTGCTGGTCAACGTACCGCACGCCGGTACACACGTGCCCGCTTCCATTTTCGATCGGCTACAGGGCGATGCGCGCGACCTGCCGGATACGGACTGGTTTGTAGACGAGCTCTATGGTTTCGCTGCCGACTGCGGCGCCGGGATGATGGTCGCGACCCACTCACGCTATGTCGTCGACCTGAATCGTCCCCCGGACGACCAGGCGCTCTATGCCACGCGGACCACGGGACTGGTGCCGGTGGAAACATTCGACGGAGCGCCGCTTTATCGCCCGGGTCAGGAACCCGGGCCGAAGGAGATTTCGGACCGTACCGACGCCTACTGGCTTCCCTATCACGAGGTCCTGAACCGCGAGCTGCAACGGCTGCGGCAGGCGCACGGTTTTTCCATCCTGCTCGATGCGCATTCGATTCGCGGCGAGGTGCCCGCTCTTTTCGATGGTGTGTTGCCGGACCTTAACCTTGGAAGCAATGGGGGCAAAAGCGCTGACTCGGAGTTGATCAGCGGGTCGATGCGGCTGTTCGAGACGTCACCGGAAAGAACCGCGGTGCTGGACGGCCGGTTCCGGGGTGGTTACAACACGCGCCACTATGGACGTCCCATCGAGAATGTCCACGCCCTGCAGATGGAAATGCCGCAGCGGCTCTACATGAACGAACAGCCGCCTGGCCGAAATCCCGCGCGGGCAGCCGCCATCCAGCCCTTGTTACGGCAGTGGGTGGAGTGGCTTGCAAGCTGGCGTCCGGGCCCGTGACGGACCGCGTATTCAGGTGTGCCCATGCGCTGCTGCCGGGCGGCTGGGCCGAAGACGTCCGGATAAGGGTGGATGGACAAGGCGCAATTCTGTCCGTTGCCCCGGGGGAGGAAGCAACGATGCCGGGTGCGGAAGTCACCCGGTTGGACGGCGCCGTCATCCCGGGCATGCCCAATCTTCACTGCCACGCGTTCCAGCGGTTAATGGCGGGACTGGGCCAGGCGACTACCGGATCCGCGGACAGCTTCTGGACCTGGCGTGAAGTGATGTACGCCATGGCCGGCCGGGTCAGTCCGGAGCAACTGGAGGCCTGCGCGGCGGGCCTGTATGTCGAAATGCTGAAGAGCGGTTATACGAGTTGCGCAGAATTTCACTACCTGCATCATGCGCCCGGTGGCGAACCCTATGCCGACCCGTCCGAACTTGGTCAACGTGTCCTGGCCGGCGCCGTTTCGGCCGGTATCGGGCTGACACTCCTGCCCGTGTTCTACCGACGGTCGGGATTCGGTGCCGCGGACGTGACACCAAGGCAGGCCAGGTTCCGTCATTCACTGGACGGATTCATTGAGCTGGTCAATGGGCTTTCAGGTGCTATCAGGATGTTCCCCCGCGCGCGGCTGGGCGTTGCGCCTCATTCCCTGCGCGCTGCCAATATCGATGAAATTGCCGCTATCGTCGGTGAATTCAGCGATATTCCGGTGCATATCCACATTGCTGAACAGCGATTGGAGGTCGAAGAATGCACCGCTGCGCTGGGTGCGCCGCCCGTTGCCTGGTTGCTGAACCATTTCGATGTCGATTCGCGCTGGTGCCTGGTGCACGCCACGCACATGACCGACAGTGAACGCCAGGACGCCGCGGCGACCGGTGCCGTGGCCGGCCTGTGTCCGACAACAGAGGCGGACCTGGGAGACGGCATCTTTCCCGCCGCGCAATGGCAGGCGTCGCGGGGCGCCTGGGGAATCGGGTCCGACAGCAACCTGCGTATTTGCCCGGCTGAAGAGCTGCGGTTACTCGAATTTTCCCAGCGCCTGGCGACCGGGCGACGAAATGTCCTGGCGGGCGGCCAGGGCAGTACCGGCCAGAGTATGTGGGCGGCGGCAGCGACCGGCGGTGCCCGCGCGATGGGCCAGCCTGTCGGGCGGCTTGAACCGGGCTGCCGGGCCGACCTGGTCGAGCTGGATCTGTCGCACCCGCGACTGGAAGGGCTGTCGGGCAGTCAATGGCTGGACAGCTATATTTTCGCAGGTGATCGCGACATGATTGCGTCGGTTACGGTCGCCGGTGAACAGGTGGTGGTGGCCGGCCGACACCACGCAGAAGATACGATACTGCCCGCGTTCAATCGTGTCCTCGCCACGCTGAGGCCATCACATTGAGTACCGGGCTCCCGTTCGCACCGGCCAGCGAACGTAACCGCGAACCCATCCTGGCGGCACTCAAACCGCGGCTGGCATTTACCGGGCGGTTGCTGGAGATCGGTGCGGGTACCGGCCAGCATGCCGTGTACATGGCCGCCGCACTTCCACACATTGACTGGTGGCCGACTGACCGTTCGGAGGCCCTGGAAGGGCTTGGCGGCCGGATCGCCATCGAGGGTCCGCCCAATCTGCGTGCACCGACCGCCCTGGATGTGTCGAGTGATCCGTGGCCGGCTGGACCGTTTGACGTGGTGTACAGCGCCAATACCGCGCACATCATGAGCTGGCAGGGCGTCGAAGCGATGGCGGCCGGGGTGGGAGAGGTGTTGCGGGGCGGCGGGCCGTTTTTCCTTTATGGCCCGTTCAATGTCGCGGGCAATTACACCTCGGCCGGGAACCGTGCATTTGACGAGGAACTGCGTGGGCGGGACCCGTCGATGGGCTTGCGGGATGTCGAGGCACTTGATTCGCTGTTCGCGCACCATCATGTGCATTTGCAGGAACGGCTGCCCATGCCCGCCAACAACCAGTTGCTGGTGTTTCGTCGACAGGAGACCTGAACATGACGCCGGAAGATTATGAAACACTTGCGGCCCAGGCGACCGCGCTTTTGTCTGGCTTCCCGCACCGCATTGCCGCCGCGGCCAACCTGTCCGCGCTACTGAACGAGGCGCTTGATGACATCAACTGGGTGGGGTTTTATTTCCTCGAGGGCGATACGCTGGTGCTCGGCCCGTTCCAGGGTAAACCGGCCTGCGTCACCATCCCGGTGGGTCAAGGCGTTTGCGGAACCGCGGTGGCGCAACGCGCGAACCAGCGGGTGGCCGATGTGCACGCGTTCGAGGGACATATCGCCTGTGACGCGGCGTCGCGTTCTGAACTGGTGATCCCGCTGGCGATTGACGATGAGATTGTCGGCGTGCTGGACATCGACAGCCCGTCGCCGGACCGTTTCAGCGCCGATGACGAGGCCGGCATCGCCGCGGTGGCGAGGGCCTGGGAGCGATCACTGGTGGGTGCCGGGCGAACCTGAGCGCCCCGCAAACGGCCGTTTCAGAAGTCTTTCCGCGTCACCCAGTGCAACAGGCGACCGTCGTGCTCGCCGCCATCAAAACCGTTCTCGAACTCGAACACGCCCAGCGTGCCGGTTGCCATGCGCTGGTGCTTGGCGCGGTCTGCATCGGGCATCAGCCCCAATGCGAGGTTTTCGAACCCCGGGTTATGACCGACCATCAGCACGCTGTCAGCGCTGTTGAGCGCTTCCACGGCCAGGTGGTGCAGGCTGCCGGTGCTGGCGTGGTACATGCTGTCCAGGTAACTCACCGCGGGCGCGGACTCGCCCCAGGCTGACAGGAACGGCGCCAGGGTCTGGACCGTGCGCGCCGCGGTTGAGCACAGCACACGTTCCGGCACCTCCAGGTGCTCGTTCACCCACCGGGAAAGCTGGTCCATGTGCGCCTCCCCTTTGCCGGCCAGGTCGCGGGCAAAATCATCGATACCGGATTGCCAGGGTACGGCCTTGGCGTGACGCAGCAGGATCAGGATCTGGGACATGGAAGGGCCTCCGGGAAATCGGGTTTGGGTCAGGTTGTCGCAGGTGACGGCTCGTCCAGCCATGGAAACAGGCCCGGGTCGAAATTTCCACCGCTGACGATGACGCCGACGGACTGGTTGGCGAACGTCTCCGGGTGCGTTGCAATGACCGCGATCGGTACCGCGGCCGAGGGCTCGATCCGCATGCCGGTCGTCTCGAACACCAGCCGCATGGCCGCCACGATGGCGTCATCGTCGGCGACCAGGATGTCATCCACGTTGTTGCGGATGACCTGGAAATTGGAAACGCCAATCACGGCGCGCAGGCCGTCGGCGACGGTATCCGGTGACCAGGTGTTGACGCGGTCGTCGGCCGTGAAACTGGCGCGGGTGTCGGCCGCACCGGCCGGTTCCGCACCGATGACCCGGGTGCCGGGCCGGCGGTTTCGCGCGGCGATGGCCGTACCGGCCAGCAGGCCGCCGCCGCCGACCGGCGCGATCACGACATCGAGCTCGCCAACCTGGTCGAACAGCTCCAGCGCCGCGGTGCCCTGGCCGGCGATGATGTCGGGATGGTCGTAGGGCGGAATCGGTGTGAGGCCGGCCGCGACCAGCGTGGCCAGCCCCGCTTCGCGTGGCGCCTGGCCGGGCTCGCAGGGCACGACAACGCCACCCTCGGCCTTCACCGCGGCAATTTTCGCCGCGACCGCATTGCTCGGCATCACGACATGCGCGCGCCGGCCGTCCAATCGCGCCGCGCGCGCCAGCGCCGCGCCGTGGTTGCCGCTTGAATGCGTCGCGACATCGCCGCCGTCACCGGCTTCGCGCAGCCTGGCCACCGCGTTGCTGGCGCCGCGAACCTTGAACGCACCCGTGGGCTGCAGGTTCTCGCATTTCATCAGCACGCGACAGCCCAGCGCAGCGTCCAGCGCATCGCTGCGCCGCACCGGGGTGGCGTCCACCAGGCCGCGGATGCGCGCCAGCGCCGCTTCGAGATCCTGAATGTCGGGTTCGGTGAAAGTCATCGCGCAGCTATAATACGGAACTTTTGCGTGGGCCGGGTGCTCACAGTTCCAGGATCGACAATGATGAAGAAAGGCCAACCCCGCCAGTCCATTCAGCGCGCGGACTATCAACCCTACCCGTGGCGACTTGATGACGTTGAGCTGCATTTCGATATCCATGATGAGTGGACCGAGGTGACGGCGACGCTCGCCTTTGAATCCGTTTCGGGCGAGGCTGGCGATATCGACCTGGACGGCGCCAGTCTCGACCTGGTCGCCATCAAGATCGACGGTGAACCCCTGGCCGACGAGCGGATGATCCACGCCGGCGAGCGCCTGACCATTCAGGATGCGCCGGCGCAGTGCAGGGTCACCACCATCCAGCGTATTGATCCGGCCAACAATACGGCCCTGGAAGGGCTCTACGCCGCGGGGCGGAATTTCCTGACGCAGTGCGAGCCCGAAGGCTTCCGGAAGATCGCCTGGTTCCCGGACCGGCCCGATGTGATGTCGCGGTTTACGGTCACCATCGAGGCGGACCGCGAGCGGTTCCCGGTGCTGCTGTCCAACGGCAACCTGGTGGAAGAAGGCGATGCCGGCGATGGCCGTCACTGGTGCCGCTGGGAGGACCCTTTCCCGAAACCGGCTTACCTGTTCGCGCTGGTGGCGGGTGACCTGGCCCACATCGAGGAACACTACGTCACGGGCAGCGGCCGTGATGTCACGCTGCGGATCTACGTGGAGCCCGGCGACCTGGACCGCTGTGACCACGCCATGACCTCGCTGGTCAACGCCATGCGCTGGGACGAGGAACGCTTTGGCCTGGAGTACGACCTCGACATTTACAACATCGTGGCCACCAGCGAATTCAACATGGGCGCGATGGAAAACAAGTCGCTGAACATCTTCAACACCCGGTTCGTACTGGCGCGCCCCGACACGGCCACGGACATCGACTACCAGGGCATCGAGGGTGTCATCGGCCACGAGTATTTTCACAACTGGACCGGCAACCGGGTCACCTGCCGGGACTGGTTCCAGCTGACGCTGAAAGAGGGCCTGACGGTCTTCCGTGACGAGGAATTCTCGGCCGACATGCAGTCGCGCGCGGTCAAGCGCATCCAGGACATTCGTGACCTGCGCCTGCGGCAGTTTCCCGAGGATGCGGGCCCGATGTCGCACCCGATCCGGCCGGACCACTACGTCGAGATCAATAACTTCTACACCGCCACCGTCTACCAGAAAGGCGCCACGGTGATCCGCATGTACCACACCCTGCTGGGCGAGGAAGGGTTCCAGGAGGGCATGCGACTGTATTTTGAGCGTCACGACGGGCAGGCGGTGACCTGCGATGATTTCCTGGCGGCGATGGCAGATGCCAACGACACCGACCTTTCGGCGTTCTCGCGCTGGTACGGCCAGTCCGGCACACCCGTTGTCACGACACAGACGCGCTGGGATGCTGATGCGGGCACCTGGACGCTGTCGCTTACCCAGTCGACGCCGGCCACCCACGACCAGTCGGACAAGCAGCCGCTGGTGATCCCGTTCGCGGTGGGCCTGCTGTCGCAGGACGGCCGGGCGCTGCCGCTGTGTGTCGACGGGGCGCAGGTCGATGGCGACACCGCGCTGCTGTTGCTGGACCGCGAGCATCGAGAATTCGTGTTCAGTGGCCTCAACGATCGCCCGGTGCCGTCGCTGCTGCGCGATTTTTCCGCGCCGGTGAAAGTTCACCATGACTACACGGCGGCCGAACTCGCTACGCTCATCGCCTTCGACACTGACCCGTTCGCACGCTGGGAGGCGGCACAACGGCTGGCGTCCGGCACCATCCTTGATGGTGTCGCAGTGGCTGCGGCGGGCGGCAAGGCGATGGCGCCCGAGGCGCTGGTCGAGGCGTTCGCCGGCCTCCTGGACGACGACAGTGCCGACCCGGCGCTGGTGGCCGAGGCGCTGACCCTGCCCAGCGAGGAAGACCTGGCCGAACAGATGAAGGGCGAAGTGGACGTGGACGGTATTCATGCAGCCCGCCAATCCACGCGAATGGCGCTGGCGAGGGCGCTGCGAGATCGCCTTTCCGCTCGCTACAAGTCGCTGGATGACGGCGCGCCCTATAGCAACGACAGCGCCGCCATTGCCCGACGCAGCCTGAAGAATGTGTGCCTGTCCTACCTGGCGCTGACGGCATCCGGCCCGGCCCTGGCGCGCCGCCAGCTGGAAACCTGCGACAACATGACCGACAGCCTGGCGGCGCTGCGTTCACTGGTGCTGGATGACCTTCCGGGCGCGGCTGGCGCGCTGGCGGCGTTCGGCGAGCGCTGGGACGCGGACCCGCTGGTCATGGACAAGTGGTTCGTGATCCAGGCCATCCGGCCGGGCCACGACACCGTCCAGGCCGTGCGTGAATTGTTGAAGCACCCCCGTTTCAGCCTGCGTAACCCGAACAAGGTTCGGGCGCTGATCGGCGCCTTCGCCATGCTCAACCCGACCGCGTTTCACTCGCCTGACGGCGAGGGCTATCGCTTCCTGGCCGACCAGGTCATCGCGCTGAATGCCGTGAATCCGCAAATCGCGGCGCGGCTGGCCGGGTCGTTCAACCGCTGGCCGCGTTACGACGCCAACCGGCGCGAGCGCATGAAAGCCGAACTGGAACGCATCGCCGAAGTGGACGGGCTTTCCAATGACGTTTATGAAATTGTCAGCAACGCCCTGGACTGATTCATGAACGCCCGTGCAGGCGTGGTGGCGGCAGCGCTGGCCCTGTCCATGATGAGCGGTTGCGCGGGCGTGCAGGAAAAGGCGCCAGAAGGGCCGCTCTATATCGGCGGGCTGATTTTCGAAAACCGGGCGCAGTCGTTCATTACCGCCATCCGCCTGGTGGTGCCGGAAACGGGTGGTTTCGTGTCCTGTGGCAACGTGTCGCCCGGGGGAATCTGCTCCACCACGTTTCCGGGTCGCGAATGGCTGGGGCACCCGTTCGAAGTGACCTGGAGCCAGAATGGACAGATCTGGTCCAGCGGCGCCATGACGGTACAGCCGGCGCCGTCGGTGATTGAGGCTGGCGAGGCGGAAGTGCGGGTCATGATCAACGCGCCCGGTTCGACCAGCGTGACACTGGTGCCCATGCCAGTCCCGTAGCGACCGTTGGGGCGCGCCGTTCAGCTTACGTTCAATTACGCCGTGCTAGGCTTTCTGTCATGTTGAACCGGTCCGTCCGCGGGCCAGGGGAGCCCTGGATGATCAGATTACTCGCCATGTTGTGTGTCGCTGCCCTCAGCGGGGGCTGTGTCACCTATCACTATCCCGTGCCGGAACCCGGCACCGCCGTCCAGGGCGAGTCCAGGGATACGGGCAGTTACAACTACTACACGGAATACGACCCGGCGCCGATGTCGTCTTCGGTCACCTACGTGGGTGCGACCTACTATCCCTACTGGTCAATGGACTATTTCTACCTGGGTTACGGTTATGGCCGTACCCGCGTGTCCATTGGTTTCAGCAATGGCTGGTCACCGTGGTATACGTGGTACCCGGGCAGCTATTACTACGGTGGCTGGGGCTGGCGGTACCCCGCCTACCCGGTCTACTACCCGGTTTACTATCCGGTGTACCGGCCATGGCCGGGCAACTACTGGGCCGGTAACGATTACTACTGGCGCCACAAGTGGCGTCGGCACGAGCACCATCCGCGTCCGGATCCCTATTCCGGTCGTTACGCCGATCGGGGGCGCACGGGTCCCCCGGGCCATGGCGCGCCCGGCGAAGGCGATTACGCGCCTCGACGAGACCAGGATCCTGGCCGCCGCTCGCCACGTGAGTTCACAGACGCCGACCGGGGCCGCCAGGTGATTCCGGGGAGCGGCGACCAGCAATGGCGTAGCGGGCAGCGAAGCGTTGCCGGTGAACCCTCAATGACCGTCCGGAGTGGCGGGAATGCCAAGCCAGGTCGCTCGCGGACTCACCCGGTTTCGAGCCGTCCGATCCGTGTTTCGCGTTCCTCGCCGGTGCGCGTGCCCTCGACACAAGCACCGTCGACCCGGGCACCGGTCGAGCCTGTCCGTCGCCAGGCCGGTGGTGTTCGCTCACGCGAAGCCACCAAGGCGGGCCAGAGCCGGACGCAGCCCGTCAATCGTCGGCCGGCGCGTTCCGTGAGGAGTACGCCACCGCCGATACCCGTCGGCAATATCACGACGTCTCCGAAATTGAAGCGTGGCGCGCCCCCGGTCTCCCGTACCCAGCCGGTGCGGCGTTCGCAGGCGCCAGTCAGCCGCCAGGCGCCGGTGCGCGTCTCGTCACCGCCACCAAACCGTTCGATCAGCGTGTCCGGCAACCGGGCGCCGCGGTCAGCGTCGCCACCGCGAAAGAGCCGTGACAGTGGACGCGTGTCGAAGAGCAGTGGCCTGAGGGTGAAGACGGATCGCGACTGACTGAATACCTTTTTCCCTTGCTTTTCATTACAATACGCGCCCATTTGATTCACGGGCGGTCACGGCAATGGACAGCGCAAATTACGACGTTATCGTCATCGGCGGCGGCCACGCCGGCACCGAGGCGGCGCTGGCCGCGGCGCGGACGGGCGCCCGCACCCTGCTGCTGACGCACAGCATCGAAACCATCGGCCAGATGAGTTGCAATCCGGCCATCGGCGGCATCGGCAAGGGCCACCTGGTACGCGAGATCGATGCGCTCGGTGGCGTCATGGCCCGCGCCGCGGACGCGGCCGGTATCCAGCTGCGTACGTTGAATGCGCGCAAGGGTCCCGCCGTCCGCGCCACGCGCGCACAGTGCGACCGCAACCTCTACCGCGCCTTTATCCGAACCGAGGTCGAGAACCAGCCGAAGCTGTCGATCTTCCAGCAGGCCGTGGACGACCTGGTCATCGAAAACGGTCGCGTGGCCGGTTGTCACACCGCGGGCGGCATGACTTTCCGCGCAGCGGCCGTGGTCCTCACCACGGGTACCTTCCTGGGCGGTCGTATTCACGTGGGCGAAGTGTCACGTCCCGGCGGGCGCGCCGGCGACCCGCCGTCCATCGCGCTGGCGGAGCGGCTGCGCGAACTGCCCCTGCAGGTCGGCCGGCTGAAGACCGGTACACCGCCGCGTATCGACGGCAAATCCGTCGATTTCCGCGGCCTGACCGAACAACCCGGCGACGACCCGTTGCCGGTGTTCTCCTACCTGGGTCACGTCGGGGATCACCCGGAGCAGGTGTGCTGCTGGATCACGCATACCTCGGAGAAGACCCACGACATCATCCGTGGCGCACTGCACCGTTCGCCGATGTACGCCGGCGCCATCGAGGGTTCCGGCCCCCGTTACTGCCCGTCCATCGAGGACAAGGTGGTGCGTTTCGCCGACCGGGCCTCGCACCAGATATTCATCGAACCGGAAGGGCTGCATACCCGCGAGCTGTACCCCAATGGCATATCGACCAGCCTGCCGTTCGAGGTCCAGCAGGCCTTCGTGCGCAGCATCGCCGGATTCGAGAACGCGCACATCACGCGGCCGGGTTACGCCATCGAATACGACTATTTCGACCCGCGTGGCCTGCATGCCAGCCTGGAGACAAAACCGTTGCCCGGACTGTTTTTCGCCGGCCAGATCAACGGCACCACCGGCTACGAAGAGGCCGCCGCGCAGGGCCTGCTGGCGGGGCTGAACGCGGCCCGGCAATCCCGGGGTGAAGCACCCTGGACACCCCGGCGCGACCAGGCCTACATCGGCGTGCTGGTCGACGACCTGGTGACGCAGGGCACGCGGGAGCCTTACCGCATGTTCACCAGCCGCGCCGAGTACCGCCTGCAGTTGCGCGAAGACAACGCCGACCTGCGGCTCACTGAAACCGGGCGCGACCTGGCGCTCGTCGATGATGCCCGCTGGGAATCCTTCAGCCGCAAGCGCGAAGCCATCGAGGCCGAACGTGACCGCCTGTCGGATATCTGGGTGGCGCCGGGGAACGCGCTCGGCAAGGCCATCACGTCTCGGTTCGAGCTTTCACTGGGCCGTGAATGCCGCGCCCTGGACCTGCTCAAGCGCCCGGAACTGGATTACCCGGCCCTGGTGTCTGTCGAAGGCATCGGCCCCGGCGTCGAGGATGCCCGCGTGGCTGAACAGGTCGAAGTACAGGTGCGCTACGCCGGCTACGTGGATCGCCAGGCCGGTGAAATCGAACGCAATCGTCGTAACGAGGATCGCGCCATTCCGGCCCGGTTCGACTATGACGCCGTCCGTGGCCTGTCTTCGGAAGCGCGCGAGAAACTCCGGGCCGTGCGACCGGAAACCCTGGGCCAGGCGCTGCGAATTCCGGGTATGACGCCGGCCGCGGTGAGCCTGCTGCTGATCCACCTGAAAAAGCATTCAGGCGAACGCAAAACCGCCTGAAAAACCATGCATTACAGCGGGTTACGATAAACCAACAGCCCGTTTACCTCTTTTTAACCGCGCGTGACTATGCTGGTGCCTGCAAGTTGACTGTGCCTAGTGCATCGCACCTCTGTACAGGCAGTCCCCACACTTCTATGCCTAAGGCGATGCACCATTAGACCCCGGCCCCAAGCCGGGGTTTTTTTTGGCCGCCCGTCGCACGGCCGTTGGGTGCGGCATCACCACCATGGACACGCTCGGGCCCATCCCTGGGTCGCTCATTCGCGGCCATCCATGGCCGCGGAAGGTCCATGGCGGTAATACCGCACCCAACGCCTCCCAAACGCGCAGCCAGTTTCCCTGGCCGGTAAGTGGATGGCCGCTCACTAGCGCTGTGGCGGTCAGCCTTTCCAGGGGATGTACACGGCCATGGATGGCCGTGTCCAAGCGATGCAGGACGCACTCGAGCGTTCCCCTGGAAAGGCTGACCGTCGCAGCGCGACCCGCGACGCTGGCGGGCACCGGCCAGGGAAACTGGCGGCAATAGCAGTAATGTCTATACTTGAATTGGGTCGGCCGTTCTTTCGAACCCCTTCAGGAGATTGGCCATGGCGATTGCAAGATCACTCCAGAGTTACCTGGAACACCGCGAAGTCGACTTCGATATCGTAGAGCACCCGCACTCACATACCGCGCTGGAAACCGCCCATGCCGCCCATGTCCCCGAGCACCAGGTCGCCAAGGCCGTGGTGCTGGAGGACGATGACGGTTACGTGGTGGCAGTCGTGCCGTCGACCAACCGGCTGGATTTCGGCTGGGTGCGTGACACCCTGGGCCGGGACATGCACCTGGCGACGGAAGCCGCGCTGGCGCCGCTGTTCCGCGACTGCGAGCTTGGCGCGGTACCGGCGTTCAGCGACGCCTACGGACTGGATGTCATCTGGGACGACCAGCTTGACGGCAACAGCGACATCTACATCGAGGCCGGCGACCACGAGCACCTGGTGCGCGTCAGCGGCGACCAGTTTTCACAGTTGATGTCCGGTATGCCGCACAGCCTGATCAGCGCGGAGTCCGATTACTCCAACTGGGCGTCCGGCTAACGGGCCCGGCAACGATCAGGTTTCCAGCGCTTCGGCCTCGAAGTCGGTGCCGGCATCCCGGTCGTTGAAGGTTTCAAGATCGAGTT
Source organism: uncultured Oceanospirillales bacterium (assembly GCA_913055655.1). Taxonomy (GTDB): domain Bacteria; phylum Pseudomonadota; class Gammaproteobacteria; order Xanthomonadales; family SZUA-36; genus Marinihelvus. The sequence goes on along the minus strand of CAJXKA010000003.1, from coordinate 97,907 downwards.
CGCCCTCGCTCCTGGCCACGATGGTGGTCACCGCGGCATCACCCGTGATGTTGACGGCCGTGCGGGTCATGTCGAGCAGGCGGTCGATGCCCAGGATCATGGCGATGCCCTCTGCGGGCAGGCCGACCTGCGAGAGCACACCGGCCAGCACCACCAGGCCCACGCTGGGTACCCCGGCGGTGCCGACGGACGCCAGGATGACCATCATGATCACCGCCAGGTACTGCCCGGCGCCCAGTTCGATCCCGTAGTACTGGGCGATAAAGCCAGTGGCGATGCCCTGCATGATGGCGGTGCCGTCCATGTTGATGGTGGCACCGAGCGGGACCGTGAACGAGGCGATCTTGTTGCTGACGCCCAGGCGTTTACGCACCGTTTCCAGGGTCACCGGCAGCGTCGCGTTACTCGACGCGGTCGAGAACGCGAACATCATCGCGGCGCGCATCTTGTAAAGGAAAATCAGCGGGTTCAGCCGCCCGACCAGCGCCAGCAGCGCCGGGTAGACCACCAGCGCGTGGATGAACAGCACGACGAACACCAGCAGCACGTACTTGCCCACCGCCAGGAAGTCGGCCAGCTCACTGGTGGCGGCCAGCACGGCGATCAGGGCAAACACGCCGTAAGGCGCGAAACGCATGACCAGCGTGACCAGTCGCATGACGATGGCATTCATGTCCTGGAACCATGAGCCGATGCGCTCGCCGCGGGCGCCACTGAGCGTGATCGCGATACCCAGCAGCACCGAGAACACGATGATGGGCAGCATCTGCCCCTCGGCCATGGCGAAGACCGGGTTGCGCGGCACCATGTCGATCAGCACCTGCGTGAAGGGGGTCGCCTCGGCGATGCTCGGTGCGGCGTCCTGGACGGCGTTCACACCCTCGCCGGGCTTGACGATCAGCGCCGAGAACAGGGCCAGGGTCACGGCGATACCGGTCGTGATCATGTAAAGGCCGATGGTCTTGCCGCCCACGCGCCCCAGCACCTTGGGGTCGGATAGCGCCGAGGCGCCGCAGACCAGGGAGACGAACACCAGGGGCACCACCAGCATCTGCAGCAGCGAGATAAAGACCTGGCCGACCACGCGGAAGAGGCCCTCGACCAGCCAGATGCGCGCCCAGTCCGGGTTGCCGACCAGGTTCAGGATCCAGCCCGCGATGGCGCCAAGCACCATGGCGATGAGGATACGGGTGGTCAGGCTGAGCTTCTTCTTTTCGGACATGGGTGTATTCCTGGTGTGCGTCGTTGTGAATTATGGTTGTTTCGGGCCGGGCGTGGTGTGGCCGCGGCGCCGAGTGCGATAGAATTTACCGCTTCGACCCCCGGGTTGGCAAAGACCCGGCAGCAACACGGCCCCAGGCATGGAAGAACCCACCAAGAGCACGCACTTTATCCGCAACATCGTCATCGACGATCTCGACAGCGGCAAACATGAATCCATCGTCACCCGGTTTCCGCCGGAACCCAACGGTTTCCTGCATATCGGCCACGCCAAGTCGATCTGCCTGAACTTCGGGCTGGCCGACGAGTTCGGCGGGCGCACGCACCTGCGTTTCGACGACACCAATCCGCTGAAGGAGAACGAGGACTTCGCACAGTCGATCATGAACGACGTGCGCTGGCTGGGGTTCGAGTGGGACGCGCTGCACCACGCTTCGGACTATTTCGACCAGCTTTACGCCTGGGCGCTGCACCTGGTCGACGAAGGCCTGGCCTACGTCGACAGCCAGGACGCCGACACCATCCGCGCCCAGCGCGGCACGCTGACCGAGCCCGGCATTAACAGCCCCTACCGCGACCGCCCCACAGCGGAGAATCGCGACCTGTTCGAGCGCATGGCGGCCGGCGAATTCGCCGACGGCGAGCACGTGCTGCGGGCCAAAATCGACATGGCTTCCGGCAATATCAACCTGCGCGACCCGGTGCTCTACCGCATCATCAACGCGCCGCACCACCGCACCGGCGACACCTGGCATATCTACCCGATGTACGACTGGGCCCACGGCCAGTCCGATGCCATCGAGCAGATCACCCACAGCCTGTGCACGCTGGAGTTCGAGGACCACCGGCCGCTGTACGAGTGGTACCTGGCCCATATCCCGGCACCCAGCCAGCCGCGCCAGATCGAGTTCGCACGCGGCAACCTGAACTACACGGTGATGAGCAAACGGCGTCTTCGGCAACTGGTCGAGGAAGGCCACGTGGACGGTTGGGATGACCCCCGGATGCCCACGCTTGCCGGCCTGCGCCGGCGCGGCTACACGCCGGAATCCATCCGCGCCTTCTGGGGCGAGATGGGCGTCAGCAAATCCGAGTCCATCATCGACATGGGCGTGCTGGAAAACGCCATCCGCAACGACCTGAACGACCGCGCCCCGCGCGCCATGGCCGTGCTGGACCCCATCAAGGTGGTGCTGCTGAACTACCCCGAGGGTGAGGAAGAGTTCCTCGAGGCCGCACTGCACCCGAAGGATGAGTCCATGGGCACCCGCCAGGTGCCGCTGTCGCGCGAACTGTGGATCGAGCGCCACGACTTCATGGAAGACCCGCCGCGCAAATATTTCCGCCTGAAGCCGGACGGCGAGGTACGGTTGCGCAACGCCTTTATCATCAAGTGTGTCGACGTCATCAAGAATGACGCCGGCGAAGTCACCGAGTTGCAATGCGAATTCGACCCGGACACCCGCAGCGGCATGCCGGGCGCCAACCGCAAGGTCAAGGGCACCATCCACTGGGTCTCGGCGAAACACGCCGTCGCCGCCGAGGTGCGCCTTTACGACCGCCTGTTCAACGTCGCCAACCCGCTGGCCGACAAGGACACCGATTACCTGGCGCACCTGAACCCGGACTCGCTGACCGTCATCGATACCGCCTGGGTGGAACCGGCCGCACTCGAAGGCGACGGCCCCGCCTACCGCCAATTTGAACGCAACGGCTATTTCATTCCGGACGAGAAGGACAGCACGGCAGACAAGCCGGTGTTCAATCGGACAGTCACGTTGCGCGATACCTGGGCGAAGGTGGGGAATCGGTGAGACGGTGAAACGGTGAGGCCGGGAAACGGTGTAGAGCAGAAACCCTGAAGCCGGGACGGCGTTTCGGACGGGGAGGTGGGCCAGGGCCTCCCCGGACCTTCGGCGGCATGGATGCCGCCGACGAGCGATCCATGGATGGACTTGAGCGAGTCCGGGGAGGGCCTGGCCCGCCTCCCCGCAACGCAACACCCCCCCGATGACTTGCGGCACGTATTCACCACCCTTCCATTTGCTATGCTTGACGCATTGACCTGACTGTAGGGGAGTGACGGATATGGGCTGGATCCTGTTGTTACTGATCGTCGCGGCGGTCGTTTTCGCGATTTCGATTTACAACCGCCTGGTGGCGAGTCGCAATCGCTATAAAAACGCGTTCGCGCAGATCGACGTGCAGCTCACCCGTCGTCATGACCTGATTCCCAACCTGGTCGAGACCGCCAAGGGTTACATGTCCCATGAGCGTGAGACCCTGGAAGCGGTGATCAACGCCCGCAACATGGCGGTTGCCGGCCTGAAGAAAGCCGCTGCCGACCCCACCGACCCCGACGCGATGAAGCAGCTGGCCGAGGCCGAACAGGGCCTGTCCGGTGCGCTGGGCCGCCTGTTCGCACTGTCCGAGGCCTACCCGGACCTCAAAGCGAACGAAAACATGATGCAACTCTCCGAGGAACTGACCACCACGGAGAACAAGGTTGCCTTCGCCCGCCAGGCGTACAACGATGCGGTGATGAGCTACAACACGCTGCGCGAGTCGTTCCCGAACAACTTCTTTGCCGGCTGGTTCAACTTCGGCCCGGCGGAACTGCTGGAAATCGAGGACGAGGCCAAGCGCGAGGTGCCGAAGGTCGAATTCTGACCGGCGGCACGCCGCAGGGGGGATTGCCTGACCGGGGCATGATGTGAATTTTTTCGAACACCAGGACCGTTCGCGGCGGCACACCCGCTGGCTGGTGTTCCTGTTCATCCTGGCGGTGCTGGCGATTATCGCCGCTGTTGATTTTGCCCTGATGATCGGGCTGGGTTTCACATCGATCGGGGAAGGCGTCAGCCTGTTCTCGGTCCAGGGGCTGAAGCAGAATGCGACCGCGCTGGGCGTCACCAGCGTGGCCACCGGCGCCGTCATCGGTTTTGCCAGCCTGTTCAAGACGCTTTCCCTTCGCGGCGGTGGCGGCGACGTCGCCCGGCAACTCGGTGGCACCCCGATAGAACCCGACACCCGCGACCCCTTGAAACGGCGGCTGGTCAATGTCGTCGAGGAAATCGCCCTGGCGTCCGGTGTGCCGGTGCCCGAGGTGTTCGTGCTGGAGCAGGAAGACGGGATCAACGCCTTTGCTGCCGGCTATTCGCCTGCTGATGCGGCCATCGCGGTCACCCGCGGCACGCTTGAAAAACTCGACCGCAGCGAGTTGCAGGGTGTCATCGCCCACGAGTTCAGCCATGTCCTGAATGGTGACATGCGCCTGAATATCCGGCTGATGGGCGTACTGTTCGGCATCCTGCTGCTGTCACTGATTGGCCGCAAGGTGCTTTATCACGGCCGTTACCTGGGCAGCAGCCGTGATCGCAACGGCTTGCCCATCCTGGTCATCGCCCTTGTGCTGGCCATCGTCGGCTGGATCGGGCTGTTCTTTGGCCGCTGGATCAAGGCCTCGGTTTCCAGGGCGCGCGAATACCTGGCCGACGCTTCCGCAGTGCAGTTCACCCGCGATCCCAACGGCATTGCCGGCGCACTGAAGAAGATTGCCGTCTACAGCGATGGCTCGACCCTGCAGGTGGATACCGAGGAAGTCGGGCATATGCTGTTTGGCCAGGGCCGGGTATCGCACCTGTTCGCCACCCACCCACCGCTGATGGAGCGCATCGCGCGGGTCGAGCCGGGCTTCCAGCCTGAGGCGTTGAAGACCCTGGCGGCGCGCATCCAGCGTGAAAGCGAGCGCCAGGCCGAGGTGGCCGAGCGTGAGGAGCAGGCCCGCAAGGCAGCCCCAGGCCCGTTCGATGCCGGCAACATCATCGACCAGATCGGCAACCCGGATTTTGGTCGGCTGCTGATGGCGGCCACCGTGGCGGCCAGCCTGCCGGAGCCCCTGGAGACGGCGGCGCATTCGCCTGATCACGCGCCGGCCATGTTGCTCTACAGCCTGCTGCATGACGATGCGCGGTCGCGCGAGGACCAGCTGCTGGCCATTGCCCAGGTGATGGGCGCTGAAACCGAGGCCGGGGTGCAACACCTGGTGCGCGCCTCCGGGCCGCCGAAACCGGCGCAGCGCCTGCCGTTGCTGGAAACGGCGCTGCCGCTGCTGCGGCGTCACCCGTCGGCGCGCATCCAGAAACTGCTGGAAGCTATCGACCGGGTGATCCGGGTCGACGGCCATATCGAGGTGTTCGAATACCTGATGACGCGGCTGGTCCGGCAGTACCTGTGGGAGTCCACGAACCCCCACCGGGTGCGCCCGGCGGGACGGAAGTCGCTGTCCCGCCTGTCAGGGCCGGCCCGCGACGTGCTCGCCGTGCTGGCCTGGCACGGCGCGCCTGAAGATGCTGACGCGGCCGCCCAGGCCTGGGCGGCCGGTTACCGGGCAGCGTTCGACGAAGACGCCGGCTCGCTGCCTGTGGTGCGCGACTGGATTGAAACCATGGACAAGGCCCTGCCGCGACTCGACGAACTCTCGCCTGAGGCAAAACAGAAACTGGTGAAAGCCCTGATCGACGCGGTGACGGCTGACAATAAGCTGCGCCCGGCCGAACTGGAGTTAATGCGTGCCACCTGCGCCGCCATTCATGTCCCGATCCCGATGTTGGCCGGTGTCGTCGGCTGATACAATTCGCGGCTCGGGCCGGCGCGTGGAAGCCGGCGAGTGGGGGGCTGTTGCATGAACCTGACCCGGTTATCACTGGGCAATCCGGTTGCTGTCGCCGTCGGCGGCATTCTCGTGGCCATTTTCGGCTTCATCGCCATGTCACGCCTGCCCATCGAGATGACGCCCGAGATCAGCCGGCCGATCATCCTGGTGAACACCACCTGGCGCGCGTCCGCGCCCAACGAGATCGAATCGGAGATCATCGAGCCGCAGGAGACCGTGTTGCGAAGCACGCCCGGCCTGCTGCGCATGACGTCCAATGCCAACTACGGCTCGGCCTCGGTGTCCCTGGAGTTTGCCGTCGGCACCGACATGAACCGCGCGCTGATCGAGGTCATGAACCGGCTGAACCAGGTGCCGCGCTACCCGGTGGACGCCGATGAGCCGGGCATCCTGGTGGGCGGCTTTAACTTCGACCGGGTGATGGCCTGGTTTGCGATTTCCACGGTCGAGGGCAATGACCGGCCCATCGAGAGTTACCAGGATTACATCGACGACAATGTCGTGACGCGCATCGAGCGGGTCGGCGGCGTTTCATGGGTCGGCTCGTTCGGCGGCCGGGCACACGAGGTCCGTATCACCTTCGATCCTTACAAGGCGGCGGCCATGGGCCTGGACCTGACCGCGGTGTCGGGTGAACTGGGCAGTAACACCGATGTCTCCGGCGGCAACATGGAGGTCGGACGGCGCCAGTACACGGTGCGATTCAGCGGCCGCTACGAGGTCGAGTTGCTGGGTGACCTGGTGCTCGAGTGGCGGGGTGAAACACCGATCCGCCTGAGCGAGGTCGCCCGCGTCGAGATGGCCATGGTCGACCCGACCACGGTGCTGCACCTGAACGGTGGCCCGGCCATCGGTATGGCGGTGTCGCCGGAATCGGGCGCAAACGTGCTGGACGTGATGGAAGGCGTGAAAGCCGTGGTCACCGAGATGCAGGCGGAACAGTTGCCGCGGGTGGGCCTGCAGATCGAGCAGAACTTCGACCAGACCGACTACATCAACGCCTCGATCGCGATGGTGCGGAACAACCTGTTGCTGGGCATGGCGCTGGCCGTGATCGTGCTGTGGTGGTTCCTGCGCCGCTTCCGGGCCACGCTGGTGGTGGGGTTGTCGATTCCGCTGTGCCTGCTGTCGTCGTTCCTGCTGATGGAAATCACCGGGCGGACACTGAATATCATTTCCCTGGCGGGCCTGGCCTTTGCCACGGGCATGGTGCTGGATGCCGCCATCGTTGTGCTGGAGAACATTTTCCGGCAACGCGAGCAGGGCCGCGAAGGCGACGAGGCCTCGGCACGCGGCACCAGCCAGGTCTGGGGCGCGCTGCTGGCGTCCACGGCCACTACCGTGGCCATCTTCCTGCCCGTGGTGTTTCTCGAAGACGAGGCCGGCCAGCTGTTCGCCGACCTGGCGATCACCATTTCCGCGGCGGTCATCGCCAGCCTGGTCGTGGCGGTGACGGTGCTGCCCACGGCGGCGTCGAACTGGATCAGCGGCCGCGGCATCGAGGACCTGCACCAGCACTGGTGGCGCTGGGCGACTGACCACATCATGAGCTGGACCGACACGCGCTCAAAACGGTTGACCTGGATCGCGGTGCTGACCCTGGTGCCGCTGGCGCTGGTGGTCCTGCTGAAGCCGCCCGCGGACTACCTGCCCGAGGGCCGCCAGAACTGGATCGACGGCTTCCTGGTGGCGCCACCCGGCCTGGGCGTGAGGACCGGCGAGCGCGAGATCATGGACGTGATTGACGACCGCCTGGCGCCGCATATCGACGGCACGGCGGACGTCCAGCTGAGCAGCTACTACATGGGTTCGGACCCCAGTTTCGGCACCTTTATCGGTGGCCGGGCGGTGGACCCGGATCGCGTCGACGAGCTGCTCGGGATTTTCAATTCCCAGGTCCTGGCCGGGTTCCCGGACACCTTCGGGTTTGCCCGCCGGGCGCCCATTTTCAACGGCGCCCGGGGCGGCCGGCAGATCAACCTGGACCTGCAGGCGGAATCATTCGAATCCTTGCTCGGGGCCGGCCAGGCCGGGTTCTTCGCCGTGATGCAGGCCTTGCCGGGCGCGAGCATCCAGCCGGTACCGGGGCTGGAGATGGCGGAACCGGAACTGCGCCTGGTGCCGGACGACCGCGCCATCGCCGAGGTGGGCTGGAACCGGTCGCGCATGTCCACCGTGGTGCGCGCGCTGGGCGACGGCGCCTTCCTGGGCGAGTACTTCGACGGCACACGCCGGTACAACATCATCATGCGCGCCGAGGAATGGGCCACGCCGGAGGAACTGGCGGCGATGCCCCTGGCAACGCCTTCCGGCGAGGTGCTGGCGCTTGGTGAGCTGGCGCACCTGGAACGCACGGCCGGCCCGTCCAGCATCCAGCGCGTCGATCGCCGCCGCACGCTGACCCTGCAGATCACCCCGCCGGGTGGCCTGGCCATCGAGGAAGCGCTGGCCGTCATAGACGAGCAGGTGTTGCCGCAGGTGCACGCCCTGTTGCCGCCCGACGGCACCATCCAGCTGTCCGGCACCGCCGAGGCGCTTTCCGAAACCCTGCGCAGCATGGCCGGCAGTTTCACGCTGGCGGTGGTGATTCTCTACCTGCTGATCTCCGCGCTGTTCCGGTCATTCCGCGATTCGCTGCTGGTGGTCCTGACCATCCCGATGGCCACGGTGGGCGGCATCCTGTCGCTGCGCCTGATGGACCTGGTGCTGGTTTCGCAGGGCGGCCAGCAGATGGACCTGCTGACGATGATCGGGTTCGTGATCCTGCTGGGCCTGGTGGTCAACAACGCCATCCTGCTGGTCTACCGCGCCCGTGATGCCGAGCGCGAAGGCATGGCCCGCCGTGACGCTGTCGAAAGCGCGGTCCGACTGCGCCTGCGACCCATCCTGATGAGCACCACGACCAGTATTTTCGGCATGTTGCCGCTGATGCTGATGCCGGGCTCGGGTTCCGAACTCTATCGCGGCATGGCCTCGGTGATTGTCGGCGGCATGCTGGTGAGTACGCTGTTCACGCTGCTGCTGTTGCCCAGCCTGTTACGCATGAACGAGGAAAAGACACCGGCCAGCCACGTGGCCCCGGAGGCCGTTTGAGGCGCCCTGTGAGATGATGCTGATGATGAAGAACGTCACTTTCCGCGCCACCGGCGCGATCATTCTTGGATGGTTGGCGGCTGCCGATACATTGGCGCAGGACCAGATGCCGCCCGCCAACGTGCGCGTGGCGGAGGCCGAGGTGCGCGCGATGGCGCCGGTCACACTGGTCCCCGGCACCGTTGCCAGTCGCAATGATGCGCGCCTGGCCGCCGAGGTCGACGGTCGCCTGCAGACCGTGGCCGACGTCGGCACCCGCGTTGCCAAGGGTGACCCGGTGGCCACCATCGAGGACACTCAGCTGAAACTTCGCCACGAGGAACTGGTGGCCGAAGTGGCGCGGGCGCAGGCCAGGGTGGCGTTCCTGGAGGCCGAGGAGAAGCGCTTCGACCGGCTGGCGCAGTCGAACCTGGCCGCGGTCACCCAACTGGAGCAGACCCGCGCCGATCGTGATGTCGCCCGCGGTGACCTGGCGGTGGCGCGTTCGCGCCTGGCCCAGAACGAGGACCAGCTGAACCGGACGGTCATCCGCGCACCCTACGACGGCGTGGTGGTCGAGCGGCTGATGACGCCCGGCGAACGCGTCACCGATGGCGGCAACGTGGTGCGCCTGGTGGACCAGGGCAACCTGGAGGTCGTCGCCCGCGCACCGCTGGAGTATTTCCAGTACGTCAGCCCGGGCCAGCGACTGGAGCTTCGCACCCGCGACGATTCATCGCAGGCCGAGGTCCGGACCGTGGTGGCCGTGGGGGACCTGAACACGCACCAGTTCGAGCTGCGCCTGGACCTGGTCGGCAAACAGTATCCCGTCGGCCAGACCGTGCGGGTGGCCGTACCGATGGCGAACATGGCCGAGGTACTGTCCGTGCCCCGCGACGCCCTGGTGCTGCGACCGGGCAGTATTACCGTGTACGTGGTCGGTGACGACAATACCGCCCAGCCGGTCACGGTGACCACCGGCGTCGGCGCGTCGGACCGCATTGCCATCGAGGGCGACGTGCAGGCCGGCGACCGCGTGGTGATTCGCGGTAATGAACGCCTGCAGCCGGGCCAGGCCGTGATGATCAGCGAGGGCTGACCGGCGCGATGACGGACTTGCCTTGAGCGTTACGGACGACGCCCGCGCCTATCGCAACCCGCTCGAGCGGCTGGTTCGGGTCGAACACGGCGAGTGGAAAGCCTTCGGGCTGGCCTTCGCCTATTTCTTCTTCCTGCTGGGCGGTTACTTCATGCTGCGGCCGCTGCGCGGCACGGTGGCGTCGAATAACGCTGAATACCTGCACCTGCTCTACACCGCCACGTTCGTCTGCATGCTGCTGATCGTGCCGGTGTTCGGCTGGCTGGTGTCGCGTTTCCGCCGCGGCGTGTTCGTGCCCGCCAGCTACCTGTTCTTCATCCTCCAGCTGGGCTTCTTCGCCTGGGCTTTTCGCGGCAACGACGCGACGCCCTGGGTGCAGCGCGGCTTCTACGTCTGGCTCAGCGTCTTCAACCTGTTCGTGGTGTCGGTGTTCTGGAGTTTCATGACCGACGTGTTCCGGCCCGGCCAGGCGCAGCGCCTGTTTGGCGCCATCATGGCCGGCGGCAGCCTGGGCGCAATCATCGGGCCTCTCGCCACACGCCAGTTCGTGGCGGACATCGGCGCAACGGGTGTGATGCTGATGGCGCTGGCCTGCCTGCTGGTGGCGACGGGGCTGGCGATCGCGCTGGGTCGCTACGAACGGCGAACGGGTCACGCCGAGGGCGGCGAAGTCATCGGCGGCGGCGTCTGGGAAGGCGCGATCGAGGTCTTCCGTTCGAAGTACCTGTTGCTGATCTGCCTGCTGATGCTGACGCACAACCTGACCGCCACGTTCCTGTACAACGGCCTGGCCGTGCTGGTGGACCGCGAGATCACCGGTTTCGCAGAGCGGACGGAGTTTTTCTCGGTCATCGACCTGGCGGTGCAGGTGATCGCATTTACGCTGCAGTTCCTGGTCACCTCGCGGCTGGTGACGTGGCTCGGTATGCCCCGGGCGGCGATTATCCCGCCGATGCTGCTGGCCGGCGGTTTTGTCATCCTGGGTTCCAGCATGGGGCTGGTGCTGTTCGCCGCCATCCAGGTCGCGCAGCGATCGATGAACTACGGCATGCTCGGGCCGATCAAGGAAATGCTGTTCACGGTGGTCAGCCGCGAGCAGCGTTACAAGTCGAAGAACTTTATCGACACGGTGGTCTACCGGGGCAGCGACGTCACCGCCAGCTGGTTGTTCAAGGGCATGACGACGGCCGGCCTGGGCATCACGCAGATTACCTGGCTTTACCTGCCGGTACTGGCGGCCTGGGGAACGGGCGCCTGGTTCCTCGGTCGGCATTTCCAGCGCCTGGCAGGCGAGCGGGCAGAGAAAGGCTACGAGGCGAGCCGCGAAAAGGCCGGGTGAAACCGTCGCCCGTCGGGGGTGTCCACGGCGGTCACCGGGCACTGGTAGAGACGCTCCAGGTTTTCCGTGTTGAGCAGTTCAGGCGCCGTGCCGGCGCGCCATTCGCCGTCCCCGAACAACAGCAGCACGTGGCTGCAATAGGTGGCCGCCAGGTTGACGTCGTGGAGCGCGGCGACCGCCAGGCGCCCGTTGCCGTAGACGCGGTCGCCCACTGCCCGCATGACGCTCACCTGGTGACGGAAATCCAGGTGGTTGGTGGGTTCGTCCAGCAGAAACACGTCCGGGTCCTGCACCTGTAACGCCGCGAACGCCAGCCGGCGCGCCTCGCCGCCGGACAGGCTGGTCACCCGCCGCTGCGCGAATGCCGCCAGGTCGACCGTTTCCAGCGCCTGCAGCGCCAGCGCCCGGTCCTGCGCATTTTCACGCTGCCAGGGCCCCAGGTAGGGGTGCCGGCCGGTGAGCGCGACTTCCAGCACGCTGGCGTCGAAAACGTAGTCGGCGTGCTGCTGCATCATACCCAGGTGGCGCGCCAGCCGGCGTCGCGGCCAGTTCGGCAGGTTTCGCCCGTCCAGTTGCACCGTTCCCGATTCCGGCGTGAGCAGGCCGGCCAGGTGACGCAGCAGCGTGGTCTTGCCGGCGCCATTGGCGCCGAGCAGGCCCCAGAACGCGCCGGGCTCAACCACCAGGTCCATGGATCGCGTGATCACCCGGTCACCGATGGCGACATCCAGGCCGGTGGTCGACAGCCCGTTCACCGGGCACCCCCGCGCACGCGCGCCCGGTTGAGCAGCAGCAGGAACAGCGGCACGCCCAGCAAGGCCGTGACCACGCCCACCGGCAGCTGCCGTGGCGCGATCACGGTTCGGGCCAGGGTGTCGGACAGCACCAGGAACGACCCGCCGAACAGCGTCGCCGCGGGCACGAGCACACGGTGGTCGGCGCCAACCAGCAACCGCGCCAGGTGTGGCACGATCAGGCCGACAAAGCCGATGCTGCCGGCGATGCTCACCGCGGCGGCGGTCAGGACCGAGGCCACGAAGTAGATGCCCCACAGCAGGCGCCGTGTCGATTCGCCCAGTAGTTTCGCCGTCGTTTCACCCATGGCCAGCACATTCAGTCCGCGCGCGTAGCCCAGCGCCAGCAGCAGCGACAGCGCCAGCACGACCACGGCCCAGCCCGGCAACCGGGCGTAACCCAGGTCGCCCATGAGCCAGAACAGCATGCCGCGCAAGCTGCTGTCGTCGCTCTGCGCCAGCAGCAGGGTGATCAGCGCGCCCCAGCCCGAGGCCGTGACCACGCCGGTCAGCAACAGCCGTGTGCCGCTCCAGGGGCCGCTGCCGCGCGCCAGGCCAAAGACGATGATGATGGAGACCAGCGCACCGGCCAGCGCCAGCGGCGGCCACCAGGCGGCGGCCACACCCAGGCCCATGCCGGCCAGCGTGAAAAAGGCGGCGCCGCCGGACACGCCCAGGATGTACGGGTCCGCCAGCGGATTGCGCAGCAGCACCTGCATCAGGCAGCCTGACAGCGACAGCAGGCCGCCCACCACGAAAGCCGCGAGCGCGCGCGGCAGTCGCAATCGCCAGAGCACTTCGCCCGCATGGCTGTCCGGGTTGGCAACGGCGCCCAGCCAGGCGCCGGGCCCGGTCACCGTGGAACCCACCATGGTCGCCAGCAGGATGCTCGCCACCGCCAGCAGGGCCAGCACGGCCAGGAACAACCTCGGTGAACGGATGGGCATCGTATTGGAATGAATCCCGGATTTGATTAAGATTTTGAGGGACGATGGCAAAATACCACAGGCACATGCCCCGACCAATTGACCGCGGCACCGCGGCGCGCAACGCAGGCCAACCCCGATGATCGATCCCGACGGCTACCGGCCCAACGTTGCCATTGTCCTGCTGAACGAGCAGGGCAAGGTGTTCTGGGCGCATCGCGCCAACCAGGACGGCTGGCAGTTCCCCCAGGGCGGCATGCGCACCGACGAAACGCCCGAGGAAGCGATGTTCCGGGAGCTGGAGGAAGAAACGGGCCTGCACAGCCATCACGTCGAACTGCTGGGTTCAACGCCAGGCTGGCTGAAGTACCGCTTGCCCAAACGCTACCTGCGCCGTCACCACAAGCCGTTATGCATCGGCCAGAAGCAGGTCTGGTTCCTGCTGAAGATGGTCGCCGATGAATCCCGGTTCGCCCTGGATGCCACCGACACCCCCGAATTTTCCGAGTACCGGTGGGTCGATTTCTGGTACCCGGTCGCGCATGTCATCCCGTTCAAGCGGCGGGTATACCACCGGGCACTGACCCTGCTGGAGCCGCTCGCGCTTCCTTCCGGCTGAACGCCGGGTTTCAGAAGTCGAACGTCACCCCGGCATAGAAGCTGCGAGGCTTGTTCGGCCGGGCGCCATAGGGTTCGCGGCCGGCGATATAAATCTCGTCGGTGATATTTTCGGCCACCGCGTACAGCGTCCATTGTTCCGAGAAACGATAGTGGGCTGACAGGTCGAAAAGTGTCGCCGATTCCGTGCGCTGGAAGGCGCCGCAGGCGGCCTGGGTGCAGACGCTGTCCACGATGTTCGCGCTCAGGTAGGTCGAAAGGGCCTGCCATTCGATACCCGCAGAGGCATAGACCTCGTTGTCGGGCACGTAGGGTACCGGGTCGCCGGCCTCGACGTCCCCGAAGAACTCGGAATCGAAGCTGGACTGGAACTCGGCATCCATCCACGTGTATGCAAGGCGTATCGGCAGGCGCACCCCGTTGTCGAGTTCCGGGCCGCCGCTGACCGACAGTTCCAGGCCGGGTATGTGTACCCCTTCGCCGTTGAACGCGTCCCCGGGATCGCAGTCACTGCCGGACGCGTTGGCGCAGGTGCCGACCAGGTTTTCATAGTCATTGAAGAATCCCACCAGGTCGACCTGCCAGGCCTCGCCGAACCAGCGCAGGCCGAGCTCATAGTTGATGCTCTCCTCGGGATCGACCCCGGGCGAGTTGCCGGGAACGGCGAAGCCCTTGTGCACCCCGCCCAGCAGCCGCAGCCCATTGGCCAGGTCACGCAGGACGCCCAGGCCGGGAATCCAGACATCAATATTGTTTTCACGGTAACCGGCCAGGTTGGACTCATCCCGGCTCGAAGGGTCCGGGTCCGAGGTGCCATAATTGGTGCGGCCCAGGTCAATGGATTCAAAGCGCAAGCCGGGCGTGAACGTCCAGTCATCCCACTCGATGCGGTCGTGGACCCAGGCCGCCCAGGCCTCGGCGTCCTGGACGCGATTGCCCGCGTTGCCTTCCAGCCCGATGTCGCTGATCACGAGATGCCCCCCCAGCTGCTGCCAGGTGTCGTTGCGCTGTAACCGGTCTTCTTCGTCGCGATGAAATCGCAGGCCCGCTTCCAGCCAATGAGTGACATGGCCGTTCCCGATGGGCAGGCCGCCGGTCACCTGGATGCCGCGGGAGAAGTATTCACGCGAATTGTTGCGCACCTGGATGGCCCCTTCGGGCGTATCCGCGCCGTCCAGGATGGCCTGCAGCATGGCGGCGTCGAGACCGCCGGTGCCCGCGCCGGTGTTGATGCCGCTGATCACGCTGGCCCAGCCCGTGCCACTGAACGACTGCGCGTCGACGCTGCCGTCGAAGTCGATGGCCTCGGTCTTGTACCAGGCCCGCTCGAAATCGTTGTTGTAGGCGGTCAGCGCGATCTCCGCACCGGACTCGAAGACGCCGCGCCAGCCCAGTACCACCTGCCGGTGTTCATTGTCCATTTCGTCTTCGTTGGAAACGCCGTAACGTCGCAGTGCGTCGCTGCGGAAATCGGCATCGACCAGGCCCAGGTAGCTTTGCCGCGACTGCTCTTCTGACGCCTGCAGCTTGAGGTCGAACTGGTGTGTCATCGAGCCATCGCCGTCCGCTGACCAGCGCAACTTGGCCAGGTAGTCTTCCTTGTCCAGCCCGGTATCCGACTCGCTGCGGTCGATGTGCTGGTATCCGTCCGACTGCCACTGGTGGGTTTCGACCAGCCAGCCGAGTCCGTCTTCGGCGCCGCCGCCGTACCAGCCGTGTACCCGCCAGGTGTCGTCACTGCCGTACTCGCCCCGCAGGTGCCCGGCCGTGTCCACCGGGATGGGCGTGGAAACCAGGTTGATGGCGCCACCAACGGTGTAGGGGCCCTGGGTGATCGCGGCCGGGCCCTTGAGCACCTCGATGGCGTGGATGCGACCAAAGGTCGGGAAGTAGTAGGCCGAGGGCGCGGTATAGGGCGCGGGTGCGATCAGCACATTGTCTTCCAACAGGGTGACGCGGCTGCTGCGCTCGCTCGCGGTGCCGCGAATGCTGATGTTCGGTCGCAGTCCGTAACCGTCTTCCACCTGGAACGATACGCCGGGCACCTGGCGCATGGCGCGTACGACATCGGTGGGCTGGAATGCTTCAAGTTCTTCGTGGCTGACCTGGCTGGCGCCACCGGCCACTTCGCCCGCATCGCCTGCGCGACCCAGGATCGTGACGTGTTCCATGATCCGGCATTCCGCCTGGATGCCCTGTTCTCCAGGGTTTGCAGGCTGGCAGCTGTCGGTGTCGTCGGCGTTGGCCGGGCAGGCCAGGGCCACCAGCATACCGGTGACAAGAAAATATCGTGCTGCAATGGCCGCAGATGCGTGATCCATGTTTCCCCCGATTCCGTTTTTCTTGGTTGCAAATGAGAATTAATACTATTTAGGCCAGGGATTCTATAGCGCTTGATAGATATTGACAATCATTCTCATTCACTATTAAGATGGGACCATCATGTACGTCTGTCTCTGCAACGCTGTCACTGATTCGGACATTCACGCCGCCGTGAAGGAAGGTGTTCGCGACCTGAACCAGCTTTCCTCGCGAACCGGTTGCAGCATTACCTGCGGGCGTTGCACCAGCACCGCAAACGAAGTGCTCGGCGAAGCCGTTTCGGGCATCGGTGAAGTCCTCAAAATGGTGCCGGAACCGGCATCGGCCTGAGCGTTCCGTTACGGAATGGCCACGCCGGCCGTGTTGAAAGCCGTTCTCGTTCACTAACCATTCTCATTTCTTCATTGCGCCTCCGGCTTGTCTATCATTCGGTCAGCACGGCGTATTTCGCGCCGCCTTGAACTGATAAACCGGGGTAATTGGCCATGAAAGGCGACAAGAAAGCCATCGAATTCCTGAACCGGGCGCTCTACAACGAGCTGACCGCGATCAACCAGTATTTCCTGCACGCGCGCATGTACAAGGACATGGGCCTGAAGGAGCTGGCCGAGCACGAATACGAAGAGTCCATCGACGAGATGAAGCACGCCGACCAGCTGGTCGAGCGCATCCTGTTCCTCGAAGGGCTGCCCAACCTGCAGGACCTGGGCAAGTTGCGCATCGGTGAGAATGCCCTGGAGATGCTGGAATGCGACCTGAAGCTGGAGATGGACGCGATTCCGCTGCTGCGCGAGGCGATTGCCTACTGTGAGTCCTGCCAGGACTACGTCAGCCGCGAGCTGTTCGAAGACATCCTCGAGTCCGAGGAAGAGCACGTCGACTGGATCGAGACCCAGCTGGGCCTGATCGACAAGGTGGGCCTGCAGAACTACCTGCAATCCAAGATGAGCTAAATACGCGAAGCGCACACTGACCTGCCCGTCGCGCAGCGGCGGGCGGATTCCACCTCTTGATTCGTTGCCCGATCAGCCGCATCTTTGTGGCATACCCAAGTGGCGATGCGACATGTTTTCCCAGACCAGCCAACCCTGCCAGTTCGAGCGTGACTGCGACGTGGTGATGATCCCGTCCGGCGATCCCGTCACCATGCCCGTGGGCGCGGTCGGCTATATCACGCAGGCGCTGGGCGGCAGCTTCACCGTGTTCGTCGATGGCAACCTGTTCCGCGTGGCCGGCACCGATGCCGACGCCATCGGCCGTGAACCCGTTCAGCCACCCACGCTCGCCGATGACGCGACCGAGGAAGACGTGGAAAAACTGGTCTGGGACCAGATGCGTACCTGCTACGACCCCGAAATCCCGGTCAATATTGTCGACCTGGGGCTGGTGTACACCTGCGACATCAGCCGCGGCGAAAACGGCCTGCGGGACGTCAGCGTGGACATGACACTCACCGCGCCGGGCTGTGGCATGGGCCCCATCCTCGTCGAGGACGTGCGCGCCAAGATTTCACTGATTCCCACCATCGGCGAAGTCGATGTCCAGCTGGTGTTCGATCCCCCGTGGAATCACATGATGATGACCGAAGCGGCGCGGCTCGAGACGGGGATGCTCTGAGCCTGCAACGTTGGTAAGTCGGGGAGTCGGGGAATCGGGAAGACGGTTAATCGGTGAGACGGTGAGTCGCCGCGCACGGCGCGGCTGGTGAAACGGTAAAACCCTTCAATCCTGTATGTTTTCCGCCCTTCTCACCGATTCCCCGATTCCCCGATTCCCCGTCTCACCGTCTCACCGTCTCACCGTCTCACCCGGCCATACGCTGGTCGCTTTCGGTCTCGCTGTCCGAACGCACGCCCGCGCGCAGTTCCTCCGTATCGAAGTCGTCCACGGCGATGATCTCGGAGATCATGGCCTGGACCTGCTCGAGCGTTTTTGCCTCGGTCTCGCTGAGTACGCCCTTCTCGACGGCGTCGGCCAGGCGATCGTCGAATTCCAGCCCGGCGACTTCGCCGGCTTTCACCGCCTTCAGCAGTTTGCGCTCCAGTGGCTCGGCGGCGATCACCTGTGGCAGCGCGATCTCCATCAGGCCGATGGGGTGGTTCTCGTCCCGGGGAATGTAGACGCCGCGGGTCAGGCGGTCGCGCACCTCCGAGGGTGACAGCAACAATTGAGCCGCGCGGTGGCACAGGCGGTCACCCGGCGCGCGTTCCCAGCGGCCCAGTGGGAAGACCACGGCACGAACCAGCAGTCCGACCCAGCGGTTCGGGAAGTTGTCGGCGAAGCCGCCGAGGGCTTTCTGCATCTCGTGGGCGCCGTGGTGCATGACCCAGGCCAGCAACGGCAGGTCGGCATGCGGTCGGCCCTCGGATTCAAAGCGATAGAGCACGGCGGAGGCCATGTACAGGTGGCTCAGCACGTCGCCAAGGCGCGCGGACAGGCGCTCTTTCTGTTTCAGCTTGCCGCCCAGGGTCAGCATGGCCAGGTCGGCGCAGAAGGCCAGCGCGGCCGAGTAGCGCGTCAGTCGCCGGTAGTATCCGGCCAGGCGCGCGTCGCGACGCTCCGGTGCGGCGGCCAGGCGGCCGAAGGTCAGGCCCAGGAGCCAACTGCGCACCGCGTTGCGGATGGAAAAGCCGACATGTCCCCACAGCAGCCGGTCGAACTGCTGCAGGCGCTCGTCGGCATCGGCCAGGCGCGCGGCCTGCATTTCCTTCAGCACATATGGATGGCAGCGGATGGCGCCCTGGCCGAAGATCATCATGTTGCGGGTCAGGATGTTGGCGCCTTCCACGGTGATCCAGATCGGCGCGCCCTGCCAGCCACGGCCCAGGTAGTTTCGCGGGCCGAGGATGATGCCCTTGCCGCCGTGGATGTCCATGGCGTCGGTAATGATCTCGCGTGTGCCCTCGGTGGCGTGATACTTGGCAATGGCGGACGGTACGGATGGGCGTTCGCCGCGGTCGACGGCGCTGGCCGTCATGCGCGACATCGCGGAGATCATGTAGGTCTTGCCGGCGATGCGCGCCAACGCCTCCTCCACGCCTTCGAACCGGCCGATCGGCAGGTTGAACTGCTTGCGGATGCGCGCGTAGGCGCCGGTGGCCAGTGAGCAGATCTTGGCGCCGCCGGTGGAAGACGCCGGCAGGGTGATGCCGCGGCCGACCGACAGGGCCTCCACCAGCATCTTCCAGCCTTTTCCGGCCATCGCGGAACCGCCGATCAACGCATCCATGGGGACAAACACGTCCTTGCCGCGCACGGGGCCGTTCTGGAACGGCACGTTGAGCGGGAAATGGCGGCGGCCGACATCCAGGCCCTCGGTGTCGCGCGGCACCAGCGCCAGGCTGATGCCCAGGTCCTCGGTGTCGCCGAGCAGGCCGTCCGGGTCGTACAGACGGAAGGCCAGGCCGATGACCGTCGCCACCGGCGCCAGCGTGATGTAACGCTTGTCGAAGGTCAGGCGCATGCCCAGCACCTTCTTGCCGTTGACCTCACGCTCGCAGACGATGCCGTAATCACCGATGGAGGTGGCGTCGGAGCCGGCCGAGGGGCTGGTCAGGCCGAAGCAGGGGATTTCCTCGCCTTTCGCCAGGCGGGGCAAATAGTGTTCCTTCTGTGCATCCGTGCCGTAGTGCAGGATCAGTTCGCCCGGTCCCAGCGAGTTGGGCACCGCGACGGTCGAGCCCACGACGCTGCTGGCGGTGGAGACTTTCTGCAGTACCGCCCGGTGCGCCATGGCGGAAAAGCCCAGGCCGCCGTATTCCTTCGGGATAATCATGCCGAAGAAGCGGTTTTCGCGGATGAAGTCCCAGATGGGTTCCGGGATGGCGGCCTCGACATGGGTGATCTCCCAGTCGTCAATCATGGCGCAGAGTTCTTCCACGGGTCCGTCAACGAAGGCCTGCTCTTCCTCGGTCAGCGTCGCCCACGGCGTGTGCAGCAGTTTGTCCCAGTCCGGCGTGCCGGAGAACAGCTCGCCGTCCCAGCCCACGGTGCCGGCCTCCATGGCCGCGGCCTCGGTGTCGGAAAGGTCCGGCAGCATGCGGCGGTACTTTTCCAGGAACGGCGCGGTCAGCAGCTGCTGGCGCCACGGCGCGTGATTGAGGATCGCCAGCGGCACGCCGAGCACCAGCGTGATCGCCAGCAGCAGCAGAACGGAAACGTCCGTCACGATGGCGAATATCAGCAAGGTGGCGCCGAGCATGATCGTCCAGGTGCGAAGGGACAGCCCGCGGAAAGCGCAGGCCAGCGAGATGCCCAGCAGGGCAAGCAGCAGAATCCAGGTCATGAAACTGTCCAGGTCATGTGGGCGATGATGTCGCCGTTTCCATACGCTAGAGTATGGAAAACCGTAAAGCCGCTGTCAAGACAGGGGCTTGGCCGCGATCAATCGGCAATACTGGCGTCGGACCGCCGGATTCCTCACAATGGCCGCACCTCAAACCGGAGTGCCGCGACCCCAGTGAACCGGCCCAAGCGCAATACCCTCACCGCCACCGATTGGGAACAAGCGGCCCTGGAAGTCATTGCCGAAGAAGGTGTTTCGGCCCTGGCGGTCGAGCCGTTGGCCCGTCGAATGGGGATCACCAAGGGCAGTTTCTACTGGCACTTCTCCGGTCGTGAATCCCTGCTGGAGCAGGCGTTGGAGCGCTGGGAGTCGCACGATGCGCGCAACCTGGCGACATCGATGGGCGCCATCGAAGACCCACGCGAGCGGCTGGTGGCGTTCATTCATGGTGTCAGCCGGGAGCGGTTCACCCACGATGTTTACCGACAGCTCTGTGCCGCCGCCGGCCATCCCCAGGTCGAGCCGGTGCTGGAGCGTGTCGCCGACCGGCGCATGGCCCAGATCGCGCAGGCATTCGCCGAGCTCGGTTTCGACGAGACTGCGGCCGCGCATCGCGCCAGGCTCACATACTCGGTCTACCTCGGATTTCTCCAGCTGCAGCGCCAGCAACAGGCCCCTGTGTTCAGCAGCGAAGAGTTCGCGGCCTATGTGGAACACGTGATCGACACCCTGATCCCGTCGAACTGAACCGGCGTTTAAACCGCCCGGTCGCGACGGTTGTCTAAGCATTCATGGGAGGCGTGCAGGCGGTGACAGTTCGCGAATCGGACGCGACGATGGCGCGGGACGAAGAGTCCCGGCAGGTCGAGCTCGCCCGTGCCGGCGACCCCGCGGCTTTTGAACGGCTGTACCGTGCGCACTCCGGAAAGATCTATGCCCTGTGCTGGCGCCTGTGCGGCCATGACGCCGCGCTGGCGGAGGACCTGGTCCAGGACGCTTTCGTCCGGGCCTGGAACAAGCTGGACCTGTTCGAGGGCAAGAGCGCTTTCGGCACCTGGCTGCACCGGCTGGCCGCCAACGTGGCCCTGAGCGACCGGCGCATCCGGCTCCGGCGCGTGAAGCACGAGGCGCCCGCCGACGAGATGGTGGAGCGCACGGCCACCGGCGATCGCGATGTCAGCGCGCCGCTGGCCACGGACCTGGAGCAGGCCATTTCGGCGCTGCCGGAACGGGCCCGGACGGTGCTGGTGCTGTACGACGTGGAAGGTTATCGGCACCAGGAGATCGCCGAAATGACCGGCATGGCGGTGGGATCATCGAAAGCACAACTGCATCGCGCCCGGAACCTGGTGCGCGAGGCACTGGAAACTGAACCGAAGAGTGACACGACATGAGTGACACACACGACCAACGAAACAAGGCGATTGTCAGCGCCCTGGGGCAGCTGCCCGGAGACGTCTCTCCCGGCCGCGACCTGTGGCCCGACATCCAGGCCCGGCTGGAACCGCGAGCGGCCTCTTCCGCGCGGTCCGCGGCCCGTGCCTGGCGCTGGCCGGCGCTGGCGGCGACCGTGGCCGTGGCGTTCGCGGTGGGCATCCTGCTGGGGCGGCAAACCCATGAACAACCGGCGCCGCCGATGGAATCCGGCGCGGCCTACCCCGGCATCGCCGTGGCGTTGCGTGCGGCTGAACAGGAATACCTGGCGGAGTGGAAGGGCTTCACCACGGTGGGCGTCGCGCCGACACTACTGACGCCCCGGACCCGCGAGGAACTCGAGGCCAGCTGGAACGAACTGCTGCAGGCGGAAACCGCCCTGCTGACGGCGCTGGACGAACATCCGGACAATCCTTACCTTGGCGAGAAACTGCTTGACCTCCGGGCCCAACAGCTGGAGTTCATGCGACAACTGCATATGCTGGACCAGAACAGCAGGAGAGAAACATGATGAGAACGGCCTTTGCGCTTGCAGCGCTGATGCCCGCACTGGCGATGGCGGGAGACGCCATCGATGAGAGTCACGACATGGCCGCGGATGGCCTGGTCAGTGTCAGTAACGTGGCGGGCGAGATCGAGGTATCGACCTGGGGCCGGCAGGAGCTGCGGCTCACCGGCGATGTCGGCGACGGTTCCGAGCTGGTGGTCGACGCCAGTGGCGGCAATGTCCGTATCGAAGTGAAACCGGTATCGAGAGGCCGGCACGGCGACATCGACGATTCCGACCTGTACCTGCAGGTGCCGGAAGGTGCCAGCCTGTCGCTGAACGGCGTCAGCGCCGACATCACGGTGTCGGGCTCAAAAGGACAGCGTATCAACGTGGAAACTGTCAGTGGTGACGTCGAAGTCACCGCCGAGACCGAGTCGCTGGACCTGGCCGCGGTGAGTGGCGATATCACTTTCTCCGGACAGTCGGTGCGGACCTCGGCCGAGACCGTGTCAGGTGATGTCGAGCTGGATGGTGTGAGCGGCGTGCTCGAGGTGAAAGTGGTGTCCGGTGACGCCAACGTGCGCGGCGGGGCCTTCAGCCGCGGCCAGTTCGAGTCGGTGTCCGGCAACCTGGAGCTTTCACTCGCGGTGGAACGTGGTGGCCGGGTCACGGTGGAAAGCATGAGCGGCGACGCCTACGTTTACCTGCCGGGCGAACAAAGCGCAGAGATTCGCGCCCAGACCTTCAGTGGTGATATCGACAGTGATTTCGGTTCGCCGGTGAAGCAGAAACATGGCCCCGGCACGCGGCTGCAGCACGTGGCCGGTGAAGGCGGCGCCACCATCCGCGTGGAAAGCTTCAGCGGCGACGTCGAGATCATCGGCCGCTGAACGCGACTCAGCCCTCGACGGGCTGCAGGTATCCGCTGGCCACCAGCCGCGTGGCCAGCGCGACCTTCACCTCATCCGGCAGGCCTCCCGGAATCTCGGACACGTTGAACTCCGGGTGGTTGACGATCCATTCCAGCGCCGGCGCGGCGCCCGGATGAACCAGCACCCGGTCACCCGGCAGGCGAAGATCCGCCACCTGGGCCGTGGCCAGCAACTGCGCCGTCGCCAGCGGGTGGTGACGCAGGCGGGAGCCGGGCTGGAGTTGCGGCGCGGCCTGGCCGGGTTGCGCCAGCCGGGGCATGTCTTCAATCAAGCGGCCCCGGCGTCGCGCCAGTGCTTCGGCGATAAACGCGTCCGAACCGCAGTGTTTGCCGAGTGCCTCCAGCGCGGCACGGGCCGCGTTAGCCGCTTCGCCAACCCCGTCACCGTCGGCCAGTGCGTCGCCCCGGCCAACCGCTCCGGTACGTAAAGGCATATCCGATTCAGACAGCGCGTCGATGGCGGCGATCAGCACCTGGCGAACCGTGACCGGCAGGAAACCAACGGACAGGTGGATCGATTCGGTCGTGGAGTCGACCGTGTGCGCCGTGCCGCGCGGCAGGTAGAGCACATCGCCCGGTTCAACGTCCACGGTGCGGTAGTTGGGCAATGGCGGCGCGGCTTCGCCCGCGCCTTTCCAGGTATTGGGCAGCGTCGGCGCGTCGGTGGAGATGTACCACTGCTTGCGGCCGGCCAGCTGGATGATCACCAGGTCGTATTCATCGTGGTGCACGGGTGCATTCAGGCCCTGTGTGCTCCAGAACACGGCCGCGCTGGCCGGGTTGTCGAACAGGACTTCCAGCGCCCGGCACAGCTCGCTGACGCGGGGTGTCAGTTCGGTGGTGTCGGGTATGCGGACCGTGTAACCCACGCGATGGTATTCGGCCAGCAGTTCGCCGAACGCCTTCTCAGAGTCGACGCGGCGGGCGCGCGGTGACGGCACTTTCGCCGAGCCCGAATGGCAGGTCAGCGTGTGTGCGAAGTTCTCATAGCCGCCCAGCAGGGTCGCCGCCGGGTCGTCGCCCAGGATATCGGTCCACGGTCGATCGGACGGACGCGCATGCAGGAAGCGCCGGCCGAAGTACTCATTCATGAACGCGTCGTAGTCGACGGGGCGGACCAGGTCCGCCAGCAGTTCTCGTGCGTGTTTCGGGGTCATGCGGGGCTCTTGACGCGGATATAGTTGATCCAGCCGGTGAAAATCATTTTCTCATGGGTCTCCGACACCACGCCATGGTGCATATGGGTCATGTCGGTGGGCCACAGCAGCAGGTCGCCCTTCACGCATTCCGTCACCAGGCCCTGGTGCGGAAACGCCGTTCCACCGCCGGGCGTATCGGTCAGGTAGAGCATCCACACCAGCGCCCGGTTGCAGAACTCCAGCTGGTCGCGCTCGCAATGCACGGCGGGATAGCCGCCGCCGACCGGGTACCACTGGATATTGGCCACTTCCGCCACGCCTAGCGGGCCCATCCCGGCGCCACCGGCATCGTCATAGTACTTTTTAATGTATTCATTAACGTGCGCGGAGAGTTGTTCGAAAAAAGGGTCGAAATAGCCAAAGATGCGCGACGGGATACCCAGGTCCAGCGAGTGTTTCATTGACGTGTCCACGCGCAGGTCTTTTCCGAGCCGGCCGGGTTGGGCCAAATGTTTGTTCCGGTTAAAGAAATCGGTCATCCGGTCACAGAGCGCGTGGTCAATCGTGTATGTTTCGATGAAGGTCTTCTCGGTCATGCAGGGTCCGTTTCAACGATCGGGGGGGGTGTCTTACCGGTCTTGACAGGTGTAAAAACACCCCATTCGCTTTATGGCTTCGGGGATGTTTTTTCGTGGGAATTAATGTTAGTTTAACACTAATGGCACACGCACATGCCTCAGGTACAGTCTGCAAAAGCCGTGGAAGCACCCGTTTTCACGGCTCTTTGTCGTCCTGTTTCCTGGAGTGTGAATGCCATTGGTTATTTGTGCACAGATAATCCTTCACAAAGGAGTCAAGAGATATGTATCACAACAAAAATCGACTGAGTCTCGCGGTCAAGACCGCCCTCGGCTTCACCACGATGGTGACGGCCGGCGCGGCGATGGCCCAGGAGCAGTCGGATGCCGAGGAAGATTTCGCGGCGCTTGAAGAGGTGATCGTTACCGGTTCGCGTATTGTGAACCCCGACGGATTCAGCCAGACCAGCCCCGTGACCGTGGTGGGTATGGAGCAGATCGAAGAGATCGGCTTCACCCGTGTCGAAGACGTACTGAACCAGCTGCCGCAGATCGAAGCCAACCAGACGGCCTTCATCGCGAACGGTTCATCCGGTACGGCCAACATTGACCTGCGTGGTATGGGTGCCAACCGCACCCTGGTGCTGTTGAACGGCCGTCGCCTGCAGCCGGGTGGCCTGTACTCCAACGCCCCTGACGTCAACCAGATCCCGACCTCCATGATCGAGCGGGTGGAAGTGCTGACCGGTGGTGCTTCGGCCACGTACGGTGCTGACGCTGTGGCGGGTGTTGTCAACTTCATCATGCGCAAGGTCAACGGTGTTGAGTTCAGCATGGGCGCCAGCGGCTACCAGCATGACAACAGCAACGATTACCTGCAGGGCCTGATGGACGACGCCGGTTTCGAGTACCCCACGGGTGACTCCGGCATCGACGGCAAGGCTTACAACTTCGACCTGACCATCGGCGGCGACTTCGCCGACGGCCGAGGTAACGCCAGCGCGTACATCGTGTACCGCACGAACGAAGAGCTGCGCCAGGCTGCACGTGACTACTCCAGCTGTGCCCTGAACACCGCCGGCACCGCCTGTGGTGGTTCCGCCAACGCGGCCGTGCCGAACTTCTTCATTGCCCCGATTACCGCGGACGGTGAAGGCCCGGGTGGCTACGATTACGATCAGGAAATCTTCGTTTCCCTGCAGCCTGACAGCAGCCTGCTCGACTACGACGGCAGCAATGTTTACAACTACGCGCCGATCAACCACTTCATGCGTCCGGATGATCGCTGGTCCGGTGGCGCTTTCGTTGATTTCGAAATCAACGAGCACGCCATTGCATACGCTGAACTGGGCTTCGCGGACGACCGCACCAAGGCACAGATCGCCGAGTCCGGTACGTTCTTCTTCGAGCCGTACCCGCTGTCCATCGACAACCCGCAGTTCCCGGATGCGTTCCGCCAGTCGCTGGAAGGCTACTTCCCGGGCGTGACCGACTTGGGTGTCTACATTGGTAAGCGTAATATCGAGGGTGGCCCGCGTACGGACATCCTGCAGCACACCTCGTTCCGCATCGTCGGTGGCCTGAAAGGCGCCATCAGCGACAACTGGGATTACGATGTGTCTTACCTGTACGGCCAGACCACGTCGGAGTCGATCTACATCAACGACTTCTTCGCCAGCAACGTTTTGCAGACCGTTGACGGTTCCTGCGTGGGCAGCTCCAGCTGTCTGCCCTGGGACGTGTTTACCTACGGCGGTGTAACGCCTGAAGCCGCGGCCCAGCTGGCCGAAACCGGCAAGATCGGCGCCCACACCTCCACCACCGTGATCAACGGCTATGTCACCGGCGACCTGGGCTTCGGCCTGCCGGCTGGCGACATCTTCGTTGTGGGTGGTTTCGAATACCGCGAAGAGGTGATGGAGCGTATCGCCGACCTGGTTTTCGAGAAGGGCCTGCTGCTTGGCCAGGGTGGTCCGACCCCGAGCGTGGACGGCAACTACTCCGTGAACGAAGTGTTCGCGGAAGCCAATGTCCCGCTGTTGTCCGACCTGCCGCTGATCGAGAACCTGACTCTCGACATGGCTTATCGTTGGTCTGACTACGACACGACCGGTGACGTGAGCACCTACCGTGTGGGCCTCGACTGGGCGGTCACCGACTGGGCGCGTGTGCGTACCGGTTACAACCGTGCCGTTCGTGCGCCGAACGTGTTTGAGCTGTTCCTGCCGCAGAACCTGGGCCTTTGGGGCGGTGTTGACCCGTGTGCGGGCGCCGATCCGATCCTCAGCGCTGCACAGTGTGCCAACACCGGTGTGTCGGCTTCACAGTACGGCAACATTACGCTGAGCCCGGCTTCGCAGTACAACGCGCTGTACGGTGGTAACCCCAACCTCGATCCCGAGGATGCGGATACCTTCACCGCTGGCGTGGTCTTCCAGTTCGAGCCCGGCGACGGCGACCTGCAGGTCTCCCTCGACTACTGGGATATCGAAATTGAAGACACGATCGCCAACATCGACCCCGAGCTGATGGTCACGCAGTGTGCCGTTGCCGGCATTCTCTGTGACAACGTCGTTCGTTCCGGCAGTGGCTCACTCTGGCAGGGCCAGAACGGCTACGTCATCGCGACCAACGTGAACCTCGGTTCACAGCACTGGGAAGGTGTCGACCTGGCTGCGGCCTACGCGCTGCCGGCCCTGGGCGGTACGTTCAACTTCGACCTGATCGGCACCTACATGCTGACGAAGGAAACGGCGCCGTTGCCGACCGACGACACCGCGACCTACGACTGTGTGGGCCTGATCAACACGCAGTGCTTCCCGTCACCGGAGTGGCGTCACACCGCGACCGCGACCTACGACTCGGATGAGTGGTGGGCCGTGACCGCACGCTGGCGCTTCTACCAGGACGTGCACTACGACGGTGCGGCTGACCTCATCGCCAATGACATGATTGATGATGAGTCGTACTTCGATGCCACGGCGGTCTTCCGCTTCATGGACTCGAACGACCTGGTTCTGGGTGTGAACAACATCCTTGACGAGGAGCCGCCGATGGTCGGTGGTGGTCTCGCGACCAACGCGAACACGATTGCGGGTTTCTACGACACCCTCGGTCGTTACCTGTTCGCCAACGTGACGTTCCGCTACTGATCAGTATCAGTACGTAACTGAACGCTGACATTCGTGTCAGCATGAAAGCGGGCCGAAAGGCCCGCTTTCTTTTTGCGCGCATGGAAAAGACAATCACCCCATGAGTTTCCAGGATCATCAACGCAAGGCGGCCATGGCCATTCGTGGCCATCGGTTCGACGAAGCCGTGCGCGCGCTGGATGCCGCGCTCGCGGAGCGCCCCGATGACTTCGAATCCCGCTGGTTGTTGCTGCGATGCCTGGAGCAACTGCGCGAGGCTGGCCGCGCACGTGCTGAACTGGACGAATTACTGCGCCGGGCCGCACCCGACGAGGCGCGCGTCACCCGGCTGGCCGAGCATATGCGCCAGGCAGGTTATCCGCTGGAAGCCGCGGCGGATGCTTTTGAAGCCTGTCTTGACCGCCAGCCCGGTTCCGCCCGTCTGGCGTTCAACCTGGGCTGGTACCGCGCCGCAGCGGGGAATGCGCACGATGCCGTGGCCGCCTACTCACGTGCGCTCGAACTGGGCGTGCAAGGCGCGGAAGAAGTTCACCTGAATCTCGCTAACCTGTACATGGATCACCTGGATGACCCGGCGCGTGCCCGCGAGCACCTGCAGGCGGCGCTGGACATCAGGCCCGGCGACACCCGGGCGTTGTACAACCTGGGCAACCTGGAGGAGCGCGAGGGAGACCGGTCCGCCGCCCAGCAGTGTTTTCGCCGTTGCCTGGAACTAGAACCCGGCAACGAACGGGCGCTGGCCCGCCTGGCCGATGCCCATGTTTTCGAGTCCGGGGATGATCCGCTACTCGAACGCCTTGATGCGGCAGCGCCGGCCAGCCGCGAGCCCGACCTGCACTACGCCCTTGCAAGGGCGCTGGATCAACTGGGTGACTACCGGGCAGCGTGGACGGCGCTAATGCGGGCCAATGAACTGGATCGAGCGACGCTGCCGGCCTACGAACCGGCGGTGGAGGAGGCGCGGGTTGCCGGGATCATTGAACACTGTGATGCCGATTGGCTGGCGCAGTTCGTTGGAGCGTCACACCGCCCCGTGATGATCTGCGGCATCTTTCGAAGCGGTTCGACGTTGCTGGAGCGAATGCTGGGCGCCCACCCGGCGTTTACCGCGGGCGGCGAAAGCGAATTCTTTCCGCGGCTGGCCCGCCATGAACTGGGTGGCTGGCCTGGAGGGGTGGACCGGGTGTCAGTCGACGCCGCGGCGCGCTGGCGCGAGCGTCATGCGCGCGAAGCCGCCGCCCTTGCAGCGCCCGGCACGCGCCTGACCGACAAGCGTCCCGACAACTTCCTGTACATGGGGTTGATCGCAGCGGTTCTGCCGGGGGCGCGTTTCGTCGTCACCGAGCGGGACTGGCGTGACGTGGCGGTGTCCATCCTGGCCACCCGCCTGGGACAGGGTCAGCCCTATGCCACCCGGCTGGAAGACATTCACCACTACCTTGCCCAGCACCGGCGCCTGGTCGGCCACTGGGCCGACATCATGGGTGGCGCGATGCTTCGCGTCGCATATGAAGACCTGGTGCAATCGCCCCGTGACACCCTTACGCGGGTGCTGGCGCACCTCGACGCTCCATGGAATGACGCCTGCCTGGACTTCCACCGCCAGGGTGGGCAGGTGGCCACGGCCAGCACCTGGCAAGTCCGTGACCCGCTGCACACCCGGTCGGTCGAACGCTGGCGACATTACGCCTGGGCGTTCGAATAAGGTCGCAATCAGTTCTCGGTATCAGAATCCGATTCCGCGCCGGGCCGCGTCCCCAGTTCTTCCACGGTGACCCGGCCTTCACGCACCAGCCTTCCGGCGTCCTCGTTGGCATGGATGGAGCGCAGCATGTCCTGCATCTCCGGCGTGAACTCTGACGGTGTCAGGGTCTTCGACATGATGCTTCCGTAGGTGGCGGATGCATTGGTCACCATGGTGCCGCCCGATCCGTCGGGTTGCGACGCGATGACGCCGTCCATCAAGGCGGCATGACTGTTGCTGAAGCTGCCGCCGACATTGCGATAGGTGCCGAACACGTCGGCGATGCTCCAGTCGTCGATGTCCGGGTCCAGTTTGCTTGTGGCTTGCAGGTCGGCCCGCTCCGGGCCCTCGATGAAGGCCATCAGATGCAATTTGAGGTCGGCCTGGAAGTTCGGGAACAGATAATCATTGTGCTCGTATAGCGTCGACACCTCGAAGTCGCCGTCACGGGAGAATGTGCCGCGGTTGGAGTTGATGAAGTCGACCGCGTTGGCGCGTAGCGACTGTTCGACATTGGCTGCCGTATAGGCCTGCTTGCGAATGTTCGGGCCGCCGACCACACCCTGGAACAGGCCGTACATGATCATCGGGTCGTTGTCGTAGTTCTGCGCCAGGATGGTGTGCTGGATATCATTCAGGCTCAGCGATACGCCCGCGACCGTGACGACCTTCTCATCCAGAATGGATTTACGGCCGATCAGTTCCTTTTTCAGGTCTTTCTCGGGATATATCTTCACCAGCTCGTCGATCAGCGTGATGTTGTAGAGATTCAGCCAGTAGGCCAGCTGCTCCTTTCGCGAAAATGCGGACATCGGGATCTGGCCCGGAATATCCTCGAGCGCCTTGCGGACTTCATGCAGCAGGGCGCGGTACTCGTCGTTGTCTTCGAACTCTTCGAAATAGAAGCGATTGCCTTCCTTCGCGGTCGAGCGCTTGACGTTGTTCTTGACGCGGGTGCCCGTCGGCGAGTGCGAAGGAGCAACCACTTCACGGGTGGAGCGGCCGACATCGACAACCATGGTGCCCAGGATGACATCGACATCCGCATACTGGATGCGGAAAACCGAATCGGGGTCATGGTCGCGGAAGGGTTCCGGCACGGTGGCGGCCGAGGCCACGCTCGCGCCAAGCGCCAGGCACAGGCCGGTGAGTAGCTTTGGCAGGTCTCTGGGGGTCTTCACGGGTCACTCCTTGGTGTTATCCAATTCACGCCGATTGTGTGGCCCGCGCTCAGGCCGGGTCAATATCGCAGGGTACCGTCATTCGGGGCGTTTCGCTCTCGAACGCGTAGGTGCCATGCCAGAAATAGCTGGGGAAAAAGACGCACTGGCCGGGTTCGGGTCGGATCGCGCGTGCCACCTGTTCGCGTTCGCCCAAATGCATGGAGGTTTCGCCGAAGCGGATCCAGCCGCGTCGGTCGCCGTTCTCACCATCGCCCAACGGCGGAAGTGCGATGTAATTGCAGCACGACAGCCAGCCCCGGGGGTGGACGTGGTTCGTGTGGTGCCCGCCGGAGCGCAGGACGATGGACCAGC
This sequence comes from uncultured Oceanospirillales bacterium, assembly GCA_913055655.1. Lineage (GTDB taxonomy): Bacteria > Pseudomonadota > Gammaproteobacteria > Xanthomonadales > SZUA-36 > Marinihelvus. Next base: position 66,553 of record CAJXKA010000003.1, on the reverse strand, counting down.
TGCCGGTGTAATGGGTGCGTTGCGCGATACGCGCGTAGAACGGATGCGTATCGTCCCGGGGCATCGCCGCCAGGTACTCGGCGAGTACCGTGTCCACCGCGGATTTGAGTGCCTGGACCAGCGGATGCGGGTTGTCGAACAGGATCTCGAACGTCTGGGTACCGCCGCGAACGCTCTGGTCCAGCGGCTGGCGACCCGCCGAATGCAGGCCGGGCAGGTAGCCGGCCAGTTCGTCCATGAACGCGGTGGTATCTGCGAACCCCGCCGGGGTCGGCAAGGTCAACGGCTTCAGCAAGGTGTCGTAGTCATTCAGCCAGTCATGACGGGCATCGCCGGCCAGTCGCCAGGTCGTGCCCAGGTAGGCCCAGACTTCCTGGTGCCAGGGCTCAATCGCGCGTGCATGTTCCAGCAATGTCTCGGCCTGGTCGTAATGTCCGGCACGAATTCGGTGATTGGCCAGGTCGACCAGGAAACGAATATTGTCCGGCTGCGCGTCCAGGGCCTCGGTAAGTAACGCCGCGGCACCGTCATCCGCGCCGCGGCGAAGCCGTTGCGCCGCCAGGCCGTGCAGCAGGAAGGGGTCGCGGCCGATCTTCGCGATGGCGGTTTCCAGGATGGCCTCGGCGTTCTCAGCGTGACCGGCTGAGAGTTCCGCGGCGGCATGATTGTGATAGAGCGGCGCGAAGGTGGGGGCTTTGGCGATGGCATCGCGATACGATTCGCCAAACCGGTCATCGTCGCGCTGCCAGTGGATCTCGTTGAGCGCACGGTGCGCGTCGATCAACAGGGGTTGTTCGGCCAGCGCGGTTTCCAGGTGGCTGACCGCCTGGTCGAGTTCGCCACCCTGGGCGTACACCATCGCGATTTCGAGGTGCAGGGCGGCGCGGTCGGGCGTGTGCGGCATGGCGGCTTCCAGCCGGGCAACCGCGCGGCCGGGCTCGTTCTTTCGATACGGTTGTATCGCGGCGCCGATGGCGCGTGGCTCGCCGGGGTGCCGCCCGGCCAGCGCGTCCGCCAGTTGTTGGGCGTCTTCCTGCCGGCCGGCCTCCCGGTAGGCCCTGACCAGCGCAAGCTCGATATTCAGTTTGCCGCCTGCCGCCAGTGCACGCTCCAGGTAGCCGATCGCATCAACGGGTCGGTGACGGTCCAGGGCCAGCAGCCCGCGGTTGTACCAGGCATCGGCGAAACCGGGTTGCGCCCTGACGGCCTGTGAGTAGGCATCCTCGGCCTCGTCATGGCGTCTTGAGTGCCGCAGCAGGTTGCCAAAGTTGGACAGCACGGCGGCTTGTGCAGGTTTGGCCGCCAGGCTGGCACGAAAGTATTCTTCCGCTTTCAGTACGCGGCCCATGCGCCGGCTGGCCATTGCCAGCAGGTGCAGGACATCGGGGTGATGGGGGGCTTCCCTGTCGATGCCTTCGCACAGTTCGACGGCCCGCGCGAACTCGCCGCGCCGGAAAATCGCCGCCGCCTCCTGGAAGCGTTGGGCCAGGTTCGCGCCAGCGGCGCCGGGCCGCCCTGAAGGTGCAATCGACATAGGCGGCCATTATACTTTTTGCCCGTCTGACCGCGTAGTCGCTTCCGGAACCGTGACCTTGAAAACCCTCTACCTGAGCAGTCTTTTCTTCATCCTGGCCTTCACGGCTTCACCAGCCCCGGCACAGGCACCGGATCCGGCCATCGACCTTCGCGGGCTGATGTCCGAAGAACAGTTTCAGGCCATGGGGCTGGACAGGCTGTCGGACGAGCAACTGCAGGCGCTGGGCCGCTGGTTCATGGATAACCGGGACGAGGCGGTGGAGAGTGCGCGCGCCCAGGCCGCGGCAGAAGCCGAGGCGGCGGCCGCGGTCGCGGTCGCCGCTGCACAGGCCGAAGCGGCTGCCGCCACCGAGGCCGCCCAGGCCGCCGCGGCGAAGCCGGAACCCGAAAAAGCCAGCGATGAGTTCAGTGCCCGGGTGCAGGGTTTCGTCGGTTGGAACGGCAAAACCCTGTTCAAGCTGGATAACGGCCAGGTCTGGCGCCAGCGCATGCCGGGCACGTTTAACTACTACGACGACGAGAACCAGGTCACGTTCGACAAGAACATGATGGGCGGCTGGAAAATGGAGCACGTCGCATCAGGGCGCAGCGTGCTGGTCGAACAGGTCCGCTAGCCGGGACAGGGCGCCGTGCTGGCGCCCCATAAGTGACTACCCATGCAGCGCCGGGCTGAATTCGTGCACGGCGTCCACCAGCGCACCCAGGTGCTCGGGCGGCACGCCGGGGGTGATGCCATGCCCCAGGTTGAACACGTGCCCGGTCCCCTCGCCGTAGCTTTCCAGCGTGGCGCGCACCTGCGCGCGAATGGCCGCTGGTGAAGCCAGCAGGATGGCCGGGTCCATGTTGCCCTGCAGCGCCACGCGGTTACCCACCCGGTGGCGGGCCTCGGCCAGGGTGATGGTCCAGTCGACGCCCAACGCATCGGCGCCGGTGTCCGCCAGGCCTTCCAGCTGCGTGTTGCAGCCCTTGCTGAACAGGATGACGGGAATCTTCTGGCCGTCATGTTCGCGTTTGAGCCCGTCAACGATGCGCGTCAGGTAGCGCAGCGAGAACTCGCGGAAGGCATCGTGCGCCAGGGCGCCACCCCATGAATCGAATACCTGCACCGCCTGGGCGCCGGCCTCGATCTGGGCGTTGAGGTAATCGGTGACGTTGTCCGCCAGCTTGCCCAGCAACAGGTGGGCGGCATCGGGATCGTCGTAGAGCAGCGCCTTTACGCGAGCGAAGTCGCGGCTGGAGCCGCCCTCGACCATGTAGGTCATCAGCGTCCACGGGCTGCCGGCGAAGCCGATCAGCGGTTTTTCTTCGTCCAGTTCACGGCGGATCAGGCGGACCGCGTCCATGACGTATCGAAGCGAGTCTTCCGGGTCCGGCCGCGGCAGGGCGCGGATGGCGGCCGCATCGCGCACGGGACGCTCGAACTTCGGCCCCTCGCCCTCGACAAAATACAGCCCCAGGCCCATGGCGTCGGGAATGGTCAGGATGTCCGAGAACAGGATGGCCGCATCCAGGTCGAAGCGGCGTAGTGGCTGCAGGGTCACTTCGCAGGCCAGTTCCGGCTGAGTGGCCAGGGCCATGAAACTGCCGGCCTTGGCACGCACTTCGCGATATTCGGGAAGGTAGCGGCCGGCCTGGCGCATGATCCACACCGGGGTGCGGTCGACGGGCAGGCGCAGCAGGGCGCGCAACAAACGGTGATTCGGTTCAGTCATGGTTCTATTCCGGGTGGTCCCGGCAGGCTGTCAGCGCCGCGAGAATCTCGTCGTCGCGGCTGTCTTCGTCGATGATGGCGTTTCCGGGTGCGGACAGTAGCACCAGCCGGCGCCGCCCCGCGAGGTTTTTCTTGTCCAGGCGCATGTGTTCCAGCAGGTCGGCGGGTTCGATGTCCGCCGGAATGCTCACGGCCAGGCCCAGCGCCGACTGGATGTCGGCCAGTCGCTGGGCCAGCCCGGGCTGCAGCAGTCCGCGCGCCTCGCTCAGCGTAGCTGCGACCACCATGCCGATGGCGATCGCCTCGCCATGCAGGAAGCGCGTGTAGCCGGTGTGGGTTTCCAGCGCGTGGCCGAAGGTATGGCCGAAGTTCAGGATCGCGCGCACGCCCTGCTCCTGCTCGTCCTCGGCCACCACGGCGGCCTTGTAGCGCACCGAGCGCTCGACAATTTCCGCCAGCGCCGACGCATCCATGGCCCGCAACGCGTCGATGTTGGCCTCAAACCAGTCGATAAAACCAGCGTCGCATATGGCGCCGTACTTCAGCACCTCCGCCAGGCCGGCGCGGTATTCGCGCGGCGGTAGCGTGCGCAGCGTGGCGGTGTCGGCCAGCACCGCCGCGGGCTGGTGGAAGGCGCCCACCAGGTTTTTACCCTGCGGGATGTTGATGGCGGTTTTGCCGCCCACCGACGCATCCACCTGCGCCAGCAGCGTGGTAGGTACCTGGATGAAGCGGATGCCGCGCATCCACGTGGCCGCGGCGAAGCCGCAGAGGTCGCCGACCACGCCGCCGCCCAGCGCCACCAGCGTGGTGTCGCGCGGCGCGTGACGGTCAGCCAGCTGGCCGATCAGCGCGCGCCAGTTGTCCCAGTTTTTCTCGGTCTCGCCGTCGGGCATGACGAAGGTGTCAACATCGTGCCCGGCCAGCGCGTCCAGCACCGGTTGCAGGTACAGGTCGGCGACAGTGTCGTTGGTGACCACCACCACGGGTGCCTTGCCCAGGTGCGGGGCCCAGGTTGCCGGGTCGGCCAGCAGGCCTTCGCCTACTACTACGGGATAGGCGCGCTCGCCGAGCGGGATTTCAATGGTTCTCATTCGGTTGTTTCCCCGTTTTCGGCGAGATGGTGTTGTTGGATGAGTTCCGCCAGCGCCTGCGCCACTAGTGGCACGCCGCGCCCACCGGAGCTGAAAACCAGGTCCGCGACTTCTTCGTAGAGGGGGTTGCGATCGGCTGCCAGCTGCTCCAGCTTCGCACGCCGGTCCGGCGCCTGCAGCAGCGGCCGGCTGCGGTCGAGCTCCAGGCGGCGAATCTGCTGGTCCACCGAGGCCTGCAGCCAGACCACGGTGCCGTGTGAACGCAGCAGGGAACGGTTGGCCGCGGCGAGGACGGCGCCGCCGCCAGTGGAGATCAGCGCGTTGTCCAGCTGCGCCAGTTCTTCCAGTTTCCTCGACTCACGTTCGCGAAAGCCGGCTTCCCCCTCGATATCAAAGATCAGGTTGATGCTGGCGCCGGTGCATGCCTCGATAGCGTCGTCGCAGTCGTGGAAGTCCATGCCCAGCAGGTCGGCCACGCGGCGGCCGAGCGTGGTCTTGCCCGAACCCATCGGGCCGACCAGGAACACGCGGTTCGGATGCGCGGTTTCAGCGTGGCTCATCCCGACTGCCGTGCCCCGCCGCAGCGGGTGCGTCGCGGGCCGCCTTTCGTTACCATGTGGAGCCACTGCCCGGGCGCGTTCCATCGATTCCACATGCTGCGGTTCTTCATCATTTTTTCGGTGCTGCTGATCGGCCTTTTCACGCTGGAAATTCTACAGCCGGTGGAAAAGCACGTCATCCTGCCGTTCACCTCCATGATTGCCGACATCTCGGTCTGGATCGTGACGCTGTTCGACGATGGCGTCATCGCCACCGGCAACGTCATCCGTGACCAGGCCAGCGGCTTTGGCGTGCGCATCGAACGTGGCTGTAATGGCCTGGAGGCCGTGATCATCCTGTTCGCCGCCATCTTCGCGTTCCCGGCGCCGTTCAAACACAAGCTGATCGGTTTCGTGATCGGCTTCGTCGCCATCCAGGCGCTGAACCTGGTGCGCATCATCAGCCTGTTCTACCTGGGCCAGTGGAACCACACCATGTTCGAGTGGTTTCACCTGTACCTGTGGCAGGCGCTGATCATCCTGGACGCGCTGGTGGTCTGGCTGATCTGGCTGCGCAAGATTCCGCGACCCGGCCCGCCGGACGACGACGGCGCCGCCCCGGGCAGCGGTACGGGTACCCACGAAGCGGTGGCCTGACATGACGGCCATGACCGCACTGCCCGACGAGGTGCTGGAGCGATTCCGGGAGGGCCTGGCCGAGGCGCAGGCGGCCGGCGAGATCGAGCCCACGGCCATGTGCCTGTCCACCCTGGGCGTCGAGGGCGGCCTGTCGTCGCGCATGGTGCTGATGAAGGAATTCAGTGCGGCCGGTTTCGTGTTCTACACCAACCTGGAAAGCCGAAAGGGGCAACAGCTCTCGGCACACACCGAAGCCGCGCTGGTGTTCCACTGGAAAGCCACAGAGCGCCAGGTCCGGGTGGAGGGCGTGGCCGAGCCCGTCAGCGACGAAGACGCCGATGCCTATTTCGCCTCGCGCCCCCGCGGGAGTCAGCTGGGCGCCTGGGCCTCCGACCAGTCAAGACCGATGCCCGGCCGCGCCACGCTGGTCAAACGCGTCGCCGCCACCGAGGCCCGCTACCTGGGCCGCGCCGTACCCCGCCCCCCACACTGGTCCGGTTACCTGGTCCGACCCCGCATGGTCGAGTTCTGGTACGGCCGCCCATCACGCCTGCACGATCGTTACGTCTTCACGCTGGAAGACGGCGAATGGACCCGCGAACGCCTGTTTCCCTGAGACGGTGGGACGGTGAGACGGTGAAACGGCGGAACGGTGGAACGGCGGAACGGTGAGACGGTGAGACGGTGAGGCGGGGAATCGGGGAATCGGGGAGTCGGTGAGGCGGTAAGACGGGGAATCAGTGAAATGGTGAGGCGGTAGGGCCGGCGGGTCAGTGGGCCTGGTCGGGCAAAGCTTTCAGCACTCAACTCCCGGCAATCCTGCGACAGCAGTCCATCGGCCTGCTGTGCGTTTCGACGGTCGCGGGGCGGTGAGGCCTGCGCAGGACTGTACGCGGCCATGGATGGCCGCGTCCAAGCGTTACAGGGAAGTACTCGAGCGTGTCCTGCGCAGGCCTCACCGCTCCGCGACCCCGCGACACGCCCTCCGGGCCTATTCGGTGTAGAACTGCTGCCGGAACGTAACCTCGATCGGCTTGTCCGCGCCTTCCGGCCGCACATCCACCGTGAAATCGAAGGTCTCCATGTTGTTCACGCGAAACTCGCCGATGTAGTAAATGGCGTCGTCACCCTCGGCAATCTTGCGCATGTCGATTTCGCGACGCTGGCCGGTCAGGTTGCGCGCATTCGCGGTGACCCGGGCCTCGGTGGGTTCGTCGTTGGCGTCCAGCACCGTGATGTTCAGCAGTGCACGGCTGGAAGAACGCTGGATACCATAGGCCTGGGCCACCTGCGGCGTCAGTTGGCTGGTGCTGAGCGCGTTGTAGTGGACGGTGTAACCGTCAAAAGAAACCGACTGCTGGCCGAACGCCGGTATCGCGAAACTGGTCGCGGCCAGGACGAAGAGGATCGTGAATTTACGCATCATGACGTTCTCCGGTTGGAACACGCTTTAGAAGCCTAGCAGAAGCAAAAGCGCGCGTATGCCGATCAGGGCGAACAGCGGCGACAGGTCGAAGCCGGCAATCGGCGGAATGAAGCGCCGGAAGGGCCTGAGAATCGGGTCGGTGAGCTGGAACACCAGTGGTACGGCGGGGTGGCGCGACTGCGCCGCGACCCAGCTGAGCACCACCATGATGATGATCAGGAAGAAATAGGTCCACAGCAGCGTGCCGATCAGCTTTTTCACCGCGACGATGGCGATCAGGCTCCATGGCGCCGTGACCGGGGCCAGCATGGACATCAGCCAGACATTGAACACCTCCAGCACCAGCATCAGGACGACCGACGCGGTGTCCAGCTGGCCAATGGCGGGGACGACCCGGCGCAACGGCACCAGCAGCGGGTTCGTCAGTTTGACCAGGAACTGGCAGACCGGGTTGTAGAAGTCGGCACGCACCCATTGCAGCAGCAGGCGCAGCATGACCGCCGTGATATACAGGTCGATCAGCGTGCCGACCAGGTACGAGAACGCGCCGCCCGGGTTCACGATGCGTCTCCTTCGCCGGACAGTTCGCGGCCGCGGCGGGTTGCGGCCCGCACCGCGTCGGCGACAAGCGCCGAAAAGCCGCCCGCGCCGAGGGTCTCCAGCGCGGCCTGGGTGGTGCCGCCGGGTGATGTGACGCGCCGCCGCAGTTCGGCGACGTCCGCGCCGCCCTCCAGCGTCATGACACCGGCGCCGTGGGCGGTGTGCGTGGCGAGCGTGTTGGCGGCTTCCGGGTCCAGCCCCAGCGATTCACCCGCTTCACGCAGGGCCTCGGTGAGCAGGAAGAAATAGGCGGGTCCGCTGCCAGACACGGCGGTGACCACGTCGATCAGCGCTTCCTCTTTCACCTCGACCGTGGCGCCCGCGGCGGCCAGCAGGTTTGCGGCCGCTTCGCGCTGGGCGTCGGTGCAGGCGTCGCTGGCGAAAGTGCCGGTGACCCCGGCGCCCAGTAGCGCGGGCGTGTTCGGCATGGCCCGGATCACGGCGGCAACGCCGAGGGCACCGGTAATCGCCGCGATCCGGATGCCGGCCGCCACCGAGACCACCAGCGCGTTCGCGGGCACCCTGCCAGCCAATGATGCCAGTACGGCGGGCATGACCTGCGGCTTCACCGCCAGGACCACCATGTCGGCGTCCTCGACCGCCGTTGCCGCGTCGGCATGGCACTCGATGCCGAAAGACGCGCCCAAACGGTCGCGCACGGCTTCGGCGGGGTCGGCGACCCGCACCGTCTTCGAAATATCGCCGGCCCTTGCCAGGCCGCTGATCAGGGCGGTGGCCATGTTGCCGCCGCCGATAAAGGTTATTCGCATGAACTCATTCTCCAGGAAAATCGCTCGCCGGGCCGCTCAGTCGCGCGGGCCGAACAGCGCGGTGCCGACCCGCACCATGGTACTGCCTTCGGCAATGGCGGGGGCAATGTCGCCGGACATGCCCATCGACAGGGTGTCCAGTTCGTGGCCCGCAACACAAAGCGCCTCGAAACATTCGCGGGTGCGGGCGAAACTGGCGCGGGTCTGCGTGATGGAATCGGTAGCACGGGGGATACACATCAAACCGCGCAGTCGGAGCCCGGGCAGGCCCCCGGCCAGTTCCGCCAGGCCCGGCAGGTCCGCGGGCGCGGCGCCGGCTTTCTGGGGTTCGGCGTCGACGTTCACCTGCAGGCAGATGTTCATCGGCGGCAGGTCGTCCGGTCGCTGCGCGGACAGCCGCTTCAGGATTTTCTCGCGGTCCACCGACTGCACCCATTGAAAGTGCGCGGCCAGGTCGCGTGTCTTGTTGGACTGGATCGGGCCGATGTAATGCCACTCGATATCGACATCGGCGAGCGCGGCCTGTTTTTCAAGTGCTTCGTCGACGTAGTTTTCGCCAAATGCGAGCTGTCCCTGCGCCTGCAGTTTTCGGATAGCGGCCACCGGGTGACGCTTGCTGACCGCCAGCAGGCGCACGGATGCGGCGTCGCGGCCCGCATCGGCGCAGGCCGAATCGATCATGGCATGGACCGCGGAAAGGCGACCGTATGGCGTTTCCATATTGGAAATTACCCCGTAATGTTCTAAGGTTACGAGAACAAATTTAACAGTTGTGCAAGGAAGTACACGGTTTCGGGCCACGACAGGGGCACCGTCGCTATTGTATCTCCACGCGGGTCTCATTCAGGAGGGGTATATGGACATCGCGGAATTACTGGCTTATTCGGTCAAGAATAAGGCCTCGGACCTGCACTTGTCTGCGGGTCTGCCACCCATGATCCGCGTGGATGGCGACTTGAAACGCCTGAACGTTCCGGCGCTGGACAATACCCAGTTGCAGGAATTGCTCTACAGCACGATGAACGACTTCCAGCGCCGCGATTTCGAGGCCAACCTGGAAGTCGACTACTCGTACGCGGTGCCGGGCCTGGCCCGTTTCCGTGTCAACTGCTTTCACATGGACCGCGGCGTCGGTGGCGCCTTCCGTACCATTCCGGAGGCGGTATGGACGCTGGAAGACATCGGCGCGCCGCCCACGTTCAAGGAAATCATCAACGTCCCGCGCGGCCTGGTGCTGGTCACCGGTCCCACGGGTTCGGGTAAGTCCACCACGCTGGCGGCGATGATCGATTACCTGAACGACAGCGTCGCCGGTCATATCCTCACCATCGAGGACCCGATCGAGTTCGTGCACAAATCGCGTAAGTGCCTGATTAACCAACGCGAGGTGCACCGTGACACGCATGGCTTCAACCAGGCGCTGCGCGCCGCGCTCCGCGAGGACCCGGACATCATCCTGGTGGGCGAAATGCGTGATATCGAGACGATTCGCCTGGCGCTGACGGCGGCCGAGACCGGTCACCTGGTGTTTGGCACCCTGCATACCAGCTCGGCGGCCAAGACCATCGACCGAATCATCGACGTGTTCCCGGCGGGCGAGAAATCCATGGTCCGCTCCATGCTGTCGGAGTCGCTCCGCGCCGTGATCGCGCAGACGCTGATCAAGCGCTACGGCGGCGGGCGCGTGGCCGCGCACGAGATCATGATCGCCACGCCGGCCATCCGTAACCTGATTCGCGAGGACAAGGTGGCGCAGATGTATTCCGCCATCCAGACCGGCCAGGCGGCCGGTATGCATACGCTCGACCAGTACCTGGAAATGCTGGTCGGACGCGGCATTATTTCCAAGCACGACGCCGCCCGGAAGGCGGTCGACCGCAAGCTGTTCCAGTAGGAGTCGCACCATGAGCGTTGTCGAAGGCTGGTTGCGCCAGCTGCACGAGGAAAAGGGTTCCGACCTGTTCGTCACCGCGGAGGCGCCGCCCTGCGTGAAGGTCAACGGCAAGATTCGCGGCCTGACTACCGAGGTGCTGCTGCCGGAAGAGGCCGAGGAAATCGTTTACGGCGTGATGAGCGAACGCCAGCGCGAAGAGTTCGAGTCCACCAGCGAGTGCCAGTTCGCGCTGTCGCTGGACAACGACGTCCGTTTCCGTGTCAGCGCGTTTTACCAGCAGGGCATGGTCGGCATGGTCTGTCGTCGCATCGAAACGCATATTCCGACCACCGAAGAACTGAACCTGCCGGACACGCTGAACGACCTGTCGCTGGAAAAACGCGGCATCGTGCTGTTCGTGGGTGCGACTGGTACCGGTAAATCCACGTCCCTGGCGGCCATGCTGGGGTATCGCAATCGCCGCATGAGCGGCCACATTGTCACCATCGAGGACCCGATCGAGTACGTCCACTTCCACGACAAGAGCCTGGTGACCCAGCGCGAAGTGGGCGTGGACACCGAGTCTTTCGAGGTCGCGCTGCGCAACACCCTGCGCCAGGCGCCGGACGTGATCATGATCGGTGAGATTCGTACCCGAGAAACCATGGAGCACGCCATCAGTTTCTCGGAAACCGGTCACCTGGTGCTGTGCACGCTGCATGCCAACAATGCCAACCAGGCCATGGACCGCATCCTGCACTTCTTCCCGGAAGACCAGCATGAGCAGGTGCTGCTCGACCTGTCATTCAACATGAAGGCGATCGTGGCGCAGCAGCTGGTGCCATCGGTCGACGGCACCCGGCGCTGGCCTGCCGTGGAAGTGTTGCTGGCCACGCCGCTGGTCAAGGACACCATCCGCAAGGGCGAGATCGCCGAGCTGAAGGAAATCATGAAGGCCTCGGGCCACCACGGCATGATCACCTTCGACCAGTGCCTGTACAACATGTACAAGGAAGGCAAGATCACCTACGACGACGCGCTGCGTTACGCCGATTCGGCCAACGAGGTGCGCCTGGCCGTGAAGCTGTCCGAGGGCGGCGACGCCAATTCGCTGTCCGAGAGGCTGCACGACGTCGAGTTGCTGGACTGACGCCGGTTAACGCAAAAAACCGGCCCGGTTAACCGCGCCTTAACACCGTGAGGCCTAGACTGGTCGCGCACTGGAAGACCGGCGCATTGCGCCGGCGCGAGTGGCAGCTAAACGGCTGATGCAAGACACATAGGGCAGTCTGGGCCCAAGCGAGGTGTTGATATCATCTGCTTGGGCCTTTCTTTATGTCCATGAAATGGACCCGGCAGATCTATGCACATCCTGATAATCGAAGATAACCCGGACATCGCCGCCAACCTTGGCGATTTCCTGGAGGACCGCGGTCATACCGTGGATTTCGCCGGCGACGGCATTACCGGCCTGCACCTGGCCGTGGTCAACGATTTCGATGCCATCGTGCTCGACCTGCAGCTGCCCGGCATGGACGGCCTGGACGTCTGCCGCAAGCTTCGGGACGATGCCGGCAAGGATACGCCGGTGCTGATGCTGACCGCGCGCGACCGGTTGGAAGACAAGCTGACCGGCTTCGACAGCGGCGCCGACGATTACCTGGTCAAGCCGTTCGCTTTGCAGGAAGTCGAGGCCCGGCTGGATGTCCTCTGCCGCCGCGGGCGCCACCGTGGCAGTCGTGTACTGCAGGTGGGTGACCTGAAGTACAACCTCGATACGTTGACCGTGAACCGTGCCGACAGCGAGATCGAGCTGAACCCGATCGGGCTGAAACTGCTGCGCTGCCTGATGGAATCATCACCCAACGTGGTGACCCGCGCCGAGCTGGAGAAAGAGGTCTGGGGCGAGGAAATGCCGGACAGCGACAGCCTCCGTGTGCATATCCACTCGCTGCGTTCACAGATCGACAAGCCGTTCGGCTCGAAGATGATCCAGACCCGCCACGGTATCGGCTACCGGCTGACGGAGTCGGATGCAGTTTAGGCGTCGTCTCCGCAGCAGGATCATTTTTTCGTTCCTGCTGCTCGGTACGCTGCTCAGCGGCCTGTTCGCCGTCAGCGTGCTGCTGCTGGAAGGCTACCTGGAAGACCAGCTGATCGGCTCCACCATCGCCCAGGAGCTGGACGACTACGTCATGCAGCTGCGCGAGGATCCCTCGGTGGTCGAGCCGTTCTACACCCGCATCCAGGGTTACGTGACGCGTCCGGGCGACCCCAATCACAGCGTGGCCGCGCAGGTTAGGGACCTGGAAACCGGCGTGCACGATGTCGAGCTGGCCGATGGTCACTTCAAGGTGGCCGTGCGCAAGGACGACGACCTGTGGGCGTTCCTGATGTACGACGTCACCGACAACCGCCGGCTGGAGCGACAGCTGTTCACCGCACTGATCGGCGTGGTGCTGATCTTCTCGTTGCTGGCGCTCGCCATCGGCATGTGGTCGTCGACCCGGGTCATGCACCCGGTGACCGAGCTGGCGAAGCGGCTGGAAGACGCCGAGGAAGCATCGCCGTCACCCCAGCTGGCGCAGTGGTTCGCCGACGATGAAGTGGGCCAGCTGGCCGCGGCGCTGGACGCCTACGCCGAGCGCATGCACCACCTGGTGGAGCGAGACCGTGAGTTCAATGCCGACGTCAGCCACGAGTTGCGTACACCGCTGGCGGTCATCGCCGGCGCGACGGAATTGCTGCTGGCCCAGGACGACCTGCCGGCACGGACCCGCAACCGGCTGTTGCGCATCGCCCGCGCCGCGAGGCAGTCCACCGACATCACCACGGCCCTGTTGCACCTGGTGCGCGCCGAACGCGGCACCGACGAGGGCAGTGAATCGCACAGCGTATCCGCTGTGGCCCAGGACATCATCGACCTGCACCGGCCCCTGCTGGACAACAAGCCGCTGGAGCTGCGCCTGGAGGAAGACGACCGGGTCAGCGTCATTGCACCGGAATCGGTGATCGCGGTGACGGTCAGTAACCTGGTCAGCAATGCCATCCGCTACACGCCGGAAGGCGAGGTGGTCGTGCGCGTCGGCAATGGGCGCGTCGCGGTCGAAGACACCGGCCCCGGCATTCCCGATGAAGAAATCAAACACGTACTCGAGCGCCATTATCGCGGCGAGGGCGCCACGGGTTCCGGTTCGGGGCTGGGTCTCGCCATCGTCAAGCGGCTGTGTGAACTGTACGGCTGGCGGATTCATTTCGAAAACCGCGCCGAGGGTGGCCTGCGTGCGGAGATCGTGTTCTTCCGCGCGTGAGTGGTGAGTGCACTACTCACCAGAAACCGCGCGTGGTACTTTTGCGGGCGTTTCGAAACCGGAGAGCGTCTTGATCGTCAACTGTCCCCAGTGCAAGAAGCCGATGTCGAGCGTCGCGCCGCTTTGCCCGAAATGCGGCTTTGCCCGCGGCGACGTCACCGAAGAACAGCTGACCGAGTTCCAGCGGCGCAAACTTCGCGACCGCATCTACCACCTGAAGATGACCAGCTACTTCGCAATTTCGCTGCTGCTGGCAGCCTGTGGCTGGTACTGGTGGGAATCCAGTGATTTTTCGCGGCCACCCTCAGCTGTACCCATTATCCTGGTGGCGCTGGGAACGGTGGGTTACCTGGTGACGCGGGTGCTGCTGTTCAGGGCCAAGAAAGCGCTGCGCAAACTGCGCTGACGCGAGCCCGGCGGAAATTCCGTCAGAGATCCTGCTTGTAGCGGACGTAGGGGATACGCCCGTAGATGGACTCGAAGGGGTCCGTGAGGCTGGTGTCGACAGCGCCTTCATCCACACCCTCGTCCAGTACATTGCTGGCGCCCACGCTGAAGCTCGCGTTCCACGGCGCCCGCCACGTGAAGTGCACGTCGAACGTGGTCTGCGCGTCCAGCGGCTGGCGGTTCAGGAAGTCGACCGGAGTGCGGTAGTAGGACTGTACGCCGCCGCTGAAGGCGCCGCGGCTCCAGTCCAGGCTCAGGCCCGCGGTGTCGAATGGCTCGGCAATTGTCCAGTTGTGGATGCCCGGCGACGAGTAGTACACGCCCTGCTGCGCACTGTCGAGAATGCGCGTCAACTGCAGGCCCACCACCATGTCGCCGGCGCGGTCGGTGGAAATGCCCACCTGGAATTCGAGGTCGATGCCCGTCATTTCCGATTCCAGCGCCTGCGTGCCCGGCAGGGCTTCAAGGCTGGGCAGCAAGGGGTTGCCGCCGGCGATGACCCGCTCAATGGGGTCCACGGTCGGCATCGCGCCCCAGGGCGTACCGGTCACGTCCAGCTCGGCACGGGACTCGTACATTCTCATCGACGCCGTGGCCCGGTCCGTAACGCGGAATTTCGCACCCAGTGCAGCGGTGCCCGTGCGATAGGCCGCGGCGCGGTCAATGAAGTAACAGTTGGTGGCCGTGTACGAGCCGGCGTTCAGCGTCCCGTTCTCGCAATGAATTTTGCCCAGCGCCTGGAAACCCGGCTCGGCTTCACCCAGCGTCATGCCGCCGCCCAGTGACAGCCGGTCATCCAGGCGGAAATCAACCGCGTTGCCAGCGATCACGCGCTGGCCATTCAGCGACGAACTGCCGTGAATGCCAATGGCGCGCAGGTCAATCGGCTGCTCAAGTTGCAGACGCAGTTTGCGCTGGTCGCTGCCCCCAAGGTCGAATGGCAACGAGGCCGATTCACGGGCATCGGAAAGCGGAAAGGGTACGATGGACTGTGGTGTTTTCAGCCCCACGAAAGACTGCTCGCCAAGGGTGCTGGTCACCGGCTCGGCGGCCACGGTGAGGCCGCTGTAAGCGCCCAGCACGAAAAGCGCGGTGAGAGCACCACGCCATTGCTTGCCTGTTTTCCTGCAAAGCAATTTCTTCATGACAGGTTGTAGAGCCTCGTTGGCGATGCCCTTGGGTGAGCATTCGCAGTACATCCATGTCCTGTGACAAGCATAGCAAAAGATCGTTCGTTTTGCCGAGCTGGTAGCGCTAGCAAGGTCGCTATAATGCGGCTTTCAGAGATTGACGGAGACCTCATGGCGCTGAAGCACACCCCCGTTTGCGATTTTGGCCGGCCCGCACCGGCATTCCACCTCGAGGCCACCGACGGCCGCATGCTGGACCTTGACGCCTGCCGCGGCCCCAACGGCCTGCTGGTGATGTTCATCTGCAACCATTGCCCCTACGTGAAGGCCATCCGCGACAAGCTGGTGCGCGACTGTCGCGCGCTCGAATCACTGGGCATCGGCACCGTCGCCATCATGTCCAACGACCCCACCGACTATCCGGAAGACTCGTTTGAGAACATGAAACTGGAGGCGGAAAAGTACGGCTATCCGTTCCCCTATGTCATTGATCCCACCCAGGAAGTGGCGCAGGCCTACGGCGCCGTGTGCACCCCCGATTTCTTCGGCTACAACGCCGGCCTGGAACTGCAGTACCGCGGCCGCCTGGACGCCGCGGGCGCCGCCCCGGACGCCCCGGACATGCCGCGCGAACTGTTTGAGGCGATGAAACAGGTGGCCGAAACCGGCCGCGGACCGGGGGCACAAACACCGTCAATGGGCTGTTCCATCAAGTGGACCGCCGGCGCATCATCGACGACCTGAAACGCCGTCGCGCTGACCCGGGCGCAGTCCCGGGTCGATTGGGCTAGACTATCCCGGATTTCGCCACGGAGAACAGCATGTCCGCCACTCACCTTGTCGGTGTCGACTGCAGCGATTGCAGCGAACGCGCACTCGATTACGCCATTGAACGCGCCCGTGATTCCGGCGCCGGCCTTGTCGTCGCACACGTTATTGAATGGTCCCGCTATTCCTTCAGCACCGCGCAGGAAAATGAGCAGCGGCACAAGCGCCGGGAAGAGGAACTGGAGCGCGCACGAACCGAGGTGATCGACCCCGTCGTGGCGAAGATCAGGGAAGCCGGCGTCGAAGCCAGGGGCGTCATCCGCCACGGCCACGCGGCGGAAACCCTGGCCAAGCTGGCGAAAGACAACGACGCCGCCAGCATCATCGTCGGCCGTTCAGGGTCCTCGAAGTTCAAGGCGCAGTTTTTCGGCAGTGTCGCCAGCAGCCTGGTGCAGATCGCCGACCGGCCCGTGACCGTGGTGCCCTGACGCGCACCACCGGCCCACCACCCAGCAGGATCAACGCGCGCAGACGCGACAACAACATCAAACACTCAGGGAATCACCACATGCGAATCACCAGAATCACAGCCGCCGCCCTATTGCTGCTGGCGGCCGTTCCGGCCTGGGCCCAGGACGGCATCGACCAGAAGATCAATAACGCCATCCAGCCCATCGCCGATGCGGTGACGGCGGCCATTTTCTACCCGGTTCCGCTGGGTTTCGCCGAGATTCCGTTCGTGCTGATCTGGCTGGTCACTGCCGCCACGCTCATGACGCTGTACTTCAAATTCATTAACCTCCGCGCATTTACCCACGGCTTCAGGCTGGTTCGCGGCGATTACGCCGACCCCGACGCGGCCGGCGAAGTGACGCATTTCCAGGCCCTGGCGACCGCACTATCCGGCACGGTCGGGCTGGGCAACATTGCCGGCGTCGCCGTGGCGGTGTCGCTGGGTGGCCCGGGTGCCACGTTCTGGATGATCCTGGCAGGCCTGCTGGGCATGTCGTCCAAGTTCACCGAGTGCACCCTGGGCGTGAAATACCGGAACGAGTACCCGGACGGCACGGTGTCCGGCGGCCCAATGTACTACCTGTCCAAGGGCCTGGCCGAAAGGGGGCCGGCATTCGCGGTGCTGGGCAAGGTCCTGGCCGTGATATTCGCCGTGTTCTGTGTCGGCGGTGCATTCGGCGGCGGCAACATGTTCCAGGCCAACCAGAGCTTTTCGCAGCTGGTCAACGTGACCGGTGGGCAGGCCAGCTGGCTGGCCGATAAAGGCTGGCTGTTCGGCCTGGTGGTTGCAGCGCTGGTCGGCCTGGTGATCATCGGTGGCATCCGCGGTATCGCCCGGGTGACCTCGAAGATCGTGCCGTTCATGGGCATCACCTACGTGCTGGCCGGTGTTGTGATCATCCTGATGAACGTCGGCCAGGTGCCGGCGGCATTCGCCGCGATTTTCAACGGCGCGTTCAGCCCTGAAGGCGTGGCCGGTGGTTTCGTCGGCGTGCTGATCGTCGGCTTCCAGCGCGCGGCATTTTCCAACGAGGCCGGTGTGGGTTCCGCCGCCATCGCCCACAGCGCCGTGCAGACCAACCGCCCGGTCACCGAGGGCATCGTGGCCCTGTACGAGCCGTTCGTCGACACCGTGGTGGTGTGCACGATCACGGCGCTCGTGATCATCATCACCGGCTCGGCGGACTCCACCCTGGACGGCGTTCAGCTGACCTCGAACGCATTCGAATCGGCGATTTCCTGGTTCCCCTGGGTGCTGACCCTGGCGGTGGTGCTGTTCGCGTTCTCGACGATGATTTCCTGGTCCTACTACGGGCTGAAGTCATGGACCTACCTGTTCGGCGAGAGCAAGGCGGCTGACATCACCTTCAAGCTGCTGTTCCTGGCGTTCGTCATCATCGGCTCCAGCATGCAGCTGGGCGCCGTCATCGGTTTCTCCGACGCAATGATCCTGGCCATGGCCATTCCCAACCTGCTCGGCGTCTATTTCCTGCTGCCCGTGGTGAAGCGGGAGCTCAACGAATACTGGGCGGACCTGAAGGCGGGGCGACTCGAGCAATCCTGAACGGGGGCGTGTCGCGGGTGCCGGGGTGGGTGATGACCTACCCGGACTCGCTCAAGTACATCCGTGTATCGCTTATCGGCGGCATCCTTGCCGCCGAAAGTCCGGGTAGGTCATCACCCACCCCGGCATTGGACACGCCAACCGAGTTTGTTGTTGCGATGCCATGCCGGCCTGACTAGCATTCTGCCGTCTCACCGTCTCACCGTCTCACCGACAACGTTAGAATGACCGCTCCTTCGAAACCAGGAGCGAAAATGTACTTCACGTTCCTCGCATTGCTGACGTCGGCCGGGCTGGCCGCAGGAGAACCGAACATGACCCATACCGCGAAAGGTGATTTCGACGTGCAGATGACACCGGCCAGCGAGTGGCCGCTTGAGGATGGCAACAACGTCCGTCGCGTCACGCTGGAGAAAACCTACCGCGGTGAGCTGGTGGCCACGGCCCGGGGTGAGTTGCTGATGGCCGGGGCGCCGGTTGACGGGTCGGCGGCCTACGTGGGTGTCGAGCACGTGGAAGGCTCACTTAAAGGCCGCACCGGCACATTCGTGCTGGCGCACAAGGGCGTGATGCAGCCGGGTGAGCAGCACCTGGACATCACCGTCGTGCCCGGGTCGGGTACCGGGGAACTGGCCGGGCTCGAGGGCAAGGTCGGTATCGACATCGCTGAAAACGGCGACCACTTCTATACATTCGAATTCACGCTGGGCGAGGCACGCTGAAGCGACGGCCGCGCCCGGCGTGGCCCCTTGCCCCCTGCTGGCCAGTCATGGAGAATGAGAAGCTTCACCCTGCCTTGTTGGAGAAGGGCGGGGGAATGCTTTTGTTACCGCTAACAGGGAATCCGAATGCCCACCCGCAAAGATCTCGCCAACGCGGTTCGTGCGCTGTCCATGGACGGTGTGCAGGCCGCCAACTCTGGACACCCCGGCATGCCCATGGGCATGGCGGACATCGCCGAAGTCCTCTGGAACGACTACCACCGCCATAACCCGGCCAACCCGGGCTGGTGGGACCGCGATCGCTTCGTGGTGTCCAACGGGCACGGTTCCATGTTGCTCTACTCACTGCTGCACCTGACCGGTTACGAACTGCCGGTGAAGGAACTGGCCAACTTCCGCCAGTTGCACTCGATGACCCCGGGGCACCCCGAATTCGGCGAAGCGCCGGGCGTTGAAACCACCACCGGGCCGCTGGGCCAGGGCCTGGCCAATGCCGTGGGCATGGCGCTGGGCGAAAAGGTGCTGGCGGCGCGTTACAACCGCGACGGCCACGACATCGTCGACCACACGACGTGGGTGTTCCTGGGCGATGGCTGCCTGATGGAAGGCATTTCCCACGAGGCCTGCTCGCTGGCCGGCACGCTGGGCCTGGGCAAGCTGATTGCTGTCTGGGACGACAACGGCATCTCCATCGACGGTGAGGTGGAAGGCTGGTTTACCGACGACACGCCCGCGCGTTTCGAGGCTTACGGCTGGCAGGTGATCCGCAACGTCGACGGCCATGACCCGGAGGAAATCCGCCAGGCCATCGACACCGCCCGCGCCGAGTCCGATCGCCCGACACTGATCTGCGCGCGCACCATCATCGGCTTCGGCTCACCGAACAAGCAGGGCACCGAGGCCACCCACGGTGCCGCGCTCGGCGAGGACGAAGTTGCAGCCACGCGCGAGGCGCTGGGCTGGAACCACCCGCCGTTCGAGATTCCGGACGACATTTACGCCGGCTGGTCGGCACTGGAGAAAGGCGCCGAGGCCGAGCGGGAGTGGAACGCCCGTTTCGAGGCTTACGCCCGCGCCTTCCCGGTGGAAGCCGCCGAATTTGAGCGGCGCATGAAAGGCGAACTGCCGGACGACTGGAATGCCGTCACGGCGGACTTCATCCGCAAGACCCAGGCCGACGGCGGCGACGTGGCGACACGCAAGTCGTCGCTGATGGCCCTGAACGGCTATGGGCCGTCGCTGCCGGAACTGATCGGCGGCTCGGCGGACCTGGCGCCGTCCAACAACACCATCTGGTCGGGCAGCGAAGACGTGCTGAAGGGCGGCCGCAACGGCAACTACGTGCATTTCGGCGTCCGCGAATTCGGCATGACCGCGCTCGGCAACGGCCTGGCGCTGCATGGCGGATTCGTGCCCTACACCGCGACCTTCCTGACGTTTTCCGACTACGCCCGCAACGCGGTGCGCATGGCGGCGCTGATCCCGGCACACCAGGTGCTGGTCTACACCCACGACTCCATCGGCCTGGGCGAGGACGGCCCTACCCACCAGCCGGTGGAACACGTGGCCAGCCTGCGACTGATCCCGAACCTGTCGGTCTGGCGCCCGTGTGACACGGTTGAAACCGCGGTGGCGTGGAAATGCGCCATCGAGGAGCGCCGCTGCCCGCATGCGCTGATCCTGACCCGCCAGGGCCTGCCGCACCAGGATCGCGACGAGGCCACTCTCGCCGATATCGAAAAGGGTGCCTACATCCTGCGCGGCACCGACGACACGCCGGACGCCATCATCGTCGCCACCGGTTCCGAGGTGGGCCTGGCAGTGGGCGCGGCCGAAAAGCTGGCCGGCGAGGGCGTGGCCGTACGCGTGGTGTCCATGCCCAACACGGGTCGGTTCCAGGCCCAGGACGAGGAATACCGCCATTACGTGCTGCCGCCCGCGGTGACCGCGCGCGTGGCCGTCGAGGCCGGCGTCACCCAGTACTGGCGTGGCCTGGTCGGCGACCGGGGCAAGGTGGTCGGCATCGACCGCTTTGGCGCTTCCGCGCCCGCCCCGCAACTGTTCGAAGAATATGGGCTGACCGTCGACAATGTCTGCGCGGCGGTCCGCGATACGCTCAACGCGAAATGATTTTGATAAGGAGACCCTGACATGCCAGTAAAAGTCGCGATTAACGGATACGGCCGCATCGGCCGCAACATCATGCGCGCCGTGTACGAGTCCGGCCGCACCGACGAGATCCAGGTCGTTGCCATCAACGACCTGGGCGACGCCGAGACCAACGCGCACCTGACGCGCTACGACACCGCCCACGGCAAATTCCCGGGTGAGGTCAGCGTGGAAGGCGGTGACCTGATCATCAACGGCGACCACATCAAGGTGTTCGCGGAACGCGACCCGGCCAAGCTGCCGTGGGCCGAACTGGGCGTGGACGTGGTGCACGAGTGCACCGGGTTCTTCCGTTCCAAGGAAGCGGCCGGCAAGCACATCGCCGCCGGCGCGAAGAAGGTCATCGTCTCGGCCCCGGGCCAGAACGTTGATAACACCGTCGTTTTCGGCGTCAACGACGACACCCTGAAGGCCAGCGACGAAGTCATTTCGAACGCGTCCTGTACCACCAACTGCCTGGCGCCGCTGGCCAAGGTGCTGCACGAGGCCGTCGGTATCGAAAAGGGCCTGATGACCACCATCCACGCCTACACCAACGACCAGGTGCTGACCGACGTGTTCCACAGCGACCTGCGGCGCGCGCGTTCGGCCACGATGAGCCAGATCCCGACCAAGACCGGCGCGGCTGCGGCCGTGGGCCTGGTGCTGCCGGAACTGAACGGCAAGCTGGACGGATTCTCGATGCGCGTGCCGACCATCAATGTCTCGGTGGTGGACCTGGTCTTCACCGCGTCGCGCGACACCACTGTCGAGGAAGTGAACGCCGCGGTGAAAGCCGCCGCCGAGGGCCCGCTGAAGGGTGTGCTGGGCTACAACGAGCTGCCGCTGGTGTCCATCGACTTCAACCATGACCCGCATTCGTCCATCTTCGACGCCGGCCTGACCCGCGTGATGGACGGTAACCTGGTGAAAGTGCTGAGCTGGTACGACAACGAGTGGGGTTTCTCCAACCGCATGCTCGATACCACGCTGGCGCTGGTCAAGGCTTCCTGAGGAGCACAGCCATGTACTGCCTGCACATGAGCGACCTGGATCTTTCCGGCAAGCGCGTGCTGATGCGCGAAGACCTGAACGTTCCCATCGAGGACGGCAAGGTGACCTCAGATGCGCGCATTCGCGCGGCGGTACCGTCCATTATCGAAGCGCTGTCGCACGACGGCGCCTCGGTGCTGGTGATGTCGCACCTGGGCAGGCCCACCGAGGGCGAGTTTGAGAAGAAGTTCTCGCTCGCCCCGGTCGCCGACCGGCTGGGTGAACTGCTCGGCCGCCCGGTGCGGCTGGCCACTGACTGGCTGGACGGCGTTGACATCTCGCCGGGCGAAGTAGTGTTGTGCGAGAACGTCCGCTTCAACCCGGGCGAGAAGGCCAACGACGAAGCGCTGGCGAAGCGCATGGCGGCGCTCTGCGACGTCTTCGTCATGGACGCCTTCGGCACGGCCCATCGCGCCCAGGCCTCCACCGAGGGCGTCGCGCGTTTCGCGCCCGAGGCCTGCGCCGGCCCGCTGCTGGTGCGTGAGATCAGCGCGCTCAAGTCTGCGCTGGAAGACCCCGATCGGCCGCTGCTGGCGATCGTGGGCGGGTCGAAAGTGTCGACCAAGCTGACCGTGCTCGAGGCGCTGCTGGAGAAATGTGACCAGCTGATTGTCGGCGGCGGTATTGCCAACACGTTCATCGCGGCCACCGGTCACGAGGTCGGCAAGTCGCTGTACGAGCCGGAGCTGATCGACGAGGCGCAACGCCTGATTCGCCTGGCGCACGAGAAGGGCGGCCACATCCCGATTCCCAAGGATGTGCTGGTTGCCAACGCCTTCGAGCCCGACGCCGAAGCGCACGTGCGTTACCTGGATGATATTGGCGAAGACGAGATGATCCTGGATATCGGCCCGCTGACCGCGGCCGAGTACGCCGAAATCATCTGGAGCGCGGGAACGGTCATCTGGAACGGACCGGTCGGCGTGTTCGAGTTCAAGAACTTCCGTCACGGCACCCAGGCCATGGCCGAGGCCGTGGCGAACTCCAATTGCTTCAGCATTGCCGGTGGCGGTGACACCCTGGCCGCGATCGACCAGTTCGGTGTCGGCGACGATATCAGCTATATCTCCACGGGGGGCGGTGCTTTCCTGGAGTACGTCGAAGGCAAGAAGCTTCCCGCCGTCGCGGCGCTCGAAGCCCGCGCCTGATCGCGCGTAGGCCGTCCCGGGGTGGGGGTGTGCTTGCCCCGGGACGCGCTCATGTACATCCCTGTATCGCTCATCGGCGGCATCCCTGCCGCCGAAGGTCCCGGGGCAAGCACACCCTCACCCCGAAACTACCGCGTCGTTCAGCCCGGGCCCCTCACATTGAATTCAAACCGAACCGCCGCTGTGTGATGGCGGCGCGCTGCGCGGCAGCCCTGTTTGGTGGGGTTGGCCCTATCGGAACTTTCGGCGACACGGAAGTCGCCGAAAAGCGTACAAGGATGTATTCACAGCGTGTTCCGATAGGGCCAACCCCAACAATCAGGGCGGTCAGCCCGCAACACGCCTCCACTCACCGCCGCCCGATGGACTGGTCCCCGATGATCGCCCCGAGCTGCAGGAACAGCAGCCCGCTGTGCAGTTCATTCCAGCCGTAGCCCAGGTACACGGGGCCCAGCGGTGTGTCGTAGGCCAGATAAAGGCTGCCGTTCCAGATCGCGTCGCTGAACAGGTCATCGCGATCCGCGGTGGCGTTGCCGTACTCGAGCGTACCGCCGACGTAACCGGGCAGGATGCCGGACTGGTGGACCTGGTAGCGGTAACCACCCAGCAGCATGCCGAAGTTGGCGCCGTTGAGCTCGGCCGGCTCGAATCCGGACATGTTCAGGAAGCCGCCACCCGTGAAAATGGCGTAGAGGGGCGCGCCGACGTCGTCCAGGGTCACGTTGTAGCGCGCACCGGCCAGCGCACTGTGACGCCCCCAGGTGTGTGCGGCGATGGCGTTGAAGCGCAACTGTTCGAAATCGTCATCGGCGCCCAGCGCCTCGCTGGAGTCGATGTACTCAAGGCGGGCGAGGACGCCGTCGCCCGGCAGGAACATGTCGTCAAGTGAATCGAAAACGGCGCCCAGGCTGAACTCGCCGCCATCGAAATCCGTTTTCGGAAACGGCAGGCCGATGCCCGGCTTGACCTCGCCGAAATACCGCGCCACGCCCCCGTAGAGGGCGAAATCGTTGCCGAATGCGCGTCCGATGGTCGCGGCCACCCAGGATTCCTGGATCTCGGCTTCACCCACGGCGATGCTGTCCGTCGTGAACAGCAGCAGGTCGCGCCGCGAATAGGCGATCTCCGGGTTGATGAACCAGCGCCGGTGGTCGTCCATGTACTTGTAGACATCACCAAGTACACCAACGTCTTCGCCCAGCTGTACAACGGCACGGGCCTCGGAGCCGCGCTCGTCCAGGTCCGTGACCAGGTAACCGGCCTGCAGGTTGATGGATGAACCGCGCCGGTCACCGGAAATGGTCAGGCCGGTTTCGATGAAGTCGGTACCGCGCGTGTCCTGCTGCACGCTGATCTCGACACCGGTCTGGCCGTTCTCGTTCACGACCGTGTAGCTGGCCATGCGGATGAAGCCCAGGCTGTAGATGTTTTCCAGGTCCGACTCCATCTGCGCCACGTCCAGGGGTTCGCCGATCCTGGTGTTCAGCATGTTCTGCAGGACTTCGTCGGAAAACCGCGACTGGTTGTCCAGTCGCACAAAGTGCACCGTGGGCTCACCCGCCTCGCAGGCCTGTATGCCCCGGCGCCAGTCGGCCCAGCCCTCGTTGTCCATTGACAGGCTCGCCAGTGCGTCGTGGCTGGCCTGGGCGGCCTGGTAGCCCAGCGGGATGGACGCTTCGAAACCGCTGAAATCGCGCGACGTGATCTCGAATCCGAGATCCGGGCGGATCATGATGTCCTGATCGGCCATGCTATCCATCTGCACCTGGGTGTTGTTAATCACCATCAGCGCGGTCATCTGTTCGACCACAGACACCACGTTGCCGATGCGTTCCTCTGGCATCAGGGGTGTTCCCACGTCCACGGCAATGACGATGTCCGCGCCCATGGCGCGCACGACGTCCACCGGCAGATTACGCACCAGGCCGCCATCGACCAGCAGGTGATCACCACGCTTAATGGGGTCGAAGACGCCGGGAACGGCCATGCTGGCACGCATGGCTTCCGCCAGCGAGCCGTCGCCCATGATCACCGGCTGGCCACGGACGATATCGGTGGCCACGGCGCGAAAGGGAATCGGCAGTTCGTCAAAGTCGCTGACCTGGACGCGCTGGCCGATGACGTCCTCGAACAGCAGCAGGATGTTCTGGCCGGCGACCACGCCGCCGGGCAGCGCGCTGCTGCCCTTGCCGACGCCGAACTTAGGTCCAAATAGCCCAAGCTCGTCGTCGCTCTTGCGGCGCAGGGGTTCCGACTGGCGGGGCGGGGAGCCGGCAAAGACCGCGTTCCAGTCGGTGGTTTCGATCAGGGTCTCGATCTCGCCGGCGCTCAGGCCGCTGGCCATGAAACCGCCGATGATGGCGCCCATGCTCGTGCCGGCGATGTAATCGACCGGGATGCGCATTTCTTCCAGGTACTTCAGCACGCCGACGTGCGCGTAGCCGCGTGCGCCGCCACCGCCCAGCACCAGGCCGACGCTGGGCCGGTCGGCGCCGTGGGGCGCGTCGCAGTGCATCGCGTACGTCGGAGCCGCGGCAAACAGGGACAGGATCATGCCGGTGATAGCGCCTGTTCGGCGCGGGCTGAAATGGCTCATCGGGCGAGACATCCGGGTGACGGTTCCAGCGGGCATTCTACCAATCCCGCCGTGCTAGACTCGGCCCACTTTCGCTGTCCCGATTCCCCAATGATCATCACCGCCGATATCGCCATGTATCCGCTGCACGCGGATTACGAGGCCCCGATCATCGAATTCATACACGCGCTCCGCCACTACGAGGACCTGGACGTGGTGACCCACCAGATGAGCACCCAAGTTCGCGGTAAGTTCGATCGCGTCATGACCGCCATCAACGCCAGCATGAAACCCGTGATGGCGGACCCGACCCGGGTGGTGTTCGTCGTCCGGTATCTGAATATCGACCTGGATATCGCCGCCCGCCCGGATATCGGCTGATCAAGTGGTCGGTGACGACAACAGTTTTATCGCCGCGCTGACCGCGCTCTGGCCTTGGGAGGCGCTGGCCGTGGCGCTGGCCATCACCTACCTGCTGCTGGCGATTCGCCAGAACCCCTGGTGCTGGCCGGCGGCGATTGCCAGCGCCGGCATCTATGTCGCGCTGATGCTGGGTGCCGGCCTGTACATGCAGTCGGCGCTGCAACTGTTCTACATCGCCATGGCGATTTACGGCTGGTGGAACTGGCGTGGGGGCGATGACGGCACGGTGCCGGCGGTCGTGTCCTGGCGGGCGGCCGATCACGTGCGCCCGCTGGCCGTGATCGCCGTGGCCGGCGGCCTGGCCGGCTGGGCCCTGCACCAGTGGACCGACGCCGCCTGGCCCTGGCTGGACGCGCTGATCGCCTGCGGCGCCATCGTCACCACCTGGATGGTGGCGCGCAAGGTACTGCAGAACTGGCACTACTGGTTCGTCATTGACGCGGCTTCGGCCTGGCTCTACGCCCACCAGGGGTTGTGGTTGACGGCCGGGTTGTTCGTGTTCTACCTGGTGCTGATCGTCATCGGCTACCGTGACTGGAAGTCGAGCATGGCGAAGCCGGAACCGGCTGGCGCGTGACCGCAGACCGGCCACCGCTCGGCGTTTTTCCGGAAACCCGTGGTGCCCGGGTCGTGCGGCGGCTGGGCCAGGGGGCGGTCACCCGCAGCTGGTTACTGGACAGTTCCGCGGGCAAGCTCGTGCTGCGCCGAGACCTTCCCATGGCCAGCCGGCTGGGGCTGGACCGCGTCAACGAGTATGCGGTGTTGCAGGCGGCCGCGGTCGCGGGGCTGGCACCACAGCCACTCGGCTGTGAACCAAAACGGGGGCTTTTACTGACGCGGTACCTGCCGGCTTCACCCTGGCGACCGTCCGACCTGCGCGACCCAGCGCGCCTGCGTGCGCTGGGGCGATTGCTTCGCCGAGTTCATTCCTTGCCGGGCGTGGGTCAGCGCTTCGACCCTGCCGCGATCACCAGGCGTTACGCCCGCCAGGCGCCAGGGTCAGAATCGGATGCGCTGGTGCGTGAAGCGGCCTCTTTGTCAGCGACCCTTTACCCCGCTGGCTACGAGGCGCGACTTTGCCACCACGATGCGCACGCCGGAAACATCGTCGGCCAAAGGCCGGCGCGCCTGCTGGACTGGGAATATGCCGCGGCGGGTCAGCCCTGGATGGACCTGGCGGTGGTGACACGCTTTCATCGCCTGGGAAAAAGCCGCCTTGAGACCCTGGTCGCGGCCTGGCTGGACGCGGACACCGGTGACGCCTTGCCGTTCAGGGAATCCGTTCCGGACGCAATGACACGCATCGGCGAGTATGCCCGGCTGTACGACATTATGACGAGCTTATGGGAACGGGTGTTGCGCAGCTGAACCCTCACGATCACGTCGCACTTGGTCAGTTGGTGGCGATTGCGTATGCTGTCCGCTCTCAACCTGTTCAGGCACTGACTGATGAAAACGATGTTCAAGTTTGCTTCTCTGGCCGTCCTGTCACTGGTGCTGGGGGCGTGTGCTTCCGGGCCGGAGATCCACAGTGACTACGATCGCTCGGTCGATTTCTCCGAGTACACCACGTACAACTTTTTCAATCCGCTGGGCATCGAGAACCCGAACTACTCCAGCATCGCGGGCCAGGTGTTTCGCGACGCGATCGGTGATGAGCTGAACAAGCGTGGCTACACCCTGTCGGAGAATCCCGACCTGATGATCAACGTGTCCGCGACCATGCAGGACAAGACCAAGGTCACCACGTACAACGACCCGATGTACCCGGGTTACTACGGTTACCGTCGCGGTTTCTACGACCCGTGGTACGGCTACGGTTACGGCACCGAGACCCACGTGAGCCAGTACACCGAGGGCACGGTCAATATCGATATGGTGGACTCGACGCGCAAGCGCATGGTCTGGGAGGGCGTGGCCATAGGTCGTGTCAGCGGCAAGAAAACCAACGAAGAACTGCGCACGGCCATCCGCGCCGGCGTGGCCGAGATGTTCGCCGAGTTCCCGTTCCGGGCCGGCCAGTAAGTCAGGATTCCGCCGGCGGCAGGGTCTCCAGCAACTGGTTGGCGGCCTCGTCGGCGGGATTCAGCGCCAGCATTTTTTCTGCCCACCCCCGTGCCGCGGCGCTGTTGCCGCGGTCACGCTCGAACGTCGCCAGCGCCCAGAGCAACTCGCGGTTGTTGGGGTGCTGTGACTGCGCCTTTGCCAGGGCCTCGACAGCCGCGTCTTTCTGCCCCGCCGAGTTGAGCGCCACGCCATACACGTAGGCATAGCGGGCATTGCCCGGCGCCAGTTCCGCCGCTTTCTCCAGTTCGGGCAGGGCCGCCGGTGTGTTGCCGGCGCGAACCAGGGCCAGGCCCAGGGCGTGGCGCAGGCTGGCGTCATCCGGCGCCACGGCAAGGCCCTGCTCCAGCAACTTGCGCGACTCGCTTTCCATGCCCTGCTGCCGGTACAGGTCGGCCAGGTTTGCGTACGCCGGGCTGAACGCCTGGTCCAGTTTTAGCGACTGCCTGAAGGCCTTTTCGGCGGCCACGGCGTCGCCGCGCGTCACGTACAGGTTGCCCATGTTCATGTGGGATTCGGGGCGATCGGCGTTGTAGGCCTGCGTGGCGGCATAGTCACGCAGCGCCAGGTCCAGGGCGCCCCGGTCGGCGACGCTCATCTGGTTGAGCGGCGTGGCCGCCAGTGTTCGTGCCGCCTCGGCGCGCACCGCCAGCAGCGGGTCGCGCAGCAGGTGGCCGGCAAAGCCGAAGCGATTCGCTGGCGGAACGGCCTCGAGCGTTCGCAATGCCGCGATCCGCAGTAGCGGAGAGTCGTCCCCCAGTGCGGCCTGTACCAGTTGGAAGGACATCGGTCCAAGGTGGTTCTGCAACTCCAGGACCGCCGTTGCGCGGGCGATGTCCGGTGTGGTCTCGTCGTTGATGACCCGCATCAGCGAGACCTCGGCCTGGGGCTGGCCGCTGCGTGCCTGTTGGAAGGCCCGGGTCCAGTCCTGGAAGGGCTCGACGGCGTCGGGGAACATGCCGCTGAAGGCCTCGGCGGCCCAGGTGACATCACGGCCGGTGTGACAGCTGGTGCAGGCGTCCGGCGTGCCGAATTCCAGCGCCAGGTCGGGCCGCGGTACGCGCAGGCTGTGGTCACGTCGCGGGTCCACCTGCATATAGGTGGTTTCCGGCATATGACAGGCTAGGCAGTCCGCGCCGGTGGATTCTTCGGGGTGGCCGTGGTGGTCGCGGGTCGCGAATGTTGCGGGCAGATGGCACTGCGCGCAAACGGCGTCGCCCGGCGCGCGTAATTCCTGTGAATGCGGGTCGTGACAGTCGCTGCAGGTGACCCCGGCCGCGTACATTTTGCTCTGTAGGAAAGAACCCCAGACGTAGACTTCTTCCATGATCTGGCCGTCGTCGTGGTACAGCTCACCGGTGAGCAGCGCCGGGGAATGGTGATCCAGGAATGACGCGTCTTCCTGGGCGCCGCCGGCAATGGTGCCGCGGCGCGAGTGACAGGTCGCGCAGACCTGGATCTCGGTGTCCGTGGTTTTCGGTGCGCTGCGCCGGGCGATGCCGGTATCCATGTCGATCGGCCAGGTGACACCGTCGCGTTCGTTCAGGAGCACGGCCAGCCCCTGGCGAACGTCCTGCTCACGCAGTTCGCCGTCCAGGCCGGCCCAGTCGACATGGTCCTTTCCAGGCCCGTGGCAGGCCTCGCAACCCACATTGATATCGGTCCACGTGGTGTCGAACCGGTCGTTGGCCGCGTCGTAGCCCTTCACCAGGTCGGTGGAGTGACAGTCGGCGCACATGTAGTTCCAGTTTTGCTGCCGGCCGGTCCAGTGCAGCGGGTCGTCGTGGCCGATGGCCTCGTCCGGGTAGAGGTGAAACCAGCGCTGGCCGCCCTGGTCCTTCGGGCGGGCGTCCCAGGCCAGCGATAGCGCCTGCACGCGGCCGTCGGGGAATTCGACCAGGTATTGCTGCAACGGATCAAAGCCGAAGGTATAGCTGATCTGGAAATCAGCGGCTTCACCGTCGGGGCCGTCGGTGTTGACGAAAAACCCGCCGTCCCGGCGGAAAAGCCGCGACGTCACGCCGTGGACGGTGATCGTCGCATCATCAAAGTCGCCAAGCATGGTCGCTTCGGTGGCGTGCTGCATGGCCAGGTCGTGATGCGAGCCGCGCCAGGCAGCGTGTTCTTTAGCGTGGCAATCGGCGCAGGCCGCGGTGCCGACGAAGCCCTCGGTGGCCATGACGACCGTCGATGCAAACTGCCCCAGGCTTAACAGCAAAATCAGGTGCAGCGATTGACGCATGGCGCGAGGTCTCCAGTGGGTTTGTGCCGAGCGCCACATTATAGGCGCGGCCACGCGGTGCGATTGCGCTCCGCCAAAAAAAACGGCGGGGCCTGGCCCCGCCGTTTCATGATCACCCTGGAACGATCAGTTGCGAGCGGGCGATTCGAGTTGCTTCATGACCTTGTCGATGCTCAGGGAGCCACCGGCCGTGGGCGGGAACTCCTTGAAGGTCTCCAGGAACTTGTTGACCTCGGCCTGTGCCGGCACGAATGTCCACATCTGGTCCGCATAGAAATGGCGGACGTACAGCGCCGAGTCCGGGCTGACCTCGTAAGGGTCCATGCGCAGGTTGATGATCAGCGGCCAGCTGGGCGTCTTGCGGTAGGCCGTGTTGATCGCGCCTTCCATGATTGCCCAGTGGATCTTCCAGTCGTTGTAACGCAGCGCATTCAGGTTGCCACCTGCGTCGAAGTAGAAAATTTCCTTGCGCGCGCCCGGGCCTTCGCCGGACAGCAGCGCGGTCTGGTCATAGCCGTCCAGGTGCGCCTTGAAGGTCTTGCCGGCGGCCCGATGGCCTTCCAGCAGCTTCTCTTTTACGTCCGGTTCGCCGGCGGCGGCCAGCAGGGTTGGCATCCAGTCTTCATGCGAAAAGATGTCGTTGATGATGGTGCCGGGCTCGACGGTGCCGGGCCAGCGGACCATCTGCGGCACACGGAAGCCACCTTCCCAGGTGGTGCCCTTTTCGCCACGGAACGGCGTGGTGCCACCGTCAGGCCAGGTGAATTTCTCGGCGCCGTTGTCGGTGCTGAACACCACGATGGTGTTGTCGGCGATGCCCAGTTCGTCCAGCTTGTCCAGCAGTTCGCCGACATCGTCGTCCAGCTGCATCATGCCGTCGGCGTACATGCCGAAACCGGATTTTTCCTTGTACTCTTCCGGCAGGTGCGTCCAGACATGCATGCGGGTCGAGTTGTGCCAGACGAAGAACGGTTTGCCGGCTTCGTGGGCGCGCTCGATGAAGTCCAGGCTGGCGGCCAGGAACTCGTCGTCAACGGTTTCCATGCGCTTGCTGTTCAGCGGGCCGGTGTCCTCGATGCGGCCGTCGGCATAGCTGTGCAGCACGCCGCGCGGGCCAAACTTCTTTTTGAACTCGGGATCTTTCGGGTAGAACTCGCTTTCCGGCTCTTCCTCGGCGTTCAGGTGGTACAGGTTGCCGAAGAACTCGTCGAAGCCGTGATTGGTGGGCAGGTGCTCGTCGCGGTCGCCCAGGTGGTTCTTGCCGAACTGGCCGGACATGTAGCCGTGCTCTTTCAGCAGCTCGGCGATGGTCGGGTCCTTGTCCTGGATACCCTGCGCGGCGCCGGGCATGCCGATGGTCAGCAGGCCGGTGCGGTAGGGGTGCTGGCCGAGGATGAACGAGGCGCGGCCGGCGGTGCAGCTCTGCTGCGCGTAAGCGTCGGTAAAACGCGCGCCTTCATCGGCGATGCGGTCGATATTCGGCGTGCTGCCGCCCATCATGCCCTGGTGATAGGCGCTGATGTTCATCACACCAACATCATCACCCCAGATCACGAGGATGTTCGGTTTGTCCTGCGCCAGCGCCGGGCCGGCGGCAAGCGTGAACAGGGTCGCCAGGGCGACCGGCAGCCTGGAAAGTGGATTCTTCATTGCAACTCCCCCCAGAGGGTTGGTAAGAAAACGGGATTGGACGGCCATCATAGACCCGCGATGCAATCGCGCGCCACTTCATTTGCGCCGGGATGTCGCTTTGCCAAAGGTAGCGGTATCATAAGCGGCTTCATTTGCCTGCAACCTTTGCAGGTCACCATAAGAACGACCACGGCTTTCCCGGAAACGTAATGACTGCAACAAAAACACGCCAGACCAAGATCATCGCCACGCTCGGCCCCGCCACTGACGACCCCGCGGTACTCGCGCAGGTCATCGCCGCCGGCGCCGACGTCTTTCGCCTGAACATGTCCCATGGCGGGCCGGAAGAACAGGCCGCGCGGGCGAAGCTGGTGCGCGAGACGGCGAGCAACGCCGGCAAGGAAGTGGCGCTGCTGGTGGACCTGCAGGGCCCGAAAATCCGTGTCGAGAAATTCGCCGAGGGCGGTGTCGACCTGGAGCCCGGCCAGCCGTTTACGCTGGACGCCAGCCCGAACCCGGCGCCGGGTGACGACCACCGCATTGGTGTCACCTACAAGGGGCTGCCGGGTGACGTGAAGCCCGGCAATACCCTGTTGCTGGATGATGGCCTGATCGCCCTGCAGGTGGTCGAGGTCGATGGCGACCAGATTCACTGCGAGGTGGAAGTGGGCGGTCACCTGTCCAGCCGCAAGGGCCTGAACCTGCTGGGCGGCGGCCTGTCGATTCCCGGTATTGCCGACCATGACCGCGCCGACATCAAGCGTGCCGCGGAAATGGATGCCGATTACCTGGCGGTCTCGTTCCCGCGTAACGCCGACGACATGATCCAGGCCAAGAAGCTGCTGCGCGAAGCCGGCAGCCACGCCCGCGTGGTCGCCAAGATTGAGCGCGCCGAGGCCATCGAGAACCTGGAAGAGATCATCGACGCCAGCGATGTCGTCATGATCGCCCGCGGCGACCTGGGCGTGGAAATCGGCGACGCCGAGTTGCCGGGCCTGCAGAAACGCATTATCCGCGCGGCGCTCGACCAGAACCGCGTGGTGATCACCGCCACGCAGATGATGCAGTCCATGGTCGAGAACCCGGTGCCCACCCGCGCCGAGGTGCTGGACGTGGCCAACGCGGTGATCGACGGCACCGACGCGGTGATGCTTTCCGCGGAAACCGCCGTCGGCCGTCACCCGGTGAAAACCGTAGAAGCCATGGAGCGCGTTTGCGTCGGCGCCGAGAACCACGTCGAATCGCTGCACAGCGAGCGGCCAATGAACGTTCGCTTCAACCGCATCGACCAGGCCATCGCCTCGGCGGCCATGTACATGGCCACGCACGTGAAGGTCGACGCCATCATCGCCCTGACCGAATCCGGCTCCACCGCCCAGTGGCTGTCACGCGTACGCACCCACGTGCCCATTTACGCGCTGTCGGCCATGGCCTCCAGCCGTCGCCGCATGGCCATGTACCGCGACGTCTACCCCATCGCCCACGTGCCCCAGGGCAAGGGCATGGACAAGGTGCTGTCGAACGTCGTCGCGCTGCTGCTCGACCAGGGCAGGGTGAAAGTGGGCGACCGCGTGATCCTGACCATGGGCGACCGCCTGGGTAACGAGGGCGGCACCAATACCCTGCGCCTGGTCCAGGTGGCCAGCGACGGCTTCGTCGACAGTCAGACCAAGCTCGACCTGCACTGATCGTGTGAGGGGCGCGACGCGCATGGTTTTGTGGCGCGTCACGTTTTAGAATCAGGGATTCCCTTCCAATAACGACAGGAGAGGCTCAATGAGCAGTATGGACCTGGTGAAAACCGCCGCGGCCATGGTGGCCGAAGGCAAGGGCATTCTCGCCATCGACGAGAGCACGGGCACCTGCCAGAAGCGTTTCGATTCCATCGGTGTGGAATGCACCGAGGAAAACCGCCGCGCCTACCGCGACATGCTGCTGACCACGCCGGGGCTGGGCGACCATATTTCCGGCGCCATCCTGTTTGACGAGACACTGCGCCAGGCCACGGCCGATGGCACGCCGTTCACGAAAGTCATGACCGACGCCGGCATCCTGCCGGGCATCAAGGTCGACAAGGGCGCGCACCCGCTGGCCGGCGCCGCGCCGGGCGAGAAAGTGACCGAGGGCCTGGACGGCCTGCGTGCCCGCCTGGAAGAGTACGCCGAACTCGGCGCCAAGTTCGCCAAGTGGCGCGCCGTCATCACCATCGGCGAGAACATGCCGACGCCGGGCTGCATCGACGCCAACGCCCACGCGCTGGCCCGCTACGCGGCGCTGTGCCAGGAAGTCGGCCTGGTGCCGATGGTCGAGCCGGAAGTGATCATGGACGGCGAGCACGACCTTGACGAGTGCTACGAAGTCACCGAGGCCACGCTGCGTTCGCTGTTCAGCGAACTGTACGAGCAGAACGTGCTGCTGGAAGGCACCATCCTGAAGGCCAGCATGGTCATCTCCGGCACCAAGGCCCAGGGCCGCGCCGGCGTGGAAGAAGTCGCCCGCGCGACGCTGCAGTGCCTGCTGAATGCCGTACCGGCATCCGTCGCCGGCGTGGTGTTCCTGTCCGGTGGCCAGTCGGATGAAGAAGCCACCGCTCACCTGGATGCCATGAACAAGCTCGGCGATTTCCCGTGGCCGCTGACGTTTTCCTACGGCCGCGCGCTGCAGGCACCGGCACTGGCCACCTGGGGCGAGAACCCCGCCGCCAACGTCGCCGCCGCGCAGGCCAAGCTGGCGCATCGCGCCCGCATGAACGGCCTGGCCGCGAAAGGCGAGTACGACGCCGGGCTCGAAGCCGCCTGACGCCGGCCTCCAACGGATTAACCTCGAGGCCCGGGCAGCCCCCGGGCCTTTTCTTCCCCGAAGTGGACACCGCCCGATGAAAGACAAGCTCAGGGACGCCGCGCTGGATTATCACCGCTACCCGCGGCCGGGCAAGATCAAGATCACGCCCACCAAGGCGCTGACCACGTCGCGCGACCTGGCGCTCGCCTATTCGCCGGGCGTGGCCGCCGCCAGTGAACTGATCTTCGAAGACCCCGCCGAGGCCGGCAACATGACCGCGCGCGCCAACCTGGTGGGCGTGGTCACCAACGGCACGGCCGTGCTGGGCCTGGGCGATATCGGCCCGCTGGCCGGCAAGCCGGTCATGGAAGGCAAGGGCGTGCTGTTCAAGAAGTTCGCCGATATCGACGTCTTCGACATCGAGATCGACGAGCGCGACCCGAAAAAGCTGATCGACATCGTCGCCTCGCTGGAGCCGACGTTCGGCGGCATCAACCTGGAAGACATCAAGGCGCCGGAGTGTTTCGAGGTGGAAGCGGCGCTGCGCGAGCGCATGAACATCCCGGTGTTCCACGATGACCAGCACGGCACCGCCATCATCGTGGCCGCCGCCGTCACCAATGCCCTGGACCTGGTCGGCAAGGACATTGGTGACGTGAAACTGGCGGCCAGCGGTGCCGGTGCGGCCGGCATGGCCTGCCTGGACCTGCTGGTGAAGCTGGGCATGAAGCGCGAGAACATCACCGTCAGCGACAAGTGCGGCGTGGTGTACGAAGGCCGCACCGAGGACATGGACCCGCGCAAGGCGCAGTACGCCACGCCCACCGACAAGCGCACGCTGGCCGAGATCATGGTGGGCGCCGACGTGTTCCTGGGCGTTTCCGCCGGCGGCATTGTCGACGGCGACATGATTGCCAGCATGGCGGACCAGCCGATTGTCATGGCGCTGGCCAACCCGGTGCCGGAGATCATGCCCGAGGAAGTGCTGGCGGCGCGATCCGACGCCATCATCGCCACCGGCCGTTCGGACTACCCGAACCAGGTCAACAACGTGCTGTGCTTCCCGTTCATCTTCCGCGGCGCGCTGGACGTGGGCGCCACGGGCATCAACGACGAAATGCAGATGGCCTGCGTGGAAGCGCTGGCGGAGCTGGCGCGCAAGGAGGTCTCGCAGATCAGCGCGGCCGCCTATGGCGAGGAAATCCTCAAGTTCGGCCCGCAGTACCTGATTCCGAAACCGTTCGACCCGCGCCTGCTGGTGCAGCTGGCGCCGGCCGTCGCGCAGGCGGCGATGGACAGCGGCGTGGCGACGCGCCCCATCGAGGACATGGATGCCTACCGCGAGGGGCTGGAGCAGTTCCTGTGGCGCACCGGCATCCTGATGAAGCCGATTTACGACGCCGCCCGGCGTGATGTGAAACGCATCGCCTTTGCCGAGGGCGAGGAAGAAGTGATCCTGCGCGCCGTGCAGATCATCCTGGACGACGGCGTCGCCAAACCCGTGCTCATCGGCCGCCCCACGGTCATCGAGCAGCGGGTGGAGAAACTGGGCCTGCGCTTCAACCCGGAAACGGACGTCGAGATCGTCAACCCGGAGTACGACCCGCGTTTCCGCGAGTACTGGACGCTGTACCACCAGCTGATGGAGCGCAAGGGCGTGTCACCGATCCTGGCCAAGGCCATCGTGCGCACCCGCAACAGCGTTATCGCGGCGCTGAGCGTGAAGCGCGGCGACGCCGACGGCCTGATCTGCGGCATCGTCGGCCGCTACCAGGACAAGGTGGAGCGCATCCGCGATGTCATCGGCGTGGCCGATGGCAACTGCGGTGAATGCGGCATCATGGCCGCGCTGTCCGTGCTCGGCACCGAGCAGGGCACCTATTTTGTCTGCGACACGCAGGTGAACGCGGACCCGACCGCCGAGGAAATCGCGGAGATCACGCTGATGGCGGCCGACAAGGTGCGTCACTTCGGCCTGGTGCCGCGCGTGGCGCTGCTGTCGCATTCCAGCTTCGGCAGCCACGATGATCCGCAGGCGGAGAAGATGCGCCGCGCGCTCGACCTGATCATCGAACGGGCGCCCGACCTGGAAGTGGAAGGCGAGATGCCGGCCGACATGGCCATCGACGTCGAATACCGCCGCCGGGTGTTCCCGAATTCGCGCCTGAAGGCGCCCGCCAACCTGCTGGTGATGCCGACGCTGGGCGCCGCGCATATCGCCTACAACCTGGCGCGCGTCGTCGGCAACGCCGTCGCCGTCGGCCCCATACTGTTGGGTACGGCGCAGCCGGCACATATACTGACACCCTCGGCGACCGTTCGCCGGGTGGTCAACATGACAGCACTGGCCGCGGTGGAGGCCCAGCTGCTGGAATCCAAGCAACAGGAAAAAGATAGATGACTGGTAACTCAGTGCGGGCCGGCGCGTCCGCCCAGAATGATCTGGACCCGAAAGAAACCGCGGAGTGGCTGGAAAGCCTGCAGGCGGTCATTGAACAGGACGGCCCCGAGCGGGCCCATTTCCTGCTCGAGCACCTGGTGGATTTCACCCGGCGCTCCGGCGGCCACCTGCCGTATGACGCCACCACCGCGTACATCAACACCATTCCCCCGCACCTGGAGCCGGAAGTGCCAGGCGACCGCGAGCTGGAATACCGGATCCGCTCGATCATCCGCTGGAACGCGATGGCGACGGTGCTGCGCGCCGGCAAACGCGGCGGCGAACTGGGCGGTCATATCGCCAGTTTCGCCTCGGCCGCGACGCTGTACGACGTGGGCTTCAACCATTTCTGGCGTGGCAACGACCACGAAGACGGTGGCGACCTGCTCTACATCCAGGGCCATTCCTCGCCGGGCATTTACGCCCGCGCCTTCCTGGAAGGCCGGCTGAGCGAAGACAAGATGGACCGCTTCCGCCAGGAAGTCGACGGCGACGGCCTGAGCTCGTACCCGCACCCGTGGCTGATGCCGGACTTCTGGCAGCTGCCGACGGTGTCCATGGGCCTGGGGCCGATCATGGCCATCTACCAGGCGCGCTTCCTGAAATACCTGACCAGCCGCGGCATTACCGACGCGGCCAACCGCAAGGTGTGGTGCTTCCTGGGCGACGGCGAGACCGACGAGCCGGAAAGCCTGGGCGCGATCTCGCTGGCTGGCCGCGAAGGCCTGGACAACCTGATCTTCGTCATCAACTGCAACCTGCAGCGCCTGGACGGTCCGGTGCGCGGCAACGGCAAGATCATCCAGGAGCTGGAAGGCGTGTTCCGCGGCGCCGGCTGGAATGTTATCAAGGTCATCTGGGGCTCCTACTGGGATCCGCTGCTGGCGAAAGACAAGGACGGTCTGCTGCGCAAGCGCATGGAAGAAGCCGTCGACGGCGAGTACCAGAACTACAAGGCCAAGGGCGGCGCGTACACGCGCGAGCATTTCTTCGGCAAGTACCCGGAGCTCAAGGCCATGGTCGCCAACCTGTCCGACCAGGACATCTGGCGCCTGAACCGCGGCGGCCACGACCCGATGAAGATCTACGCGGCCTACGACGCGGCCACCAAGCACAAGGGCCAGCCGACCGTCATCCTGGCGAAGACCGTCAAGGGCTACGGCATGGGTTCGTCGGGCGAAGCACAGAACATCACCCACCAGCAGAAGAAGATGGATACCGAGTCCATCCGCCAGTTCCGCGACCGTTTCGGCGTGCCGATTCCGGACGAGAAGCTGGAGGAAGTGCCGTACTACCACCCGGGCGAAGACAGCCCCGAGGTGAAGTACATGCTCGAGCGCCGCGAAGCGCTGGGTGGCTCGCTGCCCGAGCGTCGCCACGCCATGGAGCCGCTGGATATCCCCGAACTGGAGAAATTCGCGTCACTGCTGAAAGACACCGGTGACAGGGAAATCAGCACGACGATGGCGTTCGTCCGCGCGCTGGCGATTCTGCTGCGCGACAAGGGCCTGGCCAAGCGCATCGTGCCCATCGTGGCCGACGAGGCACGTACCTTCGGCATGGAGGGCATGTTCCGCCAGCTGGGCATTTATGCCGCCAAGGGCCAGCTCTACGAACCCGTCGATTCCGACCAGCTGATGTTCTACAAGGAGTCGCAGAACGGCCAGATCCTGCAGGAAGGCATCACCGAGGCCGGCGCCATGAGCTCATGGATTGCCGCGGCCACCAGCTACGCCGCCAGCGGCGAGGTGATGATCCCGTTCTTCATCTATTACTCGATGTTCGGCTTCCAGCGCGTCGGCGACCTGGCCTGGGCGGCCGGCGACCTGCGCGCCCGCGGCTTCCTGCTGGGCGGCACCTCCGGCCGCACCACGCTGAACGGCGAAGGCCTGCAGCACGAGGACGGCCACAGCCACATACTGGCCGGCACCATTCCCAACTGCATCTCCTACGACCCGACCTTCAGCTACGAGTTGGTGGTGATCGTGCAGGACGGCATGCGCCGCATGTACGCCGAGTGCGAGGACGTGTACTACTACATCACGGTGATGAACGAGAACTACACCCACCCGGAAATGCCGGAAGGCGCCGAGGAGGGCATCCGCCGTGGCCTGTACAAATTCCGCGAAGGTGGCAAGGGCAAAAAGCGCGTACAGCTGATGGGCTCCGGCGCCATCCTGCGCGAGGTGATCGCCGCGGCCGATATCCTGAAGGACGAGTACGGCGTGGAGTCGGACATCTGGAGCGCGACCAGCTTCAACGAGCTGCGCCGTGACGGCGAGACGGTCGAACGCCAGAACCGCCTGAACCCGGGCAGCGATGAGAAGAGCTGGGTGGAGCAGTGCATGGAAGGCCATGAGGGCCCGGTCATCGCCTCCACCGACTACGTGCGCTCCTTCGCCGAGCAGATTCGCCAGTGGGTGCCGCAGCATCGCTTCACGGTGCTGGGCACGGACGGCTTCGGTCGCTCCGACACCCGCGAGAACCTGCGCCGGCACTTCGAGGTCGACCGCAACTACGTGACCTACACGGCGCTGCACAGCCTGTACCTGGATGGCGACGTCAGCGAGAAAGACCTGCTGGCCGCCCGTGACAAACTCGGCATCGACGCCGACCGCATTTACCCGTTGAAGGCCTGATCATGGCGGAAAAGATTGAAGTCAAAGTACCGGACGTCGGCGATTTCGAAGACATCCCGGTGATCGAAGTCCTGGTCGCCGTCGGCGACACGGTCGAGGAAGAAGACTCGCTGGTCACGCTGGAGTCCGACAAGGCGACCATGGAAGTGCCGTCGCCCGCCGCCGGCACCATTGTCGAACTGAAGGTGAAGCTGGACGACACCGTCAGCGAAGGCGACGTGGTCGCCGTGCTGGAGGTGTCCGGTGAAGGCGGTGAGACGGATAACGGTGAGAGCGGTGAGACGGAGGAGGTGGAAGCGCCTGCGGCCGAGGCCGCCGCTCCGGCTGAGTCGGAGAAGCAGCCCGAAGCCGAAGCGTCGAAGGCGGAAGCTGAAAAGCCGGCGGAGAAGGCTGCGCCGGCGCCGTCCGCCGGTCCGCGCCAGTCACCGCCGGTGCCGATCGGCGCCGATACCACGCTGCCCGACCGCGTGCCCTACGCCAGCCCGGCCATCCGCGCCTTCGCGCGCGAGCTGGGCGTCGACCTGTTCAAGGTCAGCGGCAGTGGCCGCAAGGGACGAATCCAGCGCGAAGACGTGTCCGGCTTCGTCAAGCAGGCCCTGGCCGGCGGCGCGACCGCATCGGCCGGTGGTGGCGTAGGCGGCCTGGAGGTCGCACCGCCGCCCAAGGTCGACTTCAGCAAGTTTGGCGACACCGAGGTCCAGGAACTGTCGCGGATCAAGAAGATCTCCGGCAAGAACCTGCACCGCAACTGGGTCACCATCCCGCACGTCACCCATAACGACGAGGCGGACATCACCGCGCTGGAAGCCTTCCGTAACGCCAACAAGGCGCAGGCCAAGGCACAGGGCTTCAACCTGACGCCGCTGGTGTTCCTGATCAAGGGCGTGGTCAGCGCGCTGAAGAAGCACCCGAATTTCAACGCCTCGCTGGACCCGTCCGGCGAAAACCTGATCCTGAAGCGCTACTTCAACATCGGTATCGCCGTGGACACGCCGGATGGCCTGATCGTCCCGGTCATCCGCGACTGCGACAAGAAGGGTGTCATGGAACTGGCCAGGGAACTGGGTGACGTCAGCGTCCGCGCGCGCGAAGGCAAGCTCAAGCCGGCCGACTGGCAGGGCGCCTGCTTCTCGATCTCCAGCCTGGGCGGTATCGGCGGCACCGACTTTACGCCGATCATCAACTCGCCCGAGGTGGCCATCCTGGGCGTGTCGCGCTCGAAGATGACCCCGGTGTGGGACGGCGAAGTCTTCCGTCCGCGGCTGATGCTGCCGATGTCGCTGAGCTACGACCACCGCGTGATTGACGGCGCCCAGGCGGCGCGGTTCTGCCGCACGCTGGCCGGCCAGCTGGAAGGCCAGGGCCTGCTGTCACTGTGAGCCCGATGCCCGGCCAGGCCGATGCCAATGCCGGTGTCGGCCGGGGCATGCTCTGGCTGGCCGCCATCGGCGTACTGGCCGGTCTGACCTGGTTTTTCGCGGCCCTGCAGGACAAACCGGGCGAAGCCGTCACCGGCAGCGATGCCGCCGGCCGCGCCATGGTGCAGTTGCCGCAGGACCGCAGCGGCCACTACCTGGCCGAGGGCACGATCAACGGCCAGGCGATTCATTTCCTGGTCGACACCGGCGCGACGGACGTGGCGGTGTCGGAGGCCCAGGCCAGGGCCCTGGGCCTGGATTTCGGCCCGCGGGTGACGGTCATGACCGCCGCCGGCCCGGCCGAGGCCTGGATGACCCGCCTGGATCGCGTGTCGATCGGCGGGATTTCAAGAGACAACGTACGCGCCACCATTACACCGGCGCTTGGCGAGGAGGCCCTGCTGGGCATGAGTTTTCTGAAGCATTTTGACATCCGCCAGACCGGCGGCACCCTGATCATCGCCGAAAAGGGGTTTGAGACGTGAGCAACACCATCGAAGTGAAAGTGCCGGACATCGGCGATTTCGAAAACATCCCGGTCATCGAGGTCCTGGTCGCCGCCGGCGACGAGGTCGAGGCCGAGCAGTCCCTGGTCACCCTGGAATCCGACAAGGCCACGATGGAAGTTCCATCCCCGGCCAACGGCAAAATCGTCAGCGTCACCGTATCCGAAGGCGACGAAGTCTCCGAAGGCACCGTCATCGCCACCCTCGAACCCGCCGAGGGCGAAGCCACGGGCGACGACTCAAGCAAGCCGCCCCCCGAAGACGTTTCCGCGGAAACGCCCGCCGAAGCGGCACCCGAAGCCAGCGAGCCCGAGGCCGCGTCAAGCACATCCGAGGACACCACTCACGACTCACCACTCACTACTCACCAGCCGCCCGAAGGCGACTTCGACTACGACGTCGTCGTACTAGGCTCCGGCCCCGGCGGCTACACCGCCGCTTTCCGCGCCGCCGACCTGGACCTGAAAGTCGCGCTCGTCGAGCGCTACGAATCACTGGGTGGCGTCTGCCTGAACGTCGGCTGCATTCCGTCGAAAGCGCTGCTGCACGCCGCCAACGTCATCGACGAGGCCGCCCACATGGCCGAGCACGGCGTGGTCTTCGGCGAACCCGAGATCCAGATCGACCCGCTGCGCGGCTGGAAGGACAAGGTGGTCGGCCAGCTGACCGGCGGCATCGCCGGCATGGCCAAGCGCCGCGGCGTCGACGTCATCCAGGGCACCGGTACATTTACAAGCGACCACGCCATGAAAGTCGAAGGCAA
Organism: uncultured Oceanospirillales bacterium; assembly: GCA_913055655.1. Classification (GTDB taxonomy): domain Bacteria; phylum Pseudomonadota; class Gammaproteobacteria; order Xanthomonadales; family SZUA-36; genus Marinihelvus. The sequence continues at coordinate 24,078 of CAJXKA010000003.1, read as the reverse complement.
TGACGGCGAGAAGCAAGTCTCGTTCCGCCACGCCATCATCGCCGCCGGCTCGCAGGCCTTTAAACTGCCCGGCCTGCCGTGGGATGACCCACGCATGATGGACTCCACCGACGCGCTGGAGCTGAAAGACGTGCCGGAGAAACTTCTGGTCGTCGGCGGCGGCATCATCGGCCTGGAAATGGCCAGCGTCTACCAGGCCCTGGGCAGCAAGGTCACCGTGGTCGAACTCACCGACCAACTGATGCCGGGCGCCGACAAGGACCTGGTCAAACCGCTGCAAAAGCGCATCGAATCGCGCTACGAAGCCATCTGCCTGGAAACGAAAGTCACCGGCATCGAGGCCAAGAAAGACGGCCTGCACGCCACCTTCGAAGGCAAAAAGCTGCCCGACAACACCGTGTTCGACCGCGTGCTGGTGGCCATCGGCCGCGTGCCCAACGGCAAAAACATCGGCTGCGACGCCGCCGGCGTGGAAGTCACCGAGCGCGGCTTCATCCCGGTCGACAAGCAGATGCGCACCAATGTGCCGCACATCTTCGCCATCGGCGACATCGTCGGCCAGCCGATGCTGGCCCACAAGGCCACCCACGAAGCCAAGGTCGCCGCCGAAGTCTGCGCCGGCCACAAGAGCGCCTTCGAGGCCCGCGTCATTCCATCCGTCGCCTACACCGACCCGGAAGTCGCCTGGGTGGGCCTGACCGAAACCGAAGCGAAGGAACAGGGCGTGAAATACGGCGTCGGCAAATTCCCCTGGGCCGCCTCCGGCCGCGCCCTGGGCATCGGCCGCTCGGAAGGCTTCACCAAGCTACTGTTCGACGAGGCGACTGACCGCGTCATCGGCGCCGGCATCGTCGGCCCGCACGCCGGCGACCTGATTTCCGAGGTCGCCCTGGCCATCGAAATGGGCGCGGAAGCGGCCGATATCGGCCTGACCATCCACCCGCATCCGACGCTGTCAGAGTCGGTCGGCATGGCCGCGGAAGTGTTCGAAGGCACGGTGACGGACCTGTACATTCCAAAGAAGAAGCGCTGACGCCTGACGGCCGCTTCACGGGCGTGGCCGGGTGGTGTCACACCGGGGCACGCTCAAGCACATCCATGTGACGCTCATCGGCGGCCATCCATGGCCGCCGAAGGCCCCGGTGTGACACCACCCGGCCACGCTCGGCGATGCTTTTCCGTCACCCGTCACGCCAAAAGCCAGTAGCTCACGCCCGTAATCACCACCGCCCCAACAAAATTCAGCACCAGGCCATTTCGAGCCATCTCGCGCACGGTCACGCGACCACTGCCGTAGATCACGGCATTGGGCGCTGTCGCTACCGGCAGCATGAACGCGCAGCTGGCGCTCATGGCGGCGGGCACCATCAGCAGCATCGGGTCGATGTCCATGGCGCCGGCGGCAGAGGCCAGTAGCGGCATCAACAGGCTGGAGGTGGCGGTGTTGCTGGTGACCTCGGTCAGGAAGGTCACGACCAGGCAGGTGGCCAGGATCACCAGCAGCGGCGGGATGGTTTCCAGCACGGACAGGCGCGCGGCGATGATGTCGGCCAGGCCGCTTTGCATGAAGGCGGTGGCGATGGTGATGCCGGAGCCGAACAGGATCAGCACTTCCCAGGGCATTTTCTTCGCGGCTTCCCAGCGCAGTACCCGTTGGCCGTTGCCGGCCGGTGTCATGGCCATGACCACGGCGGCGATCAGGGCCACCGAGGCGTCGTTGGCTTTTGGCAGGCCGAACCACTCGCTCCAGCCGCCGAAGGGCGCGCTGCGCGTGACCCAGGCCAGCGCGGTGATGGCGAACAGGGCCAGGACACGTTTCTCCACGGGCTGCCATTGGCCGACGGCTGGAATCTCGACGGGCGCGTCAAGCTTCAGGCCGCGGGTCAGCCACAGTGCGGCCAGGGGCACCAGGATGATGACCACGGGCAGGCCGAAGCCCATCCATTGGGGAAAGCTGGGCGCATCGCCAAAGCTGTTCTCGTACACCTGCATGAACACCAGGTTGGGCGGCGTGCCGATGGGCGTGCCCAGGCCACCGATGCTAGCGGCGTAGGCAATACCCAGCAGCAGCGGCACGGCCAGGCGCGCGTGCGCGTGGGCCAGCACGGCCAGCGCCACGGGCAGCAGCATCAGGGTCGTTGCCGTATTCGAGATCCACATGCTCAGCAGCGCGGAGGCGGCCATGAAGCCCATGACCAGGCCGCGAGCGTTGTTGCCGCCGAACAGTCGCACCATGTACAGCGCGATGCGGCGGTGGGCGCCGGAATCCGCCATGGCCTCGGAAATCAGGAAACCGCCCAGCATCAGCAGGATCAGCGGGCTGCCGTAGGACTGGCCGACCTGCGCGGGCGTCAGGATGCCGAGCATCGGGAACAGCGCCAGTGGAATCATCGAGGTGATCGGGATTTCGACGGGTTCGAAGATCCACCAGAGGGCGCACAGGAAGGTGATCGCGGCGGTCGCGGCCGGCGCGAATGCCCAGCCGCTGCCAGTCAGCCAGAAGTAGAGCGCGATGGCCGCCAGCGGCCCGCCATAAGTCAAAGCCTGTTTCACCGGTTTTCCCCTTGTCGTTGTTGTCGTTCCGCCTGGCGCCCGGACAATATTTCAATCTGGTGTCGACGCCATACCTTGACGTATAGTGGTATTCACGTCGGCTTGAGCTGACCTGTGGCAGGTTTTTATCATACTTGCCCCGGAACCGACCCACGGCCAACATATATAAAAACGATGGCCCGGTTCCGGCATCGACATTGACGCACCACGGAAAACGCACATGAAAAATGTCAGGCTCTCTCTCGTATTGCTTTTGTGCGGCATCGCCACCGCGATGGCCGACCCTCACCCCGGGGATGGGGGTGACGGCGGCGGCGCGCGCAACAAGGACGGCAGCATCGTCACGGGTGTGCTGACGGCACGCTTCGACCCCACGGCGGGCCTGGACGGCGTGCCGGTACCGAACAACCTGTTTTTCCTGGGCACGTCGGACCTGACCATCAACGTCGATGCAACGGGCATGCCGCCGACCACCGCGGCGCTGATCGAGCAGATCAACTCGATGGATGGTTTCAGCACGATTGAGCGCTGGACCACCCGGTTCGTCAATGACGACGGTGCGCCGGGCCAGATCGACCCCGCTTCAGTCGTTCCCGGGCAGTCCGTGCGGGTCTTTGAGGTCACCACCAGCGGGATAGTGGCCGTCACCGGCATTATTCGCGAGCTGACCCCGGGTACCGATTTCACGGCGGTGGCGCAGGATGACGTGCTGGCCATCGTGCCGCTGAAGCCGTTGCCGGAGTACTCCAGCTTCATGGCGGTGCTGACCAACGATATCAATGACCTTTCCGGTAACGACGCGACGCCGGACCAGACCTATTACCTGGCCAAGCGCCATGAGCCGTGGGTGGATGGGCAGGGCAACAGCACCTACCCGTTGATCGACGATGAAACGGCGCAGACGCTGGAGCCGCTGCGCCAGATCACCAACTCCATGGAAGCCGCGGCCGAGGCGGCCGGCATCGACCATGACGATGTCGTGCTCAGCTGGACGGTACAGACGCAGTCCATCACGCCGACGCTGCGCCTGCTGCGCAGCATTGCCGAGCCGGCGCCCGTGGTCACCGCCCCGGCGGGCGTGACGACCTCCGTTATCGGCGGCGCCGGTATCGCCGATGTCCACATCGGCGTGATCACACTGCCTTATTACCTGGGTGTTCCGACACAGGAAGACCCGACGGCGCCGCTGACGGATTACTGGCAGGCCGAACCCGGGGCCTACATCCCGCCGTTTGACCAGCTGGGGCTGGATCCCACGTCGACCAACATCACGGTGGCCAACCCGTTCCCGACACCGACGGGTACGCAGACGGTGCCGCTGATCGTGTCTGTTCCGAACGCAGCTTCGGGCATGAGCCAGCCGCCGGGCGGCTGGCCTGTGGTCATTTACGGGCACGGCCTGGGTTCAAACCGGGTGACGCTGCTGGCCATGGCCGATGCGCTGGCCGCCGCGGGTTTTGTTGGTGTGGCGATCGATTTCCCATTGCACGGCGTCGAACCGTGGAACCCATCGTTTGCGCCGTTCAATGTCGAGAACACGCCGTTTGCCGCGATAGCCAACGAGCGCACGTTTGACGTCGACTACGTCGACAATGCGACCGGCGCGCCGGGTCCCGACGGGGTCGTCGACGCTTCGGGCACGCATGCGCTGAATTTCCAGGAGTTTCGGACCTCGCGTGACAATGTCCGCCAGGGCATCGCCGACCTGTCGGTCCTGGCGGTGTCGCTGGGGAACTTCGACCTGGATGCGGATGGCGCGCCGGACCTCAACCCAATGAACGTGGGCTACGCGGGCCTGTCCTGGGGCGGTATCCACGGCACCGGTTTCTCCGCCATCGAGCCGCTGGTGACGCGGGCCTTCCTGAGTGCGCCGGCGGGCGGACTGTTGCGGGCGGGCGAAGCCTCACCCACCTTCGGTCCGCGGATTCGCGCCGGCCTCGAAGCGGTCGGCATCTTCCCCGGTGACCCGATGTTCGAGCTCTACCTGACCGTCGGCCAGACCGTCGTTGATTCGGGTGATCCAGTGAACTGGGTCTCCACGCTGGGCATGACCAAGCCGACGCTGCTGCACGAGGTTATTGGTGACACGGTGCTGCCGAACACGGTGCCGGGCGCCCCGCTTTCGGGTACCGAGGCCATGATCCGGACTGGGGCCCTGGCTGCCTACAACACCACGCAGGCCAATCCGGACGGCCTGCGTGCCGCTGCGCGGTTCGTGCCGCCGGCCTCGCATGCCTCCTTGCTTTCACCGGCGTCCTCGCCCGCGGCGACCGTCGAGATGCAGGGCCAGATGGCCTCGTTCCTGGCCTCGCAAGGCACCTTCATCAACGTCGGCAACCCGGACCTGATGGTGCCGGTCATCGAGCCTGAAACCGCGCCCATCCGTGACCTGCGCGAGTCGGTCGAGGGCAAGCGAAAGACCCGCCAGGGTCGTGGGGTTTACCGGGACACCGTTGATCGGGGTGCCGGGGGTGGATCGAATGCAAACCGCGCGAGCCGGTTCGAGTGAAGGGGAGGGACATGACGATGACAACGAGCAACAACTACGCTTCCCATGGAATCGAGCCGCGCCGGTTGGCGCGAGCGGTGGTCACCGCCATGGCAATGGGCCTTTCCGCGCCAGTACTGGCCATCGACTTCCAGGACCCGGACGGCGAATGGTCCGGCAGCATCGACACCACGGTCAGCTATGGCGCCTCGTGGAGGACCACCGACTACGACCCGGCCGATGTCGGCAAGTCGGCCAACAACCCGGCCACCTTCATGTTGCCGGCGGCACAGCAGGCTGCGGTGGTGGGCCGCTGGTCAAACAATGACGACGACGGCGACCTGAACTACCGCAACGCCGGTGACGTGATCACCAATGTGTTCAAGGTCACCTCGGAAGCGGACCTGCGCTGGCGCAACTTCGGCGCCTTCATGCGCGTTTCCGGCTACTACGATTTCGAGAATGCCGATCAGGATTTCCTCAACGACGAAGCCGAAGAGCGCGTCGGCAAGGACGTTCGCCTGCTGGACGCTTACGTCTGGGGCGAGCACCAGGTGGGCGACCGGTTCCTGAACTGGCGCCTCGGCCAGCAGGTGGTCAGCTGGGGTGAATCCACATTTATCCAGGGCGGCCTGAACACCATCAACCCGGTCGATGTTTCCAAGCTGCGCCTGGCCGGTTCCGAGCTGAAGGAAGCCTTCGAGGGCGTGAACATGCTCTGGGGCTCCATGGACCTGACCGACACGGTGTCGCTGGAGGCGCTGTACATGTTCGAATGGGAGCCGGTGATTCCGGACCCGGCCGGCACGTATTACGCCAGCAGCGACATCGCCACGCCGGGTGGCAGCTACGCCATGCTGGGCTTCGGGCTCTACCCGCAGCCGGTGATCAACCAGGACCTGTTCGACACGGTGTGCCTGCAGGGCAACCTGGGCGCTTCCGATACCGGCCTGCCATTGCAGCTTGTGGGTGCGGGCTGCCAGCTGGCGGTGCCGCGTAGCGAGACCGTGGAGGCCAGCGACAGCGGCCAGTTCGGCGCCGCGCTGCGCTGGTACGCGGAGAACCTGAATTCCACCGAGTTCGCGTTCTATTATCTGCGCTATCACAGCCGCCTGCCGCTGATCAGTGGCTACGCGCTGCAGGCCGTGCCGCCGCCATTCACCAGCGCCAGCTACTTCACGGAGTACCCCGAGGACATCGACCTGTTCGGTGTCAGCTTCAACACCAACGTCGGCACCTGGTCGCTGGCGGGTGAAGTCAGTTACCGGCCGGACGCGCCGTTGCAGATTGACGACGTGGAAGTGCTGTTCGCGGCGCTGACGCCGTTGAACCCGCTGATCCCGGCGCCGGTGAACCGCTACAAGAGCCAGCTGGGCAATTTCGCCCCGGGTGAGCTGATCCAGGGCTACCACGAGCATTCTTCGTGGCAGGGCCAGGCGACGCTGACCAAGCTGTTCGGGCCGGGCAATTTCCTGGCGGCCGACCAGGTGGCGTTCGTCACCGAGGCCGGCGCGAACTACGTGGACGACCTGCATGATTACAATACGCTGCGTTACAACGGCCCGGGCACCGACACCGGTGGCGGCGCCGATGCCAGCACGGGTGACTTCAACAACCCCGTGACCGAGCCTGATGGCTTCGCCGATGACTTCAGCTGGGGCTACCGGATGCTGGCGCGCGCCAGTTATTACAACGCCATCGGCGCCTGGACGGTCGCGCCGCGGCTGGCCTGGTCGCACGATGTCGACGGCACCACGCCGGGGCCCGGCGGCTCGTTCATCGACGGCCGCAAGCAGGTCACCGCCGCGGTCAGCTTCAGCTATCTCGACCGCTGGGTGGTGGACGTCGCGTATACCGACTACCTGGGCGGCGGCAAGTACAACCTGCTGCGCAACCGCGATTTCATCGCGGCCAGCGTCAGCTACTCGTTCTGATTTCCGGAGAACCGAATGAACAGATTCAAGCTTTTCACGCTGAGCGCCGCCGTGGCCGCGGTGGCCGGCGCCGGCGCGGTCCAGGCCGGACCCAAGCCGGACGAGATCAGCCGGCTGAGCGCCGACCTGACGCCGATGGGCTCGGAGCGAGCCGGCAACGCCGCGGGCACCATTCCCGAGTGGACGGGCGGCATCACGCAGCCGCCGGCCGGATACGAGCCGGGTGACCACCACCCGGACCCGTTCGCCGACGACACGCCGCAGTTCCGCATTGACGCGTCGAACTACGCGCAGCACGCCGACCAGCTGAGCGTCGGCCAGAAGGCGATGTTCGAGCGTTACCCGGACACCTATTACATGGACGTCTACCCCACGCGCCGCTCGGCCTCGTTCCCGCAGCGCTCGCTGGACATGACCATCGAAAACGGCAAGACCGCGACGCTGGCCGATAACGGCGAAGGTGTGGTGAACGCGGCCGAAGGCTTTCCGTTCCCGTTCCCGGAGAACGCCTACGAGCTGATGTGGAACCACAAGCTCAAGCCGAAGAGCACCGGCGGCGTGCGCTACAACAACCAGGTGGCGCCGACCGTCGACGGTGCCTATTCCTTCGTCAAGATCCGCGAGGAGCTGCTCGGCCTGTACTACAAGGAAGGCGTGACGGTGGATGAGATCAACAACATCCTGCTGTACTTTTTCCAGGAAGTGGAAGCGCCGGCGCGCCTGGCCGGTAACATCCTGCTGGTGCATGAAACGCTGAACCAGGTGGAGCAGCCGCGCCAGGCGTGGATCTACAACCCGGGCCAGCGCCGCGTGCGTCGCGCGCCCAACGTGGCGTATGACAACCCGGGCACCGCCTCGGACGGCCTGCGCACCAACGACATGACCGACATGTTCAACGGCGCCATGGATCGCTTCGACTGGGAGATGGTCGGCAAGCGCGAGATGTACGTGCCGTATAACAGTTACAAGGCCCACCAGGCGGATGTGACCACGGACGACCTGGTCAAGCCCGGCCACCTGGACCCGTCCTACATGCGTTACGAACTGCACCGCGTGTGGGTGATCGAGGCGCGCCTGAAGGACGGCATGCGCCACATCAATTCGCGTCGCACGTTCTACCTGGACGAGGACAGCTACCAGATCCTGCTGATCGACCACTACGACAACCGCGGCGAGTTGTGGCGGGCCTCGGAAGCGCACTGCATCAACTACTACGACATGCCGACCTTCTGGTCGACGCTGGAAGCGCATTACGACCTGCAGTCCGGCCGCTACCTGGCCCAGGGCTTCGACAACCAGGACCCGGTGAACACCTTCAACCGCGACCTGTCGCCCAGCCAGTTCACGCCGCAGGCGCTGCGCACCCGGGGTCGCCGCTGATCGTTACGGGTTCGGGCCACCCGCCCGTCACCTGTGCCTATAATGAGGGGCCGGCCGTGCGCCGGCCTTTCGTCCACCGGGGGGTGATCACGACGTCGTGAGCCGCAAACCGACCACCACCGTATGCGCGACCATCGCCGCGATAGCGATGGCCATTACCGTTGCGTTCGTACCTCACCTGGCGGTGGCACAGGACGACGCGGAGACCGGGCCCACCGATGACACGGTCTACGCCCAGGTCCTGCCACTGGCGACAAAATCCCTGATGCTCGATATCACCCGCATGGCCGGCGGCCGTTTCGTGGCCGTGGGCGAGCGCGGGCACGTGATTCATTCCGATGATGGTGAGCTCTGGGTGCAGGCCACATCGGTGCCCAGCCGCGCCACGTTGACGTCGGTCACCACGGCCGGCGACCGGCTCTGGGCGGGCGGCCATGACACCGACATCCTCGTCAGCGATGACCGCGGCGAGACCTGGACATTGCTGTATCGCGACATTGAACGCCAGCAGCCGGTCCTCGACCTCCATTTCTTCGATGCCCGGCGCGGCATGGCCATCGGCGCCTACGGGCTGGCGATGTTCACCGATGACGGCGGCGAGAGCTGGGATGAGCGTGTGGTCAGCGAAGACGAATGGCACCTGAACGCCGTGCTGGACCGTGGCGACGGCCAGTTGTTCATCGCCGGTGAGTCGGGCATTTCCTACGCCAGCGACGACAGCGGATTGAGCTGGGAAGCGCTGGAAATGCCGTATCCCGGTTCCATGTTCGGCGCGCTGGAGTCCGGCGGTTGCCTGTGGCTGTTCGGCCTGCGCGGTCACCTGCAGCGCCGCTGCGGTGAGGGGTCGGACTGGGATGAGCCGGAAACGGACTCGATGGCCACGCTGCTGGATGGCATTGCGACCGACGAAGGGCTCCTGCTGGTTGGCAACAGCGGTACGGTCATCCTCGGCCGGCCGGGCGCCGGCGCCCAGGTGTTCCAGCATTCCAGCGGCGTGGATTTCGCCGGCGTGGTGGCCCTGGGTGACGGCCGCTGGCTGCTGGCCGGCGAGGGCGGCGTGCACCACTTTCCGGAAACGGGTGTTTCGCCATGAAGGGGTCCAACCAGGGCTTCCTGCACCGGGTCGCCACCGGCCTGATCGGCGCGCGTTACGCCGTGGTCGGGCTGTTCGTGGCGATTACCGTGTTCATGGCCTGGGCGATGACGGACCTGCGCATCGAGACCGGCTTCAAGAAGCAGCTGCCGCTTGAGCACGAGTACATGCAGACCTTCCTGGAGTACGAGGAAGCGTTTGGCGGCGCCAACCGGGTGCTGGTGGCGCTCGTGGCCCGCGACGGCGACATGTTCACGCCGGAGTTCTTTGGCGCCTTCGAGGACATCACCAACCAGGTGTTTTTCATTCCCGGTGTCGACCGTGCCAGCGTACGCTCCATCTTCACGCCCAACGTCCGGTTCGTGGAAGTGGTCGAAGACGGCTTCGCCGGCGGCAACGTCATTCCGTCGAATTTCTCACCGTCGCCGGAAATGTTCGAGCGGGTGCGCGGCAATATCGTCAAGTCGGGCGAAGTCGGGCGACTGGTGTCGGCGGACTTCAGCGGCGCCATGGTCTGGGCCAACCTGCTGGAGGAAAACCCGCAGACCGGTGCGCAACTCGACTACCGCAACGTGGCCGCGCAACTCGAGGCCATCCGCACCGAGTATGAGAACGGCGACTTCACGGTCCACATTATTGGTTTCGCCAAGATCGTCGGCGATATTTCCGATGGCGCGAAATCCGTGGCCTGGTTCTTCGGCATTGCCCTGGTGGTCACGGCCATCCTGCTCTACCTGTATACGCGCTCGTTCTGGCTGACGCTCCTGCCGCTGCTGTGTTCGCTGGCCGCCGTGGTCTGGCAGATGGGCACGCTGAGCCTGCTGGGTTACAGCCTGGACCCGATGAATATCCTGACGCCGTTCCTGGTGTTCGCCATCGGCGTCAGTCACAGCGTGCAGAAGATCAGCGCGTGGGTGGTGGAAAAGGAATTCGGCGGCCGCACACCGGACCAGTGGGCCAAGATCGGCGTCGACGACGTTACGCAGATTCCCCGCCGCTCGCCGATGCACGGCTCGCGCGAGACCATCAAGAAGCTGCTGGCCCCGGGGCTGATCGCGCTGGTTTCCGACACGATCGGCTTCCTGACCATCCTGTTCATCCAGATCCGCATCATCCAGGAGCTGGCGATCACCGCCAGCGTGGGTGTCGCGGTGATTATCTTCACCAACCTGATCCTGCTGCCGGTGCTGCTGTCGTGGGTGCAGCTGCGCGGCGAGCAGCAGTACCGGGCGCGGCTGCTGGCGAAGGCGCACGAGTCATCGGGGCTGTGGGAGCGCATCGCCCGGATCACCGAGCCGCGAATCGCCGCGGTGGCGGTGGTAACGGCCGTGGTCCTGTTCGCGGCCGGTTTCTGGAAGGCGCAGGACCTTAAAGTCGGCGATTCCGAAGCGGGGGTTCCCGAGCTGCGGCCGGAATCCCGGTACAACCAGGACGCCGCGCTGATCTCGGGCAAGTTCTCGCTGGGCGTGGACCAGCTCAACGTGGTGGCCGAGACCATCCCCAATGCCTGCACCGAGAACTACCGGGTGATGGAGCGCATCGACCGTTTCGCCTGGAACATCGAGAACGTCGAGGGCGTGCAGCAGGTGATCACGCTGCCCTACGTGGCCAAGGTGGTGAACGCCGGCTGGAACGAGGGCAATATCAACTGGCGCGTGCTGCCGCGCGACCCGTACCTGCTGCGCCAGGCGCTGAGCAATATCGAGACTGACACGGGCCTTCTGAACCGTGACTGCAGCGCCATCCCGGTGCTGATTTTCACCACCGACCACAAGGCGGAAACCATCAATCGCGTGGTGGCGAAAGTGAAGGAACTGCGCACCGAACTGAACATGGACGAGCCGAAACTGTCGTTCCGCCTGGCCACCGGCAATGTCGGCGTGATGGCCGCCACCAACGAGGACATCGCCGCCGCCGAGAAGCCGATGCTGGCCCTGGTGTTCGGCGCCATCATCCTGCTCTGCCTGGTCACCTACCGTTCGCTGCTGGGCACCCTGTGCGTGGTCATTCCGCTGGTCGTGGTGTCCACGCTGGCCGAGGCGCTGATGGCCGTGTACGGCATCGGCCTGAAAGTGAATACCTTGCCGGTGGTGGCGCTCGGCATCGGCATCGGCGTTGACTACGGCATCTATATTTACAACCGCCTGGATACGCTGCTGAAGGAAGGCTTCAATCTGGAAGAGGCGTATTACCAGACGCTGCGCCTGACCGGCCGCGCCGTGATCTTCACCGGCCTGACCCTGGCGGCCGGTGTCGGCACCTGGATCTTCTCGCCGCTGCAGTTCCAGGCGGACATGGGGATCCTGCTCTGCTTTATCTTCCTGGCCAACATGGTGGGGGCGATTTTGCTGCTCCCGGCGCTGGTGCGGTGGCTGATGCGGCGGCAGCCGCAACCGCCGCGCGGGGCCTGAAGGCGGGGTTGGGCTTGCCGGGGGACGCTGCGAGCCATCCGTGGGCGCTTGGCGCCGGCCATCCATGGCCGGCGACACCCCCGGCAAGCCCAACCCCGCCTTCAGACACGGGTTTTTGGGGCGGCTCATTACTCGGTGTAACATGACATGGTTGCGGAGGGAGAACGGTACGATGCGGCGAAACAGGTTCGTTTTGAATGTTTTGGTATCCGTGCTGCTGGTGATGGTGGCAACGTTCGGGCAAGCAGAAGCGGCCCAGTGTCCCGCCCAGATTGATTCCGATGACTGTTTCGCAAACGACCTTCAGCCTTCGGGGGTGGACATTGTTGCCGGGCCCGCGCGGTGTACGAAAGGCGAGCTGATTTCGGCGACAGTCAGGATCAGGTTCGAGAATGGCGGCGGCGCCGCCTCGCGTTTCAACGTTGGCTTCTATATTGGTGATAACGGCGAGCCTGCCATCGGCGGCAGCAGTTGCACCTTCGATTCCCTTCAACCCATCGGTGGTGTTCCCGACCTGGTCAGTGGTAATGGGCCTTACCTCGAGCTGAATGGTGACGCTTGCGGGGATATCTCGAAGGATGGCCCCACGTTCAGGGATATCCAGTTGGACAGCCTGTTGTGCAAGGACGATGATGGTGACGGCCAGGTTGACGTTGCGATGGCGCTATCCTGGACGAATAACGGTAACCAGGCCGACTGCCAGGACCCGCTTGATCCGGCAGGGTTTGATCCTGCGCCGCCGAAGTGCCTTTCCGTACCCGAGTACGACCTGCCCATCACGGTGGAGGAACCGCCTTCAATCTCGGTCGGCAAGGGCGCCGCGCCCAGTCGGGTCCGGGCACCCGGCGGCCTGGTTCGATTCCCGGTCACCGTCGTCAATACTTCGCCGGCCGCAAGCGATACCCTGGAGGTGACCGGGTTCGTCGATGACCTCTACGGGGACGTCACTGGAAGAATGGACTGCGTGGTGCCGTTCCAGCTCTCCCCTGGCCAGTACCAGACCTGCTATTTCCCCCAGATCGTGACGGGTTCCGCCGGGGACGTGTTTGCGGGTGCGGTAACGGTCACTGCCGTGGATGATGCAGGTGAGATCGTCCAGGCATCAGACTCGGCAGCGGTCACCATTATTGATGCCGTCGAGCCCTTCCAGCCCGGCGACCTTCGATTGGTCAAGTTCGCCGCACCGACCGGGATCAACGAGCCTGGCGGTATGGCGTCTTACGTGGTCCTGGTTGCCAACCTATCAGAAACAACGGTCAACCTGACCGAGCTGGAAGATGACCTGTATGGCAACCTTGACGGCCTGGGTAACTGCTCGTTGCCGCAAACGCTGTCATCCCCGGATCCCCTGTATATCTGCAGTTTCATGGAAGCGGTCAGCGGCGAACCGGGGGACGTTGTGACGGACATCGTCACGGGTCGCGCGCGGGATGTGCTGCCGGCGCGTACAGAGTTGCAGGCGGAGGATGATGCCTCGGTGACCATCCTCGATGTGCCCGCGGACATTGCGACGCGCATGAGTGTTCTACCCAAAGCCATTTTTGAACCGGGGGGCAATGTCACCTATACGCTGGGGGTACAGAATATTTCCGCGGTCGATGATGTCACCATCGACAGCCTGGCAGACTCACTCGTGGGCGTGCCCGGCGGGACTTGTGTGACACCATTTACACTGGCGCCCGGTGAGGTGTACACCTGTGAGTATGGCGGCTCAGTGAGTGGTAATGCGGATGACAGCCGTACAAATGTCGCCACGGTCTCCGGCCTCGACGACGACGGGCTCCCGGTTTCGGACCGGGCTGCGGCCAGCGTCTTCATTCTCGGTGCGCCACCGACCATCGAGGTTCGTAAAATCGCCTTGCCTCCCGTGGCATTGGCGTCCGGCAGCCCCGTGGCTTTCCTGGTGGTCGTGCAGAACACCTCCTCGGGTTCGGATCCGGTCACCCTGACCGGAATGGTCGATGACGTTTACGGCAACCTCGATGGCCTGGGAACCTGTAGCCTGCCGCAGACCCTGCAGCCGGCGCCGGGGGCGGACGCTTCCTATACCTGCCAATTCGTCATCGACGACGTCTCCGGTACCGCCGGCTCGACATTGACCAACACGGTCCTGGTCAGCGGCGAAGATGATGAGGGCACGGCAGTGGAAGGTTCGGACCAGGCCACGGTGAGGTTTGTCGATGTGGCGCCGCCGGCTGAGCCCGCATTGACACTCTTCAAGCTGGCCTCGCCGGCCGAGGTGCCAGAGACCGGGGGTAATGTCACTTATACGCTGGCGCTGATTAACAGCGCGGAAGTCGCGGATGCGGATCTCGACCTCGAAGTCACGGGCCTTTCCGACGATCTGTACGGTGACCTGGCGGGCAAGCTCGACTGCACGCTGCCCATCAGCCTGGCGGTCGGTGACATCGTGCTTTGCCAGTTCACCGAGCCGGTTCATGGCGCCGCCGGTGAGGTGGTGACAGACATCGTCACGGCCACGGCGGCGGACCAGCTGGGGCGCCCGGTGGTCGTGACCGCCCAGGCCAGCGTCACCGTGACGGATGTTCCTGCCAGCATCGCCGTCGAGAAAACGGCAATGCCCACCAGCCTGGTCGAGCCGGGCGGGGACGTCGAGTTCACCGTGGTCGTGGTGAATGACGGGCTCGTCGATACGGTTGAGATCGACTCGCTCCTGGATACCGTGCACGGTGACCTGCTCGCCAATCCTGCCTGTTCTGCGGTGCCGCCCCTGGCCCCGGGTGACCGCTATACCTGCACGTACGTCCAGCCCGTCAACGGGCAGCCCGGTGATACCGAGTTGAGCACGGTAACGGCCGTGGGCGAGGACGACGACGGCCTGCCCGTGCAGGGCAGCGCCCAGGCGACCGTGGCGATCCTGGACACACCGCCGTCGATCACGGTAAGCAAGCGCGCTTCGCCCAGTGCCTTGCCCGCATCGGGCGGTACAGTCGAGTACGAGGTCACGGTCACCAATACCTCGCAGATCGACGCGGTGGAGCTGGACAGCCTGGTGGACTCGATGTTCGGTGACCTGGACGGGCGCGGTAATTGCTCGGTGCCCCAGACACTGGCGCCCGGCGCCGTGTACAGCTGTTCCTTCGAGGCGGACGTTGCCGGTGTGGCGGGGCAATCCCATCGCAACGAGGTGCAGGCCATTGGTACGTCTGATGACGGCGAAACGGTAGCCGCAAGCGCCAATGCGATTGTGCGCTTACTCGGTGTCATGGGTATCCCGGCCACGGGCTTGCCGGGGCGGGCTCTCCTGTTGCTGCTGGTGATGTTGTTCGCGGCGCTGGCGGTGAGGCGTTACCGGGCGGATTGAACCGCCTCTCCGGCCTTGCAAACGGCCCTTTCAGGCCGTACATTCAGCCAATGAAGCCCGGATTCACATGCAGGATGTTTGAGCAGCGCCGCGAACCGCGACGTACACGCCTACATTCACGGGCCGGGTGAGCCAAGTCGTAACAATACGAACACGACATGAACGAGACCCAGCCAAGGCTGGGTTTTTTATTTTCCGGTTCATCGCCGGGAATGCAGGGAATACGCGATGAAACATTTTCTGACCACGCAGGACTGGAGCGTCGAAGAGCTTTCCGGCCTGCTCGACCTGGCGGACCGGCTCAAGGCCAACCCCATCAACGACAGCCTGCGGGGCAAGTCCGTGGCGCTGCTGTTCCTGAACCCGTCGATGCGTACGCGCACGTCGTTCCAGGTGGGCGCGCAGCAGATGGGCGCGATTGCCGTGGTGCTGGCGCCGGGGCAGGACGCCTGGGGCGTGGAGTTCAATCCCGGCGTGGTCATGGACGGCGACGCGGAAGAGCACATCGCCGAGGTGGCGGGTGTGCTGTCCCGGTATGTCGACCTGATCGGCCTGCGCGCGTTTCCGAAGTTCCAGGACTGGTCGACGGACCGCACCGATCCGGTCATCCGGTCGCTGGCGAAGCACGCCTCGGTGCCGGTGATCAACATGGAAACCATCGTCCATCCCTGCCAGGAGCTGGCGCTGATGCAGACCCTGCGGGGCCGCTTCGGTGATATTGCCGGGCGCAAGATGGTGCTGACCTGGACCTACCACCCGCGGCCGCTGAATACCGCGGTGGCCAACTCCGCACTGCTGATCGGCACGCGTTTCGGCGCCGACGTGACCCTGCTGTGCCCCAGCGAGGAATACCTGCTGGACGAGCAGTTCATGACCGCCGCGCAGGCCAATGCCCGGGCGAGCGGCGGCTCGCTGACGGTCAGCCACGACATCGAGTCCGCGTACGACGGCGCCGAGATTGTCTACGCCAAGAGCTGGGGCGCACTGCCGTTCTATGGTCGGCCCGAGGAAGAGTGGGCGCTGCGCAAGCACAACAAACATTTCATTGTCGACGAGGCCAAGATGGCCCTGACCAATAACGGTGTCTTCAGCCACTGCCTGCCGCTGCGGCGCAATGTCAAAGCCACCGACGGCGTTATGGATGCCGACTACTGCCTGGCCATCGACGAGGCCGAGAACCGCCTGCATGTGCAGAAGGCATTGATGATGACCCTCGCGGGAGCGAACGCATGAGCACGACCGAGCAGAAATTTGATGGCCAGAAGATCGTCCTGGCCTTTTCCGGTGGCCTGGACACCAGCTACTGCGTCCTGGCGCTGAAGGAACAGGGTTTCGAGGTGCACACCGTGTTCGTCGACACCGGCGGCATCGCGCCCGAAGAGGTCGAGTGGATCCGCGAGCGCGCCGAGTCGCTGGGTGCGGCGAAGCACCACCTGCTGGATGTCAGCGAGGCGATCTGGGATGAGTTCGTCACGCCGCTGGTCTGGAGCCACGCGCGCATGCTGGGCGAATACCCGCTGCTGTGCTCCGACCGCTACCTGATCGTGCGTCGCAGCCTGGAACTGGCCGACGAGCTGGGCACCAGGCACTTCGCCCACGGCTGCACCGGCATGGGCAACGACCAGCTGCGCTTCGACCAGACCGTGCGCAGCGTCGGCGATTACGTGATCCACGCGCCGGTGCGTGACCTGCAAAAGGTCACCAACGACGTGCGCAACCACGAGATCAGCCTGCTGGAAGCGGCGAACGTCGAAGTGCCGAAGAAATCCGGCCAGTACTCCATCAACGAAAACCTGCTGGGCGTGACCATTTCCGGCAGCGAGATCGATCGCTTCGAGGCGCCCGGCCCCGACACGCGCGCGCTGTCACGGCCGCGCGCCGAATGGCCGGAATCCGCGCTGGAGATGCGCGTGACCTTCGAGGCCGGCGTCGCGGTCGCACTGGACGGCGAGCGCCTGGACGGCCCGGAGATTCTCGGCCGGCTGAACAAGGCCTTTGGCCAGTACGGCGTGGGCCGACACATCTACACCGGCGATGTCAGCATCGGCCTGAAGGGCCATATCGTGTTCGAATGCCCCGGCATCGATGCACTGCTGTGCGCGCACCAGGCGCTCGAGGACACGGTCAACACCAAGCTGCAGAACCAGTTCCGCCATATCGTCGCCCAGCGCTGGGCCGAGCTGGTCTACACCGGCTTCTTTTACGAGCCCCACAAGACCGACCTGGAGGCCTACCTGTCCTCGTCCCAGGTGGCCGTGGACGGCACGGTCACCCTGCGCACCGAGGGCGGCAGCGTACTGGCCGTCGCGGTGGAATCGCCGAACATGCTGGTCGAAGAAGGCGCGGTCTACGCGCAAAGCGCCAGCTGGACGCCGGAGGAAGCCGAGGGCTTCATCAAGCTGCTTGGCCAGAGCTCAACGCTGGCGGCGCGGGTACGGAAATAGTAAGCGGTAAGCAGTAAGCAGTAAGCAGTGAGCAGTAAGCAGTGAGCAGTAAGCAGTGAGCAGTAAGCAGTGAGTAGGGAGACCGGGTTTTTCTGCTTACCGCTTACTGCTCACCAAGAGTGAGTTTCAATGAAATGAACAAAGTTCTTGAACACCTGGAGGCGCTCGTGGGTTTCGATACCCAGAATCCGCCGCGGGACTTTGACGCGCAGTCGCCGATCTTCGCTTACCTGGCGGAGACGCTGGGCGATGGCTTTGCCATCGACGTGACCGATCATGGCAAGGGGCGGGTGACGTTCCATGCGCGGCGTGGTGAGCCGTCGATATTGTTCAATGTGCACCTGGACACCGTGCCGGTGCTGGATGGGGCGGCTCGGCCGCCACTGGAACTGGTCATCGAGGACGGCAAGGCCTATGGCCGTGGCGCCTGCGATATCAAGGGCGCGGCCGCCTGCCTGCTGGCGGTGGCGGAAACCACGGATGCGCCGCTGTCGCTTCTGTTCACCACGGACGAGGAAGGCGCAGAGGGCTGTTGCGTGGCCGAGTTCCTGGCGTCGGGCGAAGCCGCGCGTTACGCGCAGGTGGTGGTGGCCGAGCCAACCGAGTGCGTGGCGCAGTTTCGCCACCGCGGGTTCCTGTCGGCACGGGGCCGGTTCGCCGGCGTGGGTGGGCACTCCTCCGAGGCACGGGCCCTGGCCGACAATGCCATTCATCGCATGGCGCGCTGGAGCGCCGCGGCCCTGTCACTGGCGGAGACGATGGCCGAGCAAGGCCGCCGCAGCTGTTTCAATATCGGCACGGTCTCCGGCGGCGTGAAGTCGAACGTGATCGCCGACCACGCCGATATTTTCTGGAGCGCCCGGCTGGCGCCCGGCGACAGCAACGACGATTTTCTGCAGGCCGTGGCTGAACTGGATGGCGGTGAGCACGTCACCTGGACCACTTCATTCTCCGGGCCGCCGCTGCCGACAGCCGGCCATGACGATGCCGCCGCAAGGCAGTTCGCGGCGCTGAACGGCCTCGACACCGGCGATGGCCTGGATTTCTGGACGGAGGCCTCGTTGTTCGGCGCCGCCGGTCTGCCCGCCCTGGTCCTGGGGCCGGGCAATATTGAACAGGCCCACGTCGTCGACGAGTGGGTCAGCCTGGAACAGTTGGAGCGTGCGTACGGCATTTACGGCGCGCTGGTAAACGACCATGTCTGAAATTCGTGAAACGGTCCTCGAACTGCTGGCCCAGCTGGGCTCCAGTCGCGAGGCCCGCCAGTACTTAAAGGAGTTCTCCTCGGTCGGGGAATCCCGCTTCGCGGTGGTCAAGGTGGGCGGCGGTATCCTGCTCGACCACCTGGATGAACTCGCCTCGGCACTCGCGTTCCTGCACCGGCTCGGGCTGCGCCCGGTGGTGCTGCACGGCGCCGGCCCGCAGGTGGATGCCGCGCTGGACAATGCCGGCGTGGAAAGCGAGCGGATCGACGGCCTGCGGGTGACCACCGAGGACGTGATGGCGGTGGCGCGACCGGTCATCTACGAGCAGACCATGCGCCTGGTGGACGCCCTGGAAAAGCGCGGCATCCGCGCCCGGGGCATCCAACACGGCATTTTCCGCGCGAAGGTGCTCAATCGCGAGAAGTACGGCCTGGTCGGCGAGATCACCGATATCGACCTCGACCCGTTGGAGCGCACTATCGACGCGGGTGCGTTGCCGGTGCTGACCTTCCTGGGCGAATCGCCCTCGGGCCAGGTGCTGAACATCAATGCCGATGTGGCCGCGCGCGAACTTGTGTGGGCGATCAAGCCGCACAAGATCATTTTCCTGACGCCGGCCGGCGGCCTGCTGGATCGTGACGGCCGCGTGATTTCCGCGGTCAGCCTGACCAATGATTACGACGCGCTGATGCGCGAGCCCTGGGTGCATTCGGGCATGCGCCTGAAGCTGCAGCAGATTCACGAGTTGTTGATGGGGCTGGACGCCAGCGCCTCGGTTTCGATCACCTCGGCGAACCAGCTGACCCGCGAGCTCTTCACCTACCGCGGCGCCGGCACCCTGGTCCGTCGTGGCGAGGCCATTGACCTGCACGAACCGCCGGATGACGCGGTCATGGACCAGGTCATCGAGCGTGTCGAATCATCATTCGGCCGCGAGCTGCGCGAGGACTGGCGCGACAGGCTGCACAAGCCCGCGGTGCTGATGTCCGCCACCGGGCGCGCCGCCGCCGTCGTGGTCGAGGGCGCGGGCAGCGTGCCGTACCTGGACAAGTTCGTCGTCACGCCCGAGGCGCAGGGCGAGGGCCTGGGCGCGGCGATGTGGCAGGTGCTGCGCGCGCGCTACCCGACGATGTACTGGCGCTCGCGCAACACCAACCCGATCACGCCGTGGTACTTCCAGCAGGCCGATACCAGCGACCGCAAGGGCAAGTGGGTGGTGTTCACCATCGGCATTGAGGAGCCGGACCTGCGTCGCCAGGTGGTCAAGGAAGCCCTGCGCCGTGACCCGGGCTGGGCGGGGGAAGAAGGCGAATGAAGACCGTCGCGCTCATTGGTGGCCGCGGCTACACCGGCGCGGAACTGTTGGGCCTGCTGGCCAGGCACCCGGGGCTGGACCTGGCGTTCGCCAGTTCCACCAGCCAGGCGGGCCTGCCGGTACGCGAGATCTGCCCCGCGTGGCCGGACGCGGAAGCAAAGCTTGTGGCGCTCTCCGCCGACGCCGTCCCGACCCGCTCGGCGGATGCCTGGGTGTTGGCCGTTCCCAACGGCGCGGCGGCCGAGTGGGCGGTGGCCATCGAAGCCGCGCATCCCGATGCTGTCATCATCGACCTGAGCGCGGACTACCGCTTCGATGAGGACTGGGCCTACGGCCTGCCCGAGCTGAACCGGGATGCCATCATCGGTGCGAAACGAATTGCCAACCCCGGCTGCTACGCGACCGCCGCGCAACTGGCGCTGGCGCCCATTGCCGACCGGCTGGAGACCACGCCGTCGCTGTTCGGGGTATCCGGGTACTCGGGCGCGGGGCGCACGCCGTCACCAAAGAACGACCCCGAACGCCTGGCGGACAACCTGATGCCCTACGCGCTCGCCGGCCACATGCACGAGCGTGAAGTGTCCCACCGGCTGGGTCGGCCGGTACGGTTCATGCCGCACGTGGCGTCATTTTTCCGCGGCATCAGCATGACCGTCGCGGCGCGGCTGGAGTCGCCGGTGACGGTGGACGATCTCGAAACCCTGTACCGTGAGCGCTATGCGGACGAACCGCGCGTGAGCGTGAGCCGCGAGATTCCCGAGGTCACGACCGTACGGGAAACGCCCGATGCCATCGTCGGCGGGTTCACCGTGTCGCCGGATGACCCCTGCGAGATTACCGTGGTCAGCGTGCTCGACAACCTTTCCAAGGGCGCCGCCAGCCAGGCGCTGCAGAACCTGAACCTGGCCCTGGGCCTGGACGAACACATGGGACTGGACACATGAGCGGACCGATCTGGAAAAAGGATGGCGCGTCCGGCGCGCCGGACGCCGCGGTCATGGATTTCCTGGCCGGGGAAGACGTGGTCCTGGACCGGCAGCTGATCGATTTCGACATTACTGCCAGCCAGGCGCACGTGCGCGGGCTGCAGGCCATTGATGTGCTGACCGAAGACGAGGCGGACAAGCTGGTGAGCGGCCTGGCGCGCATCCGCGAAAAGCTCGCCGCCGGTGAGCTGAAACTCGACACTTCGTTCGAAGACGGCCATTCCGCGCTGGAAACCTGGCTGACCGAAATGCTGGGCCCGGTGGGTGGCAAGGTACATACCGGCCGCAGCCGCAACGACCAGGTCGCCGTGGCGATGCGGCTCTATCTGAAGGATCGGCTCGGAAGACTGGCCGATGTCTGCCTGCAAACGGCCGATGCCCTGCTCGAGCGTGCGCAGGCCGAGGCCAATATCCCGATGCCGGGCTACACGCACCTGCAACGGG
>CAJXKA010000002.1 GCA_913055655.1 uncultured Oceanospirillales bacterium | reverse complement strand
TTGGCCAGCGTGAATAGCGTGCGGCCCGCCGGGTCCAGCGCATTTTCCTGGACCAGGATGCCGGCCGTGCCGTCGTCGCGGGCCACGTGCAGCGGCGCCAGTGGAGCGGTCGTACCAACGCCCACGTTTGCGGAAACCGTCGCCGAATTAACCCCGGCGATCGCGCCCAGGATAACCGTGTCGGGTTGGTCGGCCACGGCCAGCGCGCCCAGGGCAGTCGATTGGAGCGATTCCGCGGTCGCAAGGTAGCCGATCGCAACGGAACGCGAGCCCGAAGAACCGGAAAACGAACCCAGCGCCACGCTGTGGGTATGCAGCGCCGCCGCGTTATGACCCAACGCGACGCTGGATGCCAGGTCCGAAAAGGCGTTGTACCCCAAGGCGACGCCACTGGCGCCGACCACCTCTGCGTTATAACCCAGCGCGATCCCCCACTGTCCCCCGGCTTCCGTGTTTGGACCGATGGCGAGGCTTCGTTCACCGAGCGCCAATGCGCTTGAGCCCTGGGCCAGGCTCGCGTAGCCTTCGGCGATCGTATTCGCCCCGGTGGCCACCGCGTAATCGCCGGATGCCAGTGCACTGCTCCCCTGGGCCGCGCTAAATGCCGCAGAAGAACTGGCCCCTTTTCCCAGGGCAACGCTGGAGAGTCCAAATGCGGATGCATTGTTGCCGAATGCCGCGCCCTGTTGCCCAAATGCCCAGGCCCCGTAACCCACGGCAAGACTGTCGGCGCCTTCGGCACTGGCAATATGACCGATCGCAGTACTGGAACTGGTTGCCGCCTCGGCTCCATGTCCCAGTGCCAGGCTGTTGGCGCCGGCAGCAACGGCCAGGTATCCAAGGGCAGTCGAACTGGTCGCCGTCTGGGCATTCAGAATGGTCGTCTGGGCATTGACGTCCTGGATGGCGAAAATCTCGTCAGTGCCCCAGATATACCATTCCGCACCATCTGCCTGGCTGGTGTCGTCGAAACTGACGATGGGGCTTGCACTGGAAGCCTGGAGGTTGGCCGCTATCGACGTCGAAGGGCAGGCAATGATTGATATGGCGGCCGAGATGGCTATCTTAAGCACATGTTCGGTTCGGTACTGCATCGGTATAACTCCTGTTCGTTGTCCCTATTCCTACAACGAACGGAGAGCGTAAACACTGACACAGGCGTCTCAGCCGGCCAGGCCGCGCAGTCCATAACCGATGGCGAATGCCATGCCCGCGGCGACCAGGCCGATCGTCAGGGTCTGTAGGCCCTGGCGCCACCAGGGATGCACCGACCAACGGCTTTTCAGCGAGCCGATCACGAAGAATGTAAGGCTGGCGAGCACGAGCGCCCAGGTGAAGGGCTGTGGTACCCGGGTCACGAACGGCGCCAGGGGCATGGCCCCGAACAGTACGAAGGCACCAAAGGTGTGGAGGCCGACGCGCAGCGGGGTCTTGGCATCATCGCCGGCGGCGTACTCCTCTTGTAGCATGATGTCGACCCAGGCTCGGCGATTGGCGGTGATGCCGGCCACCACCTGTTCCAGGTCCTCGCCGCTGTTGCCCTTGGCGGCGAAGATCTGGCGGATTTCCTCGCGCTCACCTTCTGGATTCCGGTCGATGTGGTCTTCCTCCACCAGGCGCAGCCGCTCACGATTGTCGCGACTGGTGCGCGCGGCGGTGAACGCCCCGGCGGCCATCGAGAAACCGTCGCCGACCAGGTTGGCCAGGCCCAGGATCACGACGATAAACGGCGACAAGTTGGCGCCGGTCACGCCGGCGACGATGGCGAAAGTGGTGACCACGCCGTCGATGCCGCCATAGACCCATTCCTGGACGTAGCTGGCCTCCGGCCCGGCGGCGAGCCGGGTCCGAATTTCCTCGGGAGAATGGCCGTGGTCGTGCTGGAGCATGGTCCCGGCACTTTATCAGAATGCGGGCATTGCGAGGTTGGCGCGCTCACACCATTGGATCCTCGATTGGACCTCGCGGACTACCAGCCGATACCGTAATCCTCGCCAGTATTGCCCGCCCCACCCCACATCGTGCCGTGCTCGGCGTCGAACCAGATGGCGGTGATGGGGCTGTAGGTGCGCTCGACCACCTCCACGTCGTAGCCCATTTTGCCCAGGGCCTCGCGCGTGTACGGCGGCACCACCGGCATCACCTCGATGCGGCCCGGCTGCGCGTCGTGCGCGCCAAAGGAACTCTGCATCTGGTAGCTGGTGATGTTCGGGGCCTCGGCGGCCTGCTGGACGTTCATGTCGAACTCGACCATGTTGAGGAAGAACTGCAGCAGGTTCTGGTCCTGGCTGTCACCACCCTGCACCGAAAAGGCCATCAGCGGCTTGCCGTCTTTCAGCGCCAGGC
Organism: uncultured Oceanospirillales bacterium; assembly: GCA_913055655.1. GTDB lineage: Bacteria > Pseudomonadota > Gammaproteobacteria > Xanthomonadales > SZUA-36 > Marinihelvus. The sequence goes on along the minus strand of CAJXKA010000002.1, from coordinate 463,831 downwards.
TGGGCGTGAGCGTGGCGCGCGGACGCTGGCCGGGCTGGACCACGTTGTACGGGTTCAGGCGCTCGTCCAGCACGAAGCTCTGCATGCGCTGGCTCAGGCCGATGCCGGTGTCGCCGGCAACGTACGCCGGAATCCAGCCGCCGCTGGGGGTGATCGAGACCACCCAGCCTTCCTTGTCGGCCGCCTGGATGGACGTGGTGCCGGCGTAAAAGCCCTCGTCGTGGCTCATGTTCAACGCCTGCTGGAAGCCCTCGGTGCCCTCGGCATCGGCCTTCGGCGGAATCGGGTTCCAGGCCTGGCGCAGGTCCTCGAACGGGTTTTTGCCGCCCTGGAACGGGTACGGGTCTCCCGGCTTCAGGTCGGTCAGGTTGTGATCCGCCGGCATCAGCTTGCGACGCTCGGCGGCGTATTCCTTGCTCAGCAGCCCTTCAATCGGCTCCTCGGGCGGTACGTACGGGTCGCCGTAGTAGAAATCGCGGTCGGCGAAGGCCAGGTTCATGGCCTGGTAGAGCGTGTGGATGTAGCGCGTGGAGTTGTACCCCATGCCCTTCAGGTCCAACGGCTCCAGCAGGTTCAGCGCCTGCAGCATCACCGGGCCCTGCACCCACGTGGTCAGCTTGTAGACGTCGATGCCCTTGTAGTTCGTGGTAACCGGCTCCTCAAGGTACACCTGCCACTGGTCCATGTCCTCCATCGTCATCAGGCCGCCGTGTTCGCGGCTGGCGGTCACGATGGCCTCGGCGATATCACCCCGGTAGAAACGGTCGTAGGCGGCGTAAATGGCAGCCTTGCGGTCCTTGCCGGCGGCTAGGGCCTGGGCCTCGGTGTCGACCAGCTTCTGCAGTGTCGCCAGCAGGTCTTCCTGGCGGAAAATCTCGCCACCAACCGGCGCACCGCGTTTCGCGGGGTTGTCCGGGTCGCGGTGCGGCAGGAACAGCTCGGTGGAACTCGGCCAGCGCTCCAGCACTTCACGCCGGCGCTCGATGTTGTCGGCGTTGGACGTCTCGATCGGGTAGCCGGCCGCCAGCTCCATCGCCGGTTGCAGTACCTCGGCCAGGCTCAGCTCACCAAACTCGGCCAGCATGGTCATCAGGCCACCGGGCGTGCCCGGGGTGACGGCGGCCAGCGGGCCATACTCCGGCGGGTAGACCATGCCCTTTTCACGAAAGAATTCCGGGGTCGCGCCGGTCGGCGCCACGCCCAGCGCGTTCACGCCGATGACTTTTCCGGTATTCGGGTTGTAGATCAGCGCCTGGGTCTCACCGCCCCAGCTGAGCACGTCCCACATGGTGGCCGTCGCCGCCAGCATGGCGCAGGCCGCGTCCACCGCGTTGCCACCGCGCGCAAAGGTCATGGCCCCCGCGGTCGCACCGAGCGGTTTGCCGGTAATGGCCATCCAGTGCTTGCCATGCAGCACCGGCTTGCTGGTGGCCTGGGCGCCGGCCATCGGGCTCGCGCACGTCAGTGCCAGGGTGGTCACGAGGGTGATGCTGACTCGACCGAGGTTCATTCGAAGCTCCAGGACTGGGTACAGTCCCCAATATAACGCACCTGCCGGATACAACATGGCCCTGGGTTAAAATGCGACCTGATGACGACACGGCGCGTTAACAACGACATCGCACCCTGCCCGCCCGATCGCCGGGCCCTGCTGTGTATCGACCTGCAGCGACTGGGCATCGAACCGGGCCACGGCGCGTTCTCAAGCCTGCGACGCGTGGGTATCTCTGATGAAGATATCGAGGCCTTCCGGCAACGCATGCGCGATACCGTGCTGCCCAACGTCGCGCAATTGCAGAAACACTTCCGGCAGGCAGGCGACGAGGTCATCCACGTCCGTATCCAGTCCCTGACCCGGGACGGCCGCGACCGCAGCCCCGAACATAAACGCCTTGGCCTGCTGGCGGCGCCGGGCAGCGCGGAAGCCGAGTTCCTGCCCGAAGTGGCCCCTGAAGGCGACGAAATCATCATCAACAAGACGGCATCCGGCGTCTTTATCGCCACCAACCTGGAATTCGTACTGCGCAGCCTGGGCGTCAGCCGACTGGTGATCGTGGGGGTTTACACCAATGAGTGCGTGAGCAGCGCGGTTCGCAGCGCCAGCGACCTGGGGTTTGACACCACGGTGGTCGAAGACGCGACCGCGGCGATCTCACCGGGCATGCACACGGCGGCGCTGGACATCATCCGCGACCGCTATGCGCAGGTGACCGGTACCAAAGACCTGTTGTAGCGCACCTGGATCAGGACAGGCGCGTGCTGAGGATTCCCGCGACCAGCATCACCGCCAGGAAAACGCCCACCCACATCACCATGCTGCCGGTCGGCCAGTTGCGCGCCAGGGCCATCTGCAGGTTGTTGCGGGTGGCTTTGAAAATCGGTTGCTTCAGCATGGCCGAACCCGCCGTACCCAGCGAGCCGGATACAGCCCGGCAGGCCGCGACTACGCCGCGACCCAGCCGTGGCAGGCCCTTGCGCCACAGCCACTCGATATCGATGTTGGTGGATCGAAGCTCTGGCGGATACATGCCACGCATATTGAGCCACACAAATGCCAACGCCGAGAAGAACAGCAACTGCAGCTGCGTCAGCACGTGGGTCATGTCGTACGGCGAGTACTCGTAGTCGTAAGGCAGCAGGTTGTACAACAGCGACGGGAAGCTGCCGATGGCGATACACGCCACTGCCGCGATGCCCATCGCGATCAGCATGTTCACGGGCGGCTCGGTGGTGCGGATGCCGGAATCATGCGCGAAGAAGGCGAAGTACGGAATCTTGATACCCGCGTGGTGGAACACGCCTGCCGAGGCGAACAGCATGGCCAGCCAGACGTACTCGTAACCCTCGTACATCAGCGCCGACATCACCATCGACTTGCTGACGAAACCGTTGAACAGCGGGAACGCCGAGATCGACGCCGCGCCGATACAACACAGCGTGGCCGTAATCGGCATCGACTTGTACAGGCCGCCCAGGTCGGAACCGTTCATGCGCCCGGTCATCAGCAGCACCGCGCCCATGGCCATCATCAGCAGGCCCTTGAACAGCACGTCGTTGAAGGCATGCGCCACGGCGCCGTTCAGCGCCAGCGCGGTGCCGATGCCGACGCCGACCACCATGAAACCCAGCTGGTTGATCATCGAGTAGGCCAGTACGCGGCGCAGGTCGTTCTCGATCACGGCGAAGAAGATCGGGAAGCAGGCCATGGTCATGCCCACGTAGATCAGCGCTTCGGTGCCCGGGAAGCCCCGCGCCAGCGCGTAGACCGCCGCCTTGGTGGTGAACATGCACAGGAACACGGTTCCGGTGGGCGTCGAGGCCGGGTAGCCGTCGGTCAGCCAGTTGTGCAGGAACGGGAAGCCCGCCTTGACGCCGAAGGCCAGCAGGATCAGCCAGCCGGCCGTGGACTCCGTGCCGATCTGGTTAAAGGCGATACTGCCGGTGGCCTGGGCATGCCACATCAGTCCCACCAGCAACAGCAGGCCGGAGACCACCTGGAACATCAGGTATCGGATACCGGTGCCCACCGAGCGTTCGTCGCGCGAGGCCCAGATCAGGAAGGCCGAGCTCAGGCCCATGGCTTCCCAGAACATGAACAGCGTGACCAGGTCGCCGGCGAACACGGCGCCAACCGCGCTGCCCGCATACAGCAACGCGGCCACGTGCTGCATCGTGTCTTTCACGTGCAGGGCGTAGATCACACCAATTAGCGCCGCGATGTGGAACAGGTAGCCGAACAGCAGGCTCAGCCTGTCGACCCGGTAAGGCTCCAGGTCAAACGTCAGCAGCTGCAGCTGGACGCTGACACCAGGCTCGATGCCCAGCAGGTGCAGCCCACCCAGGATCGGCGCGGCCAGCATGATGGCCACCCGCAGCCAGCCGCGCGTGAACAGCGCCAGCAGTGCGGCGCAGTACAGCGGGACAAACGCGGGAACGTCAGGGCTCCACATCGTAATAATCTTCTCCGCGCATCAGGAACTTGCGCATCCAGGTGGCAATCCACACCAGCACCACGCAGGCAACGAAACCGAACAGGGCGTAGAACGCCGGGATCTTCTCGATCGCGAACATGATGTGGCGGTGGACGAAAAAGTCGATCACGACGAGGATCGCGCAGGCCACGTACAGGCTGACGCGCACCGTGCGCTGGTTCTTCGGCTGGTCCAGCCAGTAAGTCTTGCCGTCGCCGGTCTTGTTGTCGTCGGTCATGGAGTGACTCCCACAATCATGGCCGCCAGGTCATACAGCGGCCCGGGGTAGAAGAACAGGACGATACAGGCCAGGCTGGTGAAGCCCATGGCCAGCAGGCATGCGACCGGTGCTTCACCGCCGTGGTCATGCCCATCGTCCACTGCCGTCGCGGCCGCGGTGCGGAAAAACGCGCGCATCGGGATCGACAGCAGGTAGAAAATATTCAGCAGTGAACTGACCATCAGGATGCCCAGCAGCACCCAGTGCTGCGTTTCCAGCGTGGCCAGCGCCAGGTACCACTTGCTCCACAACCCGGCGAAAGGCGGCAGGCCGATGATACTGAGCGCACCAATGGTGAACGCCGCGAACGTCCACGGCATGCGCTTGCCCAGGCCGTCGAGCTGGCTGACCTCGGTCTTGTGCGCCGCCACCATGATGGCGCCGGCCGCGAAAAACAGCGTGATCTTGCCGAAGGCGTGCGTGGCGATATGCATGGCGCCGCCGATAATGCCCAGCTGCGTCGCCAGCAGCGCACCCAGCACGATGTAACCCAGCTGGCTGACCGTGGAATACGCCAGCCGCGCCTTCAGGTTGTCTTTCGTCATCGCCACCAGGGAGGCCAGCAGGATGGTGGCGCCGGCCACGTACAGCAGCCATTCGTTGGCGCCCGCGGCGGTGATGGTATCCAGCCCGAACAGGTAGACGGTCACTTTCAGCACGGTGAACACGCCCGCCTTGACCACGGCCACGGCGTGCAGCAGCGCGCTGACCGGTGTGGGCGCGACCATCGCCGCCGGCAACCAGCGGTGGAACGGCATCAGCGCCGCCTTGCCGATGCCGAAGGCGAACAGCGCGTACAGCACGCCGATCAGCCAGGCCGGTGTCTCGCCGCCGAAAACGCCGCCTTCCTGGAAGTCCAGGTTACCGGTGAGCGAATAGGTCCAGATGATGGCCAGCAACTGGAACACGATGGACGTGGAAATCAGGATGCCCAGGTAAACCCGGCCGCCTTTCTTCGCCGCCTCGGTGCCGGCATGCGTCACCAGCGGATAGGTGGACACCGTCAGCGCTTCGTAGAACAGGAACAGCGTGAACATGTTGTCCGAGAATGCCACGCCCATGGTGCAGGCGATGGCGATGGCGAAGCAGGTGTAGAACCGCGTCTGGTTCTTCTCGTGGTGGCCGCGCATGTAGCCGATCGCGTACACCGAGGTAACAATCCACAGCAGCGACCCGATCAGGGCGAACAGCATGCCCAGTGGTTCTACCGACAGCGCGATGGGTAACCCAGGCAGGGTTTCGATCAGCACCAAACGCGGTACGTCGCCGGCCATGACCACCGGCCACAGCGGCACGACGATGGACAGCAGCACGACGCCGGTCACCAGCGTCACGGCTTCGCGAACGTTGGGCCAGCGCCCCGTCAGGGCCACGCCGATGGCGCCGATCAGCGGCACCACGATGGCCAGCCAGAGCGCGTTCACGGGGTCGATGCCCATCATGGCGCCACTCCCAGCAGGGCTTCGGCGGCACGCGCGGCCACGCCGGCCGAGAAGCGGGTATCAATGCCGAACCAGACATTGGCCGCCACCAGCACCCAGACCGGCACCAGCAGTGACAGCGGCGCTTCGCGCACATCGGCCCGGCTTTCAGGCAGGTCACGGAACCAGGCCACTTCGATGACTTTCCACACGTACATGACGGCGAACAGCGAGGTGATGAGCATGATCACCGCCAGCCACCACCAGCCCTGCTCCAGTGCCGCGGAAATCAGGTACCACTTGCTGATGAAGCCCGCCGTCAGCGGCACGCCGACCAGGCTCAGGCCGCCGATGGCGAACGCCAGGATGGTCCATGGCATGACTTTCGCCAGCCCGGCCATGTCATGAATTCGGGTGGAACCGATGCGATAGGCCACCGCGCCGAGCGCCAGGAACAATGCGCCTTTCATCAGGGCGTGGTTGAACACGTGCGTGATGGCCGCGGTCAGGCCCAGCGTGGTGCCGAACGCGATACCGATGGCCATGTAGCCGAGCTGCGCGACGCTGGAATAGGCCAGCAGGCGCTTGGCGTCGAGCTGGTTAATGGCCATCAGCGACGTGACGACCACGCCGATGACCGACAGCACCACCAGGATGGGTTGCAGGGGCATCTCGCCGAGGCTGAACTCGACGCCGAATACCGTGAACAGCACCCGGATCATCACGTAGACCGCGACCTTGGTCGCCGTGGCCGCGATAAAGGCACTGACGGCCGACGGCGCGTAGGTGTACGCATTGGGCAGCCAGAGGTGCAGCGGGAACAGGGCCAGCTTCAGGGCAATGCCAGCCACCAGGAAGGCGAAGGCCGTGTGCACCACGCGGGCTTCTTCCAGCGCCGGCAGGCGCTCGGCCAGGTCGGCGATGTTCAGCGTACCGGTCACCGAGTACAGCAGGCCGACGCCGATCAGGAAGAACGTGGCGCCGATGGTGCCCATGATCAGGTACTGGTAGGCCGCCGTCAGCGCGCGCCGGTCGCGCCCCAGGGCAATCAGCGCATAGCTGGAAAGCGACGAGATCTCCAGGAACACGAACATGTTGAAGATATCGCCGGTGGCGGTAATGCCCAGCAGGCCGGTGTAGGTCAGCAGGAACAGGCAGTAAAACAGCGACTGCAGGCGCTGCGGAATCTCCGCCCGCGCGCTGGGGCCGGCGAACGGCGTGACCACCGCGCCGATGCCCGCAACGATCAACAACACGAACGCGTTCAGCGTGTCGATACGGAATTCGATACCCCACGGTGGCGCCCAGCCGCCCATTTCGTAGCTGATGGGGCCGGTGCCCAGCACCGTGGCCAGCAGGAAGCAGGCCATGGCCAGCACACCCCACGACACCGCCGTGGTCAGCAACCACGGCAGGCGGCCGTTCGGCAGCGCCGCGGCAACGGGCGCCGCGAGCAGCGGCAAGACAATCATCAGGGCCGGAAAGTGTTCCATGTGCGTTTCGTCAGTTTCCCTGGCCAGTCCGGATCTAAAAATCCCGGTCCTGGCTGTGAATTTCTTCTTCTTCGATGGTGCCGTAGGCCTCGCGAATGCGGACCACGAGCGCCAGGCCCAGCGCCGTGGTGGCCACGCCGACCACGATGGCGGTCAGGATCAGCACGTGCGGCAGCGGGTTGCTGTAAAGCGTCACGCCGTCTTCAAGAATCGGCGGCGCGCTGCCGGAGATGTAACCGAAGCTGATGAACATGATGAAGACCGAGGTCTGGAAAATGTTCAGCCCCGCGATTTTCTTCACCAGGTTGCCGCGGCTGATCACGGTGTACAGGCCGGCCATCATCAGGAAAATGACGATCCAGTAGTTGTAATGCCCGAGGACATCCATCAGTCGTCGCCTCCCCGTTCCTTGCGGCCGGACAAAACGAAAAAGATCAGCGTCAGCGTCGATGACACCGTCATGCCCACGCCGAATTCGATGGCCAGGATGCCGTAATGCTGGCCGTGAGCCGGGTGCGCCGGTGACAGCGTGTTGTAGTCCAGGAAATTGCCGCCCAGCAGCATGTTCAGTACGCCGGTGCCGCCATAAATGAGCACACCCAGCGCAGAGAAAATTTTCAGCGCGCCTTCCGGCGCGACCTCGCGGGCATGGTCAAGACCGAACACCAGCGCGTAGAGCACGAAGGCCGCGGCGATAATCACGCCCGCCTGGAAGCCCCCGCCTGGGCCGAAATCGCCATGGAACTGGACGTACAGGCCGAACAGCATGATCAACGGCAGGTTGAACTTGGTGACGACCCTCAGGATCTGGTGGTGCTGCATCATGCCGCGCCCTCCTTTTCGCCCTGCGAGTCCCTCTTCTCCCCCTCTTCTTCGCCCCGCCGGCGTCGGCCGCGGCCCAGCAGCACCAGCACGCCCATGCCAGCCGTAAAGACCACCACGGTCTCGCCGAAGGTGTCGAATCCACGGTAGCTGGACAGGACCGAGGTCACCACGTTGGGCACGCCGATTTCCTCGCCTGATTCTTCCAGGTAACGCGGCGCGACGTGGGTGTGCACGGGGTTGTCCGGGGCACCGAACGACGGGATATCCAGGGTGCCATAGACCAGGAACGCGCCGGTGACCGTGACCACCGCCAGCGGCAACCAGGGTTTGTGCGCGGGCCGGCGCTCATGACGTGACGTCATGGCCAACGTCGCCAGCATCAGGACGGTGGAAATGCCCGCGCCGACGACGGCCTCGGTAAACGCCACGTCGGGCGCGGCCAGCGCCACGAACAGCGCCGCCGACAGCAGGCTGTAGATACCGAACAGCATGACCACCGCGAACAGGTCGCGCAGGCGGATCACCGCGATGGCGACCACCACCAGGAAGGTCAGCAGGATGATGTCAATCAGGCTTTCGATGACGGCGTCTCCGTAGTGGTGGTTGCGGCCACATCGCCGGCCAGGTCATCGGCCAGCTTCGGGTACACCCCGCCATGCTTCGCCGCCTTGGCCAGCGCGTGGGTCGCGGTCGGGCTGGTCATCCACAGGAACACCAGGATGAAGACCAGCTTGGCCAGCGCCAGGGTCCAGCCCGCCAGCAGCGCCAGCCCCAGCAGGATCAGCAGGGCGCCGATGGTGTCGGTAATGCCAGCCGAATGCATGCGCGAGTAAACGTCGGGGAATCGCAACACGCCGATCGCGCCGACCAGGCAGAAGAATGCGCCGGTGAACACCAGCACATACGCGGCGATCTCAAGAATTCCCATCGGGATCCTCCTCGCCGATCTCCGCCGACAGCGCTTCCTCGCTGTCATATTCAAAGAAGCGCAGCACGGCGACCACGCCGATAAAGTTGATCAGGGCATAGGCCAGTGCAATATCGAGCACGTCGTGTCGGCCGCTTATGAAGGCCATCAACGCCAGCAGCAGCACGGTCTTGGTGCCGAACATGTTCACCGCCAGGATACGGTCGTACACGGTCGGGCCCTTCAGCGCCCGGATCAGCACCAGGCCCATGACCGCCAGGATGGCCAGCGCAGCGCCGACCAGCATCAGCCCGGCTCTCCCGGCGAATGGTCGGTGGCCTTGCGCGGCTCCGGCACCGCCTTGTCCATACCCCCTTCCAGCGCATCGCGCGCGACATCGGGGTGCAGCGCGTGAACGCTGATGGTGTGGGGCTTCAGCTCCAGGCTGACGGTGCCCGGGGTCAGGGTGATCGAGTTGGCGTGAATGACCAGCCCAAGGTCAGTCTGCTGGCTGGCCGGCGCTTCGAACACCACCGGCTTGACGGCGTCGGCGCCGCCGAACACGCGGCGCGTGGTGTCGATGCTGGACTTGACGATTTCCTTGACCAGCCACAGCCAGTAACCCGGCAACCGCGCCACCAGCCCGAATGGATAGCTCTCACCGTCGATCACGTGCATGCGGTTGGCGATCCACGTCACGAAGGCGATGGAGCCGATGCCAAATGCGATGAGCAGGGGTGCGAAATGCCCGGACAGCGTGATCCAGAGCACCGCGAGTGCAATCACCAGGAGCACGGTCTGCTTCATGGCTTCACCGGCAATGTGACTGCATGGTGACCGGGGGGAACAATGGCCCCGCCGCGGGAAATTCTGATCATTGATTAAAACCTGTCAGGCGGCCTGCGATTATTACCGATGCCCCGCCGGAATTCCAGACAAGCCCGACGGCTTACGGTACGCTTCGCGCATGCCGATTGTCGCCTACAACGACCTGCCCGCCTTCGAAGACCTGCAGCGCCAGGGCCACGACCTGCTGGATGTCGACCACGCCGTCCACCAGGACATCCGCGAACTGCACATCGGCTTCCTGAACATGATGCCGGACGCCGCGCTGCGCGCCACCGAACGCCAGTTCATCCGCCTGGTCGGCGCCTGCAACCGCATCGTGCAGTTCTACGTCTACCCCTTTTCGCTGCCGGGCCTGGATCGCGGCGAAAAAGCACAGGCCTACATCGACCGGCACTACGCTCGCTTCGAAGACCTGCGCGAGGCCGGCCTGGATGCCCTGATCATCACCGGCGCCAACGTCGCCAATCCCTCGCTGGACCAGGAGCCGTTCTGGGAGCCGTTGCTGGACGTGGTGGACTGGGCGCGCGAGAACGTCACGTCGATCATGTGCTCCTGCCTGGCCACGCACGCGCTGCTGAAACGCCTGCATGGCATCGAACGCCAGCCTTTGCCGGCGAAGAAATGGGGCGTGTATTCACATCGCGTGACGACCAAGCGCCACCCCCTGTTACGCGAGGTGAACACGCGATTCGACGCGCCGCATTCGCGCTTCAACGACATCTCGCGTGAACAGCTGGAAGCGGCCGGCCTGAACGTCCTGGCCGAAAGCGACGAGGGCGGCGTGCTGCTGGCCGCCAGCCCGGACCAGTTCCGGGTGATCTATTTCCAGGGCCATCCCGAGTACGACGCCTGTTCCCTGCTGAAAGAGTACAAGCGCGAAGTCGTCCGCTACGCCCGTGGCGAGCGGACGGATGCGCCGCCGTTGCCAGAGCACTACTTTAACGATGAGACCGCCGCAATGGCACAGGAACTGGTGTCATTGGCCGGCGATCCCGACCGCCTGCGCGCCCGGCTGAATGCAATGGAACCACTGCTCGACAACACCTGGGGCGATTCGGCCAAGGCAATCTTCAACAACTGGCTGGGCCTGGTGTACCGCGTCACCGACATCGATCGGCGGCGGCCGTTCATGGACGGCGTTGATCCGGCTGACCCGCTTGGTTTGGTGAACGGTGAACGGTAAGCGGTAAGCAGTAAGCAGTATTGTCGCCGTACCCTGTCGACAATTGCATTTACCACTCACTACTCACCACTCACCACTCACCCAGCGTTCAGTTACTCCACCGGGTTCCCATCGGCGTCGAGCACGGTGACCTCGCCCAGGTCGAGGCCTTCAAGCTGGGCCTCGATCTGCTCGCGGTCGCCGACGATCAGCCAGGTCAGGCGTTCCGGGTGGACGACTTCCTCGGCCGCGCCCTGGATGTTTTCCAGGTCGAGCGCGTTGTACTGCGCTTCCAGCGTGGTGACGTAGTCGTCGGGGCGTCCGAACCGCTGGTTCGACAGCAGCGCGCCGAGCACGGCGTTGCTGGTTTCGAACTGGCCCGGCAGACTGTTGACGGCATTTCGGACGCTCTTGTTCAGCTCGTCCTGCGTCGCCGGCGTGTCGCCCGTGTATTCATCGAACTCGCGCACCAGTTCCGACAGCGAGTCGCCGGTCCTGTCGGTCTGCACCGGCGCGTAGGCGATCCACATCCGCTGGCCGCGGGCATCCGGTGAGAAGGTGTAGGCGCCGTAAGCCCAGCCCTTGTCCTCGCGCAGGTTCATGTTGACGCGCGCGGTGAACTGGCCGCCGATGATATCGGTCATGGTGTCGATGGCGAGGTTGTCCTCGGCGCCGGTGGGCGGCGCGACATGGCCGGCCAGCACCATGGACTGGGGCGAGCCGGGCTTGTCGATGATCAGCACCCGGTTGGTATCCGCCAGCGGCACGTCGGCCAGGTTCTTCCGGGGCACCGCTGAACGCGGCGCACGCCAGTTGCCGAATGCGTCTTCGAGCACCGGCACAATCTCTTCCAGCGTGGTGTCGCCGGTCACGAACAGGGTCGCGTTGTCCGGGCGGATCCAGGTCTGGTGGAAACTGACCAGATCGTCGCGCTCCAGGCTGGCGATCGACTCCTCGGTGCCGGAGCCGGTCATCGGCACGCCGTAGGCGTGATCCTTGCCGTACACCAGCGGCGGCAGGTTACGCAGCGCGATCTGCACCGGCTGGGTTTTCTCCTGCTGGATGTTGGCGATCCAGCGGCCACGCAGACGCTCGATCTCCTCGTCGTCGAAAGCCGGGTTGCGGACCACGTCGGCGAACAGTTCCACCGACGGTTCCAGTGCGTTCTTCAGCGCCGACAGGTTGACCGTGGACATGTCCAGGTTGGAGCTGGTGCTGATGTTCGCACCCAGGCGTTCGGCCTCGGCGGAGATTTCGAGCGCGTCGCGGTCCTCGGTACCCTCGTCGAGCATGGCAAACGTGAAGCTGGCCGCACCGAGCTTGCCCAGCGAGTCGGCCGCGTAACCGGCGTCGAACTGGATGGCCATGTTGACCACCGGCACCGTGTGCCGCTCGGCGAGTACCACTTGCAGGCCATTTTTCAGCTCCGCGCGCTGTACCGCCGGGAACTCCAGTTCCGGCATATCGCCGACGGCCGGCAGGCCCTGGCTGCGGTCAACCGTGCTGGCCACGGTTTCGTGGTCACCCCAGGGGAAAACGTCCAGCTGGTAACGTCCGGGGCCGAGCCACTCGGCCGCGGCGGCACGCACGCTTTCAGGCGTTGCGCCGTTGATCCAGGCCAGCTCGGTCCGGAAAAACCCCGGATCGTTGGCGTAGAGCTCGCCCTGCGCCAGGACATTGGCCTTGCCGTTGAAACCGCCAATCTGTTCCAGGCCGCGGACCCGGCTGGCATTGAAGCCGGCCTGGGCGCGCTCGAGTTCGTCGGCGGTCGGGCCTTCGGCCAGGAAACGCGCCATTTCGCGGTCGATGATGGCGTTGACCTGGTCGAGCGACGCGCCCGGGGTCAATGTCACGTCCACCCAGAAATTGCTGGCCAGCTGGTGCTCTTCCACCTGCACGGAAACGTCCGTGGCCAGCTGCTGGTTGTACACCAGCGCCTGGTACAGGCGGGAGTTCTTGCCGGAACCCAGCACGGCGGCCGCCAGGTCGAGTTCGGAGCGGGTCTGCGTGGTGCGACCCGGCACCGACCACAGGCGGTACGTGCGCGCCTGTGGCACGCGGTCGTACAGGGTCTCGAAGGTATCGCGGCTGCGTTCCGGCACCCAGGCGGTCATGCGCTTGACCGGCGGGCCGGCCTCGATGTCGCCGAAGTACTTCTCCATCAGCGGACGCGCGGTTTCGGCATCAATATCGCCGGCCAGGACGACCACCGAGTTGGCGGCGCCGTAGTAGTCCTTGAACCACTGGTGCACGTCATCGAGCGAAGCCGCATTCAGGTCTTCCATCGAACCGATGGTGCTGTGGGCGTAAGGGTGGCCCTCCGGGTACAGGCCTTCCAGCACGCGGTAGTACACCTGGCCGTAGGGCTGGTTGTCGCCCTGGCGCTTTTCGTTCTGGACCACGCCGCGCTGGTTGTCCAGCTTCTCCTGGGTCACTGCGCCCAGCAGGTGGCCCATGCGGTCGGATTCCAGCCACAGCGCCATGTCCAGCGCCGGCGTGGGCACGTTCTGGAAGTAATTCGTACGGTCCAGCCACGTGGTGCCGTTGGAGTTGGTGGCACCCACCTGCTCCAGCGGTTTGAAGAATTCGTCGTCGTAGTTTTCCGAGCCGTTGAACATCAGGTGTTCGAAAAGGTGCGCAAAACCGGTCTTACCGCGCGGCTCGTCCTTGGAGCCCACCTTGTACCAGACGCTGACGGCGACGATCGGCGCCTTGCGGTCCTCGTGCACGATGACCGTCAGGCCGTTATCCAGGGTAAATCGCTCAAAGGGGATGTCCACATCAGGAACATCAGCGGCAAAGCTCGCCGGCGCGATGGCCAGCGACGTGGTGGCCAGCATGGTGGCCGCAAGGGACTTCAGGGTCATGGTTACTCTCGGCTGGATGATCTGAAAACGGCGAAATTCTCCTTGAACTGCCGGACGATGACCAGCGCCATTGGTCATGGTTCATGGGTTTCTCGCCACAAATGCGGTAATTTGGCCGCGGTCTGAAGGAGCCCCTTTATGAAAATAAGCCGAAACATCATCCCGCTGTATACACTGCTATGGCTTGCCATGTGGCTGCCCAGCCCCGCGGCCCTGGCCCAGGGCGACCCGACCCTGGGGCGTTTCGACCCTTCGACCGACCTGTTCCTGCCGCAGTTCGACAGCAAGACGGACGTGGATGATGTTCACTCCATTGCGGGCGTGGCCACCATGCTGGCCGACCCGCGCTTCGCCGGCGTGCAGTTCCACGCGGTGGCGGGCGCCTACGGCATCCAGGGTGGGAAATACGTTCCCTCACCGGAACTTTTCGAGGCGGCCTTCGGTGACCACCGCTCCGACGCGCACCAAAAGCGTGACCAGGCGCTTGACCGCGTCGAAGCGCTGGCCGCGGCAACACTGGAACGCGGTGGCGCCGTATGGGTGGCAGAAGCCGGGCAGTCCGACTTCACGGTCGACTGGCTGTCGCGCCTGGCCGCGCGCGGCCTCCCCGCCAGCCGCGTGCACGTGGTGCAACACAGCGACTGGAATGAATCGGTGACGACACCGGAAAAGCTGGCCTACGTCCAGCAGACCGCCACGTACCACAAGATCGGCGACGGCAACGGTCCGGGTAACGGCACACCCAATTTCAAGACGGATTCAGGCGCGCTATGGCCGACTGCCACCGCGGCTGCGGATAGCGGCCCGCTGTGGGACACGGCCCGCGACATCGCCAACCGTTACAACGGCGTGGAAGGCCGCTACCTGAACGAAGCCATCGCCGCCGGCGGCCTGGATTTTTCTGACGTGGTGGAGACCTGCTGGATTTTCGGTTTCGAAGGCCTAGCGGACGCCGGCGCGTTCTTCGACGAGTTCGGCGGCGACTGACGGCGCGGCCGCCGGGCAGAAATACTGCTCGGACCAGAACCTTGCCTGGGGGTGATCATCGCCCAGCACCTGTTGCAACACGGGTACCGTCGCAGACAGGATTTCGCCCGCACGCGCCGCGTCGCCCTGCTGGCAGGCGGCCCGGGCCAGGTCAGCGCGTGCCAGGGCGGCAGGCCAGTAGTCATCACCCCATTTGAGCGCGTAGATCTCCAGTGCGGAGCGAAGCAACTGCTCGGCCTCCGTGGGCTGGTCGGAGACCAGTTCCAGGCGCGCCTTCTCATGCAGCGCTTCGGGATATCGTGAACGTTCTTCCTCAGGACGTTCCCGAATTGCGGCCAGTGTGGCATCAATCACGCGGCGGGCTTCGTCCAGCTGGCCCAGCGCCACCAACGCCTCGGTCCGGACGATCTGCCGCTCGACCCACATTCTCGCGCCCGGGTTGGCTACCGTTTCATCGATATCGACACCCAGGTGTTCCAGCGCGGCTTCGGGCCGCCCGCTGCGAACCAGCATACGGGCATACTGCGTATTGCCATCGAATTGGGAGCGCACGGTGTCCTGCTGCAACTGGTCAAAAATCGACAGAGATTCGGTCAGCACTGCCTCGGCCTCCGGGTAGCGGCCCAGGTCCACCCAGGTGCGGCCAACCGCCTTCAGGGAGAACGCGAGGTCGTTACTGATGGCGCCACTGCCCTCCCGGTCCAGTTCGGCAACCTGGCGGTAGATTTCGTTGGCCTCCTTCAGCGCGCCGAACTTTTCGCGGGCCACGCCCACTTCGTAGAGGGTCAAGGCGATTTCAACATGACCCTCGGGGTAAACGGTCGTTGCGATGTCATGTGCCTTCTGCGCCGATGCCGCGGCGGCTTCCAGGTTGCCACGCAATGACTGGACCCGGGAAAGCACCATGGTGGTAATCCCCACCCGTGGATGTACTTCGCCGTAAACGGCGATACGCATGTCGATGGCGTCCTGCAGGTAGCGTTCCGCTTCGGCCAGGTCGCCGTTGCGCGACAACAGCCAGCCGACATTGTGCAAACCGGTCGAAATCTTGCCATGCGGCGCCTCGTAGAGTGCCTGCCGGATGGCCAGCGACTGCTTCATCATCGCCATGGCTTCGTCGTGTTCACCCGAATGCTCCAGCACCAGCGCCAGGTTGTTGGTGGTGTCACTCAACGACTCGGTCGGCTCGCCGATACGCGCCTCGTGCAGGGCCATCGCCTCGCCCAGGTATTGCCTGGCCGTGGCCAGGTCTTCATTCATTCGCGCGATGTCGCCCAGTTGCGACAGGATCACCACCTGGGGCTCTATGTCATCCGGGGCGTACTCCCGGCGCAGGGTCAGCATACGCTCAAACAGCGCGCTGGCCGCATCCAGGTCGTCCAGTGACTTGTAGGCTGAACTGAGCGTTTCCAGCACATCAATCTGCACCAATGGCGAATCCGCGAGTTCTTCAGCAACTTTCCCGGCGCCGATATCAAGGAGCTCGTGGACGCTACGCGGTTCGCCGGCGGACACGTTGGGGTTGGCCTCTTCGAACAGGCCCACAAGAAAGCCGGCCACTGACTCCGCGCTGCGCGCCTCCTCGGCCGCCACGCGCTCGGCCTGGCGGGCCTCGACCAGGCCATACGTCGCGGCCCCTATACCCACCACCAGTGAAAGCACCGCAACCACCGCGGCAACCGAAGCACCCCGGTGCCGGCGCCAGAAGCGCGACACCAGGTAACCGGCGGTGGGTGGACGGGCCAGCACCGGGCGTGAATCCAGGTAGCGCTCCAGGTCGTCAGCCAGTTCACGCGCGGTGACGTAGCGGTGCTCCGTTGCTGCCCGCAGCGCTTTCATCAGGATGGTTTCGAGGTCACCCTTCAGTGCGCCTGCCAGCCCCCTGGCCGAATGGCCTCTCAGCCGCGCAAGTTCTTCCGCTTTTTCCAGTTGCGCCAGGCGGCGGCCCGGGCGCGCGGGGTGTTCAAAGTCCGGTGCCGGTAGGCGGCCGCCGGTGGTGGCCGACGCGTGGTCCCGGCCAAATGGGTCACTGCCGCACAGCAATTCATACAGCAGCATGCCCAGGCTGTAGGTGTCACTGGCGGTGGTCACCGCCCCGCCCAGCACCTGCTCGGGGCTGGCATAGCGGGGCGACAGCAGCCTGAAGCCTTCGATGGTGGTGTGCCCACTGGCACCGGCCGCGACGGGATCCAGCAGCTTGGCGATGCCGAAGTCGAGCAGTTTTGGCGTACCATCGGCGGTCACCAGGATGTTGCCCGGCTTGATATCACGGTGAACCACCAGGTTGCGGTGCGCGAACTGCACGGCGTCACACACCTGCCGCGCCAGCTCCACCCGCTCGTGAAGGCCCAGCTGGCGACGATCACAGTAGTCCGTGATCGGCTCGCCCTCGATCAGTTCCATGACCAGGAACGGCACGCCTTCATCGGTTTCACCGCCGTCCAGCAGGCGACAGATGTTGGGGTGATTCAGGTTGGCCAGGATCTGGCGCTCAACCAGCAGGCGGCGACGTAGTTCGCCGGTGACCAGTGAACTGGTCAGCAGCTTGATGGCCACTTCCTGGTTA
Source organism: uncultured Oceanospirillales bacterium (assembly GCA_913055655.1). Taxonomy (GTDB): domain Bacteria; phylum Pseudomonadota; class Gammaproteobacteria; order Xanthomonadales; family SZUA-36; genus Marinihelvus. Next base: position 446,503 of record CAJXKA010000002.1, on the reverse strand, counting down.
TAGGCGGTGTCGGAGCGCCGGCCACGGAACACGACCCCCATACCACCAGCCGCGATCTTCGCCGTCAGCGTGTAAGCACCAATTTCACGCCCGACCCAGGCGTCTTCACGACCCGCACCGACATCCGCCGCGGCCCGTTCCAGCGTCGGCGCCACGGGGTCCTGGATACGGTCGCCCGCCAGCAGGTCTTCGACCACTTCGCGCAGTGCCGCGTCATCACCGCAGGCCTGGTCCAGCCATTCGGCCCGTTCGTCCTCGGGCATGTCCACGCAGGTGCCGAACAGTTCCTCCGCCTTTTTCCAGAGCGCCAGGTCCATGCCGTCAGGCCGCTTCCAGTTTCTTGAACAACCACGCCTTGGAGACCCGAAGGTCCGCGTGCACCGTGGACTCGGCCACTTCCAGCACCTCGGAAATTTCTGGGTAGGTCATGCCGGCGAAGTAATGCAGTTCAAGCGCCCTCGCCTTGCGCTCATCGAATGTTTCCAGTTCGTTCAGCGCCTCGTCCAGCGCCAGGATGTCCGCCTCCAGCGCCGGCGACCCGGCGGACATGTCCTCGATGAAAGTGACGTGCGGAGCGTGTCCACCGCGTTTCGCCGCGCTACGGGCGTTGGCATGGTTGACCAGCACACGCCGCATCATCCGCGAGCACAGCGAGAGAAAATGATTGCGGTCCTGCCAGTCAATATCGACGCCCACCAGCATCTGGTAGGCCTCGTTGACCAGCGCCGTGGGTTGCAGGGTGTGGCCGGCGGATTCACGCCGGAAATGACGACAGGCCAGGTCATGGAGTTGCTCATACACCAGCGGCGTCAGCCGCTCCAGGGCGGCGTCCTCGCCCCCGGACCAGCGGTGCAAAAGCCCTGTAATGTCGTTGTCCGGCATCCCTGTCCGATCGATCTGAAACAACGACCGATTGTGACACATCGACGCCGACGATGAACACCGATGCGGCGAACGGTCAGTTCAGCATCGCGTAGAAAAAACCGCCCGGGTGGTGCGTCCGCGCGACGCTGATCATGAACCCGTAAACCACCAGTGCCGCCAGGTAACAGACCGCCCTGGCCGCCGGTGTCTTGCCGCGTTTAAGGGCCATGACGCCCAATACGATGTAGACGACCAGCAACAACACCTTGACCGTCAGCCAGCCGTGAACGAAAGGGTACTGATGAATCGCGACCACCAGCATCAGGGCACTCAACAGCAAAATGGTGTCAATCGCGTAAGTGGTGAACCGCACTGGCGCGACCATCGCCCAGTGGGCCCTGCCCGACAGCACAAACAGCCCGCGCACCATGAAGAAAACACCGCTGGCAATGACCGCGGCGATATGGGTCCAGCGAAGTTCCAGGTAAATGGCGTCCATAACGTCTCGCCATCATGACGTGTACGCGCCTAAAAAAACAGCCGGAACCCGGTACGCCGGGTCCGGCTGGTTTTGAACCGGGCAAGGTCCTCGTCGTTCCCCTTACGTCTTACCCGGTTGTCCCCTGAGGTGTTCCCCCACTCTAAGAAGCAGGAAAACCCCGGAAATACCCCGAACTTTTTTCAACTTTTTTCAAAAACCATGGAAAATCCTCATAGCACATTGTTTTTATAGATAAAATATTTCTTGCGAATATAAAAAAAAGGCGTATAAATAGCGCCTGTGTGGCCATCCTGGCCGCTGCACCGACCGGATCTCCGGCAGGAACGCAACCGCCCTGGTTGCCGTCGGACTGGCTCGGCACCCATCCCGTGGCTCCTGCTCCACGTGGAAAACTTCACCCAAAGGGGGTGGATTTCCATGTTGTTCTTAAACGGTTCGCGAGGGCTACGAGTCTTCGCAGGCTTGATCATGTTCGTTGCGTCCTTCGTCGTCACTGCACAGGAGTTCGAGCCCAATGACAGTTGCGACCAGGCCCAACTTGAAAGCGCCGGGACGCTTCCCCTGGTCATCGACGGGAGCCTGGACTCTAGCCAGTCTTTCGACGATGTCGACTTTTACCGGTTTACCGGAAACCCCGGTGAAATGATTCAGGTTGATCTTGAAGGCGAAAGTACCGGCGCAGGCACGCTCGAAGACCCGCTAGTTGGATTGTTCGATACATTCTGCGCATGGCAAAACGCCGATGACGACGGTGGCGCTGGCCGCAATTCCCAACTGAACGTTGTCGTGCCCGACGACGGTGAGTTCGTCATCGGTGTCACCTACTGCTGCGACTACAGCTTTTTCGGTGGCGGTAACGGCACCTACCAACTGGGCCTTTCACTGCTACACGCTGTCGGCCCGATCACCGGCGTGCTGGTGGATTCGGAAACCGGCATGGCGCTGGCCGGCGGGGAGCCCCCGTGGCCATATGCCAACCTTTACCGCTGTAACGGCACTGAATGCACGGAATACGTCAGCTCGGCGGCGACGAACGAATTTGGCGAGTTCGAGTTCCCAGGTAGCATTTATGGTGAGCCACTGTTGAACGGGACCTACGAGATTAACGCCTTCGCTTTCGGCTACCAGGACTTCTCGACCGGCCCCTTCGACATCACAACCAACGGTACTTATGACCTGGGTTCGCTGGCGCTGGTTCCACTGCCACTGGTCGGCTTGATTTCCGGGCGCCTGGTCGACGCTGTTGATGGCATGCCACTGGCCGGTTCAGGGCCCTATTTCGCCCAGGTGAGCCTGGTGAGCTGCGAGAACGAGTTTTGCTATAGCGTTGCCTATGGCGAACCTGGCGACGATGGTGTTTTCCGACTGGATGGTCGCGAACAGGCCATCCTTGAAGGCGAATACACCGTTGTCGGTTATGCGAATGGCCACTGGGAGACGATGAGTGAGCCATTTACCGTTAGCCAGAACGAAGACCTGGACATTGGAACGCTCGTGTTAACGCCGTTCCCAATCAGTATCGAACACGCCCAGCCCTGCGAACTCATGGCCGGGCAGGTCTGCAGGTTCGGGGTTGAAGTCAGAGCGAGGACGACAAAACGTCTGCGTGGCGAGGCCTGGGGTATCGTCGAGTACATTTCTCATGAGGGCCTGGTGAACACCTCCCGGTTCCAGGTGGGCCGCAACGGCCACGCCGCGCCGCAGTCGCTGAACCTGGCAGCCGGTGAAACCCGGATGCTGACGTTTGAACTGCAGATCCCGGACGAAATTCCGGACGGCGCCTTCATGTGTTTCAGGGTCTTCGTTGGACGTTCACCGCACCCCCAGTTCAATGTCCTGGCCGAGCAGTTCCTGTTCTGTGCAAACAACACGCAGGGCTCGCTCTCCATGCTGGACAGCAAGGCGGCGCGCCAGAAGTTGAAGGCACTGTCGAAACGGCCTCCACATCCACACGGACGGTAGCAGGTACTCTCACGTCCGGGGGCCGGTAGAACGGCCCCCGGCGGAATGACTGGTTACATCAACCGCCTCGCCAGTCGCCACCCCCGCGCCTATCATGGGTGGATGAACCTGAACGCGACCCGTATTTTTGTTTTCGTCGGCCTGTGCGCGGCCACCCTGGCGCTGATGTCCTGTGACGCCAGGTCACCTTCGCCCTACAGCGGCGCCCTGTATTTCGGCAATGGTGCCTACCTGATGCGTCTGGGCCTGCAGAACGGCGATCTCTCGGTGGCGGGGCACCTGGGTGACACCGTCATCCGCGATGTTTCACCCTACAGCGGCGACTACCTGCTGATCGCTGAAACGGCCTCGTTGAACCGACAGCGCGTGCCGCGCATTGCCTGGTTCAACCGCAGGACCGGCGAGAAAGGGGATTTCTATGGCGGCGTCCGCGCGCGTCTGCTGGCATCTGCCAGCGTGCTGGTTTACGACGATGGCTCGAAACTGTTTGCCGTACCGCAGGCCGATCGAAGCGATAACCGGTTGATCCATTCGCATTCCGGGAGCGCGATCACGGCGATGCTGGAGGGGTCACCGGGCGTGTTACTGATGGAGTTTGTCGAAGACGGGGCGTATTCAATACTCGCCTGGGACGCCGCGTCCGGCGATATGCGCAGGCTGGATGAACTGGCGGTGACCTGTCGCCTGGAAGGCGCGGTCTGGATCGACGCGCTGGAACGGCTGGCGTGCCAACAACGAGGGGGCGGCGCGGGTTCGACTGCCTTCATTCTTTCCGACCTGCAGGGTCGCCCGGACGGCGAGCTTGAACTTCCGGCTGACCGGCAGTTTACGCCACTCGCCTATATCGACAGCCAGCGTGTCCTGGTGCTGCAGGAAGCGAGGAAAAGCTGGGTTGGACAGGGCCAGAAATACGGTGTCTGGCTATACCCGGTGGACGGTGGCGAGCTGGTTCACCTGGCCGATGATATTCGCCTGGGGCAGGCCGTCACTTTTGCGGAGCATTAAGCCGCGACTTCACCACGCCCTCCACGAAACCAGGCGTTCACGCGGGATGGGATGAACAGGCAGGCAACCGTAAAGCCCAGCCAGGCCAGGCACGGCAACAGCCAGCTGTTGTGACCCATCGTGAAAAACGCAACCAGCATCCCGAGTAGCAGCAACGCGACCATGCCCCATCGCGCCCAGTTTCGCCGTTTGAGCAGGAAGACCGCGAACACAACCTGGGCCAGGATTACCAGCCCGCTCTGAAGCCAGAGTATCGCGGCCGGCACGGATGAGTAATCGGCAAGGTACTCACGCATACCCATCGGGTTGATATAGAAATTCCATACCGTCCCCAGCAGCCCCAGCACACTCGTCACGATGATGAACACGGCGTAAGCCGTCACGACCACGGGGCGTACATCCGGATCCGGCCGCTCACCACTGGCAACAGTGCGTCTGTGACCGGCGAGGACCAGTGCAATACCGGTCACGGCAAGCACGGTCAACAAAACCAGCGGTGTCGTCCAGGCAATTCGGGTCTCGGGCATGGGCACCCCCTGCTCCGCACTCATTGCCTCCATCATTGCGGCCGCTTCCGGCGAATTCAGGGACCAGGACATTCCGCCAAGCGCCATCAGGCAGAACACGGTCACGCCCAGCAACGCCCATCCGCAGGCCTGTTGCCAGTACTGTCGGCCCATCACCCATCCACCGACAAATATCAGTGCGAGGGTGGGAAAACCGCCGATGGCCGAGACGGCTGATGGCATTCTCTGCCAGCCCCTGTCCGTATTGAACTCGTAACCCGTCATCATGATCACCGAGCTCAGGATGAGTGCGCAGACGGCGATGATGATGATTCCGATGACAATCCTGACCATGATGAGGGGCTCCCTGCCTTGTTTTTCTGGTGACCAGTTTAACGTTTGCAACCGCGCAAAGAAAAACGGCGCCCTGGGGCGCCGCTTTCCGTGTTACCTGTCGTGAGAGACGATCAATCGTCGTCTTTCACTTCCTTCATGGACAGGCGGATACGGCCCTGCTTGTCCACTTCCAGGACCTTGACCTTGACGATTTCGCCTTCCTTGACCACGTCGGTGACTTCTTCCACGCGCTCGTCGGAGAGCTGGGAGATGTGCACCAGGCCGTCGCGGCCCGGGGTCAGGGAAACGAAGGCGCCGAAGTTCATGATCTTGATGACCTTGCCTTCGAAGATCTGGCCCGGCTCGATGTCGGCGGTGATCTGCTCGATGCGCTTCTTGGCTTCGTCGCCGGCGGCCTTGTCCACGGAACCGATGGTGATGGTGCCGTCATCGTCGATATCGATGGTGGCGCCGGTCTCCTCGGTGATGGAGCGGATGGTGACACCACCCTTACCAATCACGTCGCGGATCTTGTCCGGGTGGATCTTGATGGTCATCAGGCGCGGGGCGAACTCGCTCATTTCGGCGCGGGGCTCGGAGATGACCTTGTTCATTTCGCCGAGGATGAACTGGCGACCGTCATTGGCCTGGGCCAGGGCGATTTTCATGATCTCCTCGTTGATGCCTTCGATCTTGATGTCCATCTGGAGCGCGGTGATGCCCTCACTGGTACCGGCCACCTTGAAGTCCATGTCGCCCAGGTGATCTTCGTCACCCAGGATGTCGGTCAGCACCGCGAAGCGGTCGCCTTCCTTGATCAGGCCCATGGCCACGCCCGCGACCGGGGCTTTCACCGGCACACCGGCGTCCATCAGGGCCAGCGAAGAACCACACACGGAAGCCATTGAAGACGAACCGTTGGACTCGGTGATCTCGGAGACCACGCGAACCACGTACGGGAAATCTTCCTGGCTGGGCAGCACGGCGGTGATACCGCGGCGCGCCAGGCGGCCGTGGCCGATTTCGCGACGCTTCGGGCCACCGGCGAAGCCGGTCTCGCCGACACAAAAGTGCGGGAAGTTGTAGTGCAGCATGAACGGGTCTTTGTATTCCCCGGTCACCGCGTCGATGATCTGCGCGTCGCGCGTGGTGCCCAGCGTGGTGGTCACGATGGCCTGGGTCTCGCCACGGGTGAACAGCGCGGAACCGTGGGTGCGCGGCAGGATACCGGTTTCGACGGAAATCGGCCGCACGGTGGTCGGGTCACGACCATCGATACGCGGATTGCCGGACAGGATCCGGTCGCGGACCAGGAACTTCTCCAGCTTGTAGAAGTACTCGCCCACTTCACCGGCGGACGGCGCGTTTTCGTCTTCCTCGTCACACAGCTGGTCGATGACCTGCTGCTTGACCGCGGCGACCGCGTCACGACGTTCCATCTTGTCGGCGTTACCGTAGGCGGCGACGAGGCCATCCTTGGCAGCGGCTTCGACTTTCGCCTTCAGGTCGGTGTTTTCGACCGGGCCTTGCCATTCCCATGCGGTGACGCCGACTTCGGCGACCAGTTCGTTGATCGCCTTGATGACGGTCTGCATGGCTTCGTGGCCGAAGGTCACGGCGCCCAGCATCACGTCTTCAGACAGCAGGTCGGCTTCGGATTCCACCATCAGCACGGCCTTCTCGGTGCCGGCGACGACCAGTTCCAGCTTGGACTCTTCCAGCTGGGTGGCGGTCGGGTTCAGCACGTATTCGCCATTGACGTAACCGACCTTGGCGGCGCCGACCGGGCCTGCAAACGGCATGCCGGACAGGGCCAGGGCGGCGGATGCGCCGATCAGGGCCGGAATGTCACCGTCCACTTCCGGGTTCGATGACACAAGGTTGGCGGTAATCTGGACTTCGTTCAGGAAGCCTTTCGGGAACAGCGGGCGGATCGGGCGATCGATCAGGCGGCAGGTCAGCACTTCCTTCTCGGTCGGGCGACCTTCGCGCTTGAAGAAGCCACCCGGGATGCGACCCGCGGCGTAAAACTTCTCCTGGTAGTTCACGGTCAGCGGGAAGAAAGACTGGCCGGGGTTCTGCTCTTTGCGACCCACGGCGGCCACCATGACCACGGTGTCGGCCATCTTGACCATGACGGTCGCATCGGCCTGTCGGGCGATCTGCCCGGTTTCAATCGTAACGGTGTGTTCACCGTACTGGAATGACTTGGTAATTTTCTGCACTTGGGGTTCCTGCGTTTAATTTATGACAGACACGACAAAACGCTGGCGAAAACGGAGTTTTGCCAGCGTTTGCCGATCGAATCAGGCAATGAAGCGATTATCGACGCAGGCCAAGACGGCCAATCAGGTCACGGTAACGCTCGATATCCTTTTTCTTCAGGTAGTCGAGCAGGCTGCGACGCTGATTCACGAGTCGCAGCAAGCCGCGACGCGAGTGGTGATCACCCTTGTGGGTTTTGAAATGATCGGTGAGATGGCGAATACGGTTGGTCAGCAGTGCGACCTGGACCTCCGGTGAGCCGGTATCGCTCTCCGAACGCTTGTATTCCTCGACGATCTTGCTTTTTGCCTCTGCGCTTACAGACATGGTTAGTTCTCCATGACTAGAGCCCTCGAGGTCTTTGTAAAAACCCGCCGCCACTTCCCTGTTTGAAGTGGCTGGGTCTTTGCAAAGCCCTCTGCGAGCCCCGGGTTGAAAGAGCCGCGTATTGTACGCTCGAAGGACACCGCAAACAACCTTTTTCGACGAATAAATTCCTTGTGTTTCCAGCGGTTTGCGACACCGTTGTCAGGCTGGCGGCGGGTCGGGCCGGACGAAGACCCGGCGGGGGTACAGTTGGCCATCCCGATGTTCGCCGACGCCCAGCGCAGCACCCTCCTCGTCATGCAACCGAACCAGCCCTTCCGACGCTTCTTCAACCCGCACGGGATTGCCATGTGCGAGACGCCTGGCCTGGTCCCGGGTGACGACGGCGACCGGCCAGTCCGCCAATCCGGCATCGGCCGGGAGCAGGATTGACGCGGTGTCTCCCTTCTCTGAAGCGGCCTCGATCGCATCAGGTGTGAAGACCTTCGCGCCCTCGAAGGGATGGACCCAGAGCCGGCGCAGCGCGACCAGGTGAGCGACGGTGCCGAAAGCGGTCGCAATGTCCTCGGCCAGCGTTCGGATGTAGGTGCCCTTGCCGCAGGTCACCTCAAAGGTGATGTCCGGCCATTCGCAGTTCACCAGTTCAATGGCGAGAATCTCCACCGGTCGTGGCTGCCGTTCAACCTCGATGCCCTGGCGGGCATATTCATAGAGTGGTCGCCCCTGGTGCTTGATGGCCGAGTACATGGGCGGCACCTGTTCGCCGATGCCGACGAAGCCCGCCAGCACCTCGCGCAGGCGCGCCTCGTTGGGCTCCGGTACAGCGGCTTCCCGGATCACTTCACCCTCGGGATCACCGGTGCTGGTCGCGACACCCAGGCGGGCCGTGGCGCGATACGCCTTGCGGGCATCAAGGATGAATGCGGAAGTCTTGGTCGCTTCGCCCAGGCAGATGGGGAGCATGCCGGTGGCGAAGGGGTCGAGGGTGCCGGTGTGGCCGGCCTTGCGGGCATTGAAGGCGCGGCGGACGCGTTGCAGTGCCTGGTTGGAACTGGGCCCGACCGGTTTATCGAGCAGGACGACGCCGTCGATGGCCTCGCCGCGGCGACGCCGGCTCATGCGTCCTTTTCGTCGCCGTTGTCGCTGTCGTCCGGGTGATCGTCGTGATCGCCGTCACCCGGGACGCCGTCGGCAGCCACGGCCTTTTCGATCAGCGCGTCCATGGCCAGGCCGGTTTCCACCGATGCATCGTGGTGGAAATGCAGTTCCGGCACACTGCGGATACGCATCTCCTGGCCCAGGCGCATGCGCAGGAATCCCGCGGCGCGCTTCAGCGCCTTGATGCTGGCCTCGGCCTTTTCGGCTTCAAACACGGTGACGTAAACCTTGGCGTGCGCCAGGTCACGGGTCACCTCCACGTCGGACAGGCCGACGAAACCCAGCTCCGGGTCATCCACCTCGCGCTGGATCAGCGTGGCCAACTCGCGCCGCATCTGGCCGGCGACGCGTTCGGAACGCTTGAATTCCCGCGGTGCCATGACCCGTCAGCGCCGCTACAGCGAGCGCTGCACCTCGATGCGTTCGAAGCACTCGATCTGGTCACCCGGCTTGACGTCGTTGTACTGCTTCACGCCGATACCACACTCGGTGCCGGACTGAACTTCCTTGACGTCGTCCTTGAAGCGACGCAGCGATTCCAGCTCGCCCTCGTAGATCACGACGTTGTCGCGCAGCACGCGGATCGGGTTGTCGCGGCGCACCACGCCCTCGATCACCAGGGAGCCGGCAATGGCGCCCAGCTTGGACGAGCGGAACACGTCCTTGACCTCGGCGAGACCAATGATCTGCTCCTTCGTCTCGGTGCCCAGAAGGCCGGAAATGGCCGCCTTGACCTCGTCGATGGCGTCGTAGATCACGCTGTAGTAGTGCAGGTCAAGGTCGGCCTCGGAAATGACTTTCCGGGCGGCCGCGTCGGCGCGCACGTTGAAACCGATGATGATCGCGTCCGAGGCCTGCGCCAGTGACGCGTCTGACTCGGTGATGGCGCCTACGCCGGAGGCCACGATGTTGACCTTGACCTCCTCGTTACTGAGTTTCTCCAGCGAGTCGCGCAGCGCTTCGACACTGCCCTGCACGTCGGCGCGGATCAGCAGGTTGACCTGCAGCTGGTCGTCCTTGCCCATGTTCTCGAACAGGTTCTGCAGGTTCGCCGCCTGCTGCTGGGCCAGGCGACCCTCGCGCTGGCGGTCCTGGCGTTGCGCGGCGGCCTCGCGGGCCTTGCGCTCGTTGGCGGCGACCAGCATCTCGTCGCCGGCCATCGGCACACCGGACAGGCCCAGGACCTGTGCCGGGAACGACGGCCCGACCTCGTCGATCTTGTCGCCTTTCTCGTCGAACATGGCGCGGACGCGGCCGATCTGCTCGCCGGCCAGCATCATGTCGCCGCGTTTCAGCGTACCTTCCTGCACCAGCACGGTGGCCAGCGGGCCACGGCCCTTGTCCAGGCTGGATTCGATCACGATGCCACGGGCGTTGCGATCGGCCACGGCCGTCAGTTCCAGCAGTTCGGCCTGCAGGGAAATGGCTTCCAGCAGCGCGTCGATGCCTTCGCCGGTATGCGCGGAGACGGGAATGAACTGTTCCTCACCACCCCAGTCCTCGGGCACCACTTCCTCGGCCGCCAGCTCGGACTTGACGCGTTCGACGTCAGCCTCGGGCCGGTCGATCTTGTTGACCGCGACAATCAGCGGCACGCCGGCGGCGCGCGCGTGCTGGATGGCTTCCTTGGTCTGTGGCATGACGCCGTCATCGGCGGCCACGACCAGGATCACGATATCCGTGGCCTGGGCGCCGCGGGCGCGCATCGCGGTAAACGCGGCGTGGCCCGGGGTATCCAGGAAGGTGATGCCGCCCTTGCCGGTTTTCACGTGGTAGGCGCCGATGTGCTGCGTAATGCCACCGGCCTCACCGGCGGTCACACGCGATTCGCGAATGTAATCGAGCAACGACGTCTTGCCATGGTCGACGTGACCCATCACGGTCACGACCGGCGGCCGGGTCACGGCGTCGGCATCGCTGGAGGCTTCTTCTTCCACCGCCAGCAGTTCCTGCTCGATATCTTTCTGCTCGGCCGGCTTGGCGGCATGGCCCATCTCTTCCACCACCAGGATCGCGGTGTCCTGGTCCAGCGGCTGGTTGATGGTCACCATCATGCCCATGCCCATCAGCACCTTGATGACCTCGGCGGATTTGACCGCCATTTCCTTGGCGAGATCACCCACGGTAATGGTCTCGGGCACGGCAATTTCTTTCACCACCGGCGCGGTCGGGCGGGAGAAACCGTGTTCCGTGCTGCGTGCCGACGGGCGCACGCGGCGCTGCGCCTTGCGGTTACGGACATGCGCGCCCTTGGCGACGTGCAGTTCCTTGCGGCCGTAGCGGGTGGCCGGCTTGGCTTCTTCCTTGGTCTTGTCTTTCTTGCGGGCGCGTTCTTCGGCGGCGAACTTGCGTGCGCGCTCCTCGTCCGCGCGGCGGGCAGCCTCTTCGGCTTCGCGCTTGGCGGCTTCCTCGCGGGCCTTTTCCTCGGCTTCGCGGCGCTCGACCTCTTCCTGCTCGCGCTTGGCCTTCTCTTCGGCCTCGACGCGCGCCTGCTCCTCGGCCTCCAGGCGGGCTTTTTCCTCGGCCTGTTGCTGCTCGGCCTCGGCCTGGCGGGCACGCTCGGCGCGCGCCTCTTCCAGCGCCTTGCGCGCCTGCTCGCGCTCGGGATCTTCGGCGTGCTGAGAGCCCAGGTCGTCACGCTTCACGTAGGTGCGCTTTTTGCGGAACTCGACATTGACCACGCGCTTTCCACCACGCGGGCCGCTGCCGGACACGCTCAGTTCCTCGTGTGAACGGCGCTTCAGCGTGACCTTGCGCGGCGCCGAAGCATCGGCATCGGACTTGCCGTGACTGGTCTGCAGGTGCGTCAGCAGCTTTTTCTTGTCGTCATTGGACACCGGCTCGTCACCGGACGAGGCTTCGATGCCGGCCTCGTTGAGCTGGCCGATCAGCTTTTCAACGCTGACGCCAAGCACTTCGGCCAATTGTGAGACTGTTACCTGGGACATATTTACTCCTGCCTGTACCTGTAGTGTTACCCGGTCTGCTTACGCTTTTTCTTCGCTGGTGGCTTCTTCTTCGGTGTCGGCAAACCAGGGCTCACGGGCGGCCATGATCAGTGCCGCGGCGGCCTCGTCGTCAAGCCCGGAATCCACGTCCTGCAGCTCGTCGACGGCCAGTTCCGCCAGGTCTTCCTGGGTGCGGACGCCACGCTCGGCCAGCTGGTAAGCCAGCCGCTCGGTCATGCCGTCCAGCGCCAGCAGGTCGTCCGCCGGCTTGTTCTCTTCCAGCGCCTCTTCCTTCGCGATCAGCTGGGTCAGCAGCGAATCGCGGGCGCGGCGGCGCAGTTCCTCGACGATGTCCTCGTCGAACTCGGCGATGTCCAGCAGCTCGGCTTCCGGCACGTAGGCGATTTCATCGACGCTGGAGAAACCTTCCTGCACCAGGATGCCGGCCACGTCCTCGTCGACGTCCAGGCGCTCCTTGAACGTTTCCAGCAGCTTCTGGGCTTCTTCCTCGCCCTTGGCCTCGGCGTCCTCGGTGGTCATCACGTTCAGTTCCCAGCCGGACAGCTCGCTGGCCAGGCGCACATTCTGGCCGCCGCGACCGATGGCCTGCGACAGGTTCGGCTCTTCCACGGCGATGTCCATGGACTGCTTTTCTTCGTCGACGACAATGCCGGCGACCTCGGCCGGGGCCATGGCGTTGATGACGAACTGGGCCGGGTTTTCGTCCCAGAGGATGATGTCGATGCGCTCGCCGGCCAGCTCGTTGCTGACGGCCTGGACGCGCGAACCGCGCATGCCCACGCAGGCGCCGATGGGGTCGGTGCGGCGGTCGTTGGAGCGCACGGCAATCTTGGCGCGGCGGCCCGGATCACGGGCGGCGCCCATGATGGTGATCAGCTCCTGGCCGATTTCCGGCACTTCCAGCTCGAACAGCGACATCAGGAATTCCTTGATGGTGCGGCTGGCGAACAGCTGCGGGCCGCGGATTTCCGAGCGGACTTCGAACAGGTAGGCGCGCAGGCGGTCGCCGGGGCGAACGCTTTCGCCCGGGATCATGTGGCGCGAACCGATGAAGGCCTCGGCGTTGCCGCCCAGGTCCAGGTAGACATTGCCACGCTCGATGCGCTTGACGATACCGTTGACCAGTTCACCTTCACGGCCCTGGAAGGCTTCGACCACCTGGGCGCGCTCGGCTTCGCGCACGCGCTGGACGATGACCTGCTTGGCCGTCTGCGCGGCGATGCGGCCGAACTCGGGGTTTTCCATCGGCTCCTCGATGAACTCACCCACCTCGATTTCCGGCTGTTGTTCACGGGCATCGGTCAGGGTGAGCTGGGCATCCGGGAACTCGATCTCGGCATCGTCTTCCATCACTTCCCAGCGACGAAACGTTTCGTACTCGCCGGTTTCGCGGTCAATGGCGACGCGAGCACCGATTTCCTCGCCCGAGCGACGGCGCGCCGCAGAGGCCAGCGCCGCTTCCAGCGCCTCGAAAATCACGTCCTTGTCCACGCCTTTTTCGTTAGAAACGGCGTCGACCACCAGAAGAATGTCTTTACTCATTTCAAAAACCCCGTCAAAGAGCCCTGTCGCTCACTTCTTGCCCGACGCCATGACGGCGTCGTAGTCCGGCACCAGTCGTGCCTTGGCGATGTTGTCGAACCGAAATTCGATGGTTTCTCCATCGACCTGCATGGTCAGCAGGTCGCCTTCATGGCCGACGATGCGGCCCCTGAACTTGCGCCGCCCGTTCTCGGGCGCGAACAGTGTGACCTTGGCTTCCTGGCCGGCGTAACGCTGGAACTGCTCCGGCGTAAACAGCGGACGGTCCAGGCCCGGCGATGAAATCTCCAGGTTGTACTGGCCACTGATCGGGTCTTCGACGTCCAGCATCGCGGCCGCCTCGCGACTGACATACTCGCAGTCGGACAGGCCAACGCCTTCGTCGGAATCGATATAGACCCGCAGCACCGACTGCTTGGGATTACCCGCGTATTCCAGGCCCACGAACTCGTAACCCAGCCCTTCGACCAGGGGTTTCAGCAAGTCGTTCAGCCTGTCTGCAGTCGCCAAGATTCCACTCCGTAATTCACCTCATCAAAAAGACGCCCATAAAAAAGGGGCACAACAGCCCCCGCGACACCGGCCCCGTGCAATACGGGTACCGCACCTGTTCGCCGACGGTTCACCGGTGGATACCGGCGCCGGAGAAAGGTCAATGCGGCTGCTTCAAATCATCGCAATTCCATTCGATTCAGATGGCCGTCGTCGCGGACGTCTACAGCCGGCGCTCGCCTGCCGGCCTTAACAAAAAGGGCCCTGCTGGGCCCTTTCAAAACTTGGTAGCGGGGGCAGGATTCGAACCTGCGACCTTCGGGTTATGAGCCCGACGAGCTGCCAGACTGCTCCACCCCGCATCAGCAAGGTGGGGAATGATACGGACTCGTTTAGGGTTTTTCAAGCGCCATCAATCTAAAAACCGGCTTCGCCCTGCTTTCCCGTCAGGAATGGGAGTTCTTCCAGGTATCGGCCGTTCAATTTCTGTCGGACCGTGCCCGGAAACGGCATATAGCTCGTTTCGCCGAAACGCCTGCCCTGGTGATCGATCATCCGCAGAAATGCACTGGAAGTTTCGGGGTCTGTCGCTGCCGCAATGGTCTCGGCCAACGCCAATTCTTCCGCCAGGTACGAGGCCCGCGATTTCCGCTTTGGAAAAGAAGACAGGCTGATCGTGTTGGCGTCACCACAGGCGAGTTCCAGAATCGTACGGGTGACGGGAATCACTCCACCGCCGTGCTCCTGCTCGAACGGCAGGCCGTGCACCCTGACATTCGAAGGCGTCTCGTAAAGCCAGGAAAACACTCGGCGCCATGAAAACCGCTCGACATCGTGTCGCGCGATGAACTCGGCGAATGGCATGAAATGATTGTTCCGGACATACTCACAATAGATCGAAACCAGGAACCGGCAAGGGTCACGAAACACAATGATGATATCGACAGGAATGTTGCCCACCTGGGAAAGCAGGGCATACAGCCTTTTTCTGGATTCCGGATAGACACCACCTTCAGCGAACTCCCGGGGCGTGCCGATCAGGTTTTCTTCTGATAGCAACAGTGTTTCGGATGCGCCAGTCTTGACCTGGTTGGCAAGACGCTTAGCCGGGCCAGGCCTGTTCTCTGACCGCCATTGCGCCCTGGATATATATCGAACACCCCTGCCTTCAAGCTGGACCTGCTGGCTTTCCAGGAAATCCTGGATGGCGGTTGTCGCCGTCTTGTGCAGGCCAATGTGAAGGCAGAGCCTGGAGGCCATTCGTGCTGTCGTTGCCCTGGCGTGTCAGATCAGGCCGGGAAACTGGCGACACAGACCGCGATCAGGCCACCGGAGAACAGGCCCAGCGCCAGCATCAGCAATCCGTTGAACGAAATCGCCGCCGAGAAATCAACCGGGCCGTCATGCACGACTTCGGACGGTGCATCGTCGAAGTACATGATCTTGACCACGCGCAGGTAGTAGTAGGCGCCGATGACCGAGAACACCACCGCCACGATGGCCACCCAGGCCAGGCCGGCCTGCAACACCGCCTCGATGACCAGCCACTTGGCGAAGAAGCCCACCAGCGGCGGCACGCCGGCCATGGAGAAGACGACCAGTGCCATGACTGCGGCCAGCCAGCCGTTGTGACGGTTCAGGCCTTTCAGGTCATCCAGGTCCTGGACCGAGTGCCCCTTGCCGGACAGCATGATGAGCATGCCGAAGGCCGCCGCCGACATCAGTGCGTAAACGATGATGTAGAACAGCGAAGCGCCGTAACCCGCACCGGTACCCGGCAGCATGCCCAGCAACACGAAGCCCATGTGGGAGATGGTCGAGTAGGCCAGCATGCGCCGGATATTGGTCTGCATGATCGCCGCAAGGTTACCGACGATAATGGACGCCACGGCCAGCACGGCGAGCATCTGCAGCCAGTCACCGTGCAGCGGTGCCATGCCCGATACCAGCAGCCGATAGGCCATGGCGAAGGCCGCCAGCTTGGGCACAGTGGAAATGAACAGGGTAGCCGCCAGCGGCGCGCCCTGGTAGACGTCGGGCACCCACATGTGGAACGGCGCGACGCCCAGTTTGAAGGCGATGCCGACCACGAGGAACACCATGCCGAACACCAGCAACAGGTTGTCGGTGCCGGTGGTCGCCAGCGCCTCGGCCACTGCCGGCAGCGCCAGCGTACCCGTCGCGCCGTAGATCATTGACATGCCATACAACAGCAGCCCCGATGCCATCGACCCCAGCACGAAATATTTCATCGCCGCCTCTGAGCCGTCTTTCGAGTCGCGGTTGAACGCGACCAGCGCATAGGACGCCAGCGACGTCAGCTCCAGGCCCAGGTAAACCATGATCAGGCTGTTACCGGAAATCAGCAGCATTGCGCCCAGCAGCGAGAACAGGCTGAGCGTATAAAAATCGGCCCGGAACAAACCGTTGTTGCGCAGGAAATACTTTGAGTAGGTGAATACCAGCGCCAGCGTACCGTAGGCGAACAGCTTCAGCAGGTCGCCCATGTAATCGCGCACGAAGACGCCGTTGAACGCCGTCTCGATCTCCTTCGACGGAATACCCGCGTCCTGGCGCAGCGTGATGATGGCCGCGAACACCAGTGTCAGCATGGCCAGCATGTGAATGATGCCGCGCCGTTCCTCGCGCAGGTACATGTCCACGCACAGGACCACGCAGGCCATGACCAGGACCAGGAGCTCGGGGGCCGCCAGCAGCATTTCCGCTCTATTCATGTCAGTTCAACTTGCTCTGGATGACGTGGGCCAGCAACTGGTCCACGGAGGCGTGCATCATGTCGACCACCGGGAACGGCCACACGCCCATGCCCACCACGGCAATGGCCAGGGTCGTCAGGACCAGCGCTTCACGACCATTGATGTCACGCAAGGCCGCGACGTCCTTGTTGGCGACCGCGCCGAAAATCACGCGCTTGACCAGCCACAGGCTGTAGGCCGCGCCCAGGATCAGGGTCAGGCCGGCCAGGGCCGCGAACCAGAAGTTGGCGCGGAACGAGGCCAGGATGACCATGAACTCGCCGACGAAACCGCTGGTGCCCGGCAGTCCGGAATTGGCCATCAGGAACAACACGGCAAAGAACGCGAACCAGGGCATGGTGTTGGCCACGCCGCCATAGGCCGAGATCTCGCGGCTGTGGACGCGGTCATACAGCACGCCCACGCACAGGAACAGCGCGCCGGAAATGAAACCGTGTGACACCATCTGCACCATCGCGCCTTCGACGCCCAGGCCCGCGCCCTGCGTGCCACCGGAGTTGCGGTAGATGGCAAAGGCGATGAACAGGCCGAGGGTCACAAAACCCATGTGCGAGATCGACGAGTAGGCGATCAGTTTCTTCATGTCCTGCTGCACCAGCGCCACGAAACCGATGTAGACGATGGCCACCAGAGACAGGGCGATCATCAGCCAGTCCAGCGCCGCGGCCGCGTCCGGGGTAATCGGCAGGCTGAAGCGGATAAAGCCGTAGCCACCGATCTTCAGCATGATCGCCGCCAGGATGACCGAACCGCCGGTGGGTGCCTCGACGTGCGCGTCCGGCAGCCAGGTGTGCACCGGCCACATCGGGATTTTCACCGCGAAGGCGGCCAGCAGGCCCAGGAAGATCCACTTCTGTTCGACCATCGTCAGCGGCAGCGCGTGCCAGTCGGTAATCGCCCAGCTGCCCGCATTCAAGTACAGGTAGATGATGCCGACCAGCATGAAAACCGAACCGAGGAAGGTGTACAGGAAGAACTTGATGGTCGCGTAAACGCGGTTGGGTCCGCCCCAGATGCCGATCACCAGGAACATCGGGATCAGCATGGCCTCGAAGAACACGTAGAACAGCAGGCCGTCGAGCGCGGAGAACACGCCCACCATCAGGCCTTCCATGATCAGGAAGGCGGCCATGTACTGGTGCACCTTGTCCTTGATCACTTCCCAGCCGGCAATCACGACCAGCGGGCCGAAGAATGCCGTCAGCAGGATCAGGGGCACCGAGAACCCGTCCACGCCCAGGTGGTAGTTCACGTCGAAAGCGCTGATCCACGGCCGCATTTCCTCGAACTGCATCGCCGCGGTCGTGTTATCGAACCCGGTGTACAGGGGAATGCAGAGCACCAGCGTGACCAGCGCGGCCAGCAGGGAAATCCATTTCGCCATCGTCGGGCGTGAATCACCCGCGGCCAGCGTGGCGACGCCGCCCAGGATGGGCACCCAGATCAGCAGGCTGAGCAACGGCATCATCGCAACACCACCCAGACGCCGAGGATGGCAATCAGTCCAATGATCATTGAAAACGCATAGTCATAGAGGAAACCTGTCTGCCAGCGACGCACCAGCGCCGCCACGCGGCCCACCAGCTTCGCCGAGCCGTTCACCAGGATGCCGTCGATAAAGCCGGCATCGGCCTTCTTCCACAGGCCCTGGCCCAGGCGCACCGCACCGTTGGCGAAAACTTTCTGGTTGAACTCGTCGAAGTAGTACTTGTGGTCCAGCAGGCTGTAGAGACCCGGCAACCGTGCCTTCGTGGTCGCCGCGATGCCCGGGCGGAAACGCCAGACCAGCGTGGCGACGGCGAAGCCCGCCAGCATCAGCCAGAACGGCACCGTCTGCACACCGTGAATGGCCATGGCCGTGGCGCCGTGGAAATGCTCACCCAGCGCCGCGACCACGTCGTTGCCCTCGGCCACGTAAATGGCGTCCGACAGCCAGCCGCCGAACAGCACCGGCTCAATGGTCAGCCAGCCGATCACCACCGACGGAATTGCCAGCAGGATCAACGGAATGGTCACGACCAGCGGGGATTCATGCGGCTTGTGGGCCAGCTGGCCGTCCGGCAGGTGCGCGTGAGGGTCGGCGCCCTCCACCACTTCGAATTTTTCCTTGCCGTGGAAGGTCAGGTACAGCAGGCGGAAGCTGTACATCGCGGTCACGAACACGCCCGCCACCACCAGCCAGTAGGTCACCCCTGCGCCGAAGCGCTCCGACAGGTGCACCACCTCGATGATGGCGTCCTTGGAGTAGAAACCGGCGAAGAACGGGAAACCGACCAGCGCCAGTGTCCCCAGCCAGGCCGTGATCCACGTCACCGGCATGTACTTGCGCAGGCCACCCATGTAACGCATGTCCTGCTGGTGATGCATGGCGATGATCACCGAGCCGGCGCCCAGGAACAGCAGCGCCTTGAAGAACGCATGCGTCATCAGGTGGAAGATGGCCGCGGAGTAGGCGGACACACCGAGCGCCACGGTCATGTAGCCCAGCTGCGAGAGTGTCGAGTAGGCCACCACGCGCTTGATGTCGTTCTGCACGATGCCGATCAGCCCCATGAAGAACGCGGTGAACGCGCCGATCAGCATGACAAAGCTCAGCGCCGCGTCGGACAGTTCAAACAGCGGCGACATGCGCGCCACCATGAAGATACCGGCCGTGACCATGGTCGCCGCGTGGATCAGCGCCGATATGGGCGTCGGGCCTTCCATCGAATCGGGCAGCCACACGTGCAGCGGCGCCTGCGCCGACTTGCCCATGGCGCCGATAAACAGGCACACGCAGATAAAGGTCAGCAGGCCCCACTCCATGCCGCCGATGACACTGATGGTCTCACCGGCCGCATCGGGCGCGGCCGTGAACACGGTGGCGTAGTCCAGCGACCCGAAGGTCATCAGCACCGCCGCGATGCCCAGCAGGAAACCGAAGTCACCCACGCGGTTGACCAGGAAGGCCTTCATGTTGGCGAAAATCGCGGTGTCTTTCTTGAACCAGAAGCCGATCAGCAGGTACGACACCAGGCCCACGGCTTCCCAGCCGAAGAACAGCTGCATGAAGTTGTTGGCCATCACCAGCATCAGCATGGCGAAGGTAAACAGGTTGATGTAGCTGAAGAAGCGCTGGTAACCCGGGTCATCATGCATGTAGCCGATGGTGTAGATGTGCACCATCAATGACACGAAGGTCACCACGCACATCATCAGTGACGTCAGGTGATCGACCAGGAAGCCCACCTCGAAGGTGACGCCCTCGACCACCATCCAGGTGTAAACGCTGTAATTGAGCGTCTCCAGGCCTTCGTACATCTGCAGGTACAGCACCCAGAACGACAGCAGGCAGGAACCGGCCACCGCCAGGATGGTCACCCAGTGCGCGCCGGCGCGGCCCACCTGGTTGCGCAACAGGCCAGAGACCGCGGCGCCAAAGAGCGGCAGCAGCGGAACCAGGAGCAGGATGGTCTTGATATCCATGGTCTCGCCCTACCCCTTCAGGTCGTCCAGCTCGGCCACGTTGATGGTGCGCCGGTTACGGAACAGCACCACCAGGATGGCCAGGCCGATGGCGGCCTCGGCGGCGGCCACGGTCAGGATGAAAAACACGAATACCTGGCCGTCAAGGTTGTCCAGGTAACGCGAGAACGCGACGAAGTTCATGTTGACCGCCAACAGCTGCAGTTCGATGCACATCAGCAGGATCAGCACGTTCTTCCGGTTCAGGAAGATGCCCGCCATGCTGATACACATCAGGATGGCCCCCAGGGTCAGGTAATGCGCCAGGCTCAGTGACGTCAACATGGCTCAGTTCCCCCCTTTCGAGGCAGGGGCCTCAGATTTCATTTTCACCAGCCGCACCCGCTCGTCACGCTTCACTCGCACCTGCCGCGACGGCTTCTGGGTCTTGACGTCCTTGCGCTGGCGGACCGTCAGCGCAATGGCCGCCACCATGGCCACCAGCAGTATCAGCCCGGCCACTTCAAACGGCAGCAGGAACTGGGTGTACAGCCACTCGCCCACGGCCCGGGTGTTGCTGTAGTCAGCGGCGCGGTCGGCCGGCACCGGGAACTGGTCGGTACCGAAACGGCCCTTTGCCCACATCACGGCCAACAGTTCGAACGCCATGATCAAAGCGACCGGGATACCGATCCACATGTAACGTACGAAGCCTTCCTTCAGCGGTACCAGGTTGATGTCCAGCATCATCACCACGAACAGGAACAGCACCATGACGGCGCCGACATAGACCACCACCAGCACGACGGCCAGGAATTCCACCTGCAACAGGATCCACAGCGCGGCCGCGGTGAAGAACGTCAGCACCAGGAACAATGCCGAGTACACCGGGTTACGCGAGCTGATGACGGCCAGCGCGGCCCCCACCAGCACGGCGGAGAACAGGTAGAACAGGATGACCTGTAAATCGATTCCCATGATCATCGGTAGGCCGCATCCTGCCGCTTCTCGGCGGCAATCTGTGCTTCGAGCCGGTCACCAATGGCCAGCAACTGCGGCTTGGTGACGATGTTTTCGCCCCGGTTCTCGAAGTGGTATTCGTGGAAGGTCGTCTCGACGATCGAGTCCACCGGGCAGGATTCCTCGCAGAACCCGCAATAGATGCACTTGAACAGGTCGATATCGTAGCGCGTGGTGCGGCGGGTGCCGTCATCACGCTGCTCCGAGTCGATGGTGATCGCCAGGGCCGGGCAGACCGCTTCGCAGAGCTTGCAGGCAATGCAGCGCTCCTCGCCGTTCGGGTAGCGGCGCAGTGCGTGCAGGCCGCGGAACCGGTTCGACTTCGGCGTCTTCTCTTCCGGGTAGCGGAGCGTGGCCTTGGGCTTGAAGAAATAGCCCAGCGTGACACTGAGGCCCTTGAAGAGCTCCAGCAGCATCAGGCTTTTCAGGTATCGTGTGATCGCGTTCATCTCAGGCCCCCAGCGTCACGGCGCCGGACAGTTTCAGGCCCGCGGCCACCAGGACCCAGACCAGCGTAATCGGAATCAGGACCTTCCAGCCCAGGCGCATGATCTGGTCGTAGCGGTAGCGCGGGAACGTCGCGCGCAGCCACAGGAACGTGAACATGAAGAACACGGTCTTGGCCAGGTACCAGTGAATGCCGCCGGCGCCCAGGACCGTGTCGCCAATGCCGGGGATGCCCGCGAACGGCGACAGCCAGCCGCCCAGGAACAACAGCGCGGTCAGCGCCGAGATCAGGATCATGTTGGCGTATTCGGCCAGGAAAAACACCGCGAAGGCCGCGCCGGAATACTCCACGTGGAAGCCGGCGACGATCTCGGACTCACCCTCGGCCACGTCGAATGGCGCGCGGTTGGTCTCGGCCACGCCGGAAATGAAGTACACCAGGAACAGCGGCAGCAGCGGCAGCCAGAACCAGTCGAAGATGTTGCCTTGCTGTGCCCTGACGATTTCCGACAGGTTCAGCGTACCGGACATGACCAGTACGCCGATCAATGCGAAACCCATCGGGATTTCGTAGGAGATGATCTGCGCAGCGGAGCGCATGCCGCCCAGGAACGCGTACTTCGAGTTCGAGGCCCAGCCGGCGATGATGACGCCGTATACGCCCAGCGAGGTCATCGCCAGCAGGTACAGCAGCCCGGCGTCGATATTGGCCAGCACCATGGTGTCGCTGAACGGAATCACGGCCCAGGCCGCGAAGGCGGGGGCCAGCGTGATGACCGGCGCCAGCACGAACAGGAACTTGTTCGCGTTCTGCGGCAACACGATCTCTTTCAGCAGCAGCTTGAACACGTCCGCGAAGGGCTGTGCCAGGCCCCAGAGCTTGAAGCCGAAAATGCCGACACGGTTGGGCCCGTGGCGCGACTGCATGAAACCGATCACCTTGCGCTCGGCATAGGTGAAGTAAGCCACGGTCAGGATCAGCGGAACCGTGATGGCCATGATCTTGATGACGATCCAGGCAAGTTCGAGAAACGCTTCGAACATCAGTCGTTCCCTCCCGGGCGGCTGACCTGGACCGGTCCGTTCACGGGACCGAGCTCGGCCGATTCCGGCGTCGAGGCCCGCACCCAGGCGGCGCCCGCCGGGACCATTCCGGTCACCCGGACACCGAGGACCACGGAGCCGTCACCCTGGCTCACGCGCGCGCTGCCCCCGTCCACCAGGCCCAGCGCATCAGCATCGGCCGGGTTCAGGCCGACGAAACCGTGTTCCGCGTGGACCGAGTCCTGCAACGGTGCCGAACGCCGGCACAGCGCGTCGGCGGCGTACATCGGCACTTCGCCGATTCGCCAAAGGCCGGCCGCGGTGGCCGGTGCCGGCAGGTCGCCCACGGGTGCGAGCGGCGCGCGAAGGTCCGCCAGCTTGTCGTTCATGTCGGCCCGCACGTCATCAATATTGATGTGATCGAAACCCTCGAGCCCAAGCGCGGCGCCCAGGCGGCGCAGTACTTTCCAGCCCGGACGCGCTTCCCCGGCCGGCTTGCCGGCGGGCGAGACGTCGAACCGTTCGCCTGAAAGATTGACCAGGCTGCCCTCGGTCTCCGCCCACGGCGCCAGCGGCAGGATCACGTCCGCCACTTCGCGCAGGGCCGGACCGGCGAACGGGGTGACCGCGACCACTTTCTCGGCGGCGGCCAGCGCATTCATGGTGACGGCGGGGTCAAAGGTATCGGCGGTGGGCTCGATATCCCACAGCAGGTACGCGGAACGCGGCGATTCCAGCATGGCGCGGGCATTCAGGCCGCCCTCGGCCGGCAATGCGCCGGCGGCGGTTGCGCCCGCGGTATTGGCGCCGTGCGGCAGCAGGTCCAGGGCCGAGCCGCTGGCCTCTGCCAGCCAGGCCGCCAATTGCCGCACACGGGCCGCGTCGGCCATGGCCATGGCGGCCTGCCCGACGATGACAACGCCGTTTTCGGCCTCGCCAAGGCGCGCCGCGATGGCGCGGTGCGCGTCGGTGACCGTCGCGCCATCGACGTTAAGGTGTCCGGGCAGCGACTGGCCGGTGCGCTCAGCCACGGCCGCGGCCAGGGCGGCAATCTCGCCCGCCAGCGCCTGCGGCGCGGCGATGACCTTGCCGGCCAGGTCGAAATGGAAGTTCCAGTCCAGCGGGTTGACGGCGAAGATCGTCGCACCCGAGCGCCAGGCCTGGCGGACCCGGTGACCCAGCACCGGCGCCTCGTGGCGTGCGTTGCAACCCAGCAGCAGGATATTGTCAGCACCCTGGATTTCGGCCAGCGATGCGCCGAACAGTGCCGGACGCGCGCCGTCATCGGCGAAATCGCATTCGCGGGCGCGATGGTCGATGTGGGGCGTTTGCAGGCCATCGGCCAGGCGGCGCGCCAGGAAGTAATCCTCGGTGGCGGCCGACGGTGACATCAACACGCCAACCTCGCCCGCGCCACGGCTACCCAGGGCCCCGGCCGCGGCGTCCACCGCCTCGTCCCAGGTGACCTCGACCCACTCGCCGTCGCGCTTGACGGACGGGTTCAGGACACGGTCGTTGGCATAAAGGCCGAAATGGCTGTAGCGGTCGCGGTCGGAGAGCCAGGTCTCGTTGACCCGCTCGCGGTCGGCGGGCACGGCGCGCATGACCTTGCCGCGGCGCACGTGATAGTGGACACCCGAACCCAGCCCGTCATGGGCCGCCGTCGACGGCCGCGATGACAGCTCCCAGGCCCGCGCCGAGTAACGGAACGGCCGGTTGGTCAACGCGCCTACCGGGCACAAATCGATGATATTGCCGGACATTTCCGAGTCGATGCTGCCGGCAATGCTGGACGTGATCTCCAGCCGGTCGCCGCGGCCCGTGCCACCCATCTCGCAGGTGCCGGCCACTTCATCAAGGAAGCGCACGCAGCGGGTGCAGTGGATGCAGCGGGTCATGTCGGTACGCACCAGCGGCCCGATGTCCTTGTCTTTCACCACGCGCTTGCGTTCGGTGAAGCGCGACACGGAGCGGCCATAGCCCATGGCCAGGTCCTGCAGTTCGCATTCGCCGCCCTGGTCGCAGATCGGGCAGTCCAGCGGATGGTTGATCAGCAGGAATTCCATGACGCCGTGCTGGGCGTCGATGGCGCGGCGCGAGGTGGTGTACACCTTCATGCCTTCCATGACCGGCGTGGCGCAGGCCGGCATCGGCTTGGGCGCCTTCTCGACGTCGACCAGGCACATGCGGCAGTTGGCCGCGATGGACAGTTTCTTGTGGTAGCAGAACCGCGGCACGTTGATGCCGGCCTTGTCGGTGGCCTCGATGATCATCGAGTTCTTCGGCACCTGCATGGGTGTGCCGTCGACCTCGATATTGACCATTTCCACGGCCTGTTCTTCGGTCACGGCGCTCATGCGGCCTTCTCCCCGGCGGCCCCGTCAACGATCGAGCGGCCGTGTTCCACGTAGTATTCGAATTCGTGCCAGAAATGGCGCAGCATGCCCTGCACCGGCCAGGCCGCGGCCTCGCCGAAGGCGCAGATGGTGTGGCCTTCAATCTGGCCGGCGGCGGATTTCAGCAACTGCAGGTCATCGGCGCGGCCCTTGCCGTCGACGATGCGCTTCAGCACCCGGTGCATCCAGCCGGTGCCTTCACGGCACGGCGTGCACTGGCCGCAGCTTTCCATGTGGTAGAACTGGGCAATGCGCGTGCAGGCGCGCACCATGCACGTGGTCTCGTCCATGACGATCACGGCACCGGAACCCAGGCCGGAACCGGCCTTGCCCAGGGCGTCGTAGTCCATGGTGATGCCCATCATGGTCTCGGCGGGCAGTACCGGCATTGACGAACCGCCCGGGATCACGCCTTTCAGCTTGTGGCCGTTACGCATGCCGCCGGCCATTTCCAGCAGCTCGGCGAACGGCGTACCCAGCGGAATTTCGAAGTTGCCAGGTTTGTTCACATGACCGGATACGGAGAACACTTTCGGCCCACCGTTGTTGGGCTTGCCGATCTCCAGGAACCAGTCGGCGCCACGGCGCATGATCGACGGCACCGAGGCCAGGGTCTCGGTGTTGTTGATGGTGGTCGGCTTGCCGTACAGGCCGAAGTTGGCCGGGAACGGCGGCTTGAATCGCGGCTGGCCCTTCTTCCCTTCCAGCGATTCCATCAGCGCGGTTTCCTCGCCACAGATGTAAGCGCCGGCGCCGAGCACGCCATGGATATCCATGTCGATGCCGGAACCCAGGATGTTCTTGCCCAGCAGGCCTTTTTCGTAGGCCTCGGCCACGGCCTGCTCGAATCGCTCGAACGGCTCGTGGTGGAACTCGCCGCGCAGGTAGTTGTAACCCACCGTCGCGCCCATGGCGTAACCGGCGATGGCAATGCCCTCGACCACGGCATGCGGGTTGAAGCGCAGGATATCGCGGTCGTGACAGGTGCCCGGCTCGGATTCGTCCGAGTTGCACAGGATGTATTTCTGCACCGGTGCCGAACGCGGCATGAAGCTCCACTTCAGGCCGGTCGGGAAACCGGCGCCACCACGGCCGCGCAGGGCCGAGGCCTTCACCGTCTCGATGATGTCCTCGCGCGGGGTCTTCTCTTCAAGAATCTTCCGCCACGCCTGGTAGCCGTCGACCTCGAGATAGTTCTCGTAGGTCCAGGGCTCGTCGAAACCGAGCGTGGTGAAGACGACATTATGATCAGCCATGGTCAGTCCAGCCCATCCAGGATTTCGTCGACCTTCGCGGGGTCGAGGTTTTCGTGGTAGTGGCCGTCGACGACCATCATCGGCGCGCCGCAGCAGGCCGCCAGGCATTCTTCTTCGCGAATCAGCGTGATGCGGTCGTCCGCGGTCGTCTCACCCAGCTTCACGCCCAGCTTGTTCTCAACGTGGGCGACAATGCTTTCGGCGCCATTCAGCCAGCAGGAGATGTTGGTGCAGATATTCACCTTGTGACGGCCAACCGGCTCCTGGTCGAACATCGAGTAGAAGCTGGCGACTTCCGCGCACCACACCGGCGGCAGGTCGAGGTAATCGGCGACCGCCTCGATCAGCTCACGGGTCAGCCAGCCGCCGTTCTGTTCCTGGGCCGCCATCAGCGACTGGATCACGGCGGAACGCTTGCGGTCTTCCGGGAAGCGTTTCACCCAGCCGTCGATCTTCGCCTGGGTGTCCGCGGTCAGCAGGGCCGCCTTGCCCTGCACGAATTCAGCCTTGTGCGCCATCAGCGGTCCACCTCGCCAAATACGATGTCCTGCGTGCCGATCAGCGCCACCACGTCGGACAGCATGTGCCCCTTCGCCATCTCGTCCATGGCCGAGAGGTGCGCAAAACCGGGCGCACGGAAGTGCGCACGGAACGGCTTGTTGGCGCCGTCGGAGACCAGGTAACAGCCGAACTCGCCCTTGGGCGCCTCGACAGCGGCGTAGGTCTCGCCTTTCGGCACGCAATAACCCTCGGTGAAGAGTTTGAAGTGGTGAATCAGCGCTTCCATGTCATCTTTCATTTCTTCGCGCGTGGGCGGGATGACCTTGAAGTTCTTCAGCATCACGTGGCCCGGGTTGGCGCGCAGCCAGTCCACGCACTGCAGGATGATCTTCGCCGACTGGCGCATTTCCTCGACGCGCACCAGGTAGCGGTCGTAGCAGTCGCCGTTCACGCCCACCGGGATGTCGAAATCCATTTCCGGGTACATGGCGTAGGGCTGCTTCCTGCGCAGGTCCCACTCGATGCCGGAACCGCGCAGCATGGCGCCGGTGAAGCCCAGCTGCAGTGCGCGCTCGGGCGACACCACGCCGATGTTCACGGTGCGCTGCTTCCAGATGCGGTTGTCGGTCAGCAGGGTCTCGTATTCGTCGACCTTGGTGAAGAAGTCCTTCGTGAACGCCTCGACGAAATCCAGCAGGCTGCCCTCGCGCCACTCGTTGACGCGTATCAGGTCCTTGCCCTTGGTCCACGGCGACTCTTTCTGCTGTGGCATGCGGTCCGGCAGGTCGCGGTAGACGCCGCCCGGGCGGTAGTAGGTGGCGTGCATGCGCGCACCGGACACCGCCTCGTACATGTCCATGGTCGCCTCGCGTTCGCGGAAGGCGTACAGGAACACCGTCATGGCGCCGAGGTCGAGGCCGTTGGCGCCGATCCACATCAGGTGGTTACCCAGGCGCGTAATCTCGTCGAACATGGTGCGGATATACTGCGCGCGCACCGGCGGCTCGATGCCCAGCAACTGCTCAATGGCGCGCACGTAGGCATGCTCGTTGCACATCATCGAGACGTAGTCGAGCCGGTCCATGTAGCCGATGGACTGGTTGAACGGCTTGGTCTCGGCCAGTTTCTCGGTGGCGCGGTGCAGCAGGCCGACGTGCGGGTCGGCGCGGACCACGGTCTCGCCGTCCATTTCCAGGACCAGGCGCAGCACGCCGTGCGCAGCGGGATGCTGCGGGCCGAAGTTCATCGTGTAACTGCGAATTTCCGGCATATCAGTCACTCGCCTCCGCGGCGATCTCGTCGGCGGCGTCATCGGCGGCCTGGTCGATGTCGTCGGCCTTGTAACGGGAATCCTCGCGGATCACGCGCGGCACCAGCACGCGCGGTTCGATTTCCACCGGCTCGTACACCACGCGCCCGCGTTCTTCGTCGTAACGCACGGTGACGTTGCCGATCAGCGGGAAATCCTTGCGGAAGGGGTGGCCGGTGAAGCCGTAATCGGTCAGCAGGCGACGCAGGTCCGGGTGGCCCTCGAAGACGATGCCGTACAGGTCAAAGGCCTCGCGCTCGTACCAGTTGGCGGAGCTCCAGGTCTCGACCAGCGACGGCACGATCGGGAAGCCCTCGTCCGGCGCGAAGGTGCGCAGGCGCAGGCGGCGGTTGTGGGTGAGCGACAGCAGGTGCACGACGACGGCGAAGCGGTTCTCCACTTCCTCCGCCTCGGGCAGTTCACGCCAGCGGAAGCGGCCCGGGCCCATGCCCTCGACGCCGCGACTGAAGCCTTCGCTGGTGGCGTCGCCGGTTTCCCACTCGTCCTGGCCGTAGCCCAGGTAATCGACGCCGCACAGGTCGATGAGCTGCTCAAATGCCAGGTTTTCGTCGTCCCGCAGGGTGCGGGCCGCATCCAGCCAGTGCTTCGCGGGCACTTCGACGGTCACAAGACCGTGCGCGTCGGTACTGATCGTGGCGGAATCGCCGAGCGCATCGGCCAGCCGTGTTTGGAAATCAGGTGCATTCATGGCCGGTCAGCGGGCGATGGTGTTGGTGCGACGGATTTTCTTCTGCAGCTGCAGAATGCCGTAGATCAGCGCCTCGGCGGTGGGCGGGCAGCCGGGCACGTAAACGTCGACAGGGACGATCCGGTCACAGCCGCGGGTCACCGCGTAAGAGTAATGGTAGTAGCCGCCACCGTTGGCGCAGGAGCCCATGGAAATGACCCACTTCGGGTCGGGCATCTGGTCGTAGACCTTGCGCAGCGCCGGGGCCATCTTGTTGCACAGCGTGCCGGCCACGATCATGACGTCGGACTGGCGCGGGCTGGGCCGGAAAATCACGCCGAAACGGTCCAGGTCGTAGCGTGCCGCGCCCGCCTGCATCATTTCCACGGCGCAACAGGCCAGGCCGAAAGTGACCGGCCACATGGAACCGGTGCGCGCCCAGTTAATGAGCGAATCCAGCGTGGTGGTCACCGCGCCGCGGCTGAGAATGGGGTTGGTGTCGGCGTTCGGCCGCAGGATGTCATCCACGGCATTCAGCTCGACCACGCCCGGGTCTGTCACTCCCATTCCAGCGCCCCCCGTTTCCATTCAACGAAAAAGCCCACGATGAGCAGCAGCACGAAGATCATCATCGCGATGAAGCCGTTCCAGCCGATCGTGTCCAGCGCCAGCGCCCAGGGGACGAAAAACGCGATCTCAAGGTCGAAGATGATGAACAGGATGGCAACCAGGTAGAAGCGCACGTCGAACTTGCTGCGCGCGTCCTCGAAGGCCTCGAAACCGCACTCGTACGGTGAGTTCTTCTCGGCGTCCGGCCGCCGTGGGCCGAGGATTCCGCCGATGGTCACCAGGATGATGCCCAGTGCCGTCGAAATGCCGATAAACAGCAGGATTGGAAAGTACTCTGCCAGCATGTCCCGTTCCGTTTTCCGGCGCTCCGCTCCGCCGGGTTCAAAGATATGGTGCCCAAGGCCGGACTCGAACCGGCACGGCTTTCGCCACTACCCCCTCAAGATAGCGTGTCTACCAATTCCACCACTTGGGCAATCGTAACAGACAGCTACCTTTAGCCGTCAGAACCCTCGTCCGTGTCCGCCGCCGATTCTTCGGTCTCGGACCCGGTGACCGCTTCCGGCTCAAGTGCCGGCAGGTCTTCCGCTTCGGGGGTAAACGCCTCGACACCCGGGGCCGGCAGATCGGTCGTGGTGTCTTCCATCACCGGGGCCGGTTCAGCCGATTCAGCGGACGTTTCCGCGGCCGGTGCCTGCCGGCCGACGACGCCCAGGTCCGTTTCCGGCGTGGACAGGTCGCGTGACACCAGTACGGCCATGACCAGGCTGATCAGGCAGAACAGGGTGGCCAGCACCCAGGTGGAACGCGACAGGAATGAACCTGCGCCGCGTGAACCGAACACCGTGCCGGAAGCGCCGCTACCAAACGCCGCGCCCGCTGTTGCACCCGGGCCACGCTGGACCAGGATAAAGGCGACCATGGCGATGGCCACCAGCACGTGAAAAATATTGAGTACCTGCATGCCTAAAAACCCTGTCTATCAGGACGCACCGCGGCAAATACCGAGGAAGTCTTCCGCCGTCAGCGAAGCACCCCCCACGAGGGCGCCGTCGATGTCATCCCGTGCAAACAAATCGGCGGCATTGGACGATTTCACACTGCCGCCGTAAAGAATCCGAATTTGACCGCCTATTGTAGCATCCAACGCTGACAATTTGTCACGAATGAACGCGTGAACCGCCTGCGCCTGCTCCGGGCTCGCGGTCAGCCCGGTGCCGATCGCCCAGACCGGCTCGTAGGCCACCAGCGCGTCAGCCATCGCGGCGATGCCGCAACGTTCCAGCACGGCGTCAATCTGCGCCGCCACCACCGCCTCGGTCTCGCCCGCTTCGCGCTGCGCCTGCGTTTCACCGACACACAACACCGGCGTGAGCCCGGCCCTGCCCGCGGCTTCGAACCGCGCCGCGACATCGGTGTCGGTTTCACCGAACAGCGTGCGCCGCTCGGAATGACCGACCAGCACGTAGCGGCAGCCGAAATCGGCCAGCATCGCACCAGACACCTCGCCGGTGAACGCGCCCTGCTCATTGGGATTCAGCGTCTGCCCGCCCCACTCGACCCGGCTGCCGGCCGCCAGCGCCTGGACCTGTGACAGGTAGGGTGCTGGCGGAAAAACCGCCACGTCGACCGGCATGTCATCACCCAGCCCGGCCATCACGCCGCCCAGCAGGGTCTCCACCATGTCAGTCGAACCATGCATCTTCCAGTTGCCCGCCACCATGATCCTGCGCATACCGTTCTCCCTCGTGTCTGGCCGCCGCGCGGCGAGGCGCAAGGATACCCAGCCACCCCCGCGACCCGCAAGCGAAGCGCCAACGCGCGAGGCCGCCCACTTGCCAGCCACGCGGCGCCGCCACAGAATGCCGGGTCATGAACACGACAGATGAACCCACCCCGAACCCGGCCCCGAAGGCGGAACGCTGGGCACTGGTCACCGGCGCTTCCGCCGGTATCGGCACAGCCTTCTGCCGCGCACTGGCGGCCCGCGGCTTCAACCTGGTGCTGGTCGCCCGCCGCGAAGATCGCCTGCGGGCCCTCGCGGACGAACTGCAGGCACATCATGGCGTCCGTTGCCTCGTCCTGCCGGCAGACCTGGCCGACCCCGGCGCGCCCGCCGCGATCGACGATGCACTCACGAAAGCCGACATCGACATCGAGTGCCTGGTGAACAACGCCGGCTACGGCGTGCCCGGCAGGCTGGTCGAGGTCGACTGGAAGACGCACGCGGCCTTCCTGCAGGTGATGGTCACCGCGGTATGCGAGCTGTGCCACCGCCTGATGCCGGGCATGATCGAGCGCGGCCACGGCCAGGTCATCAACGTTGCGTCCGTCGCCGGCCACATGCCGGGCACCGAGGGTCATACGCTGTACGCCGCGTCCAAGGCGTTCCTGGTCAAGCTGTCAGAATCGCTGGCGCTGGAGGGCAAAAAGCATGGCGTCCGGGTCTCGGCGCTCTGCCCCGGCTTCACCTATTCCGAGTTCCACGACATCACCGGCACCCGCGACCGCGTGTCGAAAATGCCGGGGTACATGTGGCTGCAGGCCGACGACGTGGCCGAATATGGCCTGGACGCTGTCCTGGGCCCGAAACACCGCACTGTCGCCATCCCGGGCCGCGTCTACCGGGCCCTGGTCTGGATCAACGGCGCCTGGCCGTGGCTGGGCCGGCAGATGAACCAGCGCTCTTCGCACCGATTCCGCAACCTGAACGAGGACTGACCCATGTCCGAGCACCGCGCCACCATCGACTGGAAAAGAACCACCGACAGCTTCGCCTACGACGACTACAACCGCGAACACGAATGGCGCTTCGGCAGCGGCATCGCCGTGAAGGCCAGCGCCGCCCCCGCCTTTCGCGGCGACGGCCAGTCCGTCGATCCCGAAGAAGCCTTCGTCGCCGCCGTCTCCTCCTGTCACATGCTGACCTTCCTCGCCCTGTGCGCGAAGAAACGCATCGTCGTGGACGCCTACGAAGACGAGGCCGTGGGCCAGTTGGCGAAAAACGAAAACGGCAAACTGGCCATCACCGAGGTACGCCTGTCACCGCGCATCACCTTCGCCGGCGACCCGCCCGACGAGGCTGCCCTCGCCGCGCTGCACGAGCGCTCGCATCACGAGTGCTTCATTGCGAACTCGGTGAATTGCGACATCGTCGTTGGGTGAGCAGTAAGCGGTAAGCGGTAAGCAGTAAGCAGTGAGGAGTAAAAACAACTAAAGCGGCGTTGTTTACTGCTTACTGCTGACTGCTTACTGCTCACCGTTTAACGTCATCCCATAGATGACAAGCGAACCGATATGCGCATTGCCCCAGGTTCCCGCCAGTTGCTAAGCTGAAATCAAGAACAAAACAGAACACTGCCCGCCATGCAGACGACATTCCTTTCTGGCCGCTGGTTCGGCCTTCTTTGTTTCCTCGCAATCTTTTCATTCGGCGCGACGGCCAGCCCGACGCTCAAGGACTATGCCGCCGACCCTCTATTCAGCAACGTGACGGTTTCTCCCGACGGAAACCTCGTCGCATTTCGTAAACGCGAGAGTGGGCAGGACACGCTGATCGTCTTCTCGCTTGCCGATTCTGCCATGGTGGCCGGATTCAACCTGGAGGAAATCAAGGCCCACCAGTTCTATTTCCTGGACCAGGACCGCATCGTCCTGGTCGCCTCGAAAGAACTGAGAGGTTCATGGGGCCGGGAAGCCATCAGCACTGCCTATTCGCTCGACCTGAAGGCAAACACCATCCAGCAACTACTCACCCCGGGGGACAACATCTTCACTGCCCAGGCGGGGCTGGGGTTCATCGTCGGCGTTCATGGCAACGATGCGTTCATGCCGGCCTTCGCCAAGGATGTCCTGCACGACCGGAATCCCAGCAAGAGCCTAATGAAGGTCGACCTCGCCTCACCCAGGAATCCGGAACGACTGGTGGACGGCACCGAGACCACGATCGACTATTTCATGGGTCAGGATGGCGTTCCCCTGGCGCGCGAAGACTACGACGAGGAAAAGGATCGCTACGACTTGCTGGTCCAGAAGGACGGTGAATGGACCCCTATCCATACACGTCATACAAAAATGATCGGCACGTCACTCGTTGGAGTTCGCGCCGATTATCGATCGTTGGTGGCCCTGGGTGAGTCGAAGCAATCCGGACGCGTCGAATACTGGAACGTTTCACTCGAAGATGGCGAGTTCAGCGCTACAGACTGGGGTCGCGAAGACGCCGACATCGAGAGCGTCCTGACTGATATCAATCGCGTGGTTCACGGCGTCAGGTACTCGGGGTTTCTACCCAGCTATAAAATGATGGATCAGGAAGTCGACGGCCGGATCAGCGCATTCGCCAGTAGGTTTCCCGGGCATGCCGTGCACTTGACCAACTGGAACCCGGGCTGGAAGCACCTGGTCTTTTTCGTTAGCGGACCGACCACGCCCGGCGCCTATTTCCTGGCCAGCAAAGGTGCAGAACCCGTCCGGATATTGAGCCTCTTCCGGAACATCTCCGGCGAAGATATGCACCCCGTGGGGGAAGTGACAGTCACTGCGCGCGATGGCCTGTCAATCCCGACTTTGCTGACTGTTCCCAAGGCGACTATCGACAATATGAAGCAACTTCCCGCCGTCATGCTGCCGCATGGAGGACCGGAAAGTCACGATACGAAGGGTTACAACTGGCTCACACAGGCCCTGGCCAATGCCGGTTACCTGGTCATCCAGCCGCAGTTCCGGGGCTCGAGTGGCTTCGGCCGGGCACACAGGATCGCCGGCCACGGCGAATGGGGCGCGAAGATGCAGGATGACCTGACCGACACGCTGGGCCATCTCGTCGACAAGGGAATCGTGGACCCGGACCGCGTGTGCATCGCTGGCGCCAGCTATGGTGGATACGCGGCGCTTGCCGGTGGCGCTTTCACGCCGGAACTCTACCGTTGCGTGGCGTCAATCAATGGAGTAGCGGACATTCCCAGGATGATGAAGCGCGAGGAACGCGACCATGGCGACGATCACCAGGTCGTGGCCTACTGGAACATGGTCATCTCGCGTGGCGAGGTGGATGAAGCATTCATGGAGAAGATTTCGCCTGCACGCTCTGCTGAAGCTTTTCGCGCGCCGGTTCTGTTACTGCATGGCACCGATGACGACACCGTGGCATACAAGCAATCCCGCGTGATGTATCGGGCGCTCAAACGCGCCGACAAGGACGTGGAAATGGTGAAGATGAAAGACGAATCCCATCATCTCGAGAACCCGGAGAACCGCGAACTGTTGCTCACCGAGTTGATCGCTTTCCTGGACAAAAACATCGGCGCACCCTGAAACCGAAGCCCGAAGTCGCCACACGATTGAGTTCCTGAACCGGATTGACCTCTACCATGTGCCTGGCAGGTTGCCATTCATGCAACCTGCACCTTTTGGGTCGCCACCACTTACTGCTCACTGTTTACTGCTTACTACTCCCCAGCCAACGTCATCCCATCAATAACAACAGAACCGATATGCGCATTACCGCGCGTATCGACGTCTTCACCAATCGCGCGGATGTTTGAAAACATGTCACGCAGGTTGCCGGCGACGGTGACTTCTTCGACCGGGTAGGCGAGTTCGCCGTTTTCGACCCAGAAGCCGGAGGCGCCGCGGGAGTAGTCGCCGGTCAGCAGGTTGACGCCCTGGCCCATGACCTCGGTCACCAGCAGGCCGGTGCCGATGTTCGCGAGCAGGTCGTCCTGGGTGCCGCGGGCGCCGCCGATGCGCAGGTTGTGGACGCCGCCGGCGTTGCCGGTGGTTTGCAGGCCCAGGCGGCGGGCGGAGTAACTGGACAGGATGTAGCCGGTCAGCACGCCGGCGTCGATGATGTCGCGCTCGGCGGGGGTCACGCCCTCGGCATCGAAGCTGGCGCTGCCGGCGGCGCGCGGTTCGAATGGGCGCTCGGAGATGGTCAGCCAGTCCGGGAAAATCGGCTGGCCGACGGCGTCTTTCAGGAACGAGGCGTTGCGGTACAGGGCCGAGCCGGCGATGGCGCCGGTGAAATGGCCGAGCAGCGAACGGGCGACTTCCGCCGCGAACACCACCGGCACTTTCGCCGTCGGCACCCGGCGCGCATTCAGGCGACGCAGCGTGCGGCGCGCAGCCTCCCGGCCGGTGAACTCGGGTGACTCCAGGTCCTCAAAGCGGCGCGTGGAGTCGTACCAGTAGTCCCGCTGCATGCCTTCGCCCTTGCCGCCGACCAGTACGCAGCTCTGGCCGTACCGGGTGCCGTTTGAACGGCCCAGGAAGCCGTTGCTGTTGCCGTAGACTGACTGGCCGAAGCTGCTGGAAACGCTGCCACCCTCGGAATTGGTGATACCCGCGTCGGCGCGCCCGGCGGCCTCGATGGCCAGCGCGCGGTCGATCGCCGCCTGGGCGTCCAGGTCATGGGGGTGCCACAGGTCGAGGTCGGGAAACTCGGTGGCCATGCGGTCCGGGTCGGCCAGGCCGTTGCAGTTGTCGGCCTCGGTGAAGCGGGCGATCTCGACGGCGCGGTCGACGCAGGCCAGCACCGATTCCGGCTCCAGGTCGGCGCTGCTGGCATGGCCCTTGCGGCCGCCCGCGTAGACCGTGATCGAAATGCCGCGGTCGCGCGTGTGCTCGATCGTTTCCACTTCGCCCAGGCGCACGTTGACGCTCAGGCCGCCGTGGATGCTGGCGGTGGCCTCGGCACCGTCGACGCCTGCAGCGGTGGCGCGGCGCAGCGCATCTTCGACGCGTGCCTCCAGTTCTTCGAAGCCGGCCTTACGGTCGGCCTCCGCCTGGGCTACGCTAGTCGCATCTGACATTGATCAACTCCATGAACGAATTCGATAACGGGGCCGGCGACGAGCCGGTCAGTAAAAGCCAGTTGAAGCGCGAGGCGCGCGCGCGGGTTGACCTGGGCAAACGGCTGGCGGCGCTGCCGGAAGGCGTGCTCAACCAGTTGCCGCTGGACGACAACATCCTCGAGGCCGTGCGCTTCGCGCGCTCGATCAAGGCCAACGTGGCCAAGAAGCGCCAGTTCGGTCACCTGGGCAGCCTGTTGCAGCACGTCGATACCGCCGCGATTGACGAGGCGCTGGCGGCGCGCGACGCCGACGCGCGCCAGCTGACGGCGCGCCACCACCGGGCCGAGGCCTGGCGGGACGCGTTGCTGGACGGTGGCGACGGCGCGCTCGGGCCGCTGCTGGATGCCCGTCATGATGTCGATGCCCAGGCGCTGCGACAGCTGGTCCGCAACGGTCGGCGCGAAGCGGCCGCAAACAAGCCGCCCGCATCGGCGCGGAAGCTGTTTCGCATGCTGCGGGAGCTCGATGAACGCGAGCCGCTGCCGCCGCTGGACAACACCTCGGCCTGAACCTTCACGGGCGGGCCCTGCACGCGCGGACCGATCCGGTCGGCCCGCTCACGACGCGGTGCCACCGACAGTCAGCTGGTCGAGTTTCAGCGTCGGCTGGCCCACGCCCACGGGCACGCTCTGCCCGTCCTTGCCGCAGACGCCGATGCCGGCATCCAGCGCCAGGTCGTTGCCCACCATGCTCACCCTGTTCATCGCGTCGGGGCCATTGCCGATCAGCGTGGCGCCGCGCACCGGGCGCGTGACCTTGCCGTTTTCGATCAGGTAGGCCTCGCTGGCGGAGAACACGAAGCGGCCGGAGGTGATATCCACCTGGCCGCCGGCGAAGTTCACCGCGTAGATGCCCCTGTCGACCGAGGCGATGATTTCTTCGGGATCGTGCTGGCCGGCCAGCATGTAGGTGTTGGTCATGCGCGGCATCGGCAGGTGCGCGAACGACTCGCGCCGGCCGTTGCCGGTGGCCTTCATGCCCATCAACCGGGCGTTCATCTTGTCCTGCATGTAGCCGCGCAGGATGCCGTTCTCGATCAGCACCGTTTCGCCCGTGGGCGTGCCCTCGTCGTCGATGCTGAGCGAACCGCGGCGCGCCGCGATGGTGCCGTTGTCGACGATGGTGACGCCGTCGGCGGCCACTTTTTCGCCGATGCGACCGGAATAGGCCGAGGTGCCCTTGCGGTTGAAGTCGCCTTCCAGGCCGTGGCCGACGGCCTCGTGCAGCAGCACCCCCGGCCAGCCCGGGCCCAGCACCACCGGCATGGTGCCGGCCGGTGCATCCTCGGCTTCCAGGTTGACCAGCGCCTGGCGCACGGCCTCGTCGGCGATGTGCCGCCAGCCGTCGTCGGCCAGCAGGCGACGGTAGTCGAAGCGCCCGCCGCCACCGTCGCTGCCCTGCTCGCGGCGGCCGTTCTGCTCGGCGATGACGGTCACGGACAACCGCACCAGCGGCCGCACGTCACCGGCCAGGTCGCCGTCGACGGCCGCCACCAGGATGGTTTCATGCGACGCGGCCAGGCTGACCATGACCTGGCTGACGCGCGGATCCAGCGAGCGTGCGTAGGCGTCGATCTTGCGCAGCAGGTCCACCTTGTCGACCGCCTCCATCGAGGTCAGCGGGTCGTCCGGCACGTACAGTGCGCTCGGCTCGCGGCGGGTCCAGGCCTGCACCGACTGGTCGCCGCCCTGGCGGGCGATGGCGCGGGCGGCGCTGGAAGCCTGCAGCAGGGAAGGCAGGACGATCTCGTCGGCGTAGGCGAAGCCGGTCTTGTCACCGTCAACCGCGCGGATGCCCACGCCCTGCTCCACCGAGTGGGTGGCGTTGCGGACGCGCCCGTCCTCCAGTGACCAGGCCTCGCGGGCCGTGGACTGGAAATACAGGTCGCCGCCGTCGATGCGCGCGCCCATGAGGTCGGACAGCACCCGGGCGAGATCGCTCTCGTCCAGGCCACCGGGTTCCAGCAGGCGACTCTGCGCCAGCGCCAATGATTCGGTCATGCGAGTTGTCCTTTGTTCAGGGGCCCGGGGGATCTTCCGCGCCGGGAGTTTCAGCCACGGCCTGCGGGGCCTGCTGGCGGGTCACTTCGGGGTCGGACCAGGGGCCGACAATGTTGTAGCGCGCCTCGGTGGCGTCGCCCAGCGCGTCGCGCAGCAGGCCCTGCAACGCCAGGCCCGCCGCCGCGCCGGGCGGCCCCGCCGCCAGCGCGCCGATCACCGGCAATGCCTGGCTGACACCCGGACGCACCGTCATGCGGTAGTCGAAGCGCTGGTTCACCAGGTCGGCCTCGCCCTCGATGGCCAGCGTGGCCGCCGTGGACTCCATGGTGAAATCATCGGTGCGGGCCACGCCACTTTCAAGGTTGACGGTCGCACCGGCCTGGTCGAAATTGAAGCCCGATTCAAACACGTCCCGGAAATCCAGCGCCAGGCGACGCGGCAGCGCGGCCACGCTGAACAGTCCGAGCACACGGCCAGCGCCGGGATTGGCGTCCAGTACGCGACCATCGGTAATACTGAAATCCATCGTGCCGTTCAGGTGCGCCAGTTCGAATGCGGCCGGCGGGCCGGGCCACCAGGCGTTGTAATGGATCATTGTCTGGCCGCCCTCGAGCACCTCGGACAGCGCCATGGCGCTGATCAGGTCGCCCAGGTTCTCGGCCGTCAGCAGGATATCGAAATCGGAACGGCTGCCGACGCCGGTCGAGACCCAGTCGCCCCGGGCCTGGAAGGTCATGTGCTCGGATTCGGCCTCGACCGACTCGATCCGCAGGCCGTCGGCCACGGGGTAAGCCTCGATCCGCGTTTCGCCCACCACCAGGCCGTGGTAGCGCAGGTCCTGCACGTAGAGGTGAAACTCGGGCAGCCGCGTCGGGTCGCTGTCCATCGTCATGCCATCGGACAACGGCCTGGGCATGTGGACCCGTTCCATCTGCGCCGACAGGCTGTGCGCGCCCTCGGCGGTGGTGTGATAGCGCAGGTCGCCGGCCATCGCCTCGCCATCGACGCGCAATTCAATCGCATCTTCGGGCTGGTCGGTGACCAGTGACACCTGGTCGAACGCGCGATTCATGAACACCAGTTCGTCGACGGCCAGTTCGCCCCGGGTGGCCCGCAGCGGAATGGCGCGGATGCCTTCACGGGCATAGTCGGTGACCAGTTCCAGCCAGCCATCCATGTCCAGCCGGTCGACCCGGCCGTCGATTTTCACCTCGCCGCGCCCGGGCAGCATCGCGTTCGTGTCGCTGAAGCGGATGGCGGCGCGCTCGATCTGCTCACCTTCCGGGGTCAGTGCCGCGGACAGGGCACCGACGTCGGTCATTGAAACTTCCACCAACGGCGCCGTTGCCTTGAGCGGATAGCGCAACGTGAACGGGCGCGCCACGCCGGCCGCCTTTGCCAGCGGCGCGGGCAGGTCCATGTCGACGCCCAGCAGGTCGGAACGGACATCCAGCCACAGGTCGTTGCCACCTGTTTCTGATGCCACCGCGTCGAACCGGACCTGCCAGTACGCTTCACCCTGCAGCCGGGACAGCATCGCATCACCGGCCATTGGCGTGGCCGCCACCAGCTCGGCCACGGGGAATCGGCCGTCGAGCGTGGCGCTGAAGGGCTGGCCACCTGTCCAGTCCGCCGCCAGGTCCAGGCGTGCGGGCCAGGCCTGCCAGGTGGTGGACAGGTCTTCGGCGCTGAACCCCGAACGGTCATACGCGACCCGCCCGGCGATATTTTCCAGCCGCACTCCAGACTGGGATTCGCTGAAGTGATTGCCCTCCAGCACCAGCTGGCCGGACAGGTCCAGCGCCCCGGGCGTGCTGCCCAGCGGCAGGCGGACGCGGCCATTGACGCTGGCCGGGCCCTCGAAGGTGAACTGCTCAATATCCAGATCGGTGTTGTCCAGTAACGGCGTCTGGCGAAGGAACGCGGCCAGCGCCGGCAACGGCGTGCGACCCTCGTAATCGATATCCAGTCGCGCCCGGCGGAAATCGCGGATGGTGGCGCCGGCCTGGCGGACCGGCACACCGCCGAGGTCGGCGATGGAGCCTGACATCGTCATGCCCTGGCCCCGGAACCGCAGCGCGGCATCGATACCTTCGGCTTCGGGCCAGTCTTCGTGAAAAGCCAGGGTCGCCCCGGACAGCACCGCGGTGGCGTCCAGGATGCCCTCGTGATCGGGGAACGGGAACTGGTCCATGTCGCCGCGCAGCAGGAAGCGGCCCTCTTCCACCGTCCCGGCGCGGATCGACCGCGCCAGCCATTCCCGCACCGGCGGTTTCATCAGTGAAGACGGCCAGAAGTCCGCCAGGGCGGGCAGGTCCAGGTGGTCGGTCGCGACCGCCAGGTCCACATACGGTTTGCCCTCGGACTGGACAAATTTCAGGCGCGTTTCCAGGTTGGCGTGCTCGTTGCCGCCCCGGCAGGCGTTGACGTCCACCTGCCAGCGCTCACCCCAGGTGATGTCCATGTGACAGGCAGGAATATCCAGGATGGCAGGCGCCCGGAAGTTCCTTGGCCAGTTGACGATCACGTCCTGCCCGGAGAAATCCACGCCGCCCTGGCCATAAGCCAGCGCCGCCGTGCCGTTCAGCCCATCCACGGCCGGCCAGCGCCCCCATTCAAGCACCGCCAGGTCGTGGAATTCACCCCAGGCGCCAACGAACTTCTTGTCGGCATTGATGACGATGTCGAAGGCGTTGATCTCGCCCGCGGTGGCCGTGGTCGGCATGTTGCGCGGCCAGTGCGCGTTGAAATTGGCCATGATCCGCTGGGTCAGCGCCAGCGGGAACGGGGCCAGCAGGTAATCGGCGCCCACCCAGATGCCGAGGCCGCCGGGGAGGTTGCGCTCCACGGCCAGTTCGCCCGCGGTCCACTCGCGACCGCCCTCGCTGACCTGCACATCGGCCAGGTCAAGGCGCCACTGGTAGCGGTCCGTGAAGCGCCAGCGGAACCGGCTGTTCACGTGATCGAGACGAAGCAACTCCTCGCCGCTGGCAAGCACGCCGTCACGGATATCCAGCACGCCGGTCATCCGCTGCGGCTGGCCCGGCGCCCAGTCGCCCCAGACCTGCGCGTTCAGCCGCCCGGAATCCGGTATCAGGTCATGTTCGGGCAGCCCCTGTGTGAGTTCCGACAGCAGGAATTCACCGGATTCCACGTGCCAGCGAATGGCGGTCACCCGGTCGTCGTCGTCCAGGTTAACCACGGCGGTGGCGCCGATGTCACCCAGCACATCATCACGACTGGCGTCCGCCACCCCGGCGCGCACCTCGAGCGCCAGCCGCTCGGCCGACATCTGCATCCGGCCGTCGACGTTTACGAGTTGCAACGCGATATCGCGGGCCGGGTCCCGGTAGGCCAGGCTGGAAGATTCCAGCATCACTTCACCCAGCCGCGCCAGGTTACCCAGGCCACCGGATTCACCGGCGCCGCCACGGCCGCTGACGCCCAGGCCCGACAGCTCGAAGCGACCCTCCGCGTTTCGCGACAGCACCAGGTCGGCGCCGATGATGCGGAAGGTGTAGAGCGGTCGGCCGGGCCAGAACGCGTTCAGCGGCCGGATATCCAGTCCCGCTTCACGCAGGGCGACACCGCCGCCGGCGTCCGGCGCGCCCAGCAATTCCATTTCACGCAGGCTGATACGCGGCCCGAACGCCTTCCACTCGCCGGTGAACGATTCGACCCGGACCGGCTGGTTGAATTCTTCTGAAAGCCACGCCTCGAGCCGGGGTTTGAACTGGGTGCTGTAAGGCATCAGCAACTTGCCCAGGCCCACCAGGATGGCCGCGAGCAACACCACCAGTGTCAGCGCGGTCCAGGCGATGGATCGCAGGCGCCGCCACCATGTGCGGAGTTTGGCCATTTACAGCAGCACCACGTCGTACTGTTCCTGGGTGTATTGCTCTTCGCGCTGGAATCGAATGGTCTTGCCGACCAGCTCTTCCAGTTCCGCGATCGTCGTGGAGTGCTCATCCGTGACGAGATCCACCACCGACGGCGACGCCAGCACCAGGATCTTGCTGGCCTCGAATTGCCGGCCCGAACGCATGATCTCGCGCACCACTTCCAGGCAAACGGTTTCCGCGGACTTGACCGCACCACGGCCGCTGCACACCGGGCATGGCTCGCACATCACGTGCCCCAGGCTTTCGCGGGTACGTTTGCGCGTCATCTCCACCAGGCCCAGGTCCGACAGCCTGGTAATCGACGTACGGACATTGTCCTGCGCCAGGGCCTTCTCCAGCGTTTTCATCACCTGGTCACGGTGGGCCTCGTCCTGCATGTCGATGAAATCGATGATGATGATGCCACCCAGGTTGCGCAGCCGCAGTTGCCGGGCGATCGCCTGCGCCGCTTCCAGGTTGGTCTTGTAGATGGTCTCTTCGAGCGTGCGATGGCCGACGAAACCGCCGGTGTTGACGTCGATGGTGGTCATCGCCTCGGTCTGGTCGATGACCAGGTAGCCACCGGATTTCAGTGGCGTGGTGCGGTGCAGCGCCTGCTCGATTTCGTCCTCGATGCCGTACAGGTCGAAGATCGGCCGCTCCGCCTCGTAGCGCTCGATGCGCGACAACCAGTCCGGCATGAAACTGCGGACGAACTCGCCGACCTTCCGGTGGGTGTCCGCGTGGTCGATACGCACGCGCTCGACATCGGCATGCATCATGTCGCGAAGCGCTCGCAGCGGCAGGTCCAGGTCCTCGTAGATGCACTCGCCGGCGCTGACTTTCGCGCGCTCTTCGACGATGGCGTCCCAGAGCTTGCCCAGGAAGGCCATGTCCGCCGCCAGGGCGAATTCGTCGACGGCCTCGGCATTGGTGCGGACGATGTAGCCCACTTTTTCGTCCGGCCGCAACCGGGCCACCAGGTCGATCAAACGGGCGCGCTCGGCCTCGTCCTCGATGCGGGCGGATACGCCGATATGATCGCTGTCCGGCAACAGCACCAGGAATCGCGACGGCACACTCAGGCTGGTGGTCAGCCGCGCGCCCTTGGTGCCCATCGGGTCTTTCACCACCTGCACGACCACCTCGGCACCCTCGGTGACCAGCTCGGAGATGGAGCGTTCGGACGTATCCGGTTCCGGCACCTGGCCGGTCATGCGCTCGCGGTCGACGCGGTGGATGTCCGAGGCGTGCAGGAACGCGGTCCGTTCCAGCCCGATATCCACGAATGCCGCCTGCATGCCCGGCAGCACGCGCGAGACCTTTCCCTTGTAGATATTGCCCAGGTAGCCGTCATGGCTGGCGCGGTCGAGCCAGACTTCCTTGAGCACGCCGTTCTCGAGCACGGCGACGCGTGACTCGGTGGGCGTGACATTGATGAGGATTTCTTCGCTCAAGGGTTCGGACTCCCGGGCAGGACAGGCGCTAGAGAATAGCACTCCGCGGTTAATGCCCCGTTAGCGCCAGGCCGGCCTGCCGGAGCAGTTCGCCGGTCTCGAAAAGCGGCAAACCCATGACCCCTGAATAGCTGCCGTCGATATGCCGGATCCACTGGCCGGCCAGGCCCTGCACGGCATACGCGCCGGCCTTGTCCATGGGCTCGTCCAGCGT
Organism: uncultured Oceanospirillales bacterium; assembly: GCA_913055655.1. GTDB lineage: Bacteria > Pseudomonadota > Gammaproteobacteria > Xanthomonadales > SZUA-36 > Marinihelvus. The sequence continues at coordinate 402,717 of CAJXKA010000002.1, read as the reverse complement.
GGCGTAATGGTCCATCCAGGCGGCGGGCGCTTCCCCGAATTCGACGCCGGTGCGGTTGATGGCCTCCAGGACGCGATCGGCCGAACAGGCGACCGCAACGGCCGTCAGCACGTCGTGCCGGCGACCCGACAGTCGGGCGAACATTTCGCGTGCCTCGCCACGGTCACGGGGCTTGCCCAGGATCTCGCCATCCAGCAGCACGATGGTGTCGGCGCCGAGCACGGGAATGGCGCAACCATGCGCGGCCACGCCGGCCAGGGCCTTGCCGCGCGCCAGTCGCTGGACATAGGCGTCCGGGGCTTCGCCATCCCGCCGCGATTCGTCGATATCGGCGCTCCAGGCGCGGTAGCGCACGCCCACCATGTCGAGCAGTTCGCGCCGTCGCGGTGAGGCGGAGGCCAGCAGGAGTTCAGGCTCGTCGTTCATGCTTGCGTTTCCCGGATGTTCTTTTTCTTGTTCAGGCGCGGTGATAGGGGTGATTGCGGGTAATGGTCCAGGCCCGGTAAAGCTGCTCGGCCAGCACCACGCGGACCAGCGGGTGCGGCAGGGTCAGCGCACCCAGTGACCAGCGGTCGTCGGCGGCCGCCAGGCAATCGTCATGCAGCCCGTCGGGGCCACCGACCAGGAACCCGCAGTGCCGGCCCTCGCCCATCCACTGTTCCAGCCGCGTGGCCAGCTGTTCCGTCGACCAGGGCCTGCCGCGGCCATCCAGCGCGACGATGCGCGCGCCGCTCGGCATGGCGGCGAGCAACGCCCTGCCCTCGTCGCGACGCAGGCGTTCGATATCCGCGTTGCGACCGCGTTTGGCCAGTGAAATCTCACGGAGTTCGAGGTCGAGCTCGGGTGGCATGCGCCGGGCATATTCGTCCCAGCCCGCCTGCACCCAGGCCGGCATGCGCTGGCCGACGCTGGCGACGGTCAGCCGCACGGAACCGTTAACCCTAGGCGGAACGTGCGCCGCTGCGGTGGCTGGCGCTGACTTCCCAGAGTTTTTCCAGGTTATAGAAGGCGCGCGCCTGCGGCAGCATCAGGTGGACGATGACGTCGTTCAGGTCCACCAGCACCCACTGGGCTTCGCCCTGCCCCTCGACGCCGGTCGGCTGTACGCCGTTGGCCTTGGCCCGTTCCACCAGCTTGTCCGCCATGGAACGCACGTGCCGGGTGGACGTGCCGGAAGCGATGACGAACTGGTCAGTGAGCGGGCTGACCCCGGTGACATCGATGGACTTGATGTCCTGGGCCTTGAATTCTTCGAGGGTGTCGAGGACGAGCTGCTGGAGCTCGGTCGCAGATAACGCGTCGTGCGAGGTGGTTTCAGTCAAAAGCGGTGTCTTCGGCTCGGGTTCAGTACCCTATTCTACTCCCTTTCACGCACTATCGCCCGCCCCGTAGAGCCCGTGCGCCTCGATATACGACAAGACGCCCGGCGGCAACAGCGTCACCACGGGGTCGCCGGCGGCGATTCGGCGCCGGATCTCGGTCGAGGAGATGTCCACCGGCGACACTTCAAGGTGCAGCAAAAGGCCCGATGTCGCGGCCTTCAGGCGGTCGATTTCGCTGGTTTCGCGATGGTTGAGCACCGCGCCCAGCTGGCCGCCGTACATGGGCCGCTCACCGGGCCGGGTCATGACGACCAGGTGGGCGAGCTGCGGCAGGCGTTGCCACTCGTGCCAGCGGTCCAGGCCGTTGGCCGCGTCCTGGCCCAGTACCAGCATCAGTGGCGAGTCGGGATGGGCCTCGCGCAGGCTTTCCAGGGTATCGACCATGTAGGATCGGCCGGGCCGGTCGACCTCGCGGGTATCGATCTGCAAACCGGTGTAGCCGCGCAGCGCCAGGCGCAGCATGTCGACGCGATTGGCCACCGGGGCGTGGGTGCCGTCACGATGCGGCGGGTCGCCGGCCGGCACCAGGCGGAAGTCGTCCAGCTCCAGGGCCTCGCTGGCGTCCAGCGCCACCTGGATATGGCCCCGGTGAACCGGGTCGAAAGTGCCACCGAAAATCCCGATGGGCGCATCGCGGCTCGCGCTGCCGTTGCCGTCGCGCTTCATTCGCAGAGCCGGATCGCCAGCCGGTCGAGCTCATGCCAGGGGTCGCCCGCGGCCTGGCCCTTGCCCTGGCGGTCGATGCGCGACAGTGACGCCATGGCCTCGACGATGCGTGCACGGCCCAGCCGGCGCATGGCGGTTTCGATGCTCGCCTGCTGGCTCTGCCAGACGCGCAACCGGCGAAAGGCCGAACCGGCCGGTTCTCCTTTCGCCAGGGCGGTCCCCAGCGACTCCAGCTGCCCGAATTTCATCGCCAGCGCGCCGACCACCATCTGGATGGGCACGCCAATCCGGCGCAGGCCCAGCGAGACCCGCAGGGCGTTGGCGAGGTTGCCCGCCAGCAGGCTGTCCGCCAGCACGAAGGCGTCGAAACGGGTGCTGTCTGCCACCACTTCCAGGACATCGTCGGCGCCCAGGGGCGCGTCGCCCTTCAGCAGCGCCAGCTTCATGATTTCCTGGTCGGCCGCCAGCAGGTTGCCCTCCAGCCGTTCCGCCAGCACCTGCACGGCGCCGGGGTCCGGGTTCAGGCCCGCCGTTCTCATGCGACTGGAGATCCAGCCGGGCAGTTCCGGGGCCTTGATCGGCCAGATGTCCACGCGCACGCCGGCGCCGTCCATGACCCGTGCCCACTTTGATTCGCGCGAGCCCTTGTCCCACTCGTTGCAGCTGACCACCAGCAGGTTGTCCGGGTCGGGATTGTCACACCATTCGACCAGCGCCTTGCCGCCCACCTGGCCCGGCTTGCCCGTCGGCAGCCGCAGGTCGATGATGCGACGGCGGGCGAACAGCGACGGCTCGCCACCGGCGCCCAGTTCGTCCCAGTCGAAATGCCGGTCGACATGCAGGGTCACGCGCTCCTCGAAACCCTCGTCGCGGGCGCGGGCGAAGACCTTGTCACGTGCCTCCTGCACCAGCAGCGGCTCGGGTCCCGCCAGCAGGTAAAGCGGCGCAAGCCCCTGCGCGAGACGTGCGTCGAACTGCTCGATCCGGACCGGCATGCTCAGGCCCGCGTGGTGCCCAGGCGCCGCAGCACCATCCGCGACAGCGTATCCGCCAGTTCCTCGCGCAGGTATTCCTCTTCGCGCGTGGCCGCCAGGATGTCCTGTTCGTCGAAACTGATGACGCGGCTGCGTTCCAGCGACTGCTCCGGTACCAGGACGCGGCCTTCGGGGTCGACCAGCCGGAACCGGACCCGGTGGACGATGCGGTACTCGCGTACGCGCGCCGTGTCGCCGATGGAGAGAATATCCTTGCGAACCAGGTTTTCCGGGATCTCCAGCACGGCGGTGCCGGCCGGCGCGGCCACGACGCTGGCGCCGTTCTGCTCCAGCAGGATCGACAGCCGGCGGACGAACTGGCTGTAGGGGTCGGCGGTGGCGATACGGGTCTGCGCCATTTCCGGCGGCAGCTCGGCCTGGCCCTGGAAATGAAAACCGCAACCGGCCAGCGCCATCGCGATGGCCAGGCCCGCACACAACCGGAGTCGCCGCCCGAACATCCGCGCCTAGCCCACCACGATGTTCAGCAGGCGGTCGGGCACGTGGATCACCTTGCGCACCGTCTTGTCCGCGGTAAAGCGCTGGACGTTTTCCTCGGCCATCGCCGCGGCCAGCGCCGTGTCCCTGTCGGCACCGGGCGCCAGCGCGACGCGCGCGCGCAGCTTGCCGTTGACCTGCACCACCAGCTCGACCTCGGTCTTCACCCGGGCCGACGCGTCGGCCTCGGGCCAGCCGGCTTCGTGCACGGGGTTCGCGTGACCCAGGGCTTCCCACAGCGCCTGGCTGATATGCGGGGTCACCGGCGTCATCAGCCGGATGATGGCCTGCCAGCCCTCGTCCAGCACGGCCCGGCCCTGCGCCGAACGGTCGTCAAAGCGTGCCAGGTGGTTGCTCAGCTCCATGACGGCGGCAATCGCCGTGTTGAAGGTGTAGCGGCGGCCCACGTCGTCACCGACCTTGGCGATGGTGTCGTGCACCAGGCGGCGGATCTCGCGCTGGCCGTCATCCAGCTGGTCCACGGCCAGCGCCTCGACTTCGCCTTCGGCCACGTGCGCGCTGACCAGGTTCCAGAGCCGCTTCAGGAAGCGGAACGCGCCCTCCACGCCGGACTCCGACCACTCCAGCGACTGGTCGGGCGGCGCGGCGAACATCGAGAATAGCCGCACCGTGTCGGCGCCGTACTGGTCGACCAGGCCCTGCGGGTCGACGCCGTTGTTCTTCGACTTCGACATTTTCTCCACCGCGCCGACGTTCACCGGCTCGCCGGTTTCGGCCAGTTTCGCGCCGGTCACCTTGCCCTTGTCGTCCTTTTCCAGCACCACGTCCGCGGGGTTCACCCAGCGCGGCTGGCCGTCATCGCCCGCTATCGAGAAGGTTTCCGCCACGACCATGCCCTGGCACAGCAGGCGCGTGGCCGGTTCGTCGCTCTTCACCAGCCCCGCGTCGCGCATGAGCTTGTGATAGAAGCGGAAATACATCAGGTGCAGGATGGCGTGCTCGATGCCGCCGATGTACTGGTCGACCGGCAGCCAGTAATCGGCGCGCTCGTCCAGCTGGGCGTCGGCGCCCGGGCAGCAGTAACGCGCGTAGTACCAGCTCGATTCCATGAAGGTGTCGAAGGTGTCGGTCTCCCGCTCGGCCGCGCCGCCGCATTGCGGACAGGTGGTCTTACGCCATTCCGGGTCGGCCTTGATCGGCGACTGCACGCCCATGAAGGTGACGTCCTCGGGCAGCACCACCGGCAACTGCTCTTCGGGCACGGGCAGCGCGCCGCAGTCGTCGCAGTAGATGACCGGGATCGGGCAACCCCAGTAACGCTGGCGGCTGACGCCCCAGTCGCGCAGGCGGAAATTGACCTTGCGGGTGCCGATGCCCTGCTGCTCCAGCCAGTCGATGGCCTTCGCCTTGGCGGCGGGCATGTCCAGGCCGTCCAGCCAGTCGCTGTTAATCGCCACGCCCTCGCCGGTAAACGCCTCGCCGTCCCAGTCTTCAGGCGGCTGGACCGTGCGGATGATCGGCAGGTCATAGGCCTTGGCGAATTCCCAGTCACGCTGGTCCTCGCCGGGCACCGCCATGATCGCGCCGGTGCCGTAGCCCATCAGCACGTAATCGGCCAGGTACAGCGGCACGGCCTTGCCGTTGAACGGGTTCTTCACGTACGCGCCGGTGAACACGCCGCGTTTCTCGGCCTGGCCGTCCTCGGCCAGGCGGTCGATCTCGGACGTGGCCGCGACGCGCTTGCGGAACGCTTCCACGGCGTCACGATGCCCATCGCTGACGATCGCTGCCACCAGCGGATGTTCGGGCGCCAGCACCGAGTAAGTCATGCCAAATGCCGTGTCCGGGCGCGTGGTGTAGACGCGGATCTCGTGCCCGCCGGGCAGCGGCGCACCTTCGGCGTCGCACACCGGCATGGCGAACTCGGCGCCCTCGGAGCGGCCGATCCAGTTACGCTGCATGGTCTTGACCGAATCAGGCCAGCCGTCCAGGCCATCGAGTTCGTCCAGCAGTTCCTGGGCGTAATCGGTGATTTTCAGGAACCACTGCGGGATGGTGCGTTTCTCGACCACCGCACCGGAGCGCCAGCCGCGGCCGTCGACCACCTGCTCATTGGCCAGCACGGTCTGGTCGACCGGGTCCCAGTTGACCTCGGAATCCTTGCGATAGGCCAGCCCCTTTTCCATCAGCCGCGTGAACATCAGCTGTTCCCAGCGGTAGTACTCCGGTCGGCAGGTGGCCAGTTCACGGTTCCAGTCATAGGCAAAGCCCAGCCGGTCCAGCTGGCCGCGCATGTGGTCGATATTGGCGTAGGTCCACTTCGCCGGCGCCGTGTTGTTCTTGATGGCGGCGTTTTCCGCCGGCAGGCCGAAGGCATCCCAGCCCATCGGCTGCAGCACGTTCTTGCCCAGCATGCGCTGGTAACGGCTGATCACATCGCCGATGGTGTAGTTGCGCACGTGGCCCATGTGCAACGCGCCTGACGGGTACGGCAACATGGAAAGGCAGTAGAACTTCTCGCGGCTCTCGTCCTCGGTGACTTCGAAGGCGCGGTCGTCGCGCCAGCGCTGCTGCACGCGGGTTTCAATCGCGGCCGGGTCATATCGATCCGCGGTGTCGCCTTGCGATGACGGGGTATCCTGGCTGGTCTGGGGGCTGGTCTGGCTCATGTCTCAATCTGGATTTCGGCGCGGCGCCACGACCGGCGCCGCCAAAACGGGCATCTTAACCCGCGCATGACCGGAAAGGTATGCGTTCGGGCGCGAAGCTGGCGCATTCACGCGCGACTGACTAAGCTGACGCGCATCCACACGGGGAGTCATCAACGATGAGCGAAATCGAACCCATCCTGATCGGCAAGGGCGGAGAGAAGCGCTACCTGCTGCCGGCGCTGGGCAACCGGCACGGCCTGGTGGCCGGCGCCACGGGTACCGGCAAGACCGTCACGCTTCAGGTGCTGGCCGAGGGGTTCTCACGCATCGGCACGCCGGTGTTCCTGGCGGATGTCAAAGGCGACCTCTCGGGGCTCTGCAAACCCATCGCGCCGCACCCGAAAATCGACGAGCGCCTTGAGGCCATCGGCATCCCCGATTTCGCCGCCAGCAGCTGGCCGGTGACGTTCTGGGACATCAACGGCCACTGGGGCCACCCCATTCGCGCCACGATCTCGGAAATGGGCCCGTTACTGCTGGCCAACCTGATGGAACTGAATGACACGCAGGAGGGCATTCTCAATATCGCCTTCCGGGTGGCCGACGAGCAGGGCCTGCTGCTGCTGGACCTGGAAGACCTGCAGCAACTGCTGCGCTTTGTCGGTGAAAACCGGGCCGAGCTGTCACTGCAGTACGGCAATATCAGCGTCGCCTCGGTCGCCGCCATCCAGCGCCGCCTGCTGGTGCTCGAAGACCAGGGCGGCGAACTGTTCTTCGGCGAACCCGCACTGGAACTGGAGGACCTGCTGGTGACCGAAGACGACGGTCGCGGCCGTATCAACGTCCTGGCCGCCAACCGCCTGATCCAGCAGCCACGGATGTACGCCACCGTGCTGCTCTGGCTGCTTTCTGAGCTGTTCGAACGCCTGCCGGAAGTCGGCGACCCCGATCACCCCACGCTGGTGTTTTTCTTCGACGAGGCCCACCTGCTCTTCGACCATGCCCCGAAGGCCTTGCTGGAGAAAGTCGAGCAGATCGTCCGCCTGGTCCGCTCGAAGGGCGTCGGCGTCTATTTCATCACCCAGAACCCCACCGATGTGCCGGACACGGTACTGGGCCAGCTCGGCAACCGCGTCCAGCACGCGCTTCGCGCTTACACCCCACGCGAGCGCCGTGCCGTGAAAGTGGCCGCGGAATCATTCCGCCAGAACCCCGCGCTGGATACCGAGACGGTGATCACGCAGCTGGGTGTCGGCGAAGGCCTGGTCTCAACGCTGGACGAAGACGGCGTGCCATCAGTGGTCGACCAGGTGCTGATCCGCCCGCCGACCTCGCGCATCGGCCCCGCCAGCGAGGAAGAACGTGCCGAGTGGATGGCCACCAGCGCCCTGGGCACCAAGTACGACACCGCGGTCAATCGCGAATCCGCCGCCGAGATGCTGAAGGCCCGTGCGGAGAAAGCCGCAGCGGCCGCCGAAGAAGCCGCGGCTGAAAAAAACTCGAAACCTGTGAAGAAGCCCACCCGCCGAGGCGATTCCCCACTCGAAGCCATGTTCAAGAGCACCGCCCGCAGCTTCGGTACCTGGCTGGGGAAGGAACTCTCGCGTGGGTTGATGGGGGTGCTGAAAGGACGGTGAGACGGTGAGACGGTGAGACGGTGAGACGGTGAGACGGTGAGACGGTGAGACGGTGAGACGGTGAGACGGAAAAGGCTGTGACCTTGCCGACCAACTGTCAAGTATCTTTTTGTTTTCCCAACCGTTTCACCGTTTCACCGTTTCACCGTCTCACCGTTCCGCCGTTCCGCCGTTTCACCGTTTCACCAAGCTACTGCCCCCGCACGCGGGCAACGTGATCCAGCAACGCCTCGAGCCCGCCGGGCGCTACGGCCTTGCCGGCCAGCGCGGCCTGGATGCCGGGCGCCAGGGTCTTGCCGAGTTCGACGCCCCACTGGTCAAAGGCATTGATGTTCCAGAGCACGCTTTCGACAAACACCTTGTGCTCATAGAGTGCGAGCAGCATGCCCAGGCGCTTGGGGTCCAGGCGGTCAAGCATGATCAGTTCCGACGGCCGGCTGCCGGCGAAGGTTCGCTGCGCCAGCATTGCGTCGTCGATCTCGCCCACTTCGGCGCGGGTCGCCTCGGCGTCTCGCCCCTTGGCCAGGGCTTCGAGCTGGGCGAACAGGTTCGCCAGCAGTTCGTTATGCGCTTCGCGGTCGTCGTGGTCCGGCCGGACGACGCCGATAAAGTTGAGCGGCACCACGTCGCTGCCCTGGTGCATGGCCTGGAACACGGAGTGCTGTGCCTCGGTGCCGGTTTCGCCGAACACGACCGGCGCGGTCGCCAGTGGCGCGGGGCGGCCGTCCTGGGTGACGGATTTGCCGTTCGATTCCATCACCAGTTGCTGCATCCAGGCCGGCAGCAGCCGCAGGCGCTGGTCATAGGCCATGACGCCCCAGGCCGGGTAGCCACAGATATTGCGATGCCAGGCGCCGATGAGGCCGTAGAGCATCGGCAGGTTTTCGTCCATCGGCGCCTCGCGGAAATGCCGGTCCATGCGCGCGGCGCCCGCCAGCATTTCGCGGAACGCGTGTGAGCCCAGCACGCCCGCGGCCGAAAGGCTGACCGGCGACCACAGGGAGTAACGCCCGCCCACCCAGTCGGAAAAGTACAGCAGGCGCTCCGGCGCGATGCCGAACTTACCGGCGCGTTCGACCTGGCTGGTGACGGCGAACAGGCGTTTCGCGCCCTGCTCATCGCCCAGGTTGCGGGCCAGCCAGTCGCGCAGTCGACGACCGTGCAACAGGGTGTCGCCGGTGCTGAAACTCTTCGACACCAGCACCACCATGGTCTCGGCCGGATCCAGTTCCCGGATCAGTCTTTCCCGCAGGACCGCGTCCACGGAGCCGAGGAAATGCACGGTCAGTGGTGAGGTGCCGCGATCGAGCGCTTCGCAGACCAGTTGCGTACCCAGCAACGAGCCGCCGATACCCACGTGAATGATGTGGCGGACTTTCTCACCTGGCGACCCGGGCAGTTCGCCTTCATGCAATTCGTCCGCCCATTCGAACATGGTATTCATGGCGGCCGTGACCCTGGCGGCTTCTTCGCCTCCCGCGTTGGCAAGCACGTCCGGGCTGCGCAGGGCCATGTGCAGCGCCGGGCGCTGCTCCGTGGCGTTGACGTTTTCACCGGCGAACAGCGCATCGCGGCGCGCTTCCAGGCCGCTGGCCCGGGCGCCTTCCATCAGCACCTCCAACGTTTCCTGGTCCAGCAGGACTCGACTGAAGTCGAACAGCAGGCCTTCCAGCGACTCGCTGAACGAGTGGAACCGGGCCTCATCATCCAGCAATGCCGGCAGGCCACCCGCGGACAAGCGGCTGTGGTTTTTATGCAACAAATCGAGCGTTTCGGGAGTCAGTTCCTGCCCCGTGTGGTTTTCAGGCGTCATGATTGGCAAATATTCCTGCTGTAGGTGAAAACGACCGGACATGATACACGCAGAATGTATACCACCACGCGCGCGCAGGCACGCGCCACGCCGGCGCACATGGCGTAAACATTTGATTAATAAGGGTTACCGAGGGTGTTTGCGGCGTTTTCAAACGCCCAAAAAAAAACCTCTCCCCAAATCTGGGGAGAGGTAGGCTTTTGGAGTGATGTATCCGTCTTTCGCGCCCTGCGGTCTTAACAAACGTTGTAAATTTGCCAAGACTGGTTGTAATAATACCACTAACTGGCAAAAAAGCAACCCACGTCATCATTTATTCTCCGGGTCGCCCTTTTGCAACGACCTGGCGCACGGTCCGCACGTCAACAGCCGACAGCAACTGTTCCACCAGGCCCTGGCCGGGGACCTCGAGCCCGGGCGCAATCTCCGCAAGCGGCACCAGGACAAAGGCGCGTTGTGCGAGACGTGGGTGCGGCACCTCCAGGGCCGGCGAACAAATCTGCAGGCCCGCGTAGACCAGCAGGTCCAGGTCGATTGGCCGTGGCCCCCAGCGCTTTCCATTCCGGCGACGCCCAAGCCCGGCCTCGATGGCGAGCAGGCGATCCAGCAGGTCACCCGGTGGCTGCGTGGTCAGCACCTCGATGACCGCGTTCAGGAACGGCGGCTGGTCAGGCTCTCCCCAGGGCTCGGTTTCATAGATCGAAGATTGTTTGACGACCTTGACACCGTCCGCTGCCGCGACCTGCCGAACAGCCTCTGCCAGCAACGCTTCGCGGTCCCCCTGGTTGCCGCCGAGGCCAATCCAGGCAGGCTTGCCGGGCACTGCTCAGCCGCCTGATGAGTCCGCGGCAGGCTTGCGCCGACGCCGGCCACCGCGGCGTCGGCGGCGACGTTTCGGTGGCGCTTCCACCTGGACCTGTGCCTGCAGTTCCGGATCGTTCTGGGCCTCAGTCCAGAACACCACCAGCTCGGACAGGCTCGCGTCTTCGTGCGCCCGCAACTCCAGGAAATCATAGGATGCACGAAACCGGGGTTGCCGCAGTATCGACAGCGCGCGCTTGCCGCGCGTGCGCCGCAACCGGGCCTGGTTCAGCCAGATCTGCCGCGTTACCGAACTGAATCGCCTTGGAATGGCGGTTCGCTGGACCTGCTCATAGACCACTTCGTCGGCCGCCCGCTCCAGCGACTGGTATTCGGAGGCGCCGTCTTCCTGGTACGCCTCGGCGCGGTCGCGAACCGGCTGCCACAGCAATGCCGCCACCAGGAACGCCGGCGTCACCGACATCTCCTTCGCGATGCGGTCGTCCGTGTTCTTCATGGCCTGCCAGGTCAGGTCGATGATGTTCGCCTGGCCGGGCTTGTTGCCGTCTTCCAGCACCGGGAACAGCGTCTGCGTCAGGCAGAACCGCTGCAGCGACTCCAGCGTGCGCATCGCGTGCCCGGTCAGGAACAGCTTGCAGACCTCCTCGAACAGGCGCGCCGGCGGAATCGCCTCCAGCGTGTCCGCCATCTCGCGGATGGGCGCCTCGGTGTCCGGGTCGAGTTCCAACCCGAGCTTGGCCACAAAACGCGCCGCGCGCAGCAGTCGCACCGGGTCCTCGCGGTAACGGGTCACCGGGTCGCCGATCAGCTTCAGTCGCCGCGCGACCAGGTCCTCGTAGCCCCCGACATAATCCTGGATATCGCCGGATACCGGGTCCATGAACAGTGCATTGATCGTGAAATCGCGCCGGACCGCGTCCTCTTCCACGCTGCCCCAGACGTTGTCGCGCAGGATGCGTCCCGCGTCGGTGACGTGGTCGTCGTTACCGCCGCTCGGGCCGCGGAACGTGGCGACCTCGACCAGCGAGCCGCGAATGCGCACGTGCGCCAGGCGGAATCGCCGGCCAATGATTCGCGCACGCGGAAAAACGTCCTTGACCTGCTCCGGCGTGGCGTCAGTGGCGACGTCGAAATCCTTGGGGGATTTGCCCAGCAGCAGGTCTCGGACGCTGCCGCCGACAATATAGGCCTCGAAGCCGGCCTGCTGCAGGCGCTCCACCACCTCGGTGGCGCTGCTGCACAGCTGGCGGGCATCGATGCCGTGCTGTTCGGGTGTGATGATTAGGGGTGTACTGATGGCGGCGTCCTGCCGTGCTGTGGCCACGACGGGGTCGCCTGGCCGGGTTGTTCGGAATGATTGATGAAGTTGGCGCGCTAGTTTACCATGTGCGCCCCCGTGCGGGCTCCCGCGCGGCAAGGTTTACGACGCTCCCTTCGTCTAGCGGTTAGGACGCGGCCCTCTCAAGGCTGAAACACGAGTTCGATTCTCGTAGGGAGCGCCACCTTTCCCGTTCCGTTATCTTTTTACCAACCGGTGCTCGTTGCTTCGTCGGCCGTCCTGTTTGGGGGTATTCGCCCTTGCAGGACACGCTGTGAACCCGTCCCTGGGCGCTTATCGGCGGCATCCGTGCCGCCGAAAGTCCTGCAAGGGCGAATACCCCCAAACAGGACTGCCGTGCAGCGAACGTTCGGGGTGGGAAAACGGAACGGGAAAGCCGCCCCACCCCCAAACATTGGCTGGGCGCTTCGTGGTTGTCGCGGGTGTCGGGCAACCGGGAACTTCGGCGGCAGGGATGCCGCCGAGGAGCGTACATGGATGTATTCACAGCGGTTCCCGGTTGCCCGACACCCGCGACAACCCCCTCAACGAAGCGCCTCAGCGCTCCAGGAGGTTGAGTTTGTCGGATTTTTCCGCCCACTCATCGGCGTCTTCGGGCGCGGCCTCCATTTCGGTGATCACGGGCCAGATGCGCGAGAGCTCGGCGTTGAGTTCGATGAAATGCGACTGGCCGTCGGGCAGGTCATCTTCGGGATAGATGGCCTCGACCGGGCACTCGGGTTCGCACAGCGTGCAGTCGATGCACTCGTCGGGGTCGATGACCAGGAAGTTGGGCCCGGCGTGGAAACAGTCCACGGGGCAGACTTCCACGCAGTCGGTATAACGGCACTTGATGCAGGCCTCGGTGACGACAAACGTCATCCCAGGTCCTCCATGAAGATCCCCAGTACGTGCTCGGCGGCGCCGGTGGAAGCGGGCTGGCCGGTGTCCTCGACCAGGTAGACGCGGGTGCCCGTGCCGTCCGGCTCGATCCGCGTGCGGTACACGCCGGAGTAGTTCGGGATCTTGCCGCCGGTCCAGAACGCCATTTTCTGCCACCAGGCACGCGGATCTGAAGGGTTGTGGCTGTACTCAAATCGATATGCGCCTTCGCCGCCCTCGGAAAGCAGGTCCATGTCGGACGCGCGAATCGAGTCGCCCAGCCGCTGGGCCACTTCGTCGGTGCCGTAGTTCACCTGCAGGTAGGCGCCTGCGGCCGACCAGGCCATGAAGGCATCGGTCTGGCCCTGGCCGCCCGTGTTCACCACGCGCGGCGGCGCCGGGTTGAGCTCATCGCCCTCGGGCTTGCGCATCTCGGGCGCGGTGATCAACACCGGGCTGGTGTACTGGGGCGAGTCCAGGCCCTCCGGCACTTCCACGCGAGGTGCTTCGGCGGCTTCCAGGTATTCAGGTGGCCGGTCCTTGAACCAGCTGCAGCCGGCCACGAGCATCGTGACCAGGGTAAGCGCCGAGGCGCGAGTCATTGTTTTCAGCATGTCTTTCTAAGATGTCCTGCCGGGCAACAGGCCCAGCGTCTCCAGGCAGGATTCGGCATCCGGCCTGTGGGTACTGTCCAGGGGGACGAGCGGCAGGCGGATGCCCGAGTCGATCATGCCCATGGCGCAAAGCATCCATTTTACAGGAATCGGGTTGGACTCAACGCCCAGTAAGCGGTAAAGCGGTCGTAATTCCCGGTCGATCTCGCCGGCCAGATCGTGATCACCCGCGGCGACCGCGTTGCACAGCCGGCTCATTCGGGCCGGGTCGACGTTCGCGGCCACCGAGATGACGCCGCTGGCGCCGCTGGTCATCGCTTCCAGGCAGGAGCCGTCGTCACCACTGAGAAAGTCGATACGCCCGCCACACACCGCCGCCTGTTCGCGGATGCGGTCGGCGGTACCCACCGCTTCCTTGTGCGCGACGATGCCGACCTCGTCGGTCAGCTCGGCCACGGTTGCCGGCAGGATGTCCACGCCCGTACGCGCCGGCACGTTATACAGCAGTACCGGCAGTCCGCCCTGGCGGGCGACGGCGCGGTAGTGGGCGACCAGGCCGGCCTGCGGGGGGCGGTTGTAGCTGGGCGCAACCACCAGCGCCGCGTCGGCGCCCAGCGCAGCGGCCCGTTGCGTGCGGGCGATGGTCCGCGCCGTCGACGGCCCGCCGGTACCGGCAATCACCGGCACGCGGCCGTCCACCTCACCGAGGGTCAGTTCCAGCAGGCGATCCGCCTCGTCGTCGGTCAACGTCGCCGATTCACCCGTGGTGCCGGCCACGACCACGCCGGAGCTGCCGTTTTCCAGCTGGAAATCAAGCAGGCGTGTGAATGCCGTTTCGTCGATCCGCCCCGACGAATCCATGGGGGTGACGAGGGCGACGATACTGCCGTAAAACATGCGCGGGACGCCTTTCGGGAAGAGGCGCCATACTACTTGCGACCCCCGGGGCTGACAAGTATCCTGCCGGTAAGGGCGCCGGGCCCGGAACAGGAGGAACCATGGTCACCGTCGGTAAGCGCGTAGACAATTTCACCCTTCCCGCCACCGGCGATACCGAACTCTCGCTTGAAGACTTCCGCGGCACCCACCTGGTCCTGTATTTCTACCCCAAGGACCACACCCCGGGCTGCACCCGGGAAGGCCAGGATTTCCGCGACCTGTACAAGCCATTCAAGGCCGCCGGCGCTGATATCGTCGGCGTCTCTCGCGACAGCGTCCGCACCCATGAAAATTTCTGCGCCAAGCACGATTTCCCCTTCCGGCTCCTGTCGGACAAGGACGAAACCCTGTGCAAACAGTTCGACGTGATTCGCGAGAAAAAGCTCTACGGCCGCACCTACATGGGCATCGACCGCAGTACCTTCCTGATTGACGGTAAGGGCGTGCTGCGCGAGGAATGGCGGAAAGTGAAGGTCCCCGGCCACGCCGAGGCCGTCCTCGAAGCCGTCAAGGCCCTGGGTTCGTGAAGATTTTCAACTCACGACTCACCACTCACCACTCACCCAACAAACGGAGACCAACCGGCACCTGATGGGAAAAAACAAGCGCCTTTACGTGCTCGACACCAATGTCCTGATGCACGACCCCACCGCGCTGTTCCGCTTCGAGGAACATGACGTATTCCTGCCGATGATGGTCCTGGAGGAGCTCGACAACGCCAAGAAGGGGTTGTCTGAAGTCTCCCGTAATGTCCGCCAGGTCAGCCGTTTCATCGGCGAAATGATGTCCAAACAGGGCGTCGACGACCTCGAGACGGGTCTCGAGCTGCGGGTTCCCGACGAACTGGACATGGAGGCCGGCCGCGGCCGGCTGTTCTTCCAGACCACGATGCCGGAAACCCATTCCAGCCTGCTCCGGGACTCATCGTTCGCCGATAACGAGATCCTCTCGACGGTGATGTCGCTGCGCGAGACCATGGAAGACCACAAGGTCATCCTGGTGTCCAAGGACATCAACCTGCGCATCAAGGCCGCCATCCTGGGCGCCCATGCCGAGGACTACTTCAACGACAAGGCGCTCGACGACCTGCAGCTGCTCTATCGCGGCCTGCGTGAAGAGGACGAGTCGTTCTGGGAACGCTACCCGGACATGGAGTCGTGGACCGAGGCCGGCGCCACGCACTACCGCATTGCGCGCACCGAGGGCGACGACTGGTTCCCCAACCAGTGCGTGGCCATCGGCCAGGGCGACGGCGTCGAAGCCATTGTCCGCGAGGTCACCAAGGATTCCGTGGTGCTGCGACTGGTGAACGACTACAAGTCCGGTAACCGCAATGTCTGGGGCATCCAGGCCCGCAACCTGGAACAGAACTTCGCCCTCAACCTGTTGATGGACCCGCAAATCGACTTTGTCACGCTGCTGGGCCAGGCCGGCACCGGCAAGACCCTGCTGACGCTCGCCGCGGGCCTGGCGCAGACACTGGACGAGAAGCGCTACACCGAGATCATCGTGACCCGTGCCACCGTGGCGCTGGGCGACGATATCGGCTTCCTGCCCGGCACCGAGGAAGAAAAGATGACGCCCTGGATGGGCGCACTGACCGACAACCTGGAAGTGCTGACGCAACCGCAGGAGGGTGGCGAATGGGGCCGAGCGGCCACCAACGACCTGCTCTCCAGCCGGGTCAAGGTCCGTTCACTGAACTTCATGCGCGGCCGCACGTTCATGAACCGCTACGTCATCATCGACGAAGCGCAGAACATTACGCCGAAGCAGATGAAAGCGCTGCTCACCCGCGCCGGCCCGGGCACCAAGATGATCTGCCTGGGCAACGTCGGCCAGATCGACACGCCCTACCTGACCGAGACCACCTCCGGCCTGACCTTCGCGGTCGACCGCTTCAAGGACTGGTCACACGGCGGGCATATCACGCTGCGGCGCGGCGAGCGCTCCAGGCTTGCGGACTTCGCTTCTGAAGTGCTTTGAGTGGTGAGTGGTGAGCAGTAAGCAGTAAGCGGTAAGCAGTGAAAGAACGTTCCGAACGGAATGAGCGAAAACCCACTCACTGCTTACTGCTCACTGCTTACTGCTTACTGCTCACCGCTTACCGCTTACTGCTCACTGCTCACCACTTCCTGCCGCGGCCATGAATTCAGCACCGCGTTGACCACCGTGGCGAGCGGAATGGCGAAGAACACGCCCCAGAACCCCCACAGGCCGCCGAAGACCAGGATGGCGACGATGATGGCGACCGGGTGCAGGTTGACGGCCTCGGAGAACATCAGCGGGACCAGCACGTTGCCGTCCAGCACCTGGATGATGGTGTAGACGATGACCACCCAGCCGAAGTCCCAGCCCCAGCCGAACTGGAAGTAGGCGACCATGGCGACCGGGACCGTGGCCGCCATCGCGCCGATGTAGGGAATCAGCACCGAGAAGCCGACGATGGTCGCCAGCAGGGCGGCATACTGAAGGCCGAGCAACAGGAAGGCGATGTAGGCGACGCTGCCGACGATGATGATCTCGCCGACCTTGCCACGCACGTAGTTGGCGATCTGCGACTCCACCTCGGTCCAGACGCGGGTGACCAGGTCGCGGTGCGCCGGCAGGAAGCCGACATACCAGCCGATGATGCGGTCCTTGTCCTTCAGGAAAAAGAACACCAGCACCGGGATCAGCACCAGCAGGATGATCAGGGCGGCGATATTGGCCACGGAGGCCAGCGACCAGCTGAGCGCCTGCTGGCCCCAGCGACCGATCTCGCCACTGAGGTTCTCGGTCACCGCGTGCACCTGGGCCTCGGAGACCAGTTGCGGATAGCGCCTCGGCAACTCGGCGAGCAGGTCCTGCCCCTGGGTAATGTAATTGGGCAACGCCCCGACCAGCTGGGTCAGCTGGCGCGACAGCATCGGCACCAGGCCGAACAACAGCAGGAACAGCGACGCCAGGAAGAACAGGAACACGATCAGCACGGCGGCCAGGCGGCTGAGCCCGAATCGCTGCAACAACTGCACCCCGCCCTCGAGCAGGTAGGCCACGACCACGCTGGCGAACACCGGCCAGAGCATCTGGCCCAGGCCGAATACGACCAGCGCGCCGACCAGCAGGATCAGCCCCAGCAGGACAACCTGCGGATCGGAAAATGTACGTTTGAACCAGGCCTTCAGGAAATCCACGTCAATCCGCCTTCAGGTCACGGGTTTATCGGGAAGGAAATGCGACGGGTACCGGCACGTGCGCCGGTGACCGCGACGATCAGAAGTCCCAGGTCCAGGAAGCCTCGACCTCGAGGTCCAGCCCGAGGTTCTCACTGGCCACGCCCAGCACGTTGCCACCAAACACGAAGTCGGCGGGTGCGTAGGCGGCATTCAGGTTCAGGCGGCTGAAGTCGCCGGTACGGCGGGAATAACCGACCATCATGGCGTGATCGGCCAGGTCGTCTTCCAGTGCGCGTTCAAGCGTGCGCGAGGTGGGCGACGGCGTTGAGCGTGAGCTCAGGTCGACGCGCCACTGGGTGTCCTTGCCGTTGTCCCAGGTGTAACCCACCGTGTAGATGGTCAGGTCGTCCCAGCCGAAGACCGGGCTGGTCGAGTCACCCAGCAGCGACAGGAAACGATCCGGCAACATCCGGCTGGGGAACGCCGCGACATCGCTGTACAGGACATGCTCAATCGACAGGCTCAGCCACGATTCCCGGTTGGCCTGGAAGGCCAGGTCGACGCTGGCGCGCGCCGGGATGTCGAAATCGGCCGGGCTGGAGTAAACACCGCGGTAGTAGGCGAACTCTTCCATGTCGATGCGCGACTGGAAGCCGGCACCAATGCTCATGCCCGGCGCGAACTCGCGGCGCAGGTTCAGGCGGACGCCGGTGCCGTAGGACGACTCCTGGTAGGGCTCGTACGGGTCAAGACTCCGCAGCATGGAATTCTGCTGGTCACCCAGTGCCACCATGCCCAGGCGGGAAGTGCCGTAACTCTGGTAGGCCAGCACCGCCTCGACGCCCAGCAGGCTGTGGGAATCGATCGCGTGGAAGAAACCCGGCGCCAGCAACTGGCGCTCAAAGCCCATGCCGGGCGACTGCAGCCCGGCGGAACCGCCGCCCTGCAACTGGAACGAATTCAGCTGCTGGACATCCCATTCGAAACGCGTCCAGCTGTCAGGATTGGTTTCAAGCCCCGAAGCGAAAGCGGGCAGCAACGACACCATCTCCGGCTCCAGCCAGGAGATTCGCACCGGCGGCAAATCAGCGTCCACCATGTAATCAGGTGTGAGCTCGCGGGCCAGGTATTCCTGCCACGGACCCAGTTCGAAACCGAGCACGTAAAACGGGGTCAGCCCGGTGCCACCAGCCGCAAAACCGGTCATGGACAGGCCCGGAACCTGGGCGGCACAAAGCCCGGGAACCATGCCCGCGCAGACAATTGCCGCTTTGATCTTGCCCAGTTTCACCGCCGTTTGGCGCTCCGTTTTTCCACCCGTTCGGGTTGACGATGGAATATGGCAGGAAAACAACACCATGTCAATGAAAAGCCCATGCCGGCGCCACCTTTTCCGCCACCTTCAAACCAGTCGTTAACGTTTTGAAATACAGTGTTTTTGAAGACACAAAACCGCACCCTGCCTGGTGCATTTTTACGCGGCGGCCACGGGTGTTGCTTCGTCGCAACAGGCCGGCGCAAAACCGGCCTGGTGCGAGGCGATCATCAGGCCTGGATGCGCTCAACAATCGCGTCCGCCATGGTGCGCGTGGAGCCGTCGCCGCCGACGTCCGGCGTGACCCGGTCGCGCTCGGCCAGCGTATCGCGGATGGCCTGGCGCAGGCGCCGGGCCTTCGGCTCCATGTCCAGGTGCGCGAGCATCTGCGCCGCCGCCAGCATCAACGCGCAGGGGTTGGCAATACCCTGCCCGGCGATATCCGGCGCGGAGCCGTGCACGGCCTCGAACATGGCGGCGTTCTTGCCGATATTGGCGCCCGGCGCCAGCCCCAGCCCGCCGACCAGGCCGGCGCAGAGGTCGGAAATGATGTCGCCGAACAGGTTCGTGGTGACGATGACGTCGAACTGCCACGGGTCCATCACCAGCTTCATGCAGGTTGCGTCAACGATCATCTCGCTGCTCTCGATGTCCGGGTAGTCTCCGGAAACTTCGCGCGCCACGTCCAGGAACATGCCCGACACCGCCTTCAGGATGTTCGCCTTGTGGACGATGGTGACCTTCTTGCGGCCTTCGCGCTGCGCCATTTCGAAAGCGTAACGGGTGATGCGCTCGCAGCCCTTGCGGGTGACGATCATTTTCGACTCGGCCTGCTGACCGTCATCGCTGACGTGCGCGTCGGCGGCCAGGTAGGCGCCCTCGGTATTCTCGCGCACCGTGATGATGTCGATGTTGTCGAAATGGGAACGCGTGCCCGGCAGGCTCACCACCGGCCGCACGTTGGCGTACAGGTCGAATTCCTTGCGCAGGGTCACGTTGATGGAGCGGAAGCCCTTGCCCACCGGCGTGGTCAGCGGCCCTTTCAGCACGATCTTGTTACGCGCGATGGAATCCAGCGTGGCGTCCGGAATCAGGTCGCCGTGGGCATCCATGGCGGCCAGGCCGGCCAGTGCTTCTTCGTACTCGAAACCGCAATCCAGCGCGTCGAGCACGCGCAGGGTCGCCTGGGTGATTTCCGGGCCAATGCCGTCGCCGGGAATGACGGTGATCTTCGTGGGCATGCGTGATCTCTCCGTTATCGCGCCGCCCGCCACAACACGCCCTCGGGCGCAGTCTCCAACGTCACGGGTCCGGCGCGGAAAACCGGCAATTATATATCAGATGCAACTGACGGGCCGCGGTAATCCGGCGTAACGGATCGCCTGCCGCGCCGCCCCCCCGGGGAACAGTGCGTAGAGCTCGCGACTGCCCATGTTTTCATTGCCGGGAAATCGCCTGAGGCGCAGGACCAGGGCCCGCACCGGGGGCTCGATACCGTGCTCGCCGAAATACTCGCGGACCACGTCCAGCACCTGCCAGTGCGCGGGCGTCAGCGCCAGGTCGTCGTCGGCCGCCATGGTCTCGGCCACCGCCGGCGTCCAGTCCGCGGGTTCGACCAGGTAGCCCTTCTCATCCAGGGGCAGGGTCGTACCGTCGGGCAGGTTTAGCGTCTCGCTCACGTCCAGCTCAGGACATGACGGTGACGGTGCACCATTCGCACCCAGTCGTCATCACCGACCAGGCGCACCGCCGGGTGCGTGCCCGGGACGCGCGCGCGGACATCGGTCTCCAGGGCACAGACGCGTGCCGCGGCGGCCAGCAGGGCCGAAAGCTGCGCCGGATGCTCGCCGTCCGGCGCCAGGCAGTGCACCCCCTCGTCCAGCAACAGGACCTCGTCCCCCGGCCCGAGCTGCGCCAGGCACGTGGACACGGCATCGCCGCGCGCCGACATCAGCAGGTGCAGTCGCGTGACGGGTTCGGTCGTCATCGCCGCTTACGCCACCAGCAGCCGGTCACAGGCGGACTGGCGTTCACGCATCTCGACGGGCGTCACGGGGATGACGTCGACCAGGAGATCATGCCCGGACGACTGCAGCGCACGGGCTCGCTCACTGTCGACGTGGAACCGCACCGGCCCGAGCTCCGGCAGGCTGGTCCAGGCGGACGCGGCGGCGGGCAGCCCGGCGTCACCGGGCGAGCGACCCGCCAGCAGCTGCAGGACGCCTTCGCCGGTGAAAAACAGGTCCAGCGTTACCCCCATGCTGGCGGCGGCGATGGCCACGTCCAGCGGTTCGCGCCCGCTGCGGCCCCGCCAGGCGCCGTGGCGCACAACCAGGCCGAGGCGCTGCAGCGGTGCGCCGGCCATCAGAAGCTGACCACGCGCGGACAGTCTTCGAGGCGCCCCACCAGCTCGGCCAGGCCGGCCTCGCGAAACTCGGCGGGCACCAGTTCCGCCATTTTCGCACTCCAGCGGCGCGCCGCGGCCGACGAACACAGCAACAGGTCGACGTCGTGATCTTCCGCCAGCGCCGCCCAGCCATCGGCCAGGTCGGTGGCGCCGGCGTCGGTCACGCGGCCCGGCAGGGCGTTGTACACGCCATCGCCCTGGAAATACACCGCCGGCACCGGCGTGCCGGCCGCCAGCGCCGCACGGGCGAAACGCAGCGCGGTATTGGCCAGGGTGGAGCCCCAGGGGCTGGCATTGACGATGAGCAGGATGTTCACGGCGTGGCGGCTTCAGGCTAAACTTGTGTCATTGCCGTGAACCCCGATGGATCCCGGCTGTCCCAGTGAGTCTCATGGAAACCCACCGAACGGTCAAGACTTCCCGATGCCGCCTGCCCCGGTGGCTGCTCGCGCTCGTGATTGCCGCGGCCGGCACGGCCAGCGTCGCGCAGGAGCGTCGGATCGACCTGCCCGACATGGGCAATTCCGCCGAAAACTTCCTTTCCGATTCCGAGGAGAAGGAGTACGCGGAGGCCATCATGATGCAGATGCGGGCCTACAACATGTTGATCGACGACCCGCTGATCGCCGGCTATTTCGCGGACATGGGCTTCCGCCTGGTGGCCATGAGCGACGAGCCGACCAAGGCGTTCAGGTTTGTCGTGCTGGACGAACCCCGGGTGAACGCCTTTGCCGCGCCCGGCGGCGTGGTGGCGCTGCACAGCGGACTGATCCTCGAGGCCGAGGCGGAAAGCGAGGTCGCGGGCGTGCTGGCCCATGAAATCGCCCACATCACCCAGCTGCACATGTATCGCACGCTGGAGAACGCGCAGCGCATGACCATCCCGATCGCGCTCGGCATGCTGGGGCTGATCCTGGCCGGCGGCGGTGGCGGCGAGGCCATTGTCGGCGCACTGACCACCGGCAGCGCGATGCAGCAGCAGGCTTACATCAATTTCACCCGCGCCAACGAGGCCGAGGCCGACCGGGTCGGCATCCGCACGCTGGCCATGGCCGGCTACGACCCGGACGGCATGGCGGACTTTTTCGAGCGCATGAACCGCATCAACCGGGCCGCGGGCCAGCAGCCACCGGAGTTCCTGCGCACCCACCCCGTTACCGTGAATCGTATCGCCGAGGCCAAGGACCGTGCCGCCGTCATGATGAAACCGGACGTTGGCAACGGACTTGACTTCTACCTGGCGCAATCGCGGCTGCGTGGCCTGCTCGAGCCGCGGCCCGCGGACGCGGCGGCCTGGTTCGAAGACCGCCTGGACGACGTGCAGGACGACGAGGCGCGTGCCAGCGGATACCGCTACGGGCTGGCCATCGCGTTGCAGCGGCAGCGTAAGTTCGACGAGGCCCGGCCGCTGGTCGAAGGCCTGCTGGCGAGTGACCCGAATCGTCTCGCCTACGCCCTGCAACTGGCGTCACTGGATACAGAATCCGGGCGTGATGAAGCCGCGCTGGAACGGCTGGCCAGCCTGTGGGAAATCTTTCCCGGCAACCACGCCATCGCCGTGCAGTATGGCAAGGCGCTGGTGCGGCGCGACGACCCGGAAAGCGCCCGTACCGCCAGCGACGTGCTGCGCCGGCAGCTGCGCAGCAATGCCGATGACCCCGCCCTATACGAACTCTACGCCCGGGCGTCCAGCCAGGCCGGCCAGGATATCCGCGCCTCGGAGGCGCTGGCCGAGTCATATTTCCTTCGCGGCGGCGTGGAAGAGGCCGTGGAGCAGCTGCAGATGCTCAAGCGCCGGGACGACCTGGATTACTACCAGCGCGCCCGCGTCACGGCACGCCTGGACGAGATGCGCATCATCCTCGCCGACTTCGAGGTCCAGCAACCCGAAGAGGGCTGAAGCACGGCGATCCCGCCACTGTCATTAAACTGTCATGTAGACCACTATAATGGGCTGTCATGGTCATGACGGCTGGGACAAACCCCGTGAACAACAATCAGGCGCAAGTGCTGGTGGTGGACGACGAGTCCGCGATCCGCGAAATGATCCAGTTCGCCCTGCGCCGGGCCGGCATGGATGTCACCGGTGCGGCGGATGCCCGCGAGGCGCTGTCGAGCATCAGCGAGCGCAAGCCCGACATCATCCTGATGGACTGGATGATGCCCGGCGTCAGCGGCATCGAGCTGACCCGGCGGTTACGCCGCGAGCCGGTGACCGCCGACATTCCCATCATCATGCTGACCGCCAAGGTCACCGAGGACGACAAGGTGGCCGGCCTGGAGGCGGGCACCGATGACTACGTCATCAAGCCGTTCTCGCCGCGTGAGCTGATCGCCCGTATCAACGCGGTGCTTCGCCGTACCAGTCCCGCGGACGACGAGGGGCGGATCGGCGCCGGCGAACTGACGCTGGACACGGTGTCCCGTCGCGTGCTCGCCAACGGCAGCGAGGTTCACCTGGGTCCAACCGAGTACCGCCTGCTGGAGTTCTTCATGAGCAACCAGGGGCGCGCGTACAGCCGCTCGCAGCTGCTCGACCATGTCTGGGGCACCAACGCCTATCTCGAGGAACGGACGGTGGACGTGCATATCCGCCGTTTGCGCAAGGCGCTGCACCCGTCCGGCCTGGACGATTACGTGCAGACGGTCAGGGGACACGGGTACCGTTTCCTGGCGGGGGAATGATCCCGCGTGACACGGCGCCACTGGAAGTTTCACGCCGCCAGGCTCGGCCTGGGCGTTGCCGCCGTGCTGGTCATCGGCGGGCTGACCGGTCACTGGTGGCCGGTCATCGGCATGGCGCTGGCGGCCTACGCAGGGTGGCTGCTGTACAACACCTGGCGACTCTACCGGTGGCTGGCGAGCGACGACACCGAGCCGCCTGAAAGCCTGGGCGCCTGGTCGGAGATTTTCGAGCAGATCAGCCGGCTGCAGCGCCGCAACCGCGAACAACAGCAGCGCAACCAGGCCATTATCAAGGAGTTCCAGAGCATGACCGACGCCTTTCCCGATGCCACGCTGGTGCTCGACGAGCAGGACGGGATCACGTGGTTCAACGAGTCGGCGCGGCGCATGCTCGGCCTGCGGACGCCGGAAGACCAGGGCCAGCCCCTGACCAACCTGCTGCGTGACCCGGAGTTCGCCAACTGGATGGCCGTGGACGGCAAGGTCGAGAGCCGCTTCGAAATGCCCAGCCCGCTGGACCCGAACGTGCGCCTGAGCGCGCACTCGGTGCGCCACCGCCCGGACCAGCGCCTGCTGATCCTGCGCGACGTGACCGACCTGCATAACCTGGAGCAGGTGCGGCGCGACTTTGTCGCCAATGTCTCGCACGAACTGCGCACCCCGCTGACCGTGCTGCTGGGTTACCTGGAGTCACTGGGCGACCAGTGTGACGACGAGATCGGCCCGGCGGTCACGCGCATGCAGGAGCAGGCCCGGCAGATGCAGGCGCTGCTCAATGACCTACTCGAACTGTCGCGCCTGCAGTCCGACAACCTGGGCGGCGAACAGGGTAGTATTGATGTCTGCGCGGTGCTGATGCAGCTCAAGGAACAGGCCGAGGAAATCAGCCAGGGCAACCACGACATCGAGATCGAGTGCGCGCCGGGGCTTTACCTGGATGGTTCCGAGGCGGACATTGAAAGCGCCTTCCGCAACCTGATCAACAACGCCATCCACTATACTCCCGAGGGTGGACGCATCACGGTTCGCTGGCGCGAAGGCGACGACGGCGGCCCGAGGTTCTCGGTGAGCGACACGGGAATCGGCATTCCCCGACGGGATATTCCCCGCCTGACCGAACGCTTTTACCGTGTCGGCGCCGACCGGTCACGCCACACCGGCGGCACCGGGCTGGGGCTGTCGATCGTCAAGCATGTCCTGAACGCGCACGGCGCCCGCCTGCACATCCAGAGTGAACTGGGCGAAGGCAGCACGTTTACCTGCCATTTCCCACCGGAGCGCCGGTCGACGCGGAACGGGACGAAGGAGAACGAATGAATTCCAGGATTTTCATCATCGGGGTGCTGTTCCTCGCCGCCCTCGCCGGACCCGGCCGCGTGCAGGCCCAGGCCACCGTGGACGAATCACTGCCGCGCTACGAGAAAGTCGCCGGCGTGTCCGGCAACCTGTCCAGCGTCGGCTCGGACACGCTCGCGAACCTGATGACGCTGTGGGCCGAGCAGTTCAAACGCTACTACCCGAACGTCAACACGCAGGTGCAGGCCGCCGGCTCGTCGACGGCGCCACCGGCACTGACCGAGGGCACCGCCAACATTGGCCCGATGAGCCGCCTGATGCGCGACCAGGAAATCGAGGCGTTCGAAGCGCGCTACGGCTACCAGCCCACCCTGGTGGCGGTGGCCATCGACGCCCTGTCGGTGTTCGTCCACAAGGACAACCCCATCGAGGGGCTGACCATCGACCAGCTCGACCGGGTGTTTTCGGCCACGCGCAATTGCACCGGTGCCGCGCCCATCGACCGCTGGGGCCAGCTCGGCCTGCCCGGTTCATGGACGCAACGCGAACTCCAGCTGTACGGCCGCAATTCAGTCTCCGGCACCTACGGCCACTTCAAGGAGCGGGCGTTGTGCCGCGGTGATTTCCGCGACACCGTCAACGAGCAGCCGGGTTCGGCCTCGGTGGTGCAATCAGTCTCGACATCGCTGAACGGCATCGGCTACTCGGGCATGGGCTATTCCACCTCGTCCGTGCGCGCCGTGCCCATCGCCGTGGAGCCGGGCCGGCCTTATATCGAGGCCAGCATGGAAGAGGCCATCGCCGGGCGCTACCCGATGTCGCGATTCCTGTACCTGTACGTCAACAAGGCGCCGGGGCAGCCCCTGCCGCCGCTGGTGCGAGAATTCCTGGCCATGGTGCTGTCCTACGAGGGCCAGTCGATTGTCGTGCGCGACGGTTACGTGCCCTTCCCGGCCGCCGTGGCCCAGCGCGAGCGCGAGCGCGTGTTGCCGCCACCCGCCCCGGCAACGGAACCGGTGGCCGGCGACGACGCGCCCGGGTCATGAAAGCGAAAAGCTGAGACCCTATACTCGTCACCATGGCTTCCAATGTCATTGAGATCCCGTCAAACAACGCCTTCCTGAAGGATCTCGACCAGTACCCGCCGGATACGCTGCGCGACCCGCGCCTGTTCGTGAATCGCGAGCTGAGCCTGCTGGAGTTCCAGAAGCGGGTGTTGTCACTGGCCCGCGACGAGGCCATTCCACTACTGGAGCGCCTGCGCTTCCTGAGTATCTCGCGCGGCCTGCTGGACGAGTTCTTTGAAGTCCGGGTGGCGGCGATGAAGCAACGCATCCAGCACGGGGCCGCCCGCCCCGGCCCGGACGGGCTGACCCCGCTGCACACGCTGGCGATGATGCGCGAATCCGCGCTGGAGATCGTCGACCGGCAGTACGGCACCTGGCAGACCGTCCTGCGCCCGGCGCTGGCGCGCGAGGGGATCCGTTTCCTGGAAACCTCCAACTGGACCGAGCGCCAGCGCAGCTGGCTGCACGGCCATTTCCAGCGTGAACTGCTGCCGATCCTCAGTCCGCTGGGACTGGACCCGGCGCACCCGTTCCCGCGCCTGCTCACCAAGAGCCTGAATTTCCTGGTCGAGCTGCATGGCCGTGATGCGTTCGGTCGCGAAGGCTCCGTGGCCCTGGTGCGGGCGCCGCGCTCGCTGCCACGGATCATCCGCATCCCGGTGTCGTATACCCGCGGCCCGTACGATTTCGTCTTCCTGTCCTCGGTGCTGCAGGCCTTCATGGCCGAGCTGTTCCCGGGCATGGAAATTGTCGGCAGCCACCAGTTCCGCGTCACCCGCGATTCCGAGCTGCTGGTGGACGAGGAAGAGATCGAGGACCTGGCCAGTGCGCTGCGGCGCGAGCTCATGGATCGCGGTTACTCCGAGGCCATCCGGCTGGAAACCCGCCAGACCTGCCCGACCGCGGTGCAGAAATTCCTGGCCACGCGGTTTGAGCTGGGTGCCGAGGATGTCTATCTCTGTGACGGCCCGGTCAACCTGTACCGCGTCAACGAGGTCATCGACCAGATCGACCGGCCGGACCTGCGTTATCCCACGATGCGCCAGAAGCTGCCGCGCCAGCTGGCCGGCAAGACCGACCTGTTCGCGGAGATCCGCCGCGGCGACATCCTGCTGCACCACCCGTACCAGAGCTTCGAGCCGGTACTGGACCTGCTGCGACAGGCCGCCGAAGACCCGAACGTTCTCGCGATCAAGCAGACCCTGTACCGCACCGGTATCGACTCGCAGGTGGTCAACCTGCTGGTCGAGGCCGCCCGCGCCGGCAAGGATGTCACCGCCGTGGTGGAACTGCGTGCGCGCTTCGACGAAGACACCAACATCAGCCTGGCCACGCGCCTGCAGGAAGCCGGCGTACAGGTGGTGTACGGTATTGTCGGTCACAAGACCCACGCCAAAATGCTGATGATCGTGCGGCGCGAACGGCGCAAGATCCGCCGCTACGTGCACCTGGGGACCGGCAACTACCACTCCGGCACCGCCCGGCAATACACCGACTTCGGCCTGCTGACCTGCCACAACGAGGTCACCGGGGACGTCCAGAACCTGTTCCAGCAACTGTCCGGCCTGGGCCAGGTGATCGAGCTGAAGCGACTGCTGAACTCACCGTTCACCTTGCATCCGGGGCTACTGGAGATGATCGAGCGTGAAGCCGAGCACGCCCGCGCGGGCCGCCCGGCACGCATCGAGGCCAAGATGAACTCCCTGACCGAGCCGAAAATCATCCGCGCGCTCTACAGCGCCGCCAGCGATGGCGTGGAGGTGAAACTGGTGGTTCGCGGCATGTGCTGCCTGCGCCCGGGCGTACCCGAGGTGTCCGAGAACATTCGCGTGCGCTCGGTCATCGGCCGTTACCTGGAACACGCGCGCGTTTACATTTTTGAGAACGGCGGCGAACGTGAAACCTGGCTGTCCAGCGCCGACTGGATGGAACGCAACCTGTTCCAGCGCGTGGAAGTCGCCTTCCCGGTGCTCGACCCGCACCTGGCCGACCGTGTCCGCCGCGAAACGATGACGGTCGCCTGGGAGTCGCGCACCGAGGCCTGGGACATGCAGCCCGACGGCCAGTACGTTCGCACCGAGGAACCCGACGGCAAGAAATACCGCCATCCACAGAAGCGCGCGCAGAAGAAAATCCCCGGCTGAACCGGGCCCGCTCCATATGACCGCAAGGAAACCCGACAACGCCGATACCTATGCCGCCATTGACCTGGGCAGCAACAGCTTCCACCTGGTCGTGGCGCGCCGTGAGCACGGCGAACTGCGGTTCGTCGACCGCATCCGCGAGATGGTGCGCCTGGGTGGCGGACTGGACCGGCGCGGCTACCTCGACCTGGAAGTCCAGGAACGGGCCATCGAATGCCTGGCGCGCTTCGGCCAGCGCCTGCGCGGAATCCCCACGGCCAATATCCGCGCGGTCGGCACCCAGACCCTGCGGCGCATGCGCAATTCCAGCGCCTTCCTGCTGGTCGCCGAAACCGCCCTCGGCTGCGCGGTGGACATTATCGGCGGGCGTGAAGAGGCGCGGCTGATCTACCTGGGCGTCTCCCAGGGCGTGTCCGGCCATGACGGCCGCCGCCTGGTCATCGACATCGGTGGTGGCAGTACCGAGCTGGTCATCGGCGAGGGGCTGGAGCCCCTGGAGCTGGAGAGCCTGCAGTTCGGCTGCGTATCACTCACGCGCTGGTACTTTGGCAAGGGCAAGATCAGCCGGCGCAAATTCGACAAGGCCAGGCGCGCGGTGCTCGCGGAAATGCAGGAGCTGCAGGTCCGCTACCGCGGCCTGGGCTGGTCCAGCGCCATCGGCTCGTCGGGCACCATCCGCGCCATCGCCGGCATCTGCCAGGCGAAGGGCTGGTGCGAGGAGGCCATCACGGCAGAGGCGCTCGACAAGCTGATTGCCGAGACGCTGTCCTTCACGCACGTCGACGCCGTCAACCTGCCAACGCTGAGTGAACGTCGTCACCCCGTTTTCATCGGCGGCCTGGTGATGCTGTCGGCCTGCTTCGACGCCCTCGGCATCGACCGGCTGCGGGTCTCGCCCTACGCGCTGCGCGAGGGCGTTTTGCACGACCTGCTGGGCCGCCTGGAGCATCGCGACCCACGCGACAAGACGGTCCAGGCCTTCAAATCACGCTACGGCGTCGACACGGCCCAGGTGAACCGCGTTCGCGACGTGGCATTGCGCGCCTTTGCCGAAATCGATGACGGCGAGTTCAATTCGACGGCCCAGGCCGAGATGCTGGGCTGGGCCGCCGATCTCCACGAAACCGGGCTCGGGGTCTCGCACAGCCACTACCAGGTCCATTCGGGCTACCTGGTCGGTGAATCGGACATGGCGGGCTTTTCGCAACAGGAACAGCAGTTCCTGGCCACCCTGGTCCGCCATCACCGCCGCGCCATCCCGGACAAGTACGCCTCCGGCCTGCCCGCTCGAATGCACGAACCACTCCGGCGCCTGCTGTTTTGCCTGCGCTTCGCCGCCATTCTCTGCCGTACACGTGACGACTCCGCCCTGCCCCGGTTCGGCGTCGAGCGGGACGGTCACCGCATCATCGTCTCGTTCGAGCCCGAATGGGCCATGGCACACCCACTGACGCTGGCCGACCTGGAACAGGAGCGCGTGCAGCTGCGCGTGCCCGGCCTGTACCTGGACGTCAGCCTGGGCCTGCCAGGCGGTGACGCGGCCTGACCACACCGGCGGCACCATGACCGATTTCACGCCATCCGCCAGCATGGATGCGCTGGCGGCCCGCGCCCGACTGCTGGGCCTGATCCGCGATCATTTCGCCCACACCGGCGCCATGGAGGTGGAAACCCCCCTACTCTCGGCCGCGGGAAACTCCGACCCCGGCATCGAGCAGGTCGGGGCCGGCGAGCGCTGGCTGAGGACCTCGCCGGAGTACGCGATGAAACGCCTGCTGTCGGCCGGGAGCGGCGACATCTACGAGCTGGGGCGCGTGTTCCGCGCCGGCGAGGCCGGGCGCCGCCACAACCCGGAGTTCACGATGCTCGAGTGGTATCGCGTCGGCGGGTCGCTGGAGCGGCTGATGGAGGAAACCGCGGCACTGGTGAGTGCCTGCGGCGCCGCGTTCGGCCATGCCTGGCCCGTCAGCACGCTGGCATATGGCGACTGGCTCCAGGCATCGGCGGGCATCGATCCCCACCGGGCCGATGCGCCCACGGCCCGCGCGTGCGTCGCCGCGCACGACATCGCCATCGACGGCCTCGAAGCCTTCGACCGCGACACCTGCCTGGACCTGCTGGTGACCCATGTCGCCGAGGCCGCGCTGCCCGCCGACGCCATCACCCTGGTACATGACTACCCGGCAAGCCAGGCCGCACTGGCAAGACTGGACGACGGCGACCCCCCCGTGGCCCGGCGTTTCGAGCTCTACCTGGGGCAGGTAGAACTCGCCAACGGCTACCTGGAACTGACCGACGCGGTTGAACAGCGGGCACGATTCGAAGCCGAAAACCGGCGCCGGCAAGCCGCGGGACAGCCGGTGCGTCCGCTGGATGAGCGCCTGCTGGCCGCGCTGGCGGCCGGGTTACCCGACTGCAGCGGCGTCGCCCTGGGCGTCGACCGGCTGCTGATGGCATGCCTGGGGGTGGCCTCGATCAGGGATGTGATTGCGTTTCCCGGGGACCTGGCCTAAGCGTGGACGTTGGGTCAGTAAGACCAGCCGAGGGATGAGGTGACACCGTAGTCGGTGGTTTCCGCGTCTTCAGAAAGCGGGTCACTGTCGTAGCTCAAGTAGGCCTGCAGTGACCAGTACAGGTCGCTGACGATCTCGAGTTTGAATGTCGAGTTCGCCTCGGCGCGCCAGCGGCCGAAGTCCGTCAGGCTGGGGTAGACGGTCAGCTGGTTGTCCCAGGTCCGTTTCGGATGCGCGTAGTGAAAATAGCGGTGGCGCAGGGCCCCGACCGCTTCCAGGTTCAACTCCGAATCGGCCTCGTCCGGATTTTCCTGGGACAGCATGAGCCCGGCCATGCCCGTGAACCACGTCCGGTTGGTCTTGGTGAAGTATTGGCCGACACCACCGCCCGCGTAGATACGCAGGTCCACGCCCAGGGCCTCGTTGCTCTCCAGGCCGGCCATGTACGTGCGGAACTTCAGGTTGGGCAGGAAATACTGGTACATCGCGTTGAGTGTCTGCCGGGTCTGTTCGTCCTCGCTGTCCTCACCCTGTCGCGTGATATAAGAGCTGCCGGTCGCTTCGAACAGGCGATTCTCGGTCATGTAGCTGAAGTTGCCGGTAAAGGTCAGGTTGGTGATCTCGGTGGACTTGGCGTAGTCGATCCCGGCGGAAAGATCCAGGTTCATCTTGTCCCAGACGGTCGCCTCCACCGGCCACGCGGCCACGACCTCGGAAGGGTCAAGCTCCAGCTCGCCCGCGCTGGTCACCAGCAGGATGCCCTCACCTTCCTGGGGCTTCTGCAGCCGCCCGAGGTAACGATCCCCGGCCGTGGTCTCCAGTGTCTGGTACTTGCTGCTGATGACATCGTCGATAAACCGCCATTCGATAAAGACCGTGCCCATGGTGTCGGTGCTGAACTCCAGCTGGCCGGCTTCAAGGTTCTTGATTTCCCCCGTCACCTTGTCACCATTGGTCAGGATGACGACGTCGGTCTTGTCGGCGAGTGCCGGGATGGTCACGGCCACGGATAGAACAAGGGCCAGGAAGGCGAGAATCAGTTGGCGGATCATCGGGACGGGTCCGGCGGTGCGTGAAACCCCGATGATAACGTGACGGCTGGTCGATTACCGAACCGTCCCTGCGCGGGCGCCTACTGGACCAGCGGCAGGGTCGCCGCCATCTCCAGGCCGGTGGGTTCACGGTTCCGCGCCTCGAGTTGCCCATGGTGACGACGCAGCGCGGCCGCGGCGATGGCGAGACCCAGCCCGTGACCACCTGAATGCCGGTCGCGGGCCTCCTGGACGCGGTAGAACGGGTCAAAAATACGTGCCAGTTCGTCCGGCGGCACCCCCGGGCCCTCGTCGGCGATGCAAACCGTCACCGCGGGGCCGTCAGCCACTTTCGCCGTGATGCGCACTTCACCCGAGGGGCCGGTGTGGCGCAGGGCGTTGCGCAACAGGTTTTCAAACGCGCGCCACAGCAGTTCCCGGTCGGCGTCCACGGGCAGCGGACCCATTTCGTCCATGTGAATGGGCGCGGCACCCTCCGGCACTTCGTACGCCACGACGTTCACCAGGTCGGTCAGCAGCTCACCCAGGTCGAACCGTTCGGTCGTCAGCGGCACCGCGCCGGACGACTCCCGCAACAGGTCGAGCACCTGGTCGACCAGGGTTTCCAGCCGCTCGCCTTCCAGCTCGATCCGGTCGAGCTCCGCCGTGACCGGTTCACCGTTGCGGCCCCGCGCCAGTTCCAGTGCCACGCGCAACCGCGCCAGTGGCGACCGCAGCTCGTGGCTGACATCCCGGAGCAGCCGGGTGTTGGCCTTTTGCAGTCGTTCAAGGCGCATCGCCATGTCATCGAAATCTCGCGCCAGCAGGCCGAATTCATCCCGGCGACCGGTCAGCGGCGGCCCGACGCGCGCGCTCAGGTCGCCCGTGGCCAGCCGCCGGCTGGCGCTGCCCAGTGATTCCAGTGGCCGGGCGAGGTATCGCGCCAGGAAAAAGCTCACCAGCGCGGCAATGACTGCCGCCAGCAACAGCCGATGCACGATGCCCCGCAGCCCGGGTTCCAGCAGGCTCAACGGCGGCGGACGGCGCAACACCACCAGTTCGTAGCGGTTGCCCTGGCCATCGGCCAGCGACTCGCGCTGCTGGTGGAAACGACGCCCGTCAAACCGTTCGCTAAACCGTTCACGGCCCAGCACTTCACGACCGCTGTCATCGAACAGGTACACCTGGCGACGCATGCCGCGTGGCAGCCCCTCGATCACGTTGCGGGCCGCCGGTTCGCCACCCCGTCGTAACGACTCGGCAATCAGCAGCCCCGCCTTACGGGCACCGCGGTCGAAGGCCACCTCAGGCGTGTCCGGCAGGTTCTGACGCGCCAGGTGCAGGTTGACCATGGCGCTGACGGCGGCAAAGCCGGTGATGCTGAGCCACAGCGCCAGGAACAGTTTCCAGAACAGCTTCGGCATCAGTCATCCCGCCCCGCGGGCACCACGTACAGATAGCCAATTCCGCGTACGGTCTGGATGCGGTCGCCGCCGCCCGGCAATGGACCCAGTTTTCGCCGCAGGTTGCTCATGTGCATGTCGATACTGCGATCAAACCGCACCGGCTCCCGTCCCAGCGCCGCCAGGTAGAGGTCACGCTTGTCGACCACCTGGCCGGCCCGCGCCAGCAGCGCCTGCGCGAGGCTGAACTCGGTGCTCGTCAGCGTGACCGGCTCACCGTCGACGCGCAGTTCACGACTGGCCGGCCGCAACTCGACGTCATCCACGCGTAACACCTCGGTGGCGAGACCACCGGCACGCCGCAACACGGCCCGTAACCGCGCCACCAGCTCTCGTGGATTGCAGGGCTTGGGCAGGTAATCATCGGCGCCCAGTTCCAGCCCCAGGATGCGGTCCAGGTCATCGCCGCGCGCGGTGAGCATCACCACCGGCAGGTTCGAGTCCTGCCGCAGTGCCTTCAGTACCTCGATGCCGTTGCGCCCCGGCATCATGATGTCGAGCACCATGGCATCGACACCCGGCCGGCGCGCGGCCGTCAGCGCAGCTTCGCCATCATGCGCCAGTTGCACGTCGAAACCCTCCTGCTGAAGGTATTCACGCAGCAACTCGGCCAGCTCCTGGTCGTCATCGGCAATGAGGATGGTATCGGTCATCGGCACCGATTCTAGCGCGCCGCCGCCAGGGTGATGCTGGCGGCCGACGCGCTCTTTACACGCTTTTACACGACGCCAAGGAATATCGACACGGGGATCGGGTCTTATGTGTCGTGAGCGCTGCGGCCACCGAAACCGAGCACCGCAGGCATTGCAACCACAGGAGTAACGACATGAATACACGACTGAACCGCACCACGCTGGCCGCCACTGCCATGGCCCTGACACTGTTCGCCGGCACGGCGCTGGCCGGCCCCGAACACGGCCACCACAAGGGCCGCAAGGGACCTCAGGGCGACCCGTCCACGATGGTCCTGCGAGTGCTTGCCCACCAGGTGGAATCGCTCGACCTGACGGATGCGCAGGCCGCGGCGATCGACACGACCTTCAAAAACAGCGAGGTCGACCTGAAAGCCAATAAGGCCGCCGCCCATGAGAACCGCAAGGCACTTCACGCGCTGCTGACCGCCGATGTGCTGGACGAAGACGCACTGGCGTCAGTCGCGCGTATCGAGGGCGACCTGGTGGCCGAACGCATCGTGATCGCGGCAACGGCGACCAGCAAGGTCAAGGCCGAACTGGACGCAGACCAGCTGGCGGCACTGCAGGCGCAGGCTGAGAAGTTCAGGGAACGCGCCATGGCACGTCGCGATGCACGCAACCCATCGGGTTAGGACCTGGCCGCAAAATAAAAGAGGGGCCGGTCGACCGGCCCCTCCTGGGTACTGCGTTTAGTGTCGGTTAAAGCCCGGCGATTACTCACCGCCACCGGGAAGGTGGGTCCAACCAACAGTCCAGTCGTTCCAGCCGTCAAACGCACCACGATATGTCGTTGTGTCGAAGAACTGGTTACCGGTGTCCTGCACCGCACCACCCAACGCCGTTGAACCCGGCATCGGCATGTAGCCATCCAGCATCGGATCGACCTGCTCGTTACCGGAGAACGATGCGCTGTTGAAGTAATCGCCCACTGTGTAGGCGCCGTTGCCATCATCGGCAAACGGGGTACCACAGTTGAGGATCACGCCCATGTAGGCGGCCACGTCGGTGTTCGGGTTTTCCGGGCTGCCGGCAGCGTTCTGGGTTGACGGGCCGTCGTCCCATTCCAGGCAGCTGGTCGGGAAACCATCAACGATGGTGTTCCAGATGCGGCCACCGGAACCGTCCTTGAACAGGATGCCGGAATCGCCGTTGCCATTGCCCAGGAAGGTGTAGTTGGCCACGGTCGGGGTCGCACGCGGATCAGCGTCGAAGCTGTCCGGGTTGCTGGCGCCCTCGACACCGTAGTCCTCACCGAAACCTTCACCGTGAACGACCAGGCCGTACTGCAGGTTGCCGCTGTAGCCGAGATCCCAGTCCACCGCGTCGTCACCACCCTCGGTGACCACCATGTACTTGACGTTGACGTTGCCACCGAAGAACTCGATGCCGTCATCCTGGCCACGGTAGGCCTGCAGGTGGTGCACCTTGGTGCCGGCGCCCACGCCCTGCATGGTGAAGGAGTTCACCTCGGCGTTGGATGCGAACTCGATGCCCGCGTAACGGACCTGGAAGTAACTGATTTCACCGCTGGAATCGAACGGGTCATCGCCGCCGAAACGCTGCGTCTGGTCAAACTCGGAGAAGCAGTTGAACGGTGCTTCCGGGCAGGCGTTGGACGGCGCGTTACCGGACACGACCAGGCCACCCAGGTCACCCGGGTTCGGGGTCGTTCCTTCGATAAAGCCGTCGTTGGGGCTGGTCAGCACGATCGGTGCCGAGGGTGTGCCGTTGGCGAAAATCTTGGATCCGGGGCTGATGTAGAGATAATCCGTGGTCTGTCCCGCACCGATAATCGTGGTACCCGGTTCAATGGTGATGCTGCCGGGGTTGGCATTGTCGTCACCGATACGCACCAGGCCATCCAGCACCCAAGTCGTGTCGTTGGTCAGAACGATGTCTTCGTTGTAGACACCGGTCAGCGTGCAGGCGCGCGGGATGGCACCAAACTCGGTGGCGAAATCGGGGCAGCCCGTGAATTCTTCCTTGTAAACGCACTGCTCACTGAAATTTCTTGACCCGGGAAACAGGTCACCGAGTTCAACGTCGGAGAAACCGGAGTCGTCATCCATGTCCAGGTTGAAATAAACACTGTTACAGGAATTGAACCGGACCGTTGCGGTTCCGATAATTTCCTGCGTGATCGACCCGGGTTCACCGGCAGTCAGGCGAATTGGGACCGACGTACTTTCAAACTGGTTTTCCAGGAACGTGTCCTGCATATAGACCCAGGTCGGCTCACCGGCATCGTTGTATGTGTAAAACGCGGCGAACATTACATTGGTACCATCCGCGCGTGGCGTGATCGTTGTCGTTATGCCCTGACCACCCGTGCCGTAGTTGTTGTTGAACAGGTCGCTCAACTTGAGCGCCGCCGTCGAGTCACCGGCGTAAAGCGCGCCGGCAGCCGCGCAAAGCGGTGCAATGTATCGTAATGAATTCATGTTCACTCTAGCTCCCTCCGGGGATTAATTTGAGTCATTGAATAAAGGACATGGCCGTTGGGCGACATGCGAACTGATACATTACCGATGGTTTGTGACAGTAATATTTCCCAGCGAAGGGAAATCAACTGGTTGTGATGGTCAGAAGCTCCATTCGAGATCCAGGCTGAAGTCACGACCACGACTGTAGGCGCGTGTAATTTCCCCGCCTTGCGTGAACTTCACGTCCGGGTCCAGAAGGTTCTTCAGCTTCAGGCTCAAGCGCCAGTTGTCGCCGATGCGACGCTTGTAGATGAAATCAAGCTGTGGAAACGGCTGCTCATAGATATCAGGCTGGCCCAGCACACCGGCCTGGGTGATGCGTTCGCCAAACTCGTTGTAAAGCAGCGTCCACTCGCTCGGGCTTTCCGGGTTGTAGTAGCCCAGCTGGACATTGAACACCCACGGTGACTGGCCCTGCAGCGGTCGATCCGGGTTGGTCTGGGTGGTCTGTGTAGTGTCGATTTCCACCGTGGAGTCGATCCACGCGTAGTTCAGCGCGAACTGGTAGTTGTCCCAGTCAAACGGGCCAATGAATCCCCAGTCCAGGTCCGCCAGCCAACTCAGCCAGCCAACGTCGCGAATCCAGCCCAGAGACTGCGAATAGTCCATCTCCACACCGGTCAGCTCGGCGCCCAGTGCGTTCTGCAAGGTGATGATTCGCGCTGAACCACCGGACGAAAAGGTTTTCTCGATGGGGTTCGTGAAGTCCTTGTAGAAGGCGGCCACGGAGAAACTTTCGCTTGGCGAGAAATAGTATTCCCAGCGCAGGTCATAGTTCTTCAGCTCGGCGGTCACCAGTTCCGGGTTACCCACGGTGACGATATCCAGCAGCGGGTCCAGGTAAGGTGCCGGCGCCATTTCGCGGAAGTCCGGGCGATTCACCGATTCGGCGTACACGGCGCGGAACTGGGCAGAGTCGCTGTAGGCCCAGGTCATGGCCACCGATGGCAGCATGTCCTGCTGGTCGATGGTACCGATCACCGGCGGCGCATCCGGGTTGGCCAGGTTGGCCGTCACCACTTCCTGGAAATTCTCCTCGTCGCGTAGCCCCATCGACAGCCGGTACTTTTCGTCGAAAAGCATCACGTCCAGGTTCAGGAACATGGCCTCCAGCGTCTGATTGGCGGTGTAGGTATCCGTTGCCCGCGTGGTTTCACGCAGTTGAAGGATCATGGGGTCGATGTACTCGGGTGTGTACAGTTCCGAGTACTCGAGGTCGCGCAGGTCGTTCGGTATACGGCCCTGGAAGGCATAGGTGCGGATACTGGCGAAGCGGTCCCGCTCCAGGTCGCTCAGGCCCGCACGCAGTACCACTGAATGACGACCCCAGTTAAGCGGTAATGCGCTGTCGACGGTCCAGTGGGACAGGTTGTCCTCCAGCGTCGACCAGGCCTGCGAGTTGCTGTCAGATCGCGTGGAAACAATGTATACACCATCCTCATCGTCGTCATCGCGGCGGTACTTACGCGTGTTGGGCTCGTCACGACCTGCGGTGGCGTCGGTGTACTGCCAGTCCAGCGTCCAGCCCTCGAGCGGCAATGCGTGGCTGCCCAGCAACTGGAACGATTCAAGTTCGTTCTCGATCCATTCGAAGGTGTAACGACGCAGGATCTGGCTGTCTTCCTCGCCTTCCTGGATCCGGGTCTCGTTCTCCGTCTGCCGTAGCAGCATGGCGTTGAAACCGATTTCCTGGTCAGTGGCGAACGCCACGCCGGTATTGGCGAACAGGCCGGTGTCGATGTAGTTCAGCGTGCGGTCGACGGTCAAGTCATCGGTCAGCTGCAGGCCCAGGTCGTCCCCGCTGCCGGTCGCGGCGTACTCGCGCCGGATTTCGTTGACGTTTCCCCACTTGTTGTCGTACTTGAACGCTGTCATGAAACCCCAGCGGGCGCTGTCCCCAAGCGCGAACGAGTTACCGAACGAGCCCGACAGGCCGAGGTCGGCCGGCAGGGTCTTTTCATTAACGTCATAGGTACTCTTTGCCGCCAGGTCCTCGCCGAACATCTCGATCTCTTCCGGCGTGAAGCCATCCGGGTTGGTGAACGAACGCGGCCGCAGGAACTCGCCATCAGCAGTAGCCTCGGCCAGCGAATCGGGCAGGTCACGGGCGCCGTCGTCATAGCCCAGCCAATCGCTGTCGCTGCCCTCGTAGCTCAGGCCTTTCTCCCCGGTCGTGCCATCGCGGTACCCGACGCTGGCACTCAGCTTCAGCGTCAGTTCCTGCGGATAGGACACCGTTCGCAGCTGCACGGTGCCGCCACCGAAATCACCCGGCAGGTTGGCCGATGCGGTCTTCTGTACCACCACGGCCTCGATAACGTCGGTCGGGAACAGGGTCAGCGGCACCACGCGGCGGGTGGGGTCGGGGCTGGGGATGACCGCGTTGTTCAGCAACACGCTGGAATAGCGCTCACCCAGGCCGCGCACGTAGATGTACTGGCCGCCGACCAGGGTCAGGCCGGTCACGCGCTTCAGCGCGCCGGCGGCGTCGGAGTCACCGGCACGGGAAATCTGTTCGGAGCTGAGCACGTCGGTCACGCCGTCGGACTCGCGCCGTTCAGCCAGCACCGAGGCCAGCGAGCCGGCGATGTAGGGCTCGATGACCACGAACTCGGGCAGCTCAGAGCCGGCCGGGGTCAGCGCCAGCGCCAACTCCTCGCGGTCGCCCGCGGGCACCTCGATGCCGTCCCGGGTCACCGTGTTGAAACTGGAGTGCAGTACCGAAATCGAGTACTCGCCAGAGGGGACCTCCACCTCGAAGCGGCCGTTGTCGTCGGTACGGATATCGCGCGACTGGCCACTGATGAACACCCGTGCGCCCGCGATCGGCTGGCCGTCGTCGGCGCTGGTCAGCTGTCCCGCCAGCGTTCCCGGGTCGCCCGCCGCCTGCTCGGCCACGCCTGCTGCCGCCGCGCCGGCCGAGGCGCCGGCGGCCGAGGATTCCACGTCCACCAGCGTGCTCAGGCCGCGGGTGATGTTGACGATCCACTGGCTGACCTCGTCCTCGTTGGCCAGGATCTGCTGGTCCAGCACCACCAGGTCCTGGTCGCGCAGTTCCAGCACGTGCAGGCCCGGGGGTACCGGGAACGTGGCCACGCCGCCGTCATCGGTGGCGCCCACCACCTGCCCGTCGATCAGCACCTCGATGTACTGCTGCGGCAGGCCCTTCTTGAACACGTACAGCGTCATGCTGGCGTCGTCGGCGAGCGCGCCGGTGGCCAGCGATGCGGCAATGACGGCCGCCAGCAGGCGGGTGCGCGCACGCGCGCGGAGGCTTACAGGCATTGCCAGCTGTCCCCTTCACAATCCTGGATGGCACTGCGCAGTTCCGCCGCCTTGCGGAACAGGTCCGGGCGGGTCAGCTGCGACAGGTTGGTTTCGGCGGCCGTGAACTGCCCGGTCTTGAACTGCGCGTAGGCCAGCGCATAACGGATATCTTCATCCGACAGCAGGCCCAGTCGCACCAGGTCCTGCTCCATCGCCGCCGCCTGGGCGAAACGCTGCATCTCCAGGAACAACGCCAGGCGCTGCTTGATCTTGGTGGCCTGGTCGGTAATTGAGCCATTCAGCAGCAACGCCCGGTAAGGCTGGCCGGCGCGCCGGTAGAGTTCGGCGGCTTCGCTCAACAGCGCGTTATCCAGGTGGCTGGCCTCGTAGATCAGGTCGGCGGCAGAGTGCATCTGGCCGCGGTCGATATAGGTGTGCGCCAGCACCTTGTTGACGTTCACATCGGCCGGATAACGGAGCTTCGCCAGTTCCAGCAGTCGCGTCGCCTCGTCCAGCTCACCGCTGGCGCGCATGGCATTGCCCAGGCCGACATAGTCGTCCAGCTTGCCGTCGCTTCGGGCAAGGTATTGACGGCCCTGTTCAGCCGCCTCCTGGTAAAGGCCCAGGTCCATCAGGAAAAACACCTTGCGGCGCTGGAACGCCGGGTCGTCCGGAAATATTTCCGTGGCCTGGTCCAGAACAGCCAGTGCCATCGCCGGTTCTTCCAGCAGCCAGTGGCACTGCGCGCGCATGTGGTAGATGGACGCGACCCGCTGCAGGTCGGGGCCGGCGCGGTCCAGCGCCGAGAGCACATCCCGGTAGCGTTCCAGCGAAAAGTACGCCTGCGCCAGGTAGACATAGACCACCGACTCGGCCTGGCCGGTGTCGACAGCCTGCTCGAAGGCGTCGGCGGCCAGCTCGTTGTCGTTGCGGCGCAGGTGGGCCATGCCACGCAGCGAGTAGTAGCGCAGCAGGTCGGTGTCCTCGGCCTCCAGGTCGACCTGGTCAAGCGCCGAGATGGCGCGGTCGACATTGCCGTCGCGCAGCATCAGCGCGGCCAGGTCAAGGAAGTTCACATCGGACGGGTCTTCGTCCTGTGCCGTGGCCGATACGGCCAGCAGGCACCCCAGGACGATGGCCAGCAGGCCGGGCTTGGAAATCAGGTTCATCACGTCATTAACTCAGGTCGAAGCGAACGCGCTGCTTGGCCCAGGCCCGCACGGCCTTGCCCTGGTAGGTGGCGGGCTCGAAGCGCCACTGGCTCACGCCCTGCACGGCCACTTCGTCGAATACGCCCTCGGGCGAGGATTCCACCACCTCGATCTGCTCGATTTCGCCGGTCACGCCGATCAACAGCGACAGCACCACGTAGCCCTTCACGCCCTGCGCCTTGGCGCGCGGCGGGTACTGCATCGGCGACTGGAAGGTCGCGCGCGGCGGATCGTCGACGGTGTCGTCGGTCATGACCATGCCGTCAGCGCCGCCCAGCAGGTCGCTGTCCAGCGCGTTCAGGTCGGACATGTCGAAACCGGGCAGGCCGAAATCGATGCCGGACAGGTTGCCGGAAAGGCCAGCCAGCGGTGGCGGCGGCGTGCGCGGCGCCCGGCGCGGCTTGGGCTTCGGTTTCGGCTGCTGCACCACCTCTTTCTTCGGCGGCGGCTTGCGCTCGAACACGATCTGGTCGCCATCGTCGCCGGCATTGCGGTCCAGGCCGTCGGCGAAATGGTTGATCAACACCACCATTCCGAGCACCAGGATCGAGCCCAGCACCATCGAGACGAGGGCGCTGGCCAGTCGTTTCATGCGGGAAGAGCGCTTCATGTCAGCCCGCCCCCGCCTCCTCGACGGTGGCCACACCCACATCGGTGGCGCCGGCCAGGCGGGCCTGGTCGACCACTTCCACCAGGCGACCGGCGGGAACGCCGTCGTCGGTGATCACCAGCACCGACTTGCCGGTACTGGCCGCCAGCAGGTCGCGGATGCGGCTCTGGATGACCCACACGCGCACGGGCTCGCCGTCCAGGTAGATATCACCGGCATTGTCGATATAAAGGCGGATGGCCTTGGTCGACGCCGTGGTTGCCGTGCTGGCGGCCGGGCGGTTCAGGTCCAGCTTCATGTCCTTGACGAAGGTCGTCGAGACCATGAAAAAGATCAGCAGGATGAACACCATGTCGATCAACGGCGAGATGTTGATGTCGTCGACGGTGTCCTTTCTTTCGCGATAACGCATGTCTTCAGCCTCCCACCGGGACGGCGCCGGCGGCGGCCATCTCGTCGGTGTGTTCGGCGCAGAGGATGTCTTTCATCTGCGCCAGTTCCAGTTGCATGTCCTGCTGCTTGCGGTTCAGCATGCCGTTGACGATCAGGCCCGGGATCGAGACAGCAAGGCCCATCTGGGTGGTGAACAGCGCCTGCGAGATACCGCCGGCGATACCGCCCGACTGCGAGTACAGCGACATGTCGCCGAGCGAATCGAAGGTCTCGATCATGCCGATGACCGTGCCCAGCAGGCCCAGCAGCGGCGCCACCATGACAATGGTCTTGATCAGCACGTCGAAGCGCTTGATGTCGCGCTCCTCTTCCCAGAAGGCATCGTCCAGGAAGCCGCGCAGCTCGATCACGCCGCTGCCTTTCAGGCGCAGGCCCTTGCGCGCCGCGCGTACCATTACGCCATCGCTTTTCGGCGGCTTGCCTGCGGCCAGGCGTTTCGCCGTCTTGTCCAGCAGGTTGCGCGCGCCGCGTGCGGTGCCGCGCTGCAGTGCCGCGAAGCGGTAGCCGATGGCGAACCACAGCACCACCATCAGCACGATCAGCGGCGGCATCACCCAGCCGCCGGCCTCGACGTACGACAGCAGTTCAGAGATGAACGAAGCGCCCATGGGTCAGGCCGTCCGCCGGTGTTCCTTGAACTGGTTGATCACCCGCAGCGCGCCCTTCTCCATGCCGTCCTTGATGGACTCGGCCCAGCCGGACAGCACGTTGCCGAACAACAATGCAGGGATGGCCACGGCCAGGCCCAGCTCGGTGGTCACCAGGGCGATGGAGATACCGCCGGACAGCAGCTTCGGATCACCGGTACCAAACTCGGTGATGATGTCGAAGGTGGTGATCATGCCGGTGACGGTACCCAGCAGGCCCAGCAGCGGTGCCACCGCGGCGATCACCAAGATGATCGCGCCAAAACGGTTCAGGTGCGAAGACTCGTGCAGGATGGCCTCGGATATGATGTCCTCCAGGTGGTCACGGTCGCGCTCCAGGTTGCGCACGGCAGCGCCGACAACGCGCGCCGTCGAGCCCTTGAAGTGCTTGCAGGCCTCCAGGGCGCCATCGATATCACCGGCGCGGACCTTGCTGCCGACGCTGTCGACGATCTTCGACGTCGAGGCGCTGGCGCCGCGCAGGAAGAAGAAGCGCAGCACGACCAGCACCAGGGCGAGAATGCCCAGGCCAACGATGATCCAGCCGATGGTGCCGCCGGAGTTGATGACGCTGAGGATGGTCTTGCCTTCCTTCTCCTCGATCGCCTGGGTCTCGTTTTCAAACAGGAAAATGCCCAGCTGGCCAGGCGGGTTGCCGGCGGCCAGGGCCTCGGCCGTGGCCTCGGCGGGCGTCGACCAGACTTTCAGGCGACCTTCGCCGGCCGGCGCCAGTGCGCCGCCGCCCTGCGGGCTGGCACCATAAGCCGCGACGTTACCGACGCGAATGATGTCGCCCTGCACCTCGGTGCCGTCACGCAGAAAGTACGCGCCGGGCTGGCGGTACAACGTGCCGACGCGGTCCAGCAGTGCCACCGCGTGGCCGAACACCGTCTCGATGCGCGCCCCATCCGGGCTGCCCAGGTAAGCCTCGGATTTCAGTTCTGCGACACCGTAGGGCTCCAGCGTGGAGTCGGCCTGCAGGAAGGTCGCTTCCAGCGTGGTGCGGGCGTCGTCGACGCCTTCCAGTTCGCGCTGGGCATCGGTAATCAGGGTCTGCAGGCGCTCGGACTCGGACTGCAGGCCGATCCACTCACCCTCGACCCGGTCGATCTGCGCCTCGCGGCCGCGTTCGTCGCTGCCGGACTGCGCCTCGAAATCGGCGACACGCGTCTGCAGGTCGCGCAGCTGCGCGGTCAGGAAGGCATATTCCTTCTGGTACGCCGCTTCCAGCTGGTCCAGCGCGTCCGCCTCGTTCACCGGCGGTACCGGCGCCGGCGCCGGTTCAGCGGGTGCCGCTTCATCCTGCGCGAACGCCGGGGCCGCAAACACCAGCCCGAACACGACGGTCGAGCGGATCATGATTTTAAATGTGTGCTTCATGATGCCTCTCCTTCCACCGGCAGCGCTTCGGGCAGTTCGAAATACCCCTGGCGAATCTGCTTGCGCAGCGAGTCGAACAGGCGCGCGACCAGGTCCTGGTCCTTCGCCGAATCCAGCCGTTCCCAGCGCCACCCCTGCGGCGTGGCCACTGCGCGGCCGTATTCCAGGTCGCGGGTGCGGAAATACATCATCACGCTGCCCAGCTTGGCGACGTCCACCAGGACGTTGTCGCCGTCCAGCTCGATGGATTGCGAATAGATGGCGTTCTCGCGGGAAATGCGGAACTCGTCCTCGATGAAGGCCCAGAGCCGGTTCACACCGCGCTGGGCCGTGATCACGCCATTATCAAGCTGGGTTTCCAGTTCCTGCAGTTCGGCCAGCCGCTCGGTGACCTTGAACGGGAACCCGCCGCGCACATGTTCGCGCAGCGCGGAAATCTGATTCTTCAGGAACGGCGTCAACGACTCGGAACTGACACCCGCCTCGGCAATCTCGGCGCGCATTTCGTCCAGGTCCTCGCGCAACTGCTCGACCCTGAGGGTCTCGCGGTCGCGGTTGGCTTCCAGGTCGGCCAGCTGGGCCGACAGGTAGGCCATGCGGTTCTTGTGCTCCTCGCGCCGCAGGTCGAGTTCGTTCTGCAACTGGTCGACCTGTCCACGCAGGGAGATCAGTCGCTCGGTCAGGGCATTGGCATCGTCCTGCGCGACAGCAGCAACAGGCGCCATCAGCGCCACGGCCA
The DNA here is from genome assembly GCA_913055655.1 of uncultured Oceanospirillales bacterium. Lineage (GTDB taxonomy): Bacteria > Pseudomonadota > Gammaproteobacteria > Xanthomonadales > SZUA-36 > Marinihelvus. Next base: position 357,936 of record CAJXKA010000002.1, on the reverse strand, counting down.
GGAAAACGCGGGGCGTCAGCTTGTTCAATTGGGTCATCACTTGGTTCCGATCGGCTCACGAACAGGCGCGGCCAACCCGACCGGCACCCAGTTCGCGGCATTTTAGGAACCGTGTGTGACAGGGATATGACAATCCCGGCAGAACCCGTCACAAGGCTGTCACATTCCCGTCACACCATTGCAACCTGGCCTGCTTAGGCTGATGGTCCGCTCATCACGAACCCGCTTTTGAACAGTTCCGGGGGGAGTAAGGAGAAGGTGCGCCGCGGCGCGCCTTTTTCTTTGGGTGACGGGTGACGGGTGACGGGTGACGGGTGACGGGTGACGGGTGACGGGTGACGGGTGACGGGAAAGCGTCTCGCGGTGGGGTCGGGTTGTCTATACCCCGGACCTTCGGCGGCAGGGATGCCGCCGATGAGCGTAAAGGGATGTATTCACAGCGAGTCCGGGGTATAGACAACCCGACCCCGCCCCCGCGGAAAGCCTAACCGCCGCGAGCCTCGAGTTCCGCAAGTACGCCCTCGAGCCCCGCGTGGCGCACGTCTTTCCCCATGACCAGGTAGATCACGTACTCGGCGATATTCTGGCAGCGGTCCCCCATGCGCTCGATGGCGCGCGCCGCCCACATGATGTTGAGCACGGTGGGGATGGTGGTGTGGTCCTGGGCCATGTAGGTCATCAGCTGGCGGGTGATGGCCTGGTACTTGATGTCGACCTTCTCGTCGGCGCGGGCCACGCGCACGGCTGCCTTGACGTCGGTGCGGGCGAAGGCGTCCAGCACGTCGCGCAGCATTTCCTTGACCTGGCTGCTCATGTGTTCGATTTCCAGCCGCACCGCGTCATCCAGGGTGCCGTCGAGTTCCTCGTGCACCATGCGGGCGACGCGCTTGATCTCGTCGCCGATGCGCTCCAGGTCATTGATGGTGCGGATCACGGCCATCACCAGCCGCAGGTCGGTGGCGGCCGGCTGGCGCAGCGCGACGATGCGGGTGCACTCCTCGTCGATTTCCACTTCCAGCGCATTCACGCGCTGGTCGTTGGCGATCACCTCTGCGGCCTGGTCGCGGTCGCCGGTCAGCAGGGCCTGCACGGCGTGCGCCAGCTGCTCCTCGACGATTCCGCCCATCTGCAGCACCTTGCTGCGCACGTCCTCGAGTTCCTCGTTGAACTTCTGCGAGATGTGCTGGCCCAGGTTCAGTTTGTCCATTGTTCCGCTCCTCCCGAGCGCCGGCTCAGCCGTAACGCCCGGTGATGTAGTCCTCGGTGGCCTTCGCACGCGGGTTGGTAAAGACCTGGTCGGTCTCGCCGAATTCCACCAGTGAGCCCATGTACATGAAGGCCGTGTAGTCGGACACGCGCGCGGCCTGCTGCATGTTGTGCGTGACGATGATAATCGTGAATTTCTCGGCCAGCGCGTGGATCAGCTCCTCCACCTTCAGCGTGGAGATCGGGTCCAGCGCCGAGCAGGGTTCGTCCAGCAGGATCACCTGCGGCTCGACGGCAATGGCGCGGGCGATGACCAGGCGCTGCTGCTGGCCGCCGGACAGGCTCAGGCCGGAATCGTCCAGGCGGTCCTTCACCTCGTCCCACAACGCGGCGCCCCGAAGCGCCCATTCCACGGCCTCGTCGAGTTTCCGGCGGCGCTTCATACCCTGTACGCGCAGCCCGTAGGCCACGTTTTCGTAAATCGATTTCGGGAACGGGTTGGGCTTCTGGAACACCATGCCAACGTTGCGCCGCAGTTCGGCCACGTCGACCTCGTCGGCGTGGATGTCCTGCTCATTGAGCGCGATGTGCCCCTCGATGCGGCAGTCGTCGACCAGGTCGTTGAGCCGGTTGAAGCAACGCAGCAGTGTGGACTTGCCGCAACCCGACGGGCCGATAAACGCCGTCACCTTGTTCTCGGCGATGTCGAGGTCAATATCGCGCAGGGCCTGGTTGTCGCCGTACCAGAGGTTCAGGCCGCGGGCCGTGAATACGGCCGGGCCCATGTCCAGCCCGGGGTCCATCACGGGCGGGGCATCGCGGTCGGTCGGCAGCACGGGGCTGGCGTCGTTCATATCAGGTCTCCAGGCCGCGATAGCGTTCGCGCAGCCGGTTTCGAAGGCCAATGGCCACCAGGTTCAGCAACAACGTGATCAGCACCAGCAGCAGCGCGGTGGCGTACACCAGCGGCCGGGCGGCTTCGACATTGGGGCTCTGGAAGCCGACATCATAAATGTGAAACCCCAGGTGCATGAACTTGCGGTCCAGGTGCAGGTAGGGAAAATCGCCGTCCAGGGGCAGCGACGGCGCGAGTTTGACCACGCCGACCAGCATCAGCGGCGCCACTTCGCCGGCGGCACGGGCGACGGCCAGGACCATGCCGGTCAGGATGCCGGGCGTCGCCATCGGCAGGATGGTCCGCCACAGGGTCTCCCAGCGCGTGGCGCCCAGCGCCAGGCTGCCTTCCCGCACGGCGCGGGGAATGCGCGCCAGGCCTTCCTCGGTGGACACGATCACCACCGGCAGGGTCAGCAGCGCCAGCGTCAGTGATGCCCAGAACAGGCCACCCGTGCCAAAGGTCGGCGCCGGCAGCGCTTCCGGGAAAAACAGCCGGTCGATGCCGCCGCCCACGGTGTAGATGAAAAAGCCCAGCCCGAAAACGCCGTAAACGATGGACGGCACGCCGGCCAGGTTGTTGACCGCGATGCGCAGAAAGCCGGTGAACCATCCCTGGTGGGCATACTCACGCAGGTAAACGGCGCCGATGACACCCAGCGGCGTCACGAACACGGTCATCAGCAGCACCATCAGGATGGTGCCGTAAAGCGCCGGGAAAATGCCGCCCTCGGTATTGGCCTCGCGTGGGTCGTCGACCAGGAACGACCACGCCGCGCCCAGCCAGTGCCGCACTTTCTCCCGCGACCCCATCGTGTTCGGTCGCCAGGCGTCGAGTACGCCGGACAGTGGGTAACGGTATTCCTCGCCGTTGGCCGCGCGCATGATCACGGTGTCGCGTGCGATATCGGCGTACAGGGCCTCCAGGCGCGCGGCGGCCTCGTCGAAATCGGCCTGGAGTTGCGTACGTTGCGTGACGATGCCTGCCAGCGCGTCTGTATCGAGCCTGTCCTCCAGGGCCAGCTCACGCTGGCGCAGCCGCAGTCGCTCCATGCGGTAGTTGATGCTGCCGATCTCGTCACGTTCGACGGTGTCGATGCGCTGCCGCAGCTCATTCGCGCGCGCCAGTCGCTCGTTGAAGAGCCCCCAGGCATTGTCGGTGGAAATCGGCACACCCGATTCCTCGACCCCCACCAGGCGGCCGTAAAACTCGCCCCAGGCCTCACGCTCCAGCACCACCAGCGAGCGGGGTTCGGAGTCGGCCAGGATGTTCGGCGCCAGCACCCAGGTGAAATCCTGGCCGGTAATGTCGCGATTGCCGACTTTCAGCAGGTGCCGGGTGACGGTCTCGGCGTCGCCGGGCAGGTCGTGGCCGGCTTCGCGCAGACGCTCGGCCGATACGCTTTCGCTGCGCCGGACCTGGCCCACCAGGACCTGCTGGCCGCCGTCGTCGCCGCGCACCACCCACTCGTGCAGCGTCGACGGCCAGAAATGCCCCAGGCCGCGCCAGGCGATCAGGGTCAGCAGCCCGGCCACCAGCAGGATGCACGCGGCCACGGCCGCGGCCTGCAGCCAGACCCAGGGCATGCCGCCGGACAGCCATTTTCGGAAGGCGTCCATGCCGGCCTCAGAGCGAGCTGTACCGCGCACGCAGGCGCTGGCGGACCAGCTCCGCGCCGGTGTTGACGATGAAGGTGAAGATAAACAGCACCAGCGCCGAGGCGAACAGGATGCGATAGTGCGTGCTGTGCACGGCCGACTCGGGCATTTCGACCGCGATGTTTGCCGCCAGCGTGCGCATTCCTTCGAACAGGTTCCAGTCCGTGATCGGCGTGTTGCCGGTGGCCATCAGCACGATCATGGTTTCACCGACGGCGCGGCCGAACCCGATCATCAGGCCGGAAAAAATACCCGGGCTGGCGGTGGGCAGCACCACCTGCACCAGGGTCTGCCAGCGGGTCGCCCCCAGTGCCAGCGAACCGTCCGACAGCGATTTCGGCACGGCAAACAGCGCGTCCTCGGCGATGGAGAAGATTGTCGGCACCACCGCGAACCCCATGGCGATACCGACCACCAGGGCGTTGCGCTGGTCGTAGCTGACGCCCTTGTCCTGGGTCAGCCAGGTGCGCAGGTCGCCGTCGAAGAACAGGGCCTGCAGCGGGTCGGCCAGCACCAGCGCCAGCGCACCCAGCGCCACCAGCACCGGCAGCAGCAGCAGCGGCTCCCAGCCCACCGGCAGCTTCAGGCGGTTGCGCAGGCCGACCCGGTGCCAGCCCCAGGCCAGCGCCAGCACGCCCACGGGCAGCACCAGCAACATCGCGAACACACCGGCCAGGTGCGCTTCCAGCCACGGCGCCAGCCACAGGCCGGCGAGGAAGCCGAGAATGACGGTGGGCAGGGCCGCCATGATCTCGATCATCGGCTTGATACGCCGGCGCAGCGCCGGCGCCATGAACACGGCCGTGTAGGCCGCGCCCAGCAGCGCCAGCGGCACCGCGAACAGCATCGCGTAGACGGCGGCCTTGAGCGTGCCGAACACCAGCGGCGCCAGGCTGAACTTGGGTTCAAAATCATTGGTGGCCGCGGACGACTGCCACGTCAGCCGGGGTTCAGGATAATTTTCGTACCAGGTCTCGCGCCACAAGGTGCCCCAGGACACTTCCGGGTGCGGGTTGTCGATGGTCGTCCAGCGGGCCTCGCCGCCCGGCCCGAGGGCCAGCAGGCCATTCGCGCGCGGGGTCAGCGCCAGCGCCGGCAACGTGTCGCCGGCCACGGGCAGTCGCCAGTCCAGCAGTGTGCGCCCGGACGTGCTGTAGTGCACGCCGACTCCGCCATCCGCATCCAGCCCGACGAAACCGCGCCGGCGATACTCGGGCAGGATGGCCATGACGGCGCCATCGTGACCGGCAAATTCGCGGATCACCTGCAGGCGCGTGATGCCGCTGGCCTCGTCGCGCACCGGGAACGCCTGGCGAATCACACCCTCAGCGTCGCCGGTCAGCACCGACGTGCCACCCAGCAACATTCGCATCGCCGTGACCGGGGCGTCGCCGGGGCGGGTCAGGCCCGAAGATACCAGCGTGGGCAGGTCAAAACGGTGAATCGCACCGTTGATGTCGGACACGTAAACCCATCGGCGTTGCCCGTCCAGGGCCAGTGCGGTGGACACCGACGACAGCGCCAGCGATTCGGCCTGCCATTCGGTCGTGGCCTCGCCGGTCAGGAAGTTTTCTTCGCGGTGCTGGTAGCGGACATGCAGGCGTGGGCCCGCCAGCGCCGCCAGCACCAGGCCGTCAGGATGGTCGCGAAACGCCAGCTGGTTTATCGGCCGGTCCGCCACGCGCATGGCGTCAACGCCATGGGGAAACTCGAGCTCGCCCCGAATGGCCGTCTCCCCCGCTTCCAGGTCCGCCCTGAACCGGTACCGCGCGACAACAACGCTGCCGTCATCGAAGCCCAGCGCGAACATGCCGGGCGCGTCCAGGTCCTCGGCCGCGGCCGTCACGCCTGTTGCGCCTTCGGGTCGCAGGTCGATGGCCTCCAGGGTCTCCAGCGACGGCAGGCTGAAGAACTCGCCCTGGCCGTCGGCGCCGACCCGGAAACCGGCCTCACCGCGTTCGTCCAGCACCAGCAACCGCGTATCCGCCGCCGGCCAGTCCGCCCGCGCGCCCAGCTCGACGGTCTCCTCGCTCGCATCCGAGAACAAGGGCGCGGTTTCCCAGACCAGGTACACCAGGATGGCCACCATCGCCGCGAACACGGCCAGGCCACCCACGGTGATCACCCAGCGGGCGACCCGGTCCTTGCGACCCCGCCAGGTATGGAATCGGGAGTGACGCGTGGCGGCGCGATCGCCGCCCGCGGCCGGAGAATCATTCATTCGGGCATGGTATGTGTGAAATATGACAACTTTGTAACAACCCTGTAACAGTCGCGGTTAAAACTGCTACGCTATTGTCCGCTTCATTTTCTAGCGTTCCCCAGGATACAAACACCATGGTAGGCGGTTACCTCAGCGGCATTTTTGCGTCATCCCCGATCGGCCCCCTGCAGACCCATATGAAGCAGGTGGTCAAGTGCGTCCGGCAGCTCGTTCCATTCCTCGAGGCCGTCATCGTTGACGACAAGGCCAAGCGGGACGAATACCACAAGCTTATCGTGGATCACGAGCACAAGGCGGATGATCTCAAGAAAGAGCTTCGCCTGCAGTTGCCGACCAGCCTGTTCATGCCCATCGACCGGCGCGACATGCTGGAAATCCTGGCGATGCAGGACGGCGTCGCCGGCAAGGTGCGCGACGTGGCCGGTATCATTGCCGGGCGCGACATGCAGATCCCGGAGCCCATGATCGAAGGTTACCGCAAACTGGTGGAAACCTGTGTCGAGGCCTGCGAACAGGCCCTCACGGCCATCAGCGAGCTGGACGAGCTGATCGAAACCGGTTTCGACAACGCGGAGCGCAAGCGGATTTCCAACATGCTGGTGGAACTGGACGCCACCGAACACGACACCGATGTCATGGTGGGCGACCTCTACGACCAGTTAATGGCGATCGAGGACCAGCTCAACCCGATCAGCGCGATCTTCCTGTATCGCGTGCTGGACAGAACCGCGGCCATCGCCGACCGCGCGCAGCAGGTGGGCAGTCGCCTGCAGCTGACGCTGGCGCGTTGATGGTGAATTGCAGATAGCGACTTAAAGAGGAAGAAGAAGAATGGACCACGCCACGATTTACCTGGTGCTTGCCGCCGCGTTCGGGCTGTTCATGGCCTGGGGCATCGGCGCCAACGACGTGGCGAACGCGATGGCGACCTCGGTGGGCGCCAAGGCGCTGACCATCAAGCAGGCCATCGTCGTGGCCGCGATCTTCGAGTTCGCCGGCGCCTTCCTGGCGGGCGGCCAGGTCACCTCGACCATCCGCAAGGGCATCATTGATTCCGAGCAGGTGGCCGGCAACCCCGAATACCTGGTGTTCGGCATGCTCTCGGCGCTGCTGGCCGCGGGTATCTGGCTGGCGATCGCCTCGCGGCGTGGCTGGCCGGTTTCGACCACCCACTCCATCGTCGGCGCCATTGTCGGCTTCGCCATCGCCGGCATCGGCATGGAAGCGGTGAAGTGGGGCCAGGTGGCCTCCATCGCGGCCTCATGGGTGGTGTCGCCGCTGATGTCCGGCTTTATCGCCTTCCTGATTTTCCAGAGCGTGCAGAAGCTGATCCTGCGCACCGACGACCCCATCGCCAACGCGCGGCGCTACGTGCCCATGTACATCTTCCTGGTGGGCTTCATCCTGTCGCTGGTGACGCTGTTCAAGGGCCTGAAACACATCAACCTGGAGCTGTCCATCGCGCAGTCTTATGGCATCGCCGTGCTGTGCGGCGTGATCACCATGTCCATCGGCATCATGTTGATCCGGCGCCTGAAGATCAAACCGAAAGCGGACAAGAACTTCCGCTTCACCAACGTCGAGAAGATTTTCGGCGTGCTGATGATTTTCACCGCCTGCGGCATGGCCTTCGCGCACGGCTCCAACGACGTCGCCAACGCCATCGGGCCGGTGGCGGCGGTCGTCAGCATCGTTTCCTCGGGTGAAGTGGCGCAGAAAGCCGCCCTGCCCACCTGGGTCCTGCTGCTGGGCGCCGGCGGTATCGTGTTCGGCCTGGCGACCTACGGTTTCAAGGTGATCCGCACGGTGGGCCAGCGCATTACCGAGCTGACGCCGTCGCGCGGCTTCGCGGCGGAGCTGGCGGCGGCCACCACGGTGGTCATCGCGTCCGGCACGGGTATCCCGATTTCCACCACCCACACGCTGGTGGGCGCGGTGCTGGGCGTGGGCTTCGCGCGCGGCATGGAGGCCATCAACCTGCGCGTGGTCGGCAATATCTTCCTGTCGTGGATCGTGACGCTGCCCGCCGGCGCCATTCTCGCGGTGTTCTTCTTCTACACGCTGAAGGGCATGTTCACGCCCTGAACGGGCGGCACCGGCTGGATTACCCGGTTCAGGCGTCCTCGTCCGCGGCCGGGTCTTCCAGCGGCTTCATCAGGTCTTCCAGGCCCTTGTCCATGGCCTCCGCCTTGCGGTCCGGTATCCGGTAGGCCCAACCGGCAGTCCGGTCGTTGATGCGACCGGCCCGGTCAGCGGCGGACTCGGCCGCCGGGATGTCGGCCTCGTCATCATCAGCCGCTGCATCGACCTCTTCCGCATCTTCCAGGTCTTTTTCGAACGGCGCCTCGGCGGAAAGCCTCAGCCAGCGGCCATCCTCGTCGCCGGCCAGCTCGGCCGTGACCTGCACCCCGGTAAACGTCAGCACCTGGACGTTGGTCGCGTCGGCCCAGTCCAGTTCATCGGCGGGCCGGACGTCCTCGAAACGCACGCCAGCCAGCGCGCCGCCCAGCGAGTTCATCGCCCAGATGGATTTCAGCTCGCGCCCCTCGGGCAGGCCGCCGTCGAGCACGAAATCCGTGTCATCGGCGGAGCGCTTCCACACGCGCAGCGGCGCGCCACCGGGTTGGGTGATGCGCACCTCGGCCACGTTGTCGGCGGCCAGGTCGACCACGGTGGTGTCGGCCCAGCCCGCGGCGTCGCGGGGAACGTCCGCGTCGAAATCGGCAAGCACGCTGGCGGTTTCACCGAGCACGCGCAGGTAGCGACCTTCCCGGCCCGAAGCCGCCTGGCCGAGGATGACGCCCAGCGGCTCGCCCTCGGCAAACCCGACCGTCAGCAGCACGCCGGCGGCGCTGGCGCTATCGACGTCCTCCACGCCCAGGCGCGGGTAGTAATCCGGGTTGGCGGTCTTCGGCTCGATGACGGTCGCCTCCGCCAGGCCGGCGAGCACCGCGCGGACCTTGTCCCAGTCCGCCGGGTAACCCGCCAGCTGGTCGATGACCCACTGGTCATCGCGGCGTCCCAGGCGCGCCACGGTCTCGTCGCCCGCCGCGATCACCTCCAGCGCCACCGCGTCATTCACACGCGCGGCCAGGTCCGGCAGGAATGTTCCGGTGCCCGCCGCTTTATCGCGGTTGATGTCGCCGGGCACCAGCAGGGCGACGGCGCCGACCACCACGGCCAGCGCGATCGCCATCCAGGTGAGGTGCTTGCCACTCATGATGCGCCCTCCTCGCGTCGACGGCGGCGTACGTGGCCAAACCAAAGGGCGACCACGATCACCAGCGCCGGCACAATGACGATGTTGAAGACTTTCAGACGTGTACCCAGCGCATCGATATCGCGGTCCAGGTTGTGCTGCACGGCCCGCAGGTCGCGGCGGATCTGGATGCGCTGGTCGATGAAGCGCTGGATTTCCCCGGACTGCGCCTCGTTGAGAATGGCCAGGTCGTCACCGCCGCGCTGTGACTGCATCTCGGCCAGTTTGCGCTCCGTTTCCGCCAGTTCCGCGTTGAGCTGTTCCTCGGTGGCGCGGTACTGGTTCTCGGCCTGCAGTCGCAGGCGCTCGACGCGATCGAAGGGCCGCGCCGAGGTGCTGCGCGCGCGGATGCTGATCAGGTCGGATGAGCCCAGCAGGTTGTCGACCGCGTTCACGGCCAGCGTGCCGTTATCGGCGAAGGCGCTGGCGATGGACTGGCCGAAGAAGTTCTGGCGGCTCACCCAGAGGCGGTCGCTGAGCATGTCGGTATCGGCGAACAGGATGACATTGATGCCGTCACCGGATGACCCGGCCAGGTGCTCGCCCGCCGCCGCGCCTTCCGGTGCGGCTTCAAATGCCGAGGTGGCCGGGCCGGTCACGCGCGCGGCCAGCGTGTAGCGGTCGCCGGTGGCGTGCAGGCCGGTGGCCAGCTCCGAGGGGTCCGCCAGGAACCGCAGCCGGCTGGCGTCCAGCGGCGCGGCGGTGTCGCTGGAGCGCACCAGCGGCGCCAGCGTGGTGGCGGCGCCCTCGGCCGCTTCGAACCAGCCGGTCGAGGCCAGGTTCACCGCTTCCAGGTCGGCGCTGACGATGTCACCCCCGTCCAGGCCGTCGGCCGGCACCGACAGGATCGCCATGTGCCGGGTGACCTGGCCCATGCCGGTATTGACCTGCAGGGCATACAGCGGGTCGCCCACAACCTTCGCGGTGTCGAATTCAACGCCCCAGGCGTCCAGCAACTCGCCCAGCGTGGAACTGCCGCCGGCGTTCATCTGCGCCATCGGGTCGTTCGGGTCGCCGCCCGTATCGGCCTCGGCGAACGGGTCCATGAACGCCACCAGGCGCCCGCCGCCCAGCACGAACTGGTCGATGGCGTAGCGCATGGGCGCCGACAGTTCTTTCGGGTGCACCACCATCAGCAGGTCGATGCCCTCGGGTAGCGTGTCCGCCGAGGCATCGATCGCCTCGATATTGAAGAGCTGCTCGAGCTGCTCGTAGATCACCCAGGCCTGGGTCGGCTGCCGCGTATTCATGTCGAAGCCCGGCCCCATGTCCAGGCCGCTCAGCAGCCCTACCGTCATCGGCTCGGGCCGCGACAGCGTCGTGATCATCTTGATGACGTCGTACTCGAAAAACGCCTGCTTGTTGGGCTGCAGGAACGGCATCACCTGCACGTCGTCCAGCGTATTGGTGCCGGCGATGCCCAGGTAGAGCGAGTCACCACCGGCGCCCACGGGCACCGATTGCAGGCCGAAGGTCGCCGCCTCGTCCTCCTCGGGCGAGAACGGCGCGGGGTCGACCCGGCGCACGGTCAGTTTGCCCTCGGCACGGTCTTCCATGTCCTCCAGCATCTCGTCCACCCAGCGCGCGTAGTCGCGAATCTGCGGCAGCTCGCGGCTGGCGTCCTCGGAGAAAAAGTAATACAGCGTCACCGGCTCCTCGAGGTCGCCGAGCAGGTTGATGGTGCCGTCGCTGAGCGTGTACTGGCCGTTCTCGGTCAGGTCCACGCGGCAGCCCTTCAGCAGCCCGCCGGACAGGATCACCAGGCCGATGAACAGCCCGGCCAGCAGGGCCAGAGAGCCGGTTGAATTCAAGTGTGTCCGGTTCATTCGCCTTTCCTCATGTCCAGCACGATCATGTTCGCCACCAGCCAGGCGCCGATGACCAGCGCGAAGTAGACGAAATCACGCAGGTCGATCACGCCCTTGGAAATGTCGGCGTAGTGCGACAGGAAACTCAGCCCCGCGATGGCGTCCAGCAGCACCTGCGGCGCCCAGCCGCTGAACAGGTCCATGACCATCGGCAGGCCGCTGAGCAGGAACACGAAGCAGGCCACGACCGACAGGATGAACGCCACCACCTGGTTGCGCGTCAGCGCCGACATGCAGGCGCCGATGGCCAGCATGCCACCCGCCATCAGCCAGCTGCCGATGTAGGCCGCCAGGATCACGCCGTTGTCCGGGTCGCCCAGGTAATTGACGGTCAGCCAGGTCGGCACCGTCAGGACCAGGCAGACGCCCAGGAACACCCAGGCCGCCAGGAACTTGCCGACAACCGCCTGCGGCAGCGAAATCGGCAGCGTCAGCAGCAGTTCGATCGTGCCAGAACGGCGTTCCTCGGCCCACAGGCGCATGGCGATCGCCGGCACCAGGAACAGGTAGAGCCAGGGGTGGAAGCGGAAGAACGGGTCCAGGTCGGCCACGCCGCGCTCGTAGAACCCGCCCAGGTAAAACGTGAACACGCCGGTCATGACCAGGAAAATGACGATAAACACCCAGGCCACCGGGGTGGCGAAATAGCCGGCCAGTTCGCGCCGGAAGACAGTCCAGATCGCGTTCATCAGGCGGCCTCCCCTTTCGTGATCTCGCGGAACACCTCGTCGAAGCGACCGGCCTCCAGGCGCAGTTCGGCCACGTCCCAGCCCCGCTCAGCCACCACCCGGGACACCGCCGGCAACAGGCCTTCACTGGCCGGGAATACGGTCAGCTCGCCATCCCGGATCTCGGCCTTACGCACTTGGGGCAGTTCGCTCAGCACGCTGGCGGCCTGCTCGGGCGCGTCCAGCACCAGGGTCACCGCGTTGTGGTAGCGCGAGCGCGCCACCATGCCGGCGGGCGTGTCGTCGGCCAGCATGCGGCCATGGGCGATGACCATGACGCGGTTACAGACCGCCTCCACCTCTTCCAGGATGTGCGTGGAGATGACGATGATCTTGTCGCTGGACATGTCCTCGATCAGCCGCCGCACCTCGTGCTTCTGGTTCGGGTCCAGACCGTCGGTGGGCTCGTCGAGGATCAGCACCTGCGGGTCGTGCAGGATGGCCTGCGCCAGGCCCACGCGGCGCCGGAAGCCCTTGGACAGGGTCTCGATGGACTGGTGCAGCACGCCCCCCAGCGCCAGCCGCTCGACCGCCGCACCGCGCGCCGCGGCCGGGTTGTCGATCTCGCGGGCGCGGGCGACAAAGTCCAGGAAGGCCCCGACAGTCATCTCGCCGTAGCTGGGCGCGCCTTCGGGCAGGTAGCCCATGCAGCGGCGCGCAGCGAGCGAATCGCTGCCGATATCGTGGCCGTTGATGCGGGCGGTCCCGGCGGTGGGCGCCAGGAAGCCCGTCAGCATTTTCATCGTGGTGGATTTACCGGCCCCGTTGGGTCCGAGAAAGCCGAGCACCTGGCCCGGCTCAACCGTGAACGACAGGTCGTCCACCGCCGTGAATCCACCGTATTCCTTGCGCAGGTCGATCGCTTCGATCATGCGAGGTGGTCCTTTTTTGTTCGTTTCGGGCGGAATGCCCTGGTCGTCGTATTCTACCGGCCGGGTCGCGGCGGCACCGGCCGGACAGCGCGATATTTTGGAACCCTGCCGGAAAATTTCAAGCGTTCGGGCCCCACACGCATGAAATGACCGCGGTGACTCACATGGGTTCCCCCCGGCCCGCACGATGCCGTGCACCCTAACCGTACATGACTTGTCACACTGGCGCTTTAGGCCCCAAAACCTCATGATTAAACAGCAAAAATACTGGAGGGAAAAAAATGGGATTCTGGACTGCCGTCGTCGCACTGGCCGCCATTGTCATGTTCGGCCTGATCGCCATCGCGCGCACGAACTCGAAACAGCAGGACCACTCGGAAGAACGCCTCAGCGCGCTGGAAGACAAGTTCGACCGCCTGGACGCTGATATCCGCCACCGGGTCGAAGTGCTCGAGCGTATCGTCACCGATGGCAACGCCAGCCTGAAACGCGAGTTCGAAGACCTGGAAAAGGCGTCCTGAACCCGTTCCGGTGCATAGCCATGACTTGTTGCACTTTCGTGCAGCCACACGCAGCCCCATCCTTTAAGGGCATGATCAGTGGAGGGAATGACCCATGAGTTTCTGGACAGCCATCGTCGCCATCGTATTCATCTGCACCATCGGCGAAGCCATTCGTTCGCGCCGTGACTCCAAGCACGACGCCGCCGCCGACGAAAAGCTGGATGAAATCTCCAGCAAGCTCGACCGCCTGGACGGCGACCTGCGCGCCCGCGTGGAAGTGCTCGAGCGCATCGTCACGGACCGCAAGGACGACCTCAAGTCCCGGATTGACGAGCTCCGTCGCGCTTCGTAGCCGTGTCGCGTGACCGGCGCGGCCTGTATGGGTCATCACCGGGCACGCTGTGGATACATCCTTGTACGCTTATCGGCGCCATCCATGGCGCCGATAGCCCGGTGATGACCCATACAGGCCACGCCGGTCATCGGAACGGAGACGCATGGTGAAAGCAGTTACGAAGGGGTTTCTAGGTGGGTTAGTGGTTGGTGCTGGGGTGATGCTGGTGGGGGCTGTCTACTCGGTCAACTCTGTTAGCCGCATGCATTACGCACTGGATGCAATCAGTGCCAACCCGAGCTATTTCGCCAACGTCCAGGCCGCCATCGAGGCGGGTGAAGACGAGGCCGCGATCGCCAGCCTAAAGGCATATTCAATGTCCGAACTGGCCAATACCCGGTACGCCGCCTGCGCGGCCGAAGTCACCTGGCACCTGTCGACCCAAACGATCATGGAACAGTGTGGACACCACTTTTCCGACTTCAGCGGCACCCGGCCGGCAGATTTCGAGATCCCCGGTATCGACCGCGCGCGCGAACTACGCGCTAAACGCCAGGCCGCGGTCCCGTGACGCGACGAGGCTCCAGCCCACGACCACCCACGTCAACAACCTTTGCGCCCTTTGCGTAATCTGCGAAATTTGCGGTAAAAAAGCCCCCAGCCCGGATCAAACGATCCCCAGTTCGAACGCCTTGAGGACGGCCCGCGTCCGGTCCCGCACGCCCAGCTTGGACAGGATGTTCGAGACGTGGTTTTTCACGGTGCCCTCGGCGACACCCAGCGAGCCGGCGATTTCCTTGTTGGAGTAGCCGCCGGCCATCAGGCGCAGGATCTCGGTCTCGCGGTCGGTGAGCGGGTCGGGACGGTCCAGGGCGGAAAAATCGGTCTGCATGTTCTCCAGGCCTTTCAGCAGCCGCTCGGTGACGGCCGGCTTCACGATGGAGCCACCCTCGGCGACGGTGCGGATGGCGTCCACCAGCTCGGCCAGGGCCACGTCTTTCAGCAGGAAGCCCTTGGCGCCGTTGCGGATGCCGGCCAGCACCAGCTCGTCGTCATCGAACGTGGTGAGGATGATCGTGGGGGGCAGCTTGTTCTCATCGTTGAGGGTGCGCAGCACGTCGACACCGGACAGCCCCGGCATGCGCATGTCCAGCAGCACCACGTCCGGGCCGACCTCCGGGATCATCCGGATGGCCTCCTTGCCGTCGGGCGCCTCGGCCACCACCTCGATTTCCTCGGACAGTTCCAGCAGGCTGCGAACGCCCTTGCGGACGAGGTTCTGGTCGTCCACCAACATGACCCTGATCATTCCTGTTATACCTCCATGGACTCCTGGGGCAGCCAGGCGTGGAGCGTGAAGCCCGCGCCCTTCCCCGATTCGATTTCAAGTTTACCGCCGACGGCATGCAGGCGCTCGGACATGCCGGTCAAACCGTTGCCGCGCTCCAGCCGCGAGGTGCCGCGGCCGTCGTCGCGGGCGCTCAGGGCCAGCCCGTCACGCGAGGTCGACAGGCGGATCCACAGGTTCCGGGCGCGGGCGTGGCGGACGCTGTTGGAGATGATCTCCTGGGCGCAGCGCAACAGCACCTGGGCACGCTGCGGGTCCGTCCTGAGCGTCGCTGACGGCAAATCAAGATGAATTTTCGGCTTCGGCACGCCTTCCACCAGCGTGTGCAGCGCGTCGGCCAGGTCCACCTGGTCGGACTGGCGCATGTCACTGACCACCTCGCGTACATCGGCCAGCAGCAACTTGGCCAGGGAATGGGCCTGCTGCACGTGTTCCAGCGCCTTGCCTTCCACCAGGTGGGTCACGACCTCCAGGTTCAGCGTCAGCGCGGTCAGGTGGTGGCCCACCAGGTCGTGCAGGTCGCGGGCGATGCGCACACGTTCGGCGATGCGGGTGTTCTGCGCCAGCAGCGCCTGGGTGGCCATCAGTTCGTAGTTGAGTTTGCGCAACTCGTCGCGCGCCTCGCCCTGGCGGACGGAGGCGACGGAGCCCATGAAGATAAACAGCGAGACGGCCAGGAACAGCGCGGCTTCCACCGCGGCATCCGCCGGCGCCAGGCCCGGCATCCGCGCGATCAGCCCGGCCAGCACCAGGTTCTGCCCCACCAGCCATGCCGCGGCCGGGATGGGGGGCAGCATCCAGGGCAGGATGCCGGCCACCACCAGCAGGATGACCCCGCCGATGGACGTCACGCTGACCCAGCTGGTGCCCAGCGCCAATGCCGTCATGGCGGACAGGTAAAACAGTCGCACGAATAGCGTGGGTCGCCCGGAAAGCTGCCGCAGGTAATGCCAGTACACCGCACCGAAGGCCAGGTAGATCACCAGCCAGGTCACGTATCGTTCGGTCGAGATCGGTTCCTCGTACAGCATGCCGGGCATCAGCAGCGGCATGCCGGCGCAGAACCAGATGAACAGCCCGGCGTAGCGGAGCAGTTCGATGGGGCGGTGTTCGCGTTTGAAAAACGACATGGAGCGGCGGTGACGACCTTGCGCGCGCGGGTTCACCGCGCATAATAGCCCAGTCCCCGAGCCTGTCCACCACCCGCTGCCCGTCCATGAGCCCGACAACTGACGCTTTCGAACCCGGCGCCGGCACCGACGTGCCGATACTGCGACTGGCTGATGCCGACCAGGACGCGCTGTCGGCCCTGCTGGCGCGCTACGGCATGACGCTTGAACGGGTGGATGACGGCGCCGCCATCCCCGGCAGTTTCTGGGGTGACGAGGAGGCCGGACTGGTCGGCGATCGCCTGCTGGCACGCACCGACACGCCGGTGCACTCGGTGCTGCACGAGGGCTGCCACTACATCTGCATGGACGGTCGGCGCCGCGACGGCCTGGACACCGACGCGGGCGGTGATTACGACGAGGAGAACGCCGTCTGTTACCTGCAGATCCTGCTCGCCGATCAACTTCCCGGCTTGGGCCGCGAACGCATGTTCGCCGACATGGACGCCTGGGGCTACAGCTTCCGGCTGGGTTCGGCCCGGGCCTGGTTCACGCAGGACGCCGACGACGCCCGCCGGTGGCTGCGGCATTACGACATCATCGACGACCAGGCCCGCCCGACCGGGCGAACCCGGCCGTAGCGAACCCGGCCGTAACGAACGCGGCGGCCGCCAACCGGAAGCGTCAGCCCGGCAGGAAAGGCTATTCCGGCTTGCGGAACTTCAGGGTCATGCGATTGGACTCGCCGATCTTTTCCATCGCTTTCTGCTTTTCCGGGTTTTCCTCCGCACCGTTCAGCGACGGCGGCAGGCGCCAGACGATGTCGGTCTCGGAAGGCTGGTCTTTCGGGTTCTGGTTGATGTCGGACTCGGCGACAAATTCAAACCCGGCCTGCTCGAACGCCTCGATGACGAAGGCCTTTTTCAGGTAGCCGTTGGCGCCCGAAGCGAACTCGTCGGACATCTCCGGGCGCGCTTCGTGCTGCACCACGCCGACGATTCCGCCCGGCCGGAGCACCGCCAAGGCATCCGCGAGTGCCGTACCCAGGTAACCGCCTTCGCTCTCGAAACGCCGCAGGTTATGCAATGCACGGATGAACAGCATGGCATCGGCCGTGCCGGCCATGTCTTCGGGCATTTCACCGAACTCGAACGCCGACACCGTGGCGGCGCCGGGCGCCCACGTCGAGGCCTCCTTCGGCCAGTCTTCCACCCAGGTCCCCATCTGCGCGATGAAATCCTCGCCGAAGAACCCGAACAGCGGCCACATGTCGTGGGCGTAATTGGCGCCGATCAACTCACCTTTCGCGCCCAGGTACGGGATGATGATCTGGCTGTACCAGCCGCCGCCGGGCAGGACTTCGACGACGGTCATGCCGGGCTCGATGCCGAAAAACCCGAGCGTTTCGGCCGGGTGCCGGTACCGGTAACGCGCTTTCACATCGTCGGGCTGGCTGGCGAGCACGCCGGCCAGCTTGGCTTCACCGGCGAAAGTCGCGACGCCGGGGGCCAGGCCCAGCGACAGGCTCAACAGGACGGCCGAAAGGCCAACAGGCGATTGGAATACTTTCATGCGGGCACCTCGCTGCAGGTCGTTTGGACGGCCGTGACAGGCCGATGACCCCAGTATAGGCGTCCGGCGTCAGGTCTGCGGCGGGTCCGCGGCATCTCCGCCGGATGGCGAATCCTGCTTATCGACCGCGGGTGCCGGCGTTGGCGCGTCAATCCACTTGTCGAACCAGCCCAGTCGCCAGCCGGCGACCGCGAGGGCCGCGATGACCAGCGCCAGCGCGATGACCCAAGGCCATGGCGAGCGGCGCGGGCGCACGGCGTCCTCGGTCAGAATGCGCTCCGGGCGCAATCCCGGCGCCTGCACCATGAAACGACAGCCGGCCACGCGAATCTCGTCACCGCCCACCAGCTGCGCGGTGTCCACGGCCTCGCCGTTCACCTGCACCGGGGTATCACCCTGGCGGACCAGCGTGATCCGGCCGTCGGCGAACACCACCTCCGCAGCTGCATTGCCGCTGGGTGGAATGCTGCCATCGGCGCCGATCCGGACCGGGCGCTCAAGGTCGAAATTGCGATTGATCACCGCGCCGGCGGTGCCTTTCAGGCGGTACAGGCTCATGCTGACTCCAGCAGGACCACGGCCGTGGCGGCAATGCCCTCGCCGCGGCCGCAGAACCCGAGTGTTTCCGTGGTGGTCGCCTTCACCGACACCGCGCCGGTGTCCAGGCCAAGGTCCGCCGCGATATTGGCGCACATGGCGGCCACGTGCGGCCCCACGCGCGGCGCTTCGCAGACCACCGTGACGTCCGTGTTGACGGCGCGCCAGCCCCGCTCCGCGGCCATGGCATTGACGGCGCGCAGCAACGCGCGGCTGTCGGCGTCGGCCCAGCGGTCATCGCCGGGCGGAAAATGACGGCCGATGTCGCCCAGCGCCAGGGCGCCCAGCACCGCGTCGCAAAGGGCGTGCAGCACCACGTCACCATCGGAATGCGCGGCCAGTCCACGATCGTGGGCGACGCGGACGCCGCCCAGCATCACGTGGTCGCCGTCGCAGAACGCGTGCACGTCCAGGCCCTGGCCGATGCGAAAACTCATCCGCTGCCTTCGTCCAGCCAGGCGCGGACCACGACCAGGTCCTCGGGCCAGGTGACTTTCAGGTTCATGCCCGAGCCCATGACCAGCTTCGGCCGGGCGCCGGCGCGTTCCATGGCCTGGGCCTCGTCGGTGGGCGTTTCACCCGCCTCGACCTGGGCGCGGAGCGCGTCCAGCAGGGCCTGGACGGGAAAAAGCTGCGGCGTCTGCGCGGCCCAGAGCGTATCCCGGTCGACGGTCGCCTCGACGCGATCATCCGCGTCGGCGCGTTTCAGGGTGTCGCGCACCGGCATGGCCAGCAGCGCGCCATCGGGCGAGGCCAGGCCGGCCTCGAGCAGGCGGTCGATGGCGGCATGGTCCAGGCACGGACGCGCCGCGTCATGCACCAGCACCCACTCGGCATCGTGCTGCTCGCGGATGTAGGCCAGGCCATTCAGCACCGAGGCCGCGCGGGTGTCACCGCCGGCCACCACGCCGATGGTCGGGTCGGCGCCCAGCGCCAGCTCACCAAAGCGATCATCATCGGGTGCCAGCGTGACCGTCACGCCGGCCACTGCGGGGTGCGAGGCCAGCACGCCCACCGCGTGCTCGATAACCGCGCGGCCGCCCACGTCCAGGTACTGCTTCGGCACCTCGGCGCCAAAACGCGAACCGGCGCCGGCGGCGGGCACCAGCGCATGAATTCTCGGGGTTGTGCCGTCAGCGTTCAAAGGTGATTCCTCAGGCGCCGCCATCCTCGTCCAGCGCCGGCGGAGCGCTTTCGCCCTCCGGCACCACCTGGTAGAAGGTTTCGCCGTCCCGGATCAGGCCCAGCTCGCTACGGGCCCGTTCCTCGATCGCCTCCAGGCGCTCGCGCAGGTCGTCGACCTCGGCCCGGAGCTCCTCGTTGCGGGCGCCCAGCATTTCGTTCTCGGCCGTCTGCGCCTCGACGCGCGCCTGCAGGCTGGCGATATCGCGATAACCGCCCTCACCGAACCACAGCTTGAACTGCAGCAGGGCAAGCACCAGCAGCAGGACGACGATGAGGACGCGCATCGCGCGTCAGATATCCAGGCCCGGTACGTTGCCAAAGGCGTCGCGGCCGCCGTAGACGGCCTTGTCGCCGAGCGCTTCCTCGATGCGCAGCAGCTGGTTGTACTTGGCCACGCGGTCGGAGCGCGACATCGAGCCGGTCTTGATCTGCGTGGCGCTGGTGGCCACGGCCAGGTCGGCGATGGTGGAGTCCTCGGTCTCGCCGGAACGATGCGAGATCACCGCGCCGTAGCCGGACGCCGCCGCCATGTTGATGGCGTTCAGGGTCTCGGTCAGCGTGCCGATCTGGTTGAACTTGATCAGGATGGCGTTGGCGATGGACTCGTCGATACCGCGCTTGAAGATCTCGGTGTTGGTGACGAACAGGTCGTCGCCCACCAGCTGGCAGCGGCCGCCGGTCAGGCGCGAGTGCGTGGCCCAGCCTTCCCAGTCGTCCTCGGCCATGCCGTCCTCGATGGAAATAATGGGGTACTGCGACACCCAGCTGTCCAGGTACTCGGCAAAGCCGTCGGCGTCGAAGGAGCGGCCCTCGGAATCGAGGTGGTAGCGGCCGTCGCGGTAGAACTCGGTGGAGGCGACGTCCAGGCCCAGGTAGACATCTTTACCGACGGTGTAGCCGGCTTTGCCGATGGCTTCCAGGATGACTTCAACCGCCGATTCGTTGGACGGCAGGTCCGGCGCGAAGCCGCCCTCGTCGCCCACGGCCGTGCTCATGCCGCGACCCTTCAGCACCTTGGCCAGGGCGTGGAACACCTCGGCGCCGCAACGCAGGGCCTCGGAGAAGCTCGGCAGGCCGACGGGCAGGATCATGAACTCCTGCATGTCGACGGAGTTGTCGGCGTGCGCGCCGCCGTTGATGATGTTCATCATCGGTACCGGCATGCCCACCTTGCCGTCGCCGGCCAGCTGCGCCCACAGCGGTTTGCGGTGATGGTCGGCCAGGGCCCGGGCGGTGGCCAGCGACACGCCCAGCAGCGCGTTGGCGCCCAGGCGCGCCTTGTTCGGCGTGCCGTCCAGTTCGATCATCTTCTCGTCCACGGCCACCTGGTCTTCGGCGTCCAGGCCTTTTACGGCGCCGGCGATCTCGCCGTTCACGTTGGCCACGGCCTGGCGCACTCCCTTGCCGCCATAACGGCCGGCATCGCCGTCGCGCAGTTCAATGGCTTCGCGGGTACCGGTGGAGGCGCCCGAGGGCACGGCGGCGCGACCAAACGCGCCCGAATCCAGCGTAACTTCGGCTTCCAGCGTGGGGTTGCCGCGGGAATCGATGATCTCCCGCGCGTGTACGGTCTTGATGGTCGTCATGAATGATTCCTGTTGAATTTTTTCAGTTGAAGTTCAATACGTTGAATTCTGTCGAGCAGTCACGGCGCCCGGCGTCAGAAGCGCGATTCCAGCCACGGCGAACGCTTGCTGACCGCGTCCAGCGCCATCAGCGTTTCCAGCAGTTCCTCCATCATGCCCAGCGGCCACGCGTTCGGGCCGTCGCTCAGCGCTTTCGCCGGGTCCGGGTGCGACTCCATGAACACGCCGGAAACGCCGGTGGCCACGGCTGCGCGCGCCAGCACGGGTACGAACTCGCGCTGGCCGCCGGAGGTCTCGCCCTGCCCGCCCGGCAGCTGCACCGAGTGCGTGGCGTCGAACACGACCGGCGCGCCGGTCTCGCGCATGATCGCCAGCGAGCGCATGTCGGACACCAGGTTGCCATAGCCGAAGCTGGCGCCGCGTTCGCAGACCATGATCTGCTCGTTACCGGTGGCGCGGGCCTTGTCGACCACGTTGGTCATGTCCCAGGGGGCGAGAAACTGGCCTTTCTTGATGTTCACGGGCAGCCCGGCCTCGCAGGCGCGGGTGATGAAATTGGTCTGGCGGCACAGGAACGCCGGCGTCTGCAGCACGTCGACCACCTCGGCCACGGCTTTCATATCGGTGTCTTCGTGTACATCGGTGAGCACCGGCACGCCCACCTGTTTTTTCACTTCCCCCAGGATGCGCAGGCCCTCGTCCTGGCCCAGGCCGCGGAAGCTCTTCAGCGACGAGCGGTTGGCCTTGTCGTAGGACGACTTGTAGATGAACGGCATCCCCAGCCGCGCGGTGATCTCTTTCAGCTGCCCGGCGGTATCGATGGCCAGCTGCTCGGACTCGACCACGCAGGGGCCGCAGATCAGGAACAGCGGCTGGTCCGGGCCGACCTCGAAGCCGCAGAGTTTCACAGCTGCGCCACGTCCGCGGGCACTTCACCGCGCTGGTGCTTCAGCGCCGCCTCGATAAAGCCGGTGAACAGCGCATGCCCCCCGCGCGGCGACGACGTGAACTCGGGATGGAACTGGCAGCCCAGGAACCACGGGTGGTCGGGAATCTCGACAATTTCCACCAGGGTCTCGTCCATGGACATGCCGGACAGCCGCATGCCGTTCTTCTTCAGCGCTTCGCGGTAATGGTTGTTGAACTCGAAACGGTGACGGTGACGCTCGGTGATGATGTCCTCGCCGTAGGTCCGGCGTGCCAGCGAGCCTTCCTGCAGCCGGCAACGCTGGCCGCCCAGGCGCATCGTGCCGCCCAGGTCGGAGTCCTCGTCGCGGGTTTCGACCTTGCCGCTGCGGTCCGTCCACTCGGTGATCAGGCCGATGACCGGGTGCGGCGTCGACTTGTCATTCTCGGTGCTGTTGGCGCCTTCCAGGCCGCAGACGTTGCGGGCGAATTCCACCACCGCGGCCTGCATGCCGTAGCAGATGCCGAGATAGGGGATGCCGTTCTCGCGCGCATGGCGAATGGCCGCCACCTTGCCCTCGAAACCGCGCTCGCCGAAGCCGCCCGGCACCAGGATGGCGTCGGCGCCGTCCAGCACCTCGATGCCTTTCGTCTCCAGGTCCTCGGACTCCACCGCCATGATGTTGACCTTGATGCGCTGGCGCAGGCCGCCGTGCACCAGGGCCTCGGTCAGCGACTTGTAGGCGTCGGCGTGGTTGACGTACTTGCCGACCATGGCCACGGTCACCTCGTGCTGGGTGTTGACCATGCGGTCGACGACCTCGCGCCAGTCCGACAGGTCGGCTTCCTTTTCCACGTCCAGTCCCAGCTTCTCGATCAGCAGGTCATCCAGCTTCTGCTCGTGCAGCAGCATCGGGATCTCGTAGATGCCGTGGCGGGCGTCCAGCGCCGAGATGACGGCGTTTTTCGACACGTTGGTGAACAGCGCGATCTTGGCGCGCTCCTCGTCGGTAATCTCGTGCTCACAGCGGCACAGCAGGATGTCCGGCTGGATACCGATGGAACGCAGCTCCTTCACCGAGTGCTGGGTCGGCTTGGTCTTGGTCTCGTTGGCGGCCTTGATGTACGGGATCAGCGTCAGGTGCATGAACAGCGTGTCGTGCTCGCCCTCGACGTCCAGCTGGCGGATGGCCTCCAGGAACGGCATCGCCTCGATGTCACCCACGGTACCGCCGATCTCGATCATCGCGACGTCGTAGCCCTCGGCGCAGCGCTTGATGCAGGCCTTGATCTCGTCGGTGATGTGCGGGATGACCTGCACGGTGCCACCCAGGTAGTCGCCGCGGCGCTCCTTGTTGATGACGTTCAGGTAGATCCGGCCAGTGGTGACATTGTTCACCTGGCCCATGCGCGTGCGCACGAAACGCTCGTAATGGCCGAGATCCAGGTCGGTCTCGGCGCCGTCCTCGGTGACGAAGACCTCGCCGTGCTGGAACGGGCTCATCGTGCCCGGGTCGACGTTGATGTAGGGGTCGAGTTTCATCAGCGTGACCTTCAGGCCACGCGATTCAAGAATGGCCGCGAGCGACGCCGAGGAAAGGCCTTTGCCCAACGAGGAAACAACGCCACCAGTGACGAATACGAGAGATGTCATGCCAGGTCCGCAGAAGTGAATCGGTCTGGGCGAACATTATAGGGCCCGGGGCAGGGTGACGCGAGAGCGGGGCGGCACTTCGATGATGATTCTGACACCCGGGACCCCTCAGAGCGACGTGCGTTTCAGGCGCAACGCGTTGCCGATCACCGACACCGAGCTGAATGACATTGCCGCGGCGGCGATCATCGGTGACAGCCCGATGCCGAAGAACGGGTACAGCACACCAGCGGCCACCGGCACGCCCAGCGCGTTGTAAACGAAGGCGAAGAACAGGTTCTGCCGGATGTTACGCATGGTCGCGCGGCTCAGGGCACGCGCGCGGACGATACCGTTGAGATCGCCCTTGACCAGCGTCACGCCGGCACTTTCCATGGCGACGTCGGTGCCGGTGCCCATGGCGATGCCCACCTGTGCCTGGGCCAGTGCGGGCGCATCGTTGATGCCATCACCCGCCATCGCGACGACGGCGCCTTGGTCCTGCAGGCGCTTCACGTTCTCGGCCTTCGCTTCGGGCAGCACCCCGGCCATGACATCATCGATGCCCAGCTGTTGCGCCACCGCGCGGGCCGTGGTTTCACTGTCGCCGGTCATCATGACGATGCGCAGGCCATCGGCGTGCAGCGCTTCAATCGCGGCCGGCGTGGTGTCCTTGATGGGGTCGGCCACCGCCACCAGGCCGGCGACCTCGCCGTCGATGGCGACGAACATCGCCGTCCGGCCTTCGGCGCGGAGTGTTTCAGCCTGCCCGGTCAATGCATCCACGTCGACGGACAGCGCCTCCATCAGCAACGGGTTCCCGAGCGCCACATCGCGGTCGTTGATGCGCCCCTTCACGCCCTTGCCGGTGACCGAATCAAATGCCGAGTACTCGCCGGGCTCGATATCCCGCGACTTCGCACCCTCGACGATGGCCGCCGCCAGCGGATGCTCGCTGCCGCGTTCCAGCGTGGCGGCGAGCCGCAGGACGTCGGCTTCGTCGAATCCTTTCGCCGTGATGACGTCCACCAGCCGCGGGCGGCCCTCGGTCAGGGTGCCGGTCTTGTCCACCACCAGCGTGTCCACGTCCCGCAGGGCCTGGATCGCCTCCGCGTCCTTGAACAGCACACCGGCGGACGCGCCCTTGCCGCTGGCGACCATGATCGACATGGGCGTGGCCAGGCCGAGCGCACACGGGCAGGCGATGATCAGCACCGCGACCGCGTTGATCAGCGCATAGGCCATGGCCGGCTCCGGCCCCAGGGCGGCCCAGGTCGCGAAGGTGATGACCGCTGCCAGTACCACCGCGGGCACGAACCACGAGGCCACCACGTCGACGAGATTCTGGATCGGGGCGCGGCTGCGCGCCGCGGCCGCGACCATGTGCACGATCTGGGCCAGCATGGTGTCACTGCCCACCCGCCGCGCCCTGATGACCAGCGAACCCGTGCCGTTCACCGTGGCGCCGATCACCTCGTCCCCGGCAGATTTTTCCACCGGGATGGGCTCGCCGGTGATCATGGATTCGTCCACGGAGGAGCGACCTTCGGTCACCTCGCCGTCGACCGGCACCTTTTCACCCGGCCGCACGCGCAGGCGGTCGTCGATCGCCACGTCCGCCAGCGGGATGTCCGTCTCCTCGCCATCGTCGCCGATCCGGCGCGCCGTCCTCGGCGCCAGGCCCAGCAAAGACTTGATCGCGGCATTCGTCGAACTGCGTGCGCGCAACTCCAGCACCTGGCCGAGCAGCACCAGGGTCACGATCACCGCGGCGGCCTCGAAATAGACCCCGACTTGCCCGGAATCACCCCGGAACGAGGGCGGAAACACGCCCGGCGCGACAGTCGCGACTACGCTATAGACATAAGCCACGCCCACGCCCAGCGCGATCAGCGTGAACATGTTGAGGTTCCAGCTGATCACCGAGCGCCAACCGCGCACCAGGAACGGCCAGCCGCACCACAGCACTACCGGGGTCGCCAGCGCCAGTTCCAGCCATACCCGGATGTCGTGCGCGACGATGGCATCCATGTCGACGCCGGGAACCATCCCGCCCATGGCGAGGAACACCAGGGGCAGCGAGAGCGCCGCGGCCCCCCATAGCCTTCGCCGCATGTCCTGAAGTTCGGACGTGTCCTCTTCCTCGAGACTGGCCGTTTCCGGCTCCAGCCCCATGCCGCAGACCGGACAGGAACCGGCCTCGGTCGAACGCACCTGCGGGTGCATGGGGCAGGTATACACCGTGCCCGCGAAACCAGCCGGGACGTCATCGTAACGACCCGCCGATTCATCCGGCTTGCTCGAGCCGTGGTGGCCGTCATGCTGATGATGATGTTCGTGCGTCATCTTCAAACCTCCGGTTCCGGATTCTGTCGCGCAAGGGTACGCCGTTGCCGGTACAATGCGCATTTTTTGCGATGGCCGTTTGCGCGCCCGACTTCACGACAGCGATTCCCGATGCCGACAACCCGACTCGTATCCCGCACCGTGAGTGCGATTCGCAGGACGATGATTGCCTGCATCCTCGCATTTACCGTAACACCTGTCGTGGCGGACGAATGGTTCCCGCCGGTCGACTGGTCCGTCGACCACTGGCGCTTCCAGACGTCGCTCTACACCAAACATTTCGACCCCGACCCGGAACACGACAACACGCAGGGACTGATCAATTTCGAGGCGTGGAATGCCGACGGCTGGCATGCCGGTTTTGCCTGGTTCGATAACTCGTTCGGCCAGGACTCGCAATACCTCTACGTCGGCAAAGCCTGGGAGCTGGGCAAACCGGACCATTTCTACTGGCGCGTCACAGCGGGCCTGCTGCACGGCTACAAGGACGAATACGAGGACAAGATCCCGCTCAACAGCCTGGGCGTGGCGCCGGCCATCGTGCCCACGCTCGGCTACCGCTACAAGCGCGTCTTCGCCGAGTACCAGCAACTGGGCCTGGCCGCCGGCATGATCACCGCCGGCTTCACCTTCGGAGCGAAGGGGTCGGAGTAGGGTCAGAGTCAACTCTGAGTCGAACCTGGGTCAATACCTTTGACCGTTCAGGACCGAATTCCGCTGACCTGTTCCCTGAATTTTTCCGACCCCAGAATCAGGCCCGCGTTGGCACACTGACGAACCCTCACGAGCGTCTCGATGTCCAGCCCTTCATCAACCAGCGCACGCCATGCCTGCTGTCGTTGCCCTTGCTTCTTCCCCAGGTTCAGGTAAAGCGCATGGGGCGTCCACATGCGTGCCCTGACACCTAGCGCATGAGCGTTATAACTGGACCAGTGATAATCACCCGGAGCGGCCACCATGCCCGCCCTGACCGGGTTTAACTCGATGTACCGCAGGCAAGTCAGGAAATACCTATTCTCCTGCACGACACTTGCCCTGAACCTGCCTTCGAA
This sequence comes from uncultured Oceanospirillales bacterium, assembly GCA_913055655.1. Lineage (GTDB taxonomy): Bacteria > Pseudomonadota > Gammaproteobacteria > Xanthomonadales > SZUA-36 > Marinihelvus. The sequence continues at coordinate 331,055 of CAJXKA010000002.1, read as the reverse complement.
CAACGCGCCGCTACGACTGTACGCGTTGTTGAAATAGCGGACATACAGTCGACCCAGCAGCTGCATCAGTCGAGAAACACTGTCGTCCTGAGACGGTGTAACCAACAGATGGACATGATTGGTCATGAAAACCCAGCCATGCACAGCCACACCGAAGCGGGCAGCACCTTCCGCCAACCAATTGGCAAACGCGGCGAAGTCCGTTTCAGATGCGAAGATCGCCTGGCGGTTGTTCCCCCGCTGGATAACATGGACGGGTAATCCAGATGGGCAGAATCGAGCTCGTCTAGGCATTAACGTTCTCCTGGCGTGACCTTAAACAAAACCCTGTGCGATCACTCCTGCCTGCTGCTACTGCAAATTTACTCATAGCGCTGTAATCAGGATGTGTACGTCTTGGAAGGACGACTCGGAATCGACTCAGAGTTGACTCTGACCCGACTCTGACCCCACAACTCGTGCAATTCCGGCTATGATTCGGGGCCAAATGAAGTTCTTTCTTTTGGCCCTTGCACCACGGAGCACCCCGCTGAAATGAGTTCAGCCCAGTACCAGGCCCGGGACATCGAAGTCCTGTCCGGCCTCGAGCCCGTCCAGCGCCGGCCGGGCATGTATACCGACACCACCCGCCCGAACCACCTGGCCCAGGAAGTGATCGACAACAGCGTCGACGAGGCGCTTGCCGGCCACGCCAAGGCCATCACCGTCACCCTGCACGAGGATGGTTCCGTCGAAGTGGCCGACGATGGCCGCGGCATGCCGGTGGACACCCATCCCGAACACGGCATCCCGGGCATCGAGCTGATCCTCACGCGGCTGCACGCCGGCGGCAAGTTCTCCAACGACAACTACCAGTTCTCCGGCGGCCTGCACGGCGTGGGCGTCTCCGTGGTCAACGCGCTGTCCACCGACCTGGAAGTGTGGGTGAAACGCGACGGCAAGGAATGGCACATCAGCTTCCGCGACGGCGAGCGCCACTCGGAACTGAAGGAAATCGGTGAAGTCGGCCGCCGCAACACCGGCACGCGCGTCAGGTTCTGGCCCGACCCCAAGTATTTCGACAGCGCGAAGATATCAGTAAGAAGCCTGCGCCACCTGCTGCGGGCCAAGGCCGTGCTCTGCCCCGGCCTGCAGGTCACCCTCATCGACGGCAAGTCCGGTGAAAAGGAAACCTGGCAATACGAAGACGGCCTGTCCGAGTACCTGGTCACCGAGCTGGACGGCGCACCGCTGCTGCCGGAGACCCCGTTCACCGGCGACATGAAAGGCGAGGACTCGGAAGTGGCCTGGGCGCTGGCCTGGCTGCCGGAAGGCCAGGCGGTCACCGAGAGCTATGTCAACCTGATCCCGACTGCCCAGGGCGGCACCCACGTCAACGGCCTGCGCACCGGCATCGTCGAATCGCTAAGAGAGTTTTGCGAGCTGCACAACCTGCTGCCACGCGGCGTGCGCCTGGCGCCGGAAGACCCCTGGGAGCGCGTCACCTACGTGCTCTCAATGCGCATGGCCGACCCGCAGTTCAGTGGCCAGACCAAGGAACGCCTGTCCTCGCGTTCGGCCGCCACCTTCATTTCCGGCGTGGTCAAGGACGCCTTCAGCCTGTGGCTGAACAAGAACGTCAGCGAAGGCGAAGCCATCGCAAGGCTGGCCATCGAGAACGCGCAAAAGCGCATGAAGAAGTCGAAGAAGGTGGCGCGCAAGAAGGTCACCTCCGGCCCCGCCCTGCCCGGCAAGCTGTCCGACTGCTCCAGTGAAGACCTGTCAGTGACCGAGCTGTTCCTGGTTGAGGGCGACTCTGCCGGCGGCTCCGCCAAGCAGGCGCGCAACCGTGAATACCAGGCCATCCTGCCGCTGCGCGGCAAGATCCTGAACACCTGGGAAGTGGACTCCGAAGGCGTGCTGGCCAACCAGGAGGTCCACGACATCTCCATCGCCGTTGGTGTCGACCCCGGCTCGCACGAGATTTCCGGCCTGCGTTACGGCAAGGTCATCATCCTGGCCGACGCCGACTCCGACGGCCTGCACATCGCCACGCTGCTGACGGCGTTGTTCCTCAAGCACTACCGGCCGCTGGTCGAGTCCGGCCACATTTTCGTCGCCATGCCACCGCTCTACCGCATCGACGTGGGCAAGGAGACTTTCTACGCCCTCGACAAGGAAGAGCGCACCGGCATTCTCGAACGCATCGCCGCGGAAAAGAAGAAGGGCAAGATCACCGAGACCCGCTTCAAGGGCCTGGGCGAGATGAATCCGCTGCAACTGCGCGAGTCCACGATCGACCCGAACACCCGCCGGCTGGTGCAGCTGACCATCGACGACGACCAGGCCACGCGCGATGTCATGGACATGCTGCTGGGCAAGAAACGCGCCTCCGACCGCAAGGCCTGGCTGGAGGACAAGGGCGACCTGGCGAGCGTATGAGGCCCAACAGGAATCCCAACATGAAGCCCAACGCGATCAAGCGCTTCGCGAAACTCGCGCTGCTGCTCACGACCGCCGCGTTCACGCACGGCTGCGCCTACATCACCGCAGAAGCCCCCGTGGGCGACCAGCCCGTGCACCTGGCCACCGAAGACCTGGCCGGCGCCTGGCACGGCGACAACGTGACCATCACGTTCGAGTCCGTCGACGTCGCCGCCGGCCGCTACCGCGCCCAGTGGACCGAGGACGGTATCCAGAAATCCCTGGGCCTGCTACTGCGCGCCTACACACCCGCCGAAGGCAGCGCCGGCCAGCCATGGCGGTTCTGGAACGTGAAAGTGGCTGATTTCCAGGCCAGCGAAGGCACCGCCCCCGACCTGGACGCGGCCGAATCCGACGGCGAAGACGCCAGCGGCGAGCGTCACGATCACTACTACTGGGGCCGCTTCCGCCTGGAAGGCGACCGCCTGGTCGCCTGGGCCCCCAGCGCCGAACGCCTGGCCCCGCTGGTCACCAACGGCACGCTGCCCGGTGAACTCGACGGCGACAACGTCCGCCTCGGCCCCCTGGCCCCCAAACACCTGGACCTCATCACCAGCAATGCCGAAGGCGTCCTCGTGGATTGGGAATACCCCCTGGTCCTCTACCGAATCATCCAGGACTAGCGGTAACGGGTGACGGGTGACGGGTGACGGGTGACGGGTGACTGAAAACCGGGTATCCACATCGACTATCGAACCGAATTGAAATGACTGAACTGACACAAAGCTTCACCGACCACGAACAGGTCCCCCTGCGCGACTACGCCGAACGCGCCTACCTGGATTACTCCATGTACGTGGTGCTCGATCGCGCCCTGCCGAACATCGGCGACGGCCTGAAACCGGTGCAACGCAGAATCGTCTACGCCATGAGCGAACTGGGCCTGTCGGCCGCGTCCAAGCACAAGAAATCGGCAAGAACAGTGGGTGACGTGCTGGGCAAGTTCCACCCGCACGGCGACTCGGCCTGCTACGAGGCCATGGTGCTGATGGCGCAGCCATTCAGCTACCGCTACCCGCTGATCGACGGCCAGGGCAATTTCGGCTCACCCGACGACCCCAAGTCGTTCGCCGCCATGCGCTACACCGAATCGCGCCTGGCCCCGTACGCCAAGGCGCTGCTGAGCGAACTCGGCATGGGCACGGTCGATTTCCAGCCCAACTTCGACGGCACACTGAAAGAGCCGGTGATCCTGCCCGCGCGCCTGCCCAACGTGCTGCTGAACGGCGGCACCGGCATCGCCGTCGGCATGGCCACGGACATCCCACCGCACAACCTGAACGAGGTGGTCACCGCCTGCATCCGCCTGCTGGACGAGCCGAAGGCGACCGTCGAGCAGCTGTGCGAGCACGTCAAGGGCCCCGACTACCCCACCGACGCGGAGATCATCACCCCGCGCGATGACCTGCTGAAAATCTACGAGACCGGCAACGGATCGGTGAAGGCGCGTGCCGTGTACACGCGCGAAGACACCGACATCATCATCACCGCCCTGCCCCACCAGGTCTCGCCCGCCAAGGTGCTGGAGCAGATCGCGCAGCAGATGCGCGACAAGAAACTGCCGATGGTCGAGGACCTGCGCGACGAGTCGGACCACGAGAACCCGACGCGGCTGGTGATTACGCCGCGCTCGAACCGCGTCGATATCGAACAGCTGATGAACCACCTGTTTGCCACCACGGACCTGGAGCGTAACTACCGCGTCAACCTGAACATCATCGGCATCAACGGCAAGCCGCAGGTGCTGAACCTGCGCGAGCTGCTGAAGCAGTGGCTGAAGTTCCGCACCGACACCGTTACCCGCCGCCTGGAGTTCCGCCTGGACCAGGTGGTCGACCGCCTGCATATCCTCGAAGGCCTGCTGGTCGCCTACCTCAACATCGACGAGGTGATCCGCATCATCCGCACCGAGGACGAGCCGAAGCCGGCGCTGATGGCCGCGTTCGGCCTCACCGCCACCCAGGCCGAGGCGATCCTGGAGCTGAAACTGCGCAACCTGGCGAAGCTCGAAGAGATGAAGATCCGCGGCGAACAGGAAGCCCTGGAAGAAGAGCGCCAGTACCTCGAACTGACGCTGGGTTCCAAGGCCCGCATGAAGACGCTGATCAAGAACGAACTGGCCGAGGATGCTGAAAAGTACGGCGACGAACGCCGCTCACGCATCGTCGAGCGCGAAGCCGCCCAGGCGCTGAAGGAAGAGGACCTGATGTCCTCAGAGCCGGTCACCGTGATCCTCTCCCAGGCCGGCTGGGTCCGTGCGGCGAAGGGCCACGACATCGACGCCGGCGCGCTGAACTACAAGGCCGGCGACGAGTTCCAGGACGCCGCCCGCGGCCGCAGCAACCAGCAGGCCGTGTTCCTCGACTCCGCCGGCCGCGCCTACGCGCTACCGGCGCACACGCTGCCCTCGGCGCGCGGCCTGGGCGAACCGCTCACCAGCCGCTTCAACCTCTCCGAGGGCGCCCGCTTCACCTACGCCCTGGCCGGCGACGCCGACCAGAAGGTGCTGCTGGCCAGCACCTTCGGCTATGGCTTTATCACCGCCACGGAAAACCTCCACAGCCGCATGAAGGCCGGCAAGGCCATGCTGACCGTGCGCGACGGCGCCGAACCGGTGCGCCCGGCCGTGCTGACGAAAGATGCCGACACCATCGTCTGCGCCACCTCCGACGGCTACCTGCTCGCCTTCCCACTCTCGGAGCTGCCCGAACTTGCCAAGGGCAAAGGCAACAAGATGATCCAGGTCCCACCCAAGCGCCTGAAGGCCGGCGAAGAACACATGGTCGGCATGGTGGTCATCGGCGAAGGCCAGGACGTCCTTGTCTGGGCCGGCAAGCAGTACCTGCGCATGTCATCGAAGGACCTGGAGCACTATCGAAGCGATCGGGCGAAGCGGGGGCGGAAGCTGCCGAAAGGTTACCAGCGGGTGACGATGCTCGAGGTGAGTAGTGAGTAGTGAGTAGTGAGTAGTGAGTGGTGAGTGGTGAGTGGTGAGTGGTGAGTGGTGAAACTCAGTGGAGCGGGGAGGTTTGCTCCAGTTTGGTCACCAGACCGCCCAAGAGTTTGAAAAGCTGATCGATCTGGTCCTGTAGTTCTCCGGAAATTGGCGGGTAGCCCAGATTCGGACAGACCAGGGCCTGCGTTTCGAGTTCTGCCAACGAGCCGCGAGCAATCAGGAGAAACCGCCTGAAGTCCGCTTTCGACCCTCGCGCGGCACCCTCGGCGATATTGGAGGGTACCGAAACGGCGGCGCGGCGCATCTGGGCCTGTAACCCGTAACGCTCTTTTTCCGGCAGTGCGGAGGTTTCCCTGTATACAGTCTCAACGACCTCCATGGCCACCTGCCACGCCTTGAGTTTGTAGTGCCCCTTATGCAAAACCCGACCCCTGTCGTTCAGAACCATCTCCCTGAACTATGCAGCCTTCTCGCGCCCACGCCTATCGCAAATCCCCCAAAATCCCGTAAGAAAATCCCCCAAACACAGCGATTCACCAATCCCTAATCACCACTCCCTACTCACCACTCCCTACTCACCACTCACCACTCTCCACTCTCCACTCACCACTCACCACTCACCACTCACCCAAACTCCGGCCGAGTAGGCACCGGCGGATGCAAGGTATCCAACGGCAATGACAACCCATTCGCACTGACCACGCGCGCATGGTGCCGCCGCAATTGCCGTGGTTCGGGCACGCCGCAGGAATGCGCGATCATGCAGACTTCGTGCGCCATGTTCTGGGCGTAATGCTTCACGCGCACGGCCTTGTCTTCCGGGTCCAGGCCGCGCTGCAGGCGCTTGTCGTGGGTGGTGACGCCGGTGGGGCAGGTGTTCTTGTTGCAACGCATGGCCTGGATGCAGCCGAGTGCGAACATGAAGCCGCGTGCGGCGTTGACCGAGTCGGCGCCCATGGCCAGCGCCCAGGCCACGTCGGCCGGGGTCACGCGCTTGCCCGAGCAGATCACGCGGATGCGGCCGCGCAGGCCGTACTCGTTCAGCTTGTCGACCACCATCGGCAGCGATTCGCGAATCGGCAGGCCCATTTCGTCCATCAGCGGTAGCGGCGCGGCGCCGGTGCCGCCGTCGCCGCCGTCGATGGTGATGAAGTCCGGCGCCGACTCCAGGCCGCGGGCGTGGACCAGCTGGCAGAACTCGTCCAGCCAGCCGGCGGCGCCGACCACGGCCTTGAAGCCGGTAGGCAGGCCGGAGACCTCGCGGATATGGGCGATCATGTCCAGCAGGTCGTCCAACGAATCGATTTCCGGGTGGCGGTTGGGGCTGATCGAGTCCTGGCCGGCCGGGATATGGCGGATGCCGGCGATCTCCTCGGTGACCTTGGCGGCCGGCAGGATACCGCCCTTACCGGGCTTCGCGCCCTGCGACAGCTTCAGCTCGATCATTTTCACCACGGGGTTGTCGGCGATGATCCGCAGCTTGTCGTCGTCCAGGCGCCCCTCGTTGTCACGGCAGCCGTATTTCGCGGTGCCAATCTGGAACACCACGTCGCAGCCGCCCTCGGTGTGCCACGGCGCCAGGCCGCCTTCGCCGGTGTTCAGCCAGATGCCGGCCATGGCCGCGCCTTTCGACAGCGCCCGCACGGCCGGCCGCGACAGCGCGCCGTAGCTCATGGCCGAGATGTTGAAAAACGACCGGGTCTCGTACGGCCTGCGTGCGTGCGGGCCGTAGACAATGGCGGCGGGCGGCTGTATTTCGTCTTCCAGTGGCGGGAACATGCCGTTGGCGAACATCACCGTGCCCTCGATGTTCAGGTTCTTGGTCGAGCCGAAGGCGCTGGTGATGTCGCTGTTGCGCGAGGCGTGCTCGGCCCAGTTGCGCTGGGCGCGGTTGAACGGCAGTTCCTCGCGGTCCATGGCGAAAAAGTACTGGCGGAAAAACTCGCCCAGGTGGCTGAAGAAACTGCGGAAGCGCCCCACCACCGGGTAGTTGCGGCGGATGGAATTGGTGGTCTGGTACTTGTCGAAAAAGTACATGCCGATCAGCGCCAGCAGGCCAAGGCCGACGGCCAGCACGAACAGTGTCGACATCCATTCCAGCGCGTGCAGGACGATGGGCGGTACGGTGAACATCAGTGATTCCCCCCGGGTTTGAGCCAGATGGTCGCGGCCATGCGGCCGGTGACGCCGTCGCGGCGATAGGAAAAAAACCGCTCGCGCTCAGTATATGTGCAGTAGCCGCCGCCGAAGACATGTTCGACCCCGGCGCCGGCCAGCGTATCGCGGGCCAGGCCGTACAGGTCGCACCACCATTTGCGGCGGCCGTCGTCGCCCGTCGGCGCGGGTCTGAAGTGGCGCGCCGGATCGACGTCGGCTGGCCCACTCCCCAAGCCTGCTGTCGCCCTGGCTTCGAAGGCCTCCAGCACATCGTCGCCCACCTCGAACGCCGCCGGGCCGATGGCCGGGCCCAGCCACGCCATCAGCGAAGCCGGCTCGCAATCCAGCGCATCCACGGTGGCCTGCAGCACCCCGCCGGCCAGGCCGCGCCAGCCCGCGTGCGCGGCGCCCACGCGGGTGCCGTCGACATCGCAGAACAGCACCGGCAGGCAGTCGGCCGTCATCACCGTGCAGGGCCAGCCGGGTTCAAAAACGACCACGGCGTCCGCGCGCGGCGGGCTGTCGGCGGTGAAGTGTTCGCGCCGCGCCACGTCGATGCCGTGGACCTGGTGGACCCAGCCGGGCGGCCCCGGCAGCGCGGCGCAAAAACGCGCGCGGTTCTCGGCCACCACGGCCTCGTCGTCGCCGCAGCCGCGGCCCAGGTTGAAGCTCTCGAACGGCCCGGTACCGACGCCGCCCACGCGCGTGGTGGCGAAGGCGCGGACATTGTCCGGCCGCGGCCACTTGGGGCGGACGCGGCGGAACATCAACCCGCCCCGTCCCGTGGCCCGGCGCTTCCGGCCCCGGCCGCGGCGGGCGGTGGGTCGGCCTCGGCCAGCGCCGCCAGCAGCCCGGCCAGGTCGTCGGGGACCGGCGCCGTGAACGACACCACCTCGCCGCTGTCCGGATGCTCCAGTCTCAAAGTGCGCGCGTGCAGCGCCTGCCGCGGAAACGCCTCGACCACGGCGCGCGCGGCGTCGCTGACATCGGACTTCTTCGGAATGCGCTGCCCGTAAACCGGGTCGCCCACCATCGGGAAGCCCAGGTGCTGCACGTGCACGCGAATCTGGTGCGTACGCCCGGATTCCAGCGCCACCTGCAGGTGGCTGAAGTGCCCAAAATGCGTCCGCCGCCGGTAATGGCTGACCGCGGGCTTGCCGTTCTTCACCACGGCCATGCGCTTGCGGTCGGAAGGGTGGCGGCCGATCGGCGCATCAACGGTGCCGCGCGGCGGCGTCAGCCCATGCACGACGGCCTCGTAAACGCGCCCCATGCGCCGGTCCTGCAGCTGCGCCACCAGGTGCGCGTGCGCCTTCAGCGTGCGGGCCACCACCATGACGCCGGAAGTGTCCTTATCCAGGCGGTGCACGATGCCGGACCGCGGGACCGATTCCAGCTCCGGCCAGCGGTGCAGCAGGCCGTTCTGCAGCGTGCCGTCGGCATGGCCGGCGGCGGGGTGCACCACCAGGCCCGCCGGCTTGTCGAGCACGATGACCTGCTCATCGGCATGCAGCACCTCCAGCGCCATCGGCTGCGCGATGACATCGCCCTCGGGCTCCAGCCGCGCCTCCAGCCGCAGCCATTCGCCGCCCGACAGGCGCTGCGCCGGCCGCCCCGGCGCGCCATCCACCAGCAGCGCGCCATCGCGGATCCAGCGCTGCAAACGCGCCCGCGAGAAATCGGAAAACAGCATGGCCGCCACCTGGTCCAGGCGCTCCCCGGCCTGGTCGGCGGCCACCTGCTGCTCGAGCACGAGCGGTTCGGGCATGACGGTATTCATGGAACCGGCATTGTAGGCGCGGGTCGGAAGTAGTGAAAGCGGCCCCGTTGGGCTATCATGCCGGCGCGAACCACCCGAGTTATTCCATGTCACCCAATTCAAAGCTATTCAAAACCGGCCTGCTGCTGTTGGCCCTCGCCCTCTTCCTCGGCGGTTGCCGCAAGGACAACGACGAGTGGGACAACCGCACGGCGGACGAAATGTACGCCGAGGCCAAGGCCTACCTGGAAAAGAACAACTGGCGCGGCGCCGTGCGCACCTACCGCGAACTGCAGACGCGCTACCCCTTCGGCCGCTACGCCGAACAGGCCCAGCTGGAAATGGCCTACGCCTTCTACCGGGCAGGCCAGCCCGAGCTGGCGCTGTCCACGGCCGACCGCTTCATCCGCATGTACCCGGCGCACCCGAACCTGGACTACGCCTTCTACATCCGCGGCCTGACCAACTACGACCAGCGCATCGGCTTCCTCGAAAAACTTATGCCGGACCGCGTCCGCGACCGCGACCAGTCGGTGGCCCTGGAGGCCTTCCGCGACTTTGACCAGCTCACACGCCGCTTCCCGGACAGCCGCTACGCGCCCGACGCGCGCCAGCGCATGGTCTACCTGCGCAACGCCATGTCCGCCTACGAGATCGACGTGGCCAATTACTACCTGCGCCGCAAGGCCTACGTGGCCGCCGCCAACCGCGCGCGCTACCTGCTCGAGACCTACCCCGGCTCACCCGAAGCCGGCAACGCCCTGGTGGTGCTGAACAAGGCCTACAACGAGCTGGACCTGCCGCAACTGGCCGACGACTCCATGCGCGTGCTGGAGCACAACAATCCGCAGCATCCTTACCTCACCGGCGAGGACGACGAAGGCTTCTTCAGCAAGATCTGGCCCTTCGACTGAGTGAGCAGTAAGCAGTGAGCAGTGAGCGGTAAGCAGTGAAAACCTTAAAAAAACCCGGGCCCTTACTGCTTACCGCTCACTGCTTACCGCTTACTGCTTACCGCTTACTGCTCACTGCTTACTGCTCACCGCTTCCCGCCAGCCTGACGTCATCGGATAACGCCGATCGCGCCCGAAACCGCGTGACGTGACGCGCGTGCCGGGCGCGCCCTGGCGCCGCTTGTATTCGTTGCGTAGCACCATGCCGGCCACGCGGCGCACCATCGCTTCATCGTAACCGTCAGCGACGATGTCGCTGATCGACCAGTCCAGGTCGACGAAACGGTGCAGGACTTCGTCCAGCACGTCGTAAGGCGGCAGGCTGTCCTCGTCCAGCTGGTCGTGGCGCAGTTCGGCCGAGGGTGGGCGTTCGATGACGCCAGTGGGCACCGCTTCGGCACCATTCGCCGTAGTTGCCAGACTCATCCGCGCCACCGCGGCATCGTCCCGGTTGGCCTCGTTGCGCCAGCGGCTGAGCGAGAACACGTGCGTTTTCAGCACGTCTTTGAGCGGTGAGAAGCCGCCGCACATGTCGCCGTAAATGGTGCTGTAGCCGACGGCCAGCTCGCTCTTGTTGCTGGTGGCCAGCGGCAGCCAGCCGAACTTGTTCGACAGCGCCATGACGATATTGCCGCGGATGCGCGCCTGCAGGTTTTCCTCGGTCAAATCGACGGCATGGCCCTCGAACGACGGCGCCAGGACATGGGTCAGCGCCTCGAACGACTCCTCGATCGAAATGGTCCGGTAGTCGACACCCAGCGCTTCGGCCTGCTCGGCCGCCAGGTCCAGGCTCAGCTGCGAGGTGTAGCGCGAGGGCATCATCACCACGTGCACGTGCTCAGGGCCCAGCGCGTCGGCCGCCAGCGCCAGCGTCAGCGCCGAGTCGATGCCGCCGGACAGGCCGAAGACCACGTCGGAGAAGCCATTCTTGCGTACGTAATCGCGCAGCCCGCGCGCCAGCGCGATGTACAGCTCCGCCATCTCGTCGACAGGCGGGGCCGGCCAGTCGGCGGCGGTAAACGCCTGGGTGGCAGGGTCGAAATCGGCCAGCAAAAGGTGATCCTCGCACAGCGGCCCCAGCGCGACGATGTCGCCGCCCCCATCGACCAGCGCGCTGCGGCCGTCGAACACCAGGTCGTCCTGGCCGCCGACCAGGTTGCAGTACACCATCGGCAACCCGGTCTCGCCGGCGCGCTCGCGGAACATCCACTCGCGGTCTGTGAGCTTGCCGTCGCGGTACGGCGAGGCATTTGGCGCCAGCAACAGCTGCGCCCCGGCCGTCTTCGCCTTCGCCGCCGGGCCCTCGGCCCAGGAGTCCTCGCACACCAGCACGCCCACGCGGCAGCCGCCCAGTTCAACCACCAGCGGCCTGGTGCCGCGCGTGAAATAGCGCGCCTCGTCGAACACCGCGTAATTGGGCAGCTCGTGCTTGAAATAGCGCCCGGCGACGCCGCCGTCGCGCAGCCAGCTGGCCGCGTTGTAGCGCTCGCCATCGGCCATCCACGGGTGGCCCACCACCACGTCGATGCCCTCGACCGCGGCGGTGAGCTTTTCCATCGCGCGATGCACCGATCGCATGAACCCCGGGCGCAACAGCAGGTCCTCGGGCGGATAGCCCGTCAGCGCGAGTTCCGGAAACACCACCAGGCGGGCACCGGCGTCACGCGCGGCGGCCACGGTGGCCAGGATCTTCTCCAGGTTCCCCGGCATGTCACCGACCAGGAAATCCTGCTGTGCCAAAGCAATTTTGATCATGGGAGGAATGTAGCAAATCGCTTACGCGAGGTCGCCGGGTTTTGCGATATCACTAGCGCGTTTCTTGTTGTCAGCATAGACAACAATCATTTTTGTTGCCAAAATGAACAACAACGAGGTTACATTACTCCACAGTTCGAAAGTCACCGAAGGCCGGTATACACGCGAACTGAAAATCTGGGCCGTTCCGCCGTCGCGGCATTACCCGGACGGGTTGTCCTATCGGCTTTGGTTTGGCACCCACACCGAGACGCTTGTCCTGTATGACATCCACCACGGTAAGCCCTATCACGTGCACATACGGGGCCAGGAGTTTGAATACGAGTTCCAGGACATTAACACCCTGATCAGGGACTTCTTACGGGACACAAGGAGGTTCAGGTGAACACTATGACCATAAAGCTGGGTACGCTTGAAGTCGAGTTGGACGCATTTCGCACCGCCGCGCGTACCCGCCAACCAACAGGCAGTACGGTGACGTTTGCCGCATACGATGATTTTGCCAGGGTCATTACCAGCAACCGCCTGCGAATGCTGGAAACGCTGATCAGTTCAAGCGTCGGCCTCACCGTTCGGGCTCTGGCGGAAAAGCTGGGGCGCGACATCCGCGCTGTTCATGATGACATCAAGGCGCTCGAATTCTATGAGTTGCTTGTGAACGAACGCGGCAACATCCACGTGCCCTACGACGACCTGCACATCGACGTCCACATCCGTCGCGCGGCGTGAAGGGCTTTCGCTCAGCCGGGGCGGGTTTGTCACCTGGGGATGTGGTCGCCTGGCCTTCGGCTTCCCTCGCGGTGGAATTCTTGGTGTGGTCGGCCTGACGGGGCTTCCTGCCCCGGCAGTCCTCAGCGCGCCATCCCTGGCGCGCTGACCCCAGTCGAATCCCACCACTCGGCAGGCTCCGACACATCCCCAGGTGGCAAACCCACCCCGGCTCGGAAACGCCTTAACGGCCTGAAAGTGAGGGCTAAAGAAAGGGGTCAGAGTCGACTCAGAGTCGACTCTGACCCTACTCTGACACCACTCTGACCCCTGGCGAACCGGCCGAAGGCCGGGTGGGGGTTTCCTGCCCGGGCCGTGTCGGAGCCAGCCGAGTATTGGGGGGATTTGCGGGGTCCGCGCGCCAGGGATGGCGCGCGGAGCGCCGACGGGCCAGGAAAGCCCGCCGGCGCGGCCGCGGAAATCACGTCAATGCGAGGGAAGCCGAAGGCCTGGCGACCACGGCCCGGGCAGGAAACCCCCACCCGGCCCCGCGGAAGCGTTTAGCCCAGGGCTTCGGTAATCGCCGACCCCAGGTCCGCCGGAGACTTCACGGTCGACACGCCCGCTTCCTCCAGCGCCGCGAACTTGGCTTCCGCCGTGCCCTTGCCGCCGGCAATGATGGCGCCGGCATGGCCCATGCGCTTGCCCGGGGGCGCGGTGACGCCGGCGATGTAGGCCACCACGGGCTTGGTCACGTAGTCGGAGATGAACTCGGCCGCTTCTTCCTCGGCCGAACCGCCGATCTCGCCCACCATGATGATGCCCTCGGTGGCCGGATCGTCCTGGAACATGCGCAGCACGTCGATAAAGTTGGTGCCGTTGATCGGGTCGCCGCCGATGCCCACGCAAGTGGTCTGGCCCAGGCCCGCCTGGGTGGTCTGGTAGACCGCCTCGTACGTCAGCGTGCCGGAGCGCGAAACGACGCCCACGCGACCCGGCTGGTGGATGAAGCCCGGCATGATGCCGATCTTGCATTCGTCCGGGGTGATCACGCCGGGGCAGTTCGGGCCCACCAGGCGGCAGCCCGGGATGCCGTCGATCATGGCGCGGGCACGCATCATGTCGTGCACCGGGATCCCCTCGGTGATGGCGACGATCAGCTCGATGCCGGCATCGGCCGCTTCCATGATGGCGTCGCCGGCGAACGGCGGCGGCACGTAAATCACGGACGCGGAAGCGCCGGTTTCGGCCACGGCCTCGGCCACGGTGTCGAATACCGGCAGGTCCAGGTGGGTCTGGCCGCCCTTGCCGGGCGTGACGCCACCAACCATCTTCGTACCGTACTCGATGGCCTGCTGGGTGTGGAACGTGCCCTGCTGACCGGTCAGGCCCTGGCAGATCACCTTGGTGTCCTTGTTGATCAGGATGCTCATGCGGAGGCCCCTTCTTTTTTATCAGTTGCCGCTGCGGCCACCGCTTTCTGGGCGGCGTCGTTCAAATCGTCGGCGGGAATCACCGCCAGGTCGGATTCGGCCAGCATTTCGCGGCCCTGTTCGGCGTTGGTGCCCTGCAGGCGCACCACCACGGGCACTTCCACGCCCACTTCCTTCACCGCCTTCAGAATGCCCTCGGCGATGAGGTTGCAGCGCACGATACCGCCGAAGATGTTCACCAGGATCGCCTCGACGTTGTCGCCGGACAGGATCAGGCGGAAGGCCGCGGACACGCGCTCGGCGTCGGCGGTGCCGCCCACGTCGAGAAAGTTGGCCGGCTCGCCGCCGTTCAGCTTGATGACGTCCATGGTGGCCATGGCAAGCCCGGCGCCGTTCACCATGCAGGCAATGTTGCCGTCCAGGGTGACGTAGTTCAGGTCGTGCTCACTGGCCTCGACCTCGGTCGGGTCTTCCTGGCGCGTGTCGCGCATCGCGGCCAGGTCCTTGTGCCGGAACAGCGCGTTGCCGTCGGCGTTGATCTTGGCGTCCAGCGCGACCAGGTCGTCGTTGCCGTCGATGATCAGCGGGTTCACCTCGACCAGTTCCAGGTCCTTGTCGATGAACAGCTTGTAGATGCCGGCCATGATCTTGCCCAACTGGCGCACGTGCTTGGGCGACATGCCCATGCCGAAGCCCATCTTGGCCGCGTCGTAGCTGCGGAAACCGGCGGTGTTGTTCACCTTCACGGTGATGATCTTCTCGGGTGAGTTGGCCGCCACTTCCTCGATATCCACGCCACCCTCGGAAGAGCCCATGAACGTGACGCAGCGGTTGCCGCGGTCGACCAGGGCCGAGAGGTAGATCTCGGATTCGATGTCGGTGGCCTCGGCGATCAGCACCGAGTCGACGGGCAGCGCCAGGCCGCCGGTCTGGTAGGTTTCGATGGTCATGCCCAGCATGCGCTCGGACTCGGCGCGAACCTCGTCGAGGGTCTTCACCAGCTTCACGCCACCGGCCTTGCCGCGGCCGCCGGCGTGCACCTGCGCCTTCACCACCCACATGTCGCCGCCCAGCGCCTTCGCGGCCGCTACGGCCTCGTCCGGCGTGGTGGCGTTCTGCCCCGCGGGCACGGGGATGCCATATTCGGCGAACAGTTCCTTCGCCTGGTATTCATGAAAATTCATCGGGTCTCCCGGATTGAATCAAGTCGTTGAAAGGGTCGAATACGGCTAATGGGCATGTGCCGCGACCAAGTTCTCCATTTTCGCCCGAAACGGCGCTGGACGCAAAGTGCGGCGGCGAATGACCACGTCCTCGGTCCGGGCCAGGTCGAGCAGCCTGGCCAGGTTCTGTCGCGCTTCAGAATAAGTAAAGACTTTCATTACGAACGCTCCAGGCAACGAATGCCAAGTGCCCCGGCCACGCGGCGCATCCGCCGGTCCAGTGTGAGCAGCGCGCAGTTCAATGCCTGTGCGCAACGCAGAAAATAAGCGTCGTACGCATAGATATCGTGCCTGACCGCAATGTCCAGCGCGGCGTGAACATCAGTCGCCTGCAGGCTGACCGGAATGCTGGCAGCCCGCGCCTCGATTTCCAGGGCCTTTTCCGGGGCCAGGCCATTGCGCTTGACGATGGCCGAGAGCGCGTTGCCAATCTCGTACGGTAAAACTTCGGGCGCAAGCAGCTCTGCACCGCGTGTCACCTCGAGAATCCAGTGCTTTTCGGGCTCGTTCAGCACCACGGCCAGGACTCACCTAACCATAAGACCGGAAGCCCCACCTCGCTGTCGGCATTTCACCCGTCTCTGTGTAGGACATCACCACCAAAAAAAACCGGCGCCCCGAAAGGGACGCCGGTTGTGCGGCCGCCCGAAAAGGCGGTCGCGGGGGAGAGCCTACTTGCAGCTCTTGTTGCCGTTGGGACCCTTGCACTTGCCGGAACAGCACTCGCTGTCAACGGTGCAGGCGGCACCCTTGGGTGCCAGCAGGCAGGCACCGGAATCGGCGTCCTGCAACTGCAGCTGGGTGTCACGGAACTCGCACTGGTCCAGTCCGAAGCTGTCGGACGTCTGCAGGTTGCCGTGCTTGGCATGGGCCGTGTACTGCGAACCGTGCTTGCCGGTGCTGTCGGCCTGCGGCAGCGTTTCCAGGTTCACGTGGTACGCGACGGTGTTGCCGCACACGTCGGTGGTGACCACCGGCACATCGGTGAAGTCCAGGTTGATCGGACCAGGACGGTTCTTTTTCTTCGACGTCACGTTCAGTCGCTCCAGCCCGTCCACCACCAGCGGAATGCCGGTGCTGGTCTCGGTGACCAGGATGCGCGTGCCGCTGCCCTGCGCGCTCTCACCGCACAGCGCCGCTTCGTGGCTGGCATCCGGGTCATTGCTGTTCACCACCAGCACGTCGGTCAGTTCACCGGGTGCCAGCGGGTCGGCATCGGACTGCGGTGTAAAGCGCACCACCGTTTCCAGTGTTTCCTCGCCACCCGGCAGGATGATCGGGAACACCGTCGGTGCCATCACCTGGAAGTCCACGCCACCGGTGGTGATACCGTCGATGGTCAGCGGGCACAGGCTCTCGTTGCGCAGTACCGCGGTGCGCTCGGAATGGCAGCCCAGGCTGCCGTCGGTGTCGACCACCGTGGCCGGGAAGGCTTGCAACCCCGTCAGCCCCACCGGGTCGATGACCAGGTTCGGGCAGTCGGTCTCACCGCTGAGCGGCACGTTCACCTGGGTCTCGCCCGGCGAATCGCTGTGGACCTCGACGTGCGCGGTATAGGCCGCATCCGAGCAGGCATCCGGCGAAAACCGCACGGGCACGGTGAAATCACTGCCCGCGGCCAGCTCCAGCGGCAGGTCGAGCACGGCCGGCAACTCAAACTGGCTGGCATCAGCACCACCCAGCTGGATGTCGTCCACCGTCAGCAGGCACTGCCCCTGGTTGGCGATCACCAGGTCCATGTCGGCCTGGTCACCTTCGCAGACATTGCCGAAGGCGCCGGAATCGGCAAACGACACGTTGATGTCCGGCGCGCCGACCACGGCCGAAACCGGTATCGAAACGCTCGGCTCATCGACATCGTTCGAGACGATCACCACTTGCGCGTTGCGCCCGCCGAAGCCACCGCCCGGCTCGTGGTGAACGGTGAACTCGACGAAATCGCCGGCGGCCACCACCACGGGTACCGAGGGTGACGGATCGAGCGAGAACTCGCCCGCGTCAGGCCCCTGGAACTCGATGGAATCGATCAGCAGGTCGCCGGTACCGGTGTTGAAGATCTGCATCGGGATGATCGTGTCATCGCCCAGGCACACCAGGCCCACGTCGGCGGTGATGTTCACCTCGATGTTGGGCGAACACTGCGGCGGCGTGTCGAAGGCCTCGATGACGTTGATGTCGCCACTGCCCAGGCTGGAGGCCGAAACGCCCATACCCATGCTGGCGAATGCGTCCCAGAGCAGGCACTGGCCCGCGCCGGCCTGGAAATCGAGGTCTGCCACCAGGATGGCGTCACGCATGTCCAGGAAGTCCGGGAAATCCGGCGCGCCCTTCAGGCCGTCGACCACCAGTTGGTGGAACATGGTGCGCGCGGCGTTGTAGCCGAACTTCTTCACGAAGCTGGTGTAGGCAATCCACAGCGTGTTGGCCCAGATCTCGCCGGCGTCGTGCTCCTCGGCGCGGCAGGGCCCTTGCGAAATGGTCGTGTTGGGCGGCTCACACTGGAACTGGAAGCTGCACATGGCCACGTCGCAGGTATTGCCGTCACCGCAATCGTCGTCGGTGCCGCACGACATGGTGTCGTCGTTGCTGCACACCCGGACGTTACAGAAGGAGCCGTCGACAATGTCGGCGAAGCGGCGCGTGAACACGCCGGGGTCGGTGCTGTAGAACTCGCGACGGATGGTGCCGTCGGGGTTGCCGCCGAACCAGCCACCAATGCCGTACTGGCCGTCCAGTTCGTCGCCGGCCTCGGCATAGATGGTCAGGCCGAACAGGTCGGAAAAGCCCTCGTTCATGCCTGAACCCTGCGAGACGTTGACGTTACCTTCCAGCAGGCGGCCCACCAGCAGGTGGCCGAACTCGTGCGCGACCACGGAGTTGTCAAAGCCCGAATCACGGATTCCGCAGACCAGGAACCGCGAGACCGGCGAGTTGCCATCCGTGTCCGCGCGCATGAAGGCGTTACAGCTGTCCGCGTCGGCCGGGTCGGCCGGCGTGGAGTTGTCCTGCGCATCGACGATGATCGGGTCGCCGTCGTTGCCGCCCAGTCCAAAGTTGTCGACCTGGGCGTTGCCGGCAGCCTCGTCAAAGCCGTACGAATACCAGAAGTTGTGCAGGCGGTTGTACCAGTAGAACAGGTTCACCACCGAGGCATTGATATAGGTATTCGGCTGCTGCGTCAGGTCGACGTCAAACGCCGGGCTGACACTGTAGTCGCCGGTCGGATCGGTGGTCACGACCTGCGGCATGCCGTCGCCGAAACGATCGTCGCGCGCGGTGACGTTGTTGCTCACCGTGCGGCTGTAATCCGCCTCGCCGCTCCCGTTCCACCAGTCGGCATGATCATCGTCGTGGGAGAAAAAATCTTCGCCGTCGAACGGGACCAGTTGCCTCGGGTCGGCGCCGTCAGGGTCCGAACCGGGCGTCATACCGGAACTGGTGCCCGATGGCGTGCCCGGGTCCGGGCTGTCACTGGTATACGCCAGGCCAACGGCGGTCTGGTGTGCGTACGCCGTAAGGTTCTGGCGCCACAGGACGCGGCCGTCGAAAGCGTCAACCAGGCTGCGATAGGCGTTGGGACTGTCCGCGTCGCCGGTCACCACGTTCCACGCCAGCCGCAACTCGGTGGCGCTTAACGGGAACCAGACCAGGCCATGCTCGCGGCTGAACTCAAGGTTTTCGAGCCGCGCGGCCACGCTGGCCAACGCGATGGCCTCGTCCGCCGGCACCAGTGGAACGGTGCCGTTGACGATCTTCTCCGCCCCGGCGATGGGCTCACCGGAGACGCTCCGAATCTCGCCCTTCGGGCTGATCGTGAACTTCAGGCGACCACCGAACACGTCAATGCCTGCCACCTGCTGCTGCAGGGTCACGTAGCTGGCGCCGGAAGCACTGGAATCCAGTTCCCGGGACACCTTCATGGCATTGATGTCCGCCGCTTCCAGCCCGAACAGCGAAGCGTTGGCCCCCAGGAATCCGAACGCCACCGCCTGTGGCGACTGGCCACTGGGGCCCGTCAGCGCACCGGTTGTGGTGGCGATGCGGCTGGGTGCGCCGGTGAGCGCGCTCCAGCGTACCCGCACCCCGGGCGCTGCACGCTCCAGGTCGGCCATCGCGCGGGACTGGGCCAGTGGCACCGCATTGAGCAGCTGCCGCGCGGCCAGGCCGGACACCAGGCCACTGTCGGCCCGCATGTCGATGTCGTGTACCGGTGTGTACGCGCCCCCGGGTTTATCCTGGGCGCCGGCGGTCGCGCACACGAGCGCCGCCACGCAGGCCGACAACACGCGGTCGCGGGCCTTGAACTTCAGTTGATCAATCATGACTCCCTCCTTCCAGTGAAATGCTTCTGGCTTTGAAGGGGCGCGAGTACGGATACCGTTCAGACTCGCTGGCACGGGGCCGTGAAGAGGTTTGGCTTGGTTGGTATCGGCCCGAAGGTGCACCCGAAATATAGGAGAGGACCCGCGGTTTTGCCATGTCGACTTGTCGCAGGCGTTCAGCGCTCGCGCGAAGGTGACGGGCCGGCGAGCCCCATGAACACCAGCAGGGCCCGGTCGAGTTGCACCATCACCCCTGTGCCCAGGTCACCGATTGGCCTGCCCAGTTTTTCCCGGCTGACCGTGGTGACCTTGTCCACCATGATGTGACAGGTCTGCCGAAGCCCGTTGGTTTCATCCGGCTCAACCTTGATCGAAGCAGGGGCGCCTCGAGTGATTGCGTTGTGAAGGCACACACGGTGACCGAACGTGTCGCGTCAAAACGGTCGTCCTGGACGATCACCGCGGGCCTTGGCTTACCCGTGTCGTTCCGCCCGCCGGATACCGTCCAGATTTCCCCACGCCTCATTCATCTTCCCAGTCGGTCACCGCGTCGATAAACGCCTGGTCTTCCGGCTCGGACGCCAACTGCGCCACGGCCAGCGACTGCGCGTGCGCCTGCGCCATGAAGGTCGACGAACGAACATCCGGCACCCAGACCTGGATCGGCCTCAGGCCCTGCTCACGCAGTCGCGCGCGGTGCTTGCGCACCCGGTCACGGGACGATTCTCCACGGGTAGAAACAGGCATGTCAGTCCAAAGGTCAATGCGTTACATGTAACATAGCACAGCGTGCTCACACACGCGATCGGCAATTCACCCGTTAAGCTGTCAGCCAATTGCTATACTGCCGCCGCGGCACGTCGAAGGCCGCACGCGGGGGCGACTGGCGCCGCAGGCGAGCCCCCGCCCGCACAATGGAGTAAAGCTTGCAGAACATCGCCGACTTCACCGGCTACCCGCTGTCCCCGGCCTTAACGCGCAGGGTGCTGCGTTACCTGAACGGTTTCCGCCTGTTCGTGGCCATGGCGCTGGCCGCCGCGTTTTTTACCGGCGCGCTGGTGCAGGGCATCAACTTCACCAACACCACGCTGGCCGCCGCCGTGCTGCTGGTCTACTTCGCCTTCAGCGTGGTGTTCATCCTGCACCGCCCGCAGGACGAGCAGGCGGTGCGCGAAATGGCGCTGCAGTCGCTGCTGATGGACGTGCTGCTGATCGCGCTGCTGCTGAACACCTTCGACGGCCTGGCCGTGCTGCTGGTATTCACCGGCGCCGCCGCCGGCATCGTGCTGCCGCTGCGCCTGGCGCTGCTGGTGGCGGGCCTGGCCTCGCTGGCCATCCTCTCCGGCCCCACCATCGCCGCGCTGGACGGCCGCGACAACGTCGACGCTTTCGTCGCCGGCGGCCTGTTCGGCATCATCCTGTTCGTCATCACCCTGCTGACCCACGTGCTGGCCAACTGGGCGCGCGAGTTCCGCCTGATTGCCGAGCAGCAGCTGATGACGCTCACCCGGCTGGAGCAGATCAACGAGCTGGTCATCCGCCGCCTGCGCTCGGGCGTGCTGGCCGTGGGCCCCGACGGCCATATCAAGATGATGAACGAGAGCGCGTGGTTCCTGCTGGGCAGCCCGCCGGCGGCGCGGCGCGCGCTGGAGGAAATATCGCCGGAGCTGAAACGCGCCCTGGACGAATGGCTGGGCGACCCGCGGCTGGAGCCGGAAACCCTGAACCTGAACGCCAGCCAGGCCCAGGTGGTACCCAAGTTCGTCGGCGTGCCGGCCGGCAACGAGGTCTCGGTGGTGGTGTTCCTGGAAGACAACGACGTGGTCAGCCAGCGCGCACTGGAAATGTCGTCCGTCAGCCTGGCGCGGCTGTCCACCAGCATCGCCCACGAGGTGCGCAACCCGCTCAGCGCCATCAGCCACGCCGCCCAGCTGCTGGAAGAAGACGAGGACCTGGCCGAGGACCAGTCGAAGCTGGTGACCATCATCCGCAACAACGTCAAGCGCACCAACGGCATCATCGAGAACATCCTGCAGATGTCGCGGCGCGAGAAGAGCCAGCACGAGATCTTCCCGATCGCGCCCTGGCTGGCCGAGCTGCGCGACGAATTCAATACGGCGCACCCCGATTACCCCTTCCGCCTGGAACTGCCCCGCGGCGCGGACGGCGAAACCGCCGCAGACGTGGAGCGACTGGCCGTGATGTTCGATCGCAGCCAGCTGCACCAGGTGCTGTGGAAACTGATGGAAAACGCCCTGCAGCACCTGGGCGACAACCGCCACCGCCCGGAACTGGTGCTGCGCCTGGGCCACGAGAAGGATTCGGGCTTCTGCAAGGTCAGCGTCGAGGACAACGGCGACGGCATCCCCGAAGAAAAGATGGTCGACATCTTCCAGCCCTTCTACACCACCCGCAAGGAAGGCTCGGGCTTAGGGCTGTACATCGCCCGGCAGCTGGTGGAAGCCAACCAGGCCGAACTCACGGTTGACTCCAGCCCCGGCGAGCGCACACGCTTCCACGTGCGCATGACGCTGGCCGGCGGCGGCGCCCGCATCATCGACCTCGACGCATTCAGGGAGACCCCATGATCGACAACCAGCATGTCCTCATCATTGACGACGAGCCCGACATCCGGGACCTGCTGGTGATGACGCTGGAACGCATGGGCCTGCGCGTCACCGCCGCGGCCGACCTGGCCGAAGCCCGCCGAGCGCTGGGCGGCCACGATTTCAGCTTCTGCCTGACCGACATGAAACTGCCCGACGGCAACGGCCTGGACCTGGTCCAGCAAATCGGCCGCGACCACCCGGAGCTGCCGGTGGCCGTGATCACCGCGCACGGCCGCGTGGAAGACGCCGTCCAGGCCCTGAAACTGGGCGCATTCGATTTCGTCAGCAAGCCCGTCGACTTAGGCATGCTGAGAAGGCTGGTGAACACCGCGCTGAAACTGCGCGCCGGCGACGATCGCGCCAGCGCCGAGGCGGATGACGGCGACAGCAGCGCGGGCTCCGGCCAGGACGCCCCGGCCCGCCCGCCTGAAGCGGAGGGCGACCTGGCGCGCCTGATCGGCACCTCGCAGGCCATCCAGAAATGCCGCGCCATGATCCGCAAGCTGTCCCGCAGCCAGGCCCCGGTGCTGATCTCCGGCCCCAGCGGTTCCGGCAAGGAGCTGGGCGCAAGGCTGATCCACGACCTGGGCCCGCGCGCCGGCGAACCGTTCGTGCCCGTCAACTGCGGCGCCATCCCCACCGAGCTGATGGAAAGCGAGTTCTTCGGCCACAGGAAAGGCAGCTTCACCGGCGCCGCCGCCGACAAGGAAGGCCTGTTCCAGGCCGCCGACGGCGGCACCCTGCTGCTGGACGAGGTCGCCGACCTGCCCCTGCACATGCAGGTAAAACTGCTGCGCGCCATCCAGGAAAAAGCCGTCCGCCCCATCGGCGCGCGCGAGGAAGTGGGCGTGGACGTGCGGATCGTTTCAGCCACCCACCAGGCCCTCAAACCACTGGTGGAGGACGGCAAGTTCCGCAGCGATCTCTACTTCCGCCTGAACGTCATCGAGCTGCACATGCCCAGCCTGGCCGAGCGACCCGAGGACATCCCGCTGCTGGCCGAACATTTCCTGGGCGACATCACCGCCGAGTGGGACACAAAAGCCCCGTCCATCTCGCCGGCGGCCATGGAAACCCTGCAGCAGCACGACTTCAGCGGTAACGTCCGCGAGCTGATCAACATCCTGCAGCGCGCGGTGACCATGTGTGAAGGCACCGAGATCGGCCCCGACGACCTGATGCTGGAGCAGTTCGACGACCCCCACCTGGGGGGAAACGGCCACGGCCAGAACGGCGACGCCCCCCTGCCCGGCCTGGACGACGACCAGTCACTCGACACCTACATGGAAGACATCGAGAAACAGATGCTGGAAGAGGCGCTGAAGAAGGCCCGCTACAACAAAACGCGGGCGGCCGATGCGCTGGGGATCAGTTTTCGGTCGTTGCGGTACAAGCTCAAGAAATACGGAATAGATTAATGAAGGGGTCGGAGTAAAGTGCCAGGGTAAAAATTACCCTGGCACTTTACTCCGACCCCGTCGCTCACCCTTCGCGCAGCGCGTTCAGAACCGCCTGCGGATCCCTGGCGAGCACGTTCAGCAGCACCCGTGCCGGACCGCGGGGCTGGCGATCCCCACGTTCCCAGTGACGCAAGGTCCCCAGGCTGATGCCAAACGACGTGGCGAATTCACTTTGGGACATACTGACATTACGACGGATCGCCTTTACATCCAGTGGACCAACCTCGTGCACCCTTGCCTTGACGACTTTTCCCCGGGCATGGTCGATCGCCTGCTCCAGCCCTGCCTTGATACTCTCGAATGCTTCACTCATTTTCAGTCTTCCCAAGCCTGAATCAAAAACCTGACCAGTTTCGCAAGTTCATTTCGCTCTGCCTTACTTAAATTGCCCTTCTCGCCCTTGCCAAAAAGGGTCAGCAAGTAAAGCGGAAGCTGATCATTATGAAAGTAATAGACAACCCTAATGCCGCCACTCTTACCTGTCCCGTCGCGTTTCCATCGTAGTTTTCTGACGCCACCGGCCCCTTTCAAAAGGACACCCTTTTTGGGGTTAGCCGCCAAGTGTGCGAACAATTCACCCCGTTGCTCCGGGGAAAGAAGTTTGTCGACACGACTGATGAATTCCGGCATCTCCGTTATGGTAAGTAATTTCACAGCTATACGCCATTGGATTAGTGCCCAAAAATGTTCGCACTTCTCCGATGAGTCGAGATACGGCAAAACTCTGCTAAAACGCGTAGGAAATGACTGTGACGACCAGCGATTGGCGCACTGAAGTCTGTCCAACGAGGAAAATACGTTCCCCCAAACACGCGGTCACGACTCGAGGAGATTGCGCTTTATGAAAGCCAAAGACTTTGAAGAGAAATTCGACGCGGGAGAGGAAGACATCATCGACGATCTGGACCTGTCGACGGCCCGCCGCCCTGCGCGAACGCATAGGCACACGCCCGCCATGACATCCGATTGACGTACAGAAACACGTACAGGTAGGATGGCCACATGAAAACCATCACCTACACCGACCTGCGCCAACAGCTGGCCAGCGCCATGGACCAGGTCAACGAAGACCACGCGCCGCTCTACATCACGCGCCAGAAGGGCAAAGGCGCCGTTCTGCTTTCGGCCGAGGACTATGCATCGCTGGAAGAAACGCTGTACCTGGCTTCCAGCCCGAGAAACGCGGAACGCCTGAACCAAGCCATCGAAGGTCTGCGCCAGGGCGAAGGCCAACCCCGGGAACTGGCTGACTGATCCCGCCAGGTGGAGATCTGCTTCCATCCACTGGCCTGGCAGGACTGCCAGCACTGGCATAAAACGGACCGCAAAAAGCTAAAACGCATCAATGAGTTGATCCGCGACATCGTGCGCGAACCGCACCAGGGCCCGGGCAAACCCGAACCACTCCGCGGTAACTGGTCCGGGTACTGGTCCCGTCGTATCGACCGCGAACACCGCCTTGTCTACACCGTGGAAAGGGACAGGCTGTTGATCGCGCAATGTCGGTATCACTACTGAACCTGAACCTGTCCAAAATGGAGCCACCTCGAAGATCACGGCGCCGATTGCTACATTTGTGGTAAATTACCACACTACAAACGCTACCAAACCCGAGGAAGCCACCATGGCCACCAACAGCATCCGCCTGGACGAGAAACTGGTGGAACGCGCCACCATCATGGGAAAGGCGCTGAACCGCACGCCGCCAAAGCAGATCGAGCACTGGGCGAAGATCGGCGAGATCATGGAAGACAACCCGGACCTGCCCTACGAGTTCGTCCGCCAGGCCATCATCGCCCAGGCCGAACGCGACGCCGGCAAGCTGGAAACCTACGAATTTGGCTAACGTCAGCCAGGTTCTGCAGACCCCCTCGTTTCGCAAAGCGGCAAAGAAACTCAACGCCCGGCAGAAGAAGGACCTGGATACCGCGGTCAGAACCTTGATGGCCCAACCGGAAATCGGCGAACGTAAACGTGGGGACCTGGCGTTCCTACGCGTCTACAAATTCAAAATGAACAAGCAACAAACGCTGCTGGGCTACAGTTTCAATGACGACAAACTGGTCCTGGAGCTCATGGCACTGGGCTCACATGAGTACTTCTACCGGGACATCAAGCGGTAACAAATCGGCGCAAGGCCGCACATGTCACCCGACGGCGCGACTACCCCACGCCTCCGCGAAACCAACGCCGGATATGGAGGTCAGGAGGTCGATACGATTGGGAGGATGCCCCAGTTGCAAGATCCGATCGGGTTCAGTCAGGTCGCCTGTGCGCAGCTTCAGATCCCCGAATCCGAACGCCTCCAGTGCCTGCAATACGCGCTCCACGTTTTCGGGTGTCGTCCGAATGAATACGTCTATGTCACCGGTAAAGCGCGGGTATCCATGGAATGCGACCGCGTGGCCGCCAACAACGAGGTACTCAACTTTCGTTGAGTTGAGTAAATCGATGAACTCGCTCAAATCGCTCTGCAGCCTGGCCAAGGGAGCTCCGGTACCGTTCAATCAGCTCAAGAAGTATATCGACCCGTTCCCGGGGCGAGAGCAAAGCGTAGTACTCCTCATCCGCCCGCTCCGCGTCCGGAAAACCGTGAAAAACCTGTGCCACGCGTTTCATCGTGTGCCAGTTTACCACCTCGGACACGAAACGACTGACGCACCGAACGCGCATCACCGCCGCTTCCGGCTCTCCGCCACATCCTCCGCAAGCATAGCCTTTGTCGACCGCTCCAGGTTGGACATGCTCACGGGGCACGTCGAGCATCACTCACGACGAACTGGTCCCCCGCGCCCAGCCCGTAACATGTTTAGAAATTCAGACTTCACACGCCTGAACAAACCCGGTGGAATGAATCCAAAGGCATAAGTGCCCCGTGGCTGGCCCGGTATGGGTGAAAGTCCGGCGTTCGGCCAGGAATCAACATTATGCTCAGAGACGATGATCCAGCTGGGCATGTCATCAAGCCCCAAATGCAACTTCACCTTCGCAGGAATCTCGATGCCCACTGAATCCCCGGTTGGCGGCCGGTGCGTTATTGGGAGAATGACCACTTGTTGTGCGAGCGTTGGCAGATCAACCGCCGCAACAAGACAGGCAGGGCGGTCCTTACCCTGGACACGACCGGCCCGTTCCTCGTGGGACCAAAGATAGTCGTATCGAAAAACCAGGCCGGGCCTGGGTTCTGGCAAGGCCATCAAATTGCTCAATCAAGAAGCTCATCCAGTGAATCGTGTTCCGGGTCCATTTCCGCGCGCTCAACGGCAGCGGCGACAACGGCCGGGGCATCCGCCGTTCGATGAACGCGCTGGGCCGCCGCTTTCAACCAGTCGTACTGCTCAGCGGACAGCAAGACGAACTCGCGCCGCCCATGGCGCGTAATCTCCACCGGCTCACGTTGCGCCTGGTGCTGGAAGTACCCGAACTTTCGCTGGAACTGTAGTGCAGTCGTTCTGGCCATAAGGACAACTCGCCGCTTAAAAAACGTAATATACGTATTATACATAGCCGTAGCGACCTCACCTTTTCCAACCCGAAAATTCTCCCATCACGCAAACAGAACGAATACATCAAAACCTCCCAAAAACGTGTAGGAAAATATCGTTTGACGCACAGAAACCCGCACCCAGAGAATGTCGCACATGAATGCCAAGGACCTGCTCGCCCAATACCAAACCACCCGCGCCCACACCGAGGCCCTGGCCGCCCCGCTGAGCGCGGAGGACCAGATGATCCAGTCCATGCCGGACGCCAGCCCCACCAAGTGGCACCTGGGCCACACCACGTGGTTCTTCGAAACGTTCATATTGTGCGAGCACCAACCCGGCCACAAAGAATTCGACCCCGCCCACCGCACGCTCTTCAACAGCTACTACAACGGCATCGGCGAACAGTACCCGCGGCCAAAACGCGGCATGATGTCGAGACCGCCGCTGCAAAGGGTGATGGAATGGCGCCACCACACCGACCAGGCCATCGAACACCTGCTCACCCACGCCACCGAAGCCCAGCTGGCCACGATCGCCCCCCTGCTGACCCTGGGTATTCACCATGAACAGCAACACCAGGAACTGCTGCTGACCGATATCAAACATGGCCTGTGGCAAAACCCCACCTGGCCCGCCCTGTTCCCGGCCACCGACACCCCGCCCCGGGACGCGGCGGACACAACCCACAACAACGACAGCGCCCACCACTGGCAACCCCTGGATGAGGGCGACTACACCATCGGCCACGACGACCACGCCCCGAACGCGCAAGGCTTCGCCTTCGACAACGAACGCCCCGCGCACACGGTGCGCCTGCAGGCCGCCGAACTCGCCCCCCACCCCGTGACCAATAAGGAGTGGCAGCAATTCATGGACGAAGGCGGCTACCAAGACCCCCTGCACTGGCTCTCCGACGGCTGGGCCTGGCGAACACGGGAAGGCATCGAAGCCCCCCTCTACTGGCGAAAGACAAAGGAAGGCCACTGGCACTACTTCACCCTGCGAGGCGACAAACCCGTCGACCCCACCGAGCCCGTCACCCACATCAGCTACTACGAAGCCGACGCCTACGCCCGCTGGCGCGGCGCAAGACTGCCCACCGAATTCGAATGGGAAGCCACAAAGCCAGAAAACGTCGCCAACTGGGAATGGACCGCCAGCGCATACGCCCCCTACCCCGGCTTCCACCCCGCCAAGGGCGCCGTCGGCGAATACAACGGCAAATTCATGGTCAACCAGATGGTGCTACGCGGCCACAGCGGCGCCACCCCACCCGGCCACGCAAGACCCACCTACCGAAATTTCTTCTACCCGGATGCGCGATGGCAGTTCACCGGCCTGCGACTGGCCCGAAACAGCACCCCTACAACCCGAAAAGGGTGACAATTTTTGTCACTTTCTGACGCTCAACCGTCATGTCGCCGCATTCCGAGACCACCCCACCGCCCCCAACCCCCTGTTTAAAGCCAAAAACCCAACTTGGCCCACAACTTGCATCTAAGACCACGCATCCCATGACATCTTAGGGGTCATAAGGCGACTTGAAAGAAATCAGGCGCCGAATTTTCAACACCATTGGAGGGTAGAAAAGTGTCTAAGCAACTTCAAAAGGGTTTCACCCTTATCGAACTGATGATCGTCGTGGCGATCGTCGCCATCCTGGTCGCGCTGGCCGTGCCGGCTTACAACGACTACACCATTCGCGCCAAGGTAAGTGAATGCATTAACCAGGCCGCCCCTGCTAAGCTTGCGATCTCAGAGTTTTTCCAGTCTGAAGGCAACTTCGCCACTGCCGCAGAAGACTATGGTTTCGATTTCGCAAACAGCGAAAGCCAATACTGTAATGACCTGCAGCTTACTCCTGCCAACGGTTACATCACGGTTACCGCTGTAAACACTGGTGCGGGCACCAACATCACTGCACAGCTGCAACCTGAGACTGGTGCTGGTACTGATTACAACCCGACGAGTAACAACGGGCCAATTACATGGGACTGCGTTGGCACGATGAGCGCTGGTGAGTCTCGCTGGCTGCCTTCAACCTGCCGTGCTGGTGACTAATTATTGATTGTCGGCACATCTTTAAGCTTGATCAAAAACCCCGCCAATTGGCGGGGTTTTTGTTAGTGTTTGAATAATACTTATTTGCCCAGAGCCAATACTGCCCTAGTTTACTTCACAAAATTTCAGCAACTTTATTACTAAGACAATGATGTTCAAGTATAATTATGCCAAGGGGAATGGAGTGAGCCGCGCATGAATACGGAACTCAAGGTCTCAAGCCAATTGCGCGGATTCGCGCGGCGATTGGTTGCGGAAGGCCTCATGGAAGAACAAAATGCTCTGCAGGCTTGTGACAATGCGAGCAAAAGTGGCGTTACTGTACTGGCTTGGCTTAGCAAAGAAGGTAATCTTGATCCAGCAATGCTAGCCCAGGCGGCATCCGTTGAATACGGTGTGCCGTTATTAAATGTTAACGCAATGGACTTGGGGCAAACACCTACCAGTTTGGTGAGTGAAAGTCTGATCCACAAGCACAAGGTGCTCCCATTGTATCTGCGTGGCAATTCGATTTTTGTCGCACTTGCAGACCCCACCGACCACACAATCATTGACGAGATTTCTTTCAGTTCCGGATTTCACGTCGAACCAATTCTCGTCGCATCCGACCAATTGGAGCCAGCCATTCAGCGGGCCCTTGCTGCTGCAGATGAAGAGTTTGACGATTTTGATGCTGAAGAAGGTTTTGAAGACATTGGCTTTCAGATCGACGACGATCAAGCTGATGAAGTCGATCTTGAAAACGCGATTGATGAAACCCCAGTCGTTCGATTTATCAATAAAGTGCTCCTTGATGCAATTCGCAAAGGAGCGTCCGATATTCACTTCGAGCCCTACGAGTCCAAGTACCGAATTCGCTATCGCCTGGATGGTGTACTCAAATCCATAGCCAGCCCACCCGTGCAAATGGCCCGCCGACTCACCGCACGTCTAAAGGTGATGGCGGGACTGGATATTGCTGAAAAGCGAGTTCCTCAGGATGGGCGCATCAAACTCAACATTACTCGTACTCGGAGCATCGACTTCCGAGTCAGCACTTGCCCAACACTTTTTGGGGAAAAAGTTGTTCTTCGAATTCTTGATTCCGCCTCGACCCACCTTGGTATTGAAGGACTTGGGTTTGAAAGTGGCCAACATGACCTCTACCTGGAGTCTGTCAAAAAACCATATGGCATGATATTGGTGACCGGTCCTACCGGTTCCGGCAAGACAGTCACCCTTTACACGGCGCTCAATCTGCTGAACGATGAAGGCCGTAATATTTCAACAGTTGAAGATCCCGTAGAAATTCGTGTTCACGGTATCAATCAGGTTCAGCAGAACACTAAGCAGGGCATGACGTTTGCCAGGGCACTTCGCTCGTTCTTGCGACAAGATCCCGATGTCATAATGGTGGGTGAGATTCGTGACTTGGAAACCGCTGAAATCGGTATTAAAGCCGCTCAAACAGGTCACCTCGTATTGTCAACCCTGCATACTAACGATGCACCTCAATCCATTACACGACTAATGAATATGGGTGTTCCGAGCTATAACATCACTTCAGCTGTAAACTTGGTCATCGCACAACGCCTGATCCGAACGTTACACAAGTGCAAAACAAAAGAAGATTTACCGGAGGAGGCATTATTGCGGGCCGGGTTTAAAGAAGACGAATTAAAGGACATTGAATTGTTCAAGCCCGTTGGTTGCTCCGAATGCAACGAAGGTTATCGAGGAAGAAGTGGCATTTTCCAGGTCATGCCTTTGACTGAACCCATTCAGCAGATCATTCTCGAAGAAGGAAACTCTCTGAAGATTTCAAAACAGGCCACCAAGGAAGGTGTCCTCGATTTAAGACAATCCGCCTTACTCAAGGTCGCAAGAGGCGTCACAGACCTTGTCGAAATTAATCGTGTCACCAAGGACTAGGTTATGGCTACGATACAAGCAGAAAACACTATTTTTCTCTGGGAAGGTCGAGATAAGAGAGGCGTTCGACTTAAAGGTCAGCAAGTTGCACCTACGCCTAATCTTGTTCGTGCTGAACTACGTCGACAAGGCATTAGCCCAATTCGGGTTCGCAAAAAGCCGAAGCCCCTGTTTGGTAGCGCTGGTCGCCGTATTTCCTCCAAGGAGATCACCAACTTCAGCCGCCAGCTTGCAACCATGCTGAAATCAGGTGTGCCGCTTGTGACCGCATTCCAAATTATTGCGGGTGGTACCAAGAATCCGCGCATGCGCACGATGGTCGACAGAATTCGAGCCGACGTCGAGTCGGGTGGGAGTCTGTATGAAGCATTAAGCGCGCACCCGATTCAATTTGATGAGCTGTATACAAACCTTGTTAAAGCTGGTGAAAGTGCCGGCGTGCTCGATACGATTCTCGACGAAATCGCTTCATATAAGGAGCGTATCGAAAGCATCAAGGGAAAAATCAAGAAAGCTCTTTTCTATCCTGCAGCCGTTGTAGCAGTGGCTGTGATCGTCTCTGCGATTCTCTTGGTCTTTGTCATTCCACAATTTGAGGCAATATTCCAGAATTTCGGAGCTGACTTACCCGGTTTTACTCAATTAGTCCTCAATGTCAGTAATTTCGTTCGAAGCAATGGAGTCCTCATACTGGTAGCGCTAATTCTGGGCATAACTGCATTGGTTATGGCGAAAAAGCGCTCCTTGAAATTCGCTCACTGGCTGGACCGCGTTAGTTTACGAATTCCAGTGGTAGGCAGCATTCTTCAACAGGCGGCAATAGCTCGCTTTTGTCGTACGCTCGCCATAACATTTGCAGCAGGCGTCCCACTTGTTGAAGCACTTGGAATCGTAAACGGAGCGACAGGCAACCAGGTTTACAATGATGCTGCAGGCCGAATTCGGGAGGATGTTGCAGTTGGGCATTCCTTGCAACTTGCAATGCAGCAAACTGACGTGTTTCCCAACATGGTCATTCAAATGGCCTCCATCGGCGAAGAGGCCGGCTCGCTTGACGAGATGCTGATTAAAGTTGCTGAAGCATACGAAGAAGAAGTCAATAATGCCGTTGACGCACTGAGCAGTCTGCTCGAACCCGTAATTATTGTTTTCGTTGGCGTCGTGGTAGGCGCTATGGTCATCGCCATGTATTTGCCGATCTTTAAGATGGCCGCGGTTATCTGATTCGGCGTGTTAATCTTTCAGCCAAACGGATGGGGCTGATGTAATGATCCCTGAAGCTTTGATAATGACGCCCCTGCTCACTGCAGGGGTGTTTACTTTTGGCTTACTGATAGGCTCTTTCCTTAATGTCGTAATTGTCAGGGTTCCCCCGCGACTAGAGTATGACTGGCGTTGTCAATGCAACGATTTACTTGATTTACCTGCGACCAATCTAAAGGAAGAACAGCCGCCAGGGCTAGTTATTTCGCG
The DNA here is from genome assembly GCA_913055655.1 of uncultured Oceanospirillales bacterium. Taxonomy (GTDB): domain Bacteria; phylum Pseudomonadota; class Gammaproteobacteria; order Xanthomonadales; family SZUA-36; genus Marinihelvus. The sequence continues at coordinate 298,324 of CAJXKA010000002.1, read as the reverse complement.
TTCGCGCTGCCCTCATTGTGGTCACAGAATAACTGCGCTAGAGAACATCCCCTTAGCAAGTTATTTTTTCCTCAAGGGAAAGTGTTCTTCATGTCACGAAAAAATCTCACCCCGATACCCAATTGTTGAACTCATTACAGCCGTACTATTCCTGTTCGCATTTCTCCGATTTGGATTTTCACCACAATTGTTTGGATCACTGGCCTTAATTGCCGGCCTTATCGCATTGTCTTTCATTGATATTGACCATCAATTATTGCCAGACTGCATTACACTCCCGATGCTTTGGCTTGGATTAGTGCTGAGCTGTTTTGGGGTCTTTACCAACGCAGTTGATGCTATCGCTGGTGCCGTACTTGGCTACGGGATTCTGTGGTCAATCTATCACCTCTTCCGATTGGTAACGGGTAAGGAAGGTATGGGCTATGGTGATTTCAAGTTACTCGCGGCTCTAGGTGCTTGGTTCGGGTGGCAACTGATCCCCCTGACTATTTTATTGTCTTCGTTTGTCGGAGCATTAGTTGGAACCACCTTGATCGTAATGAAGCGAAACCCCAAAGGACAGACCATCCCATTTGGTCCTTATATCGCGATCGCGGGGATTGCGAGCCTACTCTGGGGGCACGCGATTGTTGGGGCATATCTCGAATATTCCGGGCTCTAGTATTAGCCGATCAACACAAAGCTTGTTAAGCAGTTTTGAGGAATGTGCATGCTAGTAGTGGGCCTAACGGGGGGAATTGCATCGGGGAAGTCGGTAGTTTCTGGTGAATTTGAGAAACTGGGGGTTCCTGTAATTGATACAGATATTATTGCCAAGAGGTTGGTAAAGCCTGGTGCTCCCGCCTTAGAAAGAATTGTCGATACTTTCGGAAGCGTGGTACTTGAGAAAAACGGGGAACTTAATCGCCGATTGCTCCGAGAACTAATACTCAACGACGACAGCAAGCGAAAAAAACTGGAATCGATACTCCACCCAATGATACTCGAGGAAGTACAACGCGAACTGGGAGGCCTTACCGAGAACTACTGTATCGTCGTTATTCCACTACTGGTCGAGACCGGAATACCGAATTGGATCGACACGGTTCTGGTTGTTGATTCAGATGTTGAGGTTCGAATTCAACGATTAATAGAAAGAGATAATGTTTCTCACGAGTCAGCCTGCTTGGCAATAAAAGCCCAAGCTCCCGAGTCCTACCGCCTCGCCATAGCCAATGATGTAATCAGTAACAACGGTACTATTAAAGAATTGCGTCAATCAGTAGCGCACCTTCATAAAAAATATTCTAGACAGAGTTTTGCGGATCATCGAGGCACCCATTCCCCATGAATAACAATTGGCTTTCAAACCTAAATTTAGTGCTTGAGGAGCATCGAACGAAAACCATCTTGGTGGCGGCATTATTTTGCGCCGTCATTTTATCTTTCTCCGCCAACTATACCTGGTTGAACTATGACAGTTTCTGGCTGCTTAGAACTGGCCAAGACCTGATAGAAAATGGGTTGTCTCCATGGATTGACCACTACAGCTTCACTCAAAACGGAGAACCAATCGGTGCGCCACGCTATATTTTCAGCTCAATTTACTATGGGTTTGTCAAACTATTCGGAGAGCAGGGTGGTGCCTACGCCATGCGACTCTCAGCATTTTTACTCGCGCTTGGGTTCATGTTGCTTTGGATGCGGCAGATCAATGCGCCCGCCATTGCATACCTTGTCGGACTACCCATTCTGCTAGTGGCGCTGCAACAACGGCCGCTTATCCGGCCGGAAATGCTCAGCTACACATTGATCATTATTGCGTTAATGTTTTACCAGCGAGCCAGGTTGGAATTTAGCTGGAAGAGCATCCTCCCCATTGCGGTTTTGATGATCATCTGGTCAAACTACCATTCTTCCATATTTGGATGGGTGATTTTCTTCGGGCTATTTGCAGATATTGGTTGCAGGTTGTTAACCAATAGGGCACCAGTTAAGTCCTGGGTTAACTGGTTCGCAATGGGCATGATTGTCCTGGCATGTGGCTATTTAAATCCTGACTTCCGACATGATGTCTTTGGAATGATGCGATTTCAGGAAGAATGGAAAGCACTGATCAGAGAGTACGAGCCACCAGTCAAATATTTCGAGTTTGCCTTTTTTTATGTCTATGTAGTGATGGCTTTAGTCACACTATTCATGTCCGTGCGGCAACGAAAAGTCGGCTACGTCATCTCTTTGATCATATTCCTGAAAGCTTCTACAACAACCTCAAGAATGATCTCGCCTACAGCAATTCTATGTGTGGCGATGTTCGTCCATTTGCTCGCGGATTTTTACAAGACCGCAGATCTGGCCGAGATTCCCCGGTCTGCCAAACGAATTGCAGCAGGTGTCGGCGTCATAGCAACTTCCATCATGCTCTGGCATTCCATCGAGTTAGCCCATGCATTCACAACCAAGAACATTCGACCCAAAACCCAGTATCCTGATCAAATGATCCAATATATGAAAAACAAGGGGATCAACGGGCGCTTGTTTAATGAGTACCATCTCGGCGGATACTTACTTTACAAACTCGCACCTGATAGCAAAGTTTATATTGATGGCCGAACAGGAATTCTCTACCCACTGGATTTCTCCAAGCAGTATTTCGAAGGAAAGAAAACTGCAGCAGGCATGGCAGACATTTTCAGAGAATATGATGTTGAATACGCAATCTTGGCCAACGAGGCCACAAACGCGCGAAACTTAGCCTACCTTGACTTTCAACTCGAATATTCTGATGTGGACTATTCGCTTTATAGGAATGGAACCGGCACATTCGAATCAACTGGAAGAATCTGGGCTATGCCCTACTGTTGGGATGCTTCCAATACTGATCGTTTATTTGATGAATATTCAAAACTAAATGATAAAGCGTACACTGAAAGTTATATAAAACCGCTTAGTCAGGTCATAAATGAATACCTTGGTGCGGAGTCACCAGAACAATTCCTGGAATATTTTGAAGTTGACGCGTCTACAAGTGATCCCGTAATCAGGTTTCTTGCGTATCGTGCAGTTGAAGAAAAAAAGTATGACATCGCAACTAACCTAATGGCTCATCTCGGTGAATGGGAGTTGAAAGATGTGTTGCTCGTCTCGTTCGCGAAGTACGCCCGGGGCGAGTATGAATCGGCGCTACAGCAACAAGTTAACGCAATCAGAAACCCTCCCAAGCAGGTCGAGTTCACAGATCTGGCCTTTCAATATGTGTTGCTAAAAAGAATCAGCCAGCACGTTAGGTTCGGAGAGTTTCTCGAAGGGTATCTAAACAGGCTCGAGAAATCCGTAGGCAAACAGACGTTCTTCACGCCTGATGAACCCCTGGACATCGAGGTGTTTTGTCAATTTAAGTAGTTGCCTACAAACAAGAACAAGCAGGTTAATGAACCCGTGGCCATTGAGTGAAAATCCCGTTCAATAAGCCCTACATGACCGGTCGCGAACTCCACTACATCGCGGAAGCCCACGCGCGGGGTCAACTCGCCGGCGACGGCGAGTTCACCAAGCGATGTCACCGCTGGCTGGAAGAGAGCACCGGGTGCACAAAAGCCCTTCTCACCCATTCCTGCACCGCTGCACTGGAAATGGCCGCCATCCTGGGCAACATTGGCGAGGGCGACGAAGTGATCATGCCCTCGTACACCTTTGTATCGACTGCCAACGCGTTCGTGTTACGTGGCGCCACTCCGGTATTCGTCGACATCCGCGAAGATACGCTCAACATCGACGAAAACCTGATAGAGGCCGCCATCACACCACGAACCCGCGCCATCGTGGTCGTCCACTACGCCGGCGTCGCCTGCGAGATGGACACCATCATGGACATTGCGCGACATCGCGACCTGCTGGTAATTGAGGACGCTGCCCAGGCCATTATGTGCACCTACAAGGGCCGCCCCCTGGGCAGCATTGGCGATATCGCCACGTTGAGCTTCCATGAGACCAAGAATGTGATTGCCGGCGAGGGAGGTGCGCTGCTCATCAACCGCCCGGAGCTCGTCGAACGCGCCGAGATCATCCGCGAGAAAGGCACCAATCGCAGCCAGTTCTTCCGTGGCCAGGTCGATAAATACACCTGGGTGGATATTGGATCCTCATTCCTCCCAAGTGAAATGGTAGCCGCGTTTCTTTGGGCCCAGTTGGAAGACGCAGGGTCAATCACCGAGAAACGACTGAAAATCTGGGAGACCTACCACCAAGCGTTCGCCGGGTGGGAAAAAGCGGGCGATTTGCGGCGACCCCAAGCGCCAACTCACTGCCAGCACGGCGCTCATATGTATTACCTGTTACTTAAAAACCTGGAAGACAGAACTAATCTGATTCACCATCTCGACGAATCAGGCATTAACGCGGTTTTTCACTACGTTCCCCTTCACAGTTCGCCGATGGGAAGGCGTTTTGACCGTACCCAAACCAAACTCGAAATCACTGAATCCTACAGCGAACGACTTGTGAGGTTGCCGCTCTGGGTGGGTCTTGAGGCGCATCAAGAAGGCGTTATCAATGAAGTCGGCGCATTTTTAAAGAAACCGTCACTTTACTGACTTTGAATATCCGAGAGTTCTCCTCGGTTCGTTTGGCTCATGCAAGAGATTGTCATTCAGTCTTTTTCGATCTCGCTCTGATTCCATCTCCACGTGGCCTACACTGCTGAAGCATCGCCTTGTACGCATCCGTCCTGAATACAAGACTAACTCCGAAATACAAGGCTGCAAAAAATATTGCAGTCAAAGCAACGCTAGTTACTCGATCCGCGGATAATGCTTGAGGCAATCGAATAGATGTGACCAACATGACACCTCCCACAGCGATTAAACACTGCGTCACTAATGGACGGGTAATCACCTGCACATTGAGGCCGACTTCCCTTGCCACGGAAATTGCAGCAATCATTACCGCGAACGCCGACTGAACGATCAACCCATAAAGAAAAAAGTCAATTCCCCAGAAAATTAAAATAAGCAGATTGCACGCTAAAAGCGCCTTCTTGATGATTTCCAACCTTAGGAACTCGTCAGATCGCCCCCTCCCAGCCAATACGTTTAGCAAAAACGCACTTAATGGGTACCCAAACCCACTGATGACAAGAATCTTGAAAATCGAGGCAGCATACGTCCAGTTTTCCCCGTACAACAAAAGAACCAGGTCGCTTGCAACCAAAAACAACCCGCCAATCAACATGAATGTGATAAAACCAAGTACTTTCAGCCCAGTCAGCACGGCGATACGAGTCCGGCCCAAATCGTTTTGTATCTGACTGAATACCGGGAAAAGCACATTCATCAAGGTTACCGATGAATTCTGAACCAGAACCTGACTGGTCGCTTTCGCTCGTTCATAGTGCCCTAGGCCGACGGGTGAATAGAACTTGCCGATGATGAGAATATCCAGCCGAGTAAACGCAACATCGAGCAGGTTTGAATAGTAAATTCGCGATCCATATGCCCACAATTGGCGTAACGCAAATATGGACGGCCTACCAGCCGGCCGCCAGGAAGACGCTAGCCATGTCACAACCGTAGTCGAAAAACTAATCGTTACCATCTGAGCAACGAGCGCCCAGGCCCCAGCACCTAGCAAAGCAGCCGAAACACCGACCACACCGCCAAGCACGGCAGCAATGACATCGATTCTCGCAATCAGCCGATAATCTAGTGCCCTACGTAGGGTGGATAATTGCACGACGTTAAGCGAATGGATGAGAAAGATGACCGACAGGGCTTTAACGAAACCGACTAACTCAGAACTCTCGAAAATCCAACCGACCGCGCCCGCTAAGCTGAAGACTATCAGTGTCAATAACCCGCCACACGCCACATTGAAATAGAACGCCGAAGTTGCGTGTAGTTTTCTAAGATTTTTTCTCTGAATCAGTGCCGCACCCATGCCGAAATCCAGGAAAATCTGTCCGATTCCAACCAGGGCCATGGCAATCGCCATCAACCCAAACTCATAAGGCGAAAGTATTCGTGCAAGAAAAAGTGTTACAAGGAAGAGAATTCCTTGAGAGAATGATTTGCCACTGAATTCCCATCCAAGTGCCCGAAGGCTTCTCGACCTCAGCTGATCATCTTTGCCCGATTCAGTGCTCACGGGTTACGTGGACCACTCAGTGTTTTCTGGCAATGAGTTCGCAAACCTTCGACACTTCACTTGGGCCAATCGCAGTACCCGTCGGCAAAACGAGTATTTTTCGAGCGACCGCTTCCGTGATATCCAGTTTGTAGACTGAATCCGGGCGCATGGACCTATATGGTTCCATTCGATGACAACCCGGCCAAAAGTAACGACGCGCCCTCACTTTTTCACTGTGGAGGAACTCCATCAGTTCGTCCCTGGACAGCGGGTAAGAATCCCCTACTTCAATAACAATGTACTGCCAATTGCAGTTCTCATTCTCATCGAAACTTATCAGCTTAATGCCCGGGACGACCGCCAACTGCTCACGATACTGATCATAGTTCCGTTTATTGATATCAAGAAAAACGTCGATGTTTTCGAGGTTTGTCAATCCCATGGCCGCACAGACCTCCGTCATCTTTCCATTGGTTCCGATGTGAATGACGTTATCTAAGCCGGCAAAACCAAAGTTCTGCATCAATCGAACCTTTTCGGCTAAATCATCATCGTTCGTCGTGACAGCACCACCTTCAAATGAGTTGAAAAACTTAGTGGCATGGAAACTGAGTACTTCACAGTTTCCAAATCCACCGATCATCTTCGAACGATACGAGCATCCAAAAGCATGCGCCGCATCAAACAATAGCTTCAACCCATGCCTGTCTGCGATTTCTTGGAGTTGTACAATTTCGCAAGGGCGACTGTACAAATGGACGCCCATAATCGCGGTTGTTTCCGGCGTGATCAGAGACTCGACTTTCTCAGGGTCAATGCAATAGGAATCTGGATCTATGTCGCAAAAAACCGGAGAAATTTCCTGCCATTGCAAAGCGTGAGCAGATGCGATGAATGTGAATGAAGGCAATATAACCTGCCCTTTCAATTCCAGTGCCCGAATTGCAATTTCCAATGCAACGGTGCCATTACACATCGAAATACAGTGCTTTACACCAAGGAAATTCGCCAACTCACGTTCAAGCTCCTGGACCAGCTCCCCTCTGTTGGTTAACCAACGTTCCTCGAACAGGAATTGAACACGCTCCCAAAACTTTTCAAGTTCCCCAATATTCGGGGCTCCCACATGCAACGTGTTTGGAAACTTCAAAGACTTGGTACCCCTCGAAAAATTCTGATTGTACTCGGTAGTCGCTCACCGCCAGCCAGGGTGTTGCTATTTGAGTTGATCGACCCTCTGCCCTGTCACCAACCTGAGCGCCAGCAGCTTTAGCGCCCTACCAGTTGTGGCGAGGCTTTGAACAGGATCGCTCAAAACGAAATTCACGGCATATCTTGGAATTTGCCCATACTGTTTCTCAACAATACACAGCCAGAGAATCCATCCATATTGTTGTGACCTCTGCTTTCTCGTGGCTTTCTCAATCTCTAGTTGACCAAATAATTCGTCCAAGCGATCCCAGAAAACCAGCATGGTCTTGGCTGTATCCAATCGTCGAACCTTGGACTTGATCATACCCGTGGTAAGCACCCGATACACTGCCGAAACTTTGTCCCGGTAATGAACTTGGCCAAACTGAGCGAGATGCAAATACAGCGGCAAGTCGCCATATGGCAGGTCTAAAATTTTTGGATAAAGTCCACTCAGATCCCTGTTCCTAAAAAAAACAGTTGCCGTAGTGACGATCCAGCTATTGACAAGCTGCCGTGGCTCAATCACGCCTTCCTGCAAATTCAGGTTAAACCTTCGACGCTCAGTTACCTCGCCATTGATATCACACTCCAGGAGAATGGAGTTCTCAAAAAGCATTGCTACATGATTGTGACGTTCCATGTAATCAAACTGTGCTTGCAGCTTATTATCGTCAATCCAAAAGTCATCCCCATCGCACATTGCGATGTATTTTCCAGTCGCCAAAGAGGATACGACTGAAAATGGCTTTACACCCTTAGAGTATTGATTACTTGATTCAAGTCGTAGCTTGATAATGTTTGGAAACTTGTTTTTGTATTTCTTAAGGATTTCAGTAGTTAGATCACTCGAACAATCGTCCCGTACAACGACTTCAAACTTAAAACTTGTCCTTTGCGCCAAAAATGAATCAAGAGCATCACTGATGTACTTTTCATGGTTGTAGCAAACGCAACAAATACTTACAGCTGGCGCGTTGTGATTCGCCCAACCTTGCATAACGTCTGACTCGGATCGCTTAATCATCTGTCTATTATTATTCGCACCACCTAGTGAACGAAATCATAAGTGGGCTAATAGACCCAATTAGGCTCCAGAGCTTCGCTCAAGTCCCTGCGGCCCAACTCAAATCGAGCATTGTAGAGGTAAGATTTGAGCTTATAGTTTACTTTTGTCCGTAGAGTATGGATCTCAGTCACTGAGAAGTGGGTTTGGATTAGCTGGAAGATGTATCGATTAACTTTGAGCTATGCACACCATAAAATCCTGCCGTTATCATAAACAGGCAGGCTTCTTGTGTTTATAGACTAGTATTTTAAAAAGTCTTGGTTTCAGATCGCGACAAGTTTTTAGCGCCACTAGGAGAGAAACATTTTCGACTTGAGAAAGTAAATCGGCCTATTCAGAAACTCACCGATTTTGTCATTCCGCGCAATATTTTTTTCATTTAGAGGAAAATACTTGACTATTCCATTTTTGACTTCTGGTACATAAATTCGCTCAATGTCCCAAAAGTCAGCCACTCCTTTGGTAATGAACCCAATTTGTTCACGCTTCGTCCCTTCTGAGAGTAAGGGTGTCTCTGTATTACCTTTCCAGCAGTATCCCAATTGAAATACCAGATTCTTTGTAATCAGTGACAATGAATTTAACGCTTCAAGTATTTTTACTCTTGCTTGTTCGACATTGAGATTTGAGTCGCCAAAATCATCGCCTAAATGATGAAGCACGTTAAGCAGAAAACACACGTCAAATACTTCATTTGTGCTTGATTTATTAAACTCATAATATGAATCGAACACCCTCAATTGCTCTTCAAATTCCAACACTTTTCTCGCAAGCACCAAGAACTCTGAATGCTGAGGATTACCTTCAAACGCAACTACAGTATCTGCACCCTGTTGCAAACTTTCGAACACAAAAAAGCCCGTATTTGCGCCAATATCCAACACTTTTTTGTCCCGAAAATCTAATTCAGAACTAAAGCACTCAAACCTCTCCCGTTCATACTTAAAAGGTTGACTTTCGGAAACGCCTAAACTGGCACATAACGCATCAGGCGGGCATTGGTAGTTTGAGTGTTTACTTACATTCAAATAGAGGTCAGAAAGTCGCTCAACATCACTTTTGTTCAATTTTCTCCACCTGCCTCTTCACGAAAGATTGAAATAGTATCGGGTCGCCGGTACACGTCTATAGACTGGAAGTCGCCATACTGTCTTGCAAAATCTTCTTGGTTTGTGCCATGGAACGCTAACTTTGGGTCGTTTAATCCCCGCCTTCCAAACCCGCCAGACCAAAAATACTTTACGAACCCCGGTTCTGTGTTTGAACCTACTTGATCATCTTTTTCGCGCTCTGAAAGCAATCCCAAATCTGATAGCAACCGATCAAAAATTGGGATATCCGCATCAACAAAGAGTTGCGATGGCCCCCATAAACGTGGATTTGCCTCTATCACAAACTGCCCCTCCTTAGCATCTCTTATTTCAATCATTATAAGTCCCTGAAATCCAGCCGAAAGAAGCATTTCCTCAAATTTCCTTGCAATTTCACTCTCGTGAATCTCGGCACCTTGCGCGGCAACAATTGATCCACCACCAGGTTGTTGAATCAAATTCTTCTGGGAAAATGAAATTACTTCTTTATTTTTTGCGAAGTAAAAAAGCAGATAGTAACTTTCCCCATAAATGAATCGCTCAAAGTAAAAGTCTTCTACTTCCTGATCATCAAGTAGGTTCGATAGTTCGGATTCAGTATGAATTAGCTTAGGCTTGAACTGCACCTTTCCTAAGGGCGAAAAATATGACTTTGGCTTTACAACAATTGGTAATTCATCTGCCACTCCCCCAACTTCGGGGGGCGCCAAAAGGCCATGATTTTCACAGTGGTTTCTAAACCGAAACTTGTCGGAAAGCTGCGAATAAAGCTCTTTATCGACAATTGGCATGAAAATGCCTTCACTTTCGAACAACTGACGTTCCGAAAGGAATTTCCGATTTAGATATTCACTGCTTGGGAGAATGTGTAGTTTCGAGTAACCATATTCTCGTTTAATCATTTGCAGAATTGGCAAAACTTCGTCGATGTCAAAATCCACAAACTTTCGTTCAGCGAAAATTATGTTCTTGTATTCAGTTAACGAAATAGGATCGTTTTTAGCTGACGAAATAATATGAGTTGAAATGTTTTTACTTGTCGCTACTCGTAAGAACGCAATCACCCCCCTTTGGTTAAACCCCGAAAAAACTATAACTGCGGAATTTTCCATTTCAATTTTTTCCTCTAATGCAGTTTTTGCAGCCAACAAAGCTGGAAATTTCGCTCAGACAACTTTAGAGGCGAAGGTTTACCATATTGGCCTTGAGCTTTTCTAAATTGAAAAACGACTCACCGTCAATTTATGAAAATAATAAACTCCAGCACACTCAAGGCAGATTACTCAGATGTCCAACATGCATGGACCTCGAAAAACGCTTTCTGTTTGGTAAGTGACACGGGCTCACGTATCTCCGTTAAGAAATTAATATTCGCGCAAGAACCATTTCTTCAGAGCAACCATTTTGCGTTCCTAACCTCTGGGAGCACCGGTGAGCCTCGCTTAATAGTAGGTGACAAAACACGCTCAGAGTCACTTGTTAAAACCATTCATACTGCACAGAGTGCTGACGAGGTTAAGACAACAATTTGCACTTTGCCGATAAGCTATTCCTACGCCTTCATTAACCAGTGGCTTTGGGCGTTCGTTATGCAACGAAATTTCGTTGCCACATCCGGATTCAGCCGACCCGATGCGCTTAAAGAGGTGATTCAAAACTCTGAAAATTCAATGCTTTGCCTGGTTGCGAGTCAGCTTTCAATGTTCCGAAAGTTTTTCGAGAGAACTTCGTTTCCTAAAGTTATACGCGTCAATTTCGCAGGAGAAAGCTTTCCACAAGAACAAATGAATTTTGTCTCCTCGCTATTCCCAAATGCACAAGTATTCAATAACTACGGCTGTACCGAAGCGATGCCACGCTTAACGATTCGGCACGCGATGGCCAGTGGCGACTCTTCAAACATCGGGCGGCCTTTGCGAGGAGTGGAATTGCGAACCGATTCACACGGGCGACTTCTGTTCAGGAGTCCGTACTCAGCTGTTGCGTCCGTAGGACCGTGTGGTGTGCATAAATACCAAGACTGCGACTGGATCGAGACTGGCGACATGGGCGAGCAACTACCTGACGGCTCCTGGCGCGTGAACGGTCGCTCGAATGAAGTGTTCAAACGCTTCGGTGAAAAAGTTTCTATTGCTCAGGTTGTGGGTGAATTGCGTTTTGGTTGGGATGGTTCAATTGTGGGCTACGCCTGTGATGATGCCAATGGCGAGCCTGGATGGGTTTTGGTGGCGTCACCGGAGCCCGACAAGGCGCAGGTGCGGGCGCTTCTGCTGGCGTTGAGGGAGCGGTACACTCGGGCGCATTGGCCGATTCGGGTGGAGAGCATGGAGAGCATTCCGCGGTTGCCGAATGGGAAGGTGGATTTGGTGGGGGTACGGCTGGATGAGAATAAGAAACTGCATTGGAGGCAGCGGATTTAGGTGAGTAATCGAGAGAAGTTGCGGGAGCTTTTGATGGATGTGCTGCTGCTGGATGAGTCCGAGTTTGGGTTTGGGATGGGGCGGGACGATATCCAGACTTGGGATTCGTTGGCGGTGGTGGCGATTTCAGTGGGGATTGATGAGGAGTTTGGGTATCACTTCTCGCCGGAGGAGGCGATGGGGATCAAGGGGGTGCCGGACATCATTGCCTTGCTGGAGAGCAAGGGCATTTCTTTTGCCGAGTGAGCAGGAAACCTGGGGGGTTGGCCAGCTGCTGGAGGCTGACCTGGGGCGTGCGGTGTTGCTGTGTACGCCTTCTGTTCTTGATCGTGTGGCGGGTTGGCCGTTTGAGCGCGTTGAATCCATTTCTGCTTTGCCTTCCGGGCTCGACACGCTGGTCGTGGTGGGGGGTGGTGGGCTGATCGACCGGGCCAAGGCGTGGCGGGTCGATGATTCGCCTTCTACGCGCCTTGTTGCGGTGCCTTCCATCTGGGGAAGCGGGGCGGAGGCTTCGCCGGTCGTCGTTCTTGATGGTGAATCTGACAAGCACATTCGCATGGGGCCTGAGTTCCTGCCGGAGGTGCGGTGTTACTGGCCGGCGTTGGCGGACTCCTTGCCTGGGGACCTGGCGCGGTTTGCCTGTGGGGATGCGTGGTCGCATGCGCTTGAGGGCTTTTTGTCGCCGTTGGCGGATGATGCTGTTCGCGCCGACCTGGCGGGTGTTATTCGTACCCTTTCCGAGTTGCCCATCGGGGCGGACGCGCGTTGGTTTAAGCCCAGTGGGGATGCCTGCGCCGGGCAGGCGCGGGCCGGGGTGGGCCTGGTCCATGGCATTGCGCATACGCTGGAGCCTGGATTACGACGCGAAGACGCGGGTTGGGGGCATGCGCGGTTGTGTGCGAGTTTTGCCTGGCCGGTGATGGCGTTCAATCGCCGGCAGGGGGACAAGTGGTATCGGTTGTTCGCCGAATATGACCTGGATGCTGCGGCCGTGTTTGAGCGGTTGCGGGAACTTCATTCTCCTTCTGACTTTGACGTTGCCCTGCCCTTTCTGGCGGCGCGGTGGATGGACGTTCTCCGGGACCCCTGTACGCGCACCAACTCTTCGCTGGTTCGGCGCGATGCCCTGCATTTTTTCACGGAGCGCGAGTTCCAGTGACTGCCCTGCTCCACGAGAACGCGCCGTTCGGGCCGCGGGATGATGCGGCGTTCCTGGCGGAAATAAATGCGCTGACAGCGGCGCATATTGCGGGCTGTGGGCCTTATGCACGGGTGTGGCCTGCCTTCGAAGCCGCCGATTCCGTCGAACAATTGCCGTGGTTGCATGTGGGCCTGTTCAAGTCGCTTGAGTTCCGGACTGAATCAGCGGAAGTTCAGCATGAGCGTGTGCTGAATTCCTCGGCCACCAGCAGCGGGGTGGCCAGTCGCATCGTCCTTGATCGCGAGAGTTCGGCGCTGCAGGCGGCCAGTTCGCTGGCCATCCTTCGTGACTTCGTTGGTGACTCGAAGCGCCCGTTGGTGGTGCTGGACTCGGCGCGGTCGCTGGTGTCGCGGGATGTGTCCGCGCGGGTGGCGGCGGCGATGAGCCTGAAGCCGTTGGCGTCTGACCTTCACTTCATTTTGGCCGACGCGGGCGATCCGGGTTCGGTGAAGTGGGATGTGCTTTCCGGCTTGCTCGACGAGCATGACGAGTTGCTGGTCTATGGGTTCACCTGGATGCTGTGGCTGGCCTGGGCGGATGATGTGCTGCCGGATTCCATTCGGCGCGCGCTGGCCGGCAAGCGGGTGCAGTTCGTGCACAGCGGCGGCTGGAAAAAGCTCGAGTCGCTGAGCGTCGACCACGCGACCTTCAATGCACGCCTGACTGACGGGCTGGCGGCGGGGTCGCGGGTCACGGATTTCTATGGCCTGGTCGAGCAGGTTGGCATCGTATACCCGCTGTGCGAGGCGGGGTGGCGGCATGTGCCGGTCTGGGCCGACGTGCTGGTGCGTGACCCGTGGACGCTGGCATCGCTGGTGGACGCGCCCGGGCAACTGCAGCTGATGAACACTTTGGCCCGCGGGGCGCCGTATCACAACGTGTTAACCGAGGACCTGGGACGTATCGTGCCGGGCGCGTGCGAGTGTGGCCGCGCGGGCAAGCGCTTCGAACTGCTGGGGCGGGTACCGAAGGCCGAGGTCCGGGGGTGCGCCAATGTCTGAGGCATTGCACCGCTTTGCCGGGCCGGGGGGCGTGGTGGCCGTGGCGCTGCCGGTGCCCTATGGCGACCTGATCGAGGGCTGGGGCGAACTGCGCCGGCGCATGTTACGCGATGTCGCGCCCGGGTTCAGCCGTGATGAGTGGGCCTACCTGGCGACGTTTCTTGATCCTTCGAGCCTGCGCGGCCACTTCGCCCGCAATTTCGGTGAATCTGTCGAGGGGGACGGGGCTGCGGTATCCGCGCTGTACCGGCCGCGTGGCGAGATCGCGGTGTGGCTGCCCAACAACGTCTCTTTGCTGGGGCCTTTGACCTTGGTGCTTTTGAGCCTGACAGGGCAGCCCGTGCGGCTGAAACGGGGGTCCTCTGCCGAGGACCTGGCGGGGGCTTTCGTGCGCTACGCCATCGACAAGCTGGATGACGGGCCGTTGCGGCGTTTGCTGGAAAGCCGGGTGACCGCCGAGACGTTTGGGCGGGATGACCCGCGTAATGCTGAGCTGGCCGCTTCGGCCGCGGTGCGTATCGTATTTGGCTCCGACGCCGCTGCACGGGCCGTGCATGCCCTGCCCCATCCGCTGGACAGCGTCGGCTTTTCGTTTACGGACCGGCGCTCCGAGGCCTGGCTGGACCGCGATTCGCTGGATGACGACACCCTGGCCGACCTGGTGCGGGTGTTCACCATTTACGGCCAGGCGGGCTGTACCTCGCCCCGGCGCGTGGTGCTGCTGGATGGTAGCGAAGGCGAGGTGGCCGCGCTGGCCGGGCGGCTGGCGGAAGTCTGGGCGCGTGTCGCGCAGGGACGGGTGCCGATGAATATCGCGTCCGACACCGTGAAAGCGGACCAGTGGGCACGGGCGCTGGGCTGGCAGACGCGCGTGGTCGGCGAGAACGGTGGGTTGCTGGCCTGGGGATCCGCAGGGCTGGGGGAATTTGAAGGCCACATGGCGCTGTCGGTGCAAGGCGCGACCGTGGCGCAGGCGTTTGAGCAGCTGCCCGCGAATATCCAGACCGTGGGTCACGCCCTGTCCTCGCCCGACGATCCTGACTTGCTACGGCGGCTCGCGCGTAGCAAGGTATTGCGGTTCGTCCCGCTGGCGACCATGCACCACTTCGACAGCACCTGGGACGGCCAGGCCTTCTGGAAGGGGTGTTTCGAAGTGACGGAGACGGGTTGATGGGGGAAACGGCGAAACGGGTCTCGTTGGTCGTGCCGGTGTATTGCGGCGCCGCCACCGTCGGCGAACTGGTCGAGCGGGTGCTGGCCGTGTTCGCCTCGCGACCGGAGAAGTGCGAGGTCATCCTGGTCAACGACGGCAGCCCGGACGACAGCTGGTCGGTCATCGAGGGCCTGGCGGATCGTCATCCCGAGGTCGTTGGCCTGCGACTGATTCGCAATTTCGGCCAGCACAACGCGCTGCTGGCGGGCATCCGCCGCGCCCGCGGCGAGGTCATCGTGACCATGGACGATGACCTGCAGAACCCGCCGGAGGAGATTCCCAAGTTGCTGGAACGGCTCTACCAGGGCCATGCCGTGGTCTACGGCGTGCCGGAGAAAGGGCAACACGGCATGTTTCGCGACTTCTCTTCATGGTTCGCCAAGCTGGCGCTGCGGTTCGGACTGGGGTTCCGACATGCCTCGGACACCAGCGCGTTTCGGGCCTTCCGCACCCAGTTGCGGGAAGCCTTCCAGCAGTTCGGCGCCAAGTTTGTCTCCATCGACGTGCTGCTGACCTGGGCCACCAACGATTTTGAGCCTGTCGAGGTCGCGCACGCGGAGCGCGCGCGGGGGCAGTCCGGCTATTCTTTCAGCAAGCTGGCGAACCACACGCTCAACATGGTCACCAGCTTCAGTTCCCGGCCGCTGAAGATCGCCATCGTCATCGGCTTCCTGTTCATGATGTTCGGTATCGCAGTGCTGTTCTACGTGGTGGGTGGCTACCTGTTCTTCGACCGGGTGTTGCCCGGCTTTACGTTTATCGCCTCCATCGTCGCGCTGTTCTCGGGCGTACAGCTGTTCTCGCTGGGCATCATCGGCGAGTACATCGGCCGTATTCACCAGAAGGCACTGGAGCAGCCCTGCTACGTCATCGCCGAGCAGGTGGGTGACGCGGTCGAGCCATGATCAAGACCCACGAGTTCAATACCGACTGGTGGGGCTCGCCCGTCGGCATTGTTACCGACAGGGCGTTTTTCGATCTGCCTGCTGACGAACGCGCGACGCTGTTGGCGCCGTACGAGTGGGTGGAGTTCAAGGCGCCGCTGGAAGACAGCGGCATCGACTTTCTTTCGCTGCAACGGGCGGGGTTCTTCCTGGCCGACACGCAGATCCCCTACCGCCTGAAGCTCACCGGCATGGATTCACCGCCCAGCCTTTCGAACCTGGATGTCGAGTTCGCGGACGAGATGCCCTTTTCCGTGAGCGCCGAAGAGCTGATGCCGTTCGACCACGAGCGCTACTACCGGCTGCCCGGCGCAACCCGCGAGAAAGTCACCGAGCGCTACGCCACCTGGAGCCGCCAGCAGATCGAGCGGCACCCGTCGACCTGCCTGCGGGTGCTCTACAAGGGCAAGGTCCAGGGCTGGTACCTGGGCGACGATTCCGCCGGTAACGGCCTCAACCTGACGCTGGCCATGCTGTGCCGCGAGCCGGAGATTTCCGGGCTGCTGCTGTTCCTGCGTGGGTATCACGCGTTTGCGGGGCGGGGGCATCGGATGGGGTGGGCGTCGTTCAGTGTGGCCAATACGCCGGTGCACAACATGTACGTGGCGTTTGGGGCACGGATATTGCCGGCGGTGGGGTGCTGGTTGTGGGTCGGGGCGGGTGGGCGGAATCTGTAGCTGCTTTTCGTTCCTGGACGCTTCAAGTTAGGCCCAAAACTCACTCAAGCCGTTTTCCGACAACATGTCGGGATCATTGTCCATTGTCTGCTCGGTCTGTTCAGCGCATTGTGTGTGTTCATTTTAAATGCACATACATTGTAGTTATAATGGCATTCAAGGACACACTGAGATTCGAATGGGAGCCTCAGAAAAACGCGGCAAACGGCATGGAATGCCACCAATGAAAGGTTCCAGCATGCGTAAACGCTACGACTTCTCCAACTCCGTCCCTAATCCTT
Source organism: uncultured Oceanospirillales bacterium (assembly GCA_913055655.1). Taxonomy (GTDB): domain Bacteria; phylum Pseudomonadota; class Gammaproteobacteria; order Xanthomonadales; family SZUA-36; genus Marinihelvus. Next base: position 281,131 of record CAJXKA010000002.1, on the reverse strand, counting down.
ACGCCAAGCGCCTGAAGAAGCAGATCACCATTCGCCTGGATGAAGACACCATCGAGTACTTCAAGGCCATGGCGGAGGACAAGGGCATTCCGTATCAGAGCCTGATCAACCTGTACCTGCGGGATTGCGCGGAAACCCGGCGCGAGTTGCTGCTCGACTGGGGGTAGATCAAGTTGAAGCCAGCTGGCACTGGCGGCGAATCGCCTGTTCCACGCGCTGCAGTGCGGGCAGGTCGCCGTGGCGGGACTGGAGCGTCCGCTGACACCCAATACTCACTCAAGCCATTTTCCGACAACATGTCGGTGTAAATGCCCATTGTTGGTTGGGTCTGGCCAGCGCAACATGAGCGATGTGTTGAAAATATTGCTTAACTCCCGACCTGAAAAGGGAGAGTATCAAGGGGATAATGCCGGTGAATGATCGACTGAACAGCGCTCAAGGGCTGTATGAATTGATTTTGCAAACGGCTAACAAATTTCTCCGAAATGCCAGGCAGTTTGAAATATCGGTTCTTGCTGACCACAAGCCGTCGTATGCAGAGATTGCCGATATTATGGATACCGTGGCCCATATTGTTTTTGAGCTGGCCGACGATTTCGATCCCATGCTCGCTCAAAAGGCAAATGATTACGTGTACTTAATGCGAAATATGGGCATTGCGATTCGCAATAACGACAAGGTAACATTGTCCAACCTTGTCAAGGAACTTGACGCCAAACCGTTCCTCTAACAGGTACCTGTGTAAAGCTAGGAGCAGCGCCATGAAGACTCTCGCAAAACGGCGCTTGTACGCAAAGGCCGAAGCCTTGCTCAATCGAGCAAATGAACTGTTGGACAAGGCTTACAAGGATCACGCCAAGCGTGACTCATCGACCAAACAACAAAAGAAAGCGGCCTGACAGCCCAAGCCCGAAAATGAATCGACAGAGTCCCCGCAATGGGGGCTCCGTTTTTTGCGGCCCTTTCTTATTTCATGGACATAGCTTCAAGATCTCGCCAATCGGCATTGGCGGCGTCGCGCCATAGTCGCCCGACCGGCTGGTCACCGTACCAGGCATGCAGGATCTTGCCCACCTGGGCCGTTTCCTTGCCTTTCTCGAAATCGCCCGTGCTCACATTGCTCAGGCTGGCGAGCTGGTCCTGGCGCAGACCCCTGGCCTTGCGGTGGCGGCGCACCAGGGCACCCAATGCTTTGGTGGTGGCGACCTGCTGGGCGGTGGGGGTTGGGCTGGTCATTTTCGGATCCAGAATATACACGTACGTATATATTTTTTACGACACGGCATTCCTGAACCGCCAATTACACGTTCGTGCAAGACAGTCCCGTCATTGGGTTGACGATCAGAATATGCCAGACATATGCTTTCTTATGTCGATAAGCCGGGAACGCCATCATGGAAACCGCAAAACTTTTCATCAACGGTCGCAATCGAGCGATTCGCCTACCCAAATCGTTGTGTTTTTCCGACGACATCACCGAAGTCGAGGTTTATCGTGAGGGTGACATGATCATCCTGAAACCACACCGACCGGGTTGGTCGACTTTCGCCGACGAGGCGCCGGCCGTCCCGGACGACTTCATGGACGCGCGCGAACGCGACCAGGGGGTGCCGCAGGAGCGCGACGACTGGCCATGATGCGTTACATGCTGGACACCGATATCGCCAGTGATGTCATTCGGCGGCGGCCTGAACGGTTGTTGGCGCGGTTCGCGGCCGAGGCGGGCCACCTGTGTGTCTCCGTGATCACGGAAGCGGAACTGCGTTACGGCGTCGAAAGGCGACAGTCGCGTGCAATCGAGACGGCGGTCACGGCTTTCCTTGCCCGGCTTCCGGTACTCGACTGGGACCGCGCGGCGGCTTCCGCCTATGCGCGTTTGCGGGCCCGGCTGGCCGCCGAGGGCCGGCCCATCGGCAACATGGACCTGATGATCGCCGCGCACGCGCTGGCGTCTGGCTCCGTCGTGGTCACGAATAACGTCCGTCATTTTTCCGGCATCGATGAGCTGGTCGTGGAGAACTGGGCCAGTTGACGGTCCCGTGAACGGCACACTAAAATCCTTACCAGGTAATACTTATGATGCTGACCATGGATGAATTTTCGGTGACGCGGAAGGGTCAGGTGACCATACCGAAGCACATTCGCCAGGCGCTGGGTATCCGCGCGGGCAGCCGGGTCACGTTCCGGCTGGTCGACGGGCGCGTGGAGATTGCGCTGGCCAGGGCCACGGCACCGGCCATGGAGAGCGGGTTTGGCCTGCTGAAAAGCCCAATGTCCGCGGTTCCGGCTGATTTCGACGCGGCCACCCTGGCCACGGACGACTGATCCATGATCGGGCTGGATACCAATGTTCTGGCCCGCTACTACGTGGATGACCAGCCCGACCCGACAACGGGCCGACAGCGACGGGCGGCACGCAAGCTGATCGAATCCGGACAACCGCTGCGGGTGGTGAAGTCGGTACTGCTGGAACTCGAATGGGTGCTGCGGGGCTACTACCGCTTCGACCGCGACCCTGTCGGCCGGGTGTTTGCCCACCTGCTGTCGATTCCCCACCTGGATGTTGAAGACCGGCCAACCGTCGAACGCGCGTTGGACGCGCACGCGGCCGGGCTGGATTTCGCCGACGCGCTGCACCATGCGGGCTATTGCCGATGCGATAAGATGGCCAGCTTCGACGACCGCGGCTTTGCCCGTCGTGCGCGGCGACTTAACCTTTCACCGGCCGTGACCATACCTCGGTAGAACGTTGCGCCGTACCTGGCTTCACCTTTATCGCCTCTATCGTCGCGCTGTTCTTGGGCCTGGGTGATGGCGTCGCTATCATGGTCGATGTGGTCGATGGCCATGGTGCAAACCAGGTCGTAGAACGGGGCCAGGCGGACGCAGTCGGGCAATTCGCCTACCCAAATCACTGTGTTTTTCTGACGACGTCACGGAGGTCGCGGTGTACCGTGAAGGGGACATGATCATCCTGAGACCACACCGGCCGTGTTGCCGACCCAGGTTCGAATTGATAGCATATGTTGAACTTAAACTTAAACTACAAGCTGATGCGGGATCAGGAAGTGACGATGCTGGAGTTGCGCCAGGATCCGCGGCGTGTGATTGAGCGCGTTGCGGCAGGCGAAACGCTGACGCTCACCTATCGGGGGCGGGCCGTGATGCGCATGGCGCCCATCGAGACGGCAGGCGCGACCGATGACGGTTACAGGCGCCTGCTGGACCTGGTTGGCGCGGCCGGCGAGTCAGCAGGAGCGCTGTCGGCGGATGATCCTGATCGCGCGATTGACCGCCTGGTCTACGGTGACTGACCTGTACCTCGATACCGGCGGGTTGTTTGCCCTGCTGGTGCCCAAAGATCCCCGTCACGCGGCTGCCGCTGCGCATATTCAGTCAGTCGCCGAGCGACGCCGGCGTCTGCTGGTCACCGATTACGTGCTGGACGAGGCCGCCACGCTGCTCAAAGTCCGGGGGCTGGGGCACGTGACACCCGCGCTGTTCAGCGCGACGATGGACAATCCTGTCTGCGAGATGGCGTGGACCGGACCGGAGCGCTTCAGGCGCGCCCGCCAGCTGTTCGAGTCGCACCACGATCATGGTTACTCCTTCACCGACTGTGTCAGCTTCACCGTGATGCGCGAGGCGGGCGTCGATACCGCGCTGGCCAGTGACCGGCACTTCGTGGAGGCCGGCTTCCGCGCCTTGCTGGTTTGAAAACAGGCCGCATCGGCGCACCGTACTTGCGAAATGCCTGGCATACGTTATAAGGAACAACACGTGTTAAAACGAATTTACGTCGCCCTGGTGCGCGCCCTGGGCCGGATCGCCGGCGCGCTGGGCATCCTGGGCTGGCTGGAACGGCGGGCCGCGAAAGGTTCGCGGTTTGCCCTGTGGTTGCGCAGCCTGTTCGCCATTTACGACGTCGATGCGCTGGTGGCGCTGGACCTGCCCTGGTGGAACCTGGTGGCCGTGGACCGCGTGGATGCGTTCCTGCGCGGGCGCGACGGGGCGCGGGCCTTCGAATATGGCTCCGGGGCGTCGACCGTGTGGCTGGCGAAGCGCTGTGCCGAGGTGTTCAGCGTTGAGCACGACCGCGAGTGGGCCGGCGTGGTCGCCGGGCAGGTTGCGGCTTTCGATGGCGCGGAGTTGATGGTGGTGGAGCCCGGACCGGTGGCCGAGGGGCTGGATCCGAAATACGTCACCGGCAAGCCCGGGCAGTCCGGCGACTTTTCCGATTACGTGCATGCCATTGACCGGGTGCCCGGCGTGTTCGACATCGTCGTTGTCGACGGGCGTTGCCGCGGGGCGGCGCTGCAGGCGGCGCTGGCGCGTCTCGCCGACGACGGGCTGGTGGTGTTCGACAACCCCAACCGCGCGCGCTACCGGCCGTGCCAGCAGCGTGATGACATCACCATCGAGAAGCACACCGGGCTGACCGCCTGCCTGCCCTACCCCGACGCCACCTGGCTGATTCGCCACCTGAACCCGGCCCGGCCGGGCGACGACGCTTGAAGAAACTGCTGAACATCGCCGGCGCGGTCGTTTTCGTGATCGCGACGGCATTGCTGCTGGTGCAGGCCTGGCGGTACCGCGAAACCCTGGCCGCGGCGCTCTCCGACCCGGCCGTGCTTGCAGGCGTCATCGGCGGCTCGCTGGCCTACGCGGCGCTGCTGGGCGTGCTGGCGCTGTCTTGGTCGATCGTGGCACGGCAATTGGCCGACGGGGCTGCGCCAGCACCTGCGGGCGGAGCGCCCGGTGTGCGGCGGCACCGCGATGTCCATGTATACGCGCTGTGCAACATCTACAAGTATTTGCCCGGCAATATCTTCCACCTGGTCTCGCGACAGGCACTGTTCGCCAATGCCGGCCTCGGCCAGGGCGTCATCGCGCGGGCAACGCTGGTCGAGGCCTGCCTGCACGTCGCGGCGGTCACCACGGTAGCGGCGCTGTTGCTGGCCATCGGTGGCGACACGGGCGGGATCGAGCTGGTGGGCATCCGCCTGTCGCTACCGCTGATCGTGGTGGCGATGGCGGTGCCGGCCGTGGTCGGGGTTTCGCTGGCGTGGACGCAACTGCGCGGCGGCGGGCGCCTGCGCCCGGTGGCGCTGCAGTTGCTGTTTTTCGCCGGCTATGCCGCCATCGTCTACGTCCTGTTCGGCCTGCTGGCAGCCCTGCCGGCCGACCGGCTGTTACGCCTGACCGGCGGCTACCTGGTCGCCTGGCTGGCCGGGTTCCTTACGCCCGGCGCGCCCGGCGGCGTGGGCGTGCGCGAGGTGGTGTTCATGGCCTTCGCGCACGATGACCCCGCGTTTGCGGTGGAGGCGGCGGTGGCGGGACGGCTGGTGACGACGGTGGGGGACTTGTTGTTGCCGGTTTTGACGGCTGGGTATGGGCGTTTTGTTCCAGGCGGCGGACTTTTTCGAGGGTGAGTTCGATGAGTTTGCGGTTGAAGCCGACCAGGTCGGCGAGCAGGCCCATCAATAGCGCGACGAAGCCCAGTGTGGTGAACATGCCGCCCAGCACCAGCGACTGGATGTGGCCTTCGCCCTGGCCGATGAACCAGAAGTACAGGAACCGCACGATGGGCACCGCGCCCACCAGCAGCAGGACCAGGCCGATCACGACGAACACCCGCAGCGGCTGGTACATGCTGTACATGCGCACCATCGTGTTCAGCTGGCGCTCGATAAACCTTGGCAGGCTCTTGAACAATCGTGATTCGCGCGTCTTGGGGTTCGTGCCCACGGGCACGGATGCGATGGCCAGGTGGCGGTTGCCGGCCTGGATGATCGATTCGATGGTGTAGCTGAACGTCGAGACGATATTCAGGCGCATCGCGGCGTCGCGGCTGTAGGCGCGGAAGCCGCTGACCGAGTCGGGCACGGTCGTGCCGCTGAGCTTGCGGACCACGCCGCTGCCCAGTTTCTGCAGCAGCTTCTTCAGCGGCGAGAAATGTTCGATGCCGTCGGTCTGGCGGTCGCCGATGACGATGTCCGCCTCGCCGGCCAGGATGGGCTGCACCAGGCGGGCGATGTCCTCGCCGGCGTACTGGTTGTCACCATCGGTGTTGACGATGATGTCGGCGCCCAGCGACAGGCCGGCCTCGATGCCGGCGGCGAAGGCCTGCGCCAGGCCGAAATTCCGTTTCTGCCGGACGATGTGGTCGACGCCCAGCTCGCGCGCCACGTCGATGGTGCGGTCGGTGGAACCGTCGTCGATGATCATGATCTCGACCGTGTCGATACCGTCGATGGCGCGGGGAATATCGCGCACGGTCTGCGGCAGGGTTTCCGCCTCGTTCAGGCAGGGAATCTGGACGATGAGCTTCACGTCGGGCCTTTTAATCCAATGGTCGTCAGAGTGTGCACAGCCAAAAGCCGCCCACGCGCTCACAGGATAACGGATACTCACCCGCAAGGCGCTCCAGCAGTGCCGGGTGCACCTGCTGTCGGGTCATGAGCAGGTGGGTCACGCCCAGTTTCTCCGACCGTTTGATCAACTGCCTGAAATGAGGCGCTTCGATTCGCTTGCGCCGGAGGGTCCTGGACAGCCCACGCACCTCGTCGCGACTGACACGATCCGTTTCGGGTGGAATGAGCATGAAGTAGTAGCGCCGCAGGTACAGCTGCCGGGGCGCATCGGGGTAGTGGTTGACCAGGCGGGCGATGTTTTCCGGTGCGGCCAGTATGATCTCCTGGTCGGCGTACGCCGCGCGCCGGGACTTCAACCGTTCAACCACCATGCCCACGTCGGGCCGCACCTTGGTCAAGTTGAAGTGCGCGGCGGTCATCCGGTCTTTCCCGACGATGACCGCCAGCGTCGCGGCCGCGGCCAGCAGCAACACCGACAACCCCAGTATGGGCGCCAGGCCCGCACCACCCGGGCGCCGATGCCCGGCCACCGGGAGTAATCGCCCGACAACCTCGGCCCCCAGCACCATCAACAATATGCCCACGGGCGCCAGCCAGAAAATTCGCCAGTAGAGGTTCATCACCCCGGTCAATGCGCCCAGCAGTTCGCCCCACCAGGGGTTCAACCCCAGCAGCAGCGTGACCAGACCCAGCCGGATAATGGCGGAGTTGCGCCGGACCACACCCACGACGGTCACCGCCAATGCGGCAAGGGCGTAGATGCTGTATTGCACCAGCCCCTTCCAACCCTCGCCGAAGGCATCCAGTGCGTCGGGAAACCGGAAACGGCGGTAGTCGTAATTTGCCATGAGATCACCGGTGTCGCGCATGACGTGGAACACCAGCAAGGCCAGCAGGCAGGGCAGGCCCGCGATCACCAGGCCGATGGCTGTCCTGGACAGCGCGGCCAGTTTCAGCTGCAGCCCCATCAGCGCGCCCATACCGGCGGCCAGCGGCGCCATGTACAGGCCGGTGCTGGATGTACCGGCGGTGCCCAGCACGGCCACCAGCAACAGTGCCATGGAACCCGTGGACCGCAGCCTCGCCAGCAGCATTCCTGCCAGCATGCACAGGGGCAGTCCGGCCAGGATCATCGCCGACTTGCCCTGGAACAGGCGCATGAACTGGAACTTGGCCGCCAGGGCGCCGCCGAATTCCGCCAGCAGGTAGACCCCCACGACGGCCACCACGGCGCCAGGGGCCACCCGTGACAGGCCCAGGAGCTTGCCGAACAGCACCGTCACCAAGGGCACCAGCAGGGCCGTGAACAGCGGCAGGACGGTGTAATAGACCACGAGCAGGTTGATGCCCGTCACCCTGGCGACAAAGCCTGTCAGGGCGTCCCAGCTCTGCCCCAGGTTAAGCGCGTAAACATAATTGGGTCGTTCATGAACCTGGAACAAGGTGTCGGTGGCGAACAACGGCAGCCCGGGTTCCACCAGGAACGACGCCGCGGCGTCCAGGAAATGCGTATCGTCGGGGTTGGGCCACTGGACCAGGCCGTTCATCGTCCACATCAGCGTGGCGAGGCCCGCCAGGATGACCCAGTCGCCACGACTGACCATGGCCGCGGCACCAGCGCCGGGCGGCCCGGTGCGTACCGATGAAGTGGTGTATTGCGGAATGACCACCATCGCCAGCGCCGCGCTGGCAACGCCGGCAAGGAACAGGAACGCGATGACCGGTATTCGCCAGGCGTACAGCCCGGCGGGGGGCCAGTGCAGTCCGATCGCGAACCAGGTCAGCAGGGTCCAGGCCGCGAAAGCGCCGACAAGCCCGAAGACCAGCGCGGCGAGTGTCTTCACCCGGCTTGCCCGCGCAGGTGGGTCACGGCTGGCGGATCAGCTCAACCGCCCGTGACACTGCTTGTACTTGCGCCCCGACCCGCACGGGCACGGCTCGTTGCGGCCCACTTTCTTGCCTTCGCGGATCACGGGCTGTTCCGGCGGGGCGGGCGGGCGCTGCGACGGCTGGCCACCGGCGGGCATGCCACCCTGGGCGCCACCGAATCCACCGGCGGGCTCGGCTTCGGCCGGTGCGGGCATGCCGCTGGCCTCGGCGTGCTGGAACTGCATGTTGGCGCCGGCACTGCGACGCTGGGCGTCGACGGCCTCGACGTCTTCCTCGGCGCGCACCTGCACGCGCGCCAGCAGGCGCATGACATCGTGCTGCACGCTGTGCATCAGGCCGGAGAACATCTCGAAGGCCTCGCGCTTGTACTCCTGCATCGGCTGCTTCTGGGCGTAGCCGCGCAGGTGGATGCCCTGGCGCAGGTAGTCCATGCTGGCCAGGTGGTCTTTCCACTGCTGGTCGAGCACGTTCAGCATCAGCGCTTTCTCGAAGTGACGCATCACCTCGGTGCCGGTCTGGGCTTCCTTGGCCTCGTAGTGGTTGTCGACGGTCTGCTGCACGCGCGAGCGGATGGATTCCTCGTTGGGCAGTTCGTCGTTCTCGGCCCAGCGGGTCAGCGGCACGTGGATGCCGAACTCGCCGTCCAGGGCCTGTTCCAGTCCGGCCAGGTCCCACTGCTCGTCGATGCTGCCCGGTGGCACGAAGCGGTCGATGACGTCGTTGAAGACCTCGCCGCGGAATTCGACGATGGTGTCGTGGATGTCGTCCAGCTCCATCAGGTCCTCGCGCTGGCCGTAGACCACCTTGCGCTGCTCGTTGGCCACGTCATCGTATTCCAGCAGGTGCTTGCGGATATCGAAGTTGTGGGCCTCGACCTTGCGCTGGGCGTTCTCGATGGCGCGGTTCAGCATGCCGGCCTCGATGGCCTCGTCTTCCTTCATGCCGAAGCGCTTCATCATGCCGGCCATGCGGTCGCTGGCGAAAATGCGCATCAGGTTGTCTTCCAGCGACAGGTAGAAGCGCGAAGAACCCGGGTCGCCCTGGCGGCCGGAACGGCCACGCAGCTGGTTGTCGATACGACGCGATTCATGCCGCTCGGTGCCGATGATGTGCAGGCCGCCGGCCTCGATCACCTGGTCGTGCAGCTTCTGCCATTTTTCCTTCGCGCCGGCCTTCGCCGTCTCGCCGGCGTCCTCGCCCAGGGCCGTGATCGCCGCCTCCAGGCTGCCGCCCAGGACGATGTCCGTGCCGCGGCCGGCCATGTTGGTGGCGATGGTCACCGAGCCCGGCGCGCCGGCCTGCTCGACGATGTGCGCCTCGCGCTCGTGCTGCTTGGCGTTCAGCACCTCGTGCGGAATTTTCAGCTTGCGCAGCTTGTTGCTGATCAGCTCACTGGTCTCGATGGACGTGGTGCCCACCAGTACCGGCTGGCCGCGCTCCATGCAATCACGGATGTCGTCGACGATGGCGTCGTACTTGTTGGCCGCTTTCAGGAACACCAGGTCGTCGCGGTCGTCGCGGATCATCGGCCGGTGCGTGGGGATGACCACCACTTCCAGGCCATAGATGGTCTGGAACTCGTAGGCCTCGGTGTCGGCGGTACCGGTCATGCCCGCCAGCTTGCTGTAGAGGCGGAAGTAGTTCTGGAAGGTGATGCTGGCCAGCGTCTGGTTCTCGCGCTGGATGGGCACGCCCTCTTTCGCCTCCACGGCCTGGTGCAGGCCCTCGGACCAGCGGCGGCCGGCCAGGGTGCGGCCGGTGAACTCGTCGACGATCACCACCTCGTTGTCTTTCACGATGTAGTCGACGTCGCGCTGGTACAGGTGGTGGGCGCGCAGGCCGGCGTTCAGGTGGTGCACCAGCGACAGGTTGTTCGACTGGTACAGGCTATCGTCTTCCTTCAGCAGCCCTTCCTTCACCATCAGGTCCTCGACGTGGGCCATGCCCTCTTCGGTCAGGTAGACCTGTTTCTGCTTCTCGTCCACGGTGAAGTCGCCGGTGGGCGCCTGCTCCGGGTCGTCCGGCATCTCGCCGCGCTCGAGGTGCGGAATCAGCTTGTCGATGCGCACGTACAGCTGCGGCGCGTCGTCGGTGGGGCCGGAAATGATCAGCGGCGTGCGGGCCTCGTCGATCAGGATCGAGTCGACCTCGTCGACGATGGCGAAGCTGCGGTCGCGCTGGGCGCGCTGGTCCATGGAGAACGCCATGTTGTCGCGCAGGTAATCGAAGCCCAGCTCGTTATTGGTGGCGTAGACGATGTCGCAGGCGTAGTTCTCGCGCTTCTCGGCCGGCTGCATGCCCGGCACGGCCACGCCCACGGTCACGCCCAGGGCTCCGAACACCGGCTTCATCCACTCGGCGTCGCGGCGGGCCAGGTAGTCGTTGACGGTGACGACATGCACGCTCCCGCCCGCCAGGGTGTTCAGGTAGGCCGCCAGCGTGGCCATCAGGGTCTTGCCCTCACCCGTCTTCATCTCGGCGATCTTGCCGTCGTGCAGCACCATGCCGCCGATCATCTGCACATCGTAATGACGCAGGCCCAGGGTGCGAACACTGGCCTCGCGCACCGCGGCGAAGGCCTCGGGCAGCAGCTGGTCCAGGGTCTCGCCCTTCTCCGCCCGCTCGCGGAACTCGTCGGTCTTGGCGCGCAATTCGTCGTCGCTGAGCGCCTGCATCGCGGGCTCGAGTTCGTTGATGGCGTCAACGGCCTTGCCGAGCTTCTTGACCACGCGGTCGTTGCGGCTGCCGAAAATCCTGGTGGTAATAGCGTTCAGCATGTTGTCTGCGTCTTTATATGTTGTCGAAAACGGCCCACATGATCATGGCACGGGGACCCGGGTACGAAGTGGGGGCTGGGCGGCGCGGATGCAAGGCTAGCACATCGCCAGAACCCGGCACCGGCTGCAGTTTCGGATCGCCTTGAACCGTAGCAGCGAATGTACGATGTATATTGTGACGCATGACGCTAAAGACTTTCGAATTCGCAACTCAACTTTCCGAACATCCGGGTCGTAACACCGGCCCAAATACTGGAGGTAACGTGACATGGGAACCCTGACGGTAAGACTGCCGGATGAGCAGCACCAAAGGCTTAAAGCGCTGGCCAAGCGCAGACGAATCAGCGTTAACAAGTTGATGGAAGAGCTGTCGACGCGCGCCATCGTCGAGTTTGATGTCGAGACCCGGTTCCGGGCCATGGCCACACGCGGTTCCGTCGATCAGGGCCTTGACGCCCTGCGCCAACTGGATGAAGCCTTTGAGCGTCAGGCTCGATAGCCAGGTGACAATTCTCTTATGAGTGGTACCCACTGGAAGGCAAAACGCCTGGCCCGCCCAGTCAGCGAACTGATGGACAAGCCCGGCTCCGGCCTGGCCGGCCTGCTGCAGCGCGCCGAAGCGCTGGCGAAGGTCGATGCCGTCGTTCGGGACCTGCTGCCGGGAAACCTGGCGCCGCACGTGCGCGTGGCCAATGTGCGCGACGGCAAGCTGATCCTCTGCACCCCGGTGGCGGCCATCGCTACCCGGCTTCGAATGGAAGCCCCGCAACTGCTGGCGCGGCTACGCAGTCACGGCGTGGCTGATATCGGTTCCCTGGAGGTGTTAATCACGCCCGACCTGCCGGCCTGAAACGCCGGACTAGACCGCCTGCGCGGGATAGGCGTAGGAAATCGGCGCGCCTTCGGGCGCGTCGAAGGTCACTTCCTCGTACGTTTCCGGGTTTTCCAGCAGCTTGCGACACAGCAGGTTGTTCAGCTCGTGTCCGGACTTGTAGCCGGAGTACGCGCCGATCAGCGAGTGGCCCAGCAGGTACAGGTCACCGATGGCGTCCAGCATCTTGTGCTTCACGAACTCGTCTTTGTAACGCAGGCCGTCCTGGTTCAGTACGCGGTAGTCGTCCAGCACCACGGCGTTGTCCAGGCTGCCGCCCAGCACCAGGTTGCGCTCGCGCAGCATTTCCAGGTCTTTCACGAAACCGAAGGTGCGCGCGCGGGCGATTTCCTTCAGGAAGGACTGGGTCGAAAAATCGATGGCGGAGAACGAGTGATGTGACTCGAAGGCCGGGTGGTTGAACTCGATCTTGAACGAGACCTTGAAGCCCTCGTGCGGCTCGAACTTCGCCCACTTGTCACCCATGCGGATCTCGACGGGTTCCTTGACGCGGATAAAGCGCTTGGGCGCGGACTGTTCCTCGATGCCGGCGGACTGGATCAGGAACACGAACGGGCCGGCCGAGCCGTCCATGATCGGAATTTCAGAAGCACTGACGTCAACATAGGCATTGTCGATGCCCATGCCGGCCAGCGCCGACATCAGGTGCTCGACGGTGCCCACGCGAGCGCCGTCCACCACCAGGGCCGTGGACATGCTGGTGTCACCCACGTTCTCCGCGGTGCCGGGCAATTCCACCACCGGGTCCATGTCGACGCGGCGGAAAACGATACCGGTGTTCACTGCCGCGGGTCGCAGCGTCATGAACACTTTATCGCCGGTATGAATGCCCACGCCGGTGGCGCGGATCACGTTCTTGAGGGTGCGCTGTCTTATCATTTTAGACGCCCCAAGTGCTTGAATGGCGCGCAGTCTACCACAGTGGACGGGCGCCCAACAGTCACTTTCGGCATTTCTGCCACGTATTTGTTGTTTTTTAACAACATGTTAACGCCTCCTTTCAGTGAGTCGCCGCGCTTTGCGCGGCTGGTGAGTCACTCGTCGCTTCGCGACTCGTTGGTGAGTCGTTCGCCGCTGCGCGGCTCACTGGTGAGTCGCCACGCTTCGCGTGGCTGGTGAGCGGCCCGCTCCGCGGCCCGCCAAAAACCGTCTCTCCGATTAACCGTTTCACCGTCTCACCGTCTCACCGTCTCACCGTCTCACCGTCTCACCGTCCCGCCCGGCACGCGCCAGCCGGCCCCGCAGCCGGGCCGGCAGTGCAATCAACGGCGAGCGACGCGCGCCGGGCGTTCCGGTTAACGCGTCCTCAGTCCGCCTGCCTGCGCAGGAAGGCCGGGATATCCAGGTAGTCCAGGTCTTTCGGCGAATCGAACAGCGCGCCGTTCTCGGGGGAGCTGCTTCGACCACTGTTCGCCGAAGAAGATCCATGGTCGGCGCGGCCGGTTTCGACCCGACCGGAATCACCGTTGCCGGCGTTCGCGGCGTGACCGCCCGTGGCCTGGCCACTGTCGGCGTCGTCCCACGGGTCGGCGATGGGCTCGGCCCGGCCGGTGGTGCCGTTACGCACCACCTCAAACGAGCGGCGGCCGCGGTTCTTGCCGGTGTTGCGCTGGATCTCCTCGCCCAGGCCGGTGGCGACCACGGTCACGCGCAGTTCGTCGCCGATGTCCGGGTCGATGACGGCGCCCACCACCACGGTGGCGTCGTCGGAGGCGAGATCGGTGATCTGCGTGTTCACCTCGTCGAACTCCTTCATGTGCAGGTTCATGCCGGCGGTGATATTCACCAGCACGCCGCGCGCGCCGGACAGGTCGATGTCTTCCAGCAGCGGGTTGCCGACGGCTTCGTGCACGGCCTGCAGCGCGCGGTCCTCACCGCTGGCGCGGCCGGCGCCCATCACCGCGGTGCCCATCTCGGACATGACGGTGCGCACGTCGGCAAAGTCGACGTTGATCAGGCCCTGGCGGGTGATCAACTCGGCGATGCCCTGCACGGCGCCGTGCAGCACGTCGTTGGCCACCTTGAAACAGTTCAGCAGCAGCGCGTCGTCGCCCATCACCTGCAGCAGTTTCGAGTTCGGGATGGTGATCAGCGAATCCACCTGGCGCTGCAGTTCCTCGATGCCCTGCTCGGCGATGTCCATGCGCCGCTTCTGCTCGAAGGCGAAGGGCTTGGTGACCACGGCCACCGTCAGGATGCCCAGCTCCTTGCTGGCCTCGGCGATGACCGGGGCGGCGCCCGTGCCGGTGCCGCCGCCCATGCCGGCGGTGATGAACACCATGTCGGCGCCGTCGAGAATTTCCATGATGCGGTCGCGGTCCTCGAGCGCGGCCTGGCGGCCGACCTCGGGGTTGGCGCCGGCGCCCAGGCCCTTGGTGACCGTGGAGCCCAGCTGCAGCGCGGTGTTGCCCTTGAAGGCCTTCAGCGCCTGCGCGTCCGTGTTGGCCGCGATGAAGTCGACGCCCTCGATGTTCGCGTCGATCATCTGTTGCACGGCGTTGCCGCCGCCCCCGCCTACGCCGATCACCTTGATCTTGGCGCTTGGCATGTAGTTTTCCACCAGTTCAAACATTGTCGTTTCCTCTCTCGCTCGCCGTTGATGTTGATGTCTATGTCGTCGGTCTTGCTGCTTGTATTGCGATTAGAACTCGCCCCTGAACCAGCTTTGCACCCGGCTCAGCCACGAGTCGCCTTGCGCCTGGCCGGACAGGTTGCGTGTCCCGTCGGCCTGGCTGCCATAGATCAGCAGCCCCACGCCGGTGGCGTGTACCGGGTTGCTGACCACGTCGGAAAGCCCGGTCACGTACTGCGGCGTGGCCAGGCGCACGGGCATGTGGAAGACCTCTTCGGCCAGTTCCACCGCCCCTTCCATCATGGCGCCGCCACCGGTCATGGCCAGACCGGAGCGCACCATGTTCTCGTACCCGCTGCGCCGCAACTCGGCCATGACCAGGCTGTAGAGTTCGCGGTAGCGGGGTTCCACCCACTGCGCCAGCGTCTGCCGGGCGAGGCGTTTCGATGAACGCTCGCCCACGCTGGGCACCTGGATGGTTTCGTCATGGCCCGCGAGCTGCTCGAGCGCGCAGGCGTACTGGATCTTGATGTCCTCGGCGTGCTGCGTGGGCGTGCGCAGGCCGACGGCGATGTCGTTGGTGACCTGGTCGCCGGCAATCGGGATGCAGGCCGTGTGGCGGATGGCGCCGTCGATGAACACCGCCATGTCCGTGGTGCCGGCGCCGATGTCGATCATGCACACGCCCAGTTCCTTCTCATCATCACTGAGCGCCGAGTAGCTCGAGGCCAGCGGCGTGATGATCAGCTCGTCCACGGTCAGGCCGCAGCGCGACACGCACTTGCCGACGTTCTGCGTGGCCGCCAGCGCGGCGGTGACGACGTGCACGTGCGCTTCCAGGCGTACGCCGGCCATGCCGATGGGCTGGCGGATGCCGTCCTGGTTGTCGAGCACGTATTCCTGCGGCAGCACGTGGAGGATCTTCTGGTCAGCCGAGAGCGGGATGGCGCGGGCGGCTTCCAGCACGCGGTCGACGTCGTTCTCGCTGACCTCCTTGTCCTTGATGGCCACGGTGCCGTCGGAGTTCTGGCTGCGGATGTGGTTGCCGCTGATGCCGCCGAACACCGAGTGGATTTCGCAGCCGGCCATCAGCTCGGCCTCTTCCACGGCGCGCTGGATGGCGTGCTCGGTGCTGGCCATGTCCACCACCACGCCGCGGCGCAGGCCGCGCGAGGGGTAGGAGCCCAGCCCGATCACCTCGACCGTGCCGTCGTCCTGGATCTCGCCGACGATGGCGACGATCTTCGAGGTGCCGATGTCCAGCCCCACCACCAGTGATTTTTCCGGCTTCTTCGCCATGTGTCTCCCTGTCTACCGGTTCTGCGCGAGCGTCCTGGCGGGCGCCGCGTCGTCATTGTTGTCGATGTCCCCGTCGACCTCGGGCCAGCGCACCGCGAAGCCGTTCGCATAACGCAGGTCGACGTCCTCGGGCACGCCCAGGCCGGCGCGCGCCAGCGCGTCCCAGCCCGCCACGAAACGCGCCAGCCGGGGCATCGGGTCGTCCCTCCCGAGTTCCACGCGCGTGCCGTTGTTCAGTTCCAGCCGCCAGGCGCCACGGGCGTCCAGGCGGATGCGGCGGGCTTCCAGGCCTACCGTGTGCAGCTGGTCGTTGACCGTCTGCCAGGCGGTGATCAGCTTGTCCAGGCTGCCTTCCGGCCCTTCCAGCCAGGGCAGGCCCTGGATGCCGTCGGCGCCGGGCACGGTGAACGGCCGGCCGTCGGTGGCCAGCAGCCGGCCCCCGGTCCAGTGCGCCGCCGGCACGAATTCCACCACGTGCACTTCCACGCCGTCGGGCCAGTTCTTGCGGATCACCGCGTCGGCCACCCACGGCAGGGCTTCCACCGAGGCCTCCGCCGCGGCCATGTCGACGGTGAAGTAGCTGCCCTCGATCATCGGCGCCACGCGGGTGCGCACCTGCTCGGCGCTGACGCGCTCGAACTCGCCCGCAACATCAAGCCAGCGAATCGGCCAGCGGTCCTGGGTGGTCATGCCCATGTAGACCCAGAACACGGCGCCGACCACGGCCAGCAGCAGCAGGCCGAACAGCAGCATGCCGAGGCCGCGGCCGTCGTCTTCATAGCGCTCCGCCTGGGCGTTCACAGGCTTGTCTCCAGGATGCGCCACACCAGTTCGTCGAACTCGACGCCGATGACGGCGGCGGCCTGCGGCACCAGCGAGTGGCCGGTCATGCCGGGCACCGTGTTGGCCTCCAGGAACCAGGGGCGGTCGTCGGCGTCGAGGATGAAATCCACCCGGCCCCAGCCCTCGCCGCCCAGCGCGCGGTAGGCGGCCATCGACTGGCGCTGCAGGCGCGCCTCCAGTTCCGGGTCCAGGCCGCAGGGGCAGAAGTAGCGCGTGTCGTCGGATTCGTACTTGGCCTCGTAATCGTAGAAGGCGTTCGGCGTCTCGACGCGGATCAGCGGCAGGGCCACGCCGTCCAGCACGCCGGCGAAGTACTCGCCGCCGCTGATGCCCTGCTCGATGATGACGGTGTCGCTGTAGCGACGCGCCAGCGCCACGGCCGCCTCCAGTTCATCCATGGCGGCCACCCGCGACACGCCGATGCTGGAGCCCAGCCCGGCCGGCTTCACGAACAGCGGCAGCTCGAACCCGCTGACCGCCGCGGCGTCGATATCGCCCGGGCCCTGCACGTGGAAGGCCGCGGTATCGATACCCAGCCGCTGCCAGATCCACTTGGTGCGCAGCTTGTCCATGGTCAGCGCCGAGCCCAGCACGCCGGTGCCGGTGACGGGAATGCCCATCAACTGCAACGCACCCTGGATGGCGCCGTCTTCGCCGCCGGGGCCGTGCATCAGGTTGAAGACGCGGTCGACGCGCCCCTCGGCGATGGCCGCGAACAGTGCCGGTGCGCCATCGAAGACCTCGTGGTCGACACCGCGTTTCGCCAGCGCTTTCGCCACGGCGCGGCCGCCGTCCAGCGACACCTCGCGCTCGGCGCTGTCGCCGCCCACCAGCAGGCCGACATGGCCGAAGCCGGCGGGGTCGTTCATTTTCAACGGGGCCAGGGCGCTCATGCGGCGTCCTCCCCGGCGTGGTCGTCGTTGACCGCGGCGCGGGCGCGCAGGTCGGCGGCGACGCGGTCCATGGAACCGGCGCCCAGCAGCAGCACCAGGTCGCCGGGGCGGGCCAGGTCGTCCAGCGTCTCGGCCAGGTCGTCGATGTCCGGCACCAGGATCGGGTCGACCTTGCCGCGGGCGCGGATCGACTGGCACAGGGCGGCCGCGTCGATGCCCTCAATGGGCGCTTCGCCGGCCGCGTAGATTTCGGTCAGCACCAGCACGTCGGCGTCCGCCAGCACGCGGCTGAAGTCGTCGAGCAGGTCGCGGGTGCGCGTGTAACGGTGTGGCTGGAACACGGCCACCAGGCGCGAACCGGGCCAGCCGCCGCGGGCCGCGGCCAGCGTCGCCTCCAGCTCGGTCGGATGATGGCCGTAGTCTTCGACCACGCGAACCGGGTGCCCGCCCAGGGGCACGTCACCCAGCGAGGAAAACCGTCGGCCCACGCCCTCGAACACGGCCAGGCAGCCCGCCGCGGTGGTGACATCCAGGCCCAGCTCCCAGGCGACAGCCAGTGCGCCCAGGGCATTGCGCACGTTGTGCACGCCGGGCAGGTTCAGCAGCACCGGGAACGGCGACTCGCCACCGGGCAGGTGGACATCGAAATGCATCTGCCGCCCGTCCTGGCGGATGTTCGTGGCGCGGACATCGGCATCATCGGCCAGGCCGTAGGTGACCACGGCGCGGCCGACCTGGCGGGCCAGCGCGCGGGTCTCGGCATCGTCGATGCACAGCACCGCGGCGCCGTAGAACGGCAACCGGTTCAGGAACTCGCCGAAGGCCCCGCGCAGGCGGTCGAAACGGCCGCCGTAGGCCTCCAGGTGATCGCGGTCGATATTGGTGACCAGCGCGACCACCGGCTGCAGCAGCAGGAAGGAGCCGTCGCTCTCGTCGGCCTCGGCCACCAGGTACTCGCCCTGGCCGAGGCGCGCGTTGCTGCCCCAGGCGTTCAGCACGCCGCCGATGACGAAGGTCGGGTCCTGGCCGGCCGCGGCCAGCAGGCTGGCGACCAGGCTGGTGGTGGTGGTCTTGCCGTGGGTGCCGGCGATGGCGATGCCGCGGCGGAAGCGCATCAGTTCGGACAGCATCTGCGCACGCGGCACCACGGGAATGCGTGCGTCACGCGCGGCGGCCACCTCGGGGTTGTTCGCGGGCACGGCGCTGGAGGTCACCAGCACATCGGCGTCACCCAGGTTGTCGGCCTGGTGTTCCGGGTACACGGTCACGCCCAGCGTCGCCAGGTGGCGGGTGGCCGCGCTGTCGGCCAGGTCGGAACCGCTGACCTCGAAGCCCAGGTTGACCAGCACCTCGGCGATGCCGCACATGCCCGTGCCGCCGATGCCCACCATGTGCACGCGCCGCACGCGGCGCATGGGCTGCAGGTGGGAACCGCGGGTGCGGTCGGTGGGGACGTTGTCACGGGCCACCATCATGCCGCGGCCCGCCGTTCCGAGTGTTCAAGACAGGCGCGGGCGACGCGCTCGGCGGCGTCGGTGACGGCCACGGCACGCGCTTTCTGCGCCATGTCCAGCGCCGCGGCGCGATCCAGCAATAGCGGCGCCAGCGCGGTGACCAGGGTTTCCGGGGTCAGCGTCGCTTCCGGGCACAGCACGGCGGCGCCGGCGTCCACCAGGTAACCCGCGTTGGCGGTCTGGTGATCGTCGACGGCGTGCGGGAACGGCACCAGCACCGCGCCCAGGCCGACAGCGGCCAGTTCGGACACGGTCAGCGCGCCCGAACGGCAGACCACCGCATCGGCCCAGCCATAGGCCTCGGCCATGTCCTCGATAAACGGCGTGACCTCGGCGTCGATACCGGCTTCGCGGTAGCGTGCCTGCGTGTCTTCGGCATTGTTGCGACCGGCCTGGTGACGGACCACCGGGCGACGGTCGGCCGGCACCTGGGCCAGTGCCGCCGGCACGGCCTCGTTCAGTGAACGCGCGCCCTGGCTGCCACCGGTGACCAGCAGGCGGGCGGGCCCTTCGCGCCCTGCCCAGCGTTCGGCCGGTGGTGGCACCGCGACCAGTTCATCCCGTACCGGGTTGCCGCAGGCGACCGCGCCCATGGTCGCCGGGAACGTCCCCGGAAAGGCCTCGAACACGGTGGCCGCGACCTTCGCCAGCGCGCGGTTGGTCATGCCGGGAATGCGGTTCTGCTCGTGCACGACCAGCGGGACGCCGCCGAGGCGCGCGGCGATGCCGCCGGGACCGGCCACGTAGCCACCGAAACTGACCGCGCAGTCCGGCCGGTGGCGCCGCAGTACGCCGCGGGCCTCGCCCACCGCGCGCGCCAGCCGGAACGGCAGCTTCAGCCAGCCGGCCAGGCCCTTGCCGCGCAGGCCGGTCACGTGAATTTCGTCAACGGTATAGCCGCGGGCCGGCACTTTCTCACATTCCATGCCGCCGGCCGCGCCCAGCCAGTGGACGTTGGCGCCTTCACGCCGCAGCGCATCGGCCACCGCCAGCCCGGGGAAGATATGCCCACCGGTGCCGCCGGCCATGACCAGGACGGTCGCCGCGCCGCTCACAACGCCATCCTCTTCTGGCCCACGCGCGACGGGATACTGCTGGCCTTGTCCACGTCCAGTTCGTAGCGGATGCGGAACACCACGCCCAGCGCCAGGCAGGTCATCAGCACCGAGCTGCCGCCCGAGGAAATCAGCGGCAACGTCAGGCCCTTGGTGGGCAGCACGCCCAGGTTCACGCCCATGCTGACCATGGCCTGCAGGCCCAGCCACAGGCCGATGCCGAAGGCCAGGTAACCGGCGAACGGCTTCTCGGCGCGGTGCGCCATGACGCCGATGATGAAAATCCGCGTCACCAGCAGCATGAACAGCACGAGCACCATCAGCACGCCGAAGAAGCCGAACTCCTCGGCCAGCACGGCGAAGATGAAGTCCGTGTGCGCCTCCGGCAGGTAGAACAGTTTCTGGATGCTGGCGCCCAGCCCGACGCCGAAGGCTTCGCCGCGACCCACGGCGATCAGCGCCTGGGTCAGCTGGAAGCCGCTGTTGTACGGGTCCGCCCACGGGTCCATGAAGCTGACGATGCGGCGCAGGCGATAGGGTTCGATGGCCGCCACGGCGAACATCGGCAGGGCCATGGCGCCGAGGGCGGCGATGTAGCGCCAGGCGGCGCCCGCCAGCCACACCATGCCACCGGCGACCGCCGTGATCACGGCCGCGCTGCCCATGTCGGGCTGCAGCAGCAGCACGCCGGCCAGCGCGCCGGCCAGCAGCAGCGGCTTCAGCGTATCAATAAAGCTGATCCGCACCTGCCCCGATTTGCGCACCAGGTAGCCGGCCACCCAGATGATGAACATCAGTTTCACGGCCTCGACCACCTGGAACTGCATGAACCCGAGCCGGACCCAGCGGTAACTGCCGTTGACGCTGTGCCCCAGCCCCGGCACGAACACCAGCGCCAGCGCCAGCAGCGCCAGCAGGAACATCGGCCCGCAGATCCGCTCCAGGAACGCGATGGGAATGATCCTGAACGAGGCCGCCAGCCCCAGCCCCAGCAACAGGTAGATGACGTGGCGGACCAGGTAATGCTGCGGCCCGGCCCCCAGTGACTCGCCCACGGCCACCGAGGAGGAACCGACCATGACGATCCCGATGGCCGTCAGCAGCAGCACGGGCACCAGCAGCCACGGGTCCACCTGGAACGGCGGCGCGTGCCGTCCCTGGCGCATTGCCTGGCCGTTTTTCGCCCTGTGTGCCGCGGTCGCCATCAGCGGATCTTCAGGGTCGCGAGACCCACCAGTACGAGGATGACGGAGATGATCCAGAAGCGCACGATCACGCGTGGCTCCGGCCAGCCTTTCAGTTCGAAATGATGGTGGATGGGCGCCATGCGGAAAATGCGCTTGCCCGTGAGCTTGAACGAGGCCACCTGCATGATCACCGACAGCGTCTCGATGACGAACACGCCGGCCATGAAGGCGAACACCAGTTCATGGCGCACCAGCACCGCGATCAGGCCCAGCGCGGCGCCGACGGCCAGCGCACCGATGTCACCCATGAACACCTGGGCGGGATAGGTGTTGAACCACAGGAAACCCAGCCCGGCCCCGGCCAGCGCGGCGCAGAACACCACCAGTTCGCCCATGCCCTGCACGTAAGGAATGGCCAAGTACTCGGCGATCACGGTGTTGCCGGTGGCGTAGGCCAGCACGCCCAGCGCCACGGCCAGCAGCACCGAGGGCATGATCGCCAGGCCATCCAGGCCGTCGGTCAGGTTCACCGCGTTGGAGAACCCGACGATGTAGAAATAGGTCAGCGCCACGTAACCCACGCCCAGCGGCAGTGCGAAGTTCTTGAAGAAGGGCACGATCAGCGCCGTTTCTTCCGGCGTGGCGGCGGTCTGGTACAGGTAGACGGCCGCGGTCAGGCCGACGACGGACTGGCCCAGGTACTTCCACTTCGCCGGCAGGCCGCGTGAGTCTTTCAGCACCAGCTTGCGGTAATCGTCGATCCAGCCGATCACGCCGAAGGCCAGGGTCACGCCCAGCACCAGCCAGACATAGCGGTTGCCGAGGTCCGACCACAGCAGCGTGGCCAGCGCCAGCACGAACAGGATCAGCGCCCCGCCCATGGTGGGCGTGCCGGCCTTTGAAAAATGCGATTCCGGGCCCAGCTCGCGGATCGGCTGGCCCACCTGGCCTTTCACCAGGCGGCGGATGAATGACGGCCCCAGCAACAGCGACAGCGCCAGCGCCGTCAGCGCGCCCAGGATGGCCCGCAGGGTCAGGTAGCCGAACACGCTGAAGTCGGGGTTGAACCCGGCCAGCCATTCGAAGAATTTCAGTAGCATCCGCCCTCTCCTCAGCCCGCTTCGCGCCGTTCCGGCGGCGCCGTCACGGCCGCCACCACGCGTTCCATGGCCATGCTCCGCGAGCCCTTCACCAGCATGGCGACCCCCGGGTGCAGCTCATCCTGCAGGGCCGCCACCAGCGCATCGATGTCGCCGAACGCTTCGCCGCCATCGCCGAAACCGCGAACGGCGTGTTCCGCCCGGTCGCCCAGGGCGAACAGGCGCCGGACCCCCAGCGACGCCGCGGCCTCGCCCATCTCGGCGTGCAGCGCGTCGGAATTGCGTCCCAGTTCCTTCATGTCGCCGAGCACCAGCCAGGGCTCGCCGGACTCGGCAGCCAGCACCTGCAGCGCGGCGTACAGCGAGGCCGGATTGGCGTTATAGGTATCGTCGAGCACGGTCCAGCCGGCATCGGTCTCAACCCGGTTCAGGCGGCCGGGCACCGGCACGGTCGCCGCCAGGCCTTCGCGGATGGCGTCGATGGAGACGCCCAGCGCCAGTGCCATGCCCGTGGCGGCCATGGCGTTCATGACGTTGTGCTCGCCCGGCAGGTGCAGCTTCAGGGCGATGTCGCCGCCGGGTGTGCGCAGGTGGCGCGGGCCACCGGGTGCGCCGGTGACCGTGATGTCGGCGTGCTCACGTGCCGCCTCGCTCATCCCGAAGGTGAGCGTCTCACCGGCGGTGTTCAGTTCGCGCCACAGCGGCGCCCAGGGTTCATCAATGTTCAGAACGGCAAAGCCTGACGTTGGCAGGGCGGCATAGAGCTCACCCTTCGCGCGGGCCACGCCTTCTTCATCACCGAAGCCCCGCAGGTGTGCGGGGCCAACGTTGGTGATAACGCCCACGTCAGGCTTTGCAATACCAGCCAGGTAGCGGATGTCCCCGGCTTTGCCGGCGCCCATCTCCAGCACGGCGTAACGATGTGTGCGGGCCAGCCCGAACAGCGTCAGCGGCAGGCCCAGCTCATTGTTGAAGTTGCCTTTCGTCGCCAGCACGCGCGCGTCCCGCGACAGGATGCTGGTGAGCATCTCCTTGGTCGTGGTCTTGCCGTTGCTGCCGGTGATCGCCGCCACCCGCGGGTCGACGGCATCGCGCCAGGCGCCGGCCAGCAGGCCCAGCCCCCGTTGCACGTCATCAACCCGCAGGACCGGCGGCACCGGGTTCTCCCGAGTGGCGATTACTTTTTCGACCAGCACGGCCACGGCGCCCTGCGCCGCCGCCTGGTCAATGAAATCATGGCCGTCGACGCGCGCGCCGGGGATCGCCGCGAACAGCATGCCGGGCTCGACCTGGCGGCTGTCGGTGACGATGCCCTTGAACACGGACTCGGCGGCGCCCGCGGGCGTCTCGATGCCCAGCGCGGCGGCGGCCTCGGCGAGGGTCATGCGGATCATGCCGCCACCCCCAGCAGGGCCCGGACGGTGGCCTCGTCGCTGTACGGCAGCCGCTGGCCGGCCACTTCCTGGTAGGCCTCGTGGCCCTTGCCCGCCACCAGCACGATGTCGCCGGGGCCGGCGTTGCGGATGGCCTCGCGAATGGCGATGGCGCGGTCCGGCTCCACCGTGACGTCGCCGGGCCGGTCCATGCCGCGGAGCACGTCGTTAATGATTGAGTTGACCGATTCGTGGCGCGGGTTGTCGCTGGTAATGACGACGGCATCGGCCAGTTCCTCGGCTACCTGCCCCATCTGCGCGCGCTTGCCGCGGTCGCGGTCGCCGCCGCAGCCGAACACGCAGGTCAGGCGACCGGAGAGGTGATCGCGCACGGCCGCCAGCGCGGCGGCCATCGCGTCCGGCGTGTGTGCGAAGTCGATCACCACCACCGGCTGGCCGGGCTGTCCGCCGTAGCGCGTCATGCGCCCGGGCACCGGCCGGATGTGTTCCAGTTCCCGCAGGGTCTCGTCCCAGCCCAGGTCCAGCAGCGCCAGCGCGCCCGCGGTCGCAAGCAGGTTGGAGACGTTGAAGGCGCCGATCAGCGACGTCCGGACCTCTCCCCGCCCCCACGGACTTTGCAGCTTCAGCGTCATGCCGTCCGCGTCCTGGCCGGCAATACTGGCCCGCAACTCGGCGCCGGGCGCCAGGCCGTAGGACAAGACCTGCTGTTTCGCTTCGAGCTGGCGAATCCAGGCGCGACCGGTCATGTCGTCGTGGTTGATCACCGAGAAGCGCGGCGCGTACTCGGTGAACAGCCGGTACTTGGCCGCGGCGTAGGCATCCATATCGGCGTGGTAATCCAGGTGGTCGCGCGACAGGTTCGTGAACACGGCCGCGTCCACCTGCACGGTGTCCATGCGGCCCTGCTCCAGCGCGTGCGACGAGGCTTCCATGGCCACGTGGTCGATGCCGGCGTCGATACAGTCGGCCAGCACCCGGTTCAGCGTGAACGGGTCCGGCGTGGTGCGCATGGCCGGCTCCATGCGGTCCAGCGGGCCGTAGCCCAGCGTTCCGACCAGGCCGGCGTCGCCATGGACGCGCTGCCAGGCCTGGGCGATGAAATGCGCCACCGACGTCTTGCCGTTGGTGCCGGTGACGGCGGCCACGGTCATCTCCTCGGATGGCGCCGCCCAGAAACGCGAGGCCAGCTCGCCCAGCTTTGCGGCCAGTTCCGGGAAGCAGACCATCGGCACGTCGATATCGCCGTTGTCGTAGCGGCCGTCGTGCAGCACCGCCACGCAGCCGTTGGCGACAGCCTCGCCGGCGTGCTGCAGCCCGTGGCCGGTGATGCCCTTGACGGCCACGAACACCTGGCCGGGCTCGGCCTTGCGGGAATCCAGGCAGATTCCGGCGATGGCGACGTCCGGCACGTCGGTCACCCAGCCTTCCAGCAGCACCCGCAGGCTCATTCCGTAGGTCATGGCGCGCCTCCCGCCGGCGCGGCGCCGGCGGCGACGGCCTGCATGCCCGGCGGCGCAGTCCCGACCAGTGTCGTTTCGTAGTTGTCCGGGGCAATGTTCATCAGCCGCAGCGCGCCTTCCATGACCGCCGAGAACAGCGGCGCGGCCACCGCGCCGCCGTAGTAGGCATCGCCACCCGGATCGTCGATCACGGCGACACAGACCAGTCGCGGATCGCTGGCCGGCGCAAAGCCGGCAAAACTCGACACGTAGCGCGCGGCGTAGCCGGCGCCGCTGGCCTTGCGCGAGGTGCCGGTTTTCCCGGCGACGCGGTAGTTCTGCACCCGTGCCTGCTTGCCGGTGCCTTCCGGGCCGGGCACGGTCTCGAGCATGGTCGCCACCTGGCGGGCGATGCGGGGGTCGACCACCGACATCGGCGGGTTCTGGACCCCGTGGATCAGCGTGGGCTGGCGCAGCCGGCCCTCGTCGGCGATTACCGCGAACGCCTGCGCCAGTTGCAACGCGGTCACGGAAATGCCGTAACCATAGGAAATGGTGGCCTGCTCGACGGTCCGCCAACGCTCGTGATTGCGCAGCACGCCGGCGGATTCGCCGGGAAAACCGGTGCCGGTCGCTTCACCAAATCCGACCCGCGTGTAGGTGTCCCACATGCGCTCCGGCGGCAGCTGCAGGGCCAGTTTGCTGACGCCGACATTGCTGGACTTGGTCAGCAGGCCGGTGACGTCCAGCACGCCGTAGTTGTGGTGGTCGCGGATGGTGTAACCGGAGATATAGACGTAACCCGGGTTCGTGTCCACGGGGGTGTCCGGGTGCACAAGCCCGTTTTCCAGCATCGAGATCACCGCGAACGGCTTCATGACCGAACCGGGCTCGAAAACATCGGTGATGGCGCGGTTGCGCAGGCCCTTGCCGGCGCTGGCGGGCTGGTTGGGGTTGTAGGACGGCAGGTTCACCATCGCCAGCACTTCGCCGCTGTCGACATCCAGCAGCACCACGGTGCCCGAGGTGGCCGCATGTTCGAGAATGCTGCGCTTGAGCTCGCGGTAAGCCAGGTACTGCAGGCGGCGGTCGATGGTCAGGCGCAGGTCGTTGCCGGGCTGGGATTCGCGCAGCAGCTCGACCTCCTCGATGGTGCGGCCCTTGCGGTCGCGGATGATCCGCTTCAGGCCGGGCTCGCCGGACAGCCAGTCGTCGTAGGCGTACTCCAGGCCTTCCTTGCCGACGCCGTCGATATTGGTGAAGCCGATCATGTGCGCGGCCACTTCGCCGGCCGGGTAGAAGCGTCGGTACTCCTTTTGCATGAACACGCCCGGAATGCCCAGTGCCTCTACCTCTTCCGCCAGGCTCGGGTTCAGGCGGCGCTTCAGCCAGACGAACTCGCGTTGCGCGCGCTGCGTCAGGTTGCGCTCCAGCGCATCGGCGTCGGCGCCCAACACCGCCGCCAGCTCGGGCAGCCGTTCGGGCTCCTGCAGCAGTTCCTGCGGATTCACCCACACCGAATCCACCGGCGTGCTCACGGCCAGCGGCTCTCCATTGCGATCGCTGACCACCCCGCGGGTGGTCGGCAGCGTCACGTCACGCAGGTAGCGGGCTTCGCCCTGGCTCTGCAGGAAATCCTGGTCCAGGAACTGCAGGTCGAAGGCGCGCCAGACAAGGAAGGTGGACACCAGGCCAAACAGGATCACGAGCGCCAGGACGCGGCGCGGCGCGAAGCCCTTGTCGTCGGCGCGGCTCATGGCCGGATCACCAGGATATGGGGGTTTTCGGGCTCGACCATGCCCAGTTCACGACGGGCCCGTGCTTCCACCTTGCCCGCATCGGCCAGGGTGGCCTGTTCCAGCTGCAGGCGGCTCCACTCGGCCATCGCGTCATCGCGGACCTTTTCCAGCTGGCCCAGTTGGGCGGCCAGGTGACGGCTGTCATGACGTGCATAGACCACCGCGAGCGCGCTGCCCACGTTGGCCAACAGGACGATGATCAGTGTCGTGACGAGTCGATTCACCCGAGTCTCTCCGCTACCCGCATGACCGCTGAGCGCGCCCTGGGATTCGCGGAGAGTTCGTTCTCGGAGGCACGAACGGCTTTGCCGACAAGTCGCAGTTTCGGCGCCAGGTCCGGATGATCCGGTAAATCCCTGCGGACACGGCCTGGTCGTGCGGCTTCTTTCAATGTCCGCTTGACCAGGCGGTCCTCTAGGGAGTGAAAGCTGATCACAACCAGCCTCCCCCCCGGGCGCAACTGCCTTATCGCGGCATCCAGGCCTTCGGCCAGGTCTGCCAGTTCGTTATTGATATAAATCCGGATTGCCTGAAAGCATCGCGTGGCCGGGTGCTTTCTTTCCTTACGGCCGATCGTGTCTTCGACCAGCCGCGCCAGCTGTGATGTTCGGGTCAGCGGCTGCTGCTCCCGTGCCATCACGATACTCCTGGCAATCCTGCGCGCATGGCGCTCCTCTCCGAACTCCCAAATCACGCGGGAAATTTCCCGCTCCGGTGCCTCCGCGAGCCATTCGGCCGCCGAAACACCCTGCGTTGGGTCCATCCGCATATCCAGAGGGCCGTCCTCCATAAAGGAAAAACCGCGCTCCGGGTCATCCAACTGGGGGGAAGAAACACCGAGGTCGAGTAGTACGCCGTCCAGGCCGTCCGCGACCCCCCAGTCTTGGATCCATTGCTCCAGTTCCGCAAAACTCCCCTGGACCATGGTCAGCCGCCCATCCTCGGCGGCCATTCCCCGACCCACTGCAATGGCTTGCGGGTCCTTGTCCAGGGAAAGTAAGCGTCCCTGCTCATTCAGTCGCTGTAATACCGCGCGACTGTGTCCACCCCTGCCGAAAGTGCCGTCCACGTAAAGCCCGTCTTCTCGGGTTACGAGTGCCGATACCGCTTCCTCCAACAGCACGGGTTTGTGCTGGTCAGCGTTCATCGGCTGTGGCATTCACTCCTTCGGCGTTATTCATCCGGCCGGCGCCTTACAGCACCAGGCCCCTCATCTCATCGGAAACCGTGTCGCTCAGGCTCCGCTCTTCGTCCACGCGCCGCTGGTTGAGTACGTTCTCGTTCCAGATCTCGAAACGTTTGCCGATACCCATCAGCACGGCCCGCTTTTCCAGCCCCGCCACCTGCCGCAGCGTCTGCGGCAACAGGATGCGGAAGCTGCCATCCGGCTCCACCGGCGTGGCGCTGCCGACCAGGCGGCGCTGCAGGCCACGATGCGCTGAATCAAACGTGCTCAAGCTCATCACCTGGTCGCGCATCGTTTCCCAGTGTTCCTGCGGTGTAAGCCACAAAACGCCGGAATCGAAGGCACTGTAGGTGAGCACCATCTTCCCGCCATCCTGGGCGGAGATATCGTCCCGGTATCGCGTTGGAATCGCGAGGCGACCCTTTGCGTCCAGGTTGATGGCTGTTTCACCGAAGTACACTTCATTCCCACTTATTTGTCACTTCTTGCCACATATTCCCACATAAATGCACGATAGGGAAGTCGCGGTGCAATGTCAAGGAGGACAGCGACTTATGTCGCGGGATGGGGCTGGGGCTTCCGGTCCGCCCGGGTGTGGTCGCCTGGCCCTTCGGGCTTCCCTCGCGTTCACGGTGTGACCGGGGTCGGGCTGGCGGGACATCCTGTCCCGTCAGCCCTTGGCCCGCCTTCCCTGGCGGGCCAACCCCGGTCACACCGTGAACGCTCGGCAGGCTCCGACACACCCGGGCAGACCGGAAGCCCCAGCCCCATCTGAGACACAGTCGCGTGCTGAAGGGGGCAGCATGCTGGACGCGCGCCACGTTCCGGAACCCTTTTCAGCGTAGAAGTGCCGCCGGGTGATCGGCCTGCGACCTGGTTCGGGGCGGGCGGGGTGTCTGCGTGCCGTGGCGCGTCGAAGTCTGCCGAGTGGTGACGACCGACTACGGTCAGCGCGCCAGGGATGGCGCGCTTAGGGCCGCCGGAACAGGATGTTCCGTCGGCCCGACCGTACCAAGGGAGTCACCACGAGGGAAGCCGAAGGCCAGACGACCGCGCCACGGCACGCAGACACCCCGCCCGGCATTGCGAAATAAGTTGGAGTCGGCCGATAAGCCGGGTTCTGTCGTGGGCAACCATTCATCTGCGACCGCCGTCACCGGCAGCCTGAAGCGACCTACCCGAAGGCACCGCGGGCCGCGGCATTGCCTTCCTATTTGGTCTTGCTCCGGGTGGGGTTTACCTTGCCGCAGCGTGTTGCCACCTGCGCGGTGCGCTCTTACCGCACCATTTCACCCTTACCTGGCACCGAGGCGCCGGGCGGTATCCTTTCTGTTGCACTTTCCGTAGGCTCGCGCCCCCCAGGCGTTACCTGGCACCCTGCCCTGTGGAGCCCGGACTTTCCTCCCCCGCTTGCGCGGGCGCGGTTGCCTGGCCGACTCCACCTCGTATTTTCGCCGATTAGCCGCCGTTTGGGAACGTATTTCAGGTTCCCCGGCGGGGTATGGCCTCGGCAAACAGTTGCCCGGCCTGCGGCTACCCTCGTTCTGGATTCCTTTGCGGGGTCGAACTGACGGGGCTTCCTGCCCCGGCAGTTCTTGGCCCGCCATCCCTGGCGGACCAACCCCGGTCGGCATCCAGCACTCGGCGGGCAACAAGAGTTTGCCGAGGCCATACCCCGCCGGGGAAGTCGAAAGGTTTCAGTAACGGCGGCTAGTCGGTGAGGGCTTCGTAGATTGTTTTGCGCTTGGTGTTGGTGAGGTTGGCGGCGATTCGGGCGGCCTGGCTGGTGGGGAGGTGTTCGGCGAGGGCGGTGGCGAGTTGGAGCGCCTGGGCAAGGTCGGCGTCCGGGGCGTCGGGGGCACCGGCGATGACGACGACGAATTCGCCCTTGCGCTGGTCGGGGTCGGCGTTGACCTTTTCGGTGATGGTTTCGAGCGTGCCGTCGAGGACGGTTTCGAAAGTCTTGGTGAGTTCGCGGCACAGCGCGGCGGGGCGGTCGGCGCCGAACACTTTGGCCATCGCGGCCAGGGCGTCCTGGATGCGGTGGCTGGATTCGAAGAACACCATGGTGCGGGGCTCATGGGCGAGCGCGGCCAGCTGCTTTGATCGCGCGGCTGGTTTTGCGGACAGGAAGCCTTCAAACGTGAACCGGTCGGTGGGCAGGCCGCATACCGAGAGCGCCGTCGTCAGGGCGCTGGGGCCGGGCACGGCCTGGACCGCCAGGCCGCGCTCGCGGGCGAGGCTGACCAGCCGGTAGCCGGGGTCGCTGATCAACGGCGTGCCGGCATCCGAGACCAGGGCGACGGCGCCGCCCTTTTCGACGATGTCGAGCAGGCCGGCCGCGGCACGGGATTCGTTGTGGTCGTGCAGCGCGCGCATGGGCGTGTCGACGCCCAGGTGCTTGAGCAACATACCGGTGCGGCGCGTGTCCTCGGCGGCGACCAGGTCGACCTCCGCCAGCACCCGCGCGGCCCTGTAGGAAATGTCCTCCAGGTTTCCGATCGGAGTTGCCACGATAAAAAGCGTTGATTGCCCCATGACCCGTATGCTCCCGGTGCTATGCTGGGTACCGGAACATTGCCCCTGGACAGTCACTTTCCGGCAGGAGCCATAGGTTATCATCCGCCCGATGAACGCTGAATTCATGCATCGCCCGAACATCGTCCGGCGCGCCCCCATGGCGGCCGCACTGGCACTGGCCGCTGTGCTGGCGGCCTGTGCCGCGCCGCAGCGCCCGGATCCCCTGCCGACAACCCCGGACGTCTCCGCCGCGCAGGCGGCACTGGCCAACGGCGACTTCCCCGCGGCCGCAATGGCGTGGGAGGAAGCGGCAATGGAGAACCCGGGCAGTGCACCGGTGTTCTGGCTCAACGCCGCGGAAGCCTGGCTGAAGGCCGGGGAACGCGACAACGCGGCGCAGGCGCTTGACCGCGCGACCCCGCTGCCGGCCGAGGGTCGCGATGCCGCGCGCCTGGCGCTGTCGCGCGCCGAACTGGCGTTGCTCGACAGCGACATCCAGATGGCCGAGTTCTTCCTGGATGCGGCCGCCAGGGGCCTGCCGTCATCGCTGCAGTCACGCTACGACGCCGACCGTCGCCAGCTGGCCGCGCTGCGCACCGACCCGGCCAGCCAGGCGTTATCGTCGGCGCGCGAATCGGCCGCCGGCATCCGCGCCGGCAATGTCAGCCAGCAACTGGCGCTGTTACGCGAACTTGAGCAGGTGCCCATCACCCGGCTTGAGTACGAGTCCCGCAGCGGATCGCCGCTGGCGCCCTGGGCCGCACTGGCCCTGTCCATCCGCCAGGCCCTGGTGCACAACGACGACCTTGCAGCGGCCTCGGAGGCCTGGCAGAAAGCCAACCCCCGCCACCCGGTCGACGCGGCGGGCTACATGGAACTGTGCTGGCAATACGGCCAGTCCTTCGCCCCACCCGCACGGGTGGCCGTACTGCTGCCCGAGGGTGACAGCCTCGCGGCGGCGGGCGCGGCCGTTCGCGACGGCATCATGTCGGCCTGGATGGCGCGTCCCGGGCGCTCGGAAGTGACCTTCATGAACGTGGACGAAGACCCCGCGTCGGTCACACGCGCCTACCAGGATGCCGTCGCTGGCGGCTACGAGTGGGTCATCGGCCCCCTGCGACGCGAATCCGTCAGCCTGCTGATGACCGAGGGCGCCGTGCCGACGCTGGCGCTGAACTGGCCCGAAGCCGAGGACGGCGAGATCGTGCCCACGGCGCGGGACAATTTCTACGGGCTGACGCTATCCCAGTCCGAAGAGGCGCGGGCCGTCGCCCACAAGTTGCTGGACCTGGGACACCGGCGGGTAATCGTGATGCTGTCCGACAGCAGCTGGTCCGATCGCGCCGAGGCGGCATTTACCGAGGCCTTCGAGGCCGGTGGCGGGCGCATCGTCGACAGTGAACGATTCAGTTCCGCCGAGGCCGACCATTCGGGCCGGCTGACCCGCATGCTGCGCATCGAGGACAGCCGCCAGCGTCGCCAGAAACTCCAGGGCGAGCTGAACCTGCCCCTGGCCTTCGAAGCCACCCGCCGCGACGATTTCGACGCGTTTTTCATGGCGGTTGAACCACGCATGGCGCGGCAGCTGAAGCCCCAACTGAAATTCTACGACGCCGGCAAAGTGCCGGTATTCGCCATGAGCCGCGTGTTCACCGGCCGTGTCGACCCCGGGCAGGACCAGGACCTGAACGATATCGCTTTCCCGACCACCGACTGGTCACTGGGTCGCTGGAGCGACACGCCGCTGGAAGACCTTGAAAGCCTGCGCGGCGGCACGTTCGGCTCACTGTACGCGCTCGGCCGGGACGCCTGGGCCGTGTTGCCCTGGCTGGGCATGATGGCCCGCGACCCGGCGTTTCACTTCCCCGGCGCCGTGGGCGCGCTGACCGTGCGCCCCGATGGGCGCATCTCGCGTGAGCCCGTGTGGGCCCGGTTCGAACGCGGCCGGCCCGCGCCCTGGCCGGAAGCCGAGCCGACGCTGACCAGTCGCCGCTGAGGCCATGAAACCGCACCCACGTGGCGCCGAGTGGGAGCAGCGCGCAGAGCGCTACCTGCAAGCCAACGGCCTGGCCACGCTGGAGCGGAACTTCCATTGCCGGCTGGGCGAACTTGACCTCGTGATGCGCGACGATGACACCACGGTGTTCGTCGAGGTGCGTTATCGGCGCGGCGACGGTCATGGCGGCGGCCTGGGTTCGATCACCGCCGCAAAGCGCTTGAAGATCATCCGCGCGGCGGGCATATTCCTGAGCCGCCGACCCCGGCTGGCGCGCGGACCCTGCCGGTTTGACGTCGTCGCCATCGGCGGTGATGCCAGCCGGCCCCGTTACGAATGGGTGCGCGCGGCATTCGACGCCATCTGAAACCTGGAGGACATGCTTCCGTGATACCCGCAAGACGACTGCAACCGCGACGCCCGGCCCGGGCCGGCCTGGTCACCATTTTCGCCCTGCTCGCCGTGCTGGCAGCCGGCGGCTGTACGCACAACCGCAGCATGGGCACGGTGCTCGATGACCACACCATCGAGGTGCGCGTCATCGACGCCATTTACGCCGCCCCGGAGATCGGCCAGGAAAGCCATATCAAGGTCGAGGCGCACGAGCGCATGGTGTTGCTGATGGGTGAAACCGACACCGAGGCCAAGCGGCAACTGGCCGAGCGCCTGGCCGGTAGCGTCAGCAACGTCGAACGCGTGGTCAACGAGATTGTCGTGGCCGAACGTGCCGACATCGGCACCCGTGCCAACAACAGCTGGCTGACCGCCAAGGTGACCACCACGCTGCTGACCGACAATACCCTGCCGGGTTTCGACCCCGACCGCGTCAAGGTCGTGACCTCGGCCGGTACCGTCTACCTGATGGGTACCATCAGCCGCGACGAGGCCACCGCGGTCACCGAGGTGGTGCGCAATATCGGCGGCGTGGACAAGGTCGTCACGGTCTTCAACTACACGGACTGAAGGGCTGTCGCCCGGCGCCGGGTGGTGGGTCTGTGCGCGGTACCGTCTCGGTGGCCTTCGGCTTCCCTCGCGCGGCCCGGCTCGGCACCTCAAAAGGAACCCCGCACAGACCCACCACCCGGCGCACCGGACGCCTGGCCAGCTGGAGGGATTCCGGTTTAAACGTTAACGCCCACGGGGGCGGTTCACGGGCGGGGTGAGGGTTTGGGTTCGGTGGGCTTCGGACGGCCGAGCGTTGTTGGCCGACTGCGGTCGGCGCGCCAGGGATGGCGCGCCGAGGGCTGACGGAACAGGATGTTCCGCCAGCCCGACCGCACAAAGGTCAACACAAGCGAGGGAAGCCGAAGGCCCGGCCGCAGCCCACCGAACCCAAACCCTCACCCCGCCCCGGCGAGCCGCTCCGCAGCGAAGAGGACGAGGGCCGCGTAGCCCCCGGCCACGAGGTCGTCGAGCATGACACCGAAGCCGCCGTGTACATGTCGGTCCGCCTGCCGGATCGGCCAGGGCTTGAGAATATCGAACACGCGGAAGGCCACGAAGCCGGCCAGCAGCCACGCCCAGCCGGGCGGTACGAACGCGATGGCGAACCAGTAGCCAACGAACTCGTCCCAGACCAGCGAACCGTGATCCGACACGCCCAGGCGACGACCGACCCGGTCGCAGATCCAGGTGCCGAACGCGAACGTGACGGCGACAATGGCCAGCATGACCCAGGTGCCAAGCGGCTGCATCAGCCATGCCAGGGGCACCGCCACCAGGGTGCCGGCGGTGCCCGGTGCCTTCGGCGACAGGCCAGAGCCAAACCCCATGGCCAGGAAGCCGTCCCAGCTGCGGAACACGCGTATGGGGTTCACCGGGCGATTCATGCGGATTTTCCGGCGAAGTGGTCGAAGCCGCCGAACATGGCGGGGTCCAGGGGATGGCCGTCCGGGTCGGTCACCACGAGTCCGGCGGACGGTGTGATTTCACCCATGACCGTTAACGGCACGTCGGCGTGTTCGGCGAGTTGCGCCAGGTCTGCGCGGTGTTCCGGGGGCAGCGTGAAGCACAGCTCGTAATCATCACCGCCGGTGAGCTGGTAACGGACACGTTTCTCGAAGGACAGGGCGCGTATCGGTTCGGACGCGGGCAGGTCCCCGGCGGCCAGGCGGGCGCCCACCCCGGAGGCCGACAGGATGTGGCCGAGATCGGCCGCGAGCCCGTCGGAGACATCGATGCAGGCCGTGGCGACGCCGCGCAACTGCTGCCCCAGCGCCAGTCGTGGGGCCGGATAGTCCAGGCGCTGTTTCGTCACCGGGTTGGTCGGTGAATGCAGCGCGTGGGCGGCATCGCCCAGCGTGCCGGAAACGACCACGAGGTCGCCCGCGCGGGCACCGGCGCGGGTGAGCGCGCACCCGGTGGGGACAAGCCCCAGGGCGGTGACGGTCACGGACAACGGGCCACGCGTGGTGTCGCCACCGGCGAGCACGGTACCGGTTTCCCGGGCGAGTGCGGCGAGCCCCGCGGTGAAGTCATCGAGCCAGGCCGGGTCGGCGTCGGGCAATGACAGGTTCAGCAGCGCCCAGGCGGGGCGGGCGCCCATCGCGGCGAGGTCGCTGAGATTCACGGCCAGGGCCTTGTGGCCGATGGCCGCGGGCGCGGTGTCGGCCGGAAAATGAATACCCGCGTTCAGCGTGTCGGTGCAGGCGACCAGTTGCAGGCCGGCCGGCACGTCGATCAGCGCGGCGTCGTCGCCGATGCCCAGCGCCAGTCCGGGCCCGGCCGCAGGCGCGGCCGCGCGCAGGCGTTCGATCAGGTCGAATTCACCCACCGGGCGCCGGGCTGGGCAGCGCGCCACAGGCACGCGCGGCGCGGTCCAGCACCGCGGTGACGTAGGTATGGGTCTGCGCGGAGCCGAAACGGTTGGCGAGATCCGCGGCCTCGTCCAGCACCACGGCGCCGGGCGTTTCGGGCTCGTTGCGCAGCTGCCAGGCGCTGATCAGCAGCACCAGCTGCTCCATCAGGTCACAGCTCGACAAAGGCCGGTCCATGTGGGGTTCCAGTTGTTCCGCCAGCTCGCCGGATGTCCTTTCCACGCCGCGCAACAGCATTTCAAAATAGGCCTCGTCAACGCCACTGAAGTCCTGGGTTTCAAGGAACTGGGCGAGGATGTCGTTGATCGCCTGGTCGGTCATGCGCCACTGGTAGAGCGCCTGCAGCGCCCGCCGGCGCGCCCGCGAGCGTGGTTCCCAGTTGGTCTTGTCGTTCATGGCGCACCCCCGATGGCGTCACCCAGCGCGATCATCTGCAACAGGCCGGTCGCCACATCGTAACCCTTGTTGCCCTCGTCCACCGAGGCGCGCTCCAGGGCCTGTTCGACCGTGTCAGTGGTCAGCACGCCGAACATCGCCGGCCGGCCATGGTCCAGGCCCACGCGCATTAGGCCGCTGGCGCATTCGCCGGCAACGTAATCGAAATGCGGCGTGCCGCCGCGGATGACGGCGCCGAGCGCCAGCACGCCATCGCAACCGGCCGCCAGCAGGCGGTCCGCGGCCAGCGGTAACTCGTACGCGCCGGGCACCCAGGCCAGCGTGATATCAGCCGGGTCGACGCCGCTACGCTGCAGTGCGTCCTGCGCGCCTTCCAGCAGCTGGTCGGTGATGAACTGGTTGAAGCGTGCCGCGGCAATGCCGATCCGCACGCGGCGGGCCGGTCGGTCTGGAGACAGTTCGGTGATGCTCATGATTCGGGTTCCGTCGGCTCGTCGTAGCCCACCACTTCCAGGCCGAAACCGGACAGGCCGGACATCCGGGTGGGGGCGCTGAGCACGCGCATGCGCCGAATGCCCAGGTCGGTGATGATCTGCGCGCCGATGCCGTAGGTGCGCAGTTCGCGCGACTGGCGGTTATCGCCGGTGGGCAGGATATCCGGCTCCGGTTCGGCCTGGATGCGCCGCAGCAGGGCGTCGTCGTCGTTGTTGCCGCCCAGCACCAGCACAAGGCCGGCGCCGCGGCGATCGATTTCGCGCATGGCGTAGCGCAGCGGCAGGCCAAAATCTTCGCGATGGACACCCAGCACATCGTTCAGCGGGTTCTGCACATGGACACGCACCAGCATCTCGTCGTGTTCCGACGGATCGCCGCGCAGCATGGCCAGGTGAACGCGGTTCTCGATGGTGTCGCGGTAGGTGTGCATCGTGAACGGGCCGAAATCGGTGTCGACCTCGTGGGAGGACAGGCATTCGACGGTGCGCTCGTTCTCCAGCCGGTAGCGGATCAGGTCGGCGATGGTGCCGATCTTCAGGTCATGCTCGGCGGCGAAGGCCTCCAGTTCCGGACGTCGCGCCATGCTGCCGTCGGCATTCAGCACCTCGACCAGCACGGCCGCGGGGCTGAGCCCCGCCAGCGCGGCCAGGTCAATACTCGCCTCGGTGTGGCCGGCGCGGGTCAGTACGCCGCCGGGGCTGGCCATCAGCGGAAACACGTGGCCGGGCTGGGAGAGGTCTTTCGGCCCCGCGCCCGGCGCCACGGCGGTGCGCACCGTGTGCGCGCGATCATGGGCGGAAATGCCGGTGGTGATGCCCTCGGCGGCCTCGATCGACACCGTGAAATTGGTGGAGAAACGCGCCTCGTTGCGGCTGACCATCAGCGGCAAGCCCAGCTGCCGGCAGTGATCGACGGTCAACGGCAGGCAGATCAGGCCCCGGCCGTGGGTGGCCATGAAGTTGATGTCTTCCGGGCGGACTTTCTCGGCCGCCATGATGAGGTCGCCCTCGTTCTCGCGGTCCTCGTCGTCGACCAGGATGACCATGCGGCCTTCCCGGATATCGTCGACCAGCTCGGGAATGGTGTTGAAACTCATGCGCCCTCCCCCGACCGGGGTGCGTCGAGCAACCGTTCCAGGTATCGCGCCACCATGTCCACCTCGATATTCACTTCGTCTCCGGGCGCCAGCTGTCCCAGCGTGGTGACCGCCAGCGTATGGGGAATGATACAGACTTCGAAGCGCTCGCCGGCGACCGCGTTGACCGTCAGGCTGACGCCGTCGACGCAGATCGACCCTTTCGTGGCGATGTACTTCGCCAGCCCGGCCGGCACCGTGAAACCGAAGCGCTCGGCGCGGCCGTCAGGCGCCCGGTCGGCCAGGCGTGCTATGCCGTCGACATGGCCGCTGACCAGGTGGCCGCCCAGTGGGTCGCCGGCGCGCAGGGCCGGCTCCAGGTTGACCGTCGCGCCCGGCACCAGCGCGCCCAGCGTGGTCAGGGCGAGCGTTTCCGCGGAAACGTCGGCGTCGAAACGGCCGTCCGCCGGGGCCAGCATCGTCAGGCAGGCGCCGGACACGCACATGCTGTCACCGTCGCGGGCGCCTTCGAGTGCATCGACCGGCACCTCGAAGGTCATGCGGCGATCGCCGCCGATCGTCTCGCTGGCGGCCAGTCGGCCCTGGTGGGTGATGATTCCGGTGAACATGTGCGCTCCGCGTTCGTCGGGCCCGTCAATGGGCCTGGCTGTCCCGATATTGCGGCCGCAGCCGGATTCTCAAGTCATCGCCGAACATCTGGCGATCAATCCAGGCAAACGTTGGCCGGCTGTCCATGGCCTCCAGCGGCCCGAAGGCGAATGACGGCAGGCCGTCCTGTCCCAGAAGGCAGGGGGCCACGTACACCAGCAGTTCGTCGACCAGGCCGGCTTCCAGCAGCGCGCCGCAGAGCCGGCCACCGGCCTCCACGTGCACCTCGTTGGCCTCGCGAGCGGCCAGTTCGCGCATCAGCGCGTGCAGGTCGACGCGGTCAGTGGGCGAGGCCGTGGTCGACGGAAGCTGTAACAGCTCGGCTTCCGTCGTGGCCAGCAATTCCGGAATGGGCGCGTTCTCGCAACCGGCGATGACGACCTGACCGGGCAGGGACAGGGTCCGCGCCGCCACGGGCGTGCGCCAGCGACTGTCGACGATCACCCGCAATGGCTGTGGATCGGCGGCGACATGCGCCGGCGCGACATCTGCCGGCAGGCGGACGTTCAGCGACGGATCGTCCATGGCGACGGTGCCGATACCGGTCAGGATGACGGATGCGCGGGCACGCCAGTGCTGGACGTCGGCACGCGCCGCCGCACCGGTGATCCACTGGCTCGCACCGCTGCCCAGCGCGATGCGGCCGTCCAGGCTCTGCGCCAGCTTGACCCGCACGAACGGGCGACCGGTGCGCATCCGCTGGTTGAAGCCGGGGTTCAGTTCGTCCGCCTCCGCCGCCATCAGGCCGGTGCGGCAGGCAATGCCCGCCTCGCGCAACCGCGCGATACCCTGGCCATTGACCTCGGGATTCGGGTCGCCGGCCGCGATCACGACATCGGTGATGCCGGCCTCGACCAGCGCGTCGGCGCAGGGCGGCGTGCGGCCATGGTGAGAGCAGGGTTCCAGCGTCACGTAGGCGGTCGCGCCACGGGCGTCGCCCGGCGCTTCCAGGGCAGCGAGCGCGGCGATCTCGGCGTGCGGGCCGCCGGCGTGCGCATGCCAGCCCTCGGCCAGCACCTGGCCGTCGCGGGCGATCACACAACCGACCCTCGGGTTGGGTGACGTGGTGCGCATGCCGCGCGC
This sequence comes from uncultured Oceanospirillales bacterium, assembly GCA_913055655.1. Lineage (GTDB taxonomy): Bacteria > Pseudomonadota > Gammaproteobacteria > Xanthomonadales > SZUA-36 > Marinihelvus. Next base: position 241,867 of record CAJXKA010000002.1, on the reverse strand, counting down.
GGCCAGTTCGAGGGCCCGGGCCATGCACGCGCGGTCGAAATCGGAAAAACTCACCCGTCTTGCCGCCGGCCCCGTGACGGCTTCTCGAGCAGGGAAAACTGGCGCGCATCCAGGGCGGCTTCGCCCTCGCGCTCCAGGGTTTCGATCAGTTCGCGAAAGGCCTGCAGGTCTTCGAAACGCCGGTACACGGAAGCAAAGCGGACAAACGCGACCTGGTCCAGGCGGCGCAGCTCGCGCATGACCCATTCGCCGATCAGCGTCGATGGGATCTCGGCTTCCTCGGCGCTGCTGATCTCGCGCAGCAGGCGACGGATGGAACGTTCAACCTCGCGGGTTTCCACGGGGCGCTTCTCCAGCGCGCGCATCATGCCGCGCCGGAGCTTGTCCTCGGAAAAGGCTTCGCGGCCGCCGTCCGACTTGATCACCCGGGGCGCCTTCAGTTCGGGCGCCTCGAAAGTGTTGAAGCGGTTGGCGCATTTCAGGCATTCGCGCCGGCGCCGGATCTGCATGCCGTCCCCGGTCAGGCGGGAATCCACCACCCGGGTTTCGTCATGGTTGCAGAGCGGGCACCACATGCATCACCCCGAGATCAGGCCCTGGCCCCGCCGTACACCGGGAAACGTTCGCACAGCGACGTAGCGACTTCACGTGCGCGGGTCTCGGCGCCCTCGTCGCCCACGGCGTCGAGCAGGTCGCAGATGGCTTCTGACAGCACCGCGCACTCGTCCACGCCGAAACCGCGCGTGGTGACGGCGGGCGTACCCAGGCGCAGGCCGCTGGTCACGAACGGCGAGCGCGGCTCGCCCGGCACGGTGTTCTTGTTGACGGTGATGTTGGCGCGGCCCAGTGATTCCTCCGCGTCCTTGCCGGTGAACTCGCGGCCGATCAGGTCGACCAGGAACAGGTGGTTGTCGGTGCCGCCCGAGACCACCTTGTAGCCGCGCTCGGCCAGTTTGCCGGCCATGGCGCGGGCGTTGTCCACCACCTTGCGCTGGTAGTCGGCGAAATCCGGTTCCAGGGCCTCCTTGAAGGCCACGGCCTTGGCGGCGATGACATGCATCAGCGGCCCACCCTGGGTACCCGGGAACACCAGTGAGTTCAACTTCTTCTCCACGTCGGCATTTTCCTGCGCCAGGATGATGCCGCCACGCGGACCGCGCAGCGTCTTGTGCGTGGTGGAGGTCACCACGTGCGCGTGCGGCACCGGGTTCGGGTACAGCCCCGCGGCCACCAGTCCGGCGACGTGCGCCATGTCGACCACGAACCAGGCGTCGACAGAGTCGGCGATCGCGCGCATGCGCGCCCAGTCGATCTCGCGCGAGTAGGCGGAAAAGCCGCCGATCAGCATCTTCGGGCGGTGCTCGTCGGCCAGGCGCTGGATCTCGTCGTAGTCGATCAGCGCGGTGTCCTCGTCAACGCCATACTGCACGGCGTTAAAGATGCGGCCGGAGAAGTTCACCTTGGCGCCATGGGTCAGGTGCCCGCCGTGTTCCAGGCTCATGCCCAGGATGGTGTCACCGGGCTGCAGCAGCGCCATGTAGACCGCGGCGTTCGCCTGCGAACCCGAGTGCGGCTGGACATTGGCGTAGTGCGCGCCGAACAGTTCGCACACCCGCTCCTGCGCCAGCCGTTCGGCGATATCGACGTACTCACAGCCACCGTAGTAGCGACGCCCCGGGTAGCCCTCGGCGTACTTGTTGGTCAGCACCGAGCCCTGCGCCTCGAGCACGCGCGGGCTGGCGTAGTTCTCGGAGGCGATCAGCTCGATGTGGTCTTCCTGTCGGCGCGCCTCGTCGGCGATGGCGGCGGCCAGTTCCGGGTCGAAATCGGCGATGGTGCTGCGGCTGTCAAACATGGGACGGCGGATCCTTCTGGCTGGAGGTTAAACGTGGGTCAGGAAAAGGTGCATTCTAGCACCGTTGCGCGCCTCAACCGGCGTTCACGCCTGACGCCAGCGCTTCCAGCCGCTCGCGGGATGGCGGGCTGAAATCATCGGCGCCTGGGCGGTACCCACGCGGGTGGATGCCCAGCGCTTCGCGGGCCTCGGCATCGTCAAACACCAGGTCGATGGCCTGGCGTTCAACCATGCCCGCATTGGCGCCGCCGCCGGCCAGCCGCGCCACGGCTGACAGCAACGGCGTCGGTACCGCCGCCAGCCTCCGCGGCCGGTCCAGCGCGTCAAAGACCCGGCCGGCCATTTCGCGGTAAGTCACCGTTTCGCCCCCGGCCAGCGGGGCCAGCAGGTCCACGCCGCGCACGAGACCGGCCACCAGCGCGGCGGCCAGGTCTTCGGCATGCAGGGGCTGGCGCAGCCCGCCCGACTGCCGCGCCAGCGGCAGGAAGCCGAACCGGCGAATGAACGACGCCAGCCGGGCCAGGTTGCGGTCAAGACCCGCACCGTAGACCAGGGTCGGTCGCAGCAGGCAGAGGCCGGCGGCGCGCGCGGCGCACGCTTCGGCGAGGCTTGTCTCGGCCTCGAGCAGGCCTGTCATTTGCCGGCGCTCTGCCGGCTCCCGGGAGTCGCGCTTGGTGACGACGCTGGTCGAGGATGTGGCGGCGACACGATGCACGGCCGGGCAGCGCGCCAGCCACTCGATGGCCAGCGCCAGCGGCCCGCCGGAAAGGATCATCGTGACCCGGTCGGCCAAGCCGATGGCGTTTTCCGGCATTACCCAGTCGACGCCTTCCCAACCGGGGTACCGGGGCGGGCGCCCGCCCCGGCTCACGGCGATGACGTCCGCGCCGTTCGCCAGCAGCAACGGCACGGCGAACCGGCCGACCTGGCCGCTGGCGCCCAGCACCAGGACCGTGGCGCCGTTCAGCTTTTCAGCCATACCCAGGGTGCGGTGACGGCCCAGTGGCCCCAGATGCCGGCCTGGACCAGCCAGCGCACCGGCGCGGCGTGCCGCCCGGCCTGGAACTTGCGGTAAAAGCGCTGCATGCCGCGGTGTTTCTGGCGATGCACCCACAATGGCCGGCTGGCGGACGAGATGCCCTGGTCATGGACGGCCTCGGCGCCGGGGACGAAGACGCGCCCGTGCCCGGCCGCTTTCAGCCGGTACATCAGGTCCAGGTCCTCGCAATGGAAGGGATAGTGGGTGTCGAATCCGCCCAGCCCGGCAAACGTGGCTGCGTCGACCAGGAAGCAGGCGCCCGAAACCGCCTCGGCGGGGGCGTTGTCCGTTGGCCACGCGTCGGGCGACAGGCGCACGCCTTCAAGCGCGCCCCCATCACCCGCCAGCCGGGAAAGCCCCGTGAAATGCACGAAGGATCGCCAGGCATCGGGAAAGGGCCGGAATGCCGCGGGTTCCGGCGTACCGCCGGCATCGCGCACCAGCGGCGCGGCCAGCGCTACCCCGGGCGCCTGGTCCAGGGCCGTTTCCAGGCGAGTCAGCGCCCCGGGGCACAGGTGGGCGTCCGGGTTGATCACCAGCAGCCGCCCCTCGCCGACGCGATCGGCCGCGGCATTCACGGCCTTCGAGTAGCCGACATTGGTCGTATTCCGGGTGACCCGCAGCGAAGGGTGGCCGGGGAATGCCGCCTCCAGAATTTCGATGCTGCCATCCGTCGATGCGTTGTCGACCACGCGCACCTCGGCCACGCCCTCGTCCAGCAACGACGCCACGCAGCGCCGCAGGGCGCGGCCGGCGTTGTAGTTCACGACGATGGCGGTGGTGTGCAGTGGAATGACCCTCGGTCAGCGACGGTCACCGGAAGCACCGAACAGGCGCCGGTACCAGGGTGCGCGCCGCTCCAGCTGGGCCACGCGCTCGCGCAGGCGCTCGATTTCCGCGTCCCGGTCGGCGATGATGCCGCCGGCCGCCATGTTGCGCCGGATCTCGCCGATGTAATGGTCGTAGACCGTTTCGTCCTGGTCGTCGAACAGCCAGAGTGCGGCGCCCGGGTCCGGCAGGTCAGCATCATCCGCCGCGGCGAAGACCAGGTAATAAACCGGTTCGCGGTCGACCTGGTCATGGTCGCGCAGGCGCTCACCATCCCAGCGCTGGAAACGTGCGCCCTGCCCGCCATCCAGGTCCCAGATGACGGACTGGAACTGCAGCCGCTGGCCCATCAGCCGCCAGGCCGGGAAATGCCGCGACACCAGTGCTTCCAGTTCATCGCGATAAAGTTCGCGCACATGCCAGGGGTTTTCGTTGCCCATCTGGTCGGTGTACACGGCCTTGTCCGGGGACGACAGCAGCAGGTATCCACCCGGCGCCAGCAGGCGGCGGAAGCCGGCGAGCATTTCGTCCTGCGCCTGCAGGTGTTCCAGCGTCTCGAAAGACACGATCACGTCGAAGGCGCCGTCTTCGAACGGCAGCCGGGTGCAGTCGCCCTGCTGGAACGACAGCCCGTCGATGGCACCATACCGCGCTCGCGCGTGATCGACCGCGTCCTGCGACAAATCGACGCCGGTGACCGATTCTGCTGCGGCCGCCAGCACCGCGGCGCCGTAACCCTCGCCGCAGGCGGCGTCGAGCACGCGCTTGCCGGCCACGAACCGCGCCGCCAGTGCATAGCGGTGCAGGTGTTCGTACCAGATTTCGCGGACGCATTCGGGTGTGAAGCGTTCGCCGGTGAATTCGAGATCGTCGGACACGTTCTGGGTCGCCTGGAATTTCGGTTGATTCTAACCCAGCGCCGCCACGACCTCGCGCCGGCGTCCGGCCAGCGGGTCCGCAGCAATCCAGGCGGTGATCATGTCCAGGTAGCCCGGGTGCTTGCCCAGCAACCGGCGCATGGTCGCCTCGCCCGGCGCCAGGCCGACGGCGCCGAAAGACTGGCCGCCGACATGCACCACGTAAGCGTCGTCGCAGAGCACATTGCGAAACCCGGCCGCCGCCGCCCGCAGGCTGAAGTCGTTTTCTTCGCCATAACCGCGGCCGAATGTCGTCGCATCGAACAGGCCAATCCGCTCAATCGCGCGCCGTGACACGGCCATGCAGAAACCGACGGCCGTGGGGAGCTCGGGGTAGCAGGGCGTGCCCGCCCGGGCAATCGCCGCGGCGATGGCCGGCGGGTTTTGCGGAACCGGGTTCGGCTGACAGAACTGCGGCAGTGATACGATCTCACCGTTGTTGGTCCACGGCGTTGCCGAGGCGATTTTTGGGTCCGAGGCCAGGCACCTCGCCAGGGCTTCCAGCCAGCCCGGCGTCACCACCGTATCGGAATTCAGCAGCACGATGTCACCGCCGGCACATTCTGCGCCCAGGTTGGCCGCGCCTACGAAACCGACGTTGGCGCCAAGCCGGATGCACTCGCGATCTGCCGATCGGGCACACCATTCACCGATGAGCGGCGCCACACGCGGGTCGGTCGAGGCGTCGTCCACGACCAGCACCCTCGCATCCCGACTGCAGGTGTCCAGCGACGCCAGGCAATTGACCAGGCAATCGTGGGCGTCGTGCACCGGCAGCACCACGGTGGGAAGACTTTTCGAAGTTTCAGGGTTCATGCGTAACGCGGGTCGGCAAACGGGCGCGAAAGACTATACGATACCCGACCATGCCGCCAGTCCGCCCAAATTTCCTGGTGATCGGTGCCCAGAAATGCGCCACCAGCTGGTTGTTCCGGCATTTATCCGCGCACCCGGATATCTTCATGCCGCCCGTCAAGGAAACGGCATTTTTCGCCTACGAATCCCATCTCCAGGCGCCCGGGACGGCCGCCTATTTCGACTACTTCCGTGACGCCGGAACCGCCACCGCGGTCGGTGAAGCCACGCCCGCGTACTTCTGGTCACCCGGCGCACCAACCGGGGGTGGCTTGCCCGATGGGTTCCAGCCTGACATCCCGGCCGCGGTTCGCGAATTACTGAGGCCGGATGTCAGGTTGTTGCTGTGCCTGCGCGACCCGGCGAGACGGGCCCTGTCCGCGTGGGCGCACTATGTCGCCCACGGTGAACTGGACCCCGATACCCGTTTTCGAGACGCAATGGCCTACGGCGGGGCGGTCGCCATGGGCTACTACGCCCATCACCTGGCGCACTGGCGACGGTGCTTCCCGGCAGCGCAATTCCGGGTGATGACCGTGGAAGCAGACATCCGCCCCCGCCCTGCGAAAACGCTCAGGGACGTGGCGCGGTTCCTGGGTGTCGATCCGGATGGCTTCCCGGAAACCGCACCCGGGACACCGGTGTTTGCCGGTACCCGGATCGAGGCATCCGGCGATGGGGGCATTCGCTTCTTCCCGCCCGCGGACGACCCGGAACGCCGTATTCCCGTGCATGGTGCCACGGCCGATGAGCTGCACTGGCTGCGGTCGCTGTATCGCGACGACATCGTGACACTGGGCCGGATGCTGGATCGGGATTTCGCTTCGACCTGGGGCTACGGGAATACCCGGCCAAGCAAGGCCCTGAACTGATCCGGCGCCCCCCAGTCGCGACCACACACGAACCGCGGCAGGGTCCAGCGCGACTCCGCACGGGTCACCGGGCGCGGTGCCGTGGTCCAGGCCGCCGAGAACCCGTGGCTGGACTGGCGACCGGGCAGGTATTCCTCGACCATGTATGCGCTGAATTGACCGTAGGGAAACGCGTAGTGCGCCGGGCGACTGCCTCCAAGCCGGGCGGCAATGTAGTCACCCGCCTCGCGAACCTGCTGTTCACAGTCAGCCAATGTCGCCACGCGGCTGAAATCACCCCGGACGTTTTCGGCCTGGGCCACTTCGTCCACGACCGTGTGAACATGGTCCCAGCTGTGACAGCCGATCGACATGAACCCACCGGAGCGCACTTCCGGCCACCAATGCTCACCCCACCAGTCGCGTCCGACCAGGCTTCGTTCATCGAGTTGACGACGGGCGCCGGGTGAGGCGATCACGAACGTGGTCGCAGTGACGCTCCGCCCCGTGCGGTCATGGTGATCTTTCATGACCCCCAGGAAGGAGCGCTGTGGCCCGCAGGTCGGGTGCTCGATATCGACCGCGTCAAAATCCGAACCATCGTCGAACGTCAGGGCCACGCAGGGACCGCCCGCGATAATCGCGTCATCACCGTGATACCAGGCCGCCACGTCGTCCAGGCTGACAACACGGACACCCCACGCGTGCAGCGCCTCCAGGTCGCTGGCCAGGGCCACATGGTCATTTCCGGCATAGGTGTTGTCGACGATATTGGTCGAATGGTAGGTCAGGACCGGGATTGTCACGTTCAGTCTTCGGGTTGCCATTGATGTTGCAGGCGCACCATGCCCAGTTCATGGCTCTGTCCGGTCACGCGCAGTTCACACTCCGCCGTATCGCACACGCGCAGCCCCTCGGGATCCAGCGCATGTCCCCTGACCCGGTACCGACCGGGTAGCAAGGCGAGTTCCGGAAAACGAATGCGATAGCGGAACAACCCGTCGCCCAGGGCTTCCGCCGCGGTAGGCGCACGCTCGCTGGATACACCGTAAACCGCGGTTTCATCGGCCCGCACGATACCGAACATGCCAACAGGGGTGCGGCCATCGGGAGACCGAAGCACCAGTTCCGCGACCAGGTCGTCACCCACCGGAAGCTCATGGACCGACTTGTCGAGGACACCTTCCAACGGGCGGTCACCGTTTTGACCCAGCGTCAATGTCTCCACGCGGTAATGGCCATTGTCGCCCGAGACCCTGTCGCGCGAGCGACTCTCTTCCTGGTCCCGTGATTCGTGCCAGGCCAGGTATTCCTGGGTCACGGCGTGTGACTCGCCACACGCGCGCACCCGGCCGTCATGCAGCCACATGGCGTTCCGGCAGAGCTTGTTCACGAGGTACATGCTGTGGGAAACCAACAGCAGCGTTCCACCGCCGTCGAGAAACCGGTCGATCCAGCGCACACACTTCTTCTGGAACGATTCGTCGCCCACGGCCAGCACTTCGTCGGTGATCAGGAGTTCCGGGTCGGATGCGGCCACCACGGCAAACCCCAGGCGCACGACCATGCCGGACGAGTAATGTTTGACCGGCTCGTAGATGTACTCGCCGATATCGGCGAACGACAGAATGTCGTCGAGCCGGGCCTCGAGCTCACGTCGGCCGATCCCCAACAGGGAGGCCTTCATCCGGATATTGTCCAGTCCACTGAAATCGGGCTGGAAACCGGCACCCAGTTCCAGCAGCGCCGCTGTCCGGGCAGCGAGTGAGACGGTGCCGGTGGTCGGGCGGATGACCCCGGTCAGGATTTTGAGCAGCGTCGATTTACCCGCGCCGTTCTCGCCGATAATGCCGAGCGACTCACCCTGGCGGACTTCCAGGTCAATATCGGACAGGACGTGGGCGCCCTCCCGCGGCGGCTTACCTGCCAACAACGAGCCGAAGGCCCGCAGCCGCTCTCTCGGGTGGTGTACACGGGGGTAAACCTTGCCAACGCCCTGGAGTTGAGCCAGCGGACGCATTAGAGGAAGTCCTCGAAATGCCCGCTGAATCGACGGAACCACTTCAGGCCCAGGACAACCAGCAGGGGTACCGCGACCAGCATCACCAGGCCGGCCAGCGAGAAACCCAACTCGCCCCCAAGGAGGGCCGAGCGCAGCGTGCCCACGAACCAGGTCATCGGGTTCCAGTTCATGACACCGGCCAGCGAGTCGGGAAGAATCGCCGGGCTGTACAGGATCGGGCTCATGAAAAACCAGAATGTCATCAACGGCGGCAGGATCTGCGCGATATCACGCAGGAAGACCTGGGTCGAGGAAGCAAAGAGCGCAATCGCGCAAGCCAGCAGCCACAACAGCACGAGAACCGGCACTACCGCCAGCAGGAAGAGCCAGTGCAACTCCGTTCCCATTAATGCCAGGACCACCAGCACCGCCAGGTATCCAATCATGTGCATCAGGAACGTTGCCGTCACGGTCGCCAACGGTAGCTGCTCGGTGGCAAACGCCACCTTTGACACCAGCGCCGCATTGGCGGTAATCGACCCGGATGCCCGCAGCACAGACTCGGAAAAGGCCGTCCACGGCCAGAACGCGATGGCCAGGTAAGGTACGAACCCCACCCCGCCATCATCCGGAATCCGGGCCCGGAAAATCTGCGTAAAAACGAACGCGTAGACCGACAATAACATCAGAGGCTGTAGTATCAGCCAGGCGAAACCGGTGATGTTCTCCAGGTAATCCTGGCGAATCTGCCGGGCGACCAGGTTACGGAAGAAGACCGGGTCGAACCGGGCGTTCCGCTGCATGGACATACCTCAATCAGGTCCCGGATGATCGCACGAGGCCGTCATTAATCGTGGCCCGGATGCGCTCACGTGTCACTGCAGCACCTCGGAGAAATTGCGCTCGACCATGGCTTCCAGGTCTGCTTCTTCCAACTCGATGGGCTGGTTCTGCAGTGAACCCAGGTACTCGGTCCTGATGCGAGCTTCATGCTGCTTCTGCATCTGCCTGACCAGTGAATCACGAACGTCGTCAAACGACTGCAGTTCCGCTGGCCGGATCTTGTCGACCCGGATCAGGTGATAGCCAAACCGGGTCTTTACCGGCTCGGATATCTCGTTGACGTCGAGCGAAAATGCCGCGGTTTCGAACGGCTTGACCATGTCGCCTTTCTTGACGCCCTTGAAATGTCCGTCATTGCCGGCGGCACTCGGGTCATCAGAATACTCAAGCACCATGCTGTCGAAAGCAGAGGGGTCCTCCATGATACGTGCACGCAGATCCGTCACTCGCGCCAGGGCTTCCTCGTCTGTTCGGTCCTCGGTCCCGACCAGGATATGTGTGACATCCACCGTAGGCTCCGACATGTAGCGATCCTTGTTGACCATCCAGTTCTCACGCGCCATCGCCTCGTAATCCGCCGGCTCGGTGCTGGCCACGTAGTGATCCAGCCAAGCATTCGCAAGTTCCTGCTCGGCGGCCAGGCGCAACCGTGCCTGGACAGCGGGGTCATCTGCAAATCCGGCTTCCCGTGCGTCCGCAGTCAACTGGGCGATTCGAAGCGTATCGTTGACCAGCTCGGTCAACCGCGCCTGGTTGCGAACCACCGGAAACCGGTCTTTCTCCGGGATCCTTGCGATGCGGGCATCGAACAGGTCGTTGGTCACAACGCCCTTGCCTCTTTTGGCGAAAACGTCCTGGCCTTCATCGGCATTCGCGTACTGGCCAGACAACAAGGCGAGAACACCCAACGTTAAGCACAATTTGATTTTCAACATTTTCAGTATCCGCTCATCCCTCAGGACAAAAAAAACCCGGGCATCATGGCGATGCCCGGGTCGTATGACATCAATCAGACCCGAAAGGTCAGTTTGCCAGCTTTGAGTGCCTCAGTTTTGTATTACATACGCTATACAAAGAACTCAGGCACCGGCTTGTATCCGGATCTTCACCATCGGTGAACGTCAGGTTCAGGTAATAGGTGGTGTTGGGCTTCAGCTTGCAGCGTGGGCCGCCGGTGACGCTCAAGGAACCATCCGTTTCCCACTGGATACCACCATTGTATCCCCAGGACCATTTGCATTCCGGCGCCACATCAAAATCACCGGGGCATTCGCTGACGGCACCAAGACGTCCGGCCGGGATCGTTTCGATCGTCGCGATCAGGCCATTGTCCTCGATGCTGTTGCTGTTAAAGCTGACAGCACGGTAACCATCACGCGGGATTCCGAAGTACACCTGCGTTGAGTGCGGCTCCGGGAAGTTTTCACCGAACACAGAAGCCCACGTATCGGTGTAGCCGTCCAGGCTCGGGTCCTGGCAGGATGCCTGCGTCTGTGACGGGTTCACCACAACGGTGGTATGGCGATAGATCCAGGTACCGTCGGTGCCGACACAGGCAGCGCGGTAGACCTGTTCGCCGGCGCTCGACGGTGTGACCACTAACTGGCCACCGGACGTCGAAATATCCGCCGCCATCCATTCGGGCGTACCGACTCGCGGTTCACATGATTCAGCATTGCTGGCGACCCAGCTGATCGTCGTTGACTCGCCCAACTCAATCTCGTTGGGGGACGCCATCAGTGAAAGTGACACCGGTCCGCCCGTATTCACAGGCTCGATGACATTGACCGTGGCGTGACGGTACAGTCGATTGCCGTCCGCATCTTCACACATTGCCCGGAAAATGTTCTCACCCAGAGCGGTCGGCATCACGTCTGCCTGTCCACCCGTAGTGGTGATATCGGTGGCCATCCACTCCGGCGTGCCCACACGGGGCTCACAGTACTCGGCGTTGCTGACCTGCCAGGCGATGGTCGCCGTACCGCCCAGTTCAATCTCGGACGGGTTGGACGTGACGCTGAGTGAGAATTCGCCCGCGGGTGGCGGCTCCGGTTCGTCGGGAATTGGCGCCAGCGTGTAACCACCCTGCACTGTCTTCATGCGGAAGACGCTTCGGGTGTAATCAAAATAAACCTGCTTGACCTCTACGCCGGGCACTTCGACGCCGTCAATCACCGTCCGCGGCGCATTGGGATCGGTGACAGGCTCTACGCCTTCCTGGGGTACAAGCGTGTAGCCTCCCGCAACGGTTTCAACGTAAAACGCGTTGTTGGGGCTGTAAAAATAAAATGACTTGAAATCAACACCGGTCACCACCGCATCATCAACAATCACTTCTGCTGAAGACGACATGGCAGCAACCATTGTCAATATCCCAATTGACAACCTGGATACTTTACGCATGTCCGTGCACTCTCCTAAAACCGCCCAAATTGAAATCAACCTGTTCCTCTGTTGTTTATCGCGGGAACATGATTGTTAATTTTATATAAATCCGCTATTTCGGAAATGAGAGGGGGCCGATACCGGCCCCCTCTCGGTCTAGCACTTGCGAAGCAACGCCTCCGTTAAGAGGACGCCACCTTGCGGGTGCCCTTGTGCTGGAAGATACCGCCATAGTTGGCCAGTACATCCGCACCGTCACCCAGGGTAGCGTTGCCGAAACGCTGGGCAGCGAAGCCCGTGATCGGCAGACCTTCGAGGCCACCCAGAGCGTCACGTGACAGTGCCGCTTCGGTGCCGTCGATGTTGCCGTCAGCGTTGGCGTCGTGCGGGTAGTCGTCCAGCTGCAGACGAACCCAACCGCTGTGGAAGCCCAACTCTTCGTTGTTGATGTTGTGGAAGTTGGCAGAACCCAGGACAGGGGTCATACCCGTTTCCATCATCTCGGTCGGGTCACCGAACGCGATCACGCTCGTTTCGAAGCAGAGCTCGAACGGAATGATCGGGTCAGCAGGCGGAGTCGGCGGTGCCGGTGAGACGATCGGCGGAACGGCCTGGCCGGGCTCGTCCAGAGGGGTTGCCTCTTCACGATCCCAGATGCCGTCCAGGCTCACGACCTCACAGGGCCAGCCTTCCGGACCCATCGCAGAAGCGGAATCCCACACGGTGGTGAACGGCGCAACCGGCGGCACCAGCGGCAGAGCGCTCGGCTCGTACACGTAGAAGTGCTTCGTCGGGAACGTGATCACCCACTCGGTCTGGGCGTTGATGCCCGGAGCGGTGATGTACTCGTTCATCAGCTGGTCGTGCATGAACACGAAAGACACGGCGTCAACACCGCGGGTCAGGCCGGATGAAGCCAGCACAGAACCATCGTCCATGAACACGAAACCGTCGGTCACGTCGCCAGAGTCAAGGCTCGGGAAGACGCTGCCCGGCTCGGCGTGCAGAGATTCGCCGAAACGGTCAAAACCGGTCTCGGAGAAGCCGTTGATGGCCTTGGCGTCGTAGCTGACCATGAAACCGCCAGTCACGTCGACAACCGCGGCGCCACCGAACAGGCCGCCAGACGGCGGATCGATGTCAACGGTTGAATCCTGCAGCCAGTAACCTTCGTCACCCACCACGGTGTTGTCCGGGTCGGTCCACGCAGCGATCAGCTGGGTACAGTTGGCCGGCACGCCGGAGTCATCATGGGTTGCCGCGGTGGCAGAACCCTCGGTGGTGTCCACCAGGGTACCCATTTCGATGATTTCGAAGTGACCTTCAGCGCCACGGGACAGGTCGGTCGGGCCGCCGTCGATCAGGGCGTACGGCAGGAATTCCTGCACGTGGTCTTCGTTCAGGTACAGGTACGGAACCGTGCAGGACGTGTCCGTGGTCTTCAGCTGCGGGTTGCCGTCAGCGTTTTCGCTCAGGGCGGCAGTCCACACGTCGTACGGAGACAGGTACAGGTTGAAGTCGAGGACTTCGCGCGTGTTCATGCCTTCCAGGAAGCGCACTTTCACCGCCTTGGCGTTATCCGTGGTGTTGACCACAGACAGCAGGGTGGCGTTGCCACCGTTGGTGGTGTAGTACGGGTAGATCAGCACCTGACCAAGACCGTCAGGGTTGATGTTAACTGCCTGAGCGGTAGCCGCGATACCCGCGACGCCCGTCAGACCAGCCAACACCGCTGAAGTCAGATTTTTTCTGTTCATTACAACACTCCTATTGTGTACACAGGGCTAGCAAAAATTAAGCGTTCAAGTGCATCAAAGCGGCCACTCCAGACCCCTGGAATGCGACTCTCACGCACAATTGCACGGCAATACTACGATAATTGCCATCCATTGGCAACGCATTTTATGTCATTTATTCGGGAGGTAAAACCACTCTCCACCGGTCCTGATCCAGTTCTCCCGGGCCATGGAATCGCTTTGAAACTCCTTCACCCCCGGCAGTGTGCCGCGGACGACGTAATCAATACTGACAACGGTGGTACAGACGTCCTCGCTTTCACATTCGACACGTTCCACCTGCGCCCCGGTCCAGCGCACCTGCTGCAACAGCAGTTTGCGTTCCCAGTCCCGACGCGAGACGCTGGAACGGTAGCCGGGCGTGAAATAGGCATAGGCCTCGTCCAGCTCATCGGCCAGCAGCAGGTCCCAGCGCGCCTGGGCGCGTTCGCCGACATCTCGTTCGACGCCGCCACCACCGCCGGTGGTCGCGCAGCCCGCCATTACTATGACGGCAAGCACACACAGTACTTTTCGAAGCTTATAAATACCCATTATTGTTGATCCTGTGTACTGTCTTGCAGCGTTGGTATTTTAATCGGGTTAACCCGAATGAACTCGTCACGTAAATCATCGGTAACTTCACGAAGGTCGTTAGAGTTCACAAGTACCGTCGGCGTAATCATCACGATGGTCTCAATACGCTGTTTAAGTGAGGTCTTGCGTCCAAACAAACCGCCCAGGCCCGGAATACGGTTCAAGTAAGGCAGGCCACGAGTACCCTTGTCGTCCTGTTCTTGGATCAACCCGCCCAGGAAAATCGTTTCTCCTGACTGGACTGCAACCTGGCTCGACACCGTTTTGTTGTTAATCGGTGGATTGGGGTTTGAATCCGAAACGTTTGTAAAGTCGGCATTGCTGACTTCCTGCGAAATATCCATGTAGACCAGCCCACCAGGGTTGATGCGAGGGGTTACGGTAAGCGTTACACCGGTTGAAACATACTGTGCACTGGACACCACGTTATTGTTCCCGGTGCTGATACTGGATGATTGCACTGGCACTTGCTGCCCCACCGTAATCGTTGCACTCGAATTGTTTCTCACCACCAACGAGGGCGCAGCCAATGCGCGAACATCGGTGACCTGATCCAGCGCCGAAACCACGGCACTGACAAAGGTCTCACCTCCGGAAATAAAATCCGACAGGTTGAAAACCGTCGAAGCGCCGGTAACTTGAGCTGAATCAATGACACGTCCGAATGGATTTCCGGCATCACTTGGGATCAGGTCCGGATTGTTAGTCAGAAACCAGTTTACCCCGTACTCAAGCTGCTCACGCAAAGTGACATCCATGACCTGGGATTCGATCAACACCTGGAGTGGCTCTTCATCGATACGACTAATCGCAGCCTGGAGACTTGAATACTGCGACTGCGTCGACTGGATCAACAGGGAGTTGGTTTCCGCCACGGACGTGATACGAATTTCACCCTCATCCGTTTCGATGACAGTTGAACCGCCGCGGCGATTGTTTCGCCGGTTATTCCCCTGCAGACCTGCGTTGTTGGCTTGCTGGCGGTTGTTATTGAAATCCCCAACGGTTCCCATGGTCACGGGCTCCAGCCCAGGGGCCAGGTTGTTGTTACGTTCACCGTCGCCTCCGTCCAGCGACTGGCCGGCAAACAGCTGGCTGAGGTAGCCTGCAAGCACCTGGGCCTCCAGGTTCTTCACCCGGTAGACGAACAGCTGTACGCCTCCGCCGGCAGCACCGCGGTCGAGGCGCGTGATCCATTCCTCGGCCTTCGCCAAGTATTCCTCATGCGGCGTGATGACCATGACCGAACCAAGCCGTTCCAACGGCACGAAACGGAAAAGGCCGGCCAACGGGCTTCCCTCCTCCATACCGAACACTGCCGTGAGTTCGGCGGTGATGGATTCCACGTCCACAGTCATCAGCGGGTAAATACCTACCGACATGCCAGCCAACCAGTCGACATCGAAAATTTCGATGGTCTGCAGGTAATTCCTGAGCTCCTCGCGAGTACCCGCCAGAAAAATCATGCCACGCATGACATCGACGTTGACAATCGCATTGGGGCGTACGTAGGGCTCAAGAATCTTCGCCATTTCGGTGGGCGAGATGTACTCCAGCGGCACGGCCTGCACCTCGTAACCGCGCACCTGGTCAACACCACCCAGGCGCGGCACGGTGTGGCCTGGAATGGCCTGTTCAACCGGCAGCACGTGATAGCGGTCTTCGTGCCAGACCAGGGTGGCACCGTTCCAACGTAACAACAGCTCCAGGATCGGCATCAACTGATCTCTGGAAACAGGTTTTGATGTTGCGAACGTAACCTGCCCACTAACCCCAGGACCAATGACGAAAGTTTCGCCCAGTACCTCGCCCAGGATGGTGTGTACGACTGATTGGATCGACTCACCCTCAAAATTGAGCACGATCTCACCGTCAACGGCCGTCGGCGATGGGCGTCGGCGAGCCGCATCTTCGTCGATCATTGCTTGCTCACCCACGTAGAACTCATTCGTGGTCACACCGGGGTCACCGGCAGCTGCATCATCGCCAGACGCATACACGCCTTCAACGGCCTGCATGCCTTCGGGCGTTTCCTTGGTGAGTCGCGGATAGGGATCCTCAACCGGTCTCTGGGTGGTGGTACAGCTGGCCAGCGCGACGAACGCCACCAGCAAGGTCACTCGAAAATTCATGAGCGGCTACCCACGTGGATATTATTCATCATTGCTGTTTTCATTCTCTTCATTGGGCCTGTGGCGATTCATCATGGCGCGCATGGCCTCCTGGTAGTCATTTCGCTGTGCCGAGCGCTGGTCCTCGGCCTGTTCGGCTTCCTGTTCGGCTTCCTGCCTGAGCTGCTCGCGGCGCTCGGCGATCCGCTGGCGGATTTCCTCGGCGCGGGAGAGTCGCTCGCCGTCCTCTTCGGGCATCTCGCCTTCCTCGCCGGGCGCTTCTTCGCCGGCCAGGCCCGGCACCGGCCGGGGCTCGGGTTCCGGTGGTGCCTCGATCATGGTGTCGTAAACCGCGAGCTCGAGGTCGAACTTCTCGCCGCGCGCGGATGCCAGGTTGACCTGGCGTGCGCCGACGGCCTCGACTTTCCAGCCGACGTACTTGTCTTCCAGCGCCGTTCCGGGGCTGACGGTGACCGGCTTGCCGTCACCCTGGTTGGGCGTGAGGGTAACAAAGCGCGCCTCGGGCGTAATCACGACGCCGGTCAGGCGGACATCGGGCCGGTTGGCCACTTCCGCCTCGACGACTTCGACCGCTTCTTCATCGCCATCATCCTCGATCACTTCGATCACCTCCGGCCGGCGCGACTCGTTGAACAGCGGCCGGTCGTTGATGACCTGGTACTGCTCTTCGTCGCCCAGCACGAGGCTGGCCATCGCCGGGCCGGCATTGTCATCCACGTCCTGGCCGGTCGTGTCCACGTCGACCTGGCCCGGTGAACGCCAGGCCACGGCCAGCACCAGGGCCACCAGCACCAGCACGCCGCAGATGGCCGACAATGCCATCCCGACCGGGTTGTTCTCCAGCCACTTCACGGTTTCAGGTACCCGGACATGTTGAACCGGACATCCATGGGCTGGGCCACTTCCTGCACCTGGCCACCGACACGGCGTCGGGTCCGCGGGCGGATGATATTGAGGTCGTCGATGAGCACCATCGGCACCTCGGACTCCAGCCGGTACAGCACACGCAGCAGGTCTTCGCCTTCACATCGCATGCGAACGTTGACCGTGACCCTTTCGAATCGTTCCTGTACCCGCGGGCGGACCGGTTGCCGGCTGATGATCTGGCAGTCGCCCTCGGCCTCGGCGCTGACCATCTGGCCCAGCCGTTCATTCATGGCCGCGGCGGCCTCGTTGAAACCGCTCTCGGCGAGGAAAAGGTCGGTGTCGTCACGTGATTCGCGAATTTCCCTGAGTCGTGCCTCCAGGGGTTCGCGCTGTGCCGCGACGGCCTGGAAACGGCCGAGCTGGCCGCGCAACTCCGACAGTTCCTCCGAATAGGCCACGTGGCGCTTCACGAACCAGTGAAACCCCAGCATGTACACGAGGATCAGCGCCACGAGCAGCAGCAACACCGCGGTCAGCTTTCCGTTCTGCTGTTCGGATACGAGCTGCATCAGGACTCCGCCTCCGCCGCCGGGACGTCGAGTTCCAGGTTCGCACGCAGGTCGAAAATCTCTTTGCCGCTGCGGGTGTCAAGCCGCGTAGACCCGCGGAACGAGCTCTCACCGAACAGTGGTGAACCATTGACGATCTCGATCAGCTGCTGGGCGTTCTCTGATTTGCCCTGCAGCTGGACGTTGCCCTGCCAGACCCGGAACCGGTCCAGGAAGGTGTTGTCAGGCACGATGCGCGTCACTTCGGCCAGGATCGCCACCGACGGGGGCGTCTCGGCGCGCCGGCTGGCCATGAAACCGGCCGCCTCGGCGGCGTCGTCAATCTGGTTGCGGATATTCTGCACACGGCGGGCTTCGACCCTAACCTCCTCGATGGATTCGTTCACCATGTCCAGCTGGTGTTCACGCAGCCAGAGCGACTGCAGCATCACGCCGACGAGCAGCACGACCGCGCCCAGCGCCAGCAGCAGGTTCATCCGGGACTTGCGGTTGATGACCCGGTAGCGCTGCTCCACCGGCAGCAGGTTCACGCCCAGCGGCAATCCGTCGCGCTCGACGTCGACGCCGCTGGGCGCCAGCCCACGTTCACGCAACACCTCGAGACGGGTATCCACGTCCGCCTTCGGAATCACGAGAAGTTCGGCCTGCAGCTGCGACTTTTCGCGGTCGCGTTCGAGCACGCGGTAGTCGAAATACACATCGGCGGCCCTGAACGGCGTGTTCCGGTCCATTTCGAAGGCAAGCGCCTGTCGCAGGTTGCTCTCGGTGGCGAGCGGCATGTTCACGGTCTTGGCCAGGACGTCATCACTGCCCAGCACCAGGTCGCGCTGGGCTTCGTCCAGTTCCTTGGCCTGCAACAGGTCGGCGATCTGCTGGCGCTGCACACGCACATCCTGGTCGGTGCCGTGACGCTCCAGCGGCGTGGTCTTGCCGGACTCGTACCAGCCCAGGACCAGTTCGCCGGGAGTGACGGACATGACGACCTTACCCTGGGCGTGCGACATCCTCGCCTGCATGGAACCGGG
The DNA here is from genome assembly GCA_913055655.1 of uncultured Oceanospirillales bacterium. Classification (GTDB taxonomy): domain Bacteria; phylum Pseudomonadota; class Gammaproteobacteria; order Xanthomonadales; family SZUA-36; genus Marinihelvus. Next base: position 223,327 of record CAJXKA010000002.1, on the reverse strand, counting down.
AAGCAGCTCGAACAGCTCCGCGCCCCACCAGCGCATGAACTGGCCAAAGCGGCTGGCCTGGGCGCGTAGCCGCCAGTTCTCAAGCCGGGTTTGCAGTGCCGATGCCATTGATGCTCACTTCTGGAAGCCTTCTTTCCAGCGCAGAATGTGGAATGGCCGGCCGGACGGCCCGCCGCCCAGGCGGATGGTGGCTTCTAGTTGTTCCCACACGCCATTGGGCATGGTCGCCTTGACGCGGATACTATACGTCAGCCCCCTGCCCTGCGCCATGATCGGCTGGCCGTTGGGCATGGTCATCTGCGACAGGTCGACCCCGTCCGTGGACCGCCGGTTGGCAACGAAGTTCAACGCATCCTCCTGGGTCATCTCGGGGAAAGCCAGCAACGCCTCGGGCGGCGCGAAGGCGATATCCGGCAGGTCGGTGTTGGAAAACACCGAGATGCCCGGCTCCATGCGCCGAAACAGCTCGTAGGGCATGCCGATCACCTGCAGCAGCTCTTCAAGCAGCATGAAATTCCGGTTCGCCGGGCCGACGGCCAGGCCGGCCGCTTCGTAGGTTTCGAGTTCCGCGCCGTCCACCCGCTGGACCGTGTCTTCATCCCGCCAGTCCAGCACGGCGGCGGCAAGCAGGACAGCCTGGTCTTCGGGCATGCCGTGATTGATGAACAACGTGACCAGCATGGTTTCATCCGCCATGTTGATGTCGAGCTTGCCGCGTTCATCCGTGATTCTTGTCTCCACGACCACGTCGCCGATGAGCGCGCGGTAGGCGCGCCCGTCGGTCATGGGCCGCGTCGTATCGTCGTGATCGCGAAGCCTGACGGCCGCCAGGTGCAGGCCCGCTTCGGCCCACAGGCGCGCCTGGGTGCCGGACAGCAGCTGGTTGGCCTCAAGCTGGTCCATGCGCGCCATCAGGGCGAAGGCCCCGGTGGTCACTGTCAGCAGGACTAGGATCCACAGCACCAGTACCAGCGCGATGCCACGTTGCCTAGCCATTGTGACCACGGCCTTCAATTGTTGTCCCCCGGCGACTGCCGGCGAATCAGGTCACGAATGGCCTTGCCGTAATCCTGGTCCATGTTCGCGCCACCCAGCGCGGCGGGGTCGAGGCGGGGCGCCGCGTACAGCGTCGGCCAGCTGACCTTCGAACCATCGGCGTAGGCGATATCCAGGCGCACCACCAGGGGGATCTGGTCCTCGAGCGCCCATTCGGTGACCCACTCGCCGGGCATTTCGTTGTTCACATCCTGGGCGGCGACCGGATTGGCGGGGCGCACACCCAGGTCTTCGGCGGGCTCCAGGAACTCGAAGTTCACCGACGCCAGGCCATCCAGCAGGACCACGGGATCACGCACGAACAGGTCGTCCGGCTTGAAGTTTTCGAGCAGGGCGTGGCGAAACGTCAGCGCCAGGCCGTTCTCGCCCTGGGCCACTTCCAGGTACTGCACCTGTGGACCGCCGGTGCCGAGGTAACCCGGCATCGGACCGACAAACTGGATCGACTCGGCGCTGCCGGTAAACATCCGCCGATAGCCATCGTCCTCGTCCTCACCCTCGGACTCATACGCCAGCGGCAGCATCAGGTTCAGCTGCCGGCGCAGGAACTGGTGGGTGATCCGCAATCGACCCGACTGTTCCAGCTGCGCCTGGCCGCTCTCGGAAGCGCGCGTCGCCGCCCGCATGCCGCCATAGGCCAGCCCCAGCAACAGGCTGATCAGGGTCACGGCCAGCAACAACTCGACCAGGGTGAACCCGGCCTGCGGACGAGCTGCGCTGTGACCGGGCGCCATCACGGGTAGGTCCCTTCGCGAATGGTGCGCACGGTACTGAAGGATGCTTCACGGGACCGGTTCCCTTCGCCCCATTCGATGTAAAGGTCCACCTGGTAAATCAGGGTCGCCTCCACCTGCGCAATCTCGAGCACGCGGACGTCTTCGTCGATGGGCTCGTAGTCGTAAATGTCGATGGCCCAGCGGTAGCCGTCGAACTCGCCTTCATAGCCGCCGGGAATCACCGGGATCTCGGTACCGACCAGTTCCATGATCGACTGGGCCGTGAGCGCCGCCTCGGAATAGTCCTTCGCCCGAATCGTGCTGCGCACCGAACCGCCCACGATCTCCAGCACCGTGGCAAACGCCAGCGCGAAAATCACGAAGGCGAGCAGGACTTCGAGCAGGGTGAATCCGGATTGTTGGCGGCGCGCCATCATCCTTCGGGCATTTCCAGGCTGGCCTCGCCGGTCAGCCAGGCCACGTTGACCACGTAGAGCCGGTCGTTCACCGACAGGTCAACCCTGCCGCCGGTGGAACCGCCATCAGGGAAAAAGCGAATGCCGCCCACCTGGTCCGACATCATCTCGGACCGCGCAGTGGTGAGCTGGATTTCGATGCCTTCGGGCAGCTGGACGGATTTGCGCCCGGGCGCCAGGTAGCTGCGCTCGTCGACATTGACCTCGAAACGCATTTCGTCTTTCTTGAGGATGGCCTGCGTCCGGGTGTAACTAAGCGCGGCGACAATCTTTCGCGCGGCCTGGCGCTGTTCGGCGCCCGAGATGCTGCGTGACAGCGAGGTCGCCACCAGCCCCATCACCAGGGCCACGATGACCAGCACCACGACGAGCTCCACCAGCGTGAATCCGCGCTGCCGCGAGGCGGCCTGTACGGGCGGGTGGATGTGCATGACGGTTATCCCCGGGCGATCATTCCCAGGAAGTGATGTCCGCGTTGTTGCCGTCGCCGCCCTGCTGGCCGTCGGCGCCAAAGGAATAGATGTCGAAATCACCATGCTCGCCCGGGCTGCGGAACTGGTATTCGCGACCCCACGGATCCTTCAGCAACGAAGGCTTGACGTACGGGCCGTTCCAGCCGGCTGCGCTCTGCGGCTCACGCACCAGGTCTTCCAGCGAATCCGGCGTGCTGCCGGTATCCAGGTAAAACGTTTCCACCGACATGGACAGCCGGCTGATCTGCGACGAGGCCGCGCGCACCTTGGCACCCTCGGCCTTGCCGATAATGCCCGGCAGCACCAGGCCCGCGATCAGCGCCAGGATCACCAGCACCAGCAGCAGTTCCACCAGCGTGAAACCGGCCATCTTCGGACCCCGTATCGGGCGCTGAATTCGATTGTTCATATTCACAGTGTTCATACCTCTAAGTTTGTGGGTGAGACGGGGAATCGGGGAATCGGGGAATCGGTAAAACCGAACCACACCAAACCCATATCACCCACTCACCGTCTCACTGACTCCCTGATTGACCGTCTCACCGTCTACTGATTCCCCGATTCACCATCTCACCGTTTCACCGTCTCACCGCCTCACCGTTTCACCGATTCACCGATTCCCCGACTCACCCCACCAGGTCGTTCACGCTGAGTATTGCCAGCAGCACCGAGAGCACGATGGTGCCGATCATCACGGCCAGCAGCAATGTCACCACTGGTGTGAATACGGACAACAGTCGATCGATGGTGTTCCGCACCTCGCGGTCATAGGTGTCGGCCACTTTCAGCAACATGCCGTCGAGCTGGCCGGTTTCCTCGCCGACGCTGATCATCTGCAGCGCCAGTCGCGGGAAATTGCCCGCACCGGCCAGGTTGCGCGCCAGTCCGCCACCGGTTTTCACTTCGCGGGCGGCGTCTTCCACCTCGGCACGAAGCTGGCTGTTGCCGACCACTTTCGAGCCGATGGACATGGCCGAGAGCAATGGCACGCCGTTGACCAGCAGGGTGCCCAGGGTTCGGGTCAGGCGGGCGGTTTCCAGCTTGGCCACCAGGTCGCCGATCCAGCGCGTGCCGAGTACGCGCGTATCCCATTTCAGCTTCTTCTCCGGGTCGGCCAGCATGCGCCGGAACAGGACCACGGCCAGCACTGTGATGCCGATCAGGCCCCACCAGAAATTCTGCAGCACGCCGCCCACGGCGAGCACCATCTTGGTAATCAGCGGCATGTCGCCGCCGAGTTCCTCGAAGATGGGGGTGAACTGCGGGATGACGTAGACCAGCAGCAGGATCAGCGAGCCGGCCGCCAGCAGGATCAGCAGTACCGGGTAGATCAACGCGGAAATGATGGTGTCGCGCAGTTCCCGCGAGCGTTCCAGGTAGTCGGCCAGGCGCTCCAGCGTCGTGTCCAGGGTGCCACCGAGCTCACCCGCACGGACCATGTTGACATAGAGACGGCCGAAAGCGCCGTGTTGCGCCTCCAGGGCATCGGACAGCGAGCCGCCACCGCGAACACGGTCGCGGATATCGCCGACGGTACGCTTAACCCGCTCCGACTCGGTCAGGTCAAACAGCACACCCAGTGAGCGGTCCAGCGGCAGGCCGGCGGCCAGCAGCGTTGAAAGCTGCTGGGTGAATTCCATGACCTCGCGACCGCTCATGCCGCGACGGCCCAGCCGCAGGCGCGACAGGCTGAAGCCCTGCCCCGCCAGTCGTGCGCTCAGCGGAATATTGCCCGCTTCCTGCAGCTTGGCGATCACCATGTCGACGCTGAGGGCTTCCATCTCGCCCTGCACGGTTTCGCCGGTGGGCGCCACGGCCTTGTATTCAAATAACGGCACGGCCTGGCGCCTTTACGCTTCCTGCGTCACGCGCAGGACTTCTTCAACGGTGGTGACGCCCTTCAGGCACTTCAGCAGGCCGTCCTGGTACATCGTGCGCATGCCCTCGCTGCGCGCCTGCTTCAGCAGCTCGCCCGAGGTGGCGTGCTGCATCACCATGCGCCGCAGCGGGTCGGTCATGCGGATCAGTTCGACAATGGCCTGGCGACCAAAGTAGCCCGTTGAATTGGCCTCGGTCGGCACCGGTTTGTAGACGCGGTACGGGCCACCCGGCACCAGTTCCGCCAGGCCGATTTCCGCCGCCACCTCGGGCGCCAGTTCAATCGCTTCGCGGTGATCGGCGTCCAGGGTTCGCACCAGGCGCTGGGCCATGATGGCGTTGACCGTGGAGGTCAGCAGGTAGTCGTCCACGCCCATGTCCAGCATACGGGTGATACCGCTGGCGGCGTCGTTGGTATGCAGGGTGGACAGCACCAGGTGACCGGTGAGCGCCGACTGGATGGCGATGCGCGCGGTTTCAAGGTCGCGCATTTCGCCGATCATGATCACATCCGGGTCCTGTCGGACGATGGCGCGCAACGCGTGTGCAAAGTCGAGTCCGATGGACGACTTGGCCTGGATCTGGTTGATGCCCTCGAGCTGGTACTCCACCGGGTCTTCCACGGTGATGATCTTGCGCTCGGGCGTGTTGATCTGGCTCAGCGCCGTGTACAGCGTCGTGGTTTTACCGGAACCCGTCGGGCCGGTGACCAGGATGATGCCGTGCGGCATTTCCAGCGCATGGATGAAATGGTTGCGGGTGTCTTCCTCGAAACCCAGCGCGTCGAAATCCAGCACGATGGCTTCGCGGTCGAGGATACGCATGACCACGCTCTCGCCATGCGAAGTGGGCACGGTGGAGACACGCAGGTCGAGCTCCTTGCCCTGCACACGGTGCATGATGCGGCCGTCCTGCGGCAACCGCCGCTCGGCGATGTTCAGGTTGGCCATGATCTTGATACGGGAAATCACCGCCGCCGTCGAGCTGGCCGGGGGCGATTCCACTTCCTGCAGCACGCCGTCGATGCGGTAACGCACTTTCAGGCGGTTCTCGAACGGCTCGATGTGGATATCCGAAGCGCGCGCTTCCACCGCGCGCTGCATGATCAGGTTCACCAGGCGGATGACCGGCGCCTCGGAAGCCAGGTCGCGCAGGTGCTCGACGTTCTCGAGGTCGTCTTCGGAACCGCCCAGGCTCTCGACGATCTGGCCCATCTGGCTGCGGCCACCGCCGTAGAGCTTCTCGATGCCGTTCTCGATTTCAGACGCGATGCCGACTCGGGTATGGATGTGTTTGCCGCTGGCCATGCCCAGCGCCTTCAGCGCGAAGGCGTCGCGCGGGTTGGCCATCACCACGGTCATGGAATCCTCATCGGCGGCCACGGGCAGCAACAGGTTCTGCTTCATGTAACGCACCGAGAGGTCGCCGATTTCCGGCGTCTCCTCGGGGAAGTCGCTTTGCGTCACCAGCGCCAGGTCCAGCAGTTTTGACTCGGCCTCGGCCACGTCGCGCTCGGACGCCAGGCCCAGTCGCACCAGCAGCGTGATCAGCTCGCCGCCGTGCTGTTCGCGGTAGGCGACCGCCCGCTTCAGGTCGTTGGCACGCAACCGGCCACTGTCCAGCAGGTACTGGCAGACCGGGTCGACGGGCGGCGTCGTATTCTCCGGCGAGGTTTCGCCGGGCGCGGCCGTGCCAGCGTCGGTGGTGTCGTCTTCGGGTTGGCGGGTAGGAGTTTCCATCGTCTTCATTATACGGCTTTCATGCCGGTTTCCCGCGGGGAGCGATTTCCCTTCGCGTCACGCTACAGACCGCCCATGTCGTGGCGGGTTCCCGTCATTCAGCGGATTCCAGGCGGATGAACCGCTCAATTTCCTGCCGCGACCCCAGTACCCAGACCATCACCGGCGCCAGCGCCGGTAGGATCAGTGCGCCCAGCTGGTAACACAGCGCAATCAGGGCTTCCGAAACGCCCGCGGCGAGCACGGCGTCGCGGGCGGGGCCACCGAAACTGAAGGCCAGGGTTTTCAGGCTCTCCCAGAACACGCCCCATGTCTGCACACCGACAATTACCACCCAGCCCGCGGCCAGCACCACCAGCTTGTGACGCAGCTTCTGGCCGGTGGCCATGATCAGGCCGAACAACAGTGGCAGGCCATAGCCGTAGACGAGCGGATTGACGATGAAGCCCAGCGGCCCGGTACTGCCGTCGGGGAACGTGAAATTGATGCGGGTCTGCACCTGGAACAGGTAGTGTTTATCCGGGTTGGCGATGATGTTGTAGAAATCGTCGCCGAGCACCGCGGCCAGGCCCTGCTCGGCCAGCCACCGCGCCGGAACGCCGTGAAAGGCCGACAGGTAATACCAAAGCATGAAACCGAACAGCATCCAGAGGGCGGCGAGGATCAGCAGTTCGCCCAGCCGCATGGGTGGCTCGCTCCCCGTTTGACGCGCCCCTTCGCTCACCGGCCTAGCCGACCCAGGCGCGGGCGTTGCGGAACATGCGTTGCCAGGGCGAAGTCTCGGACCAGCCGTCCGGCGCCCACGAGAAATTGACCGTGCGCAGCGTCCGTTCCGGGTGCGGCATCATCACCGTCACGCGGCCGTCGTCGTTGCAAAGCCCGGTAATGCCCTCCGGCGAGCCGTTCGGGTTGCGCGGGTAGGTGACGGCCGGCAGTCCGGTCACGCCCGAGTAGCGCAGCGCGACGTTCGCGGCGGAGCGGTCACCGTCGCCAAAATCGGCCCGGCCCTCACCGTGCGCCGTGGCCACCGGCAGCAGGCTGCCCGCCATGCCGCTGAAGAACAGTGACGGCGACGCCTCCACCCGGACCAGGCTGAGCCGGGCTTCGAACTGTTCGGACTCGTTGCGGACGAAATCGGGCCAGGCGCCCGTGCCCGGGATGATTTCACGCAACGCGGACAAGGCCTGGCAGCCATTGCACACGCCCAGCGCGAAACGGTCTTCACGGGCGAAAAATGCCTCGAACATCGCGCGCAACGGCGCGTTGAACAGGATCGACTTGGCCCAGCCGCGGCCGGCGCCCAGCACGTCGCCGTACGAGAACCCGCCACAGGCGACCAGGCCATTGAAATCCTCCAGCGTCCGGCGACCGGCGGCCAGGTCGGACATGTGCACGTCCACCGACTCGAAGCCGGCCAGGTGAAAAGCGGCCGCCATCTCGACATGGCCGTTGACGCCCTGCTCGCGCAGGATGGCCACGCGTGGTTTCGCACCGGTGGCGATCATCGGCGCCGCGGGATTGTCATCGACATCAAAGGTCAGCGCGGGGGCCAGTTGCGGCAGGTCCCACTCCTCCAGGCCGATGTATTCCTGGTCGGCGCAACGCGGGTTGTCGCGCAGGCGCTGCACGCGGTGGCTGGTCTCCGCCCAGGCCTTCAGCAGTGCGCCCAGGTCCTGTTCAAGCACCACGTTGTCACCGTCACGAATCACCAGCTGTCGGCCGGTGACCGGCTGGCCGATCTCGCTGACCAGGGCGCCGATGCCGGCGTCGTTGAATCGGGCCTTCACCGCCTCGGCGTCAGCCGACCGCACCTGCAGCACCGCGCCCAATTCCTCGCTGAACAGGCGGGCAGTCAGCGCCGTGCCAGTCAGGCCCAGGTCGAGTGCCAGGCCGCAGCGTGCGGCGAACGCCATTTCACACAGCGTGGTGGCCAGGCCGCCGTCGGAGCGGTCGTGATAGGCCAGCAACAGGCCATCGGCCGCCAGCGCCTGGAGGGTTTCGAAAAAGGCTTTCAGCGCGACCGCGTCGTCGCAGTCCGGCACTTCGTTGCCGAAACCACCGTTCACCTGCGCCAGGATGGACCCGCCGATGCGGTCGCGCCCGGCGCCCAGGTCGACCAGCAGCAGGCGCGTGGCCTCATCGCCGGTGTCGAGTTGCGGGGTGAGCGCACGGCGGGCGTCGGTGACCGGCGCGAAGGCCGAGGCCACCAGCGAGACCGGTGACAGCATCCGGGTCTCTTCGCCGCCGCGATCCCAGACCGTTTTCAGCGACAGCGAGTCCTTGCCCACCGGGATGGCGATGCCCAGCGCGGGGCAAAGCTCCAGGCCCACGGCCTGCACGGTGTCATACAGCGAGGCGTCCTGGCCGGGCTCGCCGGCGGCGGCCATCCAGTTGGCCGAAATGCGCACATCGGAAAGCTTCGCGATCGGTGCCGCGGCAATGTTGGTCACCGCCTCGCCAATGGCCATGCGGCCGGAAGCCGGGCCGTCGACAATGGCCAGCGGCGTGCGTTCGCCGATGGCGAATGCCTCGCCGGCAAAGGAATCGAAGCCATTGACCGTGACCGCCGCATCCGCCACCGGCAGCTGCCAGGGCCCGACCATCTGGTCGCGCGCGGTCAGGCCACCCACGGTGCGGTCGCCGATGGTGACCAGGAAGGCTTTGCTGCCCACCGCGGGGTGGCGCAGCACCTCGGCCAGCGCCTCGCCCGGGTCGATGCCGGCGATATCGAACTCGCCGCCATCGAAGGCCTGGCGCGTCGCGTCGCGGTGCATTTTCGGCGGCTTGCCCAGGATCACCTTCAGCGGCACGTCCACCGGCGGCTCGCCCAGCAGCGGGTCGTTGACGGCCAGGTGGCGCACCTCGGTGGCGTGGCCCAGCACGGCCACCGGGCAGCGCTCCCGCTCGCACAGGGCGCGGAAACGGTCGACGTCTTCGGCGCACACGCCCAGGACGTAGCGCTCCTGCGCCTCGTTGCACCAGATTTCCATCGGCGCCATGTCCGGGTCGGCATTCGGGATGTTACGCAGGTCCAGTTCACCACCGCGCTCGCTGTCGTCCAGCAGCTCCGGCAGCGCGTTCGACAGGCCGCCGGCGCCGACGTCGTGAATCGAGACGATGGGGTTGTCGTCACCGAGCGACCAGCAGGCATCGATGACCTCCTGCGCGCGGCGCTGCATCTCGGGGTTACCGCGCTGCACCGAGGCGTAGTCGAGATCCTGGTCGCTCTGGCCGCTGCCCATCGACGAGGCGGCGCCGCCGCCCAGGCCAATCAGCATGGCCGGACCGCCCAGCACGATCACCGCGTCACCCGGCGACAGGCGGTTCTTCTCGACGTGCCGCGGGCGGATGTTGCCCATGCCGCCGGCCAGCATGATGGGCTTGTGGTAGCCCCACAGCTGCCCGCCGACCTCGGCCTCGAAGGTACGGAAGTAACCCCCCAGCGCCGGCCGGCCGAACTCGTTGTTGAACGCCGCCGCGCCAATGGGGCCCTCGATCATGATGTCCAGGGCGCTGACAATGCGCGCCGGTTTACCGGAGTCGATTTCCCAGTCGAGTACGCGACCCGGGATGTTCAGGTTGGAAACGGTAAACCCGGTCAGGCCCGCCTTCGGCTTGGCGCCGCGGCCCGTGGCCGCCTCGTCACGAATTTCACCGCCGGAACCCGTGGCCGCGCCGGGGAACGGCGAAATGGCGGTCGGGTGGTTATGGGTTTCCACCTTGATCTGGATGGCGACCGGTTCTGTCGTAAACCCGTAAACACCGTCCGCGACCGAAGGGAAAAATCGGGCGGCCTCGAAACCGGCCAGCACGGCCGAGTTGTCGTGGTAAGCGGACAGCACGCCGTCGGGCGATACCGCGTGGGTGTTGCGGATCATGCCGAACAGCGAATGCGGCTGCGCCTCGCCGTCCAGTGTCCAGTCGGCATTGAAAATCTTGTGGCGGCAATGCTCGGAGTTGGCCTGGGCGAACATCATCAACTCGGCGTCGCTGGGGTCGCGGCCCAGTTCGCCGTAGGCGCCGACCAGGTAGTTGATCTCGTCGTCGGAAAGGGCCAGGCCAAGCTCGCGGTTGGCGGTCGACAGTGCGTCGACGCTGGCCTGGACGCGGCCCAGCGGGCGCGGCTGCGAATGCCGGAACAGGCCGCGGCCGTCCTGGTGCGCGCCCAGCACATCCTGGGTCATGCGGTCATGCAGCACCGCCGCAACGGTTTCATGAACCGACGTATTCCAGGCCGACCCGGCGACGCGGAACGCGACCCCACGCTCAATACGCTGGATACCGGGCAGGCCGCATCCGCGGGCGATATCGGTGGCCTTCGTGGACCACGGCGACAGGGTGCCCAGGCGTGGCACCACCAGCAGGAGATTGTCGTCATCACCGAGATCGCCGGGTGCGCCCGCATGCAGCAGGTCACGCAGGCGAACCAGGGTCAGGTCATCCAGCGCGCCTTCGGATTCGACGAAATAGACATAATCGGCCGTCAGTGACAGGGCGTCGGTGTCTTCGGCGTCGCGGCCCAGGGCACGCAACGCGGCGCGGATGAATTTACGTTGCCGGAACCCGGATAAGGCGGGTTCGCCCGGCAGGCAGGTGAACTCGGACAAGGGGCTTACTCCCGATGCTGGTCGCGCGTGGCGACGGCCCAAACGAATGGGTCGGGATTATACCGCCTGCAAGGTCAGTTGGCCGCCGCCAGCGAGTCCAGCCGCGCGCGCAGGTCTTCAGGCGACATGTAGCCCGGGATCAGCTGGCCATCCGGGGTCAGCAGTGCCGGGGTACCGGTCACGCCCACCTCGCGGCCCAGCTCATACTGGGATTCGATCGGGTTGTCGCACTGCATTGGCACGGGCTCGTCGCCGCCCTTCGCCAGCGTCAGCGCGGACTGCTGGTCATCGTTGCACCACACGGACACGAACTTCTCGAAGGAGTGTGAGCCGACGCCGGCGCGCGGGAACGCCAGGTAGTGGATGGCGATGCCCTGGTCGTTGTAGGCCTCGACCTGGTCGTGCAGCTTACGGCAGTAACCACAGTCGATATCGGTGAACACCAGCAATTCGTAGTCGGGATCTTCCGGCGTGAATGTAATCTGCTGCGCCGGGTCAAGGTCGACGATCAATTCCTTGCGCAGGACCGACTTGGCCTGGTCGGTGACGTTCTCGCGCGTATCCATGTTGAACATGGTGCCCTGCAGCAGGTAGGTGCCGTCGCGTGAAACGTAGACAAACTCGTTGCCGATCTGCGCCTGCAGCAGGCCCTCGATGGGGGTCTCCGAAAGGGCGATGGACGTCGCGCTGGGCGCCAGCTCGCGCAACTTGGCCTCGACCGCTGAATAATCGGCCTCTTCGGCCAGGGTGACCGCCGGCGCCATCGCGCAGGCCAGCAGGGCGATGGCCCCGATCCTGATGGTTGAAAACATGGTTGTGTGTCCCGGTTACCTGTTGTGCCTCGCCTGCTTTGACCCGCCTTGCCGGGAAAGTTCCGCGGCCGCGGCTGCCCTGTCGTTTCATCGAAACGGCGTTCAGCCGCGGGGATGATGGCGTTCGTGCAGGCGTTTGAGCCCCTCACGGGCGATGTGAGTATAAATCTGGGTGGTCGAAAGGTCACTATGCCCCAGCAACAGTTGCACAACGCGCAGGTCCGCACCGTGGTTCAGCAGGTGGGTGGCAAACGAGTGGCGCAGGCCGTGCGGCGAAATCGCCTTGCTGATGTCGGCGCGACGCGCGTGCGCCTTCACGCGGTGCCAGAAGGACTGCCGGGTCATGCCCGCCCTGCGCGCGGTGATAAAGACTTCCGCCGGGGTGGCGCCCTGCGCCAGCGCCGGGCGCGCATCGGCCAGGTAACGGCGAATCCAGTCGGCGGCCTCGTCGCCCAGCGGGACCAGCCGCTCTTTGCCGCCCTTGCCCATGACACGCACCACGCCGCGGTCGAGGTTGAGGTTGGCCTGGGCCAGGCCGACCAGTTCAGACACGCGAAGACCGGTCGCGTACATGAGCTCCAGCATGGCGCGGTCGCGCAGGCCCAGCGGGTGGTCAACATCCGGCGCGGCGAGCAGGCGCTCCACCTCTTCCTCGGTCAGCGCCTTCGGCAGGCCGCGGCCTACCCGCGGCGCGTCGATCAGTGCCGACGGATCGCTGTCGAGTCGGCGCTCGCGCACCATCCAGCGATAGAACTGGCGAATGCCGGACAGGTGCCGCGTGACCGTGCGCGGGCTGAGGCCCGCTTTCATCTGCTTCGCCAGGAAGGCCATCAGGGCGTCGCGACCGGCGTCGGCCAGGCCCGAACGGCCGCCGCTGCGCTCGCGCAGGAAAACCGCCAGCTTGCGCAGGTCGCGGCGATAGGCATCCAGGGTATTGGCGCTCAGGCCGCGCTCGGCCCAGGCGGCGTCGAGGAAGGACTCGATCAGCGGATCATCGGGCCGTGTGTCGATGGGGCCGGGTCCGGACAGTGATCAGGACTCACGCGCCCTTTCTTCACGCAGGTGATTCATCCACTGCTGAGCGGCGTCGCGGGCCGACGCGTAACGGCTGGCCCGGCCCCAGCTGGTGCTGGCCTGGTCCAGGTTGCCCAGGTTGAACTGGCTCATGCCCTGCATCAGGTAGGCGCGGCCGGTTTCCGAGTCATCGAGACCACCCTTTTCCAGCGCCGCGGTCAACGCCTGGGCGGCCTCTTCCCAGCGCTCCATGTCGACCAGGATATAACCGCGGCGGAGGTCAATCTGGCCGTCCAGGGCGGCGCTGCCGGCACGTTCGAACGCGGCCAGCGCGTTGTCGTACTCTTCTGCCGAGTACCAGGTGTCGCCCGCCAGGGTCCAGTGCCGCTCGGTGGGCTCGACGATGCCGTCCTCGATACCCTTCTGCAGCACCTGCGCCGCCTTGTAGGGCACATCCTGCATGGCGTAGAGGTTGGCCAGCATCAGGATGTCGGCCTGGGTGGTCAGCATGCCGCGACGGTAGGCCAGCGCGCTCACCGACAGCGCTTTCGCATTGTCTTTCAGCTGCATGTAGATATTCGACAGCTGCAGCCAGTAGTCCTTCTTCTCCGGCCAGTTGGCCACCAGGATTTCCAGCGTTTCCGCGGCGTCGGCGTAGCGCGTGAGCTCGAACAGCGCGGCCAGCTTCAGGCGGTACCAGTCCTCTTTTGGCTCATCGGACAGGGCAATGGCCTGGTCAAGCGCCTCGACCACGCCCGCCCAGTCTTCTTTCTGCGCCATGATCGAGGCCTTCAGCACGTAGGCCGTGTCGACGCGTTTTTCCTCGGGCACCTTGCAGAACCACAGGTCCAGGCGATCCAGGGCGTCGTCGTAGCGTTCCTGCATGAAGTAGAGCTGCGCGATCTGGTACATCAGCGCGTAATGCGTTTCATCCGGCAGCCCGTTCAGCTCGACCGCCCGCTCAAGGTTTGACAGGGCCGAGTCATAGTTGCCACGGGCCCACTCGGTCTGGCCGATGGCCTGGCCCAGGATCGACTGCACGTAATCACTGCTCGCACGGCCCTGCAGGCGCGTAAAGATTTCGTACGCGTCGTTGTAGCGTTCCTCGCCCACCAGTTCGTAGGCCTGGTTCAGCTGCCGGTATGTCGCTTCATCCAGCGCGCCCTGCTTCACGTCGCGCTTTTCGCCACAGGCGCCCGCCTGGGCGTGTGCCGGACCCGTCGGCACGGCCGTGATTGCCGCCACCAGGGCCGCGCAAACCATTATTCGGAGTTGCGGGAAGGTCATGGTCTATCCACCCAGCTTGAAGTCGATGGTGTAAGTGGCCACCCGTTCCACGGCCTCGCCGTCCACCACGCGGGGCTTGAACTTCCACTTCAGGATCGCCCTCAGGGCTTCGCGGTCAAACACGCGGCGCGGTTCGGCCTCGATCACTTTCGGGCTCTTGACCGAGCCGTCCGGCAGGATCGTGAATTCCAGGCGGACCCAGCCCTCGGTGCCGTCGATGGCGGCCTGGCGTGGATACTGCGGCTGGATCACCACCATCGGCACGGCGTCGCCCTCGGCGGTCTTGTCGATGGTGCCGAAATTGCCCAGGAACATGCCTTCACCGCCCACCAGCGGATTATCCAGGCTGGGAATGTCGACATTCGGCATGTTCTGCACCACGGCCTGCGGTTTGCTCACTTCCATCTTCGGCGGCGGTGGCGGCTCCTCCGGCGGCGGCGGTGGCGGCGGCCGGCGGCGTGAACGGGTGGTCACCTCGTCCGGAATGTCCACCGGGCCAAAACGGATGCCCGAAATCGGGTCCAGCTGGTCACGCGTGCCATCACCCGACGACACCAGCTTGTACATGAAAATGAACAGGCCGAAGGTGACGGCGATGGCGCAGACAGCAGCGATGACGGTGCGGAATCGGCCCATGCTCAGTTGCTACCCGGCGGCTCGGCGGAAATGGCGATGCCCTCGACACCCGCCAGTTTCACCTGGTCCATGACCTGCGTGACCACGCCGATGCGCGAACCCTTGTCAGCGACGATCACGACGCTGCCCTCGGGGTTCTCGGCCTTCGCACGTTCGACCATGGCGCGTACCTCGCGAATTTCCAGCTGGCGCTTGTTCATCCAGATATCGTCATTAGGCCGCACGCCGATCAAAATGGTTCCCTGCTGGATGCGCACCGACTGGTCCGCTTCCGGCTTGATGATTTCCGCGCCGGTCTCCTTCGTGAAGGAGGTGGTCACGATGAAGAAGATCAGCATGATGAACACGATGTCCAGCATCGGCGTGATGTTGATCTCGGTATCGTCTTCTCTGGCGTGCCGTCTGGCCACGGTTCAGTCTCCGGTCAGTGGTGCTGGAGGTGGTCTTCCAGCTCTTCGGTCGCCGTGGCGGCCTTGTGTTCCAGGAAGGTACCGAAATAAACGCCGGACAGCGCCGCGACCATGCCGGCCATCGTCGGCACGGTGGCCTTGGACACGCCGGCCGCCATGGCGCGGGCATTGCCGGAGCCGGAATAGGTCATGACATCGAACACCGACACCATGCCCGTGACCGTGCCCAGGAGGCCCAGCAGCGGGCAGATGGCAATCAGCGCCTTGATGACACCGACGTTGCGCTTGAGCGCGATATTGGCGCGCGAGATCAATTCCTCGCGCACCCGCTTGGCGTACCACGACGTGGTGTCGGCCCGCTTCTCCCAGTCGGCGTAGATCTCGCGGGCGTGCTTCGGGTGAACCCGGTACACGTACCACAGCCGCTCCAGGATGAAGGTCCACATCAGGATCAGGGTCAGGGCGATGGCGTACAGCACATCGCCGCCGAGTTCCATGAAGTCCCGGATGGACGCAATGGCGTCGTAGAACCAGATCATGCCGGTGTCAGCCCTTGCGCTCCGCGATGCGGGCGATGATGCCGGCCGCCTGCTCCTCCAGCACCTGGATCAGCGACTTGGCCTTGCCGGCCAGGAAGCTGTGCAGCAACGTCAGCGGGATCGCCACGACCAGGCCCAGCACCGTGGTGACCAGCGCGGTGGAAATACCACCGGCCATCATCCGCGGGTCGCCGGTGCCGAACAGCGTGATCATCTGGAAGGTGGCGATCATGCCGACCACGGTACCCAGCAGGCCCAGCAGCGGGGCCACCACGTACAGCACCTTGATAAAGCTCAGGCCCGACTCCATCGGCGCGGTCTCGCGCAGGATGGCCTCGTCCAGCTTCAGCTCCAGTGTCTCGATGTCCGCCTCCGGCGAGTCGGCATGAATGGCCATCACGCGACCCAGCGGGTTGGTCTTGGCCGGGGTTTCGGTCTTCAGCTGGCGACTGATCTTGGCGCCGGTGGCGTACAGCGCGAAGGCTTTCCACGCGCACAGCAGCAGGCCGAGAAGACCCACACCGATAATGACGTAGCCCACGGGACCACCGTCTTCCTGGACGCGCTCGATGGGCGACTTGCTCTGCACCACCGCACGCAGGATCTGGCCACGGGAGAAGTCCACGGCCATGTCAGTCATCTCCCCGGGCGCGGCGGCCTGCAGGTCGGACGCCATGGCCTGGACGCGGCCAGAAGGCTGGCGGGCCAGCTCAATCAGGTGCTCGCGGCTCTTGGCCGGATCCCAATCCAGGAAGGCGCCATCAGACACGGCGTTGAACACGCCGACGCGGACCACTTCCTGGTCCTGCTGCTCGCCGTTGGCCATTTCGACCGGGGCGTTGAATTTCACCACCTTGCCGGACTGCGCAATCTCGGTGACCATCGCCGACCAGATGCGGCGCAGCTCGCCGACATTCGGCAACTCCTTGCGCTGTGCAATCTCGGACAGGAAGTCACCCCGGCCCGGGAACTGCGCAGAAACCATGGAATCGTCCAGCGACGACTGCAGGTCACCGGCAGCCTGGCGGACGATGCCGAACAGCTCGCCCAGGTTACCCATGCGCTCGGTCAGCACGGTTTCCAGCTCGGCCAGCTGGCGCTCGTTTTCGTCGTACTCGGTTTTAAGCCTGTCGCTGCGGGCTTCCTGGTTCGCCAGTTCCTGGCGGGCCTGGTTCAGCAGCGCCTGCTGGTTGTTGCGGTCACGCTGGAACTCGGCCTCGCGCTGGGCATTGATCTGCCCCTCTTCGCGGGCAGCCTGTTCGACCTGGCGGGCCAGTTCTTCCAGCGTCTGCGCCTGTGCCGTCACGGCGAACAGCGCGGTGGCGGCGATCATGATTTTTAACCGTTTCATTGCGCCACCTCCGGTCCGGGCACGGGAAGGGTTACCAGGTTCGGCGCCTTCTCGTTACGGGCGATGGACAGGCCTTCTTTCACTTCCAGGCGGAAGCGCTCGGGCAACGTCTCGAATTCACGGGTGACCGGGTTGAACCAACCGGTGGTCTCCTGGTCGCTGGTCTGGTAGACCAGCAGGGTGCGGCCGACACGCAGGAACTCGACGGTCTGGCCCGTGGACGGCAGCGCCTCGGAGTAAGCTTCCGTGGTGCGCCCGTATTCCAGCTCACCCTGGTAGGCCTCCATGATGCGGCGGTATTTCTCCGACGTGGTGACGTCGGCCTGGTCCATCATGTCACGCAGTCGCTGGACGCGGGCGCGGCGTTCCTCGAGCCGGAACGGCATATCGCTCTCGACGACCTGCCCGAGCGCGTCGATCATCTCCAGCATCAGGGGGACGACGCCACGGTTGGTGTCTTCCAGCCCGGCAAGCTGGTCGTTGATGGAGGCGACTTCATCGCGCTGGTCCACCACCACCTTCTCGAGCTGGTCGTTGTAAATGGCGAGGCTCTCGGCCTGGCGAACCACTTGCCGGTATTCGGCCAGCAGGTCAGCGGTCTGCTGCGCCAGGCGGGTGACCCGCTGCTGCGACGCGGCCGCGTCCTGGTTGATCCTGGACTCCCGGGCCACGGTGCTGTCGAGGTCCTGGGCCTGCGCCCCGGTCGCCAGCGCCGCGACCACGGCCACCGCCGCCAGGCGGGTCGTGAAAATTCGTGTCTGCTTTGGCATCGCCTTAATTCCAGTTTGAAGGTGGTACGCCCGTCAGCGCGCCCGGTCGACCGCCGGTGTCATGAGCTGGCTGGAGACGGGGCGAGTCAGGATACCCGAAGCCATGCAGTCAATTCCATAGTGGAGTGGCCCGGGCGGGCGCGGAACGCGATAATGCCGGGATGCCAGATTCCATTCCAGGCCGGCCTGACCCGGCGGAGCATTCGACCGCGTGCGGCATGCCACGCCGGTTGCTGGTCATGCTGTACGACGCGCTGCTGGTGGTCGCGTTGCTGATCATTGCCGGCATTGTCGCGCTGCCTTTCACCGGCGACACGCAGCAGGCCGGTCGTGACGTGCCCTACACGCTCTACCTGGTGGCCGTATGGTTCGTCTACCTGGGCGGGTGCTGGATTCATGCCGGCCGCACGGTGGGCATGCGGGCATGGAAGGTGCGGCTCGTGGATGTGACGGGAAGCCCTTTCGGCTGGCGCAGGGCCGGTATTCGCTTCACGATGTCGCTGCTGTCCGCTGCCCCCGCCGGCGCCGGCTTTATCGCCGGCCTGTTCCGCGCCGACCGGGCCTGCTGGCACGACCGCGCCAGCGGCACCCGGCTGGTGCGCACGACACCTTCGTCAGGCCGAGCGACGCAGGACCAGGATGACGGTCGCGGCGAGCAAGAGTGACGGCGCGGCCGCACCGACAATCGCGGGAAGCCCGTAGGCGTCGCCAAAATTCTGCGCGGCGCGGCTGACGATCATGAACAGGCTGCCGACCGCCATGCCGATAAAAATCCTGAGGCCCATGCCCTGTTGCCGACCATGCCCAAACACGAACGGCATGCCGGCGAGCACCAGCGCCAGCACGGTCAGCGGAAACAGCAGCTTCGCCCAAAGCGCGGATTGATACACGCGGTCGTCCAGCCCGTTCCGGTCGAGGTAGGTAATCTGCTCGCCCAGGTCGCGCGCCGACATGTATCGCGGCCGCACCACGGCGGACTCCAGCAGTTCAGGCAGGAAGCCGGTGTGCCAAACCCGCTGGCTCCAGCGCTGCTGCTCCACCCCCGCCGGTGAAATGTCCAGGTCGGTCACATCTTCCAGGATCCAGCGCCCTTCGCGATGCTTCGCCGAGACTGCCCGGGACATCCGCTCCAGGTCACCGTTTTCGCCGAATCCGTAAATCACCACGTTATGGAAACGCAGTTCACTTTCACCCGGCGCACCGCCGACAAGCGGTTTCCGGATGAAAGCGAACTCGTTGCCGTCGCGCAGCCACATGCCGACATCACCACTGGCCGCGCCGCGGCCCACGGCCTGTTGCAGCTTGAAATTGCGGGCCTGCGCATCAGCCGGCGGCGCCACCCATTCACCCACGGCCATCACGCCCAGCGTTAACAGGAGGATGGCGCCGAGCACCGAGCCGGAAATCCGCAGGCGTGAGACACCGCTGGTGCGGAACGCCACCAGCTCGTTCGCCGCAGCCAGTCCGCCGACGCCAATCAGCGACCCCAGCAGCGCCGACACCGGGAACACCATGTAGGCCGCGCGTGGCACGCTGAGCAGCACGTACCAGAATACTTCGCCAAGGTGAAAACCCTGCTCGCCCGGCTCCAGTTCGTCGAGCAGGTTGAACAGTGTCATCAGCAGGGTCAGCGCCAGCCAGACCGCCAGCGTACCCAGCAGCGCCGTGCGGCCAATATAGTGGTCGAGCCGCTTGATCATGAACGCCCCACCATCCGGCCCTGGCGGTGCAGCCACCACAGGGCGGTGACGAACATGACGCCATGCACCCACCACAGCCCCAGCGCCGGCGGTAATTCCCCGTCGGCCACCCAGGCGCGACACAGGTAAAGGGCGTTGGCATAGAGCGCATATGCCAGGATGCCAAGCACCACGCGCGACGAGCGGCCTTCCCGTGGGTCGGAATGCGCCAGCGGGATGGCGAGCAACCCGAGCACGATAATCGCCAGCGCCGGCGACAGTCGCCATTGCAGCTCAGCCTTTGCCGGGGCGCCGCCGTCGCCCACCAGTTCCAGGGCGCTACGCGCTTCAAGACGTTCGGTATCCGTCCGCAAAGCGGGTTCAGGCAACATGATGTCGTTGCGCTCAAACTTCAGTATCCGCAGGTCCCGCGCGTTGGGCAGGCTGTCCGTAATCTGTCCGTCGGTCAGCTTGAGGAATCGGTTGCCGGTGTCCGCATCCACCCAGTATTCGCCGGTTGCCGCCTGCCAGATCTTGGTGCGCAGGCCATCCTGCTGGCGGACAAACACGTTCTCGAGGTTGCGGCCGTCAGGGTCCAGCGATTCCACGTAGATCACGAAATCGCCATCCTGCAGGATCTGGAACCGGCCTTCCTGCAACCCCCAGAGCGCGGCGGAACGCAGCGCCTCGGCCAGCGCCTCGTCAGATTCGCGCGCGGCGCGCGGCGCGACCAGGAAGGTCAGCACCAGCAACAGTATTGCCACGGGAATCACCAGCGTCGCCAGCGGCCGCAGCAGCATGCGCCAGCCGAAACCGCTGGACCGCATCACCACCATTTCATGGTCCCGGTACAACCGCCCCAGGCCCCACATCACCGCGACGAAACCGGCCAGCGGCAGGATCTTGCTGAGCGCGTCGGGCAGGTTCAGCAGCAACTGGATGCCCAGCAGGCCAGCCGGCACCCGGCCGTCGGCCATGTCGTTCAGCAGTTCGCCCAGGAACACGCCCATGAGGACAATCAGCAACACGGCCGTCACCGCCAGCAGGGTCCAGAACCATTCCCGGAAAATGTAGGCTTGCAGCAGGCTCACAGCTTCAATACCGCACCATCGGAATCCGGTCGCCACGTTAGCCCCGCACAGGGGCCAGCGCAAGGCACGCGACATCATCGGTTTCGACAATCCGGTAGAATGGTACGATTTCGCGCGGGACATGGCCCTGCTGGCCGCGCCCGCTGAACAACGAACCGGGGGGAGACGGCTCAAAACCTTATGGATATTCAACTCAAAGATCAGTCGCCGGTGGAACTGGCGACGGCATGCCTGGTCATCGGCGTGCATCACGAAGCGCCGCTCGAGGGTCCCGCGAAACAGGTGGACGACGCCAGTGACGGCGCCATCGGCAGGCTCATCGAATCCGGCGACATCAAGACCGACCGCGGCGCGACCGCGTTGCTGCATGGCGTGGATGGCGTCACGGCCGAACGCGTGCTGGTGGTCGGTTGCGGCGACGCCGAAAAATTCGACCGGGTCCGTTTCCATGAAACCTGCATGGCGGCCGGGAAATTCCTGCGCGAACACACCGTCACCGAGGCCCATGTCTGCCTGCACACGCTGCCGGTCGAAGACCTGGACGCCTCCTGGCGGCTGCGCCAGGCCATCGTGGCCATCGACATGGCGAATTATCGCTACGAAGCCACCAAGGCGCCGAAAAGTGACGACCCGAAACCGCTGGCGACGGCCACGTTTGCCGGTGACGACACGCTCGAGGCCGCGCTGGAACAGGGCAAGGGGCTGGCCACCGGTTACCGCGCCGCGCGCGAACTGGGCAACCTGCCCCCCAACATCTGCACGCCGGCGCACCTGGCGCGTTACGCCGAGGGCATCGCCGATCGCCATGACAACTGCAGCGTCGACGTGCTGAAGCGCAAGGACATGGCGAAGCTGGGCATGGGCGCCCTGCTCGCCGTCGGCCAGGGCAGCGCCAATCCGCCGCGGCTGATCGTGCTGCGCTACAACGGCGCCGGCGATGACCAGGCGCCCTACGTGCTGGTCGGCAAGGGCGTGACCTTCGACACCGGCGGCATTTCGCTGAAGCCGCGCCTGGGCATGGAAGAAATGAAGTTCGACATGTGCGGCGCCGCCGCCGTCATCGGCACCTTCGAGGCCGTGGCCAGCATGGGCCTGGCCATCAACCTGGTGACCGTTGTCGCCGCGGTGGAGAACATGCCGGACGGCAAGGCCTATCGCCCGGGTGACGTCATCACCAGCATGGCCGGCAAGACCATCGAGATCCTGAACACCGACGCCGAGGGCCGGCTGGCGCTCTGCGACGCGCTGACCTACAGCGAGCGGTTCGAACCCGCCGCCATTATCGACGTGGCCACGCTGACCGGCGCCTGCGTGGTCGCCCTGGGCCACCACGCCACGGCAGTGATGACCCGCACCGACGACCTGGCCGACGAGCTGGTCGCCGCCGGCAGCGCCGCGGTCGACCGCGGCTGGCGCCTGCCCCTGTGGGAAGACTACGACAGCCAGCTGAAGTCGCCGTTCGCCGACATGAAGAATGTTGGCGGCATGCCGGCCGGCGCCATCACGGCCGGTTGTTTCCTGGCCAAATTCATGGGCAAGCAGCGCTGGGCCCACCTGGATATTGCCGGTGCGGCGTGGAAGGGCGATGGCCGCGAAGGCGCGACCGGCCGCCCCGTCGGCCTGCTGACGCAGTACCTGGTCGACCGGGCAGGCTGAACATGGCCGGGGACGCGCAGTGCAAGGTGGATTTCTACCTGCTCGGCTCGCCCCGGCTGAGCGCCGAGCACCTGGCCTGCAAGCTGTCGATGATGGCCTGGGAACGCGGTCACCGAATCCACGTGGTCGCCGCCGATGACCGGGTCGACGCGCTCGATGAACTGATGTGGTCGTACCCGGAAGACCGGTTCCTGCCGCACGGCCCGGCCGGGAAAGACGCCGCGGCGCCGGTACGCATCGGCGGCGAACCGCCGGCCGACGCCGACCTGGTCATCAACCTGACGCCCGAGCCGCTGACCGTCTCCGCCCGCTGGCGACGGCTGCTGGAAATCGTCCCGCATGACCCGGCCGAACGCGAGGCGTCACGCGAGAAATTCCGCGCCTACCGTGCCCACGGCCTGGCGCCCGACACCCACGAGATGAACTGAGGATCACCTCCGAGATGGACAAGAATTACGCGCCGGCGGATATCGAAGACCGCTGGTATGGCTTCTGGGAAGACAGCGGCTACTTCGCCCCGGCGGGCGACGGCGAGCCCTTCTGCATCATGCTGCCGCCGCCGAATGTCACCGGCAGCCTGCACATGGGCCATGCCTTCCAGGACACCATCATGGATATCCTCACCCGCTACCAGCGCATGCGCGGGCGCCGCGCGCTGTGGCAGCCGGGCACCGACCACGCCGGCATCGCCACCCAGATGGTGGTGGAGCGGCAGCTGGCGGCGAAAGACCAGTCCCGCCATGACCTGGGCCGCGAGGCCTTTGTCGACGCCGTCTGGGAATGGAAGGAGAATTCCGGCGGCACCATCACCCGCCAGATGCGCCGCCTGGGCGCCTCGGTGGACTGGGCCAACGAACGCTTCACCATGGACGAAGCGCTGTCGGAAGCAGTTCACCGTGTCTTCGTCGAACTGTACGAAGACGGCCTGATCTACCGCGGCAAGCGCCTGGTGAACTGGGACCCGGTGCTGCGCACCGCGCTGTCCGACCTCGAAGTGCTGTCCGAGGACCGCAACGGCCACCTCTGGCATATCCGCTATCCGCTCGAAGACGACCACGGCTACCTGGTGGTCGCCACCACGCGCCCGGAAACCATGCTCGGCGACACCGCCGTCGCCGTGCACCCGGAGGACGAGCGCTACCAGTCGCTCATCGGCTGCAAGCTGCGCCTGCCGCTCACCGAACGCACGATTACCGTCATCGCCGACGAGTATGTCGATCGCGAGTTCGGCACCGGTTGCGTGAAGATCACGCCGGCCCACGACTTCAATGACTACGAAATCGGCCAGCGCCACGACCTGGAAATGATCAACGTGCTGGAACCGGACGGCCGGCTGAACGACAACGCCCCCGAAGCCTACCGCGGCATGGACCGGTTCGAGGCCCGCAAGCAGATCGTCGCCGACCTGGAAGCCGCCGGCGCGCTCGAGGCGGTTGAAAAACACAAGCTGAAGCTCCCCATCGGTGACCGCTCCGGCGCCGTGGTCGAGCCCTACCTCACCGACCAGTGGTACGTGAAGGTGGAATCGCTGGCCAGACCCGCCATCGAGGCAGTCGAAGACGGCCGCATCAGTTTCGTGCCGGAGAACTGGAACAAGACCTATTTCAACTGGATGAACGACATCCAGGACTGGTGCATCTCGCGCCAGCTGTGGTGGGGGCACCGCATCCCGGCCTGGTACGACGACGAGGGCGGCATTCACGTGGGCCATGACGAGGCCGACGCACGCCGTCGCTCCGGCCTGGGTGACGACGTCGCACTGCGCCAGGACGACGACGTCCTCGACACGTGGTTCTCCTCGGCCCTGTGGCCCTTCAGCACCCTGGGCTGGCCGCAGAAGACAGACCGCCTGGACACGTTTTACCCGACCAGCGTGCTGGTCACCGGCTTCGACATTATCTTCTTCTGGGTTGCCCGGATGATCATGATGGGCCTGCGGTTCATGGATGACGTGCCGTTTCACGAGATCTACATCCATGGCCTGATCCGCGACGCCCAGGGCCAGAAGATGTCAAAGTCGAAGGGCAATGTCCTGGACCCGATCGACCTGATCGACGGCATCGAACTGGACGCACTGGTGGAGAAACGCACCACCGGCCTGATGCAGCCGCACATGGCGCCCTCGATCGAGAAAGCGACCCGGCGGGAGTTCCCGGACGGCATCCCCGCTTTCGGTTGCGACGCGCTGCGTTTCACTTTCGCCAACCTGGCCACCAACGGCCGTGACATCAGCTTCGACCTGGGGCGCGTGGAAGGCAACCGCAACTTCTGCAACAAGCTGTGGAACGCTGCCCGATACGTCATGATGCAACTGGGCGACGAACCGCTCGCAACGCCTGCCGAACTGTCGGTGACCGACCGCTGGATCCTGTCCCGCGCCGGGGCCACCCTGACTGATGTAGCCGCCCACATCGAGGGCTACCGCATGGACCTGGCCTCGCATGCGCTGTACGAATTCGTCTGGAACGAGTACTGCGACTGGTACCTGGAACTGTCAAAGCCGGCGCTGCAAAACGGCACCGATGCGGAAAAGGCCGCCACGCGTCACACCCTGGCCACCGTGCTGGAAATGATGCTGCGTGCGCTGCACCCGTTCACCCCCTTCATCACCGAGGAAATCTGGCAGCGCACCCGCTTGCCGCTGGGTATCGAAGGTGACAGCGTCATGGTGCAGCCGTGGCCGGAATCGCCGGCGCGTGACGAGGATGCCGAGGCGCACGTCGCCTGGATGAAGGACGTCCTGGGCGGCATTCGCCGCATCCGTGCGGAACTGAACCTGGCGCCGAACCGGACGCTGCGCGTCGAACTGCAACAGGGTGATGACGACGACCGCAACCGGATGGGCCGTTTCCAGCCGTTGCTGTCCGCGCTCGGGCGCGCCGAGGGCTTCGCATGGCTCGATGACGATGCCGACATTTCAAAGTCGGCCGTGGCCCTGGTCGGCGACCTGAAGGTGCTGATCCCGCTCGCCGGACTGGTCGACCCGCAGGCCGAGACCGAGCGCATCAACAAGCAGCTGTCGCGCGAGGAGGCGGAACTGGACAAGGCGAAAAAGCGCCTTTCGAACAAGCGGTTCGTGGACAATGCACCGGCCGAGGTGGTCGAGGACATGCGCGAACGGCTGGCCACGCACCAGGCCCGGGTCGACAGCCTGCGGGCGCAGAAGGAGCGGTTGGCCCGGCTCTAGGTCACGGTCAGCGACCGGCGCATCACCACCGCGTCTTCACGACCCTCACCGGCCCGGTAATAAGCGGGGCGCCGGCCGATCTCGGTGAAACCACGGCGCGCGTAAAGCGCCATCGCCGCCACGTTGGATGGACGCACCTCAAGGAACATGACCTCGGCACCGCGCCCGCGGGCGTGGGTCATGGCGTTGTCCAGCAAAATGGCGCCGAAACCGCGGCGCTGCCAGTCCGGTGAAACACACAGGTTCAGCAGGTGACTCTCACCGGCCGCCCAGTTGTGGATGGAATACCCCGCCAGTTCCGGACCGGCCTGCAGGCCGAAACAGCCGTAGCCGATTTTCAGGCACTCGCTGAAAATGCCCCGCGTCCAGGGAAAAGGGTACGCGCGGGTTTCGATGGCGTAGACCGCGTCCAGGTCCCCGGGGGCCAGCGCCCTGAGCACCGGGTGGAACGGATTGGGTTCGGCGCTCACGGCGCCGTGATGACGCCTGACTCGCGCAGGACGCGCCAGCACTCGCGCCGGGCGTCGGCGTTGGATTTCAGTTCCGCCATCGATGGCGCGACAACGACCCTCGCCGCACCGCAACTGACCGGTGGCTTGCCACCGAAAATGGTACGCGCCAGGCCGGCGCCGAACACCACCAGCGCGGTAAACATCCGGGCCTTCGATGCGTCTTCGACCGGTTGCGCGGCGTTACCGCTGTCGGGCCAGGCCCACGCGGGCTGTCCGCCCAGCGTCCGGCCGAGGTCGCCCGCCAGGGCGCCGGAGGCTTCGCCCGGGCCAGCGCAGATCAACAGGCCGGGCCCCTCGCCGGGGCTAAGGCGAACACTGCGCGGTTTCCGCGCGACGGGCGCGGCCGGGACGACCGCCGTTTCAGGCACGGTTCCGGGTATGGCTGATGCGGGTGCCGGGCTGAAAGCCGCGAGCTTTTCACGCCGGACCCACAGCGGAATGCCCAGCGCCTCGAGGTAGGCCAGGCGGGCATCGGGCGTCATTCGCCGGGCTCCTGTTTCTGGGCTGCGGCCTCTGCCTGGCGGCGGCGCTTGAGGCGGCGACGACGGGCACGGCGTTCAAGCCGGCTGCGCCGCCCGGCCAGGGTCAGGACGATGCCCGACACCACGTAGATGCCGCCGGCCACCATGCCGACCGCGGGCGGGTCGGCCGCAAACAGCACAATTAAGAGCACCAGGGCGAAAATCCAGGCCATCGGCACCTTGTCCGAGGCGCCGACGGTCTTGAAGCTGAAATAACGCACCCGCGAAAACATCAACAGGCCGAGCGTCACCGTCACGAACCAGATCAGCCAGCTGACCTGCTCGCCGTCAACGCCGCGATCGACGAAAAACCAGACCGTCACCGCCAGGGTCAGCGCCGCCGCGGGGCTGGCAAGCCCCTGGAAATAGGTCTTGTCCTCTTTGCCCGCCTGGGCATTGAACCGGGCCAGCCGCAATGCGCCGCAGGCGATGTACACGAAAGCCGCCAGCCAGCCAAGTTTGCCGGCCATCGGCCCCAGGTGCCCCAGGCTCTGCAACGACCAGTTGAAGGCCAGCATCGCGGGCGCCAGGCCGAATGAAATCATGTCCGACAGGCTGTCGAACTGCACCCCGAACTCGCTCTGCGTATTGGTCAGCCTTGCCACCCGGCCATCCAGACCGTCCAGGATTCCCGCCACGCCGATCGCCACGGCCGCGGCCTCGTACTCACCGTTGATACCGGAGATGATCGAGTACACGCCCGCGAACAGGGCGCAGGTGGTCAGCAGGTTGGGCAGCAGGAACGCGCCCTTCTGGGGATTTTTTCCGTTTGAATCCATGGGTTGCCGTACGGGTCGACCAGTCATGACGATGATATCACGGGCACGGTGCAGCACCTCACTGCGCACCGCATGCGACATTGGGGGCTGTCGGCGCATATGCTATAAGAACCACTTGGTTTTCCAGGAAGGAAATAGGCCATGAAACATTCGATTCGAATCGTCGCCGCAAGCGCTGTTTTCACCGCGATGGTGGCCGTGATGCCCGCCATTGCCCAGAATGCCGAACCGGACACGGACCCCGGCAGCGGCATTTACCAGTGGACGGATGAAAACGGCACCGTGCATTTTGGCGAGCTACCGCCCCCCGGGGTTGACGCGAAAGCCGTTGAGGTGGCGCCGGCACCGGCCGTTTCGACGCCTGCTTACCGTGAATCCGATTCCGGCGGCGCCGATGCCGGTGCTGAAGGGGAAGCCGCGATGACCCCGGGTGCAAAGGCACGGGCCGAACGCCAGGCGCGGGCGGAACAGGCGGCGGCAGCCGCCAGTGAGCGCGAAGCGATGGAAAGCCTGTGTGCAAGGGCCCGGGAGCAGGTGATCAACCTCGAATCCCGCCCCAACGTGCTGGTGGACGATGGCAGCGGTGGCACCCGGCGGCTGCCCGACGAGGAGCGGCTGGAAATGCTGGCCGATGCCAAGGCATTCGTCGCCGATAACTGCAACTGACGCACGCCGTCAGGCTAGAATAGCGCCCCGATTATTTTTCCGGCGGCCCCGGGGGTCGCCGCAGGACTGTTGCGACCGCATTTATGAGAACTTCCGCATTCCACCTCGTCACCACCCGCGAAACGCCTGCCGATGCCGAGATCGCCAGCCACCAGCTGATGCTCCGCGCCGGCATGATCCGCAAACTCACCGCCGGCATCTACACCTGGACGCCGCTGGGGCTGCGCGTTCTGCGCAAGGTTGAAAACATCGTCCGCGAGGAAATGGACCGCGCCGGTTACCTGGAAATGCTCATGCCCGCGGTGCAGCCCGCCGAGCTGTGGGAGGAGTCCGGTCGCTGGGAGCAGTTCGGCGGCCAGTTGCTGAAGATCACCGACCGCGGCGGCCGCGACTACGCCTTCGGCCCCACGCACGAAGAGGTGATCACGGATTTCGTTCGCAACGAGCTGCGCAGCTACAAGCAGCTGCCGATCACGTTCTACCAGATCCAGACCAAGTTCCGCGACGAAATCCGGCCTCGCTTCGGCGTGATGCGGGCGCGCGAGTTCCTGATGAAGGACGCCTATTCCTTCCATATCGACACCGCCAGCCTGGAAGAGACCTACTGGCAGATGTACGAGGTCTACTCGCGCATCTTCGAGCGCGCCGGCCTGGCGTTCCGCGCCGTCAACGCCGATCCGGGCGCCATTGGCGGCAACCAGTCACACGAGTTCCACGTGCTGGCCGACTCGGGCGAGGACCTGATCGCGTTCTCCACCGGCTCCGATTACGCCGCCAACGTGGAACTGTGTGCCGTGCCGGCCCCGGCCGAGCCACGACCGGCGCCGGCGGAGGAACTGCGCGAGGTCGACACCCCGGAAGCGCGCACCATCGACGACCTGGTCAGCGGTTACGACCTGCCGATTGAGAAGACCATCAAGACCCTGGTGGTTCACGGCGACGAGGGCCTGGTCGCGCTGCTGGTGCGCGGCGACCATACGCTTAACCAACTGAAGGCGGAAAAACTGGACGGCGTGAAGTCACCGCTGGTGATGGCGGAAGAGGCCGAGATCCGTGCGGCCATCGGCGCCGGGCCGGGTTCACTGGGCCCGGTGGGCCTGGGCCTGCCCGTCATCGCCGACCACGCGGTCATCGCGATGGCCGACTTCGCCGCCGGCGCCAACATCGACGGCAAGCACCTGTTCGGCATCAACTGGGAGCGCGACGTCGCCCTGCCCCGCGCCGCCGACCTGCGCAATGCCGAGGCCGGCGACCCCAGCCCGGACGGCAACGGCACGCTGGAACTGGCACGCGGCATCGAGGTGGGCCATATCTTCCAGCTGGGCACCAAGTATTCGGAGGCGATGAACGCCGTGGTGCTGGGCGAGGACGGCAAGTCCCATGTCATGCCGATGGGCTGTTACGGCATCGGCGTGTCGCGTATCGTCGCCGCCGCCATCGAGCAGAATCACGACGAGAACGGCATCATCTGGCCGAAGCCACTGGCGCCCTTCGACCTGGCGCTGTTGCCGATGAACGCCAAGAAATCACCGCGGGTGGCCGAGGCGGCGGACCGGCTCTACCAGGAATTGCGCGATGCCGGCGTCGAGGTTCTTTACGACGACCGCGGCCTGCGTCCGGGCGTGATGTTCAACGACATGGAACTGATCGGCATTCCGCACCGCGTGGTGGTGGGGGAACGCGGCCTGGACGCCGGCACGCTGGAGTACCGCGCCCGTGGCGCCGACGCCAACGAGGACCTGCCGCTGGACGGCGCCATCGACGCCATCCTGGCGAAACTGGCCTGAGCGGCCCGTAAGTCAACCCGGTCACGGGGCGCCGGCTAGTCGTCGGTGTCCCCACCGTCATCGACAATATCCGGCAGTTCACGCCGAATGTGCACATCGCGCTGCGGGAACGGAATCTTCACGCCTTCCTCGTTGAAGCGGCGGTACACGGCCATGAACAGCTCGTGCAGCACCTTGCCGCGCAACACCGGTCGCTCGACCCAGCCCAGCAACTCGAAGTCCAGTGAACTGGGGCCGAACGCGCGCATCCGGACGCGCGGCGAGGGCTCATCGAGCACGTCCGCGTGGTCCGCCGCCACACTTTCCAGGATGTCCACCACCTGGTCCAGGTCGCTGCCGTAGGCCACGCCCACCGGCACCCGGATGCGGTGCTTCTCCCAGGGGCCACCGCTCTCGTTGGTGATCTTGGCGTTGGCGATAATGGCGTTGGGAATGGTGACCTCGATGTCGTCGCGGGTCAGCAGGCGCGTCGAGCGCAGGCCCAGGTGCGTCACTTCACCGCGCTCACCGGTGTCGAGCACGATGTAATCGCCGATCTTGTAGGGCGCATCGGCGACGATGAAAATGCCCGAAAACAGGTTCGCCAGCGTATCGCGGGCGGCGAAACCCACCGCGATACCAATGACGCCCGCCGAGGCCAGCCAGGCGGTGGGATCGATTCCCCAGATCAGCAGGAAGGCGTACCCGGCGATCGCCACCAGGATCACCTTCATGCTGATTTCGAACATCGGGATGGTGCGTGCCTGGATAATCTCCGCGCTGTCCTGCCGACGTGCCAGCACCTCCAGCACCGCGTGTGAGCCCGCCAGGGCCGCGCGAAGCAGCGAGAACAACAGCACGGTGGCGAGCACGCCCACCGTGAACCGGTGCAACAAGGAAGGCAACGGCGACAACGCCGTGACCAGCAGCAAGGAGAGGATCACGGGAATGGTCAGGACCGGCCGCCGCAGCACCTGCAGCAGGCGGTCGTCAAGATCCGTCCGGGTGCGACTGGTCAGCCGGTTGCCGACAACCCCCAGGAGCAACTGGGCCAGTTTGCCGACCAGGTAGCCTGCCGTCACCGCCAGAAGGATCAGCAGCAATGGGTAGTCGGCCATCGCCTCCATCGGGCCGCTGATGCTTTCGGGCAGCCATTCGAACAGGACCGTGTCGATGGTCTCGATCGGCGCTTCTTCGTCTTTGCCGGCAGACGCCTGCTGGCCGTCGCCGGTCGCGGTTTCGGTGTTCTTTTCGTTCGAATTCGGGTTGTTTATACCCGGGATCGGGTTCTGCAATGGACTGTCAGGCCTTTCGTGGAAGGCCTACATGGTAATAAGCCGTCCGCGGATGCGCCACCGCAATGGCCCGGCATCATGGCCGGGTCAGCGACTGCCCAGGTGTTTCTCACCCCGCTCGGCGGCCAGTTCAATCTGTCGCGCCCGTTCCAGCAGGCCCTCGCGCCGCTCCGGCGTCAGCCGGTCGAAACACTTCGGGCAGGAGACGTGCAGTTCGAACTTCGGTGATTCGCGGTCCTCGGCGGTCACCGGCATCCGGCAGGCCGGGCAGACCTCCAGGTCACCCTGGCGCAGTTCATGATCGACGGTCACACGGTTGTCGAAGACGAAACAGTCGCCGCGCCAGAGGCTGTCTTCCGGGTCGACCTTCTCCAGGTAGTTCAGGATGCCGCCGTCGAGGTGGTAGACGTTTTCGAACCCCATCTGTTTCAGCAGGGCCGTGGACTTCTCACAGCGGATGCCACCGGTGCAGAACATGGCGACATTGCGGTCCTTCGCCGGGTCCAGGTGTTCTTTTGCCCAGGCCGGGAAATCGCGAAACGAGCGCGTGGCCGGGTCCTCCGCGCCCTCAAAACTGCCCAGGTGTACCTCGTAGTCGTTCCGCGTGTCGATGACGCGGACATCCTCGCGCGAAATCAGGTCGTTCCAGTCTTCCGGCGCGACGTACTCGCCCACTTCGCTTCGCGGGTCGATGCCGGGCACGCCCAGGCTGACGATTTCCTTTTTCAGGCGCACTTTCATGCGATAGAAAGGCTGCTCGGCAGCGCGGGAGAACTTGGCCTGCAGGTCGGCCAGGCGGGCATCGGCACGCAGGCGTTCCAGCAGGCGGTGGACCGAGCGGTCGGGGCCGGCGACGGTGCCGTTGATACCCTCGCTGGCCAGCAGGATCGTCCCCAGCAGGCCGAGGTCCCCACAGGATTGCTGCAGGGGTTCGCGCATGTCGCGATAGTCGTCCAGCGGCGCGAAACGGTAGAACGCCGCCACCAGCACGCCGTCATGTTCCACGGGAGCGCTCACCTTCAGCCCAGCGAGCGGATCCCAACGGCGGCGCGCACCTTGTCCAGCAGGGCGCCGGCGCTGGCGCGGGCCTTTTCCGCCCCTTTCTTCAGCTCAGCCTCGACGGCGCCCGGGTCGGCGACCAAGGCCTCGTAACGTTCACGAGCGTCTGAAAGTTCGTCATTGATCAGCTCGAAAACCTGCTGCTTGGCCTGCCCCCAGGCAATGCCGTCGGCGAAGGCCCGGCGCATCTCATCGCGCTGGTCCGCGCTGGCGAACGCGGCAAAAATGGGGAACAGCGCGCCTTCACCGGGGTCTTTCGGCTCACCCGGCTCCAGCGAATTGGTGACGATTTTCATGATCGACTTGCGCAGCTTTTTCTCGGGCAGCCACAACGGAATCGTGTTGTTGTAGCTCTTTGACATCTTGCGGCCGTCATGGCCGGGCAGCGTGGCGACATGTTCCTCGACGACCGCCTCCGGCAGTACGAACAGTTCACCGTAACGGTGGTTGAACCGGGCGGCGATATCGCGGGCCATTTCCAGGTGCTGGACCTGGTCGCGGCCGACTGGCACCTTGTGGGCGTTGAACATCAGGATGTCCGCGGCCATCAGCACCGGGTAGCTGAACAGGCCCATGGTGATGGCGTGATCCGGGTCTTCGCCGGCATCGACATTGTCCTGCACCGCCGCCTTGTATGCGTGCGCGCGATTCATCAGGCCCTTGGCCGTCGAGCAGGTCAGGATCCAGGTCAGTTCGGTGATTTCCGGCACATCCGACTGGCGGTAAAACGTGACCGCGTCCGGATCCAGCCCCAGCGCCAGCCACGTGGCGGCGATCTCCAGGGTCGACTGCCGCACCCGTTCCGGATCCTCGCACTTGATCAGCGCATGGTAATCGGCCAGGAAGAAAAACGACGCGGTCTGCGCATCGCGGCTGGCGCGGATGGCCGGCTTGATGGCGCCGACATAGTTACCCAGGTGGGGCGTGCCGGTGGTGGTGATACCGGTCAGGACGGTGGTTTGAGTCATGCTTCGGGGCCCGTTGGCCGTGACGTTGTCGAAACCGCCATTTTACGGGAATCGCCCCTTCATTGCGGGGGTTTGGGCTTCCCACCGCCACGTCAGGTGGGGCAACGCGCCTCGTCTTCGGCTTTCACGTCCACCGGCGACGACCCCGATTGCGCACGCAGGCAGGCAACCATGTCCGGCAGGTCGCGCTCCAGCACACGTCGCACCCACCAGCGCGGCATTGGCAACCCCGGCTGGACATGGATCTCGTGCGTCACGACGAACCCGCCGCCCGCCAGCGGATCGAAGCGCCAGAATCCTTCCAGCGCATCCAGGTCGCCCCCGGTCAACCGAATTCGAAGCCATTCGGGCGCCACCCTCGCGGTTTCGAATTCATAGGTGCGGCGTGGCATGTACCACGCCCGTTTCAGGACATGCCGCGATTGCGCCGAGCCCGGCGTCGACGCCAGCACCTCGCATTCCTCGAGCCCGGGCACGAACGAAAGGTTCGCCTCGCAATCCTGCAGTATCCGCCAGGCGCTCTCGACATCACCAGCGAACCACGCCTGCACCCGCGCCGCGCCACCCCGTGAATACTCGCGCAGGGTTTCCACGATGACCTCGCCCGCCAGCAATCGCTGGCGCACCTCGCCTGACGGCATTTCGACCACCGGTTCCGTGGCCCACGACGCCAGCATGATGAGGACGATCAGGTGCATGTCTGGATTATAGGGGTGAGCGGTAAGCAGTAAGCAGTAAGCAGTAAGCAGTAAGCAGGGAGGGGGCAGGATCAAGGTTGGATTTGCAAGGCCTACGGGGCCTGGTGTGTCCACGGGCCCTCCAGAACGAGCTTTTCACTGCTTACTGCTTACTGCTCACCCAATTAATAGAAATTGTTTATTGATTAATAAATGTCAATATAGTTTAATAATCGAATGAACCTCCGAGCCCTTCAGTACCTGATCAAACTCGCGGAACTGCAGCACTTCAGCCGCGCGGCGGATGCCTGTTACGTCAGCCAGCCGACACTGAGCACCCAGATTCGCAAGCTGGAAGATGAGCTGGGCGTTCAGCTGGTCGAGCGCGCGCCGCGCAACGTCCAGCTCACGCCGGTGGGCAAGGAAGTTGTTGCCCGTGCGAAGCATGTGTTGCGCGACGTTGAACAGATTCACGCGGCCGCCCGGCGCAGTCGTGACCCGGAGACCGGCACGTTGCGGCTGGGCCTGTTCCCGACACTCGCGCCCTACCTGCTGCCACACGTTGTACCGGGGATCCGGGCGCGTTTTCCAAAGCTGAAACTGGAACTGGCCGAGGAAAAAACCGCCGATCTCCTGCGCATGATCGACGACGGCGAACTGGATGCAGGCCTGGTGGCCTTGCCGGTCGACGATGACGGGCTGGAGAAAGAAGTGCTGTTCGAAGAACCGTTCGTGATGGCGCTGCCGGAAAACCACCCCCTGGCCGCCAGGCAGACCATCGACGTTCATGATCTCGACGGTACCGAGTTGTTACTGCTGGAAGACGGCCATTGCCTGCGCGACCAGGCGCTGGAGGTGTGTTCGATGGCGAATGCGCGCGAACGCGTGGATTTTCACGCCACCAGCATGGAAACGCTGCGACAGATGGTGGCCGCGGATGTCGGTGTCACCCTACTGCCGGTCATGGCGGTTCGGCCGCCGATCGCGAGCACCACGGGCATCGCCTTGCGCTCGTTCAAGGACCCGGCGCCGCGTCGCACCATTGCCCTGGTGTGGCGCAAGACTTCGCCGCTGGGTGAACTGATCCGGAACCTGGCGGATTGCTTTCGCCACCTGCCGGACGAACTCCTCGCGGCCTGAACCGGCCGCGAGGTCGGGCCGGACCCGGGTCAGACGGTGTCTGATTCCTCGGTGATGCCTTCGAACAGCGGCGTCGACAGGTAGCGCTCACCGGTATCGGGCAGCATCGCCAGGATGGCACTGCCGGCCTCGGCCTGGGCCGCCGTCTTCAGCGCGGCCGCAAACGTCGCGCCGCTGGAAATGCCGCAGAATATGCCTTCCTTCTTCGCCAGCGCGCGCGAGGTCTCGATGGCCTCTTCGTCGGACACGGGGATATTCATGTCGGCGATGTCGCGGTCCAGCACTTCCGGGATGAAGTCCGGGGTCCAGCCCTGGATCTTGTGGGGCGCCCATTCCTTGCCGCCCAGCAGCGCGGCGCCGGCGGGCTCGGTGATGACGATTTTCACGTCGGGCCGGGCCGCCTTGATGACCTGGCCGGCGCCGGTGATGGTGCCGCCGGTACCGTAACCGCTGACGAAGTAGTCCAGTGACCGGCCGGCGAAATCACGCAATACCTCGGGGCCCGTGGTGTTGCGGTGATACTCGGGATTGGCCTCGTTCTCGAACTGGCGGGCCAGGAACCAGCCGTGTTCCTCGGCAAGCTCCGCCGCCTTGCGGACCATGCCGGTGCCACGCTCGGCCGCCGGCGTCAGGATGAGTTTCGCGCCCAGGAATTTCATCAGCTTGCGCCGCTCGACCGAGAACGACTCGGCCATGACCGACACGAAGGGGTAACCCTTGGCCGCACAGACCATGGCCAGGGCGATACCGGTGTTGCCCGAGGTCGCCTCGACGACCGTCTGGCCCGGCTTCAGCGTGCCGCGACGCTCGGCGTCCTCGATAATGGCGACGGCCAGGCGATCCTTGACCGAGGACAGCGGATTGAAGGCCTCGATCTTGACGAACATGTCGATGCCTTCCGGTGCCAGCTTGTTGATCTTGACCACCGGCGTACGGCCGATGGTTCCCAGGATGCTGTCGTAAATCATTTGACTCCCCGTAAATCCAGTGTGTAAGTGACGTTCGGGCGCCTGTAGCGCATTAACGTGTTATAGCAGGATTTCAGGCCGCGAGCAGGGATTTCAAGGTTTCGCCCCGGGCCAGTCGCGGCGCATCGGGGCCAAGACCCGCGGCGCGCACGACGAATGCCTCGCGCGCCAGCCAGCTGCGACCGGCAATGCCCAGGCCGATCCGGCGAAGCGGGCCCAGCCATTCCGGCGTGAACAGCGCACCCAGGCCATGAATGCCGCGGGCCATCAACTCGCTTTCGGACCGGCGCCAGCGCTCCCAACGGGGCAGCACGTCCGGATCGCCCGGCGCACGGCCGGCGGCCCTCGCCTGTAACAGCGATTCGACCAGCGCGGCGGCGTCCGCGAGGCCCAGGTTGACGCCCTGCCCCGCCAGCGGATGGACCGTGTGGGCGGCATCGCCCAGCAACACGGTGCGAGGACCCACCAGCCGGTCACTGAGCTGCATCGACAATGGGAAAGACGCGCGCGGACCGGTGGTCACGACGCCGCCCAGCCAGCCGCCGGCGGCATCGTCGAGCCGGGCGGCGAATGCCTCGTCATCGAGGGCAAGACAATCCTCGGCCAGGTCCCGGGGCAACGTCCAGACAATGGAGGACGTGCCGTCGGCCAGCGGCAGGAACGCCAGCGGACCGGTGTCCAGAAACCGTTGCCAGGCCGTGCCGGGGTTCGCGTGTTCACAGCGCACCACGCAGACGACGGCGGCCTGGTTATAGGTCCACGTGGATGCCACCACGCCCAGCGCAGCCCGGATGGCCGAACCGGCACCGTCGCTGGCCACCACCAGCCCGGCACGGCGCGAATCGCCACCGGCCAGTTCAAGCTCAATAGCATCCCCGATGCGATTCATCGCGGTGACGCGGTCGCTGACGATCCGGACGCCATGGTCCTCGGCAGCGCTCCAGAGCGCCGCGCGCACGGCCTCGTTCTCGACGATCGTTCCCAGTCGCGCCAGGCCGAACGCCGGTGCCTCGAACTCGATTCGCGCATCGCCATGGCGGTCCTCCACCACCATGCGTGCATAGTCACAGGCCCGCTTGCCCGACAACGCGGCCGCCGCGCCGGCGGCGCCCAGGATGGCGGCGGAACCCGGTGACACGGCGGATACCCGGAGATCAATTTCGCCTCCCGGTGCCGTTGGCGGCGTACCCGGGTCGACAAGGCTTACGGGCCATCCCGACTGTGACAACAGGCTCGCGGTGGCCGCGCCGACCATGCCGCCGCCGACGACGACGATGTCGTTCATGTCGCCCTCACCGGTTCAAGCCGCTGGCCCAGCGCCAGGGCCGGCACCGGCGCGCGATAGCCCATCGCGGCCGACACCAGGCGGCGGCGCAACGGCGGCGCCATGGCGTGGGCCAGCAACCCCGCGGACCGCAGCGCCCGAACCGGGCCCAGGCGGCTGGAGAACAGCCCGACAAGACCATCGGTCAATGCTACCGTGGCTTCACGGTCGGCGCGTCGCGCCCGGGCATAGGCCTCCAGGCGCCAGGCGGCACCGGCGTCCAGCCACTCGCCGGGCTCGCGCGCCGTCGCCCCACGGTCCAGCGCCGGGTTGCCGGACAGGACCTCGGCCAGCGCGGCGACGTCACGCAGCCCCAGGTTGAAACCCTGCGCGCCGGCGGGGTGGATGGTATGCGCGGCATTCCCCATGAAGATCACGCGACCGACGACGTCCTGCCCGGCCACGGCCAGTGACAGCGGCCAGCACCTGCGGACACCGGCCTCTGAGAACTGCCCGAGCACGCCACCGGATCGCCGGGTCGCCCGCTCCAGAAAATCATCGTCCGGCGCGTCCATCAACGCCTGGGCATCCGGCGTTTCAACGCACCACACCAGCCCGACGCGACCGCCGGGTAACGGCAACATCGCAAACGGACCCGTGTCGGTCATGCGCTCGAACGCGCGGCCACCGTGAGCATGTTCTGGCGTCACGTGACACACAATCGCCACCTGGCCGTAGTCCCGACGCCGGACGGGGACATCCAGGGCTTCACGCAACGGCGAGTCGGCGCCATCGGCGGCCACTACCAGCGAGGCCTCCAGCCGGGCCGGCGTTTTCTCGCCTTCAATGTCCAGCACCACGCCTTCACCGGTTTGCCGGGTCCCGGTCACCCGCGCGGGCCGAATGACCGTCACGCCGTCCAGGGTTTCCAGCCGGGCCGCGAGCGCCCGGCCCAGTGCCGGCGCGGGCACGACCTGCCCGAACGCGGCCATCCCCAGTTCGGCCGGGTCGAGGTGAACCCGCCCGGGCCGGCCAAGCTCGGTGACCAGGATGTCGCGGATCGGGGACGCGTGCGACGCCAGTTCCGGCCAGGCGCCCAGGCCCTGCAGGATCCTGCACGAGGCGTCGGCCAGCGCGAAACATCGCGGGTCCGGTGGAAGATTGTCAGCGTCCGGCGCTTCGTCGCCCTGCCCACCAGGCGCCGGCGCGGGACTGGCCTCGACCAGGGTGATGCGCCATCCCAGCGGCGCCAGGGCGCAAGCCAGCGCGGTACCGACCAGCCCGCCACCGACGATGGCGATGTCAACGGGTTCGTGGCTGGCGTCGATGCCGGTCATCCCGCCATCAGGGCCTCGATCTCCGACGCGACCTTCGGCACTCTCGAGGTGAGAATCTCGGGTTCATCACGCGTC
Organism: uncultured Oceanospirillales bacterium; assembly: GCA_913055655.1. Classification (GTDB taxonomy): domain Bacteria; phylum Pseudomonadota; class Gammaproteobacteria; order Xanthomonadales; family SZUA-36; genus Marinihelvus. The sequence continues at coordinate 184,923 of CAJXKA010000002.1, read as the reverse complement.
ACCACCACGTCGTCCTCGATGCGGATGCCGATGCCGCGCCAGCGCGCGTCCACCCGTTCATCGTCGGCGCGGATGTACAGCCCGGGCTCGATGGTCAGGACCATGCCCGGCTCCAGCTCGCGCGAATGACCGTCGACCTGGTAGTCGCCGGCGTCATGCACGTCCAGCCCGAGCCAGTGCCCGGTCTTGTGCACGTAGTAGTTGTCGACCAGGCCCTGTTCCAGCGCCTCGGCGCGGTTGCCCTCCAGGATGCCCAGGTCAAGCAATCCGTCGGTGAGCACCGACACCGCCGCTTCGTGAATATCCTCCCACTGGCTACCGGGGCGCACCTGGTCGATGGCGGCCGCCTGGGCCTCCAGCACCAGGTCGTAAAGCTCACGCTGGGGCGAGCTGAAAACACCGTTGACCGGGAAGGTGCGGGTGATGTCGGCGGCATAGCCGTCGTATTCGGCGCCGGCGTCGATCAGCAACAGGTCGCCGTCAGCCAGCGGCGCGTTGTTGGCGATGTAATGCAACACGCAGGCGTTGGCGCCGCCGCCGACAATGGGCGAATAGGCGGTTTCACAATGCTCACGCATGAAGTGATGCACCAGCGTGGCGTGAATATCGGCCTCGTTCAGCCCGGGCTTGCACGCCTGCATGGCGAGGATGTGGGCGTCGGCGGACACGCGGGCGGCGCGACGCATGGCCGTCAGCTCACCGCGACTCTTGTACAGGCGCATGTCATGGACGATGTGCCCCAGCTCGACAATCTCGTCGGGCGCGTGAAAATCACGCCGCGGCTTGCCGCGAAATTCATTCAGCCAGCCGATCAGCCGGGTGTCGAACGCGGGATCACGCCCCAGGTCATGGCAGATTCGCACCCGGTCGCGCAACAATTCCGGCAACCGCCGCTCCAGCTCGCCAATCGGGTAGGCCTCGTCCATGCCGTATTCTTCGACGGCCGCTTCCAGGCCAATCATGGCGCCGTCCCACATCTCCTTGACGGGATCCTTTTCACGGCAGAACAGGATGCTGCGCCCGTCCCGGTCACCGGTGACCATCACCAGCATGGCCTCGGGCTCGCGGAAACCGGTCAGGTAGAGGAAATCACTGTCCTGGCGAAAGGGGTACAGCACATCATGGTTGCGCACGCGCTCCGGCGCGGCGCGCAGGATGATGACGGCGCCCTCCCCCACGGTGCGCATCAACTGGCGACGACGACGGGCGTACTCGCTGGCTTTAATCATTGGCGAAGCGCGCTCAGTGAATGCTTTCGCCGGCGGCGGGACCGCGCAGGTCCTCGCGCAGGATCATCACCGACACGCGGATGTACTCGACAATCTCGGCGAAGGCCTGCTCGTCCTCCTCGATATCGGCGATGCCGGGTGTCTCTTCCGGGGCGGCGTCGCTGACTTCCGCCAGCGCGATCTCCTTGATATCGGCCAGCGCCTCGCCGGCGTCGTCGGACAGGGTGGACAAGCGGTCGTCATCGCCGGCACCCACCGAGGCCAGGAAACCGTTGCACCACTGGGCAATCGCCTCGGTGCGGTCTTCCAGGGTCTCGCTGTCATCCGGCAGCCAGATCACCAGGCCCATTTCCTCGTCCGCGAGCTGCGCCGCGGCGGCGGTGAACAGCTCGGAGAGTGAATCGCGCAGCGCCGCGCCCGGGTTGTCGATGATCTGCAGCATGTCCAGCAGGCCTATGAAGGCGTCCGGACCGCTGCCGGGCTGTCGCACCAGCAGTCCACAGGCCACACCGTGGCACTCCGAAAGGCCCGCAGCATCAAGATTGCCGTGGCTGAGCGCAAGGGTGTGGTCGAAATCGGGCAGATCTGGGCTGGACATTGGGTGACTCCGATTGACCGGTATGATGGCGCAAATTATAGTGGCGGCATGGACTCATTAGAACAGTCAACCCGCGACCTGGAGCGTTTGGAAGCCAAGCTGCGCCAGCTTCTGGACCAGGTGCGCCGCCTGCGTGAAGAGAATGAGTCGTTGCAATCCCGCCAGGAGTCACTGGTGAGTGAGCGCGCAGCGCTCGTGGCCAAGAACGACGAGGCCCGCACCAAGGTCGAAGCCATGATCCATCGCCTCAAGGCGCTGGAGCAGATGTAAGGGGCGGCTGACGCCGATGTCTACCGAAAAAGAACCCATCTCGGTCATCATCCTCGACCGGGAATACCAGTTTGCCAGCGCACCCGAAGAACGCGCCGCGCTGAAGGAAGCCGCGGAACTGCTGGACGGGCGCATGCGCGAAATCAAGGCCACCGGCAACCTGATGTCGCTGGAGCGCATCGCGGTGATGACCGCGCTGAACATGTCCGACGAGCTGATCCGGCTGCGCAAGCAGGGCGTGGCCCGTGAAGAACAGGTCGACCGTCGCATCCGCATGCTCGCCGACGAACTCGAAGATGCGCTCGAAGCGCCAATCGACTAAAATGAACCTGCCCTCTGCGGTGTTTGCCAGCGGGCCCGTATAATGCCTTGTCCCTAGTTTTTGACCTAGGGTCGGCAGCGTCGGTAGTCGGTGTGCATGTTCGCCATGGAGCGAAAAGCCTGAGACCCGGCAAGCCCACCCACCTGAACCACTGGTTCAAGGTCACCGGTCCCGCAGCGGCATCCGTGGAGGGTTTTTTCACCACTCGCGTCGCCAACACCGCCCGCTTTCATCGATTCGGCTGAATCCGTGAACGAGAAACCCACCCTGCGCCGTCAATTTCGTGCCGCGCGTCGTGCCATTGACAGCGACACCCGTTCACAGCACGATCGCGCGATCCGCGACCACCTGGGCGCCCACGAAACCATCGCCGGCGCGAAAGTCGTCGCGGCCTACGCCGCCTTTGACGGCGAGCCCGACCTGGCCCCGCTGCTGGCCACGCTGTCCGCCACCGGCACCACCATTGTCTTGCCCGTTGTGGATAGCGGCCTACCCCCCGTAATGCATTTTCACGAATGGAAAGCCGGCTGCGCGGCCACGCCGAATCGATTCGGCATTGATGAACCGGCAGTCGGCCAGGCCTGGCCGCTGGATGCGATCGACGTCGTGCTGCTGCCCCTGGTCGCCTGGGACAAAGCCGGTGGGCGCCTGGGCATGGGCGCAGGCTATTACGACCGCGTTCTGGCGCCTTACCGTGACGTGCCCAGCCCCATCAGGGTGGGCGTGGGTTACGACTGCCAGCGCGCTGAGCGCGTGGCGATGACGACGCTGGATGTTCCCCTGCACGCGATGGTGTCGGAATCCGGGTGGTTTACCTGCCCGGCGCAACACGCAACAATGCCCCCATCACATGACCCGGAGTAACCGAATGAGCCAGGACAGGCTGAAAAGGGACGCCGCCCACGCCGCGCTGGAGTGGGTCGAGCACGACAGCATCATCGGCGTCGGCACCGGCAGTACCGTCGAGGCCTTTATCAGCGCCCTGGCCGAATCCCGCCGCCAGGTCGAGGGCGCTGTTTCAAGCTCGGAGGCCACTTCGAAACGACTGCGCGAGATCGGCATTCGCGTGCTCGACCTCAATCACACCGGTGACATTGATGTCTATATTGACGGCGCGGACGAGTTTGATCCGCACCGCCGGCTGATCAAGGGTGGCGGCGGTGCCCTGACGCGCGAGAAGATCGTCGCCGAGGCCGCACGCACTTTCGTGTGCATGGTGGATGAATCGAAACGGGTGGGTGTCCTCGGTGCGTTTCCCCTGCCGGTTGAAGTGATCCCGATGGCGCGCAGCCTGGTGGCGCGGAAACTGGTGGGCCTGGGCGGCCGGCCGGAATGGCGCGAAGGCCTGACCACCGACAATGGCAACCTCGTCATTGACGTTCACCAGCTGGACCTGGTCGACCCGGTGACCATGGAGCGCGCGCTTAACGACATCCCGGGCGTGGTCTGCAATGGCCTGTTCGCCATCCGGCCGGCCAATATCGTGCTTTGCGCCGCACCAGGGGGCGTGGACACGATTCGCTGAATGCGACGAAGCGAATTAGACTTTTTTGGCTAATTTGCGTTATATTCAGTATGACGCACTATCACACCGGCACGGATAGCCGTTGGGTGCGCGACCTCCAGCAACCAGGAGCAAACATGGACGTAGCAGACCTGAAACCGACGCTGTTACTCGCACTGGCCATCTTCCTGGCCAGCGCGCCCAATCCCGATTCAAAGGCCATCATGGAAATGACGGCGAACTTTATCGTGCCGAAGTCGGAACGTGCCCTGCAGGCCAGCGAACTGGCTGCCGAGCCGACGCTGACCCCGGCTCGCGAAGCGCGCCTGACGGCCGTGAATTCGGACGAGAACCAGGCACTCTCGCCGGACGCCTGACACCACGCGCCAGGGTCTACTGGGACGTGGGCCAATACCGGGTCCACGGCTAAGCCTTTTCGGCTAGAATTCCCGCTTTCCGTGCCAACCGCTGGCACCCGAGAAAGCGAGGAAGTCCATGAAAGTCATTCGCACCACCCTGGCCGTCGCGGCCGTTTTTGCCGCAAGCACGGCCATGGCCGCCGATCCCGAGGCCGGCAAGGCCAAGTCCGCCACCTGCGTCGCCTGTCACGGCGCCGACGGCATCAGCCCCAATCCACTGTGGCCCAACCTGGCAGGGCAGAAAGACCAGTACCTGGCCAAGCAGCTGAAAGCCTTTCGCGACGGCGATCGCAAGGACCCGCTGATGTCACCGATGTCCGCGGCGCTCAGTGACGAGGATATCGAGAACCTCGCGGCGTATTACTCAGGCCTGTAAAGCGCGGTCATGCGGTTGTCCGGCAGGCGCCGGATAACCGCATCGCGCGGACATTTTCGTGGCAAATGAGGCCGCACCACACTATACTGGCGGCCTGTATCCGGGGGGGAACAGATAACAACCCGGAGGCACAAGCCTGCCATGCAGTTGACGCGTTTTACGGACTATTCCATCAGGGTCCTGGTTTACCTTGCCCAGCATCCCGATGAATGGGTCACCATTCGACAGATTTCCGACGATTACGCCATTTCCCGTAATCACCTGATGAAGGTTGCCAGCTTCCTGGGCAATCACGGCTACCTGCGTTCACAACGCGGTCCCGGTGGCGGCATCCGCCTGAAAACCGAGCCCGCCGATATCATCCTCGCAGACGTGATTGTCGATGCCGAGGGCGACATGACGCTGCTTGAATGCATGGATGGCGCCGTGACCGACATCAATTCCCCGCAGTCCCGGCTGCGCGGCGTTCTCACCAACGCTGTCCAGGCTTTCGTGGACGTCCTTGGGTCGCATACCCTCGAGGACCTGCTGTCTCCCCGGCCGGCCATTTCCGAACCCATTCGGAAGGCCAGCGTCGCCCGCTAGGGCCGATACCCGGTACCGCGAAAAACAAGGGGCGCCCGAAGGCGCCCCCTGCAAACCAGGTCAATGTGAGTTCAGCTTACTGCTGGCGCGCGAAGCGCAGTGCGCCACCGAGCAGCAGGAACATTGAACCGATCACGGCCAGCCAACCGAGGTTGCCCGCGGTCGTCGGCATTACCGGCTCCGGCTCCGGCTCAGGTGCCGGCGGCGGAGGCGGAGGCGGCGGGGTCGGTGCGGCTTCGGCCACTTCCGGCTCCGGTTCCGGGAACGCGCGCTGAGGCAGGTAGACGTTCACCTTCTGGCGCGGGTTCAGGTCCTTGAACAGGATGTCCTTGCCACCAATGTGGGCCAGGAAGCCCTCCGGCGGATCGACTTTCCGGCTCGGTGTCTTGGAACCGTCCTTCAGCGTGTAGCGCACGTAGGTGCCGCTGGGGCTCTGTGAAACGATTTCAGCCTCGAAACGGGCGTACTGGTTGCCGTCATCACGGGTGACAATTTCAAGACACGCGTCGTCCGCATGGGGCCAGCGCTCGTAGACCGCCGGTACAAACATTCCGTCTTCACACGCTTCCTGTGCCTGGACGGACACCGAATACCCGGTGCACATGAGTGCAGCCAGGCCTAACTTCAGGGTCATCTTCTTCATACTCTCCTCCTCTATGAATTGACCTGATGGTTTATGGCCTCACCTTTGACGATGAAGCGTTTTGGTGCGTGACCGACATAGTAAAAAGGATAACAGGTTACCAACGTAACCGTGGGCGCGTCGGTGGGCGCCAGGACATGAAGGTCGGCCGGGTCAACGATGTCGATCGATGACACGGCATAGGTCTGGGTGCCGAAGTAAGTCTCAAGCTCAAAGGTATCACCCACCTGGATATCTTTCAGCGGCCGGAAAAAGCCGTCGCGGTGGCCCGCAATGCCCAGGTTGCCCACCTCGCCGATACGCCCGGTGCCAATGATGCGCGCCACGCCACGGTTCAGGTTGAACTCGTCGGCGCCGTTGTAGACCGGCACGCGGATATTCAGGTGGTCGATATCCAGCACCGCGTGCGGCGCGTCGCTCTCGACCTTCAGGCTTTCCTCGAAATCCTTGACCCGCTTTTCGGACCAGGTGCTGAAATCCGGCTCCGTGTACCAGGCCGCATTGGTTGACTCGCGTGTCGCCCTCAGCGCGGCATCGGCGTCAATCTCGGCGACGGCGTTGGCCGTGTCCGGTTCGAAATCGTGGGTGGGACGGGGCGCGGGCGGTGTCGCCTGGCGGTTCGCCTGCAGCGCGGCACGGTTGGCCTCGAATGCGTCCAGGCCCGACTGGCTCTGCGTGGAACTCCAGCCCTTCGCCAGCCCGAAACTGGCCAGCAACACCACGCCTGCGGCCATCAGGCCGTTGCCGAGGAGTTTGCGGGAGCGGGAACCGTTTGAAGTGCCAGTCATCAGGTCGTTCGTTACTCGATGCGCCATGGGCGGATATTGATATTACCGTAAATGCCCGCGCGTACATACCCGTCAATTTACGAGACCGTCGACGCCCACTTCGCCGTTTCCGGGGATTGGCGAGCGGGCCCGCGTGGTGTACATTCGCTCACCGCTCCGGGAAAGCACGATATTGCAAACCCTTACATCCGCTGAGCTTCAACCGCGCACCGAGCTTGAAACGCTCGCCACGGCGCTGGAACAACAGGGCTACGTGGTCCTTCCCGAGGGCTTGCCTGTCGATGTCGCCGGCACGCTGATGGCCTACCTGGAACAGGTAGACGATGGCGCCTTCCATTCCGCCACCGTCGGGCGCGGCGATGACCAGCAACGCAACCGTTTCGTCCGCCGCGACGCCATCCACTGGCTGGATGAGCACCACCCGGCGCTGGCGCCCTGGCGGGAATGGACCGAATCGCTGCGTGTTCACCTGAACCAGCGCCTCTTCCTCGGCCTGTTTTCATTCGAAAGCCAGTTGGCCCACTACCGGCCCGGTGATTTCTATCGCACCCACCTGGATGCGTTCCGGGGCGAGGCCAACCGCGTGGTGTCGCTGGTGACCTACCTGAATCCGGACTGGCAGGATGGCGATGGGGGTGAGTTGGTGCTGCATACGGACTTCGGCGCGGTTCACGTGCCGCCGGCCTACCGGACCGTGGCGCTGTTCCTTTCCGAGGAGATGCCGCACGAGGTGCTGCCGGCCAGGCGTGACCGGTTTAGCGTGGCGGGGTGGTTCCGGCTGAATAGCACGGTGCCTGGGCGGGTGGATCCGCCTCGGTGACAGGCATCAATAGAATAATGCACAAAAATAATTGGGCTACACAGCTTCGCGAGGAGAGGGATTGATTCGGCGCATCCTGCGCCTCACCCTGCGGGCGCCCGGCTCTGCCGGGCGTCCAAATCGGCTTTCCTGCCGATTTGTCGAACCCCGTCGCGCTTTGCGCGACAGGGGTTCTGCATCGGCCTCTCCGCCGGACAAGCACAAAAAAGCCCGCGCGAGGCGGGCTTTTTTGTGCTTGGCTGGGGGAGAGGGATTCGAACCCCCGCTGGCGGAGTCAGAGTCCGCAGTCCTACCACTAGACGATCCCCCAAATCCGGATCGCGGCGGGTTGTATCAGCGCTTGCTGTACTGGGTCGCCTTGCGGGCCTTGTGCAGGCCGACTTTCTTGCGTTCGACTTCGCGGGCGTCGCGCGTCAGCAGGCCGACGGCGCGGAGCGGCTTGCGCAGCTCTTCGTCGTATTCCAGCAGCGCACGGGACAGGCCCAGGCGAATGGCGCCGGCCTGGCCGGTGGTGCCGCCGCCGGAAACCTTGGCGTTGATGTCGAACTGGTCGTTCAGTTCCAGCTTCTCGAGCGGCTGGCGCACGACCATGCGGGCCGTTTCACGGCCGAAGAATTCATCCAGCGGGCGGTCGTTGACCATGATCTGGCCGGTGCCCTTGGTGACGTAAACGCGGGCGGCGGAAGACTTGCGTCGACCGGTGCCGTAGTACTGTTCAGTTGCCATCATTCAGTTCCTTGTCTCGCCCGCTCAGATGTCCAGCGCTTCGGGCTGCTGGGCGGCGTGCGGGTGTTCGGGGCCGGCGTAGACGTGCAGCTTCTTGAACATGGCACGACCCAGCGGGTTCTTCGGCAGCATGCCCTTGACGGCGCTCTGGATGACGCGCTCGGGATGCTCGTCCAGCTGCTTGCCCAGCGGGATTGACTTCAGGTTGCCGATGTAACCGGTGTGGTGGTGGTACATCTTGTCCTTCAGCTTGTTGCCGGTCACGCGGATCTTGTCGGCGTTAACCACGACAATGTGATCGCCCGTGTCCACGTGCGGGGTGTATTCCGGCTTGTGCTTGCCGCGCAGGCGGCGTGCCAGTTCAGTGGCCAGCCGGCCCAGCGTTTTGTCCGTCGCATCCACCAGGTGCCATTCGCGCCTGACGTCCTGCGGCTTCGCAGAAAAAGTTTTCATAATCCGTAATTCCTTGAACCCGATTCTGGAGTTCGTACCGCGAGCGATTCACACGTCACTCGACCATGCAAAAACACCCACGGCGGGGTGAAGGGCGGGAATTCTACTGGCAACCGGCCCGGGTTTCAAGCGTTGTGACGGTCTAATTTCATCGCCGGGCGCACCCGACCGGCGTCAGATTTTCAGGCGCTCTACCGGTACGCCTTCGACCAGGTGCGAATCGACGATCTCGTCGATATCGAATTCGTCCACGTAGGTGTACCAGACGCCCTCCGGGTAGACCACGCAGACCGGGCCTTCCTCGCAGCGGTCCAGGCAACCCGAGGTGTTGACGCGGACCTTTCCCTCACCCGTCAGCCCCAGCGCCTTCATGCGCTGCTTGGCGTGGTCGCGAAGGGCCTCGGAGCCGCACTTGCCGCAACAGGGCCGGTCGGCGTTGGGGCCGCGGTCGTTGGTGCAGAAGAAAATGTGTCGCTGGTAGTAACTCATTGGCCTGATGTGGGGTCGGTGGCGCGAATTGCCAATATACTATGCGAATGGAACGACAGCTGACCCCCATCGACCGCGCCATCGCCGTGCTCGACGAGGCCCTGCGCCTGTCCGCCGGCGTGACCCCGGCCGCGACCCGCCCGAACCCCGCCGCCGCGACGCCGGACGCCACGCTGGACGAGGACACCCGCCGCCACGTGGCCGGCCTGATGCGCATCAACCATACCGGCGAGATCTGCGCTCAGGCGCTTTATGCCGGCCAGGCCGTGACCGCCCGGGACCCGGCCGTGCGCGACGAAATGGCCCATGCGGCCAGCGAGGAGATCGACCACCTGTCGTGGTGCGCCGAGCGCCTGGTGGAACTCGACAGCCACACCAGCGCCCTCAACCCGCTGTGGTACGCGGGCTCATGGGCCATCGGCGCGACCGCCGGCCTGGCCGGCGACGCCTGGAGCCTGGGGTTCCTGAAGGAGACCGAGCGACAGGTCGAGGCGCACCTGGCGGACCATCTTGGCCAGTTACCGCCGGAAGACCGGCGTAGTGGCGCGATACTGGCGCAGATGAAGATCGACGAAGCCCAGCATGCCGCGACCGCGGAGGCCGCCGGCGCCCGCGACCTGCCCGGCCCCGTTCGCCAGGCGATGCGATTCGCATCAAGCGTGATGAAAAAAGTGGCCTACCGGGTCTGAAGGGCTTCTTCGCGCAGGCCGGCAACCGTTAACCCGCTATCGGCCGGGTGGGCCACGGTTTCATTCCTGGAAATCCACTGCACTTTCCAGCCTTCCAGCGAGGTCGACTCGTGCAGCGGAAAAGCGCCGGGGCGGTAGTCCTGCCCGCCGGAAAACGTGATCACGCTCTCGTCCTGCCCGCCCAGCTCGTCACGGAGCGTAAAGGTGAACGCCATTTCGAAGCGTCGGCGACTTTCCGCGCCGGACCAGGTCTCGCCCTGCACTTCCCAGGGCGCGCCGAAAGCGCCGGTGTAGCGCGCCGACTCCAGCCGGTAGGTGTTCAGCTTGTCCCCGGCGGAGAATTTGCGACGGTCTTTCCCGACCGCCGACGGCCCTTCCGGCACACCGCGTTCCAGCAGCCCGAATGACAGGTGCAGCATCAGCAAGGGCGCCTGCAGCATGGTCTCGAGGTCTTCCACCTGGGCGACATCGCCGCGTGCCGCCAGGACCTGGCCGTCGATCAGCAGCATCTCGCCGGTCGTGACACCTTCGGGCGCGCCCTGCTCAAAACGGATCAGCACGTCGCCGCATTCGCAGTGGAAATACTCCCAGCGCGCGTGGAAGCCGGAGCCGTCGCCGAAATCGACATCCAGGATATTCGCCACGGGCTCATGCCAGCGGGTTTCCTGGTCGATGTTTTCCGCCACCGCGTCATCCATTGCGATCACCGTTGCCGCCATGACCAGCGCCGAGGGCGCGGCCCGCATCCAGGTCGCAAGTCGCCTCATGCGTGCACCTCCGTGTCGTCGAAAAACAGCTTTTGCAGGGCCCGGCCCGGATCCGTTTCGCGCATGAACGCCTCGCCCACCAGGAAGGCGTCGATACCGTCCGCGCGCAGGCCGTCGACATCGGCGCGGGTGCGGATACCGCTCTCGGTGACCAGCATGCGCCCCGCCGGCAGCATCGCCTGCAGGCGCGTGGTGGTGTCCAGTGACGTCACGAAACGATGAAGGTCGCGGTTGTTCACGCCCAGCAAGGCGTCGCCGGGTAATGCCAGCGCACGGCGCATCTCGGCTTCGTCGTGTACTTCCACCAGCACATCCATGCCCTGCTCCCGGGCCAGGCCGAACAGCTCGTGCAAGCGGGCATCGTCCAGCGCGGCCACGATCAGCAGGATGCAGTCGGCGCCCAGGCAGCGCGACTCCGCCACCTGCCAGGGGTCGATGATGAAATCCTTGCGCAACACCGGCAGCGCGCAGGCCGAACGGGCCTCGGCCAGGTATTCGGGCCGGCCCTGGAAATAGTCCGTGTCGGTCAGGACCGACAGGCAGGCCGCGCCGCCACGCTCGTAGGCTCGGGCGATCCCGGCCGGCTGGAAATCGGGCCGGATGACGCCTGCGCTGGGCGATGCCTTCTTGACCTCGGCGATGACGGCCGGCCCATTTTCCGCCGCGGCCTCGAGGGCCGCGACGAAGCCACGCACGGGTGACATGCCAGCAGCGCGGGCTTCCAGCTCGGCCAGGCCATGTCGGGCTTTGCCGGTTTCAATTTCCTCGCGCTTGGTGACGAGGATACGTTCCAGGATGGTGGGCAGACTCATGGTAAAACGTCCGGAAATCAGGCCGACGGTGGGAACCCGGTCGTCAGTGCAGCCAGTTGCTCCAGTCGCCGTAAGGGTTCTCCGGTACTGATGACTTCCAGCGCCCGGCTGACGCCGTCCTCGATGTCATCGGCCAGGCCGGCCACGTGGATGGCGGCGCCGGCGTTCAACGCCACCACGTCGGCGGCCTTGCCGGCGGAACCGTCACGATCGCCGGACAGCGCGGCGCGGACCAGCGCGAGCGAATCCGCCGCGCCTTCCACCTGCAGGCCATCCAGCGACTGGCGCTCGATACCGAAATCGGGGGCGTCGATGACATACTCCTCGATGTCACCGTCCAGGTATTCGGCCACCGAGGTCGGCGCCGCAATGCTGATTTCATCGAGTCCGTCGTCGGCACTGACCACCAGCGCGTGTTCCGCGCCAAGACGCCCCAGCACCTCGGCCATCGGCGCGCACAGCGCGGCGCTGTAGACGCCGATCACCATGCGCTTCACGCCGGCCGGGTTGGTCATCGGCCCGAGAATATTGAAGACGGTTCGCAGGCCCAGCGACTTGCGCGGGCCGATGGCGTGGCGCATGGCCGAGTGATGCATCGGGGCGAACATGAAACCGACGCCGACCTTGTCGACGCACTCGCGGACCTGCTCCGGGGCCAGGTCCAGGCGCACGCCCGCCGCTTCCAGCAAATCGGCGCTGCCGGATTTCGACGACACCGAGCGGTTGCCGTGCTTGGCCACCTTCGCGCCTGCCGCCGCGGCCACGAACGCCGCGGCCGTGGACACATTGAACAGGTTGGCGCCATCGCCACCCGTGCCGACGATATCGACGGCATGCGGGTCGTCCAGCGTCACGCCAGTGGCCAGCTCGCGCATGACCTCCACCGCGCCGGCAATCTCGTCGATGGTCTCGCCCTTGGCGCGCAGGCCCATCAGGAACGCGCCCACCTGGGCGTCGTCGCATTCGCCGGTCATCACCTGGCGCATGACGGCGGCCATCTGTTCGGTTTCCAGGTCGTCGCCGGCGGCCAGCGCGGCCAGTGCGTCACGGATATCCATCAGGCAGTCACCGGTTCCGGCCGCGCCTCGCGTTGGCGGCAGCGGTCAAGAAAGTTGCGCAGCAGGTCGTGCCCGCTGCGGGTCAGGATCGATTCGGGATGAAACTGGACGCCTTCGACATCGAGTTCGCGATGGCGCACGCCCATGATCTCGCCATGGGAGCCGTCTTCGCGGACGGTCCATGCCGAGATTTCCAGGCAATCCGGCACACTGTCGCGTGCCAGCACCAGCGAGTGGTAACGCGTCGCCTCGAACGGCTGCGGCAGGCCGGCGAACACGCCACGGTCGTCATGATGGATCAGCGAGGTCTTGCCGTGCATGACCCGCGTCGCCCGCACCACGTCGGCGCCGAACGCCTGGCCGATGCACTGGTGCCCCAGGCAGACGCCGAAAATCGGGATCTCGCCCGCCAGCTCGGGAATCAGCGACAACGACACGCCCGCCTCGTCCGGCGTGCAAGGCCCCGGCGAAATGACGATGCCATCAGGCGCCCTGTCACGGATGCCCGCGGGCGTGATCGCGTCATTGCGCACGGTCTCGACATCCGCACCGAGCTCACCCAGGTACTGCACCAGGTTGAAGGTGAAGGAGTCGTAGTTATCGATCATGAGAATCATGAAACGGAATGTAGCGCAGATACCGGCCCGGGGCGACCACCTCTTTCATGGCCGGCCCGCATGGCGCAAGATGACCCACGGTTTTCCATACGGATGAAGGCATGACAACCGCACTGACCATCACCCTGGTGCAGCCACGGCTGGAGTGGCGCGAAGCGGATACCAACCGGGACCACCTGGCCACCATGGTGCGCGCCGCGGCGCCGTCGGGGCTGTACCTGTTGCCCGAAACCTTCACCACCGGGTTCCAGGGTGGCGAGCGGGTTCAGGGCGAGTCCATGGACGGCGATACCGTGCACTGGATGCAGGCGCTGGCGGCTTCGACCGGCGGTGCCATCGGTGGCAGCGTGGTGATTGACGACGGCGAAGCCGGCCTGCGCAACCGCTTCCTGCTGGTGCACCCGGACGGCCGCGTCGACCACTACGACAAGCGCCACCTGTTCAGCTACTCGGGCGAGAACCAGCGTTATGTGCCGGGACAGGAGCGCAGGGTGTTCCGCCTGGGCGAGTGTCGGGTCTGCCCGCAGGTCTGCTATGACCTGCGCTTCCCGGTCTGGTGCCGGGTTCGCGACGACTACGACCTGCTGCTGTTCGTCGCCAACTGGCCAGATACCCGTATCGCCGCCTGGGACGCGCTGCTCAGGGCGCGCGCCATCGAGAACCAGTGCGTGGTCGCGGGCGTGAACCGGGTCGGCAAGGACAACCGCGGTCTGCACTACAACGGCCACAGCGCACTGTACAACCCGCTGGGCGAGGCGGTGATCGAACCCTGGGAAAGCGAAGACGTGCGCACGATGACGGTCTCGCTGGACGAGGTGCGCCGAGTGCGCACCGAGCTGCCGTTCCTGGCCGAGGCGGACGCGTTCCGCCTTGATGAGGCCTGAAGCCAGGCCCTAGAGCCCGCGCGAGGCCCGGTCCACGGCCGTGATCAGCGCCCGGCCCTTGTTCATGCACTCCTGCCACTCGGCCTCCGGGTCGGAGTCGGCGACGATGCCGGCGCCGGCCTGCACGTGCAGCTGGCCGTCGCGGATGACCGCGGTACGGATGGCGATGGCGAGATCCGTGTCGTCATGCCAGCTGATGTAACCCACCGCACCGGCGTAGATGTTGCGCTTCACCGGCTCCAGCTCGGCGATGATCTCCATCGCGCGAATCTTCGGTGCGCCGGAGAGCGTGCCGGCCGGGAAGGCGGCGCGGATGGCGTCCATGCCGGTCATGCCCTCCGCCAGGTCGCCCTCCACCTGCGAGACGATATGCATGACATGCGAATAGCGCTCGATGACCATGTTCTCGGTCACCTCCACGGTGCCGGTGGCGGCGACGCGACCGACGTCGTTGCGGCCCAGGTCGACCAGCATCAGGTGCTCGGCCAGCTCCTTCGGGTCTTCCATCAGCTCGGCGGCCAGCGCGCGGTCGTCGGCCACAGTGGCGCCGCGCGGGCGCGTGCCGGCGATGGGCCGGACCGTCATGCGCCGGTCCTGCACGCGCACCAGCACCTCCGGCGATGATCCGACGATCTGGGTATCGCCCAGGTCGATGAAATACATGTACGGCGACGGGTTCAGCGCCCGCAGCGAGCGGTAGACGTCGATGGGCCGGGCGCGGAACGGTACGCTCATGCGCTGGCTCAGCACCACCTGGAAAATGTCACCGGCGAGGATGTACTCCTGGCTGCGGCGTACCGCGTCCAGGAAATCGTCTTTCTCGAAACCGTAGTGGAAATCCGGCTCGCCGACGGCCTCGCCGTCCACCGCCAGGCCGTAGCCGGTGCTGCCCGAGCGCAGGCGATGCTCCAGCTGGTCCAGGCGGCGCTGGGCGCGCTCGTATGCGCCGTCCTCGTTGGGGTCGGCGTTGACGATCAGCCACAGCCGCCCTTCCAGGGCGTCGAACACGGCCACTTCTTCGGCCAGCAGCAACACGATATCGTCGGTGCCGATCTCGTCGCGCTTGCCGCCCTTCGCCAGCCTCGGCTCGATCAGTTCCACCGTCTCGTAGCCGAAATAGCCGACCAGCCCGCCGGTGAACACCGGCAGCTCGTCCAGGTCCGGCACGCGGTAGTCGGCGCGGATGGCTTCCACGGCCGTCAACGGGTCGTCGAGCTCTTCGGCCGAGACTTCGCGGCCGTAATCGAAGCAGGCCAGCCGGTGGCCGTTGATGGTGTAACGACGCCGGCACGGCAGGCCGATGATGGAATAGCGGCCCCAGGTCTCGCCGCCTTCAACCGATTCGAACAGGAAGGAGTCCTGGCCGTCGGCCAGCTTCAGGTACACCGACAGCGGCGTATCCAGGTCGGCCAGCACCGTGCGCCACACGGGAATGCGCGTGTGGTGGCCGTCGTTCAGATGATCGAATTGCCGCTTGTCCAAGTGCCCGCCCCGGCGGTCCGCGAAAGGAGGGATTCTAACCGCATCCGCGCCGCATTATCAGGCGGGTTCAGGCCGATTCGACTGATGTGTCCGGACCGGCGGGCAGGCTCAGCACAAACTCGACGCCGCCATCGTCCGGCAGGTTGCGCGCATCGACTTCGCCGCCGTGCGCCTCGGCCACCAGCCGGACGATGTAGAGGCCCAGCCCCAGGTGCGTGCCCACGCCGCCGGGTTCGCGCACCGACACCAGCGAATCGAACAGCTGGTCCTGGAAAGACCCGGGCAGGCGGGTGCCGGTGTTGCGCACGCGCAGGTGCCGCCAGTTGCCCCGGGCGACCAGTTCGAGCGTCATGCTGTCATCGGTCGTGGTCAGCCCCAGGGCGTTGTCGACCAGCTTGTCCAGCGCCTGCGTCAGCAACTCAGGTGCGCAGCGGGTGGGCACGGGTGATTCCGGCACCTGGACGAGTATCGCGCGACCGGGGTGGGCCGAGCGGTAGGCGCCGGCGCATTCCCGTAGCCAAAGGGCCAGGTCAACGCTTTCCCAGTCCGCGCTGGCCACCGAAGCTTCCAGCCGGTTCGCCTCGCTCATGGCGCGGACAATGGCGCCCTGGCGGTCCAGGCCCTCGCGGGCGCGTTCCAGGTATCGCCTTGCGTCATCGTCCAGCGCGCCCGTGGCCAGGTTATCCAGTGATGAGCGGGTAATGGCCAGGGGCGTCTTCAACTCGTGCGACAGGCGCCCGGCCAGCTGTCGCAGGTAGCGCGTGTAATCCGCCACGGCGCGCAACAGCCGGGCGTTGTCGCGGGCGAGGTCCCCCAGTTCGTCGCGATCGTCGGTGAGCGGCAGCGTGGCCGGGTTCGCGGCATCGTCCATGGCGGCGCTCACCGCGGTGCTCAGGCGCCGGACCCGGCGCGACAGCCGGGTGGCGAAAAACCACAACCCCGCGGCGAGCAGCACGGTTACCGCCACCGTCACAAGTAACAGCCGCCCGAGCGCACGGTTGGTGACCAGCAACAGGCCGTCACTGCGGGAATCCATGACCACGGCGCCGACCACGCGGCCGTCGGTTTCAATCGGCACCGCGACGGAATGCCGCACCACCGCGGTTTCCGGGTCCTGGCCCCACTGCTGCGAGGTCTCACCCGCCAGCGCGGCCGTGACCGCCTCGTCCCGGAACCGCACGACTTCGCCCGGCCGTTCGTCGCGCAGCGCGGTCCGGTCGCCGGCGATCGCACGGTAAATGGCCCGGCCCGCCCACGACAGGTCTTCCGGGGTGCCCGTCGGCAGCACCCCCGTGTCCGCCACCACCCAGCCCGAGCGGTCGACCACGAAGGCGCGGGTGTCATCGGGCTGGACCGAGGCCAGCCACTGCCGAAGCGGACCCAGCGGCGGCGCCGGGTCCAGCCAGGCAGCCGGCCGGCCTGCCGCGAATGTTCCGGCCGTCCGGGCTTCCCGGCTCCCGCTACGACCGATGTACACATCGTTGGCGGCGATGGCGATATCCACCGCTCGCCCACCAGGTGGCAGCGCAATCTCGACGTCGTAGCCGCCGGGGCGCTCCGTCCACCAGGCCTCCAGCTGCCCGCCACCCGGGTCCTGGCTGGTCACCAGCAACTGGCCGGGCGCCGCGGTACGCAGCGACCAGGTGTTCAGGCCGCGGGCGCTGCGGAGCGCAATCTCGATGCTGTCGGCCAGGCGGCCGCTGCCTGGTCCCGGCCCGGCCGGCGGCACGTCGCGCACCGGGGTGGCGTCCTCGACCCGGCAGAACAGGAACAGCTGGCCGGCGTAGCGTCCGCCCATCACGCGCAGTTTCAGCACGCCGTCCGCCGAGGCGAACTCGACCGCGCTACCGGGTTCGATCCAGTCATCCAGGTAACCGTCCAGGAACGGCGGCCGGCTGAACTCGCGCAGCGGCAGGACACGGTCACGGCCGAACAGCAGTTCACCGCGGTACTCGGCCGGCAGCGCCTGCGCCACCGTCCGCGCCGACGCCAGCAGGGCCGCTTCCTGGCCCGCGCGCAGGAAACGCTCCAGCTCCTGCACCAGCTTCCAGCCGAACCACGGCACCAGCACCGTGGCGAGCGAAAGCGTCAGGACCTGGTTGCGGAGCTTCAAGTGGGGGGCTTCCAGCAGTAGCCGGCGCCGTAGCGGGTATCGATGTGATCAAACGC
This sequence comes from uncultured Oceanospirillales bacterium, assembly GCA_913055655.1. GTDB lineage: Bacteria > Pseudomonadota > Gammaproteobacteria > Xanthomonadales > SZUA-36 > Marinihelvus. Next base: position 167,223 of record CAJXKA010000002.1, on the reverse strand, counting down.
CGGGTCGATGGCGACGAATTTGCGCCGGATGCGCTTGACGTGGCTGGTGATGGTCTGGTCATCCACGAGCACGTTGGCGTCGTCCATCAACTGCTGGCGCGAACGCACGTGTCCCGGGCGGCGCACCAGCGAATGGACGATCCAGAACTCGGTCACGGTGAGCGGGATCTTGACACCGTTCCAGTGCACTTCCATGCGCTCGATGGAGAGCTTCAGCGGGCCGCGTTCCAACGCGTTCTCCTCGCCCGACTGGCCGGACAGGGCCTCGACGCGACGGAACAGCGCCGCGACGCGGGTCACCAGGTGCGGCAGGCTGATGTCCTTGGTCAGGTAGTCGTCCGCGCCCAGCCGAAGCCCCGAGATGACGTCAAAGTCGGAATCACGCGCGGTCAGGAAGATAATCGGCAGGCTCTTGGACATGGCGCGCAGCTCGCGACAGAGTTCGTAGCCACCCTCGACATCCTGGCCCAGCCCGACATCGATAATGACCAGATCCGGCAGGCGACGGCGGAAGGCTTCCAGGGCTGATGGCCGGTCACCATAGCCGTGCACGCCATAGCCGTAACGCCGCAGCGCGTCTTCGTAGTTATGGCGAATGGCGGCCTCGTCCTCGACGATGGCGACCTGGCGTTGCATGCTCATGCTGGTACTCCCCGACCGGTTCTGGCTTCCGCCAGCATGATACCGAAGCACAGCGATTTCCGGTGCTGACTGCCGGGTTGCCGGCCTTCGCGCCCGAAGTTCGCCCGATTTCCGCCCGATTCCGGGCCGTCGCCGCCATCGCCAACGCACATCACGGCGTTTCAATAGGCACCGTCAACCCATGCCGGAGCCAACCTCATGCACGCCGAACCCACCACCACGCCACGCGGCGACGCCTCCATCCGCCACGACCTGGAGCGCGACGCCCTGGCCCAACATCCCCGACTGGTGCTGGCGCGGCAACGCCGCCACCGCGCCCTGGCCCGCGCCGAGGCCCGGGCGACGCGGCGCGCAAGGGAGTCTGCGGCAACAGGCCAACCCAGGCGCAACCTGCGCTGGCAGGACCGCGTGTTGCTGTGCCTGGCCGTCGCCCTGATGCTGATGTTGATCCTGCGACTGGAGACCGCCCAGGCCGATGCAGCGTTCGGCCTGGAACTGCAACCGCTTGCCGATGCCGTCACCGCCGTGGACACGGCGCTCGGCAACGGCACGGCCAACCCGGCGGCCTCGGTGCAGCCGGATGTGCAACTGGCGCTCGACACCCTGGTTCACGTGGAGGTGACCGGCCTGGTGGCGCGGGTCCGCGTTGCCCAGACCTTCACCAACGACAGCGCGCAGTGGGTGGAAGGCACCTACCGTTACCCGCTGCCGGACGGCGCCGCCGTCGACCGGCTCTGGATCCGCGCCGGCGAGCGCGTGCTGGAAGGCGAGATCCACGAACGCGAGCAGGCCACCCGCGTCTACCAGGCCGCGCGCGACGCCGGCCACACGGCGGGCCTGGTCACCCAGGAACGCGCCCACCAGTTCAGCACCCGCATCGCCAACATCGGCCCGGGCGAGGACATCCACGTGGTCATCGCCTACTTGGTGAATGTCGATTTCAGTGACGGCCGTTTCGGCCTGCGGCTGCCGATGACGTTTACGCCACGGTTCGAGACCGGGCCATCGTCGCTGGCGCCGCGGCCGACCTACACGAGTGTCACCAATTTTCCAACACAACCCGGCGCGCCCGACCGTCGGCTGCGGCTGCAGGTGGACCTGCTGACGGGCATCGACCTCGACGCGATCCGCTCGCTGCACCACGACGTTGACATCGAACCGCGCAAGGACGGCTACCGGGTCACGCTCAACGACGGCCTGGCCACGCCCGATCGCGATTTCGAGCTCAGCTGGGCGCCGATGCTGGATGAAGACGCCCGCGCCGCGCTGCACACCTGGGACGACGGCGAGTACGTGTATGCCCAGCTGATGCTGGTCCCGCCGCGCGACGAGGCGCTGGCGCCGCAGCCCCGCGAGGTGATTTTCATCATCGACACCTCGGGCTCGATGATGGGCGCCTCCATCGACCAGGCCCGCCTGGCGCTGGCCCGCGGTATCGAGGGCCTGGCGCCCGGCGACCGGTTCAACGTCATCGAGTTCAACAGCGAGACGCGCTCACTCTGGGACAGCAGCGTCAGCGTGACCGACGCCAATCGTGAACAGGCGCTTTCATTCGTCAAAAGCCTGGACGCTGACGGCGGCACGATGATGGCGCCGGCCCTGCGCGCCGCACTGCGGCAACCGACCCATCCCGGGCTGTTGCGCCAGGTGGTGTTCGTCACCGACGGCGCGGTCGGCAACGAACAGGACCTGCTGGCGCTGGTCGCCAACGAACTTGGCGAGGCGCGGCTGTTCACCGTGGCCATCGGCTCGGCGCCGAACAGCGGCTTCATGCGCAAGGCCGCCGAGATCGGCCGCGGCCACCCCACCCACATCGGCCAGCTCGACCAGGTGGGTGAACGCATGACCGCGCTGTGGAACCGCATCCGCCTGCCGGCCGTGTCCGGCATCCGGCTGGACTGGGGCGCCGGCGTGGAGTACTACCCGGAGATCATTCCCGACCTGTACGCCGGCGAGCCGCTGTGGGTGGTCGCCCGCCTGCCACGCATGCCCTCCGGCGTTGAAGTGGTGGGCGAACTGAACGGCTCGGAGTGGCGCCACTTCGCCACGCCCGCCGTCACCGACGGCGGTGAGACCCTGGCCACGCTGTGGGCCCGGCAGAAAGTCGAAGCGCTACAGGACGCCACGGTGTTCGGCGCCGACCCCGAGTGGACCCGTGCCGCGGTCACCGACCTCGCGCTGGACTACGAACTGCTGACCCAGTGGACCAGCCTGGTCGCCGTCGACAAAACACCGTCGCGGCCGCAGGGCGCCACGATGGCGGCGGGTGAAGTCCCCAGCCTGTTGCCGGCCGGCAGTGCCGCCCGGACGGCCGGGTTCCCCGCCACCGCCACCGGCTGGAAAACCCAGATGCTGCTGGCGTTACTGGTCCTGGCGGTCTCGGGCGGCCTGTTCGCCCGCCCCTTCTTCCGGTTCCCGAAGTTCCGCTCACCGGCGAAATCCCTCCGGGCGCTCTCCGTCGCGTGGAAAACACGTTGATCCTTCGCCGGTATTGCGCGGCGGCCCTCGCGGTCGCCGCGCTTTTTCTCATCGCCCAGGCCGCCTGGATCCCCGCCAAGGCCTGGCTGGGCCAACGCCTGCTGGAAAACGCCTGGCAACGTGTCCTCGCCGGCGAACCCGACGCCCGCCCCTGGCCATGGGCGGACACCTCGCCCGTGGCCGAACTGCTGATCCCTGCGCTGGGCACCCGTCACCTGGTCGTGGCCGGCGCTTCCGGCCGTAACCTGGCCTGGGCGCCGGCCGCGCTGACGCCCGTGAACGGCCGCGACATCATTGTCAGCGCCCATCGAGACACCCATTTCAGCGCCCTTCGCGACCTGGAAGACGGTGCGATCATCGTGTTGCGAACACCAGCAAGCGAACATCGTTTCCGCGTCACGAAGCAGGAAGTCATTGACAGCCGCGACACGCAACTGGTCATCGACGACACCCGCAACCGCCTCACGCTCGTCACCTGCTGGCCCTTCGACGCCCTCGACCCTGGCGGGCCACTGCGCCGCGTGATCACCGCGCTCCCCGCGTGAATCGGGGAATCGGGGAATCGGGGAATCGGTGAGACGGTGAGACGGTGAGACGGTGAGACGGTGAGACGGTGAGACGGTGAGACGGGAAAGCGTCTCGCAGCGGGGTCGGGTTGTCTATACCCCGGACCTTCGGCGGCAAGGATGCCGCCGATGAGCGTACAGGGACGTATTCACAGCGTGTCCGGGGTATAGACAACCCGACCCCGCCCCCGCGACACGCTCACCCGCTCGAGTCGATCTCGGACTTCATCGCCGCGATGGTCTTCGCGTAGTCCCCAGAACCGAAAATCGCCGACCCGGAGACGAAAGTATCGCAGCCCGCCTCGTACAGCGCCCCGATGTTGCCGACATCGACCCCGCCGTCGACTTCCAGCCGGATATCGCGACCGGAGTCATCGATGATGGCACGGGCCTGGCGAATCTTGTCCATCACGTAGGGAATGAACTTCTGGCCGCCGAAGCCGGGGTTTACGGACATCAGCAGGATCATGTCGACCTTGCCGAGCACGCAGGTGATGGCGTCCAGCGGCGTGGCCGGGTTCAGCACCACACCGGCCTTGCAGCCGGCATCCCTGATCAGTCCGATGGTGCGATCGACATGTCGGGAGGCCTCCGGATGGAAGCTGATCAACGACGCGCCGGCACCGGCGAAGGCCTCGGCCAGGTCATCGACTGGTTCGACCATCAGGTGCACATCGATGGGCGCGGTGATGCCGTGGTTGCGCAGCGCCTTGCAGATCATCGGCCCGAAGGTCAGGTTGGGCACGTAGTGGTTGTCCATCACGTCGAAATGCACCCAGTCCCCGCCCGCATCCAGCACAGCCTGCGCATCGTCGCCCAGGCGCGCGAAATCCGCGGAAAGTATGGAAGGCGCGATGACGGGTGACTGTTTCATGGACAAACCCTGGGTGAGTAGTGAGTGGTGAGTGGATAAAAGCGATTCTACTACTCACCACTCACCACTCACCACTCACTCACTTAATCCCACGCGCGGCCTTGATCGCGTCCCAGGCCACGTTGATCTCGCGCGCGCGGTTCTTCGACTGTTCGATCATCGCATCCGGCATGCCGCTGGAGGCCAGGCGATCGGGGTGATAACGCGCCACCAGCCGGCGGTAGGCGCGTTTCAGGTCCGCGTCGCTGGCCGACGGCTCCATGCCCAGGGTCGCGTACGCCTGGTCGAGCGAGGACGCGGTCGCCTGCGGGCCGCGATAGGCGCCGCCGCGGCCTGCATGCGTGGCCCGATAGGCATTGACCATGGCGACGAAGGCCATGGTCGGAATACGCAGTGCCCGGGCGACGCGGAACAGCACCTCCTGTTCGGCCTGGGTGATGTCGCCGTCCACGGCGGCGCCGTTCAGCAGGTATTCCAGGAACATCTGCCGGACCTGCGGGTTGGCGTGCGTGACCTGGACGAAATCATGCATGCCGGCTTCGAGGTCCCATTCGCGGGCCTTGCCCTCGTTGAATCGGCGGATCGCCGCGCGGCGCTTCTCGCCTTCCAGCCCCAGCTGGCCCATGAACTGCTCAATGGCGGCGATTTCCACCTCGGTGACGCGGCCGTCGGCCTTGCAGACATGGCCCAGCACGGCGAACAGCGTGTCCAGGAACAGGTCGTTCACGCGCCCCTGGTCCCGCAGCCCGCCGATAAACCGGTCAATAAAATGACCGGTGATGACGCCGAGCACAAGGCCGGTCATGCCGCCTTTCAACATCCCCAGCACGCCGAGGATGATTTTGCCCCACCAGTGACGGGGCAAGGGGAAGTCGGAAGATTTCATCGTTGTGGGCTCTTGTCGGTGCGGGCCGGAAAATCGCGAGGCGGAAGTATATAATTGCCGGCCACATTGAGCAGAAACAACCCCATAGGATTGACAACGTGGCCCACGATTACCGTACCGACCTGATTACCGACCTGCCGCTGCTGCACCAGGGCAAGGTCCGTGACTGTTTCGCCGTTGGCGACGACCACATGCTGATGGTCGCTTCCGACCGCATTTCCGCTTTTGACGTGATCCTGCCGGACCCCATTCCCGGCAAGGGCGAGATGCTGACACAGCTGTCGAACTTCTGGTTTGGCATGACCGAGGACATCGTCGCCAATCACCTGTCACCGATGAGCATCTATGACGTGTTCGACGACACCGGCCTGGCCGCGCAGCTCGAAGGCCGCTCGATGGTGGTGAAGAAGCTGGAACCGCTGCCGCTGGAAGCCATCGTGCGCGGTTACATCATCGGCTCGGGCTGGAAGGACTACCAGAAAACCGGCGAAGTCTGTGGCATCCCGCTGCCGGAAGGCCTGCGACAGGCCGACAAGCTGCCGGAGATCCTGTTCACGCCGTCCACGAAGGCCGCCATCGGCGAACATGACGAGAACGTCTCCTTCGACCACATCGTTGGCCTGGTCGGCGAGGAAATGGCCAATCGCGTGAAGGACATCAGCATCCAGCTGTACAAGGCGGCCGCCGACCATGCCGAGGCACGCGGCATCATCATCGCCGACACCAAGTTCGAGTTCGGCCTGGACAAGGACGGCACGCTTTGCGTCATGGACGAAGTGCTGACGCCGGATTCGTCGCGCTTCTGGCCGGCCGATTCCTATGCCCCGGGTTCATCACCGCCGTCCTTCGACAAGCAGTACGTGCGTGACTACCTGGAAACGCTGGACTGGAACAAGAAGGCGCCGGGGCCGAACCTGCCGCACGAAGTGATCGAGGTCACGCGCGACAAGTACGCCGAGGTGGCGCGGCGCCTGACCCAGAACTGACCGGGAAGCCGGCCGCGCAGCACCCACGATGACCACGCTGACCGAACTGCTCGACGAGTACGGCGAAAGCCACCGCAATGCGGTCAACAAGGTCATTCACTGGGTCTGCGTGCCGGCCATCGTCTGGACGGTGGTCGCCCTGCTCTGGGCGATCCCGTTCCCGCTGGACACTCGCGGCTGGCCGGTACCGTTCAACTGGGCGGTGATCGCCCTCGTGCTGGCCCAGGTCTACTATTTCCGCCTGTCGATCCCGCTCGGTAACGCATTGCTCGCGTGGAACCTGCTGATGATCGCGCTGACGATGTGGGTTGAAGCCATCTCACCGTGGCCGCTCTGGACGGTGGCGCTGACCGTGTTCGTCGCGGCCTGGATCGGCCAGTTCATCGGCCATCATATCGAGGGTAAGAAACCCTCTTTCTTCAAGGACCTGCAGTTCCTGCTCATCGGCCCCGCCTGGCTGATGGCCTTTGTTTTCCGGGCGCTGGGCCTGAAGTACTGACGTCGCCCGTGCCCCGGGCGCTGCATCGCTGGAACCTGGATATCGCCGCCGCGCGCGCCGTGCAGTCGCGTCTCGCCGATCGCGTAGAGACTCAAGACCGACTGGGTCCGGTCCATACCGTCGCGGGGGTGGACTGCGGTTTCGAACACAATGGCACGGTCACCCGGGCGGCCATCATCGTTAAAAGCTGGCCCGGCCTGGAGACAGTGGGCTCCGCGCTGGCACGTGTTCCGACCACATTCCCCTACGTTCCCGGCTACCTGTCATTTCGTGAAATGCCCGCGATCCTGGCCGCGTTTGAAACCCTCGACACGCTGCCTGACCTGCTGCTTTGCGACGGCCAGGGCATCGCCCACCCGCGTCGGCTGGGCATCGCCTGCCACCTGGGGCTCTGGCTGGACCGGCCCGCCATCGGCGTCGGCAAGTCGCGGCTGGTGGGTGAATTCGACGAACCCGGCCCTGCAAAGGGCGACCGCTCTGCGTTGCGTCACAACGGCGCCAATATCGGCACCGTGCTGCGAACGCGCGACAACGTTCGGCCACTGTTCGTGTCACCGGGGCATCGGGTGAGTACCGAAACCGCCACGCAATGGGTGCTGGATTGCGCCACCCGCTACCGGCTGCCTGAACCCGTGCACGCCGCCGACCGGCTGGCGTCCTCCCGTGGGCACCGAAAACCGGGATGAGTCGATGGCAGCGCCTATACTGGGGGTGAGGGGTCACTTCGAAATTGAGGTGCTCATGAATTGCCTGAAACAGAATTTCATTGCGCGACTGCTGTTGGCCACCGGGCTGTTGGCCGTCGCTTCGGACGCCGCTGCGGAAGTGCATGTTGTTGAAGTCGGCGACAGTTTCTTTTCCCCCAGCCAGCTGACCATCCAGGCGGGCGACACGGTCCGCTGGGTCAATGCGGCCGGCGGCCTGCAGCACGACGTTGAATCCGACGACGGATTATTCAGTTCAGGCCCCACGGCTTCACAGTTCACCTACGAATTCACATTCGACACACCGGGCACCTATCGCTATCACTGCAGCGTGCATGGCGCTGCCGGCGGCATAGGTATGAGCGGGTTGATCGTGGTCGAGGCGGCGCCGGCGGCGCCGTTCGTGATCAACCCCGGCCTTAACGACGCCTGGTACGAACGCGAGACTTCCGGCCAAGGAGTGCTGTTCGCCGTCTTTCCGGATTCGGAGCGGATGTTCCTTGCGTGGTTCACTTTCGATACCGAACGACCACCGGATGATGTGACCGCGATACTGGGCGAGCCCGGGCACCGCTGGGTGACCGCCCAGGGCGGCTGGCAGGATAACGTCGCGATCATGGACATCGTACTGACCACGGGTGGCGTCTTCGACACGCGGGCGCCGGAGCAGGAAACCACGACCGGCTACGGCAGCATCACCATCGAGTTCCACGACTGCATCACCGCGACGATGGAATACGCCATTCCGTCCATACCGGTTTCGGGAACCATCAACCTGGAACGGATCGTGAAATCCGGCGAGAACGTTGCCCTGTGCGAAGCCTTCCAGGACATGGAAGGCCAGGAATAACCGGGCGTCAGTCGAGCTGCTGGGCGTAGGTCTCGGCGTCGAGCAGGTCGTCGAGGTCGGACGAATCGCTCAGTTCGAGGGCGAACAGCCAGCCGTCGCCGTATGGATCGTTGTTGATGATGCCCGGGTCGCCTTCGAGATCTTCGTTGATGGCGACGACTTCACCGGCCAGCGGCGAATAAATGTCACTGGCGGCCTTGACCGATTCCACCACGGCGCATGAATCGCCCTGGTCGATCTGGTCGCCAATGGCGGGCAGTTCGACAAACACCAGGTCACCCAGCGCTTCCTGGGCGTGGTCGGTGATGCCCACCCTGACGGTGCCATCGTTCTCGGTGCTGACCCATTCATGGGACTCGGTGTAGCGCAGTTCTTCGGGTACGTTGCTCATGGGTCTCACCCCCGGTTGGCCTCACGCCTGATTCTAGACGCAAGGCATCGATTAGGAAACGGCTGCGACGAAAATTCAGAGAATCCCGTCGCAGATTTCGCCGTTGCGTGCGAACGGCGGGCGCACCACGCGCGCCGGAAGCGCCTTGCCACGAATGTCGACGGAAACCGTTTCGCCGGTGTCGGCGGGCACGCGCGCCAATGCGATGGCGCGCTCCAGCGTCGGCGAAAAACTGCCACTGGTGACTTCGCCGTCGCCGGCGTCGGTCAGGACCTTCTGGCCGTGCCGCAACACGCCGCGGCCTTCCAGCACCAGGCCCACCAGCTTCCTGGGCACGCCGTCCTCGCGCTGGCGTTCAAGGGCCTCACGACCGATGAACTCACGCTCGTCGCCCATGGCCACCGTCCAGGCCAGGCCCGATTCCAGCGGCGTGACCGTGGTGTCCATGTCCTGTCCGTACAGGTTCATGCCGGCCTCCAGCCGCAGCGTGTCGCGGGCACCCAGGCCACAAGGGGCGACGCCATTGGCCACCAGTTGCTCCCAGAAGGCCTGCGCCTCGTCCGGTGGCAATGCGACCTCGAACCCGTCCTCGCCGGTGTAACCGGTACGGGCCACGAACAGCGCGCCGCACTCGGCCGCGCTGAATGGCTTCAGGCTCGATGCACGCTCGGCATCATCGCTGGCGAGGATGCGAATCACCGCCTCGCGGGCCCCGGGGCCCTGCACGGCGACCATCGCCAGTTCGGCACGCTCGGCCAGTTCCAGGTCGAACCCCTCGGCCTGCCGATTCAGCCACGCCAGGTCGTTCTCACGGGTCGCCGCGTTCACGACCATGCGGTACCAGTGTTCATCCATGCGATAGGTGATGAGGTCGTCAATCACGCCGCCCTCTTCGTTCAGCATGCAGCTGTACAGCGCCTTGCCCGGCGTGGCCAGCTTGCCGATGTCGTTGGCCAGCAGCCGCGACAGGAACGCGGGCGTATCGCGCCCCCGCAGGTCGACGATGGTCATGTGCGAGACATCGAACATTCCGACGTCACGGCGAACATGGTGGTGCTCCTCGATCTGCGAGCCATAGTTGATGGGCATTTCCCACCCGCCGAAGTCGACCATACGGGCGCCGGCCTCGATATGCGCGTCATAAAGGGGGGTTCTCTGGGGCATTTCCGATCCTCGGTGTGCTTCCGGGGCGAAGGGGGGTCACTATAGCCACGATGGGTCAAAAATCAATGGTCCGGCCCGGATGACGGGCGCAATCAAATCGTCTACCGTTGTGGATAACCCCCCTGGAGCGTTATCAATGACCGGCTTCGCCCAGAAGGCCCGCGGCCTGTTCATGGCGATCATCCCCATGGCGTTTTTCGCGCCCGGCGTTGCCGCGGACGATGGCTGGGTGGCGGAAAGCGACGCGGTCAGCCTGCGGGTCCTGGAAGTGCACGGCCAGTACACGCCAGAGTCGATTGCCGCCGTTGGCCTGGCACAGTTCGATGCGGAGGTCATCGACCTGGGACCGGGCCTGCACGAACGCAGGATGGCGGACCTGCAGGCTGCGCGCGCATACGTCGCTTCCGTGCGCGAGACGACGAAAGATCCGCGTGTCCTGCAGGACCTTTTCATTCTTGAAACGTCACTGGCGGATGACCTGGCCACCCACGCGATTGATCATGAACACCTGCTCCCCTGGTACAACCTGCCGGAACTGTTGCTCGAAAGCTTCCAGTCGCTGCTCGACCCGAGGAACGACCCGTCGCGCTACCCCGCCGCCCTGGTCCGCCTGGAAAAATACACCGGCGCCGCGGCAGGCCACGAGCGCCTGGCGACGCTGGCCATGGCGCGGACACGCGAGCGCTTCAGTGCCGCCGGACTGGCCGGACCCTACCGGGGAGAAGTGGAGCGGGCCCTGGAAAACCTGCCCCGGTACCTGGCCGGTATCCGGAACCTTTTCCAGTCCTCTGAACTCATCGACTGGGAGCCGGAGTTCGGGCAACTCGAAACGCAACTCGAGGAATGGCGCGACTGGGTCCAGGAAGAGATCCTGCCCCGGACCCGTGACGATCACCGCCTGCCGGAAGCCGTCTACGCCAACAACCTGCGTGAATACGGCGTCCGCGACACACCGGAACAGCTGATCCGAAACGGCCAGTTCGCCTACCAGGAGATTCGCGCACAGATGCGCACGGTCGCGCGGCAGATCGCGATTCAGAATGGCTGGGAAGACACCCGCCTGGCCACGGTCATCCAACGGCTGAAACGAAAACAGATCCCCGAAGACGAGGTGCTCCCGGTCTACCGGGAACGGCTGTCGGTCATCGAAGACATCATTCGCCGCGAAGACATTGTCACCCTGCCCGACCGGCCCGCCGGGATCCGGCTGGCCACCGAGGCGGAGATGGCGTCCAGCCCTGCGCCGTTCATGAGCCCGCCACAGCTGGTCGGCAACACGGGGCAGTACGGCGAGTTCGTGCTGGTGACGCACAATCCCGCCCTGGACGGCCCCGCCGCGCACATGGATGACTGGACGCACGAGGCCATGACCTGGGCACTGACCGTGCACGAGGCGCGCCCCGGCCACGAACTGCAGTTCGCGGCCCTGGTGGAGAACGGCACGTCGCTGGCGCGCGCACTGTTCGCGTTCAACAGCGCCAACGTCGAGGGCTGGGGACTCTACGCCGAGGCCCTGATGCTGGAGTACATGCCGCCCGAGGGGCAGCTGTTCACCCTGCTGGCCCGCCTGCAGCGCGCCGCACGCATGTTCATGGACCCGATGATCAACCTGGGTCGCCTGGCGCCTGGGCAGGCGGTCACTTTCATGACCGACGAGATCGGGCTCTCCAAGGCGATGGCGCAATCGGAGGCCGACCGTTATGCTTTCCGGGCGCCGGGCCAGGCCACCAGCTATTTTTATGGCTACATGAACCTGGCGCGTCTGCGAACGGAAACCGAGCTTGCGCTGGGTTCGCGGTTCAACCCGCGCGCGTTCCACGACTTTGTACTTTCACAGGGGCTGCTGCCCCCCGAACTGCTGCGCCGCGCCGTGCGGGAAGATTTCCTGCCGGCCGCAGAGCGCGCAATGGATGCACACTGAGTACCCATGGGAAACCGACTTTCGAAAATCTACACCCGAACCGGCGACGCCGGAGACACCGGCCTGGGCGATGGTGCCCGGGTCGCCAAGGATGACGCGCGGGTCGAGGCCTACGGCACCGTCGACGAGCTGAATTCGGCCGTCGGGCTGCTGCTGTCCTCGGAACTGCCCGACGACGTCCGCGCCACCCTCACCCGCCTGCAACACGAACTGTTCGACCTGGGCGGCGAGCTGTGCATGCCGGGCTTTACGCTGGTGCCCGACGACTACGTCGTGGCGCTGGAAAAAGACCTCGACCGTTTCAACGAAGACCTGCCGGCGCTGAAAGACTTTATCCTGCCGGGCGGCTCCGAAGCCGCGGCCCGGTGTCACCTGGCCCGCACCATCTGCCGGCGCGCCGAGCGTCGCGTGGTCACGCTCGGCAAACACGAAGACATCAACGCAACCGCCGTGCGTTACCTGAACCGGCTGTCCGACCTGTTGTTCGTCGTGGCGCGCGTGCTGGCGCGGCACGACGGCGGTACCGAGGTCCTCTGGGTGCACGGTGACCAGCGCTGACGGGGTTTCGCGGGGGCCGGGGTGGGGTTGGCTTTCCCCGGACTCGCTCAAGTGCATCCCTGCATCGCTCGACGGCGGCATCCCTGCCGTCGACGGTCCGGGGAAAGCCAACCCCACCCCGGCCACGAAACGTCGTCCCGGCGCGCCACTCACCGCTTCACCGTTCCACCGTTTCACCGTCTCACCGTTCCGCCGTTTCACCGTCTCACCGTCTCACCGATTCCCTGATTCACCGATTCCCAGGAGAACCCGTATGACCCGATGGACCACCCTGCTGATTGGCCTCCTCGCCGTACCGCTGGCCAGTGCCGAAGTGTTGAAGAATGTCGATATTTTCGAGATGGAAGTGGCGTCAGACCCGCAGATCTCGCCGGACGGCGAGCGCGTCGCCTACGTACGTCGGTCGATGGACATCATGACCGACCGGCCGAACGGCGATATCTGGGTGGTGAATTTCGACGGCTCCGGACATCGACCGCTTCTGTCAGGCCCTGATTCATATGGCAGCCCGCGCTGGTCGCCGAACGGCGATCGGCTGGCGTACGTGTCGCGTGTCGAGGGGCGAGGTCCGCAAATCCATGTGCGCTGGATGGATTCCGGCCAGACCGCGGCGCTGAGCAACCTGCGCGAGGGCCCGGGCGCGCTGAGCTGGTCGCCCGATGGCGCATGGATCGCATTCACGATGTTTGTCCCCGGCGACACCGAGCCCCTGGCAAGGCCGCCGGCGAAACCGGACGGTGCGGAGTGGGCGCCACCGGTGAAGGTCTTCGACAGCCTGCCGTTCCAGGTCGACGGCCGCGGCTTTGTCGAACCGGGCTACCAGCACGTGTTCGTCATTTCCAGTGAAGGTGGCACGCCGCGACAACTCACCTCCGGCGACTACGACCATGACAGCCGCCTGGCGTGGCGCCCGGATGGCCAGTCACTGATCATCGCCGCCAACCGCCAGCCTGGCGCCGAACATGACCCGCTGGAAAGTGACCTCTGGACCGTCGACGTAGCCACCGGCGCCATGAACCGCCTGACCGACCGGGACGGCCCGGATTTCGCACCGGCGGTGTCACCGGACGGCAAGACCATCGCCTGGCTGGGCCACGACGACAAGTTGATGGGTTATGAAAACGACGCGGTGTACCTGATGGACATCGACGGCGGCGACGTCCGCCGGATCAGCGGCGATTTCGACCGCAGCATCGACGATGTCCAGTGGGCCGGCAGTTCACGTGAATTGCTGGTGCGCTATGACGACCATGGCCGCACCCATATCGCCCGCCTGGATACGGGCGGCGACCTGGACTCGCTGGTCGATGACGTCGGCGGCGCGATCCTGGGGCGCCCCTACACCAGCGGCAGCTTTTCCGTGGCCGGCAACGGCGCCTACGCCTATACCGCCGGCCGGCCGGATCGCCCGGCCGACCTGGCCGTCGGCAGGGGCAGTCGCGATCCACGTCGCTTGACGGCACTAAACGAGGACATCCTCGGCCACCGGGAACTGGCGAGGATCGAGGAAATCAACTGGACCTCTTCCGCCGACGGCCTGGAGATCCAGGGCTGGGTGGCCTATCCGCCGGGGTTCGACGAATCGAAACAATACCCGCTGATTCTCGAGATCCATGGCGGCCCGCGCGCCGCCTATGGCCCGCAGTTCTCCCCGGAGATCCAGCTGTTCGCGGCGGCCGGCTACGTGGTGCTGTACGCCAATCCCCGCGGCTCCACCAGCTACGGCTACGACTTCGTCAACGAGATTCACCACAACTATCCCAGCGCCGACTACGACGACCTGATGTCAGGCGTCGACGCCGTGATCGAAATGGGCTTCATCGACGAGAAGCAGTTGTTTGTCACCGGCGGCTCCGGTGGCGGCTTGCTGACCGCGTGGATCGTCGGCAAGACCGACCGGTTCGCCGCCGCGGTGAGCGCCAAGCCCGTCATCAACTGGGTCAGCCATGTGCTGACGGCCGACTTCTCGCGCTTCTTTACCCGTTACTGGTTCGAGAAAATGCCCTGGGAAGACCCGGAAACCTACTGGGCGCAGTCGCCGCTGTCGCTGGTCGGCAACGTCACCACGCCCACCGCGCTCCTGACCGGCGAGTCGGATGTGCGCACGCCGATGACCGAGTCAGAACAGTTCTACCAGGCCCTGAAACTGCGGAAGGTCGACACGGCGCTCATTCGCGTCCCCGAGGCCTACCACGGCATCGTTGCGCGGCCGTCGCACCTGATCGCGAAGGTGGACAACATACTCGCGTGGTTTGAGCGCTATCGGAGCGGTGAGTGAGCAGACATCACGGATGGCGCTGCTGGTGAGCGCGTGCATGACGCACGCTAGTGAGTCGGATCTCGCTACGCTCGCCCCTGGTGAGTCGCCCGGCGCGACGCGCCGGGCTGGTGAAATGGTAATGGTCGCGCAAAGCGCGACCATACCGCTCACTGCTTACCGCTTACTGCTTACTGCTTACTGCTTACTAAATCTCCGAGCCGGGAGGGGCTGACTCGAGCGCAGCAATACGCTCCGTCAGCGGCGGGTGGCTCATGAACAGTCGCTTGAAACCCTGGCCGATGCTGCCGGAGATGCCAAAGGCGGCCATTTCACCGGGCAGGTCTTTCGGTTCGCTGGTGCGTTGGAGCGCACGCAGCGCATCCGCCATGTTCTGGCGGCCGGCCAGGCTCGCGCCACCTTCGTCAGCTCGGAATTCGCGGTGGCGGGAAAACCACATCACGATCATGCTGGCCAGGATCGACAGGAAGATCTGGGCGACGATGGTGACGATGAAGTAGGCCGGGCCGTAGCCCCGCTCGACCTTGAACACCACCCGGTCGACCACGTGGCCGATGACGCGCGACAGGAAGATCACGAAGGTGTTCACCACCCCCTGCAGCAGGCCCATGGTGACCATGTCGCCGTTGGCCACGTGCGCGACCTCGTGACCGAGCACCGCCTCGACCTCGTTGGGCTGCATGTTCTGCAGCAGGCCGGTCGAGACCGCCACCAGCGAAGAGTTGCGGCGCATGCCGGTCGCGAACGCGTTGGGCTGCGGTGACTGGAAAATGCCGACCTCGGGCATGCCGATGCCGGCCGCCTCGGCCTGCTTGCGCACGGTGTCGACCAGCCATTGCTCGGTACGGTTGGACGGCTGTTCGATGACATGCACGCCCATGCCACGCTTGGCCATGAACTTGGACATCGCCAGCGAGATAAACGAACCACCGAAGCCAATTACCGCCGACATCACCAGCAGTGCCTGCAGGTTCAGGTCGACACCGTTTTCGGCCAGGACCGATTCGATACCGAGCACACGGAAGACGATGCTGATCAGCACCAGCACCGCGGCGTTGGTGGCCAGGAACAACAGGATTCGGGTCATGCGTGTCTACTCCGGAAATGGAGGTCAGATTCTATCCAGCAATTCCCCCAGTGTCTCGGTCGCGCCCTCCAGCTGTTCGGTGTTGATGGTCAGCGGCGGGCTGAACGCCATGGTGTCGCCGGTGATCCGCACCATCAGGCCGGCCTCGAACGCCGCCTGCAGCATGCGCATGCCGCGCGCGCCCGGCGCGCCCTCGTCCGGCCGCAGTTCCACCGCGCCCATCATGCCGTAGTTGCGGATATCGACCACGCCTGGCGCGTCCCGCATGGAATGCAATGCGTCTTCGAACACCGGCGCCATTTCGGCCGCACGTTGGTACAGGCCTTCCTCGACGTAGACCTCCTGTGTCGCCCGGCAGGCCGCCACGGCCAGGGGATGGGCCGAGTACGTGTAGCCGTGAAACAACTCGATGGCGCTGCCCGGCTTGTCCATGAACGCGTTATAGACGTGATCGGCGACGAAAACGGCACCCATGGGTACGGCGCCACCGGTCAGGCCCTTGGCCGTGGTGATCAGGTCCGGCTTGACGTCGAAGGCCTGCGCCGCGAACGGCGCGCCCAGGCGGCCAAAAGCGGTGATGACCTCGTCGAAAATCAGCAGGATGTCGTGCCGGTCGCAGATTTCGCGCAGGCGCTTGAGGTAACCCACCGGCGGCACCAGCACGCCGGCAGAGCCCGCCACGGGCTCGACGATCACGGCGGCGATGTTGTCGGCGTGATGCAGGGTAACGATACGCTCCAGTTCATCGGCCAGTTCCGCGCCATGCGCCGGCTGGCCGCGCGAGAACGCGTTCTTTTCCGGCAAATGCGTGTGCGGCAGGTGGTCGACGCCAGGCAGCAGCGCACTGGAGAACTGCATCCGGTTGTAGGGAATACCGCCCACGGAGATTCCGCCGAACCCGACACCGTGATAGCCGCGCTCGCGACCAATCAGGCGAGTCTTCGTGCCCTTGCCGCGTTCACGCTGGTACGCCAGGGCGATCTTCAGCGCGGTGTCCACCGACTCCGAACCGGAGTTGGTGAAGAACACGTGGTCCAGGCCCTCCGGCGAAGCGGCCGTCAGCTGTTCCGCCAGGTCGAACGCCGCCTCGTGGGCGAAGTTGAAATGCGGCGCATAGTCCATCTTCGCCGCCTGGGCCTGGATGGCCTCGACCACGCGGGGGTGACCGTGGCCGGCATTGCAGCACCACAGGCCCGCCACCAGGTCCAGGACCGGGCTGCCATCCGGCTTAAAGTAGTGGACACCCTCGGCGCGCTCGACCAGGCGGGGGTTCTGGCCGAACGCCCGGTTACTGGTGAACGGCATCCAGAACCTGTTGAATTGGTCGCTCACGGATTGCTCGCTCATGCGGGCGCCGCCAGTGCCTCGCGGGGGTCGGTGTAATCGTAACCGAGGTCATGCGCGACCTCCTCGCAGGTCACCATGCCACGGTGCACGTTCAGGCCGTTGAGCAGGTGCTCGTCGTCCAGCAGCGCGACCTGGGCGCCCTTGTTCGCCAGTGCGATGGCGTAAGGCAACGTGGCGTTGTTCAGCGCGAAGGTCGAAGTGCGCGGCACCGCGCCCGGCATGTTGGCCACGCAGTAATGCACGACGTCATCGACCACGTACGTCGGTTCGGCGTGGGTGGTCGGCTTCGAGGTTTCGAAACAGCCGCCCTGGTCGATGGCGACGTCGACGACGACAGAGCCCGGACGCATGGTCTTCAGGTGCTTGCGGGTGACCAGCTTGGGTGCCGCGGCGCCGGGAATCAGCACACCGCCGATGACCAGGTCGGAATTCACCACGTGGCGATCGATGGCGTCGGCGCTGGAGTAGACCGTTTCGACCTGGCTGCCGAAGGTGGCGTCCAGGTAGCGCAGGACCTCGGCGCTGCGGTCGAGAATGACGACGCGCGCGCCCATGCCGACGGCCATCTGCGCCGCGTTGAAGCCCACGGTGCCGCCGCCGATGATCAGCACTTTCGCCGGCTGCACACCGGGAACGCCGCCCAGCAGCACGCCGGAGCCGCCCCGGGCCTTTTCGAGGCAGGCCGCGCCGGCCTGGATGGACAGGCGTCCGGCAACCTCGGACATCGGCTGCAGCAGCGGCAGGCGGCCCTTGGCGTCGGTCACGGTTTCGTAGGCGATGCAGGTGGCACCGGATTTGACCAGGTCAGCGGTCTGTTCCGGGTCCGGGGCCAGGTGCAGGTAGGTGTAGAGCACGTGGTCCTCGGTCAGCATCGCGCGCTCGACCGCCTGGGGTTCTTTCACCTTGACGATCATCTTCGCGGTTTCAAATACCGCGGCGGCATCCGGCAGGATGGTCGCGCCGGCCTGCTCGTAGTCGGCATCGCTCATGCCGATGCCTTCACCGGCCCCGGTTTCCACGAACAGGTCGTGGCCGCGGGCGGCCAGTTCGCGCACCGACGCGGGCACCAGGCCAACACGGTACTCGTGATTCTTGATCTCTTTTGGCACACCAATCTTCATAGCCGGTCTCCGGTAAACTGATTCACCAGTTTATCGAAAGCAATCCGGTGTTTTATGCTGTATAAAACGTCTTTTCAGTATTTACACCTAAAGCTAAGCGGAAATCCCCATGCCTGGAGCAGAACGTCGCCCCCGCCCCCTTGACCGCACCGACAAGCGCATCCTGGAGTGCCTGCAGCGTGACGGCCGCCTGTCGAACGTGAAGCTGGCCCGCGAGGTCAACCTGACGCCCACACCCTGCCTGGAGCGCGTGAAACGCCTGGAGCGTGACGGCTACATCCGCGGTTATACCGCCCTGCTGGACCCGGTGCTGGTCGGCGCCGGCCTGCTGGTGTTCGCCGAGATCAACCTGACCCATACCGCGGGTGACGTGTTCAAGGAGTTCCGCCGCGAAGCACGACGCCTGCCCGAGGTGCTCGACTGCCACCTGGTGTCGGGCAACTTTGATTACCTGATCAAGGCGCGGGTCAGGGACATGCAGGAATACCGCGAGTTCCTGGGCGACAAGATCCTGTCGCTGCCCGGCGTGAACGGTTCGCGCAGCTACGTGGTGATGGAGGAAGTGAAAGAAACCACCGCGCTGCCGCTACGGTAGCCACGCGATTACGTTATCCTGCCGCCATGTCCACACTGGTCATCCACCACGGCGACTGCCGTCGTCACGACCCCGGCCCGCGCCACCCCGAACAGGTTCGCCGAACCGAGGTCGTGCTGGAGGCGCTGGGAACACTGTCCGGCATCGAGCGGATCCCGGCGCCGCTGGCTACGCCCGAACAGGTCGGCCGGGTACATGGCGACGACTTTCGCCGGTGGCTGGCCTCGATGGAGCCGGAAGAAGGTCGTGTCCCGGTGGGCGAGGCGGACAACCTGGTCAATCACGGTTCCCTGGATGCCTCGCTGCGGGGCTCGGGCGCCATCTGTTACGGCATCGACGAGGTCGTGGCCGGCAAGGCGGCCAACGCCTTCTGCGTGACCCGGCCGCCCGGCCACCACTCCGGCACCGATTTCGCGATGGGCTTCTGCCT
This sequence comes from uncultured Oceanospirillales bacterium, assembly GCA_913055655.1. Taxonomy (GTDB): domain Bacteria; phylum Pseudomonadota; class Gammaproteobacteria; order Xanthomonadales; family SZUA-36; genus Marinihelvus. The sequence continues at coordinate 147,846 of CAJXKA010000002.1, read as the reverse complement.
GTTCAACCACGTGGCAATCGGGGCGCGGCACGCCCTGGCCCTTGAAGGCGTGGAGCGTGTGGCGATCGTTGATTTCGACGTTCATCACGGCAACGGCACCCAGCAGGTCTTCGAAGACGACCCCTCGGTGATGTTCGTGTCCAGCCACCAGATGCCGCTTTACCCCGGCAGCGGCCACCCCGAGGAAACCGGCCAGGGCAATATCCTGAACCTGCCACTTTCACCGGGCGCCGGCGGTGACGCCTTCCGCGCCACCTGGTCGCGCGTGGGCCTGCCGGCGATTGACGCTTTCCAGCCCGACTTCATCCTGGTCTCGGCGGGTTTCGATGCGCACATTCGCGACCCGCTGGGCGCCCTGGAGCTGGTGGAAGACGATTTCGAATGGATCACGCGGGAACTGGCGACTATCGCCGCCCAACACGCCGCCGGGCGCATGGTCTCGATCCTGGAAGGGGGTTACGACCTGGAAGGACTGGCCTTTGCCGCGAAGTCACATACCCGGGCGTTGGTGGATGCGCACTGACAGGGTAGAATCCCGGTCACCGAAGCGGGTGTAGTTCAATGGTAGAACCTCAGCTTCCCAAGCTGATGACGTGGGTTCGATTCCCATCACCCGCTCCACCTTCCTCGCGGCGCTGTGGCGCATCCTTTTCGGTCACGTAATCGAACAGGCGGTCTTCCGCCCAACTGTGCAGGCGCCAGTTTTTCAGGTAGCCGCAATGGCCGCCATAGCGCGTGATACAGACATCCAGCGCCTCGATGTCGGGTAAAGCCCGGGCGTCGGTAGCGGGAATCACGGGGTCGTCTTCCGAGGTCAGCAGCAAGGTGGGTACGTCAAGGCCGACCAGGCGTTCACCGGCCACGGAGTAGCCGTCCAGGTAGTCTTCCAGGCTGCCGAAATCATAGTAGCGGGTCGCAAACCAGGCCGTGCGCGCACGTAACCCTTCCAGCTCAAACCACTCTTCGTAGTCGTACAGGTCCGGGAACAGTCGCTGCTTGATACGCACCGACCGGGCCCACTTGCGGATGTAATAGCTGTTGTAGAACTTCGGCCCGGATTCCATGGCGGTCAGCGCGCTGTGCGGGTCGATGACCGGGCAGACGCTGAACACGCGACCAATATCGAGGCCGTTTTCCGGGCCGTGCCGGGCCACGCGCAGCGCAAAATTACCGCCCAGTGAATAGCCCGCCAGGGTCCAGTTGCGCGCGCCGGCGCGTTCCTGGAAGTCGCCCAGCGCGGAAATGACTTCACCCAGGCGGCAGGAATGGAAAATGCCCGGGTTGAGTTCGTGCGAATTGCCATGGTCGCGGAAGTTGAACCGCAACACCTCGAAACCGGCGTCGAACAATCGCGCCCCGGCCGACATCACGTAGTTGGAGCGGGAACTGCCTTCCCAGCCGTGGAAGAACACCACGGTGCCTTTCGAAACGCCCTCCGGCTTCGAGAGGTGACCGATCAGGCGCACGCCGTCGCCGCCGTCCAGCAGCCATTCCTGCTCGGCCGCCACCATTTTGCGTGCGTGGCGCATGACCACCCGGCGGCGCAGGCCGCTGCTGTTCAGCAGCGACTGTGAATGCGGGTTCCGCAGGCCCGGAACCGGTAAAAAATCATCCAAAATCCAATCTCCGTCAGCGCACCGGCCCCTCGTAGGCCGTCCTGATCTCGTTTTCGGCGATGGCCGCGAGTTCCCTTCGCGATCGCCGCTTCGTCTCGTAAGGCGCGAGAAACTTAAGTTCCGCATCGCAGGCCGGCCGCCCCATCAACCGGATGGTATTGGTGACGAAACTCTCGCCACGCAGGAACGTCGTTCCCGGGTCACGCTCACCCTTGCGGGTGTAACGGATCATCACCGGTTGCACCGGGCAGTCCGCCTCGATGGCCACCTTGAACAGCCGCGCGTGGAAACGCTTGATGTCCTCGCCCGGCAGGATACCGCCTTCCGGGAAAATCGCGACCCGCCCGCTTTCGCCCAGCTTCGCCGTCATCGCGCCGGCCACCCCGGTGGCGGAATCATGACTGCCGCGCTGGTGGAAAATCGTACCGCCACGCGCTGCCAGGAAGCCCAGCAGCGGCCAGCGCGCGATCTCCGCCTTGCCGACGAAACTCATCGCCCCGGCCGCATGCAGCAACTCGATATCCAGCCAGGCGATATGGTTGGCCACGATCAGCACCGGCCCCGGCATCGGCCTGCCATCGACTTTCGGACGCAGCCCGAAGACACGGCAGGCACCGCCGGAAAATGTCATCAGTGACCATTCGGCCCAGGAACGCCCGCGCCAGCGACGCGACTGGCCAAAGCGGCCCTGCAGAATGACCGTCGGCGCCAGCGCGACCACGCACAGCAGCAGCAACAGCACACCGCGGTACAGCCAGCGAACCGGCGTCAGGAAATCCGTCCACATCACGGGGACCCGGCAAAACCAAACCCCGAAGCCTACCAGTTTTTGACACCCCGGCGCGACGCAAGGATTGCGCCACGCGGTTAAAATACCCCGATGAGTGAATTCCAAGTCAGGCTGGCCGGCAACGGCACCACCTTTACCGTGCGCACGGGCGAGTCCGTGCTGGACGCCGCGCTCCGCCAGGGCGTGATGTTGCCGTACAGCTGCAAGAACGGCACCTGCGGCAGTTGCAAGGGCACCCTGGTCGACGGCGAGGTCCATTACCCGTTCCATCCGCCGCTGGCGCTCGAGCGTCACGAAATCGCCGACGGCAAGACCCTGCTCTGCCAGGCCGAGCCGCTGGAAGACCTTGTGGTGGAGGCCCGCGAGATCGAGGCCATCCGCGACATCGAGATCCGGCGCATGCCCGCCCGGGTGATGGAAAAAGCGCTGCTGGCGCCGAACGTCATGAAACTGACCCTGAAGCTGCCCGCCGCCCAGCGCCTGCAGTTCCTGGCCGGCCAGTACATCGAGGTGTTGCTGGCCGGAGGCAAGCGCCGGGCCTTCTCCATCGCCAGCCCGCCGTCACGCGAAAGCGAGATCGAACTACACGTGCGCCACGTGGATGGCGGCGACTTTACCGGCTGGGTGTTCAACGAGCTGAAAGAAAGCGACATCCTCCGGCTGGAAGGCCCGCTGGGCACGTTCTTCGTTCGCCACGACATCGAAGACCGTCCCATGATCATGATGGGCGGCGGCACCGGCTTCGCACCGCTGAAATCGATGATCGAGGACCTGCTGGCCCACGATGATCGCCGCCCGATCCACCTGTTCTGGGGCGCGCGTACGCCCGGTGAACTGTACCAGGAGGGCCTGATCAGGGAGTGGACCCGCGATCACCCCCACATCCGCTATTCATCGGCCATCTCGGAACCCGATGACGAACGCGGACAGAAAGGCTTCGCCGGCTTCGTCCACGAGGCCGTTGTCGACGCCTATCCCGACCTCTCGGCCCACGACGTCTACATGAGTGGCCCACCGGCCATGATCGATGCCGCCAAGCAGGCGTTCGCGAAACACGGCGTGGACATGGACCGCTTGTTCTATGACTCGTTTGAGTTCGGTGCGGATGTGCCCGTCAGGATTTTGGCTCGGCCGCACTAGGCAATCTCACCGCCTGCACCGGTAGCGGCTCGGGCTGCCGCCCCTGGGTGACCCTCAGTGCGTTGCGGAAGCAAACCAGTGACGGCTCGAGTTCGCCCAGGCGTTCGAGCAGCTGGCCCAGGGCGTCGTAGCCCGCGGCCGTGGGCTCGATCTCCAGGCTCCGGACCAGGTGGTGCCGGGCCTTGCCCCAGAGTTCCTGGCCCGCGCAAAGCCGGCCCAGCGCCATGTGCAGCGCGGCGTCTTCCGGGTGTTCCTTGAGCCATTTTTCACACTGCGCCAGCCGTTTCGCGGCATCGCCGGCGCCCGGATCACCGTAGCGGAGCACCAGCGCGGGGCTCCAGGTCTTGCGCAGCCACTGGCGCAGCAGCGGTTCGGCCAGTTCGGCATGCTTGAGCTGCCCGGCCCGTTCGGCGTATCGCTCCAGCACCGGCGCCTGCTTCTGCATGGCTTTCGGCAGTGATTTCCAGGCTGCTTCGAGCGCCTCGACGTCTTCGGCCTCCAGCAGCCGGTGCCGGGCGACCTCGGACTGGAATGCGTCCAGCTGGGGCTCCGGCAGGGCCTCGATACGGCGAAGCGTGGGTAACAGCACCTGCACGGCATCCCAGTGATCCAGCTCGGCCTCGCACTGGGCCAGCATGCCCAGCACCTGCGGATTCTGGCCCCGCCGCTCGTTCAATGCCTTGAGCACTGGCAGCGCTTCTTCGAAGCGTTCGTTGGCCATCAGCATCCGGGCGCGGGTGAGTTCCACCAGGAAGCGCCGGCGACGGCCACCGCTGTCGGCCTGTTCCAGGTACTGGTCGCGGCGGTCTTCTGCATCCTGGCTGTCGGCGGCCTGCGCGGCGGCCAGGTAACGCGCCGTCGCGCGGCCGGGTCCGACCGTGGATTTCTGCAGCGCCCGCTCGGCCGTGCGCCAGTCGCCCTCGGTGAGCGCCAGCAGGCCCTTCTCCAGTTGCGCCAGTCCGCGGCGTTCAGCCACGCGGGCCGCCGTGCGCGCCGGCAATCGCCACAGCCACAGCACCAGCTGGAAAATGCCCCAGGCCAGCAGCACGGCGCCGGCGAGCACCAGCACGGTGGTCTCGATGGTCCAGTCGAGGAAATGGATCTGCACCAGCCCGGGATCTGACTTGAACAGGGGCGCCAGTGCCGCGGTCAGCAGCAGCAGCGCCAGCAGGGTCAGCCAGACAACAGCCTGTCTCACGGCTCAGGGTCCCCCTCGGTGACGGGCGCGGCTTCGGCCCCCGCGGCCGTGGACGACGCGTTGTCTCCCGATTCGGTGACGGGCGCCGGGATCGCGGTCGCTGTCACCCGAAGCCGCTGCAGCCGGGTCCAGGGAGCAGACAGGTCCGGCAGTTCCGGCGCGATACTGGCCCGGGACAACACTTCAAGCTCGGCGCCGGCCTCGCGCACCGCCCGGCTACCGGTATCGAAGTGCTCATCCAGGGTCTGTTCGGCGCGGTCGAGGGCCGCGCCGTACATTGTCGCGTCGCGGCGCATTACCGCGAGCCTGGCTGTTTCCAGCTGCAGCCACAACGCCTGCCGCAGCGCGTCACGGTCGGCCAGGCCGAGTGCCGTGTCATCGGTGGTCCGGCGAACCGTGACCAGGCCGGCCACGGTGGCCTTGAAGCGGGCCCAGATGCCGGGCTGTGATGCCTCTTCACCAGCGGTCGCGGCCACGGGCTCGTCGCCGGGGAACGGCAACGCCAGCAGGGATCTTTGCACGGCAGCGAGCTGCTCGTTCAGCGCCACGGTATCGGCGATATCCAGGCCCGCGAGTTCCTGGCGGGCGTTGGCGATGGCCTGGCGAACGGGAATGTAGAGCGGGTCGTCAATGGCCTGCAGCTGCGCATCCGCCAGCGCCAGCGCGGCATTCGCGGATTCCGGGTCGGCGAACAGGCGCGCGCGCTCACTGGCCACGCGGAGCAGGTGATCGACCTCGTCCAGCTCGAGTACGCGGGTCGGTGACTGTTCACGCGCCAGCACCGCGGAGAACCCTGACTCGAGGCCGGCAATCCGTTCCAGTGAACCCGCCTCGGCCTGCTCGGCCAGGGTCAGGCGGGCGTCGAGTGTCTCGAGACCGGCGCCAAGATCGGCCAGTTGCCGTCGCAACTCACGCAAGGCGGCGCCATCATCCTTGCGCTCGGCCGCATCGACCCGCCCATCCAGTGCACCCTGTCGGCGTTCAAGCGAGTTCAGCTCGTTGCGAAGCTCAACCACGGACGCCTGCAACGCGGCATCCTGGTCGGCGCGCCGGGAATCCAGCCACCACTGCCAGCCGGTGTAAGCGGCCACCACCAGGGCCAGTAGCAGCGCGATCCAGGCCACCCCATGGCCGCCGCCCTTCGGCTTGTCCAGCTCGGTGGCGAAGGGATCGAATTCCTGGTCTTCGGGTTCAGTATTCAAAATCAACCTGTCGGGTTCGTGGTGATCATTACGATGCTATCCCAAATCACGCGCCGCTTTCATGTCGACGCCTTCGCCGCGGCTCCGTCCGGACGCTGCCAGAGCGCCCTGACGGCATCGACCAGGGCGCTGTTGTCCGCACCATCGGCGATCGTGACTTCGTGCAAACCATGGTCACGCGCGAGATCGGCCAGCCTGGGCGAGGCCACCACGCCATGCCCCGCACGCAGGTTCTCAAGTGGCTTGCCGCTGAGCCCCCGGAAGACCACCTGCATGGCCTGGCCGCTGGTCCAGGTACTAAGCACCTTGCCGGCGGCCGCGATCTCCCGCGCGGTTCCGTCATCGGGGGAACACGGAATGCGACGATAAACCTCGAGTGTCTCGCATCGCCAGCCGAGCGCTTCCAGGCCGGGCGCCAGCACGCCCCGCCCGCCCGGCGCCGTCACGACCACCGCGGTACCGGCCGACCGACGTATTTGCGGGTGGGCCAGCAAATCCTCGCTGGTGTGATGTCCTCCGGCCACGGCGAGCGGCTCATGACCGGCCTTGGCCAGCGCCCGCGCCGTGGCCGGCCCAATGGCCGCGACCAGGGCGTCATCGATCCACGTCCGTGACAGGGCCTGCAATCCGTACTGGACCGCGCGCGGCGACGTGAACACCATCAGCCGGGTAGACGCGGCCTGCGCCTCGCCAGACAACGTGACCGAACCTGGAACCGGCTCAAACCGGAAGGCCGGCGAGACGATGGTGGGGATGCCGGCATCTGCGAGCAATTCGGCCAGGGCCGACGCCTGCGGTTCCGGGCGGCTGACCAGGACGGTGTTGAATTCACCCATCGCCGGTCAGGCCGAAGCTTTCAGTGCGGCAATGATATCGCCGGCGCCCTGCGCGAGCAGGTCATCGGCGACAGCGCGGCCCAGCCGCGCAGGGTCCGACGTGGCCCCGGTGCCTTCGGCTCGGAGCACCTGCCGTCCATCCGGCGAACCCACCATTGCACGCAGCGCCAGCGTATCGCCGTCCACAGTGCAGTACCCCGCCAGCGGGACCTGGCAGGAGCCTTCCAGCACAGCGGCCAGGGCGCGTTCGGTTTCACTCTGGATGCCGGCTTCGCGGTCATGCAGCGGCTGGATGTACTGCAGGACCGTGTCGTCACCTTCACGACACTGCAGGCCGATGACGCCCTGGGTCACCGCGGGCAGCCAGTCCGGCGGGCGCAGTTCCATGCTGATCCGCTCGCCCAACGCCAGCCGCTCGAGACCCGCGCAGGCCAGGATGACGGCGTCGTACTCGCCCGCGTCCAGCTTGCCCAGCCGCGTGCCGACATTGCCCCGGAGCGGGGCGATCTCAAGGTCCGGGCGGCGCGCGGCCAGCTGGCAGCCGCGCCGCAGGCTGGACGTCCCGACCCGGGAACCGGCCGGCAGGTTGTCGGGCGTGTATCCCGAGGGACAGACCCAGGCGTCGAACGGGTTCGCGCGCGCCAGCGCGACGTCCAGGACCAGTCCGGGCGTGTCTTCGGCCGGCATGTCCTTCATCGAGTGAACGGCCAGGTCAGCACGACCGTCGAGCAGTGCCTGCTCCAGCTCCTTGAGGAACAGGCCCTTGCCGCCGATCTCCGACAATGGCCGGTCCAGCACGACGTCGCCACGCGTCACCATCGGCACCAGCTCCACGGCCAGGTCCGGGTACGTGGATTCCAGCAGCCCGCGCACGTGATTGGCCTGCCACAGGGCGAGTGCGCTTTTCCGGGTGGCAATGCGAAGGGTCTGGTTCATGTCGCGGCTTTCCTGTTCTTGATTTCACGACGCACGGTGGGCAGGCACCGTCGGCTGATCTGGGGTCGCTCATCGCAACCTTCCAGCAGCACGGACACGACGCCGCCATCGCCGCGCTGAAGGCCGCGGATGCGCTCCCGCGCCACCAGCGCGCCACGATGGACCCGCAGCAAACGGTCGCCAAACGCCTTTTCCAGTTCGACCAGCGAATCGCTGATCAGCGATTTTCCACCCTCATGATGCACGGTCGTGTATTTGTCCTCGGCCAGCAGGCAGATGACCGCGCCCATTTCGATGACCTCGGTTCGATGGCCGGACGTGGCGGTAATCACCGCCTCTTGCGACGGATCACGACGGACGAAACGTGCGGCCTTGTCGAGCGCGGCCGCCAGGCGTTCGGCGCGCACCGGCTTGACCAGGTAATCCACGGCGCCACTGTCAAACGCGTCCAGCGCCTGGCCCGGCCACGCCGTGCAAAAAATCACCACCGGCGGATGTGGCTGCTTTTCCAGCGTTCGCGCAAGACTCATGCCATCCAGGCCGGGCATGGAAATGTCCAGCAGCACGGCGTCCGGGCCCAGGCTGCGGATATCGGCCAGGGCATCATCACCCGAAGCGGACTCGCCCACGACCCGCCAGCCCGGAACCTTCGCGAGCATTCGGCGCAGTCGCGCGCGCGCCGGTTTTTCATCGTCAACGACGAGAACTTTCAACATGGGGCACCGTGAGCACGGCATAGAAACGATCGCCGTCGAGGTTTGTGAGCAGGCTTGCGCGTGAGCCATGGGCCAACGCCAGGCGGGAGCGGATGTTGCGTAACGCCATGCCGGCACCCGTATGGTCACGCGGCGGTCCCACCGGATTGCTGATGGTGATCACCAGGTTCTGGCCCTCGATGCGGCCGAACACCTGGACTTCGCCACCCTCCGGGCGTGGCCCGACACCATGACCCACGGCGTTTTCCAGCAACGGCTGCAGGATCATCGGCAACACGCTGGCACCTTCCGGCAGCCCGTCAACCGACCATTTCACCGACAGGCGGTCGCCGAGCCGGCGTTTTTCCATGGCGATGTATTTGCGCGCCAACACCAGCTCATCACCCAGCGGTATGGACTGGTCGGCGCGACGCATGCTGCCGTGAAACAGGTCGGCCAGGTCCTCCGTGGCGCGTTCGGCACTTTCCGGGTCATCGTGAATCAGGCTCGCAATGGTGTTCAGGCTGTTGAAGAGGAAGTGCGGGCGAATCCGGGCCTGCAGGGCCTGTACCCGCGCATCGGCCTGCGCAACCATCTCGGCGCGCCATTGCGAGCGGATGAACAGGTAACGCAACAGCGCCATCGACACGATGGCGGTGGCCAGTACGCTCTGCAACATGAACATGGCAAGGCCCTCCGGACCGGGACCAGCGCCGTGGACGCTGCCCACCACGCCGACGCCATAGCTCAGCGCCAGTGAAGCGATCACCACCACGACCCACCCCGTCACCCAGGCGCCGCGCGTGGACATTCGCGCCAGCAACGCCCGGCACACGCAGACCGCCAACGCACAGAACACCCCCATGGCCACCCCGTAGGCCAGCACCGGCAGAACCCGCCCGGGTGCCAGCACGTCCAGCCTGCCCAGCAACACCAGCGATGTCGCCAGCAGCGCCACGGCGGCAACGCCGGTCAGCGCCCGCCAGTGACAGAAGCTGGGTGGCAGGACGACACGGGCCGCATCGTGGGCGTCTTCGTTCAAGCCAGGCATTTCCTCAGCCAGTGGCCGATGTCCACCAGCTCATCCATCGAAACCGAGTGTGGAATCGGGTACTCGTGCCATTCCACCGGGCACCCCAGCGCGGTCAATTGCTTCGCCGTGGCGTCTCCGGCCGCAAACGGCACCACCGGGTCCATGCGGCCGTGGGCCACAAACACGGGCGTCCCGGTATTCGCCGCGGAGCGCTCCGCGGCCAGCCGGTCCGGCGCGAGCAGGTAGGCGGACAATGACATGATGCCGGCCAGTCGTTCGGGGTAGCGAAGGCCCGAGTGCAGCGCCATCGCCCCACCCTGCGAAAAACCGGCCAGGACGATTCTCTCGGCGGGAACGCCACGGGCGACTTCTTGCGCGATCAGGGCATTCACCAGTTTTCGCGAATGTTCGATTCCCGCCATGTCCAGGTCCCGGCTGGCGGAAATACTGACAATGTCGTACCAGGCGCGCATCGGCATGCCGCCGTTGAGTGTCACCGGCCGTACCGGCGCGTGCGGGAAAACGAAGCGCGTGGGCGGGCCGCCGCCCATCCCCAGCTGGGGCACCACGGGTTCGAAATCGTGGCCGTCGGCGCCAAGGCCATGCAGCCAGATGACACTGTGCGTCGGCTCGGCACCGGAAAGAACCTCGACCGTTTCCGGCAGGTCCACCTGCGTTTCCGGGGCCGCTCCCCCGGTGGCTGAAGTACCCGTATTCATGGCGTATAGTCTACCAGTCCGGACCCACTGGAAATGACGTTTCAGCCCATGCGCGTAAGCTCCACCAGACTGCTTGTCACTTGCCTTGCGTTCGCCCTGCTCGCCGCCGGCTGCGGCAACAAGGGCGCATTGTTCCTGCCTGAGGACGAACCTCGTCCCGAAGGCGCGCCCGTGGCGCCGGGTGACGACAGCGACGTGGCGACCGGCCCGGATGACCAGGGCGACGGCGACGAAGACGACGACCTTTGAGTACGGTCTTCCACAAGATGCATGGCAACGGCAACGATTTCGTGCTGCTGGACCTGCGCGAGCAGTCGTTCGACCTGGGGGAGGAGCGTGTGCGCATGATTGCGGATCGTCACCGGGGCGTGGGCTTCGACCAGTTGCTGGTGCTCCAGCCCGCCGACAGCGCCGGTGCACTGGCGCGCATCGAAATCTGGAACAGCGACGGCAGCCGGGCCGAGCAGTGCGGCAACGGCATGCGCTGCATCGGCGAATACCTGCGCCGCCGCGGTGATGCCGGTGACCAGCCGTTCAACGTTATCGGCCCGGTGGACACCATCCGCATGACCTGCGTGGCCCCCGGCCAGGTCAGCGTGGACATGGGCCTGCCCAGGTTCGAACCTGCGCAGGTGCCGACATCCCTGTCACCTGCAGACGGCGAATACCACCTGCAGGTTGACGGCTCAGACCACCGCTTCGGTGCAGTCTCGATGGGCAACCCACACGCCGTCTTCCGCGTCGACCATGTGGCCACGGCGCCGGTGGCGCTGCTGGGCCCGGCCATCAGTCATCACCCCGCCTTTCCCGAAGGCTGCAACGTCGGGTTCGCGGAGGTGGTCGACGAAGGGCGAATCCGGTTGCGCGTGTTCGAACGCGGCGCGGCCGAAACCGCCGCCTGCGGCTCCGGCGCCTGCGCGGCCGTCGCGGTGCTGCAGCGCGCCGGCCAAGTCGGCGACACCGTCGAAGTGGTGCAGTCCGGCGGTACGCTTATAATAGGGCGGCACGCGGACACCGGCGCCATCGAAATGACCGGCCCGGCCGCCTACGTATTCGAAGGGACGATTGAATGACCGACACCCCGCTGGACGACAACGCCGTCGCGAAATTCCTGCAGGACAACCCCGGTTTCCTGGTGGACCACCCGGAACTGCTGGCCGAAATGCAGCTGCCCCACGACAGCGGCGAGGCCGTCTCGCTGATCGAAAAGCAGGTCAACCTGCTGCGCGACCAGAACCGCAAGCTCACGCGCCAGCTCAACCAGCTCATCCGTGTCGCCACCGATAACGAGGCATTGATGGACCGGCTGCACGGCCTGACCCTGGACCTGATCCTGGTCGACGATACCGGCGCCTTTTTCGACCGGCTGGCCGAAGTACTGCTGGAAGAGTTCGACGCGGATATCCTCAACATCTCGCTGTTCGGCCGCGACATCGACACCGCCGAAAACACGCCGCTGTTCAATGTCGACCGCGACGACCCGGAACTCAAACCGTTTGCCGGCCACCTGGAGAAAGGCAAGACCGTCTGCGGCCGCCTGAATCGCACCAAGCTGGAATTCCTGTTCCGCAGCCGCGCGCAGTGGGTACAGTCCTCGGCCCTGGTGCCACTGGGCGACGCCGGCCTGATGGCCATCGGCAGCAGCGACCCGGCGCGGTTCTACCCCGGCATGGGCACCCTGTTCCTGGACCTGCTGGCGCGTGTCATCGTGCGCAAGCTGGCCATGGACGAGCCGGAGCAGCAACGGCGCAGCGCCTGATGCCATGAGCCTGGACGCCGACGTCCGGCTTTTCATCGAACACCTCGCCAGCGAACGGGGCCTCTCCCCCCGCACCGTCGAAGCCTACCAGCGCGACCTCAACGCCTTCGTTTCCGGCATGGCTGACGCCGACCATAAGGACCCGCGGCGGATCACCGAGCATGATGTCCGTGCGTTTGTCGCCCGCCGCCACCGCCAGGGCCTGGGCGGGCGATCCATCCAGCGCCTGCTGTCATCCATTCGCACGTTCTATCGCTACCTGTTGCGCGAGGGCCGCGTCGAGATCAACCCGGCGACCGGCGTCCGCGCACCAAAATCACCGCGCAAACTGCCGGAAACCCTGGACCCGGAAGCCATCGACACCTTGCTGGCGTTCCCCGCGGACACACCCATTGCCATTCGCGACAAGGCTATGATGGAGCTGTTCTATTCCTCTGGCCTGCGCCTGTCCGAACTGGCCGGGCTGACCTGGGAGCGTCTGGACATGTCCTCGGGCCAGGTGACCGTCACCGGCAAGGGCAACCGGCAGCGCATGGTGCCCCTGGGCCGGAAAGCATCGGAAGCGCTGTTGGAGTGGCGCAAGGCTCGCGCGGAACTCGCCGACTTCAACGAACCCCACGTGTTCGTCAGCCAGCAGGGCCACCCGATCTCGGTCAGAAACATCCAGGCCCGGATTCGCCACTGGGCCCGACACCAGGGCCTGCCCCGGCATGTCCACCCCCACCTGCTGCGTCACAGCTTCGCCAGCCACGTGCTGGAATCATCCGGCGACCTGCGCGCCGTGCAGGAGATGCTCGGCCACGCCGACATTTCGACGACACAGATCTACACGCACCTGGATTTCCAGCACCTGGCGGAGGTGTACGACAAGTCCCATCCACGCGCGAAGAAGAAGCGGTGAGCGGTAAGCAGTGAGCAGTGAGCAGTGAGCAGGATTTTCGCAATCACGCCATAAGCCAGCGCACTTACTTTCTACTGCTTACTGCTTACTACTTACCGCTTACCGCTTACCGCTTACCGCTTACTCCTCACCAGAATCTTGCTGCTGATCAAGAAAAGGCCAGCCGGACGCCATGCCATAACCGATCACTTTGAGGCCCGCCCAGTAGCCGCCCCATCCCACCAGGAACCATATCCACAAGTGCGCGGTATTGGAGTTTGACACCCAGTACACCGGCCAGGTGACAGCGGCAACGAAGTTCATGATGGACTCGATAAAGAAGCTGATGGCGGCCTGGATGAGCGCGCCGATGTCAAAACTGAAAAGGGCCTTGAGGGCCACCATGAAATCGAGCGCTTCATCCCACTCGATCCTTAACCAGGTATACAGCGCGACCATGCCATAGAAACCTCCACCCATCTTCGCCCACTTGCCGTGAAGCCCTTTTTCCCCTGGCAGCTTCTCGCCGTCCTTCTTCGCCTGCTTGCGCTGCTTGTCCAGGGCCTCGATCTGCTTGTCCAGGCCGCCAATTTCTTCCAGGCCATCAAACCGGCCGCCACGAACGCCCCAGCCCACGACCACGAACGTCAACACCGCGACAGGCAACCCCAAAATCAGGATTGCCCTGAACACTTCACCCATGAAATCCACCATGCTCCCCCTTCCCAACTGCGCTCCAGCGGAAACTATAGACCAGGCGGCTCCCGCACCACAGTGCCGTGAGTCAGGCCGGGGAATCGGTGAGACGGTGAGACGGTGAGACGGTGAGACGGTGAGACGGTGAGACGGTGAGACGGTGAGACGGTGAGACGGTGAGACGGAAAAGCGTCTCGCGGCGGGGTCGGGTTGTCCATACCCCGGACCCTCGGCGGCAGGGATGCCGCCGATGAGCGTACAGGGATGTATTCACAGCGTGTCCGGGGCATGGACAACCCGACCCCGCCCCCGGCGATGACCTTGCGTTGGAGACGTACCCGCCCCATCTATTCCCTCACGGAAGACAAGCGGAGACGCAATCGTGGAACAGTACCGGGGCACGACCATTTGCTCCGTCCGGCGCGGGGATACCGTGGTCATGGGCGGCGACGGCCAGGTGACGCTGGGCAATACCGTCATGAAACACAACGCGCGCAAGGTGCGGCGGCTGTACAAGGGCCAGGTGCTGGCCGGGTTCGCCGGCGCCACCGCGGACGCGTTCACGCTGTTCGAGCGTTTCGAGGGCAAGCTGGAGAAGCATTCCGGCCACCTCGTGCGGGCCGCCGTGGAGATGGCGAAAGACTGGCGCACCGACCGGGCGCTTCGCCGACTGGAAGCCCTGCTGGCCATCGCGGACAAGAAGGATTCGCTGCTGATCTCCGGCAATGGCGATGTCATTGAGCCCGAGAACGGCCTGATCGCCATCGGTTCCGGTGGGCCGTTCGCGCAGTCGGCGGCCATGGCGCTGCTGGCCGAGACCGAACTGGGCGCGGAAGCCATCGTACGCCGCTCGCTCGGGATTGCGGCCGATATCTGCATTTACACCAACGACAACATCATCATCGAGACGCTGGAGACCGACTGACATGTCCCAGATGACGCCCCGTGAAATCGTCCAGGAACTGGACCGCCACATCATCAGCCAGCAGGACGCCAAGCGCGCCGTGGCCATTGCCCTGCGCAATCGCTGGCGGCGGATGCAGGTGGACGAATCGCTGCGCAACGAAATCACCCCAAAGAATATCCTGATGATCGGCCCGACCGGCGTCGGCAAGACCGAGATCGCGCGCCGGCTGGCGCAGCTGGCGAACGCGCCGTTCATCAAGGTCGAGGCCACCAAGTTCACCGAGGTGGGCTACGTGGGCAAGGACGTGGAAGCCATCATCCGCGACCTGGTCGACATGTCCTACAAGATGACGCGCGAGCAGGCCGTGGCACGGGTGCAGTCCCGGGCCGAGGATGCCGCGCGCGAGCGCATCCTGGATATTCTGCTGCCGAAACGCCAGGGCGTGGGTTTCGCCAATGAACCGCAGGAAGCGACCGAATCCGATACCGCCACGCGGCAGAAATTCCACCGCAAGCTGGTGGACGGCGAGCTGGACGACAAGGAAATCGAGTTCGAGGTCTCCGCCCAGCTGGGCGTCGAGATCATGACGCCGCCGGGCATGGAGGAAATGGCCAGCCAGCTGCAAAACATGTTCCAGTCGATGGGCAACCAGAAAAAGCAGTCGCGCAAGATGAAAATCGCCGACGCGATGCCGTTGCTGATCGAGGAGGAATCGGGTCGGCTGGTCAACGACGAAGAGATCAAGCAGCAGGCGCTGGACAACGCCGAGCAGAACGGTATCGTCTTTATCGACGAGCTGGACAAGGTGGCGAAGCGGTCTGAATACGCCGGCGCCGATGTTTCCCGCGAAGGCGTGCAGCGTGACCTGCTGCCGCTGGTCGAAGGCTGCACGGTGTCCACCCGTTACGGCATGATCAAGACCGACCACATGCTGTTCATCGCTTCCGGCGCCTTCCACCTCGCCAAGCCCTCCGACCTGATTCCAGAGCTACAGGGTCGCCTGCCGATCCGGGTCGAGCTTCGGGCGCTGGATGCCGACGATTTCACTCGCATCCTGACCGAGCCGCACGCGTCGCTGACGCAGCAGTACAGCGCGTTGATGGATACCGAGGGCGTCGACCTCGAATTCTCGGATGACGCCGTCCGGCGCATCGCGGAGATCGCCTTCCGGGTGAACGAAACCACCGAGAACATCGGCGCCCGGCGATTGCACACGATCATGGAACGGCTGCTGGACGTCATTTCCTACGAAGCGCCCGACCGGTCCGGTGAGAAGATCGTGCTGGACGCCGCTTACGTGGACGAACACCTGGAAGCGCTGGCCGGCAACGAGGACCTCAGCCGCTACATCCTCTAAGCCCGTACAATAGCCCCATCCGCCCGGCCACCGCCGGGCCCGGGGAAAGAGGAGCACCCATGCCGCCAGCCGACGACAACCGAACCGGCACCACGCATTTCGGCTTCCGCGAGGTCGCCACGGGCGAGAAAACCGCCCTGGTGCGCGGCGTTTTCGATTCCGTCGCCAGCAATTACGACGTCATGAACGACCTGATGTCGATGGGCGTTCACCGGCTGTGGAAGCGGCATTTCGTCGACACCGCCGGCATTCACCCCGGCGACCGGGTGCTGGACCTGGCCGGTGGCACCGGCGATGTCGCCGCGCTGCTCAGTCGCAAGGTGGGCGGTTCCGGCCGCGTGGTGCTCAGCGACATCAACGCCGCCATGGTCGAAGTTGGCCGTCGCCGGCTGGACGACCGCGGCATCGTCGCCAATGTGCGCTACGCACTGGCGAATGCCGAACAGCTGCCGTTCGCGTCGAAGTCTTTCGACGCGGTAACGATCGCGTTCGGCCTGCGCAACGTCACCGACAAGGACGCCGCGCTGCGCGAAATGCGCCGCGTGCTGCGCCCCGGCGGCCGCGTCCATATTCTCGAGTTTTCCGAGGTGCGCGCCGAGCCGCTGAAGAAACTCTACGACACCTACTCATTCAGCCTGCTGCCGACCATGGGCAAGTGGGTGGCCGGCGATGCCGACAGCTACCAGTACCTGGCCGAGAGCATCCGCAAACACCCGCCCCAGAAAGAACTGGCGAAGATGCTGGAAAACGCCGGCTTCAGCACGGTCACCTACCGAAACCTGACCGGCGGCGTGGTCGCGATTCATCGGGGGCAACGTGGCTGAGGGGACACAGCACCAGTACCGGACACCGTTGCCCGGCATGCTGGCGGCGATGGTTGAATCAGCGCTCAACCAGGCCATCGGCATGGACCAGACCGGACCCGAGCGCCTGCGCCGACTCGACGGACGCCTGCTGGCGGTGGTGCTCGACGGACTCGACATTACCCTCTACCTGGGCTTCGAATACGGCGCGGTAAACGTCTCACTGAACGCCGACCGTGAACCGGACACCACCGTCACCGGCACACCGGTGGCGCTGTTTTCCATGGCCGGCGGCGACCGCTGGGGCCTGCCCGGTTCCGGCGTGACCATCGAGGGCGACGCCGGCCTGGCCCGGGACCTGGGCGAGTTTTTCAAACAGCTTGAGCCGGACTGGGAAGGCCCACTGGCCGCCCTGTTCGGTGACACGCTCGGGTTCCAGGCCGCATCCGGCATCCGCCGCGGCGCCGGGACAGCGCGAAAAACCGCCGCGACGGCGGCTGAACAGGCAGGGCATTACCTGCGAGAAGAATCCGGCCTCGTGGTCGACCGGCCCGAGCTGAAAGACTTCGCCGATTCGGTCGACGACCTGCGTGACGGTGTCGGCCGCCTGGCCGCTCGCCTGCGACGGCTGGAAGCCAGGACGGAATCGTGATCAACACCATCCGCCAGTTCCTCAGCCTGTTACGGATCAGCGCCATCCTGGCGCGCTACGGACTGGACGACCTGCTGCATGCCACGCACCTGTACCGGCCGATGCGCTGGCTGCTGGCGCTGGTGCCCGGCGCGCGCGCCAACGCTTCAAAACCTCGCGGTGAACGCCTTCGACTGGCGATGCAGGAACTCGGCCCGGTCTACGTGAAATTCGGGCAGATCCTGTCCACGCGCCGCGACCTGCTGCCGCGCGACGTCGCCGACGAACTGTCGCTGTTGCAGGACCGCGTGCCCCCGTTTCCCGGCGAACAGGCCCGCGACATTATCGAGAAAGCGCTGGGCCAGTCGGTTGACGAGGTCTTCAGTCATTTCGACATCGAGCCGCTGGCCTCGGCCTCCATCGCGCAGGTCCACCCCGCAACCCTGCACGACGGCAGCAAGGCGGTCGTCAAGGTCGTCCGACCGGACATCGAACATGACCTCCGTCGTGATATCGACCTGCTGAAATACATCGCGTCGCTGGCCGAGCACTACTGGGATGGCGCGAAACGCGTCCATCCGAAGGAAATTGTCGCCGAGTTCGAGACCACCATTTTCGATGAGCTCGACATGCAGCGCGAGGCCTCCAATGCCTCGCACCTGCGACGCAACTTTACCGACTCCCCCGACCTGTACATCCCGGAGGTCTACTGGCCATACACCAAGCGGCGCATCCTGGTCATGGAACGGGTTGAAGGCATCCCGGTGGGTGACGTCGACCGTTTGCGCGAGATGGGCGTTGACCTGCAGCGCCTGGCGCACCGCGGCATCCGCGTGTTCTACCAGCAGGTGTTCCGCGACAACCTGTTCCACGCCGATATGCACCCCGGCAACATCATGGTCGACGCCACCGACCCGGAGAACGCGTCGTACATCGCGCTGGATTTCGGCATCGTTGCCAGCCTGTCGCCGGACGACCTGTTTTACATCTCGGAAAACTTCATCGCCCTGTTCAACCAGGACTACCGCCGCGTGGCGCAGCTGCATATCGACGCGGGCTGGGTACCGGCAGACACCCGCATCGACGCGCTGGAGTCGGCCGTTCGCACCGTCGGCGAGCCCAACTTCACGCGGCCGCTCAACGAGGTCTCGTTCGGCGAGCTGATGATGAAACTGTTCCAGGTGGCCCGCCGTTTCGACCTGGATATCCAGCCACAGCTGATCATGCTGCAGAAGACCCTGCTGAATATCGAGGGCATCGGCCGAGAGCTGTACCCGGAGCTGGATATCTGGGGCGTAGCCAAGCCGGAACTCGAAAGAATCATGCTCGAGAAAAATAACCCGCTTACCGCGCTCCGCGACATCGGTGAAAAAATTCCGAAGTGGCTGACGCAGTTCCCGGAAATACCCGGGATGGTGCACGACTACCTGCGCGACGCGAACCGCGGCGATTTCACCACCCGGATCACCTCCGAAGACCTGGCCGCGCTTCGCGCCGAGCATGACATTTCGCACCGCCGCACGCTTTCTGTCCTCAGCGCGGGCGCCATCGGCATCGCCGGCGCACTGCTCACCGGCCTGCAGACCGGCCCCTGGTTTGTCTACGGCCTGTCAGTTCCCGGCCTCAGCCTGATGGGCCTGGCCGGCCTGATGTTCCTGCGCGCGACCAGAAGACGGTGAGTCGCCGCGCTACGCGCGGCTGGTGAGTCGCAAGCCGCTCAGCGCCTTGCTGGTGAAACGGTAACCCCTCACCCCCGACCAGTTCTGCCCTTTTCACCGATTCCCCGATTCCCCGATTCCCCGTCTCACCGTCCCGCCGTCTCACCGTCCCGCCGTCTCACCGTTTCACCGTCCCACCGTCCCGCCGTCTCACCGTTTCACCGTCCCGCCGTCTCACCGCCCCACCAGCCGAAACCCCTCCAGAACCAACGCCCGATTCCGCACCGCAATCGCGCCCAGGTGACGCTCACCCGGCCGAAACACGGCCATCCGCCACTCGGCAGGCTCGTCGTCGTCCATCGCGGTAATGGCCGGCGGTGATTCCGGGCTCACATTCACCGTGAAACGGCACAACCGATTCGCAATGCCATGGCCCGCGGCTTTCACCACGGCCTCCTTGCAGGCCCAGGCGTACAGGAAGGCTTCGTCCTGGCGCGCGGCCTCGATGGCGGCCAGCTCGGCCTGTTCAGGCTCGCTGAAATAGCGCTTCGCCAGGGACATGGGTTTTCCGGCACGCCGGCCCAGCAGTTCCAGGTCCACACCGATCAGGGCGCCGCTGGTCACGCCGACCAGGCAACAGCCGTCGCTGTTGGCCAGCGAGAAATCCAGCACCGGCTCATGCACGCGCCGATCAAGCATCGGCTTGCCGCGGACGGCGCGGGAAATGGAAACGTCCTTGCCCGGCAGGCCCATGTAGGCACCGAGCAATAACCGCAGGTAAAAACGACGCAGGGTGCGTTGCTGGGGCGGGGTAAACCGGGCCCGGTCGATGCCGGCCGTCGGGTCCAGCGGATTGCCCAGTTCAACCAGGTCCATGAACCACAGGTGCACCACGCCCGGATCGGGCAGCGCAAGGTCCTGCAACGGCAGCGACCGCGGCTGGAAATCCGGATTTTCGGGCGGCTCGGTTTCGCTCATTTCTTCTGCGCCGAAGGGTGTCACGGGGCGTGCCTGCCCCGGCCTTGGCCTGCAGTCTAACCAATCCACCCCGGTGAAACATAGCCACGGGGCGGCGCCTGGAGACTTGAAGCCGGCCCCCACGCCCCCATTTATGCTTGATTCGACCCGAAATGGGCAGTAGTGTTAGCCACCCCTTGCGAGACCCCAGCCATGCTCTTCGAAAACGTTTCAGTGCACTCCCTTGCCGCCGTCGAGGCCCCCCATCGCCTGACCTCGAACGAAATATCCGCCCGACTGGCACCGACGATGGAACGTTTCGGCATCCGCTCGAACCTGCTGGAAGAACTGTCCGGCATCGGCGAGCGCCGCGTGTGGGATGAAGGCACCCAACCCTCGGATGCCGCCACGCTGGCCGCCGAGAAGGTACTGGCGGAATCCGGCGTCGACCGCAAGGACATCGGCATCATTATCAACACCTCGGTCAGCCGCGACTTCCTGGAACCCTCCACTGCCTGCATCGTGCACGGCAACCTGGGGCTTTCCGGCGAGTGCGTGAATTTCGACGTCGGCAACGCCTGCCTGGCGTTCCTGAACGGCATGGACATCGCCGCGCGCATGATCGAGCGTGGTGAAATCGGCTACGCGCTGATCGTCAACGGCGAAACCAGCGGCCCGATCACTGAATCCACCATTTCCCGCCTGTTGCAGCCGGAGATCACCGAGCTCGAGTTCCGTTCCGAGTTCGCCTCGCTGACGCTGGGCTCCGGCGCCGCCGCCATGGTCATGTCCCGCGCCGACCTGGCCCCGGAGGGTCACACCTACCGCGGCAGCATCACCCGCGCGGCAACCGAGTTCAGCCACCTGTGCCGTGGTAACATGGACAAGATGGTCACCGATACCAAGACCCTGCTCACCGAGGGCCTTAAACTGGCCACCGGTACGTTCCACGTGGCCCGCAAGGCCATGGGCTGGGTCGCGGATGAACTCGACCAGTTCATCATTCACCAGATCAGCAAGGTCCACACCGAGGCCATCGTGCAGCTGCTGGGCCTGGATCCGTCCCGCGTACAGAGAATCTACCCGCAGTTCGGCAACATCGGCCCGGCATCCGTGCCCATCGCGCTGGCCAAGGCCGTTGAACTGGGCCGGGTGAAGCGTGGTGACCGCATTGCCCTGCTGGGCATCGGCTCGGGCCTGAACTGCTCCATGGCGGAAGTGGTCTGGTAACGGGCCGCATGCCCGCGCCGAAAGACGCCGAACACGCCCACGCGTACCGGCCACCCGAACACCTCTACCCCTTCGAGTCCCACTGGCTGGACCTCGATGGGGGCCGAATGCACTACCTGGACGAGGGGCCCCGCGACGCGCCCCCCGTGCTGATGGTGCACGGCAACCCGACCTGGTCGTTCTACTACCGCAACCTCGTGAACGCGCTGCGCGGGCGTTTCCGCTGCATCGTGCCCGACCACATCGGTTGCGGCCTGTCCGACAAGCCCGGTGACGACGACTACCCCTACACGCTGGAACGGCGCATTGCCGACCTCGGTTCGCTCATGGATCACCTGGCCCCCGACCAGCCGCTGACGCTGGTGGTGCACGACTGGGGCGGCATGATCGGCTTCGGCTGGGCGACGGGCTCAAACGCGAACATTGACCGTTGCGTGGTCCTCAACACGGCCGCGTTTCCCTTGCCTGAAACCAAGAATTTTCCGCTGGCGTTGTGGTTCGCCGGCCGCACAAAGCTGGGCGCCTTCACCGTCCGCGCATTCAACGCCTTTTCCGGCGGCGCGGCCCGGCTGGGCTTTAAAAAGCCGGTCAACGCGGAAGTCCGCGCCGGCTACACCGGGCCATACGACAGCTGGGACAACCGCATCGCCACGCTGCGTTTTGTACAGGACATCCCGCTGAAGCCCGGCGACAGCGGCTATGACATCGTCGAGCGTACCGAACGAGCCCTGGCCGGCTTCGCCGACACGCCGGCGCTGGTGGAATGGGGCATGAAGGATTTTGTCTTTGACGCGCATTTCCTGCGGCGTTGGGAATCGCTCCTGCCCAATGCCGAAGTGCATCGTCACGAAGACTGTGGCCATTACATCCTCGAGGACGGCGGACCGGAACTGGTAGCGCGCATCGCCCGCTTTATCGGTGAACGGGCCCCGGAAGGCCATGACGCGGTGGCCGGCGCCTGAGCCCTGCAATGTCGCCGCGGCGCTGGGTGAGCAGGCCCTGCGGCGTCCGGACGCGGCTGCGATCCATTTCCCCATCGGGTTGCGCGGCGGCGAGGTGCTTTTTGAATCCTGCAGCTACGCTGAACTGCACGCACTGAGCAACGACTGCGCGCGTGGGCTGCTGGCGCTGGGCATCGCTCCCGGTGAACGGGCCGCGCTGATGGTGCCGCCCGGCCGCGAGTTCTTCGCGTTGTTCTTCGCCCTGTTCAAGGCGGGCATCGTGCCGGTGCTGATCGACCCCGGCATCGGCCCGAAACACCTGAAACAGTGCCTGGGTGAGGCCGCGCCGCACGCGTTTGTCGGCGTCACGCGTGCGCAGGCCGCCAGCGTGATCCTGCGCTGGTCACCGGGCACCATTCGCCACCGCGTGACGGTGGGGCCGAGATTCGTATGGGGCGGCGTATCGGTCGACCGTCTCGCGACGCTGGGGCGCTCAGGCGAGTTCGCATCCGCCCGGTTGTGCGACACACGAGCCGAGGACATCGCCGCCATCCTGTTCACCTCCGGCAGCACCGGCCCGCCGAAAGGGGTGGTCTACCGTCACCGCCAATTCCACTACCAGGTGGAAATGCTGCGCGACCACTTCGGCATCGGGGCCGGCGAGGTGGACCTGGCGACATTCCCGCCATTCGCGCTGTTCGACCCGGCGCTGGGCATGACCACGGTGGTGCCTCACATGGACCCGACCCGTCCCGCCAGGGCCGACCCCGCATTGCTGGTACAGGCCATTGAGCGCTTCGGCGTCACCAACGTGTTCGGCTCCCCGGCGCTGCTAAAAAACCTGGGCGAATATACCCAGGCGAAAAATAAGGGTCTGCCGACCGTCAGGCGGGTGCTTTCCGCCGGCGCGGCGGTCCCTACACAGACCGTGCGGCGCGTGGCGGCCGCGCTGTCCGGTGGCGGCCGCGTGCACACGCCATACGGCGCCACCGAATGCCTGCCGGTGGCCAGTATCGACAGCGAATCGCTCAACGAAGATATCACCGACCGCGCCGCGGCGGGCAATGGTATCTGCGTCGGCCGCCCCGTCCCGCCGAATATTGTCGCCATCATGGCGATTACGGACGATGCCGTACCCGAACTGCAGCCAGAACAGCTGCTCTCTCACGGCGAGGTCGGCGAAATCATCGTCCACGGCCCAACCGCCACCGCCGGCTACTGGCACCGCGACGAGGCGACTACGAAAGCCGCGACGGTGGATGCGGAAGGCCGTGCCTGGCACCGCATGGGCGATATCGGCTACATCGACCCGGATGGCCGGATCTGGTTCTGCGGGCGGAAGTCCCAACGGATCACGACCAGGCACGGTGACCTGTTTACCGACCAGCTGGAAGCCGTTTTCAATACCCACCAGGATGTCGCGCGAACCGCACTGGTCGGCGTTGGACCGCCCGGTGAACAGCAACCCGTGCTGTGCGTGGAGCCCCGGGATCCGAAAATGGTCCGGGGTGACGCCGGTACCGCGCTGAAGACCGCGCTGCTGGCGATGGCAGCCGCCAATCCCGCCACGACCGCCATCCGCACGGTCATGTTTCACAAGTCGTTCCCGGTCGACATCCGCCACAACTCGAAGATTGGCCGGGAAGCGCTCGGCCAATGGGCGACGGCGCAACTCACGAAGGATAAGCTGCGATGAAAGTCCTGGTCACCGGCGGCGGCGGTTTTATCGGCGGCGCCGTCTGCCGGCAGCTGCTGGCACGCGGTGACCAGGTGGTCGCCTTCCAGCGCAGTGAGCCACCGGGCCTGGCGAACGCCGGGGCGATCGTCGCGCGGGGCGATATCGCCAGTGCCGGCAGCGTGCTGGCGGCCGCCAGGGGTTGTGACGCCATCGTCCATACCGCTGCCCGCGCCGGCGCCTGGGGGCCCACCGCGGCCTACGAAGCGGCCAATGTCACAGGCACCGAGAACGTCCTGGAAGCCTGCCGCACTCACGGTATCGACCGCCTGGTATTCACATCGTCACCCAGCGTCGTCCACGGTGGCGGCGATATCGAGGGCGGTGATGAGTCCCTGCCCTATCCCCCGGAATTCCATGCGGACTACCCGAGGACCAAGGCGATTTCCGAACAGGCCGTGCTCGCGGCGAACGGCGATGCGCTTCGCACCGTCGCCCTGCGGCCCCACCTGGTCTGGGGCCCCGGCGATAACCACCTGTTACCGCGAATGGTCGAGCGCGCGCAAAAAGGTCCGATTCGCCTGCCGGCGCCCGAGAAACTGATCGACACCATCTATATCGACAATGCGGCGGCCGCCCACGTGCTGGCGCTGGACGCACTGGACCGCAACCCGGACTGTCACGGCAAGCCGTACTTCATCAGTAACGGTGAACCGCTGGCCACGGCCGACATCATGACCCGGCTGCTCGCCGCCGTGGGCCAGTCCGTCGAGATCAGGACGGTCTCTCCGCGTTTTGCGCATGTGGCGGGTGCAGTCTGCGAATGGGTGTGGACCCTGGCCGGCCGCGACGATGAACCCCCGGTCACGCGCTGGGCCGCTGAACAACTTTCGACGGCGCACTGGTTCCGGCTGGACGCCGCGGAGCGGGACCTGGGCTACCGGCCATCGGTCAGTATCGATGAAGGCCTACGACGCCTTGCGCTGTCGGCGTCGACGTAGCCAACGCTCGATCACCCCGTACTTCAGCAGTGCCGCGTCTTCACCGCTCGCGGCCTCGTAGTCGCCGTTGTACTTGTGCTTCACCCAGGCGTTGAGGTCCAGTTGGCAGGCGTATTCAAACAGCCTGTTGTTGATGGGGTGAAAGCCGTCACGTTGCAGCACCGTGGTGCCGAAATCGATCACCCGCGGCGCGCCGTTACTGGCCACCATCAGGTTGGACTTGGACTTCAGGTCGCCGTGGGCCACGCCGAGCGAGTGGAATCCACGGATAATTTCCAGCAACCGCGTGAACCAGGCTTCGCGGTCGGTGATCCCGGCATCCCGGTACGGCTGGCCATGGACATACTCCATCACAAGGTAGCGTTCGTCGATCATGCCGTAAAACTTCGGCACACCGCGCAGGTCTTTCATCCTTGCGTAGGCCCGGGCCTCGCGCCGCAGCGTCGCCTGTCGCGCGCGTAAAACGGCGCCCTCACCCATCGCCACCTTCACGACGAACTCCATGCCCGCCTCGTTGAACAACAACACGGTGCCCTGGTTACTGGTGGCCAGGATATTCTGGCCGGACGCCAGCGAGGCACGGGCCCAGCTGGCGAGGTGTTTGGGAAGACGGAAATCGGGCATCCCGCGATTCTAGCCGAATGCACGGGCCGGCCGGTGGCTTCATCCCCATGCCAGCACGTGATCGTGAAGCGTCTGTTACTATCGCCCGGTCAAAAATCACCAAGAGTCACTCGCACGTGAAACCCATTAATACGCTGATGACGGCCCTCGGCCTGCTGGCGCTCGGCGCACACGCCGCCGAAGCGCCTTTCCCCTCGACCTACGAACCCCTGCCCTCGCAACCCACGCTGATCACCAACGCCACCATCCTGACCGGCACCGGCGAGCGCCTGGAAAACGCCTCGATCCTGCTGGACGGCGGCGAAATCGCCTGGGTGGGTAGCGGTGATGCGCCCGCCAATGCCGTCACCATCGATGCAAACGGCGGCTGGGTCACCCCCGGCATTATCGACGTGCACTCGCATTTGGGCGTGTACCCGAGCCCCGGTGTGTCGTCGCACGCCGACGGCAACGAGATGACCAACCCGGCCACGCCCAATGTCTGGGCCGAGCACAGCATCTGGCCGCAGGACCCGGGCTTCTCGCGCGCGCTGGCGGCCGGCGTCACATCGCTGCAGATCCTGCCGGGCTCCGGCAACCTGATCGGCGGCCGTGGTGTGACCGTCAAGAACGTCTACAGCACGTCCTACCAGGGCATGAAATTCCCGGGCGCCCCGCATGGCATGAAGATGGCCTGCGGCGAGAACCCCAAACGGGTGTACGGCCAGAAGGGCCGCCAGCCCATGACCCGCATGGGCAACGTGGCGTCTTACCGCGAAGAATGGATTGCAGCGCAGGCCTACCTGGAAAGCTGGACCGAGTACGAGCAGAAAGTCGCCGATGGCGATGAAGAGGCCAAGGCGCCGAAGCGTGACCTGAAGCTGGAGACGCTGGCCGGCGCGCTGAAAGGCGATATCCTGGTGAATATGCACTGCTACCGCGCCGACGAGATGCTCACCATCCTCGACCTCGCCGACGAATTTGGCTACAAGGTCACCACCTTCCACCACGGTGTCGAGGCCTACAAGATCGCCGACGAACTGGCCGAGGCCGGTGTCTGCGGTGCGCTCTGGGCCGACTGGTGGGGCTTCAAGATGGAGGCCTACGACGGCATCCAGGAAAACATCGCCCTGGTCGACCGGCCGGAGGGCAGCTGCGCCATTGTCCACTCAGACTCTTCCGAAGGCATCCAGCGCCTGAACCAGGAAGCCGCCAAGGCCATGACCCATGGTCGCCGTGCAGGCCTGGAAATTACCGAGGAACACGCGATCAGCTGGCTGACTTCTAATGCCGCCAACTCGCTGGGCATCGGTGACCGCACCGGCACACTGGAGCCCGGCAAGATGGCCGACGTGGTGCTCTGGAACGGCACGCCGTTCAGCGTCTACGCCAAGGCCGAGAAGGTCTTTATCGATGGCGCCCTGCTCTACGACCGCGAGAACCCGGCGCTGCAGCCGGTCTCGGACTTCGAACTCGGCCAGCTGCAGGAGGTGAACTGATGCACCCGGTCAAATTTGCTTTCGCCGCGCTGGCGGCCACCGCGACCCTGGTCGCACAGGGCGTCGCCGCCGACGCCATCATGATCCGCAACGCCACCGTGCACACCATGACCGAAGACGGTGTGCTGGAAAACACCGACGTGTTCGTCTCCGGCAACGTCATCCGCGAGATCGGCCAGGACCTGCCCGTTCCCGCCGACATCCGCGTGTTTGACGCCGAAGGCCGACCACTGACGCCCGGCCTGTGGGCCGGCGTAGGCGCCATCGGCACGGTCGAGGTTTCGGCCGTGGAAGAATCCTCCGACGCGGCCGAACAGTCGCTGGACATGCGCCCCGAGTTCGACGTGTCGACAGCCTACAACCCCAACTCCTCGCTGGTGCCCATCGCGCGCGTGGAAGGCCATACCTTCACGCTGCTCGGCGCCTCGGGCGGCGGCACTATCATCAACGGCTCCGGCCGCGTGGTGGCGCTGGACGGGGGTTACACCTCTTTTTATGGCGACCCAGTGCTGTTCATCGACCTGGGCGGTTACGCCTCGTCGAAGAGCGGTGGCTCTCGCGCGGGCCAGTGGATGCTGCTGAAGCAGGCGTTCGACGAGGCCGAACTGAAATCCGGCGACGACGGCGACGGTGTACTGACGCGCGCCGGCCGCGCAGCGCTGAAGCGCCTGGGCGACGGTGGAAAGGTGGTGTTCGGCGTCAATCGCGCCAGCGACATCCTGCAGGCCCTGGCCTTTGCGAAACGCCGCAACCTGGACGCCATCATCTCCGGCGGCGCCGAAGCCTGGCTGGTCGCTGACCGGCTGGCCAGCGCCGGTGTGCCGGTCATGCTCGACCCTTTGCAGAACCTGCCGTCCAGCTTCGACTCGCTCGGTTCGCGCCTCGACAACGCCGCGCTGCTGCATGCGGCCGGCGTGACCGTCATCGTCGACGAGGCGGGCAGTCACAACGCCCGCAAGCTGCGCCAGATGGCCGGCAACGCTGCCGCCAACGGCCTGGACCACGAAGCCGCGCTGGCCGCGCTGACCATCAACCCGGCAAAAGCCTTCGGCGTGGACAGCCAGTTCGGCACCATCGAAGAAGGCAAGCGCGCCGACCTGGTGCTCTGGACCGGCGACCCCCTCGAAGTCACATCGGTGGCTGAGCGAGTGATCGTCAACGGCAAGCTGGACTCGATGAAGTCACGCCAGACCGAACTGCGTGACCGCTACCTGGTGGAAGACCCGGCGATGCCGCGCGCTTACGTTAAGTGAATCGGGGAATCGGGGAATCGGGGAATCGGGGAATCGGTGAGACGGTGAGACCGTAAAGCAGCAGGACCGTGAAACCGTGAGTTGGTGAACCGGCCTTCCCACGCGCTACAAAGAAAAACCCGCCAACCGGCGGGTTTTTTCACCGATTCCCCGATTCCCCGATTCCCCGTCTCACCGTGTCACCGTCTCACCGTTCCGCGTCCAGGTACGTCACCACCATGTCCACGAAAGCTTTGACGCCAGTTTCAAGCCACTGCTCTTCCATGTTGAACTCTGGCGAGTGATTCGCCGGTAGCGTCGTGGGGTCGACACCTTCCGGCCCCGCGCCCAGGAACACGAACAGGCTGTCGGTCACCTGGCCGAACTCGGAGAAATCCTCGGCCACGGTCTGCGGGTTGACGGCGGATAACGGCTCGCCCGACGCACGCTCCAGCGCCGGTTTCATCATCGAGTAAAGCCGGTCCGTATTCACCACCGGCGGTGCGCCGCGTTCAACTTCGAAGTCGATGGTCGCGTTCGAGGCCGCGGCGATGGATGTCGCCGTGCGTTCCACCGCCTCGATGATCTGTTCGCGCATCTCGTTGTCGAAGGCGCGGATGGTGCCAATCAACTGCACCGAGTCCGGAATCACGTTGTTCCGGATGCCGCCATTGATACGACCGACGCTGATGATGGACGGCGCCTTCGTGACATCGACCTGCCGGCTGGCGATCGTCTGCAGCCCCAGGATGACCTGTGCGGCCACCGTGATCGGGTCGACCCCGTCCCAGGGCCGCGCGCCGTGGGTCTGCTTGCCATGTATGTTGATCAGGAATCGATTGGCCGAGGCCATCAGCGGCCCGGGCCGTGTCGCAAACTGCCCACCCGGCACGCCGATGCCCACGTGGATGCCCAGCACCGCCTCGGGCGTACCCGCGTCGAAAATGCCCTCTTCAAGCATCAGTAACGAGCCGCCCGGCTCGCCCGGCGGCGGTCCTTCCTCGGCGGGCTGGAAGATCAGCATGACCGAGCCGGCCAGGTCGTCTTTGCGGTCGTTGAGGATTTTCGCCGCGCCCAGCGCCATCGCCATGTGGTTGTCGTGACCGCAGGCATGCATCACCCCGGTTTCCTGGCCGTTGAACTCGGTCGTGACCGTCGACGCAAACGGCAAACCGGTCTGCTCGGTCACCGGCAGGCCATCCATGTCGGCGCGTATTGCCACCAGCGGTCCGGGCTTACCACCCCGGATCATGCCGATAACGCCGTGACCCGCAATGCCGGCTTCATAAGGGATCCCCATTTCATCGAGAATTTCGGCGATCTGCTGGCCCGTACCTGCCTCGCGGTTGCTCAGCTCCGGATTCTGGTGGAACCAGCGGCGCCACTCGACCACCTGGGGCTGGACCTCTGCGGCAGCTGCGTCGATATCCGACCCGGATAACTCCGCGAAACTGGTCGATGGGAGGGCAACACAGGCCAACGAGACGAGAATACCTGTAAGACGCATGAGCGAAATCCTGATGCTGAAAACATCAGGGTAGCACCACCCGCTACCCGGATGTATTGACGGCCACGGCTTGCATTACTCGACACGTGGGACTACAGTTGTAGTCCGTTGGACTACAGGCGTAGTCTGTCAATCGGACCTGCACATGACACTGGATATCACCGACGCAGAACTTGTACTGATGCAGCTGCTCTGGACAGAGAGCCCCCTGACCGCGCGCGAACTGACCGAGCGACTGGAAAAGGATAAGGGCTGGCATCGAAAAACCGTCAACACGCTACTCAGTCGCCTGGCCCGCAAGAATGTCATCCAGCGCGAAAAGGGTCCGGGCGGTATCTCGAACTGGCACCCCCTGGTCGACCGGGAAACCTATCGCAAAACTGTGACGGCCTCGTTCGTCGATGAGCACTTCAACGGAGAGATCGCGCCGCTGGTCGCCAGCTTTGCGAAGGGTCGGAGCCTTGATGATAGCCAGGTTGCTGAGCTCCAGGCCCTGCTCGACAGCATGTTTGAAGATGATTGACCGCCTCGGCGAATTCGCGGTGCTGGCCACCATACTGTCGAGCGGCTGGATCCTGCTGGTGCTGGTCATCCGCCCATTCGCCATCCGCCAGCTCGGCGCACGGTGGGCTTATGCGCTTTGGGCAGTGCCGCTGATCGGCCTGCTCGCAATGATGCTTCCGGACGATGCCTTAAAAGCGGCTTTTAACTGGCCAACCCTGACCTTTCCATTCCTGCCGGGATTGCTGAGCCGCACCGCGGCAACCATGGATGGTGCCGTGCAACGGCTGGGCGGCAATGGTGGCTCGCCCGCCACCCTTCTCAACTGGGCCGTCATGGCAACCTGGTGCTGGTTGGTGATTGCCCTGGGTTTCGTCGCCAGGTTGATGACGCAATGTGTCCAGGCGCACCTGCGTGCGACCCGCAGCAGCCGTGAGCTGAGCAGTCCAGAGCGGGATCTTCTCAAGTTGCGACTGGAAACGCTGGCACGTCGTTACGATGTCGATATCCGGATGCTGACAACGTCCGAAGGGCCCGCCGTCACCGGCATAGTCAGCCCCAGGCTCTACCTGCCTTCAGACTTTTTCGATCGATTCGATGCGCAGCAACAATCACTGATCCTGGCCCACGAACTGCACCATATCTGCCGCCGCGACGTCATCGTACAGATGCTGGCGCGGCTGCACCGCTGCCTGTTCTGGTTCAATCCCCTGGCCTGGGTTGCGGAGCGCGGTGTGTTGCTGGACCAGGAGCTATCGTGTGACGAGCACGTGCTGCGTTCCACCGACCTGGCGACCCGGCGTCAGTATGGACAGGCGATGTTGATGGCAGCACAAGGCGCCCGGCCGGTGGCCCATGCGGGCTATTCATCTTTCAGTCACATGCGCCAACGTGCCGCACTGCTGCGTGCGCACAAGCCCGCGCCATTACGGAATGCGCTGGGCGCTGGTTTATTGGCGCTGGTGATGATTCCCAGCCTGGTGTTCGGCCTGCTCGGCAGTTTCGAGCCACAACGACAGGTCCGCCCGCAGATGAATACCGCCATGGTCGAAATCATGAGCCAGTTGCAATGCGCCAAACCCGACCAGGCGACTCTGCAAGTGCTGCTGTCCCGCATTGACGAACTCCGGTCAATCTCCCCGCCCCTGAGCGGGGATGAACTTGCAGGGCTGCACGGCCTTTCGGCGCTTACTCATCATCGGCTCGGTAACACCCGTGATTCGCTGGCGGAGTTCCAGCTGGTGACAGAACTCTCGCGAGGCACACTGAATATTCCGCCCACATCACTCTGTGAGCTGAACTACGTCTACCTGGCTGACCAGGGCAAGGCCCTGGAAGTGGAGACCCGATGAACGCAACGATTGATACCCGCCTGCGATCCCGAGGCACCGGACCGCGAATCACCACGGGCCTGGTATTTGGCCTGGGGGTCACGCTTGCCCTCTTCTGGTCAATGCAGAAGCTCATTGAAGGGGGTGAGCCTGCGCTTGTCGAAGAACCCCGCCGAACATTGCTTGATTTTGTCCGGGTGAAACGCGAGCCAACGCCGCCAAAGACCGAGCGCGACGTCATAAAACCACCTGAACCCCAACCACAACCGCGAGTCCCGGAGCCCACATGGGACGGACCCGAAGTCGGCGTCATGGACCCGGGACTGGAAGCGCCGAGCGGCGGCCCGGACATCAATCCTGGCCCCGACTTTGGCGGCGCCTTTGCCGAGGGTGATTACCTGCCCATCGTCAAGGTTGCCCCTGTTTACCCGCAGCGCGCACTGTCGCGTGGCGTCCAGGGTTATTGCACCGTCGAGTACACCGTCACCCGCCAGGGCACCATTCGGGACCCGTTCATCGTTCCCGGTGAATGCACCAGCAGCCTGTTCGAACGCGCGTCAATCCAGGCGGCGATGAAGTTCAAGTACAAGCCACGGGTGATCGATGGTGTTGCAGTTGAGGTGCCAGGCGTTCAAAACCGTTTCACTTTCGAGATCAACGAGTAATCAACATGAAAGGTATTCTTCGTACAGCCGCCCAGCTGGGTACCACGGCCCTGGTCGCCAGTTTTGGTTTCGCCGCAGCTCCCACCGGGTTTGCCCAGCAGAACAGCGAACGGCAAACGCAACAGACGGTCGCCATGAGCCAGAAGGTCTACGAGGCCCTCACCGAGGCGCAGGCCTTGGTCGAGGCCAAACAGTACGAGCAGGCCCAGACCCGACTCGATGTCTTGCTGGAAGAGGACAACCTTGAGCCTTACGAAATCGCCCAGGTCTGGAACCTGACGGCGTACGCCCTTTACCAGCAGGAACGTTACGGCGACGCCATCAACGCCTATGACCAGGTTTTGGCGCAGCCGGAGCTGCCCGTGGGCCTGCAGCAGACCGTGCTGAAAACGAAATCGCAACTCCAGTTGAACGTCGAGGACTACAAGGGCGCGCTGGCAACAGTTGACCGGCTCATGGCCCTGGTACCGGAGCCCGCAGCGAATGTTTACTACACGCGGGGTGCGGCATTGTTCCAGCTGGGTGAGTATTCGGAAGCGCTGCAGCCGCTTCGCCAGGCCGTGGATATGACCAGCGCTACGGGTAGCATTCCGAAAGAAGGATGGCTGCTTCTCCTGCGGGGCTGCTACTACGAATTGAAAGACTACCGGAACATGGTCGCCGTGCTCGAGGAACTAATCCGGCACTATCCCAAGGACACCTACCTGCTCACACTGGCGGGCGCCTACTCTGAACTCGGCGACACCGCGAAGCAGCTGGTCATCATGGAATCGCTTTACGAGCAAGGCTTCATCAACCAGCCCGCGCATATCACTAACCTGGCCAATCTGTACCTGTTGCACGGCGCGCCTTTCAAAGCGGCCGAATTGCTCGAAAGTGATATCGCGGCCGGTAAGGTGGAACGCAATGAGCGGAACCTGCGACTGCTTTCCCAGGCCTGGTTTGCCGCCCGTGAGAACGAAAAGTCCATTCCGCCGCTGCGTGAGGCCGCCGAACTCGCAAACGACGGAGAGCTGTACGTCCGCCTGGCCCAGGCCTACATGAACCTCGAGCAATGGGATCAAGCGACGAAAGCGCTGCAGAACGGACTGAAGACCGGCGACCTGTCACGGGAGGACACCGCCCACATCATGCTGGGCATGGCGCACTTCAGCCAGCGACACTTCGACGCCGCACGCCGGGCTTTCGAGGCCGCGATGCGCGACGAGCGCAGTCGCCGCGCAGCCCAGCAGTGGATCAACTACGTTGACAGTGAACTGCGCAGGATCGAGATGATGAAGCAGGAAGTTCCTGAGCCTGCGGCTACCGAACGATCGCCTTTCCTGCGTCTGAACGAGGATCCGAACCCGCGCTGACCGCGCCGGTTTCCTGGTTCCACAGCACGCCGTGCATGTTGCCCCAGCGGCGGCTGCTGACTTCCACGGTGTGGCCCATGGCCTCCAGCGCGGCGACCTCTTCGGGCGTGAAGGCGTCCGGTTCGGCGGAGATGTGATCCGGCACGAACTGGTGATGGTAGCGCGGCAGCGACACCCAGTGCTCCGGGTCGTTGCCGTCCATGAAGTCGAGGATGCCCAACAGCACCATGGTGATGATGCGTGAGCCGCCCGGGGTGCCGATCACGCCCACCTTGTCCTGGCCGCGGATGATGGTCGGCGACATCGACGACAGCGGGCGCTTGCCCGGCTGGATCTCGTTGGCCTCGAAGCCGATCAGGCCGAAAGCGTTGGGCACGCCCGGCTTGGCGGAGAAGTCGTCCATCTCGTTGTTCAGCACGAAACCGGTGCCTGGAACCATGAAGGCGTTGCCGAACGCCAGGTTCACGGTCAGCGTGGCCGCCACCAGGTTGCCCTCGGCGTCCATGATCGAAAAGTGCGTCGTGTCCTCGCGCTCGGTGCGGTCGGCGTTGCCCGGCAGCATGTCGCTGGGGGTGGCCTTGTCCGGGTGGATGGAGGCGCGCAGGCCGTCGGCGTAGTACTGGTTCGTCAGGCGCTCGACCGGTACGTCGTAGAAATCGGGATCGCCCAGGAACAGCGCGCGGTCGCGATAGGCGCGGCGCATGGCCTCGGCCACGCGGTGTGCGCGCGGTACGCGGTCCATGTTCTCCAGGTCATAGCCTTCCAGGATATTCAGCATGGTCGCGATGGCGACGCCGCCCGATGACGGCGGCGAGGCCGTTACCAGTTCGTAGCCCAGGTACTCGGTTCGAATGGGCTCGCGCTCGACGACGTTGTAGGCGGCCATGTCTTCCATGGTCCAGATGCCGCCCGCCTCGCGGACGCCGTCGACCAGGCGCTGCGCGATCTCACCACGGTAGAACACGTCCGGGCCATGTTCGGCCACCGCTTCCAGCACCTCGGCCATGTCCGGCAGCTTGATGACATGGCCCATGGGCGGCACTTCACCGTCCAGCAGGAAGGCCTCGGAGGCCGCCGGCCAGCGCTTGATGACGTCCTTCTTCCAGCCCAGCATGGTGTGGAATTTCTCGTAAACCGGGAAACCCTCGCGGGCGATGCGGATGGCCGGCTGCAGGCTCTCGGCCAGCGACAGGCGGCCATAGTTTTCCGCGATGTGGGCCAGCGCCGCGACTTCTCCGGGAATGCCGGCCGCCAGCGGACCATTCACCGCCAGGTCGCGATCGACGTTGCCCTCGGCATCCAGGTACATGTCGGTGGTGGCCGCGCCCGGCGCCTTCTCGCGCCCATCGATCATCACCTCGAAATCGTCCTCGGCGCGGTGCAGCAGCCAGAAGCCACCGCCGCCGATACCGGAGCTGGTCTGCTCGACCACGGCCAGCACGGAGCTGACCGCGATGGCGGCGTCAAATGCATTGCCGCCGGCGGCCAGGATCTCGTGGCCCGCCTCGGTGGCCATGTAGTGCGCGCTGGCGATGGCCGCCTTGCCGGGCTTCGCTGCCGAATCCTGGGCCTGCGCCACCGGCCAGCCGGCCAGCATCGCCATCCCGGCGATGAGCAGGAATGGCAGCGTACGCGCCAGCCACCGGGCCGCACTTGTGTTGGTGGCCGTTTTGGAGCGCGCGCTCAAACGGCGGCCGCGTCGGTCAGTCGACGATATTTTTCCCACAGCTGATCCTCTGATTCTTCGTTGTCGGGGTCTTTCGGGATGCACTCCACCGGGCAGACTTCCACGCATTGCGGCTCATCGTGATGGCCGACGCACTCGGTGCACAGGTTCGGGTCGATCTCGTAGATCTCCACGCCCTGGTAAATGGCCTCATTCGGGCACACCGGCTCGCAGACATCACAGTTGATGCATTCTTCGGTGATCTTCAGGGACATGTCGGGATCTCGTTTAGCCCTTAATGCCCAAAGCGGTCGTTCAGCGCCTGTTCCACTTCCGGCGCGACGAACCCGCTGACGTCACCGCCCAGCCGGGCGATCTCCTTCACCAGCGACGAGGAAATGAACGAATACTTTTCATCCGGCGTCATGAACAGCGTCTCGATCTCGCTGTGCAGGCGGCGGTTCATGCTCGCCAGCTGGAACTCGTACTCGAAGTCGGAAACGGCGCGAAGGCCGCGCACCAGCACGTTCGCACCCTGCTCCATGGCGAACTCGATCAGCAGGTTGTCAAAACCCACAACATTCACGTTATCCAGGTGCTGCAGGCAATGCGCCGTCATCTCGATACGATGATCCAGGCTGAACAAAGGCGCCTTGTGCGGACTCTCCGCGATGGCCACGATGACCTGGTCAAACACGCGCGCAGCCCGCGTCACCAGGTCCGTATGCCCCTTGGTGACCGGATCAAAAGTGCCCGGGTAGATGGCGGTGACTTTGTCCACGTTTCGGTGCCGAAGTTGGTTGGTGGTTATTTTAACGTGTCACGGCTCTGGAGTGAGTGGTGAGTCGGGGAATCGGGGAATCGGTGAATCGGTGAATCGGTGAGACGGTGAGACGGTGAGACGGTGAGACGGTGAGACGGTGAGACGGTGAGACGGTGAGACGGGAAAGCGTCTCGTCGTGGGGTCGGGTTGTCTACTGCCCGGACCTTCGGCGGCATGGATGCCGCCGATGAGCGATACACGGACGTACTTGAGCGAGTCCGGGCAGTAGACAACCCGACCCCACGCCCGCGACACGCCTCCCGATCACGATCGGCGGAAGAGCTGAAGACGTGACTCCCCGACCACCTTGTCGCGGGCCAACGAAAACGGCGGCCGCATCACCAGCTCGGGAAACTTCGAAGGCGATTCCGCATAGACGCAACCACCGGGCGCCACGCAATCGAGTTCGAGCAGGCGTTCCAGCACCCGCACGGCCAGGCTGGAGTCGAATGGCGGGTCCAGGAAGACGATGTCCAGGCTGCCGGGTTCGACACCGCGCAGCCAGTCGAGCACGTTGGCGCGGTGGACATCGACCTGCTTCGCGCCCAGCGTGGCGCGTGACTCGACCAGGCTGCTGACCGCCAGCGGGGCGACCTCGACCATGTCGACGTGCGCGGCGCCCCGGGAGGCCGCCTCGAAACCCAGCGCGCCGCTGCCGGCGAACAGGTCGGCGCAGCGCGCGCCGGGAACATCTGCCTGCAGCCAGTTGAACAGGGTTTCGCGGCTGCGGTCGCCGGTGGGGCGCAGCCCCGGCAGATCGGGCACCGGGAGCTTGCGGCCACGCCATTCTCCACCGATGATGCGCACCTGTCCGGGCGGTTTACGGTTCATTGCAGCTCCGTTCGGGCTTGAGTTTCCACAGGCTGATAGCATATCGCGTTCATGTTCAGGATATTCCGCAAGAACAAGGCCAAAACCGGCGCCGTGCAGGATGTGCAGCTGCGGCCGGTTGAAAAGGATGGCCAGGAGGCGCTGGACCGGCGGCTGGAAGATTCCCGTCGGCAGTTCGGCCGCCAGTTGCAGGCGCTGATCGACGGTTACGACAGCATCGACGAAGACCTGTTCGACGACCTGGAAACCACCCTGCTGACATCAGACGTGGGCGTGGCCGCCACCACCCGCATCATGGACGCGCTTCGCGCCGCGGTCGACAACGGCGTCATCGCCGAGCCGGCCCAGGTGCTGCCCGCAGTGCAGGCCGAGCTGTTCGAGATTATCGAGCCCTGCGAACAGTTCCTGGACGTACCCGCCGGACACAAACCCTTCGTGCTGCTGATGGTGGGCGTCAACGGCGCCGGCAAGACCACCACCATCGGCAAGCTGGCGCAACGTTTCAAGGAAGACGGCCTTTCGGTGATGCTGGCCGCCGGCGACACGTTCCGCGCCGCCGCCGTCGAGCAGCTGAAATCCTGGGGCGAGCGTAACGAGGTTCCCGTCGTGGCGCAGGCCACCGGCGCGGATTCCGCCGCCGTGATTTTCGACGCGCTGCAGTCCGCCCAGGCCAGGGGCGTGGACGTATTGATCGCCGACACCGCCGGACGCCTGCACACGCAGGCCAACCTGATGGACGAACTGCGCAAGATCCATCGCGTGCTGGGACGGCTGGACGACACCGCACCGCACGAAGTCATGCTGGTGGTCGACGCCGGCAACGGCCAGAACGCGCTCAACCAGGCGAAGGAATTCAATGCCGCGGTGCCACTGACCGGCATCACGGTCACCAAGCTGGACGGCACCGCCCGCGGCGGTGTGCTGTTCGCCATCGCCGAGTCACTCGGCGTGCCGATCCGCTTTATCGGCGTGGGCGAATCCGCCAAGGACCTGCGCCCCTTCGACGCCGGCACCTTCATCAACGCCATCCTGCCGCTTGGCTGAGGTCACACCCTTCGCCGATCGCCTGCTGGCCTGGTGGGACGTCCACGGCCGCCACGACCTGCCCTGGCAGCACCCGCGCACGCCGTACCGCGTGTGGGTTTCCGAGATCATGCTGCAGCAAACCCAGGTGGCCACGGTCATCCCCTATTTCGAACGCTTCATGACACGTTTCCCGGACTTGCAATCGCTGGCGACCGCGTCCATCGACGACGTGCTCGGCGCCTGGCAGGGCCTGGGCTACTACGCCCGCGGCCGCAACCTGCACCGTGCCGCGCAGGTTTGCCTCGAGGCGCATGACGGCAAACTGCCGGGCAGCGCCGAAGCGCTGACCGCGCTGCCCGGCATCGGCGAGTCCACCGCCAACGCGATCGTTTCCCAGGCCCATGACATCCCCGCCACGGTGCTGGACGGCAACGTCAAGCGGGTGATGGCGCGGCACGCCGCCATCGAGGGCTGGGCCGGAAAGCCAGCGGTCGCCCGGGAACTCTGGGTCGAAGCCGAAACCCGGCTGCCGGCGAATCGCGGCGCCGATTACACGCAGGCCGTCATGGACCTGGGCGCGACGATCTGCACGCGTCGCAACCCGCGCTGCCCGGAATGCCCGGTGCGCATGGACTGCCGTGCGCGCGCGGAAAAGCGCGTCAGCCAGCTGCCGACCCCGCGCCCGAAGCGGGACATCGGCCACAAGCGCCTCTACCTGCTCGTCCTGAACGACCCGAAAGGTCGCGTGTTACTGGAGCGGCGCCCGCCAACCGGAATCTGGGGTGGCCTGTGGTGCTTCCCGGTGGCTGAACACCCTGACCTGCTGGCGGAACGTTTCGGGTTTGACGAAGACCCTTTCCAGGCACTGGAGCGGGTCAGCCACACCCTGACCCACCTGAAACTGGACCTGGTTCCATTGGCCGCTGAAGTCGCACGCCCCGACGCGCCGCACGTGCAGCCCTTGTCGCTCACGGTAGAATGCGGCGAGCACCTGGACTGGTTCTCGCCATTGCAGTGGGCCAGCCTGGGCATACCAAAACCGGTCCTGGGCATCCTGGAGAAGACGTTCAAATGAGCCGTACCGTCAACTGTGTCATCCTCGATCGCGAGGCCCCGGGTCTCGCCAAACCACCCTACCCCGGCGAACTCGGCCAGCGGATCTTCGAGAACGTGTCCACCGAGGGCTGGCAGAAATGGCTGGCGCACCAGACCATGCTGATCAACGAGAACCGGCTTAGCCCCATCAACCCGGAACACCGAAAGTTCCTGGAGGGTGAGATGGAGAAGTTCTTTTTCGGCGAAGGCTCGGCCGCACCGGACGGCTACGTCCCGCCGGAGGACTGAGCCATGCACCTGGCCGGCCAGCTCTTCGCGACCCCCGGCCACACCTTCACGCGCGCCTGCCGCGACCTCTCGGTCGAGACCCCCATCGGCCGCTGGAACATGATCGAGGCCCAACCCGCACCGGACCTGGTCGACGTCGTCGACTGCTACTGGGAAGGCTGGGGTGACATCCCGCCGATGCGCGAGAAGATCCTGCCGCGCACCAACATCGAACTGATGTTCAACCTGAAGGGTGAACATCGTGTGCTGTCGATGGACGGCCAGGACTGCAATATGAACTACGGCGGCGGCTGGCTGTCGGGACTGCAGCGGCGCTGGCTACTGATTGAAACCACCCATGGCTCGCACTTCGTCGCCGCACGGCTGAAGCCATGGGGCACTTGGCGCCTGTTACGCACGCCGATGAACGAAATCGCCTGCCGGGTACCGGAAACGGCTGACCTGTGGGGCGGCAACGGACAGTTGCTGCACGAACGCCTGGTCGAAGCACCAAACTGTTTTGCCCGATTTGACCTGCTCGAGGCCGACCTGCGCGCCCGGCTGGACCTTCGGGCGCGCCAGGACGAGACGCTGGTCGAGGCGTCCCGCCGCATTCGCCGAAGCCTGGGGCGACAGCGCATCGATTCCCTGTGCAGGGAACTCGGCACTACGCGCGGCACGCTGGGCCGACACTTCCGTGAACAGGTGGGCCTGACGCCCAAAACCTATGCCCGAGTGGTCCGCATCGAAGCGCTCATGGCGCACCTGGGCGCTAGCGCGCCCGATAGCTGGGCCGCCGTGGCCGAAGACTTCGGTTACCACGACCAGGCCCACCTGGCGCACGATTTCCGCGAGTTTTGCGGCGCCACGCCGGAGGAATACCTGCGCCGCGCATCGCCGGGCGGCGGCGCAACAATGGAGGACTGGTGAGTGGTGAGTGGTGAGTGGTGAGTGGTGAGCAGGATCTTCGCCAATAGCATCCGGCAAGTGCTCTTCCGACTCACCACTCACTACTCACTACTCACCCAAAGCAACATTTTTACAATACGCCTCAAAACGAAAGGCGTAGATTCAAGGCTCGACTGAAACAACAAAGGAGAAACCCATGCCCCCTATCGAATGGCTACCCACCATCGTCGCCGCCGTCAGCGCGTTTATCGTCGGCGGCATCTGGTATTCACCGCTGCTGTTCGCCAAGGCCTGGCAACGTGAAACAGGCCTTTCCGACGAACAGCTGAACGCTGCCAACAAGGGCAGAATCTTCGGCGTCGCCTTCGTGCTCTGCCTGTTGGCCGCCATGGCATTCTCGATGTTTATCGGCCTGTTCGGCGCGCGCTCTGAAAACCTGTGGATTCCGCTGCACTCGGGCCTGATCATCGGCATCGCCTGGGTGGCGACCTCGTTCGGCGTGAACTACCTGTTCGAGCTGAAGAGCCTGAAACTGTGGCTGATCAACGCCGGCTACCACGCGGTGCAGTTCACCGTGTACGGCCTGGTCTTCGGCCTGATGTGAGGGGACTTTGATGGATACCGACGCCTACCTCGCCACCATGGAAGCCAACATCGCCGAGAAGACCGGCCGCCCCGTCGACTACTGGCTGGACGTGGTCCGCAAGTCAGGTCTGGAAAAACACGGCCAGCTCGTGAAGATGCTGAAAGACGATCACGGCTTTACCCACGGCTACGCCAACATGGTCGTCCACCGCGCGCTGAAATCCAGGGCCGGCGAAGCCTCCGACGACACCGACCTGGTCGCCGCGCAATACGCCGGCCCAAAAGCGGGACTGAAGCCTATCTATGACAGGGTCATCGGCATTGTCGAGGGTTTTGGAGCCGGCCTGGACATTGCGCCGAAGAAGGCCTACGTCAGCCTGCGCCACAAAACGCAGTTCGCACTGGTGCAGCCGTCGACGAAGACCCGCGTGGACCTGGGCATCAACCTGAAGGGCCGTGAGCCGGAAGGCCGGCTCGAAGCCTCGGGCAGCTTCAACGCGATGGTCTCGCACCGGGTCCGGCTGGAAAAACCGGCCGACGTCGACGCCGAAGTGAAGCGCTGGCTGAAAGACGCCTTCGACGCCGCCGGCTGACCGCTAGTTGGCGGCCACGTTCGGCAACAACTGCCGGACCAGCGACTCGAGCAACACCACCCGCTCTTCCAGCGCCTGGTTGCGCTGTTCCAGCTTCTGGTTCAGCGCCTGGATCGCCGCCATGTTCACCCCGGCCATGTCGCGCGCCGATATCTGGGTCTCGCCACTGGCCAGGCCGAAGGCGGCGTAGAAGTCCTGGGCCATCGGACCGATGTGGCGCGAATCGGCGGCCTCGCCCTTGTAAGACCACTCCGACACCGGCACCTGGGCGACTTTCGCCAGCACCGTCTCGCCGTCCAGCGGCACGATGGCGTGTTTCTGGTTGCGGTCCGACATCTCGGTCAAGCTGCCGTCCAGCACCAGGTCGCCCGCCAGCGCCGCGCTTCCGTCGTTGAATACCTGGAACTCAACTTCGCCGGTGCCGTACTTCGAAATCCGAAACGCGTCGCCGCTGTTGGTGAACTGCCAACGGGTACCGGTACCGGTCTCCTTGATCTCGAACTTGGTGTTGCCCCGGTTAGCCAGCGTGAACAGCGTCCGGCCCGCCGGGTCCGGGTGGTTTTCCTGCACCAGGAGGCGTGCAGTGCCGTCGTCGCGGTAGATGTGTACCGGGGCCAGGGGCACGCTGGTACCGATGCCCACCTCGTGATATTCGTCCCGGTTGTTCAGGCTCGGGTCGCTGCCCAGGACGATGGTCCAGGGTTCCGTCGCGCGCGCGACCGCGCCCAGCGCGACGCTGCCCTCCGCCATGGCCCAGGACGAAGCGCCCAGCGCCGTGGCGGAGTTGCCTTGCGTTCGCGTGCTCGCACCCAGGGCCACGCCGAAAAGCGATTCGTCCAAGGCGTCCGCCTGTCCGCCAATGACGACCGCACCCTGGGGAACAGCGCTGGCGTACAAACCCACCGCGATGCTCTGGAATCCACCGGCTTCGGCGTGATCGCCGATGGCGACACTGCTGCTCGCCGTCGCGTCGGAGTTGGTGCCCAACGCGACGCCATCCGCGCCGGTCGCCGCGGCCCCCGGCCCGAATGAGACGGCGTCCGTCCCCTTGTCGTAGAACAGCAACTGTTGCCCCGCATCGACATCGGTTATGGCAAAGAACTCGTCCCGGCCACGAACGTACCATTCGTACTGGCCGTCCAGCACCGAAGTGTCGTTGAACAGCAGGACGGGCGCCGTCGAGTGGATTGCCGGCGCGTAGTTGAAGGTCAGGATGTCCTGGGAAGGATCCGCGTAAATGACGTCTGTACCGCCAGCGACGTCCACCAGGGAAAAGTATTCATCCCGGCCTCGGAGATACCAGTTGTCGGTACCGGAGCCCGTGTCATTGAAGATGATGGCCGGTGTCGCGTCAGTGAGTTTCAGGTCTTCGTTGATGTTCTGGATGGCGTGGGCCGCCGGGTGAAACATTGACGACGTTATGGCGACAGCGGCCGGCAGAAACGGGTTGCGCAGATTCATCGGTCTCCCCCTGTGGTGAAAAATTGGCCACCAGTATACGCAGACGCCGATCACGCCGGGCAGGATAGCCGTCGTGCCCTGTACCCCGAACCGGCTCAGTTTTTCACCGTCCGCGGCAGCAACTGCGTCACCAGCGACTTCAGTTCCTCCAGTTCCGCCCGGAATTCCCGGTTCTCCCGGGCCAGTGCCTGGATCGCCGCCATGTTCACCCCGGCCATGTCGCGCGCCGATATCTGGGTCTCGCCACTGGCCAGGCCGAAGGCGGCGTAGAAGTCCTGGGCCATCGGACCGATGTGGCGCGAATCGGCGGCCTCGCCCTTGTAAGACCACTCCGACACCGGCACCTGGGCGACTTTCGCCAGCACCGTCTCGCCGTCCAGCGGCACGATGGCGTGTTTCTGGTTGCGGTCCGACATCTCGGTCAAGCTGCCGTCCAGCACCAGGTCGCCCGCCAGCGCCGCGCTTCCGTCGTTGAATACCTGGAACTCAACTTCGCCGGTGCCGTACTTCGAGATCCGGAACGCGTCGCCACTGTTGGTGAACTGCCAGCGCGTGCCGGTACCGGTTTCCTTGATCTCGAACTTGGTGTTGCCCCGATTGGCCAGTGTGAACAGCGTCCGGCCCGCCGGGT
Organism: uncultured Oceanospirillales bacterium; assembly: GCA_913055655.1. Taxonomy (GTDB): domain Bacteria; phylum Pseudomonadota; class Gammaproteobacteria; order Xanthomonadales; family SZUA-36; genus Marinihelvus. Next base: position 104,645 of record CAJXKA010000002.1, on the reverse strand, counting down.
CCGGGTGGTTTTCCTGCACCAGGAGGCGTGCAGTGCCGTCGTGGCGGGCCACGTGCAGCGGTGCCAGCGGGGTCGTGGTACCGATGGCGACATCATCGTATCCCGAGGCGAAGTTTTCGCCGTCGGTTCTTCCCAACACGATGGTGTTGGCATTGGGGGCGTATGCTTGGTATCCAATCGCTGTGGCGGCGTTGTTGGATGCGGCAGCAAATGCACCAATGGCGGTGCTATCTCTGCCAGCAGCCAACGATAGCTGCCCGATTGCGATACTGCTTTGATTTGTCGAATCGGCGCTATTGCCTATTGCAACGCTACTGTTCCCCGATGACACTGCAGAATAGCCCAACGCAGTGGCGTTAGGGCCAGCCAATGCACTACTACCAAGCGCGACAGACCAAGCTTGGGATACACCTGCCCCTTGACCGATGGCCACGCCACGGTTAAAAGCCGATGTTGCCGAATGCCCGATGACGATACTGCCGGTACCCGTGGCGGAAGACTGCTGACCAATCGCAATCGGGCTGAAACTCCCCGTGGACACCGCCCCATTGCCGATCGCGATGGTGCCGCCACCAGACGTAGAAGCGCTATTGCCCAGCGCGACGCTGTTGTTTCCAGCTGCCGCGGTCCCGGTGCCCAATGCTGTAGCGTTGTTGCCGGCTGCGCTGGCCAGGTGCCCCAATACCGCACTGCTAAAACCGGCACCGGTCGCGTAAACCCCCAGCACGGTGCTCTGGTCGCCCGCAGCGCTGGCGCTAAAGCCAATCGCCGTGCTTTCTTCACCGCCCGCACTGGCGTCACGGCCAAACGCACTGCCACCGTCGCCGGTCGCGGACGCGAGCATGCCCACGGCGACGCCTCCCACATTTGAAGCACCGGACCCCGCGCCAATCGCGATGGCCGCCAAACCGCCGGAATCCGATTCCGAGCCAATGGCAACCGACTGGTCCGCAGTGGCGGCAGCAAATCGCCCCAGGGCGGTACTGGACTCGCCCCTGGCTTCTGACAAGTTGCCGAACGCGGTGCTGCCGAGGCCGCCATCGGAAATCGAGCCGTTGCCGACGGCGACACTGCTGGCGCCGGACGTAACGGCCCCGTTACCGATGGCGATATTGGTACCGCCCGCTGCGGAAGCGCCGTTTCCCATGGCGATGGAATTGGCGCCGGCGGCGCTGGCGGCGACACCCACGGCGGTACTGTTCGAACCGCTGGCCACGGCACCGTCACCGCACGCCGTCGCGTTGGCGTCCCCGGTATCGTCCGGTGCGGTTGCCCATACGGCGCCACCGGCCTGGTTGGCGCACTCCAACGCATGTGCGGACGTCACCGGCATGATCGTGACCGCCGCCAGGGCGGCCACCGTAAACCATCCACCATTGCTTCCCTTAGTCCGTGTGAAGACATCGACCCCCTTCATAAATTGCTCCTTCTGATGTACGTGACACCGTAGCGGCGTCCACTGGTGTGGATGGATCATGTGTTATTCAGCAGGCGCGACTCAAGCGTCAACATGTGAAATTGGACGACAATGCGTGACAAGCCGCCCGTGAACCACGCATGGTTGACTTGGCACGCCGCAGCGGGTTTAATACCGCGCCTCACGGTCACCCGCGACCCCTTTCGGGGTACAATGACCGACTGCACGTTCCAGTGCCCGGGTAGCTCAGTTGGTAGAGCAGCGGATTGAAAATCCGCGTGTCGGTGGTTCGATTCCGCCCCCGGGCACCATTCCCCCAGATTTTAAGATCACGCTCATGAAAATGTCGTTCGGCATGCGTATGCTTGGGTGTGACATTCACACTCGGGGGAATTCCATGTTGAACCGTCTGATCGTCGCCGCCGTCGCGGCCGCCGTGCTGGCAAGCTGTAAGCCCACAAACGATGCCGAATCCACCACTGAAGCGGCGTCCACACCGGCCGCTGCCCAGGAAGCCGCGTCGACTGCAAATGAGCCCAGTGACGGCCTGACCGCTGAGCAGGCGCGCCAGTACGCACGCGATGCTTACGTCTTCACGTACCCGCTGGTGCTGTACTACCGCACCATGCACTCGCAGGCCATTGAAGGCGACGCCGAGTTCGGCAAGTGGCTGCACCTGGGAACCGCCACGCCGCAAGATACCGACATCGTGACCCCAAACAACGACACGCCCTACTCGTACGCCTGGGTCGACCTGCGCGCCGAGCCGTGGGTGCTGACCATGCCGGAGATTGACGAAGGCCGTTACTACACCAGCCAGTGGGATGACCTGTGGGCCTACGTGCTCGACAACCCGGGCTCGCTGAAAGACGGCAACGGTGGCGGCAGCTACCTGCTGGCCGCACCCGGCTGGGAGGGTGAGCTGCCCGAGGGCGTTTCCCGGGTCATCCAGGGCGAGAGCGATTTCCTGGGCACGCTGACCCGCACCCAGCTGCTTGGCACGCCGGGCGATATTGAGAATGTCCGGGCCATCCAGCAGCAGTACCAGCTGCAGCCGTTAAGCGAATACCTGGGCCAGCCGGCGCCGCCGGCCGCGCCGGCAATCGATTGGCCGGAGTGGACCGAGGGCGACGAAAAGACCGACAGGTTCTGGGACTACGTCGAGCTGATGCTGCCGTTCACCACGCCGCACCCGGACGATGCCGGGCAGTATGAAACGCTGGCGGCGCTGGGCATCGGCGAGGGCTTCGACATGGACTCGTTCGAGCCCGCCATCCAGGACGCGATTCGCAATGGCGTGAAAGATGCCTGGGCCGAGTACGCGGAAGCCGGTAACGACCCCAACGTGGATTCCGGCAAACTGTTCGCCAGCCGCGAGAAAATCGGTGACGACTACCTTTCCCGCACCCTTGGCGTCGTGCTGGGCATTTTCGGCAACGTCAATGAACAGGCCGTTTACTTCTCCATTCCGCTGGGCGCCGACGGCCAGCCGCTGGACGCCAGCAAAAACAACTACTCGGTGACCTTCCCGGCCGGTGAAACACCACCGGTGAAGTACTTCTGGTCGTTCACCATGTACCGGCTGCCAGAGCGCTGGCTGGTGGACAACCCGATCGACCGCTATTCACTGTCGAGCACAACGCCGGGCGTCAAGCAGAACGAAGACGGGTCCACGACCATTTACTTCCAGCACGAATCGCCCGGGCCGGAGAAAGAAAGCAACTGGCTGCCAACACCGGACGGCCCGTTCTGGACCGTACTGCGTAATTACGGCCCGGACGCGTCAATCATCAACGGTACGTATCCGAAACCGGCGCCAGTGCCTGAACCGAAATAATGGCAGGAACCCGGCTTCCAGGTCAGGGCCGGCAGGATTAACATCTTGCCGGTCCTGACACAGGTATTGCTTGAAACCGGCCCCGACGGCCGCGCCAGGTTCGTGGAGCGCCCTGTTGAGTTGGACCAGGGGCAGGAGATGGTGCGCCTTTCCACTGTTCAGCCTGTCGAAGGAATGCAGTGGCGCCGAAGCCCGGTCGGGTACCGCAGCGCGGTGCACTGCACGACGGATCCTCAGTGGGTATTGATCCTGTCGGGGAAAATGGAAATCGGGCTGCCCGACGGCACAAGCCGCACGTTTACGGCCGGCGAGCACTTTTTTTCGAACGACACCCTACCCGAAGGCAGCGAATTCGACCCCTCGATCCACGGCCACTGGAGCCGCCAGGTGGGCGACGAGCCGCTGGTGACCTTGTTCGTCAAAACGTAGCGACGCCCAGCGGCTCAGTTCACGCTGGAAAGCTCCGAAAACGCGAAACTGTCCGGCGCGTCGCCGTACACGGAAAGGCTGCATTCACCGCTTTCAGCAGCATTCGCGAGGCTGTAGGTCTTGCCGGGTTGCGCGGCGAATGTGACTGAGTGCTCGTCACACCAGACTTCGACCTCGTCGATCGATGCGGGAACTTCCCCGAAACTGAAACGGCTACGCGCCAGCGTGTGGTGCCAGGCCAGTTGCCCGGGCTTCTTGCAGTATTCGCAGGGCTCCAGGCTTGCCGCCAGTTCAATCGGCTCGTTGCTGTCACGAAGTTGCTCCAGGCGGGCCGCAAGCTGTCGCGCCGGGTCATCATCGGGCAGTTTGCCGGTGACCTCGATAAGTTCGTCGTAACTGGCCAGGGCCGCGCCCACATGATTGACCTTCGCATCGAACTCGATCGCGGAACGCAGCATGTGTTCATGGACCGCGGGCGACACGGCGACATCGGCGATCACCAGTGCACGATCGAAGTGCTCGGCGGCCTTTTCCAGGTCGCCGCTGCGCCGGTAGTACTCTGCCTTCCAGAAGTCGACGTAACAGGTTTCGGCCAGGGTCCGCTGGCGACGGCCATCCAGTTTCCCGATCTGCTTCCAGGCCTTTTCCAGCTTGTCCCGCGAAAGTGAGTGACCAATGAATGTCGCCTGGCGGGCAAAACCGTTGGAAACCGCGTCTTTCTGGCCGCTCATGGCGTAGATCATCCGGGTCTGGTGGCGCGTGGCAACGGGCTCCCCATCCAGCGTGGCGGGATCGTAGGTCCAATTGCTCACACTCCGCTGGGCGGCATCCTCGAAAATGCCGTCGATGCTCCGGCTGCGTATGACCACATCGCTCGTGGATCCGTCCGTGTCCACGGTGAACTCCACGACCAGCCAGCCCTCGATCCCTGCGGACTGCGCGTTGTGCGGATACTCGATGGGTGGTTTTTCATGGGCGACCGGCTCAGTTGCCAAGCCCTGTTCGAAAAGGGTGATCTCGTCGGCTGCGTGTAGCGTAGCCGAAGACACCAGTACCCACAGGCATATGGCCATCCATCGTGTCATCATCATTGGTTCAACTCCCGTTCGATATGTCAGCGGCGAACTTTCGGTGCGGTCATGGCGGCGAGTAAAGACAGAACCGCCGTTACTCCCAGCGGGATATAGGGAAAATAGGTAAATGGTGAGCCGGTTTCGGCCGCCGCGACGGCCATGAACAACCCGCAGGTTGTTCCGAACGCCCCTGCTGCCAGCAGACCCACCATGACGCCCGCCGGTCGTGGTAGCCAGGCGGAGAACAACAGCCCGACGGCGAGTAACCCGAACACCGCGGTCAGTGCGTGCCAATTGATAATCACGACGCCGCGGATGGCGTTACCTTCGAGCGCGGACAGCAGGATCGCGAGATCGCCCGCGCCGCCGGCGATGGCGCGAATCAGCGTGACCGCGAGTGCCGCAAGACCGGCCAGGATGAACAAGAAACGATTCATGACGCGCGACTCCCTGTCGTTGCCTCGTTCTCATCTTACCCACAACCTCGTGGAAAACGCGAATGCATTGGTCCGCGCTACACTGGCCGAGGCGACACGCCGGAAACGATGGGGTTTTTCAGGTGCCAACCGGGCGATCTGACATTCAAGAGGTACTCGACTTCTGGTTCAGGGAACTGACGCCGAATCAATGGTTCCAGGGCGGACCGGCACTCGATGAAATGATCGCGGAGCGATTCGGAGAGCTGGTAGATCAAGCCCGTAGTGGGATGCTCGATGACTGGGCCGACACGCCACTCGGCCGCCTGGCACTGATTATCGTCCTCGACCAGTTTTCCCGTAACGTGTTCCGCGGCTCACCGAAGACCTGGGAAATGGACCCGGTCTGCCAGCAACTGGCGGTTGAAGGCATCGAGGCCGGCATGGACGAATCCCTGGCCCTGTCACAGCGGCAGTTTTTCTATATGCCGTTGATGCACGCCGAGGACCCGGAGCTACAGGCGCTGAGCGTCAGGAAGTTCACGCAATTGCGGGACGAGGCCGTGACGATTCTCGACTTTGCCCGGGAACACGCGGAAACGATCCGGGCGTTTGGCCGGTTTCCGTACCGCAACAAGGTGCTGGACCGCGACACGACAGACGCGGAAGCCCGGTACCTGGCCTCGGACAGGAACCCGTTCAGCTGACGGGCCGGCGGACGCCGGTCCAGAGCCCCGGTTCAGAAACCCAGTTCGACGCCCACCCGCAGGCGACGGCCCGGTGCCGGGAAGCCCGGCGCATCCTGCCAGTCTTCGTCCAGGGCGTTGTCGAGCGCTGCCCAGGCGGACCAGCCGTCGGTGCTGCCGTAACGAAGAGTGCCATCGAGCAGCCAGTAGGTGTCGTCGGTGACATCGCCGGTGGGAATCGACGTGATCAACCGCTCGCCCACGTAACGTGCCGAGGCGGCCAGTGACCAGGGTCCGTCCGGCGCCCAGGCCAGGCCCAAGCCACCGGTGGTTTCCGGGCGACGGCGCAGCGGGCCGTCGTCGCTGTCGATATCGGCATTGACCAGGTCGGCGTCCAGGCGCCAGTCCGGCGAGATCTGCCAGCTGCCGCGCAGTTCAATTCCACGGATGTCGATCTCGCCCCGGTTCACGTTGGTGAAGTTCTCGAAATCGAAGTCGACAAGATCCTGGTAGCGGCTGGCGAACAGGGCCAGGCCGATGCTGAACGTGTCGTTGATGTCACGATCCCAACCGGCCTCGATGCTGCGAACGGTTTCCGGCTCGAGGTCCGGGTTGCCGTACAGCGGGTTGCCCAGCGCGAAAAAACTGGGCAGTTTGAAGCCGTTGGCCGCGCGGACCCAGGCCTGGCCGCCGACCACGTTGTCATGGCCCAGGCCAATCTTCCCCGAGACCTTCGTGTCGCCCTCGGTATGGTCGCCGCGGACGGCGACGTTGGCGGTCCAGCCGTTGCCCCAACGGCCGCCGAGTTCGGCGAACGCGGAGAGCGTTTCCCGGTCCAGTGTCCAGCCATTCGGCAGCACCACCGGGCCCAGGTCGACGACGCCATCGTCGCTGCCATCCTCGTCGATAAACGCCAGGCCCAGCGCCAGGGCGGGCGCGTTGGCGTCACCCAGCGCCAGGCGATTGACCCAGCGCAGTTCACCACGGCGGTAGTCCGTATCGCTGGTGAAGGCCGGCTGGCCATCCAGCACACCGGGCGCGACGGCTGGCGTCTTGATGTCATCTTCGATCTGCGACCAGCTGGCCAGCCATTCGGACGACCAAAGGTCGGAGTGCTCGGTGTTCACCCGTAGCGAACCACCGAATTCCTGACCGTCACCGGTTTCCAGCTCGCGCAATACCGCGTATTCGGGACCGCCGCTGACCTCGGGGAAGCTGGTGCGCTGGCGATCGGCGGCGCGCAGCACCAGGCGCCAGTCGATTGCAGCGCCCAGGGTGCCGTTTAAGCGGGCGGCCAGGGTGGTCAGGTCCAGTGATGCGCCTTCCACCGCGTCACCGGCTTCTTCGCGGGTGGCGCGAAGCGCGACGCCGGTCCCGCCGACCGCGCCACCCAGCGACGCGCCCGCACGCCAACCGTGATCGGTCCCCAATTCGGCATCGACCCACCCTTCCCCGGCATCCGCAAAACGCGTCTCGACGCGGATCACGCCGGCCATGGCGTCGGGGCCGTATACGGCCGACATCGCACCGGTGGCGATATCGATGCGCTCGATTTCCGAGCTGGCCAGGGTCGAGAAATCGAACGCGCCACCACGCGTGTTCGCGGGGTCATTCAGGCGCATGCCGTCGACCACCACGGCGGTGAAGTTGGACTCGGCGCCGCGCAGGAATACCTCGGAAACGCCGCCCGCCCCGCCGGCACGGCTGACCGACACGCCCGGCAGGCGTGCCAGCAGCTGCTCCGGGTCGGCCGGCTGGCTGCGGCGCAGGGCCTCTGCGTCAACACTGACCTGCTGGCCTTCAGCGGCGCGGGTTTCCGGCAACCACGTGCCGAGCACGTGGACTTCTTCCAGGATGGTATCTTCGTCGTCGCTGGCTTCAGCCGCCAGCAATACCGGGCAGCAGCCAAACGCGATGAACGCCGCGCCGGAAAGCCGGCACAGCGAGGCGATTGAAATAGTCATGGCGCTCAGATTGAGGCGACGGCCCCGCGTTTCAAACCCGGCCGCCCATGCGCTCCAGCAACTTGCGGGTCGCGACGATGCCGGCGGGCTCGTCCAGGCTGTCGCCCTCCCATTCGATGCCCACGTGGCCTCGATAGCCGGCGGCGCGGACGATCTCCATCAGGCGCGGGTAGTCGAGGTCGGCCTCGTTGCCGTTGGCGTCGAAATTGAAGGTCTTGGCGCTGACACCTTTCGCGAACGGCATCAGCTGCGCCGTGCCCAGGTAGGGGTCGTAGTCCTCGCCGGTTTCGCGGTCGATCACGAAGTTGCCGAAGTCCGGCAGGGTGCCGCAACGCGGGTGGTTGACCTGCCGCATGACCGCCGCCAGCCAGGCGCCGTTGCTGGACAGGCCGCCGTGATTCTCGACGATGACGTTAATGCCGTAGCGGTCTCCGATCTCGGCCAGGCGTGACAGGCCATCAGCCGCCAGTTTCATCTGCTCGTCGAACTCGCCCTCCGAGGCCGCATTCACGCGGATGGCGTGGCAGCCCAGGGCGCGCGCGGCTTCGATCCACTTCAGGTGATTGTCGACGGCCTGCGTGCGTGCGGCTGAATCTGGGTCACCCAGCCGGCCTTCGCGGTCGCACATGATCAGGACATTATTCACGCCCTCTTCGCGCGAGATTCGCGCCAGCTCGGTGACGGTCTTTTCCGAGAAGCCTTCCTGGTAGAACTGGTTCACGTATTCCACGGCGGTGATCCCGAACTCGCCGCGGGCAATCTGTGCAAATCGCATTCGGTCTTTCTCACCGCTCCAGAACGCCTTGTTCATTGACCACTGTGCCAGCGAGATATCGAACCAGGTGGCGTCGAATTTCGCCCGTGCCGCCGTGGACGCCAGGGCCAGGCCGGCCGTACCGGCCAGGAAGTGTCTGCGTGTCGTCATGTGATGTGAGCCCGTGTTTCTTGTTTAAAGACAGCGCTGGCATGGCGCCCCGTGGCCACGGATAATGCCGTACCTGGCTCAGCTTTGTCACATCCCCAGAACAAGAAAGGTCTTGCGCACATGATTCACACGCCCCTGCTCCGCTCCCGGAAGTTCCGCCACCGTTCCCTCGCACTTTCGGTCACGCTGTTCGCGGCGACCCTGGCGGGTGCGGCCGATGAATGGCCGGAACTGACCATCGAGGACCAGGGTCGGCAGGCGGCGGCGAAAATCGACGCGGCGACTGATCAGACCCGCGAAGCGGTCGACAAGCTGGAGTTGCCCGGGGGCAGCGGCCTGGAGGCGGAACTGTGGGCCGCCGAGCCGATGCTGGCCAACCCCGTCGCCTTCGATTTCGACGAGCAGGGCCGGCTGTACGTAGCCGAGACCTACCGCTACGGCACCAGCACGCTGGATATCCGCTCCTACATGCCGATGCTGGAGCATGACATGGCGTTCCGTACCATCGAGGAGCGCGCGGCCGGCATCGAGAAGATCTTTGGCGACGATGCGCGCAAGCTGGAAGTGGAAAGCGAGCGCGTACGCCTGGTGCAGGACACCGACGGCGACGGCGTGGCCGATGCATCGTCCGAGTACGCCACCGGTTTCAACACCACGCTCGATGGCATCGCTTCCGGCGTGCTGGCGCGCAATGGCGAGCTGTACCTGACCAACATTCCGTCGCTGTGGAAGCTGGAAGGCATCGACGACGAGGGCCGCGCGAAGAGCCGAACCGAGGTCCTGCGCGGCTTCGGCGTGCATTTTTCCTTCACCGGCCACGATTTCCACGGCCTGGCGGTCGGGCCCGACGGCAAACTGTATTTCACCATTGGCGACCGCGGCGCGGTCGTCGAGGGGCCGGACGGTTCGCGCGTCGACCTGCCCGACACCGGCGGCGTCATGCGATCGAACTTCGACGGTACCGGGCTGGAGCTGGTCCACACGGGCCTGCGCAACCCGCAGGAACTGGCCTTCGACGAACTCGGCAACCTGTTCACCGGCGACAATGACGGCGACATGGGCGACCGTGAGCGCCTGGTGCAGGTGGTCGAAGGCGGCGATTCCGGCTGGGTCATCGGCCACCAGCACCCGCCGATGGGTGATGGCGGGGTGTGGATGTCCGAGGGCTGGTGGGAAGACGACAACGCCGCCTTCCCGCGCTTCGCCCTGCCGCCGCTGTTCCTGCTCGAGGACGGCCCGTCCGGCATCGCCTATTACCCGGGTACCGGCCTGTCACCGGACTACCGGGGGCATTTGTTCATCACCCATTTCCGTGGCAACACCACCACCAGCGGCGTGTGGTCGTACACGCTGGAACAGGCAGGTGCGAGTTACCGCCTGGGTGAAAAAGAAGCCTTCGTGAAAAACCTGCTGCCCACCGACGTCACTTTCGGCCCGGATGGCCGTTTCTACGTGCTGGACTGGGTCGACGGCTGGCCGAAGTCGAATCGCGGCCGCGTCTACGCCATTTCCCACCCTGATCATCGCGACAGCGCCATCGTGCGTGAAACCCAGGCATTGATCGCCGGGGGCATGACCGGCCGCGATGACGCCGAGCTCGCGGCCCTGCTGTCACACCCCAACTGGAATGTGCGCCTGGAGGCCCAGCTGGAACTGGCGTCACGCGGCGCCGGCAGCGTCGACCTGTTCGCCGATATTGCCGCCGATATCCCCGCCGATGACACCATGGACCTGTATCCGCGGCTGCATGCGACATGGGGCCTGGGCATCCTGGCCGGGCAGGGCGTCGACGATGCCCGGGACGCGATGATCGCCCGACTGCATGACGAAACGCCCGAGGTCCGCGCCCAGGCCGCGAAACTGGTTGGTGACCACGGCATCGACGGCCAGGTCCAGCGGCTGGTCGAACTGCTGGCGGATGACGAGGCCCGGGTCCGCTTCTTCGCGGCCCAGGCACTGGGCAAGCTGGGTGACGCCACGGCCGCGCCCGCATTGCTGGAAGCCGCGCGCGCAAACGACGGCCAGGACCGCTACCTGGAACACGCCATCATCATGGGCCTGGCCGGCAGCGCCAGCGACGATGTGCTGGAGGTCGCCATGAGCGACAGTTCCGCCGCGGTTCGCATGGCCGTGCTGCAGGTCTTTCGCCGTACCGGCGACGCGCGGGTGGCGGCCTTCCTGGGTGACATCGATGAACAACTCGTTTTCGCCGCCGCCCGCGCCATCAACGATGCCCCGGTCACGGCCGCCTACCCGCAACTGGCTGCCGCACTGGAAGGCACGTACGCCGACCAGGAAATCCTCGCTTTACGGGCCATCAACGCCCACCTGCGCCTGGGCCAGCCGGACAACGCCGCGGCGCTCGCCCGCTATGCCGCCAACCCGGATTACCCGGTCGCGTTGCGCGTCGAGGCACTCGACCAGCTGGGCAGCTGGGCCACGCCGTTCGACCGCGACCGCATCATCGGCGTGTACCGGCCGCTGGATGACCGCGACCCCGCCCCGGCGCGCGAGGCGCTGGCCGACGTGGCCAGCAACCTGCTGGCGTCGGGTGACGGCGACATCGTCGGCAGCACGATCGCCGCGGCCGGCGCCCTGGGCGTGACCGGCATCAATGACGCGCTCGCCGCCGTGGTACTCCATGACGAGGCCGACGGCGAGGCCCGCGCCGCTGCGCTGGACATGCTCAACGAAGCCGATGACCCGCGGATGCTGGAACTGGCCGAGGCCGCCGGCGAAGCCGATGCACCCGCGCTGCGCCTGGCCGCGCTGCCCATCATCACCGAGCGCCTGCCCGAAAAGGCCGAGGTCATGCTGCGCGAACTGTCGCACGGCAGCGTTGAAGAGCAGCGCACCGCCTACGACACCCTGGCCGGCGCTGACCAGCCCTTCGCCGCCACCCTGCTGGTCGAAAGCCTGGAGCGCCTGGCCGCGGGCGAAGTGCCGGCCGCGGCGCAACTGGAGCTGATCGAGGCCGCCGAGGCACGTGACGAAGAAGAAGTGACCGCCGCCCTGGCCCGCTGGGAAGCCGCGGCCGCAGAGGCCGACGACCCGCTGGCCCCTTACAGCTACGCACTCGAAGGCGGCGATACCCAGGCCGGCTGGCGGGTCTACTGGGGCAACTCGGCCATGCCCTGTGTGCGCTGCCATGTCATGGACCCCGAGGCCGAGGCCGCCGGTCCCAGCCTGCAGGGCATCGGCTCGCGCATGGACCGCCGTGAACTGCTGGAAGCCATCGTTGACCCCAGTGCGACCATCGCCGAGGGCTTTACCTCGCCCTCCAGCATGCCGGACATCTTCGACTCGCTGCTGTCACGGGCCGAGCTGCGCGATATCGTCGAGACGCTGTCGACCATGAAGGACGACGCGGGCAAGGAAGACGAAAGCAAGCACGGCGAGTGACGCCGCGACGGATGCACGTTCACCTGCTATAACTGGACGTACACCGACAAGGAGTCACACACATGCTTCAAGCCAGGCACCTCAAAACTTCCGTCACCCGGGCCAGCAAGCTTGTTACCGCCGGCCTGCTGGCCACAGCCGCGTTCTCGGCAACCGCCCAGGACCTGGTCGGCACCTGCGGCGACCTGCCCGACCGCCTGGAAGCCTGCGAGAAGTTCGAGTGCACCTTCACGCACCCGTTCACGGGCGGCGAGGAAACCCGCGCCGTGATCGGCATGAGCGACGGGGCCTGCCAGTACCAGGAATCCATGCCGAACGATGGCGAAATGAACTGCGCCTATGACGAGCCGACCCGGAAGAAAATGGCCGCGTACTACCGCAGCTACTTCACCACCGGCGGGCCGCCTGACGGTGAAGATGCGTTCAACAACGCGCTCAAGGACGGCACCTGCGAGGTCAGCGGCTACTAACCGGAGTGCCGGCTCAGCCGGACAACAGTTTCATACCGACCTGCAGGATCTGGCCGCGGTTCATTTTCCGGACGACCAATGCCATGTCGCCGACACGCAGGCTGTCGCCGACCACCGGCAGGTGGTGGACCTTTTTCCGAATGATCGCATCGAGATCCAGGCCTTTCAGCTCGTCGGGTACCTGCACACCGTAAGCCGCGCACAGGTCGTCGATATTGGTCTCCGGCCGCAGGGTGAAGTGACCGAAGAACGCGCTGCCATCAAGGTGTGGCGGTAGCGCGATTTCGGTGAACAGCGCCGGCAGCTCAGCGGCCTCGTGGGCGGACACCAGCATGACCAGGTAATCTTCCGGCGCCAGCACCAGGTCGTCCTCGGCCGGCAGGATCGCACCCTTGCGCACCACGCCCATCAACCGCACGCCCGGGGGCAACGGCAGGTTGCCCAGCCGCCCCGTTTCGGCAGGGCTGCCGGGGTGAATGCGGTAGGCGCTGAGCTCCATGACCACGTCACCCGGAATCGCGAAACCCAGGTGCTGGTGGTCTTCGGGGTGCGGCGGCACGTCCAGGCCCAGGCCACGGGCCAGCGGGGCGATGGTCCAGCCCTGCAGCACCAGCGATAACAGCACAACGAAGAACGTGATCTCGAAATACGTGGCGCTGTGCTCAAGCCCCGACAGGAACGGGAACAGCGCCAGGATAATCGGTACCGCGCCCTTCAGCCCGACCCAGCTGATGAACCAGTTCTCACGCGCCGGGAAACGGAACGGCAACAGGCACAGCCAGACGGCGACCGGGCGCGCGACGAACATCAGCACCCCGGCAATCACCAGCCCGGGCACGATCACGTCCAGTAGCGTCGAAGGCGTCACCAGCAGGCCCAGGATCAGGAACATGCTGATCTGGCTGAGCCAGGCCAGGCCATCCATCAGCCAACGGATATCATGCAGGTAGTTCAGCGGCCGGTTGCCCAGCATCAGGCCGATCAGGTAAATGGCCAGGAACCCGCTGCCGCCCCACAGGTTGGTCAATGCGAACACCGAGAGTCCGGCCGAGACCGCCAGCAAGGGGTACAACACCCGCGACAGCCGCATCCGGTTCAGCAGCTGCTGCAACAGCCAGCCACCGGCCAGCCCCATGGCGGCGCCGAGCCCCATCTGGTGGATGAACTCCAGCCCCATGGCCGAGCCGAAGCCCTGTTCGCTGGACGTCAGCAGGGTCAGCAACGATACCGTCAGGAAAATGGCCATCGGGTCGTTGGTGCCCGATTCGATCTCGAGCGTCGCGCTGGAGCGCTCTTTCAGCTCCAGGCCCGCGGAGTGCAGCAGCCCAAACACCGCGGCCGCGTCGGTGCTGCCGACAATCGCGCCCAGCAACAGGCCATTGATCAGCGGCCAGTCGAGTACCCATGCAGCGGTCAGTCCCACCAGCCCGCTGGTGATGGCCACCCCCAGCGTCGACAGCGACAGCGCCGGTTTCAGGCCGACGCGGAAGCTGCTCACGTGGGTACGAAGGCCGCCATCCAGCAGGATGACGGCCAGCGCGATGTTGCCCACCAGGAACGCCACGCCGACATCGTCGAAACTGATGCCACCAGGACCGTCCTCGCCGGCGAGCATGCCGATCACCAAAAACAGCAGCAGCGAAGGCGCCCCCAGGCGCTGGGAAAGCCCCGTCAGGACAATGCTCAGCAGGCCCAGGAAGGCGCAGAGCAGGATAAGCTGGTAGCTGTCGGCGATCATGGGGCTCCGGTCGGTGACGGCAACGCGATACCGGGTTCACCCGGCAGCTTTTAACGATAGCAAACCCGCCCGGCCCTACGCTGATTTTTTCAGCGCCTGCACCTTCGATCGCCCGGCGAACAGGGCGACGATGGCTTTCCGCTTGTGTTTGCGCGCATCGGCCAGCGGCGTCGTTCCCCAGCGGTCCTTCGGCGCATCGCTCACGCCCTGGTCCAGCAGGTATCGAACGGCCTCGACGCGATTCTCCGCGCAGGCCAGGTGCAGCGGCGTACGGCCATCGTAGTCCGCCGCGTCCAGGTCGTGACCGTGGGCCACCAGCCGTTTCAGTTCGGCCACGTCACCTTCACTCGCGGCCTGGATGGCCAGGTAGGTAAAACTGGTTTCGCCGGCAGCCGGCAGCCGCCGGGGATCCTCTTTCCTCGACGCCACCAGGCTGTCGTAGTTGTGAAAGCTGAACCGGCCGACCAGTTCGCGCAGGAACGAAACACCGCGAACGCTGTTGCCGCAGGTGTCCAGGCGTGGCGACCAGACGGCGATGCCCATGACGTTCGGGATCACCGCCAGGATGACACCGGACACCGACGATTTCGCCGGGATGCCCACCGAAAACGCGAATTCGCCCGAATAATCGTACATGCCGCAGGAGTACATCATCGACAGCCCGTTCTTGACGTTCTCTTCGCCAAAAACCCGTTCGCCCGTGAGCGGACAGACGCCGCCATTGGCCAGGGTCGCGCCGATGGTGGCCACGGCCGGGGCCGTGGTTTCGATGGAGCAGGCGGAAAAATAGTAGTCCAGGGCGGTGGGTATCTCAGTGCCCGCCGGGAAGGCCCCGCGTTCGCGCATGTGGTGCGCGAGCGCGTAGTTGCGATCCGCGGTCTCGCGTTCCGAGTGCCACACGGCATTGTTGAAATGACAGGGCCGGTTACCCGAAAGCGCGGTGACCAGGTCGGTCAGGAACTCCATGCGATCGGCGGTCGCCAGTTCACGGCGGATCAG
This sequence comes from uncultured Oceanospirillales bacterium, assembly GCA_913055655.1. GTDB lineage: Bacteria > Pseudomonadota > Gammaproteobacteria > Xanthomonadales > SZUA-36 > Marinihelvus. The sequence goes on along the minus strand of CAJXKA010000002.1, from coordinate 89,289 downwards.
GCTGCTGGTCATGATGGCGCCGGCATTGATCATCGGGTTGTGTGGCAGCCCGCAATTGTTCAGCGCCAGCTCGTTGAATGACCGGCCACTGGGTTCACGGCCGACATGCGCGTGCACCTTCGCCTCGCCGTACTCCTCGAGCGCGGCGCAGTACAGCAACGGCTTGCAACTGGACTGCAGTGTGAACCCGGTACTGACATCACCCAGCTGCAGGGCCTGGCCATCAATCGTGCACATCGCCACCGCGAACCGTTCACCCGGCACGCGGGCGAGTTGCGGAATGTAATCGGCCACCCGGCCGTCATCGATGGTGCGCACCCTGTCGAAAATGGCTTCGACCTGTTCGGCGAACCGGTTGAAGCCCGGAATGACCAGCTCCCCGCGCTGGGCGCGGGCAAACAATTGCCCCGTACCGCCCAGCAGGGTCTCCAGGCCCTTCGCGTCGACCGTCTCGTCGCCGAGCTGGTCCAGCCGGGCCCTGAGGCCCTGGAGGCGGATATCGTCGACGGCGATGCCCGAGCGCGACAGCACCTCCAGGATGTCATGTTTTCCGATACGGCCGTTGCCGGTCGCATCGAGCGACCGGAACAGGCTTTCCTTGCGTGTCGTTTTCATGTCGCCCCCTACAGGTTGTAAGCCCGCAGGCCGACCTCGACCAGGTCGCCACCGGTATCTTCGTGGTGATGCTTCAGCCGGATGCCGACCAGGCGACGCAGAAGCGCCCAGGCGATAAACGCCGCCGTGAACGTGAACGCGCCGATGGCGAGCACGCCACTCAATTGTGCGTAGATATTCGCCTCGTCATTGGTGAACGCCACCGCGATGGTCCCCCAGGTGCCCGCCGCGAGATGAACCGGGATGGCGCCGACAACATCGTCAAGCCGCGCCCGCTCCATCAGTCGCGTGGCGAAGATCATCAGGATGCCGCCCGCAGCGCCGATCATGACCGCCTGCGGCATGGACGGCGCCAGCGGTTCCGCGGTGATGCTGACCAGGCCGGCCAGCGCGCCATTCAGGATCAGCGGCAGGTCCAGGCGCCGGAATGCCAGGCGTGAGAACACCAGCACGGCCGCCACGCCACCGGCCGCGGCGGCGTTGGTGTTGACGAAGATTGTCGCCACCGCCAGCGCATCCTCAACGCTCGAGAACGACAGCTGCGAGCCGCCGTTAAAACCGAACCAGCCCAGCCAGAGGATGAACGTGCCCAGCGTCACCATCGGCAGGCTGGACGGTGAAAAGTCCTGACTGGCGCTGCCCGAGTCGAAACGTCCACGCCGTGCACCCAGCAGGATGACGCCGGCCAGCGCCGCCCAGCCGCCCACCGCGTGAACGATGGTGGACCCGGCGAAATCCGAGAAGCCGAGCCCGAACAGCCAGCCGCCGCCCCAGGTCCAGTGACCGACCACGGGATAGAGCACCCCGGTCAGCAGCATGGTGAACACCAGGAAGGGCCAGAACTTCACGCGCTCGGCCAGTGCCCCGGAAACAATGGAGGCCACGGTGGCTGCGAACACCATCTGGAAGAACCAGGTAGCGGCCGACGGCTGCCCCATGGCGACATCCACGCCGAGCACCTCGGCGGGCGACCACGGCGCCAGCCGGCCAAACAGCGAAGCGCCCCCGGTGCCGTACATCAGCTCGTAGCCGACCAGCAGGAACATGATGGATGCGATGGCATACAGCGAGATGTTCTTCGCCAGGATCACGGCCACGGACTTGCTGCGGACCATGCCAGCTTCCAGCATGGCGAAACCGGCGGCCATGAACATGACCAGGACGCCACAGGCGAGCAGGAGGACCGTGTTGAGCATGTAACGGACCTCGATGTTGATCGCGCCGTCAGCAAAAGCCGATGGTGACAACGCGATCGCGGCGGCCGTCACGGCCGCGAGCAGTTTGAATCGTTTACACATGATGTTTCTCCAGTCATCACGACATTCAGCGGGCGAAAAAACGGGGGCGAACGATGCCGCCCCCGTGCTTCCCCCCTTCCCCTTGTCAGGCCGCGATTTCGGCGGCCACTCCCTTTTGGATTCGATTGACGGCGCCGACCAGGCAGCTGCCCACGCGGTACGGGTCCGCGTTGGCACCCGGACGGCGGTCTTCCAGGTAGCCGTAGCCCTTCAGCGACACCGGCTGCGGAATCCTGATCGACGCACCCCGGTGGGCGACCCCGGACCGGAACGTATTGATGTCGCAGGTCTCGTGCAGGCCGGTCAGGCGCTCGTTGAGCCGGTCGCCGTAATGACGGATATCGTCGGCGTGGCTTTCACCCAGGGTCGCGACGATGGCCTCGACGGCGTCCAGGCCGATCTGCTCATCACGGGTCTGGCGGGTGGAAAAGTTGGTGTGCATGCCGGCGCCGTTCCAGTCGCCCTTGACCGGCTTGTTGGCCAGGGAAACCTCGATACCATGGCGCTCGCCGACGCGGTGCAGCAGGTATCGACCCACCCAGACGTCGTCACAGGCGCGCAGTGCATCGCCGGTTTCACCGTCGATTCCGCGGTAGCCCACCTGGAATTCCCACTGGCCCGGCATGACCTCGGCGTTGATGCCGTAGAACTGCAGGCCCGCCGCGACACAGGCCGCCGCGTGCTCTTCCACCATGGCGCGGCCGAAGATGTTGTCGTGACCGGCGCCGCAGTAGTAGGGCCCCTGGGGCCGGGCTTCACCGGTTTCCGGGAACCCGAGCGGCCGGCCGTTGCGGTACAGGGTGTACTCCTGTTCGAAACCCAGCCATGGGTCCTGCTCACGGCCCACTTCGGACAAGACCTGCCGCATGTGTGCACGATGGTTGCTGGTGTGCGGCTTGCCATCCGGGTTGAACACTTCGCACAGCACCAGGTAGTGCCGGCCCTCGCGCATGGGGTCGTTGTAGACCACCACCGGTTTCAGCAGGCAGTCAGAATCGGCGCCATCGGCCTGGCCGGTGGACGAACCGTCAAAGCTCCACTCCGGGAAATGTGCCGCGGTGGGCAGATCCGGCACGGCTACCATGCGCGCCTTGGAACGGACGGCCTGGGTCGGCGCGGTGCCGTCCAGCCAGATGTACTCTGCGAAACTGATATTCTTCATCGTCTTTCTCCTCGTTAGCTCACGCCACGCCCGCGAACTGGGCAATGGGGATGATGTAGGCCAGCGCGATCAGCACCGTGCCCATCAATGGAAGTACCCGGTCGATGTGGCGTGCCAGCGCCTCCATTTCCGATTCGGTTTTCATCACGTTCTCCTCACTTTCTGATAGGGTTTGACCCAGACGGGCAACACGCCCGGGGTTCGGAACGGTGCGCATTCTGCGGGCCGTACGTTGAAGGGGGCGTGGTCGTACCGTGGTAATCTGCGTGGAAATTCACCGCCCGGAACTCTCCCAGGACACCCTGACCGTGAGTAACCATGGCCCGGATTGAAATACAGACACTCGGCGAACTGGCCGTTCTTCGCGACGGCGAGCCCGTCAAGCTGCCCGCCTCGAAACGCACCCGCGCCCTGCTCGGCTACCTGGCACTGACCAGCCGGCCGCACCGGCGCGAACGGCTTTGCGAGTTATTCTGGGAAATTCCGGATGACCCGCGCGGGGCATTGCGCTGGTCATTGAGCAAAATTCGTCCGCTGGTCAACGACACGACCGTCAAGCGGCTCGAGGCTGACCGCGAGCGCGCCGCGCTGAAGGGTCCCGACCTGGTGGTGGACCTGCACGAGATCGCCACGGAACTGGACGTCGTTTCAACCCCGGTCGAACGCCTCGAGGCCCTGGCGGCACGGCTGGCGGACCCCGTGCTGGATGGCTGCGACCTGCACGACCAGCCGCTGTTCCAGGACTGGCTGACCGCCGAACGACTGGAGGGCGAACGCCTGCGGGCCCGCGCATTGCAACGGCTGGGCTCACACCCGGACCTGTTACCGGACAAGGCCCTGGTGGTCCTGCGCGCCTGGAGCGAACTGGAGCCGTTCAGCACCGATGCGGCCACGCACCTCGTCAACCGGCTGCAGCAGGCCGGCCGCGACATCGAGGCCACCACGGCGCGCGAGGAATACGCCGCCCGGTTTCACAAGGCCGGTATCCAGTGGTCTCCGGACACCATGCCCGCAGGCACGTCCGTGGCACCGGAACCACCACCCACCACCGCCCGACAGTTCCAGGCGCGCCAGAAAATCCAGTTTTGCACCGCCGCCGACAACGTGCGCATCGCTTATGCCACGGTGGGAGAAGGGCCACCCATCATCAAGGCGGCCAACTGGCTCAGTCACCTGGAACTGGACTGGGACGCGCCGATCTGGAGCCCGCTGCTGCGTGAACTCGCAATGGATCATCGTGTCGTGCGGTACGACGAGCGCGGCAACGGGTTATCAGACTGGCAGGTCAGGGACATCGGCTTCGAGGAATTCGTCGCCGACCTGGAGACCGTGGTCGAGGCGACCGGGGTGGAGAAATTCGCCCTGCTGGGCATCAGCCAGGGCGCGGCGGTCTCCATCGAATATGCCGTGCGCCACCCGGAACGGGTGTCGAAGCTGATCCTGTTTGGCGGCTACCCGGCCGGCTGGCGTATCGACGCGTCGGAAGAGCAGTTGCGTGAGCGCGAGGCGATCATGACGCTGACGGCCAGCGGCTGGGGCGCCGACAATCCCGCCTACCGGCAGATTTTCTCATCCACGTTTATGCCCGATGCCACGGCCGAGGAACTGAACTGGTTCAATGACTTCCAGCGCGCCACCACCTCGCCGGAAAATGCGGTGCGTTTTCTGTCGGCGTTCGGCGATATTGATGTCCGCGATCGGCTGGCCGAAGTCCAGGTCCCCACGCTGGTGATCCATTCACTCGGTGACCAGCGCATCCCGGCCGCCACCGGCCGGGAGATCGCCGCCTGTATTCCGGATGCCGAGTTCCTTGGGCTGGAATCCGATGGCCACCTGCTGCTGGGCCGCGAACCCGCGTCCCGAACGTTCGTGGAGGCCGTGCGGGCATTCCTGGCCCAGGACTGACCGACGGACGGCTTACAGGACGATGTATTGAGCCGGCTTAGCGCTTCCGGCCATCAATGCTCAACGGACCCGGCCCAACCGCCAGCAACAGCACCAGCCCACCGATCATCGAGATTTCCTTCCAGAACGTGTTCCATTCACCTTCGACCCAGAACGGGTGGAACAGGAAGGCCGTGCCCAGCGTGAAGGCGATCAGGCCCAGCGCGGCCAGGCGTGTCTGGAAGCCGATGATCACGGCCAGGCCGCCGAACAGCTTTATCGCGAAGCCGATCCAGACCAGGATCGCGGGCACGCCCTTGGACGCGGCGTATTCAACGGGAACGCTGCCCTTGAGCAGGGCGAAGCCGCCCATGAAATAGATCAAAACCAGCAGCACGCGGCCGATGAGCATCAACAGGCCGTTGTTTTTCAATGCAGACATTATGGTTCCTCCTGACCGGTTCTTTTTCCGCGTACAGCATAGCATTCAGCAGCCGCTCCCCTACCCCACGGCGACAATCTGTTGGACAATGGTACGGATGCGTTTTTCCCTGAATCTCCTGGTCAGCACCCTGATCCACGCCGCGCTGCCGCTGGCTTGCGTGCTGATGTTCGGCGCGCCCGTGCTGTGGGTGCTGTCGGGTGTCCTGTTTGCATTCGGGCTGAGCGTGGGAATCACCAGGCCGACGCCGCCATGGGCACGCGGTGTGCTCGTCGCCCTGTCAATGCTGGTCATGCTGGGCAGCCAGTTTTTCGCCAGTTCCTGGTACATGCAGGGCGGCGGATTCAACGACGCCTTCATGTATCACCTCGATGGCCCGACATTCAGCGTGGCATTCGCCAGTTTTCCGGTGCAGATGGGCATCGCCGTGATCCTGCTGTTGGCCTCTATATTTTGGCCATTGTTTGCGCGGCCCGACTGGTCACGTCCGGTAAGTGCCCCACGATTCCCGGTTTGGCTGGTGCCCACGGCGGTTGGCCTGGCACTGCTGACCTGGTCGCCGGTGCACTCCTACCTGGGCTACCGACTGCAGGCCCAGGCAGATGACACCGTGGTCCCGGGGGTCGTGCAGGAAGTCGGTGAATCACCTCGCGTGGAAAGACCGACCGGTATCGACCGTATTGTCCCGGTCGGCACGCACAAGAACATCCTGCTGATCTACGCGGAATCGCTGGAGCAACTGTACTTCGACACCGGCATTTTCGGTGACCTGTTTCCCAGGCTCACGGCGCTGGGCACGAACGCGCAACGTTTCACCAACCTGAGGCAATTGCGCGGGACGGGCTGGACCATTGCCGGCATTGTCGCCAGCCAGTGCGGCTTTCCACTCATTTCCGGCCACCACACCACCAGCAACAGCACCATCGCCTCGGCGGAACGCCCGTTTCCGGACAGCACCTGCCTGGCCGACGTGCTCGCGGCGAACGATTACGAGACCGTTTACCTGGGCGGCGCCGACCTCGCCTTCGGGGGCAAGGGCAACTTCCTGCGCGCACATGGCTACGGCACCGTGCTCGGACGCGACGAACTGGAACCCCGTTTGCCGGAAGGTGCGGAACTGACGGGCTGGGGGCTTTACGACGACCAGCTGCTGGGCTTCGCGCGCGAGGAGCTGCTGCGCCTGGAAGCGGGCGATGCGCCGTGGCTGCTCACTGTGCTGACCCTGGATACCCACCACCCGACGGGTGAGCCCTCGGAAAGCTGCACGCCGGTCCCGGATAATGACGACCGCATGATCGATGCATTGAACTGCTCCGACCAGCTGCTCGGCGAGTTCCTGGATTTCGCGCTGGAGACCGTCGACCTTGAAGAGACGATCATCGTGCTGTTTTCGGACCACCTGGCCATTCGCACGTCGCTGTCCGCGATTGTCGATGACCACCACGAAGACCGGCGGCTGACACTGATGCTGTTTGATGGCCGGCCCGGCAGCGTTTCCGCGGTACCCGGCAGCCATTTCGACATCGCCCCCACCATCCTGGATGCCGCCGGCGTCGCCGATGACGTTGCGATTGGGCAAGGGCAGTCCCTGTTCTCAGGTGACACCGCCTCCCGAACCCGTCACGCCGAACGCCGGGACTTCGCGCCGCCGCCCCGGGTCCTGGACAGCGGTGCCAGTGCGCTCGACACCGGCTTCGTCATCACCGCGGAACCGCTGGCCATCCAGGCGGGTGACCTGGACCTGGTGGCGAGCGAGAATGGCCGGCCGTTCAGCGTGGGTATGTTCCTGGCCATCCTGGCGGAGGACGGTACGGTACGTGACACCCTGTACACGGACGATTTCGGGCAACTGCTGCGGGATTTTCCGGGGCGTCCCGTGATCGGGGTCTCCATGTTCGAGGGCGCGCCCGGGCCGACCTGGTTTGCCGGGCGAATCAGCAATAACCCGGCCACCATCGTCAACCAGCCGCTGCTGGGCGAGGCGCGCATGAGCGGGGCCGAACTGCGCGAGTTGCTGGCAAGGGGCACGGGGAGCACCACCAGTGAATAACCGCAAACTGGTTCGTGGCCTGTTGCTGGTCGCCGTGATCGCGGTGGCCGGTTACAACACGCTGCGGCCACCTGTCGAGCCTGGGCATGTCCCGGGCCCGGCGACCAGCACCCAGTCCCGCACCGGCAACCCGGCACTCGAGCAGGCATTCGAAGCGCGGGCCAGCGATGTCCAGGTCGAGGGCAGTGGTGTCGTCGTCCGCGTGCTGGCCGACGACACCCGCGGCAGCCGCCACCAGCGGTTTATCCTGCGCGTCGCCGATGACCAGACCGTGCTGGTGGCCCACAATATCGACCTGTCGCCGCGTATCAATGGCCTGCACGAAGGCGACCGCGTCGCGTTCTACGGCGAGTACGAGTGGAACGACCGCGGCGGGGTGATCCACTGGACACACCGCGACCCCGCGAATCGCCACCCTCACGGCTGGCTGCGGCACAACGGCCGGCAGTACGACTGAGACCCCATGATCCAGCTATCTGATGTCACCCTGCGGCGCGGCGTGCGCGTCCTGTTCGAAGGCGCCACGTTCCAGGCGCATACCGGCCAGCGGCTCGGGCTGGTGGGCGCAAACGGCAGCGGCAAATCGTCGCTGTTCGCGCTGCTGCGGGGCGAACTGGAAACCGATGCCGGCGAGGCCAGCATCAGCCCCGGCCTGGTGATGGCGCACGTCAAGCAGGAAAGCCCCGACGGTGAACAGTCCGCGCTGGACTACGTGCTGGACGGTGACGCCGAACTGCGCCGCGTGCAGGCGGGCATCGCGGCTGCGGAGGACGGCTCGGCGCTGTGCCAGAACGAACTGCATGCGCTGTACGAATCCATGGAGCGCATCGACGGCTACGGCGCGGAAGCGCGTGCGGGACGATTGCTGCACGGCCTGGGCTTTGCCGCCGACGAGGTGGGCAACCCGGTCAGCTCGTTTTCCGGCGGCTGGCGCATGCGGCTGAACCTGGCACAGGCGCTGATGTGCCGCTCGGACATCCTGCTGCTGGACGAGCCCACCAACCACCTGGACCTGCCGGCCATTCTCTGGCTGGAGCGCCAGCTGAAGGCCTACGAGGGCATCCTGGTGGTGATTTCGCACGACCGCGACTTCCTGGATGGCGTCTGCACCCGCATCCTGCATATCGAGCACCAGGCCATCACGGCCTACACCGGCAACTACAGCGAATTCGAGGCCCGGCGCGCCGAGCAACTGGCGCAGCAGCAGGCCATGTACGAGCGGCAGCAGAAGGACATCAAGCACCTGCAGTCCTTCGTCGACCGCTTCCGTTACAAAGCCTCGAAGGCGAAACAGGCGCAGAGTCGCCTGAAGATGATGGAGCGGATGCAGAAGATCGCGCCGGCCCATGCGGACTCACCCTTCCGGTTCCATTTCATGACGCCGGACCGCCAGCCCCAGCACCTGCTGAAGCTGGGGGACGCACGGCTGGGTTACGGCGAGGCCACCATCCTGGACGGTGTCGGCCTGAGTATTTCCGCCGGTGACCGGCTTGGCCTGCTGGGCGTCAACGGCGCGGGCAAGTCGACGCTGGTGAAAGCGCTGGCCGACGGTGCCACCGTGCTGGGAGGCGAGCGCGTCGCCCACCGCGACACCCGCATCGGCTACTTCGCCCAGCACCAGCTGGACCAGCTGAACCCGGAAGAAAGTGTCTTCGACCACCTGCAAAGGCTGATGCCGAACGAGCGCGAGGCCGACCTGCGCAACTACCTGGGCCGGTTTGGCTTCAGCGGCGACCGGATCTTCGAACCGGTGGCGCCATTCTCGGGCGGCGAGAAGGCACGGCTGGTGCTGGCGCTGATGATCCGGCAACAGCCGAACCTGCTGCTACTGGACGAGCCGACCAACCACCTGGACCTGGAAATGCGCCAGGCGCTGAGCGTGGCGCTGATGGAATACGAGGGCGCGCTGGTGGTGATCGCCCATGACCGCCACCTGCTGCGCAGCGTCTGCGACGACCTGCTGATCGTCCACGACGGCGGCGTCATGCCCTTCGACCGCTCGCTGGACGAGTACGCCGCGTGGCTGCGCGAGCGTGAATCCGGCGCGACCGGTGGAGAGGCCGGTGATGACGTCGGAACGGGCGGTGGGAATGACGACACGGCACCGGCTGGCAACGACCGTGAATCCCGCCGCGAGCAACGCCGGCGCGAAGCCGAGCAGCGACAGAAGCTGAAGCCGCTGGCGGATCGCGTAAAAAAGATCGAGCGCGAGATGAACGGCCTGCGGGAAACCCTGGCGGAACTGGAAGCCACGCTCTCGGATGAAGCGCTTTACACCGAACCTTCACGCAAGGACGAGCTGACCGAACTGGTGCGACGCCAGGGTGAGACCCGCAACGCCATCGAGGCGCTGGAGTGGGACTGGCTGGAGGCCAGTGAGCAGCTCGAAACCGCGCAGGACTGACGCGTACAGCCGTTTCCAGGGGCACCGATAACGCTTGTCCGGAAGATTGCTCCGGGGATACATTAGGGCCACTTGACCGGCTGTCGTGGGGACAGCCCAAGCATTGATCGCGGTGTTTGGAGGTTTTCCCATGACCGGGCAAATGATCCTCGTACTGGCCGTCACGGCCATCGTGTTCTTTGGCTTCGTGCGCGAGCGCCATCCACCCGACGTCACGGCTTTCCTGGGCGTCGCCCTGCTGCTCATCGCCGGTGCGCTGACCACACCCCAGTTGCTGAGTGTTTTCGCCACCGGCGCGCCGATCACTATCGCCGCCATGTTCGTGCTGAGCAAGGCGCTGGAGAACACCGGCATCATTGCCCGCCTGGGCAGCGTGGCCGGTCGCCTGGCCGGGAAATCCTGGTTCCGGGCGATGCTACTGACGCTGCTGCCGGTCACCTTCCTGTCCGCCTTCGCCAACAACACGCCCGTGGTGGTGGTGCTGACGCCCGTGCTCATCGCACTGGCAAAACGCCAGGGTAATGAGCCCTCCAAGTACCTGATTCCACTCTCCTTCGCCAGCATACTTGGCGGAACCTGCACGCTGCTGGGAACATCGACCAACCTGCTGGTCGACGGTATCGCACAGCGCGAGGGCATGGCGCCTTTCGGGGTATTCGACATCACGCTGATCGGTGTCCTGCTGGCGTTCGCCGGCCTGGCCTACCTGCTGCTGTTTGGCTGGTGGCTGCTGCCCAGCCGGCCGCAGCAGCACTTCGAGCCGCCCGGCGCCAGGCGCCGTTTCCTGACCGAGGCCGTGGTCCCGGAAGGCTCCGCCCTGGTCGGAAAGCGCGTCATGGACACGCCCCTGGGGCAACACGCCGTTGTCGCCATCCATCGTGGCGGCTTTGTCATCCGCAAGGGGCGCAAGGAAACCGTGCTGAGGCCGCTGGACCGCCTGGTGATCGAGAGCGAACGCGACGAGCTGGCCTCGCTGCGGCGGGACGGTATCGTTGGCCAGGAGGAACTGCCGGCCGGCGCCATCCAGACGCTTTCCGGGGGCGTCACGCACCTGGCCGAGGCCATCGTCGGGCCGGAAGCGAAGATCGTCGGCCACACGGTGGCGGAACTGAACCTCGAGCGGCGTTTCGGGGTGTACGTGCTCGGTGTTCACCGTCACAAGAAGCGCCTCGACCGCGGTTTCGACAAGCTGCAGCTGCAGGCCGGCGACATCCTGCTGCTGGAAGGTGAAGCCAGGCATCTGCAGAAACTGTACAACTACCGGGGGTTCGTCAACGTCGCCGTGCCGAATATCCGGCCGCTGAAACGGAACAAGGCGCCGCTGGCGATATTCGCGATGGTCGCCGTGGTGACGCTGGCGGCGTTCGGCGTGCTGCCCATCGTGACGCTCGCGATTATCGGCGCGACGTTCGTGGTGGTGACCGGCTGCCTCACCGCCGAGGACGCCTACGAGGCCATCCAGTGGCCCATCATCATGCTGATCTTCGCCATGCTGGCCATCGGCCTGGCCCTGGAACGGACCGGCGCAATGGCCATGATGATCGACGCGCTTGGCCAGTTCACGCAGACACTGGGCCCGGTCGGAATGCTGATCGTGATCTACCTGGTGACGTCCGTGGCCACGGAGTTCATGAGCAACAATGCCTCGGCCATCCTGTTGACCCCCGTGGCGATCGGCATCGCGATGAGCGCGGGACTGGACCCCAAGCCGTTTGTCGTCGCCGTGATGATGGCCGGCAGCGCCAGTTTCGCCACCCCCATCGGCTACCAGACCAACACCTTCGTCTACCAGGCGGGCGGCTACCGGTTCACCGACTTCCTGCGGATTGGCCTGCCGATGAACGTCCTGGCGATGGCCGTGACCGTGCTGGTCATCCCTCGAATCTGGCCCCTGCAGCCCGCCATGTGAGCCAACACCATCGAGATTGATTAGAATGGTCTGAAAAGGTGCGCCAGCGCTCGACAAAACACAATAACGATATGCGCGTAAACCAGATCGACCCACGAGATTTCCATGACTGACCCGCTCGATATCGTCATCGTTGGCGGTGGCACCGCCGGCTGGATGACCGCCGCGGCGCTGGCGGCCACCGTGGCCGGCAGGCAGGCGCGCGTGCGGCTCATCGAATCCGACCAGATCGGCACGGTGGGCGTGGGTGAAGCCACGCTGCCGCAGATGAAGGACTTCAACGACTTTGTCGGCATCCAGGAAGCTGACATGATGAAGGCCACCCAGGCGACCTTTAAGCTGGGCATCGAATTCCGCGACTGGGGCTTCACTGGTTCCTCGTACATCCATCCCTTTGGTGAGTTCGGCCAGCCCATGGGCGGTGTCGACTTCATTCACCAGTGGGTGCGCGCCCGCCAGGCCGGAGAAGCGCAGGATATCGAAACCTACTCCTACGCCATCCAGGCCTGCCGCCAGGGGCGCTTCGACTTCCCCGTCGACGACAAGCAGGAAGTGAACTCGACCTACGCCTATGCCTATCACCTGGACGCCGGGCTGTACGCGCGCTACCTGCGCGGCTTCGCCGAACCGAAAGGCGTCGAACGGATCGAGGGCCGCATTGTCGATGTCGAGCGCGATGATGAGACCGGGTTTGTCACCGCGGTGAAACTGGAATCCGGTGAATCCGTCGGCGGTGATTATTTCATCGACTGTTCGGGCTTTAACTCATTGCTGTTCGATAAGACGCTGGGCGTGCCTTTCGAGGACTGGTCGGACTGGCTGCCCTGTGACCGCGCCGTTGCCGTGCCCAGCGAGCGTGTCGATCCAATGACCCCGTACACCCGCTCCACCGCGCTGGAAGCCGGCTGGCAGTGGCGGATTCCGCTGCAGCACCGCACCGGTAACGGCTACGTGTTCTGCAGCAATTACATCAGCGATGCTGAAGCCAGCAGCCGGTTGCTGGAGAACCTGGATAGCCCGGCCCTGGCGGACCCGCGCGTGTTGCGCTTCAAGGCAGGCCGGCGCGCCTGCTCGTGGCAGGGGAACTGCATCGCGGTGGGCCTGTCGAGCGGCTTCCTGGAACCGCTGGAATCCACCAGCATTTACCTGATCCAGGTCGCCATCATGGCGCTGACCCAACTGTTCCCGGGCCGCAGGCCGGACCCGGCGCTGGTGGCTGAATTCAATCGGCTGGTCGACTACGAGTACGACCGGGTGCGTGATTTCCTGATCCTGCACTATCACCTGAACTCGCGCGACGACAGCGCGCTCTGGCGCCGCTGCCGCGAAATGCCGGTGCCCGACAGCCTGCGCGAGAAGATGGAGATGTTCCGGCGCCGCGGTTTCGTGGAGCGCTACCGGTTTGGCCTCTTTGCGCCGCCCAGCTGGATCTCGGTATACATGGGCCAGGGGCTGTTGCCGGAAGGCTTCGAGCCCTTCGCGCGAAACGCGTCGCTGGCGACGGTGACCGACCGGATGAGAACACTGGCGGGCAACATCGAGTCGCGCGTGCAGGCCATGCCGCGACATGCCGACTTCGTGGCTGACTACTGCCCGGCAGACCTGCCCGAGGCCCCGGCATGAGCGCGCCCATCCGCAAAGTCATGGTGGTGGGCGAAGGCGCCGGCGCCTGGTTGTCCGCGCTGACGCTGCAGCGCAGTTTCGGCAAAACCGGCGTCGCCGTGGAACTGGTGGAACTGCCCTCGGCGCTGCGGCCGGAAGATGGCTGGGCCACGCTGCCTTCGCAACAGGCCTTCCATAACCTGCTGGGCCTGGACGAAACAAAGTTGCTGCGAGCTGCATCGGGCGTTTACTCGCTGGGCCAGCGCTTTTCCAACTGGTCCGGGCCGCAAGCCGCGTTCATGCACGCCTATGACACACACGGCGCCTCGCTCAATCACGTCAGTTTCTACCAGCACTGGCTACGGGCGCGTGCCAGCGGGTTGAAAGTGCCACTTGAAGCCTTTTCACTGGGCGCGGCAGCGGCCGCCCAGGGGCGCTTCGTCGTGTTCAACGAGTCCACCCAGGCCTTCTCGAAAGCCACGTATGGCTACAACCTTTCGGCCCTTGGTTTCCTGAAAGCGATTGCCCGCGTAGCGCTGCACCTTGGCCTCAAACACACGGCCGGCGAACTGGCCTCGGTGAAGCACGCCAATGGTCGAGTCGAATCGGTAACCTTGCGTAGCGGTGAAACCCTCACTGCCGACCTGTTTGTCGACGCGACCGGCTCGGCGGCAAGGCTGGTCCGGCACCTGGAGCCCAACGATAACTTTGAAAGCTGGTCTCGATGGCTGCCCTGCGACCGCACCATCGTGGCGTCCGCGCCGGTGCTCGATCCGGTGCCGGCGTTCAACCAGGTCTCGGCGTTTCGGTCAGGCTGGCTGGGCATTTATCCGCTCGCCAACCGAACCCTCCTCAGGGCGCGATACGCGTCGAAGCACACCCAGGCAGAGGACATTGTCGACACCGTGTCTGCCCTGTCCGGCATGCGCGTCGAGGGTGACGTTTTCACCGATGAATGGACGACTGGCGCCCGCCGGGCACACTGGGTCGGCAATTGTGTGGCCGTCGGTGACACCGCGGCGCGCCCCGACCCGGTGGACGCCACGTCGCTACACCTGTTGCAGAGCGGGCTGTCGTGGCTGGTGGCGATGTTCCCGGTATCCCGGACCGAGATGCCGGAAGCCGCGGTATTTAATGCCCGCATGTTGGCGCAGACCATCGGGGTGCGAGATTTCCAGGCCGCCCATTTCAAACTCAACCGGCGCTTCGGAGACCCCATGTGGGACGATGTCCGCGAGCAGTCGCCACCACCGACCCTGGCCCGCAAGCTTGACTTGTTCGAGGCACGGGGCGAGATCTCCATGAACGACGACGAGTCGTTCCAGGAGGAAAACTGGACGTCGATCCTGAACGGTCACGGACTCGTGCCCCGCCAATGGGATCCGCTCGCCAATGCCGTGCCGGAGCAGGAGCTGATCGCCAACTTCCAGGGCATGCTGAAGTTCATCGCCAGCGAGGTGCAGGCCATGCCGACCCTCCAATCGCACCTCGAATTCACGACGCCCCAGGCTGAATCGGATTATATTTTCGGATAATGATGAAACGACCCGCTATTAACAGGGTGGTCATTGTCGGCGGCGGTACCGCCGGCTGGATGACCGCCGCCGCGCTGTCCAAGGTCCTGGGCACCCACCACCACGACATCATCCTGGTCGAGTCCGAGCAGATCGGCACCGTCGGCGTGGGCGAAGCCACCATCCCGATGATCCAGCTCTACAACAACGTGCTGGGCCTGGATGAAGACGAGTTCGTCCGTGAAACCAACGCGACCTTCAAGCTGGGTATCGAGTTCGTCGACTGGCGCAAACCCGGCCACAGTTACTTCCACCCCTTCGGCAATTTCGGCGTGGACATGGATGGCATCGGCTTTACGCACTACTGGATGCGCTGGAAGCAGTCCGGCGGCGGTGTGAGCTACCCGGCCTTTAACGCCGAAACCGAGGCGGCGCGCCAGAAGCGCTTCATGCGTACTTCAGGCGAGTCCGGCCCCAAGACCATGCCGTCGATCAACTACGCTTTCCAGTTCGACGCCAGCCTGTACGCGGCGTTCCTGCGCCGATACTCGGAGAAGCGGGGTGCGAAGCGCATCGAAGGCAAGATTGTTGATGTCACGCAGGATCCGGAATCCGGGGACATCCAGTCTGTCACGCTGGAAAGCGGACAGGCCATCGAGGGTGACCTGTTTATCGACTGTTCCGGCTTTCGCGGGCTGCTGATCGAGCAGGTGTACAAGGCCGGGTACGACGACTGGAGCCACTGGCTGCCGGTCAACCGCGCCTGCGCCGTGCCGTGCGACAGCGCCGGGGACTGGCTCCCCTACACGCGTTCTACGGCCCGGGAAGCGGGCTGGCAATGGCGCATCCCGCTGCAGCACCGCATCGGCAACGGCTACGTCTACTGCGACCAGTACATCAGCGAGGACGAGGCCGCGGTGAAACTGATGTCGCGCCTGGACGCGCCGGCGCAGGCCGAACCGCGCACGCTGCGGTTCCTGACCGGTCGCCGCAAGAAAACCTGGGTCAACAACTGCCTGGCGTTCGGGCTGTCCAGTGGCTTCCTGGAGCCCCTGGAGTCCACCAGCATCCACCTGATCCAGGTGGCGATTTCCAAGTTGCTGGCGATGTTCCCGAAGGACGGGATCAACCCGCGGCTGGTGACGCGGTACAACGACGAAATGGCCTACGAGTACGACAACGTCAAGGATTTCCTGATCGCGCATTACAAGGTCACCGAGCGCGAGGACACGCCGTTCTGGCAGTACGTCAAGCACATGGACATTCCCGACTCGCTGCAGGAACGACTGGATATCTTCAAGGCGCGGGGCGAAGTCATGGCCCGGCACCTGGAGCTGTTCAAGGAAACCAGCTGGTACGCCGTGCTGGTGGGCCAGGGCCTGGAGCCGGAGGGCTACCACCCCGTCGCCGACGCCATATCAGAAGACGAACTGCGGCTGCGCCTGACGAAGATCCGCAACGGCGTGCAGCAGCGGGTGAACGGCATGCCGGAGCATCGGGAGTTTGTCCGGCAGAACTGTGCGTCGCCCGCTGCAGCGTTTGGAGTGAAGGGGTCAGAGAAGTGAAGGGGTCAGAGTAAAGGGTCAGAGTCCTGACTCTGACCCTTTACTCTGACCCCAACGTTACAAAAAAGCCCGGCGGTTACCCGCCGGGCTTTTTTGTTAAAGCGCTGCGCCTGTCTTTAGTTAAAGAAGCGCAGGTAAAGCGTGTAACGCACGTCGTTCTGGAACCAGGCGTTCGGCAGCAACAGGCCACCATCGTCGGCGTCCGTGACCTGCTGGTAAAGCTTGGTTTCCGTGTTGAGCAGGTTGCTGCCTGACAGGCCGAGCTCCCAGGAGTCGGTGATCTGCCAGCGGACTGACGCGTCCAGCTGGCCGTAGTCATCGTTCCAGATGGGGTAAGCCACACAGCAGTCGACGGCTGTCACCATGTAGGCGTCACGCCAGCTGTACGCTGCACGAACCGAAACCGGCCCCTTTTCGTACATACCGATGACGGTATACGAATTATCCGACAGCCCTTCAAGTCGATTCACCTGGATGGCATCCGGCGCCTGGCCGGTAATCACGTCACCGGTACCCACCTCGGTGGTGTTGGTGTTGGTGATGCCCTTGTTGTCAATGTAGGTGTAGTTCGCCTGGACACCAAACCCGTCAAACGGCGCGGGCAGGAAGTCGAAGAATCGCTGGAACGAGATCTCGAAGCCCTGGATCTCGGCGCCCTCGCCATTCAGCGGTCCACGGATCTCCGAGGTCCTGGTGACACCGTTGTTGGTCAGGTCACGGAAGTAGGAACCGAACTGGATGTAATCGTCAAACTTCTTGTAGAAGAGTGCACCCGTCAATGAACCGACATCCGCGAAGTAGTATTCCAGCGAAAGATCGAACTGGTTGGCGATAATCGGCTCGAGGAACGGGTTCTGCGCGCCACCGGAGTAGTCGACGGTCGCCCCGACGATTTCGCCGTCGGCATTCTTCACCCAGAGCGGATCGTTTGAATCATCCTGGCTGGGCAGGGAACCGCCGAGGCCCACGTAGTTCTTCATGTTGCCGATGTCGGGCCGCGACATGGCCTTCGAATAGGCGAATCGCAGCAACACTTCGTCGGTCAGGTCGAACTTGATGTTGAAGCTGGGCAGCCAGTGCTCGTGGTCAACATCGACCGTGCTGAGCGCATCGGCGCCGTCCATGAACGCGTAGTCTTCCTGGGAAATGTAGCAACCCGTCGTGAACGGAACGGCAGGCTGCGAACCATCCGGTCGCTCACCGTTCGGGTAACAACCGAGGTTCTCGTAAGCCCTGGGCAGCGGAACATCCACATACGTGTCATCGTCGTTGTACACGCGCTCAAAGAACAGTTCCTGGCCCAGCAGCGGGTAAGAGATACCGCCGGTGCTCTTGTTGTTGGTCTCCACGTAACGGACACCGACGTTGCCGGAGAATGGAATGCCAAAGATCTCCGCATCACCGCCACCAAAGTTCAGCTGTACGTAGGCCGCATTGGTGGTTTCAGACACATCGGAGATTTCCGAGGGCGTGTAGCACGTACCCGGAATTTCATCCGCACGGTCACCCGTGTTCGAACAGATCGGATCCCAGCCGACACCACCGACCAGGCCCAGCGCCGTGGCGCCAAACTGGTTGGCGAAGCCCTGCTGGTCCTGCAGCAGGTCCATGTTGCCGAAAATGTAGTCCAGCGGCGCCAGGTGGCCACCACCGAAGAAATCATCGCTGAACGGACGGTTGACGTAGTAGCCGGTGGGGTAACCATTGAATGACGTCAGGCCCGAGGTATCGGGATCATGCCGATCAAGGTTGAAGTAGGCGCTCTGGCCGCCACCGGTCCACGTGTTGGCGACGTTCTGCCAGTTGTAACCACTCCAGCGCACGGTCTGGTCGCGGTCGGCGTGGCGGACACCCATCTTCACGGATTCCAGCCAGCCGCTGTCGAGGTCGATCTCGATATCGGCACGCAGGGCCAGCTCGTTGCCGTCGCTGTCCTCGACGTGGTCCATGATGTGGTTGATGTAGTAGTTGTTCGGG
Organism: uncultured Oceanospirillales bacterium; assembly: GCA_913055655.1. Lineage (GTDB taxonomy): Bacteria > Pseudomonadota > Gammaproteobacteria > Xanthomonadales > SZUA-36 > Marinihelvus. The sequence continues at coordinate 70,867 of CAJXKA010000002.1, read as the reverse complement.
TTCGAGAAACCACCTTCCGAGTAGTTCACGTTGGTACCCGGCAGCAGGTTCATGGTGGGCGGTGATGTCGTCAGGTCCCACGCGGCGTTGGTGAACGAGTTGAACGCCATCTCGATATCGTAGTTCGTGACCGTGGAATCGATGTACTGGACATCGAAATTGGTCCGGATGGTGTCCGACACGGCCCACTTCAGGTTCCAGCCGAAGTCCTGGGTCTTGTTCTCGTTGTTGTTTGAACGCGTGGCCGTTGAAAGGCCCACACCGCGCTCGGTCGGTGAGCAACCGTTCCAGCCGTAGCAAGGATTGACGAAGGGTTCGCCGGCGGCATTCTGGGCAAAGCCGGAAGCCTCGGCCGCGTCGTTGCCCCACCAGCCCACACCCGTGGTCATGACGCCGGTCTGGAAAAGACCGCGCTCATCGAACACGAACGGGTCGGTGCCCGGCGCCGGACACGGCACGGTGGTGTCATTGTTCGCACAGGGCACCTGGCCGGTGGTCTCGTAGAGCACACTCTGACCATAGGACAGGTCGGCCGGGGTCGAGGTGACCACGTATTCTTCCCAGGCGTTGTTGTAGTCGGAGCTGTTGTACTGCAGCGATGTCGTCACCGCGTCATCGGCACTGGCCCACTGAAGCGCCAGGGAGGTACCAAAACGCTCACGCTCGTACAGGTTGTCGCGCATGGCCATGTTGGCCGGAATGTACGCCAGGTCGACGCCGTCGTAGATGTTCCGGAAGCGGTTCATGCGGTACAGCTGCACACCCTCGGAGCGCGTGTGAACCTCGGAATACGCCGCGTTCGCCATGATGCCGAACTCGCTGCCGCCGGACAGCACCCAGCGGTTGCTGTACAGGCCGGACACTTCAGGCGTGAAATCATCCGACAGGTCGCCGTAGTTCACGCCGGCCGACAGGGCAAACGTCTGGTCTTCCTGGTCGAACGGCAGGCGGGTCCGCATGTTGACCGTACCGGCGATGCCGCCCTCGATCAGTTCGGCCATCTGGTTCTTGTAGGTGTCGACACCGGCCATCAGTTCCGGGGAAACGTCACCCCAGCTCAGGCCGCGCGAGGAGTTGGCGCTGAACGAGTCACGGCCGTTGAATTCGGTGCGGACCATATCCAGGCCGCGGACGATGACGCCAGAAGGCTCAGCCGAGAAGTGGGCCGTGTCGCTTGATGCGGCGAAACGGTTGACCGTGATGCCGGCCACGCGCTGCAGGGCCTCGGCCACGGACTTGTCCGGGAAAGAACCGAGATCCTCCGCGGTGATCGTTTCAATGACCGTGTTCGCGTTGCGCTTCAGCGCCTGGGCGGTTTCCAGGTTCGTGCGCATGCCCGACACGATAACTTCTTCCATGATGCCGTCGAGTTCGTCTTCTGCGACGACATCCTGTTGGGCCTGTTCGGTTTCCTCGAACTGCTGTGAGTCGATACTCTCATCGTCGCTGGTGGCGCCGGAGTTGGACACCTGGGCGAATGCCGGGCCGGCCACGAGCGCGCCGGCGATCGCGCTGAACAGCGCACCACGGCGAAGCACGGGCTTCCGTGTGAGTTCGGTTTCTTCCTCGGTTTGTGCGGACAAGGTTCGCATCATCTTCGACATCGATTGTCTCCCCTCGGTCGGGTTGTTTTATGTAGATTGTCGAAAAACGGGTCAATCGCGTTGACTGAGCACCTTCGTGGAGCCTGTGCTTTCGTTTTGAGCCCTGTTTTTCTATTCTTCCGGTCTTGAGCAACCGGCGGCGAACTTAACTTATCGTGTTCGCCATTTAACTTTTTGTTACCGCTCACATGCTAATCCGTGAACGGAATCACGTCAAACGTTTTACAAAGTTTTTCGTTAACAGACAAATTCGGGTACCCAAGGCACCCATTATCAAGGGCTTATGCAACCCATACGCGAACTCAGAACGCTGACCCCCCGTCAATTCAGGGAAGAAATCCTGCCCGCCGGGCAGCCCGTGGTGATCCGCGGGCTGGTCAATGACTGGCCAATCGTCGCCGCGTCGCGACAGTCAGATACGGCTTTTTGCGACTACATCCGGCAGTTTGACCAGGGGTTTGAAGTGAACACCGCGTACGGTCCGCCGTCGACCGGCGGGCGCTTGTTTTACAACGACGACCTGAGCGGCCTGAACAGCCGGATCGCGCCGGCCCGGCTCACGGGTACGCTCGATTCGCTGCTGAAACACGCCGATGATGACTCACCGCCACTGATCGCCGTGCAGTCCGTCATTATTGAAAGGTACTTACCCGGATTGCAGCGCGAAAACCGTTTACCGGAAGGCCTGGTGCCGGAAGACATCGAGCCCAGGCTATGGCTCGGCGGCCGCGCCGCCATCGCCGCGCACTACGACCCTTCGGAAAATATCGCCTGCTGCGTGGCCGGCAAACGGCGCTTCACCCTGTTGCCGCCGGACCAGGTTGAGAACCTGTACGTGGGGCCATTCGAATTGACCCCGGCCGGCGCCACCATCAGCATGGTCGACTTCGACCAGCCGGACTACGATCGTTTTCCGCGGTTTCGCGAAGCCGAGGCCGCCGCGTTCACCGCGGACCTTGGGCCGGGCGACGCCGTCTACATCCCGTACCTCTGGTGGCACCACGTCCGCTCGCTGGACGCGGTGAATGGCCTGGTGAACTACTGGTGGTCACCGATACCCGAGGGGGCGGGTGACCCGCGCAACGCGCTGCTGCACGCCATGCTCGCTTTCCGTAACCTGCCCACTTCGTACCAGCGCGCCTGGAAGGCGATGTTCAACCACTACGTTTTCGACGAGGACGGCACCGCGGGCGACCACCTGCCGGAAAACCGCCGTGGCATCCTCGGCAAACAGGCGCCTGACACCATCAAGCGTCTCAAGCAGGCGCTGGCCAGGGCGCTCAGCCGCAACTGATGTCGATGCCCCTGGGCCCTAGTGCAACGCGTGCTGCGCACTTTCAGCCTCAGCCGCATCCGGATGCACCGTGTCCCCGCCTTCCAGCTCCCAGAAAAACGGTAACCGTTCAGCCGGCTCCGGCCACACCTGGTTCATAGTGGCCGCATCAAAAAGCCGACCGTTGATCATCGTGGCGTGAACGTATTCGCTGCGCCGCAGGTCTTCGAGCGGGTCACCGTCGACGATCACCAGGTCGGCGAGTTTGCCGGTCTCGATGGAACCGATATCGCCGTCCATGCCCAGTGACCAGGCGCCGCTGGCCGTGGCGGCGCGCAGCGCCTGCCAGGGCGTGAAGCCGCCCTGCTCCAGCATCCACATTTCCCAGTGCAGGGCCAGGCCCTCGCGCTGGCCGTGCGCGCCGGTGTTCACGGCCACGCCGCGGTCCATCAGCTGTTTCGCCGACGCGGCCACGTGAATGTGGTTGTAGTGCGAATCCGGCGCGGTCTGGCGGCGGATGGCGCGCGGCTCGACCCGTGACTTCGGCGTGTAGCGCATCAGCCGCTCGTTTTCCCAGACATTGGTGCGGTCGTACCAGTAGCGCTCGCCTTCCATGCCACCGAAGGATACGCCCAGGGTGGGCGTGTACGCGGTGCCGGTCTGCGACCACAGCTGCAGGACGTCGTCGTAGATGTCCTTCACGGTCATTGAATGCTCAATGGTGGTGTGGCCGTCGACAATTTCGGTCATGTTGTGCTGGAACTTCATGCCGCCCTCGGGCACGACCATGACACCCAGTTCATCGCCGGCTTCGACCAGCATCTGCCGCGAGTCGCGGCGCGGCAACTGGTAGCTCTTCACCGAGATCGCACCCGCCTGCGCCAGGCGGCGGATATGGAAGGTGGCATCTTCGAGCGAATTCACGTCGACGTGGTAGCCGATGCCTTTCGCACCGTAGAGAATCGTGCCCGTGGAGAAGATACGCGGCGCGACCAGCTTGCCGGCGCGTTGCATTTCGCTGGCGGCGAAGATCTCGGTGGTGTCGTTGGACGGGTCGTGAATGGTGGTCACGCCGAACGCCAGGTTCGAATACTGCATCCAGTTCTGCTGCGGGATGATGCCGTCGCGGGCCATGCCGCCATGGGCGTGGGCGTCGATGAAGCCGGGCAGGATGGTCTTTCCGGAAACATCAATGATCTCCTTGTCTTCCGGAATACCGACCTCGTCGCGTGTACCAACGGCGACGATGCGGTTGCCACTGACCGCGACCACGCCGCCTTCGATAATCTCCTGCTCGCCGCTCATGGCGTCGCGCATGGTCACGACGGTGCCGCCGACCAGGTAGACCGTTGCGTCGGGAATGTCGGCGTCGACCTCGAAACCGATATCGGTACCGGTCTCCAGCGGTTCCGGCAACTCGCCGCCAGCGCCCCGCGCGAATTCGAAGGCCTCGTCGAGGCCGCGCTGGTAAAGCACCGGGCCCAGGCTCCAGGTCACCGTGTCGGCGCCCTGCCAGGCCAGGAAAGCGCCGGCGCGGGCTGACAGCTTGCGCACCGGGAACGCCTTCGTGCTGCCCGTCAACGTGACCGGCTTGCCGGTACGAGGTAACGGCGCCAGGTGCACGTCGTAGCCCTCGATGAAGGCCAGCCACTGGCCGTCCGGGGACAACCGCATGGCCGCGAGCTCGGAGCCTTTCGCGTGGACGCGCTCATCTTCCCCGGCCAGGTTGACGCTCTTCAGCGCCAGGCCGCCATCGGCGCCGGCCTGGAAGTAAACTCGCTCGCCGTCGGGACCGAACTGGGGCACGGCGCCGGCCGGTGAAAGGCGTTGCGGCGCGACTTCCCCTTCAACAGGTACGATGTAAATGCCGGTCTCGAGCGACCAGAGCGGTGACAACAGGTAGCCGCCACCCATCTGCCGGAACGCGACCTTGCGCCCATCCGGCGAAAACGCCGGCTCGACATAGTTGCCCGGCTGCGTGGTCAGCGTCCGGCTTTCACCGCTGGCGAGATCCAGCACACGAACGGACCCCTGCCCGGCGTCCGACCAGGTCGTGTACGCCAGTTGCGAGCCGTCGGCGGAAAATGCCGGGTAGAACTCGAAATGATCATCCTGCGCCGTCAGCCGTTCAGGCTCACCACCGGAAAGCGAACGCTTCCACAGCACGCCCAGCGCCTGGAAGACCACGGTCCCGCCGTCCGGCGAAACTACTGGCCACCGTGGCATTTTCACCTCGAAACGGTCCGGGGCAACGTCGACCTCGCGGCGCAGTGTCTTGCGCACCCACATGGTCTTTTCCAGGTGGATGGGGATATCAGTGACCGTGCGCGACTCGACATCGATGCGATGCAATCCCCCACCCGACCAGAACACGATCGCACCGCTGTCCGGCGTCCACTCGATCGACGGCGCGTTGCCCTCGGTGCCCGAAGTTTCCTGCAGGTCGCGTTCGAAGTTGTCGTAGATCATGACCTCGCGGCCGGATGCCAAGTCCTTCAGGTAAATGGCCGAGCGCAGGTCGACCAGGCGCTTGATAAAGGCCAGCCAACGGCCATCGGGTGATGGCGCCGGGCGCACCGCGCCACCGGGCCCGCTGACGAATTCGTGGGTCTCGCCAGTCTCGCGGTCATAGCGCTGGATAACAAAAATCTGGCCGGTCGAATCCTTGCCGTACTGCCAGACACGTCCGGGCGTGGTGTCCTGGGCGAAATAAACGTAACGGCCGTCGGCGGAGAATGCCGGGTCGGCCTGGTTTTTCTGGTCCTCGTCGCCGTGCGGGCGCTCGGTGAGTTGCAGCCCCCCGCCCTTGCCGCCCGCGTGGAACATCCAGATCTCGCCACCGGCGATGCTGCGCGACCCCATGAAGGATTTCTTGGCGACCAGGTACTGGCCGTCCGGGCTCCACGCCGGGTTGTGGACCAGGTGTTCAGCCTCATCGCTGACCTGCCGGGCATTATCGCCGTCGGCGTCCATCACCCACAGGTTGTCGGCGCCGCCGCGGTCGGAAACGAAGGCAATTTTGCGGCCGTCCGGGCTGAAGCGGGGCTGGTAGTTCCACGGGATACCCTCGGTCAGCGCGCGCGCCTCGCCACCGGCCATCGGCACCGAGTACAGGTCGCCCAGCGCGTCGAACACGATCGTTTCACCGTCGGGCGACACGGTGACATTCGACCAGGTGGTCTCGCGGGTATCGATCTCGATGCTGCGCCAGTCACCGGGCGGGTTGGCCACGTCCCATGCGTCGTCCTGGGCGGCCACGGGCGCGGCCAGCACGGCGGCCATGACCACGCACCAGCATTGCAACGAGCTAATCCGTTTCCGGGTTGAAAAGACAATCGACATCAGGCGGGCTCCCGTCGGGACCATGAACAGGCCGCCATTATAGGAAAGGCCGGGGCCGCGATGTGCGGTCCCGGCCTTTCAGCCCTGTGCAATTAACGCCTGGACTAACGCGAAGTGCCGTGGGCGTGACGCTTGCCCTCGCCCGCACCCAGGTCTTCCTTGTCTCCACGGCCGAATTTCGACCCCAGCCAGGCCCGGAAACGCGTTCGCAGGGCGGTGATGTCCACGCCGATCGCGTACATCGACGGCACCATCAGCAGGGTGACGAAGAAGGCGCAGAAGACGCCGAAACACAGCGAAATCACGATCGGGATCAGGAACTTCGCCTGGATCGACTGCTCGAACATCATCGGCAGCAGGCCGACGATGGTCGTCAGCGTGGTCAGCAGGATCGGCCGGAAACGCACCACGCCGGCCTCGACGATGGCCTCCAGCGGCGCCATGCCCTTGTCGCGCAGCCGGTTGGTGTAGTCGATCAGCACCAGGTTGTCGTTAATGACCACGCCGGCCGCCGCGGCAATGCCGAAGTAGCTGAAGATCGCCATCGTCATGCCCAGCACGGCATGGCCGTAAACGGCGCCGACATAGGCGAACGGCATGGCGACCAGGATCAGGATCGGCTGCCAGTAGCTGTGGAAGGCGATGGCCAGCATCGCGTACATCACGAAGAAGGCGATGGCGTACAGCATCATGACCTCGCGAATGAATCGCGCCTCGCCCTCGGCCTGGCCGATGGCGCCCCGCTCCAGGCCCGGATAACGCTTCTCCCACCCGGGGAAGAAGTTCTCGTTCAGGTCTTCCATGATGTCGCCGCGGACATTGTCTTTCATGTCCGCCGAAACACGCGCCGCGCGGGCGCCGTTCCAGCGCTGGATACGCTTGATGCCCGGGGCGTATTCCAGGTCGGCGACGGACAGCAGCGGCACTTCGCGACCATCGGCCGTGCGTACCCGGAAGTGTTTCAGGCTCTCGATGGATTGCCGCGACTCGATCGGGTAATGCACCATCACGCGCACATCCTGGCCGTTACGTGGCAGGCGCTGGACTTCCTCGCCGTAGTAGGCCTGGCGAACCTGGCGGGTCACATCGCTCAGGGTCAGGCCCAGCTTGTGCGCACCCGGCTTCAGCGTGATGCGGATCTCCTCGGACGCGCTTTCCAGGTTGTTGCGCACGTCGTACAGCGCGTCGTAGGTCCGCAGCTGGTCTTCCAGTTCGTTCACCGCCGAACGCAGCACGTCCAGGTCCGGGTGCCGCACGGACAGTTCGAACCCGGGGTCGCCGTTGTTCTGCGTATAGTCGACCGAGACTTCCTTGGCGTCGGGCACCTCACCCATCAACTCGCGCAGGCGGATGGAAGCATCCTTGGCGGACATGTCGCGCACTTCGGGCGGCGCCAGCTTGACGATGGCCAGCACCGAGTCACGCCGCGACCGGGTGTACCAGTTCTCGATCAACTGGCCCTCACCGTCGGTACGCGCATTGACCTCTTCGACCAGGGCTTTTTCAGCCGCCTGCAACTGCGCCAGGATTTCGAGTGCGCGGCTGTAGGGCGCGCCCTCGGGCAGGACCACGTTGACGATAATCTCGTCGGATTCGATTTCCGGCATGAAGGACTTCTTCACCCAGCCGGTGGAGAACATGCCGAACCCCACGACCAGTGCGGCGATAAACACGCTCAGGGTCAGGTAACGACGGCGCACCGCGAACTGGCCGATGCCACGGTAGTGGTTGTGGGCGAAGTTCACGATGCTGTCCGCAACGCCCTTCTGGATCCGCCCGAAAGCGCTCAGCTTCGAAGAATCACGTGGCCGCAGGTCACGCAGGTGGGCCGGCAGTATCCACAGCGATTCGATCAGTGAGAACGCCAGCGCCAGGATCACCACCCAGGTGATGTTGCGCGTGAACTCGCTGGTGCCGCCGGACAGGAACAGCCAGGGCATGAAGGCCATGATGGTGGTCAGCACGCCGAAAATGACCGGCTTGGCCACCAGTTGCGCACCGGCCACCGCTGACTGCACGCCACCGCCCAGGCGGTGGGATTCGCTGTGAACGCCTTCGCCGACGACAATCGCGTCGTCGACCACGATACCCAGCACCAGCAGGAACGCGAACGTCGACAGCATGTTCAGGGAGACGCCCACGTGGGGGAGGAAAACGAATGCGCCGGCATAGGCCGTGCCGATACCCACCGCCACCCACAGCGCCACCTTTGGTCGCAGCGTCAGGACCAGGAAGATCAGGACCAGCACCAGGCCGATGCCGGCGGAGCTGCCAATGGTCGTCATGCGGCCCTTGAATGCCTCGGCCTGGTCGGTCCAGAGTGTCAGGCTGACGCCGGCCGGCAGGGTGTCCTGGCGTTTTTCGATCCACTCGCTGATCGACTCCGACGCCTTGACGATATCCATGACCTCGGTGGTCATGACCTGGATCAACACCGCCGGTTCGCCGTTCAGCGTTGCCAGGATGGGGTTGTCCTCGAAGCCATCGACCACGGTGGCGACATCGCCGACGCGAATGGTGCCGCCGTCGCTGGTCTGGCGAATGACAATATCCGAGAACTCGGCCTCGGTGTCGGCCTGGCTGCGCACGGTCAGCTGGTAAGTGCCGACATCGGTCCGCACCGAGCCTGAAGACTGGTTGATGGAATGGTTGCGGATGGCCTGGGCCACCTGGTTGAAACTCATGTTGTAGCGTTGCAGCGCGTCCTCGCTGACCTGCACCGACACTTCCTCACGCCGGGTGCCGAACAGTTCGACCACGGACACGGCGGGCAGTGATGCCGCTTCGCGTCGCAGCGTTTCTGCCAGTCGCTTCAGTTCACGCTCATCCAGGTCGCCATGCAGCGCGACGCGAATGAACTCATTGCGGTTCACCCACTGGCGCACCTGCGGCGGCTCGATATCGGACGGGAAAGAGGAGATGGAATCGACGCGGATTTTCACGTCGTTCATGAACTGGGTGAAGTCCACCTGCTGTTCGGCCAGGATATAGACCCCGCCGTAGCTCTCGCCGGAATGCGAGCGCACCCATTCGATGTTGTCCAGGTCCGAAACCGACTCCTCGATGCGGGCGACGATCTGTTCCTCGACATCCTGCGGTGAAGCACCGGGCCAAGTCACCTCGATCTCCAGCCCCGGGAACCGCACCTGCGGCTCCATCTCGCGCTCCATCTGCATGAACCCGAACAGGCCGGAGACGATAATGCCGACCATCAGCAGGTTGGCGGCGACCGGGTTGCGGGCCCACCACTCAATGAGTCCGTTCATGGATCAGCCCTCCTGGGCGACGGAATCGCGTTCCAGGGCCTCCACCTGCATGCCATCGACGGCATTGGGCAGGGTCGAGGTCACCACGCGTTCACCTTGATTCACACCCGCGGTCACCAGCACGCGGTCTTCCGAGGTGGAGAGCACGTCGACGGTGCGGATTTCCAGGCGGTTTTCGTCGTTGATGACGTAGACCTTGTCCTGGTTGCGCAGCGCCAGGCGCGGCATGACGTAGGCCTGGCGTTCATTGACGCTGTCGACCTGTGCGTTGACGAACAGGCCGACGGCCATGGGCATGCCCTCGATGGCCGCCTTGCCGTACGGGTCGACGACCTCGGCCGTGGCGTAGATCAGGCGCGTGTCGTTATCAACCGCGGCATTGACGCGCACGATACGGCCTTCCCAGCGGTACTCGCGGTTACCCAGCGTCGCACTGAACTCCACCCGCGGCGCCGCCAGGATGTCAGCCGCCTCGTAACCCAGCGGCAGGTTCAGTTCCACCAGCTGGTTGTCGGTCAGCGGCAGGCGGACTTCGACGGTATCGATGGAGAACACGCGGCCCAGCGCCTGGCCGGCGGTCACGTACTGGCCGATGCCAACGTGACGCGCTCGCACCCGGCCCCGGAAGGGCACGGTGATCTCGGTGCGCTCCAGGTCCAGTCGTGCCTGGCGCAGGTCGGCCTCGGCAGCGGCCAGTTCGGCCTCGGCCTGCTCGACCTGGGTCTGGTTCAGCGCAAACGACGTGGGCACACCGCCGCGCTGGCGGTCTTCGGCCCACTCGGCTTCCTTGATGGCGCGGGTGGCCTGCTGGCGCTGCAGCTCGGTCTTCGCCTCGGCCACGCGGGCCTGGGCGCGCACCAGCGCCAACTGGTAATCCGTGTCGTCAATCTTCAGCAGCATGGCGCCCGGCAGGAACTCGGCGCCGTCGTTGAACTGCTCCGACATGGCGACGATACGCCCGGACACCTGCGGGATCAGGTCAATCTCGGTTTTCGGGCGCACTTCACCCTGCGTGGAGACGTCAACGGTGACGTTCTCGGATTTCACCTCGTCCACGTACAGCGAGACCAGGCGCTGGGCTTCCTCGGTCTTCTCCGGCTCCGGCCGCATGTCGGCCAGCACCTTGACGATGACGAAACCCGCAAGCAACACCAGTACCGGCGCGGATACCTTGAATATCTTTTTCACTGTTAAACCCTCTGGATCCGGGGACAAGCCCCTGTTTAATTCACAGGAATCCGCAATCCCGTGCTGGCCTGGTCGCCTCATTGCGACCACGCTTTTTCAGCTGTTGGGCCATGTCTGGTCATGGCCCGGGTGTATCGCTTGGCTATAACACCACAACAGCTGGACCCGGCGCATGGGTCAAAAGTCAGGTGCACCGCCTGGTGCGACAAACCGAGTCTCCCGACCCGTGAGCGCCACAGATGGCGGCACTTACCCGGCTTTCAACTGTTTTGACGACATTCGACGGGCAAAAGTTACATTGGGCGTTTGGTTTTTTTTGCCCGGGGCGTAAGAATGGACACCTGGGCGCGGCACAGACCGCGCCGGGGGGTGACGACAAGAGCATGGCCGCGCTTGCACGCAAATCGGGGTGGTTACTGGCGATCGCGCTGTCCTGGACCGCGTCGGCCTCCGCGCTTGCCCAGGATTCAGCGACCACAGACGATGCCCTGGACGCTGCGCTCTGGCCGCTCACGCCGTTGCACCCGCTGGCCACCGAGGAAGCGCCTGCCGAGTTTGATGAGCCCCCGATCAGCGTGGCGGACGACCCCTGTGACTGGATTTCCGATATCCCGCACTGGCAGGAGGACGTCCGCGACTTCTTTCGCGGCGTGACCTGTCACACGTTCCGGTATGTCGACGGCTGGTTCGGCCACGAAATCGACTACCCGGAAGACGAAGTCGCCGGTTTTGTTCGGGTGGGTGCGGAATACGAGCAATACTACGGTTTCGACGAGAAACTCAAACTCCGGGTCCGTGCACCGCTGCCGAACGCCAGCCGCCGCTTCGACGTGCTGCTCGGCCGCGGCGAGGACGACGAATTCATCTCGGACACCGAAACCCAGAACGAGGTCTTCTACAACCCGGGCCTCGTCAACCGCGCGACCGATGACGATCCTTCCTGGCTGCTGGGCCTGGGGGGAAGGCGCCAGGACGGCGACCGCGGCTGGGACTGGTCGGTCGGCATGCGGCTTCGCAGCGAACCCGTCCCCTACGCCAAGCTGCAGTGGTACTACTACAAGGCATTCACGCCCGACACCGACCTGCGATTCCGGCAGACCTTTTTCTGGCGCAACGATGATGGGTGGGGGACCACCAGCCGCGGCGACGTATCCTGGGCGGTCACCCCGGTGGACGTATTGCGCTGGGAGGCCTATGCCACGGTCAACGAGGTTTTCGAAGGCGCCGAATGGCGCGTTGGCCAGACCTGGTACCACGTCAACAATCACGGCGCCTGGTCGCTGCTGGCCTTTGCCCGGGGGGAAACCGGCTGGGAAGTGCCGCTGAAGGAGTACGGCCTGAACCTGGTCTGGCGCCAGCCGTTCACCCGCGACTGGATGTACCTGTCGGTGGGCCCCAGCCTGACCTGGCCGCGCGAGTTCGCCTACGAGAAGCGGGAAGCCTCGTGGGGATTCGGTGTCTGGCTGGAAATGGAGTTCGGCCAGTGGTCCTGGCGCTGATCGCTCGTCCCCACCCCAACTTTCTATTGGTTTAAAGCTTAGAACGCATTGTTCTATGCGCCATGTCGACAATACCTTGTAATTTTTCTATACACCTATAGAATACGCGTCTTCGTCGCCTCACCAAGCCGAAACGTGCAAAACCCGGAGTCGCCCAAGTACCAGCAGCAACGCCTGGCCGCCATTCGCGCGGCCGCGACGGTGTTTGCGCACAAGGGCTACCACGGCGCCAGCACCGGCGACATCGCCGAGGCGATGGGCATCAAGCAGGGCAGCCTCTACTACTACTTCAAGTCGAAGGAAGAGGCGCTGGCCGAAGTCTGCCTGTACGGCATCAGCGACTACGTCCAGCGGATGGAAGAGATTGCCGCCAGCCGCCAGCCTTTCGAGGCGCGCCTGCTGGCCACGGTTACCTCGCACCTGTCGAGTTACCGGGAAAAGAACGAGGCGCTGAAGGTGCATAACGACGAGCGCCTTTACCTGCCCGAACTGAAGCGGCGCAAGCTGAAGAAGATGGGCAGCCGTTACCGCGAACTGCTGGAAGGCATTTTCGAGGACGCGGTGCGCGACGGCGCGATCCGGCCGAACCTGGACTGCCATTTCGCCGCGCAATCGGTGATCGGCATCTGCAATGCCTGGGGCGACCTGATCGTCCGCGACGCGGAACTCGATGTGTTCGAGGTGATCCGCAAGTGCACCGACCTGCTGCTGAACGGCCTGGTCGACCACGACCACGATCGCGCCGGCTGACGGCGACGACACCGAATTTCACTCAAGACCAAAACCTGACGAATCAGAACTGGAGCAAGATGATGGGCGCTTTCAAAGAGCCGCATGGCGGCGAACTCAAGGAACTTTACCTGCCGGAACACCTGGCCGACGAGGAAAAGGTCAAGGCCAAGGACTACGCGTCCTGGGACCTGACCCCGCGCCAGCTGTGTGACCTGGACCTGCTGCTGAATGGCGCGTTCTCACCGCTGGAAGGCTTCCTGAACAAGGCCGACTACGAAGCCGTGCGCGACGGTATGCGCCTGGTGAACGGCGTGCTGTGGCCGATGCCGATCACGCTGGACGTGAACGAAGACTTCGCCGGCAATGTCTCCGAGGGCGACACCATCGCCCTGCGCGACGCCGAGGGCGTACTGATCGCGACCCTGGAAATCGAGGACATCTGGCAGCCGAACAAGGAAGAGGAAGCCGAGAAGGTGTTCGGCACCACCGACGACACCCACCCGGCGGTCAACTACCTGTTCCACAAGGCCGGCAGCCACTACATCGGCGGCAAGCTGCGTGGCGTTGAAGTCCCGACCTTCTACGATTTCAAGCTGCTGCGCGACACCCCGGCCGAGCTGCGCGGCAAGTTCCGCAAGCTGGGCTGGCGCAAGGTCGTGGCCTTCCAGACCCGCAACCCGCTGCACCGCGCCCACCAGGAACTGACCTTCCGCGCCGCGCGCGAGTGCGAGGCCAACCTGCTGATCCAGCCGGTGGTGGGCATGACCAAGCCGGGTGACATCGACCACTTCACCCGCGTGCGCTGCTACGAACACGTGCTGGAGCAGTACCCGGAACAGACCACCACGCTGAGCCTGCTGAACCTGGCCATGCGCATGGCCGGCCCGCGCGAGGCCATCTGGCACGCGCTGATCCGCAAGAACTACGGCTGCACGCACTTCATTGTCGGCCGCGACCACGCCGGCCCGGGCAACGACAAAGACGGCAACCCGTTCTACGGCCCCTACGACGCCCAGGACCTCTTCAAGGAATTTGAGGAGGAAATGGACATCACCATGGTGCCGTTCAAGCTGATGGTGTACGTGGAAAACAAGGCCGAGTACCTGCCCGCCGACGAGACCGAGCCGACCGACAAGGTGCTGAACCTGTCCGGCACCGAGTTCCGTCGTCGCCTGGCCGAGGGCCTGGATATCCCGGAATGGTTCTCCTACCCGAAGGTGGTGGAAGAACTGCGCCGCGCGCATCCGCCCAAGCACAAGCAGGGCTTCACCATTTTCTTCACCGGTCTGTCCGGTTCCGGCAAATCCACCATCGCCAACGCGCTGATGGTCAAGCTGCTGGAAGACGGCTCACGCCCGGTGACGCTGCTGGACGGCGACGTGGTGCGCAAGAACCTGTCGAGCGAGCTGACCTTCTCCGAAGAGCATCGCAACCTCAACATCCAGCGCATCGGCTACGTAGCCAGCGAGATCACCAAGAACCGCGGCATCGCCATCTGCGCGCCGATCGCGCCGTACGCGAAAATGCGTCGCCAGGTGCGCGAGGCCATCGAGCCGCTGGGCGGTTTCCTGGAAGTGCATGTCGCCACGCCCATCGAGGTGTGCGAGGAGCGTGACCGCAAGGGCCTGTACGCCAAGGCGCGCGCCGGCATCATCAAGGGCTTCACCGGCATCGACGACCCGTACGAAGTGCCGGAGAACCCGGAGATCGTCATTGACACCTCCGAGCTGAGCCCGGACCTGGCCGCGCACCGCATTCTCATTACCCTCGAGAAGCACGGCTACCTGAAATAAGTTTGATTGTGTGTGTCTGGTGAGTGATTGGGGCGCCCTTAGTGGCGCCCTCTTTTTTGAGACGTGCTCAAAAGCGCAACGCAAATTGCGCGAATTTCCATAATTGCGCAAAAAACTCGGGAGTGGCTCCTCAAGGCCTCAACGGCCCACCGAGCCCCGCCCCACTGTCCCACCGCTCCACCGTCTCACCGACGCTCCGTTCCAGCCGGAAGTCGCATCTCAACATGGGCAATGCCATCCTGGGTTGCGGAACGGACGCGTTCAAAACCGAGCTTTCGATAGAAGCCCTCGGCATATCGCGAGGCGTTCACCGTGAAGTCGCCCTCGTAACCGGCCTCGCGACTGGCCCGCCGGGCCAGGTCCCACAACGCCGTGGCGACGCCGTGGCGCTGGACCGACTCGGCGACGAAAAGGTGATAGAGGTGGCTGTCGTCTTTCGTGGCCACGACCCCGACAATGGCATCGCCATCGACGGCGACGTGATATCGATATCCCCCAATGATGCGTTTTGCAAAGGCCGCGGCGGTCATGGAATCGAGCAGCCGTGACGCCGCCGACGGTTCGAAGGGATAGACGATGTATTTTTCGACCAGCGGCACCACCAGGGCGCTGATGGCGTCGGCGTCCCTGTCATTGGCCCGGCGAAACCGGAGTGCTTTCAAGTCACCAGCCGGGTGATTCCTGTCCGGTTTCAGTGGCTGGTCGTTCCGTCAGGCGCACCGTCGGCGTCTTCCGGCAGCTTGTGGGCGTAGTCAGACAGCATTTTCGCCAGGTCCAGCGCCTGCTGCCGGGTCATGACGTAGTAGCCGCTCTGGGTCGGCTCATCGATGCTCTGTTCGCGGGCGGACAGGAAACGCATGTTCAGCAGCAGCAGTGCGGCGCTCTCGGCCTGGGCCAGGTTCCAGCCCACCACGGGGTAGGTCGGGATTTCGACGGTTTCGGACATGTTGGGCTCCGGGGTTAAATTGAAAACGGTAACGCGCACAAGCTACCACAGTCGCGCCGGCCGATTGACCGCTGCAGGGCGAAGCTTCAGACTGGAGCGGCGAAGGCAGAATTCAACCTTGGGGGGTGATATGCGCCGCGCGATCGTTTTTCCCATCCTGGCCGCCACGGCCATCGTGTTGTCGGCCTGCAGTGAGGAGCCCGCCGCGCCGCAGGCGCCGCCACCGGCGGTGCAGACCGTGACGCTGTCCAGCGAACAGGTCGCCACGGTCTTTGAGTATGTCGCCAGGACCCGGGCGAAGGAAGACGCGCAGATCCGCGCCCGGATCAGCGGCACCATCATCGAGCGCAATTTCGAGGAAGGCCAGGCGGTGGCCGAGGACGACCTGCTGTTCCGGATCGACCCCCGACCCTACCAGGCCACGCTGGACTCGGCGCGCGCCACCCTGAGTCGCACGGAAGCCGCGATGAATGTCGCGGAACGCAATCTCGAACGGGGCCGGCAACTGGTCGACGACGGCTACATCAGCCAGGCCGAGATTGACCAGCTCGAGGGTGAACGCGATTCAGCCCGGGCCGCGCATGAAGAGGCCCGCGCGGCGCTGCAGCAGGCGGAGATCGACCTGGGCTTCACCGAGGTGAGGGCGCCATTCGCGGGCACTGCGGGGCGCTCCGAACTGAGCATCGGCGACCTGGTCGACCCTGGCGCCGGCGCGCTGGTCACGGTGGTGCAGCTTGACCCGATGCTGGTCGATTTCGATGTCACCGAGCAGGCGCTTGCCGATGCCTTTCGTGAGAACCAGGAACGCGAGGCCAGGGGTGAACCGCCGGTCCAGTACACGCCCCAGATGAAGATGCCGAACGGTGACCTTTATCCCCACGAAGGCGTGATCAGCTATGCCGACAACCGGGTCAACCCGGGAACCGGTACGGTCACCGTCACGGCCCGCTTCCCCAACCCCCAGGGCATTTTGCTGCCTGGCCAGTTTGTTCGAATCGAGATCCAGCGCGGCCAGCCGAAACCCGGCCTGCTGGTACCGCAGCCGGCCGTCCTGGAAGACATGCAGGGCCGTTACGTGTTCATCGTGGGCGATGACGGCATGGTCGAACGCCGCAATGTCACGCTGGGCCAGCGTGATGGCACACGACTGGTGGTCAACGAGGGCCTGTCCGAGGGCGACCGGGTCATCGTGCACGGCGTCCAGAAGGTGCGGCAGGGCATGCCGGTGACCGCCAGCGACATCGACGCGCAGCCCTGACGTGACCGCGGGGGGCGCCAGGTCATGATTTCCGCGACGTTCATTCAGCGCCCGAAGCTGGCGATGGTCATCTCGGTGGTCATCGTGATGTGCGGCCTGATCGCCATCCCCTTGCTTCCGGTGGGTGAGTTCCCCGATATCACGCCGCCCCAGGTCAACGTCTCTGCCAGCTACCCCGGCGCCAGTGCGCAGACGGTCATCGACGCCGTGGCCGGCCCCATCGAGCAGGAAGTGAACGGCGTCGAGAAGATGATCTACATGCAGTCGACGGCTTCGAACAACGGCAGTTACTCGCTGTCGGTCACGTTTGAGTACGGCACCGACCCGGACCAGGCCCAGGTGAATGTGCAGAACCGGGTCGACCAGGCCCTGCGCCTGTTGCCGGACGAAGTCACGCAAGGCGGCGTGCGCGTGCAGAAGAAGTCCACCGATATGCTGATGGTGATTAATGTCTTTTCACCGGAAGGCACGCACACGCCCGAGTTCATTTCGAACTACTCGAAGATCAACGTTTCCGATGTGCTGGCCCGCATCGACGGCATTTCAGACGCCAACAACCTGGGCAGCCTCGATTTTGCGATGCGGGTCTGGCTGAACCCGGACCGGATGGCGTCACTGGGCCTGGCCACCGAGGACGTCGTCGCGGCCATTCGCGAGCAGAACGTGGTGGTGGCGGCGGGCCAGGTCGGCGCACCACCGGCGCCCGAGGGCCAGCAGTTCCAGTACACCATCACGGCGCCGGGGCGACTGGCCAGCGTCGACGAGTTCGAACAGATCGTGGTGCGCGCCGGCGGCGACGCCCGGATTGTCTACCTCAAGGACATCGCGCGCATAGAACTCGGCGCGCAAAGTTACGCGGCCGTGGGCGAACTGGATGGCCAGTCTGCGGCGGTCATCGCCATCCACAAGTTGCCGGAGGCCAATGCCCTGGCCGTGGCCGACGCGATCAAGGCGGAGCTGGCGGAACTGGCACAGTCGTTCCCGGAAGACCTTGAATACGCGGTGCTGTACGACACCACCCGGTACGTGTCGATTTCGATCCGGGAAGTGGTCGTGACGTTGTTACAGGCCGTTGCGCTGGTCATCGCCGTCGTGTTCCTGTTCCTGGGCAACTGGCGCGCGACGCTGGTGCCGGCCATCACGATCCCGGTATCGCTGATCGGTACGTTCGCCGTGCTGCTGGCCATGGGCATGAGCATCAACACGGTGTCACTTTTCGGCCTGATCCTGGCCATCGGCGTGGTCGTCGACGACGCCATCATCGTCATCGAGAACATCGAGCGGCACATCGCTGAAGGCAAGTCGGCGCGTGAGGCCGCGATGATTTCGATGAAAGAGGTCACCGGCCCGATCGTCGCCACGACCCTGGTGCTTTTCGCGGTGTTCGTACCCGTGACCCTGATGCCCGGCATTTCCGGCTCGCTCTACCGGCAGTTCGCGATCACCATCCTGATCGCCGTGTTTATCTCGTCGATCAATGCGCTCACCCTGAGCCCCGCGCTGTCGGCGCTTATTCTCAAGGAACGGGGTGAACCCCGTGGGGTACTCGGCGCGGTCGCCGGTTTCATTACCCGTACCACGCACCGCTACCGGTCAGTGGTGGACTTCAGTATCCGCCGACTGGGGCTGACCATCGTGGTCTACCTTGCACTGGGCGGCGCCATCGCCTGGATGCTGGCCAGCCTGCCGGGTGGTTTCGTGCCCGAGGAAGACAAGGGCGCGTTCATGGTCGACGTCCAGTTGCCGGATGCCGCTTCGCTGCAGCGCACCAGCGCGGTACTGGACAAGGTGGGCACCGTGCTGAAGGACGACCCGGACGTGGCGCACGTCATCGCCGTCAGGGGGTACTCGTTGCTGAAGGGCGTCGCCTCGGCAAACAGCGCCATGGCCATCGTGGTACTCAGGGACTGGGATGAACGCCCCGCGGCGAGCCAGTCGCAGGCGGCCGTGGCCAACCGGATGCGGGGGCGCCTGCTGGCCATACCGGAAGCCATGGTCACCGTGTTTTCACCGCCGGCGCTGCCGGGCGTCGGCGCCGTTTCCGGGGTCGACTATCGCCTGCTCGACCAGCTCGGTCGTCCGCCCACGGACCTGGCGGCGGTCGCCGGCTCGATTGTGACCCAGGCCAACCAGGCCCCCGAAATTGGCATGGCGTTCACCACGTTCCGCGCCGGCATTCCGTTGATCGAGGTCGAGGCGGACCGGGTTAAGGCCAAGGACCAGGGCATCGCGCTGGGCAACCTGTTCGGCACCCTGCAGGCCATGCTGGGTTCACTTTACGTCAATGATTTCAACCTTTACGGCCGGACCTTCCGGGTGATGATACAGGCCGACGCGGAATACCGTGACGAGGAATCAGACATCGGCCGCATCTACGTGCGCAACACCGAGGGCGGCATGGTGCCATTGTCGACACTGGTCACCACCGACCGCACCCTTGGCCCGGAAACCCTCAACCGCTACAACCTTTTCAACTCGGTCACCATTAATGCGATTCCGGCGACGGGACATTCCGAATCGAAAGTCATCGAGACGTTGCGCCGGATTTCCAGCCAGGTCCTGCCGACAGGCTACACCTACGACTGGTCCGGCATGACCTTCCAGTCGCTGGAAGCCGGCAACCTCGCACCCATCATCTTCACGCTGGCGGTGATCTTCGTTTACCTCTTCCTGGTGGGTCAGTACGAGAGCTGGCTGATCCCCGCCGCGGTCATACTCTCCGTGCCACTGGCGCTGCTGGGCGCATTCGCGGGGCTGATGGCCATGGGCCTGCCACTCAACCTGTACGGCCAGATCGGCCTTGTATTACTGGTCGGCATGTCGGCGAAGACGGCCATTCTTATTGTCGAGTTCGCCAAGCAACTGCGTGAGAACGAGAACCTGTCCATCGCAGAAGCGGCCGGCCAGGCCGCCTCGATCCGCTTCCGGGCGGTGCTGATGACCGGCTTCTCATTCATCCTCGGCGTACTGCCGCTGATCATGGCCAGTGGCGCAGGCGCGGCATCGCGGATATCGCTGGGCACCGTGGTGTTCTACGGCATGATCGCTTCGGCCATTTTCGGCACCCTGATGGTGCCGGCGGCCTTCGCGGTCATCCAGCATTTGCGCGAACGGGGTCACAAAAAGGCAAGCGCCTGAAATATCTGCTAAGTTTTCCGGCAACGAAACAACGCCCGGGAACCATTCCATGAAGTGGATCAAGCGGATCCTGTTGACGCTGGTGCTGATTGCGCTTGTGCTGGTTGGCGGGGTATGGGCCTGGGGCGCGGTGATTCTCGCGCGTGACTACAGCGCCGAGGTCCGCGACGTTTCGGCAGCGAATGACCCCGGGGCCGCCGAACGTGGCGAACGCGTGGCGACCCTCGCGGGCTGTTACGCCGGCTGCCACGGACGCGACATGGCCGGCGCGGTCTTCGTCGAAACCCCGCTGCTGGACCGGATTATCGCGCCCAACCTGTCCACCGCAGCCGCGGTATTCACCGACGCCGAACTCGAATCAATCATCCGCCAGGGTATCCGTCCCGACGGCCGCAGCGTCATCGCTATGCCCTCGGCGAGTTTCTCCTCGATGACCGACCGCGATTTCGCCGACTTGCTGGCATTCCTGCGCCAGTACCCGGCCGGCGAGGGCGGCGTCGAGGGACGTTCCCGCTACGGGTTGCTGGCTCGCGGCTTGCTGGCCGCGGGTATCGTCGAGCCGGAGGCCTCCAGGCCCAGGGAACAACCCTGGCGGAGCCGGGAGGGTGACGATGGTGAGCGCCTGGGCCGCTACCTGGCGCTCAACGCCTGCTCCGAGTGCCACGGGCTGGATTTCAGCGGCAGCCCGGATTTCGCGCCACCCCTGACCATCGCGAAATCGTATTCCAGCGACGATTTCCTTCGCCTGATGGCGACCTGCAAAGGCCTCGGAGATCGTGACCTCGGCGTCATGTCAGTCGTCTGCGAACACCGGTTCAAGGTCCTGCAGCCCAACGAGATCGACGCGCTCCACGCGTTCCTGCAAACACTCTGAGTGTCCGGGACGGGTGTTCGTGCTTGCGTTGGCCAGCACCCGACCCCATCCTGAAGTTCAACCGTGTCCACCACGACCCCGGAGAACCTGTTGATCAACATCAAGGTCAAGGATCGCGACGGCCAGTCGCACGATATCGAAGCCCGTCCCGGCGACTCGCTGATGGAAGCCCTGCGCGACTACCACTGGGGCGTTGCCGCCGTGTGTGGCGGCATGTGTTCGTGTGCGACCTGCCATGTATTCATCGCCGAGGAATGGCGATCCGCCTTTCCGCAACGGGATGTCGACGAGGAGGACCTGGTGGATATGCTGGAGTTCGAAGCGCCGAATTCCCGCCTCAGTTGCCAACTGCGCCTGGCCGACCGCCATGACGGCCTGGAGCTGGAACTGGCGCCGGAAGAATAACCGGCTTCAGACGCACTCGAAATCATTGCGACCGGTGGGCTTGCAACGGTCCGGCCAGCCAAACTTGCGCCAGTAACGGTCGTACCCGAGGTTCTGCACCCAGGCCTTGAAGCGCGGGTCCCGGCGCAGTTCCACACCCCAGTTACTCCAAACCTCTTCCGGCAAACGGTGGGCGAACGGCGTACCTGCGAGGTCCACCTCCAGGTCGAATGCGTGGGGTGAGCCCAGGATCAGCAGTATCTCGAACGCCAGGATGTCTTTCATCTCACCGGTATGTGCCGCATCGACCAGCGCCGACTCGGCCGTCTCGCGGCGGAGCGGGTCCTCGAACGCCGACACCAGGAGATCCGCAAACTTTTCAGGGAGCGTGCCGCTTCGCAACGGTAACCCGGATAACATCTCGCGGGCAGCGTCGTACTCTTCCAGGTAAATGCTGGCCAGGCCCAGCAGTAGGTCCCGCCGGTCGAATCGCGGCATTCCCATCAGTACCTGGATCGCCTCCTCGGGGTGACCACCCAGGTTAAGCGTCCCGGCCAGCGAACAGGCCATCAACGGGCTGAGCGGATCCTGTTTCCAGGCAGCCTCGAGCATGGGCACCAGCGGATCGAAATAACCCATGCTGTTGTAGAGCATGGCGTGCCAGTGCAGCACATTGGTGTCGCGACCGCCCAATTCGTATGCGCGCTCAAAAAGCGTGGCCGCCTGGCTGGCCTCGCCGCGCGACATCATCACGGCCGCCAGCACACCCAGCGCATCCGCCGATGTCGGCTGCAGCTCGAGTGCGTAACGGGCGCTGGTTTCCGCCCGCGCCAGGTAATCATCGCTGTCCCCGGCGGTATCGTAGTTGCCCAGCAGGAAATTGACCGCCGCAACCCCCACGTGGGCCTGCAGGAAAGCCTGGTCCCGCTCGACAGCCGATTCGAATTTCGCCAGCGCGGCCTTCAACCCGTCGACCCCGGCGTTCATCCGGTCATCCATCAGCGCCCGGCCTTCCAGGTAAAGGGAATAGGCGGGCACATTTGTCGTGATCGCGACGTCTGCTGCCGGGGTTTCAGCCGAAGCCCCCTTGCCGCCTGGCATCGTTTCGGCATGCACGCTGTCACCGGTAACGCGGGCCTGCCCGGCTGACCCGGGTGCCCGGGTGGTGGGCGGCGCATCATGCCCGTGCCGGACCTGCCAGGTAAACAACCCGGCCATCGCCGCGAACAGCAATGCGAAACCCAGCCATTTCCAGCGCAGCGGACGCGTGGCCGCCGGTCCTGGTTCCGGTTCCGGCGGCGCTTCCTGGACAAGCTCTTCCAGTTCCGCCGTGGTGTCCATCGCATCACAGTCGACCTGCTCAACCTGTACGGCCAGCCGGTAGCCGGTGCCGCGGACAACGGCGATGTAGTCCTGCACGCAACCCGCTTCGCGCAGCGCGTTCCGAACCAGCACGACACGCTTGTTGATCGTGCCGCGGTCGACGACGACGCCACTCCAGACCTCGGCCTCGAGCTCACGGGTGGTGACAACGTTTGGGGCCTTGCGAGCGAGCGTGAGCAACAGGTGGAAGGAAAGCGGGGGCAACGGCACGGCGACGCCGGCGCGCGTCACTTCCTGCGTGCCAGCGTTGAGAATGACTCCACCGATGCGATAACACTCAGACGCCAAGCCGGCTCCTCCGCCAATTCGCTCTGCGCCCCCCGCCAATCATGCTACATCAGGTGGATGTTCCACGTCATCCACGTATCTTCCATGAATCTTCCACGAAATTTCACGCCTGCGGCCATATACGACTGAAACGTTTCATCTACATTTCATCGTGTGCGCTTTGACCGGCGGTTGAAGCCCCGAAATCAAAAGGTATCAGGTGCGAATGTGGAACCTGCCGGCCGGCAAGACAACTGTCTACCGGACCGAGCGACAAGGACCCTACCCCCCTGGCCTTGCCCGGACCGAACGACAGGGATTAGACGGCAGTGATCCGCAGATACCGACAACGGGGCACGAACGCGAAACGCATTCCGGCAACGGAGAATGGGTTCATCGAGCACGACAACAATAAAAAGAACTGGGAAAGCCACCCGCACGGGTGGCTTTTCCGTTTTTCCGGGCAACGAATCCTCCTGCCCGCTTTTTAGCCGGACCCCGGTTTCCCCAACCAGTCATTACTCCCCCCAACGCTGGTCGGAAACCGGGGTCCGTATTCCCTCCCCGCCTGTGGATGCACGTCCGAAAACGGATTATGCTGTTGGCATGGATGCACAGACCCAAGAGACCCAGGGACCGGGGATCACCGCGGCAGAAGCCGGCCTCGACCTGCCCACGGACATCGAGCTGATCGAAAAGCTCGGTGAAAGCAAATTGAGCACTGTCTGGAAGGCCCGCCACGCGGGCGCGGACGTGGTCGTCAAGGCTTACAGCAAGCGTGCCGAGTCGGCATGGCGCAAAAAGCTCGACAAGAACATCGCGGTGTTCGAAATGTTGCAGAATCGCGCTTTCCGGCACCAGCCCGACCTGGTGCCCTACACGGCCAAGCCCATTCGCGTGATCGGCCAGGACGGCAAGTATTCGCTGTGTTTCCTGCAGGAATACATCGACGGTGTCAGCCTGGAAGACGTCGCGCGACAGGAAAAAGGCCTGCCCGGTGCCGTCATTCGCACCGGCGAGACCATTGCCCGTGTCTGCGAAGAAAAAAAGATACCGGGTGTCGACCAGTTCATGGCCGATGTCATCGTCCGGCGCCAGGGCGACAACTGGGTGCCTGTGATCCACGACTTCAAGCACATTCCAGAAGAACCCAGGAAGAAGGCTGCAGGTTCGCCGCTTTTAGCGCGATTTGGAATCGGAAGCCGGCCCGGCGACGCGACCGGCTTCCTGAAAGAATGGCAGAAAATCAGCCGCCGCTACGAGGTCGCCTGAGCCCGGCTGGCCACGCCGGCCTGGCGGTCTAGAACGCGTTCACACCCGTCAGTTCCTTGCCCACCACCAGCTGGTGCACGGATTCCGTGCCCTCGTAGGTGATCACGCTCTCCAGGTTCAGCATGTGGCGGATGGGCGAAAATTCGGTGCTGATGCCGGCACCGCCCAGCATGTCGCGACAGTCGCGGGCGATATCGATCGCCATCCGCACGTTATTCCACTTGGCCACCGAGACCTGGGTCGGGTGCAGCTTGCCGGCGTCCTTCAACCGTCCCAGTCGCAGACTCATCAGCTGCGCGCCGGTAATCCGCCGCGCCATGTCGGCCAGGCGCAGCTGGATGGCCTGGTTGTGGTTCAGCGGCCGCCCGAACAGCTCACGGCTCGAGGTGTACTCCAGCAATTCCGCCAGGCAGGCCTGGGCCGCGCCAATGGCGCCCCAGGTGATGCCGTAGCGGGCCTGGGTCAGGCAGCTCAGCGGCGCCTTCAGGCCTTCCGCACCCGGTAAGCGATTGGCCGCCGGCACCCGTACGCCATCGAAAAACAGCGAGGAAGTGACCGATGCACGCAACGAAAACTTGTGATGGATTTTCGGCGCCTCAAAACCCGGCGTGCCTTTCTCAATGATGAAGCCGCGAACACCCTCGTCCGTCATGGCCCAGACCACGGCCACATCGGCGATGCTGCCGTTGGTGATCCACATCTTGGCACCGTCGATGATCCAGTCGTCGCCGTCACGGCGCGCACGGGTCTTCATGTTCGACGGGTCGGAGCCGCCGTGCGGTTCGGTGAGGCCAAAACAGCCGATCGCGTCGCCGCTGGCGAGCGCCGGCAGCCAGCGTTCCTTCTGCTCGTCGGAACCGTAGGCGTGAATCGGGAACATGACCAGGCTGCTCTGCACCGATACGAAACTGCGCAGGCCGCTGTCACCACGCTCCAGTTCCTGGCAGATCAGGCCGTAGGCGACACTGTTCAGTCCGGCGCAGCCATACCCATCGATGGAACTGCCCAACAAACCGAGTTCCGCCACGCCCGGCACCAGTTCCGCTGGAAACCGGCTGTTCTCAAAAGCCTCGCCGATGATCGGCAACACCTGTTCGTCGACGAACCGGGCCACGGTGTCCTGCACCAACGCTTCTTCTTCGTCGAGTTCAGAGCGGATGTCATAAAGGTCGAGTGGGTTGAGGGATTTCATTGCGCCGTCCGGAGTTCAGAAAGCCGGCATTGTACAGGCTATAATTCGCGCGGGTGAGAGGGGCACACCCGCAAATCCACCAATCGGAACAAGGACCGTGACAAGACTCGGAATCATCATCCTGTGCGCACTGGCGCTGGCCGGCTGCGGGTCGCTGATGTCGTCAGCGACCAGCGGCATGGCCGGTAACCTGTCGTCCGCAATTCTCAACCAGGACGACCCGGAAACCGTGCGCGACGGCGCGCCGGCATTCCTGCTGATGCTGGACAGTTTTGTCGAGGGCTCGCCCCACGACCCGGCCATGCTGGCTGCCGCCAGCGACCTTTACGCGGCCTATGGCGTGCTGTTCGTCGAAGACCCTGAACGCGCGCAACGACTGACCGCGCGGAGCCTGGATTACGGCCAGCGCGCACTGTGCGCCGCCGAGAATGGCGCCTGTGGAATCGCTTCGACCGGTTTTCGTGATTTCGAACCGAAGCTGGCCCCGCTGAAACGCGATGACGTGGCCACGTTGTACAGCTACGCGATTGCGAAACTGGCCTGGATCCAGTCGCGGTCCGGCGACATGGGCGCGGTGGCGGAATTGCCGAAGGCCGAAACGGCGCTGGCGCGCGTTCGCGAACTGGACCCGGGCTACCGCGAGGCCGAGGTCGAACGTTACCTGGGCGTGCTGGCCACGATTCGCCCGCCGGCGCTGGGCGGGCGATTCGACGAGGGCCGGGCCCATTTTGAGCGCGCCATCGAACTTTCCGAAGGCCGTGACCTGGGCGCCCGGGTGGATTACGCCCGTTACTACGCCCGCACGCTCTATGAACGTGAGTTGCACGACCGGCTGCTCCAGGAGGTGGTGGAAGCCGACCCCCATGCCGACGGCCTGACCCTGCTGAATGTCATCGCCCAGCGCGAAGCCATGGAACTGTTGGCCTCCGCCGATGACTATTTCTGAAGCCACGAACAATTGAAACACCGACCATGACGGGAAAATCCGATATGTTTCGACCCTTTTTCAAAGCCCTGGCCGTGATCACGGCCTGCGCCGCCCTGCTGCCATTGACCGCCACGGCGGACATGACCTTCAAGATCGCCACGGTTGTGCCCGAGGGCTCCGACTGGATGACCGCGATGCGCGCGGGCGCAGAGGACATCGAGCAACGCACGGATGGCCGCGTGTCCTTCAAGTTCTACGGCGGCGGCGTCCAGGGTAACGACGCCCAGGTCCGTCGCAAGATGCGGGTGGGCCAGCTGCACGGCGGCGCGTTCACCTCCGGCGCCATGCGCGACTTTCACCCCGACATGGAAATCTACGGCCTGCCGCTGTTGTTCCGCGGCTACGACGAAGTGCACCAGGTGCGGGAAAAATTTGACCCGATCCTGTACCAGCGCCTGGAGGATGCGGGTTACGTGACGTTCGGCTTCGCGGGCGGTGGCTTCGCGTACATGGCGTCCAACTCGCCCATCGCCAGCCGCGATGACATGGACGGCCTGAAAATCTGGATACCCGAGGGTGACCGCGTCGCACGCGCCGCG
The DNA here is from genome assembly GCA_913055655.1 of uncultured Oceanospirillales bacterium. GTDB lineage: Bacteria > Pseudomonadota > Gammaproteobacteria > Xanthomonadales > SZUA-36 > Marinihelvus. Next base: position 43,929 of record CAJXKA010000002.1, on the reverse strand, counting down.
GCGGATGTGTTGGGCATCGCGCCGGTGACCCTGCCGCTGACCGACGTGCTGACCGGCCTGCAGACGGACCTGGTCGACACGGTGATGGGCCCGCCGGTGGGCATGATCGTCATGCAATGGCACACCGCCATGCGCTATATCACCGATTTTCCGGTGGCCTTCGTCTACGCGGGCATCATTCTCGAAAAGCGCTACTTCGACAGGATCTCCGCCGAGGACCAGGCCGTGGTGCACGAAGTTATGAGCGGCGTTTACGCGGGCTTCGATGCGAGTGGCGAAAAAGACAACGAGGACGCGTTCAAGGCACTGACCAATGGCGGGCTGACACGCGTCGAGGTGACCGAAGCGGAGAAGGACAAGTGGCGCGACCTGATCGAAACGTCGAACCACGAGGCGGGCCAGAAAGACGTGTTCGACCTGTCGCTGCTGCAGGCCATCGAATGCCACCTGGCCGGTATCCGCGGCGAGCCCGCGGGTGATGACTGCGACGGCGTCGAGTGAGCGAGATCCAGAAACCTGAACGCCCCGCCAGCCGGCTGGCGCGCGCCGGCACCTGGGCGGAGAACGCCCTGCTGTCGGGGCTCTTGCTGGCCATGATTGCGCTCGCCTGCTGGCAGATTTTCGCGCGCAATATGCTGGGCACCACGCTGGTGCTGGGCGATGAACTGTTGCGGCTGATGGTGCTGTGGCTGACGCTGGCCGGCGCCCTGGCCGCCAGCCGGGCGGACCGGCATATCGCCATTTCCCTGCTCGACCGTATGCTGGAGGGGCGCGCGCTGGACGCCGCCCGCGCGGTCACCCAGGCCTTCACCGCCATCATCTGCGGCCTGCTGGCCTGGTACAGCTTCAACTTCGTCATGACCTCGCGCGAGTTCGAAGACACGCTGCTGGGCGGCGTCCCGGCCTGGCCGTTGCAGGCGCCGCTGCCCATCGGCTTCGCGCTGATGGCCTGGCGCCACGCGCTGCACGCGGTCAACCGCGCCCTGGGGCGCTGACCATGTTCTGGCTGCTGATGCTGGTGCTGGTGCTGCTGGGCGCCCCACTGTTCGCAATCATCGGCGCCAACGCGCTGTGGAACTTCCACGGCGCAGAGATCGACCTGCAGGTGGTCGCCATCGAATTTTTCGGCATTGCCGAGACGCCGGTGCTGCTGGCCATTCCCCTGTTCACGTTCGCCGGCTACCTGCTCAGCGAATCCGGCGCGCCCGGACGACTGGTGCGGCTGACCACCGCCTTGCTGGGCTGGATGCCCGCGGGGCTCGCGGTGGTCGCGCTGGTGGCCTGCGCGCTGTTTACCGCGTTTACCGGTGCCTCCGGCGTCACCATCGTGGCCCTGGGCGCCTTGCTGGTGCCGGCGCTGGGCCAGGCCGGCTACCCCGAGCGCTTCAACCTGGGGCTGGTGACGACGGCCGGCAGCCTGGGCCTGCTGTTCGCGCCTTCGCTGCCGCTGATTCTTTACGGTGTGATCGCCGAGGTTTCGATCGAGTCGCTGTTCCTGGCCGGCGTGATTCCCGGCGTGCTGATGCTGGCGATGCTGTCCGGCTACAGCATGTGGAAGAACCGGGCCATCCGCGTGCCGCTGGGCGATTTCTCATGGCGCGAAGTCCGTGCCGCGACACGCGAGGCCGCCTGGGAAATTCCGTTGCCACTGGTCGTGCTGGGCGGCATCTACAGCGGTTTCTTCGCGATTTCGGAAGCGGCCGCGGTGACTGCGCTTTACGTCCTGGTCATCGACCTGGTGATCCTGCGCGAGGTGAAGTGGCGGCAATTGCCCGGCATTATCCGCGAGTCGATGATCCTGGTCGGCGGCATCATGATCATCCTGGGTGTTTCGCGCGCCTCGACGAACTTCATGATCGACGCCGGCGTGCCGCAGATGCTGCTGGAATGGGTCAGCGGTTTCGTCAGCAGCCCGCTCGCCTTCATGCTGATGCTGCTGGTGTTCCTGCTGGTGCTGGGCGCCATCCTGGATATCTTTTCGGCCATCGTGCTGGTGGTGCCGCTGGTGCTGCCCGTTGCCACCCAGTTTGGTGTCGACCCCATTCACCTGGGCATCGTGTTCCTGGCCGCCATGCAGCTGGGCTACATCACCCCGCCCGTGGGCCTGAACCTGTTCATCGCCGGCTACCGTTTCGACCGGCCCATCGTCGACATTTACCTGTCGACGATCCCGTTCTTCATGTTCCTGCTGCTGGCGGTGGTGCTGATTGCGTTCTGGCCGGGGCTGTCCCTGTGGCTCGTGTAATGGCCATCCATTCTTCGTAACGCGCGGACAGCACCCGGAAATCCTCTTCGTCGTCAACGTCCAGGCTGAGGCCGCCAAACGGTGTGACGGCAACCCTGATCGGCCCGCCCAGCACCGCGCTGACCGCGGCCTCGACCCGGTCAAGGGTGTTGCCGGCCCGAACGCGTCGATACGTCTTCCCCTCACCACCGGCCAGCATGGCGGCCAGCTGTAACCGGCAGGTCAACCAGGCCGCCTGCCAGCCACCGTGCTGGCGGAACAGCGAAAACACCAATTTCATCACGTTGCGCCAGTCTTTCGCCTTGCGATAGGAAAAACTGGTCTGCAGGAACTCCGAATGGGCCAGGTGGCGCGGGCGCACCACGTAGATATTGGCCAGCCGCATGCGACCCTCGGCCAGCTGCACCAGTGGACGGTGAATGCCCGGGTGCGCGTCATCGCCATAAAACGGCGACAACCCGTCCTCGTCGCAGACGCCGACGACCATGGCCGGGGGCGTACCCGGCTCCGTCTCGAGCCGCGCCGCCCGTGCAATGAAGTCGTCGATGCCTTCACCACTGACCAGCGGCAGGTCGCAGGACACCAGCAGGATCGGGCGTTCATGCACCACGGCTTCGGGTAACCCCTCGTGGCCGGCCTCGGCCGCGCGGATCGCGGCCCAGGCATTGTCCAGCATCTTGCCCTGCTGAGGTACGCAACGCGCGCCCGGGCTGCCATCGAGCACGGCAGCCAACTCGGTTTCGGGGCCGACCACGTAGATCCGGTCAATACCGGCCGCGGCATCCAGTGCATCGACCACGTGCCGCACCAGCGGCCGCCCGTCGATCTCCAGGAAGGCCTTGTTGCGGCCATCGACCAGCCTTTTCGGATTCTGGTGGGTGCCCGCGAGCACCACGGCGTCGATAGGCCTCGGCTGCGGGGACGCTGCACTGCTGGATGGGCTCAATTCGTCCTGAATGGCCCCCTCGCCCGCCCCCTTTTGGGCTTCCGGCGCGTCAGGCTTTGTCATTGGGTCATCTGTTTCGGCCATACGGATGGTCCCTATTATGCCGCTTCGACGGCCGCAGGTGACACGCGCTTGCGCCTGATTGACATGGATCGATGCATCAATTCCGGATTGATCCCTGTTTGGAATTCGGTTTGTCGCAATCAAAATCGACGGCTTTTTGTTGCCCCGAATATGAATTCAAAAACTTGCGTTATGCACATCATGTGACAACTCAGATTTTGTGGATATTGTGGACAAAACCGGCTTTGACACATTTCTGTCACAGGAGTAGTTTTGTACTCCCGTTGATTGAAACCCGCTGGCCGCAAGGCCAGAGACGCCGGAAGGACGGAACCGGTCTCCGGACCGGAACAGGACGGAAGGCGATCCCAGAGAACGGCCGACCCGCCGAACCTTGGGAAGGGTGAAAGAAAACGGCCAGCGCCCCGGTGGTACAGGGCGCGCCACCCCGACCGGGTTCTGCCATTGAAAGCGGTCGTACCATGCGGGTGGCTCGACAGGGATTCGCGGTCCCTCGAGATAGACGCGAAATGCGTCGATAAAGAACGGCGGGAGGAAGTCCCGCGCCAGGCAACCGAAGTGCAGAACGGATGCGGAGCCCGGCGAAATTGGAAAGGCCCAGGTGCAACTGCAGTTCACCTTAAGCGGAGTTCCAATACCTTCACGGCCGGGGAAGCGCGAGCTTCCCCGGCTTTATTTTGGGCCGCTGTTTCGCGACCGCATCCGTAATACAATGAGCGCCTATCGCATCCACCGCCCCGCGGTCCCGGCCTCATGCCCCTGAACGACACACCAGCCATCCGTCTTGAAGACGTCGTGTTCCGTCACGGCGATCGCCTGATCCTGGACGGCGTCAGCATGACCATCCCGCGCGGTGCGATCGCCGCCGTGATGGGTCCGAGCGGCGTCGGCAAGACGACCATCCTGAGACTGGTCTCCGGCCAACTGCGGCCGGAAAGCGGCCGCGTGCTGGTCAATGGCGAAGATGTCTCGGCCATGAACCGCAAGGCGCTCTATCGCATGCGCGAAAACCTGGGTTTCCTGCTGCAGAACGGCGCGCTGTTCACCGACCTGACAGTGTTTGAAAATGTCGCTACGCCGCTGCGTGAACATCGTGACCTGGATGAACCGGCGATCGCCGATATCGTCGAGGCGCGCCTGGACGCCGTGGGCCTGGCCGGTACCGGCGATTTGATGCCCCATGAACTTTCCGGCGGCATGGCCCGGCGCGTAGCGCTGGCGCGCGCCGTTGTGCTGGACCCGGCCATCGTGCTGTTCGACGAACCCATGGCGGGCCTTGACCCAATCGCGGTGTCGACCATCAACGCCCTGATCCGCCGCACCAACGACGACCTGGGCCTGACCAGCGTGGTGGTGACACATGATGTCGTGCAGATGAAAAAACTTGCCGACTATTGCTACATCCTGGCCGAGGGCCGTATCGCCGGCGAAGGGCCGCCCGCGGAACTCGCGGCCAGTGACGACCCGGCCGTGGACCAGTTCATGAACGGCCGCATGGATGGCCCGATTCCGTTTCGATACGCCGGGGCCGCCGGCTCATGAGCGCACGCTGGCTGGAACCGGTTGCGACGGCTGGGCGAGCGGGCCTGTTCACGCTGCAGATGCTGGCGGCCATTCGCCCGAGCATGAAGCAGGCCGGCGAGACATTGCGGCAGGCCTACCTGGTCGGCGCCCGTTCCCTGATCATCATCATGATCTGCGGTTTCTTCGTCGGCATGGTGCTGGCGCTGCAGGCCATTAACGCGCTGGCGCAGTTCGGCGCTGCCGACCAGGTCAGCCTGCTGGTCGGCAAATCATTGTTCCGCGAACTGGGCCCGGTGCTGACCGCCTTGCTGTTCGCCGGCCGCGCCGGCACGGCCATCGCGGCCGAGATCGGGCTGATGAAGGCCACGGGCCAGATCGACGCCATGGAACTCATGGCCATTGATCCCGTCGAACGGGTGGCGTTGCCGCGTTTCCTGGCCGGGCTGATCTCGGTGCCGCTGCTCACCGCCATGTTCAGCGCCATGGCGATCCTGGGCGCGGTGGTGTTTGCCATCGGGGTCATGGGGCTGGACGCCGGCGTGTTCTGGAGCAAGTTGCAGACCGGCGTGCGCTTTGGCGAGGACTTCATGGGCGGCATCTGGAAGAGCGTCGCCTTTGGCGGCCTGGTCAGCGGCACCGCGGCCTGGTACGGCTTCAGCGCGCGACCCACCGGTGCCGGAGTGGCCACTGCCACCACCAATACCGTCGTGATAAGTTCGGTGCTGGTGCTGGTGATCGATTTCATCATGACTTCATTTTTCACCTGATAACGGAATACGGACATGCGCGCGAACTACAAGGTGGAACTGGCGGCGGGGGTCTTCCTGTTGCTCGGCCTGGGCGCCCTGTTGTGGCTCGCCACGCAGGCCACCGACTACGGCCGTGAAGTGGGCCGCGAGGCCTACACGGTATCGGCTCGTTTCACGAACGTCGGCGACCTGCGCGAACGCGCGCCGGTGAAGATCGCGGGCGTTCCGGTCGGACTGGTAGACGAGATCGAAGTCGACCCCGTCACTTTCGAGGCCGTGGTGCGCCTGCGCATCGACCAACGATTCAACGACGTGCCGAATGACACCAGCGCGTCAATCCTGACCAGCGGCGTACTGGGCGACCGTTACGTGGGCCTGGAGCCCGGCGGCTCACCGGACGCCCTGGTTGATGGTGATGAATTGCTACTGACACAGTCCGCCGTCGTCCTGGAACAGCTGATCAGCAAGTTCCTGTTCAACGCCGGCGGCGACAAGGAAGAACCATGAACACACGAACCCTGGCGCTGATGCTGGCGACACTGCTGGCCGCGCTCCTGCCTGTTCCGTTGCTCGCCGAAGGGCCGGTCGATATCGTGACTGCAAGCGCGAACCGGCTGATGGAAAAACTCGAGGCCAACCGCGACGAGTTGTCCGGCAACCCGGAAGTCGCCCGCCGCCTGGTGCGCGAGGAGCTGCTGCCGATCATGGACACGACGTATTCGGCACGGCTGATTCTCGGCCGCGCCGGCCGCGGCGCCACGCCTGAGCAAGTCACGGCATTCGCCAATGCCATGAGCACTTCGCTGATCGACCGGTACGCCACCGGCGTGGCCGAGTTTCGCCGGCGTGACCAGTTGGAAGTGATGCCGATGCGGGGTGATGCGAATGAACGCATGACCCGTGTCCGCACACGGGTACAATTACCGGATGGCCAGCACGTCCCGGTGGACTACGTGTTTCACAAGACGGATGACGGGCAATGGAAAGCGTTCGACGTGATTGTCGAGGGCATTTCCTACGTCACGACTTACCGCAACCAGGTCATGCCGCAGGTCGAGTCCCTGGGCATCGACGCCGTCACCGAGCGGCTGAAAAGCGGCGAGTTGAAGCTGGAACAATAATCCGCACCCCTGGGGAGGAGGGCGCAGAACAATGAGGTCAGTTATTTTCAGGCGGTGTCTCGTCGTGGCGTTGTGTGGCCTGGTGGCCGCCGGTTGCGCCGGGACGCAAAACCGCCATACCGACCCGGTCAATGACCCGTGGGAAGGTTATAACCGCAAAATGCATGCCTTCAACATGGGCGTGGACAAGGCGGTGCTGCGCCCGTTGGCGAAGGGTTACGACACCATCACACCTGACCCGTTGCAGCGCGGCATCGGCAACTTTTTCCGCAACCTGGGCTACCCGGTCACGGCGCTGAACCAGGTGTTCCAGGGCAAATTCGGTGCGCTGGGTGAAAGCACAGACCGCTTCATCAAGAACACGGTATTCGGCCTGTTCGGTTTTTTTGACGTGGCGACCGCCACCGGCATCCCGTTCCATGATGAAGATTTCGGCCAGACGATGGCGGGCTGGGGCTGGGAAGACAGCCGCTACTTCGTACTCCCGATTTTCGGCCCGTCAACTGTCCGCGACACGCTGGGCCGGTCGGTCTACGGCACGGTCCACCCGCTGAACATTTACGCACGCGAAGAGCATGAGTATTGGCCCATTGCCGTCGACGTGGTCCAGTTCCGCGCCCAGCTCCTGTTTCGCGATGAGCAGGTCGCGGCCGCCTATGACCCCTATGTCTTTATCCGGGATGCCTGGCTGCAACGACGCGAATTCCTGATTTACGACGGCCAGCCGCCCGAGCCGGATTACGACGCCTACCTGCAAGAACTGGAGGAATGACCAGACTCCTGCCGCTGCTCCTGTTGCTGACCGCCTGCTCCGACCCTGGCGCAGGCCCGTCCGACGACGCGGTCACCTATGTGCACGCCATGGACGGTGCCCCGGCCTCGCTGGACCCGGCGCAGGCGTCGTCCGTTTACGCCAGCTTCCTGGTGGTCAATCTCTACGACACGCTGTACCGCTACAAGTACCTGGCACGACCCTATGAACTGACCCCCAACCTCGCCGCCGCGATGCCCGAGGTGTCGGCCGACGGCCTGACGCTGACCATCCGGCTGAAGCCCGGGGTGCGGTATATCGATGACCCGGCTTTTGCCGGTGGCCGGGGACGCGAAGTCACCGCGGCCGACGTGGTCTATTCCCTGCTCCGGCATTTCGACCCGGCCTCACGCGCGCAGGGCGCCTGGCTGTGGCAGGGACGCATCGAGGGTATCGATGAGTGGAAAGCCGCCGGCGCAGACTACGACAACCCGGTCGCGGGCCTGCAGGCACTGGACACGCATACCGTGCAGATCCGGCTCACGCGGCCCTACCCCCAGTTTGTTCACACGCTCGCACAGGCGTATTCCGCCGTTGTGCCGCGCGAGGCTGTTGAGCGCTATGGCCGCGAGCTGGGCAGCCGCGCCGTCGGTTCCGGCCCCTTCATGCTGCGGAGTTTCGACAGCGCACGCGCAGTGATGGACCGGAACCCCGCTTTTCGCCGGGAACCGTTTGACCTGGCCAGGGAGGGTTACGACGCCGGGTCACAGTCGCAATACGAACTGGAAACCCTTGAAGGTCGCGCCCCGCCTTTCGTCGATCGCCTCGAAGTGGAGTTCATTGCCGAGGACGCCGCGCGCTGGAACGCCTTTCGGGGCGGCCAGGTGGACTTCATCAAGGTGCCGGCGGCGCAGTTCGACCAGGTGCTCGCGCAGCGCGAGCCGCCCCGGGCGACACCGGAACTGGCGGCCGAGTATCACCTGTCCGCCGAGCGCGAATCCGGCTTCGTGTACACCAATTTCGACATGTCCAACCCGGCGATCGGCCACCATCCCGACCCGGAACGCGCGCAGCGTAACCGTGCGCTCCGCTGCGCGATCGTGAATGGCTTTGACTGGGAAGCGCGCAACAATCGCTTCTATTCCGGTATCGGCAAGGTGTTTCCAGGCGTGATACCGCCAACAACGCCGGAGTATGTCGAGGATGCCGGAAGCGACTATATCCAGCGCGACGTGGAAGCCGCGCGGACCTTGCTCAGCGAGCACGGCTGGAACGCCGACAACCTGCCGGTGCTGGAATACGGCTATCCCGCCAGCGTCACCGAGCAACAGATGTTCGAACAGTTCCGCAGCTTCATGGCCGACATCGGCTACCCGCGGGAACGCATCCGGCCGCTGAGCTTCGCGACCTTCGGCGACTATTTCGGCGCCTACAGTCGTGGCGAGGTGATGCTCATCACCAGCAGCTGGACCATGGACTATCCCGACGCCGAGAACGTCATGCAGCTGTTCTACGGCCCGAACGCGGCCCCGGGCTCCAATTCAGCCAGTTACCACAACCCGCAATACGACGCACTCTACGACCGCGCCGCGCCGATGGCGCCTTCGCCCCAGCGCACCGCGTCATTCCAGGCCATGAACCGGATGATCATGGACGACTGCGCAAGCATCACCGGGCTGGCCCGCACCCTGGTCTTCATGTGGAACCGGGATGCGAGGATGCTGCCCGACCGTTCGTTCACCGGCGGCTTTTTCCTCCGTTTCGTCGACAAGGCCGGCCGCGACGGATGAACGGGGCGCGCAGCCTGGCACGCGCAACAGCGCACGCCCTGGCGCTGTTGCTGGGCGTCACGCTGGTCAGTTTCCTGCTCATGGTGCATTTCGGCCCGGACCGGACCTGGGGGCTGCTGGGCAAAAACCCCTCGCAGGCGCAGATCGACGAGGTCCGCGCCGACCTGGGTTATGACCAGCCGCTGCCGGCGCAGTACGTGCGTTTCCTGGGCGAACTGGTCACGCTGGACTTCGGCCTTTCGGACAAGACCGGCGAGTCGGTCCGACAGTTGATGGCGCGCACCCTGCCGGTGACGCTGGCGTTGGTGTTACCGGGTTTTACTCTGGGAAACGTGCTGGGCGTCCTGCTGGGCATGCTGGCGGCCTGGCGCCGCGACAGCGTGCTGGACCGCTTGATCCTGGGGGGCTCGGTGGCGGGCATGAGCCTGAGTTTCCTGGTCATCATCATCGCCCTGCAAATTTTGCTGTGCACGCCCTGGGGGCTGGACCTGTTCCCGGCGCGCGGCTGGCGGGTCGACAGCCTGGGCAGCTACCTGTGGTACGTCACCGTGCCGACGTTGTCGCTGGTTGCCGTGACGCTGGGCTACAACACGCGTTTTTTCCGTGCCGTGGCGGTCGGAGAACTGGGCCGCGACCACATCCGCACGGCCCGCGCCTACGGCGCTTCCACCGGCGCCATCCTGTTCCGGCATGTGCTGCGCAACGGCGCCGTGGCGATGCTGACGCGCGTGTTGTTTTCACTGCCACTGGTGGTCGTTTCGGGCAGCCTGCTGCTGGAAACCTACTTCGGCATCCCCGGCATCGGCCGCGCAACCTTTGACGCCATCACCAGCGGCGACCAGCCCGTGCTGAAAGCCGTCGTCTCGCTGACGGCCGTCATGTTCGTCCTGGTCCAGCTGTTCGCCGATGCCAGTTATCGCTGGGTGGACCCGCGGGTGGGACGCCGCTGATGGCCACCCTGCGCCTCGAGCGACCCGGACCCGGCGGTCGAGCGGGCCTGGTGATCATCATGGCCTTCGCACTCGTCGCGCTGGCCGTGTCGACGGGGCTTTACCCGGCTGATGCGGCGGTGGCCACCGGCTCGGGACAATGGGAACCCGCCAGTGGCCGGCACTGGTTTGGCACCAACCGCCTGGGCCAGGATATCTTCGCCCGCGCCATCGTCGGCGCCGCCACCGCGTTCAAGGTGGGCATGACGGTGACGCTGCTCTCGCTGCTGCTGGGCGCATTCTTCGGCGTGGTGGCCGGCTGGCGGCCGGGCGGCTGGCTCGACGCCTTGGTGGTCTGGCTCATGGGCGTACTCGACGCCATCCCGTTCTACCTGTTCGCGGCGGCGCTGGCGTTCGCGCTCGGCGGTGGCGAGGCCGCGATGTACACCGCCATGGTGCTGACCTTCTGGACCGCGACGGCCCGGCTGGTGCGTGCCGAAGTCATGCGCCTGCGCCAACTGGACTATGTCGCCTCGGCCCGCGCCATTGGTGTTGCGGGACCGTTGATCGCCGTTCGCCACCTGTTGCCAAACTGCCGACACCTGTTGCTGGTGCAGGCCGCCCTGACCTTCGTGGCGGCCATCAAGACCGAGGTGATCCTGAGCTTTCTGGGTATCGGCATGCGTGATGGCGTCAGCTGGGGCCTGATGCTGTCCGAGTCCACCCAGGATGTCCTGGCCGGGCATTTCGGCAATTTCCTGGCGGCATCGGCACTCATGTTCGTCCTGTTACTGGGCTTTAACCTGCTGGCCGATGCCCTGCAGCAACCCAACCCGGACAGCGCGAAGGCGATGGTGGGCGCATGACGGCCGCACTGTCCGTTTCCGACCTGCGCGTATCACTGCCCGGTGCGGCGGGTCCCCACGAGGTCCTGCGGGGGCTGGACCTGGCACTGGCGCCCGGCAGGATCACCGGGCTGGCCGGGGTGTCCGGCAGTGGCAAGACGACCACGGCGATGGCGCTGCTGGGCCTGCTTCCTGCCCATGCCCAGGTCCACTCGGGCAGCGCGAGGCTTGGCCCCGACGGCCCGGACCTGCTCGCCCTGGGTGAGCCCGGCTTGCGCCGGATTCGGGGGCGCGACATCACCATGGTGTTCCAGGATCCCGCCACGGCGCTCGACCCGGTCTACCCGGTCGGGCGGCAGCTGGAAGCCGTGATCCGCCGTGCGCGGGGGCGCGCCGGCGTCCCCCCGTCTGCGGAAGCCGCGCTGGAAACGGGCGGCTTCCGGAACGCCGCGGCAATCGCGCGCGCCTACCCCCACGAGTTGTCGGGCGGCATGCGCCAGCTGGTCATGATCGCCATGGCCACGGTGGCGGGCCCCGCTGTCCTGCTGGCGGACGAACCGACCACGGCGCTGGACATGAGCACGCAGGCCCGCATACTCGCGCGGCTTCGCCAGCTCGCCGATGCGCGCGACATCGCCGTGCTGCTGATCAGCCACGACCTGCGCGTACTGGCCCAGGTCGCGGACGAGGTGGCGGTCATGCATGACGGCGAAATTGTCGAGCAGGGACCGGCCCAACCCCTGTTGCGGTCGCCGGCTAACGCATTCACCCGGGCACTGGTCGAAGCGGTTCCACCGGCCTTCCCCGGGGCCGCCCGTCCTGGCATCGAATCGCCTGAAGCGCTGCTGTCGATCAACCGGCTGACTGTCGACCACGCCGGCCGCGGTCGGTTTGGGGGTGGCGGCCGCCAGGCCACCCGCGCGGTTGACGATGTCAGCCTGGTGATCCGGCGCGGCGAGGTCTATGGCCTGGCCGGCGAGTCCGGATCCGGCAAGAGCTCCCTGGCCCGGGCCGTAATGGGCCTGGCGCCGGTCACCGAAGGCGTCGTTTCGCTGGACGATGAAGCACTGGACACGCGCGCAGCCCGCCGCGGGCCGGTGTCCCAGCAGCGCATCCAGGTGGTGTTCCAGGACCCGGACGCGGCGCTGAGCCCCCGTCGCACCGTGGCGCAGTGCCTGGCCGAACCGCTCGAGCGTTTTTCTGTCGGCCCATCAGCGGACCGGCCGCGGCTGATGCGCTCGGTGCTCGAGGAGGTTGGCCTCGATGAGTCGTTCCTGCCACGCTTCCCGGCCCAGCTGTCCAGTGGCCAGCGCCAGCGCGTCGCCATCGCCCGGGCGCTGGTCTGCGACCCCGACCTGCTGGTGACCGATGAAGCCGTGTCGGCGCTGGACATGACGGTGCAGGCCCGCATCCTCGAACTGCTGGACCGGCTGCGGCGGGAACGGGGTATCGCGATGCTGTTCATTTCCCACGACCTGGCCGTGGTCGCGAGGCTGGCGGACACGGTCGGCGTGATGTATCACGGCCGCCTGGTGGAGCAGGCCCCGGTCAACGAGCTCTTCCGCTTTCCGAAACACCCCTACACCCGCGCGCTGCTGGACGCATCACCGCGGATGATGCGGGATGGCCCCGACACACTGGCCGGGAACGAAGGTGGACTGGATACGCGCCCGGATCATGGCTGCGTCTACCAACGGCGGTGCCCCCGCGTTTCCGACAGGTGCAGGACCAACGCGCCCGGGCCGGTTTCGGGCAACGGCGCGATTCGAATAGAATGCCATCACCCGTTGACGGAACCGCGACATGACCCCGAAGACCGCTGAAGCCCCAACCCTCCGCCTGGCGCTTGTCCTCTGCCTCGCGCTGGCGACCGCCTGGCTGGGCGCCTGCAGTTCGGGCGGCGTTCGCGGTGAAGCCCCGTTCGCGCAGGTCACCGGCTGGCGGATCGACGGCCATGACCTGCAGGCCAGCCTGCGCCTTCGGAACGTCAACAGCGAAACGCTGGTGGTCGACGAGCTCTACGTCAACATCGAACTGGATGGCACCCTGCTGGCACAGCACCAGGCCCGGCAACGTTTTGAAATTGCGGCCAACGGTTTCGAAACGGTGGAACTGGCGATGACCGCGAGCGATGCCGGCGTTGCCGCGCTGCAGCGGCTGCAGGCCGGGGAAACCGGCAGTCTCCGGACCGCCATCACCGGTCATGTCACCAGCCCCGATGAAGGACGGCTCGAATTCCGGCGCGACGGCCACATCTACACGGTGCCCGGGCGACCCGGCGAGTTCCGCTAGGCCGTGGCTTCTGGCGCATTGCGCCTGCTCCTGCACGGGGGTAGGCTGAAGAATCCCAATCACTGACTCCGGCAAGCGGTCCCATGAAAATCAGCTTTGATCTCAGCCCTTCCGACCTTGAACATTTCCGGGACGTCATGACCCGCGCGCGTGACGCCGCGAAGATGCGTGAAGAGCCGGAGATCATCGAGAGCGCCCGCGAACTGATCACCCAGGTGAACAGCTCCGAAACCTCGGACTTCATCCGCGACCGCATGAATACGCTGGAAACCCTGATCGGCATGGCGCTCGACAAGGGTTGGGGCCTGGTCAGTGAAGACCGGCAACGTGTGATCGAGGCGCTGTCCTATTTCGCCGAGGCGGACGACCTGATCCCGGACGACATTCCCGTGCTCGGCTTCCTGGACGACGCGATCATGATCGAGATCGTGGCCGAAGAGCTCAAACACGAGATCCAGGCCTACCGCGACTTCGTGGTCTTCCGGGCTGCCGAACAGGCGCGCCTGGGCGAGTCCAGCGAAGACCTGGAGCGCGCCGACTGGCTGGAATCCCGGCGCCAGGAGCTGCATTCGCGGATGCGGCGCAGGCGCCGCCGCGGCGGCGGGGGCGACGGCGGAAAGTCACCCTTCTCGCTGTTTTAACGCCAGCCGCGACGGGTCACCCCTGATGGCTGCCGGACACCTGCCCCTGCTCGTTGGCATCGAGATCGACACCGACCGCCTACCGGGCGGCAAGCCCGCCTCCACCATCGACCGCAATGGCGCCGAACAACTGCTGGCGCACCTGTCCACCGACCTTGCAGACTGTTTACCGGGCGTGCGCCAGTGCTCCCTGGCCGTCGCCGGGGCGCTGTATGACCCCACAGAGGTCCTGCGACCGGGCTACCCGCTCTTTAGCGCGCTGGCGCAACTGCAGAAAGAAGCCGGTGACGAAGGCCCTCGGTTGCTGAGCGTCGGCGCCGACGCCGGCCGGATGCCGGTGGACGCGATGCAGCCCGCCGCCGACGTTCCCCGCGGCGCGTTACAGCTGCTCGCGCTGAGCCTGTCCGGCCCGGAAGCTGAGCTCGAGTCACTTTCCGACGATGCCGAGTACCGGCTGATGGAGGAAGGCCAGCTGTCAGCCCATGCCGCCCGGGGCGTCGAGGCCCAGTTCGGCCTCGCCACGGCCCACGCCCGATTCATGACACTGACCGACCTGCAGGCGATGCTGCGCATGCAGCTGGAACATTTCGGCTTCCTGCCCCTTTGGGAGCTGCTGGAAGCCGCCCTGGAACAAGACAAGGAAGCACGCGAAGTGGAAGGCCAGCAGGGCCAGGTGTTCCGCTGGACCGGCGACCGGGTTCGGGCGCAGTTCGAAACCTTCGACTACTGGGCCACACGGGGCGCGGGCGCCGGGCAACCTGCCGATGACGACGCGCTGGCGCAGGCCTACGGCGCCTGGACCCGGGGCTACCGGCAGTACCTGGTCACGCTCCGCGCCCACGGCGTGCCGCTGGCGCAACACCTTCCGGACAGTGAAGACGCCCTGGAAGGCACTTTCTTCATCGAAGACGCGGGGCCCACGGAAACCGACGCCGATATCGCCGGCATCACCGAGCACAGTTGCGGCGAGATCGGCATGATCGCCGTCACCGTCATGGACGACGGCCGACGCCTGAACTACTACCCGCTGGCGGCCCGGGGCGTGGAAGAACTGCACACCCGCATCCGCGCGGCCCGCCATGCCGACGGCCTGTCTTTCCCCGGTCGCATCGTTTTTGACACGGCGACACGCCGCCTGGCGCCCGACACGATGTAGGCCCGGCGCTTGAACCGGCGGGCGCCCCACCCCATCTTCTGAATTGACCCCGAATCCAGACGGAACACCTGCCATGTCCCTTTCCGACGCCACCCGCGAAAAAATCGAGCAATACCTGGACCAGGACCGCGTCGTCCTGTTCATGAAGGGTTCGCCACGCCAGCCGATGTGCGGTTTCTCAGCCAAGACCGCCGGCATGCTCGACAGCCTGCTGGACGGCTACGCCAGCGTCGATGTGCTGGCCGACGAGGACATCCGCGAGGGCATCAAGGTGTACGGCCAGTGGCCGACCATTCCCCAGCTCTATATCGACAAGGAACTCATCGGCGGCTGCGACATCGTCACGGGCATGTTCAACAGCGGCGAGCTGCACGAACTGCTGGGCATGGAAAAACCCGACCGCACGCCCCCGGAAATCACGATCACCGAAACCGCGGCGCAGAAAATCGGCGAGGCCATGGCCGGCCACGACGATGTCGCGCTGCACCTGCAGGTGGACCCGGACTGGCAGGCGCGCTTCAGCCTGGCGCCGGCCCAGGGCGGCGAGATCGTCACCGAGGCCGGCGGCCTGACCGTGCTGCTGGACCTGGCGTCCGCGCAGCGCGCCCGCGGCGCCCGCATCGACTGGGTCAGCACCATGCAGGGCGAAGGCCTGTCCATCGACCTGCCCGGCGCACCGGCCCCGGTCCCGCAGATGCCGGTGGCTGAACTGAAGGAAAAACTGGACGCCGGTGCCATCACCCTGGTCGACGTCCGGCCGCTGGACGAACGCGAAAAGGCCTCAATTGAAGGCGCACTCGGCATGGACGCGACGGTGATGTCGCAGATCGAGGCCATGCCAAAGGACACGCCGCTCGCCTTCATCTGCCACACCGGCGTGCGCAGCCAGGCCGCCGCTGAACACTTTCGCAAGATCGGGTTTACCGATGTCCACAACGTGGCGGGCGGGATTCACGCCTGGTCAGTCGAAGTCGACCCTTCGGTGCCGACGTACTGAGTATGACGGGTGACGGGTGACGGGTGACGGGTGACGGGTGACGGGTGACGGGTCAGATTTTGAATTCGGCAATGACCGGAGTGTGGTCTGAGGGGCGATCCTGGCGGCGGGGTTCGACATCGATATAGGCCGCGCCGCAGGCCTCCGTGAGCGACTTCGAAGACAGCACCAGGTCGATCCGCAGGCCCAGCTTGCGGCGGAACATGTTCATCCGGTAGTCCCACCAGCTCCAGCTGCGTTCTTCCTGTTCAAACAGGCGGAAGGTGTCGGTCAGCCCCAGGCCACATAACCTCTGGAGCGCCTCGCGCTCGGGCGTGCTGCACAAAATCTTCTCGTGCCAGGCCTCGGGGTCGTAAACGTCGCGGTCTTCCGGCGCAATGTTGAAGTCGCCCAGCACGATCACGCGCTCGTGCGCTTTCATCTCCGCCTCGATCCAGCGTGTGGCGGCCGCCAGCCAGGCCAGCTTGTACTCGTATTTGTCCGAACCGACTTCCTTGCCGTTCACCACGTACAGGTCGATGACCCGGACGCCGCCGATGGTCGCCGCCAGCACCCGTCGCTGCGGGTCATCGAAATCGGGGATGTCCGTGACGATATCGTCCGGCTCGGCCGGCTCGCGACTGAGGATCGCCACCCCGTTGTAGGTCGGCTGGCCGGAGAACACGCTGTGATAGCCGGCCTCGGCCAGCGCCTCGGCGGGAAACTTCTCGTCGACGAGCTTGGTTTCCTGCAGGGCGAGGATGTCCGGCTGCGCCGCCGCGCACCAGGCCTGCACATGGGGCAGGCGAACGTTCAAGGAATTGACATTCCAGGATGCTACTTTCAGCATGACGCACGGTCCTCGGGCCGGGAAAACAGAGCCGCGGATGTTAGCATGAGCGCCGCACCCGCCGCCCGCGGCCATCACAGAATGGAGCCCACCATGACATTTGCCACCGCAGGAGCATGCCCATGAAGCCCGGCAAGACCGGTATCCGCCGGATTATTGATGCCACCGGCTATTCCATGGCCGGCCTGCGCGCGACCTGGATCAGCGAAGCCGCTTTCCGGCAGGAGTTGCTGCTGACAGCGGTCCTGCTGCCGCTGTCGTTCTGGCTGGCGCAAACACCGCTGCAGTGGCTGGTGCTGGTCGCGCCGTTGCTGCTGATGCTGATCGTCGAACTGCTCAACAGCGCCGTCGAAGCCGTGGTCGACCGCATCAGCAACGACCACCACGAACTGTCCGGTCGGGCCAAGGACATGGGCTCGGCGGCCGTGTTGCTGTCACTGGTCCTGCTGGCCTCGTCATGGGGCGCCGTCGCCTGGGAGCGGTTTCATGTACCGGCTTAAAGTGGCGCCCATCGCGCTGGCGAGCCTGCTGGCCCTGGCGATACTGGCCAGCTGTAGTCGAACCGATGAGGCGCCAACGGCGAGTACGGCAGTTCCGGCGTCCAAGCCCCCCACCAACGCAGAATGCGTGCTGGACCCGCCGGCCGAACGCGTGATGTGCACCCAGCAGTACGACCCGGTCTGCGGGTGTGACGGCAAAACCTACGGTAACGCCTGCACGGCCCGCGCCGCCGGCGTCCCGAGCCACACGCCCGGGGCCTGCGCCGACCGCCTCGACTGAACGGTAACGGGGTGGACGCGGCGGCGGCCGCAGGTTAAGTTGCGATACCAACCCCGCGAACGCACGGACGCACCGATGAAACAGACGCTGACGAAATCCACCGCCCTGCTCACGCTGGCCATGATCGCCCTGGCCGTCGTCACCGGCTGCACCACGCCAAAGAAAGACAAGAGCCTGGAGGAAACCCTCAGCCAGTACGAAGCCATGGTTCGCTGGAGCGAATGGGACGGCGCTGTCGGCTTTGTCGCACCCGAATACCTGGAAAAGCACCCCATTACCCGCCTCGACGTCGACCGCCTGCGGCTGTTCCGCGTGACCAGCTACACGGTGCGCTCCAGCACCCCGATCGATGGCGGCCTTGGCCTGGTCCAGGTCGTCGAGCTGCGCATGTACAACAAGAACCGGGCCGTCGAGCAGACCGTGATGGACCAGCAGGAATGGCGATGGGACGAACTCGGCGAGCGCTGGATGCTGCACTCCGGCCTGCCCGACGTCACCCGTCGGTACTAGTGAGCAGTGAGCGGTAAGCGGTAAGCAGTAAAATGCGATAGCTTCTGCCTTCGCCTACCACCACTCACTGCTTACCGCTTACCGCTTACCGAATGCGGCAGAGGCAGTGCGCCGTGAGCGTCACCCGGCCGTCCTGCGTAGCGAGATAGCGCATATCTTCGTAAATGCGTTTCGCCAGTGACATTGGCGCCCAGCCGGGTTGCCAGGCCGTGACTGGCCCTGCTGCGGCGGAGACCGAGGCGACCACGCCCGTGGTCATATCACGCATGAAGGCTTCGAACGGGGTTAACTCAGGCTCGTACCAGTCCACCCGGTAATCGGCGCCAAGTCCAGCGATGCGCGCCGCCGCATCGACGGCGTCGGCCGTGGTGCCCAGGCGATCGACAAGTCCGGATTCGGCGGCCTGGGCGCCGCTCCAGACCCGGCCGCCGGCGATTTTCTCGACCTCGTCCACGGTTTTGCCGCGCGCTTCCGCCACGCGCTCCAGGAACTTGCGGTACGTGTTCTGGACGCTGGCTTCGAAGATCCTGTGAATGTCCTCGTCCAGGGGTTGGTCAATGCGCAACTTGCCGGCCAGCGGCGTGGTACCCACACCATCGGCACGAACGCCGATTTTCTCCAGCGTGCCGCCGAAGGTCGGGATCATGGCGAACACGCCAATGGAGCCCGTCAGCGTGGCGGGGCTGGCCCAGATCTCGTCCGCGGCGGTCGAAATCCAGTAGCCGCCGGACGCCGCCAGTTCACCCATGCTGATCACCACGGTGCGACCGCTGTCGCGCAGCAGTTGCAGTTCGTTGCGAATCTGTTCGGACGCCAGCACATCGCCGCCCGGGCTGTTGAGGCGCAGGACCACGGCGCGAATGTCTTCACGTCGGCCGATGTCACGCAGCTGCTTGCTCAGCGCGTCGGCGCCGATGCGGCCCGGGCCGGGGTGCCCGCGGGTAATATCGCCCTCGGCGACCACCACCATGACATCGGGCGATCCGGGCGCGGCAATCGGCGGACGGGCAAGGCCAAGGTAGTCGTCATGCAGCACGCCCCGGAAGCCGTCGCTCTCGGCGTCGGGCGCACCCCGCACGGCCAGTTCCTGCCGGGCCACGGGCCGGGTCACCAGGCGGTCCACCAGGCCTGAGCGCAACGCCCATTCCGCCAGGTCGCCATTCCAGCCCTGGACACCTTCCGGCAGGTTCTCGAGCAAACGCGACAACGACTCCTCGGGAATGCCGCGATGTCGGGAGACGCCCTCGATGTACTGCTGCCACAGGTTCCCCAGCCAGTGCAGGTTCGCTTCACGGGCCTCCGGCGACATGTCGTCCCGGATGTACGGTTCCATGGCGGACTTGAATTCACCGGCGCGGAACAGGTTGATCTCCACCGCCAGCTTCTCCAGGCCTTCGCGGTAGTAGTGCCGGACGCGGGAATAACCGTCAATAAAGACCATGCCCTCCGGGTGCAACCACACCTCGTCGGCCATGGCGGCCAGGTAATAGCCGTGCTGGGTCATGTAATCGCCGCTGGCGATGACGCCCTTCCCGGCTTCCTTGAATTCCCCGATGACACCTTCAAGTTCCTGCAGGGCGGGCATGCCGATGCCCAGCATGAAGTCGGTGTCAATGACCATCTGGGTGATGCGCGGATCGGTGCTGGCGCGCCGGACGGCCTCCAGCAGGTCACGAAGGCGCGTTTCCGGGGGCGGCTGGTCCGTCGCTTTCTGCAGCGCACGGTCCAGCGGCGTTGTGGTGAAATCCTCGACCACCTGGCCATAGGGACGCAGCACCAGCGTCGTATCATTCTGCAACCGCAGCGGCTGTTCGCCCGGCGCCAGGACGAGCAGCAGGACGATGAATACCAGCAGCAGGAACAGCAGGTTCAGGAACACTTTGCGGGTGCCATCAATGACACGCCACAGGCCGACAAAGAATGTTTTCAGGCCCGAATCGGACTGGCTCATGAAGGGGGAATCCGTAACAGGTTTCCGGACATTGTAGGCAGGTCACCCGGGCGCCACAATGCGGCGGAGGTCATGGTTTGGTCAACCGTCCCAGTGCCGGATGACCTTGAAATGACGCTTGGAAAAATCACGCCCCGTCAGGCGCTCCAGCCACGCCAGTCGGCGGTGTTTGCGTTCCCGCCGCGTCAGGCGATGGTCCGGGTCGAATGAAAACGACGGATTGGCGTGCTCGGCGAGCCAGTGCGCCATCACCGCCGGGTGATCACCCTCAAAGCGACTGACCTGCGCCGGGTCCAGGCGGCCGTAACTGTCCCCGAACGCCTGTTTCTCCGACCAGTACCGGTTACCCATCGCGGCCTTGTCCTGGATGTAACGTTCATGGCGGGCGTTGCCGTAGTGGTAGATCGGAATGTTCAGCACCGCCGCGCGCGGGTAGCGGGTACGCCGCTTGTTGCGGCCGCCGTGCCAGGTCCGGTCCTTGATGACGGCCCAGTAGAGGCCGTCGGGTGCGATGGCCCGCAGGCTGTTGCGGATGATCCGGCAGGCGCGCCGGTAGACCTGCGAGGTGGTATGCAGGTGACTGGCATCGCCATAGAAGTGCCTGTAGTCGAAGGCCAGTGCCTCGACCTCGGTGTCTTCCAGGTAGTGCGCCATGGCGTCGTGCAACCGGTCGTGGTCATGTTCGTGCAGCACCTCGTCCGCTTCCAGGTAGAAGGCCCAGTCGCCGGTGCAGTTGTACTGCGCAATCATTTTCTGCTGGCCGTAGACAAATCCGTGACTGCGGCAGGCCTCGTTCCAGGTGGTCTCGATCAGCCGCAGCTTGGGTTCATTCATGGCACGCAGGCGAGCCAGGGTATCGTCGCTGCCACGGCCAACGGCGACGATAAATTCGTCGCACACGGGCAGCGCCGAGCGGATGCTTTCCTCGAAGGGATAGCCCAGCCGGACGCCATCACGCAGGAAACTGAAACCGCTGACCTTCATGGCGTTGATACATTACTATAAAACCATGTCGGAGCCTTCCCGGAATGGGCCGCCCGAAGGCGCCAGCGAACGGCTCCGGGTTGGCCTGGACATTACCCAGGCGGTCAAGCGCCGGGGGCGTGGTATCGCCCGTTATATCCGCCAGGTGGTACCGGCCCTGGCCCGCGAATCGCTCGACGGGCGCCTGGATATCCGCGCCCATCGCTGGATGCGCCGGTCGCTGGTCGATGACCTGGCGCCGGACTGGCCGCGCCATTGCATGCTGCTCAATCGCGCCGGCCGCGGACTGGAACTTTTCCATGGTTTCGGCAACCACCTGCCGGTACGCGGCCGTGTGCCGCTCAGTTTCACCGTCCACGACGTCCGCGCCCTGGACCGTCCGGCCGGGTATGAGGGCCGGGAGCGCCTGGTCCGCAACCTGGGGCGTGCCAGCGGTGTGCTCTGCCTGACCGAATACGGGCGCGGTCGTTTGCTGCACCATCACCCGGAACTGGCTGACCGGCACGTGGCCGTCGTGCCCCATGGCGTTGATCACGGGGTCTTCCACCCCATCACACCGGAGCAGGCCGCGGAAACGACCCGACGATACGGGCTCGACGCCCCATACCTGCTGCAACTGGGCAGCTGGTTTCCGCACAAGAACCTGGAGCTGTCGATTCACGCGTTCTCAATCAGCCAGGCCCGCCGCGAGGGCATTCGCCTGGCATTCGTCGGCGGCGGCGCCCCGGACGACTACCGCGAAACACTGACCCGGCTGGCTTCCACGCAGGGCGTCGCGGATGAAATCGACTGGGTGGACCACGTCCCGGCCGCCGACCTTCCGGGGCTGCTGGCCGGCGCGCGCGCCCTGTTGCAACCGTCGCGCTACGAGGGGTTCGCGCTGCCCGTGCTGGAGGCGATGGCCACCGGCCTGCCCGGCGTCGTCTCGGATTCCTCCTGCCTGCCAGAAGTCTCCGCCGGTTGCTGGCCCATCGCCGGCGAAGACGATGCGACAGCATTCGCCGAAGGCATGGACACCGTGGCACTGGACGGCGCGGCGCGGGATGCGGCTGTCGGGGCCGGCCTCGCGCACGCGGCCGGCTTCACCTGGCAGCGCACCGCCGAGCTGACCGCGAATTTCTTCCGGGATACCGTGAACGCGGCCCGCTAACCCCTTTTGAACCGTTTGCGCGTCCCCTAAACTGGGCGCCCGCCGCAAGGAAAACACCATGCCCTACGTCCGAGAAGATGCCGCCGGCCCGTCGACCCCGCTGGTCGCCGTGGCGCCCGATCACTACGACCGCTGGTCTGAAGACGCGCCCGCGCACCACCGCGGTTGGCTGAACGCCCACCGGTTTCGTTGCAAGGCGGGCAAATGGGCGGCCCTGCCTGACGCGGCGGGCGCCATTGAAACGGTGATCTTCGGGGACGCCGGCGATGCCTGGATCGACCGACTGGTGAAGCTCGCCACCGAGCTCCCCGAGGGCCATTACCGGCTGGAGACCGGCTGGAACCGGGAGCAACGCCTGCAGGCGGCGCTGGGCTGGGGGCTCGCGCAGTATCGATTCAGCCGCTACAAGGATCGTCCGCAGCCGGAAGCCCGGCTCGTGCTCGACGATGACATCGCGACCGACACGCAGAACCTGCTGGACGCGCAGTACCTGGTTCGCGACCTGGTGAACACGCCCACCGAGGACATGGGCCCCGGTGAACTGGCCACGGAGATGGCCGCGGAGGCGGCGACCTTCGACGCCCGCTTCGAGACCATCGAGGGCGACGCGCTGCTGGAGCAGGGATTCCCGGCGATTCACGCCGTCGGGCGCGCCGCCGCCAGGGCGCCACGCCTGCTGTCACTGGAATGGGGCCGCGAGGGTGATCCGCTGGTCGTGCTCGCCGGCAAGGGCGTGTGCTTCGACACCGGCGGCCTCGACATCAAGCCCTCGGCGGGCATGATCCTGATGAAAAAGGACATGGGTGGCGCGGCGCATGTCATCGCGCTGGCGCGACTGGTCATGCAGGCCCGCCTGCCGATCCGCCTGCGCGTGCTGGTGCCCGCCGTCGAGAACGCCATCGCCGGCAACGCCTACCGGCCCGGTGACGTCATCCCGACGCGCAAGGGCCTGACCGTGGAAATCGGCAATACCGACGCCGAGGGCCGCGTGGTGCTGTCCGACGCACTGGCGCTGGCCTGCGAGCAGGCGCCCGACCTGGTCATCGATTTCGCGACGCTGACCGGCGCCGCCCGCGTGGCCATGGGCCCGGACATCCCGCCGGTGTTCAGCAACCGCGCCGAGGTCGCCCGCGGCCTGGTCGAGGCCGGCGAGGCCACCGAGGACCCGCTCTGGGAACTGCCGCTGTACAAGCCCTACCGGAAGCTGATCAGCAGCGATATCGCCGATATCAACAATTCGGGACAGACCTCGTTTGCCGGTTGCATCACCGCCGCGCTGTTCCTGGAAAAATTCATCGATGATGACATTCCCTGGGCCCATATCGACACCTTCGCCTGGAACCCCAGCGCGCGCCCCGGGCGGCCGAAAGGCGGCGAAGCGCTCGGCCTGCGGGCGACGTTCGAGTACCTGCGCCGCCGCTACGGCAAGGCCTAGAACAGCAGGAAGCCCAGCATGGCAATAAAAACCGTCACCGTGAGCGCCAGCATCGAGTAGCTCATGAAAATGACGACACCCTTGGCCAAGGTCATGGGCCAGGACTGTCGATAGACGGTTTTCAGCGAAATGAGCAGGTAGACCGGCATCCAGAAAAAGATCACGACCCCGACCATTTCAATCACCCAGAACAGGGCGGTATACGACGCCAGCGCAGTGCCGAGTGCGTCAAGCGCCACCAGGATCGACATCAGCACAAACAGGAACGCATGGTTGTGCAGTGACAGCACCAGGTGCTCGACGTAATAGCGTTTGGCGAACAGGTACCAGGCTTTCAGGATCAGGGCGAACACCGGCAGCAATACGAACATCGTACCCGGCAGCAGGTCCATGACCTGGTCGACGAAGGCGCCCGGGTCATCGGCGATGGCGCGACCTTTTCGCGGCGACTCGGCGATTTCATCGTTGATCCAGTCGTTCAGCCGTGCGGGAAACAACGGGATGGTGACCGGGTTTTCCGTCCGGTGCCACGGCCGGTCGTTGAAATGCAGCTCCGGTATCTCTTCGACCACGTCCGGCACCGTCTCCGACTCCTCCGCCGGCGGGCGCTCACCAGCGCCGGCCTGTGCATCGGCTGGCGCGCCCCCGGGTTCCGGCTCGTCGATGGCTTCACTGATACCCACGGAAAGCGACCGGTCGCCCTGGTCGTCGACACCACTGGAGATCGTCAATGGCCCCGTGGAGACCATCGCGGCCAGCAGGAAGAACACGATGCTCGAGAACAGGTACAACCTGAGCGGCGGTGAATAGCGAAACCGCCGGCCATCAAGGAAATCGCGCGTCAGCCGACCGGGCCGGAACAGCAGCGGTTTCAGCGTCCGGGCAAAGCGTGAATCGAAGTCGGCGAAATCTTCCAGGAACTCCCGCAGCAGGACGGGAAAGAAGCGCATGATGCGCCGGTCGGGCTGGCCGCAGTAATGGCAGAACGGCCCCTTGAGCCCGGTGCCGCAGTTCAGGCAGGCCTCCGAACCGGCAAGACGCGTGGCCGGCAGCGTAAAGCGGCCGTCCGGATCGGCCGGCGCATTGCCGGATTCAGTCAGTTCCCTCATGCAAGCATCCCCTCCTGGCGCATCCATGCAATGGTATCGTCAAGTAACGCGCCGATGGGCGTCGAACGGTAATCCAGCGACTCGCGCGCCAGCGTGGAGTCGCAGGACGCATGGTGCGTAATCATCGCCGCGGCCTGCGGCGTCAGGTCGGGCGCCTTGCCGGTGAACGCGGCCCGCATCACATTCACGCGCCCCACCATTTTCAGCACCCATGCCGGGGTGGCCCGGCGCGGCACGTCACAACCCAGCCGCTCACCGACGGCGCGTACCAGGTCGATAAAATCCACGTCATCGCCGCCCAGCAGGTAGCGCTGGCCGCACTTGCCGCGCTGGAAGGCGGCCAGGTGCGCCCTCGCCACTTCCCGCACATCCGCGAACGCGCCGCCGCCCGGCGGCACCCCCGGCAGGCTGCCATCGGCGACCATGCGGATCACCCGCGACCAGTTGTGGCGATCGCCCGGCCCCAGGATGTGCGCCGGGTTGCAGATCACCGCGTCCAGTCGGCCACGCTTCACGGCTTCCAGCACGATATCCTCGGCGGCGCGCTTGGTGCGGATGTAATTGATCCAGGTACCGCGGTCACTGCGTGGCGTGTTCTCATCCAGCACACCGTCCACGAAACCCCAGGCGGAAAAACTCGACGTGTGCACCAGGCGTGCGACACCCGCCGTCACGGCCGCATCGACGACATTGCGGGTGCCGCCGACATTCACCGCGACCTGGCGGTCATCGTTCCTTGACCAGACACTGGTATCGGCGGCGACATGGAAAACGGCATCGGTGGGTACGGCCAGGGCCGTTCGAAGCGATGCCGGGTCGGTGACATCGCCGCCAACGAGGCGGGCACCCTGGTCGGCCAACTTCACTGCATTGGCGTCGTCGGAGTCGCGCACGAGCGCGGCAACCGTCCAGCCATCGTCAAACAGCAGGCGCGCGAGATGCGAGCCGACGAACCCGGTACCACCGGTCAGGAACGCGTGGCGGCTCATGTGCGCGGTCCGCTCGGGTACAATTCAGCGTCACTCCGGATCACGGCCATGAATCATAGCACCCGGCAACCCGGCCTCGGCTACGAGGTCGCCCGTACCCTGCAACTGGCCGCGCCCGTCATGATCGGCCTGTTCGCGGGCTTCGCGATGAACTTCATCGACACGGTGATGGCCGGCCGCCTGCCCGAACGCGAAATCGCGATGGCGGCGCTGGCCACCGGCGGCGCGCTGTGGTCGGCAATGATGATGATCGCACTTGGCCTGCTGATGGCGGTGCAACCGGCCGTTGCGCATCTTGACGGTGCGGGCCGCCGCGGCGAGGCCGGCGCGGTCACCCGCCAGGGCTTCTGGATTGCGCTGGCGCTGAGTGTTCCCTTTTTCGCCGTCATCTTCTTTGGCGGAAGGCTGCTGGGCCTGTTTCGCGTCGACGCCACGATTATCCCGGTCGCCATTGATTACCTGCGTGCGCTGGCCTGGGGCGCGCCGATGGTCTGCATGATGCTGTTGCTGCGGTTCTACAGCGAAGGGTCCGGCCACACCCGGCCGACCATGTACATCGGTGTGCTGGGCGCGCTGCTCAACATCCCGGCCAACTGGATCCTCATGTTCGGCCACCTGGGCTTTCCGGCCATGGGCGCCCGCGGCACCGGTTTCGCGACCTCGCTGGTACTGACGCTGCAGGCGCTGGCCATGTTCATTTACGTGCGCCGGCACGCCCACTATGAGCCGTTCGCGCTGTTCGAGCGCTGGGACTGGCCGGACTGGCCCGAAATCCGCCACCTGCTGAAGGTCGGGTGGCCCATCGCGGGCACGCTGTTCGTGGAGGGCAGCCTGTTTATCGCGGCGTCGTTGATCATCGGCCAGCTGGGCCCGGTCCAGACCGCTTCACACCTGGTGGCGATCAATTTCTCGGCGCTGCTGTTCATGATTCCGCTGGGGCTGGGAAGCGCGGTGACCACCCGGGTCGGAAACGCCCTGGGGCGCGGTGATCCCGCAGGCGCGCGCCATGCCGGCATGATTGGCCTGGGCGTCGTGCTCTGCACCCAGGCGGTGAGCGCGACCCTGATGATCGTGTTCCCGGGCGCCATTGCCGCCATCTACACGGATGACGCAGCCATCGCCGCCACCGCGGCCAGCCTGCTGTTCCTGGCAGGCGTGTTCCAGTTTCCGGACGGCATCCAGGTGTGCACCGCCGGGATCCTTCGGGGTTACAAGGACACGCTCGTACCGATGATCATCAACGTCATCGCCTACTGGGTGGTCGGCCTGAGCCTGGGATACTGGCTCACCTTCCGTGGCGGCATGGGGCCAGCCGGCATGTGGATCGGCATGATTGCCGGCCTCAGTACCGGCGCGGTACTGCTGACCGCGCGGTTCCTGGGGGTCAGCCGGCGTCCCTTTGGTCCGCAGCCGCCGACTCCCGTTCCAACGCCCTGAAGCGGCGCTCCAGTTCGGCGATACGGCGACCGCGCGCTTCCAGCCGCGAATCTGCCAGGCCGGCGGTTTCTTTCGGGCCGGCACCGGCGGGCTTCGACTGCGCTGTCGCGCCATCGCGGTTCTTCCACCAGCCGACCGCGACCGCCGCCAGCAGGTAACCACCGCCGACCACGAGCGGCTGCAATAACAGGCCGATGACCGCCAGTACCCGGATGGCCCAGACATTCCAGCCGAGCCGACGCGCCGCCGTGGCGCACAGGCCGGCCAGCAGCGCGCCATCGGCGCGAGAAGCGAACCCGCTCACTGCGAGGCCTCCTCCCCGGCTGCGGCGGTTTCAGCTTTGGTCACGGGTGCAGCCGGCGCTTTCGCGGGGCGCAGCTTCTCCTTCAGCGCCTCGAGTTCCGCCTCGACGGCCGGGTCGGCCGGCGCATCGCGATCCTGCCAGGCCGGTACGGCGCTTTCGCCCAGTTCGTAGGAGCGCACCCGCGCCTCCAGCCGGTCGACCTGGTTCTGCAGGCGGTCAAAGCGACCCAGGGCCTGGCGCACGCGGCGCTCGTTCCGGCTCAGCTGTTTTGGCGGGGTGCCAACGGGTGACTCGACATGCGGCGGTCGCACCTGCATTGCTTTCAGGCGGGCGCGGGCGTCGGCCAGCTTGGCTTTCAGCGTCCCCATGTCGGTCTCGAGCTGGGTGATGCGGGCCGCCAGGTCCTCGCGCTCGGCAATGGCCGCTTCGCGCCGCGCCTGGCAATCGGTCCGGGCTTTCAGCGCGGTGCGCGCCAGATCGTCCCGGCCGGAAGCCACGGCGCGCTCGGCGCGGTCGCTCCACTCGTTGATCTCTTCGCCCAGGCGGCGCTCGACGCGCTCCAGGTGCTGCTGCTCGGCCAGCAACTCGGCGCTCGCCTCGCGGGCATCATCACCGGCATCCTCCATTTCCCGGATCAGCGCGCGCAACAGCTTTTCGGGATTCTCGGCCTTTTCCAGCAAGGCATTGAAGTTGGCGGCCATGACATAACGCAGTCTTGAAAACGTACCCATGAACGGAGTCTCCTGTTCGGTTGAAAATACTTAACCGTACAGATGCAGAAACCGTGCCATGCAGTTTATGACTGCGATATCAATAGATTACGACCGACCTACCTGGGGCCGTGACGCCCAGAATGGCGAAATTGACGATTCTGCGGTACGTGCAGACGCGTCAGTCGATACGCGCCACGTAGGCGCGACCATTTCGGCGGATCTGCAACAACAATGGCCCGGGGGCGCGCTCAACCACGCTGACCAGGTCATCCAGGTCATCGACGCGGGCACGGTTAACGGCGTTAACCAGGTCGCCCTCGCGCAGGCCCTCGTAGGCCAGGCGACTTTCCTCGTCGAGCATGGAAATCAGCACGCCGGTCAGCCCCTCCGCCCGCGCACGCGCCGGCAACTCCGTGAAGTTGGCGCCGTCGAGGCGGCGGTCCAGGTCGCCGCCCTCGACCACACGGGGGGGTTCGATGACCAGCACGGCGTCGCGCTCGCGACCCTCGCGCAGGTAATCCAGGGGTACGCGTTCCCCCACCGGCACCTGGCCTTCCGCGTTCAGGAACGCCTGTGCGGACCGGACCGGCCGCCCCGCCACCGAGGCGATGACGTCACCGGCCTGCAGGCCCGCGGTGTCCGCCGCCGAGCCCGGCAGTACCTCGGCCACCAGCACACCCTGCCCGGGCTCAAGTCCGAACGCGCCGGCCAGTTCCGGCGTCAGGTCCTGTACCACCAGCCCCAGCGAGCCGCGCCGGACTTCGCCGTGGGCCACCAGTTGATCCAGCACGTAACGGGCCATGCCGGACGGAATGGCAAACCCGATGCCCACGTTGCCGCCACTGGGCGTGAAGATGGCGCTGTTGATGCCCACCAGTTCACCACGCAGGTTGATCAGCGCACCGCCGGAGTTGCCCGGGTTGATCGACGCATCGGTCTGGATGAAATTCTGGAACTCCAGCCCGCGCAGGCCGGCGCGCCCGAGTGCGCTGACGATACCGGAAGTGACCGTCTGGCCCAGTCCAAACGGATTGCCCACGGCCACGACGAAATCACCGACTTTCAGTTGCTCGGAGTCCGCCAGCGGCAGCGCCGTCAGGTTCTCCGAAGGCACCTGGATCACCGCCAGGTCGGTATCGGGATCCGCACCCACCAGGGTCGCGTCCAGGCTGCGGCCGTCCTGCAGGGTGACGGCGATATCGTCGGCGCCCTGGATGACGTGGTTGTTGGTCAGCACGTAGCCGTTCCCCGCATCGACGATGACCCCGGAACCGAGGCTCTGCGACACGCGCTCGCGCGGCACATCGGGAATGTTGAAGAACCGCCGGAAGAACGGGTCGTCCATGAGCGGGCTGCGCACGCGCACCCGGGTGCGCGTGTAAACATTGACCACCGACGGCGTGACTTCCTCGAGCACCGGCGCCAGGGACGGCAGCGGCTGGCCGTCGACCGCGGCCGGCAAGGCCGCTTTCGCAGTCATCGGCAGCAACAATGCGAGCAGTGATAGCAGTACGTTTTTCATGTCCTGGGTCCCGGTGTGACATTCACTCGTCCTGCAAATATTCAGTCCCGCGACCCGGCTTTCAAGACTCATTGCGGGCCCGGCACCCCCGCGCAATGACGCGCCAGTCACGTTATGATGCCTTGCCAATGACGCAAAAAAGCGATATATAGCCATTAAACAGCAACAAAAACACAATATGTTGTGTCAGCAACACGTGTTTAAACCGGCTTGTTGGACGATGAGGATCTGGGGAATGACGTCATGAACCTCCAACTGCAGGTGCTGCGAACCGACGTGTCCGGCATGCCGCTGGAATGGATCGGGTACCAGGAGGCAGTGAGGCATATCAGCCTCGACCAGGTGAGTTACAGCCTGGGTCGAAAGCTGTTCACCATCCACGGCGGCATCAATGCCCTTTCCGGCCGCCAGAGCGTTATCGACGTCAACGCCATCATCGCCACCACCGGCCAACATCCGCACAAGCATCTCTTCGAAAACGGCTACGTGCCGCCGCTGAGCAACAAGGCGCTGTTCCGGCGCGACCAGAACCTGTGCCTGTATTGCGGTGAGAAGTTCCCGAACTACCTGCTCTCGCGCGACCATGTCTCACCCATCACGCAGGGTGGCCAGGACACCTGGAAGAATGTCGTGACCGCCTGCAAGCGCTGCAACAACTACAAGGCGGGCAGGACGCCCGAGCAGGCGGGAATGGAACTGCTGGCCATCCCGTTCACGCCCACCCACGCCGAGTACATCTACCTGCAGGGTCGCCAGATCCTGGCCGACCAGATGGAGTTCCTGCTGGCGCACTTTCCGCGCACCAGTGTGCTGCGCAAACGCGCGGAGGCGGGACAGGCGCTGCTGGCCTGACGACGGTTTCCGGGGCCCACACCGGGTCCGTATCCGGGCGCACTGGTCGCCTGGCCTTTGGCTTCCCTCGCGATTGGGTATCTTCTGGGGTCGACCCGGCGCGCCATCCGTGGCGCGGCGGGTCTCAACTCGCCGTCCGGGCGAGCTGACCCCAGAAGAAACCCAATCACTCGGCAGACTCCGACAGTACGCCCGGATACGGACCCGGTGTGGGCCGTGAGTCGCGCGCAGGCTGGCCGTCAGCGCTGTTGTCGACTTGATATGATGACGGGATGAAGCGTGATCCTGTTTACTTGATTGATGCGAGCATTTACTTGTTCCGGGCCTGGCATTCGATGCCGGACGGGTTTGAGAATGCGCGGGGGGAGCCCACCAATGCGGTTTACGGGTTCACGGGGTTCCTGTGCAGCCTGCTGGAACAGGCCGAGTCCGGGCTGGTGGGGGTGGCGTTTGATGTGTCGCTGACCACCAGTTTTCGTAATGAAATCTATCCCGAGTACAAGGCCAACCGGGACCCGGCGCCGGTCGAACTGAAACGCCAGTTTGCATGGGCGCGGCAGGTCGCCGAGGCCATGGGCCTGAAGTGCTATGGCGATGAGCGTTTCGAGGCCGATGACATTATCGGCACGCTCGCGGACTGCTGGAAACAGGACGGCCACGCCATCAACGTGGTTACCGGCGACAAGGATCTTGCACAGCTGATTGGCGAAGGCGACCACTGGTGGGATTTCGCCCGCAACCGCCGGCTCGCGTATGGCGATATCGCCGGGCATTTTGGCGTACACCCGGAGCAGATTGCGGACTACCTGGCGCTGACCGGTGACGCCGTCGATAACATTCCCGGGGTCCCCGGTGTCGGGCCGAAGACGGCCGCGGCGTTGCTGTCACATTTCGGCAGCCTGGACGCCATGTGGGGCCGTTTACCGGAAATTCAGCACCTGCGCTTTCGTGGCGCGAAGACCCTCGCACCGAAGCTGGAGGCCAACCGTGCGGCGGCAGACCTCGCGCGCCGGCTGACCGGCATTGAAACTGCGGTCCCGTCCGCGCTGGCCGACCCGGAAATCCGGCGGTCAGCCACGGACGAGGCGCAACTGGACGAACTGTTCAACGAACTGGCGTTCGGCGGCATGCTCAGGCAGCGCTGCCTGGCCTGTCGTTAAGAGCCGTCCTGCTGCTGTTTCCGATAGTCCTCCCAGAACTTTTCGATGTCCGGCGCCACCAGGGATGGGGCGTCCTGGACATTCAGGCGGGCCACCCGGACCGGGCCGTGTTCCAGTGCATTCGGCATCCAGTGTGAATTGGCGAAGAACACCAGTTCGTCACCGATCATCGTTCCGAAGTCCGGCTTGTTGAACATCTCCAGCGCGACCGCCAGGGGAGCCACTTCCTTGATCTCATCGCCCGTGTCATTCAGCTTCAGTCGCATGATGCGCTGGGGCGAAATGCCATTCTGGATGATGACCAGGTGGTCGTTCCAGAAGAACAACCCCTCGATACCGCCCAGGTTGAGTGTCGCGGGCGCCTTGACACGGAAGGCCTTTTTCTCGACCAGGTCGAAGCCCATGATGCCCATCTCGTAATCGGCCAGGTAGGCGTGTCGGCCATCGTCCGACAGGGCAAATCCTCGCAGGCTGATCATGCCGCCCGCCGCCACGAAAGGCTGTAACTGGGATTCTCCGGCCACGAGACGGTAGATCAGCGGCAGTACACCGTCGGCGATGTAGATATCCCCGGCGGGCGTGCGAATCATGTCCCCAAGCCGGTGCGGCTTGCCATCTGCGGGAACGGGATATCGGCCCACGACTGCCATGTCGTCAAGACTGAATTCGATGAGCTCGGCGGGGCCGGCCTTCTCGGGATCGAAACCGGCAAACACCTGGGTGGGATTGCTGGTGACCCACAGGCGGTTCGCATCCTCGTCGACCAGCAGGCTGTAAATGCCCTGCAGGCCGTTCTCGGCCGTTGCGGCCACCAGGGTTTCGGCCTGGCCGTCTTCGTCGACGGACAGGATGGCGCCTTCCCGCGCGTCACCCACCAGGTAGCGCTCACGACTGGCGTCCCAGGCGATGCTGGTAGGCAGAAGGACGTCTTCCGGCAAGGTGAACAGCGGCTCGGCATTACCGGCGGGCTCGCTGGCGCGCTTGAGCAGGTCGTTGACGTAACTGTAAGCCTGCGTTCCGCGGATGGATTCTGTGTCATCCGTGGCATCGAAATCCTGGGCCAGACCCTGTTGCTGCATGCGCAGCATCATTTCGTACGCGGCCGAGCGATCGCCCTGGAGGGCCGCACCGACCACCACCATGGCCATGTACTCGTCATTGTAGGGCCGCATGCGATTGAGCAGGGTCGCAGCCTGGTAGTAAGTGGCCGCATCACCCGCCTTGTAAGCGGCATTGGCCTGCTGGCGAAGTTCGAGAACATTGGGCATGCGCTGCTGCTGGGGCTGCGCCTGCGCGGGTTCCGCCTGGGGCGCTTCCTGGTCGAGAACAACCGACTCCTGGGCCCATGCCGGAAAGACAGCGAAAGGAAGACTGGCCGCTGCGAAAGCCGCGGTGATGAAGTTTCTGGATAACATGGTGACTCCTGGTAATTCCGCTGCTTTGAACGGTGCCCAGTGATTTGGTTCCCAAGCGGCGGAAATTCAACGCCAGCGTAGCGCCTCTGCACCCCGGCTGGCTACAATCGAGCCCCATGAACGCACCTGAAAAGCACTACACCGGCCGCTACCTGGGCCTGGTCGAGCGTGAAGGCTGGGAGTACGCCTCGCGCACCAACGCGCATGCTGTCGCCGTGATTGTGCCCGTCACCGCCGCCGGTGAACTGGTGCTGGTCGAGCAGTACCGCATACCCGTGCAGTGCCGGACAATCGAATTGCCGGCGGGCCTGGTGGGCGACGGGGCGGACCCGGAAGAGCCGCTGGAACCCGCCGCGCGCCGCGAGCTGCTGGAGGAAACCGGTTTCGAGGCCGCCGACATGCGCCGGGTACTGGAATGCCCCAGCAGCGCCGGCCTGACCGATGAAGCCATCACGTTCTTCCTGGCCACGGGCCTGACACGGGTGGCCGCGGGCGGTGGCGATGACTCCGAAGACATCACCGTCCACCTTGTGCAACTGGACCACATTGACCGCTGGCTGGCGGACCGCCTGGGTGACGGCCTGATGCTGGACCCGAAGCTGTATGCCGCGCTGTACTGGCTGGGCGACCCGGCGCGCGTTGACGCTATCGCGTCAGCATCCAGCCCGTCACCTGCCACAGGTTGACCAGCGCCGCGACGATCATCATCAGCCAGGTCAGCCCGGTGCCCCAGAACCGGCCCACGCTGATGCCGGTGGAACGACCCAGGCCCCAGGCGTGCAGCAGGCGACCGACGAGCAACATCAGGCCCAGCACGTGCAACCACCAGGCGCCTGGCGCGTGCGCCTCGGTCAACAGCAGCAGGATCAGCGCAATCGGCACGTACTCCGTGAAGTTGGCCTGCACGCGTATCGCGGTTTCCAGCGTCGGCTGGTCGCCGTGGCCGATGCCCACCCGCGTCTTCCGGCGAACCATGGCCACGCGAACTGAAAGGGCCAGCAGCAACAGGCCAAGCAATGCGGCATAAAGTGACGTGACGGGATAGGACATAAGGGGTGACTCCTGCCTGGATCGGGATCGCCGGGGCTCCGAGTTTAGCAGTCGTCACGGTGCACCGGTTCACGCGGGTTGCTATTCTTCCGCTCCATCACCCACCGTGTGAAACAAAATCCCGGAGAACACCCACGATGAAACTGCTGCAGACCGGCCGCGCCGCGTTACTGTCCACCCTGCTCGTACCGGCGCTCACCTTTGCCGACACACCTGCGCCGACAGTCGCCTTTGCCATTCACGGCGGCGCCGGCACCATCAGCCGGGCGGAAATGAGCACGGAACGCGAAGCGGCATTTCGCGAGAAACTGACCGAGGCCGTCACTGCGGGCCACCAGGTGCTGGTCGACGGCGGCGACAGTGTCGACGCGATTCGCACCGCCATCAACATCCTCGAGGACTCACCCTTGTTCAACGCCGGCAAAGGCGCGGTTTTCACCGCCGCGGGCACCAACGAACTCGACGCCTCGGTCATGGACGGCGCCACGCGCAACGCCGGTGCCGTGGCCGGCGTGAAGACCATCCGCAACCCCATTGACCTGGCCATCAGCGTGATGAACGACTCGAAGCACGTCATGCTGTCGGGTGACGGCGCCGAGGCCTTTGCGAAGGAACAGGGCTTCGAGACGGTTGACCCGTCGTACTTCTACACGGAACACCGCTGGGAAGCCCTCGAGAAAGCGCGCGAGGGCGAGCGCGACGCAGCCGCATCGGCCACCGAACCACCGGCGCAGTCGTTTTTCTCGACGGTCGGCGCAGTGGCGCTGGACGCGAACGGCAACCTGGCGGCGGGAACGTCGACCGGCGGCATGACCAACAAGCGCTGGGGCCGCATCGGCGATTCGCCCGTCATTGGCGCCGGCACTTTCGCGGACAACGCGTCCTGCGCGGTGAGCGCCACCGGGCACGGGGAATTCTTCATCCGCTGGGTGGTCGCCTACGATATCTGCCAGCGGGTCGCGCACGGCGCGACGATGGCGGATGCGGCCGGCACGGTCGTGAACACTATTTTGGTGGAAGCCGGGGGCACCGGCGGCGTGATCAGCATGGATGCGAAGGGCAACATCGCCATGCCGTTCAACACCGAGGGCATGTATCGCGCCAGCATCAACACCAGCGGCGAACTCTACGTGGGAATTTACGGCGACGAGTGACCGCCGTTCAGGCGTTGCCAGATTTTCATCGTGGCATTGGCGCGATTCAGCGTATAGAAATGCAGGCCGGGCGCGCCGCCGGCCACCAGGTCTTCGCAAAGCTTCGTGACCACGTCCAGGCCATAGTCACGGATGGCCGCGCCATCGTCACCGAATGACTGCAGCTTTTCGGCCAGCGCGGCCGGAATCTTCGCACCGCAGCGCTCTGAGAAACGCGCCAGCTGCGTGTAGTTGGTAATCGGCATGATGCCCGGAATGATCGGGATGTCGATGCCGGCATCCCGGCAGCGCCCGACGAAGTCGAAATAGGCGTCGACATTGAAGAAGTACTGGGTGATCGCCGCATCCGCGCCGGCGTCCACCTTTTCCCTGAACCAGCGGATTTCGCTGTCCATGGATTCCGACTCCGGGTGAATCTCCGGGTAGCAGCCCACTTCCACCGAGAACCGCCCGGGATGGCGCTGGTGCACATGCGCCACCAACTCACTGGCGTAGCGGAAAGGCGGCGTAAAGTCAGCATCTTCCGGCCAGTCGCCGCGCAGCACCACCAGGCGGTCGACACCATCTTCCGCATAGGTGTCCAGCAACCGGTCCAGCACGTCAAGACTGGGCGCCATGCAGGAAATATGCGGCGCCACGGGCACCCCGGAGCGCTCGATCAGGTCCAG
Organism: uncultured Oceanospirillales bacterium; assembly: GCA_913055655.1. Lineage (GTDB taxonomy): Bacteria > Pseudomonadota > Gammaproteobacteria > Xanthomonadales > SZUA-36 > Marinihelvus. The sequence goes on along the minus strand of CAJXKA010000002.1, from coordinate 7,847 downwards.
CACCGTGCGATGCGTGGCTTCCTGCGTGGAACCACCGGCGCCAAACGTCACCGACAGGTAGCCCGGCTCGAGCTTCGCCAGCTTCTGCCAGGTGCTCTGCAGCACCAGTTCCTGTTCCGCGTTACGCGGCGGGAAAAACTCGAACGAACACTTCATGACGGTGAGACGGTGAAACGGTGAGTCGGTGAGTCGGTGAAACGGCGGGACGGTGAGACAGTGAATCGGTGAACCGGTGAATCGGTGAATCGGCAAAACCACGCGGCGGGCAGGACCCTCTGCACGTGCCGAGGGTGCCGCCCACTGACCGTCTCACCGTCCCGCCGTCTCACCGTCTCACCGCCTCCCTGATTCCCCGATTCCCTGATTCACCGTCAGTAGCGGTAGTGCTCGGGCTTGAACGGCCCGTCCACATCCACGCCGATGTACTTCGCCTGGTCGTCGGAGAGCGTCGTCAGGTGTGCACCGATGCGGTCCAGGTGCAGCTGGGCGACTTTTTCGTCCAGGTGCTTGGGCAGCACGTAGACCTGGTTGTCGTACTTGTCGCCCTGCAGCCACAGCTCCATCTGTGCCAGCACCTGGTTGGTGAAGGAGTTGGACATCACGAAGCTGGGGTGGCCGGTGGCGCAGCCCAGGTTTACCAACCGGCCTTCGGCCAGCAGGATGATGCGACGGCCCGAGGGGAAGGTGATGTGATCCACCTGGGGCTTGATGTTCTCCCACTCGTACTGCTTGATGCCGGCAACGTCGATCTCGTTGTCGAAGTGGCCGATGTTGCAGACGATGGCCTCGTTCTTCATCGCCGCCATGTGGTCGTTGGTGATGACGTTGTAGTTGCCGGTGGCCGTGACGAAGATGTCGGCCTTGTCGGCCGCCTCTTCCATGGTCACCACGCGATAGCCTTCCATCGCCGCCTGCAGCGCGCAGATCGGGTCGATCTCGGTCACCCACACGGTGGCGCCCAGGCCACGCAGCGACTGTGCGCAGCCCTTGCCGACGTCGCCGTAGCCCGCGACCAGCGCGATCTTGCCGGCGATCATCACGTCGGTGGCGCGCTTGATGCCATCGACCAGCGACTCGCGGCAGCCGTACAGGTTGTCGAACTTGGACTTGGTCACCGAGTCGTTGACGTTGATGGCCGGGAAGGGCAGTTCGCCGGTCTTGGCCATCTGGTACAGGCGCTTCACGCCCGTGGTCGTTTCCTCGGTTACGCCCTGGATGGCGGCCAGCGCTTTCGTGTACCAGCCCGGCTTCGTGTCCAGGCGCTTGCGGATGGCATTGAACAGCGAGACCTCTTCTTCGCTGGACGGGTTGTCCAGCACTGACGGCTCGGATTCAGCCTTCATGCCCAGGTACAGCAGCAGCGTGGCGTCACCACCGTCATCGAGGATCATGTTGGCGAAACCTTCCTCGCCGTTCTCGTCCTTCCACTCGAAGATGCGGTGGGTGAACTCCCAGTACTCGTCCAGGGTCTCGCCCTTGAACGCGAACACCGGGGTGCCGCCGGCGGCGATGGCCGCGGCCGCGTGGTCCTGGGTCGAGTAAATGTTGCAGGACGCCCAGCGCACGTCAGCGCCCAGGGCCTCCAGGGTCTCGATCAGCACGGCCGTCTGGATGGTCATGTGCAGGCTGCCGGCGATGCGCGCGCCCTTCAGCGGCTGGTCGGCGGCGAACTCGTCGCGGATGGACACCAGGCCGGGCATCTCGGTCTCGGCGATGGCGATCTCGCGGCGGCCCCACTCGGCCTGTGAGAGGTCGGCGACGTGGTAATCGTCGCTGCGAAGGTTTTCAATGACTGCGTTCATTTCAGTGCTCCTGTAATCGGTTGGCGGGCCGGGCTCAGAGGCCGGCCAGGTCGCGAAGGGCGTCGGCGCGGTCGGTACGCTCCCAGCTGACGTCCAGGTCTTCGCGGCCCATGTGGCCGTAGGCGGCCAGCGGGCGGTAAATGGGCTTGATCAGGTCCAGTGACTGGATGATCCCGTACGGGCGCAGGTCGAACTCGCCGCGGACGATGGATTCGATCTTCGCCACCGGGACTTTCTCGGTGCCGAAGGTTTCCACCGAGATCGAGGTCGGCTCGGCCACGCCGATGGCGTAGGACACCTGGATCTCGCAGCGGTCGGCCAGGCCGGCGGCCACGATGTTCTTGGCCACGTAGCGGCTGGCATAGGCGGCCGAGCGGTCCACCTTGGACGGGTCCTTGCCGGAAAACGCGCCGCCGCCATGACGGGCCATGCCGCCGTAGGTATCGACGATGATCTTGCGGCCGGTCAGGCCGGCATCGCCGACGGGGCCGCCAATTTCGAATCGGCCGGTCGGGTTGATGTGGTACTTCACATCATCGTTCAGCAGCTCGGCCGGCAGCACGGGCTTGATGATCTCTTCCATCACCAGTTCGTGCAGGTCGGCCTGCGTAATGTCGGCGGAGTGCTGGGTCGACAGCACCACGGCCTCGATGCCGGTGGGCTTGCCGTCTTCGTAGCGGAACGTGACCTGGCTCTTGGCGTCCGGGCGCAGGTGCACTCGGCCGGCGTCGACGTTGCGACGCACCCAGGCCTGGCGCTTGACCAGTTCGTGCGAGTAGTGAATCGGCGCCGGCATCAGCACGTCGGTCTCGTTGGTGGCGTAGCCGAACATCAGGCCCTGGTCGCCGGCGCCCTGGTTTTCCGGGTCGTCACGGTCCACGCCCTGGGCGATGTCCGATGACTGCTTGCCGATAATGTTGACCACGCCACAGGTGTGGCCGTCGAAACCGATCGACGACGAGTCATAACCGATATCGACGATGACGCCGCGGATGAGCTTCTCGAGGTCGACCCACGCGCTGGTGGTGATTTCACCACCAACGATGGCGACACCGGTCTTGATGAAGGTCTCGCAGGCGACGCGGGCTTTCGGATCCTCTTTCAGGATTTCGTCCAGGATGGCGTCGGAAATCTGGTCGGCAACCTTGTCCGGATGACCTTCGGACACGGATTCTGAAGTGAACTGGTAAGCACTCATGGGTGTATTCTCCAGGGCATATATCTTTCTATGCAGATTAAGAGATATATTCTAGGACAATCCATTCCGAAATGCATCCCCCAATCGTCTTTCGCCACGCCCGGCGGGTGCTGCGCTACAATTCCGCCATGCCGGGGGAGAGTCCAGACAAGCCGCAACGCGGCATTCGCAGTTTTGTGCTTCGCGCAGGTCGCCTGACGCCGGGCCAGCAACGCGCGCTCGACGAGCTGTACCCGGTGATGGGGGTGCCCGATGACGGCGCCCGGCTGGACCTGGCCGCCCTGTTCGGTCGCGAAGCCCCTGTGATCGTCGAAATCGGGTTCGGCAACGGCGACGCCACCTGGCAGATGGCCGAGGCCGAGCCGGAGAAAAACTTCCTCGCCATCGAGGTCCACCCGCCCGGCGTCGGCCGCCTGCTGCGCGAGCTCGAATCGCGCCAGGTCGAGAACGTCCGCGTCGCCATGACCGACGCCGTCGCCCTGCTGCAGGATCGCGTCGACGATGGCGCCCTGGCCGGTGCGCGCATCTATTTTCCCGACCCCTGGCACAAGAAGCGTCACCACAAGCGCCGCATCATCCAGCCCGGGTTCACGGCCCTGCTGGCGCGCAAACTGGGGGCGGGCGGGCTGCTGCACCTGGCCACCGACTGGGTGCCCTACTCCGAGCACATGCTCGAAGTACTGAATGCAGAGCCCCTGCTGGAAAACTGCGCCGCGGGGAGCGATTTCGTCCCGCAACCGGCGTGGCGCCCCGACACCAAGTACGAACGCCGGGGCGACCGGCTCGGCCACGAAACCCGCGACCTGCTGTTCCGGCGGCGGGACGCCTGACGCCGGCGGCTCGCCATGGAATCGGGCCTGACACTCACCACGGACATGGTGCTGGTGCTCGCCGTGCTGGTGATCACCATCGGCCTGTTCGTTTTCGAGGTGCTGCGCGTCGACATCGTGGCGGTCACTGTCATGGTCCTGCTGGGTTTGCTGGGGCTGGTGCCTGCCGCCGAGCTCTTTGATGGCTTCGCCTCGAATGCCGTCATCTCCATCATCGCGGTGATGATCCTGGGCGCCGGCCTGGACCGGACCGGCGTGATGACGCTGGTGGCGCAGTGGATCCTGAAGGTGGGCGGGCGCACCGCCAGGCGAATTATCACGCTGGTCTCCGGCATCGTCGGCCTGATTTCCGGCGTCATGCAGAACGTGGGCGCCACGGCACTGTTCATGCCCGTGGTGTCAAAAATCGCTTCGCGCACGGAGATACCGCTCTCGAAGCTGCTCATGCCGATGGGATTCTGCGCCATCATGGGCGGCACGCTGACCATGGTCGGTTCATCGCCGCTGATCCTGCTGAACGACCTGATCCAGAACGCCAACAGTTCGCTGCCCGCCGGCGCCGAATCGCTGCGCACCTTCAACCTGTTTGACGTCGCCCCGGTGGGGCTGGCGCTGCTGGCCTCCGGCATCCTGTATTTCCTGCTGCTGGGGCGCTGGCTGCTGCCGGTGCACGAAACGCCCTCCCACGGCGCGCCGGCCCGGACCAAGGCCTACTTCGATGATGTTTACGGCATTGGTGGTGACGTATACGAACTACTGGTGACGGTCGACAGCCCGATGGTCGGCATGACCGTGGGGGACGCCGAGGCCCTGCCTGGCGCGCCGCGCATGCTGGGCATCCGCAATACCGAAGCCCCCCGGTTGGCACCGCCGGTGGACGAGATGATCTGGGTCGGCACCGTCCTGGGCGTGATGGGCACCCGCGAGCAGGTCGGCCAGTTCGCCCTCGACAACCAGTGCCGGGTGAGCCCGACGCTGCGGACCTTCGGTGGCCTGTTCAACCCCAGCCGCGCCGGCATTTCCGAAGTGGTGATCCCGCCCGGGTCACGACTGGTCGGCCAGAGCGTCGGCGAGGCGCGCCTGCGCAAGCGCTACGGCATCAGCGTGCTGGCGATTAACCGGCGTGGCGAAATCATCACCGAGCACGTGCGCGACCAGGAAATGCAGACCGGTGACTGCCTGGTCAGCCACAGCACCTGGCGCGACCTCTCGGCGGTAGCGTCCGAGAACGATTTCGTCGTCGCCACGGATATCCCGAAGGAAGAGCAGCGGCCACAGAAAGTGGTGCATGCCCTGATCTTCTTCGCGCTTTCCATGGGCATGATCCTGTTCACCGACTTCCGCCTGGCCATTTGCCTGCTGGCCGGCGCGCTCGGCATGGTGCTGACCAACGTGGTCAGCATGGACGAGGCCTATGGCTCGGTCAGCTGGAAGACCGTGTTCCTGGTGGCCAGCCTGATCCCGCTCGGCCAGGCCATGGAACGCACAGGCACCGCGGCGTGGATCGCCCAGGAAGCCCTGCTGCTGCTCGGCCACATGCCGGCGCTGGCCATCCAGGTCATGCTGGCGCTGCTGGCCACGGTGTTCTCGCTGGTGATGTCGAACGTGGGCGCGACGACCATCCTGGTGCCCATCGCCATCAGCATCGCGCTGGCGACCAGCGCCAACCCCGTGATGTACGCGCTGATCATCGCGCTGTCGACGTCGAACGCCTTTATCCTGCCCACCCACCAGGTCAACGCGCTGATCATGGGGCCGGGCGGCTATTCGGTCAGGGATTTTGTACGCGCCGGAACCGGCATGTCCGTGGTGTTCCTGGTGGTGATGCTGACGGTGGTGAACCTGCTGTTCTGATGTTCGCGGGCTTCAGGCCGCCGCGTAGACTTCCCGACCCCGAACCTCGATGTGCACCGGGGTCAGTGATGCCCCCCGACAGGGGCCTTCCACGCATTCACCCGCACTGGTCTCGAACAGCGCGCCATGATGCGGGCAGACCAGCCGGCCCTCGCCATCGAACAGGAACTCGCCAGGGGCCCAGCTCAGGCTTCTCCCCATGTGCGGGCACACGTTGACCCAGGCACGCACGTCATCGCCATGGCGAATCAACACCAGGTGACGGACACCGTCCGGACCCTCGACCGCGCACTCGTGGCCGTTCCCGGGGTCGATATCGTCGATGTCACAGAGCTTTCGCATTTGCCTTCACGGTGAACTGCCCCCACCTTTCGAGACGATGCCAGTCTACATGACCCCACCCCCGAAGAACCCCCTGGCCCGGTTGCTTGCCGTGGTCATCGCCGTGCTTGTCCTGGCCGGTATATTCACGATCGGCCTGGTGGCGCTCGTGATCGCCGTCGGGGTTGGGCTTGTGTTCGGCATAGTTGCCTGGTTGCGCAGCCGGTTTTTCCCACCACGCCGCGCATCGCAGGGCCAGGCCACCGACAACGTTTCCGGCAAGCAGAAACACCAGCAGGACGATGTGATCGAGGCCGAATACACCGTCGTCTCCCGGGATTCCGACCGTGATCGCGGCGCCGACTGAACCGGCGTTGTTTTTCCGGGCGCTCCGGCTAGACTTAGAATGAGCCGAACGAAGCACCTCTGCCCATGAAATCGGTAGCCGAAATCCTCGACCAAAAAGGCGCCATGGTGCTCTGCGTCGACCAGCATGAATCCGTTTACGATGCCATCAGCCTGATGGCGGACGTCAATATCGGTGCGGTGCTGGTCAAGAAGCAGAACGCCATCGCCGGCATCTTCACCGAACGCGATTACCTGCAGAAAATCGTCCTGAAATCACGTGCGTCGCGCGACACCGCGCTGCACGAGGTCATGACATCGCCGGTCATCACCGCCGGCCCCGATGACACCATCCAGCAATGCCTGGAAACCATGACCAACTGCCGTTGTCGACACCTGCCCGTGGTCAAGGACGGCGAGCTGCTGGGGATCCTGTCGATCGGCGACCTGGTGAAGTCACTGCTGGACGACAAGCAGGCCGAGATCGACCAGCTCAGCCACTACATCGCCGGGTCATACTGACCGGTCATCCGTCGAACCATCGTCCGGCGGCACGGACTGTTGCGCCCGCCGGTGGAGTTTGTCCAGCACGCTGTTCACGGCATCGCCCGCCGATGCCGTCATATCACCACGCGCCACCTGGTCACGAACGACCGCTTCCGCGCGTGAAACCAGCCGATCAATGGAGCCGACATCGCCCGCCTGCTCGAACGGCTCATGAGAACCGAACAGGTTGATCCAGCGCTCCGATTGCCGGCCCCACTCGAGAACGCTTTCGAACTCCTTCTCCGGGTGGTCTTCACCGCGCAACAGGCCCACCAGCGCCGCCACGATTGAAACCGGCATCAACACCAGGTCGCGAAGACCGTCCGCCAGCAATTTCAGCTGGAACACCACCGCGTTCTTGACCAGCTCCCCCCGGTTCTTCCATCCATCCTCGGCCATCACGAATCTCACGTTGTAAAATGCCCGCCCAGCTTAAAACGTGAGCCCTCCCCGATGAAATACCTGCACACCATGGTCCGGGTCAGCAACCTGGACGACTCGCTCAATTTCTACTGCAACCTGCTCGGCCTCGAAGAACAGCGCCGCAAGGACGTTCCCCAGGGCCGGTTCACGCTGGTGTTCCTGGGCGCGCCGGGTAATCCCGATGCCCAGGTGGAACTGACCCACAACTGGGATCCTGAGGCCTACACCGGTGGCCGCAATTTCGGCCATCTCGCCTACGAGGTCGAGGACATCTACGCCGCCTGCCAGAAACTGATGGACGGCGGCGTCACCATCAATCGCCCACCCCGCGACGGCTACATGGCCTTCGTTCGCTCACCCGACGGCATTTCGATTGAGCTGCTGCAGGCCGGCGAAGCGTTGCCCGCAAAGGAGCCGTGGGCCTCGATGGAGAACGTAGGCGAGTGGTGAGACGGGGAATCGGGGAATCGGGGAATCGGGGAATCGGGGAATCGGGGAATCGGGGAATCGGGGAATCGGGGAATCGGG
>CAJXKA010000001.1 GCA_913055655.1 uncultured Oceanospirillales bacterium | reverse complement strand
GGCGTGTCTGTTCTGGATAAGTTGGCGCAGGTACCGGTGTCAGAGTGGTCGTATAAGGGCGAGTCGGCCGACCAGCGTCACATCGGCCCGATGGCGCAGGATTTTCATGCGGCTTTTGGCCTGGCCAGCGGCGAGACGCGTATTTCGGCACGCGACATGGCTGGCGTGAACATGGCAGCTGTTAAGGCTCTGGCTGCAGAAAACCGGGCGCTGAAATCCGCCAACAGTGAGTTGGAGGGGCGTATCTCGCGCCTGGAAGCGCTGTTGGTACCCTGGGACGGGGAGCTCGCATTACGGTAACGAAGCGGTGTCGTGCAGTCGCCCATCTTTTCGCCATGATTGCGTTGTCATTTGCACTGTGGCCAACACCGGAGCCGTAAGCCATGGAAAGACGCCAGTTTCTAACCGCCATCAGCATGCTGGCCGCAGGCCAGGCCCTGTCCATGTCGGCGTGGGGTTTCTCGCCGGGTGATCGCAAGCTTCGCGTCGCGCTGGTCGGCACCGGCATCCGCGGCACCAGCTTCTGGGGCAAGCGGCTGGTGGAGCAGTATTCGGACATTCTGGAGTTCACCGGCCTGTGCGACAACAACCCCGGGCGGTTGGCGTATGCGAAGGACTACATGGGCGTCGACTGCCCCGTGTTCGAGAACTTCGAGGCGATGGTCGCTGAGGCCAGGCCCGACCTGGTCATCGTCTGCACCAAGGACTCCACCCACCACGAGTTCATCGTCAAGGGGCTGGACCTGGGTTGTGACGTGCTGACCGAAAAGCCCATGACCACCGACGAGGCCAAGTGCCAGCAGATCCTGGACGCTGAGCGGCGGTCCGGGCGTAACCTGATCGTCGGCTTCAATTATCGCTGGAGCCCGTACGCCACGAAGATCAAGCAACTGATCAGCGAAGGCGCGATCGGCAATGTGGTGTCGGTGGATTTCAACTGGTACCTGAACACCTATCATGGCGCGTCGTATTTCCGTCGCTGGCATGGCCTGCGCGATTCTGGCGGCACGCTGCTGGTGCACAAGTCCACGCATCATTTCGACCTGCTGAACTGGTGGCTGGACAGCGATCCTCAGCAGGTGTTCGGCTACGGCGCGCTGGAGCACTACGGCGCCAACGGGCCGTTCCGTGGCGACAACTGCCGCAACTGCGAGCACACCGCCGAGTGCAAGTACTACTGGGATATCACGGACAACGAACGGCTGATGAAGCTTTACGCCGACAACGAGCGGTACGATGGCTACATCCGCGACAACTGCCTTTTCCGCGAGGAGATCGACATCTTCGACAAGATGTCGGTGCAGGTGAAGTACGCCAGCAACGCCGTGGTCAACTACTCGCTGACCACCTATTCACCGTTCGAGGGCTGGCGGATCGCGTTCAACGGCTCGAAGGGCCGCATCGAGGCCTGGCACGATATCCCCTACCGCAGCGAGCAGGACGTCAGCCAGGCCGACCTGCATGCCGCCGAGATGCGCCAGGACGGCGACGAGGAACTGGATTACGCGCCGCTGATCGTGCACCGGCTGTGGGAAGACTACGAAACGGAAGTGGTGCCCATGGAGCGCAGCGGCCACGGCGGCGGTGACAAGCGCCTGCACGACAAGATCTTCGCCAACCCCGAAGCGCCGGACCCGTATCGCCGCGCCGCGGGCTCACGCGACGGCGCCATGTCGGTGCTGATTGGCGTGGCGGCGCGTAAGAGCATCGACTCGGGCCAACCCATCGACATCGATTCACTCACGGATCTGCAGCCCCAGGCGCGCCGGCCGGCGTAAGCCGGCCGACGCCGGAGGGTCGTCAGGCCCGCCGGAGCCTGATGCCTGCGAACGCGCCCACGGAAAGGACCAGTAGCAACAAGCCCCAGTGATCCGTCGCAGGAACGGGAACGGCCTGCTGGCCCTGTTCCGGTGATGGCGGCGGCGGTGGCGGCGGCGTTGCCAGGGGAACGGCCGGACCCCCGGGGTCGCGGATAACGCCGTTGGCCGCCTGGTCTGAGTCATGCGGGCCGCCGTCCACCAGCGTGAAGCGGATGCGGGTCGATTTGCCTGTCGTGGCGATGTCGCTGGCCACGTCTTCCCACTGTCCATCGCCATGGTGCCTCTTGAAGTAGGCGGCAAAGTCCGGGTTGGCGGGGAATGCGTAGACTTCCACTTCGACCGGGGCGCCCACTTCGACCGGTTCAAGGTCGAACTCGAGCATGCCACATGGGAAGGCGTGGTCCCCCGGGGCATCCGCCGGCACGGTGATCGCGCGTGCCTGGGTCACCTGGATGCCTTCCGGCACCGCTACGGTCAGGAAACAGTCATCCGACGTGCCCGGAAATGACGCTACGTTCGCCTGATCACGGTCCCGAAAACCGTCATGGTTCCCATCACCATCATTGGGCGCCTCGTCTTCGACCGGATCACCGGGTTCAGGCTCCGGCTCCGGCTCGGGTTCAGGTTCCGGTTCGGGCTCCGGCTCCGGTTCCGGTTCCGGTTCAGGGTCTGGACCCGGGTCATCGGCGGCCAGTGTGGTGAAGTTCCACGCGGTCGCGTCGGTAAAGCCGGGGAAGCCGATGGGGTCCGCCTGGACATCGGTGATCGCGTTCGCCTCGACCTGCACGTAGAACGCGGTGCCGGCCTCGAGGTCGCTGGCCGGGTCGAGGATGACCTGGTCTCCGGTGAAGGTCATGTCGCCACCACCGGGGCCGAATGCCTCGACGACCGAGTCATCGCCGGCCCGGAAAAGCGTGATGTCGCCCGTACCGGCCTGGACGGGCTCGTCGAACGCCAGGGTCAGCGTGGTGCCGGGGTCGACATCCTGGCTGTCGTCGGCGGGGGTCAGGGTGACCAGCACGGGTGCTTCCGTGTCGCCGGGGTCCGGGTCGACCACGAGCGGGCTGGCGCCGTGCTCGGCAGCGCCGATATCGCACATGCCGTCGGTCGTGTCGGGGCGGACATAGCCCCGTTGGTCCCTGGTGTTGTCCAGGCCCTGGAAATCGGCGCACGCGACCGCGTCCACCAGTGGGCTGCCGGACTGCGGCATCTGCGTGGGCGTCTGCCCGCCATTGTCCTGCAGCGCGTCCAGCAGCGGGTCCAGTGGATCAGCCGGGGTTCCGGCGAGACTTCCATCGACACCGTCGACGACGCCGCAGCTGCCGTCCGCGATCATCGAGTACTGGGCCGTCAGTTCCTGGTCGGCCGGATCACTGCCGTAGAACGGGTCTTCCAGCAGGCAGTCCAGGCCCGAGCGGCCGGCAACGACGCTGGCGTTGAGCAGCACGGTGCCGCCATTGGTCTGGATGCCGCTGGCGGTACCGCCGTTGTCCACGTCGGTTTCGTTGCCGGTCACCGTCACGTGATTCAGCAGCAGCTCCGCTGATTCCCCGGCCGTGTACAACACCGAATGCAACGCGGCGCCAGCGCCGGAGAAGTTATCCGCCACGGTGCTGTGCGACAGGCCCAGGCGGCCATCAAGGCTGAGAACGGTGCTTTCGTAGTAACCCGTGGTTCCGGTGCCCAGGTTTTCGGAAATGGTGCTGCCCTCGATGTCCACATCGACGGCATCGGAATAGATGGCCGCCCCTCTCACTGCCGAGTTTCCGGTTAGATAAACCTCGCGCAACAACGATTGATACGGCCCGTTGTTGGGGCTGGACAGGTAGATGGCGCCGCCACCGCCGTTGGTATGCGTTGAATTGGCGATGAACTCGCCACGCTCGACCACCAGCTCCAGCGGCGTCACGTCATCGCCCTGGAAGTAGAGCCCCGCACCCTGGTTGGCCGCGTTGCCGATGACCAGGAGCTGGCTCAGTCTGGGCGCGGAATTGACCAGGTAGATTCCCCCGCCGGCATTGCTGCCGATACGGTTCAGGTCGGCGTTACCCGCCGTCACCACCAGCCCGTCCAGCGCGCCGTTCTGGCCAATGCCCTGGGCGGAGACCACGTGATAGCTGTTCAGTCCCTGGATGTCGCTGACGGATTCGGCGATGAAATTGCCGTCCGTATTGACGTCATCACGGCCCAGGTCGCCACTGAGCACGGTCGGATAGACTGCCGGGTCACGGGTTTCGTCTGCGCCACCTCCGGCCGGGTAGCCGCCCAGCACGACGGCGCCTTCGGGCAGGTCGAACGAGACCGTCCGGTCGGAGGTATGCGGGTAGTAGACCCCTTGTGCCACCTTGATGTTGAGACACAGGTGGTTGTCGAGCGCGGTTTGCAGGTCGGTAAAGGCATCGGCCCAGTTCAAGCCGTTTTCCTGGCCGGTCGCCGTCGCGCGGACAAAACAGGTGCTGCCCGGGCGATCGAGATCGAACGTCGCCTGGAAGACCCGGTGCTGGGTGATGTTGGTGTCCTGGCGCTGCGCGGTGAGGAGTCCGTCGTTCCACTCGTAGAACGCGTAGCCCTGGTCCGGTATGGCCGTGACGGTCGTGCCGTCGGCGCCGTACGTGACGACCTGCGACGCATCGCCCGCGATCGAGCCGCCGGGGCCGGCCACGTAGTCCAGGTTGAGTTGGGCAACGTCGAATTGGGCCGTGACGGAGAGATCGGTCGTCACGCCCAGGTCCCGCCTCGGGTTGTCGGTCACGCCATCGCTCCATTCGACAAAATCAAAGCCGGCATCCCCCACGGCCTCGACCGCTTCACCATCGCTGCCATGGTCGATCATCTGCACCGCGGGGCCGCTGATAAAGCCATTGGTACCGGCCTGGTAGCTTAATTCGACCTGGTCGATTTCAAAGGTGAGCGTGCAGGTGTGGTTTCGATCGGTGCGAAGCGATACGGATGGGGTGTCGCCCACACAGTCGCCTGCCCAGCCACTCAGGTGCCAGTTGACACCGGGCGTGGCCACCAGGGTCACGTCCTGGGCCGGTTCGCCCGGCCATAAGCCCTGGCAGTCACCCGCAGCGGTCCCGCATTCGGCGATGGCGCCGTTGAGCGGCGCGGGACCGGTCGCCGAAGCGCGGCCCTGTCCCACCACTTCCAGGGTGATTATGTTCTGGATCAGTTCTACGGCCCCGATATCACAGTCGGTCACGCCCAGTTGTGGCCTGGGTTGGCCACGCTGGTCGCGGGCATTGTCAAAGTTGGGGTCGCTGATCGCATCGCAGGGAATGGCATCGATGAGTGGGCTGTCCTGCCAGCGTGGCAACCGGGTCCGTGTCGGGCCGCCGTTGTCCGCCAGGGCATGCAGGACCGGGTTGCCCACCAGGTTGTTGCCGCGATCTTCGGTCAGGCAGGTGGTGCCCTGCTCGAACAGGCTGTACGCAGCTGAAAGGGTCGCGCCGTTGTCTGCATCGACGGCGCATCCGTCGTCGCCGGCGGCCGTGGCGATCACGCTGGCATTGAGCTCGACCGTTGCACCCAGGCCCGACCATAGGTCGGACCCGGTGGCGCCGCGTGAGCGGTTGTTCAGGACCACCGTGCTGTGGTTGAGGACGAGTCGCGCGGTCCTGTCCAGGGCGCCCGCCTCGACCCAGAGACCGCCACCGGTTCCACCCACCTGGGTGATGTTCTCGGTGATTGTGCTGTGGTTGATCGTCACCTCGGTCGTCGAGGTCTGCATCAGGCCGCCCCCTCCGATGCCGGTGGCCTCGTTGCCTGATATCGTGCTGTAGCGGATGGTCATCTCGCCGGTGCCGAGAAAGAGGCCACCGCCCTGCTCCGCGGTATTGTCGGAGACCTCGCATTCACTGATGTCCAGGCGACCCAGGGCGAAAATTCCGCCGCCCAGGCCCGCGCGGCTGCCCGTTGCCCGACACCGTTCCAGCGACAGGTTGGCACCCGAGCCGCTCCACAGGGCGCCCCCCCGGTTCGTGGATTCTCCGGTGGCATTGCCGTTGACGAAGTCGAGGTTGACCAGCCTGGCGTTGGTGCCGGAAGCCACTTCCATCACCCGGGACTGGTTTTGCGCATCCAGCTGAACGCGTCCGCCATCGCCGCGGCGACCGTCAATGAGTACCGGGCCAGAGGGGGACAGTTGAAGCTGTCCCAACGACAGGGCAATGGCGGCGCTGGCCGCGTCCGTGAACACGGTCGGGTCAAAGCGGATCAGGTCCCGCGCGGTGGACCCCGTGGTGCAGTCCTGCCAGGTCGCATCATTCCGGTTGGCGTTGGCCATGGCTTCGCGAAACGAGCACAGGCCGTCGTCGGCAAGGCGGTCATCCCGGGTGTCGACCACCATGCTGCTGCCCATCTCTACCGCGCCGATGTCACACGTCGCCGTTCCGTCCGCGTCGCCGTCCACCGGCCGGGGCCGGCCGCGCTGGTCCGTGGCTGAACACATGTCGTTACTGCCCGAATCGATGGCCGGGCTGCCAGACGCCAACAGCATGCTAGGGGCAAAGCCGCCGTTATCCGCGGGACTGAGCAGGATCGGGTCCTGCCCGAATAACGCCTGCGTGCTTGCATCGCAGGTCATGAAGTGTGGACAGGATGCCGGCAGGATGCTGTTGTTGATGTTGGTCGATGTGGTCATGGAGCTGGCCCCGACCACGCCGCCGCCTTCAGCATAATCGGACCAGATAATGCTGTTGTGGAGTCTCAGCCTCGTATTGCTGCGCAGCGAGAATGTCATCCAATTGCCGTAGAACGTCGAATTGAAAACCCTGTAATTCACTTCCGCGCCGCTGGCCGCGCTGCCGTTCAGGGACCGGTTGTAGTAGAAGGTGGAATCATGGACTTCAATGTCATTGACGCCCCCGATGTTACTACCGTACAACGCCCCGCCCCATGCTCGCCCATGATTCCCCTGGAACATTACCCGTTTGATATTGACGTTGATGGACGAGGTCTGCCCGCCCCAGCTGTGGATCGCCCCGCCTTCCGAATCGGCCACGTTGTCCCTGAAGATGGAATCCGTGATCGAGGTGTTGCTGACGGCGATGGCGCCGCTGCCGCCGACGCCGATGTCGCCCCAGGGGGCCATGATCAACATTGCCCCACCCATGTCGCCCGAATGGTTGCCAAGGAACTTGACCTTGGAGAGCGTGGGAGAGGAGGTGCCTCCCGGGGCCATGAGAAACACCGCGCCGCCAAATTCGGCGGCGTTATTACCGCTAAAGACCAGGTTACTCAGCCTGGGATTGCAGGCGCCAGCCTCTGGCCGGCCGTCACAGACCAGTCCGCCCCCGCCCCCGCCCGGGTAGCCCGATTCATCGGCGTTGCCGGCCGTGATGGTGAAGCCGTCCAGGACGATGCTTTTGCTGGCTTCGCCAATACCGGAAATCCATACCACGTGGTAGCTGTTGCTTCCCTGTATGTCCTCGACGCTCTCAGCAACCTGGTTGCCGTCATTGTCGATGTCGTCACCCGCAATGTCGCCGCTCAGGATCGACGGGTGGGCCGCCATCACAGTCTCGGTCCGGTCCGACAGCGCGGTTTCAGTCCCCGCGAAACTGCCATACAGCGCGACTTCACGATCAATAAAGAAGTTGACATTGCGATTGCTGGCATCCGGTACGTAAACCCCGCCGCTGACCCAGATTTCGTCGCAACGGCTGTCGGCGATCGCGGCGTGCAGCGACATGGCCTGTGCACCCCAGTCGCTGCCATTGCCGGAATCCACGCCGACAGGCGTCACGCGGCACACCGCGGCTGATGCGGTCGCTGAAAACAGCAGGCAGGCCGTCAGGACGGCAAGAACGCCGGGCAAAACAGTACCCGTTGCCCGTGGGCGGAAACCGCCGGCGGGTGAGATAATGACCTTCATTTAAGGAACCCCTGAATCAGACCGAAATTTTCCCCTTCAACTATGGAAAGCAGGAAGCGGGCTGATTCACCCCGAATCCATGTCGGCGCTGATTGGCGTTTCGGCACTCAAGAGCGTCGAATCGGGTCAGTCCAGCGACATTGCGTGTGCTTTCGGTCTGGACATCGCGCAGCACCCAGCGGTCGCCGTCCAGCCGGTAGCTGACGATCGAGTCCACTTCGCGCTGGGGCGCGCCATTCGCTTTCGCTTAGTACAACGAGGTGACCCGGTACTCGACCACGTCGCCCTTGCGGACTGTACGGTGGATCGCGCTTGAATCGGCCGCTTAAGGCACCGCGGTTTGACCCGCGGCGCCTTCGGCGAACTAGTTGGCAAGGAAATCGAGCAAATCCTGGTTGAGCCTGTCCTTGTGCGTATCGGTGATGCCGTGCGGGCCACCCTCGTAGATGATCAACGTACTGTCTTCTATCATCGCGTGGGCCGCTCGGGCGTTGTTGTCGACCGGCACCAGCTGGTCGTCGTCGCCGTGCACGATTAGTGTCGGAATGTCGAACTTCGCCAGGTCCTGCCGAAAGTCGGTCTCCGAGAATGCCTTGATGGAGTCGAAGGTGTTCTTATGACCGGCCAGCATGCCCTGGCTCCAGAACGAATTTACCAGCCCTTGTGACACGGTCGCACCCGGCCGATTGAAGCCGAAAAACGGGCCCGAGGCGATGTCGAGATACAGTTGCGAGCGGTTAGCCAGCGACGACTTTCTTATGTCGTCGTAGACCTTGATCGGTGTGCCCGTGGGGTTGTCGGGTGTCTTAAGCATCAATGGCGTGACGGCGCCGATCAGTGCCGCCTTCTTGACACGGTCCGTGCCGTAGCGGCCGATATAGCGTGCCACCTCGCCGCCCCCGGTAGAAAAGCCGACCAGCGTCACGTCTTGCAGGTCGAGCGTCCCGATGACGGTAGCCAGGTCGTCGGCGTAGTGGTCCATGTCGTTACCTTCCCAGGGCTGGCTGGAGCGCCCGTGGCCGCGGCGGTCGTGCGCGACGACGCGGTAGCCGTGGCCGGCAAGGAAGATCATCTGGGATTCCCAGCTGTCTGAGTTCAGGGGCCAGCCATGGCTGAGCACGACGGTCGGGCCATCCTTTGGCCCCCAGTCCTTGTAGTAAAGCTGCACGCCATCGGGGGTGGTGATGTAACTGGCCGTATGGTTGGTGGCCTGCGGCAAGGCCGGTTCCGCGGCCGTGGCGGCGACCATAGCGCCGGCGGCCATGGCGCCGGAAATGACAATGTTTCGGGTTCGTGTGGACATGTTGCACCTCGCAATTAAGTGGTTGTGTGTGGTTGCGCCGTCAGGTGGTTGGCACGGTGCCGCCGTCGATGACGTAGTCGGCGCCCGTGATCGACCCGGCGCGGGGTGAAGCGAGAAAAGCGACGAGCTCGGCGACCTCGGCAGGCAGGCCGGGTCGGCCGATCGGAATTCCGCCCAGGCCATCGATAATCAACTGGCGGGCCTCGGCCTCGTCGATGTGCCTGGCCACCGCGAGCTGGTGGACCATTTCGCGTGCGGCGGCCGTCTCGATAAAGCCCGGTGACACGGTGTTGACCCGCACGCCCTGCGGCCCGACTTCGTTGGCGAGCCCCTTGCTGTAGGTTCGCAGCGCCGCCTTGGCGGCCGCATAGGCCAGCGTGGCGTCGTGCAGGGGAAGGCGGTGCTGGATGGACGCGATGTGCACGATCACGCCCTGGCCCCGTTCGACCATGCCGGGGATGAGCGCCCGGTCGAAGCGCACCGCTGCCATCAGGTTGAGACGCAGCGCCATTTCCCAGTCAGCATCCGTCAATACGCCATGTCCACCATTCGGGGCATTGGAGCCGCCGACGCAGTGGACAATGATGTCGACGCCGCCCCATTCGTTGAGCAGGCGGTCGATGACCTTGTTGACGCCGTCCGGGGTGCTGACATCCGCTTGCAGGAACAGCGTCGGCGACGGATCGGCGTCGATGGCGGACCGCCCCGTGGTTGCAACACGTGCACCGCCGGCCAGTAACCGGCGAACGATGGCCTCGCCGATCCCCTTGGTACCGCCGGTGATGAGTGCGCGCTGGTCGCGAAACTCACCAGAGAGATCCAGCGTGTCGGTGACCGCACTCATGACTTCATCTCCAGCAGGGCAATGTGGTCGTTTTCGAGCGTGAAGTGCTTGTTCAGCTCAATCGGGCTTCCAGGAAAATCACCGCTGACGCGTGTGCGGACGATGATGGTGTCGCCACGGGTGGTCGCTTCCAGTGGCTCGACCACGTAGGCCAACTTTTCGTTGGTTGCGCGGTGCCAGGCCTCGATGGCGACGGCGCCCCGATGCTCTTGACCCTCGTCGCGAACGACGCTCTGTTCACCAAAGCAACGGGCGAGCGCGACCGAGTCCTTGGTCTTCTCCGCCGCCAGGTACGCGGCTACGGGTGAGGGTAGATCGATGTTCATGGGGCCTCCTTGTTCATTTAAATGTTCATGACGTTGGAAAAAGTCTAGACCTGATGAAATAGACGATCTATGCTTGATAGGCGCTATAAATGGTCCAAAACGCCAGATAGTCGAGATGATATGGACGTACTGACGGAAGTGATGTCGCTGCTGAGAACCCGGGGCCAGTTGTACGGCCGGCTTGAGCTATCCGCGCCTTTTGGCCTGGGTTTTCCGGGAAACAAGGGCATCTGCTTGGTCGTTTCGCGAGGTTCCTGTCAGCTGACCGTCGACGATGGTCCACCCATCCCCCTGGTTGGGGGTGACTTTGTCTTTCTTCCTTCCCCGGAGACCTACGCGCTGCTGAGCGGGCCAGGCGTGCCCGTCCGGCGGGCGTCTGATGTCGTTCCCCCGGGGCAGTTTCACCGGACGAGACTGATTGAACACGGCGGCGAGGGTACGCGGACCTCGGTCATTGCCGGTTGCTTCACGTTTGCCTCGCCGGACAGCGAAATGCTGATCAAACACCTGCCGCCCGTCGTTCACCTGCCGGCGTCTGCGCACGATACATCGTGGTTTGGGGCCACGCTGCAGCACCTGGAGGCGGAAACATCCGGAAACCAGCCCGGCTCTATTGCCATCGTCGATCGGCTTGCCGAGGTCCTGTTCATCCAGGCGATGCGAAGCCAGATCCGGTCCATGCTTAACGACGGCAGCCCAAGCTGGCTCCGAGCGATTGCCGATCCGCAGATCGGTGAGGCGCTGCGCCTCATGCATGAAGAACCCGCCAAAAGCTGGACAGTGCCGGACCTGGCGGAGGGCGTTTTCATGTCACGTTCGGCTTTCGCTGAACGGTTTCGGAGGCTTGTCGGCGAGACACCGCTACATCACCTGACACAATGGCGAATGGTGCGCGCGGCCTCCATGCTCCGTGAGCAGCGGGCGGTCAAGATTGCTGCTGTCGCCGAAGCGGTTGGTTACGAATCGGAGAGTTCGTTCGGCAAGGTATTTAAACGTGTAATGGGTGCATCGCCTGGGGAGTACCGCCAACGCTTCGAGCGCAGGAAAAAAAACGGTGAGACAACGAGCCACATGCCACAAGGGATGCTGGAGGCGTATCCATATTAGGCGAAAGTGGCTTGGGTGCCGGTTGGCGACGCGCCGGCCGGCTTAACCGGCCGACCGCCTTCGCGCCTGCCCGGTGCGCTGGTGGCGGAAACCGGCACCGGCCATTAGCAGCGCCATCAGCACCATCGCCCATTCGTGCACTGTCGGTATCGGTACCGCGGTACCGCCGCTACCTGGGGGCGGCGGCGGTGGCGGCGGCGGTGGCGCGGCCAGGGTTCCCGGGCCCACCGGGTCGGTAATGCTGCCGTTGACGGACAGGTCGTCGTCGCCCAGGCCGCCGTCGACGACGGTGTAGCTGGCCATGGCGCCGGATATCGTTGCCGGCATGGTGTACAGGTGTGGCACCGGGTCGTCCGGCGTGGGTCCGAACTTGAATAGCTCGGTCCCTTCCGGCAGGGCAGCCGGGAACTCCAGGCTGACGGTCACGCTGCTGCCGGGTACGCAGTTGATCAGCGCGAAGCCCACCAGGCCATGTTCGAAATCGGTTTCTTCGAGTCCGCTACCGGCCACCTCGCCCGGAAGCAGCGCTTCGGCCTGGCTGATGGTGCAGGTGTCGCCGCCACCGCTGATGCTGCCCAGGATAGGGCCGGTGCCGGTGGCTGATTCCACTTCGAACTGGGTCACGATAGGCGCCTCGACCGTGATCGTCACCGTGGCGGCGCTGGAGTCATCGCTGCCATCATTTGCCACGTAGGAGAATGCGTCGCTACCGGTAAAACCGGCATCGGGTGTGTACGTGAATGCACCGTCCCCACCCAGGTTCAACGTGCCATTGGCCGGGCCGCCGACCAGCGCCGCGGTCAAGGTATCGCCGTCGGCGTCGCTGTCGTTGGCCAGTACACCCGGGGCCGTGACAACCAGTGCGGTGTCGCCGGTGGTGCTGAACGCATCGTCGGCCGCCACCGGCGCCAGGTTGGGCGCGGTCGCCACGGTGATGGTCACGGTGGCGATGTCGGAATCGGCTTCACCGTCGCTGGCCTGGTAGGTAAAGCTGTCGATGCCGTCGAAACCGGTGTTCGGGGTGTAGGTGAAGCCGCCGTCTGCGTTGAATGACAGCGTGCCGTTTGCCGGGCTGCTGACCAGCGTTGCGGTCAACGGGTCGCCGTCCGGGTCGCTGTCATTGCCCAGTACGCCGGGTGCCGGCAGGGTCAAGGCCGTGTCGTGGTCGGTGCTGTAGGCATCGTCCAGCGCAACGGGTGTCTGGTTGGGTGCCGCCGCGACGTCGATGGTCACGGTGGCATCGCCGGAGTCGGCTTCGCCGTCATTGGCGCGGTAGGTGAAGCTGTCGGCGCCGGCGAAGCCGGCGTTCGGCGTGTAGGTGAATCCACCGTCTGCATCAAGCGTCAACTGACCGTTCGTCGGCGCGCTGGAAAGGACCGCTACCAACGGATCGCTTTCCGGGTCGCTGTCGTTGGCCAGCACACCGGGGGGAGCGATGACCAGGGCAGTGTCATGGGCGGTGCTGAACAGGTCATCGACCGCCAGGGGCGGCTGGTTGGCCTCTTCGACGGTGATCGTGACGGTCACGATGTTCGAATCGGCTACGCCGTCGTTGGCGTAGTAGGTAAAGGTGTCAGCGCCGGAGAACCCGGTGTTGGGCGTGTAATTGAAACTGCCATCGGCGAACAGCTCCAGCACGCCATTGGCAGTGGTGGTGTCCAGGACGGCGGTCAATGTGTCGCCGTCCGTGTCGCTGTCGTTGGCCAGCACGCCCGGCGCCGGCACGCTCAAACCGGTATCGAACGGCGTGTTGAAGCCATCGTCCGCGGCCACCGGTGCAGTATTCACTACGGCCAGCGGCGAGACGCTGAACAGTTCATCGGCCTCGTCCGTTTCCTGGTCGGCGACGTAGATCACGGTTTCGCTTGTCGGGCCAATTCTGAAACTACCGATGTCGCCGCCACTGACCATGGGGCCGTTCAGTTTTAACGTGGAGCCGCCCCCGATGGGTATGGCGAACAGTTCCCGCACGCCGGCCGTCTCCTGGTCCGCGCTATACACCACGAAGCGGCTGTCCGGGCTGATATCGTTACCGTTCAAGCCGCTGCCAGCGGTGAATTCCGGCGTCAACCGGACGGGGTTCCCGCCGCCGATGGGCACGCTGAACAGGGCTGATGAAGGGGCATCAAAGGCATTGATGGATTCCGTGGTGTACGTGACCCAGCCGCTGTCGGCACTGAGCTCGAAAAACCCAACGGTGTCGCCTTCGGAAACGGGCGCGTTCAACTGGGTGACCGTGCCACCGAGGATTGAGACACTGAACAGCTCATCCAGCCCCTGGCCACCGGTGCTGGTCTGGTACACGACCGTGCTGCCGTCAGCGCTGATCGCGTAATTGAACAGTTCGTCGCCCGGGGTGCTCAGCTGCGTGTTCGCCCCGCCAGTGACAGGAACGCTGAATAGCTCGTCGATCTGTAAGTCATTCTGAGTGCCGCGATAGACCACCGTGCTGCCGTCGGGCGTAATCTGGAATTCAAAAATGGCGGGGATGACAAAAGGATCGCTACTCGGTGGCAGCGTGCCGTTGAGTTTGACGACGGTGCCGCCGCCGATGGGCACGCTGAAGATCTCGTGAATGTTATTTGTTTCCTGGTCGGCGCTGTACACCACGCGGCTGCCGTCCGGGCTGAGCTTGATGCCGAACAATCCCACGGTCCCGCCATTGGGCAGTGGGTCATTCAGCTTGATGGCTGTTCCGCCACCGATGGGGACGCTGTAGAGCTCATTGACGCTGTTGGTATCCAGGTCGGCCAGGAAAACCACCGTGCTGCTGTCGGCGCTGATGAGTCGCGTGAACAGGACCTCGCGGGTGGTGCTGGGCGCTGGCGGGTTGAGCTTGGTGACCGTGCCGCCGCTCACGGGCACACTGAAGATCTCGGTGACCTCGTCTCTCTCCACGTCACCGATGAAGACCACGGTCGTGCCGTCCGGGCTGAGCGTGAAGTCGGACACCCTGCCGCCCGAAACCAGGGGGTCGTTCAGGCGTGTGGCCGTGCCTCCAGCGATGGGTACGGCGAAAAGTTCGTCAGCGCCAACGGTGTCCTGATCAGCCGTGTAGATGACCGTGCTGGAGTCCGGGCTAATCGTGAAGGTATTGACATCGGCACCTGCGAGCAGCGGGTCATTGAGTTTCACGGGCGTACCCCCGCCGACCGGAACACTGAAGAGTTCGGTCACCCCATCGATGTCCTGGTCGGCCCTGTAAACGACCCACTGGCCGTCAGGGCTGAACTGCCTGGAAGTTACGTTGCCGCCGGTCACGAGGGGGCCGCTCAGCTTGATGGGCGCTGGCGGCTCCGCCGCCAGGCCCGGCCCGGTCACTGCCACGAGTAGAGCGACGGCAATTGTCGCTGCGGCGCCGGGCTTGCCGGACAGAAGGAAAGGCAGTGCCGAATGTGTTCGCATCGTGAAAAAGTCCCTTTTTCCCTGGTCCCTGAACGTGATGTCACGCTCAATGTGTGCAACGTTTCACCGAAGGTTGGTGCCGTCAAGGCAGGCAGTCTGCCACTCAATGGTTTGAGCGACCGTGGTAATACCGTGGTAATGAGCGTGGTAAAGACCGTGGAAATATGTCGTGGCGGCACAGGGGCTGGCCCGCGCCACGACCATGCTGCGGGAGTTTGTCGTGCTGCTTCCTCCTAACCCGGCGTTGAACTAACGCCGGGTTTCAGCCGAGCAATGCCGGATGGCCGCGCAGGGCTCAGCAGTCCCTGCCGGTCTCGCCCGGGTTGCCCGGGGTCGTGTGGCGCGTGCGTTCCGTTTGCACGTCCATCAGCGCCCAGTGGTTTCCGTCCATTCGGTACCTGACGATCGAGTCCACCTCGCGCTGGGGTTCATCGTTCGAATCCGCGTAGTAAATCGAGGTGACCCTGAACTCGATCACATCACCCTTGCGAACGGAACTGCGGATCGCAGCCGAGTCGGCGGCCCCGTCGCCAACCGGTCCCGCGCCAAGCGCCGAGGTGTCCACCAACAGGTGATGGCTCTCAATATCCGAAACGATACGGGTTTGATCCGGTACCGGGTCGGCGTGGACTTCGTTGAACGGGGCCTGGGCGACGAGCGTGGCGGCGAGGAGGGCGATCATCAGTTTGGGTGAGGGCATTGGCGGGTTCCTGTGTGGTGGGTCTTAAACGCAGACCAAAAATGGGACCCAAAGTTCGCTCAGTATCAAATCCAGCCGCGGGCTTGCCCCGCGCATGGAACTCACCGCCCAAATTTAAGGAGAGGCGGGGCATGTGGTAAGCCCCGCCTCGTTTGTTGCCTGCCTGCTTGCTTACAAGCATGTCAGAACGCGGGCCCATAAGGCGGTTCTCCAACGTCCTCCACGACCCATATTTCGCCGGTCAGTGTCACGATGTAAGCGTCGTTCCCGATCAACTCCATCGAAGTCGGTAGATTCAGGTTTTCGGCCACGGTGGTCAGGCTTCCATCATCGTTGATTCTGGACAGGTAACCTGTTCCAGGCAGCGCCGGTGTGCCATCAGAAGTATTGTCCCAAGTACCCTGCGCCAGAACGTAGAGGCTCTGGCCGCGGCCGAACTCCACATCAACTGCCAGCCTGGCACCAGCGGCTATCTCGACTGGCTCTGAGTGCTCGGACATCGCCGCAACTTTTCCGTCCTCGGGAAAATGGGGTACAGGACCCGCTTGAGCCATTAAGACCATGTTTCCCCTGACTTCCAGCCCGGTTGGCACGATGTTGGTGAATACCTTGAACTCCGATATTTCACCGTCCAGCGTTACCTGGAGTATGCGGTTGTGGTGCCCGTCTGCGACCAGAAAATCGCCACGGTAAGTCTCAATGGAGTATGGGACGCCGGTGGGTAAGAAAAACGGAGTAGTCGGCGGGTTGGCCAATGCGAAGGAACCAAGATCAGCGATTGGCGTGGAACTGTCGGGGCCATCTATACGGTAGATGCCACTGATGTCCGACCCCCCCAGCGTGGAGTCGACAACTATGACCAGGGCGTAGGCTACCTCGTCGAGGAAAACAACATCAAAAACTCCGCCGAAACCGACCCAGGGGAGTTGCGGTGGTAGACCCGTTGCATACAGCGACCGGTCGCCCGTAGCAGGGTCAATTCGGGAAATTGATCCGGTCAGGTTTTCTGTTGCGTAAATCGCGCCGTCAGGACCAATCGTGCTGCCCACTGCACCCTGTAGTCCGGATACCAACTGGGCGTTGGTAGTAAGAGGTAAAGCGATCGCCAGAACCAGTGTTAACAAGACGACCAATCTCGTAGCAAAAGCACAATGAAAACGTTGGCCTGAACGCTGTACTACTACTCTGCAGATCTTGGTGAACATGAGACTTCTCCCAGCTTGTTGGAATAGGAAGAAGCGCGCGCCTCATTATCAAATAATCGACAGCTGTCTCGCCTGCCACCCGCATCAAGTTAATGATCAGGATGCTTGTAACGTACGTTCGGTAAATCTAAAAAAAGTGATGCTCTGGTGAAAACTTGGTGAAAGGTTTTAGTTATCAATAAAAACAAGGTTTTATAAAAATTATTTTCAGCGCGTTTTCTCCTGCAGCACTCAACTCGCTGGTTTTTCGCCTACACTTTTAGGCGTTGACAGGCCGAGATGAATGTCAAACGACCGGATCGATGACAGGGGTTCCGTGACAACCGGGCGCAGCCGGGACAACGCCGACGGGCCAGGCCAGGTGACTCCTGGTGAGGGCCAGGTGTTTACGTTCGGAGGGTTGCGGCTTGATACCGGTACGCGAGAGCTTTCAGGCCCGGATGGCTGTCGCGAGCTCCCTGAGCTCACGTTTTCCGTTCTCCTCACCCTGATCCGGCACTCACCCAACGTTGTGACGCTCGAAGAATTCACTTCGGAGGCTTGGGGTCGGGGCTTTGTATCGCCCGAAAACCTTGTCCAGAGAATCAAACTCCTGCGCCAGGAACTCGGTGATGATGGAAAGCATCCGCAACTGGTCAAGGCTGTGCGGGGGAGAGGTTACAGGCTGGCTGCGGAGGTCCAGGTCGAGAATCGAGTCGCCCCCTCGAACGACGTGGCTGACCGAAAGCATGTAGGACGCGCTCAAACCCATTCTTCGCGAACACACAGATTGCTCAACCGCATTCTCGCCATCCTGGCCGTACTCGCGATTGCAACGATTTATCTTGTACTGGACAGGTCGCTGCTGGAGCCTGCCCGAAATACCGCCGATACCAGAGAGATGAGCCGGGGAATTCCCGGCGATTCGGTCGATGGCGTTGATGAAAGGCCTGCGATTGCCGTGCTGCCATTCGTAAACCTGAGTGACGACCCCGCCCAGGACTATTTTTCCGATGGTATGGCGGAGGAGATTCTGAACCTGCTGTCACAGGTACCCGGTCTCAGGGTGATTTCCCGGACGTCGTCGTTCGCTTTCGGTAACGAGGACCTGGACATCCCCCGTATTGCCGAGCAGCTCAACGTCGATCACGTCATCGAAGGCTCCGTGCGCAAGTCGGGAGATCGCATTCGCGTTACGGCCCAACTCATCGATGCTAACCAGGACGCGCATGTATGGTCGCAGACCTTTGAGCGGCCGATGTCTGATGTCTTCACATTGCAGGACGAGATCTCTGCCGCCATTGTGGAAAGGCTCCGCTCTTCCACCGAGCTTTCGTTGGCCTTCACCCCCATACACCATTGTCCGAAAACCGCAGAAGCGGGCGAAGCATTCCTTCGCGGCAAGCACCTTATGAAGAGCCGCGAGGCGGTCGAGTTGAAGAGAGCCGCCGAAGCGTTCGCAGAGGTCGTGGAACTGGAACCGGACTGTGCACGCGGACATGTGCAGTTGGCAATCTCGATGGGTTTACACCTGGTCTACGCCGGAATTGACGATGCTGAAAGGAGGGCGCAGGTTAGTGCACATGCCAGGCGAGCGATTGAACTCGATCCTGAACTCGCCGAAGCCCATTTACTGATGGGGGCGGGGAAACAAATGCCTGGTGAACTGGATGAAAAAATCACTTACTACAAAAGCGCAATCGAACGGAATCCGAACCTGGCACTGGCTCACCTCTGGCTCAGCAACAATTATCGCCTGACCAGCCGCTGGAACGAGGCGCTCGAGTCTGCTCGCAAGGCGGCATCGCTCGATCCGTTATCCTCCCCCGCCATCAGTAACCTTTATTTCGATTACGCGAGAAGAGATCGCAGAGAGGAAGCCGGAAAGCAACTGGATAAACTGTATAGCCTCAACCCGGACTGGGCATCGGAACTGCACGCCCATTTCGTGTCGCTTGACGGAGACTGGAGCAAAGGAGCGATCGAGAGCCTGAAAGGCATCCAGGCGGGTTTCATGTCCGCGGCGGACGAATTCTTCATCTTCCTGGCGATGATGGGCCTGTTGGAAAAGAGCGCGTTGAATTTGGCAGCCATGGGACTGAGTGATGAAGCGGAGGCAAACCTGGGCAGTGTCCATGGTGGTCTCTTGTTTCACCTGTACTACGCCGGCCGTCCCAGGGCATTGGTATCCGCGCTGGAAGAAACCCGCACCGATCAACACCGCGATTTCGAGACGAATGTGATTTATGGCTTATCGCTGGCTGGCTCCGGAGACTATTCAGGCGCCAGGCCCGTCCTCGATGCCATCTGGTCATCTGTCCCAGGCCTTTCCGGACTTGATGCAATGGAGGCTGAATTCGTACTGGCGTATAACAGGGCGCGACGGGAAACGGGAGGCCCAGAAATTCGCCAGGCGCTGCTTGAAGCGCTGAGAGAAGACATCGAGGCCGACAAAAAAGGTGGCCTGGTGGGCTGTGACTGGTGGTTGGGATGCCCGGAGTTCAAACGCGGCTTTGCCGAATACCTGGGAGGTGATCGTGAAGCTGGCCTGGCTTTAATCGAGGCGTCGGTTGATCAAGGCTATTTCATCGTTACCAACCTCGATTTCCTCGAGTTCCTGTACCAGGATCCAGGGTTCGCTCCGATCATGGAAAAACAACAGGCCCGGCAAAAAGCCGAACGCGAGAAGTTCCTGGACGTGGTCTGTGTGGGTAATCCCTATGCCGATGCGTGGCAACCCAGCGAGAGTGTCTGTGAGTCCTACCTGGCCCAGCGCGAGTACTGATCACGTTCTAGAATGTCGCACCATGGTCTCGATCCCTGATGTGGTACCGCACCACCTTGAAAGATTACCCCGCGCGCTAGGCGCGCCGGCGGCCACGGCGCGCTTTCGCTGCGAGCCCGGCGATTTCCATGTCGACGAGCAGATCGAGGTGCCGGAACACGACACCGGCGCGCACTGGTGGCTGCAGCTCACCAAGGTGGGCATGAATACCAAGGACGTGGTGCGGGTGCTGTCAGAGTTGGGCACCGCCAAGCCCCGGCAGGTGGGCTACGCGGGCCTGAAGGACCGACATGCCGTCACCACGCAGTGGTTCTCGCTGCCCATCGAGCACCTCGATCCTGATTCTCTTGACGAGCGCTTACCGGCGGGCCTCGAGTTGCTGGGCTGGAAACGCGCGCGCCACGCCATCCGTCGGGGTGGCCTGCGTGGCAATCGGTTCCGCATCCGCCTGCGCGATGTCGAAGGTGACCGGGACGAACTTGCCGCTCGGCTGGAGCGCATCAAAACGGGTGTGCCGAATTACTTCGGCGAGCAGCGCTTCGGCCGTAACGGCGACAACCTGGTCCAGGTCCGGCGCCTGTTCGCCGGCGAGCTGACCCGGGCGCCGCGCTTCGAGCGCGGGTTGTACCTGTCCGCAGCGCGCAGCTGGCTGTTTAATTGTGTGCTGGCGGAACGGGTCCGGCGCGGTGACTGGAATCGGCTGTTGCCCGGCGAGGCGGCGATGCTGGACGGCTCGCGCAGCCGTTTCCGCGTGGAACGCGTAACCTTGGACGATGCCCAGGCGCTCGCGGAACTCCAGGCGCGGCTGGACCGTTTCGACATTCACCCCTCCGGACCGCTGCCCGGCCTGGGCGAGCCGGCGCCCGGCGATGAGTGCCTGGCGCTGGAGAAGGATGTGCTGGCACGCGAACCGGAGTTACTCGCAGGGCTGGAAGACTGGCGGTTGAAGGCCGAGCGGCGCGCGCTGCGGGTGGTGCCGGGTGACCTGCAGTGGGACTGGGAAACTTCCGGCGATGCCACGAACCTGGTGCTGGCGTTTTCGCTGCCGCCGGGGGCTTACGCGACCACGGTGTTGCGGGAAGTTATGGCTTTGCTCCCGCCGGGGCCGACGTCAGACTAACGCAAGGGCCGCTCCCACCGGATCCCGGATCACCGCGAATGAGAGGCTGCCATCGTCGCCTGTGGCCGTCTTCATCACCTGTCCACCTTCCGCAGGCACTCGCTCCAGGCTTTCCGCCAGGTCGCCAACGGGCAGGTAAATCAGCCACGTAACTGGCAGGTCCGCGTTGGCGCCACGCGCGTGGCACACGCTGGCGGCCGGCTGGCCCGTGGCGCCGAGCATGTTGTAGTCGGCATAGACGCCTTCACCATCGCTCATGCCGACGTCTTCAACGGACCAGCCAACCACCCGGCGGTAGAAGTCCCGCGTCCCTTCCGCGTCACCGACGGTCAGGTCCAGCCAGGCGATATGCCCCATGCCGGCGGCCGCGTTCTCGTCGACGGGCGGCAGGGCGTCTGCCGGCACGATGGGAATGATCCCGAACGCGGCCCCATTGGGGTCCTGCAGCACCGCCCACTGGGCGTTGCCGTCATCGTCTTTGCCGTACATCAGCGCCTTGCCACCCAGGCCGACGGCCTCGCGCACGCTGGCGGCGACATCCGCGACCTGGATATGGGGCATCCACTGCAGCGGCAGCGCCTCATGATCCTCGGTGCGCGCCCCGAGGCCGATGATCGGCACGCCGTGGTTGTTCATCAGGTCATCCCGCCAGAGCGGACTCTCGCCGGTGGTCAGCACGCGGGCGTAGAACCGCAGCACGCGCTCGTGCTCCGGGACGGCAATGTCGGCGCTGAGGGTGTGGCCGGCGGCGGTGACAAGCGGTGAGGGCATGGGGCTCTCCTTTAGTCGTCTAGCAGCTTTCGCCAGACCTCCATCGCATCCTCAAGCCCGGCCTGGTACAACCGCGCACCGTGTTCGGCGGACGCCAGCGCCGGCTCCGAGCCGATGCGCCCGTCGGCAAACCTTGCCCGGTAGTCCGCGGCATCGCGAATGGGCCCCTTGGGCGCCCGTTTCGGCTCCAGCGGCGCCTGGCGCTGCGCTTCGGGGTAGGCATCCCAGGTCAGGGAAATTTCTGATGGCGTCGCGTGCCAGCCCTCGGCGTCGCCGAACAGTTCTTTCGATATTTCACCCACCCGCGGGCCCATGAACCAGTTGAACAGCTCCAGCACCAGGCCGGAGTCTCCGCCGGCCAGGCTGGCGTCCGCATAAATGTCGGCGAAAGCCGCCTGCACCGTGGCGATGTTGCCGCCATGGCCGTTGAAGAACAGGAAGCGTTTGAAGCCCTGGCTGGCCAGCGAAGTGACAACATCTCGGATCACGGCCATCAGCGTGGTCGGCCGCAGTGTGATGGACCCGGGGAAGGCCAGGTGATGCTGCGCCATTCCGATGCTGAGCGTCGGCGCGACCAGCACGCCTTGTTCCGCCATGCCGCCGGCGATGTGTTCCGGGCAGATGGCATCGGTGCCGACCAGGCCGGTTGGGCCGTGCTGTTCCGTGGAGCCGATGGGGATCAGCACCGCGTCGCAGTGCTCGAGGTAGTCGCGGATGTCGGGCCAGGTGGCGAGTTGGAGTTTCATGGTGAGGATTCCGTTCGTCGATTTCGTGAAGACCATCCAGCCTGGGTTGCTTTAAACAGCCAGGATGATGCGCGAACCCTATCTCAAAATTACCGCCATGGCAGCTTCCTCGTCGACGAACTCTCCAACAAGCCTGAAGAGGCGTTCAAGGGCGCTGTTCAATGAAGGGTTGCTGGGGGTCGGCTGACGCCAGCTCGTTCAGTCCATGCGGTGTACGGTAGGCCCGCCTGGCCACTGCTTCCAGCTGCAGTTTGCGGTTGCTGGTCATGACATTCGGGTCCCGATAGGGCCGTCCATGATCCAGGTGCAGCGCATTCGCGGTCCAGCGCACGGTCAGCGGCGTGACCCCGTACAGCGCCAGGCGGTCGCCGAAGTCCCCGTCCTCGTACCCATAGCCGAAACGGTTGTCGAATCCATTGACCTGCAGGCAATCCTCGCGCCAGCACGACGCGTTTGCGCCCAGCCAGTAGAGTGTCGTCGGTGAATGTTCGTTTAGCCAATAACGGGTCTGCCGGGGTAATGCGAGCTTCAGGTATCGCCGATCCAGCCGCCATCCCGCATGGGCCAGCCAGCGGAGGGTGAAGACTTCGCCCGAGGCAATCCCCTCGCGTGTCACCTGCCCGGTTTGCCGTGCATCCAGGCGGATCAGGGCGCCGTTCAGGTAGTGCCGGGGTAGGGCGTGTCGCAAGTGCTCGGCGACGAATCCCGGGTGTGCCACGCAGTCACCGTCGATGAAGACCAGGTAGTCCGCATCGGTGGCGAGCACGGCCCGGTTCAGGATCAGGGTTTTTCGAAAGCCCTTGTCCGGATGCCAGATATGTTTCAGCCGGTCACGGAACACCGGGTCATGTGCCTCGATCACGGCACGGGTTTCAGCCCCGGAGCCATCATCGGCGACCAGCACGGTGAAGTTGTCCGTGTCCTGCAGGCCCAGGGCGAACAGGCAACGGTCAAGGTGCGCGGGCTGGTTGTACGTCGAAACAATGACCGCCACGCTGCCCGGTCGCGATGTCGACGTGTGGCTTGTTTGCATGGCAGGCACCACCTATTTGTAAGCACGTGAAAGGCGTGAAGCCTTTCCGGGTTTCCCCTATAGATTACTGCGAAATTCAACCTCAAACCCAGACATGTCGAATTGAATACATGCCGTCACTTTGAAACACTCTGGGGGATGTTGTTGGGTGAGGGGCTCTTTGAATCCCGGGTTGGAAGCATTTTGAGTACAGACCAGCAGAAGCGGTTTGGAGAAAGCGTGTCTATCGAACGGCCAGTGCGATGCTGACCCTGGCTGGCTTCAATGTCCCTGAGCAGGAACTCGAGTTCAAGGCCGTGCGCTCGCAGGGCCCCGGCGGCCAGAACGTCAACAAGCTCGCCACCGCCATCCAGCTGCGGTTCGACATCCCCGCCAGTTCGCTGCCGGACGCCGTCAAGCGGCGCCTGCTGAAGACGGCGGACAGCCGGATCAGTAATGAAGGCGTGCTGGTCCTGAAGGCGCAGTCCCATCGCACGCAGGAACGCAATCGCACAGAGGCGCTCGAGCGGTTGGAGCAGTTGCTGGAATCGGTTCGCCACGCGCCGAAGGCCAGGAAGAAAACGAAGCCCAGCAAGGCGGCGAAGAAAAAGCGCCTGGATGAAAAGAAAAAGCGGGGCGAGCTGAAAAAGTCGCGGGCGAAGCCTTATTGAAAAGGGTCGCCCTCAATCGAGGGCGACCCCACTGGCATTGTCCCTAGGGCTTTGTTGCCACGGTATCGCAGCCGAAGAAGCTGAAGGTATCGCCGCCGCTGGTGAACTGGCCGCGCATGCAGGCCTCCGTATCTCCCGATTCGATCCCGGTTTCGGACTGTTTGAACAGGAAACGCATATCCGCGTCGCCGTCGCGGGTCTGGTCGTCGGGTTCGAAGGAATCATTCAAATGGAACAGGCCGTTCAACGGCGATGCACCACTGACCATCAACTCGGTCGCCGGGCCGAAGACCACGGTGTCCGGCAAGATCGATGCCGCGTCAAAGGCGAGCGGCAGGCCGTACTCGCCGGCCCCGGTGGTCAGCGCCGCCACGGGAATGGCCTGGTTGCTGTTGAAGTTGATGCGGTTGAACGCGTTGCCCGGCCGGATATTGATCGCGATGGGCAGGATGCACGTCACCGCGACGCTCGCCTGGGCCGTGTTATTGGACAGGTCCGGGTCGCTGTCCGCGGCGTTGGCCGGGGCGATCTCCAGGTCAAACACCACTTCCTGCTCGCCCGGTTCATCGCAGCGGATGTCGAATGCCTGGTCAACGGTCCGTTGGCTGAACGTCAAGGCGTCGACGGGCGTGAGGCGCGAGGCCGGGTTGGCCGAAGCGCCGGCGGATGGCGTGGCAGTGTTGTCGAGTTCGGCATCCATCGGCGATGACGGGCCCAGGTTCTGCACGACCGAGCGCACGGTCACAGGAATGTCGATGCCCACCTGGGCCTCGTCGGGCACCCCGGCGAGGACGGTGGCACTGACGATGCGCAGGTCGCCCGAGGCGACCACCAGCACGTCGTCGGACGCGGCGTTATTGGTCTCGTCCGGATCATCAAGGCTTGATGACGCTGATGCCGAGTTCGTGATGGTCACGGGCGCACCGGCGTTGAACACCAGGTCCGGCGGGATCGACGCGGTGATGTCCACGTTGAAGGTTTCGCTGACCAGCAGCGTGCCCACATCACAGGTCACCACCCCGGCGGTGTGCTCGCAGCCCTGCGTGTCACTGACGTACGTCACCTCCGCGGGGAGCAGGTCCTCGAGCCCGACGTGCACGGCCACGTCCGGGCCGTTGTTGGTCACCGACACGGTCCAGGTGACATTGGTGCCGGCGTCGGCCGGGTCCGGGCTGCCGGACTTCGTGACCTCGATGTCGGCGCTGAGCCCCAGCGCGGCTGCCAGGTTTGGCAGCGGCCCGATCTGGCCCGCGCGTGCAGCCGGATCGTCGGCCGGCAGCACCTGCGGCGTGCCGGTGGCGATGAGCAGGCTGCGGACTTCCGTGGATGTCGGCGCGCCGAGGCCCAGGTCCTGGTGCACGCTGGACACCACGGCCGCGGCGCCGGCCACGATCGGGCTGGCGCTGGACGTGCCGCTGAAGCCGCCCGTGTAGGCGTCGTCATCGCCGCTACCGCCGGCGAGCCCGC
The DNA here is from genome assembly GCA_913055655.1 of uncultured Oceanospirillales bacterium. Lineage (GTDB taxonomy): Bacteria > Pseudomonadota > Gammaproteobacteria > Xanthomonadales > SZUA-36 > Marinihelvus. The sequence continues at coordinate 1,769,023 of CAJXKA010000001.1, read as the reverse complement.
CGTAGGCCGTGGTGGCCACGCAGTTGCCCCAGCCGTGCACGTTGACGCGCGAGCCGAAGTTTGAAAACGCCAGCCGGCTCCGCGCGGGGTCGGCGCTGCAACCGGTGTTGGAGACGCCGGAGTCCACGTCGCCAGCGCCGGCGCCGACGATGATCGCGCCTGAATCGCCGCGATCCAGCCAGTCTTCATAATCCTCGTCATCCAGGTCCTGCCGTCCGTTGCCGGCGGCGGCGACGATGATAATGTCGTCGGCCACGGCCGCCACGACGGCGTCGTAGCTCGCCTGTACCCACTCTTCGGGCACGCAGCCGATCTGGCTGGGCGTCGTGGCGTTGCTGCAGGTCCCCAGGGGGCCGGCCCGCTGCAGTTCCAGCAGGATCACATCACCGGGGTTCGAGTTCGCGGCCGCCAGGTCGATGGCCGCCGGGCGCCCACCCGCGGTGCTGACGAATCCGGCCGGCGACTGGTCGACAATGCCCAGCACGCCGAAATCGTTGTCCTGGCCGAAGAGTTCGCCCAGCACAGCGGTGCCGTGATCGAAGGCATCACCGGGCCACGTGGCGTCGACGTCGCCGTTCGGCAACACGTTGACCGTTGGCAGGTCTTCGTGATCGGGGTTGAAGAAGCGCTCGATGTCGATGACCTGGGCGTTGGTGCCGCGGCCACCCGACACGTGGTAGGTGGCGTCCGCGTTGATACCGCCAGGCGCGGCCGTGCGGTAGCCCTGGAAATCACGATAGTCGTCCGAATGGTTGTCCGGATCCTCGCCAGGAAGCGGGTCGGCGTACGCGATCTCGACGATACCGAAACCGTTCAGCATGTTCAGCAGCGTCGCCGCGTCGATGGAACCGGCATACATCAGGTGGTAGTACAGGTTTTTGTCGGCCATTTCCCGGCCGGAGCGGCGTTCCTGGCGCGCACGCGCCTGGTCGTATTCCTCGACCGACCGCGCGATGAACAGGCGATTCACCATGACATCGTCGAGCACCAGCAGCTGGTTGATCGCACCAAGTTCGTCGAGTTCCTGCTGGGTGGGTGAGTAGGCGGCGTCGAATACGAACGGTAACGACGAGTTGTCGGTCAACCGCACAGCGACGCCCTGGCGGAACTTCAGGTGCGCCTCGTTGGGTGAGACCCAGTCCGGCAGCCCCTCGGCGGGGTCATACTCCGGCGGGTCCGGGATGTAGCGTGGAATCAGTTCGCCGCTGGTCACTACAAACGACGTCGACGCCTCGTTGGCCGAGGGTGTGGAGCAGACGTCGTCAGAACCGAAGTTCAGCCCCCTGGCGATGACGCGGTAATCGCCGGCGGTTGCATCCGTCGGAATCGCCGGATCGCTGGTGTCGAACGCACCGGACTCGACAAAGGCAAAGCCCAGGTCTACCTCGACGTCCGCACTGGACGCCAGCACAACCTGCACGCTGCAGTCACCGACGAATCCACTGCCGCTGACCTGCAGGCCGGTCCCCGCCGGTCCCGAAGTGGGCGTGACCGACACCACGGGGATGTCCTGGGCGGAGAGCGTGCCCGGCAGGCCCAGTAACAGGCTTCCGACGAGCATGATGGCGGCACCAAACCGGTGGAACAGGGTGGATGCCGGGCGGCATTGCGACAGGAAAAACCAGCGGCTCGTTCGGATCATGATTCAGTACCCCCCCAGGTCGATGTCCATGGTCGCGATACACTCCGGTGTTCGCGACTTGGTCAGGGGCGCAGAGCGCGCACCTGTACCTTATGGGTAGGAAGGCGGCGGCACGTTTGCAACATGAATGCGACTAAACGATACCGCTGAATATTGCTGAATCGTAATGTGCTTCCGTTATTCAGTCACGACAAACTCACCGATCAGGGCGACACCCGCCATCAGTCCGCCGGCGCCGCAGGTGTACTCGGTTTCGCTGCTCTTCTGGTCGTTCTTGTAGTTGGAAATGATGTTGATGACGGCGTTGGCGCCCAGGTCGTCGGCTCGGAGCTTGAGCTGTTTCAGGGCCGAGAGCATGACCCACTGGCAGGCCTCTTCGTCGGACTTGTTGAAGGCGTTGGTCTTCTTGTTGGTCCGGTCCTTGCCGAAAGTCTTGACCACGGCCGGATGCGGCTGCTCACCGAAATAGAAGCTGACGCCATCGAGCTGGGCCGCGTATTCCGGGTTGTCCATGACGTCACTGATCGGGAAGTGGTGCCGGGTGTCGCGCGCCAAGGGACTCGAAGACCAGGCCAATGAAACCAGGATCAGGGCGATAGTGATAGGTGCGCGCATGTCAGTCTCCTTTGCCAGTGGCGGTAGTGTAGCGGTTCCAAAAAAAAGCGGCGGGTGTACCCCCGCCGCTCGTGGTCTTGCCTTGAAATTAAGGGCTCAGTAACCGCTTCTTGCCGCGCCGAAGCCGTGCGCCGGGTCCTTGCCCGGTTCGCCCGCGTCTTCAGACCGGTTGCGCAGTTCCGACAGCACCTGTGACGGCTTCATGTCACCGCCGTTTTCGCCGATGATCAGCGCGGCCAGGCCGGAAACGTGCGGCGCAGCCATGCTGGTGCCGCCCGCCCAGGACCAGCCGAAGTTGTTATTGGTGCTGAGAACCAGGTCATAGACCCAGGCCTGAACCAACTGGCCGGCGACGGAGCAAAACTCCGTATCGCCATCAAAGAACCAGCCTTCGCCGCCCGGTGCGGAAAAGTCCACCGCCGAACGACCGAAGTTGCTGTAGGTCGTCAGGTTGTTGAAATCGGCGTCGGGATTGTTGCACCAGTTGATCGGTGCGGTGGCCGATACGCCGATGGTGCCCGGGTAGTCTGCGAAGCTGAGCCGCAGGCTCGGGTAGTGCAGCAATTCACCCTCCACCGGGACCAGGTGATGATCGGCATCCACCGCGTCGTTACCGGCCGACACGACCACCGTGGTGTTCATGCGGTTCGCGTACTGGAACGCGCGGGTGAAGACCAGGATTTCGTTATGGATGTAGTTCGACTGCAGCGAAGAACAGTAGTCCATCGGCAGGCCGGCGTCCTTGCATTCCTTGACCACACCGGCGCCGCTGATCAGGTCCAGGCCGCCCAGGCTCATATTGATGACGTCGGCGCCGTTTTCGGCAGCGTAGACGATTCCCGGTACGATGGCGGAGGCCGGGCACCCGCCGGTGCCGCAAACCTGCACACCAAAGAACTCCGCACCGGGTGCGACGCCGATGGTTCCGTAACCGTTATCGGCCGCGGCGATGGTGCCGGCGGTGTGCGAACCATGGAAATTCCACCAGTCCGGCAACGGCGCCGCCAGGAACGACGTGTTCAGGTCCAGCCGGCAATTGGGCGCCAGGTCCAGGTGCTCGCAGTCGCTACCTGAATCCAGTACCGCCACCAGCACGCCTTCGCCCGTGGCGCCTGCATTCCAGGCTTCCGGCGCATTGACGGCGTCGTGCCCCCACTGCAGGTCAAACGCGAAATCATCGTCACCGGAGTTCGGCGGATTGTCGGCGGCCAGTTCAATGCGCGGTTGCGGCAAGTCGTACATGCGGTCCGTCAATACCGCCCTGATGGTGTTCTCGGCCTGCAGTGCAGCGGGAAAATCCGGGTTGGAAGACTCGACGATCGCGACGCCAATCTGGGGCATGGCCTTCACGACCCGACCGTCAAGGCCCTCGGTGATCCTGTCCAGCCTGGCAGGCAGGCTGTTGGCACTCTTCCCGAGTACGATATAGCGCTTGGCGTCCGCCTCGGCGCTGGCCGCGACGCTGGTGCACAGCGCGGTTGCGAGCATGAATGAAAGTGTTGTTTTCCGCATGTTTCTGACTCCCTGAACAGTGAAATTCACACGGGACGTGGGCCCCGTTTTGAGTATTGGGCACCCACTGCCGCCCGCGACCGGCTCTCGGTCAAGGGATCAAATAGACGGATTTCGGACGGACTGGGCAGTGCGTGTTCCCCTTGGAATAGATTCCAATCGCGGACAACAATAGCACACGTTGGGGAGAACCCATCATCCCGCTGTCAGCGCCTGGAGATGAGCGGCCGGCGACTAACCCTGCCAATGCCCGGTAAACGTCAACCATCGCCTGCACCTCGGCGGTCCACCTGCGTTCAGATGATTGATTAAGCCGTGTATCCTTATGACATGAAGGCCCCCGGCACCCCCGGTTGAGGCCTTCGCCCCAGGGAGGGAGAAGAAAAAAAAGGAGCACGAGTATGCAATTGAACCGCGCCTGTATTGTCACGTTATTTTTAAGCCTGCCCATCACGACGATGGCGCAATCGACGATCGAAGAATTCACCCGGCTACCATCGGCACGGGACGTCAAGATCTCGCCCAGTGGCAAATTCTTGTCGGCTGTATTTCGCCGGGACGGTGAAGACCTGCTGGGTGTGCTGGACCGTGAGACCCGTGAGCCCATTGCTTCTTTCAAAGTCAGTGGTAGAGGTCGTGCCGTGGGTGATGTTACCTGGGTCAATGACGAGCGTATCGTCTACACCGTTACGGAAAGCTACCACTGGAACAAGCAGCGGTTCAGCAACGGCGAACTGGTGGGCGTTGATTTCGATGGTAGAAAGCACCGGCTTGTTTTTGGTTATCGTTCCGGCGAGAGCACGCTCAACACCAGGATCAAGAAGAACAAGGCCAATTACGGCAATCAGGAGATCATCGACCTGTTGGAGGGTGACGAAGAAAACATCCTCATCGCTTTTTACCCCTGGCGGCTGGTTGGCAATATGTGGGTCAGTGATCCCAGCGCACAGACCCTTATTTACAAGCTGAATGTCTATAACGGCAAGACGAAAAAGGTTGACGTCCTGCCATATGCTCACGCGAGTGCGATCACCGATCACCAGGGCAATGTGCGGTTCGCGGTGGCCATCGACGACAACAATGACACGGTGATTTCTTTCAGGCCTGACGTGTCGTCCGATTGGCAGGAATGGGAACTGCAGGGATTCGGCGCAGATAGTGTCACCCCATTGAGCTTTACCGGCGATGACCAGGGAATCTATGTCCTGGCCAATGTGGGTCAGTCCACCCAGGGCCTGTACCTGTTTGATTTGCAGAGCAGGGATTTCCAGGAGGTGGTGCACGATGAGCAGGTCGACATCACCATGCTACTGCGAGACTTTGCAAATCGTCATGTCGTCGGAGTGGGCACGGACCTGGGTCTGCCGAAGTACCGCTATCTTGACAGTGACGACAAGAAAGTGAAATTGCACCGCATGCTGCTGAAGGCCTTTCCCGGCCAGGATGTGATGATTACCAGCGCAACCAGCGACGGGGCACTGGCGATTGCGTACGTGTACTCGGATACCAACTCGGGCAACTATTACCTGTTCGAAACCGAGAGCCTGAAGGCGACCTACCTGCTCAGCCAGCGCAAGTGGCTCGACCCGGAAAAGCTGTCCCCGACCCGGGCGATGACTTTCGATACCCGGGATGGCGAGACCCTTCATGGGTACGTCACGCTGCCCAGGGGAAAGGAAAAGAACGTGCCGCTGGTAGTGTTCCCGCACGGTGGGCCGCATGGTGTACGCGACTACTGGGGTTTCGACTGGGAAGTGCAACTGCTCGCCAGCCGGGGCTACGGCGTTTTGCAGGTCAATTTTCGCGGCAGTGGCGGATTTGGCCTGGATTTCGAGAAAGCGGGCTACGGCAAGTGGGGCAGCCTGATGCAGGATGACCTGACTGACGCCACGATGGCCCTGGTCGAATCAGGTGTCGCGGACAAGGATCGGATCTGCATCTTCGGCCACAGCTACGGCGGCTATGCTGCGCTGATGGGCGCCGTTCGCGAACCGGCACTGTATCGCTGTGCGATCGGCTCGATGGGCGTCTACAACCTGCCGATGATGTTTGAAGAGGGCGACATACCGGACCAGGCCAGCGGACTGGCATACCTGAAACAGGCGCTGGGCGAAGACCAGGCTGACCTGCAGCGCCGCTCACCCGCATTCAACGCCGGTAATATCCAGGCTGAGATCCTGCTGATTCACGGCGCCCGGGACGACCGCGCACCGATTGAACAGGCCGAGTCACTGAAATCCGCGCTGGACGACGCCGGCAAGTCGTACCAGTGGCTGGAAATCGGCGATGAGGCGCACGGCTACTACGACGAGGACAATCGCCGGGCGGTGTACGAAAAGGTGCTGGCGTTCCTGGATGCAAATATCGGCGGGTGACTGGGAGTTCGCGGTTCACTCCTATGCGAGATCGGCTCTGCCGCCCGAAACCGGTAACCCGCATTTGTTAGTATTAAAACGCTTCGGGTCGCCCAAAGGCAGTGTATGGGAAAGTGAATTTGCCTTTTCACATCAACCTGGAAGACGACATGCCCTCACAAGAAAAAAAAGAACCTTCCGGATGAATCAATCCTCGAATCGCTTTCGCGACAGGCTGGCCAGCGCTTCCGCGATTGCGGCAGTGTTCCTTTCAACCTTGTTGCCCTCATCTGTTTTATGGGCCGCGACATGCCCCAGTCACGACTATCAGGTCTATGACCAGGACGATCTTGATCTGCTGATCGCCGACCTGGAGTCCTGCGACACGATCGAGGGACGGCTGCAAATCAATTCCCACTACAGTTTGACGAACCTGGACGGTTTGGAAAACCTGCAGCATATCGGTGATCAATTGGCCATCGAAAACAATAACGTCCTGGTCGATATAGGAGGCCTTCAGAACCTGGTCACCGTGGGTGGATCAGTCGAAATTAGATTCAACAACATGTTGCCCGACCTGGACGGTTTGATTGGATTGAGCGTGGTCGAAAATTGGCTGCAAATCCGGTTCAACGATAGTCTCGAAAATTTGGATGGGTTTTCCGGCCTTATCGAAGTGGGCGGTGGAGTCGAGGTTCGCGACAACCCATCACTCGAAAGCGTCGAAGGCATGAACGGCCTGAATGCGTTACGCGATCTGCAAATCTCTGACAATGCCACCCTTCCCAACCTGGATGGTCTCGGAAACGTTTCCCAGGTGGAATTCGATGTATCCATTTCCAAAAACGCCAACCTCGCCAGCCTCGGAGGATTGTCCGGCCTGGAGTCTCTCGGTGGCAGGTTCAGTCTCTTGCAGAATGATGTGCTGGAAAACCTTGACGGACTGGAAAACCTGGTTTCGATAGGCCAGGAACTGTTCATTGAGCGGAACCAGGCACTCAAGGACTGTAGCGCCGTTCACAAACTCATCAATGGCCTGGATGATGGGGTGGCGGGCCCCGGGGATGGTGACAGCGGAGACCCGGATGTCGCTTACACGATCAGGTTCACGGACAATGCCCTGGGCTGCCGGACAATTTTAGAAGCCAGGGGGCCGGTTCCATTCAAACCTGGATCCCAAATTGCCATGCTCCCTGACGGTGGGCTTGTGGTCGCCGGTGACCTGGACCTGAATGGAACGGTTGACCTGTTGGTCGGCGGTGAAGATGGCGGCGTCCAATGGCTGGAGAATGCCGGGCCAGATGCGAACTGGGCAGTGCACACTGTCGCCGCTAGTTTCGATGCACGGCATCTGGCACTTGCCGATCTCGATGGTGACGGTGATCTCGATGCGATTGGCGGGCCGGAAAGTGGAAGCGTGACATGGTGGAAAAACCCGCGAAACAGCGGTGCCTGGCCAGAAAATGCACTGATGGACGACAGCGTACCGCCCGATCCGGTCAGTGGCGTGTTTGGCGTTGCCGCGGGTGACCTTGATGGTGACGGAGATCAGGACATCGTCGCGGCCAATGGCGATCTGCAATGGTGGGAGAATACCAATGGCGACGCCAGTAGCTGGGCATTCCATGCGTTAGGGATGACCGCTGTCTTTCGGCCCGCCCTGGTCGATTTCGACCAGGACGGTGATATGGATATTGTTGCCGCTGGTGGGGCGGGGCCAGATTCCATCGTCATTTATTTGAACTCTGGGGAGGCATCGTCGTTCGTCCCTCAGTTGCTGGTCGATGACCTGGATTTCCCGGTATCTGACGTCAGGCCGGCCGACATGAATGGTGATGGCATCCTCGACGTGGTCGCGAGCATGGGTGCCAGTGATAGCAGCGGTGGGGCGCTGGCCTGGTTCGAAGCTGATGGCGCCAGGTACGATATCGACGTCGACCTGTTCCGCAACCAGTATTCCTCGATACACGATATGGACGGCGACGGCGACCTTGACGTGTTGGCGTCATCCGGGGTCGGTTGGCCGTCCCCAGGACAGGTCAACTGGTTCGAGAATGTCGATGGCCAGGGCGTCACCTGGTACGTCAGGTCGCTCGGTGAGCTGGGCGGCAGTTCCCAGGTCATTGGTGCTGACCTCGACCGGGATGGTGACTTCGACGTGATCTCGGCATCGGCTGGCGAAATCGTGTGGTTCGGCAATGACAGTATTCACTGGAGCGCGAGGTTTCCGCTGGAAGAGCCGACTGTCGGAGCCGGCACCGCCTACGAGACCACGTCGTTCGGTGAACTCGCTGACATTGACCTCGATGGCGACACCGATGTCGTGCTGGTCAAGGCCGACGGGTTTCATTGGCTGGAAAACAACCTGGATGGGCGAGGGCCGTGTGGCGGCATGTGGTGCGAGGAGGCCATCGCAGGCGTCACAGATGCGCAGGCGTTCGCCCTTGGGGATATCGACAGGGATGGCGACCTGGACGTCGTTGGCGTGGGTGCGGCGAACGATGTGACCGGTTGGTGGGAGAACGGGTTGGTCGGCGGTTCCTCCTGCGGGTTTAGCTGGTGTCCCGGCACGATCACGGAAAGTCTCGTTGATCCGCGCGGCATCGTGGCGGCCGATTTCGATGGTGACGGTGACCCGGATGTCGCCGTGGCCGCTATCGATGACGGGTTGGCCTGGGTCAGTAACGGCCTTGGTGAGGGAACAGCGTGTGATAACGACTGGTGCGTCAACGCGATTGACGACTCCAGGTCCTTGCAACTAGTTCGCGCTGCTGACGTCAATCAGGATGGATTGGTCGATATCGTCACCCTTGCCGCAAACGGCGACCTGGATTGGTGGTCCAATGAACTCGACCGGACCGACGCTGGCGAATGCGGGGCTGACTGGTGCGAGTTCATGATCGATTCCGTGGCTGGCATCGCCATCCAACAGGGCCTCGCGGTGGGTGATATCGACGGTGACGGTGATGTCGATGTCGTCAGGGGGCGCGATGTCATCACCTGGCTGGAAAATAGCGGTGCGGGTGCTGGCTGGACCGAGCACACGGTAGGCGGCATCGGCGCGAGCCGGGTTGCACTCCGGGATTTCGATAACGATGGTGACCTGGACATCGGCGCAACGGGTGACGATGAGATTCGCTGGTACGACAACAATCTGAATGGAAAAGGCCATTGTGGGACTGATTGGTGCCAGGAAGTTGAAGGCACCGCTTCACAGTTGGCTTCCATCATTCCGGGTGACCTGGACGGCAATGGTCGGGCGGACCTGGTGCAGGTCACGGCGAGTGCCCCACGTTTACGGGCTGACCTCGGAGGTTCGATTGACCTGCTGACGACGGCAATGGCGCCGGGCGTCGCTGCCGGCAGCCAGATCCTGCACATATTTGATATCCAGGGAAAGCATGCCGGGCGGTTGGGTGATCGTGACGTGATGGTGGATAGCGTCGAAGTCGCGTTCGAGACTGAAGATGGCACGGCGCTCAGTTACGCGGATTTTTTCGGTCTTTTCGGGCTCGTAACGCTGTACAGGGATGATCCACTCGGGCCCAAACCGGGCGAATTTGACGTTTATGACGACTGGATCAGTAACTATGACTACTGGGACCTGGACCTGGTGACGGGAGTGCTCGAAGTCGACGTTGGGAACATGCACGCGGAACAGTCCAGGATCGTATATTCCGAGGCACCGGTGCTGTATTTCCTGACCGCATACATGAATGATTTGGCGGCATACCATTCCGTCGACGCATTCCGCGTCAAGCTCAGGTCCGGTGGGGCAACCCGCGGGCTGGATCCGGATCGCGGAATGCCGCTTGATATCCGGTATTTCGAGGATGTCGAAACGGCGCCCATCGAAGTCTGGTTGGGCAACGACCTGTACGTGACGGTCTCCAATTCAAGTTCTGGCGTGCCGTTTGGTGAGCCAGTCGAGTATCACATCTATGTCAGGGACCGAGGTCCGAACGCCGTGAACGGTGCAGTCCTCTCGACGCAGTCGGCAGGGCTTGCGGAATGTCACTGGACATGCTCTGCGAATACCGGCGCGAGCTGTGGCCAGGTAAGTGGTGACGGCACGCCCAGTGATGCTTTTTCAATCGATGGTTCCGACCTTGAGTACCTTGTCAGCTGCATCGGAGATGCGGCCAACGTTGAAGACATGGTCAGCCTGAGTGCCGAAATTGTCCCGCCTTCGGACGTGATTGAGCTTAACCCGGACGATAACCAGTTTATCGATACCGACATGGCCAAATACGTGATTGATGTTTCTGCGAATATGGACGCGGGCGACGAAATATTCGCGTCTGGCGAACAAGTGAACTACACCGTGACTGTTCGAGCGGACAGCGATTACCGCACGGATTTTGATGCGAATGATATCCGGATCACCAGCCCCATTCCCGAGGGCCTTGAAAACTGTAGTTGGACTTGTGACAACACGCCTGAAGCTTATTGTCATGCACCGGTGGCAGGCACAGGCGCGCTGGGTGCAACTGCCAACATCACCAATGGCGCCTCTCTTGGCGTGTTTTATGAGTGCGATGTCGAGGCGGATTTTGTGGATGCAGACATTTCGAGCTCGGTCTCGCTCGAGTTGCCCGACAACATTCATGATCCGTATCCAAGCAACAACCAGGTCTACGAACTCTTCTCGGTCACCTCATGCGGCGAGTCCTACCATCAAATGTTGAACTTTTTCCAAGTTTACTTCGATCGGGAAGAGATAGCTTGTGACACGATTCAAGCCTTCCAGGGCCATATCAGGCCCGGAGGTTCGCTCTCGCTAACGGCTGGGAAAAACGTTTCGTTAGGGCCGAGCTTCAGGGTTGAAAAAGGCGGACAGCTTGCGGTGACAATTGAGCCTAGTTTGGCTAGTGAGTGACGTACCCTGAGCCTAATTTGCCCGCCTTCTTTAGGCTATAAGTTCCAGCCGCCATCGCCTTCTTCGCGCAGTTCGTATCGGCACTCGCGTTTGTAGGTTTCGGCTCCGTTGCCCGCCCGCCAGCGAAGTGGGATGCGATGGGTCAAGCTGACGCCAGGCGACTGAATGGGGTTATATACTAGGCGAAAGCACACTCGAATAAATGCACCAAGGAATAGGCACATGATGAAAATCAAAGCATTTTTGACCGCGAGCCTGCTCGCCGCCGGCATCGCTGACGCGACTGCCCAGGATGCAATGAACATTGTTGGGAACGGAGATGTTGGCATTGGTACGGCGCAGCCGATTGCCCCGTTGCACGTCTATCGGGACGATGGCACAGCATCGGTGCTGGTTCAGGAGCTCGACCCGGACCCCGCGGGGCGAACTTTGTTCAGCCTGGCCAACCGGGGCAACACGAAATTCGAGATCAAGGAGGTTAACTCGGGGACTCGCTGGCAGTTTACGAATAGTGGCGATGCCTTCCGGGTTTCGAAATTCGGTACTGGCCTGGTGGAATTCCAGGTCTTCAACAACGGCGATGCAGCGCTGGCAGGTACGTTAAGCGAGAATTCAGATCGCAATGCCAAAACCGGCATAGAGGCTGTCGACAGCCAGTCGATCCTCGACAAGGTCGTGGCCCTGCCGATTGCGCACTGGTCCTACATCGATGCACCTGATAGCCGTCACATCGGCCCGATGGCGCAGGATTTCCGCGCGGCATTCGGCACCGGCAACAGCGATACCTCGCTGGCGACGCTGGACACCAGCGGCGTGGCGCTTGCGGCTATCCAGGCGCTGGAACACCGTAACCGTTCTCTCGAAACCCGGGTCGCCGAACTTGAATCCATGCTCGAGCGCCTGCTCGAAGTACGGACGGCCCATAGCACCGGGAACTGACCGAGAGCCGTTCGTTTCACATAACGGACGCGCACGTTGCCTGGCGATTACGCCGCGCCGGCAAGTTAACCCCGCGGCGCCCCCGCCAGGGCCCGGTAAACGTCCACCATCGCCAGCACCTCGGCGGTCTGGCTCTGCACCGCCACGTCGCGCACGGTGACCAGTTCCTGGTCGGCTGACAGCACTTCGAAGTAGCCGATAAAGCCCCGTTCATAGCGAACGCGCGCCAGGCGCACGGCTTCCGTGGCCGCGTCGACGGCAAGTTGCAGGCGCTCGGTGCGCAGCCGGTTTTGCTGGTAGCGGACCAGGCTGGACTCGGTGTCCTCGAGCGCGGCGAGGACGGTCTGGCGGTAGTTGGCCAGGGCCTCGCGGCTCTCGGCGTCGGCGGCGTCGATGCGTGCCTGCACGTAACCGTAGTTGAGGAAGGTCCAATCGACGCCCAGCGCCACGCTCCGGGTATTGGTGCCGGAAGAGAACAGGTCCCCGGCGTCCGGCGCGACGGTGCCCAGCAGGCCGCTGAGCGTGAAGCGCGGGTAGAGGTCGGCGGTGGCCACGCCGATGCGGGCCGTCGCGGCGGCCAGGCGGCGCTCGGCCGCGGCGATGTCCGGGCGTCGCCGCAGCAGGTCACCCGGAGTGCCGGCGGCGATCACCGGACGCTGTTCAGGCAATGACTGGACCGGCGCCAGGGTGTCGACCAGCGCCGCAGGCGGCTGGCCGGTGAGGATGGCTATGCGGTGCATGGCCACGCGGATGCTTCCCTGCAGCAACGGCAGGCCCGAGCGGATGCGTTCGAGCTGGGCCTGGGCGCGAACCTGGTCGAAATCGGTGCCGCGGCCGGCCGCGAGCCGGGCGTTGACGATCTCCAGGGACGCCTGTTGCAGGCGCACGTTGTCCTCGACCACCCGGTACAGCTGCTGCAGGCCGCGCAACTCGAAGTAGCTGGAGGCCAACTGGCCGACCAGCGCCACCTGGACGGCGCCGACGTCGGCGGCGCTCGCTTCCAGTTCGGCGCGCTGGGACTCGGTGATGCGGCGCAGGCGCCCGAACAGGTCAAGTTCCCAGTCGGCGACGATGCCGGCCTGGTAGCTTTCCACTCGCCGGGGCCCCATGCCGGGCGGCAGGCGCTCGCTGTCGGCCAGCCGCGCTTCAACACCGTCGGCGGTCATGCCCACGTTGGGCCACTGGCCGCGCTCGGCGCCGTCCAGCAACGCCGCGGCGCGTTCGTAGCGCGCGATGGCGCCGGCGATGTCCTGGTTCGCGGCCAGCGCCTGTTCCACCAGCTCTGCCAGCAGGGGGTCGCCGAAGCCGCCCCAGAACACCTGCTCGATACCGGGGTCGAGTTGTCCGTTGCGGGCGGCTTCGAAGGCGGCCGGCACGCCGGCGTCGGGGCGCTGGTAGTCAGGTCCCACCGCGCAGGCCGACAGCAGGCCGGTCATGCCAATGATCAACAGCTTATACATGATGTTCTCCCGTTTGCAGCGACAGGTCCCCGGTGCGGGGGGCGGCGTCGGCCGGGGTTTCATGGCGTACCAGCGGCCGGCTGCCCGACAGCTTCCGCAGCGCCACGTAGAACACCGGCGTCAGGAACAGGCCGAAGGCCGTGACACCCAGCATGCCGGCGAACACGGCCACGCCCAGCACCTGGCGGACCTCGGCGCCGGCGCCGGTGGCCAGCATCAGCGGCACCACGGCCGCGGTGAACGTAATCGAGGTCATGACAATCGGTCGCAGGCGCAGGCGGCAGGCTTCCAGCGCCGCCTCGACGATGCCCTTGCCCTGCAGTTCCAGGTCGCGGGCAAACTCGACGATCAGGATGGCGTTCTTGCACGCCAGCGCGATCAGCACCACCAGGCCCACCTGCACGAAGATATTGTTGTCCCCGCCGGTCAGCCACACGCCGGCCAGCGCGGAGAGCATGCACATCGGCACGATCAGGATCACCGCCAGCGGCAGTACCCAGCTCTCGTACAGCGCGGCCAGTACCAGGAAGACCAGCAGGATGGCCAGCGGGAACACCAGCAGTGCAGCGTTGCCCTGGGTGGCCTGCTGGAAACTGAGGTCGGTCCATTCAAACGTCATGCCCGCCGGCAGCACGCTGGTGGCGATGTCCTGCAGCGCTTCCATGGACTGGCCCGAGGACAGCACGCGCGGGTCGGCCTCGCCGGCAAGGTCGGCGGCGGGGAAACCGTTGTAACGCAGTACCGGGTCCGGCCCGTAGCTCTCACGGATGTCGACCATGGAGCCGATGGGCACCATGTCGCCGTCCGCATTGCGGGTCCGCAGCCGGGCGATGTCCTCGACGCTGTCGCGGAAAGGCCCGTCCGCCTGGGCCATGACCTGCCAGGTGCGTCCGAAGCGATTGAAGTCGTTCACGTAAGTCGAGCCCAGGTAGGTCTGCAGCGTACCGAACAACTCGTCCAGGTTAACGCCCTGCGCCTTGGCCTTGGCGCGATCGACCACGGCATCGAGCTGCGGCACATTGGCCTGGTAGCTGCTGATCGGAAAACCGAACCCCGGCGTCTGCACGATGGTGCCCTGGAAGGCATTCACCGCATTCTGCAACTCGCCGTAACCCAGGTCGGCGCGGTCCTCGATAAACAGCTGGAACCCCGAGCCGTTGCCCAGTCCCTGGATCGGCGGCGGCATGAATGCAAAGGCCTGGCCGCCCTTGAGCCCGGCGATACCCTGGTTGATCTGCGCATTGATCTGCTCGGCGCTGAGATCGCGCTCGGACGAATGCGCCAGCGGGAAGAACACGACACCGGTATTCGAGGTATTGGTGAATTGCAGGCCATTCAGCCCCGGGAAGGCCACCGCGTGCTCGACACCCGGAATGTCCATGGCGATGTCGATCACGTCCTGCAGCATGTCGTCGGTGCGGTTCAGCGACGCGCCCTCGGGCAGTTTTACGCCGGCCATCAGGTACATCTTGTCCTGGATCGGGATGAAGCCGCCCGGCACGGCCTGGAACATGCCCGCCGTGGCGGCCAGCAGGCCGATGTAGAGCACAAACACCGTGCCGCGGCGCCGCAATGACATCGACACCACGCCCTGGTATTTCGCTGATGACGAGTTGAACAGCCGGTTGAACGGCCGGAAAATCCAGCCGAACATCGCGTCGATCAAACGCGTCAGCCGGTCTTTCGGTGCATCGGCGGGCTTCAGCAGCCGGGCGGCCAGCGCCGGCGACAGGGTCAGCGAGTTGATCGTGGAAATGACCGTCGAGATGGCGATGGTCACGGCGAACTGGCGGTAGAACTGGCCGGTCACACCATCCAGGAACGCCATCGGCACGAATACCGCGCACAGCACCAGGCCGATGGCCACGATGGGGCCGGATACCTCGCGCATGGCCTGGTGGGCG
Source organism: uncultured Oceanospirillales bacterium (assembly GCA_913055655.1). Classification (GTDB taxonomy): domain Bacteria; phylum Pseudomonadota; class Gammaproteobacteria; order Xanthomonadales; family SZUA-36; genus Marinihelvus. Next base: position 1,753,718 of record CAJXKA010000001.1, on the reverse strand, counting down.
GCGGCCAGGGGTGTCAGGCCTTCCTCTATATTGCGTTCCACGTTCTCGACCACGACGATCGCGTCATCGACGACGATGCCGATGGCCAGCACCAGGCCGAACAGCACCAGGCTGTTGATCGAGTAGCCAAGCAGGTGTAGCGCCGCAAAGGTGCCGACGATAGACACCGGCACCGCCAGCAACGGGATGATCGATGCCCGCCAGGTCTGCAGGAACAGCGTCACCACCAGCACCACCAGCAGCACGGCCTCGAGCAGGGTCGAGATCACCGCGCGGATGGATTCGCTGACAAATACCGTGGTGTCGTAGACGCTGCGATACTCCAGGCCGTCGGGGAAGGTGGCGGACAGCTCGTCCATCGTCGTGATGACCTGTTCGCGAATCTGCAGCGCATTGGCGCCGGGCGCCTCGAAAACACCGATGGCAACCGCTTCCTGGCCGTCCAGTTTCGAACGCAGGCTGTAACTACCCGCGCCCAGTTCCAGGCGGGCGACGTCGCCCAGGCGGACGATTTCACCGCGCGCCCCGGTCTTGAGCACGATGTCGCTGAACTCTTCCACCGTCTCCAGGCGGCCACGGGCGTTGATCAGGGTCAGGAATTCGCTGCCCGGCATCGGCTCGGCGCCCAGCTGGCCCGCCGAGACCTGCACGTTCTGCTCGCGCATCGCGCCGATCACGTCGTTGGCCGTCAGGCCGCGTGCTGCGACCTTTTCAGGATCGAGCCAGGCGCGCATCGCGTAGTCGCCGCCACCGAACAGCTGGGCATCACCGACGCCGGGGATGCGTGCCAGCCGGTCGCGCACGTGCAGGCGGGCGAAGTTGCGCAGGTACAACGTGTCGTAGCGATTGTCGGGGGACACCAGGTGCACCACCATCAGGAACGTCGGCGATTGCTTTTGCGTGGTCACGCCCTGGCGCCGGACGGCTTCCGGCAGCCTCGCCAGTGTCTGGCTGACCCGGTTCTGCACCCGCACAGTTGCGTCATCGGGGTCGGTGCCGGGCCGGAATGTCACGGTCATCTGCAGTACGCCGTCCGAGCCCGCTACGGACTTGTAGTACATCAGGTCCTCGACGCCGCTGATGGACTCTTCCAGCGGGGTCGCCACGGTGTCGGCGATCTCCTTGGGGTTGGCGCCGGGGTACACGGTCTGCACCATCACCGAGGGCGGCACCACGTTCGGGTACTCGCTGACCGGCAGGTTGGGGATGGCGATCAGGCCGATGGCAAAGATGACGATCGACAGCACCGCCGCAAAAATCGGCCGTTCGAGGAAAAAGCGAGAGAAGTTCATGTTCAGGCCCCCTGGTTCAGGCGCATCAGCGCTGGTTCATGGCCACGCCGGCGTTGTCACCGCCCCCGGCCGGGCGCATGGCCACCAACTGCGGGTTCACGGGCATGCCGGGGAAGAAAATGCGCTGGGTGCCGTTGACGATCACGCGGTCACCCGGTGCCAGGCCTTCACTGATGACCAGCAGTCCACCGGCCTCGGACCCCGTGATGACATCGCGCCGCGCCGCGGTATTGTCTTCGCCGACCACGTACACGTAGCGGCGGTCCTGGTCGGTGAGCACGGCCTTGCGGTCCACCAGGAACGCCTTATCAAGCCGGGTCACCGGCATTTCGACGCGGGCGAACTGGCCCGGGGTGAACAGCCCATCCGGGTTTGGCAGTTCGGCCCGGAATGTCAGTGTGCCGGTGGCCGGGTCCAGGCGGTTGTCGATGTAGTCGAGCCGTGCCTGGCGGGTCGTCTCGCCCTGTTGGCCCAGGGTGACGCTGACCGGCGTATCGGTGCGCGGGTCGACCAGCTGGCGGCTGCCATGGGCATCGGATTCATTGCTCTGGAAATAAACGTGCAGCGGGTTGACCGACACGATGGTGGTCAGTAGCGACTGGTTGGCATTGGCGAGGTTGCCACGTGTCACTAAAGCGCGCCCCGCGCGGCCGCTGACGGGCGCGGTCACCTGCGTGTATTCGAGATCGAGCTTTGTGGTTTCAAGCGTCGCCTCGGCCAGGCCCACACGCGCCTTTGCATCGGCCAGTGCGGCCAGCCGCTGGTCATGCTCCTCGCGCGAGATGGCCCGGTCCTGCAGCAGTTCACGCGCCCGCTCGGCCTCCTGGCCGGCCAGGCCCAGCTGGTTGCGGGCGCCGTCGAGTTCCGCGCGCGCGGCCCGGGCCCGCGCCTCGTAGGGGCGCGCGTCAATGCGGAAGAGCACGTCGCCGGCCTCGACCAGCTCGCCCTCGGTGAAGCTCACGGCTTCGATGTAGCCGCTGACCCGTGGACGCACTTCGACGGTCTCCGGCGCTTCCAGCCGGCCGGTGAAGCGCTCGGTGATGGTCACGGGTTCGACCAGGACGTGCGCCACGTCCACTTCCGGCGGAGGCGGCATGGCCTGGCCGGTATCGCTCTGAACGTCGCAGCCCGCGATGATGCCGGCCGCCAGGGCGGCCAGGATGAACTTGCCGTATTGATGCGTTACCGGCGTCAGCCGGTTTGTCAGGAATTGCATGGTATTGGCCCCCACTAAAAGTATTCGTCAGGTTGACTGAACCGGCCGGCCAGGGCGGGTTCGGAATGGGCACCAGATTAATGGCGGGGTGGGAAAACGGGTAGCGAGATACTGCCGAATGATTGCCTGATGCTGCAATACCTATGGGAAACGCTGCTTCAGCGATGTCTGGACCCGATCGCTGGACAATTGTGACAGGCCTGTTTCACAATGAAATTCAGCATGGTTACCGCCAAGTGGGCGGCTTGTTCCTGGCCGGATGATTTGCTCTCTATTGCCTGATCCTGCCTATTGCTTGCCTAGTCCTGCAAAGCTGCCGGCCTGCGCTGTTGGTCGATTGATGCCGGACATATACTGCTAATCACAGGATCGAAGAGAACAGGAAGCCGCCCATGCAGGCCGAAGTTTCACCGCTGAAAGAAAGTGCCGATGGCGTGATCAATGAACGCCTGGTTCGGCTGGTCAGCCGCCAGTTTTCTGGCCCAGGGAAAATCGAAACTGATATTCCCGGCTTGTGCCTGTTCCGATCCGATTCAAACACCACCTGCCAGGCTGGTACGTACGAGCCGTCATTATTCTTCGGCATCCAGGGGTCGAAAGACGTCCAGCTCGGCGACCGCAACATCCGCTTCAAACCGTTCACCTATCTTTTCGCGACCGTGCACCTGCCGGTGCTGGTGAACCATATCGATGCCAGCCCGGAAAACCCCTACATCGGTCTCAAACTGACCGTGCAGCAGGAAGAGCTGGCGCAGTTGCTCATGGAAACCAGCGAGTCGCCATCGGCGAAACCCGCTGGAAACGGGGTCTGCAACGGCGAATGCGGCCTGTCCCACGCCATCATGGACAACGAGATGCAGCTGGCGCTGGAGCGCCTGCTGGGCCTGCTGGAAAAACCGGCCGATATCCCCATCCTGGCGCCCCTGGCACGACGCGAGTTGCTTTACCGCGCACTGATGGGTGAGCTGGGGCCGCATATCCGCAAGTTCGCAACGCTGGATAACGCGAGCCAGCGCATCGCGCAGGTGATCAGCATCCTGCAGGACCGGTTCAATGAGTCAATGCGCGTGAGTGACCTGGCCGAACAGGTCAACATGAGCGAGTCGAGCCTGTTCCACACCTTCAAGAAAATCACCCGCATGTCACCGTTGCAGTACCAGAAGATGCTTCGCCTGAACGAGGCGCGGCGGCTGATGTTGACCGAGGGCCTGGAGGCGGCGTCCGCCAGCTTCCAGGTGGGCTACGAAAGCCCGTCCCAGTTTAGCCGCGAATACCGCCGCCAGTTCGGCGCCCCGCCCAGGGCCGAGGTCAGCCGCCTGCGCGCCCAGTCGCATACCCAGCTCTGAAGCGGCTCCCTTGATCCGCGTTCACAGGGGTGACCCCTATAATGACCGTCGTCGCCCGCAAGCCCCCACTAACCGCGATCCATGAAATCCGACCCCGCCCGACTCCTGAAAAAACACCGCGAACTGACGCACTCCGAATCCCTGAAAGTCGTCTCCCACGTGCAACGCCAGTCCGGCGGCTGGTTCATCAATACACTGATGCTGGAAGGCTACGAGGTGCCGTTCCAGTACAAGCGCCAGTCACGATACCGGAACCTGCAGGGCGGGCGGGTGAACCTGACGTATTACCCCACGACCAGGGACGTGGCGGGGATTTCATTGGAGGTTATGAAGGTGGTCAGGATCAGGCGAGCGTAAACTGGCTGCCTGGTTACAGGGACAGGACTCAACCCACGATGAAAGACCTCATTCGCGTAGCCCTCCTGGGTATCTCACTAGTGGCAATCAGCACGACCCACGCCCAGACCATCGACTTCACCAACGGCCACTGGGTCGACCTGTCCCACGCCTACAGCGAGGACACGCTCTACTGGCCCACCGCTGACGGCTTCCACAAGCACACCGTGTACGAGGGCGAAACCCCCGGCGGCTGGTACTACACCGCCTACAACATCGAGACCGCCGAGCATGGCGGTACCCACCTGGATGCGCCGATTCACTTCTACGAGGGCCGCGAGACCGCCGACCAGGTGCCGCTGGCGTCGCTCATCGGCATGGTCCTGGTGGTGGATATCACGGCCCGGGCTGAGGCCGATGCCGACTACCTGCTGAGCGTTGATGACCTGCAGGCCTGGGAACAGCACCACGGCCAGGTGGGGCAGGGTGACATCGTGCTGGTGCACACCGGCTGGGCGAGTCGCTGGCCCGACGCCAGGACGTACCTGGGCACGGACCAGAAGGGCCCGGACGCGGTGCCACTGCTGCACTTCCCCGGCATTGGCGCCGACGCGGCGGAATGGCTGGCCGAGCGCAAGGTGGCTGCCGTGGGTATCGATACCGCCAGCGTCGACCGTGGGCAGTCGCGGGATTTCATGGCGCACCGGATCCTGTACGAGGCCAATATCCCCGGCTTCGAGAACATCGCCGACCTGTCCGGGCTGCCGCCCCGTGGCGCCTGGCTGGCCGCGCTGCCGATGAAAATCGCCGGCGGCAGCGGCGCGCCGTTGCGGGTTGCTGCATTCATTCCGGCCGATACCCAATCGGACTCGGGTGCCTGGCAGCCGCCGGGCGAGACCCCGGCCGGGCTGCCCCCCGCGTTCACCTACGCCGACACCATCCCGGGCCTTCGGCTCGAGCTTCGCTATCTCGGCGCCGACAATTTTGTCGGCCAACCCATCGACGGCTACGAAGCCGATCGCCTGGTCATGACCCGCGCGGCGGCGCAAGCACTGGCCCGTGTCCAGGCCGGGCTCGCGCCCATGGGGCTGGGCCTGCTCGTCTATGACGCCTACCGCCCGCAACGCGCCGTCGACCATTTCGTCCGCTGGGCCAAAGATCCGGACGACCAGCGCATGAAGGCGAGGTACTACCCGGATGTGGCGAAAGACCAGCTGTTCGAGGAGGGCTACATCGCCGCGAAATCGGGCCACAGCCGCGGCAGTACGGTGGACCTGACGCTGGTGGACCTGGTTACCGGCAAGCCACTCGACATGGGCACGGATTGGGATTTTTTCGGGGTCGAGTCCTGGGTGGACTGGGACGGGGCTTCAGCCCAGCAGCGCGCAAACCGGATGCTGTTGCGGTCCGTGATGATGGGGCAGGGGTTCGCGCCCTATGAAAAGGAGTGGTGGCATTTCCGGTTGGCGGACGAGGTGTTTCCGGAGACCTATTTCGACGGCAAAGTGAAGTGAGTATTCCAGGGACCTGAGCGACGATGCCAACGGCGTCATGCCGGCTTGAAGCCCGGTCGCTATTCGGAAACCCGTTGCAACACGTAGGACTCGCCCGGTAACTCGATGACGTCTCCGTGCACCATTTTACGGCGCTTGCGGGTTTCCACGATGCCGTTGACCTGCACGTCACCGGCCGCGATGCGTTGCTTGGCCTCGCCGCCGCTGGCGGCCAGGCCTTCGAACTTCAGGACCTTGTAGAGTTCAACGGGTTCGCGGTGGATTTCGATGATGTTCATCGTGCCTAGTGTATGGCCAGTGGGGAGAATGTAGTACCGGCAAAGTTTGCCCCAACCCGGTGGGTGGACTGGCGCTCGCCAGGCGGCCCGCTTCGGTCGGCGGACAGCCGGGTATGGCTTTCTATGCTTGTGCAATAATCGGGCGCATGAGTACACATGATTTTGACGCCATCGTCATCGGGTCCGGCGTTTCCGGCGGTTGGGCTGCAAAGGAGCTGACAGAGCAGGGTCTGAAAACCCTGGTGCTGGAGCGCGGACGAACGGTCCGGCATCAGCAGGACTATCCCACCGAGGGCAAACCAGCTTTTGAAATGCCTTATCGGGGCCAGTGGCCACCAGAGGTTGATCCGGATGACTACCAGTTTCCCGGCCCGGACAACTATCACTTCTTCAACAACAATCGCCTGAACCCTTATATCCAGGACGAAGACAAGCCGTTTAGCTGGGTTCGGGCGGATGTCGTGGGTGGTCGTTCGCTGGTATGGGGGCGCCAGACGTATCGCTGGAGCGACCTGGATTTCGAGGCCAACCTGCGTGACGGCCATGGTATCGACTGGCCAGTGCGCTACCGGGATATTGCCCCCTGGTACAGCCATGTTGAGAAAATCGCGGGGGTTTCCGGCGAGAAGCTGGGCCTGAGCCAGTTGCCAGACGGTGAGTTTCTGCCGCCCATGGACCTGAACATCGCGGAGCGTCATTTCAAGCAGGCGGTGTCTGAACAGTTCGATGGCCGGGTGGTCACCATCGGTCGCACCATGAACCTGACCGAGGGCAAACCCGGGCAGGGCCGCGGACCCTGCATGTATCGCTCGCAGTGCCACCGGGGTTGCTCGTTCGGTGCTTATTTTTCCAGCCAGAGCACCACGCTGCCGGCCGCGCAGGCCACCGGCAACATGACGTTACGGCCGGATGCCGTGGTTGAGTCACTTGAATACGATGCCGGGAAACAGCGCGTGACCGGGGTTCGGGTGATCGATGCCAGGACCCGCGAACGCACCGTTTACCGGGCCCGCATCGTGTTCCTGAATGCCTCGGCCGTCGCGTCCACCCAGATCCTGATGAACTCGAAATCGGCCTCCATGCCCAATGGCCTGGGCAATGAGCATGATGTGCTGGGTCGCTACCTGATGGACCACACCTGGGGCTCCGGGGCGACGGGGATCCTGCCGGGCTTTGAAGAGTTTGTCGAATACGGGCGTCGGCCAACTGCCATGTACATTCCGCGTTTCCGCAACGTGGAGGGCCGCGAAGAAGATGTCGCCTTTACCCGTGGCTACAATTTCCAGTCGTGGGGCGGTGGGCGGGCCCAGCCGGTCGACAGTTCCGGGTTTGGTGCCGACTTGAAACACCGCATGCGTAAACCCGGGCCCTGGACGTTGCCCCTGTATGCCTTTTGCGAGGTATTGCCTTACAGGGACAACCGCATGACCCTGGACGAGAACCGCGCCGACCGGTTCGGCATTCCGCAGGTCCGGTTTGATGTGACCTGGCGCGAGAACGAAAAGGCCATGCTGGCCGATGCGAATGACCAGGCGGTGCGCATGCTCAGGGCGGCGGGTTGCACGGAGATCCAGCGCCGTGACGAACCTGGCGCGCCCGGCACCGGAATCCATGAAATGGGAACGGCGCGGATGGGTGATGATCCGCGTGAATCGGTGGTGAACCGCTGGAACCAGCTCCATGTTGCGCCCAACCTGTTCGTCACCGATGGCGCGGCCATGACGTCAGCGTCATGCGTGAACCCTTCCGTGACATACATGGCCTTCACGGCCCGGGCCGCCCACCACGCCGTGGAATTGCTGAAGAGTAACCAGCTTTAGGCCGGCTCAGGATGTGAACAGGGTGTTCACTTTATCGTAGGGATAGGCGCCGTCGTATCGGCCAGGCACCGGCAGGTAGTGACGCTCCACCGTCATACCCGTCTCGGAAGTGTAATAGCCGAAAAGGGTGAGTTGCTTGGCATGCTCGAACAAGGCTTTTCCGCCGTCGTCCATGCCGGTGACTTCGCCATTTTGCAGCCGGGTGACAAGCGCGACCTGCTCGGTGGGCGCCAGCTCTGAAAAAGCGGCACCATGTTGTTCATCGCAATGGCTGGCCAGTTGGCTCATCGAGCCCAGATAGCGTTGCCGGTCCGTCTCCGGGTACCAGTACTGCAACATGAACTCGATGAACTGTGCGACACCTGCCTGGGCGGCCCCCGGCGTGTCGGTGGTCGGGATAATGACCTCTGCCAGGGCCGCGGTATCGGCCGACAGGCGGTCGTCAAAGAGCGTGCCCCCGGTCATTCTGACCGGGTCCATTCCCGCGGCAATGGCCGCACGGATGGGTGGCAGCAAACTGCTGCCCAGCATTGCCGCGATACCCAATAATGCCTGGCGTCTGTCCATACCAATACCGTCCACTGTGCTTCCAGCCCGATTGTAGCCAATAACGTCCACCTTCATCCCGGGGGATGATGACGACTGTCATCGACCGTGGTGTTGTGGCAATGCCATAATCCGCGCATGATCCGGGCCATCGCCAGTGTTGCCGCGCTTTTGCTGGGCACCGCCATCCTGCTGGCCGGGCAGGGGTTGCAGGGTGTGCTGCTGCCCGTGCGCGCCACGCTCGAGGATTTTTCCGCGCTGTCTGTCGGCCTGATGGGCGGCACCTATTTCCTGGGTTTTACGCTGGGGTGCTGGCTGGGCGTGGCGATGATCCGGCGGGCCGGCCACGTGCGCGTGTTTGCCGCCATGACCGCGGTGGCGTCGGCGGCGCCGCTGATTCACGGGCTATGGGTGAACCTGGCGACGTGGACCGTGCTGCGTGGTTTGACCGGTTTCTGCTTCGCGGTGCTGTACGTGGTTATCGAGAGCTGGCTGAACGAGCGGGCGACCAACGAAAACCGTGGCATCGTTTTTTCTGCGTATATCCTGGTCAACATGACGCTGCTGGCGGCCGGGCAGCAGATGCTGTTGCTGGACGACCCGCTGGAACTGGACCTGTTCATGATGGTATCGATCCTGGTATCGGTGGCGGCGGTGCCCGTGTTGCTATCGATACAGGCCACGCCGCGCGACGTTGACCGTAGCCGGATCGATTTCGCTGCGCTGTTCAGGAACTCCCCTGTAGGCGTCGTGGGAACGTTGGCGGCGGGCCTGAACAACGGCGTGTTCTGGTCGTTGGCCGCGGTCTTTATTACCGCATACGCCAGCAATACCGACTCGGCCGCCTGGTTCATGACCGCGACGATCATCGGCGGTGTCATCGGGCAGTGGCCACTAGGCCTGTGGTCGGACCGGGTTGACCGTCGTTGGGTGCTCGCGCTGATCTGCATGTTGGGAATTGTGGTTTCGCTCCTGACCTGGTGGTTAACGCCGCAGCTATCCATTGAAGCGATCATGGCGCTCGGCTTCGCATGGGGCGCCCTGGCGTTCCCGACCTACTCGATATCCGTGGCCCACGCCAACGACTGGGCGGATCCCGGCACCTTTGTCGAAGTGTCGGCGGGCCTGTTGTTGCTGTACGGTGTGGGGGCCATCATCGGACCATTGCTGGCGCCGATTTTCATGGCGTTGCTCGGCGCCTCAGGCATGTTTGCGTTCAACGCCATCATTTTCGCCGGCCTGCTGGCGTACACCCTGGTTCGAATCCGCCGTCGTCCGGCGGCGGACGAAGCCCATCACCGGGATTTCAACGAAGCGATAACCGCCGCGCGCACGATGTCCGTGGTCTACGAAGCGCAGCTTGACGCGGAAGAGGAGGGGCGGGGCTAGAGGTTGGCCACGGACAGCCGAATTTCCAGCTGCAGACCGGATCTGTAAAGGGCAACTGGAGACACCCGGCGCTCCCCTTGGCAGCCAGGGTGCCTCCAGTTGCGTGCCGAAGGATTGTTTCGGCAGCCCCCTGGTTTACTCGGCGAACTGGCAGCTGACGCGGGGGTTGAAGTCCGCGAGCACACCGGACGGGTTATGTTCACCCACCCACGCGTGCAGGGCCCAGATGTCCTGTACCGGGTTGTAGTGCAGGTCGTGACCCAGGAAGTGCGGGGGTTCGGCATGAGGCCAGTCCGGGCCGGGGATGATGTACTCGACACCGACAAAGGCCATGGAGCCGTCCTCGGTGGGCGCATACAGCAGCACTTCCGGGTGCAGCAGCGACAGTTCGCCGTCATCCATCAACAGGTCCAGGTTGGCATAATGGTAGCCCATTCCGCCGTCCGGGCTTTCGACACAACCACTGAGCGGGGTGTCCCAGCCGGCGCTGGTGCCCACTTCAAAGCTGAAGAAGGCGCTCGTGGCCTGGCGCAGGGTGTTGATGTCACGGGCCGGCGTGTCGCCGGGCGAGGCCCAGCTGGCCGATGTCGTGAGCAGCAGGGTGCCGGCGGCGGCCAGCAGGCGGGTGGCGATCGGGTTTGGTACGTTCATGGAAAATCCTCCTTTGGTTTCAATCAATGACGTTCGGCACGCTGCGAGTGGACGTGTCCCTTAGCAGCGGGAACCAGCCTGGCGTGGTGACGGGATCAAGGCTTGCAGAAACCCTGATATTTCCCTCAGGAAACCTTCAAGACGTTGATAAATCGGGCCTGGCGGCGATTGGAAAGCGCGTTGCCGTGGTGAACTCATTCGCGTATATATCCACGCATGATTTATCGCTTTGCTGATGTAGCGTTCGATCCGCGGTTGGGTACCGTGGTGATCAATGACAGAACAGTCACCTTGCGCCCGCAGGCTGGCCGGCTGCTGGAGGTCCTTATCAAGGCCGCGCCGGATATCGTTGACGGCGACCAGTTGCTGGACGAAGTCTGGGGGCGCCGGGCGCTGTCGCCGAATGTCGTGCCGCAGGCCGTCAGCGAGTTACGCCAGGTCTTGGGCGACAGTGCCCAGTCACCGCGTTTCATCGAAACCCGACATCGCCGGGGGTATCGGTTTATCTGCCCCGTCGAGGTGATGGATGCTGGTTCGCAAACGTCCGGTCAGTCCGGACCCGTCCCGGTGAAGCCCCGGACGCGTGTGGTTTCTGTCGTCGCGGCGATTGCGCTGCTGGCGCTGGGTGTCGCTTCGATTGGTTGGTGGCGCATCCACGAGGAGCAGCGTTGGCTCCAGGACGTCGCCTTGCCCGAGATCCAGCAGTTGCTGGAAACCGACAGGTTCGCGGCCTGGGTTCAGCTGCGCCAGGCCCGCGAGCGAATGCCGGGTCATCCTGCACTGGAGCAACTGTGGCTGGACCTGACCCTGCCCGTCAGCCTGCAAAGCGAACCACCAGGAGCCACCGTCGAGGTCAGTGATTATTCGGGTCATGCGTCGACCTGGGTGGCACTCGGGCAGGCGCCGCTGGCCGATGTTCGCCTGCCGCTGATGCAGATGCGCTTCCGACTGACGCTGGACGGCTACCAGCCGCTGGAAGCGGCGCCCAGCGTGTTACCGGTGGCGGAGCCTTTCCAGTTGCATCGACCGGGCGAAGCGCCCCCGGACATGGTGCGGGTGCCGGGCGGCCGCGTACATTACCTCGAACACGTGCGGGAAGTACCGGGGTTCTGGCTGGACCGTTACGAGGTCAGCAACCGGGACTATCTTGCCTTTATCGTGGCCGGCGGATACGAGGACCCCGGGCTCTGGCGACACCCGGTCCTGGAGGATGGCCGAACGCTGCCGTTCGAATCATTGGTCGAGCGCTTCGTGGATCAGAGCGGTGTTCCCGGGCCATCCACCTGGGCGCTGGGCATTTATCCCGACGGCGAAGCGGATCATCCGGTTGAAGGCCTCAGCTGGTACGAGGCCGCGGCGTATGCCGAGTTCGTGGGCAAGCAACTGCCGACGGCGTTTCACTGGTACCGCGCGGCCGGGCTGGGGACGCTGCCGTTGGCCAACTTTTCGGACGTCCTGGGCCGCAGCAATTTCAGTGGCCGAGGCGCCACCGCTGTCGGTGAACTGGGTGGGCTGGGGCCGTATGGCACCTATGACATGGCCGGTAATGTTGCCGAATGGACCGCCAACTCGGCAGGTGAACTGCGCCATATCAACGGCGGTTCGTGGGTCAGCAACAACTATCGTTTCAGCGATCCGGACGCGCAGGATCCGCTGGCACGTCGCCCGGGTTTCGGCATTCGCCTGATGAAGCAGAATTCCCCGGTCGACCCGGCGTTACTGGGGGATGTCAAATTCACGTCGGACCCGGTACCGGAGCCGGTTGATGACGCCACGTTTGCCCTGTACCGCCGACAGTTCGACTATGACCCCTTGCCGCTGGATGCACGGGTCGAGCGGGTGGATGACCGTCATGATGAATGGCGGCGGGAGTATGTCAGTTTCACCAGCGCCTACGGGGGCGAACGCATGTATGCGCAGCTGTTGCTCCCCCGCCAACAGCGGCCGCCCTACCAGGTGGTGGTGCACTATCCCGGCGGCGATGCATTGCTGCTGGATGACAGCGCCGAGGCCGGGCTGAACCAGGTTGAACTGTTCCTTCGCAGTGGCCGGGCGGTCATTTACCCGGTATACGCCGGCACCTTTGAACGTCGGGACTGGGTGGCGACCGGCCCGGCGTCCTGGCGCGACCTGCTGGTGGCCCAGGTGCGCGACCTCAGGCGCTCCCTGGATTACCTGGAAGCGCGTGACGACATCAACAGTGACGCGATCCTGCTGCATGGCCTGAGCTATGGCGGCGTGCGCGCCCCGTTTGCGCTGGCCGTGGAAGACCGTATTCGCGCGGCCATACTGATCTCGGTGGGATATTACCTGCGCGACGGCCAGGCTCCCGGTGTACAACTCCAGGATTACCTCCCGCGTATCGACATGCCGGTGCTGGTCATCAATGGTCGCGACGACTTTACGTTTCCCCTGATAACGTCGCAGGAGCCGTTTTTCGAAATGCTCGGCTCGGCAACGGGTCAGAAGCGTCACCTGATTCGCGATTGGGGCCACATACCACCCTACGACCGGGAGCTGGTGCAGGCGCAACTGGATTGGGCCGACCGCTGGCTGGGGCAGCCCTGAACCGTGAAAGCACGTTAGTGTGCTTTGACGAGCAACGGCTGAACTGTGTTCTACACGTTGTTCACGGTGACCCTATTAAGCTTCCGGAATGACTGGCAATGACTTTCAATTGAACGAAACGGATGCCCTCGTGGTGGGTGCAAGTCGTGGCATTGGCCTGGCCCTGGCTGAAACGCTGGCGCTTGACACCCCGGGTGGATCACCGCCTCGCCGACTGTTCGTCACGCACCGGGACAGCGAGCTGGCAGGCGCGCTGAAAGGGCTTGCGAACCGCGCCTCGATCGACGTGATCGATATCCGGTGCGAACTGACCCGCGACGAGGACCTGGAAACGCTGCAGGACTCACTTGCGACATGCAATGCCCGGCTGGGGCTGGTCCTTCACGCGGCAGGCATCCTTCATGAGCCGGGCTTGCGGCCGGAAAAGGCGTTGGCCCAGGCTCGGCGTGAATCACTTCTGCGCATGTTCGAGGTCAACAGCATTGCTCCGTTGTTACTGGCCAGGACGGTGATGAGTTTTGTGCCAAAGGATGCGCGGGCGCATTTTGCAGCGCTGTCGGCGATGGTCGGGAGTATCGGCGATAACCGAATGGGGGGGTGGTACGGATACCGGGCTTCGAAGGCGGCCCTCAACCAGTTTATGAAGACACTGGCTATCGAGGCGCGTCGTACCCATCCCGGGTTGTGCGTGACCGCAATCCATCCTGGCACGACGGACACGAATCTTTCCCGTCCATTCCAGGGCGGCGTGCCCGAAAACAAGCTTTATTCGCCGGCACAATCCGCCTGGCGAATCCTGGAGGTGGTGTTGCAGGGTGACCCGGGCGGGTCAGGACGGTTTGTGAACTGGAACGGTGAACCGTTACCCTGGTAGCCGTGTTCTGGCTGCAAATGGTCGGCTCATCAGCGTCGAAAACACGGCGAGTCTTTGCTCAGGAGCGGTCCGGCTGACGCGCGTAAAAGAGGTGCCGTCTGCCCGAGTCCAGGGTCAGCTTGCTTTCAATCGTGAAGTAACGCTGCAGGCTCAACCGGAACGCATCGTGGTCGTAGTCTTCGTATTCGTCGGCCTTGTTGCGCAGCAGTGCCTGCACGCGGTCATCACTCCGGTCCACGAACTCGATGACGACAGCCGGCGTGATTTCCGCCAGCCAGTCGACGAAATCATCCAGGGGCACATGTCCGGTGATGACCACGTGGTGAATCACCGCCAGGCACAGGAGCAGGTCAGGCGGCGCGCGATGGGGCAGGTCACGGCGCTCCCGCAGGCGCCAGCCCCAGTTTGGCGACGGGTCCAGCACGTTATGCAGCAATGGCAGGATGTTGTCCGGCCGGTCTTCCTGGCAGTACAGCCTTTCCAGGGAACTGTGATCGACATCGAGGGCGAGCACCTGCTGGCTGTGACGCGCGGCGATCCGTGAAAACTGGCCGTCGTTGCTGCCGACGTCCCAGGTCATGCCCGGCTTTGCCTTCGCCAGGCATGCTTCGACAAATGCCTCCTTGCGCTGGTGGTCCTCCGCGGAGTAGTTGTGCATTTCCGCGTAGTTGCCCCATTCCGTGATGTCGTCGCTGCCTTCCAGGCGGCTGACGAGTTTTCGCAGGCGACGGACATTGGCCTGGATCAGTGCCTTGTTGAAACCGGCCTTCTCAAGGTCCTGCCCGACTTTTCGTTCTGTCCCGCCATGGCGCGCGACGAGCTTGGACTGCAGCCAGACATGGCTCATGACGCCGCGCCGGAACCGGTCACGCCCATGCAGCATGCGGCTGGCCTGCTGCACATCGATGCCGTCGATGCCCGCTCGAAGCAGTGGCTGGAAATCCAGGCCCCGGTAGCTGTGCAGCATCAGCGGAAACAGGAACATCTCGCAGAACTGGCGATAACCGACCCACGGGCTGCCGGGCCGCAGGTGTTCGAAGGATGGGATATCGATCAATACGGGCTGTCCGTGCCGGAACTGGATGTTGTAGGGCGTCGCATCTTTCAGCGTAAAGTCCTCCTCCAGCGCGCTCTCCAGCAGGTCCAGGGTCAGACCAGCCGCCGCCTTGAGCATGGAGAAAGTCCACTCGTAGGCATAGGTCACCGGCTGGATTCGCTCATGCTCCAGGAACCCTTCCCATTGCCCTCGCGCGTGTTCATTCAAAGGCACGTCTTCGGGCGCCATTTTCCAGGTGGGAACAACGTGGCCATCGGATACCGCGCGTTGATAGAACGCGGTGGCCGTGAGCGCATCGAAAGCCTCAAGGGCCTTCCGGGAGAGGCCGCGCACGATTCGCCCGTCTACGACATAGACCCGGCTGTTGCGATCGCGGAAAGAGCCGCCTTCGGGGCGGTATTCAGGCGAGGTTGACACGGATTCCGGCGCTACTCTCCAGGATCATTGCCGGTGGCCGACTTGCCCCGCTGGAAAAAGCTGGTGAATCGGTGCCAGTAGAGTTTCAGCGCCACACCGATGGCGGCCACGCCGCCCAGCAAGACCTGCAGGAGCATGCTGCCGGTACCCGGGTCAAGGTAGGCCAGGGCCGGGGGGCAAACCAAGAGGGCGCACATCGTGACGAGGAACTTTTTCATTTTATTCGGCAGGGTGGCATTCGCAATCAGCGGGGTGTCACACTAATGTAACATTTGTCAGGCGGTCAAACGAGGTGCGGTAGTGCGCTTATGAGCACGGCAATGGAAGGCGCCGCCTCACCGGCGCCGCTGACCCGGGCTGAACGGGCGCTGCTTTGCGTGGCCGTGTGCATTGGCCCCTGGCTGGCCACTCCGCTGGTCATTTACGGCGCGAATACCCTGAACTTCTCCATCGGCCTGGTACGTGCCTTGCCCTGGCTATCGGCAGGTGCGTTGCTGACCGGCCTGCTGTGTTGGGCGCTGCTGTCCGTTTCCAGGAAAATGCAGGTCCGTGTTGCGGCGCTGCTGTTGGCGCTGGCCGCTTTGTCCTGGGCCCAGGGCCACCTGCTGGTCTGGGACTACGGGGTCATGGACGGCCGGCCCATTGACTGGTGGGCCCAGTGGCGCAAAGGTGCGCTGGACAGCACGGCCTGGATCGTGATCCTGGGCGCCGCATGGGTGTTTGCAAACCGACTGCGACCGCATCTTGGCCTGCTGGCGGGCGCGCTGGTGGTGATTCATCTCGCCACCATGGTCAGTGCCCTTGTTCGGCTTGCCCCACCCCCGGCATTTCATCGCTACACCCTGGACGAGGACCACCAGTTCGATTTTTCCAGCGACCGGAACGTGATCCTGCTGGTCCTGGATGCGTTCCAGTCTGACGTGTTCCAGGAAGTCATTGAACAGCGGCCCGAATTCATAGACGCCCTGGACGGTTTTACCTTTTATCGCAATGCGGCCGCAGGGTTTTCAAAGACTTACCCGTCCATTCCGTTGATGCTCACCGGGCAGTGGTACGACAATACGCAGCCCATCGGTGATTTCGTAGCGGAGTCTTTCGAGGCGCATTCGTTGACGGTTCCCATGGTGGCGGATGGCTGGCGGGTCGATCTCCTGCCCCGGGTTCCCCGGGTGGTCCATCACTCCGAAAGGGTGGCCAGCAATGTCGAGCCCAATGGTGATTCGGTCCAGGTTGCCGGGGAAGCGGGGCGTCTCGCCGACCTGTCCCTGTTCCGGGTCTCGCCCCATTTCCTGAAGCGCTTCTGGCTCAATGACATGGAATGGCGGCTGTCGCCCTGGTGGCAGGGCATGGCCCGGTCGGTGACCGGCGCGGATGCTGCAGCCGGCGTCGTCCATCGCAACGCGGATGCCCGTTTCGCGCTTGGGATAGAGCGGCTTGCCCGGGTTCACTGGAAGCAGCCGGCGTTCAAGTTCTATCACCTCATGATTCCCCATGAGCCTTTCGTGCTGCGCGAGGACCTGGACGTAGCGCGCTGGCCCCCGGGTCGGGCCGGGTACGTCGGACAGTCAGCGACCGCGGTATCCATCGTTGTTCGACTCGTCGAGCGTCTCAAGGCGCTCGGCGTCTATGAAAACAGCACTTTGGTGGTCGTCGCCGACCATGGTGGTGGCGATTACGATGCCGGTGTGCGGACGGCCGGCGTGGTACCCGCGGAAAGTCGTGATCCTGGATTGGACAACATTCCCGTACAGCATCATGCCTCGGCCCTGCCGCTGGTGCTGGTCAAGCCCAGTGGCGCCGTGGGCCCGATGTCGGTGTCCGACCGGCCGGTGTCCATTGGAGATGTCGCCGAAATTCTCCAGGGCGCAGTGGAGGGTGAATTGCCCCTGGAGGCACGCGGTGGTGATGACCAGGCCGCCAGCGCAGCCCCCAGGCCGTATTATTTCTATCGCCACCAGGGCTGGAGTGGCGACTACCTGCCCCCGATGACGGCCTACGAGCTTCGCGGTCATGCCTGGGACGCGGGCCGCTGGATCGCCACGGGAGAAGTGCTGAATCCCCCCGGTACGTCTGCCGGGAGCTCGGTTTATCACCCGGGTGAACGCGTGGGATTCGACAATCTCGACACGGATGCCTGGCTGGTGAGCGGCTGGGCCGGCAATCGCTCTGGCGGCGCCTGGACCAATGCGCGACAGGCCAGGCTGCGGGTGCCGGTTGCGGCAGCCACCGGGGCGTCCAGGAGTGAACCTGCAGAGCTCCGCCTCTGGCTCCATCCGTTCCTGGCGAAAGGTCGGCTCGAGCGCCAGTCGCTGGTCCTCAAGCTGGCGGGGAATGCCCTGGCTCACTGGGACGTGGACACGCGCGGCTGCTACACCGCGACCTTACCAACGGGCGTCACGGGGCCGGTCAGCGGCGGACTTCTCGACCTCACCCTGGACCTGCCGGATGCCGCGGCGCCCGCCGAGTTTGGGATCAGCAACGATTTTCGCCAGCTCGGCGTTCGCCTGATGGCGTTTGAAATCGGCCAGCCGGGTGGGCTGCGCCTGGGCGAGAGTATTCCCTTGAATAACGAGCATCCCGCAGGCTGCGACTGGCGCGCGCGGGGCTGGAGTTCCGGGGCGAAAGACGTGGTTTCGATACGCTCCCGGGCGACCCTGGCGCTGCGACTCCACCCGGAAACCCGAAACATGAAGGGCCCGTTGCAACTCGAACTTCTGCTCAGGCCATTCCTGGGCCACGGCGCCCTGGCCACGCAGCGTGTTCAGCTGGACGTTGACGGAACGCCGGCAGGCGAATGGGTGCTGGAGCAGGAGGAAGCACTCAGCATCGCGCTGGACGCGGCGTGGCGGGAAGACCTGCACCTGGAACTGGATTTCCGCTTTCCGGATGCCACGAGTCCAGCGCAGCTCGGGATGAACGCGGATGAGCGATTGCTCGGCGTTTACCTGGGCGCGATTACGCTTGTGTCCACGGCACATTCGGCCGATCTGAATTGAGCCGTTCAGCTTGCTACCCTTGTAGTCTGGCATCCCGACCCCAATAATTATGGGTAAGTGACACCGGTAACATTTTTCGAACTGAATCCGAATCCAGGAGAGGAAGCGACAATGAAAATTGCTTTGATCAATGAAAACAGCCAGGCGGCCAAGAACTGCATCGTCGACACGGCGCTGCGTAAAGTCACGGAGCCGATGGGCCACGAGGTCTTTAATTACGGCATGTACACCGCCGAGGACGACGCCCAGCTGACCTACGTCCAGAACGGCATCCTGGCGGCGATCCTGCTGAATTCCGGCGCGGCCGATTTCGTGGTGACCGGCTGTGGCACCGGCATGGGCTCCATGCTGGCGCTGAACTCATTCCCGGGCGTCATCTGCGGCCATGCCCAGGACCCGGTGGATGCCTTCACGTTCGCCCAGATCAACGCCGGTAACGCGCTGTCCATCCCTTACGCCAAGGGCTTCGGCTGGGCCGCCGAGCTGAACCTGGAATACATCTTCGGCCAGCTCTTCGGCCAGGAAATGGGCCAGGGCTACCCGAAAGAGCGCGCGGCCATCATGGCGAAGAACCGCGTGATCCTGAACGAAGTCCGCGAAGTCACGCATAGAGACATGGTGAGCATCCTGAAGGAACTCGACCAGGACCTGCTGAAAGGCGCCATCGGCGGCGAGAACTTCAAGGAGTACTTCTACGCCAACGCGACCAACGACGCGATCAAGGACGCCGTGAAGGCCGTGATCGGCGAATAATCGCGCGCACAGGCCAACTTGCTGGTCTGTTGAAGGCCCGGCGTTCAGCCAGAACGCCGGGTTTTTTCATTTCCGAAGTATTAAACGCCATCCGGCCGGCAACCCGTCTTCGACGCGAACCCCAATTCATGGCACGATGCGGCCACTCCAAACACTTTTCAGGTCTTGCCATGTTTCAGTCCTTCATTCGTACGCTGCTGGTGAGCAGCTTCGTTGTCCTTGCCGTCTCGGCCTGCCAACAGGAATCCGGCGGCACGCCGGCGACATCCACCGAGAGCAATACGTCGCAATCCGGTCCTGAATCCACCGTGCCTGATACGGCGCAGAACGAAACCTCCAACCTGTCTGAAACCGAGCGCCTGAACGCCTGGTTCGACGAGAAGTACGAGGAACAACTGCAGCGCAGCCCGGTCCAGCTCACTTTCCTGGGGCGCAAGGATCGCTATGACGAATTTGATGAATTCGGCGTGGAAGCGGCCCGTGACGACGCGGCCTGGCTGATGGGCACCGTCGAGGAAATGAAGGCCGACTTCGACTACGATGCGCTCACCCCGCTGGCCCAGGAGTCCTGGGACCTGTGGGTCTTCCAGGCCGAGGCCGCGCAGCGGGCGCTCGAGTTCATTTACCACGACTACCTGTTCGGCGAGCTGGGTGGGCCCGAGGACCAGCTGCCGACGTTCATGATCAATTTCCACAAGGTCGATACCGAGGCGGACATGCGCGCCTACATCGCGCGGCTCCGGGAAAGCGGCCGTGCCCTGGGACAGGTGCTGGACCAGGGCAAGGCGTCGGCGGAAATGGGCATTCGCCCGCCGCGGTTTGCCTTCGAGGTGGCCCTGAAACGAGCGTCGAATGTCGTTGATGGTGGACCGTTCACTGGCGAGGAAGATTCCCCGGTGTTTGCCGATGCGCGGCGCAAGATCGACGGCCTGGTGACGGCCGGCGAGATTGACCAGGCGACTGCCGACGCCCTGGTGCTGGAGGTGGAGAATGCGATGGACGAAGCATTCGGCCCGGCTTACACCGCCTACATTGAATGGCTGCAGGCGGAGATCGACAACGCCGACGCCGAGGCGCAGGGCGTGTCCGCGCTCCCCGATGGCGAGGCCTACTACAATCACCAGCTCGCGGTTTACACCACCCTGGACATGACCGCGGACGAGGTCCACGAGCTGGGCCTGGGCGAAGTGGCCCGGATCAAGGGTGAGATGGAGGCCATCCGCGAGCAGGTCGGGTTCGAGGGCGACCTGGCCGCGTTCTTTGAATTCATCCGAACCGACCCGCGGTTCTACTACCCCAATACCGATGAAGGGCGGCAGGGTTATCTCGATGACACCCGCACCTACCTGGCCGAGATTGAGCAGAAGCTGCCGCAGTGGTTTGGTCGTTTGCCGAAAGCGGGCCTGGAAGTGAAGCGGGTGGAGGCGTTCCGTGAAGTGGACGGCGGCGCCCAGCATTACATGCCCGGCACGCCGGACGGCAGCCGCCCCGGCGTCTATTACGTCCACATGTCGGACATGAGCGCGTATTCGAAGACCGACATGGAAACCGTGGCTTACCACGAGGCCTCGCCGGGCCATCACATGCAGATCTCCATTGCCCAGGAACTGGAAGGCGTCCCGCAATTCCGAACCCAGGCGGGTTTTTCGGTTTACTCGGAAGGCTGGGGCCTGTATTCCGAGGCACTGGCCAAGGAAATGGGCCAGTTCCAGGACCCGTACATGGACTTCGGCCGCCTGACGGCGGAAATGTGGCGGGCCATCCGGCTGGTGGTCGACACCGGCATGCACGCCAAGGGCTGGAGCCAGGAACAGGCGGTGCAGTTCTTCTTTGACAACTCGGCGATCCCGGAAGGCGCCGTACGCTCGGAAGTGCGTCGCTACCTGACCTTCCCGGGCCAGGCAGTTTCCTACAAGATCGGCATGCTGAAGATCCAGGAACTGCGGGCCATGGCCGAGGAAGCCCTGGGCGAAGACTTCGACATCCGCGGCTTCCACGACACCGTGCTGGGCGGCGGCGCACTGCCGATGCCGCTGCTGGAACGGCGCGTGCAGCACTGGGTCGAAAGCCAGGGCGGATAACGCAAGAACCAGGCCTGCCGGCCCCGAAATGTCGGGGTCGGAGTAAGGGGTCGGAGTAAGGGGTCAGAGTAAGCACTCTGACCCCTTACTCCGACCCCTTTTCGTTTTGGTCCCAGTTCACTCAATTTCGGCCCATGTAGCAATCTGCGATGGGTTTCCTATACTCAATTCATGCACGGTAAATAGTGTTTGTCTGGCAATGGAGTTGCCAATTGGCGCCAATCGATCCGAATGACAAGTGCGTTTCGCGCGACAAGGAGGTTTCAGCCACCCTTCGCCTGATGTAAGCGATCCCTCGAGGCCGGTTGCGCCTTGATGACGGGTCGTTGTTGCACTGAATGGAAACCCAGGACCCCGAACGATGAAAAGTTTGAAGCTGTTCGTTACCGGCCTCGTCCCGACTGTACTGCTGGTGTCGCTGGCCGGGTGTGATGATGACGAGTACGAGCGCTCCACGAAAGCGTGCGTGAGAATGGCCCAGGAGGGCTTGCTGGAGGTCAGCGAAGACCGCGCACACCGATTCCTTGGCAAGGTGCAGGAAGACACGGCGTTGTGTCGTGGCGGCGATCATGCTGCCGAGTTCCGGTCCACGCCCTGGGTGGACTGGGCCAACTACTGGGGCACCGGTGACGCCACGTCGCTGGGGCCGGACAAGACCGGTGCGAAACATGTCAGCCCCACGGGGCGGGGCATTGACGGCGCGTTGCTGGACCTGGAATACCAGCGCATCGAGCTGATCGAGTTCAACCTGTTCGACAATTACACCTACCGTGAGTATGTGAAGGGCCGGCATGGCACGCCGGGCAACGTCATCAAGGTCTGGGACGATATGCGGTTGCCCTTCGACCACCCTCACTTCGAAGATGTGGGCGGGACCGGCATCCAGGTCTGCGACGGCCAGTTGGTGCGCCATCGCACAGTCACGGGCATCTGCAACGACGTGCTCAATCCGTGGATGGGGTCGACCGGTACGGTCTTCGCCCGCAACGTGCAGTTTGAAACCAGTTTTCCCGACCTGGGGCGGAACGAGCTGGTGCGGAACCGGCACGGCGACCGGCTTGGACTGCTCAAGCCCGATCCGCAGCTGGTCAGCCGCCGCCTGCTCACGCGCGAGCAGTCCGACCCCGAGGCCTGCGGTGACGGCTACGGCCCGGGCAACGGGGAAGGCGGAAACTGCGACTACATCAAGGCGCCGTTTTTCAACGTCCTGGCGGCGTTCTGGATCCAGTTCATGACCCACGACTGGTTCTCCCATCTTGAAGAAGGCCGTAACCAGGGCGGGTTTAAGCCCGTCGGGTGCGATTCGCCGGAAGCGGAAGCGCTGGGCTGCCGTCCGGGCGACGCGATCGATCGCGCGATCGTGGCGGATGACAGTGCGCCCGGCACGTTTACGCATGAAGGCGAGGCGCATCTGGATCGCGCGCCGAAGACCTTTGCCAACACCAACACCGCCTGGTGGGATGCCTCACAGATTTATGGCTATGACGAGCAGTCCCGGCGCCGGGTGAAACGCGACCCGTCCGACCCGGCCCGGCTGCTGATGACGGCGCGTGGCTCATCGCGGGGCGCCGGGGACCGGCAGGGCTACCTGCCGATACTGTCCGCATCCGACCCGATGAACCCGGCCTGGGCGGGGCAGGCGGCCACCGGTTTTGCCGACAACTGGTCGATCGGCATGTCGTTCTACCACAACGTTTTCGCCCGGGAG
This sequence comes from uncultured Oceanospirillales bacterium, assembly GCA_913055655.1. Lineage (GTDB taxonomy): Bacteria > Pseudomonadota > Gammaproteobacteria > Xanthomonadales > SZUA-36 > Marinihelvus. The sequence continues at coordinate 1,730,876 of CAJXKA010000001.1, read as the reverse complement.
CATAACGCCTTCGTCGACGGGTTCCGTGGCGTGGCGGCCCGCACCCCGCAGGCGGACTCGGGCCTGCGCGACCCGGACCGCCCGGGCCAGGTGATCCGCTACGCGGACGTGACCGACGACGAGTTGTTCGAGGTTGCGCGGCTGGTCGTGTCGGCCGAGATCGCGAAAATCCATACCATCGAGTGGACCACGCAGCTGCTTTACAACGAGCCGCTTTACCGGGCGATGAATGCCAACTGGAACGGCCTGCTGGGTCCGGACGAGGACTACGACCTGGTCCGCCGGGCGCTGGCGCGCGTCATTGACCGGTTCGCCGAGTCTGACGGCGAAACCGCCAATAAATGGTACTCGGTATTTGCATCCGGCCCGGGTATTGTCGGCCTGGGTGCGGACAAGGAGAACTGGGACCTGGCCGACCCGGCGGATCTCAACGGCGGCGTGAACCACTTCGGTTCGCCGTTCAACTTCCCGGAGGAATTCATCACCGTCTACCGGCTGCACCCCCTGCTGCCCGATATGCTGGAAGTGCGTAACCTGGAGGGCGATCCCAACCGTGTTGTCGACCACGTGCCTGTCATCGATTCATTCCGGGGCCGGGCCACGGGCGTGATGGACGACATGGGCCTGGCCAATACGGCGCTGACCATGGGGCGGCAGCGCCTGGGCCTGCTGACACTGGGTAATCACCCCCGGTTCCTGCAGAACCTGGCGATGGAGCGCCTGCAGACCGAGACCGGCATGATCGACGTGGCGGCACTGGATCTGATTCGTGACCGCGAACGCGGACTGCCGCGATTCAACGAGTTCCGGCGCCAGTACGGCCTTCGCCACCTGGTCAGTTTCGACGACTTTGTCGACACCCGCCTGCCCGAAGACCATCCCGAGCGTCAGCGCCAGGAGCAGTACGTGGTCGCCATGCGCGAGGTCTACGGACAGCATGTCTGCGATGCGTCAAAAGTCATCACGACGGCCCAGGTGAACGCGGATGGCTCGCCCATCAATGACTGCCTGGGGCACCCGGACGGCACGCTGGTGGACAACATCGAGGATGTCGACACCGTGGTCGGCTGGCTGGCCGAGGGTCCGAGGCCCCACGGTTTCGCAATTTCCGAGACGCAGTTCGTCGTCTTCATCCTGAATGCGTCCCGCCGGCTGTTCAGTGACCGCTTCTTTACGTCCAGCTTCCGGCCGGAGTTTTACGGTCATTACGGCCTCGACTGGGTCAACAACAATGGCCCGGACGGCAAGGTCATGGAGCGTGGCGAACCCAACGGCCACGCGCAGGTGGTGTCGCCGATGAAGCGCGTGCTGTTGCGGACCCTGCCTGAATTGCGGGATGAGCTCAGCCCGGTCATCAACGTATTCGACCCATGGGCGCGGGACCGCGGCGAATACTACTCGCTGGCGTGGGAGCCACGCCCGGGCGCCGAGGACGATGACGCCTTCAGCGACGAATAGGCGCCTGTCAGGGCGGCTGGCTGCTGCGCCGGCGCCGGCGCTTGTGTTGACGCTGGTGTTGGCGCTGGCGGCCTGTGGCGGCGATGAGCCGGTGCCGGGCATCGCCGAGGAACGGTGGGCCCCCGACGAGGCGGAAGTGACCCGCGAACTGATCGGGCTGACCAAGGCCGCGACGCGCGCCGCGCGCGAGGCGGCGCACGATGACGGCGCCACGTCGCCACCCATGACGCGATTCAACCAGCCCCGTCACGCGGGCTGCGTCGCCGCCCGCTTCACCGTTCCGGCCGGGCTACCGGACGACCTGCGGGTGGGGCTGTTTGCCGAACCCGCCACCTGGCCGGCCTGGATCCGGTTCGCCAGCGCGAGCCGGGACCCGGACACGGAGAAGGATTTCCGCGGCATGTCCATCAAGCTGATGGACGTCCAGGGCAAAAAGTTACTGGGCGAGGGCGACACGCACGACTTCCTGCTGAACAGCCACCCGGCGCTTTTCGTGGGTACGCCCGAAGATTTCCGTGACTTCGTGGAAACCAGCCTGGACTCGAACCCGGCCTGGTTCTTCCTCAACCCGCTGGATCCGCATCTCCGCGAACTCATGATCGTCCGTGCGGGGCGGCAGCATCACCCCAGCCACCTGGCGATCCCGTACTGGAGCACGACGCCGTATCTTTTCGGCGAAGGCCGGGCCGTGAAGTATTCGGCGCGGCCCTGCGCCGGCGAGCCCGTGCCGGCGCTGCCGGACCCACTCACCGATGGCTACCTGCGCGATGCCATGCGCGAGCAGTTGAGCACCGGGGGCGCGTGTTTTGACTTCATGGTGCAGTTCCAGGTCGACGCGGAGGCCATGCCCATCGAGGACGCCGCGGTGGAATGGGATGAGTCGGAATCGCCGTTCAGGGCGGTGGCGAAAATCGAGATTCCGCCGCAGTCTTTCGAGTCGCCCGACCAGATGGCGTTCTGCGAGAGCCTGGCCTTCAATCCCTGGCGCAGCCTGCCGGAACACCGGCCGCTGGGCGGTATCAACCGCGTTCGCCGGGAACTGTATGACACGCTGGCCGCGTTTCGTCACGACGCCAACAGCGTGCGCTATTCAGAACCGTCGGCCGATACGAATTTTCCGCTGACCGACGGCCCGCGGGGTGAGGGCAATGGCCGGCCGTAAGTCCGACCCGTACCGGGCCAGCCCGCTGCTGGTGAAGGTCGCCCTGGCGACCCTGGCCCTGGTCGTCGCCGTCATCGTGGTGGGCGGCGGTTACGCCGTTTGGCGAATTTACGACGATGAACCGGTGGTGTACGAATCGGACATCGCGCACTTCAAGTACGGCTCCACCGGGGGCGAGCGCGGTTGGAAGCTGCAGTTTGGCTTCGGCATTCCGTACTGGCTCTGGATTGCATTGCCGGAAGTCGCCCCCGAACTGTTGCCGGATGGCAAGGCGGGGCAGGGCTTCCAGGCCTTCGGCTTGCTTTACGAGGACGGCCGGAACCCGGTTTTCGACCTGCCGATCGGCACTTCGCTGCGGCGCGTGCAGGGCATCGACCGCGTCTACCTGAACTGTGCGTTCTGTCATACGGGATCGGTTCGTGACGAACCCGGTGGCGAGCGGCAGTTGGTGCCCGGCATGCCCGCAAATACGGTCGACCTGGGCGCTTTCGCCACGTTCCTGGGCGACGCGGCCAAGTCGCGAAAGTTCAGGGACCGCGAAGTGATGGCCGTGATCGCGCAGCTTCGCAAAGACCGCGAGGCGTGGCTGGAAACACAGCCGGATGAAGTGCGCGATCGCGACTGGCCCGCGCCGCTGGGCCCGGTCGACCGGGCGATCATGCGCTGGGTGGGCGTCATGACCATGCGTGACCAGTTGCTGTCCTTCATGGGCCGCCTCGATTTCATCGATTTCTCCACGGCGGGACCGGGTCGGGTGGACACGTTCAATTCCCCCAAGGCGCTGCTTGGTTTCAACATGTACAGCGAACAGGTGGATCCGGATGAAATGTACGGAAACGTCGATTTCCCATCGGTCTGGAACCAGAAAGCCCGCCGCGGCATGAACCTGCACTGGGACGGCAACCAGTGCTCCACCGACGAGCGCAACCTGAGCGCCGCGTTCGGTACCGGCGCAACACCGGCGACCCTGGACAAGCCGAAACTGATCCGCGTGGCCAACTGGCTCTGGGACCAGGCGCAGCCGCCGGCCTTTCCGCCGCAACGTATCGACCCGGACCTGGCGGCGCGGGGCGAGCCGATTTACCGCCAGTATTGCTGGGAATGCCATGGCAACGGCCATCCGCCGTTCCGGGAACCGGGCGGCGGCAGCCGCGTCGGCGAGGTGGAGCCGATCGACGCCATCGGCACGGACCGCGGGCGCCTCGACTCGTACACGCCGCTGCTGGCGGTGAACCAGAACACCCTGTACGCCGGTTTCCCCGAGGCGGGCGAGGAATACTGCCGCCAGTACAGCGAGGCCATCTGTGACCCCGATGTGCCGGAGGCGGAATTCGAAGCGTTACGGGTGGAGTTTCTCGACGAGTGTTACCCGGCCCGGTTCAGCCATTTCCGCAAGACGAATGGCTACGCCAACCAGCCGCTGGACGGCATCTGGCTGCGGGCCCCGTACCTGCACAACGGCTCCGTACCCGACCTGGCGGCCCTGCTGGAACCGGCCGAACGCCGGCCGACCGTGTTCTATACCGGGTATGACGTCTATGACTTTGAACGCGTGGGGTTCGTCACCCAGCCTGGCCAGGTGCCGGATGGAGCCGGCTGGCGTTTTGATACCACGCAGCCGGGCAACGGCAACCACGGTCACGAGGGCGCGGAGTACGGGACCGAGTTGCCCCCGGCCGACAAGCAGGCACTGATCGAGTACCTGAAAACATTCTGACGGGAGGACACGGCATGGCACTTCAATCCAGGTGGAAGCAAAAGCTGATCGTGCTCGCCCTGTTCCTGGTGCTGCTGGCGGTGCCGGTCGCCTGGTTCGCCTGGTACAACTTCTTCCGGCAGGTGCCGCAGCCGGAATGGATTACCGGCGACCCGGAGATGAACTTCATGTACGGCTCGATTGGCGGCGAGGCCTCCGCCGGCCTGCCTTACTGGCTGATCGTGGTGCTGCCGCGCATTTTTGGTGAGTACGTCCCCGGGCCGGGTGGCTATGCCGCGTTCGGCGTGCCCTGGGAGGAAGGCCGCGAGCTGCCGGTCGGTTTTTCGAAGAAGACCGTGGGCTTCGAGCGCGTGGGTTTCAACTGCGCCATGTGCCATGCGGCCCAGTACCGGATCAGCGAGGATGATACGCCGACCATCGTGGCCGGCGGGGGCAGCCATACCGCCGATATCCAGGGCCTGCTGGAGTTCCTGTCGCGCTGCGCCAATGATGAGCGCTTCAACGCCGACAACATCCTCGCCGAGATCGACCTGGCCTACCGCCTGAGCTTCACCGAGCGGATGATGTACAAGTACCTGCTGATTCCCATGGTGCGCAAGATCCTGCAGCAGCAGGGCGAGTCCTGGGAATGGACCCACGACCGGCCGCGATGGGGCCCGGGGCGGGATGCGCCGATGAACCTGACCAAGTTCATTCTGCTGGGCATGCCGGACGACGGCACCGTCGATCACACCGATTTCCCATCGCTATGGAATCTCAAGACGCGGGTACAGGAAGGTCGCGTGTGGCCGGAAGACGACCACAGCCTGACGGCCGATTTCAGCAAGCTGGATACGCCGCTGGACCGCCTGATGCTGATGAACCTGGCCGGCGATACCACGTCGTACCGCTCGGTGATCATCGATTCGGCGCTCGGCCTGCAACCGCCGCAGGACGTCGGCCTGCCGTCACCGGACCCGGTCACGCCGTTTTTCCGGCAGCGCGTGGCCGAGATCGAAGAGTGGATCCTGAACACGCCGGCGCCTGAGTACCCGCTCGATTACGACGAGGGGCTTGCCACCCTGGGCAGCGAACTGTTTGAGCAGCATTGCGCCGGCTGCCACGAAAGCGGCCGTGACAACCGCATGGGTACCGTGATCCCCATGGACGAGATTGGCACAGACCCGATGCGGGCGGAATCCTGGACCCAGGAGGCCGCCGACAAGGCCAATGAGGTGGTGGTCGAAGAGCTGGGCATGGAGCGCACCCCAATGAGCAAGCCGTACGACGGCTACGTGGCCCTGCAGATGGATGGGCTGTGGCTGCGCGGCCCCTACCTCCACAACGGCTCGGTCCCCACGGTCAGGGCACTGCTGGAACCGCCCGAGTGCCGGCCGCGAACTTTCTACCGCGGCTATGACGTGCTCGACGCCCAATTCCTGGGCTTTGTATCACTGCAATGTGATGCCGAGGGCAACCCGGTGCACGAACGACCGGCGCACTGCGCCGATATTCCGGTCGCCGGTGGTTGCGTCCCGGATGGAAAAGGCTGGCTTCACGACACCCGGGAGGCGGGTAACGACAACTCGGGACACCTCTGGGGGACCACCCTGGCGGATACCGAGAAGGAAGCCCTCGTGGAATACCTCAAGCGGCGTGACAAACAAGGAGGCGCGTGATGACATTCTGGATCGTGTTGTTGCTGGTGGTGGCCATCGTGGCATGGATCTGGTGGAGCCGTCGGGAAACGGCGCCGGCCCCATCGATCCCCTTCGGGCCAACCGGCGAGGCGGCCCTGGACTTTGATGAGCTTGAGCGCCGGTACCCGTTAAGTGCCGACGACCTCGTGCGTCTCGACCCTGACAATATCGAGGCCCTGGACCAGCACCAGCTGGACCAGGTCTATGCGCGGCTGCAGTCCGGGCCGATCCCGGACGGGCCCTATCGCGGCAGTTTCTTTTTCGCCGAGGGCGGCAATTTCCGCAGCCTTGGGGAGGCGCTGGGCGGGTTCCGCGAGTCCGTCGCCGACCTGAAACTGGACCTCGTGACAAAGGTCGGCGAGATGCTGTGGCAGGGCAAGGTGTTCTACCGTGACGCTGGCGAGCTGCGCAATGTCATCGACCGAGAGCGGGTCGTCGGTACGCTGTTCGGCGTCCGCGACGAGGAGATGAGAACGGGCGAGGTGTTCGGCGAGCGCGTGGCGCTGCTGTTCCCGGCAAAACTCTACATCGGCGACAGCCAGCTGGACCCGCGCCGGCCTTCGGTGATCATTGACTACGCCGAAACCGCCACGATCGAGGGCTACATCGACAGGATTGACCGGTTCGCCGGCCAGGACGGGCTGATGATTCGCGATGAGATCCGCATGATCAGGCCGGGCTTCTACCTGGGCAGGGCCTATTTCGGTACGCTTTTCGGGCTCAATTTCACGCTCTACAACGAAGACGTGGCCCGTCGCGAGACGGAAGCCTGGCGCGTTGCGTTCCCGGCCGGCGGGTGACCGGCGAGTTGCCGTGGCGTCTCAGTCGGTCGCGTCCGCCAGGTTCTCGAGCTGGAACACCTCGTCTTTCTGGTAGCGCGGCAGCTCGATATTGACGTACAGCGTGCGGTGGGGCTGGAAGTACGCCAGCGTTTCCTGCTGGCTGAGAATCACCTGGCCGATGTCGTCGATTCCGGATGTCCGGTAGCCGACCACGTTGTCATCATCCCGCAGGTCAGGCACGGCCGTCAGGCTGATGCGGAGTTGCTCGTCCACCCGGTCGATCTCGCTGCGAAGCTTTGAGACATCAATCATGAAGCTCCGGTAGGCCGGGCAGTCGCCGTAGGGGTGGATCTTCTTCGAGATTTTCTTGTTGAAGACTTCCGCCCACTTGTCCTTGTCATCGTCAAAAGTCCCGTAGAACTCGATGGCGTAGTCGTTGACGAAATTGCCCTGGTCATCGGTGACAATAAAAACGGTGTTCTGGAAGGCGTGTTTCTCGGCGCTCCACGTGGTCGCGTATTTTTCGGTCACCTTCCGGGTTTCGTTTTCACACTCATCACACCATGAAGGAAAGTCGTCCCTCGAAACGGTCAGGCCCTTGAGGATGGGGTCGAGGATCCGCCGCTCCATCCGTTCCTTGCACGTGATCTCGCTGTGATTGACATGATCGAGGACCAGGAATGCCGTCCGGCCCGTGGAGGTCCGGGGCGGCGTGACACTGAACTCGCCGTTCTCGGTCCGGGTCACGCGAATCTCCATCGTGGCGCAGTTCATGTTGGCCGTCGACACGTAAACCGTGCCGTCGGAGCCGTCGTCGTTGGCGAACCCCTTGATGCCCGAGTAGCCGGTGTTGCCAACGATGACCGTGCAACGGACATTGTTGGCCGCGAAGTGGTTCGAGCTGAACCGGTCGCGCTGCGCCAGGTGCCAGCTGAACGGGCTCGCCATCTCCAGCGCTTTGAGGATCTCGGCGCCGGTCTGGAACCGCTTGTCGGCGTTGTGGCCCTTGACCACGCGCCCGATGATCGACCTGCCCTTGTGGGCGAGCGGTGAGCCGAAATTGGCGGGCGCCAGCATCACCAGGTTCTGCACGGGCGGCACCTGGTCCTCGCCCTGGTAGAACTTGCTCATCCACTCGCGGATCACAAGCCCACCCGTTGAATGGACGATGACATCCACGGCGTTCCTGGACGTCGGAAGGTCCCGGTCCGTCCAGGCTTTGTGGAGCGCGCAGGCAATGTCCTGGATGCGGACATTGTCGTCCAGGGAAATGTAGTCGCCCAGCCAGATCTGTTCCGGGACCTGCCCGGTTTCCTTGCCGAGCTCACCGGCCAGTCGCTCGAATGATTCGGAATCGTCACTCCAGCCGTGGATGATGACAATCGGTTTACCAGCCATGGTTCATTCTCCTTTCAGGTGCACGTGTCAGCGCAGGTTTTCCTTGATCATGCGCGCGCTGCTGGTCAGGCTGCCGATGGTGCCCAGCAGGCCGAGCAGCGACGCGATAATCATGTACATGGAACTGCCAGAGGTGAACGCCACGCCGCCCAGCAGCGCCAGGATGACCAGCGTGACCGGCACGCGGAATTCCTGCCAGGTGCCTTCCTCGCCCGCCTCCACCAGGTCCTTGAGGGTGGTGGCGTCCTCGGCGTGACGGGCGAAGTATGCCAGCGTGTTGTTGACGATCCGGACACCACCGTGGTCGACACGGATCAGGCCCTGCAGTGACATCTGTTCCAGCAGCTGGGCATTGGCCGAATTCAGGCGCTTCCTGCGCGCCAGGTAATAGAGGGCCAGTTTCTCCGCGCTCGAGCAGGTTTCCCATTTGTGCCGGAACAGGGCGCCGGCCTTGAGCAGGATGCAATTGACCGTCGCCCACTCCCGCCCGGACTTGTCCACGTCGTCCAGGTGCAACCAGCGACGTTTGCGGCGCCAGGTGATATCGGCCCCGCCCTGTTCCGCGACTTCTGCCGTTTCCCTGGCCTCGGCGATCTCGTCCAGCAGTTCGCTCTCCAGCCGGCGCAACAAGCCGCTGCCCCGGCACTCAAATCGCACAAAGTCCTCGTCGCACTGCCTGACCAGCTCACCTGGCAGGTCCACGCGGAAATCCATGAGTGTTTCGGCCCAGTCCGCAAATTCCGTCTCGCTCATCGGCTCCCGCTCGGAGTCGGTGTTGTGGGCTTTCAGCAACAGTGACTCGTAACTGTGGAATCCGAGGTGCAGCGTCACTTCTGACAGTTGCCCGCCCAGGTAAAGCACCTTCAGCTGGCGCAGCAGGCGCAACAGGGACTGTCGAACGCTGGATTGGGACAGGCAGACATCCAGGTCGGAAAGGTGGATGGCCACGAGTTCCCGCTCGGATGTGGTTCCGTCATCGGAACGGATCTCGCGTTTCAACAGTTCGAAGCCGATGCGCGCACCGGGGAATGGGTCGGTGTCTGCCGCTTCCCGGGGCAGCCAGGGGCAGGCATCCAGTATCAGCTGCATGCCGCGACAGGTGGCGTCCGGCAGGGATTCCCGGTCGATATTGTTGGCGCAACGGTTCAGGAGCGCCACGAAGTCCTCGCCGGCGTGTCGCTGGCAATGCAGGTCCAGCACCAGGCCCTGGCGGGGCGCGTAGGCCCGTTCCGGGACGTTCTGTTCGACAATGTGCCGGAGGTGCTCGGTCAGCCCCACGGCACCGAACAGCCGTGCGCCCAGCACCCGCCGGTAGAACAGGTACCAGCCGGCACACAACAGCGCGAATGCGCCCAGGATCACCACCAGGAAGCGAACGATCGCCGGGCGGGATTCATTTCCGGCAACCGCTGTGCGTTCGAGTTCGCCAGGCGGGACAGGCGGACAGACCACTGGACTCATCGGGTCCGGCGTTCCCGTCAACAGGTACCGGCGCACCCAGGAAAGCGGGTCGGTACTGGCCGTGTACTGGCTGAACGTCCCCAGGTCTTCGGGCATCACGTCGGGTTCCTTGCGGCGGGTTTCGGTGAATGCGCCCCTGCCGGACCAGTAGTCGGGACGGTCCAGGCAGCTGTACCAGCGATCGCTGATCGGCACGAATCGTAGTGGGTCACCGGCGTGCGCCTTGATCGTGTTCGGATACCGCGTCAGCGCGATCTCGTGTAATTCCGCTTTTTCCCGGTTCAGCCGGGCGACGGCCAGGTTCCGGTAGTACCAGGACAGTCCCCTGTCCGGCTTGTTGCCGACATGGTGCAGGTACACGGTCATGCCAAGGCCGGTGACCACGTAAACAACCAGCAGGGCGGTGATGCCCCGCGGCGCGCGCTTCCTGAGGTCAGCGGTCTGGCGGTCGTTGGACTGGAGGCGCCGGAAAACAGCATAGCCCCATGACAGGACGACGAGCATCGCGATGACGATACTGAAAACGGACAAAGTGGAATGACCGTCCAGCCCCAGTTGATTGCCCACCACTTCCACCAGCCAGTACACCAGGTAAACACTGCCGACCAGGATTGATGTGAAGAGCATCAGTCCATGGCCGTTCAGGGCGGCGGGTATGCCCCATTCGTACTTGCGTGAATCAGTGTCGATCGCGCGGCGCGCCAGCCCGAGAACGCCCGCCAGCAACAGCAGGGCAACCCCCATGCCGATGGCGCTGACCAGGAACGTATTGGTCATCAGGCTGTCGGTGCTGGCGTCGGGCACGAAAACAACAGTGGCCCACTGGCTGATCGGCAGGGCGCCGGTGACGAACAACCCCGATTTGCCGTGGTAGTAGCCGGGCCGGGTGCCGTATCGGCCCTCACGGATGGACTGGCTGACTTCAACCGTCCCCCTGCCGGCGTGGTAAAGGTTCTCGACCATGGAGCGCTTGTCATCCATGTGGTAAAGCACCTGGCCACTGACCCGGTCGATGACCATGACCACCATGTCCTGCAAGGCTTCGGCGTCGAACCATTCGTGCAGTGACAGGGCCGGCAGGACGATGTCGGCGCCGATGAAGTGATCCGGGCCATCCATGTCCTGTCGCGCCAGGGGCATTCCGATCGTGGTGCCACGGGTGCCGGTATTGAGGTTCAGCAGGCGCTGGATATAAAAATTGTCATTACTCGAAGCGGGTGTGCCCAGGTCGATATTCCAGCCGTTCCTGTCCCTGACCCGGCGAAAATAGTCGCGGTGGGCAAGGTTGTAACTTGTGGGCCGCAGGTTGTTTTCCGCAAAGAAAAACACCGGTAGCACCTGGCGACCCTCTTCATCCATCAAAAAAACGCCCAGCAGGCCGCCTGCGCCCTGTAACGACCGCACACCTGAACGGTCATATCGCTCGTAGACGGTGACCTCGTCTTTCTGTTCGGCCGTGTTATCGAGCCTGACCTGGACCCCGGGGGGGTAAACGCTGATGTTGCTGAAGCGCGGCAGCTCGATTTTCTTCTTTGCGGTCGAAGTGACGACGACCGGGTTGCAGAAAATGGATTCATGCCCATTGAGGGATGACCGCACGCCATCCAGGAGCCGCGTGACTGCCCCGGGGCCCTGTTCCACCGCCGGTTCATCGTAGCGGTATTGACAGGCTTCATACTCTTCCCCGAAATCGACAACCATGCAGTTTCCTGCGCACTGATTATCGCATTCCGGTATCCCGGGGGCGTTGCACACTTGCGGAGCGCCAGTGGCAGCGCCGTTTGCCGGTGACGGAACCAGGTCCCGGTAGAAATCGTGGAAGGGTGCCAGCGCCTCGAACACCCCGCGCAGGTCGTCCTGCAACTCGGTTTCCATCGAGGTCATGATTTGCTCGGCCCTGGACTGTCGAAGTTCGATCTCGCCGCTTCGGTGTGCGAAGGCTGACAACAGGGCCACGAGCAGGACAAAAGTAAAGTAGGAGGCGACCACGGTCACACGATAAAAATGGTTACCCAGCGGCTGGTGACGTGACAGCATGAGCAGGCGGGTAATGGTCCACATGAACACCAGGGCCACGAGAGACAGCAGCAACAGGCTGAAATTCCAACGTTTATTCTCATAGGACTTGATCACCTCGTCAGGCTGAACCCCGACCAGGAACATCGGGACGCCGCCTTCGGCCAGGGTGCCTTCCTTGTCCTCCTGCACGCGTAGCGACGGGATGCTGATTTCGTGGAACAGAAGGAACGGCAGGACAAAGACCCGCGACTTCCCGGTATTGAGTTCCACGTCGATATGGGTGCTGTAACCCGGGAGCGCCCGGTCGAGTGTGGGGCTTTCGGAATCCTGGCGGGTCGCCAACTTCAGCCAGTCCTGGTTCTCGCGCACCTGGATGGCGCGACTGATGACCTCCGTGTTGATGATCGAAAGCCCGGCCTGTGAACCGGTGCCACCCAGGACCCGGTTATCGGAATCGGCAAGGACATAGATCTCGAAATCGTTGCCTGGCGCCGGCATCAGGTCGCCGACATCCACGAAAAAGGTCCCGACGACCTGTTCGCCCTTTTTTTGCTCAATCCTGATGCGGTTCGCCTGCAGCACGTAGTCAAACGTGACCAGCGCATCGCTGTTGGTCTCGGACGTTTCTGCCGACTCGTCCTGCTTGTAGCTGGTAAAAATGGACTGGATGGTCGAAGTGCTCTGGCCGTACCGGTGCAGCGTTTCGAGCTGGCTCAGGTTGTTGTTGAACTCGGTGGCGGCTTCCTGGAGCGTGCGGAAGTAAAAGCTGTTGATGAAGTCCTGGCGTTCTTCGATTTTCAGGTAATAAAGGTACCCGGCACCAATGGCGAGCCCGGTGAGGACGAAGAACCAGCCCTTGATGCGTGGAAGGCGCCTCCTGCGCCCCTGATCTTCACTGCTGCCAGCAGCCAACTCCCTGTTCCTTTTGGTGATTTTCCTTCAGGGCCGCAATATCAGTGAATTGCGGCATATACAATGAATATAGCAGGATGGTGGAGAATCACAGCCCGCTGCGGGCAGGCTTGGCCCGGCGGCCTATACTGGGAGCATGCCGAAAAGGGAACTGACTTCCCGGTCTCTCATCAATGCCCCGCCGGGCCAGGTTTGGGCTGTGCTTGTCGACACGCCCCGTTATCCGCAATGGAACCCATTCATTGTCGAATTACGGGGTGACCTGTCGTCGGGAAGTGATATCCGCTTCAAATTCCGGGTTCCGCCCGCGCCGGCGGTACCGGCCCGGGGAACAGTACTGGACGTGGTACCCGGGGTTGAACTGCGTTGGGCCGGGCGTTTGCTGTGGCCCTGGCTGTTCAGGGCCGAGCACTACCATCTTCTTGAGCCGGCCGGAGAGGGGCAAACCCGTTTTACACACGGTGAAATTTTCACCGGCGTGCTGGCGGTGATGACCTGGCCGCTACTGCGTCGGTTCGCACGCCCCGTGTACTCGCGCTTCAACCAGGCCTTGGCCGAACGCGTGGCCGGGTAAAACCTTTATCCGTCTTTGGCCGGCACCCGTTCATCCACCCAGGGCGCGATCGCCTCGGCCCAGATGCGGTAACCCTCGGGTGAGAGGTGCAGGAAGTCCGGCATGATGTCGGCGGCAATACGGCCATCGTCCTGCAGGAATTTCCGGCCGATATCCAGGTACGTCACCCGTTCCCGTTCGCCCAGCGGCTGGATATCCCGGTTGATGGCCGCCACTGCAGCCCGCTGCGGGTCATCCGGCATTTCTCCGGCGGGAAACACGCCCAGCAGAAGGATGTCCGCATTCGCGTATACGGCCTGCAACTTGTCGACGACGGCCTCGATGCCATCGGCGATGGTCGCCGGCGGGTCTTCGGTGAACCAGTTGTTGTTGATGCCGATCAACAGCACCACGGCCCTGGGGTCCAGGTTGCTGGCTGCGCCATTGTCCAGGCGCCAGAGCAGGTTGCCGGTAATGTCACCGCCGATGCCGAAATCCACGGCGCCGCGCGGCAGGAAGTGTTTCTGCCACTGTTCCGCGCCCGCGTGCTCCCAGCCTTCCGTGATGGAATCGCCGATGAACACCAGCGGCGCCTCACCGGCTTCGGCCAGGGCGATATCTTCGGCGTGCATTTCGAACCACCTTGAAAGCGACATCCATTCATAACTCACCCCGCGGGGCAGTGGCATGGTCGACAGCGTGTCCGCCGTCGCCAGGGCGCTTAGAAGCAACGCGGTGGTGGCACAAAGTAGCCGGGTGAAAGCGTTCTTCGTGTTCTGCATATCGAGCCTTAAAGTCAGGGAGTATTGGTCGAAATGGCAGTCTATACTTCCCAGTCGCCGTGGGGAAACCACCCGGCCAGGCCGATTCAAGACCATCGAAATTCTGAGTGCGAACATCCATGACCATCTCCCAGGACACTGAACAGCTGTACAACGACCACGTGCTCGGCAACTACGGCTTGCCGCCCATCACGTTCGTTCGGGGTCGCGGCACGCGCCTTTGGGACGATGACGGCAAGTCGTACCTGGATTTCTGCGCCGGTATCGCGGTGGTGACGATGGGGCATTCCCACCCGAAAGTGGTCAGCGCCATCCAGGCCCATGCCGCCGAATTGACCCATGTCAGCAACCTGTTCCGGAATGCACCGCAGGCGCGACTGGCTGCGAAGCTGGATGCCCTGGCGGGCGGCGGCGGCAAGGTGTTCTTCTGCAACAGCGGTGCCGAGGCGAATGAAACCCTGGTCAAGCTCTCCCGTCTGTATGGCCAGGCGAAATGCGGCCAGGAAGGACGGTGTTTCAAGGTGGTTGTTGCCGACCAGGCCTTTCACGGACGCACCTTCGGCGGGATGAGCGCGACGCCGCAGGAGAAGATCCAGGGTGGGTTCCGGCCGCTGGTGCCGGGTTTCGTCACGGCGAAATTCAACGACATCGACAGTTTCCGCCAGGCGGTCGACGACGATACCGCGGCCGTGCTGGTCGAGACCATCCAGGGCGAAGGTGGCATCCGCCCCGCGGAGGTGGATTTCCTTCGCGAGCTGCGTGCGTTGTGCGACGAGAAAGGCATCCTGATGCTGGTGGACGAGGTGCAGTGCGGCGTGGGCCGTACCGGCACATTTTTCGCTTTCGAGCAGGCGGGCATCCGCCCGGACGCGATCGGTATGGCCAAGGGCCTGGGCAACGGTTCGCCCATCGGCGCGGTGTGGATCGACGACCGCCATGCCGGCCTGTTCAAACCGGGTTCGCACGGCACGACCTTCGGCGGCGCGCCCCTGGTCTGTGCCGCGGCGCTGGCGACCCTGGAGGCCATGGAAGAAGAAGGGGTCATGGACAACGTGGCCACCAACGGCGCCCATGTCATGGAGCGGCTGAATGCGCTCAAGGCCGAGTTTCCGGACTACATCATTGATATCCGCGGCCGGGGGTTCATGATCGGTATCCAGGTGGCGGAGCCGCCGGGGGACCTGGTCGCGCTGCTGCGTGACAGGGGCCTGATCGTGCCGTCAGCCGGCGGCAACGTGGTGCGGTTCCTGCCGCCGCTGGTCGCCACCCGGGAGGACTTTGACGAGGCCATTTCGATACTCCGGGAAGGTGTCAGCGCGCGCTCGGGTCACTGAATACAAATGAGGCGAAGAAAATCCGCGCCGGTCCGCCTGGGCGGGTCCGGCGCGGTAGCGGGGCTGGCGATGGAGAGAGAGCCGCCGGGAATAAAGCCAGGCCAGGGTCAGATCGAGTCAATCCAGTCGTCGACTTCGCGTTCCGCGGCCTCGCGGGACTTGCCGTAACGTTCCTGGATCTTGCCCGCCAGCTGTTTGCGGCGGCCTTCAACCTGGTCCCAGTCATCATCGGTGAGCTTGCCCCATTGCGCGCGGGCCTTGCCCTTGAATTGCTTCCAGTTGCCTTCAATGGTGTCCCAGTTCATGACAGACCTCCGTGATGTTCGGGTTCACAGGGTTAGATGCAACTGGCGTGCCAGTTTCGTGAACCCCTTGCGGTGACGGGGTTTTGGGGCGGTAGCCAGGGCAGGGCACCCGCTTCGTGCCGGTAGGAATTGCACGCCCTGGTAAAAGCTACCCGGGCCGCTGGGCGGGCAAACTGGGTTTATACTGCCTGTCCACATGCAGGCTCACATAAAAACAACCCGATGATGCGATCCCGATGGGTTTGGCTGGTAATGGTCACCGTCGCCGCGCTTTCAGGCGCCTGCGCCCGCCAGGACGACCAGGTGGTGCTGAAACTGGCGCACGCGCTGGATACCCAGCACACCGTGCACCTCGGCATGGTGCACATGGCCGAACGCCTCGCGGAATACTCCGGCGGCACCATGCGCGTGGACATCTACCCCGGTGGTCAACTGGGCGCGGAACGCGACCTGGTGGAACTGGTGCAGATCGGCTCCATCGCCATGACCAAGGTCTCCACCGCGCCACTGGAAGCGTTCGTGCCCAGCATGAAAGTCTTCAGCATTCCCTACGTGTTCCGCGACCGCGAGCATGTGCTCAAGGCGCTCGATTCGGACGTCGGCAAGGAACTGCTGGCGTCGGTGTCCGTGGCGCGGCTGAAAGGCATGGGCTATTACGATGCCGGTAGCCGCAGTTTCTACATGGTTGACACGCCGGTGGAACAGCCGGCCGATATCGGCGGCAAGAAAATCCGCGTGATGAAGAGCCAGACCGCGGTCAGCATGATTGCGGCGATGGGCGGCAGCGCGACACCTATCGGCTGGGGCGAGCTCTACTCCGCCCTGCAGCAGGGCGTGGTCGACGGGGCGGAGAATAACCCGCCGTCGTTCTATCTCTCCGGGCATTACGAGGTCTGCAAGTACTACGCGCTGAATGAACACACCGCGGTGCCCGACATGCTGCTGATGAGCGAGTACATCTGGGAGTCGCTGGATGAGCAGCAGCGCGAATGGGTGCAGCGGGCCGTGGACGATTCCGTGGCCTACCAGCGTGACTTGTGGAACGCGGCCACCGAGGAAGCGTTGGCGGCCGTGAAGGCGGCGGGCGTGACCGTGACCTACCCCGACAAGGCGCCATTCATGGCCGCGGTTGAAGAAATGAAAGCGTCGTATGACGGCACCGAGATCGGCCGACTGATCAGGGCCCTGGAGGCAGTGGAATGAAACCGGTCAACGCGCTGGCGAATGTGCTGGAGGCCATCCTGAGAAACGTGCTGGTCGTGCTGATGGTGGGGCTGGTGGTGGCCGTCGGCTGGCAGGTCATTTCCCGTTACGTGTTCTCGGCGCCCAGTTCCTGGACCGAGGAAGTCGCCCGGTTCCTGTTGATCTGGGTGACCCTGCTGGGCGCGGCCTACGCCAGCCGGCACCATGTCCACCTGGGCCTGGACCTGCTGGTGCAGAAAGTCAGCGGGCGGGCGGAGGTGTGGCTGCGGTGGTTCACCATCGCCGTCATCATCATCTTTGCCCTGTGCGTACTGGTTATTGGCGGCTCGAAACTGGTGGCGCTGACCTGGGAACTGAAGCAGCACTCGGCCGTACTGGGCATCCCCGTGGCGTTCGTTTACTCGGTGATCCCGGTGACCGGGGTGCTGATCTGCCTGTTCGCGCTGGCGCCAGCAACCACCCACGAACATGGGGGTGAGGCATGACCATCGCGGTGCTGCTGCTGACGTTCGCGGTGCTGTTCGCGCTGGGCGTGCCCATCGCCTTCAGCCTGGGCCTGGCCACGCTGGCCACCATGCTGCTGACCATGGGTTTTGACCCGGCCGTCACGACCATCGCCCAGCGCATGGCCGGCGGTATTGACAGTTTCTCGCTGCTCGCCATTCCGCTGTTTATCCTTTCGGGTCAGCTGATGGCCCAGGGTGGCATCGCCCGGCGGGTGGTAGGGTTCTCAAAGGCGCTGGTCGGCGCAATCCCGGGTGGGCTGGCGTTCGTCAATGTCATTTCCTGCATGCTGTTCGGCGCCATTTCAGGCTCGGCCGTCGCCGCCACGTCAGCGGTGGGCGGGTTCATGATTCCGGAAATGAACAAGGCCGGTTACGACCGTGATTTCAACGCCGCGGTGACGGTCACGGCATCCACCACCGGGCTGCTGATCCCGCCCAGCAATATCCTGATCATCTACGCCGTGGCCAGCGGTGGCGCCTCAATTGCGGCGCTGTTCGTGGCGGGTTACCTGCCCGGACTGCTGGTGGGCCTGGCACTGATGGGGGTCTGCGCCATCTATGCAAAACGCAAGGGATACCCGGCGGGTGACCGGGTGCCGCTGGGCGTCATGTTGCGCACCACGCTGGCCGCGCTGCCCAGCCTGTTCCTGATCGTGCTGGTCATCGGCGGCATCATTTCCGGCATCTTCACCGCCACCGAGGCCGGCGCCATCGCCGTGCTCTACGCCTGGGTGCTGTCGATGTTCATCTACCGCGAGATCAACCTGGCCGAGCTGAAGGCGATCTTGCTGAAATCGGTCGAAACCACCGCGATCGTGATGTTCCTGATCGCCACGTCCATCGCCATGTCGTGGATCCTGGCCTACGAGAACATCCCGGCGCTGGTGGCCAGCACCATGATCGACCTCAGCGAAAACCCGTTCATCATCCTGCTGATGATCAACCTGGTGCTGCTGATGGTGGGCGTGTTCATGGACATGACCCCGGCGGTGCTGATCTTCACGCCCATCTTCCTGCCGGTCGCGGTGGAACTGGGCATGTCGCCGCTGCAGTTCGGCATCATGATGGTACTGAACCTGTGCATCGGCCTGTGCACCCCGCCGGTGGGCAGTATCCTGTTCGTCGGCTGCGCCGTGGCCCGGACCAGCATCGGCCAGATCGTCCGGCCCATGGTGCCGATGTTCATCGCCATGTTCCTGGCCCTGATGGTGGTGACCTACATCCCCGCCGTCAGCGAGGCACTGCCGCGCTATTTCGGCCTGATCGACTAGGAGGAAACACCATGGCCCTCAGTATTTACTCACCACCCTTTGAATCCAACAGTTCCGGGGAGATCAAGGGGGAGGTGACCAGCATTGGCATGGAAGACCACGTCGAGTGGTTCGCGTTTCAGCACGAAATCAATGCACCCTTTGACCCGAACACGGGCAACCCCCGGGGCAGGCGCCAGCAAAGCCCGGTGATTGCGACCAAGCGGATTGACCGGGCCACGCCGCTGTTACATGACACCCTTGGCAAGAACGGCACCATCGCAAAAGTGGAGTTCCTGTTCCACCGCCCCTCCGCGACGGGCACGGAAGAGCACTACTTCACGATCACACTCGAGGAAGCGCGAGTCGTTTCAGTGCGGCACGAGCAACTGAATAACCGTTATCCCGACAACATGCCCCTGGATGTTTCCGAACACGTGTCCTTCACGTACGACAAGATCACCTGGGAAGCAGTCATCGCCGGCACGATGGCGTTCGACAGCTGGGCGATCACGCGTCGCGGGGGCTGAATTTACAAAGTTAGAAGTTCAGGGTGACAGGCACAGCCGGTCTCCGGCCCGCGCCACCCCGAAGCCCCTTTTCCCGACCACTTCCGATTCCGGTGACGTCACGAAGCGGATGGGATTGGTGTGGTTGTAGTGAATGAACCGCACCCTGCGGCGCAGTTCCGGCGACAGGGATGCGAGCCGGTCCATGGTGTCCATCACGCGGGGGTGTGGAATTTCCGACATGTCGCGCCCGGTTAATTCGCCGTCCTGGAAGAACGTGGCGTCGACGAACAGGTGATCGAACTCAGCCACCCGGGTGGCCAGGTCGATGCCGGATGCTGCCAACCATTCCTCCCAGCTGTCGAGATCCGGCAGAAACAGTGTTTTCGAAGCACCCGTGGTGATGACGAACCCCACGGTTTCCGAGAATTCATCCCGATGCGGGACGGGCAGCGGCGTCACCTGCACCCGTGCGCCGGCCATCACGGGCGTATCGGCGGCCAGGGCTTCGATGACGATGTTTTCGAGGACGACCAGCTGGCTCCACGGCCCGTTTTCCCGCAGGAACGCCGCGAACCGGGGCATGACGAACACGGGAATGCCATTGGCGCCGGCGCCTTCACGGCCGAAGTACATGAGCCCGGCATAGTGGCCGATGTGAGCGTGGGTGAGGAACACACCATCGAGACCCAGTCCGGGGCTGTCAGTGGGCGCGAGGGCATCGAGCAACTGGAGCTGGCGGGTCACGTGGGGTGTCGCCTCGAACAGGAAACGCTGACCGTCGACATGGTCCACGACCGCGATGGACGTGGCGGTCTGCGCCAGTTCGGGGTCTGCCCAGGCGGGGTCTTCCGGGTAGCCGATATGCGGTGCGCCGGCATCCTGGCCGGCACCGAGCACGAACAGTTCCACCTCACACCCGGCGGCGCTCGCCAGGGCAGGGGTGATCAACATGAACAGCGCCAGCAGCGCCCCGAAAACTTGCGCGATCACGCGATCGCCCACGCTCACGAATCCCCGTTCGCGATCGGCTTGAGCCGGTCCAGGACCAGGATCAGCACAAAGTTCAGCAGGCTGAGGATCAGTGCGAGCGCCCACTCACCGAAGCCGACCGCGGCGCCGAGGGCGCCGGTGATCCAGATGGAAGAAGCGCTGGCCGTGCCGTAGACGTGCTTCTCGTGTTTCAGGATGGCGCCGCCACCCACGAACCCGATGCCGGTCATCAGGCCTTGCATGATCCGCGCCATGGCGTCCGGGTCGGCGTCGCCGATGAAGGCGCGACCGATCAGGACGTAGGCGCAGGAGCCGACCGATACCAGCGGAAAGGTGCGCAGGCCGATGGTGCGGCTCTCGGTCTCGCGGTTCCACGCCACGGGTAACGCCAGCACGATCGCGGCAACGAGGTAAGTCAACCAGTGAACATAGGTTTCAAGTTCGAGCATGTCGGTCCCGAAGCATGGACAACCCGATGATTATAGCGGTGGTGAATCCCGACATCCTTAACAGTGATTCGTAGTAGCCTTGGGCCATCATGGTGGCCACTCGCAACTTTTCTTCACTGGCCCTGGGCCTCGCAACGACACTGGCCTGCCTGTCGTTTCCGCTCACGATGGCCGCAACAGCGCACGATTCCGCGTCATGCCCGGCGCCCGTTTTCGCCAATGATTTCAACGATGATCCGGTCGGCGCCTACGTTGGCCTGGATAAATGGAACGCGCCGTCGTGGAACAACGGCATCGACGACGGCCGGGTCGAGGTCATCCAGGGTTCCGGTGATGGTGCGGGTCGCTGGCTGCGCGTTCACTACCCGGCCGGTGGCGTTGGCCCGGGGGCGGGCGGTGCGCAATGGAAGCTTACCTTCAACCAGGCATACGATTCCCTGTATCTCGGTTACCGGGTCCGGTTCGCACCCGGATTCGATTTCGTACTCGGCGGAAAGCTTCCGGGCCTGGTGGGTGGCTCGGCACCCAGCGGTTGTCAGCACGATCCGGGCGGGTTTTCAGCGCGGGGCATGTGGCGTGCCGGCGGGAAAGCCGTGCAGTACCTGTATGGGCCGCACAATGTCGAGGCTTGCGGTGACGATTATGGTTACGTGATTGAGGGTCGCCCATTCACCTTTGAGCCGGGCCGCTGGTACCAGGTCACGCACCATGTGCAGATGAATACGCCGGGCACCGCCGATGGCCTGCTGCAGGCCTGGGTTGACGGTGAACAGGTGCTGGGTATCCACGATTTCCTCTACCGCACCGCCGACCTGGAATTTGGTATTGATGCGATGTATTTCTCGACATTCTTCGGCGGCAACTCACCCGAATGGGCGCCAACCCGCGATGAATTTATCGATTTCGACGACTTCGTGGTGTGCGAATATACTCAGACGCCTGACGCCTTGAAGGAGACGCCGTCCCATGCTGATCAACCCCGGTGAGAAAGTTCACGTCATTTACAGGGCAATGTACGAGGGTTCGTTGCGCCGGCATTTTGTCGGCACGGTGATCGCTGCGGACGGTGCAACCTGCCGCGTCCAGGGCTACGCGTTCGTCACCGACCCAAATACGCGCATGTTCGAGCGCAAGGCCGACCTTCGGGAAACGCTCGTCGACCTGGCGCACCCGGGCTATATCGCCAACCTTATCCCGCCCGACACGGAGATTGATAACGTGACTTACAAATACATCCGCGATTACGGCCTGGCCTGCACGGATGGCGGTTCTTTCACCCTGAACATCAACGAGTACGGCGCGCGCACCTGATGGCCAAGACCCGCCACTTTGCAGCGTAATTCAGAACCCGAACATCGCGTAGAAAAACATAGAGTTATACTGCACCTGGTAATACTGGTCGAACACTGGTTTGTCGGCCAGTACGTCGATATCCACGTAGTTATAGCCGGCGCCCAGGCCCCAGTTGTCATTGAACCAGTAGTCGAGGCTGACCCGGCCCGCCAGCACTTCGCCGTCGTACTCATCAATGTTCGCCGATAGCCAGCCGCCGTCGACAAAGACGGCCAGGTGGTCGTTGAAGGCGTGTTTGAAGTAGGCCGAAATGGTCGGCAGCGGGGCCAGGGTGTCTGCGGATTCCACCTCGCCTGTGGGCTGGTTGCCCACCTGGCTGGCGATGGAAATGTCCAAGTCGAGGCCATAGAGACCCAGGCCGAGGCCCACCGAAGTACTGGATGACTGGTAGACATCCCAAAAGCCGTTCAGCACGTAGAAATCCGTGGTGAAATCGGTGCGGGCGCCGGTACCTTCCGGAATGGTCAGGTCGCCGAACTGGAAGTCCTCATCAAGAACACGATCGGACTCAACCCTTGCCTGGTAGTAGCTGAACCCGATGCTCAGTCGCTCCGGGGCCTGCCACATTACGTTGGCGAAGAAGCTGGTTAACCTGGTGTCAGCGCCAGAAGCGTCGAGGTCGATAATGGGGATTTCGCCCAGGTTTGAATTGGCGAGGCCGACTTTCGCATTGGCGTCAGCCTGTTGACCGCCCAGGCGGAACAGCCAGTCGTCGGTGAAAACGGGGTTGCCGGATCCGTTCTGTGCATGAAGCGGGGTGCTTGCCAGCAATATCGTCACCCACGCCAGGCAGATGTGCAGTTTCACTGTTTTCTCCATTTTCTTCACGAGGTCTGGTGAGTCAGCGGGTCCAGACCATTGCGGCCCTGCAGGTTTTCTGGAGTAGCATAGCCGATGTTTGGTCGATTCAGGCCGTTCCGTACAGGCATTTGCCGTTGACGTAGGTCGCCTTCACCGCGCGATCGTCACCCAGGGTCATCTGGATGGCGAGCACTTCGTCAAGGTTGTTCGCGAACTGCATCCGGTAATCGATAATCGGCGTGGATTTCGTGTCCAGCACTACCATGTCGGCCTCCATGCCTGGCGCGATGCTGCCGACCTTGTCCTCGATGTACATCGAATGGGCGGTGCCGCGGGTGGCGAGGTAAAACGCGTGGATGGCCGTCAGTTTCCTGTTGTTGAGCTGTGCGGCCTTGTAGGCCTCGTTCAGCGTGGTCAGGATCGAAAATGAAGTTCCGGCGCCAAGGTCGGTGCCCAGGCCAACGCGGACGGGGCGGCTGGCGTCGGCGGCCTTGAAAATGTCCAGGTAGCCGCTGCCCAGGAAGAAATTCGACGTCGGACAATGTGAAATCGCGGATCCGGTGTGGTGCATCCTGTGCAGCTCGTCGTCGGTCAGGTGAATGCAGTGTCCGAACACCGCGCGCGGACGGCACAGCTTGCTGTGGTGATAGACATCCAGGTAACCATCCCGATCCGGGAACAGTTTCTTCACCCAGGCGATTTCACCTGGGCTCTCTGACAGGTGGGTCTGCATGTACACATCGGGGAACTCGTCCCAAAGGGTGCCGGCGGCGTCCAACTGGTCTTCCGTGCTGGTTGGCGCAAACCGCGGGGTAATCGCGTACATCAGGCGGTCCCTGCCATGCCACTTCTGCAGCAGCGCCCTGGAATCGTCATAGCTGCTTTGCGTGGTATCCAGCAGGTCGTCCGGCGCATTGCGGTTCATCATCACCTTGCCGGCGGCGATACGCATGCCCAGCCGCTCAGCTTCCTCGAACAGTGCATCGACAGACTGCGGAAATACGGTGCAGTACACGCAGCTGGTGGTGATGCCATTACGAAGGCATTCATGCAGGAAGACTTCCGCCACCGAGGCCGCGAATACCTTGTCAGCAAATTTTCGCTCTGTTGGAAACGTGTAATCGTTGAGCCAGTCGAGCAACTGTCCTCCGAAGGCAGCGATCATGGGGGTTTGCGGGAAATGCACGTGACTGTCGATGAACCCGGCCGAAATCAGGGCGTCGGGGCCATAGTTCCTGATTCGCAGGTCCGCAGGCAGTTGTGGGCGGATGTCGGTGGCTGGGCCGAAATGCGTGATGATGCCATCGCCAAAGGCCACGATGGCATCGGATTCGTAAACCATGGTGTCTTCCACGCCAACCTGGAAAGGGTCACCGGTAAACGTCAACACGGGGCCACGAATGGCGCAGGTAGGCGTTGGCAGGTGTTCAGTCATCGCGATCTCTTTGGGTCAGGCTATGAAGATCGTAGCTCAGTTTCGCAATTGATCGGTCAGATGAAGTTTGAAAGGGTCAATGCTGGATCAGCTTGGCGAACGGCTTGCCGGAGCGGGAGTGCGTGAGGATCACGCTGATGCCGGACATCAGCGGCACGGCAATCAGTGCGCCGGCCGGGCCCCACAGCCAGCCCCAGGCAATGACTGACAGGAAGACGGCCAGGGGGCTCAGCGACAGCCGGTTGCCCAGTACCAGTGGGGTGATGACGGCGCCTTCCAGTGACGTGATGGCCAGGAAGATCATCGGGGCCCAGATCGCCTCGGCCAGGTTGCCGAACGTCATCAGTGAAACCAGCGCCAGGACCACGGTGCTGACCATGGCGCCAAGATAGGGGGCGAAATTGAGCACCGCGACCATCGTGCCCCAGAGTTCTGGGTTTGGAATGTCGAGTTGCCAGAGCACCAGCCCGACGACGACGCCGAGAATGATGTTGATCACGGTGATCGTTCGCAGGTGACGCGAGATCTCGTCGTGGATCTGGCGTGACACGCGAATGATCTGGCGCTTCTTTTCCCAGGTTTTACCAAAGCCGAGGATTCTTTCCGTGCCACGGTTTCCGGCCGCGAGCAGGAAAAACGTGATCGTCAGTGTCACCCAGAGCGAGGCGATCAGGCCGGGGACCACCACCATGACCTGGTCCAGGGCATCGGGCTGTTCAATCTTGACGGATTGGGGCTCGGCCTTCTTGCTTTTGACTTCCGTCAGCTCGTCGACCTCCTCGCCGATGTCACGGATTTCCTGCAACGGGCTCTTGACGTCCTCCATGTCGCGGGCGACCTGCCTCAGGCTGGTGGGGGCCTCGCGTAACCACTCCTTCGCGGGCTCGCTCAGGAACATCACGCCGCTGACCAGCAGGCCGACGATGAGCGCGATGACCAGGGTGGCGCTGACCAGTGAAGGAACGCCAATACGCGCCAGCCGGTTCACCGATGGCGTAAACAGCAGGTTCAGCAGCAGTGCAATCACCAGCGGCAGCAGGATCGGCTTGGCGAAATAGAGCGCAAACCCGCAGGCGATCGTGGCGATGACGATGATCGCGGCGTTGCGGCCGCGGCCGGGTTCCCCCGGTGGAGCAACGTTTGACGCAGTTTCCTCACTCATCGAACAGCGCTCCTGTAAGTACCGGGTGTCCGGCAGGTCACGGCATCATAGCCGAGACCATGGGCGCAGCCCATGGGGAAAGGAAAGACCCCGCAGATGCGGGGCCTTTCCCGGTGGACAGTGCGTGTTACGAACGCACATCAATGTTGTCGATCACGTCGACGATGCCGGCCACCTTGCTGGCGGCCTTGATCGCGGCGTCACGTTCCTGCTCGGTGTCGACATGACCACCCAGGCTGACGACACCTCGCTCGGACTCGACGTCGATCGTCAGTGCTTCGGCCGTCGGGTCATCGGCCAGGGCGGCCTTCACCTTGGCGATCAGCATCTTGTCGTCGATGTACTCACCCGTCGTGCGGTCGCTGGACTGCAGTTCCAGGTTGTTCTCGACCGAGGCAACACCGTCAATGTTCATGGCGATTTCCCCGGCGCGGGTGCGCTCCGCTTCCGAATCGACCCAACCGTTCAGCTGCACGGTGTCACGATCCACTTCAATGTCGATCTTGTGCGCGGCGGTGGCCTCGTCCGCGGCCAGTGCGGCCTTGGTCCGCGCGGCGATGCCCAGGTCATCAACGACCTGGCCGGCGGTACGGTCGGCTTCCTCGGCTGCACGTTCGTCCATCTCATTGGCAGACAACGGCATGGCCATTGCGGCGGTCAATACGGTACTCATCACGATGTAAAGGGGCTTACGGTTCATCTTGATCCTCCAGTTGGTTTTGCCTGAAATTGCGTTGGCGTGCCCCCTCCGATGCAATGATCGTGCCGGCAGGGGTTTCCCCGAAACCGCCGATTGCTGTAGAGCCGCATGCCACAAACGTTTAAAGGCGATGGAATCCGCCCATGAGATTTTCGAGCAGCACCCTGGAAGCGGTGCATCGGAAGATGGTCGAGGCAAAAGTTTCCGTGGTCGATGTAAGAATTCCCTGGTTGTCGCCCAAACCGGTTTCAGTTCCGGTTCGGACCTCGCAGCTGCTATCGTGCCGGCACCTTCCAGGCAATCACGGGCATGGGTCTGATGAACGATGAATCGCGGGAAACAGGCGCCGGGCGCGACACGGGACAGGCTCTGCTGCCCATCATCGAGTCCTTGTGCCACGGCCAGGTCTACGAGCAATGCGAGGTGACGCTGCTGATCGACGGGCCGGCAACCTACGATGCGATGCTCGAAGATATCGACGGGGCGCAGGAGCGCGTCGACCTTGAAACCTTTATGTTCACGGATGGTGAAGTGGGCCGGAAGTTTGCCGATGCATTGAGCAGCAAGGCCCGGCAGGGCGTGCGCGTTCGCGTGATCTACGACAGCTTTGGCAGCCTGGAGGCGGACAACGCGTTGTTCAACAGCATGCAGGACGATGGTGTTGAAGTTCACGAGTTCCATTCACTTGACCCCACCGAGGGCGGGGACCCTGTCAAGGCGAACACCAGGGACCACCGCAAGCTGCTGGTGGTCGATGATGAAGTCGCGTTCACCGGCGGTATCAATATCTGCGACGCCTATCGCAACGAATCCTGGGAGAAGCGCATGCGGGATGTCCTGGAGGATGGTTGGCGGGACACGCATGTCAGGATCACCGGCCCGGCGGTGGAAGGCTTCCGCCGAATCTTCGAATCCAACTGGGAACGGCAGTCCGGTGACGAAACGGCGGATGAATTGTCGTTTCCGGAACCGTCGTGCACCGGTGGTGAACGTGTCGCGACCCTGAAATCGGACGGCGGCGATGAAGAATCTCCCATCGCCCAGGCCTACCTGCAGGCGTTCGAATGTGCCGAATCACGTATCTGGATCACCCAGGCCTATTTCGTTCCGGATGACCGCTTTCTCAGTGCCCTGGGACAGGCCGCCGAACGTGGCGTGGATGTCCGCGTCATCGTGCCCGGAAAATCCGACTCGGCCCTGGTGCTGCATGCCTCACACCATCAATACGCGGCGTTATTGAAAAGTGGTGTGCGGATCTACGAAAGCCACAACGCCTTCGTCCATGCCAAGACCGTCGTGATTGACGGCTGCTGGGCCTCGGTCGGTTCCAGTAACCTGGACTACCGCAGTTTCCTGCACAACGACGAGATCAACGCCGTGATCTTCGGCGAACAGTTCGCCCAGCAAATGGAAGCGCAGTACCGCGAGGACATCTCGCATTGCGACGAGATTGACCCGGAAACCTGGCCGGAACGCTCCCTGGTGCAGAAAATCCGGGAAAAGCTGGCCCGGCTGGTGGCCTACTGGATCTGATCATTGAACGATGTTCCGCTGGCCGCGGGAATTCGCCTGAACAGGGCGTTCACCCAGGCGTAAGCGGCGTAACAGGTCAGGCCGGCCGCGGCGAGCCCGAGGAGCCCGCGATTGCCGGCGAACGAGCGCAGCACGTCACCCAGGCTGCGGGTTCGTTCAGGGTCGGACTCGATACCGGCAACCGTGATGTAGTAGGCCACGATGACGAAAAGGATCGCCCGCGCGGCAATTCCGAATCGCGATACCCGCGTGGCCCACTGGCGGGTCGTCCCGTTCAGTGTCGATTTCCAGTGCTTGCTGAAATTCACTTTCCAGGCCCGCCAGAGCTGGTACAGGCCTGCGATCCCGAAACCGATCCCGACTCCGATGACCAGCCATTCACCCCCCGGCTCGCTCATGGCCCTTGCGGCGGTCTCGCGGCTGTCGCCGCCTGGTGAGCGGTCAGCACTGTCCATGGCCAGGTTCAGCGCCTGCCAGGCCAGGAAACCGTACAGCGCCCCGCTGATCGCCAGGCCACCACGCTTCACCAGGGCGATGAAGTCGTTGCCCTTGTGTTCGACATCGAACAGCCCCTGGGCGAACCGCCACGCGGTATACATCAGCAGGCCGCCGGCCATCAGGTACAGAAGCACATCGCCGTAGGATTGTTGCTTCAGCGCCACCAGGGCGCCCTTGCTCCCGGTGCTGTCGCCACCGATGCCGAGCACCTGCATCAGCGCCAGGCTGCCAATGATGAGATAGACAACGCCCTTGGCGGCGTAGCCGATACGGCCGGACCAGCGGACAAACGGCTGGTCTTCGCCGTGACCGTCGTCGACGGCGTCCGTGGCCCGCGGGTGACGGGCAGGCGTCATGTACTTTCCGGGGTAACGCGGCGCACCTCGGCCACGGCGATACCCACCAGCAGCCAGAACACGCCGACCAGCAGCCCGGCCGCAACGTCACTGGCGAAGTGCACGCCCAGGAAAATGCGGCTGAAGCCGACCAGCGCGATCACCACGCCTGCCCAGTAGGCGATATCGAATCGCGTCCGGGCCGCCCTGACATCGCGTAACAGGGCGTAGGCGATGATGCCGTAGACGGCCATCGCGCCGGTGGTGTGACCGCTGGGAAACGACGGCGTCGCTGCCGTGATGTCGAACAGGAACTCCGGCCGTGGCCGGTCGAAGATGTACTTGCCGGCGTAAGTGGTCAGGTTGGCGCCGATCACGGAAATCCAGACCGGCAGGATGTAGCGGCGCGGCCCATGGGCGAGCATGAATGCCGAGGCGACAATCGCGACCGCCGTCAGCGTTGGCATTGAACCGAGTTCCGTGATCCAGTGGAAAAAGCTCACCCAGCGCTCGCTGCGCAGGGGGTCGACCAGGGCAAAAACCGTCTCGTCGACCACGCGGATCTCGTCTGACTCCAAGACCTCCTCGGCCAGGCCGCTGAACAGAAAAACGATGTACACGCCGGCGCCGAAGATCAGCGTCAGCGGCAGGCCGGTGAACGTCGCGGGGTCCAGTCGTCGCCGGATGAATTCCGATGTTCGCGGAAACCGCTGTTCAAACCATTCGCTGAAGGGGTGCGCCTGAAGCCAGCGAGCAATGCGGCCCACAAGCCCGCTGCCGCGATGCCAGATGGCGCGCAATGCCCGGAACGCAAACCAGAGCGCATAGCGAAGTCCGACCAGGACGGCGATGCAGGCCGGGATGGCGAGCAGGTTCCAGGTGAGTGAATCCATCATCCTCAGCCTACTGACCGAGCCGGGACGCAAGCGATTCCAGTTCGGAAATCGCTTTGTCCACGTGTTCGGCCACGTGCTCGATCAGTTCCCGTTCGCCGGCTTCGAAGTCGCAATCCGGGTAGCCGGAGAGGGTGTCGCGCAGTTTGCGCTCGGCGTCTGCGTGCAAGGCCAGGAAGTTCGATGGGGTGGCATCCGGACTCAGCCAGGCGCGGATCCGGCGGACCAGGTTGACGGCATCCTCCCGGTCGATGTCCGGCGTGTTGGGCAGGTCGCCGGAGTTGCGCAGGGCATCGGCCAGCGACTGCGCCAGGTGATGACGTTCATCGGCCAGCGACTTGAGAATGTCCTGTGCCGCTTCATCCTCGACAAATCCCGCCGCGTCTTCCAGGTGGTCGGCGGATTCCTGGGTCACGATCAGTGCGTCCTGCAGGACGGCCTGCTCACGTGTGCGCAATACGCTCATGGGGCCTCGCTGTCGTCATTGTCCGAAGTCGCGCCGCAGATACCGGCAACCCGCGGGCAGAATATCATTGTCGCACGCCGCTGAAATTCCGTCGCACGTGGCGATGTAATCCTTACACTGGCCTGGCCGACATTGCATGGGCGCGGACCCTGGGGTGCCCGGAACGGTGGGTATTCACCACTGGCACATGTCTTGCATCTACCGGGGCGTACCCATAACCGGAGAGACTCTTGGACATCATTCGCATCCTGCTCAGTATCCTGTTGCCGCCCCTGGGTGTGTTCCTGCAGGTTGGCCTTGGGCTGCAGTTCTGGCTCAACATCCTGCTGACGCTGCTGGGCTATATCCCCGGCATCATTCATGCGCTCTGGATTATCCTGCGCCGGTAATGACCACACTGCTCGCCATCAACCCGAACAGCCGCTCCGGTGACGCCTGGCCAGATGGCCTGGAAGCGCGGCTGGAATCGCTGGGTCCGCTCGTGCACTACGACTTCGACGGTGACCGGTCGCTGGAAGAACAGGCGGCCCGGTATTCGGATGTGCTTGAACGCATTGTTGTTGGCGGAGGCGACGGCACGATCCACGCGGCGTTGCCCGCGGCCCGTCGTTGCGACCTGCCGCTGGGCATCATTCCGATGGGCACCGCCAACGATTTCGCCGGCTCGCTCGGCATACCCGATGATCCAGACCAGGCAGTCGACATCATCGTCGAGGGCCGGACGAAGAAAGTTGACCTGGGCGAGGTCAACGGCCGCCCGTTCCTGAACGCCGTGGGCGTTGGGCTGGGGCCTGAGCTCACCCGCGAAATGGACCAGGGCCGGAAGCAACGGCTGGGCGTGCTGGCCTATGCCCGCAGTTTCATGGATGTCTACGACGACCAGTATGCGCTGGGCGGTACCCTCACCCTGGACGGCGAGTCCCGCAAACTGCGCTTCATGCAGCTGACCATCGGCAACGGCATTCGCTACGGCGGCGGCATGACCATTTCCAGCGACTCGCGCCTCGACGACGGCCGGTTGACCGTCCTGTGCCTGTTCCCGCAGAGCATTGGCGACCTGGTGGGCAATGCCATCGCGCTGCGTCGCGGGCCCGAGACCGGCAATGAACCGCGGGGCATCAAGGTCTTCAAGGCCAGCACCGTCCGGATTGAGACGCGCTCACCCACGGAAGCCACGGCAGACGGCGAACCGATTGGTGAGACGCCGCTGGATTGCCGCTCAATACCGGGCGCCCTGGAGGTCTTTATCCCCTGACCCGCACGCGGAAACCGCCGAAGATCATTCTTTTTGGATCGAACGGCATCATGTCCGGGGTCATGTCGCCCCAGCGCGGCCAGTTTGCGGTATTTGGCGCGATTGCTCTTCGGCACCGGTGTGCTGGCTTATACTACCCAGCCGATATTCCGGGTTCAGGCCCAAGCAAGGAGATGACTCATGATGCGATGTGTAAAGTGGCTGCCACTGGTCGTAGTGGCCGTGCTGGCATTCAGTCCCGCCGCTCAGGCGACCGGCCTGGCAACCTGTGACTCCGGCCCGGAAGAGGGCTGGCAGGACCAGTCCGTGCTGCAGGAGCGGCTCGAGGCCGAGGGCTGGGAGGTTCGACGTATCAAGGTCGATGGCGGATGTTACGAGGTTTATGCGAAAAACGCCGAGGGCGAGCGCGTGGAAGCGTATTTTCACCCGGTAACGCTCGAGCCCGTGCCCGTCGAGGATGAGGACGAAGGCTGACACACCCGTAACGGGTAGCGCCGTTCGCGTCTGGGACCCGTTCCAGCGACTGTTGCACTGGTTGCTCGTGGTCACCGTGGTGGTGAGCTGGTTGACCCGCCACAACCCGGGACGATTGCACGAGTGGATCGGATACGGCGCCCTGGCCGTGGTCGTGTCGCGTGGCGCCTGGGGTTTTATCGGGCCCCGGTTCGCCCGGTTCAGCGAGTTCGCGCTCGCGCCCACTGAACTGGTCCGCTACATTCGCGCCACCCGCGACGGCGCGCCGCCGCGTTACCTGGGCCACAATCCCCCCGGCAGCTGGATGAGCGTCGTACTGCTGTTGATGGTCGCCGCGATCTGCGTGACCGGTTGGATGTACACCACTGACCGCTTCTGGGGCATCGCCTGGGTGGGCAATACCCACCTGTGGCTGACCAATGCCCTGATACCCATGGTGGCCCTGCACGTACTCGGCGTGGCCTGGAGTTCGTGGAAACACCGCGAAAACCTGGTGGCCGCGATGGTGCACGGCAGGAAACGACTCTGACAATGACTTCGACCATGAACATATCACTACGCGCGACCGCCTTCCTGTACGCCCTGGCCACTGCCGGCGTGCAGGCGGCGCCGGTCGACATCACCCATGACCCCAACCTCTGGATGAACGTCACGTCGTTCGGCGAGGCGCACTGGCTGGGGAACGAGATTCACCTGCTGTCGACCGGTAACTGGTTCCTGCTGACCAAGAAGCGTTACGCGGATTTCACGCTGGAGTTGGAAGTGATCGTGCCCGAGGTCGAAGGGGAGTACGTGAATTCCGGCATCCTGTTCCGCGCCCAGACCCGCTACTCGGCCGAGGCGGAGAGCCAGATCGCGTGGGGCTACCAGGCCGAGGTCGATCCGTCCGAACGCGCCTGGAGCGGTGGTCTTTACGAGCAGTCCACGCCGCGGCAGTGGCTGTTTCCGCTGCACCCCGAACGCTCGGCGCCCGGGGAGCACTTCCGGGAAAACCATTCACCGGAGTGGACGGCGGAGAAAGCGCAGGCGTTCCGTGCCGGCGAGTGGAACCATTACAGGATCACCGCCGTCGGCCCCGAGATCCGGATCTGGCTCAACGGCGTGCTCACCACACACGTGACCGATACCCACCTGGATGAGGGCTTTATCGGTATCCAGCACCATGGCAGCAAGGGTTTCGCCGAGACCGGCGATACGGCTTACACGGTGAAGTTTCGCAATATCACCATCGAAGAGCTTTGAAGTGACGGGGGTGAAGACCTGCCGGTGGGCCGTCGTGCTGGGGTGCGCCGCGGGCCTGTCGTTCGCTTCGGATGAGTCCGGTAACGGCTTCCAGGGTGACCGTGACGGCCATGACATGCGCGAGGTCATTCCGCGCGAGGAGATACCCGGGGCGCCGATCCTTTCGGTTGAAGAGGCGCTCGAATCATTCGCGGTACAGCCAGGGTTCGTGGTCGAGCCGGTGGTGGCCGAACCGGGCGTCTTCAACCCGGTGGCGATGGCCTTCGATGCAAAAGGGCGGATGTGGGTGGCGGAGATGACCACCTTCATGCCGGATGTCCACGGCACTGGGGAAATGAAGCCCGAGGGCAATATCGTGGTGCTGGAAGACACCGATGGTGACGGCCGCGTGGACCGGCGGACGATCTTTCTGGACGACATCCTGTTGCCCCGCGCCGTGGCCATGGTGGAAGGCGGGATTTTCTACGCCGACCACAACGCGCTGTACTTTGCCGAGGTGCTTGAAGAGAACGGCGTCATCCAGCCGGGCTTGCACGAGGTGGTCGATGCCACGTATGCGGCTGACGGCAACCTGGAGCACAAGCCGAACGGCATGCTCTACGGCATCGATAACTGGTACTACAACGCCAAGAGCACGCGAAAATACCGGACCGTCCCGCTTGATGCCGCGGTGCCGGCCGGCGCCGGGGAAATCTATCGCAACCGCTACTGGAAGCTGGTGCGGGCGGAATCCGATTTTCGCGGCCAGTGGGGCCTGGCCATGGATGATTACGGCCGGCTTTACCACAACGGCAACAGCTCGCCGATTCACGGCGAGTACCTGCTGCCCGGCTCATTGTTGAGGAACCCGGGATTCTGGCCGGACATGCCGGCGCACCCGATCGGCGACAATTTTGTTTACCCCGGTCGCATGAACCCCGGCGTCAACCGGGGCTACATGGACGGCACGCTGGTGGACGAAGGTCCTGACCGGGGCAAACTGGTAGCGTTCACGGCCGCCAGCGGCAGCCTGGTTTACCGGGGCAGTCATTTCCCGGAGCGCTTCCATGGCATGGCGTTGACCCCGGAGCCGGCGGCGAACCTGGTCAGCGCCCGGCAGATCATCGAGGGCGTCGGTGAATTGACCGGGGAGCCGTTGTATCCCGGGCAGGAACTGCTGACGTCCACCGATGAACGGTTCCGCCCGGTGAACCTGTACAACGCGCCGGATGGCACGGTGTATATCCTCGACATGTACCACGGCATCATCCAGCACCGCGACTTCCTGACCAGCTACCTGGCGGCGCAGATCCGTGACCGCGAGCTGGACCGGAACAACAACACCATGGGCCGGATTTACCGCCTGCGCTGGGCCGCCAGTGCCGCGGCCGGCGTTCCCGACCTGGCAAAGCTCGACGACCGCGATCTGGTGCCTTTGCTGGCGCACGAAAATGCCTGGCAACGCGACACGGCCCGCCGCTTGCTGGTCCAGCGCGGCGCCCGGCCGGCCAGCGCCGATATCCGGGCGTTGCTGGCGTCATCCGGTAATGCCGTCGCCATCGTCAACGCCCTCTGGACGCTGTATGGCCTGCAGGCAGTGGATATCGACACCGTCAAGACCTTTATCGTGGCCGAAAATGATCACGTGGCCATGGCGGCCGCGGCAGTGGGCGAGGTGCTGCCGCCAGAAGACCACGAAACGTTTCTCGGTTTGCTCGGCGAGATGGCCGCCTCGGGCTATCCGCGCGCCCTGCAGGCGGCCATTTCAGTGTCTGCCGTCAAGGGTGGGGCGGGCGTTTCCCGCGCCGTGCTCGACGCACATCTCGATAAACCCTTTACGCGCCAGGCAGTGGTCAGCGGACTGGGCGATGAGTCCGATGTCTTTATCGCGAGCCTGGACGGGCCGTACCCGGATGAACAGGTGATGGTGATGCTGGAGAACCTGGGCCAGAAACGCCAGGACGCCAGTCACCGCGCGCAGCTTTCGGACATCGGCCAGGCGCTTTATGACGAAGGCAGGCAACTCTACAACGGGAAAGGGGCCTGCGCCGGTTGTCACGGTGAGGCAGGCAACGGCATGCCGGGCCTGGGCCCGACCTTCTGGGACAGCCACTGGGTGGCCAGCAAGGACACCCTGGCGAAAGTGTTGCTCCATGGCCTGGCTGGTCCCATCTGGGTCGGGCCGAACTACTGGAACACCCCGGCGGTGATGCCGGGTTTCGCCACGCGCGCCGATATCAGCGACCGTGACCTGGCGGCGATCGCCACTTATATCCGCAACAGCTGGGGAAACGCCCTGGACACCGGCGGCGAGTTTGCCGAGGACATCATTGCCGGGATACGCGAGGAAACTCGCGAGAGGGTGACGCCGTACCGCGCGAAAGACCTCGAATAGTGTCGTGATTTTACGTCTTGTAGAGGTAGTTCGGCGGCAGGCCAAGGCGTTTGCAGGCTTGGGCCGGGGGCGCCGAACGAACCGGGATGCGGTCGGTCAGCCGGCCGAACGCTTTCAGCGCGGTTCGCTGCCAGCCCGGAAGCGGCTGCAGGTGATCAAGATCGAGCCGTGCCTTGACCTCGGCGGGCAGGATGTCGACCGCCGCGCGCAGGCAGGGGCGCGCGAAAGGCCGCAGCGCCCACGGCAGCACGGCGGCACTCTCCATGATATCCAGGAACTCGCGCACGATCGGGTGATCTTCCATCAGCGGGTACATGTTGCGGAACAGGGCCTGCTGTTCGGCTTCGCTGGTGGGCGCGTTCGGCGCGCCATA
This sequence comes from uncultured Oceanospirillales bacterium, assembly GCA_913055655.1. Classification (GTDB taxonomy): domain Bacteria; phylum Pseudomonadota; class Gammaproteobacteria; order Xanthomonadales; family SZUA-36; genus Marinihelvus. The sequence continues at coordinate 1,695,510 of CAJXKA010000001.1, read as the reverse complement.
TAACCGGGCTGCGGGCAACGCCTCGGCGTAGAAGCGGTCCCTGTCTGCATCGGACAGGGGTCTCACGAAGTGGTGGTACGCCTGCATGAACCCGTATGACGCGGTCGCCTGCACCCAGTCCATCAGTTCCGGCTCCAGCGCCTGGTAGGGCTGGCCGTCCGGCGTCGTACCGCCGACCCGTGAGTGCATGCGGGTGACGCCGGCGATCATCCGCTCGGCGACGCTCCTGGCCGCGTAGACGGTGACCATGGCGGCCAGCCCGGTGCGTTTCAGGCGGGGCAGCGGGTCGGTGCGAAAGGAGGTGTGCTCCCAGACACCGGTGCGCACCCGTGGCTCGGCGAACTCCAGGATGACCGCCGTGATGCCGCCGACAAACATCGCCAGCGGGTTCTTGAACACCCGCCAGGAAACCGAGTCGGCGGGGATCAGCGCCGCTTCACCCTCGGGAAGGGTGAAGTCGACGCGGGGAACCCCCGGTTTGCGCACCGCTGGCGGCGCCTCGGTCATGTGGCCTCCGTCCTGTCGTTCAGAAGTTGTAGCGTAGGGTCACACCGTAGGTCCGGCTCTTGCCGGGGAAACGGATGACCGTGTTGGCGCCCTGGGTGACCGTCAGCCAATAGTACTCGTCGGTCAGGTTCTCGGCCCAGAGCGAGACGTCCCAGCGTTGATCCAGCGAGTAAAGACCGATGCTGGCGTTGACCAGGTTGTAGGCATCGATCCGGTGGCTGTCGTCGCCGCCAAGGTTGGCGTATGACGTGGCCTGGTAGCGGTTGTTCAGTGTGCCGCTCAGTCCGAGCGAGCTGGTGATTGGCCGACCGTAGATCAGTGTCAGCGTACCGGCGAAGTCCGGGCTGTAGAGGAAATCCCGGCCATCGAAGTCCGCAGGCTGGCCGGCCGCGTCGATGCCCTGGTAGTCCTGCACCTCGGTGTGCAACCAGGTGGCCGCGCCGATGGCCGTCAGGTTCTCGGTCATCAGCCAGGTGATTTCCGTATCCAGGCCATAGGCGTTGGAGTTGGGGATATTGTCCAGCCGGGACAGCGCCGTGTAGACGGGGTCGGCGAAGTACACGCTCAGTTGCTTGTCATCGTAGTCGTAGTAGAACGCCGTGGCGTTGGCCTGCACCCGCTGGTCGGCCAGTGTCGCTTTCACGCCCAGTTCGTAGGCCAGCAGTTGCTCCTGCGTGACCGGCGCATTCTGTTCGGCCAGGTTGGCGGCGTTGACCGGGGTTTCGCCGTTCTTGGCGCCCTGGGAGACGGTGGCGAACATCAGCAGGTCTTCGTCCAGCCACCAGTCCAGGCCCAGGCGCCAGGCGACGTTGTCCTCGTCCAGGTTCGTGACGACCGGACCGAAGGTGCCCGTGGTCGGGTCGTAGGTGTTGCACTCGCCCTGGGAAATTTCGGCCGGGAACTGGCCATAGTTGGAGAAGAACAGGAAACGGTTGGTGACGTTCACGTTGGGCAGCATGTTGCCGTTGAAATCACGCGAACAGCCGACGTAGTCCTGCTTGTCCTGGGTATAGCGAAGGCCGGCGTTCAGGGTCAGGGCATCGGACAGCTCCCAGTTCACATTGCCGAACACACTCCAGGATTCTGCTTCAATCTCCGCGTGGTCCTCGTACGTGCGGAAGGCCTGGCTGGCCTCCAGCGGCGTGTAGCCGCCGGAGTTGAACGGGGTGCCCAGCAGCTGCAGCGTGTAGAACCGGATCAGCGGTACATTGGCATTCTCGCCCAGCAGGGTGCGGTTGGAATCGAGCAGTTCATCGTCCGAGTAATAGGCGCCCAGCAGCCAGGTGGTGTTCTCGGTGGTGCCCTGCAGGCGCAGTTCCTGCGAGAAGCTTTCGATTTCGCCGTCCAGGTCCTGCAGCAGCAGTTCGTAGGGCGCGCCACTGAAGTCCGTCAGGCCTTCACGGTCGAGGTCGTGGTAACCGGTCAGGCCGACCAGCTGCATGCTGTCGGAAAAGTCATAGGTAAAGTGCAGCTTGAACGCGCCCATGCTGGCGTCCTGCGCCAGGTCGCCGGGCAGGCCCAGGCCGGTGCCGACGTCCTGGCTGCGTGTCCCGTAAGGGGCCCAGTCGGCCTGGTCATTGTCCGTGGGCTGGTAGTTGGCCACGTAATCGATCAGCCCCGGGGCATTGAAGACGCTGTTCGGTGAGCCGGGCGCGGTAGACGGCGTAAAGCCGATCGCCTGTGCGGCGCGCATATCCGACTGGTTCTGCCACCAGTTGTAGGAAAAATCGAAATACAGTCTTTCCGTCGCTTCCCAGGCCAGCGACAGACGCGCGCCCTGGCGGTCGACTTCGCCCAGTTCTTCGTCGCGGGTGTTGGATTTCTGCCAGCCCTCGCCGCTGTTCTCGCTGCGAACGGCCAGGCGGGCACCCAGGTTTTCGGTGATGGGGCCGCTAATGAAGCCTTCAAAGTTGAACGTTTCGAAGTTTCCCAGCTCGGCGCTGGCCATGGCCTCGAAATCTTCCGTCGGCTTGTTGGTCACCAGGTTGATCAGGCCGGCCGTGGTGTTGCGGCCGAACAGGGTGCCCTGCGGTCCTTTCAGGACTTCCACCCGTTGCACGTCGTACATCGGCCCGGAGTTGAGGATGGGGTAGGGGTAGGCGACCTCGTCGACGTAGGTGCCCACGGTCGACTTGGCCGAGATGTTGATGGTGTTGAAGCCGATGCCGCGCAGGGTGTAGGTGGGCACGCCCTGGTAGCTCTGCGCGATGGTGAAACTCGGGATCAGTGTGCTCAGGTCCTCGACCTGGTTGATGTTCAGCGTCTTCAGCGTGTCGCCGCTGTAGGTCTGGATGTCCATGCCCACCTCGTTGGCGGACTGTTCACGGCGCTGGGCCGTGACCATGACTTCCTCGAGGATCAGCGAGAGGCTGGTGTCGTCCCCATCCGGTTCCTGAGCGTGCGCAACCGGCGCGGTGACCAGGGCCGCACAGGCCAGGGTAATTGCGGTTGAAAGAGCCCACTTCGTTGAGTGTTTCATGATTTTTTCTCCCCTGTACGGGTGTTTTGAGGTTTCGGCAGGAGTTGCAGCAAGCTCGATTTGCAGCAGTCGAGCAGGTCATAGAGATCGATTCGTTCGGGGTCGACCAGCCACTGGTAGATCGCCCCGAACACGAGCGCGCTGTACTGTTCGGCGAAGTTCTCCGGCGAGTGTTCTGCGGGGTCGAACGCGTCGCACTCGCGGAACCAACGGGCCGCTTCGCGTCGCTGGCTGGCCTGGATTTCCTGGAGCTTGAGCGTGGTGACCGACTCGTGGTCGATCGAGTAGTAATAGAGTTTGAAAAGCGCGCGGAGCTGGTCGGGTTCATTGCGGAAAAACTGCTGCAGGGCCGTGACGGCGGCGATGATGCTGTCCGCCCCGGACGTGTCCGCCACCGCCTGTTCAAGCTCGGCGACCCACGAGTCATGCAGGTAGGCAATCAAGGCGCTGTAGAACACGTCCTTGGTGCCATATCGGTACGCGGCCAGGCCACGGCTGTAGCCCGCAAGTGTGCCGATCTCCGACAGCGTGGCCCGCTGTGGGCCTTTCGACGCAATCAGGTTGACCGAGGCCTCGAACAGCCTGTCGTCCGATCTTGCCGTGCGTTCCGCTTGTGTGAGGCGAGCCTTTTTATGGGTTTGCGCCACCGTGATCCAGGTCCCCGGTCCGGTCTCGCATCGAGACGAATTCAGTGTAGCGAAGAAACATACTTGCAGCAAGCAAGGTTATGTTTCATGATCTGTGAGTCGCTCAATACCTATAAAATGGAATCGCTCATGGGCCAGTTCATTGAATTCTCATCACCGGTACAGCACCTGCTGAAATGGGCCAGGGAGAAGCCCGACGAGGTTTACCTGACCCAACCGCTGGGTGACGGAAAAGTCCTGGAACTGACGTGGGCCGAAGTCGTCGACCAGGCGCGCCGTGGCGCGCGCCATCTCGTCGACCTGGGATTGCCGGAAGGCTCGAGCATCGCCCTGCTGGGACGCAACAGCGCGCACTGGTTCATTGCCGACCTGGCCATCTGGATGGCGGGCCACGTCACCGTGCCCATCTACCCGACCTCGAATGCTGAAACCGCCACCTACGTGCTCGAACACAGCGAGGCGAAGCTGCTGGTGCTCGGCAAACTGGATGGTGTGGCCGACAGCTGGAAGCAGGTTGGCCCGGTACTGCCGGACGAATTGCCCGTCATCACGCTGCCGATGGCGCCGGCGTTCCGTGGCCAGGCCTGGGACGACATCGTGGCCGGCAGTGAGCCGCTCGACGAACTGGTCGACCGCGACATGGAAGACCTGGCGACCATCATTTACACCTCCGGCACCACCGGCCGTCCCAAGGGCGTCATGCATTGCTTCCGCTCGCTGGTGGCGCCGGCCGGCTGCGCGGCCGAACTCTGGGCGCCCGGCGAGGAAGACCGGATGCTGTCGTACCTGCCGTTGGCGCATATCGGCGAGCGCGTGGCGGTGGAAATCCCGTCGATGATTTTCGGCTTCCAGGTGTTCTTCAACGATTCCCTGGAAACATTCGTGGCCGACCTCAAGCGGGCCCGCCCGACACGGTTCTTCTCGGTGCCGCGGCTTTGGACGAAGTTTTACCAGGCCGTGAACGCGCGCATTCCGCCGAAACGCCAGCGGCTGCTGTTCGCCATTCCCGTGCTCTCGGGCATGATGAAACGCAAGATACTGGAAGGCCTGGGCCTGGATCATGTCAATGTCGCGCTGACCGCGGCGGCGCCGCTGTCGCCGGAGATCATCCGCTGGTATCGCGGCCTGGGCCTCGACCTGCTCGAGGTGTTTGGCATGTCTGAGAACGCCGCGACCTCGCACGCGGTGCGGATCGGCGAGATGCGCCCGGGTTACGTGGGCACACCGCTGAATGGCGTCGAGTGCCGGATCGACGAATCCGGCGAGGTCCTGGTCAAGAGCCCCGGGCAGATGCTGGGCTACTACAAGATGCCGGAGGAAACGGCTGCGGGTTACACCGAGGACGGCTTCTTCCACACCGGTGACCGGGGCGAAACCGACGAGGCCGGCCGCCTGCGAATCACCGGCCGGACCCGGGACCTGTTCAAGACCAGCAAGGGCAAATACGTTGCCCCGGTCCCCATCGAAAACCGGCTTGGCGCGTTCCCGGGCCTGGAGGCGGTCTGCGTGACCGGCCCCGGTCACCCGCAGCCCTTCGCCCTGGTGATGCTGTCGCCGGAACTGCCGTTACCCGACGACGAGGCGCGCGAGGCGTTCGCGGCGGGGCTGGCGGCGCACCTGGACAAGGTCAACAGCGAACTAGAACACCACGAGCAGCTGGCCTGCGTGGTCATCACCCGCGAACCCTGGACCATCGAGAGCGGCATGCTGACCCCGACGATGAAAATCCGCCGTGACGTGATCGAGGATCACTACCTGCGATTTGCCGACGAATGGCTGGGTGCAGGCGTGAACATCACCTGGGAGTAGTGCCGCCTACAGCCGGCACCGCAGATAGCGGTTACTGGCGGAGCCGTCGCCGGACCGCCTGGGCGTAGAGCGTCACGGGCACGACCACCAGGACGGTGATGGCCACCATCACCAGCACATGTGACTGGTTGACCTGGGCAAGGTTGAGGATGTCCGCGGCCGCCGCATTGTTGGTCTCCGGGGCGATGGCGATGGGGGCGATGGCGCCACCCCGGGCCAGTGCGAATCCGTTGCCGAGTGCGCCGGTCCAGCCCAGTGCGGACAGGGAGCCAAAGGCCGTGACGCCGATGGCCGCGGCGCCGATGGCGAGAAGTCCAACGCCGACCGTTCCCACGCCGACCACGCCGATTCCGACGGCACCTAATGACACGACCCCGACGGATACGATGCCCACGCTGACCAGCCCGACCGTGAATCCGCCCCAGGCAAACAGGACGCCGATGGCGCGCTCGCCGGCGGCGATCCAGCCGATGGCCGGCGGTTCGCCATCCTCGGCCTGGGCGAACTTGATGTGGACCAGTGGAATGCCTAAGAGGCCGAGGCGACTGCGGTATTCCTTCTGCTTCGCGCCGGGCTGGTCGGCCTCGCCGGTGAAGCGCTCAGGCCGGCGAAGCCGCTCGGCAGAGCGAAGCGCGCGCATGCCGCTGAGCAGTCGTGCCGTCAGTATCGCGTACCCGGTGATGAAACCCACGACCAGGGCCTGCGACGACCAGGCCAGGGCAGTGGCCTGCGCCGGAATCGCCAGCGCCCACTGACGCAACCCGAACAATCCGGCCGCGAACAACAGCGCGATACCGACGAAGGCGATCACGGTGCGCACGATCCTTCGGCGTTCTCGTCCCGTTCGCGCCCGGTCCAGCGTGGCCCGCAGTGCGAATGCCGAGCTGATCAATCCGGACGCCGAGGCCATGAAAGTCGCCAGGCCCGTCCACTTCAGGGCAGACCCGGCCTTTGCCGCGACGGCGCCGGCCCCCGCGGCTTTTGCGGGGGTCGCCAGGGCTGCTGGTAGCGCGGCAATCACGCCGGCCGTGAAGACGTGCCCGGGCGTGCTGCGCGACAGCGCGTCCTCCACGAAGGCCATCATGTGCGCCTTGAGCATCTTGCGACCGCGCGACAGGCGTTGTTTAACCGTCGCTTCGGTCAGGTCGAGTTCGTCGGCGACATGCGCCACCGAACGCTGTTCGCGATAGAACAGGATTAACACTTCGCGGTAGTTTTCCGGCACCTTTTCCAGCGATTGCCAGAGCAGCGCCTGCTCTTCTGCTTTCATCGAATAGTCCTCGGCATCCGGCGATTCCGATGCCAGCTGTCCCGCCTGCTCCAGGTCGTGCGCGCCGGCCACGGGCTGGCGCGACTCGCGGCGTCGATGGTGGCTGAGCTTGAAGCGGAGAATGCCGCACAACCAGGACTTGAGCTTTGCCGGCTCCTGAAGACTGGCAAGCTTGTTCCAGCCCTCGACAAAGGCTTCCTGGGCCAGGTCTTCGCTCTGCGCCAGGTTGCCCAGCGACGCATAGGCGACCGAGCAGAGAAGGGCCTGGTAACGGGCCACGATCCGCCCGAAGGCCTCGCGGTCGCCCGCCAGGGAAGCCGCCACCAGGGCGGCGTCGGTCCCGGTTTGGGGGGGTGGTGTGTGAGATTTCATCAGCATCACTACACAAGTGCCCGGTTGGCGCCAAAAGGTGACAGGTGGAAACAAAAAAAACAAATGCGCGGGTGGACGGGCACAGAAATCGGGGCGCCTGTCACCTTTTCGCCGTTGGCAGGCACTAGAACCATGAACACGGATTGACCGGGCGCCCCCGGTTGACCGCTCAAACCCTGAACCTGTCACGGAGCATAGTCATGACCACGATTCGCACGGTACGTCACTCATTCACCTGTATGGCCCTGGCCGGCCTGTCCGGCATGGTGCTGGCCGCATCGGTTACACCAGGCATCGACGATTTCAGCGAACCCGGCCGCAACAGCCTGGGCATCGATCGCATGTTTTTCACCGACACCACGGCCGGCGGCCAGACGACCATCGAGCACACGGTTGAGGCGGGTGTTTTCAACGCCAGTGGGACCATCACGCCGCCGCGTGGGCAACTGGGCTGGGCCAGTGTCGCGTTGCTGTTGGACCCGGAGGGCGCGCCGGTCGACGCGGCTGCTTTCGAGGGCATCCGCCTGAAGGTTCGCGTCAAGTCGGGCAACCTGAGCGTGACGGCGAACAGTGCCAAGGTCACCAATTACGACTACCACGCTGCCCAGGTACAGGCACCGGCCGACGGCGAGTTCCACGAGGTTCGCGTTGCCTTTGACGACATGAAACGGGCCTGGTCGGAACCCACGGCGCTCGATCCCGCAACGCTGCTCAGCATCAGCCTGGTCAGCTGGGATGTCCGCGCCGGCGAATTCGAGTACGAAGTCGATGACATCAGCTTCTACTGAGCCGGTAAACGCACGCCTGGACTACCTGGACGCGGTCCGGGCTTTCGCGTTACTGCTTGGCGTGGTGTTTCACGCGGCCATGTCGTTCCTGCCGGTGTTTATCGGCTGGGCGGTCATGGACGTGTCCACCAGCCCGCTGGTATCGGGCTTCGCGCTGGTCAGCCACAGTTTCCGCATGGAACTGTTCTTCCTGATCGCCGGGTATTTCAGCCACATGACATTCCACCGCAACGGTGCCCGTTCGTTTGTACTATCAAGGGTGCTGCGCATTGGTATTCCCTTCGTCATCGGCTGGTTCGCGTTGCGACCGTTGCTTGTCAGCGGCTGGGTGATGGGGGGGCAGAGCCTTCGCGGACAGGTGGATATCCTGGCAGGTCTGGCGGCCGGGTACGGCTCGCTGGCGAGCTTGCCGGCCGGGCTGTTCGTCGGCACACACCTGTGGTTTCTCTACTACCTTCTGCTTATCACGGCCATCATCCTGGCCGCACGGGCCGTGCTGGGGTTGTGGCCGGCGCTGGCCCGGTCATTTACCCGCCAGGCCGATGCCGTCATGCAATGGGTGGTCAACCGGGCGCCGGGCTGGATCGTATTGCTGATCCCGACCACCATCTGCCTGTGGTGGATGGACGGCTGGGGCATGGATACCCCGGACAAATCGCTGGCGCCCGACCTGCCGGTGCTGGCGGTTTACACGGGGTTTTTTGTGTTCGGCTGGCTGCTGCACCGTCAGCCTGCGCTGATGGACCGCTTCGCCCGGCTTTCGGCATGGCGGGTCGTCGCGCTGGTCGCGTTGATCGCGCTCACCCTTGTCCTGGCAAAGTTTCAGCTGCAGCCTGCGCACCCGCGCTTCGGGCTGTTTCGCGCGATTTTCGTTTTTGGCTACGCCGGCATGATGTGGGGCCTGGTGGCGGTCACCATCGGCTTGTTCCGGCGCTTTCTGGACCGCCCCAGCCCGGGCGTCCGCTACGTTGCCGACGGGTCGTACTGGCTATACCTGGTGCACCTGCCGCTGGTGGTCTGGTTGCAGGTTGCCGTTGCGGAATGGCCGCTCCATTGGGCGATCAAGTTGCCGTTCATCGCCATCGTCACCGTGGTGGTGGCTTTACTGGCCTATGACCTGTTCGTGCGTTCCACTTTCATCGGCCGGGTGCTGAACGGCCGGCGCCGGCCGCGACAGTTCTCGCGTGCCGCCGGACAAGGCGCGACATTGCATGACACAGGGGGATTTCTGCGCTAATTTTGGTAGAGGCGGCCGCTTCGAGCGTGTGCCGGAACACTGCGACAGGGGTCAGGGAAATCACAGGGGCCAGGGATGAGGGGATTGAAGCCGCCGGGCGCGACGTCATCGACATCGGCGACCCAAAAGGTTGAACGCAAGCGCCTGGGTTCGTGGAAGGAGATCGCGAATTACCTGGGCAAGACCGTGCGCACGGTACAGCGCTGGGAGGAAAAAGAGGGCTTGCCCGTCCGTCGCCTGGTGCACGATTCCGGCGCCACCGTGTTCGCCTACCAGCATGAAATTGACCGTTGGCTGAACCGGCGCAGCCTGGTGATCCACGGCAGCAGCGAAGACCCGGCTGAAGCGCCCGCCGCCTCTGCGCCAGAAACCACGCAATCAAGTATTGAACCTGGTGCCGGGACCCAAACCGGAAAACCTTCAGCCGCCGGGGTGCGGGTGATTACCGTAACCCGTGTCATCGTGACGCTGATTGTCGTGCTGTCGGCCGTGGCCCTGCTCTGGTCCATGCCCTGGTCAGAGCGTGGCGCACCGGCCGTCGATCGCGCCCCGGCGCCCATCCTGACCGAGCTGCTGACCACCGACGCCGGCATCGAAGCCCACCCGGCGCTGTCCCCGGATGGTCGCCAGGTGGCTTACACCTGGACCGGGCCAGACCAGCAGGTCGACCTGTATGTGCGGCTGGTCGGCGTCGATGGAGTGCTGCGCCTGACCGATTCCACGGCCGTGGAGGAGAGTCCCGCGTGGTCGCCGGACGGTGATCACATCGTGTTCGTGCGCCGGTCAGGCACGGCACGGCGACAGCTGGTCGTGGTCCCCGCCCTGGGTGGCGCGGAGCGCGTCGTGCATGAGTTCACCGTGCCGGATAATTTCGACACGGCCCGCACCATTTACAGCGGGATTGACTGGTCGCCGGATGGCCGCACTCTGGCCTTTACCGAGGGCACCCGAAAACCTTACCGCCAGTGGGTCACGCTGCTGGACATTGAAAGCGGCGAGCGCGTCATCCTGACCGACCCGCCAACCGGGATGGTGGATGTCGCACCTGTATTCTCACCTGCCGGCGGCCAGTTGGCGTTTACCCGTGTGCACAGCCCGTTGAACGGCAGTGTGTACGTTGTCGACCTTGATTCCGGGCAGTCCGGTGTGTCGGCGCCCCGCGCCCTGCCGGGGGCGATGGAATGGAACACTGACCCTGCCTGGACACCCGACGGCCAGGATATCGTCTTCACCAGTGGCCGCTGGCCGCGCACCGGGCTGTGGCGAACGGCCGCCGATGGTTCGGGTGAGCCCCTGCTCCTGGTCGGTGCCGACCAGGGTGGCGAACAGCCCACCATCGCAGCGGTCAACGGTGGTTCCAGCTGGCGACTGGTCTACGCGCGCCGGTCGATGGAAAACGATATCTGGGCGATCGACCTGGCCACGGGTGACGAGCAACGGCTGTTCGGCAGCAGCCAGCGCGAACGCTTCCCCTACACGCTGCATGATGGCCGGATTGCATTCATTTCCGACCGCACTGGATACCGCGAGATCTGGGTCGGCAATGCCGACGGCAGCAACGAGCAGCAATGGACCGACCATCGCAGCACCTATATCTGGCATCCGACGATCTCAGCGGCCACGGGCGTGATGGCGTATGCCGTGGCGAAGGATGGCCTGCTGCAGGCCTACCTGCGCGATGGGCCACTGGCGCCGGCCCGGCCGGTGTTCGATGAGCCGGCTTCCGACTACGACCTGGCCTGGTCCCGGGATGGGCGGACCCTGTACATCGCATCGGTGAACCGCGCGGAAGGCCAGCCCGCAACCTGGGCGGTGCGCCCCGGGGAAGCGCCGCCGGTGGTGATAGCGCCTGACTTCTACGAGGTGGTCGGCGATGGGCCCAACGCCGAGTGGCTGTACATGGTCAATGGCAGCGCACTGGACAAACAACTTTGGCGCGTCCCCGTTTCAGGCGGTGAGGTCGAGCAGGTTGAAGTGGGCGAAGGCCCCGTCCACAGCTTCACCCTGGGGCCGGATGGCGTTTACTTCCTGGCGGTCACCGGGGAGCACCACGAGATCCGCCGCTGGCGCTGGCCCGGCGGCGGTATCGACACCGTGCGGGTGCTGGAGCACATTCCGGAATATGGCATGGCGATCAGCGCCGATGGGCGCCAAGCGCTGCTGGCACGCCTTGAACTCCAGCGTGCCGACCTGGTGCAGGCCGGCCTGGACCAGCGGGCGCCGTAACCCTGCGTTACGGACGCAACCGTACCCAGGCGACTGCGAGCAGGGACAATGCGAGTACGAGCGTACCGATCGCCTGCAGGCTGGGAATCGGAATGGATGGCGCGCTGGCGGGCGGTGGCACCGTGGTCGGCGCGTTGATGATGACGGTCAGCGAGTCGGCGTCCGCGCCACTGCCCCAGTTGTACACGTAGGTACCGGAAACCAGTCCCAAGCTGGCGTAGGAGGCGCCGGTCCAGGTGGAAGTCGCATTGATGGGGTCGCCTGAAACATAGCCGGACTCGACATAGATCGCGTCGGTACTGTTGTTCGTCGCCGTCACGCCCACGAACGTGCCCGTGTTGTCGAACGCGGCGAATCGATCTCCCGTGGAGCAGACATCCGGGTTTCCGAAGTCAGCACTGAAGTAAACGTCGGCGGTCGGTGCCGCTCCGACGGCGACGCCACAGGTCCAGTCCATGTTGAACCCGGTGCCGAGCACACGCGCGCCGGGGCTGGAACTGCCCATGCTGTCGAAACCGGCGGTGTTGATGGACCCTGACGCGGTGGCGACCACGTCACCACCCACTTCGTTGATCTCGATGGTGACTGCGCCCTGCGCGGCCGTGCTGGCCAGCGCGGCGATGACAAGCGCTACGACTGAAATTCTCATGATTCCCCCGACTGACTTGTAAAAACACTCCTATCAATCTAGACGCTGGGGACCGGCTTGGCTACCCGGGCCTGACTTCCTGCATTGGTGCAAGCCCATGTTTTTGACGGACACTACCTGCTGGTTCCCTGGGAGACAACGCTTTGCACCACGACAACTGGCAATGCCCCAAATGCAATCACCGCGAGTTTGAGACCGACCAGTTCCGCGCCACCGGCGGCAACTTCGCGCGTGTTTTCGACGTGCAGAACAAGCGGTTTACGACGGTGTCCTGCACTCGCTGCACCTTTACCGAGATCTACCGGACGAAATCATCCGGTCTGATGAATGTCCTCGATTTCGTGACCCATTAGCGCGAAGCGTGCCGTAGCCCTGCGCCGTACCCGCCACGCTCATTCGCTGAATGTTGCGCAGATGGCCTGAACCTGGAGTGACCACGTGGCGGTCGAACCATTGACGTCCACGCCCCGACCCAGCCAACCCGTTGGATTGCCCTGCGGTACCCCGATGGACGTTTTCAGTACGGCATTGATGCCACCGCTCTGGACGACGGCACCGCCACCGATCAGCGTTTCACCTGCAAGGCAATTAACCTGGAGTGACTGTGAATTGGAGCCCGAAGTGGGGGTAGAACCGACCCGGTAGACGATATTGACAATGGCGTTGAGCCCCGGCGGCCCCTGGGGGCCTTCGGGACCCTGTGGGCCCTCGGGCCCTTCCGGGCCGGTTGCACCATCGGCGCCGTCGGCACCTGCCGGGCCTTCTGGTCCTTCGGGTCCCACCGGCCCGACCAGGGAGACTGGCGTTCCCCAGGCGCCGCCGGTTTTCGGGCCGTAGAGTTCACTGGTGGCGGTGTCCAGGTAGAAGTCTCCATCGACACCGAGGCCGGCATCCGGGGCACCGCTGCCGTTGAGCACCGTCTGTCCATCCAGTCCCGGGTCGCCCTGCGGGCCCTGCGGGCCATCAGCGCCGGTTGCGCCAACAGGGCCAACGGGGCCGATCGGACCAGCGGGGCCAGTCGGCCCGGAGGGCCCGGTTTCGCCCTGCAACCCTTGTGGCCCCTGGGGGCCTTCGGGCCCGGTGTCACCTTGCGGTCCCTGTGCGCCATCTGGGCCGGCCGGACCCACGGGGCCAATCTCACCCTGTGGCCCTTCGGGACCCTGTGGCCCTTCCGGGCCGGTTGCACCATCGGCGCCGTCGGCACCTGCCGGGCCTTCTGGTCCTTCGGGTCCCACCGGCCCGACCAGGGAGACTGGCGTTCCCCAGGCGCCGCCGGTTTTCGGGCCGTAGAGTTCACTGGTGGCGGTGTCCAGGTAGAAGTCTCCATCGACACCGAGGCCGGCATCCGGGGCACCGCTGCCGTTGAGCACCGTCTGTCCATCCAGTCCCGGGTCGCCCTGCGGGCCCTGCGGGCCATCAGCGCCGGTTGCGCCAACAGGGCCAACAGGGCCAACAGGGCCAGCGGGGCCGGCCGGGCCAATCGGACCTGTGGGGCCGGCTGCACCGGCCGGCCCGGCGGGTCCGGGTTCACCTTGTGGTCCCTGTGGGCCCTGCGGCCCCGGTGTGCCCAGTACATCCGGGGAACAGTTCGTGAGCTGGCCGCTGCCGGATTCGAAGCAGAGCGGGTCGTCGTTCTGGCCCGTGTCGCCGAGTCCGGGGATGAACACTTCGCCGGAGTCCTGGACGCGTAGCCGCTGGGTTCCGTCTTCGTCTTCAATGACGACGCTACCGCCCTCGGCCGGGCGGATCTGTACGTCCTGGGAACTGGCTGCGGCCGGGCAGAAGGCCGTGATCAGCGTCGAGGCCACGGCCGTGGGCATCAATCGAGTCGTCAAACGGCAGTTGTCGTTCATTTACGTTCCTTCGTATAAGTTAATTCACGGAAGTTGCCGGCGCGTGCGGCCCGCATGCCCAGGAGGGCGACCAGGAATATCATGACCAGCAAACCGAAACCCTGCAGGCCTGGGATGGCCCGCGCTGAGTCGAGCCCCTGGTCGATGCGCTCAAGGAACCAGTTGAGCACACCGCTGCGGCGTTCGGAGTTGAATACGGTGGGGTGGGCCGGCGCGATTCGGGCACCCCGGGAGGCGTCGTTGTCACGCACGGCGACGTAGTCGATGCGCTGCTGCGCGCCTTCGTCGACAACGAAAAAGGCGGGGCTGTCGGTCACCGAGCTGCGCAGGACGAGCAGTCCGCCATCAGTGCCGCGAAGTTCCAGGCCGGTCATGAACCGCTGTTCCGAACCCGCGGCGACCTCCAGGGCCCGTGGGAAATGCCGCGTGACGGCGGAATACCGGTAGAACGTATTGTCACCGGTCATCAGCGATGGTGCCGTGCCACAGTCATCGACCAGCGCGACCATGGACGTCCCGGGGAGGAACGCGCCGTCGTTCAGCCAGTCTCCCGAGTATTCGATGACGCCGTTCGCGCCCGCCAGCGTCCCGCCCGGCTGGATTACCACGGTCGTGGCGCCCGTCGCGGTGCCTTCATCGAGACTCATGATGCCGCCCACCGTGGCCCGGCGGCAGTTCAACTGCAGTTCACCGTTGCCAAGCTCGATTGCGGCGCCGGGTGGTACGGTGATTTCCGCGAGCGTGGGCGTGGAAGCGAGCAAAAGTAACACCAGCAAGGTGCCCGAAAGCGACCCGGTCGGGAACTGGCGGCGAAACCTGTCCGCCAGGCGATCAGCGTATTCGGCTAAATTATGCATGGCAGTTGCACATAGCGTAGCAAAACGCCGTGCGCCGTGCCCGCACCGACCGGGCGTCAATCGAAAGTGTGGCCAGCCGCCTTCGCCTCGGCGATGATCTCCGCGCCGGTCTTCATCGGCGTTTCCTGCGCGTAGTCATACCAGTGCGGTTTTTCGTCGACGAAAATCTGCTGGGTGATCCGGAACGCCGCGGGTAAATCGAACAGGCCGGCCAGAAAGCTGTGGGTGTTGCCGGGCAGGAAGTGGTACCAGAGGTTGCTGCCGCACGTCCGGCAGAAAGCCCGTTCAGCCCAGTCTGACGAGCGGTAGGCCTGCACGTTCTCCTTTCCGTTAACGCTGAAACTGGCGCCGCTTACACCGCCAAAGCCGCCGCCACCCCAACGCCGGCACATCTCGCAGTGGCAAATGTCGACCTCCGGTTTCGGCTGCTCGACAATGATCGATACGGTGCCACACAGGCAGCGGCCGTGAATGGGCTCGGCGAGGGCTTCGATCATCGGGCGACTCCTTCTCAGGGTTGAAAGCGGGCGGTCATTTCGGTGCGGTACGCTAAGATCATTGTAGCCACACTTCCCCAAGTTACCGGAGAGCACCATGAGCGCAAAGAGCCAATGCCCCGTCATGCACGGCGGAATCACCAGTACCGCCAGTTCCGTCACCGAGTGGTGGCCCAATTCGCTCAACCTGGACATCCTCCACCAGCATGACACCAAGACCAACCCGCTGGGGTCGGATTTCGACTATCGCGAGGCGCTGAAGTCGCTGGATATCGAGGCGCTGAAACAGGACCTGCACGCGCTGATGACCGACAGCCAGTCGTGGTGGCCGGCCGACTGGGGGCACTACGGCGGGTTGATGATCCGCATGGCCTGGCATTCGGCCGGCTCCTACCGCCTGGCGGACGGCCGAGGCGGTGGTGGCACCGGCAACCAGCGCTTCGCGCCGCTGAACAGCTGGCCGGACAACGTCAGCCTGGACAAGGCGCGGCGGCTGCTGTGGCCAATCAAGAAAAAGTACGGCAATGCGGTCAGCTGGGCCGACCTGATCATCCTGGCCGGCAACATCGCCTACGAAAGCATGGGATTGAAGACGTTCGGTTTCGCCTTCGGGCGCGAGGACATCTGGCATCCCGAGATTGACACTTACTGGGGTTCAGAGAAGGAGTGGCTGGCGCCGAGTGGCGGCGACGGCAGCCGCTATTCCGGCGAGCGTGACCTGGAGAACCCGCTGGCCGCAGTGATGATGGGCCTGATCTACGTGAATCCGGAAGGCGTCGATGGCAATCCCGATCCGCTGAAAACGGCGAAAGACATTCGTGTGACCTTCGCGCGCATGGCCATGGACGACGAAGAAACCGTGGCGCTGACCGCCGGCGGCCACACCGTCGGTAAGTGCCACGGCAACGGCGACGCCAGCACCATCGGCCCGGACCCGGAAGCGGCCGGCGTGGAGGCTCAGGGTTTCGGCTGGGCCAACCCCGGCGGCACGGGCGTGGGTCGCGATTCGATGACCAGCGGCATCGAGGGCGCGTGGACGTCAAACCCGACCGTGTTCGACATGGGTTATTTCGACATGCTGCTTGACCACGATTGGGAATTGGCCAAGAGCCCCGCGGGCGCCTGGCAATGGCAGCCCGTGGACATCGCGGAAGAAGACAGGCCGGTGGATGTCGAAGACCCATCCATCCGCACCACGCCCATCATGACCGACGCCGACATGGCGATGAAGATGGACCCCACTTACCGCGAGATCATGGAAGCCTACCGCGCCGACCCGGAGCGGTTCCGGGACGCATTCGCCCGCGCCTGGTTCAAGCTGACGCATCGCGACATGGGGCCGAAGGCGCGTTACATCGGACCGGATATCCCGGCCGAGGACCTGGTCTGGCAGGACCCGATCCCTGTTGGCAGCACCGACTATGACGTGGCCGCGGTGAAGGCGGCCATCGCGAACAGTGGTCTTTCGGTGGCCGACCGGATTACGACCGCCTGGGACAGCGCCCGGACGTTCCGTGGCTCGGACCTGCGCGGTGGCGCCAACGGTGCGCGCATCCGCCTCGAGCCACAGCGCGGCTGGGAGGGTAACGAACCGGACCGATTGGCGCGGGTGTTGGGTGTGTTGGAGCCGCTTGCATCAGAACACGGCGCCAGCATGGCCGATGTCATCGTGCTGGCCGGTAACACCGCCGTCGAGGAGGCCGCTGCTGCAGCCGGCGTCGATGTCGACGTACCGTTCCACCCCGGCCGCGGCGACGCCAGCCAGGACATGACCGATGTCGAAAGTTTCGAACCGCTGGAACCCATCCACGACGGCTACCGTAACTGGCTGAAGCAGGACTACGCCGTCAGCCCGATGGAACTGATGCTCGACCGCACCCAGCTGATGCGTTTGACGGCCCCGGAAATGACCGTCCTGGTAGGCGGCATGCGGGTGTTGGGCGCCAACCATGGTGGCAGCCCGCACGGTGTGTTCACGGACAACGAAGGCGCGCTGACCAACGACTTCTTCGTCAACCTGGTCGACATGCAGAACCGTTGGCAGAAGCGCGATGACGGCCTGTTCGACGTGGTTGATCGCGACAGCGGTGAAACGCGCTGGACCGCCACCGAGGTGGACCTGACCTTCGGTTCCAACTCGATCCTGCGCGCCTATTCCGAGGTCTATGCCCAGGACGACTCGAAAGCGAAGTTCGTCCGTGATTTCGTTGCCGCGTGGACGAAAGTGATGGAGGCGGACCGTTTCGACATCGACTGAGAGGCCTGTGGCCGGCGCTAGCGGTTCATTGAGCTCGCGCCCGGGTTACCAGCCCAGTTCGGGGGGGCGGTAGTACTCAATGCCCAGCGCGTCCAGGTGTGGGCGCAGGGCATCCAGGCGATATAAAAACCGGTCGAAATCCCGGGCTTCCAACGGGCTCCAGCCGAGTTCGGCCGTGGTAATCACCCGCGGCCACAGGCGGTTGTCGGCGGTCTCATCCGTGTGCACAAGCTCCGACCACATCGCCGATTCGACACCGTAAATCTGTTTGAACGACTGCGGGTCCAGGCTGTAGGCCCGTTCCAATGGGACGCCTTCCTTGCGGCACCAGGTGTAGGTGTCGGGCTGGCCGTCGTAGTTACCGTGGTCGAAGTAGGTGTAGGAACACGGTGACAGGATCAGCTGGTGGCCGCGGTCCAGTGCCGGCTGGATGTCGTACTCGTCGTTCCATAGTTGCAGCAGGACATTGTTGTCCATCTCCGCGACCGAGCCTTCTTCCCAGGCCACGGCCGTCCGGCCCAGGTCGGCGACGATCTTCGTCGCGCGGCTGATGAACTCGGCGTACAGCGGATCCTTGATCTCGTCACCGCCGATGTGGATGTACTCGGATGGGAAGATGTCGACGATCTCGGCAAGCACCGCTTCCACGAAGGGGTAAGTCACGTCGGGCTGGTCCAGGCAGAGTTTGCTGAAGCCCACCTCGACACCCGAGTAGGTGGACAGGTTGGTCACGCCCTGGCAGGCCAGTTCGTTGTATGACGCGATGGCGGCCTGGGTGTGTCCCGGCAGGTCGATTTCCGGCACGATGGTCACGCCGCGCGCTTCGCCGTAGGCCACCAGGTCGCGCAGCTCCCACTGCGTGTAGAAACCGGAACGCCCGCCTTCGACCGAGCTGGCGCCGCCGATCTCGGTCAGCCGCGGATGGCTCTTGATCTCCACGCGCCAGCCCTGGTCATCGGAAAGGTGCAGGTGCAGGCGGTTGAGCTTGAACAGCGCCATGCGGTCGATGTGCGCTTCCAGGTAGCTGATCGGCAGGAAGCTGCGGGCCACGTCCAGCATGGTGCCACGCCAGGCGAACTCGGGGGTGTCGACGATGGTCAGCTTCGGCAGCGTGTAACTGTCCTGCGGCTCGACCGGCAGCAATTGCCGCAATGTCTGGACAGCGTAGAACAGGCCGGTGTCCGTCTGGGCTTCCAGCCTGACCTCATCACCGATGCTGAGCCGGTACCCTTCATCACCCAGCGCGGATTCCTCAACCACGACGAGCGCGACGGCCGGGCCGGTGTCGGCGGAAACCTCGACTTTCCGGTCACCCAGGAGCTGGCGGACCGCTGCGCCGGCATGAACGGCCTCGCTGGCAACCGAAAGCTGCACCTGTTGGCCCAGTTGCAATTCACCCGCCTGCCGTTCGACAGACTGGGGGTAGGGAATGAGCGGTAGCATGTTCGCCTTGTTTTCGGAAGCGCAGATGTGGGTCGTCAGGAGTATCGCCGGCAGCAGCAGGAGCAGTCGTTTCATGATGGGCAGTGAGCCTGTTGTGTTTATGGTGGCCCCGGATTGTACGCAATGTCGCGAGTTCTAGAGAACCACCAGGTTTTCCCTGGTTGCTTGGGGAACGGCGGCGAGCGGTACGGCGCGATCCAGCGTGACCAATCGGCCGTGATGGTGAACCGCAAGCGCCAGGAGATAGACGTCCGTGAGTTGTCGGGAGCCGAGCACCATGCGCCAGTCCAGAACGCCGTGCGCTACGGTGTTCAAATCGTCCGGCCAGAATACGTGCCACCGGGTTGAGGTCGCCGCCGCGAGACGTGATGCAATCACGCCCGTGGGGTGTGCCCCCGGGTAGGCCGCCTGGGACATGATTCGGATGCAGCCGTTCTGGGTGAGCGGACATGAAGCCCAGCCGGCATCGATATTTGACGCCAGCCAGCGACGCGCAACCTGGTGGTGGACGTGGGCAGCGTCAAGAAGCGCGATCAGGACATTGACGTCCAACAACGCGCGCATCAGATGCCTTCTTCCTCTCGCAGCGATTCAATTTTTTCCTCGCTGACGACGCGGTCGTCTGCTGGAAGCGGATTGAAGCCGTAAAACCCTTGCGCTTCGGCGATCGCATTCTCAGATGTATCTGGCACGCCGGTCAGTGCTCGGCGCGCCAGCTCCGATATCACCTGGCCTGCCGTGCGCCTTGTGCGGCGAGCAATGTCCTTGGCGGCGCGAAGGATTTCGTCATCAATATCCAGGGTTGTTCGCATGAAAGTATCCAGCGATAGTTGATGCGTTGATGCATTTGCATCATAGCATCAAATCGCTTTCCCGGAGATCCGCCTCAAGTCACCCTGGCCGAATTCGACCAGGGCGCCGGACTTGTTTCAGTGGTGATACCGCCCCTGGCTGGGCCCGCGCTCCGGCGCGGAACCGTCCACCAGCGTCAGCAGGTACTCGTGGGCCTGCTGGCCAAACACGCTGCAGACTTCGCGGCTTGCTTCCACGGCGGATATGAAATGTACGCCCGCCCAGACACGGGAGTCGCCGCAGTCGGTTTCGAACTCGCTCCAGGTCGGGAATACCACCAGGGTATCGGCCGCGGGGGTCACGCCGGGTTCGACCCTTGAGCTGCCCGCCGGGTAGAACGTTGGGAAGCCCGGGGCCACGTTCGGCACCGCCAGCGTGTCACCCTGCGGAAGGTAGAGTCGTGCCGATTCGGCGTGCGCCGCGCAGAAGCAGGCCGAGGCCGAGGGGTACTCGGGATGGTCCGCTTCTTCCAGGTAGGCCTTCCATTCGTTCGCCGGCAGGTCGTTCACCGTGCCCTGGCCGGGGCCGCCCCAGGCCGTGACCGGGTCGTCGCCATAGATCAGTTCGATGGCGCTGAATGGCCGCACGGCATCGTACTCACGCTTCCAGTGCCAGATGGTGATGCCCGCGTCGAAGGCGGCCATGTTGGTGAGGAAATCCAGGTGGATGAACTCCATCAGGCTGAGGCCCTGGGTCTGGGCCGCGAACACGGCGGAGTAACCCAGGCTGGTGATCTTGTTGTCGAACAGTTCCGACTTGAGCTTCTGCATGTCGTCCAGGTTGGCGGACGCTTCCAGCACCTCGTCGGCCTGGCCCTTGTAACGGAAAAACGGGAACAGCCGGCTCTTGCGCGGTGGCGGGATGTAGTAGTCCGCTGGGTCGTCGTAAGTATATGGCTCGACGAATGCGTACTGCGGCGTGACGAACACCTGGGCCTTGTAGAGCCCCAGTCCCTGGCGCTGGATGTCCGGTTGCCAGCGCGACGGGAATAGCAGGTACTGCGGCGTGTTTAACGGCGCATAGCCCGTGTAGTCGGCGAACGGGGTCGGGTTATAGGTCCGGCCACCTTCGGTGCCGGCCTGGTTCATGCCATCGTTGATACGACCATCGACCACGCCCCAGCCGGCGAGGTTGCCCAGCCCGACCGGTGTATTGGTGCTGACGCTGTCGTCATCGGGGTCCAGCCCGGCACTGGTCATCATGTCGCGCCACAGCGCCTCACGTGCCGGCAACAGGCTCTGCAGCACCCGGTAGGAGGCGTAGAGCAGCGCGATGTTGAGCGGCTCATTATCCGTCGGCGCGGCCTGTCGCGGTAGCCGGGTGTACACGCCCACCGCGGTGGGGTGGTACGGCGCGGTGGCGTCGAACCAGGCATTCGTGATCAGGGTGGTGGTGCGCAGCACCAGCGTGGCGTCGCCGCCGGAGGGTGAGATGTCCTGGAAGATGACCGGGGCCGCCGTGGTGATCACCACGTCGACGGCGGCGTTGCCGTTTTCCAGGTCGAAGGCCAGCGCCGGCGTGGCGGGCGATGCCGCCAGCAGGCTGGCCAGGATGATGGCGCGAGTGCGCCGTGAAATCGGGTTCATCAAGTGTCTCCTTTTGTGAATGTGCGCTTCCTGCGCCAATCCAGTATAGGAAATGAATTTATTTTTGCCGGAAAAACCGGGACCCGGAATGCCGGGCCCCGCGAAAGGCCGCGTTCGAAGCCCGGCTCAGGGCGTCGGTGCGGCGCCGAAGGCGGCGATGGTGAACGACGGGCCGTCGACATGGTTGCCCAGGTGCGGGGCGCCCAGGTCGGGGTCTTCCGGCGTCATCAGCTGGCGCGCCAGTTTCCGGCCGTCACTGAAGTCGGCCTCGCCGTGGCCGTTCACGGCCACCCACCACATTGAGCCTTCGCTCGGCTGCAGGCCGCCGACCGAACCGCGCAGGACCAGCTTGCCGTTGCGCGGCGCGATACCGGAATCCATGCGCGAAACGACGGCCAGCGGGTTGTCTTCGAACAGGTGAGCGATGTCGCAGGCCTCCCCACAGGCGGCCGGGTCGTCCCAGTAGAACAGCCAGAGCGTGTAAGCGTGGCCGGCCTGCAGGCCGTCGAGATTGGCCTGGAGCGTGACCCCGTTGGGGTTGGCGCAAAGCCTGAAACTGCCGTCGATGTCCGGCTCCTGCAATCCGGGCAGTTCGGCATCCGAACAGCCAGCGTCGGCCTGGGCGGGACCCGCGGCCAGCAGCGCGAGCAATACCATTGAAATGAAGATCGGTTTCGCAGACATGTGAAGTCCTCCTCGGCATCCAAGAATCGAAGTGATTCACACCTGAAGATTGTCCAGGCGTCAGGAATCTGCCTGAAATACCGACGAACTTTTTACGAAATTTCCGGCGAAACGCCGATTTCAAGCGAGTTTCAGCGGCCTGGGAGAGGCCTGATCCGGGCCGGGAATGTCAGCGGCGCAGTCGCTCCGGCACCATGACTTCACGTTTCAGCCACTGGCGAAACTCGTGGTTCAGCCGGTCGATGTTTTCCGACCACCAGCGATCGTCGCTTTCAAAAGCGGTACGGAAGTTCTCTTCCGCGGTGGGCAGGCGCCTGCGCACTTCCGGTGCGAGCAGGGCCATTGATGATCTCCGGGCGGGGCCGTACGGAATGTAGCCGGCCTGGTTGGCGAGGCTGCGGGTGGACGTGGCAAAGCGGATGAACTCGCGCGCAGTGTCGATATTCTCGCCGTTCATCGGGATGCTCCAGACGTCCAGGTACCAGACCTGGTGGTCCCAGACGATCTTGAGTGGTGTCTGGGCATCTGCGGTGGCATGGACCCGGCCACTGTAGACCGACGACATGGCCACTTTCCCGGACTCCAGTAACTGCACGGCTTCACTGCCGGTCCGCCACCAGGACAACACCGGTTTGATCCGGTCCAGCATCCTGAAGGCGCGATCGACGCCGTCCCGGGTTTCCAGTTCGGCATAGACCGAGTCCGGCTCGACGCCGTCGGCGATCAGCGCCCATTCCAGGTTGACCTTCGGCGTGCGCCGCAGGGCGCGGCGGCCGGGGAACTTCCGCGTGTCGAAAAAATCTTCCAGGTGGGTGGGTTCGGAAGGCAGCTGGTCGCTGTCGTAGGCCACCACCGTCGAGCCGATCACGTTGCCGACACCGCACTCGGTCAGTGCGCCGTCGATGAAATCTTCCCGGGCGGGCGTGCCATCAGGCGCGGGCGGCAGGGTATCGGGGTCGAGCTTTTCCAGCAGCCCGGCGTCGCAGGCCTTGATGGCATCGAAGAGTTGCAGGTCGACGGCGTCCCAGCGGACGTTCCACGATTCCACCTGCGCACGGATCTCACCAATGCCGCCGGCATACTCCAGCACCTCGACATCAATTCCGGTCGACTGCTCGAAGGGGCGGATGAAGCCGAGAATCTGGCTCCTGACGTAGCTGCCGCCCCACGACACGACCCGCAGGGTCTCGGCCGCGGTCGTCAACGGGACAAGCGCGGCAAGGCCGGCCGTGAGCAAGAGGGTTGCCAGTTTCGATCGCTTCATGGCCGTCACCTACCAGTAATAGCCCACGTTGATGTTGAACAGCCGCTCCCACGACGTCTCGCCGCCTGCGGCCAGCGAGCCGTTGGCGAAGTAGATCATGTTGCTGGCCTGGATCATGTCGATGTAAATGAATACGGGCCCGATGCCGATGGCCGCACCAGTCGTGTTGAGCATGGAGTCCTCGGCGTCGTCGAGATCCTTGTGGACGATGGAAAAATCGTTGTAGAGCAAAACGCTGTCAATGAACCCGCTGTCGATGGGCAGGTTGTAGGCGACATTGGCCACGCCCACCGTGCCCTCCGCGGCGATCTCGTAGGCGTCGGCGAAAGCACCCACCAGGACGGTATCGTCATTGACCGTCGCCGGGTTGGCCGGGTCGAAAGCATAGCGGGCCAGTTCCAGCTGGAAATTCCAGCGTCGCCAGCGCGAATCCAGGTGCACCGCGGCGGCCCAGTGGCTGCCCGTGTCGCCGGTGATGGTGTTATAGATTTCACCGCCGCGGGCCGAGACACCGACCTCGTGTACGGCATCAACACCATTGCCGAAGGTATAGGCGGCGCGGGCGTTGAACTGGTTGGTCTCTTCGTTGGCCTGTTCACCGACGGTCACCAGGTCATAGGCGATGCGGTCAAGGTCCGACGGGTCGCCCAGCTCATCATTCTTGTAGAACGCGAACTGCAGGTCCCAGTTGCCGATGGCCTTGATGTATTTCAGGCCCAGGTCGTAATCATCGGCCAGCCCCAGGTAATACGGCACGCCGAACCAGTAGTTGTGCGCGGCGTAGGGCAGGATGCCGAACGGGACCTGGGAGACGCCCAGTTGCCAGGCGCCGTAGTCCGGCGATTCGTAGCCGATCCAGCCGTGGTGGATCGTGTCCATGTAGGAGTAGAAGCGGTATTCGGCGGAGACCTGGAAGTTGTCCACGGACCCCTCGGCGCCCACGCGGAACAGGTCGAAACCGCTTTCCCCGCGCTTCGAATCGATGCTGTCCTCGTCGGCCGAGAAGTTGTAGCGCACGGCGCCGGTGAAGGCGATGCCCTCGTCGGTCGCTTCTTCCAGCGGCAGTGTGCCGGATTCATCGGCGCGTTCCGCGCCGGTCAGCGCCTCGTCACCGACTGCGCTGTCGGCTTCCAGCGCTTCAACCCGTTGCTGCAGCTCCGCGATCATGGCCTTCAGGCGCTCAATTTCCTCGTCGCGTTCGTCGGCCTGGACCATGGACGATGCACAGCTCGCCACCAGCAGAACCGGCAGGGCCATGGCTTTGAATCGTCTGGTCAAGGTGGTTGCGCTTTTCGGGAGCGATAAACAGCCACCGTAGCGTATAGTTCGCACAGGTTTCAAATCGTTCAAAGTGATGGCATTTACCAACTTGCAGGTCGACACGGAGACGTTGCCGCGTGCGGCAACCCTGGATCTTCACCCGCTTCCACCGGCGCACAGGCGCGAGATCCTGGCCCAGGGCCTGATCACCACGGGCATCTTTGTGCTGCCGTCGATCATTCCGCTCCTGATACCGGCCATTCCATCGGCCGTGCGCGGTGTGCTGTGGCTGGTTCCGGTGCTGGTGTTGCTGCTGGGCACGCTGTTGACGGCGCTGGCGCTGGTGCGGTTTCGCCGGAAGGGCTATGCGCTCCGGCAACATGACGTGGTCTTCCGCACCGGCCTGTTCTGGCGCAAGACCACCGTGTTGCCGTTCGACCGCGTCCAGCACGCGGAGGTGACGCAAGGCCCGCTGCAGCGGCGATTCGGCCTGGCCACGCTGAAGTTTTTCACGGCAGGCGGTTCGAGCGTGGACCTGGCGATCGAGGGCCTGCTGGCCGACGACGCCGAGCGCCTGAGGGAAACCGTGCTCGAGCGCGCCGGGCATGGCTGAGCCGGAAACGGCACCCGGTATGGAGGCTGACTGGCGACGGGTGTCGCCGGTCGCGGCCATGGATTTCCTGGTGGTGATGGTGCGCCAGGGGTTCTTCCAGGCCCTGCCGGCGCTGGCGGTGGCATTTGTCAGCGCTTATCAGTCAGATTCGTTTCCCTTCGGGCTGGTCGTGGCCGGCCTGGTGTTCCTGTTGCTGCTTGCACTTGCCTGGTCGGTGCTCAGCTACCTGCGGTTTGGTTATCGGCTGTTCCCCGAGCGCATCGAGGTGCGCAAGGGCGTCATTCACCGGGAAACGCTGAAGCTGGCGTTCGACCGCATCCAGAACGTGTCCGTTTATGAGCCGTTCTACATGCGTCCCTTCGGCATGGCCGTCGTCGGCATTGATACCGCGGGCAGCAGCGGCAAGGAGATCCGCCTGCCCGGCATCGAGCTGGAAAAGGCGCGCAGACTGCGCCAGGAACTGGTGCTGGCAGTGGAAGGCGAGGCGCACGTCGACGCCCGCCCGGTTGAGGCCGACGCGCCGGATGATGGTCGTCACAACGCGCGCGGAGAAGTGCTCCTCAGGCTGTCGCGCCGGGACGTGGTGATCGCCGGCCTGACCGCCAACTTCATGCTCTGGGCGGCCATTGCCTTCGCCACGGTGATGGGCTCCGGAGATACCGCCGACAACGTGATCTCCTGGCTCATCAACCGCCTGAACCTGATGGATGTCGTCGATGCCCTGCGCGAAGCCGGTGGGCAGTGGCTGCTGGGCCTGGTGGTGCTCATCATGGTGTGCGTGGCGATGCTGATACTGCCGCTGATCTCGGTGATTGGCGCACTGTTCCGTTACGACGGTTACACGCTCAGCGTCGACGGCGACCGCTTTCGCTGCGCCAGCGGCCTGCTGAGCCGCCACGACAACTCGGTGCGGACGCACAAGATCCAGGCGGTGGCCTGGAAACAGAATGCGATTGCATTACTACTGGGGCGGATCAATCTGCACCTGCGCCAGGCCAGTGCCGGTTCAGGCCAGGAAGCCGCGAACCAGCTGGGCGTGAAGACCCAACGGACATTCCAGGTGCCTTCGCTGCATCCCGGTGAAGCCGTGGCGCTGACCGCACGATTCCTGCCCGACTGCCGCGCCGGCGAGATCCGCTGGACCGGTGTGGACCGGCGTGCCTTCATGCTGGTGAACGCCGGCTGGGTGCTGGCGCCGTTCGTGATCGCCCTGGTCGCGTTGTCGCTGCTGGTGCACCCGGTGTTCCTGTTCGCCCTGGTGCTGCTGGTAGCGCTGGTGCTGGTCATCACCCACCGCTGCTGGAAACAATCCGGCTGGGCGGTGAACGGGGACCACGGGATGATCCGGCAGGGTTTCATCGGTTCCAGCACCACGCTGTTCCCGCTTGCCAAGGTGCAGCGAATCGACCTGGTGCAAACGCCCCTGCAGGCCCGCCGCGGCCTGGCCCACCTGGTGGTTCACCTGGCCTCGCACACGGTGACCATGCACTGGATGCGACACGCCGATGCCGAGCGGTTTCGCGACCTGGCGATCGAGCGCGCCGAGCGTGCGCGGCAGGCGTGGTTCTAGACGCTATTCCGGCTGGCCGTGACCGGGGGGGACAGGGTGGGCCGGGACACGATGATGCACCGTCCGTGCAGTGATAAAGTGGCGGCATCCGGAATGCGTTGTGCAACCGGTGCCTGGAGGAAACCAAGATGTCTCGAATTCATGCGTTTGCTTTGAGAACTGTCGTCATCGCTTTCAGTATCGCGGTATTGGCGGCAACGCCCGCGGTGCTTGCCAAGACCAAGGACTACCCCGAAGTTGACCAGGACGGACTTCACCTGGTGAAAGGCAGCGACAGCAGCGTGGTCTATGCGAAGCCCGGCGCGAGTCTTTCCGGGTATGACACGGTTTTACTGGTCGACTGCATGGTCCAGTTCCGCGAGAACTGGGAGCGTGATTACAACTTGGGGACGGTCGGCCTGGAGGGCAGGGTGACCAACCGGGACGTGGAGCGCATCAAGACGGGTCTCGCCGAGGAATTCAAGGAGGAGTTCACCAAGGTCCTCACCGATGACGGGTACACGGTGGTCGACGCGGTGGGCGACAACGTGCTGGTCGTGCGTCCGGCGATCATCAACCTGGATGTTTCGGCGCCTGACATGAAACGCTCGGGCCCGGGCAATACCTGGGTCCGGTCCGCCGGCTCGATGACGCTGTACATGGAGTTGTACGACGCGGCCAGCAACGAACTGCTGGGTCGCGTGATCGACGCGCAGGCCGACCGGGATGACATGCGCAAGATCGCCAACGAGGTGACTAACCGGGCGGCGGCGAAATCCATCATTCGGGACTGGGCGGAAAGGCTCAGCCAGCACCTGGCGAAGGTCAGCCAGTAACCCGTCCGCGAATCACCTGGCGCCATGATGAGTTCGAGCCGCGGTGGGTTGCGCAGGATGTTCGCCGGGGTGTTGGCGGTCGTCGCACCCGCTGCGCTGGCGGTGCAGCCGGTGGTGCACTATGACTTTGATCATCCTGACGACAAGGATGCGGCTCGGGAAGTTGACCAGGGGTCATCCGGCACGCGGCTCTGGCTGGTCAACGGCGGTGCGGCAATGCGGGTTGCTGACCCAGCTTATCCGGGCGCGGGCATGGCGTTGCAGACGCGGCAGGTCAACCCCGGCCAGGAAGGCAACGACGACTGGAAAGCCGGCGTTTTCGACGAGAACGGTGTCGAAACCCTTCACGCGTTCAGCGCGGCTGAAGGCATCACCCTGATGGGTTGGGTCAAGCCCATGGGGCCGCACCCGAAACCCAACACCACCACGCCCGACCCCGAGGATCACTTCGGTGCGGTGGGGCTTTTCGGCCTGCTGTCGGGCACTTCGGAAGGTCACCTGGTCCGCGCGCTGCTGGAAGTCATCCAGGTGGATGGCACGCTGCGCCTGGTGGCGCTGGGCCGGCGCGCGGACGAAGGGACTTCCATGATCGTCGCCGCCGAGGGTGACTGGGAAAACTTGCTACCGACGGGGCAGTGGACCCATATCGCCGCGACGTTCGATTACGACGGTGGCGAGATGACGCTGTTTCGCAATGGTCAGCCGCTGGCGGCGGCGCCGACGGTGGCGGGTGATCCCTGGGCGGTTGAGGGTGGACCGGAGCCGGACCGGACATCGGCCAGCGACCCGAACGGTATCAAGATTGGCGGCAGCTATCCGCAGAACACCGTCGAACGGAACCCGTTCGACGGCCGTTTCGATGACCTGGTGTTCTTCGACCGGGCACTGGCGCCCGGCGAAGTCCTTGGTCAGTTCAGGCGATTTCAACCAGCTCGAGATTGAAGTTCAGGTCCTTGCCCGCCAGCGGGTGATTGCCGTCCACGGTAATCGTTTCCTCGCCGACTTCCGTGACCGTCAGGTTCAGCGGCTGGCCCTGCGGGTTCCTCGCCTGCAGCGCCATGCCGACTTCCGGCTCAAGGCCCTCGGGCAACGCGCCTTTCGGCACTTCCTGGATCATCTGGTCCTGGCGTTCGCCGTAGGCTTCGGCCGCGGGGATGTTAACCGTCTTTTCGTCGCCGACGGCCATGCCTTCCACCGCCTTGTCGAAGCCGGCGATGACCTGGCCCGAACCCAGTTCGAACTCGAGCGGGTCGCGGCCCTTGGATGAATCGAACTGCGTGCCATCGTCCAGTGTGCCGGTGTAGTGAATCTTAACGGTATCGCCTGCCTTCGCCTGGCTCATCGTGTGCTCCTGTGGGATTGGGTAAAAGGGGGGTATGCCCTGACCATAGCAGATGTGTGACGAGGTTGCCCCCCGGGGTGTTTTCTGCGAGCGTGGCGCGATGAACATGTTCAAATTCCTGCGCGTGGTGGTCCTGCTGCTGATCCTGCTGGCCGTGGCCAGCAATCATTTCCTTGGCCAGGCGCGGCTGGCGTCTTGGGAAAACACGCTGTGGGTCACGATTTATCCCATCGCGATGGACGGCCAGGCGGCGACGCGGGGGTATATCCAGGCCCTGCAGCCGGAGAAGTTCGAGGAAATTTCCGATTTTGTCAGCCGCGAAGCACGACGCCATGGCGTCGCGCTGGCCGACCCGGTGCATTTCCAGCTGGCGCCGCCGGTGGGCAGCGTGCCGCCACCGCCGCCTCGCGATGGCAACCGGGTGTCGGTGGGCCTGTGGAGCCTGAAGATGCGCTGGTGGGCGTGGCGCCAGAGCAGCAACGATGGCCTGCCGACCGCCGATATCCGGCTGTTCGTCCAGTACCGCGCCGCCCGCGATGGCGTCGTGCTGGACTCCTCGCTGGGCATGCGCAAGGGCCGCTATGGCGTGGTCAACGCCTTCGCCTCGAACGGCCAGGCGGCGATGAACCGGGTGGTGATCGCGCACGAGTTGATGCATGTGCTGGGCGCGACCGACAAGTACGAACTGTACAGCGGCCAGCCGACCGAACCGGAAGGCCTCGGCGACCCCGTCAAGTCGCCACTTTACCCGCAAATCCGGGCGGAGATCATGGGCGGCCGTATCGCCCTTTCACCTTTCCAGGCGCGCATGCCTTCATCGCTGCAGCGCTGTGTGATCGGTGCCGTGACGGCGCGGGAAATCGGCTGGCTGGAATAGTGCTGAAGCCGGGTTTTCGCGCAACGGCCGCTTGCGAAAGCTCGTCACATCTGACAGCGTGACAGTTCGGCCAACGTTCTGACAGGGGCAATCAAATGGTTCCGGGGCACTCGAGGCACATCAATTGAAAATCGTACTGATCGGCGCCAGCGGCTTCGTGGGCCAGCACCTGGTACGGGCGTTGGCGCGAGAGGGGCACCAGTGTGAAGTACTGACGCGCAGCACGCCAAGGCGGCGCGGGCTTCGGCTCGTACCCGGCGTCAACCTGGTGCAGGCGGATGTGCATGATACCGGGGGCCTGCCCAGTCGGTTTGAAGGTGCCGATGCGGTAGTGAGCATGGCGGGCATCCTCAACGAACCGCTGTTCGGCGGCGACGGCTTCGAAAAGGTCCATGTCGACCTGGTCAGGGGCATCGTGACCGCGGCAAACGCGGCCGGCGTGAAACGGATCCTGCAGATCAGCGCCATCAATGCCGGCGAGGGCCGCAGCAAGTACCTCGCCACGAAGGGCCGCGCCGAGGCCCTGCTGCTGGACAGCGGCCTGGACGTCAGCATCTACCGGCCCTCGGTGATTTTCGGCCCGGGCGACAGCTTCTTCAATCGTTTCGCGGCCATGTTGCGTTACCTGCCGGCGATGCCGATGGTCTGTCCTGACGCGTTGATCCAGCCGGTTTATGTCGGCGACGTGGTCCGGGCCATGTGTCGGACGCTGGCCTCGCATGGTGCGTACGGCCCGGTGATGGAGCTGGGCGGTCCGCGCGTTTACACCCTGCAGGACCTGGTCAAGTGGACGGCCAAGATGATGGCGCGCAAACGCTGGGTGCCGGGGCTTCCCGATGCCGTTTCCCGCTTGCAGGCCACGGTGATGAACTGGGTGCCCGGACGGCCGTTTTCGCTCGACAACTATCATTCCCTGCAGCTGGATAACGTGGCCGAGCCCAATGCGCTGCCCGAGCTGGGCATCGAGCCGGTCTCATTCCAGTCGATCGTCCCCCAGTACCTGGGGCTCTCCCCCCGGCAGCAGAAGCTGGACCAGATCCGCCGGCGCGGCCGCGGTGGGCGCTAGCACCCACCGAAGACTTATCCGTTTCGCGTTTTGTTTTCGGCCAGGGCGTCGAGTGCGCGCTGGCGCCCGGCCTTGTGGCCGATGATGGGTTCCGGGTAGGACTCGCCCAGCGTGACGCCCGCTTTCCTGAGCACCTCCGCCGGCGCCTCCCACGGCGTGTGGATGTGTTCAGCCGGCAGCTTCGCCAGCTCGGGCACCCAGCGGCGCACATAGTCGCCGTCCGGGTCGAATTTCTCGCCCTGCAGCATCGGGTTGAAGATGCGGAAATAGGGCGCCGCGTCGGCGCCGCAGCCGGCGGACCACTGCCAGCCCAGCGTGTTGCTGGCCAGGTCCGCGTCCACCAGCGTGTCCCAGAACCAGCGTGCCCCGTCCTGCCAGGGCTGCAGCAGGTGCTTGACCAGCAGGCTGGCCACGACCATGCGCACCCGGTTGTGCATCCAGCCGGTGTGCCAGAGCTCGCGCATGCCGGCATCAACAATGGGGTAGCCCGTGCAGCCACGTCGCCACGCCTCCAGGGCCGCCTTGTCGGGCTCCCAGGGAAAACGACGGTAGGCGTCGCTCAGGGCCTCAAACGGCGTGTGCGGAAAATGGACCAGCAGGTGGTAGCCGAATTCCCGCCAGGCGATCTCGCTGAGGTACTTGTAGCCGGCGCCGCGGTCCACGGCGCCCGAGGCGTGCACCGCGGCCCAGACCTGGCGTGGCCCGAGCTGCCCGTGGGCCAGGTAGGGCGACAGCCGCGAGGTACCGGCCTCGGCGGGGCAATCACGTTTCTTCTCGTAGTGGTCAACCGGGCCGTCCAGGAAGGCATGCAACGCCTTTGAAGCGCCTTCCAGTGTTGGGGTCCAGCGTTTCGGGAAACCGGCGTCCCAGTCGAGTGTTGGCAGTAACTCCAGCGAATCAAGCGCCAGGCTGTCGGGCAGGGGATCCGGTGCGGTCGCCTTGGTGTCCGGCAGCGTGACCGGCGTGGCCGGGGGCAGGGTCCGCAGGTGCTTCCAGAATGGCGTGAACACGCGGAATGGCTTGCCGGACTGGTTGCTGACTTCGTGGGGCTCCCAGATCAGGCCGGCATTACCGCTCCAGGCCTCGATACCGTCGTCTTTCAGCGCCTGCTTGATAGCGGTGTCGCGCTCGATGATGGCCGGCTCGTAGCGGCGGTTCCAGAACACGGCGTCGGCGTCCGTTTCGGCCACGAGTTCACGTAATGCATCAAGCGAGGAACCGTGGCGGAGGACCAGCGGCAGGCCCAGCGCTTCCAGTGCCTCGCCAAGGCTCGACAGCGCGTGGTGCAGCCACCAGCGGCTGGCGCCGCCGGGCGCCCAGTCGCCTTCCTCGTCCGGTGCGAAGATGTAGACGGGTAGCACTGGGCCACAATGGCAAAGCGCCTTCGCCAGTGCGGGATTGTCGTCCACGCGCAGGTCGCGGCGGAACCACACGATGCAGGTGGACTGGGTCATCGGTTCGAACTCATCGTGGGCAATGTAACGGACACGCGTGAATAACGCGTGATGTCACTCGTCACCGGGTGTCGGGTAGAACGCAATGAAACCGGACCAGGGGACTGATTCTTCGTCCACTTTGGCGTTAGGGACGCACTCCATTTCGTCGACCCACTCGAGCAGCTTTTCGTGCAGGCGCCGCAGGTCGGCCTGGTGCTGGCCGGGTTCTACCTGCTCTCAGGCAGTCTGTGGCTACCGATGCTGCTACACGCGGCGATTGATGCGGTGCAGGGTCGATACACCAATCACCACTTCCGCCAGGTGGCCGCGACACCGTAAGAATAGAGACGGCGGCCCGAAGGCCGCCGTCGTGTCAGTGACCGGTGGCTGCCCACCGTTCGTGTGAGTGAAACCGCTACTCAGTCTTCGCGAACTTCGTTCTCGGAACAATGTCCGGGGCCGATGTCGCCATTGTTGTAGCGATCCAGGGTGCTGGCCCATTGGCGAATCTCCCAGTCGGAAGCATATTCACAGCTGGCCACGGGCTGTTTGCCCTTCTTGCCCTTGCCGGGCCCGTGCGTGGTGGAGGCGTAAGGCTCACAGGACAGGAACACGTTCCAGCCATGTTGCATCGCGTCGTCCACTTCGGGCGTTGAGCTCGCTTCGTTCAGCTGGTTCAGGTAAGCCGCGATCCACTGGTGTGCCAACTGGATGTAGGCGTTACCACCCTTCGGCGGAGTCCAGAGAATCTCGTGCCACGTCAGGCCGCTGATGAAGAACGGTGTGTCCTCGCCCACCATCGCCCAGGTCTCGTCATATGGCGCGGGGCCATAGGCCGAATGGGTCTTCCAGTAACCCTGGGTCAGCGTGCAACCGAACTCGCATTCCGCGTTCTCAACCAGTGCCGAGACGATGTCATACGCCAGCCATTCGCCTTCCGGCAGGTCCGCTACGACCAGTTCCTCAGGCGCCACGTACGGGAACACGAAGGCTTCGTTGTCGACCAGGATTTCGCAGAACGGCTCATCCAGGTCCTTGGAGCCTATCGGGAACCACAGCTTCTCGTAGGTGTAGCTGAACTCTGCAGGTGCGTCGTAGTAGCAAAGCGACGGATCGCCTTCCAGTGCACCTTCCAGCATCAAGAGTTCGTCTTCCTCGAAGACTTCATCGATTGTCAGCACATCCCAGACATCCACGCAGGCATTCACCGAGCTGGTCGGGTTACCGAGGCTGAAGCCGGCGGTGCCCTGGTAGTCGGTCGTGCCGTTCGGGGTGCCCGCACCGGCCGAGTCATACGCATAGTTCTGTTGCGTCGCGGTCGCGGTGTTGGTGCCGGGGGTCGTGCCGTCACTGTCACCGGAATAGGTGCAGTCCAGCGTACCACCCGCGGCGATCACCCAGGGTGCATCGGAACCACACTCAACCGAACCCGTGCCGCCGGTAAAGACGTCGGAAAGGCTGTTGACGGTAGCGGCGATCGGCGCCGGGTTGGACACGGTGATGTCGCCGGACAGGCTCCAGTCGCTGTCCTCGTAGGCCGGATCATCAAGGCCGACGAACACGCTGTAGTCCAGTTCATAGGACTGGCCTTCCATGACCTCGATCGGCTCGTCGTCGTTGAGCACCTTGTCCACGACCCAGAAGTATTCACGCGTGAACTCCGGATCGGCGGTCTTGGTGACATCCAACGCATGGCAGGTCAGCATGACCGATTCCATGTCGTCATCGCCGGTTTCCACGATGGTGGCGGTGTTGCTCTTGCTGCCACTGTCGCCGGTATTCACGGCGCCGATGTCTGAACAGTCCAGGGTGCGCGAGTAGCTGCTCGAGCAGCCGTCGCCACTGGAGTCCGTGCCATCGGTAGTCGTGCAGGAGCCGAGGTCCTCCAAGGCGCCGCCATCGAACTGGTCGGTGACGTTGACCATGTTGTAGGTTTCGTTGGCCGGATTGGCGGGGAATACGAGCGCTGCGGACGCTTCCCTGAAGCCTGGAATTCCGTTGGCCAGGAAATCGACCCGTGCGGTTGCCTGTCCGGTTGATCCGTCGCTATCCGCCCGGAAATCACACGACAGGCTGCCCCCGGGGGCCACTACCAATGCGAGTGCAACCGGCGAGTTCATCCATCCGCCACCTTCACAATTGAATTCCAGGTTGGAACCTCCCGGAATGCTACCGCTCACCTGTGTCACCGTGACGGCGATTTCACCGTTGTTCTGGCCAGAAATCGTGCCGCTGACGCTGTAATCGTTCTCAAAGCCGTCAGGCTCAACATCGACGGTGTAATCAAAGTCCTTTGAGTCACCGAAGAAAATATCGGCGCTGGCGGGCGTAACGGTTTTATCGATGGTCCATTTGTATTCGCGATCGTAGGTGCCCACAATGGTTTTGAAGGCTTGGAACTGGACATCCGGAAGGGTTGCTCCGCAATCACCGCCAGGGCCATCCCTTTCGATCCCCCAGTTGATGACATGAACAATTTCGCCTTCCGTGAAACCATCGGGTAGAGCGGTCGCAGGCGATGTCAGGCCAGACTGCCCGTAGTATTCGGAATACCAACCCAGTTCCACGCGCGCGATATTGTCCGAAAGGTCATCCGAACATGACAGGTGCCACAGGCCGTTTGAGGTATGGTTTCCGCCACCCTCGTCGCCCAACCCGTAATAGCCGGGTATGACGCGGTTAAAACGATGCCCGTCAGGATTAGGTGGATCATAATTTTCAAACATTTGGGCATGCGTGTTTCCATCATCATCCTGGAAAACGATGAATCCGGTAAACGTTGTCTGCGCCAGCGCATTGGATGAAAGCGCGGCAAGAAAAATCAGCAGTAATGCCATGTAGCACCACCGCCACCCCTTGGCGAAATCAGTAGAACTGAAAGCCAGTAACTTTCGAGAAAGAACGTTCATGAAACAACTCCCAAAATTGCGAACCACGCCGGTGCGTCGGCGGGCCGCTTCAGTTTTCGGGAAGTGTGTCGGCGCCCTTGTCGGGCGAATAACGCCGAAAATGCGGCGTCAATAAATCGCTCCCTGCCGACAGGAAAGTGGACATGGTCTACGACGAGGTATGACTGGCCCGCTTCCCTCCTTCCCGGAAGTCATGTACGAGCCAGTCCGTATGCCCGTTGCTTAACGGGCTTGTATTTGGTCAGGCGGGTTCCCCGGGTGTGGATGCCCCTTGGGACGTCGACCGAAATCAAGCCATACCCAATGTATAGGAGAGGTTTAGATAGTTTGCAACGTTAATTTAGATTGCGTTTAAGTTACGGCGGGCGCGTGGGCCTGCAGGAAATGTCGCGCCGACTCAACCACGGCCGATTGGTCCCCGGCATAGATCAGGTGGTCTTCGCCGGGCTGCAGTTCCAGCGTTGCGCCGGGAATCCGGTCCGCGAGAAACCGGGCTTCCTCAGGGGCGACGTGGGTCTCGTCCGCACGGTGCAGGACCAGGGTCGGCGAATGAATGCCAGGCAACAGGTCGATCACATCGACCGCCGTGTTCATACGTGCCAGCGCCATCGCATCGGCGGGGCTGGCGCTGCGGCGCTGGTACAGCGACCACCACTCGCGGAAAGCCGGGTCACGGGCGAGGCTGGGCGCTATCTCGTCAATCGCGATCGGCCCGCCCCAGTGCCTCTCGATTTCGTCGTAAAAAACCTGGCGTTCTTCGGCGGTAGGTGCCCAGGGATAATCGGGCGACCGGGCACGGCGGGCGAAAGCGCCGAACAGCACCAGCGCCGAAACCCGGGCCGGGAAACGCGCGGCGAACGCCATCGCCAGTCCGCCGCCCTCGGACATGCCCAGCAGGGCGGTCCGGGTACTGCCGGCCGCTTCCAACACCGCCTGGAGATCTTCCATGCGCTGCCCGATCGTGGGCATGCCGAAACCGCGGTCCGACAGGCCCGTGCCACGCTTGTCAAACAGGATCAGCCGGGAGAACTCCGCGAGTGACGACAGGAATTCAGCGACCACCGGCGATTCCCAGCCGTAGTCCAGGTGACTGACCCAGCCGGGGATGTAGACCAGGTCGAAGGGCCCGTCGCCGATGACCTGGTAGGCGATCTGCGCGTCACCGCTGGTGGCGTACTGTACTGGTGGCGGCGCAGGCCGGGGCCCGGGCGCCGGACGTTCAACCGGTAGCGCGAAGCGGTACCCACGGCGGGGCACGTTGACCACCGCGTGTGGGCCGGCGTCGCCCAGGGCCGCGCGGAGCGAGTGGACCAGTTGGGTCAGCGAATCCTCTGAAGCGATCGTGTCGGGCCACAGCGTATCGAGCAGTTCATCCTTGCTGAACAGCCGGCCGCGACCTTCCAGCAGCAACACCAGCAGTTCATACGCTTTTGGACGCAGGTCGATCTCGTGCGCGTTCCGGCGCAACTGTCCGCTGCGCCGGTCGAGTGTGAAATCGGCGAACCGATAACGGCCCTCGGAACGGGAGTTGATCATATTTCAGCGTTTTTTCAGGACTTTCTCGGCTGTCTTGACTAAGTTTCTAACATATTCAATGACAGGAGTTGCGTATGCGAATGCTGGCGGTACTTTACGGCGTCCTGTGTTATGCCGTTTTCCTGGGCACGTTCCTCTACGCGATCGGGTTCACCGGCAACCTGTGGGTGCCGCGCAGTATTGACCATGGTCCTTCCGCGGAATGGCCCTTTGCGCTCACCGTCAACACCATCCTGCTGGGGATATTCGCCGTCCAGCACAGCCTGATGGCCCGGCCGTTTTTCAAGCGGTGGTGGACACGCATCGTGCCCCGCCCGGTGGAGCGTTCGACGTATGTCCTGTTCGCAAGCCTGGCCCTCGTGCTCCTGTTCTGGCAGTGGCGCCCCATGACAGGCGAAATCTGGTCAATCACGTCACCCTCGGGTGTCATGGCCATGCAGGTGCTGTTCTGGCTGGGCTGGCTGCTGGTGCTGGTCTCGACGTTCCTGATCAGTCATTTCGAACTGTTCGGCCTGCGCCAGGTCTGGCTGTACCTTCGCGACCGGCCGTTTCCGGACCCGGTGTTCAGGACGCCGTTCCTTTATGGGCTGGTCCGTCACCCCATCTACCTGGGCTTCGTCATCGCGTTCTGGGCCACGCCGACCATGACGGTCGGCCACCTGCTGTTCGCGGTGGCGACGACGCTCTATATCGTCATCGCCATCCAGTTCGAGGAGCATGACCTGGTGGCATTGTTCGGCGATCGCTACCGGCAGTACCGTAAACGGGTGTCGATGCTGCTGCCCGTGCCTCGTCGGGATTGATGGTCACGGTGGCGGGCCGCGTCAGATTTTCAGCCGGATCCCGGTTTTGTTCAGGCCGCCGGTGACGATCACCACGGCGATGGCGAACACCATGGACTTCAGCAGGCCGGCTATACCCGTGGTCAGCACTGCCGGCAGTTCGAGCGGTAACCACTGCAGGAGCGGGTACGCGACGTAAGGCACCAGGTAGCAGGTCAGCGTGGCGACGCCGGCGGGCCGCAGGATGTCCGGCCAGGTGTTCAGGCCGCGCACATCGGCGAGCCAGTAGAACAGGGCGAAGGCGAGGATGCCGATGCCGGTGCAGATTTCGGTCCAGGCCGGCGTCGCGAGGATTTTCGAGATGCCCCAGGCCGGCCGCAGTGCGAAACCGACGGCGATGGTGACCACCCCAAGGGCCACCAGCACGGCCAGGAACCGGCCGGCGCGGCCATCGGCAAACCGCTCGCGATACAGCGTCGCCACGAAACAGCCCGCCATGGTCATGGCCGGCATGGAGCCGTCACCCACGATCGATACCCATGGTTTCAACGGCTCGAGAAACGCCAGCGCACCTGCGAAGGCGGCGATATTGAATCCCGCGAAGAACAGCCATGCGGCCGCGACTGCGGTCAGCGATCGCCCCACCAGCAGTTGCACGCAGGCGCAGATGCCGTAAGACCTGCCGATCAGGCCGAGAATGCCCCACCAGTGCGGTTGCATGCCGGTGTGACCGTCTGTGCCCTGGCCGCGATAGACCACGGCCAGGGCGACCAGGATGGCGATGCCGACTGTCTTCAGTGAACGCTGCACGCCCAGCGGCACGCGGCTGGGTCGATAGGCATTCCAGGTCAGCACGAAGGCGACGATCATCAGGATCTGCCACGCGGACTTGCCGATGACCGCGGTCGTGGCGTCGTAGGTCTCCAGGTTGACCATGAAGAACCCCATGACCAGCAGCGCGAAGGTGCGCACGCCGATATGCCACAGGATCCGGCCATCGCTGTCGCCCTTGTCACGCCGCGCCTGGATCGCGAACGGAATCGACAGGCCGACAATGAACAGGAACGCCGGGAAAATGACATCGGAAAAGCCCAGCGCGTCGACGTCGGCCGGCATGTGCTGGAGCCAGTCCGGAATGCCGTCCAGGCTCCAGAAATCGTTGACCCAGATCATCAGCACCATGGTTAACGCCCGCAGGGTGTCGATGGACTGGATGCGAGCCGCGCGCATGGCCTAGTCGCCTGCTCCGCTCATGACAGGAAACAGTTGTTTCAGTGAGTTGACCGCGCCGATTCGGTCGTCGCCTGCATCACCGCTTTCATACAGGTCCATGAAACTCTCGGCACTGGACCAGTAAGTCTGCAGGATGCCCAGGTGACGGTTCGCCAGGGTGGGGTTGGCGTTCTCGCGGAATGCTTCGGCCTGGCGTTGCTGGGCAAGGCCCACCTCGGGCCTGTTCCAGGGCGCCGCCAGCACCCGGAACCCTTTCATCGCAAAATAAGTCGGCGTGGGTTCGGCGCGCTCGTAGTGCCAGTCGTTGATGACCACGTCCTTCGGGATCATGTCGATGGCGCGGTGGGTGTCGTTGGTGGCCGCTTCCCACTCGCCCAGGCCGGTGACCTCGCCGTCGAGCAGGCGGTCGCCCCAGATCCACAGCTCCACGTCGTTTTCCGCCAGGTGATCGCGAATGCGGGTGACTTCGCCGGCGTACAGTTTGGCCTTGTCCTTGCCGGCGCAGCGCGGGCACTGGTCGTCACCGATGTAGAAAACCTCGTCCATGCCGGCGTGGAAGGCGTCGGCCCCGAAGGCTGCGACCAGTTCGTCGACCAGCGCGAACACCACGTCGTGCACCTCCGGGTGCAGCGGGCAGTAACTCTTGCAGTACAGGCCGTCCTCGTTGGGCCACTCCCACTGCTCCGGCATTTCGACATGCGGGGTCTCGTCGAACTGGGGGTAGACGCTGAGCAATTTGCCCAGCGTCCCGTGCCAGGACTGGTGGCCCAGCAGGTTGATCTGGGGGATGACGCGGATGTCGTGCCGGCGGGCGGCCTCGGCAATCCTGCGCACCTGCGCCAGGCTCAGCGGGTTGTCCGAGCGCAGCTCCGGGTGCGACTGGAACTCGAAATCGTGGTCGACCCGCAGCACCAGCAGGTCAACGCCGCGCGGGGCGAGTTCCTGTTCCATGAACGTGACGAAACGGTCGACGGCGGCGGGGGGCGGCGCGGCGATGGCGAGTCCGCGATAAGGCGCCTCGGCATGGGTCATGGTGGTCACGGTCACCAGTACCAGGGCCAGCAGTGCTTTCGGCATGGTGAACATGCGGGTCGTATTGAGCCTTGGCATCCGTTTATTCTCGTTGTCTGGGTTTCTGACATCGTTGCACACGAATCGGCCTTTTTGCACGTAAAATAGGCGCCGCGTCGCGGCCGGGCCGCGGTGGCCCCGGTGCGGGCCATGGCACAAGGAGCCACCACCATCAAAACGTTCGACGACAATCAGACTCCAGCCGGCGCGGGCTACGCCATGCCCGCCGAATGGATGCCGCACCAGTGCACGTGGATTTCGTGGCCGCACAACCGTGACACCTGGCCGGGCAAATTCGAGCCCGTGGAGCCGGTGATGGCGCGATTCGTCGCGGCGCTGTCGGCCACCGAGCTGGTGCGGATCAACGTGCTGGACGAGGCCCACGAGCAGCGCGTGCGTGAGCGTCTGGAAGGCGTGGCCAAGGCGTCCAACGTGCGCTTCCACCGCTTCCCGACCAACGACGCCTGGTGCCGCGACCACGGGGCAATTTTCGTCAAGCGGGACAGCGAGGAGGCGCCGTTGCTGGCGCTTGATTTCCGCTACAACGCCTGGGGCGGCAAGTACCCGCCGTTCGACCTGGACGACGCCATCGCCCCGCAGATGGCGGCGGCGCTGGACGTGCCCTGCCACCGCATCGACATGGTGCTGGAAGGCGGTTCCATCGAGGTGAACGGCGCCGGTGCGCTGCTGACCACCGAGGCCTGCCTGCTGCACCCGAACCGCAACCCGTCGATGTCGAAGGACGATATCGAGGCGGCGCTGAAGGCCAACCTGGGTGTCGACCATATCCTCTGGCTGGGCGACGGCATCGTCGGCGATGATACCGACGGCCATATCGATGACCTGACCCGGTTTGTGTCCGAAGACACGGTGGTCACGGTCATCGAGCCCGATGCCGGTGACGAGAACCACGACGTGCTGGCGGAAAACCGTGAGCGCCTGGACCAGCTTCGCCTGGCCGACGGGCGGCCGCTGAAAGTGGTTGAACTGACCATGCCGCGCCCGGTCGAATTCCGTGGCGATCGTTTGCCCGCCAGCCACGCGAACTTTTACATTGGCAACCGGGCGGTCCTGGTGCCGGTGTTCAACGACCCGGCCGACGCGCCGAACCTGGAAATCCTGCGGGGCCTGTTCCCCGGCCGCGAGGTGATCGGCATCGACTGCACCGACCTGGTGCTGGGGCTCGGTACCTTTCACTGCCTGACCCAACAAGTGCCCGCCGCCTGAGCGTGGGCAGGAACTGGAACACGAACTGGAATACGACATGACCACCATCAGCGACTTCGTTCACCACCACTACCGGCACTTCAACGCCGCGGCCCTGATCGACGCGGCCGACGCCTACAATGCTCACCTGGACCAGGGCGGCGTGATGTTCATGACCCTGGCCGGCGCGATGAGTACCGCCGAACTGGGCCTGTCGCTGGCCGAGATGATCCGCCAGGGCAAGGTGCACGCGATCTGCTGCACCGGCGCCAACCTGGAAGAGGATATGTTCAACCTGGTGGCCCATGACCACTACGTGCGCGTGCCGAACTACCGTGAACTGACCGCGGACGACGAAGAAGCGCTGCTGGCCCGGCACCTGAACCGTGTCACCGACACCTGCATCCCGGAAGAAGAGGCCATCCGCCGCATCGAGGACGTGATCCTGGAGGCCTGGCAGGCTGCGGACCAGGCCGGCGAGGCGTATTTCCCGCACGAGTTCATGTACCAGGTGCTGCGCTCCGGCAAGCTGGAACAGTTCCACCAGATCGACCCGAAGGACAGCTGGCTGGTGGCCGCCTGCGAGGCCAACCTGCCGATTATCGTGCCGGGCTGGGAAGACTCCACGCTGGGCAATATCTACGCGTCGCACTGTATCAATGGCGATATCGGCAACGTGCACACGGTGAAGGGCGGCATCCAGTACATGATGATGCTGGCGGAGTGGTACGAGAAGACCGCCGCGACATCCTCCATCGGCTTCTTCCAGATCGGTGGTGGCATCGCCGGCGATTTCCCCATCTGCGTGGTGCCGATGCTCGAGCAGGATCTGCTGAAGACCGACACGCCACGCTGGGGCTATTTCTGCCAGATCAGCGATTCGACCACCAGCTACGGTTCGTACTCCGGCGCCGTGCCCAACGAGAAAATCACCTGGGGCAAGCTCTCGGCCGAAACACCCAAGTTCATCATCGAGTCCGACGCCACAATCGTCGCGCCGCTGGTGTTTGCCTGCGTGCTGGGGCAATAACGATGGAATGGTCCGTGGCCGATGCCGCCGACTACTACCGCGTCGACGCGTGGGGTGACAGTTTCTTTGTCGTCAACGAGGCGGGCCACATGGCCGTGCAGCCGCACGGCGACGCTTCGCTGCAGATTGACCTGCCCGAAGTGCTGGCGGAACTGCGCCAGCGCGGCGTCCGCTTTCCGGCCCTGCTGCGGTTCCAGGATGTGTTGCGCGCCCGGGTGCGGCGGCTGAACGAGGCCTTTATCGGCGCCATCGAGGAATCGGGCTACGGCAACGTCTACCAGACGGTCTACCCGATCAAGGTGAACCAGCTGCACGAGGTGGTCGAGGAAGTGCTCGACGCCGGCAAACCGTATGGCCTGGGCCTGGAGTGCGGCTCGCGGGCCGAGCTGGTGGCGACGCTGGCGCACCTGGAGTCCGACGACACGTTGCTGCTGTGCAACGGCGTGAAAGACCGCTCCATGCTGTCGCTGATCCTGTCCAGCCAGCGCCTGGGCAAGAA
Organism: uncultured Oceanospirillales bacterium; assembly: GCA_913055655.1. Lineage (GTDB taxonomy): Bacteria > Pseudomonadota > Gammaproteobacteria > Xanthomonadales > SZUA-36 > Marinihelvus. The sequence continues at coordinate 1,652,988 of CAJXKA010000001.1, read as the reverse complement.
CGTCATCCCGATCATGGAAAAGTACGCCGAGTTCGAGGAACTGGTGCGGCTGGCGGACGAGGTCGAGCAGGGCACGCAGTTCGGCGTGCGCATCCGGCTGCGCACCTCGGGGTCCGGCAAGTGGGCCGATTCCGGCGGCTACCAGTCGAAATTTGGCATCTCGCTGCCCGAACTGATGCGCGTGGTCGAGGCGCTGCAGAACGGCGCGGCGGCGCACAACCTGGTGTTGCTGCATTTCCACCTGGGCAGCCAGATTTCCGAGATTCCGCAACTGCGCCAGGCCGCGCGCGAGCTGGCGCACATCTATGCGGAGCTCATCGGGCTGGGCCTGCCGATCCGCTACATTGATGTGGGCGGCGGCCTGGGCGTGAACTACACCGATGCCTCGGAAGAGGGTGGCATCCGTTACAGCCTCACCGAGTACGCCAACGCCGTCGTCTACGCCATCAAGGAAGTCTGCGACGAGCGCGAGGTGCCGCCGCCGGTGCTGGTGTCGGAAAGCGGCCGGGCCATCACCGCGCACCACTCGGTGCTGGTGGTGGAAACGCTGGACGCCTACCGCAAGAACAACGCCGAGGAAGACCTGGAGCTGCCCGAAGACGCCCACCGTATTGCCCAGAACCTGGACAAGACCCTGGCCTGGCTGCGCGATACGCCGGAGGGCGAAGCCAGCGTCGACGAGGTCATCGAGGCCTACCACGACGTGGTCGACAACCAGGAAGAGGCGGCCACGATGTTCGCGATGGGCTACCTGTCGCTGGAGCAGAACGCCACCATCGAGCGCATGTACTGGAGCAGCTGCGCGACGATCCTGGAGCACCTGCGCGCCCTGGATCCGGAGTACGCACCGCCCGAAGTGCAGCAGCTTGAAGAATTGCTGGTGGACCAGTACCTGGTCGATTTCTCGGTGTTCCAGTCCGTGCTCGATCACTGGGCCATCCAGCAGCCGTTTCCCATCGTGCCGCTGGAGCGCCTGGACGAGCAGCCCACGCGCCGCGCGATGCTGGTCGACCTGACCTGCGATTCCGACGGCAAGGTCTCGCATTACGTCTCCGCCGACGAAGACAAAAAATTCCTGCGCCTGCACCCGCTGAACCCGGGCGAAGCCTACCCCGTGGGCTTTTTCCTGATGGGCGCCTACCAGGACATCATGGGCGATTCACACAACCTGTTCGGCCGGGTGACCGAGGCGCACATTTACGGTGACGCCGAGGAAGACGGCAACTTCTGGATCGAGAAGATCATCCCCGGCCAGAAGGTCGAGGACATCCTCGCCAACGTGCAGTATTTCCCCAACGACCTGCAGCGCCGCATGCAGGACCAGGTGAAGCGCAAGATCGACGCGGGAGAGATCCGGCCCAAGCGCGGCATGGAGATTCTCGACCAGTTCCGCGGCTCGTTCGCCGAGGAAACCTACCTGGACAGCCCCCGCCAGCCCCGGCCCATCGCCGGTGACGGCAAGGAGTGAGCAGACCATGAGCAAGCGCATGCTGAAAGCCGGTTTCGTGCAGATGAGCATGTCCGACGATGTCGCCGCGAACACGGCGAAGGCGCTGGACATGACCCGCGAGGCCATCGACCAGGGCGCGAAGGTGATCTGCCTGCCGGAACTGTTCCGCTCACGTTACTTCTGCCAGACCGAGGACGACGCCCATTACGCGCTGGCCGAGGCCATCCCCGGCGCCACCACCGAGGCTTTCGCCGCGCTGGCCGCCGATCACGACGTGGCCATCGTCGTCAGCCTGTTCGAGGCCCGCGCACCGGGCCTGTATCACAACACCACCGCGGTGGTGGACGGCGCGAAGGGCTACGTCGGCAAGTACCGCAAGATGCACATCCCCGACGACCCGCGCTATTACGAAAAGTATTACTTCACGCCGGGCGACCTGGGCTTCAAATGCTTCTCCACCGGCCATGCCGAACTGGGTGTGCTGATCTGCTGGGACCAGTGGTACCCGGAAGCCGCCCGCGCCACCGCGCTGCTGGGCTCGGAGATCCTGTTCTATCCCACGGCCATCGGCTGGCACCCCGAGGAAAAGGCACAGGTGGGCGAGGCCCAGCAACAGGCCTGGCAAACCATGCAGCGCTCGCACGCCATCGCCAACGGCTGTTACGTGATGGCCGTGAACCGCACCGGCTTCGAGCCGGACCCGGCCAGCGATGGCGGTATCGAGTTCTGGGGCCGCAGCTTTATCGCCGCGCCCGATGGCAGCTTCCTGGTCGAAGCCCCCAGCGACGAGGAGTGCGTGTTGGTGGCCGAACTGGATCTTGATGCCATCGCCCGCCAGCGCCACGGCTGGCCGTTCTTCCGTGACCGCCGCATCGATGCCTACGGCGGGCTTGGCAAGCGATTCGACCGCGACTGACGCCCGCACTTGGCTACCCGGTCGCCACCGGATTGCCCGAATCGACTGCCAGGATAGGTGCTGATACCACGGGGCACGTGCCCGGTCTGCATGGGGGGCGATATGCCTGAAGAAAGCTTACTGAAACGTTCACCACGGGCCCGTCGCTGGCGGGTGGCCGGCTGGTCCCTGGTCGCGCTCCTGCTATTGCTGCCGGCCATCGCGATGCAGTTCACGAGCGAAGTGAACTGGACCATGGGTGACTTCGTCTTCGCAGGGGTACTGCTGGGTGGAACCGGCCTGGTCATGGAGTTGGTTTTTCGCCTGTCTCCGGACAGGTGTTACCGCGCGGGCGTTGTCGTCGCCGCGCTGACAGCATTACTGCTGGTCTGGATCAACGGCGCAGTCGGCATTATTGGCAACGCGGACAACCCGGCTAACCTCTTGTATTTCGCCGTCCTGGTCGCCGCCGTGGCCGGCAGCATCGCCGCGGGTTTCCGGGCGGGGGGCATGGCGCGGGCGATGCTGGTCGCCGCTGCCCTGCAGGCTGTCATCATGGTGGCGGCGCCGCTTTTCAGCTGGGGCCCGCCCGGGGAAGCGGCCGTGCGGACGTTCTGTCTGAACGGGGTATTCGTGGTGTTCTGGATGATTGCGTGGGTACTGTTCCGGAACGTCAACACCGGGCGGGCCAGCGCCTGATCATTGCACGCCAACATATCTTCATGGTAAATAAAATCTTTACTTAGATAAAGTTATCTTGACTTGGTCTTTGGTGAGTCCGGCATCCAGAATGATGGGCACACATTGAGTGTGCATCCCATCATTAACCGGAGGAGAAGACCATGAAAATTATCGCCACTTTCGCTGTATGGGCCGTCCTCACGAGCAACGCCCTGGCCGGAGAAGTCGTCCTGCACGAATACGTTATCGAACGTGACCTGCCCGGCGCCGGCCAGCTCACCGACGAAGAACTCAAGTCCATCTCGCAGAAATCCCGCTCCATCCTCGAAAGCCTGGGCCCGACCATCAAGTGGCAGCAGTCCTACGTCACCGGCGACAAGCTCTACTGCATCTACACCGCCCCCAACGAAGACATCATCCGCGAACACGCCCAGCAGGGCGGCTTCCCGGTCACCCGCATCTCGCAGGTGTCGTCAATCATCGATCCGTCGACCGCGAACTGACAGGAATCAGAACGTCCAGGCCGCGCCGATCGACAGTAGCGACAGGTCCGAGTACCTGAAGTTGTCGATGTCAAAGTACTCGTACTCGGCGCGGACCTCGACGGAACTGAAGGTCAGGCGGGCACCGATGCCGTAAGCCGGGTCGGTGCCATCCTGGCTGCCGACGTCCCAGTTGGCTACGCCGGCCTTGGCAAAGAAGCCGATGAAGCCGAGGTCCAGGCCGGCTACGCCAAAGCCCGCGAGAGCATCGACGTCGTAGTCGTACACCTGGATAGAGCCGTAGCTGTGGTAAGTCCCGAAATCGACGTATTCGGCCTCGACGGCCAGGTTGAGGAAGGTGACGTCGAAGTTGTAACCACCGAAAACTTTCCAGGCGGAATCATCTTCGTCACAGCAGCCGGTATCCAGGTAGGACTGGCCGATGCTGCCGCCGATGTAGGCACCGGAGTCGGCGACGGCAGGCGCGCAGAACAACAGAGCGGCCATCGGGGCCAACGCGGCAGCGGTTTTAAAAATTGAACGTGCTTTGAGGGTCATGACCATGCCTCCTTGCAGGGGAACTGGGGTTAGACGGCTGCAGTGTAGCCGGCCAAGATGAATGTATCCTGAATTCAGTCGCGGAAGTTCTTGAACTGCAGCGGCAGCCCGAAATCACCGCCTTTGAGCTCGGCGATGGCAGCCTGCAGGTCGTCGCGCTTTTTGCCGGTCACGCGCAGCTGGTCGCCCTGGATCTGGGCCTGGACTTTCAGCTTGGCGTCTTTCAGCAGCTTGACCATTTTCCTGGCCTCGGCGGTTTCGATGCCTTCGCGCAGGGTAACGGCCTGCTTCGCGGTTTTCAGCTGGATGTCGGGGTCGCCGCGATCCAGGCAGCTGATGTCGATGCCGCGTTTGACCAGCTTGTTGCAGAGGATGTCGTACATCTGCTCCAGCTGGAATTCGGACTCGGTGTTCATCGTGACCAGGTTGCCGTCGTGCTCGAAGTTCGAGCCGGTGCCCTTGAAATCGAAGCGGGTGGTGACTTCGCGGTTGGCCTGGTCCACGGCGTTGGTGAGTTCGTGGTGGTCCAGTTCGGAAACGGCGTCGAAGGAAGGCACGGCGATCATCCAGTTGGGGAAAAGGCGTATTTTACCCGTCCCGGGGCGCCGCGCGCGGTAGAATGGCGACATTCTCTCCCGACGCTGGTTTGCAGGCGTCCCGCCACGGCAACCGCGATGACTGACACCGAACAACCCGAAATCCGCTTTACCGACCTGGACCTGGCCGAACCGCTGCTGGCCGCGCTGGAACAGGTGGGCTACGAGGCCCCGTCGCCCATCCAGGCTCAGGCCATTCCGGTGTTGCTGAAAGGTCGCGATCTGCTGGGCCACGCGCCCACCGGTACCGGCAAGACCGCCGCATTCGCGCTGCCGCTGATGTCGCGCATCGACCTGCGCCGCAACGAGGTGCAGGTGCTGGTGCTGGCGCCCACGCGAGAGCTGGCCATCCAGGTGTCCGAAGCCTTCCAGCGTTACGCGTCGCAGATGCCGGGCTTCCACGTGATGCCGATTTACGGTGGCCAGGACTACAGCGTGCAGATCCGCCAGCTGAAACGCGGCGTGCACGTGGTGGTGGGTACGCCGGGCCGCGTCATGGACCACATGCGCCGCGGCACGCTGAAGCTGGGCGGGCTGAAGGCGCTGGTGCTGGACGAGGCCGATGAAATGCTGCGCATGGGCTTCATCGACGATGTCGAGTGGGTGCTGGAACAGCTGCCGGAAGAACGCCAGATTGCGCTGTTCTCCGCCACCATGCCGCGCGAGGTGGAACGAATCGCCCGCCAGCACCTGCGTGAGCCGCGCGAGATATCCATCAAGGCGAAGACCGCGACGGCCGAGACCATCCGCCAGCGCTACTGGCTGGTCAGCGGGCTGCACAAGCTCGACGCGCTGACCCGCATCCTCGAGGCCGAAACCTTCGACGCCATGATCATCTTCGTGCGTACGAAGATCGCCACCAATGACCTGGCGGAACGCTTGAAAGCGCGCGGCTACGCCGCCGAGGCGCTGAATGGCGACATGCAGCAGCGCCAGCGTGAGGCGATGATCGCGCGGCTGAAGATGGGCGACCTGGATATCCTGGTGGCCACCGATGTGGCCGCGCGCGGCCTGGACGTGGACCGCATCAGCCACGTGCTGAACTACGACATTCCCAACGACACCGAGGCCTACGTGCATCGCATCGGCCGCACCGGCCGCGCGGGCCGTGAAGGTGACGCGATCCTGTTCGTGGCGCCGCGCGAACGGCGCATGCTGAAGGCCATCGAGCGCGCGACCCGCCAGGACATCGCGCCGCTGACGCTGCCCACGGCAGACACGATCAACACCATCCGCGTGGAGAAGTTCAAGCAGTCGATTACCGAGATGATCGACGAAGGTGGCCTGGAGTTCATGCGTAACCTGCTGGGCCAGTACCAGAAGGAACACGAGGTGCCGGCGCTGGAGATTGCCGCGGCGCTGGCCAAGGCGTCGCTGGGTGGGCAGGACCTGCTGCTGGCGCCGGACAAACCGCGGCGCGAGAGGTTCGAGGACAAGCGGGCATCACATGACCGTCAGGGTGGCCGCGAGCACGGTCAGGATCGCGACAGCGGCCCCGGCCCGCGGCGCCGCCGCGGCGAGCCGGACGAGGGCAGCGAGACCTACCGTATCGAGGTGGGCAAGCGCCACGGCGTGAAGCCGGGCAACATCGTCGGCGCCATCGCCAACGTGGCCGGGCTGGACGGGCGCCTGATCGGCCACATCGATATCCAGTACGACCACAGTTACGTGGACATGCCGTCGGGCATGCCCGAGGCGATCTACCAGGACCTGCGCAAGCTTCGCGTTGCCGGACAGCGCCTGGACATCACCCGCCAGGGTGAGGCACCGGCAGTCGACAGCCGACCTGAGAAGTCGGGCCATCGCAAGCCAGTAAAGGCGGAGCACCACGGTAAGCCCAGGAAAAAGACCGGGGGCTTTAAGAAGAAAGGCGGTGAGTTCGCGACTAAACCGGGTAAACGCAAACCCGGCAAGAAGCACCCGGGCAAGAAAAAAGCGGGGCCACCCGGAAAGAAGCCCCGCGGCTAGGTTAGTGCCGGCTCAGGCGCCGGGGTAGGGGTCCAGCGTCTCGATCGTGCCGTCTTCGCGGTGGGTCAGCTTCGCCATTTTCACGCAGCGCAGGTGCGTTACGCCTTCTGAAAGCGTCGAGTCGTGGTAGAACAGCCACCACTGGCCCTCGAATTTCGCAATCGAGTGATGCGTGGTCCAGCCCACCACCGGTGTCATGATCGCGCCGCCGTACGTGAACGGCCCGTACGGGTTGTCGGCGGTCGCGTAGCACAGGCGATGGGTATCGCCGGTGGAGTAAGAAAAGTAATAGCGCCCTTGGTGCTTGTGCATCCAGGCGGCTTCGAAGAATCGCCGGTCATTGTCGCCGGCCAGAAGCGGGTCGCCATTTTCGTCCAGAATCTCGATCTCGCGCGGTGGCTCGGCAAACGACAGCATGTCATCGGCCATCCGGGCCACGATGGGGCCGAAGGCCGGCTCGTCATCGGCGCGCAGGTCATTGTCCTCACCGTAGACATGGTCGCGGTACTTTTGCAGCTGGCCGCCCCACAGGCCGCCGAAATACATGTAGTACGCGCCGTCGTCGTCTTCAAAAACCGCTGGGTCGATGGAGTAGCTGCCCTCGATGGCGGTCGGTTCCGGCGTGAACGGCCCGGCCGGTGAATCGCCCACGGCCACGCCGATCTGGAAAATGCCGTCGGTGCGCTTGGCGGGGAAATAGAAATAGTACTTGCCGTCGCGGCACGCGGCGTCCGGTGCCCACATCTGCCGTTCGGCCCATGGGACGTCTTTCACGTGTAATGCCACGCCGTGGTCGGTGACCTCGCCGCCGGGGCGGTCCATCGACAGCACGTGGTAATCCTCCATGCCGAAATGGTCGCCGTTATCGTTGAATGGGATACCGGCCTCGATGTCGTGTGAGGGGTAGATCCAGATGCGGCCATCAAACACGTGTGCGGACGGGTCGGCGGTGTAAATGTGCTCGACCAGCGGTTGCGACAGTGCGTGCGCTTTCAGTTCATCAAGGTTGTCGTGGTCCAGCCCGTCAGCCATACAGTGTGTCCTTTGATCTTTGATTGGCGGGTCGAAGTGTAGCGGGTTTGCCCGCGTGATCGCACCCTGGCCGTACAGTCTTTATGATTAAGGGAACAGGCAGGACGATGACATCATGGACATCACGTTTCTGGGTGCTGCGGAGCGGGTCACGGGTTCGTGTTACTGGCTGCGCGCGGGTGAAAGCAACGTCCTGCTGGAGTGCGGGATGATCCAGGGCGGCAGGAAAGACGAGGCGAAGAACGCCGAGCCGCTGCCGGTCCGACCCGGCGAAATCGACGCGGTCGTCCTCAGCCATGCGCACATCGACCATTCCGGGCGCTTGCCACTGCTGCGCAAACAGGGCTATCAAGGCCCGATCTACACCCACCTCGCCACGCGGGCGCTGTGCTCGATCATGCTCAGCGATTCGGGTTACCTGCAGGAAAAGGACGCGGAGTGGGCCAACCGCAAGCGCCAGCGCAGGGGCAAGCCGCTGGTCGAGCCCCTGTACACCCAGGCGGATGGCGAGGCCGTCATCGAACAGTTCAGGGGGCTGGCCTATGGTGAGCGACGGGAAATCGCGCCCGGGATATCCGTGCGGCTTCGTAATGCCGGGCATATCCTGGGTTCGGCCATCGTCGAGGTCTGGCTGGTCGAGGATGGCCGCGAATGCAAACTCGTGTTCAGCGGCGACCTGGGTTTCGCCGGCGCGCCCGTGATGCCGGACCCCGAGATCATCGAAGACGCCGACGTCGTGCTGATGGAAAGCACTTACGGCGACCGGCTGCATCGCCCGCCCGACGAAACCCTGAAAGAACTGGCGGACGTTTTTGAAGCGGCCCGGGGCGGCAACGTCATCATCCCGGCCTTCGCCGTGAGCCGCACGCAGGACCTGCTGTGCCTGCTGAGCGAACATTACGAGGCGTGGGGGATCGATCGCTACCGGATATTTCTTGACAGCCCCATGGCCATCGAAGCGACGTCCACCTACGCGCAGTTCCGGCACCTGTACGAGGCCGAACTGTTCCGGCCCGGCTCTTCGATTCCACGGCTCCCCAACCTGCACATGTCGCGCACCTCCGACGAGTCGATGGCCATTAATACGATCGACTCGGGCGCCATCATCATCGCCGCCAGCGGCATGTGTACCGGTGGCCGGGTCCTTCACCATCTCAAGCACAACCTCTGGAAGACCGGGAGCCACATCGTTTTCGTCGGTTTCCAGGCGGCGGGAACGCTGGGCAGGCGACTGGTCGACGGCGCGGAGCACGTTCGGATCTTTGGTGAGGACATCCGCGTTGGGGCCACCATTCACACGGTCGGCGGCCTGTCCGCCCACGCCGACCAGGACGGGCTGATGGAGTGGTATGGCCATTTCAAGGGCCACCCGCCACTCTGGCTGGTGCACGGTGAGCCCGATGCGCAGGCGGCCCTGGCGAAGGCGATCAACACGAAATTCGGGATCGATCCGGGTATCGCCAGGCTCAACGAATGCGTATCGCTGCCGGGCCGATAACCCCGACCGGGGTTACGCCCCGGACGCGGGAACGACGCGATCCAGCCAATTGTGGGTATCTTCGGCCTGGTCCGCCAGCCAGTCCCTGAACTGGCGCACGGCTGGACGCTTCAAGGCCGGCGGGTGGGCGGCCAGCATGTAGGCGCGACGTTGGGACTCGCCCGGTGCCGTACCAAACGGCATCCGCAGTTCACCGGAATCAAGTTCGTCGCGGACCAGTGAAATACCGCAGATCAGCATGCCGACACTGGATTTCACCGCCCGGACGGCCGGCACCATGCGGCCGTAGCGCACGCCCCGGTCGGCGCCTCCCCGTCGCTGGCCGTGACGCTGCACCCAGCCAGGCCAGTCAAGGGAGAGGGCGGCAGGACCCTCGAGGTGAAGCAGGGGGAAGCCTTCCAGTTTCTCGCCGTCTCGCAGGTCGATAATGCGTGCCAGGTTTTCGGGTGAGCACAGGGGTAAGAGGTAATCCCGGTATAGCAGGGTGCCGGCTTCGGGGTCGGCATCCAGGGATACCCGGAGGTCGTAGCGGTCGACCGGCCTGGCGCTCGTATCCAGCAGGATCTCGGTGTTCGGATGTGCCGCCATGAACGCCGGGAGCCGGGGTTGCAGCCACAGCGCCGCCCAGTCCGGGTCGACGGCCAGTCGCACCGTGTTGTGACTGGAATACCGCAACAGGTCCGCGGCGTGGCCCAGGGCGTCGAAACCTTTCGCCAGGGAATCCAGTGCGGATTCGAGGGCCGGTGTCGGCCGGACGCCGCCGCGTCCGCGTTCGAGCAACTCGCAGCCCAGGTAATCTTCCAGGGCCCGGATACGCTGGCCGACGGCCGCCGCGGTAATGCCCAGTTCTTCGCCCGCAGCCTTTTGGGAACCCAGCCTGACCGCGGCTTCCACGGCCTGCAGGCTGTTCAGGTGCTTCAGCGTTGACATCGCCCTATAGTAAAGAAAATATTGATATACAGAAAGTTATCTTAACTTGGAGTATCGCCGCGACAGGCGCAGAATGTTGCCCACGACATCCATCCTGGTCACAAAAGGAGTCACCAACATGCAACTGAAACGTTACATGATCGAACGCGAAATCCCGGGCATTGGCGAGATGTCCACCACCGAACTCTGCGGCGCCGCGCGGGCCTCGAACGAGGCGCTGGACCAGCTGGCGCCGCGGGTGCAGTGGCAACACAGCTATGTCGCCGGCGACAAGACATTCTGCGTCTACCTGGCCGACAACGAGGACTCGGTCCGTAAGCACGCGGAACTGAGCGGTATTCCGGTGAAAACCATCACCGAGGTCAGCAAAATCATTGATCCATTGACCGCCAACTACTGAGCCGGGGGTGCCGGCGGGCTGTTATATACTCGCCGGCACCGACAACAACGAAGATGAACCCATGCTCAGACTCGCCCTTGCCCTGACCACCACCCTTTTTTTCGTCGTCTCACCGGCCGGCCCGGCACAGGCGGATGATGGTCCCGACCGCGCCATCTTCGTTTACGGCGGCTGGGACGGACACGCGCCGAAGAAATTCCGCGACCTGGTCGTGCCCTGGCTGGAGTCTGAAGGTTTCGAGGTGACGGCTTCCGATTCGCTGGATATCTATACCGACGAGGCGCTCATGGCCGACGTCGACCTGGTCGTGCACCTTTGGACCCAGGGCGAGATCACCAGGGAGCAGTTCGAGCCATTGCGAGTGGCGGTCGAGGAACGCGGCGTGGGCCTGGCGGGCTGGCACGGCGGCCTGGGCGATTCATTCCATCGCAACCAGGTGTTCGAATACATGGTGGGCGGCCAGTGGGTGCGCCACCCGGGCAATGACGGCGTGACCTTTCGCGTCAACATCACCGAAAACGAGGATCCCATCACCCGTGGGCTGTCGGATTTTGACGTAGTAACCGAGCAGTACTACATGCACGTCGACCCCAACAACAAGGTGTTGGCCACCACCACCTTTGTCAGCGAATTTGAGCCCTGGGTGAAGGGCGCGACCATGCCGGTGACGTGGAAACGGATGCATGGAAAAGGCCGGGTGTTTTACACCGCACTGGGCCACCAGCCGGAAGTGTTCGTCGACGTACCGGACGCGTTCAGGATGCTCAAGCGCGGCATCCTCTGGGCCAGCCGCAGCAAGTACGAGGAAACGCCGAACCTGGTGACGCCGGTTTACCCGGCGCGCTAACCGCGCGCCAGGGCTTCTCCGCGTGCAGCCTCAGTCGGCTGCTGCCCAGGTCATGAAGTCCCGTACCAGGCGGTCCAGTCGCTTGATGGTGTCTTCATCCGCCAGGTGACCTTCATCGTCGAAGGCCTTGTGCGCCGCGGCCAGTACGAATTCGGGCGCCAGGTAGAACGGCGTCAGCGTCGCGGCCAGGATGTTCTTCAGGTGCGCCTGCATGCGCGCGCCGCCGATGGCGCTCATCGAGGCGCTGAGGATCAGCGACGGCTTTCCGCGCAGCACCGACTTGTAACCCGGCCGCGAGGCCCAGTCGATGGCGTTCTTGAGCACGCCGGGAATGCCGTAGTTGTACTCCGGAGATACGAAGACCAGCGCGTCTGTCTTTTCGATCGCCGATTTCCACGCGACCACGCTGTCCGGCTTGTCGTCGCCATCCAGGTCCTGGTTGTACAGCGGCAGGGTGCCGATGTCGAAGGTGCTCACCGTCGCGCCGGCCGCTTCGGCCGATTGTGCCGCCGCTGCCAGCAGTTTCGTATTGAAGGATTCCGCCCGCAGGCTGCCGCTGATGCCCAATAGGTTCATAATATGAAGTTCGGAATGAATGTTGACTGAAGGAGCGACCAGTCTACGTATGGCCGGTGGATTTGCAAAAGACGGCGCGGTGCAGGACCAGATCGACGCCACGGTGGAGGACGCGGTGAACCGATCCCGCCAGGGCCTGCCGCGTGGCGAAAGCCGTCGCGACTGCGAGGAATGTGGCGAGGCGATTCCCGAGGCGCGGCGCCAGGCCCTGCCCGGCGTGCGCCTGTGTGTGACCTGCCAGGCCGAGCAGGACAAGACTTCCGGCCCCTTCAGCGGCTATAACCGCCGTGGCAGCAAGGATAGCCAGCTCCGCTAGACTCTTCATCACACCCGCCGCCCGGCGGCGTTAACCCCGTTTTCCCGTCTGCTCCGTTCTACCAGGTGACACCCACCTGAAAGGAGCACGACCATGATGGTCATCCAACGCACCCTAATCGCACTGGGCGTGGCCGCCGCCATCGCCGCCTGCGCGGACTCCGCGCCGGAACCGAAGCAGTCCAATGTGACGCAGCCCGCGCCGGTAACATCCCCGAATACGGCAGCCGCCGAAGCTGAACATTCTGTTCGTGACGCATCGCAATCGGGTGCCGCCCAGAAGTACGCGGTGCAGGAACTGCGGACGATCACGAACTATTCCCTGCCGTCTGCGCCGCCACCTTCACCCGGGTTGACCTATTACGGGCCGGAGCAGGATCGGGAAAACTACGCGCACTTCAAAGACAACGGCGTCATGCTGACCCGGCAGCAGCCTGTTTCGACGTTCAGCATTGATGTTGACACCGGCGCCTACAGCAATGTCCGGCGTTTCTTAAGTGAAGGCCGGCTGCCCCCGCCCGACGCGGTGCGCACCGAGGAACTGGTCAACTATTTCAGCTACGACTACCCGGCCGAGACCCGTGGCGACGAGCCGTTCACCCTGACCACTGAAATGGGTGTCAGTCCCTGGCACGAGGGGCGGCACCTGCTGCAGGTGGGCCTTCGTGCGAATGAACCTGGCGATGGCGACGTGCCGGCCAGCAACCTGGTGTTCCTGGTCGATGTTTCCGGCTCGATGGACAGCCCGGACAAGCTGGGCCTGCTTAAAACCGCATTGAAGATGCTCAGCCGACAGCTGGATGCCGATGACCGCGTCAGCATCGTGGTGTATGCCGGTGCGTCGGGTGTCGTACTTGAACCGACGGCCGGCAACGGTACCGGCGCCATTGAACGGGCGCTGGACCGGTTGCAGGCCGGTGGCGGCACCAACGGCGCGGCCGGGATTGAACTGGCCTACCAACTGGCGCGGCAATCCTTTATCGAGGGCGGGATCAACCGCATCCTGCTGGCCACCGATGGTGACTTCAATGTCGGGATGACGGATTTCGAGAGCCTGAAGCAGCGGGTCAGCCGTGAGCGCGAAAGTGGCGTCAGCCTGACCACGCTGGGCTTTGGCCGGGGCAACTATAACGACCACCTGATGGAGCAGCTCGCCGATGCCGGCGATGGCAATCACGCCTATATCGACACCCTGAACGAGGCCCGCAAGGTGCTGGTGGACGAGATGTCCTCGACGCTGCAGATCGTGGCGCGGGACGTGAAGATCCAGGTCGAGTTCAACCCGGCGGTGGTGCGCGAATACCGCCTGGTCGGGTACGAGAACCGGGCGCTGGCGAACGAGGATTTCAATAATGACCGCGTGGATGCCGGCGAGATCGGTGCCGGGCACACGGTCACCGCCCTGTACGAACTCACCCTGGTCGATGGCGGCACGCCGTCAGTCGACCCGTTGCGCTACGCACAGCAGGGCAAGCCGACGCCCGAGAACAGCGAGTTCGACGGCGAACTGGCCTTCGTCAAGCTGCGCTACAAGGCACCCGGGGAAGAGCGCAGTGTGCTGATCAGCCGCCCCGTCTTAACCCGTGACCGGGTCGATGACTTTGCGGACAACTCCGAGGATTTCCGCTTTGCCGTGGCCGTGGCCGGTTTTTCGCAACTGTTGCGGAACAATACCGCCATCGCGGACTTTGATTATGACCGCGTGCTGGCCCTGGCCACCCCGGCACGGGGTGCCGACCCGTTCGGCTATCGAGGTGAGTTTCTGAACCTGGTGCGCACCGCGCAGGTGCTGAGCCAGCCATAACGCTGAGCCAATCGTGAACCTGGTGGCGGCCGGCCACGTGAGTGACCGGCCGCGATCGGTAAGGCTTCAGTCCCGACCCGGGTACGCGCCCGCGGTCGCGGCGCTGTCGGCGTCCCAACCCAGCAATTCCAGCACCTCGGCCGGAACGCGGTCGGACGGCTGGGTGTCGATGGGTTCACGCAGGCTGTACTGGCCCAGGTCAGGGCCTTTGAATACCGTCCGGAGTGACTGTGTCAGTGCCTGGCCATTTGCCTCCCAGCCAGGCGTGGCAGATTCCAGCGCGTCAAGGTCGGCCACATTTTTAATGCAGTTTTCCGTGTCCGCCGGGCTCAACTGCACCAGCACGCTGCCGCTTGTCGTGGCGCGATCACGGACGTAGACATTGCCATCGACCGTGTCCGCCTGGGCCTGGTCGAGGCGGTCGCACAGTTCGGCGGGCTGTTCGAATTCCAGCAAGGGCCGTTCATACCCCGGCCCCACGGCCAGCAGGTTATTGACGAAGACATGGCCGTCACGCTCTTCAACGCCCGGGCCCGTGGTGACATGCCAGCCGAAGTGGTCGTCACCGTCGCCGCGGCGGTCGCGGCGGAACTCAGCGGAGCTGTTGATGAAGGTGTTGTGGTAGACCTTCACGTTGGCCGCGTTCAACACAAATACGCCGTTGTAGTTGTTGACGAAGACATTACCGGCCACCGTGGCACCATCGGAAATCTCGAACATGAAGCCGTCGTGGGTGTTCTCGATCCAGTTATTGATGATCACGCCGTCGCGGTTGCCGACGTCATACCAGACGCCGTTCGAGTTGGGGTGGTCGATGACCAGGTTGTCGCGGAACGTCACCCGCCGGGTCTGGTTGAAGATTTTCACGGCCGAGGCGTAATAACCGGTCAGGTTCTCGATGTTGTTGCGGCGGATGATGTTCTTCTCCAGCAGCACGTCGGAAGAGCCGATCACGTAAATGCCCTCGGTACCGGTGTCGCTGACCAGGGTATTGCGGATGACCAGGCCGTCGCCGCGGAAGTAGCCGGCCACGCGCGAGCAGTAGGAAATGTCGAGATTTTCCAGCACGGTGCCGGTGATGTCCTTGCCGAATTCCGACGGGTCTTTCAGCCCGACGGGCTCGTCCGTGGGTTCCTCGTGCATGGTGATCTGGCGCTTGCCTTCCACTTCCAGGCAGCGATAGGCGTACTGGGTGATTTTCAAGCCGCGGATCACCGGGCCCTGGCCGTCGTTGGACTTGCCGTGGACATCGGCGCTGGTCCGGATGATGGCGCCGTCATGGGCGGTGATCTCCACCAGCCGGTCGGTGGGGTCAGTGCCCAGGTAGACGTAGCCGTTGTCCTGGTCGATGAAGTACGAGGTCTCATCCAGCTCGCCTTCCCAGCCCACGGAGCGCAGGTGCACACCGTCGAGGAACACCATGTCGTTGTCGAAGCGGTGCAGCGGGGTGCGCATGCCCTCGCGGTGGCGTCGCCACCAGCCCATGGGCTCGGTGGGGAACAGGGTTTCCCATTTCGTGCGCCAGACGCCGTCACGCAACGCCTCCCACCCCGTGGCAACCTGCGTGCCTTTCAGCACCGGGCGCTCGTCGCGGTAGGGCTGGATGGTGACGCCCTGGTTCAGCCGCAGGCCGCCGGTGCGGTAGGTGCCGCCGCGCAGGATGATGGCGTCGTTGGTTTCCACGCGTGCGATGGCGCCGGCCAGCGTGGTCGGGGCGTCCAGGTCGGTGCCGGCGGCGTCTGCATCGCCGTCGGGCGCGACGTAGTAGACCGTTTCAGCGTCGCTGGGGATCGCGTAATCCTGGTCGATGGGGCCGTAAGGGCCGCCGCTGGGCTGTGCATGGGCGGTGGCAAGGACCGCCCATGCGGCCAGGGGCATCAGGTAGTTCAAAACGTGTCGGGAGTGAGCCATGAGTTTCTCTGTTAGCGCTATCATTTATGGCATAGACACTAGCAGAAGTGGCGTCGGGCCGGAACCCGGCGACACTCAAAACCGCACAAACGACCAGGAGGAAGAGGAACTTAACGTTGTACAGCGTCGATCAGGAAGCGACCGAGGGCCTCGTTCTGCATGACCCCGGCGAGGTCCTCGCTGCCGGGCCCGGTGGCGTACAGCGGCACATCCATGCCGGTGTGCCCACCCGTGGTCCAGCCGGTATTGGTGCGCAGGTCGATCAGTTCATTGATGGCCGCGAATACCGCTGAAGATTCACGCTCGGCCTGGTCCAGCGACTGGCGCTCTTCTTCGGTCAGCTCGAAATCCACGGATCCGGCGACGACATCTGATAGCGGTTTTTCGCCGGCCAGGAACTGCTCGGCCATGACCGCGGGCGTGACGTTCACTTCGCGTAGCGGGCCGGGTAGCCAGGCATAGACGTGGTCACGCCCCAGGCTGAGTCCGCCAGTTTCATGGTCGGCGGTGATGACGACCAGCGTGTCACCTTTTTCACGTGCGAAATCCAGCGCGACTTCGATGGCTTGCGTGAACCCTTCCATCTCGCTGACCACACCGGCGATATCGTTGCCGTGCGCGGCCCAGTCGACCTGGCTGCCTTCGACCATCAGGAAGAAACCGTCCTCGTCGCGTGACAGCACGTCGATGGCCTTGCGTGTCATCTCGGCCAGCGTTGGCACGGTGTCGGGCCGGTCCCAGTGGCGGGGCAGGCCGATGGGGGCAAACAGGCCCAGTAACCGGTCGCTGTCGGCACTCATCATCGCGGCGCGATCTTCGACCAGGGTGTAACCGGCCTTGTCGACCAGCTCGGCCGCGACATCGCGGTCTTCACGCCGGAAGTCACGCGTGCCGCCGCCCAGGATGACCTGCGCGACCGGCTTGCCATTCGCCTGGCTGTCAAAAAACTGGTCGGCGATTTCCGGGTAATTCCGTCGTGACGAGGCGTGCGACACGAAAGCGGCCGGGGTCGCGTGGGTCACTTGCGAGGTCGACACGACGCCGGTGCCCATGCCCTGCTGGGCGGCCAGTTCCAGGACGGTTGAGAAGCGTTCGCCGTCGTGGCCCTCGCTGATCTTGCCGTTCACGGTATCGCGCCCGGTGGCGTAGGCGGTGGCCGACGAGGCGGAGTCGGTCACCTCGTACGGCGAGTACTCGCAGCCCAGGCGATCCAGGTCGCTGTCACAGTGGGGCGACAACGGGTCGGTGGCGACGGCGCCCACGAGAATGCCATCGAAGGGCAGGGGATCCATGCCGGCCTTCGCCGGGTCGTCCGCGAAAATCCGGTAGGCCTTGACCTGCGCGTAGCCCATGCCATCTCCCATCAGGAAGATGACGTTCTTCGGGCGGCTGTTGTCCGTAGCCTGTGCGGCCGATGATCCATCGGGCGTTGCGGGTGACTGGGCACACGCGTTCAGCGAAAACGTGATCGCCAGCACCATGGCCAGCGGGCGGAAAGTATGTCGCATGATGTTCGGGCTCATCTTCATGAATGCGCAGATTATAAGCCTGCGAGGCTCAGCCGGCCTGCTGCCCGGCGATCCAGTCATCGATGACCCGCTCCAGCACGGCCATCGGCATGGAACCGTTCTTCAGCACCTGGTCGTGGAAAGCCGCCAGGTCGAATTCGTCACCCAGCGCCTCGCGAGCGCGCTCACGCAGGTCGATGATGGTGTTCATGCCGATCTTGTAGCTCAACGCCTGGCCGGGAATGACGAAATAGCGCTCGATCTGGCGCTCGATATCGGCGGGCGCCATGGGCGTGTTGGCGGTCATGTACTCGATGCACGCTTCGCGGCTCCAGCGCTTTGAGTGCATGCCGGTGTCGACCACCAGGCGCACGGCGCGCTTCATTTCCTCGGAAAGCCGGCCGAAATCGCGCATGGGCAGGCCTTCGTACAGGCCGATTTCCTTCGCCAGCCGTTCCGTGTACAGGGCCCAGCCCTCGGAATAGGCGCTGTAGCCACCGAACTTGCGGAAGTTCGGCACCCCGGTCAGTTCCTGCTGGATGGCCAGCTGGAAGTGATGGCCGGGCGCGCCCTCGTGGTAGGCCAGCGAGTTCATGATGTGCTTCTGCACCGCGTTCATGTCCTGCATGTTGACGTAGAAAATGCCGGGCCGGGAACCGTCGAGTGACGGGCGGTTGTAAAACGCCGTGGACGAGCCGGCCTCGCGCCAGGGCTCGACGCGGCGCACTTCCAGCGGCGCCTTCGGCAGCACGTTGAAGTAGTCCGGGGCGATGGTCATCACGTGGTCGATCAGGGCAGTGGCATCGGCCAGGTATTCGGCGCGGCCTTCATCGGTGTCGGGGTAGTAGTTTTCCGGCGAGGTGCGCACAAACTCGAAAAACGCGGCCAGGTCGCCCTCGAAACCCACCTGGTCCTTGATGGCTTCCATCTCGGCGCGGATGCGTGCCACCTCGGCCAGGCCCAGTTCGTGGATTTCATCCGGGCTCATATCCACGGTGGTCCAGTACTGCGCCATCCGGGCGTAGTACTCACCGCCGTCCGGCAGGTCCCACACGCCGTTGTTGTCGTCCGCAATGCCCTGCAGCCGGGTCAATTCGTCGATCAACGCGGTGTACCCGCGGCGGAACGGGCCGCTCAGGGCATTGGCGGCGTTGTTGACCAGGATGGCGGCGTCGTCTTCGTCGAGTTCGAGGGCGTCGACCTTGGCGCGGAAATCGGCCAGCAGCACACCGTCCTCGGCCGTTTCTTCGAACGGCGCACCGGTCAGCATGTTGGTGGCCGCCGGCAACGCCCGGGGATAGACCATCATCGGCGGTACCACGCCGATGGCCTCGCTGGCTTTCAGCTTGTCGACATACTGCGCCATCAACACTTCAACGCCCTGCAGGCGCTCGATGTAGTCCTCGGCGTCGCCCCGCGTATCGACCTTGTGCACGTTCTGCAGGAAGGTCGGCACCGACCCCGCCACGTTGCGCATCTGCGAGACCGCGTAGCGGTGGTGGCGCCAGGGGAACATCGCCAGGTCACGTTCCAGGTCGTACTCGAAAATGCGGTAGCTGAGCCGGGCGTCGTCGTCCAGCTGGTCATAGTCGAACTCGGTGCGCAGTCGTTCCAGGTCGCCTTTCGCCTGTTCGTGCTGCGCGATGGCCCAGGCCTCCGACTCGTCGTCCCACTTGCCGTAATCCTCGGTCTTGCGACCCAGCTGGGCCTGGAACTGCGGGCTCTGGGCGACGTTCCGTTCGAAGATCTCCTCGAAGAACGCGGCCAGGCGCTCGCTTTCAGTCATGGCCGCGGCGGGTGCCGGTTCGGCCGTTGCCGGGGGGCGGGTTTCAGCGGTCGTCTTTGCAGGTTCGTCGGCAGGGCCGCAGGCGGCCAGGGCCAGGGCGGACAGGGCTACGGTAAGAGCAGTTCGGCGCATGGGTCGGGTCACGGATCAGTTTGAATTGACCGGAAGGATACGTGAATTCTGCGGCCGCGTAAGCGCAGCGGGTATGATCAGGGGGAGGGTAACCCACAACAGACCAGGAGGAGCTCCCAGATGCATATCGGCGCGATCATGAAGGAAAAGGGTGACACCGTTTATTCCACGGTGCCGGCGAATACGCTGGGCGCGGTGGTGGACCAGTTGCTGGACCTTCACATCAGCTGCCTGGTGGTGCTGTCCGAAACCGGCGACCTGGTCGGTATCGTCACCGAGCGCGACATCGTCCGCACCCTGAAATCGCGCCCGGACGACTGGAAACACGTGACGGTTGACGAGGTGATGACCCGTAACCTTTACGTCGCCGACCTGGATGCGAGCCTGGACGAGGTCATCAACGAGATGCGTGAACGCCATATCCGCCACCTGCCGGTGGTGGTCGACGGCCAACTCGAGGGCGTACTGTCCATTCGCGACATGATTGCGGCATCGATGGTGGAACTGGAGCGGCACAACCAGATGCTGAAAATGTATATCAGCGACTGGCCCGAAAAACACGAGCCTGCCCGCTAGGGTCAACCGCCGCGATGTCGGTCAGTGCACGCTGACCGGCTGGTCGTCCTGGTCGAACGTCTGCAGCGCGTTATCCCGGGCAAACCCGGTCACAAAGCTGTAGGTAATGGGGTCGATCTCGCGTAACCGCATATCGACGACGATGCAGCGACCGTCGTTCTTCATGCGGATGCTGAGTAATGGGTTGAAGGTGACCCGGCCGTTGCGGTCATACTGGGCGACGGCATAGTAAAGTCGCTCGGTCCAGTCGCTCGGCCGGAACCGGTGGCCGTCGACTGTTATCCCCGTGATGTAGATCGCGCTGGGTAGCATCGTGCCCTCTTTGAGTGGCTTCGCCCTGGTCTATAGCAAGCAAAAGTTGAACCAACCCGCTACCCCTTTGATTTTCAGTGTTTCCTGTTTCGATTTCTTGACGGACTGCACCGGAATGGCCAGTGCGTCAGTGCCCGGATACCCGTGATGGTGCGCGCCGGGCGGGTATAATGCCGTCCGTCGTTTGAAGGGAAGATTCATGTTTCACATCGTCGATCCATTGCTGTCGGACGCTGAGCTGGCGCGGTTGCGTGAACTCTCGAAGACCATCCGCTTTGAGGACGGTCGGCAGAGCAACCCCGACTACACGAAGAAGAACAACCTGCAGCCCAGCCCGCAGGATGCCGGCTACCAGGAAGCGGCAAAAATTGTGCAGACGGGCCTGGCGCGCAACGAGTTCTTTCGTGATTACTGCCTGCCGAAGTTCGTGGCCCCGCCGATGCTGACGAAGTACGAACCTGGCATGGCCTACGGCGAGCACGTCGACGCCGCCATCCTGAATTACAACCCGCCGATCCGGATCGACATCAGTTGCACGGTCTTTATCTCAGACCCGGCCGACTATGAAGGTGGGGAACTGAACATTCGCATGGGTGACCAGGACATCAAGGTGAAGGGCAAGCCCGGCACGGCCGTGTTGTACCCCTCGACCACCTTCCACCAGGTGCTGCCGGTGACGAAGGGTGAGCGGCTGGTGTCCATCACGTTTATCGAGAGCAATGTCCGCGATGCGCAGCAGCGCGAGATCCTGATCGAGCTGACGGAATTCCTGCACGAGAACGCCGCCCGCCTGGGCGAGGACGCGCAAATGCGACTGGAATACGTGCGCACCAACCTGACGCGGATGTGGCACGGCAAGTAGCTGCCGGTCAGCCTTCCAGCGAGTAGCTAAATGCCTCCAGGGCTGCATTGAATGGCGCGTGTTCCTGCGCAAATGCAGCCAGCCAGGCCATGCCCCGATTGATTTCATCACCTTTGGCGGCGCGAGATTCCCGCAGCCGTTGCTGGCGCTCCTGCGCACTGAACGGGTAATCGGTGGCCTTCGAATAGCGTCCCAGCACCGGGTTGGCGAGCAGGCCGGGCAGGGCGGCACCGTCGATTGGCTTGCCGAAATGCCTGGCGATGGTTTGAAGTGTTGCGCCCGGGTCTGCCAGGTACTGGTCGAAATCAACACGGATCACGCGCGCGCCCGCAGATTCGGCGGCGTTGTGCATGGCGACCATCTCGGCGGCGAATGTCATCGCCGCGACTTCCCCCGGTGACAGCTCATGGACTCGGGCCAGGTCAGCGCCGGTGGCCTCGGTGAGTCCGGCCATGCGCGGTTTGGCGCCGCCCACCAGGTCAATCACGTATCCCTGCGCGCCCAGGACGGTTGCGATGTAGATCTCCGGGGCCATGGCCAGGCAAACCGCCCGGTCATCATTAAACTGTGACAGCCAGGGCGCGGCCAGCTGGCTGCAGAAGCTCGTGGTCTTGACCACGCTGAGCTGCCCGGACGCCGGCGTTCGCGACCACAACGCGCGCACCAGTGTCATGTCTTTTTGCAACGTCGCCTGCGAGCGGGGCGACCAGGGTGCGTCGCGTTCCGCCCAGGCCATCGCGATGTCCCGAAACGGCAAGGGTTCGCGAAGGCTGAACAGCCCCGGCGCCAGGCCCAGTGCCCGTGAAATCAGCGTCGAGCCGCAATGGCCGATATGAAACACCAGGCCAAGCGGGCGTTCAGGCGCCGACTTCATGGACGCGCGAACCGCATCGAAACCGAACCACCCTCCCTGCATGCCCTGGCGCATGGCGCGCTGGTCCAGGAAAGCGGCCTGCTCGTAAAACGCGGCATCGGCCTGCAGCAGGTAAACCTGCTCCATTAACCAGTTCACCTGGAAGGGGTACAGTCGCGTGTCCGCCATGAGCTGCGGGAGCGGTTGGGATGACGTCATCGGATATTGCCGGGGTTGGTCTGCGTGCGCACATGATAAAGCCCGGGCACGCGAACGTCCCGTGGTTCAGGCGGGAACGCCGCCCCAGATCCACCAGACGATGTTCACGGCAACCGCGGCCGTGATACCCAGCAGGCCTGTCGCGACGGTGTGCAGCCGCAGTCCCTGGGAGACCTTCATGTCACTGAGCTGCGAAATGACCCAGAAACCGCTGTCGTTGGCATGCGAGAACACCGCGGAACCGCCGCCGATGGCCAACACCACCAGCGCGCGGCCCAGGTCCGTGTCCAGGCCCAGGTCACCCAGCAGCGGTGCGACCAGCGCGGCGGTGGTAACGATAGAAACGGTGGCCGAGCCCTGTGCGACGCGGATGGCCGCGGCGACGATGAAGGGCAGCCACAGCCCCAGCGTGGCGCCGCCCAGCGAGGTGCCCAGCACCTCGGCGACGCCGGCGCTGCGCAGCATCATGCCGAAAACGCCGCCGGCGCCGGTAATGATGATGATCACGGCCGCCGTGCGAACGGCCTTGCCGGCCGGGCCGTCAATCGACAGCATTGCCAGGCCGCCCTCGGCAGGCAACCGGACCGCGCAGGCCAGGCCCAGCAGCAGCGCGATCAGGGGCGTGCCGATAAACGAGATCACGCTGAACGCAACGCCCTCGGTCAGCCAACCGGCGTAGTCGTTGACCGATTTCATCATGATCAGCACCAGCGGGACGAAAATGGGCAGCGCCGCCTTGAGGGCGCCAGGCCGGACAGTCTTGTTGGCTTCTTCGTCCCGGTCGATGATCCTTGGCGCGGGGTCGATCCAGATTCGCGAACCCATCCAGCGCGCCCAGAGGACCGCCGGCACCGTCGAGAGCAGGGCAATCGGCAGGCCCCAGCCGATGACCAGTCCCAGGTCGGCGTCGATCAGTTCCGCGGCGGCGATGGGTCCAGGCGTGGGCGGCACCAGGCAATGGGTGGCGGTGGTCCCGGCCGCCAGCGCCGTGGCCGTGACCGCCAGTGACAGGCCGGCGCGGCGGGTCAGCGCCCGGTTCAGCGACTGCAGGATGATGAAGGCACTGTCGCCGAACACCGGGATGGACGTGACGAAACCCACCAGCGCCATGCCCCAGGTGATGCGCTTCTGGCCGAGCCATTTCATGACCCGGTCAGCCAGTGCGTAAGCCCCGCCGGAGACCTCCAGCAGTGCGCCGATCATCACGCCCACGACGATCAGCGGCCCCACCGCGCCCAGCGTATTGCCGAAGCCCTGGGTGATGGCCGTGGTAATGGCCTCGCCGGACATCCCCGCCAGCAGGCCGAAGCCGATGGCGGTCAGCAACAATGCCAGGAACGGGTGCAGGCGGAACCTGACAATGGCGATGACAATGAAGGCGATGGCCCCGAGCAGGAGCAGTATGAGCGTCATGAGCCTTATCCTTTTATTTAATGGTATCGTGACAGCGATGGACAGTCGTTGTCCAACAACACCATAAGAACGAGGCTCAGATGCAAAGAAGAGAACTCCTGAAAGCCATGCTGGCCGGGACCGCGGGGGTTGCCGTGGCCGGGCTGCACCGCGCCGTGCTCGCCGATGCGGATTTCGACGCCGCCATTGAAAACCCTTTCCTGGACGATCACCAGCAAGGCACCATCGCGGCGCTGTCTGAACTGATCATCCCGCGCACCGACACCCCGGGCGCGCTGGATGCGGGAGTGCCCGCCTTCGTCGCGCTGATGCTGTCGGACTGGTACACGGCCGATGAGCGCGCGCCGGTGATCGAGGGCATGGCGGCCCTGGACCAGGCCTGCCGTGATGAACACGGGGCAGACTTCGCCGATTGCGATGCCGTGCAGCAGCACGCCGCGTTCGCCGCCACCGAGGGCAGCGAGTTTTTCGCCATGACCCGGCGACTGGTCGTGATGGGTTACTCGACGTCGAAAGTGGGGCTGGAAACCCTGGCGGTCTTCAACCCGATGCCCGGTACCTACCGCGGCGACGTGCCCGTGGCCGAGTTGCCGCGACCGGTGGTGATGCAATGAGCGCGCAATTCGACGCCATCGTCATCGGTTCCGGCATGACCGGCGGCTGGGCCGCGCGCGAACTGACGCGCCGTGGCCTGAAAACACTGGTGCTGGAACGCGGCCGGGAAATCGAGCACATCACGGACTACCAGGGCGAACACAAGGCGCCCTGGGAGTACAAATTCCGCGGCAAGATCCCACGCGAAGAGGCCGAGCGCGATTACTTCATCCAGGACCAGTTTGGCTGGTGTGACGATTTCAACAAGCAGTTCTGGAACAACGACCGGCTGAACCCCTACGTGCAGGACCCGGAAAAGCCCTTCAACTGGGTGCGCACCGATGTGCTGGCCGGGCGCAGCATGGTCTGGGGCCGGCAGGTGTACCGCTGGAGCGATCTCGATTTCGAGGCCAACAAGCGTGATGGCCATGGCATCGACTGGCCGATCCGTTACGCCGACATCGAGCCGTGGTACGACCACGTGGAGAAATTCATCGGCATCAGCGGCGAGGCACTGGGTTTGCCGCACCTGCCCGATGGCCACTTCCAGAAGCCGATGGAACTGAACGTGGTGGAGAAACATGTTCGCCGTACCATCCAGGAGCAGTTCCCCGGGCGCGACATGACCGTCGGGCGCGTGGCCATCCTGACCGAGCCGCACAACGGCCGCGGGCCGTGTCACTACTGCGGGCCCTGCCAAAGGGGCTGCTCGGTATCGGCCTATTTCAGTGCGCTGACGGTCACCCTGCCGGACGCCGAAAAGACCGGCAACCTGACCATCCGCACCGACGCGGTGGTCGAAGGCCTCGACACCGACCCGCAGACCGGCCGCATCACCGGCGTTCGCGTGATCGACGCGAAGGACAAGTCGCGCGAGCATTACAGCGCCCGCGTCGTGTTCCTGTGCGCCTCGACCATCGGCAGCACGCAGATCCTGATGAACTCGGCCAACGACGCCAACCCGAATGGCCTGGCCAACGGCAGCGGCGTGCTGGGCAAGTACATGATGGATCACACCTTCGGCACCGGCATCACCGGCATCATGCCCGGCTTCGAAGACCGCACCACCTACGGCTTTCGGCCCAACGGTATTTATGTACCGCGATTCCGCAACCTGGAGGGTGAGGGTGACGATGTTGGTTTCCTGCGCGGGTACGGCTTCCAGGGGGGGGCGGTTCGCGAGGGCATCATGCAGACTTCGGAGCACCTGCCCGGATTCGGCGCCGACTACAAGCAGGCGCTGGGCCGATACGGCCGCTGGCGCATGAGTTATTACGGCTTTGGCGAGATCCTGCCGTATGCGGACAACCGGATGACGCTGGACCCGGCGAAGAAGGACCGTTTTGGCATTCCCCAGGTGCGTTTCGACACCCACTACCACGACAACGAGAAACGCATGATCGACGACATGCTGGTGCAGGGAGAGGCCATGCTCAAGGCGGCCGGCGCGACGGATATCGTCAAGTGGCCGGGCGGCATGACCATGGGCAGCGGCGTGCACGAGATGGGCACGGCGCGCATGGGCCATGACCCATCCGAATCGGTGCTCAATGGCTGGAACCAGGCCCACGAGATCCCCAACCTGTTCGTCACCGACGGCGCGTGCATGACCTCGGGTTCCTGCGTGAACCCATCGATTACCTACATGGTGCTGACGGCCCGCGCGGCGAATCACGCCGCGGACCTGATGGCGGAGGGCACACTATGAGAATCCTGAATGTACTGAAGATCACGATCGGCATCATGCTCCTGTCCGGAAACGCAGCCTCGGCCCAGGATGGCGACCCGGCGGAGACCGAGGTCTGGGCGCCGGAACCCGCAGTGGTCACGCCGGGCGACAATGGTGGCCCGCCTTCGGACGCCATCGTCTTATTCGATGGTGGCAGCCTGGAGGCCTGGGAGCACCCGGACGGTTCTGACGTCACCTGGACGGTTGAGAACGGCGCCATGACGGTCAAGGCCAACCCGGAATGGGGTGCGGGCGATATCCGCACCCGCCAGGGTTTCGGTGACGTGCAATTGCATGTCGAGTGGATGGCCTCCCCTGACGACAAGGATGACAGCCAGGGTCGAAGCAACAGCGGCGTTTTCCTGATGGGGCTGTACGAGGTGCAGGTGCTCGACTCTTACGACAACCGCACCTACTCCAACGGCCAGGCCGCCAGCATCTACAAGCAGCATATCCCGCTGGTCAACGCCATGCGCCCGCCGGGGCAGTGGCAGGTTTACGACATCGTGTTCCGGGCACCGACGTTTGGCGATGACGGCGAGCTGGCCTCGGCGGCCACGGTGACCGTGTTCCATAACGGCGTGCTGGTGCAGGATCACGTGGAGATCCAGGGGCCGACTGTTTACATCGGCGAACCCAGTTACAGGGCGCATGCGGATCGCCTGCCGATCGTGCTGCAGGATCATGGTGACCGGGTCAGTTACCGGAATATCTGGGTTCGCGAGCTCGACTGAACGGTTGGCGGGTAAAAAAAGGCCTGGCGAAGCACGCATCTCCGCCAGGCCGGGGGGGCGGTGTAAGCACAGCCGTTACGGCTTACCCACCGATTCTGCGAGAGCGCAGGAAGGGGTTGGACGCGCTCGACGTCACGTCCCGGTTTTCTTTCTCGCCTTCCGCGTAGCGGCTCCTGGAGTCGCCATTTTCGGTGCAATGGTCCGAAGCGATGTTCCGCTGGCGCAGGAACGGGTTACGGTATTGACGGCCGTTGCCATTCGTTTCGCAGGCCGTTTCGGCGTAACGTCCGTTTGAATCACTGGCAGCACCGGTGTTGTAGGCGCAACCCGTACCGTGAGCGATGACGGCGCAAAGGCCAAT
This sequence comes from uncultured Oceanospirillales bacterium, assembly GCA_913055655.1. GTDB lineage: Bacteria > Pseudomonadota > Gammaproteobacteria > Xanthomonadales > SZUA-36 > Marinihelvus. Next base: position 1,625,966 of record CAJXKA010000001.1, on the reverse strand, counting down.
AACTTTCAAGGTGGTGTTCATGGAAAATCTCCAGTTCAATGTTTTCGACGGTGCGCATTCTGGCGGGGGGTCGTTTGACCGTGCGTGGCGCTACCGTGGTAATGCGCGTGGAAATTTCCGGGTGGTGCCGGCCCTGGCGGTCCTGTTGTGGATGTTGACGCCCCTGGGCGCGGCGCCTGCAAGCGCTGGTGAAATCTCGCCCGATCCGGGCGTGGTGGGCGAATCGCTGGTTCAGAACCTGCTGGGGCGGGATTACATGTTCTACGGCGACGAAGCATTGCATTACGCCGAGGCCGCGACGGCGGTCGGGGCGCTTCGTTTCGCAGACGCCACCGGTGACGAAACCATGCGGGACGAGCTCATCGACCGCTACGAACCCCTGATGGACGACGACAATGCCCTGGTCAGCCGGCGCGCCCATGTCGACATGAGCGTGCTGGGCATTGTTCCGCTGCAGATCGCGATCCAGACCGGTTCCAGGCGCCACCTGGCGCAGGGGCTGAGTTTCGCGGACCGCCAGTGGGCATCACCCCTGGAGAACGGCCTGACGCCGGAAACCCGCTGGTGGATTGACGACCTGTACATGGTGGGGATGCTGCAGATCCAGGCATACCGGGCCACGGGTGATGTGAAGTACGCCGACCGCGCCGCGCGCCAGCTGGCCGCGTACCTGCCCAGGCTGCAGCACCAAGGCGGCCTGTTCTGGCACAGCCCGGATGTGCCGATATTCTGGGGCCGGGGGAACGGCTGGGTGGCGGTCGCCATGGCCGAGGTCCTCGAGTCACTGCCCGCCGACCACGACCTGCGCCCGGATATCCTGGCGCGCTATCGCAAGATGATGAATGCCCTGCTGCCCTACCAGGACGACAACGGGATGTGGCGGCAGGTGATCGACGAGCCGGAATTCTGGCCGGAAACTTCCGGGACGGCCATGTTCGCCTACGCGATGGCTGTCGGGCTGGAAGCCGGCCTGCTCGACAAGGCGGTCTTCGGCGAACCGGTCCTGGCCGCCTGGACAGGGCTGTCCGGTTACATTGATGACAACGGCAACGTCGGTGAAGTCTGCATCGGCACGGGGAAGCAAAACGACCTGCAGTACTACATGGACCGGCCCCGTGTCTCGGGGGACCTGCACGGCCAGGCGCCAATGTTGTGGCTGGCGGTGGCCCTGCAATAGCGACGGATTTCACCTGTCACCCTTGCATTGTGGCCGAACCGTTTCCATGCATAGGGGATGCAGAGTGAAAACGATGACACCCTATCCCTCGCCGAACGTTTCGATGAACTGGCGGATTTCGTAACCCGGCACGGCCAGGACGATTGGCTCGTGGCCGTCGCCGCAGCGGTCGGTTTCTACCTGGTGCTTCGCGGTATCCAGTGGATCGTGCGGCATTACCTTGCCCGTCTGGCCGACCGGACCGACACCCGCTGGGACGACCACCTGGTCGACGCGCTGGACCAGACCCGGTTCTGGTTCCTGGCGATCGTGGCGCTGTGGGCCGGCGGCATGACCATGGACCTGGCCGATACGCCGCGTGCAATCCTGCATACGGCCGTCGTGCTGGCGCTGCTCCTGCAGGGCGGCTTCTGGGTCAACTCGATGCTGAAGGCCGAGATCAAGCAGCATCGCGAGTGGGCCAAGGAAAACAATCCGGGTTCCGTATCGACCATATCCCTGGTGGGCTTCGTGGTCCAGGTGGTGCTGTGGTCCACGGTGGTCCTGCTCATCCTGGACAACCTCGGTGTCGACATCACCGCGCTGGTGGCCGGCCTGGGCATCGGTGGCGTGGCCGTGGCGCTGGCCGTGCAGAACATCCTGGGCGACCTGTTCGCGTCGCTGTCGATTGTCCTGGACAAGCCCTTCGTGGTCGGCGATTTCCTGAAGGTGGGGGACCTGCTGGGTAGCGTCGACCATATTGGCCTGAAGACCACCCGGCTGCGAAGCCTGTCAGGCGAACAACTGGTGTTTTCCAACAATGACCTGCTTACCAGCCGTATTCAGAACTACGGACGCATGTTCGAGCGCCGCGTGGTGTTCAGCCTGGGCGTGACCTACCAGACGCCGCTGGAGAAACTGAAGCTGATTCCGGAGATCGTGAAAGAAGCGGTCGAGGCCCAGGACAAGACCCGGTTCGACCGCTCGCATTTCATGAAGTACGCCGACTTCTCACTGAACTACGAGTCGGTGTTTTACGTGGCCTCACCGGACTACAACGTCTACATGGACATCCAGCAGGCGATCTTCTTCCGCATCCACGAGCGTTTCGAAGCGGAAGGCATCGAGTTCGCCTACCCGACGCAGACGATCTACGTTGGGCGCGATGATGCCGACGGCGCCGACGGCGCCGACGGCGAGCAGGCTACCTGAGCTTCAGCTGGTCGGTTTTTTTCTCGGCCATCAGGTCGGCGATGTCGTCGGCGGCGTCTTCAAAACGCGACAGCATGCGGCTGTAGTCGCGGTAGCTGTCGACGTTCTGGGCCTGGTAAACAAGTTCCTGTTCGTCCAGCTGGAACGCCATTTTGACGAACAGGGGCTGGTTGCTTTCGATCAGGTCTTCGATCGCGTCGCGGTCGCGGTTTGACAGGTCGATGGTCTGCTTGTCAGGCGTAACGCCGGTGATGGACTCGCTGATCTGCAGCGTATCGGTGACCTGGTAGATGCTGCCGTTGTAGACGATCGTCTTGCTGATGTCGTAGTTCTTGCTGCCGCAGCCGCTCAGCAGGGCAATCGCCAGGCAGGCGCATGCCAATCGGGTGACGTTCATAAATCTCGCTCCGAAGAAGGACAGTTAACCGAGTCTGGATATTACCAATGAATCACGCGCTCGTGCGTTCATTCCGGCCGGTAGCCCGGGCCGCGCACGAACCGGCCCGGCGTCGCGCCCGTGTGCTCGCCGTCGCGCAGCACCGACACGCCGTTGACCAGGACATCACGCACGCCGGTGGCGTACTGCTGCGGCTTGGCGAACGTGGCGTGGTCGGTGATGGTGTCCGGGTCGAAGACGACGATGTCGGCGAAGTAGCCTTCCTCGAGCGCGCCGCGATCGCCGATCTTCAGGTTGGCTGCCGGCAGCGTGGTCAGCCTGCGGATGGCCTCCGGCAGTGAGATGACCTTTTCCTCGCGGACATACTTGCCCAGCAGGCGGGCGAAATTGCCATAGGCACGGGGGTGCGTGCTGGACAGCAGGAAGGCGCCTTCCGGTGCGCTCGACTCGGCATCGGAGCCGAAGGACATCCAGGGCAGGGCGATCTTCTTCTTCACGTTTTCCTCGGACATGATGAAGTAGACCGTGCCGACGCGGCTCTCGTCCTCGATCACGAGGTCCATCATCGTGTCGACGGGATCAGTGCCGCGCATCTCGGCGACCTCGGCCAGCGTTTTGCCGGTCAGTGGTTTCAGCTCCGGGTTCTTGAAACCGATCAGGATCAGGCCCTCGGCGCCGCCGGCGGCGAGATACAGGTTCTCCCATTCGTCGCTGGGCGTGGTGATCTCCTCGTGCATTTTTGCCCGGATCTCCGGGTCCTTCAGGCGCTCGACCCAGGCCTCGTCGCCGCCCTCCTGTACCCACGGTGGCATGGACGCATCCAGGCCGGTGGCGCCGGCGGTGTAGGTGTACATGTCGGCCGTGATGTCCAGCCCCTCGGCGCGCGCGGCCTCGATCATGGCGATGGCCTCGTCCATCTTGGCGTGGTTGTCGATACCGGCGGCCTTCAGGTGATAGACCTCGGCGCCCAGGCCGGCCTCGCGGCTGATGGTGATCAGCTCGTCCAGCGCTTCCAGGAATTTCGCACCTTCGCTGCGCATATGCGAGATATAGCGGCCGCCATACTCGGCAGCGACTTCGCTGAGCGCGATCAGCTCGTCGGTATCCGCGTAAAAGGCCGGCGCGTAGATCAGCGATGAACCGACGCCCATGGCGCCTTCTTCCATGGCGTCGCGCACCAGCTGGCGCATACGGTCGAGTTCTTCGGGCGTGGGTGCGCGGTCTTCGTATCCCAGCTCGTGGATGCGGATGGTGGTGGCGCCGACGAACGAGGCGACGTTCGGCGAGATGCCTTTGCGCTCCAGGAATTCGAAGTACTCGCCGAAGGTGGTCCAGGGGATGTCGTACTTGATGTCCCACTGCTGTTTCAGCGCCTGCTCGCGCATGGTGTCGTTGATCGGGCCCATGGTCCAGCCTTCGCCCATCACCTCCAGGGTCACGCCCTGGCGGATGTCGCTCTGCGATTTGCCGTCCTCGATCAGCGACTCGGTGGCCCAGCTCAGCATGTTGATGAAACCGGGCGCGACGGCCAGGCCGCTGGCGTCGATGGTCGTTTCCGCGCTGCCCAGGTCCTGGCCGATGGCCGCGATGCGGTCGCCCTTCACGGCCACGTCGGCCATGACCGGTTCGCCGCCATGGCCGTCGTAAACGGCACCGCCGGTGATCAACAGGTCGAAATCGGGTGTCGTGGCCGCCGCCGTATTTTCAGCGGCCGGGGTCGGGGCCGCGGCAACCTCGTCGGTCCCGGACGATGGCTGGCAACCCGCCAGGGCCAGGAGTGAGGCCAGACAAAGGGCGGGCATCGCGAACAAAGAGAGGCGGAAATGTGGGGTCACGGACGGCTCCGGCAATGATTGGGAAGCCGCCATTTTACGCACACCGACCTGCAGTGTGCGTCACGGAATCTTGACGCGCCGTTCACAATATTCCGGTTAACGTCACCGCCAGTTGGGACGCCGTTGCGTCCCGGAGGTGACAAGTGACCAGTATCAGCGAGACATTTCAACCGGCCGAGACCTGGACGGAGCGGGCCATGGCCTGGGCCGAGGCCGGGCGTATTCCCGACCCGATCGTCCGGGCCGGAATCCGCTACCTGTGCCGGCGCCGGCTCGAGGAAATCGACGCCGGGCAGAACGACCAGGCATCAAGGCGCACGGCCGAATTCGTCCGGCAGATGAACGCTTCCCCCATCGCGCTGGTGCCGGATCTCGCCAACGAGCAGCACTACGAGGTTCCCCCCGCCTTTTTTGACCTGGTGCTCGGCCAGCATCGCAAGTACAGCTGTGGCTACTGGGCGCAGGGCGTGGGCGACCTTGATGGCGCGGAGGCCGCCGCGCTTGAAATGACCTGCGACCGCGCCGGTGTTGGTGGCGACATGGATATCCTGGACCTGGGCTGCGGCTGGGGTTCGCTGTCGCTCTGGATGGCCGAATGCTACCCCACCAGTCGGGTGCTGGCGGTCAGCAATTCCGCGGCGCAGCGCCTGCACATCGAGGCCGAGGCCGAGCGTCGCGGGCTGGACAACCTGGACGTGGTGACCGCGGACATGAACCATTTCGACCCCGGCCGCCAGTTCGACCGGGTGGTGTCGGTGGAGATGTTCGAGCACATGCGCAATCACGGCCGGCTGATGGGCCGGATCGCCGATTGGCTGCGGCCCGGCGGGCAGTGCTTCATTCACATCTTCTGCCATCGCAGTACGCCCTACGCGTTCGAGGACAATGGCCCGGGCGACTGGATGAGCCGGCATTTTTTCTCCGGCGGCATCATGCCCAGCGTTGACCTGCTGACCCGGTTCCAGCAGGACCTGGCGTTGCAGCGGCGGTGGATCTGGAACGGACAGCATTACGAACGGACTTCGAACGCCTGGCTGAAGCGCCTGGACGCGAACCGTGACGCGGTGCGCGACGTACTGGCGCCGGTCTACGGCGCCGACGACGTTGACCGCTGGATCGGTCGCTGGCGCATCTTTTTCATGGCCTGCGCGGAGCTGTTCGGCATGAACGACGGTCGCGAATGGTTTGTCGGGCATTACCGCTTCGGGCGTCGGGCCGACTCGGAACCGGTGGCGGGCGAATCCTGATGTTCGATTTTACGAGTTACGCGGTCATGCTGGCCGTGCTGCTGGCGGTCGCCATCGGCGCCTGGGGCGTGAGCCTGGCCCGGCGTGACGTCAGCATCGTCGACAGCCTCTGGTCGCTGATGATCCTGGTATGCCTGCTGGGTTACATCGCCCTGGCCGGCGCCGGGGGCTCGCGTGCAATCCTGCTGGGCGTGCTGGCCACCGCGTGGGCGTTACGGCTGGCCATTTACATCACCTGGCGCAATCACGGCGAGGGTGAAGACCGCCGTTACCGCGCCATGCGGGACAAGCGCGGGTCGTCATTCAGGTTCACCAGCCTCTACCTGGTCTTCGGCCTGCAGGCCGTGCTGGCCTGGTTCATCGCCATGCCGCTGGCCGTGGGCGCGGCCGGCCCGGCGCTGCTGGGCTGGCTGGACCTGGTCGGCGCGTTGGTCTGGCTGGTCGGCATGACATTCGAAACCGTCGGTGACGCGCAGCTGGCCCGTTTCCGCGGCAACCCGGAGAACGAAGGTGAAGTGCTCAACTCCGGGCTCTGGCGTTACACACGTCACCCAAACTATTTCGGCGAATGCGTGCTGTGGTGGGGCTTCTTCATCATCGCCACGGCCGGTGGCGGCGCCTGGACGGTGCTGTCACCGTTGTTGATGACGATCCTGTTGCTGCGGGTCTCCGGCGTTCATTTACTGGAGCAGGACATCGGCGACCGCCGTCCGGGTTACGCGCAATACATCAAGCGCACCAACGCGTTTATTCCCGGGCCGCCCAAGCCGGAATCCGGTGCCGCCGCAGGTGCCGGGGGTGGCGCATGAACGGGCGCTGGGTATGTCGCTGGCTGGCGCTGGTGCCGGCGCTGGCCGCACTCGCCGGCTGCAGTTCGCGAGCGCCACTGGAAATCGTGGACGCTGTCGACCTGCCGCGGTTCATGGGCGACTGGTACGTCATCGCGCATATCCCGACCTTCGTCGAAGACGAGGCCTACAACGCCGTTGAGTCGTACGCCCTGGAGCCGGACGGCACGGTCGCAACGACGTTCACGTTCAACGAGGGCGGCTTCGACGGCGAGCTGAAGGAAATGAACCCGCGCGGATTCCCCGACCCGGAACAGAACAACGCGGTCTGGGGGATGCAGTTCATCTGGCCCATCAAGGGCGATTACCGCATTGCCTACCTGGATGAGGACTACTCGATCACCATTATTGGCCGGAACAAGCGCGACTATGTCTGGTTGATGTCGCGGTCGAAGTCCATGCCCGACGACCAGTACCAGGCGATGGTCGGGCGGATCGAGGCCATGGGTTACGACATTTCGCAGCTGCGCCGGGTGCCGCAGCAATGAAGGTGGCGGTGGTGGGAACCGGCATCGCCGGCAATGTCGCCGCGTGGAAACTGGCCCAGCGACACGAGGTGACGGTGTTCGAGGCCGATGGCCGCATCGGCGGGCACAGCCACACCGTCGACGTGGAAGTCGGGGGGCGGGAGTACGCCGTCGACACGGGTTTTATCGTGTTCAACGACCGGACGTATCCGAACTTCGTCCGTCTGCTCGATGAACTGGGCGTGGCCTCGCAGGCCACGGAAATGAGTTTCAGCGTGCGCGATGACCGCGCCCGGCTCGAGTACAACGGCACTTCGCTGAATGCATTGTTCGCACAGCGTTCAAACCTCGCGCGGCCGTCCTTCTGGCGCATGATCAACGATATCCTGCGCTTTCATCGCGAAGCGCCGGCGGTGCTTGCGCCGGGCGCAGCCGATATGCCGCTGGACGAATGGCTGGCCCGAGGCCGGTTCGGCGAGGCTTTTCGCAACCAGTACATCCTGCCCATGGGGTCTGCCATCTGGTCGTCGTCACGCAACGACGTCGGGCGCATGCCGGTCCGGTTCTTCGTCCGCTTCTTCAGTCACCACGGCCTGCTTTCGGTCCGCAACCGGCCCACCTGGCGGACCATCGAGGGCGGGTCCCGGACCTACGTTGACCGGCTGGTCGTCGGCCATCGCGATCGCATCCGGCTGAATACCCCGGTCGAGGCCATTCGCCGCCTGCCGGGGCAGGTGATGGTGAAGGCCCGGGGCTGCGAGGCCGAGGTTTTCGACCATGTGTTTCTGGCCTGTCACAGCGACCAGGCACTGGCACTGCTGCAGGATCCGACCCGGCCGGAGCGCGAGGTGCTCGGCGCGATTCCCTACCGCGAGAACGAAGCGATCCTGCACACCGACCACGCGGTCCTGCCCCGCCGGCGCCTGGCCTGGGCCGCGTGGAACTATCACCTTGATCGCGACCCGGACCGGCTGGCCGCGGTGACCTACAACATGAACATCCTGCAGCGGCTGGATGCGCCGGAGACGTTTTGCGTCAGCCTCAATCATGGCGAGGCGATCGACGAATCCAGGGTGCTGGGGGCCTGGCACTACAGCCACCCGGTGCTGGGCGCGGCCTCGATCGCCGCCCAGGCCCGCCACCGCGAGATCAACCAGGGCAACCGGACCAGTTACTGTGGTGCTTACTGGCGCAACGGCTTTCACGAGGACGGCGTCGTCAGCGCGCTGGACGCCGTGGAACATTTTGAACAGGACGCAACGCATGCACAGCGCAATCTACAGCGGACGGGTTGAACACTGCCGTTACCGGCCGGTCCGGCATGCGTTCGACTATCGGCTGTTCATGCTCTATCTCGACCTGGATGAGCTGGACCGGGTTTTTGACGGCCGCTGGCTGTGGTCCACGCGCCGCCCGGCGCTGGCCCGGTTCCGTCGCGAGGATCACCTGGGTGAGCCCGACCGGCCGCTGGCCGATTGCGTAAGGGACCGCGTGGCCGAGGACACCGGTCACCGCCCTTCCGGGGCGATCCGCCTGCTCACGCATTTACGCTATTTCGGCTACGGGTTTAACCCGGTCAGCTTCTACTACTGCTTCGATCGCGATGAACGAATGGAAGCCGTGGTCGCCGAGGTCAACAACACGCCGTGGGGCGAGCGCTGTGTTTACGCCTTGCCCTGGAACGGCAGCGGCCGGCCGGGCACGACCGCGCACTTTCACCCGGAGAAACGCATGCACGTGTCCCCGTTCATGCCCATGTCGCTGCGCTACGACTGGCACCTGGGCGTACCGGGCGAGCGACTGGCGGTGCACATGGGCCTGCGCGACGGTCGCGAGCGCCTGTTCGATGCCCGGCTCGACCTGTCCCGACAAGCGATCACCGGCCCGGCACTGGCCGGCGCCCTGGTTCGCTTTCCGGTGATGACCGGGCGGGTCATCACCGCCATCTACTGGCAGGCCCTGAAATTGTGGCTGAAAGGGGTTCGCGTATACGATCATCCATCGAAACACCGGGACCCGGAGCGCGCCTGATGAAACCGCTGAGCCTGTCTTCCGAGCGTCACCTCACCGGTACGCCGAAACCGCGCATGCTGGAGAAGCTGGCGCGGCGCGGGGTGCTGCGCCAGCTGGCGGCTTTGGAGACCGGGCACCTGGTCCTGGTCGAAGGTGGAACCCAGCACGCTTTCGGCGATGCTGGAGGCACGGCTGTCACGCTGAAGGTCCGGGATCCGTCGTTCTGGACGGACATCGCGTTTGGCGGTTCCATCGGTGCCGGCGAAGCCTACATGGCCGGCGCCTGGGATTGTGACGACCTGGTGGCCCTGGTGCGCCTGTTGCTGCGAAACCGGCACGTGCTGGAGGGCATGGAAAGCGGCGCTGCCCGGCTGACCGCGCCCATCCAGAAGCTCGTTCACCGGCTTAACCGCAACAGTCGGGATGGCGCGCGGCGCAACATCGCCGCCCACTACGATGTCGGCAACGACTTCTTCGCGCTGTGGCTGGACGACACGATGATGTATTCCAGCGCCGTGTTCACCCGCCCCGACATGAGCCTGGGCGAGGCGCAACTCGAACGGCTTGCGCTGGTCTGCGAGCGCCTGGGGCTGCAAAAGGGCGATCACCTGCTGGAAATCGGCACCGGCTGGGGCGCCATGGCGATGTACGCGGCGCAGCATCATGGCTGCCGGGTCACCACGACGACCATCAGTGCCGAGCAGCACGCGCTGGCCACCCGGCGGATTGCCGAGGCCGGGTTGCAGGACCGCGTCGAGCTGCTCCTGTCCGACTACCGTGACCTGGAAGGCCAGTACGACCGGCTGGTGAGCATCGAGATGATCGAGGCCATCGGCTGGCGCCAGTACGACACCTATTTCCGTCAATGCCGCGAACTGCTCAGGCCTGGCGGGCGTGGGCTGATCCAGGCGATCACCATTGCCGAGGGTCGCTACGAGCGCGCGAAACATTCCGTTGATTTCATCCAGCGCTACATCTTTCCCGGTGGGGCGCTGCCCTCGGTCAGCGCCATGGTGGGCGCCATCGCGCGGCAGGGTGACATGGAGGTTACCGCGCTGCACGACATTGGCCTGCATTACGCCGAGACGTTACGGCACTGGCGATTGCGGTTCGAGGCGAAGCTGGATGAAGTGAGGTCGCTGGGTTACTCGGACACTTTCATCCGCATGTGGCGTTACTACCTGTGCTACTGCGAAGGTGCATTCCGCGAGCGCGCCATCAGCGATGTTCACCTGGTCATGGACCGGCTGCCGTAGGTCGTGGTCAGTCGCTGACCGGTTCGTAGCGCAGGGTGCGGCCGCCCGGCGCCGCCGCTTCCAGCCCAATCCAGCGGCTGTCATCCGCGCGATGCCACACCGTGATATCGCCTTCCGGCCAGTCCAGTTCCCGGCGAACCGCATCCACGGGCTTGCCGTTGATGGTCACCGAGTCCATCGCCGGAGCGCTGACGCTCACGTCGATCCACTCGCCGGTCTGGGCATTGAGCATGGGGCCGGACTGGAGCGCGTCCGGGTTCCAGTAGGCGAAGCTCCGCGCGCACTCATGATCGTGAGTGGTCGTTTCATCATTGGCGCTTAACACGAAAGCATCCCCGTCCAGGCGGCCCTCGACCCGGTGCTGGTCGCCGTCGTCGTTGGTTCGGGATTCCAGGGCATGAAGGCAGCCGTCGCGCCAGGTCTCAACATTGGCGTGCTCGTACTGGTAGGCGGTCAGGATCCACCACGATACTTCGAACTGCGCGTCAATCTGGATATCCACCTGGTCGCCCGTTGAGCGGGCCACGAAGTGATGGTGGCCAATCGCCCGGTCGTCCAGCCACACCCGGAATTGCCATTGTTCCATCGACGGGGAAGGGTTTGCATGGGCCGTTGCCGAAGCCGCCATCAACCCGGCCGCGACCATTCGCAGGGCGGCGATGTTCATGCCACCGACTCGTGACGCGGCGTGGTCGTGGTGGTCAGCAGCGGCAGCAACAGGGCCCAGCCTGCGGCGATGACGCCTAACGCCACGATCGGCGATTCAAACTGTACGGCGCCCAGCTTTTCACCCGCGACGAAGGCCAGCGGTCCACCGATCGCGCCCAGGCCGGCGGCGACCCAGGGGCGCCGCCTGATCCACCCCAGGCTGTGGTGGATGGTGCAGGCGAAGTTGGCCCAGAGCGCGATCATCCAGGCGGGTGCGAGACCGCCCGCGCCCGGCGCCGTTGGATAGGCCAACAGGCCGGCGGTCACCAGGGCCGTTTCCCAGACCAGGCCGATGACAACGGCGACCAGCAGCGTCCGGATTTCGAGAGGGCGTGATGACGCCGCGACCAGGTGGGCGCTGACGATCAGCGCAACCACCAGCACGCCCACCCAGGCTTGTCCCTGGGCGGCGAAATAGACACAGGCAAACCAGCCGACGTTATAGAGTACGAAATTCTTGATCATGGCCATTCGGGATGTTGGGGAGTTCATGCGGTCACGATGCGCCTTTAAGAGTGAAGACACCGTGCAACCCGGGTGAACGGCATGTGAATCAGTCCGCGGGTTCGAACCGGGCGTCGGGAAAATGCAGGGTCACGGTCGTTCCCACGCCGGGCTCGGACGCATAGTCCACTTTCCACTCGAAACGCTCCACCAGCCGCTTGACGATGGTCAGGCCGACGCCAAAACCGCCGCGCTGGCGGCCGCGGCTGTAGAACGCGTCGAAGATCTTCTGCAACTCGTCGGGGTCCATCCCGACCCCGGTGTCGCGAATCGTCACCTGGCCCTCCATGATGACAACCTCGACCTCGCCTTCATCGGTATAGGCGAAAGCGTTGCGGACCAGGTTGCCGATGACGGCCTCGACGACCTTGCCCGGCGCGAGGACACCCAGTCGCCCGCGCGCGTCCAGTCGGGCCTTAATCGGGCGATCCGGGTCGACAATGCGCATGCGTTCAAGCTCGGCGGCGGCGATTTCGTTGACGCTGACCCACTCCTTGTCCAGGCCCTGTTCCCATTCGCGTGCCAGCAGCAGGAACGTGCTGGTCAGGCGGATCATGTCGTCGGCGTTGACCTTGATTCGGCTGACCAGCTCGTGGTCTCGGCCGTCCTCCGGCAATGATTTCAGTAGCCGGTCGGCGGCCATGCGGATGACGGTCAGCGGCGTGCGCAGCTCGTGGCTCGCATCGCGGGTAAAACGGCGCTCGCGCGCGGTAAAGTCCGTGACCTTGCGGACCAGGTCCTGCAGGGCCTGGCGCAGGACCTGGATCTCGGCGTCTTCGTCATCACCGGCGTCCAGGTCAAAATGACCGGGCTCCAGTTCACCCGGATCCAGCGCCTGGACCTTGTGCGCCAGTGACACGATAGGGGAAACCGCACGCCGGGAAACCCGGTAGGCGCCGTAGGTCGACAGGTAGATGACAATCAGCGCCAGCGCCAGAGGAATCAGGCCGAACAGCATAACCAACTGGTCCACCTGGCCGACCTCGAATTCCAGGTAAAGGCGGTGTCCGTCGCGATCCTCGACCAGCACCAGCAGGTCGCGGGGCTCCGACATCGAATGAAAACCGGGATCGAGCGACTGCAGGCGGGCGGGCAGTGCGGCCTGGTCGCCCAGGTAAGCCGTCATGTTGCGCGTGTCGGGCAGTACCGCGTCCGGGTCGGCCGCGTAACGTTCCCAGTAGTAACTGGCCTCGCCCTTGAGTGCGGCCTCGATCAGCACGTTTTCCACCAGTCGCGCCGAAACGAAAATCCCGACGACAACAGCCAGCGTGATGTACAGCGCCTGCAGCAGCAGGCTGCGGCCCAATCGCCGGTTCAGGCCCCGGTTAGTGGTCATCCGGATCCGCGAGCCGGTAGCCGAGCCCCTGGAGGGTGTGCAGCAGCGGTTTGTCGAAGGGCTTGTCGATCACCTTGCGAAGGTTGTAAAGATGGCTGCGCAGGGCATCGCTGTCAGGCACGATGTCTTCCCAGACGGCGCGCTCAAGATCACGCCGACTGATGACGCGCGGCGATACTTTCATCATCGCCGTCAACAGTTTCAGTCCAATGGGCGTCAAAGTCAGCGACTGGCCCCGGCGCTGCACTTCCCAGGTGCCGGTGTTGACCGTCAGGTCGGCTACCCGCAGTTGCTGCTGGGTCATTTCGCCGGAGGCGCGCCTGAGCATGGCGTGCAGGCGCGCATCCAGTTCTTCCATCTCGAATGGTTTAACCAGGTAGTCGTCCGCTCCGGCATCCAGCCCCGCCACCTTGTCCTCGAGCGTGTCGCGGGCCGTCAGCATCAGGATGGGTGTGTCGCGCTGGGCCTCCTGGCGGAACTTGCGGCACAGGTCCATGCCATCCATGCCGGGCAGCATCAGGTCGAGCACGATGGCGTCGAATGATTCGGTCACGGCAAGGTGCAGGCCGGTGACGCCATCGGCAGCGTAATCGACCTCGTAACCTTCGCTTTCCAGGTGGTCGCCCACCATGGCGGCGATGTCGTGATTGTCTTCAATCAGCAGGATCGTGCTCACGTTCTGGCCCCTGTTTTCATGACGGAATTGTAGGCGCGCTCCCGTGAAGGTGGCGTTAATTTATATAAGGTCCTGTTGGCAGTCATTCGTGGCTTCACGCCAGGTTCACACATGTCAACGCCCATGTCATCCGCCTTCATGACGGGTTCACTGCCGATTCACGCCGGCCATGGAAACTTTCCATCCATCATCACACGGGGGCTCGTCCCCCTGGCCACTACGCCGAGGAGGCAACTGAAATGAGCTTACGTTTTCAAACAATGACTGCAATTTTAGCGCTGGGCGCCAGCAGCCTGGCGTTCGGGCAGGCCCGGGTGACCGTGGGCCACTTCGCGCCGTTCGCCGATACCCTTGAAGGCACCTCTGTGAGCGTTGTCATCAACGGAGAAACCGCGCTCGAGGGCGTCGAATTCAAGGACTTCACGGATTACATCGAGCTGGATGAGGGCCACTACACGATAGACATCGTACCCACCGGCGCGGCGGACCCGGCCATTACGGCAGATTTTTCACTGACTGACGGCCAGGATTACACCGTATTCGCCACCGGTAACGGTTCTTTACAGCCCCTGGAACTGATGGCCCTGGCCGACGACAACACCGCACCGGACGCTGGAAACGTCAAGTTGCGCGTCTACCACGCCGCGCCATTCGCTGCGATGCTGGAAGACACCGAGGTGTCCATCCGCACGGCCAGCGGTGACATCGTGGGCGGCCTGCAGGGCGTGCCCTTCGGTGTCGGTAGCGACTACCTCGAAATCCCGGCCGGCAGTTATGACCTCAAGGTCGCATCCAACGATGGGCTGGTGAACTACATCGACCCGCTGCCGGTTGACCTGCCCGCAGGCGCAGTCGTGACCGTGTTTGCCGTCGGTGATGGCGTCAACCAGCCGCTCGGCCTGATCGCCGTGCCAGTGGGAGAACTGCCGCTTCGTACACCGGTCGACGAATCGGCCTCGGGTATCTTCCAACTGCTGGACGAGGATGGCGAAAAAGTCCTGCGCCATGGTTTCAACCTGTTTTCACTGCCGCGCGAAAACCGTGTCGTGGGTAACTGGTTGTACTACGACGAAGAAGGGGAGCCGACATTCCTGACATTTGACAGCGGCGACGGTGGCTTTGACGGTGAGATGGCGGTCACGACGCTGTACCGCACTTCTGGCGAAGGCACGCCTGAAACGGTCGACATCGGAACCGTGACGATCGGAATCGCCGGTTGCCGTTCGATCATGCTTGAAGTTGAAGTGGGCGACGAGGCGCCGGTGATGTACCAGGGTGCGAGGCTGACACCTACGGTTGCTTGCGATCACCAGTAAGCCAGGACGTTTACCGCAACAAAATTCAGACTTGACTGGCCAATCCCTGGCCAACCCGCTTGGCCGCCGGCCCCCACCGGCGGCCTTTTTTTTATTCGCCCCGACTGACCGCATCATGAGTCCCTGCCCAGATTGTCACAAAAACTTCTCTTGCTATTTCGGTGGTTTAGGCCTACAGTTCGCATTGTACGTTTTAGGCGGCTTCGTGTTGGAGCGCCGCGTACGAACGAATGATTGGTTGCAGTACCCCCTTTCTCGGAAGTCCCATTTTGGTAACCCCACTAATTCGATTTTCTTGAGACGCGCGATTAATCCGTCGTTATTTTTTATTGCAAGGAAATAGACATGCAGAACGGTACCGTTAAATGGTTCAACGAAGCCAAGGGCTTCGGTTTTATCGCCCCTGAAGATGGCGGCAAGGACGTTTTCGTCCACTTCTCAGCCATCCAGGCGGAAGGCTTCAAGGTTCTGACCGAAGGTCAGGCCGTGACGTTTAACCTGGAAGACGGCCCGAAAGGCCCGCAGGCGACGCAGGTGGTTCCGGGCTGAAGCCGGATCACTGCCAAGATTGAGAAACCCCGCCAATCGGCGGGGTTTTTTTTGTGCTGGAGCTTTGGGGTCGGAGTAAGGGGTCAGAGTCCTGACTCTGACCCCTTACTCCGACCCCTTACTCCGACCCCATTCTTCCCGTCACGGCTTTACCGCTGTCTCCGCCCCCAACCCCGGCCCGTACACCAGCGCGTTCAGCAGCAGGCGGTTGGTGCCGTAGCTGGCGCCGCGGAACATCGGTGAGCCGGCGAACAGGATCAGCTGGCCGTCGCCGACGGATTCGCGGGTGACCCAGGCGGCGTTGGCGATGCGCTGCGCGGCTTCGGGCCATAACAGTCCACTCATACGCAGGCGCAGTTCGTGCTGCTCGGGCAGGGCGGCCCAGCCGATGCGCGTGGTGCCTTCGCCATTGTCGTCGTTGACGCCCGCGGCGCTGAGGATGCTCTGCCAGCCACTGGGCTCGACTTCGCGATACACGCCCAGGCGGACCACGGCGCGGCTCTCGTCGCCGGACATCAGCACCGGGTTGTTCTGCACCAGCACCGGCAGCACTTCGCCGACGCCGCTGGTCAGCCAGTGATGCTGGTCGACGCGGGCGGCGACATAGGCGCCGGACGGCATGAACTGCGACTGCCAGCGGTCCTGCTGCTTGAGCGTGTCCGGTTTGGGCCGGTCTGGGGCCTTGCGCCACGGGTAGTCGACTTCGACCGGGGCGGTGTGTGACCAGACCTGCTCGTCATCCAGGGTGAAATTGTTGGCCAGCCATTCGCGCTGCAGGCTGACCTCGTAGCCGTCCAGTTCTTCGAGCACGGCGCCCAGTTCACGAACACCGCTGAATTCGGCGTCCTTGTCGATCAGTGAACCGATGGCGCCGTCGATGGCGACCAGGGTGCCGCCGGCGCGGGTCCAGGTCTTCAGCGCGTCGCGTTCGCTTTCCGAGAGCTGGCCCCAGTAGAGGTCGGGCAGGACGATGACGTTGTAGCGCCGCAGGTCCATGAAGCCGAGCATGTTTCGGTCCAGGTGGCTGTGGCGGATGCCCAGGTGCCGGTCAATGCTGTGCCAGATCGTGCCGTAGTCATAGCCGCTGGTGGAACCGCGGGTGACGATCGCAATCTGCGGGCGCTTAAGGGCGACGAAATGGTGGCTGCCGGAGTCGGCCAGTTCGCCTTCGCCCGCGCCGGTGGCGTACGGCGTGACGGGCAGGTTCAGCTCGGCCGCGGTGTCGTTGACCCGATTGGCCAACTGTTGCCAGTGCGTGTCAGCGTCACTGCCGGGTGCCGGCGGATTGTCGTAGCGCAACACGACGACACTGCCGCGGGCGTAGTCGACGCCGTCCAGGCGGGTGGCCTCGTCGATCAGCCGGACACGCACGCCCAGTTCCAGCAGCCGGGCGGCGAAGCCTACCGAGGCATCGTCCAGTCCCGAGACAATCCAGCCCATCCCACCTTCAGCGGCGGGTTCGGCGGCCGTTTCATCACCTTCAGGGGAATCGCCGGTCCACGGTGAAAGGCCTGACTGCAGGTGGCTGGGGACTTCCAGCGTTTCCAGCCCGAACATCATGCCCAGGTTCCAGGCCGTGGTGTCGTACATGATGGAGTCGCCATCGCGCAGCACACCTTCGCGCTCGCGCCGCAGGACCTCGTCGCTGATGGGCGTATCGAACTCCATCATCGTCGCCAGCAGCCGCGCTTCGGGCTGGCGGTTGGGGATGACCAGGCTGCCGGCGGGCACCTCGAAGCGGTCGACGGTCTCGCCGAGCTGGTTGGTGGCGCCGGAGACGTTGAAGGCGTCATCGGCACGGTAGATTTCAAAGCCCTGCCAGGCCAGCACGCCGGCGAGCGTGTCCAGGCGGGTGTGGTTGCCGTTGGCCATGACCACGAAGCTGCGGTTGCCATACGGCCCGCCGGACGAGACGTTGGCGCGCCGGTCGGCCAGGTAGTCGCGGTACAGGTCCTCGTGGTGCGCGGCCAGTGTCGCCAGGTTGGCGAAGGTGCTGGTGACCTGGTGGTGCACGGCCTCGGCGTAGGTGACCAGGCGGCCGTCATCGCGGCGCACGCCGTCTTCAGCATAGCGGGCCTGCTCGTAGAGGATGTTCAGCGCGCCGCGATACTGGCTGTAGGTGGTGTAGCCGGGGTACAGGTCGTCGTAGTACTCGCGGTTGAAGTAAGGCCAGGCGCGGCGGTCGAACTCGCCGGCCTGGTCGGCGGCGAACACTTCGCCCCATTCGCCCAGGTAATCCGGCCGGTGGGCGTTGACGGGCTGCGCCGAGGGCGAGAAGTGGTAGGTCTCCTGGCTGCCCATTTCATGGCCATCGATGACGATCTGCGGGTGCCAGCGGTTGATGGCGTCGACCTTGCCGCGGGTTTCGGGGTTGACGCCCAGGATGTAGTCGCGGTTCAGGTCGTACAGGTAATGGTTGCCGCGCCCCCAGGGCCAGTGCTGGCGATGCAGCAGCGACTGGTCATCGACATTGGGCGCCGCACCACGGGCCTCCTGCACGGCCTTGGCGAAGCGCGCGCGGCCGTCCGGGTTCATGACCGGGTCGATGATGATCACCAGCTCGTCGAGCAGCGCGCTGACGGATGGGTCGGTCGATGCCAGCAGGTGGTAGATCGACAGCAGCGCCGAATCAGCACCGGAAGTCTCATTGCCGTGGATCGAGTAGCCCATCCAGGCGATGCCCGGCAGTTCGCTGACCAGCGTGTCGGCGTCGCCGCCGGACAGTTCCCGCGGGTCGGCCAGGCGGGCCAGGTCAGCCTGGATCTGCTCGCGATTGGCCAGCTTGTCCGGCGTCGAGATGATGACGTGGTACAGCTCGCGGCCCTCGTAGGTGGTGGCGTAGGGCAGCATCACCGCGCGGTCGCTGGCGTCCACCATGGCGCGAATGCTGTCGACCAGTTCACGGTAGGTCGCGGCCCGCTTCCCCGGTGTGAAGCCCAGCAGGTCATCCGGTGCAGGAATGGCCGGGTCGTGCTCGCCCGGCAGCATCGCCGTGCCATAGGCCAGCTCCGCGAATGGGGTCGGTGGCAGGTTGTCCTGCGCGGCCGGGGCGGTTGCGAAAAGGACGGCCAGGCAGGGCAGTAGCCATCGTGCCGAAAAGTGGTGGGAAAGCGCGTGCGGAAACTTGGCGGCGTGGGGCATCGGGGCACCGTGGTGTTGTCTGGAACCCAGCAATCTATGCCGCGCGCGGGGAACCGGTCAACCGGCACCTGGATTTAATTTCGCTTAAGCATCTCCCACAAGAACTTCACCCTGTGCAGGGGCGAAGATTCTCCGGTGTTGAACAAGACAGGCCGGCCCCGGAAGCCGGAACAGGAGGAAACCATGAAGCCAGGCACAGTGATATCATTGGTTGTAGTCACCGTTATCGCATCGGGTTGCGCCACCCGGAGCTATGTCGATGAACAGGTCGCCGGGCTGCAAAGCCAGGTGGATGCCCAGGGCGCGCAGCTCGATCAACTGACCACCACGGCCCGCGAGGCCCTGGCCCGGGCGGAAGATGCCGGCGTGCTGGCGCAGGGCAAGTTCCTGTACACGGTGGCCTTTACCGAGGATGACATCCGGTTCGCCACCGATGAATCCAGCCTGGACGAAGGCGCCGAATCCCGCCTGGCGTCACTTGCCGACCAGCTCAAGGCGGACAACCGCAATGTCTACCTGGAAATCCAGGGCTACACGGACGCCACCGGTCCGGAGACCTATAACCAGCAACTGGGCCTGGCCCGGGCGGAGTCCGTGCGGCGCGCGTTGCATGCCCAGGGGGTCGCGCTGGACCGCATGGCAACCATTTCCTACGGCAAGGACGCCCCGGTCGCGGACAATGGCAGCGCCGAAGGGCGCGCCCAGAACCGCCGGGTCGAGGTCGTAGTCCTGAACTGAAGCCCCAGCGTCCCGTCAGCGTTGCGTCAGCAGCGCCTGGATATAGTCAATGCCGTCGCCCTCGTCGGCCTGCGCCAGCCAGAACAGCGCCTTCTTGCGGTCGTGCATGTCGCGACGGGTGTCTTCAACAATGTGGATGAGCACCCGGGTACGGTCTTCGGCGGGGGACTGTGCGTAGGAAAAAATCGCCTGCTCACGGATGCCTTCGCTGTCGCCGTGTTCGATCAGGTCGATGAGCTCGTCTCGGGTATCGGCGATGCGCAGCTGGCCCATCCAGAAGATGGCATCCTGCCGGGTTTTCCTGTCCCGGCCGGATCGCGCCATGTGAACCAATTCATTTCGGGCCTCGGCGCCCGCATGCAGGGCGATGGCCATGGTCGTTTCGTCGGCCTTTTGCAACCAGGCCAGGCTGTCGGCGTTGCTGACCCGGCCGAGGTCGGTCCAGGGGCGGTCAGTGCGGACTTCACAGCTGGGGCTGACGGGCTGCAAGCGCGTGATGACGCCGTTTTCCACGCGCGCGAACAGGCTCATGGGCTGGTGCTCCCCGGTTGCTTTGGCCCTGCCTGAGCCATCGACTTCGCCATCGCTGAAATGGCCGTAGGACAGGCCGTCACGGTCGAGGTCGCAAGCCGTCGGAACGGGTCGCTGGTTGTGCCATACGTGGCAGCACAGCTCGGCGGTGGTGGCGACGGCGTCAAACTGCCAGCGGTACCAGCCATCGTCCCTGAACGGAATGGACGTGGCGTCTTGAGCCGTCGTGGGCGTGCTGGTCGAGCAGGCCAGCACCGCCAGCAGAATCCCCAGGCCGGGTGCCCGGCGGATCACGGGTCCACCCCGTTGTCGCCGCCGCCCAGGGCGGCGTCGATGGCGTCCATGGCGGCGTCACTGTCCATGATCACCAGCAGGCGCAACAGCTCGGCCTTTTCCTGGTCGTCCCGGGCGGCCCGGAACAGTTCCAGCGCCAGGTCGTCGTCATCGGCAATCAGGATGCCGTTGCGAACGGCCTCGCGGATGCCAGGGTCGTCCGTGTCCAGGTAGATCTCGCGGAAGGCCTGGCTGACCTCGTCGCCGTTTCCGGCAATGCCGAGCCCCTGCAGGGCGGCTTTCTGGCGGATCGGGTTACTGGCGTCGCGCGCAAACACCATCAGGGTCTCGGTGTCGCCGGCAATGGCGTAGGCATCGATCAGTGATTCCATGGCGCCGGGGCGGTCGCGCAGCTCGTGCAGCTTGTCGTGGGCGCCCATCACGCCCAGTTGCTGGACGGCGGCCTCGAACTCCTCGTCGCTGGTCGCGTTCGTGGCAATCGCGAAGACCGAATCCTCGTCACCGGCGATCATGTAGGCCTCCAGCACGGCTTCGCGAACATTCATGTCCCCGGCCGCATACACCTCACCCAGCTGCGCCGTGAGCGCCGGATCGCCGTTGATGCCGATGGAACGGATCGCCTCGAGCTGCAGGTCACCCTCGCCCTGGCGTGCGTAGTCGAGCAAGGTCTGCTCGGCTTCCGGCAGGTCGATCTGGCCCAGCACGAACAGCGCCCGGGCCTTGATCTCGTCGCTGCTGTCGCCGGCCAGCAGTCGCTGCACCACGGGCAGGGCGCGCTCCGAGGGCGCGGTCATCAGCGCCTCGATCGCGGCCATTTTCAGGGCTTCGCTGCCCTCATCCCCGGCCTCAACCTGGGCCATGGCCTGGGTCGTCGCCAGCGCGAGCACCGCGGTGCAGGCCAGGTGTGTGAAGCGTTTGCAAGTTTGCGTTTTCATGTTCGGTTTCCTGTGTCACTCCGGGGCGCCGGGCCCCGGTGGGTCATCCTGATCAAATCGTCGTCGGTTTTGATGCCGGGCGCTGCAGGCGGGTTAGCACGGCGTTCAGTTCGAAGGCCAGCTGGCGCTGCAGGGTCTCGGCCTCGGCCGGGGTGGTACTGGCATCGGCCAGGCGCAGCAGGATCGGCTCAATGGCCCGCATCACCCGGGCGATATCGGGCGCCTGCTGCTTTTCTGCGGCCCGCTCGAACAGGCGGTTCTGGGCGATGATCTGCGCCAGCAGTGCATCGCGGTCGGCATCGTCGCGCGCGTCCATGCCGGCCAGCTCGCTGCGGCTTTCGCGCAGGTGCAGTTGCAGGCCGCGTTCGAACGAGGCCAGGCGTGGTGTCACATCCTGGTCAGTCGCCACCGGCTCGATGGCCACGGCGCCGGGACCAGTTGTGGGCCCCGGCGATTGGCCGGGCATCCAGACGCCGATGGCGACGCCCAGTGCCAGGACTGCGGCGAAGGCTGCGCCCAGGTGCCAGCGGGGGCGTTGCGATACCGACGCGGGCGCCGCTTTCTGCCGTTCCAGCCGTGCCTCGCGCGCCACCAGGTCATGCCACTGGTGTTTCAGGTGAGACGGCGCCTCGGTCACCGGCCCCGGCTGCAACCGTTCCAGGTCGGCGACCAGCGCGCGGTAACGCGCCGCCAACACGGCATCGCTCGCCAGCGCCCGGGCAACCGCTTCACGCTCGTCGTCATCCAGGCCGTCACGGTAGTGGTAAAGCGTCAGTGTCTGGTCGTCGATCATGATGCGCTCCTCAGGTCACCCATCGTGACCCGCAGCTTTTTGACCGCCCGGAACAGGGCCTGTTTGACCGTGCCCAGGCTGGTGGTGAGTTCGGTGGCGATCTCCTGCAGCCGCCACTGCTCCAGGTGTTTGAGGATGAAGCAGACACGCTCCATCTCCGACAGCCCGCGCAGCGCGCGTTGCAGGGAATCATCCAGTTCGTCGTACAGGTGCGCGGCTTCGGGTGTCGGCTGCTCGTCCTCGGCGTCAATGTCGAGCGCCTGCCAGCGCTCCGGGTGTCGGCTGCGCAACAACGACAGCGCCGAGTTAACGGCGATGCGGTGAATCCAGGTGTCGAGTTGCGCATCACCGGCAAACTGCCCGCGCTTGCGCCAGGCGTTCAGCAGGGCGTCCTGCACCGCGTCGCCGGCCAGCTCCGGACTGCGCGTGATGCGCAGGCACGCGGAATACCAGTGATCACCGCGCCGGGCGATGGCCTGGTGAAAGTCCGACTCGCTCGGTCCGGCCGGGGTGTCCTGAACTGCACTCATGCGATTTGGATGCGTGAACCCGCGTCTAGGTTAGCAACCTGCACATGAAAGATTCGCTTTGCCCGTTCATTTAGCGGTGTAAGAGTTGCCCGCGCGGGTAAAAAGTACCAGGCATGGCTGCCTGGCGTTTATTTAAATACATGAATTATAAGATTAAAACCACTATGGCACGGGTTTTGAAATGATTATCCCGACGATCTCGAGAATGATCGCCGTTAATGTCAACGCACAGGAGACAAGTCATGAAAACGCAAACCCTGACCGGAGTCATCATTGGCGCGGTGGCCGTGACCGCCGTGGGTGCGTTCGCGGGCATGCAGCTCGCGGGTGAACCGGAATACGCCGACGTGATCGACGTGGAGCCACACTTCGTGACCCATGAAGTGCCGCGCGAGGCCTGCCGTGATGAACTGCAGACCCGGCAGAAGCCCGTGAAGGACGAGCACCAGGTGACCGGCACCATCGCCGGCGCCATCATCGGTGGCGTGCTGGGTAACCAGGTGGGCGACGGCAGTGGCCAGGATATCGCCACCGCGGCGGGCGCGATTGCCGGTGGTTATGCCGGTAACAAGGCCCACGAGAAAATCCAGGAGAACAACACCGAGCAGGTGGCGAACCAGGTCTGTGAAACCATCTACGACACGCGCCGCCAGCAGGACGGTTACCTGGTGACCTACGAGTGGGACGGCGAGCGCCAGCAGGTTCGCATGGAACGTGATCCGGGTTACCGCATCCCGGTCGAGGACGGCGAACTGCAGATCTGATCCCCGTGATCGGGGTTCGTGCAAGTGGGGGGAGTCCGGCCCCGGGTCATCAAGGCCCGGGGCCGGTTTTACGGCCCGGTTGAATTACTGGCGGCGGTAAATGCCCTTGAACAAGGGCTGCCAGCTTTCTGATGCCGCGTCGTACTGCTCCAGCAACTGCTCGACGGAACCGTCCGCCTTCGGCGTCCACAGACCCCTGAACGGGTGTCGTTCGCCGCTGGCGTGATAGACCGCGTGGCCCTCCAGGGCCATGGCGCCGTTGTCATCGAGTCCGCCTTCGTAGTCGATGATAAAGGCCTGGCTGACCCACACCTGGCGCCACTTTTCAGTCGCCGGGTTGAAATAGTTGTAGCTCTGGCCAGTGCCGCCGCTGGCATTGGTCCACTTTTCCAGCAGCAGGCAGCCGCCTTCTTCACGGCTGATGATGTTTTCGCCGACTTTTTGGTCCCCGGCGTAGACATCCCACTCGCCCACCCAGAAATCGAACGCCTGGTAGCCGGGTTCTGACTCGCAGGGGTGGGGTGCCGGGGCATCCTGCGCGTGGGCAGTAATGGCGGTGATCGCCAGCGCAAAGCCGGCCAGGATTGCGATCGGGTTCTTCATGGGCGCTACCTGCATGCGGTGAGATTCGCGCCCAGTTTATCGAACCGTCTGCAACGGGCGGGATCGATACATGGCCCATGAATGTGCGTTCGTCGCAGAAGTATCAGGCGGCAATGGGCTCAATAGTGCTCAACTCAGCACCCAGTTGGCGGCCGGCCTCCCAAAGATCCACCGCGCGCTGCATGTTCAGCCAAAGGTCTGGTGATGTATTCAGCAATCGCGCGAGTTTCAGTGCCGTGACGGGCGTCATCGGCTGGCTTTCGGCCAGTATGCGATGGAGGCTTTGGCGTGACATACGAAGGCGCCGGGCCATTTCGGTAACGCTCAAGCCCAGCGCGGGTAGGATGTCTTCCCGCAATAACGCACCCGGATGCGTCGGTCGCCTGTTTGGAAGGTCGTTCATTAATGGTAGTCCTCAAGATCCACATCGTCAGCTTGTCCATCAGACCAACTGAATGTTATCCGCCAGTTCCGATTTACACGTACAGAATAACGAGTCGGTTTGCCCTTCAGTTGATGAAACCGGAACCCTGGCAGGTTCATATCACCCGGATCCGCCGCGTTTTCCAGTACGTCAAGGATCCGGATCAGGCGTTTTTCCAAATCTGCGCGCAACTTTCCACTCGCGCCTGTTAAGAAAAGTGCCTTGAGTCCTTTGTGGCGGAACGACTGTATCAAGGGACAAGTGTAACATTATATGTGACACGCATGGGCATGGCGAAGCGTCAAGATTCGTGGTGGTCGTGAGGTTTGCCTTTACGATTCTGGGCCCAAAGGACGTTCCCCGAAATGGCTGATTTCGGAAATTTGCGTAGGTGTTTTGCGCTTCGAGTAGTTCAGTCGATAAACAGGGAGTAGTCCGGAAAATCGAACGGTATGTCGGTCTCGCCCGCCGCGACGCGGGCCTGGGCCTCGGTTCGCATCCGGCCGAGGTCAACCGTGATATCCCGGCGCATGGTGGCCAGTTGGTCCCACTTCACCCGAAACTCCGGGCTGGGCGATTCGTCACCCATTTCCCGCAGCATGGCGCCGATCTCCGCATAGGCCGTGTAGATGCGTTCGGCCTGCTCGCGCTCGAAGGCGTCGATTTGCGCGAGCGCTTCGGCCAGCGCAGGTGATGGCGCCTGGGCCGCCGCCGGTGGCCCCGGGTCGTATTCCGCAAAGTAATTCACCGCGTCATCGGCCGACATTGAAGCGGCGTTACGCCAGGTCGGCAGGGTGTCACGATTGAGCAGGGTGTCGGTCACCGGCTCCACCACCAGGACGGTGGGGGTGCCGTAAATCACCGGGATATTCCAGGGTGCGATGACCTCACGGATAAAGTCGTAGTAACCGACATTGACGCGCTTCACGACGTAGCGCTCGTCGATCAGAGTTTCGAAAGCTGGATCCTGGAGATGGGTGATAAACGCGCGGCTGTCGTGGCACCAGTCGGCGCCCATGATCACCATCAGCAGTTTGCCCTGGTCGATTGCATCCTGGCGTGACTGCGCGATGGCCTTGTGAATGTCGTCGTATCCGTGTGTCTCGGGGTAGAGCGGTGCGCCGCCGGTATCGCTGGTGGCGAAACCTGGCGCGAACGCCCCACAAAGGAACAACATCATCGACAGCAGGGTTTTCATTCAGCGGGACCGGGCGCGAGCAAAAAAGGGATCATAACGCTGGTCGGCCCGTCACGGAAATCAGCGGTCGACATTTTCGCGGTATGCTTGTGTTACCTGTAACTGAAGGGAAACCGTCATGAAAAGCCTGGTCGTTTCATTACTGCTGTTGCCAATCAGTACGCTCGCAATAGCGAGTGTCGAAGAAGTCCTGATGGCCGCGGCCGAGGCAGAAACGAAGGCGTTCAAGGATGGCGACTGCGACACGCTGATGGCGCATATGGGCGAGGACCTGACGTTCTACGCCAACGGCCGACGGATGAATCGCGAGATGGTGCGGAATTTCTGCGAAAACATTCCGCGCCCGTTTGGACAGACGCCTACCGAAGATGAAACGAGTGCCTTCGCGATCAGTGACACTGCGGGCTACACGGTTCGGGATTTCACCTGGGTGGACAAAAAGGGCCGAACGGTCCATGAAATCGTAACGAAAATCTGGCGCAAGCAGGATGAGCAGTGGGTGATGACCCACTTCCAGTCCACGGTGAAGGTCCAGGACTAGTGCCCCAATAAAAAAACCGGCGGCGTGAAGCACGCCGCCGGCTCTCATGCCTTACTGACCGTGATGCTTACTTGGTGTCGAAGCGGTCCGCGGTCATGACCTTGGTCCACGCGGCGACAAAGTCGTCGACGAAACGGTCTTTCGAATCGTCCTGGGCGTAGAACTCGGCGACGGCGCGCAGCTCGGAGTTGGAACCAAACACCAGGTCCACCGGCGTTGCGGTCCACTTCACCTCGCCGGACTCTCGGTCCTTACCCTCGTACAGGCCGTCGGTGGCGGACTTGCTCCACACCGTCGACATGTCGACCAGGTTGACGAAGAAGTCATTGGTCAGGGTCTGCGGGCTGTCGGTGAAGACGCCGTGCGCGGTATCGCCGTGGTTGGCACCGAGTACCCGCATGCCACCCACCAGCGCGGTCATTTCCGGCACGGTCAGGCCCAGCAGCGCGGCCCGTTCCACCAGGCCATCGGCCGGGCTGCGCGGGAAATCCGCTGACAGGTAGTTGCGGAAGCCGTCGGCTTTCGGTTCCAGCCAGGTGAACGAGTCGGCATCGGTCTGTTCTGCCGTGGCGTCGGTACGACCGGCCACGAAGGGCACGTTGATGTCGTGGCCGGCATCGGCGGCGGCCTTCTCGATGGCGGCGGCGCCGCCCAGCACGATCAGGTCGGCCAGTGACACCTGGGTGTCGCCCGCGTCATCGTTGAAGTCTGCCTGGATGCCTTCCAGCGTCTCGAGCACCTCGGCCAGTTCAGACGGCTGGTTCACGGCCCAGTCCTTCTGTGGCGCCAGGCGAATGCGCGCGCCGTTGGCGCCGCCACGCATGTCGGTCTGGCGGTAAGAGGCGGCGGAGCCCCAGGCGGTACGGACCAGTTGCGGAATGGTCAGGTCGGAATCCAGGATGGCTGCCTTCAGCACGGCCACGTCATCCGCGTCGATCGGCTCGTAGTCGGCTTCCGGTACCGGGTCCTGCCAGATGTAGGTCTCGCCCGGCACCCAGTCACCCAGGTAGCGCGAGGTCGGGCCCATGTCGCGGTGGGTCAGCTTGAACCACGCGCGGGCGAAGGCGTCCTCGAACTCTTCGGGATTCTCCAGCCAGCGCTGGGTGATCTCGCGGTAGCTGGGATCGACCTTCAGCGCCAGGTCGGTGGTGAACATCATCGGTGCATGACGCTTGTTGGGGTCGTGCGCGTCCGGCACCAGGCCTTCACCACCGCCGTCGACCGGCTTCCACTGTTGCGCGCCGGCCGGGCTGCGGGTCAGCTCGTACTCGAAACCGTACAGGTTCTGCAGGTAGTTGTGCGTCCATTGCGCGGGGCTCACCGTCCAGGCGCCTTCCAGGCCGGAGGTGACCGTGTCCGCACCTGAGCCGGTGCCACACTTGTTGGCCCAGCCCATGCCCTGGTTTTCCAGCGGCGCGGCTTCCGGGTCGGGGCCGACGCATTCGGAGGGTTTGTGGGCACCGTGGGCCTTGCCGAAGGTATGACCGCCGGCGATCAGCGCCGCGGTTTCCTCGTCGTTCATGGCCATGCGACCAAAGGCTTCACGGATGGCGTCAGCCGCCAGTTGTGGATCGGGGTTCTTGTGCGGGCCTTCGGGGTTCACGTAGATCAGGCCCATCTCGGTGGCGCCGAAGGGGCGCTCCAGGGTGCCGTCCTCGTTGCGGCGCTGTGACGTCAGCCACTCGCCCTCGGAACCCCAGTTCACTTCTTCCGGCTCCCACTCGTCGGCGCGACCGAAGGCGAAACCGACAATCGGGAAGCC
The DNA here is from genome assembly GCA_913055655.1 of uncultured Oceanospirillales bacterium. GTDB lineage: Bacteria > Pseudomonadota > Gammaproteobacteria > Xanthomonadales > SZUA-36 > Marinihelvus. The sequence continues at coordinate 1,598,192 of CAJXKA010000001.1, read as the reverse complement.
CATGTCTTCCATGCCGATGGTGCCGGCCAGCACGATCAGGTCGGACCAGGACACGGCATCGCCGTATTTCAGCTTGATGGGTTGCAACAGGCGGCGCGCCTTGTCCAGGCTCGCATTGTCGGGCCAGGCGTTCAGCGGCGCGAAACGCTGCATGCCGCCATCGGAACCACCGCGCCCGTCAATCAGGCGGTAGGTGCCGGCAGCATGCCAGGACAGCCGGATAAAGAACGGGCCGTAGTGGCCGAAGTCAGCCGGCCACCAGTCCTGTGAATCGGTCATCAGGGCCTTCATGTCGGCCTCGAGTGCGTCCAGGTCCAGTTCGGCGAACGCCTCGGGGTAGCTGAAATCGGCGCCCCTCGGGTCGGCGGAGCTGGCGGAATCGCGAAGCGGTTCCAGCTGCAGCCGGTTGGGCCACCAGTAATCATTGTCGCGGACGGTCATCTCCTGTGCCGTCACGCTGGTCGAGCCAAGTGCGCACACCAGGGCCACGGAGAGCGCCGTGTGCAGTGTGTTCATGGTTTTCATTTCTGATCCTCGCTTGTGTCGTCAGACCGGAGTTTTGTAGCAGAATCAGTATATTTGCCGGTCCCGTATTTACTCCAATTGATTGTTTCGACTGGATTGGTAGATATTTTCTATGGAAGCAGCCGCGAGCGATTGGGCTAGAATCCCGGCATGGATGAGAAAACCAAGGGGCGGCTGACCATGCGGGTCGTGGCCATGCCCGCCGATACCAACCCTTCAGGCGACATTTTCGGTGGCTGGGTGTTGTCGCAGATGGACAATGCGGCCGGCATCTGCGCCGGCCAGCGCGCCCAGTCCCGCGTGGTCACGGTTTCGATTGACGGCATGAGTTTTATCCGGCCGGTCAAGGTCGGTGACATCCTGGGTGTTTACACCTACGTCGAGTCGGTCGGCAATACGTCCATGCTGATCAACGTCGAGGCCTGGGTCCGGCGTGAGCGCATCGGTACCCGCGAGAAGGTCACGGAGGGGAAATTCAAGTTCGTGGCGCTGGACGATGCGGGCCTGCCGAAATCGGTGCCACCGGAGCATGAACTGCCTGAGTATGTTCGCGAGAACCTGGAATTTGGCGCCGGCTGAGCAAGGGGGTGTCCGGCGAATTTGTTGTCACGCCCTGAATAATTGATGTACCGTGAGCGCCGGATCAGTCAGACTCCGATGGGGGAAGTCAATCATGAAACCGTTTAATCGCCGGGTGTTCCCGGTTCTTTCCGTACTGTTTTTCATCCTTGCCGCAGGTTCCGCGGCAGCCGATCCCGGCAACAAAATCGCGCCCGGCCTGCAGGCCAAGTTCGATGGCGTCAGCAAGAATCATCGAGAGCGCGTCATTGTCAGCCTGGATGCCAGCGTTCCGGCTGGGCTTTCACGCGCACAGGCGATTGCTGCGGCCCAGGGCCGCGTGATCGGCGCATTTAAAACGACCAACAACGGCAACGGACTGGGCGTTCTGGCGCGTTACCAGACGCTGTTCGGCTTCTCGGCCGAGCTGACCCGCGGCCAGGCGAACGCTTTGGCGAAGCGCGGCGATGTGAAGTTTATCGAGCCGATGCCCGTGCACAAGAAGATGTACAACGAAAGCCATCCGCTCACCGATGTCGACATGGCGCAGGTCAGCGGCTATGACGGCAGTGGCGCGGTCATCGCGATTATTGATGATGGTATCGACCTCGGTCACGCCGCGTTCAGTGGCAAGTACCTGGGCGGCTACGACTTCGCCGACAACGACCCGGACCCGACCATTGACTGTCTCGCCCAGAGCCATGGCACGGCGGTTGCCGGCGTCGCGCTGGGTAATGGCGGCGGCGCCCTGGGTGTCGCGCCGGGGGCCGAGTTCGTGTTCCTGAAGATCCAGGGCTCGGGCATCTGTGGTTCCGCTTCGCTGGACGGCGATATTGTCGGCGCGATCGACTGGGCCACGGCCAACCAGGCGACCTACGGTATCGACATTATCTCGATGAGCCTGGGCGGCGGCCTTTACAGCTCTGAGTCGAGCTGCGACGGTTCGTCCAACATCTACCGCAACGCGGTGGAGAACGCCGCCGCGGCCGGCATTACCGTGATGGCCGCTTCCGGTAACGACGGCATGTGCGACAACATCAGCCGGCCGGCGTGTTTCTCATCGGTCATCAGCGTTGGCGCGACCTTTGACGAGACCAACGGCGAAACCTGGGGCTGGTGCGTGAACGGCAACTCCTGTGCCACCACGCAACCGCACCAGGCTTGTGGCGGTGGCACTCGCGCGGCCTTCCAGGACGTGATTGCCGATGACGTGATCGTCTACTCCAACAGCGCCAGCTTCCTGGACATCACTGCGCCGTCCACTTGCGCCACCTCGGCGGCCACCGGTGGCGGCACCGTTGATTGTTTCGGTGGCACGTCATCGTCCACGCCGTTCGCGGCCGGCACCGCGGCGCTGGCCGTGGAAGCCGCCGGCAAAGGCGTGCTGACCCCGGCCGACATGCTGGCGGTGCTGTCCGACTCCGGCGAAATCGTGGTCGACCCGAAAAACGGTCGCTCCACGCCGCGCGTGAACGGCCAGGCTACGGTCGACGAGGCGGCGACTTATGGTGGCGGCCCCACCAACCAGGACCCGAATGCATCGTTCAGCTACAGCTGCAATGAGCTGGCCTGCGACTTCACTGACAACAGCAGCGACAGCGATGGCACGATCGCCAGCCACGCCTGGACGTTCGGTGATGGCGGTAGCGCTTCAGCCGCCAACCCGTCGCACAGCTATGGCTCGGACGGTAGCTACACCGTGACGCTCACCGTCACCGACGATGACGGCGCCACGGACAGCACCTCGCAGGCCGTGACCGTTGCGGAAAACCCACCGGCCAACGAAGACCCGACAGCGTCCTTCAGCTACAGCTGCAGCGACCTGGATTGCGACTTTACCGACACCAGCAGCGACAGCGATGGCAGCATCGCCAGCCGCGCCTGGACGTTCGGCGACGGCGGCAGTTCCTCGGCCGCCAACCCGTCGCACAGCTACGGCTCGGACGGCAGCTACACCGTGACGCTCACCGTTACCGACGATGACGGCGCCACGGACAGCACCTCGCAGACGGTGACTGTCAGCGAGCCGGCCTCCGGCCCGGACCTGGTCGCCAGCGCCGTGAACAACGGCAAGACCTGGATGGCCGTGGTCACCGATGCGAATGGCGGCAACCTGCAAGGCACCTGGTCGGTGGGCGGCGGCAGCTGCTCCGGCAACCAGTGCAGCGTGGGCGGGCTGGCGAAGAACGTGAAGTCTGTCGATTTCACGGCCTCAACCGGTGAAACCATCACGGTAAACCGCTAAACCTGGAACTGCCAGGTTGTTGTCACAGGAGGGCCGGCTGGAAAGCCGGCCCTTTTTTTGTGGTGTGATATGCTCAATTCAGGACATACCAAGCAGGAGCGGGCTCATGAAACAGATCCAAACGCTGATAACGATTGGCTTGATCACATTGACATCCAGTGGCGCGGCTTTCGCAGGCAAACTCCAGGTGCCTTGCGAGGAAGGCCTGGAGCGCATCGACAGTGACCGGTTTTCGACGTACTACAAGCTCGCCGGTACAAGCATGAGTGGCTACCACGCCGTAATGATCGAAGATTTTGACGTCGAGTTTGCATCCTGGTGGCGCCGTCAACAGCAGCGCGCCGGCAATTTCGTGACGACGGCCGAGATGGACGAGTTTCGCGTCGCGATGTCCGAACTGGCCACGGAAGTTTTTGAGCAACGCTTCCAGGACATGGGTTTCGAAGTGGTTGACCACGTCGAAGAGGGCGTGCTGGTCGTCACGCCAAGAATCGTCGACCTGAATCTCATCGTGCCGGACGCGGGCTGGACGAAATATTCCACCGTTCGATCCGGCAGCTCCGGTGACATGACGCTGGAAGCCACGGTTTCCGATGGCGTTACCGGCCAGTTGCTGGCGACGGTGCGGGACCAGCAGGTCGACCGCACGGCCGGCGTCACGATCCGCAACGATTCAACCACCCGTAAAGTAGCAGCCCGGATGGTCGGGCGCTGGGCGGACGACCTGGGTGCGGAGATTTCCGGATAGCACATCGTCGACCTCGACAGCGCATCATCGTCAATAAAAAAGCCCCGCAGACGCGGGGCTTTTTTCGTTCTGGCGATTGGCGGGATTACCAGCCGCAGGTCCGGTCTTCGTTCTGTTCCTGCAGCCAGTCCATCAGCGGCGCGAAGTACTCGACCATGGCCGAGCCGTCCATCTGGCGGGTGCCGATGAAGGCTTCCAGGGCCTCCGGCCAGGGCTGCGAGGCGCCCATTTCCAGCATTGCGTTAAAGCGTTCGCCGACTTCCTTCGAACCGTAGACTGAGCAGCGATGCAGCGGGCCTTCCCAACCGGCCATGTCACAGGCGGCCTTGTGGAACTGGAACTGCAGCACGTGGGCGATGAAGTAGCGCGTGTACGAGACGTTGCCCGGGATGTGGTATTTCGACCCGGGGTCAAAGTCGCTGTCACTGCGCTCGACCGGCGGACGGATGCCCTGGTACTCGGTGCGCAGCGCCCACCAGCCGTCGTTGTATTCTTCCGGTGACAGCTCACCGGCGAACACCTGCCAGCGCCACTTGTCCATCAGCAGGCCGAAGGGCTGGAAGGCAACCTTGTCGAGCGCCCGGTCCATCAGCAGGCCCAGGTCGCTGTCGGCGTCCGGCACTTCGTCGAGCAGGTTGATGGTCTGCAGGTACTCGGGCGTGATCGACAGGGCCACCATGTCGCCGATGGCTTCGTGGAAGCCGCCGTTGGCGCCGGTCTGGAAGATCGGCGACTGGTCCTGGTAGGCGCGCTGGTAGTAGTTGTGACCCAGTTCGTGGTGGACCGTGTTGAAGTCATCCGCGTTCACCTTGGTGCACATCTTGATGCGAATATCGTCCTTGCCGTCCAGGTTCCAGGCCGAGGCGTGGCAGACCACCTCGCGGTCCGCCGGCTTGGTGATCTGCGAGCGCTCCCAGAACGTCTCCGGCAGCGGCTCGAAGCCCAGCGATGAGAAGAACGCCTCGCCGGTCTCGACGATCTGCAGCGGGGTGTAGTCATTTTCAACCAGCAGCTCGGTCAGGTCGTATCCCGGGTCGGCGGATTCGGGGCCCACCAGGTCGTAGATGTTGCCCCAGCTCTGGGCCCACATGTTGCCCAGCAGGTCGGCGCGGATGGGCTGGTCCAGGGGCACGACCCCGTCGCCGTATTCCTCGTTCAGCTTTGCGCGCACATGGCACTGCAGTTCGTTGTAGAGCGGCTTGATCTGCCCCCAAAGTCGGTCGGTCTCCGCGGCGAAATCGGCCGGTGGCAGGTCGTAGCGTGATCGCCACATGGTGCCGACGTCTTCGAAGCCCAGCTCGCGCGCACCCTCGTTGGACAGCGCGACCATGGCGGCGTAGTCGCTCTTCATGTTGCCACCGTCCTCGCGCTCTGCGACGGGCACCTCGCGCCACTTGGTCCAGATTTCCTGCAGGCGATCGGGGTCGCGCACGGTGCCCATCATTTCTTCCAGGTCGTTGCGTGGCACCATTTCGCCGTCCAGTTCGATCTTGCCGGTGGCGTAGGTGGAACCCATGCGCGTGTTGATTTCGGCCAGCTCACCGGCCGCGCCCTTGCGGGTCGGCGCCGGCAGGTTCAGGCCCAGCTTGATCTTCTCCAGCTTGCGGCGCATTTCCGCCGGCAACTCCAGGTCGTTGAAGTCCTTCGCACGGTTGGCGAATTCGACGCCTTTCTCGGTGCCCTCGGCGCTGACCTTTGTCGACAGCCAGTTGGTGTCGAACGTGATGTTCGTGGCCTGGGTCCAGGCGATGCGGGCCGAGTATTCGCCGAATTCGCGCTGGAACTGCTCGACTTCCGCGATAAATGCAGCGGCATCTTCCATGGTGGGCGCGCTGCCGGCCGAATCCTGTGCCGTGGCGGCCAGGGGCATCGCCAGGGCGACGGCCAGGGCCAGTGAGGTCTTGTACTTGTTGAGTATGTGCATGGTTCTCCCGTTTTCGGGCCTCTGAAAACAAAATGGCGGCTACCATAGCCCGAAAAGCGGGCGCGTGCACCGTGGCTGCGACAGGCCGGTGGCCCTGGCCGTTAAACAGCCACGGTGAAAATTACCGGGGTGGCAGCGTCCGCAGGTAGGCCACGATGGCGTCCACGTCGCTGTCGGCGATGCGCGCGTAATGGGCGTAGGGCATCGGCGGCATCATCGGCGTGCCGTCCGGGCGGACGCCCGTCGTGATCATTGATTTGACTTCATCATCGCTCCACCGTGACAGGCCGGTCGGCGTCAGATCCGATGAAACGCTTGTGCCCCAGGGTCCATCGAACGCAATACCCCCGTGTCCGCGACGATGGTCGATGTCCGGCCCGTTCTCACCCAGTGGTGAATGACAATCGACGCAGTGACCGACCGGCCCGGCCAGGTAGGCACCGTAGGCCACGGTATCGGCAGGGTCGACATCGGCAACGGTTGTGACCGGCGGTCCCCATGACGGCGGCAACGGCATGCGGTAGACCGAGGTCGGTACCGTGTGTTCGACCGCCGGGATACTGCGAAGGTAGGCGACGATAGCGCGGACGTCGCTGTCGGAAATATCACGGTAAAGGTTGAAGGGCATGGGCGGGCCGAGGACACGCCCGTCCGGGCGTACGCCTTCGCGGATCGCCCTGATGATCTGTTCATCGGTCCAGTCGCCGATGCCCGTTTTGCTGTCCGGGGTGATATTGGGCGCGTGCAGGTCGTAGGGCGGTGCGGAGTAGAAATCGGGATATCCGGCCAGTGCCTGGTCGGCAATCGGTGCGCCGCCCGGGTCGCGTGGCGTGTGGCAGTTGCCGCAGGCGGCGATCGAGTTGACCAGGTATTCACCGCGCTCGAGCGGTGTGCCTGCATTCGTGATGGGTGCGTGTGTGACCAGTACCGTGGCCAGCACGGCTGCAACCTTTAGCATCAACCTTCGCATGAGTACCCCTTGTTGAATTGTTGGTATCCACAAAAATGTAGCAGGTGCCGAGCGTTCTGCAAGATGAACCTTATAGAATGACCACGACCATGCTGACCGGTATCGCCATGATTGATCGACTTCGAAACTGCGACGGCGCCCGCATCCTGCTGGCCACGTTTGTGCTGCTTGTCCTGGGTGCCTGCTCTTCGATGCGGACGATTGATGTCGAAAACGCCATGCGTTACGACCCGCCGTCGAGCCTGCATGAGGGTACCCTGGTCCAGGTGGAAACCCTGGGGGGCGAACAACTGGAATTCCGCGCCACCGAGGTGACGGGTGATGGCGTGGGTGGCGAGCCCGGCTTTATCCGTTACGAGGACATGCGCAGCCTGAAGGCGGAGAAACCGCCGGAATCGAAAACGGACATCTGGCCGGTCGTGGGTGGCATTGTCGGGCTCGCGCTGGTCGTTTGGCTTGTCGGCAGCGCTGATGATGTCCGGGTTTGCAGCGGCACGCCCTGTCCCGGTCCTGAACCCAGCCCGCAATAACATCAACGAAGAAACCGGCGGTGTCCCGCGGACACCACCGGCCTGTCTCCCCTCTGTGCGCTTCGCTCAGGGCGAGGGTAGCGGGCAGACGTCAGGGTCGGGCCCTTCAGCCAGCACGGTGACCGGCGCACCATCGGGCACCCCCAGGAACGTCGCAATGACCTCGGTGACAACGGTCTCGCTCGGGTTGTAGGCGCTGTGGATGTTGCCAAAGCCGGCATCGATCAGGGCGCTGCCCTCGGCATACCATCGATCGATGCAATCCTCCGCCAGGGTGTAGACGAAATCGCCACTGACCACGGAAATCAGCACGGGACCCGGGTGCGTATGCCAGGGGAACACGGCGCCGGGCTGGATCGTCACCCGGGCGGTGACCATGTTTCCGCCGTCTTTCAGGTTCAGCGCATCGGTCTTGCGGCCGACGAACTTGTTCCGGATCTGGATGGACACGTCATCGGTGAATCCCGAGTGCAGCGCCAGTACCTCGATCTCGATCGGGTTCTGTGCTTCTGCGGCCGGATGCAGCGCCAGGCCAGCCAGCAGGGTTGCGGTTGAAACGATTGTACGAATGCCCATTCCGATTCCTCCATTCAAAGCGTTTGCAGGCCGGATCGCCTGTTACATCGCAGACTGCGCCAACGGCAGAAATGAAGCTTGGGAATGATTTGGGAAAAACCAGGGACTATTCTGGGTGTAGAGTAATATCAATCGTTTACGGGGCGATCGCATGGCGACGCAGGGTTTCATTCACTTCGGACCGTACCGCGTGCACCCCACGCAGGGGCTGTTTCGCGGCGAGCTGGAAGTGCCGGTCACGCCGAAAGCGCTGGCCGTGCTGCTGGCGCTGGCGCGGCGCCCGCGCGAAGTGGTCACCCGCACCGAACTGTTCGATACCGTCTGGGCGGGGCGAGTGGTCAGCGACGCCGCCCTGAGTTCCTGCATTCGTGACCTGCGCGAAGCGCTGGGCGACTGTGCCAGGGCACCGCGCTTTCTCGAAACCGTGCATGGTCGCGGTTTTCGCCTGTGCGCCGCGGCGCAGCGTGATGACGAATTGGGCGAACAAGATGTTCGCAACGCCCAGCCCACGCTCCTGGTCCTGCCATTTGATAACGTCAGCGGCAGCCCGCATGCCGGGATACTGGCGACAGGACTGACCCACGACGTCATTACCCACATTGCGCGGTCACGCCTGACGCTGGTCATCGCCCGCGGGACGGCGTTTCATTTCGCTGGCCGTGACCGCGACGTGGGTGAAATTGGCAAAAAACTGGGGGTGCGATATGTCGTCCAGGGGGCGGTGCAGGTAGAGAATCGGCGACTGGTGCTGACCGTGGAGCTCTCGGAGGCGCCGGCGCGGCGGATCATATGGGCGGAGCGATTCTCCAGGTCAATCGACGACTGGATGGTGCTGCAGCAGGAGCTGTCGGAACTGATCGTAGCCTCGATTGAGCATCAGGTGCAGGCCGAGGAGATTCGCCGGTCGCAACTTTTACCCTCGGAAGACCTGGATGCCTGGAGCGCCTACCACCGCGGACTCAGCCACATGTACCGGTTCAGGGAACGCGATTGCCAGCGTGCCGAACACTGGTTCCGCCGTTCGATCGAACTGGAACCCGGCATTTCCCGACCCTGGGCGGGCTTGTCATTCGTCAATTTCGAGCGCGCGTTCCTGAACCGGGAACCGAATCGTGAACAGCAGATCGAGCAGGCGCTCGATCTGGCGCAACGGGGTGTCGCCATCGACAGTTACGACCCGATGGCGCACTGGGCACTGAGCCGCGCGCACCTGTTGCGCGGTGAGCTCGATGAGTCGAAAGACGCGGTAGAAACCGCCATCCGGCTGAACCCCAGCTATGCAATCGCGCAGTATTCCCGTGGCTGGGTAGGGCTGCAACGCGGCGAGAACCAGGTCTGTGACGACCGGATCGGTTTCGCACGTCGACTGAGCCCGTATGATCCGCTCAAGTACGCGATGCTGGGTGTTTCGGGGCTCAACCTCGCCATGATCGGCCGCCACGAAGAGGCGCTCGACCTGGCGCGGCAGTCTTTACAGCACAGAAACGCGCACTACCTGGTGAAGGGGTTCGCCGCTGTCACCTGCGCCGTCAGCGGTCACTTTGAACAGGCCTCGGACTACCTGAAGCAGATCAGGGCAGTGTCACCCGGTTACGATGTCGACGATTTCCTGATGGTCTTCCGGTTCCAGCGCGAACAGGACCTCTCGCAGGTCAACCGGGCGTTCACGGAAATGCGCCGCCTGGCCGGCTAGCGCACCAGGCTGGCTGCGCAATCAATCACATCCGCGGGGCGGCCGTCTTCATCACCCGGGTCCGGCGTGTCCTCGACCTCGATCACCGGGGCCGCAGCCGGCATTTCCGCAAGGGCCAGGGCGACCACTCGCGCCACACCGCAGGCGCCGAGCGCCGTGAAATGCGTGTTGTCCTCCACACCCCCTGGAAAACGCGCATTGGCATTCTCCGGTGTCAGCCACAGGAAATCTTTCTTGGTCGGCTCACGGCCGAGCGTTTCGAAATACGCCAGCGACGTGTTGGCCAGGTCGATGAAGCCGGCGCCGGCCTCGTCGGCGGCCAGGCGTGCGTTGAGTGCGTACAGGCCGTGGGTCTCGACCATGGCGGGGCCTTCCCACAGACGCCGGGTAGCCGATGAAACGATGACCGCCTCACCGCCGCGGGCCTCGACGTCTTCGGCGAAACGCACCAGGTTGGCGCGGTAGGCGCCGTCGGCCGGTGCATAGCGTTCCGGCGCATCGTCACGGGAATCGTTATGCCCGAAACTGATCAGCACCACGTCGCCGGGGCGTACTTCGTCCATTAACGCCGCCCATTTGCCCTCGTCGATGTAACTCTTGGTGCTGCGGCCGCTGACCGCACGGTTCAGCACCGGCACGCTGTCCTCAACGAAATAGGGGAGGACCTGGCCCCAACCGGTTTGCGGGGCGCGCTCGGCCGGGTAGTTGGAGGCCGTGGAGTCACCGGCAATCACAATGCGCGTGGCCACTGTGTCGGCAAACACGCTGGTCGAAAAGGCGAGGAGAACGCCGGCCCATCGCCAGGGTTGCAGGTGGGGTCGCGTTCGGGGTCCGGTCATGAACATCATCCTGTTGTATTGCGGCACTTCGCGTGCAGAATTGTGAATACGAACTAAACTTTAGGTGTGTGATGGCGAAATCAAGTAAAGGGAGAGTTCTCCATGCAACACGCTCTAGTTCGAATGATGTCACTTTGCCTCATTGCGTCTGTATCCACCAGCGCATGGGCAGCCAAACCGACGCCGAGCGACTGTCCTTGCCTGGACGCCTGGGTCGAGGAAGCGGCGACGCATGAATGCGCCGATTTCAGCGAGACGTCGAGGGTCAACCTCGGCAAGGGCGACAACGTGCGCGCCCTGGTCTGGGGTTCGGTGAGTTTCGGCGGTGTTTTCCTTTCCAGGATTTCAATTGAGAAGTCCGCTGGCACGCATTCCTGCGCGCTCGAGACCTGTGACCAGGGTGATTGTGCTTCGGTCATCGACATCTCGGGGACGCGCTCGGAAATCCGGGCCTGCAACCGTGTGATGCGAGAGATCAAACGGGATCTTTCTTCGTTGCCGGAATGTCCGAGCGACCCGTTCTGAAACGACGGTTTTTGACCGGATAAGAAGGGGGTGACTTTTTTCGCCGCGGCGGCACCAAATGGGGCCGCCGTGTGGTTTCGCATGTCCATCCCCATGTCTTTCGCGGGCTGCTTCGAGGTCATTTCCTACGGCAATCCGGGTCGAAATCGCATGAAATTTTGTCAGAAGGGGTTAGAATCAGGGGACTGACATGCACTGGGGGCCATTGTGAAGCCGACGTCATCCCGCCTGATTACATTGAATTTTTTCATCCTCGCCGCCGGCGTGGCTGTCGCCAGTCCGGCACCCGTTCCTGAAGTTTTCCAGCGATTCGACGACACGTCGAACTTTACGATCAATTACACCGACGTTGATGTCGTGCTGGGCACGATGGTGGTTGATGTCGGGCGTTCGACACGCGAAAAAGCCCAGGAACAACGTGCCCAGACCGGTACGCGAATGAAGACCAAGGTCAAGGTCGACACCGCCAGCGAAGGCAACCGCTTCTATTTCGAGGAGTTCGAGGACAACGAGCGCTACCAGCAGGTGCTGAGTGACGTCCGCAAGAACCTGGAAGCGGTACCCAACCAGGTGCCGCTGGGCGCGTTCAATCGCAACGAGCAACTGGCCTACTGGCTGAACCTTTATAACGTCGCCATGCTCGACCAGCTGGTCAAAATGTACCCGGAACGAAACCTGAAGAAGGAGCTGACCGGGCGCAAGTCGTTCCTGGATGACAAGATCCTGAATGTTGCGGGTCACGAACTGAGCCTGAACGACATCCAGTACGGCATCCTGGCCAACAACTACCCGAACGATCCGCTGGTCATGTACGGCCTCTACCAGGGCATCATCGGTGGCCCGAATATCCGCAAGTCGGCCTACACCGGCGCGGCGGTACGGCGCCAGCTGGCGGACAACGCCGAGGAGTTCGTGAACTCCAATCGCGGCACCCAGGCCCTGGACGGTGATTTCGAGGTCTCCAGCTTTTACGACCGGAATCGGCACTACTTCCCGAATTTCGATGCCGACCTGAAGAACCACCTGATGACCTACATCGAGGGCGAGGAACGGGTGGCGCTGCAGACCGTATCCCGGCTGGATCCGGATATCGATGACTGGACAATCACCGATCTGTACGGGTCCATGGGGAATGTTGGTGGCAGCTTCGCCACCAGCAAGGCCGCCATGCTCGATTCGGTGACCACCCAGCAACGTGGCGGTGAAGGCACGGGTGGTGGCCCCGCATTTGCGGATGGCGGCGAGGGCAACATGATTTCGGCCTCGTTCTCAGTGGCCTCATCGGTGGTCATGCAGAAAACGCCGCCCGAGATGCGCTTCAGCCCGGATGTCATGGCCCACCTGAAGAACATCAAGGCCAAGGAAGAGGCCGCCAACCTGGACAAGGAAGGCACCGTCACGATCGAGGAACTCGGCGAAGCTGGTCGCGATCAGCCTGACGAGTAGTTCGAATTCAAACATCACCGGCCCGTTCGGGCCGGTGGTTTCACTGGTTCGCAATCATCGAGGTGAGAAATGGATAAGCTGCCCCGACGTATCGGCGTGCTCCTGACTGCGCTGTGTTTCACCCCGGCCGCAATGGCCAAAGACACACGTCCTGTACCCGAAGCTTTTCAACGGTTCGATGACACGTCGAACTTCATCATCAAGTACACGGATGTCGACGTCGTGCTGGGCACAATGGTGGTCGACGTCGGTCGCTCGACGCGCGAAAAAGCCCAGGAACAGCGAGCCCAGACCGGTACGCGAATGAAGACCAAGGTCAAGGTCGACACGGCCAGTGAGGGCAATCGCTTCTATTTCGAGGAGTTCGAGGACAACGAGCGCTACCAGGAACTATTGAGTGGTGTCCGCGAAAGCCTGGAAGCGGCGCCCGGCCAGGTGCCGCTGGGCGCCTTCAACCGCAACGAGCAGCTGGCTTACTGGCTGAACCTTTACAACATCACGATGCTGGATGAGCTCGTGAAGATGTACCCGGAGCGAAACCTGAAAAAGGAGCTGACCGGGCGTAAGTCGTTCCTGGATGACAAGATCCTGAATGTTGCGGGTCACGAACTGAGCCTGAATGACATCCAGTACGGCGTCCTGGCCACCAACTACCCGGATGATCCACTGGTCATGTATGGACTCTACCAGGGCATTATCGGTGGCCCGAATATCCGCAAGTCGGCCTACACCGGCGCGGCGGTGCGGCGCCAGCTGGCGGACAACGCCGAGGAGTTCGTCAACTCCAATCGCGGCACCCAGGCCCAGGACGGTGATTTCGAGGTCTCCAGCTTTTACGATCGCAACCGCCAGTACTTTCCCGATTTCGACGCCGACCTGAAGCACCACCTGATGGCGTTTATCGAGGGTGAAGAACGAATTGCACTCCAGGCCACGACCAGGCTGGACCCGGATATTGATGACTGGACGATCACTGACCTGTACGGGTCGATGGATACCCTGGGTGGCAGTTTCGCCACCAGCAAGGCGGCAATGCTGGATTCAATGTCCACCCAGCAGCCGGGCAATCCGCTCGAACCCGGTAGCTCGCAGGGTCCGGCGTTTGCCCAGACACCGGGCAATACGATGTCGGCGTCCTTCTCCGATGCCGCCTCGACCGTGCGGTCGAAGACGCCACCGGGTATGCGATTCAGCCCCGATGTCCTGGCCCACCTGGAGAACCTCAGGGATAAGGAAGAGGCCGCCAACCTGGATAAGGAGGGGACGGTCACCATTGAGGAAATGGGCGAGGCTTCCAGTCCGCGGCAGGACTGAACCAGAAAAGGCGTGGCGGCCCCGGGGCCGCCACGCCTCACATCCCGTGTGACCTAGTCATTCGGGTCCGGGTTGGGCAGACCGGTCGCGCAGTTCATGTCATCGTCAGTGACCCGCAACAGGCAGGTCGCAGAGTTCGAATTGACGCTGCAGGTCTGCGTGCCGTCACCATTGTCAGTGCAGTTGCCACCAGATGAATTCACCGGGGCCTGCACCTGTGCAGTGACCATGTCCATGAACGGACAGCTGTTACCGGTGGGAATGGACGCCGGGTAGTAGTACCCCGTGTAGTTCACACAGTTCCCGGGCAGGATGGTCTGCGACGCCGGGTTCAGCACGGGTGTGCCATCCGCGGTGCTGTCGGAGAGCATCAGGTTGGTCAAGGTCACCTCACCATCATTGCAGACCTGGCCGCTGATATTGATCTTCACCACCACGCGATCACCCGAGTCTTCCAGGTCAGCCGAACACACCTTGTCGGCGCTGAGGTCGGCATTGAAAACACGGTTTGGACAGGTGGCCATGGCTTCGGCGGGTTCGATCAGCGTGCCATCGGCACCGTCTGCCATCACCGTCACCTCGTCCGTCGGACCGTTGATGGCGGTGACTTCGCTGAACTGGTAAACCAGTGTGTCTCCACCGGCCAGGTCATGGCTTGCCGGATCGGCGACCGGTGTCCCGGCTGCCACCGCGGCTGCCAGGGCGCTAGCGTCGCTGCAATCCGTTTCCGGGTCGAATGATCCCGGTGGTTCGAACCAGGCAAGATCGTCAGGAATGTAGTCATCGCCGCCGCCGATACTGTTGGCCAGTCCCTGGATATTGACGGTGCCGCCGCCGTCGTTATAGCCGCAGCCGCGGACGTTGTAGGAAATCGCGGTTGGAACATCATCGGCCATGTCGTCGTTGACGCAGGTTTTCGTGGCCGCGATGGAGCAAACGTTGAAGTCGCCGCGTGCAAAATCCTTTGCCGTCGACTGGAACGAGGTTGACGCACCCGTGGACAGCATGAAGGTGCTGAAACACTTGTTCTCATCAAACAGGTCGAAAATGTTCAGGCCCGCTTCGAAGAACGTCGTGGTCGGGTAGGTGCCGTCCGCGCCTGATTTTGGCGTGTAGGGCCACGCCGCGGCCACCGGGGACTCGTTGGTAATGGCACAGCCAACAGAAGGGCTGGCGCCATCACACAAGGCATTTTGCTCGGGAAAAATGATGCGGATGTTTTTCGATGCGCATGACCCGGGAACTGCAGGGGTCTTGTCATCCTTGTTGCAGGAACTGTCCCATTCGTACACAGCGCCTATGGCGACAGCGCCGCCGTTGCTGAACTTCACGGCCGCATACACGTCACCGTCGATGTGTTCTCCGGAGAAGGAGCCTCCGGAAACCAGGGTCACTTCGTCCTGCAGGAACCAGAATCCCAGTTCCGCATCACCGTTTTCGGCATAGAGGTCCGCGCCGAAATAGATGATCTGCTCGCCGGACACGACATAGTTCGCCGCGAAGGCATTCACGATGTTGTTCTTGTCCGGTGGGGGCGGGTCGAGTTTCCACTTGTACCCATCGAAATCCAGCGGCACTTTCGAGCCGCCGCCGGTAAAGATGTCGTCACCCTCTGGATCCTGGTCCTCGATAAAGACGAAGGCGTTTGGCGAACCTCCCCCAGTGAAGAGGGTGGACCAGTCGTCACCGGGGTCAGCGGATTCCTGTGGGTTGCCGTCGAGTTCAAAGGCACCGTTCCCGTCGACGGCAAGGGTCGAGGCCGGTATCGCGAGGGAGCCGATCATGAATGCCAGTCGCATCCAGGCTCGTGATTTCGCCAGAAGTTTCATTTCCATCTCCCAGACTGATGTTGAGAAATGGCGCGTATGACAGAATCAGATCACTAAAAATTTAGTTTGTATTTAGAAAGTATAGGTGTCTACGCGATTTTTGCCATGTCAGATGGCGCCTTCGATTTCCAGGAGTGTTTTCTTGGCTTCGAGGCCGCCAGCAAATCCGGTGAGGCTGCCATTGCTGCCAATGACCCGGTGGCACGGCACGACGATCGGCAAGGGGTTACGACCATTGGCGGCGCCGACAGCGCGAACCGCGCGTTCTTTTCCGATACTGAGTGCGATGTCGCGATAGCTTCGCAACTGGCCGTAGGGGATCTCCGCCAGCGCCTGCCAGACCTGTTTCTGGAAGACCGTGCCAGAGGCGGCGAGGGGAAGTTGGAACGACCGGCGATCTCCCTGGAAATACTCGGCCAGCTGGGACCTCGCTGCGCCCAGGGCCGGATCGGTGCCGTCACCAGCCGGGGCGTCAACGTGTTGTCCGGGGAAGCGAATCTCCAGCAGCGCGCCATTTTCGGCGATCAACTGCAACGGACCGATGGGTGAGTTGACGATCAGCGTATTCACAGGCTTCTCCAGAGCAGGTAGGCAGCGTAGCTGCGAAAGGGTCGCCAGGCATTGGCGGCCTCGTCGAGCGGTGTTCGTGCGTCCAGGGTATCCCAGGCGCGCAGCAGTCCGAGGTCTTTCCGGGGCCAGGCGTCGGGGTGGCCCAGGCCGCGCAGCCTGACCATGGCCATCGTCCAGGGCCCGATGCCTGGAATGGCTTCAAAGTTACGCAAGTTGTCGCCTGTCCCGGCATCGATGAGCAACCGGCATGTCGCACGCAATGCTTCGCGCCGCTTTCCGGGCATCGGGAACTGTCTGTCATCGAGTGCGGCGATCGCCGCCAGGTCGGGAAACGGTTGTCCGGCCGTTGCTTCGGCCAGTGCGGCGCAGACGGTTCGCGCGGCATCGATGCTGACCTGCTGACCGACAATCGCACGGACACAGGCTTCCTCGATGGACCAGTGCATGGGGGATCGTATGCCGGGAAAGCGCTCGACCAGTGTCGCCATCGCAGAATCCCCACGAAGCACAGCGGCAATGGCCTGGGGGTTGGCATCCAGGTCAAACATCCGGCGAACACGCGAGACCAGCGACAACAGGTCGGCCGTGGCCGCTGCATCAATCGAAAGCGTCAGCGCATTTCGCCCGCGCGTGGGAGAGACGTTAATGATCGCATCGTGACCGTCCCAGCGGATCCGTCGCCGGTAATGATCGGGCGAGACCGTTTCGACACCTTCGATGGCGTGCCGGGCAAAAAAGCCGATCACACCCGCCCAGTCGTAAGGCGGCCGGTACTGCAGTTGCAGGCGAATGGTGTCGCGGTTGGGTGTTACGCGTCGGCGCCGCAGGCGCGACGGGGTCAATCCGAAACTTTCGCGCACCGCGCTGTTAAACCGCCGCAGGCTGCCAAAGCCCGAGGCGAAGGCGACATCGGCCATGGACAGGTCGGACTCGGCCAGCAATTGCTTGGCAAACAGCAGGCGGCGGTTCTGGGCCACGTCCAGCGGCGAGACACCCAGGTCCCGCTCGAACAGTTTTCGAAGGTAGCGCTCACCCACACCGAGCCGGTCGGCCAGGTCGCTCACGCTGCCGTCATTCAGCGCGCCGGCATGGATCAGCGACAGGGCACGCCGAACCGTGTTTTCCGTGCCGGCCCAGGCCGCGCTGCCCGGCGCCGCTTCCGGTCGGCATCGAAGGCATGGGCGGTATCCCGCCCGGGCGGCCTGTGCGGCCTCGCGAAAATAGGTGACATTCTTCTCTGCCGGCGGCCGGGCAGGGCAGACCGGCCGGCAATAGATACCGGTGGTGGCAACGGCCAGGAAAAACTCACCGTCGAATCGCGGGTCGCGGGACAGCCGGGCGCGGCGACAGGTTTCCGGGTCGGGCAGGTCCGCCCGGGTGTCGTCGGCCAGGGGCTCAGGGGTCAGGTTCATGGGCGTACTATAGCCCGCAAACCACCCCGCGACTCGCCAGAATCGGCCCTGTATGCCAGCCCGCCGGATGAGGGCATGATGGGGTGATGGTCATTGTTGTCCCCCGGCGGAGGCGGTATCTTGATGCGCGCGCCCATGTCGCGCGGCTCAACAATAAAGCACATCATGAAAAATGCACCCGTCTTACCCGGCATACTTTTCGCCTGCATGGTGGCGGCACCCGCGGCACAGGCGCTGGACGCGCTGCCGCTGGACGATCTCGATGCCTTCCAGCCGACGGCCGCGAACTGGCAGGTCGCCGGCGAGGTGACCGCCGACCCCAATGTCCCGGAAGACATGCGGACGACAAACGGCACCGGCGTGCTGGTCAATGTTCCCGATAAATCCAACCGGGGCAACCTGGTCACGAAAGCCACGCATGGCGACCTCGACCTGGAGCTCGAATTCATGATGGCGCGCGGGTCCAACTCCGGCATCTACCTGCAGGGCCGCTACGAGGTGCAGCTGTTCGACAGCTGGGGTGAGCGCCAGCCGGGCTTCGGTGACTGCGCTGGTGTCTACCAACGTCGCCGAGCCGATGGCAGCCAGTTTGAAGGCGCCGCACCGCGGATGAATGCCTGCCTGGCGCCCGGGTTGTGGCAGACGATGAAGATTTCTTTTCGTGCACCACGGTTTGACGCCAGCGGCGAAAAGACCGAGAACGCGCGATTGCTGGAAGTCGTGGTCAACGGCGTGACCGTTCACGAGAACCTGGCCCTGACGGGGCCGACCGGCGGCGCCATCGACGCCGGCGAAGCTGCCGAGGGGCCGCTGCTCATCCAGGGTGACCATGGCCCGGTCGCCTTCCGGAATATCCACTGGCAGGCCTATGGCATCCAGGCGCCGGCGCTGGACGTGGATTACCGGGTCTATTACGAAACCTCGACACAGCCCCTGGGTGACTTTGATGAGCTCGCGGCACGGGTCCCCGATCAGCAGGGGCAACGAGACACCGTGGGCGCGGACCCCAGTCGCGCCAACGACGCCTTCGCCATTGTTTACGACGGCGCCGTCACGTTGCCGCGAACAGGCCGTTACACCTTCGAGCTGAAGCAGCTGGGGCGGGCCTGGCTGGAAATAGACGGCCGACGGGTGATCGAGGACGCCTATCTGCCACCGTGGGGCGAGGCCAGTTCCGTCGAAATCGATCTTGATGTAGGCACGCACGACTTCCGCCTGGGATACCTGCGTCGGGAATCCGAGAACTGGATCCGTGCCATTCCGCCCGGCCTGACCCTGTTCGTTTCAGGGCCGGAGTTGCGGCGCACGGCCCTGCATCGTGCCGGGGCCGCCGGCCGCGTACCGCCGGGGCCGATCCTGGTCGAAGCAGCGACGCCGGTGGTCCTGCGCAGCTTCGTGGACCTGGCTGCCGAGCAGGGCTCGCATCGGGTGACCAAGGCCGTCAATGTCGGCGATCCGTCCGGCCTGCACTACACGCTCGACCTGGACACCGGCGCGATGGTCCAGGCCTGGCGCGGTGATTTCCTGGATGCCTCGCCCATGTGGGAAGAGCGCGGCGACGGCAGCGCGCGGCCCCGGGGCGCCGTGGTGACGTTCGGGCGTCATCCTCTGGTGGTGCAGGGAGACGAGGCTGTGCCCCTGCAGCCGCTTGGCTATGACCGCGATCACCAGGGTCGCCCTGAATTTCGCTACCGGTTCGCCGGCAATGAACTGAAACATCGCATCACGGTGGATGAGGGTCGAACCCTCATTCACCAGCTCAAGGCCCCGGCCTTCGAAGGCTCATTGAGCGTGGTGCTGGCCGAGGCCGGCGAGATCGAGTCCCTTGGCGATGGCCGTTTTGTCATCGATGACCGGCGTTACTACGTCACTGCGGCGTTGCCACGGGCGGCGCGAATTGTCGAAGTGGGTGATGGGCAGCGCTTGCTGCTCGATATCGACCCCGCGCAGTCGCAGACCTGGCAGGTGTCGTTCTGATGGCCGCGCTGAACCGGGCCGTGACCCTGGCCGCCAGCGCGCTGGTCCTCATCACTTCCGCCGCCGGCGCCCAGCCGTCCGCGCAGCCGGACCCGCGGGTCGAGGATTACTACCGGATCATCGACATCCCCACTCCGGAGGGCGTGGAACTGGAGGTGGGCGGCCTGGCCGTGCTGCCGAGCGGACAGCTGGCGGTGTCCACCCGCTATGGCGAGGTCTGGATGATCGACAATCCTTCGGGCGAACGCGGGGCGCCGTATTACCGCCTGTTCGCCAACGGGCTGCACGAGTCGCTGGGCCTGGCCTGGAAGGATGGCGCACTGTACAGCGCCCAACGCGGCGAACTGACCCGCCTGGAAGACCGCGATGGCGACGGCGTGGCCGACCGCTACGAAACGGTGTATGACTGGCCGCTGTCCGGCCATTACCACGAATATTCCTTTGGCCCGAAGGTCGCCCCCGACGGTGACCTGTTCGTCACCACCAACGTGGCGTTCAGTGACAGCGCCTGGTGGCGGGCCGAGAGCCGGGTGCCCTGGCGCGGCTGGACCCTGCGCATCAATGATGACGGGACGGTCACGCCCTGGGCCGCGGGTATGCGCTCGCCGGCCGGGCTGGGCATGGTCGATGGCGATTTCTTCTATTCCGACAACCAGGGTGACTGGGTCGGCTCCGGGTTCATCAAGCACCTTGAAAAGGGCGACTTCTCCGGTCACCCGGCCAGCCTGGCCTGGACGGGTGAACCGGGATCACCGCTCGATATGACCGCGGACGACCTCTACGACATCGTCGACCCGCGGTTCCCGGCCGAGGGCGAGACGCCGCAGATGCTGGCCAACCGCGAGGACGAGCCGCTGGTGACGCTGGCAGACGTCGCGGCGAAGCTGCCGGCGACCAAACTGCCGGCCGCCTGGCTGCCACACGGCATCCTCGGAGTGAGTACTTCCGAGATCATCCAGGACGATACCGGTGGCGGGTTTGGCCCGTTCACCGGGCAGGTGTTCGTCGGCGACCAGGGCCGCAGTTCCATCACCCGCGTGTTCCTGGAGAAGGTCAACGGCGTCTACCAGGGCGCGGCGTTCCCGTTCATCGAGGGATTCGATTCCGGTGTGCTGAGGCTGGCCTGGGGGCCGGGCGGTGACCTTTATGTCGGCCAGACCAGCCGTGGCTGGGGTTCAACCGGCCCCGAGCCGTTCGGGCTGCAGCGCGTGGTGTGGACCGGCGAAACGCCGTTCGAGATGAAAGCCGTGCGCGCCATGCCGGACGGTTTCGAGGTGGAGTTCACGCGCCCCGTCGACCCCGAATCGGCGCGCGAAGCCGGTTACTCGGTGACCAGTTTCACCTACAAGCACCACCCGGTGTACGGCAGCCCGGTGGTCGATGACCGTCAGGAGACCATCCGCGGCGCCGTGTTGTCCGATGATGATACCCGGGTCCGGCTGGTGGTGGATGCACCCCGGCGTTACTACGTTCACGAACTGAAGATTGATGGCATTCGGGCCGCGGGTTCCGGCGAGCCGCTGTTGCATGATGCCGCCTACGTGACCCTGAACGAGATTCCGGCGGGTCGCCCCGTACCCGAAAACGATTGGATGGAAGTCCGTGGCGCCGGCGATACGGCCACCGCCACGACGGCCGCCGATACCGTGTCCCCCGATGCACAGAATGCCGCTTCGACAGCCACCGTGCCTGCCGACGAGCGCCGCATGACGACGCTACCCGGCGGTTGGGACGGCGTCGATGCCACCCTGTCACTGGGCACCGTGCCGGGTATGCAATTCGACAAGACCGAGTTGCGGGTGGCCGCCGGCAGCCGGGTAGCCCTCGAGTTCAACAACAACGACGACATGATGCACAACGTGCTGGTCGTCGCGCCCGGTGCCGCCGACCGCGTCGGCCAGGCCGCGCTGCAGATGGGGCTGGAAGGACCTAAGAATGACTACGTGCCGGCTTCAGCCGACGTGCTCGCACATACCGCGCTGGTGGGCCCCGGCGCGGCCGAGACCATCTACTTCACCGCGCCGGAAACGCCGGGTCGCTACGAGTTTGTCTGTACCTTCCCAGGTCATTACCTGACCATGCGGGGCGTGCTGGTCGTTGAGTGAGGCGAACCGAGCTGGCAGACGGCCGGCTCAGTCCGGCAACCCGGCCTCGACAATTTCGTAGCTGGTGGTAAAGGTCGCCAGCGCTTTCAGCTGTGCAGAGGCCGAGCAGTACTTTTCCATCGCCAGGTCAATCGCGCGTTCAACCTTCGCCGGCTCGATATCGACGCCCTTGACGACAAAATGCATGTCGACCTCGGTGTAGTACTTCGGCATTTCCTCGCGCCGCACGCCGCCGATCTCGACGTGCGCGTCCATAACTTTCTGGCGACCCTTCTTCAGGATCATGACCAGGTCGATGGCGGCGCAGCCGGCCGTGCCCAGCAACAGCATTTCCATTGGCGACATGCCCACATGCTTGTCGCCGTCCATGACGATGGAATGACCGCTGCCCGCGGTCCCCACGAAGCCGAGGTCGCCGGCCCATTTGACGGTGTGATCACGTTTCATGGGCGCAATGTAGTGCATCCCGGGCGCCGGTGAAAGCGCACGGGATGCAAATTGCAGTGCCTGGCGGTACCGCGGTGTTCGTCAGACGCCGGCCGCGATGTCGTACTCGATTTCGTGCTCGTCGCCGGCCGAGTGGTCGTCGTTGGTTTCGACATACAGCACGCGCAGTGCTTCAAAGACCATGCCGAAAGATTCCTCGACGAGCCCCCCGTCGCTCATTTCCGAGGTGTAACTGGTAAACGTCACGTTCTCGAATGTGTATCGAAACTTCAACAGCGAGGCTTCACCCGTATCCTGGAGAATCTCGACCACGACTTCATCGAAAACCTTCCCCTGCAAAGTCGCCAGGTTGATATAGACCGAAGCCGAGTCGCCCCACTTGCCGACCATTACCGGCCCTACCGTGGCCCTGCTGCGGGCGCGTCCGCGGCCCACCTGGGCACTTTCTTCGCGAATGACCGGGTAGCTGAAACTGGCCAGGTCGATCCAGTCCTCGCGGTTGGCCCGTTTTGATTCACCCGGGATGTCCGGGATCTTGATAAACGCCTTCAGCTGGGCAAAAGCGGAAGGCGCGATGAACAGTCCCGCTATCAGGACGGCGGAAACGACAAGCCTTGTGGAAACCTTCATGAGAATACCCCCCGGTATCGTGAATGAATGGTGTACCTGAGTATAGGAAACCTGCTGAAAAATACCGGTTGGGGCTAAACTTGGCGCATGACCAGGCGTCGAGTCATCGTCTTTTCACTGCTCGGAGTAGTGTTGCTGATTGGGGCGGCGTTCGTGTGGGTGGTGCGAACCGACTTCGGCCAGTTCCGGCCGACCATCGAGTCGGCGCTGAGTGCGCGCCTTGGCCGTGAGGTGACCATTGAGCAATCGCTCGAAGTTCGTATTGGCGGCACGTTGAGCATTGCCGCCAGCGGCGTGCGGGTGGCCAACGCCGAATGGGCGTCTGATCCTGAATTCCTGGCCATAGAGCGATTTGAGCTTGAGCTGCCGCTGCTGGCGCTCATGCGGCGCCCGATTGATATCACCCGGTTCGAGGCGGCGGGTGTGAGCCTGTCCATCGAGACGGGTGATGATGGCCGGGACAACCTGCCACCTGGCAGGCCCGGGTCAGACGAAGTCGATCAGGATGCGACTGACGGTCCGTTCCCGGTCCTGTTTCGGCATGTTGAGCTCGAAGATGTCGACATTCGCTGGCGACAGCCCAATCGGAACACGCCGCTGGTGCTTTCGCTGCAGGCATTCGATCACCACCTCGCCGCTGACGGGATGGTTCGGGCGGAAGTAAGGGGCGCACTGGATGGCAAGGCACTGGCCTACGAGGGAATCGTGGGGACTTACGACGCCCTTCTCGAGGGGCAGGATGTCCGGTTCGACGGTCGCGGCCAGTTTGGTGATGTCAGGTTCGAGGGTTCCGCGACCATCGATTCGCTGGCCCGCCCGGAGCGCCCCGTGTTTGACATCAGCCTCGACGGTGACAACTTCGGCGCCGTGGCGCACCTGTTCGGGCGGGACGCGCCCGCGGGCGGATTTTCCATCCGCCTGGCCAGTCAGCACCTGGGCGACGGGATTCAGCTCACACTCCGGGGTGATGTCGGTGCCACCCGGCTCGATGCAGCCGCGAACATGCCGTCGATATCCAGCATCAACCACGTCACGTTCGACCTGGATGCCAGCGGTCCCCGGCTTGACCGGGTGGCGAGCCTTCTTGACCTGGGCGAATGGCCGGCCTCTCCCTTCCGATTGACGGGGCACCTGCAACGCAACGGCGAGGACCTTCTCGTGAACGAAGTACGCATTGATACCGGCGAGGCGCGACTGGCGCTGGAAGCCCATGTGCCCCACCTGCCCACGCTGGAGAACGCCAAGGGAACGTTCGAGCTGTCGGGGCCGGACCTTTCCCGGTTCGCCAGGCTGCTGGGACAGGAGGGCCGGGTCAGCGGCGCGTTCGATGCGAAGTTCTCCCTGGCCCGTTCCGGCGCCGGCGCGAATGTCATCGAGGGGTACGCGACGACCTCACTGGGCCGTTTGCAGGTCACCGGCGAGGTCGGTTCTGGCGAACGGTTGGCGGGGTCGCGGTTGAAGATCGAGGTTACCGGGCAGGATGCCGGGGCCGTGCTGGGGTTGTTCGACGTCGCCGGATACGAGGGGCAGGGCTATCGCCTGGCCGGTGAAGTCGGGATTCACGAACAGGGCGTATCGATTCGCGAAGGCACCACCCTGGACCTGGGTGAACTGCATGCAGACGTCCATGGTGACCTGCCCACCACGGGTTATTGGGAAGGAACCCGGCTGGTGTTTTCCGTTCACGGAAATGACCTTGCAAGCCACATTCCCGCGCTGGCAGACGCCAGGCGCAGTGGCGCCGTCTTCCGCTGGCCGGGTGGGCCGTTCCAGGCTGATGGCCAGTTCAGCTACACCGGTGATGCGCTGGTACTGTCCGGCATCAATCTGGTGTCGGAAGGACTGGACGCAGGAGCCGATATTGAACTCCAGCTGCCGCTGGACGAGGCAAACGGACATTTCGATATCCAGCTCAGCGGGGGTTCAACCGGCCTGGTCTGGTCAGCCACCGGCGCCTACGCGCCCCCCGGGGATCCGTTCGAGCTGGCGGTCCGGGGTACGGTATCGACGGGGAACTGGTCGCTGGAAACGGCGCGGTTACAGCTGGCGGACGCCCGCCTGGCCCTGCAGGGCGAGGTGGGCCCCTGGCCCGGCCTGGAAGGCACCGATATCTCGGTCCAGGTCGATATTACGGACCTGTCGCGCCTGGGACAGTGGCGACAACGTTCGCTGCCGGCCGTGTCGCTGAAGGGCGGTGCCCGGGTTGACGGCAACCGCAGGGCGTTTCGCGTCGACGCGCTGGACATCACGTCCGGCCACAGCGACATCAGGGGCGACGCCGCGTTTGATTTCACGGGTGCGGTACCTACTGTCAGCTGGAACTCGCACTCCGGTGTTCTGGACCTTTCCGTGTTCGCCGGTGATGAAGGTTCAGGCCACCCGGCCGGTTCGCCCACGGTGATTCGCAAGCCGGGGTTGCCGTTTCCCGACGTGATTTTCCCGCTGGAGCGCCTGGCACAACTGGATTCTGACTTCGATATCTCCGCCGACCGGCTGCAACTGGAGAATCGTGAGTACGCCGGCTTCGCGCTGCGCGCGTCCACTGAAGACGGCGCACTCCGGGTGAGCCGGCTGCAGGGTTCGGGGTTGCAGGGTGATCTCAGGGGTACTTTTTCCCTGGTGCCCGATGGCGGCGACAACGCGATTGTTGAACTGAATTCATCGGCAAGCGGGTTACGGCTGAACCTGAGCCGTGAACTGGTGCAGGACCCGGCCGTACTGCCGGCGCTCGAGTACCGGGTTGCCGTCCAGGGGCGCGGCAGCAGCCTTTATGAAACACTGGAGACGCTCGACGGCACCATCATCGTATCGGTGTCCGGCGGCACCATCCCCAACAGCGTACTGGCCTTCATGGAGGGTGGGTTGCTGGAACAGGTGATGCACGCCGTGCTGCCCAACCGGCTTGCCGAGTCCAGCACGACGGTGTCCTGCGCGGCGGCGAGACTGGTGGCCGAGGATGGCGTGTTGCGTACCGAGCCCGGCATCGCGCTGGTCACGGACAAGATCCGAATGGCCTCGCACGGCGAAATTGACCTGTCCGATGGGCGCCTCGACCTTAATTTCGAGTCCCACCCCAACGAAATTTACAGGACCAACGTCACGGATTTGCTGGTTAACCCGTTCGTGCGCTTTTCCGGGACGCTGGCGGCGCCGAAAATATCGTTTGATAAACCCAAAGCCCTGCTGTCGGCCGGCCTTGCAGTCGGCACCGGAGGGTTATCCATACTGGCAAAACACGCGTTCGACCGAATCGGGATGGAAAATGACCCCTGCGCGCACTACGAAGAACTGCTCAAGAATCTTGAGCCGGCCCCTACCGTGAGCGACTGACGCGCACGAACAGCCGGTCGATGTCGCCCGTGTCGTGATACATGCCAAAGCCGAACCGCAGCCGGTCTTCCCGGCTGTCCGTAATAATGTCGAGTCCGCGCAAAGTCTTGCGATGCGCCAGCGCATCCTTCGTGCGAAACGTCAGGAAGTGCCCGTAATGGTCGCAGTCCTGCTGCACGTGGACGAGGTCGTCACAACCCAGTCCGAGTAAACCGCGCTCGTCGACCTGCCTCATGAAGTAGTGCTGCAGTTCGCGGACGTGGGCATGGATCCGGTTCACCGTGATGCCCTCGTTTTCCCAGGATGACAGCACGGCGTTCAGTCGGCAGATGCCTGACGGGTCGAAGGTGGCGCCCAGGAAGCGACGCGCGTCGGGCGCGTAGTTGACGGCTTCTTCGTGATGGTCAAGCGCATCGAACTCCGCAAACCAGCCGGTGTACAGCGGCCGGCAGGCGTCGAGGTTCGCCGGCGTGGTCATGAAGCAGGCGCCTTCGCCCGATTGCAGGTACTTGTAGGCCCCGGCCATGTAGAACACGCGGTCCTGGATGGCGGCCAGGTCGGTCGGCAGGGCGCCGCAGCCGTGGTAGCCATCGATGATCACCATGGCGTTGGTGGGTGCACGCTCGGCCAGCGTGTTCATGAAGTCGATGGCGAGGCCGGAATTGAAGAACACCTGGCTGATGTAAATCATGTCCCAGCCGCCGGCGTCGACCTTTTCAAGGAAGCGGTCAGCAAAGGTGTCGAAAGGCAGGGTGGGGACGCGCTCGACCGTGATGTTGTCGTATTCCTCCAGGCGCAGGGCCTGGCGGCTGAAGCTGTAAAACTCCGAATCGGTGCTCAGGATGCGCAGTGGCCGACGCAGGTCGAAACAGGACACCAGCCGGAAGAACAGGCTGTGCGTGTTCGGCGCGAACGCGATCCGGTCGGGGTCCCGCACACCCAGCAATCGCGCGATACGGCGACGGGCATCGTGCTCGACAGGCGTCACCGCGTTTTCCCACTTCTCGTCGGCCCAGGTGAACGCGTCTTCCACGTAGCGTAGCTGGGCCTCGAACACACAATCGGGCCAAAGGTGATGGCTGTGCGCGGCGAAATGCAGCCGGTCGCCCATGGCCGACAGGCTGCGGTTGTAGAGCGGCTTGAAGGCCGTGTCGGCTTTCATGTTCTGAGTTTGCACAGCATCGCGGCGCTCAGAACTGCGATGATGTCAGCTCGACGTCGGCTTTCTGCCACGCGATGTCGAAATGATGCCGGACCTCGCTGGCATTCTTGCCCTGCGCTTCAAGGGCCTGGATCAGCCCGTACATGGCCCAGCCGTTGTGCGGGTAGAGTTCCAGGTCACGACGGTACACGGCCTCGGCCTCGGCGGGCCGGTCGTCGTCCAGTAACGCCTTCCCGAGCGTATGCCGGGTGGGGTAGTACCAGAACGGCGGCTCCGTGTAGGGCAGTTCGTCCTGGACGGCGACCGCGTGTCCGAATCGCCCGATCGCGGCGTCCAGGTCACCGCCTGCCATGTCGATTTCACCCAGCAACAGCGAGTCGGCAATATCCAGCAGCATGGTCGCCGGGTAGGCCAGGGTGTCGAGGAAGGTCACGTCGTCCATGTCTTTCAGCGCAGCCAGCTGTTCGCGCTCGGCGCTTGCCGCCTCCAGGTCACCCTTACGGGCGAATGCCGTGCCCCGGGCGTAGTGCCAGATGGCGTTCGAATATTCAAAATCGTCGCGCGGCTGCGGCTCCGCCAGGATGTCGTCCCAGCGCCCGAACTGCGTCAGCGACAGCAACGGGATGGTGTGGAAGAACTCCACCATCGGGAACTGCTCGATCATCGCCTCGGGCACGTTGGCGGCGACCCGGCGGGCCGAGTCGATGGCCAGTTCGCTGCGCCCCTGCATCGATGATGCCGCCCACAGGAAGTGGATGTTGTGGGGGTAATAGAGCGCCGGGTAGAAGCCCTGGGCGTTGCACTGCGCAATATAGGCCTCGTCGACGGCGGCGGCGCGGATATTGGCCTCGGAGGCGTCGTCGTAGCGCCCCACGCGCCAGTAGATGTGGGCGGGCATGTGCACCAGGTGGCCGGCGCCCGGCACCAGGTCGGCCAGCCGGTCGGCGGCGGCCTCGGCCCGTTCGGGCCGGTTCGAGGCTTCAACCGCGTGAATGTAAAGGTGCAGGGCGAGCGGGTGCTCCGGTGAGCGTTCCAGCACGGTCTCGAGCACGCCGATGGCTTCTGCCGCCAGCGGCTTCGGCGTGTCGCCGTCCAGCCAGTAGTCCCACGGCATGGTGTTCATGATCGACTCCGCGAACAGGCTGGCGGCGTCGTCATCGTCCGGATACTTGTGGTGCAGCGCCCGCATCTGTTCCAGGTAGGCCTCGTCCAGGGGTTCGCGCGGTGTGGACGGGTCGCCGTTGTAGCGCACCGCGAGGGCGTCGATATAGTCGCGCTCGGCCTCGCTGGCGTGGGCTTTCAGGGACACCGCTTTCCGGATGGCCGCGTAAGCGTTGACCCGGTCCTCGTCGCCCATGATGGCCTTGCCGTCGCTGGTGACGTTGATGTTCGGGCCCAGCGCCAGCGCCTCGCCCCAGAAGCACATGGCGCACTGCGGATCCAGGGTCTGCGCCGCACGAAACGAGCGCACTGACTCGGCGTGATTGAACGCGAAATCGATGATCAGCCCCTGGTCAAAGTAGCGTTGCGCATTGGCCTCGGTGGTGGTGATCGGGTGGTGGTGGTTGCCCATGCCTTCAAACAGCGGCGCCCCTGCGCGGGCCGCCAGTTCGCTGCCATGTGCGCCTTCGCGGCCGATACTGTTGTCGGCGGGCAGGGACTGGGCCAACAGGATGAGCAAAATACCGGTCAGTTTCAGCCTTCGCATTGTCGCGACCCTCCATCGTGATCAAGGTTGCTCCGAGTATAGTCGCTGACCCTGTACACCGCGCGCGCTGTGGTATCGTGCACCGCAACCGGGACCAGGATGGCTTTCAATGACTCGACGTTCTTCCTTTCGGCTGGCGATGACACGAACCTGGGGTGTGAAGCTCCTGCTGTTACTGGCCACGGTGGCCCACGGAAGCGCGCTCGGCGCCGAGCCGAATGCGGCATTTGAGCAGGGGAGGGTGATCGATTCGGTGCCCGCCGTCCTGCCCCCAAGCGAGCGCCCGGCGGTCATCAACCGCCTGGTCGAAGACCGGCTGGACAGGCTGCTGCCGAAGCTGATGCGTGAAGCCGGCATCGATATGTGGCTGGTCATCAATCGCGAATATGCCGAGGACCCGGTCTACTTCACGCTGGTGCCACACCCGACCTACGCCGCCCGGCGCACGACCATGCTGGTGTTCCACGACCGCGGCGAGGACGAGGGTGTCGACCGCCTGACCGTGAATCGCTACCCATTCAGCTCCATGTACGAATCCGCCTGGCAGGGCGGAGACCTGGACGAGCAATGGCAGGGCCTGGCCGAGTTGATCGCCGAGCGCGACCCGCGACGGATCGGCATTAATGTCAGCGACACCTGGCCCGTGGCGGACGGCCTGACGGCATCGTTGCACGGCCGCCTGCGCGAGGCGCTGCCGCCCGAGTTGGGAGAACGGCTGGTCAGCGCCGAGGACCTGGTCGTGCGCTGGATGGAATCGCGCAGCGAGGCCGAACTGCAGGTCTACCCGCACATCGTCAGCATCGCCCGCGCCGTCATTCACGAAGCGTTTTCCGAGAAAGTCATCACGCCGGGCGCGACCACGGCGGACGAGGTCGCGTGGTATATCGCCGAACGGTTCGCCGGCCTGGACCTGCCGATCTGGTTCATGCCGTACGTGAACATCCAGCGTGCCGGGTTCGAGTGCGGCCGCGACGACCCGTTCTGTGGCGTCAGCGGTGACGAGGTCATCCTGCCGGGCGACGTGCTGCACACCGATGTCGGCGTCTGCTACCTGCTGCTGTGCACCGACACCCAGGAAATGGGCTACGTGCTGCGCCCCGACGAGGACGATGTGCCCGATGAATTGAAGCAGGTCCTGGCCGAGGGCAACCGCTGGCAGGACATTCTGACCGACAACTTCGAAACCGGTCGTACCGGCAACGAGGTGCTGGCGGAAACGCTGGCAGGCTGTGACCGCGAGAGCATCGTTTGCAGCACCTACACCCACCCGATCGGTTTCAACGGCCATGGCGCGGGGGCGACCATCGGCATGTGGGACAACCAGGGCCCGACCCCGGTGCGCGGCGACTGGCCGCTGCACCCGATGACGGCGCATTCCATCGAGGGCAACGTCCGGCGCGCGCTCGACAGCTGGGATGGCAATCACCTGGTCGTCAAGCTGGAACAGGACGCCGTGTTCGACGGCGAACGGGTCTGGTACCTGGCGGGACGCCAGACGCAGTGGCGAGTAGTTCGTTGAGTCGCAAGCCGGAATCCCTGGGCGACGCCGGCATACACGGCTGGCTGGAAGCGCTCGCGCAACGGCATGGCAGCGAATTAAGGGGCTACCTATCGCGTTTCGCGCAGGGTTCCGCCGATATCGAGGACTGGGTCCAGGAGGCGTTCCTGCGGGTCTGCGCGGCCGGGCTTGATCGAGAGCTCGAATGCCCGCGCGCTTACCTGTTCCGGGTGGCGCGCAACGTGGCGCTGGGCCGCCTGGAGCACCGCAAGGTGCGATACGCGGCCCGGTTCGATATCGAGATGGCCGACCGCGCGCGAGTAGAGCGACCGCCGGCACACGTCACGGCCCAGTCTGATCACGATACCCGGCGCTTGCGCGCGGCGATCGAGCGGTTGCCTGCGCGCTGCCGGGAAACCTTCGTGCTGTGCAAACTGCACGGTTTTTCGCAAAAGGAAGCCAGTACCATCCTGGGCATCTCCGTCAGCACCGTTGAAAAGCACCTGGCCAGGGGCCTGAAGTTGTGCCGGGCGATGTTGCTGGGCGGACCGAAGCCATTGAAGTCGACCCCGGTAGTCGCGCTGCCGACGAAAAAGCGTGTCGCGCGATGAGTGAACGACGCGCACACGACGAGGCCTGCGACTGGATCGTCCGGCTGGATTCCGACCAGGTCACGGCCGCCGAACGAAGCGCCTTTGTCCGCTGGCTGAATCAGTCGCCGGAAAACGCCGAGGCCTACCAGGCCATGTCGAGGCTCTGGGCCCGCATGGACGCGTTGAGCCTGGACATTCCGGCATCTTTTGGTGAATCGGCAGACCCGGCCTCCCGACATCGACCGCCTACCCCCTGGTTCCTGGATTACCGGGCCGCGGTCGCGGCGTCGCTGGCAGTGGTTTGCCTGATTGTCGCGTCGGTGCTGCTCACCGACCCGGTGCGCGGCCAGGCGAATACACGCCAGTTCGTCACGCCCGTCAACGCCACGCACACCTATGTGGCCAGCGACGGCTCACGCATCGAACTGGGGCCCGAAACGGTGGCTTCGCTGGATTTCGGCGCACGGCTGCGATCCATGGAGTTGGCCAGGGGCCTAGTGACGCTGGATGTTGCCCATGACGCTGCGCGGCCGTTCACGCTGGGCGTTGGCCGCCACGTCATCACCGTGCTGGGTACGCGGTTCAGCGTAACGGCGAATGAATCCGGGCTGGAGGTTCGTGTCGACGAGGGCCGGGTGCGTTTTGCCGCGCGCGCGGGGCAACATGGCGCGGCCTCGCCTATGCTGGCAGGCAGGGTTCTGGATGGTATTGACCTGTACGGCGGCCAGTTGCTGCGTTTCGATGCAGAGAGCGCCATGGTCCAGGTCGACACACTCGAAGAGGAGCATTGGGAAAACCAGTAAATTCACATGGCGGATTTTTTCGCCCCGGCCATCCTACCTGGACAGAACCAAAGAACTGGCTCAAACCGTCGACACCAGGTCGCGGTGCACAGAGGAGGAAGGCATGCACGGTAAACAACTGTTGGATTGTTCAACCCGGGTGGTCTGCACCCGTCCCCGAATCAAAACCCTGGCAATCGCATGTTCAGTGGCGCTTCTGCCCTTCGCGGGCGCTGCGATTGCCCAGGACAGCTCACCCACCGACGAAGACATCGAAAGCGTGCTCGAGGAAGTGGTCGTCACCGGTACCCAGATCAAGGGGGCGGCCATCAACGAGGCGCTGGCAGTTTCGGTGATTACCTCCGAGGATATCGAGGCGCTCGGCATCGATTCCGGTGACGAACTCCTGGATGTCATTCCGGAGCAGGGCCAGAATTTCTTCAACGAGGCCGAGAACATTGCTGGTGGCGTCAATTCCGCCCGTGGCGACATTGGCGCGTTCAACCTGCGCAATATCGGCACCGGCAACACCCTGGTGCTGATGAACGGTCGCCGCGTGGTCAACGCGGCCAGCTACCAGACCGAAGAGGTGGGTGGCAGCTTCGTACCGGTCGCCACGGCCAACTCCGCGGCCATCCCGGTATTTGGCCTGAATCGCCTTGAAGTGCTGCGTGACGGCGCATCGGCGATCTACGGCGCCGACGCGGTGGCCGGCGTGGTCAACACCGTGATGAAGGACAACTACGAAGGGCTGACCGTTCGCGGTCGTTTCCAGACTTACGACAACATTCCCCGTGACACCTACACGGCGACGGTGGAGTGGGGCGGCAATTTCAACGGGGGTCGGACCTGGGCTGGCCTGTTCGCCAATTTCTACCACCGCGATCGCGTGAACTCGCAGGACGATGAGAAATGGGCGGATGCCGATTTTCGGCGACTCATTCCGGAAGGCTCGCCCTGGGAAGGCGATACCGCGTTCCGAAACGACAGCGCCAACTCAGGTTGGGGCCAATTCGACATCGTGGGCGACATCTACAACCTCGACGACCTGGGCATCACCGATGGTTCGGGCGAGTTCGAAACCTACCCGATTGGCGATGAACGTTGCGACGGCGGGTTTGTCATCAACCAGTACAGCTGCGGCCACGAAGACGGCCAGGGCACTTACCGGTACAACCTGAACGAAAACCGTGATCTGTCTTCTGAACTGGACCGAATCAACATCTACGCGTACCTGAACCACGAGTTCGACAATGGTATCGAGGCTTATACCGAACTGGGCTGGTACCAGGCCGATTCAAACCTGTTCAGACACCCGTCCTACTCTTTCTCTTCATCCGAACTCCGAATAGGCGCTCAAAACTACTGGAACCCGTTGGGACCGTGCAGTTCGCCCAACCGCCTGCCGGCGTCCGTCATTGGTGATGAAGTCCCTTGTGAAGGCGTGGAAATGTGGCTGGACAACTACCGATACACCCAGGTGCCCCGCATCATCGATGTGACCAATGAGACGCTCCGAGTGTTGCAGGGCTTCCGCGGCACGTTTGGCAGTGACTGGGACTGGGACTCGGCGTTGCTTTATTCCAAGGCGACGCGTGATGACGTGACCCATAACCGCATCTCCAACACCCTGATGCAGGAAGCCTTGATGGATCCGACATCGGCGGCCTACAACCCGTTCAACGGTGGCATCGATTCAAATATCGAGCGGGCCCTCGTCGATGTGTACCGGAAGTCCGAGGCGGACCTGACCCTGGTCGACTTCAAAGTGTCCAACCCGTCGCTGTTCAACACCTGGGCAGGTGGCGTCGGTTTCCTGGGCGGCATCGAATACCGCGAAGAGGGTTTCAAGGATGATCGCGATCCGCGCCTGGACGGTACGATTACGTTTACTGACTGGGAGGGTGATACCTACCCATTCGTCTCCGACGTTGTGAACTCGAGCCCGACGCCGGACAACTCCGGCGATCGCGACGTACTGTCACTTTTCACCGAGTTCGTCGTGCCGTTACATGACACGCTGGATGTGCAACTGGCGATCCGCTACGAGGACTTTTCCGACGTCGGCAGCACCACGGTGCCGAAGGTGGCCTTTGGCTGGACGCCGTTCGAATGGCTCATGCTGCGCGGTTCATGGTCTGAAGCGTTCCGCGCCCCGAACCTCATTACGGTGAACGAGACGCTGGTAGTGCGTAACAACTCACGCACCGACTGGGCCTGCGAATATGCAGCTGAGTTCGGTGGCGATCCTGACCAGGATATCCTGGACTGCAGCTACAACCTGCAGCGCCGTGCGCAAGGCAGCGACCAGTTGGAGCCGGAGAAATCTGACAATACCTCCATCGGCTTCGTGCTGACGCCCATCGAGAACCTGACCTTCACGCTGGACTTCTGGAAGATCAAGAAGGAAGACACGATCGGCTTGTTCGGTGAGGAAAACCACACGTTGCTCGATCTGCTTTACCGCCTGGACGCAGGTAATTCGAACTGCGGCAGCGTTGGCAATCCGAACCTGGGCCGTATCGACCCCGAGGACGACGCAATTGCGATCTGGGAGGCCGCGGGGCTGTGTCCGGCTGGCGACATCGAGTACATCGATGACAACTACCAGAATCTGGACGTACGAAAGGTCGAAGGTTACGACTTCGCCGTGTATTACGACCTGGCGACCGATATCGGCGACTGGTCACTGACCTGGCAGGGCTCGGTTTACACACGCTACGACCAGGAACCCGGTGGTGCCGCGCAAGTGCTGCTGGACGCGCAGAACGCCGGCACGATTCCGGCCAACTACCCGGTGACCGGCTTCGCCGACCTGCTGCGGATGGACGGCAACCAGGAGAAGAAGATGAACGCGCGGGCCCGCTGGCGCCTGGGTGACTGGGGTGCGACGGCGGCCTGGTACTACCTGGATGACTTCTACCAGAGCTCTCTGACGCTGTCGGACGGCACCCAGTGGGTCATCCCGTCGTACGACTACTTCAACCTGAGCGCCGACTACACGTTCGACGCCTTCGACACCACGACTCGCGTCCGACTGGCGGTGAATAATGTCACTGACGAACGTGCGCCGCTGGCCGATCGCTACTTCGGCTATTTCTCCGATGCGCACAGTGACTACGGTCGATCGTTCTACATCGACGTCCGCGTCGACTTCTGAGGTGGGTCACCGTGATAATGCCGAGCCGGGGAGCGTTTGCTCCCCGGCCGAAACCACCCGCGTGCGCACAGGTTTGCAGACATGAGTGAATCACCCCCCGAGGTCAGGGCGCGATACCAGTCCGTTGGGCTATGGTTCGGGCCGCTGGTTGCCGGGCTGATGCTGTTGGCCGGCACGCCCGAGGGGCTTGATCCGGCAGCCTGGAACACCGCCGCGCTGGGCGCCTGGATGGCGGTCTGGTGGGCAACGGAGGCGGCGCCCGTCGGCGTCACCGCGTTCATCCCGTTGATCTTCTTCGCCCCCATGGGCATTACCTCGCTGAACGAGGCGGCGGCGCCCTACGCGAACCCCATTCTCTATCTTTACCTGGGCGGCTTCCTGATTGCACTGGCCATGCAGGGCTGGAACCTGCACAAACGCATCGCGCTGGCGCTGCTGTCGGTCTCGGGCACCAACGGTCGCTCGCTGATCGGTGGCTTCATGCTGACCGCGGCGCTGCTGTCCATGTGGATGACCAACACCTCCACGACCATGATGCTGCTGCCGATTGTTATCTCGGTGATCGGGGTGATCGGTGAAACGGTGCCCGGCCTTGATGACCGCGAGCGGCGCAATTTCGACATCGGACTGCTGCTGGGTACGGCGTTCGGCGCCACCATCGGCGGTGCGGCCACGCTGGTCGGTACACCGCCGAACGCGTTCCTGGCGGGCTTCCTGGCCGAGAATTACGGCGTTGAAGTGACCTTTGCGCGCTGGATGCTGGTCGGGTTGCCGGTGTCGATGATCATGCTGCCGGCCGCGTGGCTGATCCTGACGCGCATCGTCTACCCGGTCACCTTCCGGACGTCTGCCGAGACCCGGGCCCTGCTGGTGGAACTGCGCGAGTCGCTCGGCCGGCCCAGCGCGGCGGAGTGGCGCATCGGCGTCGTCTTCGCGCTGGTGGTGGCCGGCTGGATGTTCCGGCCGTTCATCAACAATCTGCTGCCGTTCCAGGTCAGCGACTCGGCCATCGTCATGCTCGCCGCATTCGTGCTGTTCCTGTTGCCGAGTGCGGGTGCAGGCAGCCGCCGCATTCTTGACTGGGGCATGACCCGGGACCTGCCGTGGGGCATCCTGGTGCTGTTTGGTGGTGGCCTCAGCCTGGCCGCCCAGGTCTCCGATACGGGTCTCGCGGTCTGGATTGGTTCCGGCCTGGTCCCGCTTGGCGCCTTCGGCATTGGCGCCGTGGTCGTGGGCGTGGTGATCCTGGTGATTTTCCTGACCGAACTGACCAGCAACCTGGCCACCACGGCCACGTTGCTACCCGTGTTGGCCGCGCTGGCGCTGGAGCTGGGTGTGAGCCCGGTGATGCTGGCAGTACCCGTGGCGCTGGCGGCCAGTTATGCCTTCATGCTGCCGGTGGCAACACCGCCCAATGCCATCGTCTATGGTGCCGGGCGCATCACCGTCCCGCAGATGGCCAAGGCCGGTATCCTGCTGAACCTGTTCGGCATCATCCTGCTCTCCGCGGTATCGCTGTTCTACGTGCCGCTTGTTTTGGGAGGAAACTGATATGGCCTCCGTGTTGAAGTTCGGAACGGCGGGCGTAATGGCTCGCGTTCTCCTGCTGGCTATCCTCGTGGTTTCCGGTGCGTCCCGCGCCCTGGCCCAGGATGAAGCGACGCTGGATATCGTCATTCGTGACGGCCTGGTTTACGACGGCAGCGGGGCCGTGGGTACGGTCCAGGACGTTGGAATTGTCGACGACCGGATCGTGGC
This sequence comes from uncultured Oceanospirillales bacterium, assembly GCA_913055655.1. Lineage (GTDB taxonomy): Bacteria > Pseudomonadota > Gammaproteobacteria > Xanthomonadales > SZUA-36 > Marinihelvus. The sequence goes on along the minus strand of CAJXKA010000001.1, from coordinate 1,561,338 downwards.
CGTCGGGGAACTGTCCGGTCGCGAGGCCGGCCGGGTGATTGACGCTTCGGGCCTGGCCGTTGTGCCCGGCTTTGTCGATATCCATAGCCATGCAGTGCGCTACCGGACCAACGACAGCGGCATTTTCCTGTACCCGGATGCCGAGAGTTATATTCGCCAGGGTGTGACCACCGCCATCGGTGGCCCCGACGGCATGTCCTGTTCACCCATCAGCGGCTTGCTCGAGCGCCTGGAGATTTCCCCCTCGTCCATCAACTTCGGTACCTTCATCGGCCACAACAAGGTCCGGTCCGAGGTCATGGGGCGCATCGACCGGGCGCCCACCCCGACCGAACTCGACGCCATGCGCGCCCTGGTCGCCGCGGCGATGGAAGACGGCGCTTTCGGCCTGTCCAGCGGGTTGCAGTACATCCCGGGCGCGTACTCGGATACCGAAGAAGTGATCGCCCTGGCGGCGGTGGCCGCCCGTTACGGCGGGATTTACATCACCCACATGCGGCACGAGGGCAGGCAGTTGCTCGACAGCGTCAACGAGACCATCCGTATTGGTCGCGAGGCGCGACTGCCCGCACAGGTCACCCACCACAAGGCCATGGGTGTGAGCATGTGGGGCAAGAGCGTTGATTCGCTGGCACTGGTCGACGCGGCGATCGAGGAAGGCCTGGATATCAGCAGCGACGTCTATCCCTACACGGCCAGCAGCACCGGCATCCGGGTGATGTTCCCGTCGTGGGCGCTGGAAGGTGACAGGGCCACACGCGAGGCCCGGTTCCGTGACCCGGCGACGCGACAGGCCGTGCTCGATGGCCTGGTCGACAACCTCGCTAAAGATCGCGCGGGTGATGACCTGGATCGCGTCGTCATCGCCAACTGTTCGTGGGCGCCGGAGAACAACGGCAAGTCACTGGGTGAACTGCTGGACGAGCGCGATATCCCGCGGACGCTCGAGGCCGCGGCGGAACTGGTGCTGGAACTGGAACTCGGCGGGACCTGCTCGGCCATCTACCACACCATGGACGAAGAGGACGTCATCCGGTTCATGCGTCACCCGACCACGATGATCGCCTCCGACGGCGGTATCGTCCGGCCGGGATCCGACGTGCCGCATCCGCGCAACTACGGCGCATTCGCCCGCGTGCTGGCACGCTACGTGCGCGAGCTCGAGGCACTGCCATTCGAAACGGCGATCCACAAGATGTCGATGTTGCCCGCCGACCGAATCGGGCTGGCCGGAAGAGGACGGATCGCACCCGGCGCGTTCGCGGACATCGCCGTCCTGGATCCCGCGACGGTAACCGACCGTGCCACATTTGATGAGCCGCACCAGTTCGCCGAGGGTGTGCGGCACGTGCTGGTCAATGGCCGGCCCGCCTTGCTCGACGGTGAGATGACAGGCGAGCGGCCCGGTCGGGTATTGCGACACGAGGCAGATGTCACGCCGGACAATACCGTTGCCGCGGTGCCGACAGACCGCCCGTTTCGGGTGCTTTTTGTCGGCAACAGCTTCTCTTTTTACAACAACGGCATCCACACCCACTTCAGGAACCTGCTGCGGGCGCGTGATGAGGCACTCGTGGGGTCTGGCAGCGTCAAGATGAGCACCATTTCCGGTGGTGTGCTGGCCCAACAGGGCCCCGCGCTTGACCAGCTGTTGGAGCAATACGACTGGGACGTGGTGGTGCTGCAGGGACACAGCCGCGAGCCGGTCGACCCGGAGCGCGCACCGGCGTTTCGCGCTGCCGTGACTGATCTTGCCGCGAGGGTTCGCGCTGCAGGTGCGCGCCCGGCATTGTTCATGACATGGGCCTATCGTGACCGGCCGGAGATGACCAGGCCACTGGCAAATGCCTATTTTGAGGCGGGCAGGGCTGCAGGCGCCGAGGTCGTGCCGGTGGGTCAGGCGCTGGCCGCGGCGCGTGAATCACACCCCGGGGAGGAGTTCTTCGTTGCAGATGGCCGGCATCCATCCCTGGCCACCACGTACCTGGCCGCGAACGTCTTCTACGCCCAACTCGTGGGAGCATCGCCCGGGGCATTGGATTACGATGCGGGGCTGGAACCGGAACTGGCCCGGTGGCTTCGCGAACTGGCCTGGCAGGTCACTTCAGCACCGGCCGAAACAGTGGGAGACCCCTGATGATGAAACCTGTCCTCACCCTGGGCGTGGCCTTTTCAGCCATGCTTTCCGCCTGCGCCAACACGCCAGAACCAACGGTTACGCAGGACCCGGACTGGCCCGAGCGCACCGAAGCCGAAATGGGCTCCGCCGCCGCCGCGGCTGAAATTCGTGCCCGCGGCCCGTGGCAACCACCCGCCGATGTGCATTGCCGTTCGGGCGATATCCTGCTGGACGGACATTTTTCCGGCGGCCAGCTGGGTGATTGCGAAACGGGTGCGGACGGTACTTTTACGTTGACGCTCTACCCGGAGAACGCGCCACCGATCAACCCTTCACCCTGGTACGCCGCGCGTGTCAGCGGCGCCGCGGGTGAGCTTTTGTCCATGACAATCGAGGTCGACCGCTTCGATGCCCGCTACTGGCCCAAGCTCAGTACGGACGGTGTCAACTGGTCGCCATTGCCGGAGTCCCAGGCACGTTTCATTGATGACGGCGCGGCGATGCAGATCGAGATGACCCTGTCCCAGCCCATCAGCTGGATCGCCGGCGGCGAGCTGCTCACTGATGACTGGTACCAGGGCTGGTTGGGAGGCCTGGCTGAAACAGGCGATGTCGATGTGACGCTGCTGGGCGAGTCGGCGCACGGGCGACCGCTGTGGCTGGCCCAGACCGCGCCAAAAGCCGAGATGGTGATGTTCATCGGCCGCCAGCACCCGCCCGAGGTGACCGGCGCGCTGACCATGCGGCCGTTCGTTGACGCGGTGTTCGCCGATACGGCACTGGCGCGGCAGTTTCGCGAGCGGTTCCAGGTGGTGATGGTGCCGCTGGTCAATCCCGACGGTGTTGCGCTGGGGCACTGGCGGCACAACACGGGTGGCGTGGACCTGAACCGTGACTGGGGGCCGTTCACGCAACCGGAAACCCGCGCCATCAAGGCCTGGCTGGACGCCAACGTGTCCGACGACAACCGAATCCGGCTGTTGCTGGACTTCCACAGCACGAAGCGCAACCTCTTTTACACCCATCGCGACGTGGACGTGACTGACCCGCCCGACGTGGCGCGGGACTGGCTCGTGGCCGGCTTCGCCCGGTTGCCGGACTATCCTGTCACCCGCGAGGCCTCGGCACTGGCCGAGCAGGCAAACTCGAAGAACTGGTTTTATGCCAGCTACGGCATACCGGCGATCACCTACGAGACCGGTGACGAGACAGACCGCGAGGCCATCCGCCACTCCGCCACGGTGTTCGCCGAGGAAATGATGAAGGTGATGCTGGCCACGGCAAAGCCGGCCGTAAACTAAGGGGTGTCCTGGAAAGGTATTTAATAATGCCACGACCGGCCTGGCCGGTCGTGGCATGTCCCGGCGGGTATCAGCGGAAATTCGCCAGTGCCAGTTCTGCGTCTTCCTGCAGGACAATCCACCAGCGGTTGCCGTGATCGGCATCAAAACCGACCAGCGGGTAAGTCGGGCAACCGGCCGGCACGGTGGGGGGCGTCACCAGGTACGATTCGTCCCAGGCCGCGTTGACTTCACAGCCGGGCGGGGTGGCCGCCGTCCAGTTTTCACCCGCGCGCAGGGCCAGGGCAATGCCCTTGGTGTTGCCCTTGTACGCGCCACCGGTCAGCATCACCGCATAGGGGTCTGACAGGGCGGTGCCCAGGTCCCAGTCGGCGCTGGCGTAGTCCGGAAGGATTACGGGTGACTTGGCGCTGCCGTCGGGGTTCGAGAACGGCAACCCGGTATCCAGTTCGATGTCCTTGTACTCGCCATAGTCACCCTGGTACATGCCGGTCTGGTTCTGCGTGCCGCTGACAATGACGATGTCAGAGACCGTGTCACGGGTGGCCGGCAGCCAGCTCAGGGTGACGTGCTCTTTCAGGTCGGTCGTGGTTTCGGGAAAGACCAGCTCGTCATTGGCCTCGTCCGGCAGCGCTCGCGCGGGGCCATTGAGATTGGGTGACCAGGCCTGGTGGTACTGGAACAGCCACTGGTAGGCCAGGCGCACCAGGTCATTCAGCGTTTCCGCGCGGGTCAGCCCCGGGGTGTAGCCCATGTCGCGCTGGCGGGTATCGGTGCGGTTGAAGGTGCGGTTGACGCCGCCCACCAGTTGCACCCGCGTGCCGTCGTCCGCCAGGCATTCAGGGGACTTGTACTCGGGCTGCAGCACCAGCACCGGGCGGGTGCCTTCCGGGATCGAATCCGGGAAGATCACTGTTTCGCAGCGGTTCGTGGTACGGCTGAAGTGATCGCCGAGTTTCCAGTCGGCGTCGAATGCGTATTCAGGGCCATTGCCCTTCGCCGTGTGGTTGGCGTACCAGGACGAATAGTCGACCCGCTCGCCGTCGAAGGTCAGCAATGAAGAATTGACATCGAAATGCGTGGAGCCACCGCTGAGCGTAGCGTTCTTCTGTGACACGATCATCTGTACCAGGTCACGTTCGCCGTAGCGAAACTCGTAGCCCTTGTACGAGGCGTTGCCGGCCATGATTTGCGTGTACATGTCCATGCGATAGTTGCCGCCCTGAGGGGTGTAACCGGAGGGATAGGTGGTCAGCGTGGTCTTGGCGGTGACCAGTGAACGCTGGTACATGTGCTCGTGGCCCTGCACGTAGATCACGTCGTGGTCGGCGAAGAATTCCCGGATCTGCGGCTGCACCGAGTACACCCAGTCGTCGTTCTTGGTGCCGTCGACGATCTGCTCGCGTGTCTGGCCGTACTTGGCGCCGATCAGGCCGTCATGGCTGGCAACGACCACGTGGTCGACCAGGCCTTCGTGCTCGAGCACTACGTCCTGGATCCATGGGAACGCGATCGGCAGGTTGTAATAGGCCAGTCCAATGATCAGCACGTTGTTGCGGATCACGTAGTAGTTGACCCACTCGTAGTCCGGCATGTGCACGGCATCGGCGGGAATGAAGTCCTTCATGTTCTCGATCCACTCCGCGGTATACGCGTAACTGGTCTCGTGGTTGCCCATCACCGGCAGGAATTCGATGCCCTTGTCGGCATAGGCGTCTGCGACTGAGCGCCATTCCATGAATTCGACAGTGGAACCGTTGTCGGTCAGGTCACCGAGGGCGATGACGAGGTCGACCCCCGCGGCGTCCTGGTGCTTGAGCACTTCAGACATCGGGTGCATGGCTACATGGGCCTGGCCATCCGGCGTGCTGCCGCCCTGGGTGTCCGGCAGCAGGCCGATGGTGAACGCACCAGCGTCACCGGGTTGCTTTCGTGGTTTCTTGCCGTGGTCGCCCTTGGGGGCGGCCATGGTCACGGCCGGCATGACCAGCAGGGCGCTGACGGCCAGCGCAATGGCGGCGCGTATCGCGTTTGAACGGGTTGGCTTGGATTGCATGACGACTCCTCGAATACTGACGTCTGTTTGGGGAGTCGTATTGCATCAGCCTGCCGTGACAACGATGGGTCGACGGTGTGACAGTTCGGTGTGCACCCGGGCGTTGGCGGTGGCGCCGAGAATCCGGGGTTGGTGCGGCAAGCCGCACGAATGCTGCCTTCTCAGGATTCCAGCGCGTCGAGCCGAGATTGCAGTTCGGTGACGGCCTGTTCAAGCGCCTCGACGCGCTCGGCAAGCGCCGAAGACGCGGCGCGCGCAGTGCTGGCCACGACGGGTGGTGCTTCAGGCTCGCCACAGAGCAGGTGGGCGTACCGCCCTTCCTTTTGTCCCGGCTGGCGAGGGAAGGCCATGGCCAAAGGTGGCTCTGCGTGGATGAGCTTGTCGAGCGCGAACTGCACGTCGTCGAGGTCGTCAAAATCGAACAGGCGATGGCTGTGGGTCTTCAGTTCGCCGAGCGTCTGGGGCCCGCGCAGCACGAGCGTTGCGAGCAGCGCCAGGCCCTTGCTGTAGAGGGACAGTGCCTTGTCGGCGCGGTGCGCGTACTTGGGCACACGCGCCCCCCATTCTTCCCGCACCAGGCCCATGCCTTCCAGTTCACGCAGGGCGTGGCCGATCTCGCCCTCGGTGTGGTCGGTCACCGGGTGACGCGAAGATTTCTGGTTGCAGGCATTCTTCAGCCCGTTCAGCGTCAACGGATACTGGTCCGGCGTGGTCTTTTCCTTTTCCACGAGGCAGCCCAGGACGCGGGCCTGGACAGGGGTCAATTCGGTCACTGCACTACTCCGGCGGCGGTGGTTGCGGCAGTATAGTCCAGCACGCCGGGGTGGATGGCGGACCCGGCGGCCCGTTTTTCAGTCCAGGGGGAATTCATGAACAGCAACGATGGCCGTGCAGCCACTTCACGGCGCTTCCGCATTGCGGTGGTGCTGGCGTTGACCATCGCCATTGGCCCATTCGCGGTTGATACCTACCTGCCGGCGTTTCCGGTGCTGGCGGTCGACCTGGGTGTCAGCGTGCACGAGGTCTCGCTCAGTATCGCGATGTACGTGTTCATGCTTGCGCTCGGCCAGCTGGTGGCCGGTCCGTTGTCAGATCGCCTGGGGCGACAGGTGGTCATGCTGGCCGGGATGGGCGTGTTCGCTGTGGCCAGTGCGTTCATTGCCACGATCGATTCCCTGGCTGGCCTGCTGGGTTGGCGCATGGTGCAGGCCTTCGGTGGCGGCGCGGCCACGGTGTGCGTGCCGGCGCTGGTACGCGACCACATGTCGGGGCAGTCGGCGGCGAAGTTTTTCAGCCTGATCGGTTTGGTCATGATCATCGCGCCGGCCATCGCCCCAACGCTCGGCACACTGCTGCTGGCGGGGTTCGGCTGGCCGTCAATTTTCGTGTTCACCAGTCTTTATGCGCTGGTGGTCATCGTGTTGCTGCGGCGCGTGGTGTTCCGGCATATCGAGCCTCGTCACGGGGCGCATGCGACAAAGATTTCAGTCTGGCGGCGTTATGTCTTCGTGTTGTCGACACGCCCGGCGCTGCGTTACATCGCGTTGCAGTCGCTGTCATTCACCATCCTGATGCTGTTCGTGACCCATGCCTCGTTTATCTACCAGGGCCATTTCGGCGCCAGTGCCGCATTGTTCGCACTGTTGTTCGCGGCCAATGTGCTCGTCATGATGGTCCTGAACCTGGCCAACCGCTGGTTGCTGCACCGGTTTGAATCGGTCCGGGTACTGCGCTGGGCGGTCAGCCTGCAGGCCGGTGGAATCGTGCTGATGGGGTTCATGCTGTGGTGGGCGCCCGGGCTCTGGACACTGGTGCCCGGTGTCATGGTCACGGTGGGTGCGATGGGTGCGATCTCACCCAACAACCAGGCCTGTTACATGGATTATTTTCACCTGCACGGTGGCACGGCGGCAGCATTGATGGGCGCGGCGCAATTCGCTATCGGCGGGCTGATTGGCGGTGCATCGTCGCTGCTGCCCGAATCGGTCGCGGCAGTCATCGCCATGCAGGGTGGCTGTGCACTGGTCTGCCTGGCGCTTGTCTGGACGCGCGGCGCCCGGGCCGCCTGACGAACTGGAGGGATCCCGGACAGCATTCAACCCCTGTTCAGCTTTGGTCGCCTATACTGATAACAGGTATGAAAACTCACAGGACAGGTCGTAAACGGTTGCCGGGCGCACTGCTCGGTGGCTGCATGGCGATATTCGCACCCGCCGCGTTTGCGCAGATCTATCACTGCGAAACCGAGGACGGGCCGGTGTTTTCCGATACGCCGTGCGGTGAACAGGCGAAAGTGGTCGAACTGCAACCCCAGTCGTCCGGTGTTGCCGGCGGGCCACCGGCCGAAACGAAGGCATACCTGGCGCAGAAGCGCGAGGAGCGGGAAGAGGCCCGGGCCGAACAGCAACGACTGGAAGCGATGCGACCACGGGAGCCGGTCTATGTCCCGGTCCCGGTGGAGACGGAGTCCTACCCGGCGTTCTGGCCGCGCTATGGTGGCCACCATCGGCCACGCCCGCCTGGCCATCGCCCGGGTCGACCCGGGCGTCCGGGCGGTCCCGGTGGAGACCGACCGGGTCGGCCACCGGGGTCACCCGACGACGGGCCCGGTTCAGGCGGCAGTGTGCTCAAGCCTCGGGGTCGTTAACCCGGTTATCCGCCAATACGCTCCGGGCCCACGCCGGCCAGTTCGCGGGCCTTGTCGAGGCCGAACAAATTGGGGTCGGCGTCATCCCAAGCCGCCAGTACCTGGTCAGCCAATTCACGGGCGCGGTCATCATTGCCGCGCCGGTCTTCCAGCATGGCCTGGGCCAGCCAGGAGTAAGGAGAGGCGGGGTCGCGCAGCAGCGCATGGTCCAGGGTAAGCTGCGCGCTTTCCAACTGGCCCGCCAGGATCTGCGCGGTGGCCAGGTGTGACATCAGGGTCGGCATGCCGTACGCATTGATCTGGCCGGCAACGAACGATTGCTCCATCTGGTCGATTGCCGACTGCAACAACGGCGCTGCGGCGGCGTAATCTTCCTCGAAGTAGGCAATTTCCCCGGCCAGCAGGTCCAGCTGGAAATTGATGCCCTCGTAGTTCAACTGCCTGAGCGTGTCTTCGAACCGGGAAAGGTGCTCCCGTGCGGCTTCGGCGTCACCCTCGTAGGCCGTGACGATGGTCAGCAGGGGTTCAATAAAGCCGTTCATCGGTGGTGCGGGCATCATCGACTGGGCCTCGGCGACGATGGCTTTCGCCTGTTCGACGTCATCGCGGCGCAAAGACAGGTCGAGCAGTGTGCTGTGGATGGTCAGGGCAACGGCGAAAGGTGGTTGTGACGCCGCCAGGTAGGGTTCGGCCGCGCGTAGCTGCTCAATCGCGTCATCAATGCGGCCCAGCCGGGCTTCGAGGTAGTGCGCGGCCAGGTGAACCGAAAACTTCTGCGTGGCGGTGCGCGCGATGCGGTGGGCTTCTTCCAGCAGTTGCCGCGACCGTGCGTAGTCGCCCTGGCGACTGCTGATGATCTGCAGGGCCAGCAGGGGCGTGACGGAATCGTTTTCCAGCAACTGCGCCTGCTGGTACTCGGCTTTTGCCTGTTCGAGCTCCCCGGCATCGCGGAGCAGGTCGCCCAGCTTGATATGGGCATCCATCTCGTCCGGGCGTTCGGCCTTGTAACGACGCGCGTATTCGAGCGCGCCTTCCATATTGCCCAGGGAGCGTTCGATGTCCGACAGCTGCAGGAGCAGGTCAACGTTCAGCGGATCCTTGCGTAGCGCGATTTCGTAATGAGCCCCGGCCTGCTCGGTTTCTCCGGCCACCATCAGCATGGTCGCCAACTGCAGGTGCCAGAACACCTCGTCGCGAAGCTGCACCTGCAGGCGCAGGAAATCCATGAGCTTGTCGCTCTGCCCGGTCGTCCGGTAGAACATGGCCGTGAGGACGGCGCGGTCGATAGCGGGCAGGCGATAGTCCAGCGGCTGCGCGGCCGTGTAGGCCTCCGCCGCCGCGGGCATGTCGCCAGTCTCGACCAGGTACTGGCCCTTGAAGAACAGGGCGAGGACGAACCCCGGGTCGATGCCCAGCGTGCGGTCCAGGTGGCCAATGGCGGCGGCAATATCATTATCCAGCAGGCGCGCATTGCGCCCGTCAATGTAGGCCTTCAGCGCGGCCTCGGATTCGCCGAAGGTTTCAGCCAGCGGCAGGTCTTCGTGGCCGGGCTCCGACACGGTCGGTGAGCCGACCAGTTCACGAATCCGGATGGAAGCCTCATCCATCATCTCCAGGATGTCCCAGCCGGTGAGCGTGATGGATTCGACCCGGCGCATGCTGGCGGTTTCCCACAGGTCGATGGTCACCCGGATGCCGTCGCCGGTTTCGTCCAGGCTGCCGGTGGTGAAATACTGGCGGTTGGCGTCACGGGCGATATCCCGCAGCAGGGAAGCCGGCGCCCCCAGGCCATCTTCGAAGCCGGCAGCTTCCAGGCGTCCATACATGCCGCCGCGCTGCGAGGTATACGGCGAATGCGTGGACAGGGCCGCATCCTGTTGCAGGTCCTGGGTGAGCAGTTCGGTGGCGCCGTACTGCAGCCAGTCCAACTCGGGGTTGTCGCTGTCATTTTCGAAGAAGAATACGGCCAGGCGCTGGCGGGTGGCCTCGTCGGACGTCGGCTCGGCCGCGGCGGGATCGGTTGTCGCCTGGGCCGCACTCGGCAGCGTGTCCTGTCCGGACTGCGGGCTGCCAAGGTCTTTACTGCCGAATATCGCCAGCAATAATGCACAAGTGGCCAGCAGGTTCAGCGGCACCCCGATTTTCTGTGCCCGCGTGGCCTTGTCCTTGCCCGGCCGGCCGTATGACCAGGCGACCAGCGCAACGGCGGGGATCAATGAAAACAGGCCCCAGAAAACCAGGTCGGGCAGGTAGGGCGAAAGCGCATAGCGCTCGACCAGGCGGTCCATGATCTCAACGGCCACCCAGCAGCCAGCCACGTACACGCCAACACTCGGCAGGATGCGCCGCTCTCGAATTTCAGTCAGAAAATCAGCCATGGACAGCGATTATAGACAGCGTTGGTCCTGGAGGGGGAGTGCAGCGATCAAGGGTCTATTCGAACCCAGTCAACCCACATGGCCACTTCGCCTGCGCGTATGGCTTCGGCGGTTTCAGTCGGTAGCCCAAGATAGGGTTTCTCAACCCCGTTGGTTTTGTAGGGATAGATGCCACCGACGGCGAAGTTCAGGATCAGGTGCTCCGGGTTGTCGAACACCCAGTCACCGTAGTGTTCCACCATCGGGCGGGTGACGCGGTAAATCAACTTGTCGTCGACAAGAAACTCGACGCGATCTTCGCGCCAGTCAACACTGTAGACATGCCAGTCAGTGACATCCGTGCCCCCGTCGAAGAAGTACTTGTTCACCAGGGGCGTCTCGCCGGAATAACCCGGACCGTGCATGGCGACACCCACCCAGTCCTTCTCTCCTACATATTCCATGATGTCGATTTCGCCGGTCTCGGGCCATGCGCCGTTACCCAGGAGCCACCAGGCGGGCCAGGCGCCTTCGGCGTCCGGCAGCCTGATCCGCGCGGAAGCCCGGCCGTGGGTGAAGTCGAAATGTCCCCTGGTTTCTATTCGGCCGGAAACGAAATCCGTGATTCGCCCCGAGGGGGTCTCGAATCCCGGCTGGTAGACGGGCCGGAGTTCCAGCACGCCGTTCTCCGCACCCGGAACCGCGTCCGCCGGCAAAATCCTGATGGTCTCCGCTGAGTCGATATAGGCCTGCACCTCGTCGTTGACCCAGAAATCGGGGCCGATGACGCGCCATTTCGAGCGGTCGAGTTCGCCCTGGTCGAAATCGTCGAAAAACAGCGGTGAGTCCTGCGCCGGCACCAGTGCCGGTGTTGTGAATAGCGCGATTGATACCAGTGCGGCAGAAAGGCCAAGACTGCGTCCCGGGTGGTGCATGCGATTCCCCTGTCCCTGTTGATAGCGGGGAGAGCGTACACGCAAATCACCCGGGCCGCAGTTTCGGACTCAGGTCCCGGTCCGGGCGCTGGCTTCGAAGTCATTGAGCTGGGACTGCAGGGCGCGACCGAAGGCAGGTCGTGCTGTGCAGCGGTCGATATACGCTGACAGCCGCTCATCGTCACGGACGATATCCGTGTGGTCGAGGATGCGGAGCACCATGGCCATCACCAGGTCGCCGGCGGTGAAGTTATCGCCGTCAAGGAAGGGTTTGTCACCCAGGGCGGAGGACAGTGATGCCAGTCGCTTGCGCACGAATGCCGCGGCGCTGGGCCGGCGCAGTTTCGCCCATTCCTCGTCCGGGTACATGAAGTCGATCAGTGCCACCTGCATGATGAAGGGCTCGATGGAGTTCAACGCCGAGACCAGCCACTGGACGGCGCGTGCGCGGGCGTCCGGGTCGGCGGGCAGCAGCGTTTCACTTCGCTCGCCGATATGCAGCACGATGGCACCGGATTCGAACAGGACTTTGCCGTCTTCTTCGAATATCGGCACCTGGCCGAAGGGTTGCAGGGCCCGGTAATCGGGTTTGTCCTGGTCGCCGTACGCCAGCAGGCGTACTTCGTAAGGCAGGCCGGCTTCCTCGAGTGCCCACCGGACCCGCAGGTCGCGGACCTGGCCCTGGGCGAATTCCGGTACCCATTGAAACGCGGAAATGGTGATCATGATGATGTCTCCTTTGCGATGTCCTGGACGTAGGCGTCGAGGCAGTCGAATGCGGACGTCCAGCCACCCACGTGGCTGTCGCGGCGCTCGACGTCCAGGAACGGGCTCTGGTGAAAGGTCTGCAGGGTCTTGCCGTCGATTTCTTCGAAGGTGATGGTGACCAGGGTTTCGACCCCGGTGGAAGGGCCGTCGTTGTCCCATGTGAACGTGAACGCCAGTTTCCGGTGGGGTTCAATCTCGCGATAGACACCGCCGAACCAGTTCTCCTGGTGCTCGGGTGAAGTGATCATGGCGCGGTAGGTCCCGCCCACGCGAAAGTCGATTTCGACCTGGGGGCAGGTGAACGTTTCCGGGCCCATCCAGCGCCGGAAGTGTTCCGGCTCGCTCCAGAGGGCAAACAGCACCTCGGGCGGCGCGTCGAATATCCGGCGGATCAGCAGTTCGTTGTCGGCGAGTTGTGCGCTCATTCGATCTCTCCCTTTTCCTTGAGTTCGGCGATGTAGTCGTCCATCCGGTCGAAGGCGTCGGTCCAGAAGCGCCGGTAGCGTTCGAGCCAGTCGTCCACGTCTTTCAGCGGGCCGGGCTCCAGCGCGCAGGGTCGCCACTGGGCGTCACGGCCCCGCGAGATCAGGCCTGCGGATTCGAGCACTTTCAGGTGGCGCGAGACCGCGGGCAGGCTGATGTCGAACGGCTCGGCGATTTCGTTCACCGTGGCGTGGCCGCCGGCAAGCCGGGCGATGATTGCCCGGCGCGTGGGGTCGGCCAGCGCCGACAGCGTCGTCGATAACGGGTCCCGTGCCGACATGACCGGATTTCCTTATTTAACGATATGGTTAAATAATAACGTCGCGTTCTCGCGGCTGTCAAACGCCGGTGGAAGTTCCTAGATATTCACCACGTGATAGTGTGGGTCATCTTCCGCCACTTCGATGTCCACCAGGTTGCCGGCCGCGCGGATCATCTGCCGGCATTCGGGGCTCAGGTGACGAAGGTGCAGGGTCTTGCCCGCGTTGCGGTAGCGTTCCGTGATCGCGTTCAGCGCTTCCAGGCTGGAATAGTCGGCCACCCGGGCTTCCTTGAAGTCGATGATGACGTTGTCCGGGTCGGTGGCGGGCGAGAGTCGCTCGGAAAATTCGCGTACCGAGCCGAAATAAAGCACGCCCTGGAGCCGGTAGATACGGGTTCCGTCGGGCTCATCGTGGGGGTTCATGCGCACGTGCTGGGCGCTTTCCCAGGCAAAGGCGAGCGCTGACATGATCACGCCGACCAGCACGGCCAGCGCCAGGTTATGCATCACGACCGTCACCAGCGTGACCACGATAATGACCAGCACATCGATTTTCGGCACCTTGCCAAAGGTCTGGAACGAGGCCCACTCGAAGGTGCCGATGACCACCATGAACATCACGCCGGCCAGCGCCGCCATCGGAATCTCGCCGATGACCGGGCCACCGACCATGATGAAGAAGGTCAGCGCCAGCGCCGCAACAATGCCGGAAGTGCGGCCGCGACCACCGGACTTGATGTTGATCAGGCTCTGGCCAATCATCGCGCAGCCACCCATGCCGCCGAACAGGCCGGACAGCACGTTCGCGCCGCCCTGGGCGAAGCATTCGCGGTTGCCCTGGCCGCGCGTGTCGGTCATGTCGTCGATCAGCTGCAGCGTCATCAGCGATTCGATCAGGCCGACCATGGCGACGGTCACCGCGATGCCGCCGATCAGCAGCGTGGTCTCCATGTTCCAGACAATGTCGCCCGGCCAAACCAGCGGCGGGAAACTGCCCTTCAGTTCGGCGCTGCCGGTGCCTTCCAGCAGCACATCGGACACGGTCTTGGTGTCGACAACGCCAAAGTAACTGAGCAGGCCGATGCCGAGGATGGCGACCAGGATCGACGGCACCGCTTTTGAGAGGCGTGGGAAGAACTCGATGATGGCCATCGTGGCCAGCGCCAGTCCACCCATGACCCACAGCTGGTTGGCGGGCAGCCAGTGGCCATCAGGTGACTGGAATACCTCGAACTGCGCCAGCAGGATCAAAATGGCCAGGCCATTGACGAAGCCCATCATCACCGGGTGCGGCACCAGGCGGATGAAGCGGCCCAGCTTCAGCGCGCCGACCACGCCCTGGATAAGCCCCGCGATCATAACCGTCGCGAACATGTACTGCAGGCCCAGGTCGTCGATGCCCAGCTCCGCGCCGCGCTGGTTGCCGATATCCACGGCCTTGGCCACGACCACCGCGATGGCGCCGGTGGCACCGGAAATCATGCCCGGCCGGCCACCGAAACCGGAGGTCACCAGCCCCAGGAAAACGGCGGACCACAGGCCAATGATCGGGTCGACGCCGGCGATGAACGAGAACGCGATGGCTTCGGGCACCAGCGCCAGGGCGACGGTCAGGCCGGAGAGGGTGTCGTCCTTCCAGTTGCCGTTTTTCTTTTCGAACAGTTTAAAAAGCATGGTCTGGCCTGGCGGCGGGCAAAGGGCGCGGATTTTACCCTAAACCACGGTGGGTGGTTTCGACCAGCGCATTCCAGACGGCGTCGATGCGGCGCACGCGTCGCAGGTCCGGGTGGGTGAGCAGCCAGAGCTGACCCTCGATACCGGGAATCGTGAACAGGCGATCCAGGCCGGGCTCGACCTGGTCGGCGGGCAGCAGGGCATAACCGACGCCGGCGCGGGCCAACGCACCCATGGTGGTCAGGTCGTTGGCGCGGGCGACAATGTCAGTCGCATGGTGGTCTTCCAGCCATTGGAAGGCATTCAGCCGCATCAGCGTTGAATCCGCACCAATGACTGGGCGGCCGGTCAGGTCCTGAAGGCCGGCGGGCGGGTCATCCCCCAGCATTGCCGGGCGGCACACCCACCAGGCCAGGTCTGCCAGCCGGCGGCCCACGAGCTGTTCCGGTGGTCGTACCGTAGCGCGAAGGGCGATATCGGCCTGGCGCCGGCCCAGGTCGTAGTCATTGTCGCCCACCAGGATTTCAAGGCGGATGCCCGGATGGCTGTCCCGCAGCGCGCGCACCGCCGGTGGCACCAGGGTGCGGGCGATATTCGGAGCCGCGGTCAGTCGTACCGCGCCCTCCGCCTGCAGGTCCTGCCCGGCGATATCCAGTTCAATGGACTGCACTGCGGCCTGGGCCTGTCGGGCGGGCGCCAGCATTTTCTCCCCCGCGGGCGTGAGCGCATAACCCTCCGGCTGGCGTTCAAACAGGCGCGTGTCGAGGTCGGCTTCCAGTGCGTTCAGGCGCCGAAACACGGTCGAATGATTAACCCGCAGCGTGCGGGCGGCCCCCGCCAGGGTGCCGGCCTCGGCGATGGCCAGGAACAATTCCAGGTCGTTCCAGTTCATGGTATTTGCATATCTGCAAATGAGAAATGCCAATATTGATGATTTTCATGCGAATACGCAACTGGGAGGATGGCCGCGTGTCTTTCAACCAATGATCCAAGGAGAACACGACATGAACCGATATGAAGCATATGGCCCCACCGTGCTGCGCGTCGCGCTGGGCATCATCTACCTTGCCCATAGCGCTTACCTGAAAGTGATGGTGTTCACCGTCCCGGGCACCGTCGGCTTTTTCCAGTCGCTGGGGCTGCCCGGCTTCGCCGCCTACGCCACCATGGCGGTCGAAATCATCGGCGGTATCGCGCTGATCCTGGGCTGGCGCGTCCGTGAAGCCGCGGCGGCATTGACGGTCGTTTCTCTGGGCGCCACCTGGGTGCATGCCGGCAATGGCTGGCTGTTCACCAACGAAGGCGGCGGCTGGGAATACCCGCTGTTCCTGGCGGTTACCAGTTTCGTGCTGGTCCTGACCGGCCCGGGTGCGGCGTCGCTGCGCCGCAGATCCTCACCGGGCCTGGCGGCGGCCTGATGCTCAGTCCCCGCCCAGGCGTCGCGCGTTATCACGTCCACGTCTACTTTGAGCCGGGAGAGCTGGCGTTCGCGACCCGTCTTCGTGCGGAGATGGGTCGGCGCTTCGGCCTGCCGATGGGGCGGATTCACCAGCGCCCCATCGGGCCGCATCCGAAAGGCATGTTCCAGGTGATCGTGCCCGCTTCCGGATTACGGCACGTCACCGGCTGGCTGGAGCAGCACCGACGCGGGCTGGATGTGCTGGTCCACGAGGACACCGGCGACGATTATCGCGACCACACGGTCGGGGCGCGCTGGCTGGGACGGCCGCAACCACTGGACTTTTCCGTGCTGCGCCCGGTCAACCGGGCGCAGGCCTGACCACCGTCAATCAGCTGGCGGGATAAGTGAGACTGGACACAAAACCCAGCGGCAGGCCGCTGAAGGCGTACAGCAACAGGAACACCGTCCACAACACCAGGAAGGTCATCGAGAACGGCAGCATCATCGCCGCCAGCGTGCCTATACCGGTGCTTTTCACGTAGCGTTGGCAGTAAATCACCACCAGCGGGAAGTACGGCATCAGCGGTGTGATGATGTTGGTGCTGGAATCACCTACGCGGTAAGCCGCCTGGGTCAGGTCGGGCGAAATGCCCAGCGTCATCAGCATCGGTACGAAGATGGGCGCCAACAGGCCCCACTTGCCGCTGGCCGAGCCGACGAAAATGTTCACGAAACCCGTCAACAGCACGATGCCGACGATGGTGATGTACCACGGCAGCGCCATCGCCTTTAGCAACTCGGCGCCTTCCAGTGCCATCAGCGCGCCCAGGTTGGAGGTATTGAAGGCATACACGAACTGGGCGATGAAGAACATGATGACAAGGTAGTAGCCCATCGACTCCATGGACTTGGTCATACCGGCAATCATGTCTCTCGACGTTTTTATTGTTCCCGCCACTAGTCCGAAAACGATGCCGGGAATAAGGAACAGCAGGAAGATCAGGGTGACGATGGACTGCATCAGCGGCGCGCTGGCGACGGCCAGGTCGCCGTTGGCAGCACGCCAGGCCGAACCTTCCGGCAGGGCGGTCAGGAACAGCACCACCATGCCCAGCGCCATCACGCCCATGGCGGCGACCAGGCCCTTGCGCTCGGCGGGGGCCAGGTGATCCATCTTCGGCAGGTCGTCCAGGTCGCCGTCCACTTTCGTACCCTGCAGTCTCGGCTCAACGATGCGGTCAGTGATGTACCAGGCCAGCGCGACGATCAGGATCGACGAAATGGCCGTGAACCAATAGTTGTTCAGCGGGTTGGTGACGATATCCGCGTCCAGTATCTGGGCGCCGACCTGGGTCAGCGAGGCGAGCATCGGGTCCAATGCTGACGGTGCCGGGTTGGCCGAGAAGCCGCCCGAGACGCCCGCAAACGCCGCGGCGATACCCGCCAGCGGGTGGCGGCCGGCCACATAGAAAATCAGCCCGCCCAGCGGAATGACCAGCACGTAGCCGGCGTCAACGGCGGAGTGGCTGAGGATCCCGACGAACACCACCATCGGTGTCAGTAGCTTCTTTGGCGTCACGCTTAGCAGGGTTTTCAGGCCGGCGTTAATGAAGCCCGACGATTCGGCCACGCCGATGCCCAGCATGGCCACCAGCACGGTGCCCACGGGTCCGAAGCCGGAGAAATTTGTCACCATCTTTGAGAAAAACGTGGTGATCGCTGAACCAGACAACTGGTTGTGGATGACCAGGGCTTCGCCCGAACGTGGGTCGATCACGCTAAACGACACGTACGAGAGCAACCACGACAGCACCCAGACGATAAACAGCAGGGCGATGAACAGCATGGCCGGGTCGGGAATGCGGTTGCCGATGCGCTCGACGGCGCCGAGGAAGCCGCCAGGTGGCGTGGACGTGGTTTCTGTGGTCTCGCTCATGCGCTGGTGTCCTCTTGTGCCTTGATCTCGATCAGTTGCAGGGTTGTCTTGTCGTCGCCCTTGATGACGACTTTGCAGTCAGCCGGGTCCTGGTTGATCTGCCAGGCGATGTTTTCCGCCCAGGCGACCGTCGTGTGTGCCGGTCCGCAGGTGATCCTGATGTCATCCACCTGGCCCTGGGTCGGCTCAATGGTGAACTGCCTCCGGTTCAGGTTGCGGGTCAGCATCATTTCGGGTTCCCGGCATGTCGTGCACGGCGTCAGTTTGCCCTCGGTCATGATGGGCGCTTCGTCAGCGAGTATCTCGTGAATGCGTTGTGCCACACCGTGAACGGGGTCATCGGCCGCCAGGCCGCCATCAAGCTCAGAAAGGGTTTCGTAGCGCTCAAGTGCCGTGTGGAAATTATGGTTCAGTGCATTCTGCGTGACCGACATGCGTAAAAGCTGGTCATACGCCCGGGTCACGGCGGCATCGTCGGCGATGACAAGGCCCTGTTCCACGAATCTGAGTGCTTCCAGGTCCTGCCCGGCTTTCTGGTGCCACATGGCTTCCAGCATGTCCAGGTAGGCTGATTCCGCGAGCACGTGACGGGGCCGGGACGCCAGCCTGTCTAGCTCCTTCCGGGCCTTTTCCAGGTCATCGTTATCGAGTGCGTCGGCAACGCGGGTGTAGCCGGTGTGGAACTTTCTCGTGGTTCCACCTGCAGAGTCATTGAACAGAAATGCCGTGAACACGGTCATGTTGGCGCGCCGTACCGGCTCGCCATCAACTCGCGCGGGCTCATACTGCCATTCCTGGACGGCCTTCAGGACGGATTCACGAAACGCCGTGTCGTAATGTCGGTCAGCGCTGGAATCGATGACAACCGGGTCGACGACTTTGCCGGTTGCATCCACGTCGAACAGCACCTTGACCCAGCCCTCGACGCCTTGCCGGTTGACGTTCGGATAGGCCGGCGCCACCCGGTCGAGAAGTTTCGGTTCCACGCCCTGGGATAGCACCACCGGCGTGACCGTTGGCGCTGAAGTCTGCGCGTATGCGCCTGGTAGTCCTGAACTAATGGCTAACAATGCTAAGCCGTTGGCCATCAAGCGTGAACGCCGTTTCAACTGGTTCCACTGACCTGTCATACCGAAACCCCTCTTTCCCTGGTATCCGCGACAGTAAAGCAGTTGAAGGAATGGCGTTCAACCACGGCGCCGCAGGCACTAGAATAGCGCCATGCCGCTTCCCATCGCCCACTATTCCGACCTGCTGTGTGTCTGGGCTTATGTCACCCAGGCGCGCATGGACAAACTTCACGACACCTTCGGTGACGCCATCGACATTCGCTACCAGCATGTGTCCGTGTATGGCGCCGCGCTGGACAAGGTGGATGAACACTGGGGAGACCGCGGTGGGCTTGAGGGTTACAACCGCTTCGTGACCGGGTTGGTGGGCAAGTTCGGACACCTGCCGGTCCATCCCGGGGTATGGGTTGAGAACACACCGCATTCATCCGCGCCCGGTCACCTGTGGCTTTGCGCGGCGCGCCTTGCCGAGGTCGACGGCACGCTGGAAGCCGGCTCGACGAATCGCCTGGCCTGGGCGCTCAGGCAGGCGTTCTTCGCCGACGCCCGTGATATTTCGAACCAGTCTGTTATTGATGCCGTCACCGACGAAACCGGCCTGGAGCCAACAAAGCTGCAGCCCTGGCTGACTGACGGGCGCGCCCATGCGGCCTTTTGCGCGGACCTGGCGACGACCCGGGAAATGAACATCCGCATCAGCCCCACCGTGACCCTGAACGAGGATCGCCAGCGATTGACCGGCAACGTGGCGTACGACGTGCTGGAGGCCAACGTCCGGTCAATGCTGTGAGCGACAGTGTGGATCACAAGGCGCTTGTCGACGCGTTGCGCGGTTCGCTAGGCGAGGCGAATGTCGTCACGGATCCGGGGCGCAACGAGCACTTTCGCAAGGGCTTTCGCTCCGGTGGCGGCCCGGCGCTGGCCGTAGTCTTCCCGGATTCGCTGCTGGGCCTCTGGCGCGCGCTGCAGTGCTGCGTCGATGCCGGCGCGGTCATCATCATGCAGGCTGCCAATACCGGCCTGACGGAGGGGTCCACGCCCAGCGGCGACGACTATGGCCGCCCCGTCGTCGTGATCAATACCCTGAAACTGGATGGCATCCACCTGCTCGACGAGGGCCGGCAGGTGGTGGCGCTGCCGGGTGCGACGCTGCATCGCCTGCAGGAAATGCTGCAGCCGCTGGGGCGGGTGCCGCACTCGGAAATCGGCTCGTCCTGTATCGGTGCTTCCATCATCGGCGGTGTGGCGAACAATTCCGGGGGTGCGCTGTGCCACCGGGGTCCGGCTTACACCGAACTGGCACTGTATGCCCGGGTCAACGCAAGTGGTGAGCTGGAACTGGTGAACCACACCGGCATTGACCTGGGTGATTCACCTGAGAACATGCTCGAGAACCTTGAAAAAGGTGAGTTCGGTGCGTTGCGCGAGCTGGCGTTTCCGGGTGACGAGGCGCGGCCGCGGATGGCCTCGGACCACCAGTACATCGAGCGGCTTCGTGACGTCGATGCGGATACGCCGTCGCGCTTCAACGCCGACGCGCGGCGGTTGTTCGAGGCCAGCGGCTGCGCCGGTAAAGTTGCCGTGTTCGCCCTGCGCCTGGACACCTTCGCCGTGCCGAAAGCCGTGCGGACGTTTTACATCGGCAGCAATGACGCCGCGGTGTTTGCGCGGTTGCGGCGGGGCCTGTTGACCGAGCTGCCGGACGTGCCGGTGCTGGGTGAGTACCTGCACCGCGACATGTTCGACATGGCGGCGAAATTCGGCAAGGACGATTTTTTCGTCATCAACAAACTCGGCACCGCGCGGATGCCGCAGTTTTTCCGGGCCCGCGGGCGGATCGACGCCTGGCTGGCCAAGCGCCGCTGGCTGCCGCGACACCTGTTCGACCGCGTCATGCAGGCCTGCGGGCGGGTCCTGCCGGGACACCTGCCGGCCAGGATGCGTGCGTTCCGTGATCGTTTCGAGCACCACCTGGTCGTCAAGGTGGCGGATGACAGCATCGAACCGGCGCGCGACTGGCTGGCCCGCTGTTTCGCCGATGACGCCAACGAGGGTGACTTCTTCGAATGCACCGATGACGAGGCGGCGCGTGCAATGCTGCACCGCTTCGTGTCCGCCGGGGCCGCCATTCGCTACCAGCGCGTGAGCGGCGAGTCAGTCGGTGGCCTGCTGGCCCTGGATGTCGCGTTGCCGAGAAACGCGACCGACTGGGAAGACGATTTGCCGGCGGAAATTCGTGACCAGGTGCTCCACCGCCTTTATTACGGGCACTTCTTCTGCCACGTGTTCCACTGGGACTATATCCTCAGGCCCGGCGCCGATATCGACGCGGTGAAGGCCGCCATGCTGGAGGCGCTGGATGCGCGCGGGGCACGCTACCCCGCCGAGCACAATGTCGGCCACCTGTATTATGCAGGCGAAGCACAGAAGGCATTTTTCAAAGCGCTGGACCCGACCAACACGTTCAACCCGGGCATCGGCAAGACCGGCAAGCACCGCTTCGACGCGGGCGGGGCCGGATGCGGATGTCGCTGACACCAGGACACAATCCATGATCCGAACGCTCATTCTCCTTGCCACGCTTTCGCTGTTCGCTACCGGTGCGCTGGCCGCCGAACACTACGACACGCTGGTCCGCGGCGGCACGGTCTACGATGGCAGTGGCGCACCCGGCGCACTGGCGGACGTCGCCATTGACGGCGACCGGGTCGTCGCCGTGGGGGACCTGGGCGATGCGACGGCGGACACGGTCATCGACGCCAGTGGCAAGGCGGTGTCACCCGGGTTCATCAACATGCTCAGCTGGGCGATCAACGACCTGATTGTTGACGGCCGTGGCCTGGGTGACCTGGTGCAGGGCGTGACGCTGGAGATTTTCGGCGAAGGCTGGTCGAACGGCCCCTGGAACGAGGCGCTGAAGCAGCGCGCCCGCAGCCGCCAGAACGATTTCCGCTATGACATCGAGTGGACCACGCTGGGCGAGTACCTGCAGTACCTGGAAGATCGCGGCGTGTCGCCGAACGTGGCGTCGTTTGTGGGTGCGACCACGCTGCGCGTGCACGAGGTGGGTTTCGACAACCGCCCGGCCACGCCCGGGGAACTGGAGAACATGCAGGCGCTGGTGCGCCAGGCGATGGAAGAGGGCGCGTTGGGCGTCGGCTCTTCGCTGATCTACGCACCCGCCAACTTTGCCGACACGGCCGAACTGACCGCGCTGGTGTCTGCCGCGGCCGAGTACGACGGGATGTACATCTCGCACCTGCGCAGCGAATCCGGGAAGCTGTTGGAGGCCGTCGACGAGCTGATCCAGATTGCCCGTGACACCGGCGCGCGCGCCGAGATCTACCACCTGAAGGCCGGCGGCGAGGAAAACTGGCCCAAGCTGGACCAGGCCATCGCGAAGGTCGAGGCCGCGCGCGCCGAGGGCCTGGACATCACGGCCGATATCTACACCTACCCGGCCAGTTCGACCGGCCTGAACGCGGCCATGCCGCTGTGGGTACAGGAGGGCGGCCACGACGCCTGGGTCGAGCGGCTGCGCGACCCGGAGATCCGCGCGCGGGTCATCGCCGAGATGCGCGGTGAATCCGGCGAGTTCGAAAACCGCGTGGCCCACGCCGGCGGCGCAGAGGGCGTCCTGCTGGTCGATTTCCGCAACCCCGACCTGCGCCCGTACATCGGCAGGACCCTGGCCGACGTGGCGGCGGAACGAGGCACTTCACCCGAAGACACGATCATCGACCTGGTCATCGAGGACGACTCCCGGGTTGGCGTGATCTACTTCATCATGAGCGAAGCGAACGTGGCGAAGAAAGTCGCGGTGCCTTGGGTCAGCTTCGGCTCCGACGCCGGCGCGATGGCGCCCGAGGGCCTGTTCCTGAACCAGAGCACGCACCCGCGCGCTTACGGCACCTTCGCCCGCGTGCTGGGTAAATACGTACGCGAAGAAAATGTCATTCCGCTGGAAGAAGCCATCCGCAAGATGACCTCGCTGCCGGCGGACAACCTGAAGCTTGACGGCCGGGGCCGCCTGGCGCCCGGCTATTTCGCCGACGTGGTCGTGTTCGACCCGGCCACGGTCACCGATCACGCCACATTCGAGGCGCCGCACCAGCTGGCGACCGGCGTCGACCACGTTTTCGTCAACGGTGTGCACACCATTGCCGATGGTCGCCACACCGGCGCGCGTGGTGGCCGGTTCGTCAAGGGGCCCGGCTGGAAGGGCGGGGCGGACGCGCCGGCGTCGGCCGAGACATCATCAGCAGAAGGTTCGGTCACCTGGCGGCTCGACAATCTTGAAAACATCGGCGGCCATGACGTCACCGTGCTGGGCAAACCGAAGGTGATCGACACGCCGGCCGGCAAGGCGCTCGAGTTTGACGGCGTGGATGACGGCATCTACCTGGACACCCATCCGCTGGCCGGCCTGGAAGAATTCACCGTCGAGGTGGTGTTCAACCCCTACGCCGACGGCGCCCGTGAGCAGCGCTTCTTCCACATGCAGGAAAACGACTCGGCCTCGCGGGTGATGTTCGAAACCCGCCTGCCGGGCGACAACCAGTGGTTCCTCGACACGTTCATCAAGACGCCCCACAGCGATGTGACGCTATACGCCGAGGAAGACCTGCACCCGATCGGGCCGTGGCGGCACGCGGCGATTGTCGTCGATGGCTGGCGCTTCCGGCATTACGTCGACGGCAAGCTGGAACTGAGCGAGTGGCTGAACTACGAGCCGCAGGGCGAAGGGCGAACTTCGCTGGGCATGCGCATCAACCAGGTGCACTGGTTCAGGGGCGCCATCCGAACGGTCAGGATCACGCCGCGGCCGTTGTCGCCCGATGCGTTCCTGACCGCGGAGGACTAGGCCCTGCCGGACGCACTCAACATGACGGCACGGGTGCGGGCAATCCTGCCCGGGTTGGGTTTCAGCGCGCTGATTGCACTGGCGGTCAGTTTTGTCAGCGAACGCCTGGGCGGCCCGGCCATGCTTTACGCGCTGCTGTTCGGCATGGCGTTCCATTTCCTGGCGGACGACGAACGGGTGCTACCCGGCATCCGGTTCGCCGGGCGGACCGTGCTGCGAATCGGCGTCGCGCTGCTGGGCCTGCGCATGACCACGGGCGATGTCATGGCGCTGGGCTGGCCGGTGGTCGCGCTGGTCATGGCGGGCGTCACGGCAACGATCCTGGTGGGCTGGGGTATCGGCCGCGCCTGTCGCCTGCGCAATGACCACTCGGTGCTCTCCGCCGGTGCCGTGGCGATCTGCGGGGCTTCCGCGGCGCTGGCCATCGCCTCGGTGCTGCCCCGGCACCCCGATCACGAACGCAACACCATCCTGACGGTCGCCGCCGTCACCGCGCTCAGCACGCTGGCCATGGTGACTTACCCGGTGCTCGTGTCCTACCTGGGCTTTGATGACCTGCAGGCCGGCGTGTTCCTGGGCGCGACCATCCACGACGTCGCCCAGGTGGTCGGCGCCGGCTACATC
Source organism: uncultured Oceanospirillales bacterium (assembly GCA_913055655.1). Classification (GTDB taxonomy): domain Bacteria; phylum Pseudomonadota; class Gammaproteobacteria; order Xanthomonadales; family SZUA-36; genus Marinihelvus. The sequence continues at coordinate 1,536,840 of CAJXKA010000001.1, read as the reverse complement.
GTCTCCGACCAGGCCGGCGAAATCTCCACGCTGGTGAAACTGATGCGCGTGGCCTGCCTGGTGCCGGTGGTGTTGATCATCGCCCTGGTGCTGAAACGCCGGAGCAAGAAACGCGAAGCCAACGAGCCGTTGCTGCCCTGGTTCCTGGTGGCGTTTGTCGTGCTGGTCATCGTCAACAGCCTGGGCGTGATTCCCGTGGTCGTGACGGACCGGTTCGCGCCGGTGTCCAGCGCCTGCCTGCTGACGGCCGTGGCGGCGCTGGGTGTGCGCACCTCGCTGGAGGCGCTGGTGAAAGTGGGGCCGTGGCCGGTGACGGCGATGGTGCTGCAGACCCTGTTCCTGGCGCTTTTTGTCCTCGGCGGGCTACTTCTCGTTTTCTGATTCCTCCGCCCGGTGAAGTGCCTAACCCGTACTGTCTGTTGCCAGGTGCAGGCAGTCTCCCAGTTTCGCCCGGCAGATCTCGCGAATCTGCTGCGCCAGCTTGCGGTACAGCGCACGGTGGGCCGCGGTGGGGCGCCAGGCCAGCACCACTTCGCGGTCAATGGTGGTGTCGTCCAGGGGTAGCACGGTGACATCGTCACGCGGCTCGATTTCGCTCCGGATGTACAGCGACGGCAGGAACGCCAGCCCGAAGCCGGTCGCGATCATCTGTCGAACCGTGTCCAGGCTGGTGCCCTCGTAGTCCCGCAGCAGTCGCGCACCGTAGTGGTTTGCCAGCGCCTGCATCTGCTCGAACAACCGAAAACGCTCGTCGATGGCCAGTAATCGTTCGTTGGCGATGGCGTCAGCGGCCACTGGCCCCTTTCCCACCAGCGGATGGTCGGGCGGGGCGCACAGGTGAAAGGGCTCGCCGAACAGCGGGTCAACAACCAGGTCCGAAATTTCCGTCGGCAGTACCGTGAGAATCAGGTCAAAACGGCCGGACAGCAGGCCGTTTTCCAGGTCCCGTGGAAGGTCCTCGCGCACGTACAGGCGCAGCGTGGGGTCCGTGGCATGAATCGTCGACAGTACTTCCGGCAACAGGTACGGCCCCAGCGTGGGCGGCACGCCCAGGCGGTGGATGCCGCTGCCACCGGTGCCGACAAACCGGGCATGGTCGCGGATCGAGTTGACCGCGTCGCGGATGGTTTCGATGTGCGGCAACAGCTCGCGACCGGCGCTGGTGGGCAGGGTCCCCGTGCGCGATCGTTCCAGCAGGATCACGCCGAGCGTGTCCTCCAGCGCGGCAACCTGCGACGTGATGGTCGGCTGGGAGACGCCAAGCTTCAGCGCCGCGGCGCGAAAGCTGCCAAAACGCGCCACGGCCTCCAGGTATTCGAGTTGTTTCAGGGTGGGGGTGCCCACGTGTGCCATGGCCGGTATCCGTTCAGGTGATAGATAAATTCTATCGTAAAGTATCAAAAATAGGGAATTGATTGGTCACCTAAGTGGGCCTAGATTATCCGGCATTACCGGCGTCCGCCGGGCATCCCAACGTTTACTGCCAGGAGTCACCCCATGGACCACATGATCAAGGGCGTTCTGAAATTCCGCGCCGAAGTTTTCCCGAACCGCCAGGACCTGTTCAAAACGCTTTCGACCGGGCAGAGCCCCGAGGTATTGATGATTACCTGTGCCGACAGCCGGGTCGACCCGGGCCTGGTCACGCAGTCTCAGCCCGGCGAGCTGTTCACCTGCCGCAACGCCGGCAACATCGTGCCGCCGTGGAACCGCGCGGACGAGAGCAACACCGCATCCATCGAGTACGCCGTTGCGGTCCTGGGTGTGTCCGAAATCGTGGTCTGTGGTCACTCCGACTGCGGCGCCATGAAGGGTGCGCTGGCGCCGGATAGCGTCGCCGCGTTGCCGCAGGTCGCCGGCTGGCTGGAAAACAGCCGCGCTGCCGTGGCCGCCGCGCGCGGCCGCCACCCGGACCTGGAAGGCGAGGCCCTGTTGCGCGCCGTGACCGAGGAAAACGTCCTGTTGCAGTTGCAGCACCTGCGCACCCACCCGTCCGTGGCCGCCGCGCTGGCCGCCGGCAAGGTGCGCCTGCATGGCTGGATCTACGACATCGGCGCCGGTGACATCCAGGCGCACAACCCGGAAACGGGTCGTTTCGAGTCGCTGGCGGCCGAGTCCGCGGCCGCGGCCTGAGCCCAGCTGGACCGACACAGGATCAACCATGAAATTCTTCAATACTTCCAATGTTCGCGGCGACCTGATGGGCGGCCTGACGGCCGGCATCGTCGCCCTGCCGCTGGCGCTGGCCTTCGGTGAAGCCTCCGGCGCCGGCCCCATCGCGGGCCTGTACGGCGCCATCATCGTCGGCTTCCTGGCCTCGCTGTTCGGCGGCACCGGCAGCCAGATCTCGGGCCCGACGGGCCCGATGGTCGTGGTCTTCGCCGGCGTGTTCGCCAGCCTGTCGGGCGAGCCCGCCCTGGTGTTCGCTGCCGTGGTGCTGGCCGGCCTGCTGCAGATTGTTTTCGGCGTGTTCCGGCTGGGCCAGTTCATCCGACTGGTGCCGTACCCGGTCGTCTCCGGCTTCATGAGCGGCATCGGCGTCATCATCATCGCGCTTCAGGCGGCGCGCCTGTTCGGCCACGAACCGGAAGGCAGCGGCACCATCCCGGCGCTGGCCTCCATTCCGGCCGCGGTGATGTCGCCGAACTTCCTGGCCCTGGCCATCGGCGGCCTGACCCTGGCCATCGTGTTTTTCTGGCCACGCAACCTGGGCAAGTGGATCCCCGCGCCGCTGGCGGCGCTGGCCATCGCCACGGGCTTCTCCGTGATGGTGCCCGGTGCGCCGATCCTGGGCGAAGTGCCCACCGGCCTGCCGTCGTTCATCATGCCGGCGTTCTCACAGGATTCAATGTTCGTGGTCGTGGAAGCGGCCGTGTTGCTGGCCCTGCTGGGTGCCATCGACAGCCTGCTGACCTCGCTGGTGGCCGACAACATGACCCGCACCCGCCACGAGTCCAACAAGGAGCTGGTCGGGCAGGGTATCGGTAACACCGTGGCCGGCCTGTTCGGCGCCATTCCGGGTGCCGGCGCGACCATGCGCACGGTGATCAACATCCGCACCGGCGGCCAGTTCAAGCTCTCCGGCATGACCCACGCGGCCGTGCTGCTGGCCATTGCCCTGGTACTCGCGCCGGTGGCGTCGCTGATTCCGCACGCGGCCCTGGCCGGCATCCTGATCAAGGTCGGCTACGACATCATCGACTGGACCTACCTGCGCCGCGCCCACCGCGGCCCGCGCTGGGACCTGGTGCTCATGGTGGTGGTGCTGGCCCTGACCGTGTTCGTCGACCTGATCACGGCCGTGGCCGTGGGCGTGGTGCTGGCGGCGCTGGCCTTCATCAAGCAGCTGGCCGAACAGCAGGTCAAGCAGCTGAAGCTGGACCACGACCAGGTGGGCGATGCGGAAGAGCGCGCCATCCTGGGCCGCCTGCGTGAAAACGTCTCGGTGTTCGAGTTCGGCGGTCCGCTGAGCTTCGGCGCCGCGGCCGACCTGGGCCACCACGTGCGCGAGAAATCCGACGGCCGCGAACGCGTGCTGATCCTGGACTTCTCCCGGGTGCCCTTCCTGGACCTGTCGGCGGCCAAGGCGGTGGAAACCATCGTCGAGGACGCCGGCAGCGCCGGCAAGGACCTGTACCTGGCCGGCGCCTCCCACCGCGTGAAGAAGGTGCTGGAAGGCCTCGGCATCGCGGCCGCGATCGGCCCCGGCCACTGGTTCGCCGACCGCAAGCAGGCGCTGACGGCGGCGGAGCAGCAGGTCAACCGGGCTGGCAGTGATGCCGGTCTTGGGCAGGCCGTGCCCGCCGACTAGCGCGATACTCGTAGAAAAAGAGAGTGGGGGCCTCTTGGCCCCCATTTTTATTGGGTAAGTTTTACCCGGTCGGTATCATTTTTACCGGCGTAAGCATCGCTCAGTGCCGCCCGGGCAGACGCAGGCGATCTGTCGGAATCCGGTCGCGGAACTTCCACGTCACTGCAGCCGCGGTGGCCGCGGCAACGGCGACTACGCCTATGATGCTCCAGGCTTTTCCGCCGAGGCCGCCTGATCCCTCGTCAGCCCCGTAGCGCCGGTTTTCCTGGAAAGAACCATCGGCGCGGTGAATGGTGACGCTGCCTTCGTGGTCGTCCATGTAATCCTGCAGCGCTTCAAGTGCGTCGGCCTTGGTCCTGGCCGAATACAGGGGCTCCTCGGAGCCGGATTCGCGCATCTGCCAAGCACCGTTGGTCTTCAGTAAGTGGTACTGCATGGTGGTCTCCTGCGTATGAAAACATCATGGATAAACATGCAGGAATCGTGCCGGTTCCGGTTGGGCGGACGCTGGTTGTATGATCCATCGATCACCCCCACATTCCGGGCATACCCGATTTGAATACCGAGGTTGGATTGATGCACTGCACCATGCTGAAAGCGAAACTGCACCAGGCCCGCGTGACCCACGCCGAGCTGGAGTACGAGGGTTCCTGCGCCATCGACAGCGAGCTGCTGGATATGGCCGGCATCCGCGAGTACGAGCAGATCCAGATTTACAACATCACCAATGGCAATCGTTTCACGACCTATGCCATTCGCGCCGAGCACGGGTCCAGGATCATTTCCGTGAACGGTGCCGCCGCGCACCAGGCCAGCCCGGGCGACCGGGTCATCATATGCGCCTATGCCGGCTACGAGACGGCCGAGCTGGCGAAGCACGAGCCGGTCCTGGTCTACCTGGGCGAGGGTAACGAAGTGATTCGCCGCAGCAACGCCATTCCTGTCCAGGCCGCCTGAGCAGGCGTTCAAGGTCATGCCGGGGGCGGACACTTCGCCCCCATCGCATACGGTTTCATCCCCCTGCGAATCGCCCGGCAAGGTGTTAGCATTGCCTGTCCGGGGCCTGTGATTCTTTCGTTGGAGCAGGGCTCACGTTCCCGATGATTTTCGAGCTCCCGATGGGCGCTTTCGCGCGCGCGGGTGCACCGGTATCGCGTGTCGCCAGGACGGCGGCCGCGTCATTCTGATGAAACGAGAACGCTGTACAACGACGTCATGACCGCAAACATCATCTATACCCTGACCGACGAGGCGCCCGCCCTCGCTACCTATTCCCTGTTGCCGATTATCCGCGCGTTTACCGGCCCTGCCGGCGTGGATGTGTCCACGAAGGACATTTCGCTGGCGGCCCGAATCCTGTCGCAGTTCCCGGAGTCGCTGGCCGAAGACCAGCGGGTGCCCGATGCGCTCGCGGAACTGGGTGAACTGGTCAAGACGCCCGAGGCGAATGTCATCAAGCTGCCGAACATCAGTGCCTCGGTGCCGCAGCTGAACGCCGCGATTGCCGAACTGCAGGCGCAGGGTTTTGCGATTCCGGACTACCCGGGCGAGCCGTCGACCGACGAGGAACGTGATATCCAGCAGCGTTACGCCAAGGTACTGGGCAGCGCGGTGAACCCGGTGCTGCGCGAGGGTAACTCCGACCGCCGCGTGGCCGACGCCGTCAAGCAGTACGCCCAGGCCAACCCGCATTCCATGGGCGAATGGTCGTCGAAGTCGAAGACCCGCGTCGCGCACATGGAAGACGGCGACTATTTCTCCAGCGAACAGTCCGCGACGGTTGCCGATGCGGGCTCGCTGCGCATTGAGCTGCACGCCGAGGACGGCGAAGTCACCGTGCTGAAAGACGCTGTCCCCGTGCAGGCCGGCGAAGTGGTCGACGCCGCCGTCATGCGTGTCGAACCGCTGAAGGCGTTTTATGCGGAAGCCATCCAGGAAGCCAAAGACAAGGGCGTGCTGCTGTCGCTGCACCTGAAAGCGACGATGATGAAGGTCTCAGACCCGATCATGTTCGGCCACGCGGTCACCACCTATTACGCGGACGCGTTTGAGAAGCACGCCGCGAAATTCACCGAACTGGGTGTGCGGCCAAACAACGGTATCGGCGACGTCTACGCGCGCATCGCCGACCTGCCGGCCGACGAGCGCGACGCCATCGCGGCCGATGTCGAGGCCTGCTACGAGACCGGCCCGGCGCTGGCGATGGTCGATTCCGACAAGGGCATCACCAACCTGCACGTGCCCAGCAACGTCATCATCGACGCCTCAATGCCGGCGGCCATTCGCACCTCCGGCCAGATGTGGGGCCCGGACGGCCAGCTGGCCGACACCATCGCCATCATTCCCGACCGCAGCTACGCCGGCATCTACCAGGCGGTCATCGATGACTGCCGCAAGAATGGCGCCTTCGACCCGACCACCATGGGCAATGTCTGCAACGTCGGCCTGATGGCGCAGAAGGCCGAGGAGTACGGCTCGCACGACAAGACCTTCGAGATTCCCGCCGCCGGCCTGGTGCAGGTGCTCGACGGCAATGGCAATGTCGTGTTCGAGCACGACGTGGCGAAGGGTGATATCTGGCGCATGTGCCAGACGAAGGACCTGCCGATTCGCGACTGGGTGCGCCTGGGCGTGAAGCGCGCCCGCGACACCGGCGACACGGCCATTTTCTGGCTGGACGCGCGCCGCGCGCACGATGCCGAGCTGATCGACAAGGTGGAAACCTACCTGGAAGACCACGACACCGACGGCCTGGATATCCGCATCGAGTCGCCGGCCCGGGCCATGGAAGCGACGCTGAAGCGCGTACGCGCCGGCAAGAACACCATTTCCGTCACCGGCAACGTGCTGCGTGACTACCTGACCGACCTGTTCCCGATCCTGGAGCTGGGCACCAGCGCCAAGATGCTGTCCATCGTGCCGCTGCTGGCCGGTGGTGGGCTGTACGAAACCGGCGCCGGCGGGTCCGCGCCCAAGCACGTGCAGCAGTTCGTCGAAGAAGGCCACCTGCGCTGGGATTCGCTGGGCGAGTTCCTGGCCCTGGCCGTGTCCCTGCAGGAGCTGGGCGAGCAGTCCGGCAACGCGCAGGCGAAGGTCATCGGCGATGCGCTGAACCAGGCCAACAGCCGCTTCCTGGAAGAAAACCGTTCACCGTCCCGCAAGGTCGGCAAACTGGACACCCGCGGCAGCCACTTTTACCTGGCCATGTACTGGGCGCGCGAACTGGCCGACCAGGAAGACGACGCGGCGCTGGCCGCGAAGTTCAAGCCGCTGGCCGAGGCGCTCGAGGCCAACGAGGCCGCCATCGTCGCCGAGCTGAACGGCGCCCAGGGCAAGGCCATGGAGATCGGCGGTTACTACTACCCCGACGCCGCGAAGACGACGGCGGCCATGCGCCCCAGCGCGACGCTGAACGGACTGGTCGACGCCTGAGTCGACCAGCCGTGCGTCGGATTCGACGCTGCGAAGTGCAAAACCCCTGATCGGCGGTAAGATAGGGGTATGTCACGGGTATCCCATTCCTACACAAAGAGGATCCGGGCATGGCTCGGTATCCTCATAACAGGCAGCCTGTTGCAGGCCTGTGCAACCAGCGGCGATCGCGCCGACGTCGCCAAAACACAGGCGCCGCCACCGGTGCCGGCGATCCTGCAGCCGCATTCCCCGGTCGATGGCGCCTTCGGCCCGAAACCGCCGATGCCAGCGCCCGCCGAGTTGTTTGCCATCACCGACGCCCAGCATGACGAGTTCATGGCGTTCATGAACGCGCCGGAAGCAAGGCAGGTGGCGGCGCACCGGCGGCTCTACGATTTCATCGATGTTTTCAGCAGGCAGTTCAACTACCAGGATGACACGCTCGGTGCGAGCGAGGCGCTGGCCACGCACAGCGGCAACTGCCTGTCGCTGGCCATCCTGACCACGGCGCTGGCGCAGGCGGCGGACATCCAGATCGGCTACCAGCTGGTCAGTGACGCGCCGGTTTACGAAGTCGACGACCAGGTGATCCTGAAGGGCGTGCATGTTCGCAGCCAGCTGTTCGACCCCGGCGAGATGACGCCGGGTTCGCTGGTGCTGGTCAACCGCGCGCGCATCGTCATCGATTATTTCCCGACCGGGCGGGAGCGCTTCGTTTCCAACCTGGCGCACGACGAGTTCGTGGCCATGTACTACCGTAATGTCGCCGCCCGGTTCCTGGGAGAGGGCGATCTCGGTAACGCCTACTGGTATGCGCACGAATCGCTGCGCTACGCACCGGACCACGAAGAGGCCATCAACACGCTGGCAGTCATTCACCGCCGCGGCGGTGACGCGATCCGCGCCGAGGCGCTGTATCGCTACGGCATCCAGCATGCGGCCAACAAGCTGTCGCTGATGAAGAACTACCGGGTGCTGCTGGCGCAGCAGGGTCGCAACGACGAAGCCCGCACCATCGAGCGCCAGCTCAGGCAAATGGAAGACCCCAGCCCGTTCAACTGGCTGTTGCTCGCGCGCGACTCGGTCGACGATGGCGACTACGACAGCGCGGTGCGCTACTACAACCGCGCGCTTGAATTGGCGCCGTACATGCACGAAGGCTATGTCGGCATGGCCCAGGCCTATTACGAGGCCGGGGAGTACGACGAAGCTCGCGCCGCGATGAGCGAAGCGATACGCAGGACCATGCGGGTCAGCACCCGCGAGGCGTACGAACACAAGCTGGCGGCGCTGAACGCGAAGTCCGACCTGCTGTAGCCGTCCCGGACGCTACCCCGGTCGCGCGATCTGGTCCTAGAATGGGCAGGCGGCCGGTGGGGCCGTATTCGAGGGAGGCTCAAAAATGAAAGCATATGCGGCAGAGTTCGTCGGGACGTTCTGGCTGGTTCTTGGGGGGTGTGGCAGCGCGGTCCTGGCTGCGGCGTTTCCCGAAGTGGGCATTGGCCTGCTCGGCGTGTCACTGGCCTTCGGCCTGACGGTGCTGACCATGGCGTTCGCCATCGGCCACATTTCCGGCTGTCACCTGAATCCCGCCGTGTCATTCGGCCTCTGGGCCGGCGGCCGGTTTCCGGCCAAAGACCTGGCCCCGTACATCATCGCCCAGGTGCTGGGCGGCATCGTCGCCGGCGGTGTGCTGTACCTGATTGCTTCCGGCCAGGCCGGCTTCGACGCATCGGCCAGCGGTTTCGCCAGCAACGGCTACGGCGAGCACTCGCCCGGCGGCTACACGCTCACCGCCGCGCTGGTCTGCGAAGTGGTCATGACCATGATGTTCATCGTCGTCATCCTGGGCGCCACCGACAAACGCGCCCCCGCGAGCTTCGCGCCCATCGCCATCGGCCTGTGCCTGACCCTGATCCATCTGATCAGTATCCCGGTGACCAACACCTCGGTGAACCCGGCGCGCAGCACGGGCGTCGCGCTGTACGTGGGCGACTGGGCCGTGGGCCAGCTGTGGCTGTTCTGGCTGGCGCCGATCGTGGGCGGTTTGCTGGGCGCCGTGGTGTACAAATTTATTGCGGGAAAAAGCGACTGATCGGGGCGATCCAGCCTGGCTATAGCCATTTCGGCGATCTGGCTATAGCCAAAACCGCTCGGGCGGTCATTCGCCTGATATTAACCCGCCCTGGAATGCGTATATCAGGGTAACTGCAGACTTTCGTCACCGCTTATCGGTTTTTAAGACTGATGACATGTCTGTGTACTTTTCACGTTAAGTTGTTTTAATATGTTGCGGGTGCACGGCATGTTTTGCCGTGTGACTCTGAACGGGGGAACAGCCCCGGATCAAACGACGCACGTTGATCCAAAGCTGTTTTCAGGGGCCGACAGGGACGGTCGGCATCAATATAAAGGGAGTGTACTGGCCGGATGCCGGGAACTTCCGAGAATGAATATTTAGGGGAGACCACATGCGGTTCCTGTCCGTTTTAGCAGCCGGCAACGGTTGTCACTCGAACGCGCGTGAGCGCGTATCTCGCGTCAGCCGTTTCGCACCGGCGACAAAAACACTTTCCCTGCTCGCACTGGCTGTGGCCTCGGTCATGCCGACCATGGCAACGGCGCAGATCCTTCCGGCGGTTACTCGCAGCAACTTTGTCTGTCCGGGCAATTTTGACGGCGCGATGTTCGGCTGTTCATCCAATGACATCGACATTGCCCAGACCCTGGTAGAAAGTGGCCAGACTGAGTGTATGGATGGCGAGGAAATCACCGTTACGGTGGCTCTGCAGCTGACCCAGAATGGCCAGGGTCGCTACGATCCGCTGGTATGGATCGGTGAATCGGGTAACGACCCGACCGTGGCCGTGCCGCTCGGGGCCAACAACCTTCCGCCGGCGGATGGGGCATCGTGTTTCGTGTCTTCCCTTCCGGGTGCCGACATCAATGGTAATGGCTTTCTCGACCTGGAAAACGGTGCCGACCAATGTAATGACTCCGCAGATGCTGACGTCACGATCGAGCAGCTAATCGGCCCGATTACGCTGACGTGCGCAGACTCTGACAACGACGGCATGCTGGACCTTCAGGGTGCCATTACCTGGCAGAACAATCCCAATACCAGCAGCTGTGGCGACCCGGGCCCTGATCCGTTCAACTCCAGCACTGGATTTTCTTTCGAGCCGAACGCGAACAACCCCAAGTGCCGCCTGGGTACCGTCAACGTACCCGTGGAAGTGCGCAATGCGACCCTGACCGTGCGCAAGGTGTTTGTACCGGGCGGCCAGGACTTCGACTTCACGCTGTCACCGTCCATTGATGGCACCAGCGCCTTCACGCTGAGCCCGACGGGTGGCAATCCGGATGAACAAAGCTTCACGCTGGCCGTCCCGGATGCGGGCACCGGCGTGCAGATTCTCGAGAACACGGTTGTCCTGCCGGCAGGCATCACGCTGGAAAGCGCGGTCTGCGACAGCGGCAAGGGCGACCCGACGGCCGGCATCACGCTGTTGCCGGGCGACGATGTGACCTGTACGTTCACGAACGTGGTGCAGGGCTCCATCAATATCAACAAGACCGCGTCGCCGACTTCCGTGACGATGGCCAATACGCCGGTGACCTACACGTTCACCGTGCTGAACGATGGCCCGATTACGCTGGATAACGTGACCGTGTCCGACCCGCTGTCCGGCCTGGGGCCGATCAGCTGCCAGAACACCAGTGGTGGCGACCCGTTCACCAACGGTTCGAGCTCGCTCGACGCGGGCGAGAGCGTGGTCTGTTCGGCCATGTACACGTTCACGCAGGCCAACCTGAATGCCGGTGGCAACCTGGTGAATACTGCAACCGTGACGGGCGAGTATGGCGCGGATACGGCCACGGATATGGACGGCGCCACGGTGGCGGCAATCCAGAACCCGGCATTGCTGCTTCGCAAGGCGGCCCTGAACCAGGCCATGGAAACGACGGACTCGTTCAGCTTCGTAGGCGAAATCATCACCTACAACTACGAAGTCTCCAATACGGGTAACGTCAGCCTGGCCGGCCCGGTGACCTTGGTCGACAACCAGACTGCCGCGAACCAGCCGGCGCCGACGTGTCCGGCGGTCAGCACCGTCGGCAACATGGACGGCTTCCTCGACCCGGGCGAGATGATCGTGTGTTCAACCACGCGTACCATCACCCAGGCCGACCTGAATAGCGGCCAGGTACTGAACCTGGCAACGGCCAGCGCCGACGGTACGGACTCCAACGAGGACTTCGCCACCATCGACGCACAGCAGAACCGTTCGCTGGGCCTGCAGAAGATGGCCAACCCGACCCAGTACGGCATGGTTGGTGACATCATCAACTACAGCTTCACCGTCACCAACAACGGTAACGTCTCGCTGGCGGGCCCGGTCACGGTTAACGATGACCAGGAAACCGTCACCTGCCCGGCCGTGAGCACGGTAGGCAACAACGATGGCAACCTGGATCCGGGTGAGTCCGTCGTGTGTACCGCTTCGCGGAACATCGACCAGGCCGATATCAACGCCGGTTCAATCACCAACACGGCAACGGCCAGCGCTGACAGCGTCAACTCTGGCCAGGCCCAGGCGACCGTGACGGCGCAGCAGGATTCTTCCCTGTCGCTGTCGAAGTCTGCCAACCCGGGGAATTACATCAACGACGGCGATGTCATTACCTACACCTACCTGGTGAGCAATGACGGTAACGTCTCGCTGCCAGGACCGGTTTCGGTGACTGACGACCAGACCGGCGCCAACCAGCCTGCGCCGAGTTGTCCGGCCTTGAGCACGGTGGGCAACAACGACGGTAACCTGGACCCGGGTGAGAGCATCACCTGCCAGACCACTCGCACGATCGTTGCCGCTGACTTCAACGTGGATTCGATCACCAATATCGCATCGGCGAGCGCGGGACCGGCCACGTCGAACAATTCGCAGGCAACCATCAACAACATCCAGAACGTGGAGTTGGTGCTGGACAAGTCTGCTGACGTGGCGATCTACAACGCTGTCGACAACGTCATCACCTACAGCTACGAGCTGACCAACCAGGGCAATGCGGATATCCAGGGCATTGTTCTGACTGACGACCAGCTTGGCGTGATCAGCTGTCCGCAGGACAGTCTCGGCGCTGGCGCATCGATGACCTGTACGGCCATGTACACGATCGTCCAGGGCGATATCGACTTTGGCTCCATCACGAACATCGCCCAGGCCACCGGCCAGGGTGACGGACAGGATGGTGACGTGACGTCGAACACGGACACGGTGACGGTCAACGCCGTCCAGCGCCGTACGATCAGCCTGGACAAGGTCGGCGCGCCGACCACGTACTCGGCGGTGGGTGACATCATCAGCTACGACTACACGGTCACCAACACGGGCAACACCACGTTGACCGGTCCGCTGAGCGTCACCGATGACCAGATCATGACGGTGGACTGCCCGGTCGTGACGGACTTCGCACCAGGTGACGTCGTCGTCTGTATGGCGACCGACACGGTCACCCAGGAAGACATCGACAATGGTTCGATTATCAACCAGGCCACGGCGACGATCGACGGTGTCAGCTCTAACGCATCGACGTTCACGGTCACCGCAGTGCAGGACCGCAGCCTGAATCTGGACAAGACGGTGACGCCGACCACGTACTCAGAAGTGGGTGACGTGCTCAGTTACACCTTCCGCGTGACCAACACCGGCAATACGACGGTAACGGGCATCAGCATCGATGATCCGCTGATCACCGATGCCAGCTGTCCGCTGACCGAACTGGGTCCGACCGAGACCATGGACTGCACCGGCAGCCTGACCATCGACCAGACGCATATCGACGACGGCAACGTGCTGAACGTGGCACGCGCCAACGGCGATGATGACGCCCAGTCGAACCAGGCGGACGCCAATGCCACGGTCGAACGCGGCAGCCTGTCGGTGGTCAAGGTGGCCAACGGCACGGACCGTGCCTTCCAGTTCACCAGCGTGGAGCTGGGTGATTTCGAAATCACCACGACGGACGGTTCGGGTTCGCAGGTCTTCCCGGACATCCTCGCGGGGACCTACGACATCGCCGAGACCGTGCCTGACGGCTGGAACCTGGACAGCGCCACGTGTGACAACGGCGACGATCCGGCCAGCGTAACGCTGGGCAACAACGAGACCGTGGTGTGTACTTTCGAGAACTCGGAGCCCACGCTGGCGGCCAGCGTGTTGACTGAGCAGTGCATCTCGGACACGCCCTGGGTGGATTACAGCCTTGATGCTGAAAACTTCAGCCCAGGTAGCGATCCGGTCACGATCCGTTGGTACAAGGAAGACGGGTCCAACGAGCTGGTCGAAGAGTTGACCAACCAGCCGCTCAGCGGCCGGGTGGTGTGGCCCGGAACGGTACTGGGTCCGGATGACATTGCCATCGACTGGCCCGGTTGGGAACTGGTCAACGGTGTCTGGGAGGAGATCGATGACGGCCTGCGTCCGACGATGCGGATCGAGTTCGAGGTAAACCCGACGACAAGCGCCGTGGTGAGTTACCCGCCGGCCACACCGTTCTGTTCGGCGAACCCGCCGCCGCCGGCACCGCCGCCGCCGCCGCCGCGTCCGGCAGTACCGGTCCCGGCTGACCAGCCGCTGGCCCTGCTGCTGATGCTGCTGTCGGTGCTGGGTATGGCCTGGTACATGCGACCGGGTCGCGCGTAAGGCGAATGGATTGATGAGCCGGGCCTTTCACGGGCCCGGCCCAGATCCGGACAGTCAGTAAGTTAAGGAAACCGGCGCCTGGTGCGCCGGTTTTTTTATAGGGGTGGTTGCCTATTGCAGGGGGGCATCGCCCAGGCAGGGGATGACCTGTTGCTCGAAATAGGGGGGCTGGTCGACCCAGAACATCAGTTTAACGTTCAAAAAATCCGCCGCGAACGCGTGCAGCAGGGGCACCAGGCTGTCCTGATCCTGGTCCGTCGCGGTTTCCCGGCCGGTGACCCCCACATAGTTGCCGTCCTGTACGGCGATGCCCAGCGGCACGGTGTAGTCGTGCTCGTGCATCATGGCCAGCGCGTGGTTCAACTGGCCGCGACGGGTGACCATCAGGTCCGGCGCGCCCAGTCCGACCCCGATTTCCTGTCCATGCCGGTAGATCGATTCCAGGTAGCCCTCATCCTCCCAGGGCAGCCACTCGCCAGGCATGAAGTTGGCGTACTGCATCGTGGCGGATATTTCGAAGCTGGCGCCCAGCGCCGACATGTTGGCCTTCAGTGCCTCGACGTAGGCTGCGGGTGTGAAGTCCGGTGAGGTTTCCGTGCGCACACCGATCGCGGTTTCCTGCAGGTTGATGCCGGCGATGCGGCCGTCGAATCGCTCAGCGAGTGCGCCGAGCAGCGCCGCGAAACGCTCACGCACGGCCGGGTTCCAGCGTTTCACCACCCAGCCTTCGGTTTCGCCCTCGTCTGTGTGTTGGCGCACGGCGCCGCCGCTGAACTCATCGCTCAGCATGTAGGCCGGTGCGGGCTGGTACTGGTCGTAGAACGTGGCGTCCTGCAACTGGATCCACAGCTTCTTGCCGTACGCTTCCAGCAGTTCGACGTCTGTCTCGATTCGGTCGAAATTGTATACGCCGCGTTCGGGTTCCAGTTCCGACCACAGGTACATGACCTGGGCACCTTCAAGGCGGTCGTGGGTCAGCAGGGGGTGGTCACGCAGCCGGTCACGGTCGCGTGCGAAGTAGACGAAGTGACGGATGTCATCGACTGGTATCGGGCAGGTGGCGTCCGCGTGAGCGCGCCAGGCGTCCTTGTACCGGTCTGCCGGGTTGTCCCAGGCGGGTTCTTCGGCGGTGGTGTTCTGTGTGACTAGGGCGAGTGCGAGTGGCAGTGTGCGCAGTGTGATTTTTTGCATCCGGCGAGTGTACCGCATGGGTTAGGATGCGACCTGGACCAGGGAGATGTCGATGCCACCAGAACATGAACACGGCCGTGCGCGGGTAAGGATGATCGGGGTCGTCCTTGGTTGCTGGCTGGCGGCCACGCCCGGTTTCGCCGGGGAAAGCGCGCGCTGGTACACCAATATCAACATTATTGATGGCACCGGCGCGCCGATGCGTGAGCACATGGCACTGCTGGTGAAGGGCGACCGGATCGCGGATATCGTGCCGATGTCGGCGTTCGCCGGTTCCCGGGCGGACGGTGACGAGCTGATTGATGGCGATGGTCGCTACCTGTTACCGGGCCTGGTCGATACGCACGTACACCTGGCCACCGTTCCCGAGGAGGAAACGCCGCTGGTCGCCCTGCGTCGGCAGCTCTACGGTGGCATTACCTCGGTGCGTGACATGGCCGGCGACATCCGCGTGCTGGCGGGCCTGGCGCGCGATACCCGGCTTGACCGTATCGCCGGTCCGGACGTTTACTACTCGGCGCTGATGGCCGGTGAGAGTTTCTTCGAGGACCCGCGGCCGGCGTCATCTGCCCGCGGCGCCATGGCGGGGCAGGTGCCGTGGATGCAGGCGATTGATGCCGATACCGATATGCCGCAGGCCGTGGCCATGGCGCGTGGCACCTGGGCATCCGGCATCAAGATTTACGCGAACCTGCCGGCCGAACAGGTTGAGCGCGTTACCGACGATGCGCACCGCCAGGGCGTGCCGGTGTGGGCGCATTCGACCGTTTTCCAGGCCTCGCCCCTCGACGTGGTCACGGCGGGCGTGGATGTCACCTCGCATGTATGCCGCCTGGTATTTGAGACGACGGAAACCGTACCGGCGACCTATCACCACGACATGACGCCCGACTACTCCGAGACCGACCCAGGCGATGCCCGGATCACCGCGGTTCTCGACGAAATGAAGGCTCGCGGTACCATCCTGGACGCCACGTTGGGCCTTTACGGCCGAGCCCTGGCGCGCCATGAAGAACGGCATCCGGAGGGTGATACACCGTTCACCGGCTGCTCGCCCGAATTCGCGGCAGCCCTGGTGCGCCAGGCCGTGGCCCGCGGCGTGATGATTTCCACCGGCTCCGATTTCGTCAACCCGCCGGATGACCCGTGGCCGGCGCTGCACGATGAACTTGCCGCGCTGGCGCATGATGCGGGCATTGAACCGCTGGCGCTGATTCACGCGGCAACGCTGGTCGGCGCCCGCGTACTTGGGATCGATTCGCAGACCGGCTCGATCGCCGTCGGCAAACGGGCAGACTTCCTGTTGATACGCGAAAATCCGCTGGAAGATATCGCCAATCTCAGTAGTCTTGAATTGACCGTCAAGCACGGCCACGCCTGGCCCCGATCTGAATTCCAGCCCTGATACTGATGTGAGCACCATGACGACGCTGAACCGCAGACAACTTCTGGCGCATGCCATTGCCGCTTCTACCCTGGCAGGATCAGGGCTGACATCCACGGTGTTACGGGCGTCGACCGACCCGATTGAGTACGACGACCTGCCGCTGGTGTTCAATGCCCTGGGCGGCATCGGCAACCCCAACCTGCGACTCGCCAAAGCCGAAAATAGCCAGGAAGCCGTGGGTGAGAGCGGCACCTACCTGGACGCGCGTGCCCTGGATGACCTGCGGGCATCGGGGACCACGGCGATTAACGTGACGCTGGGTTACGTGTCCGGGGATTCCGAACCCTACGAATACACGGTGAATGAAATCGCCCGCTGGAATCGCAACGTCGAGGCCTACCCGGAGCGGTTGGTGAAAGTGCTGGCGGCGGCCGATATCGAGACTGCCCGGGTCAGCGGTCGCACCGGCGTCATTTTCGGCTTCCAGAACACGGCGATGCTGGGCGGTGACGCGTCGCGGGTGGACACGTTCGCCGGGCTGGGCACGCGGATCATCCAGCTGACCTACAACGGCGCCAACGCGGTCGGCGCGGGCTCCATGGTGCCTGAAAACACGGGCCTGACGACGTTCGGGCGCGACGTGGTGGCGGCGCTGAACGCCAACCGTGTCCTGGTCGACCTGAGCCACAGCGGCGAGCAGACCTGCCTGGATGCCATTGACGCGACGTCGGCGCCGATCTGCATCAGCCACACCGGCTGTCGCGCGCTCAGCGACCTGCCGCGCAACAAGACCGACGAGGAGTTACGGGGCATCGCCGACGGTGGTGGCGTGGTCGGCATCTATTTCATGCCGTTCCTGGCCGAGGACAGTTTCCCCGTGGCCGAAGACGTGGTTCGCCATATCCTCCACGCCATCAACGTGTGCGGGGAAGACCACGTCGGCATCGGCACCGACGGGGGCACCACGGCGGTCGATGACATGCCGGCGTATCACAAGCTGATTGACGACGAGATCGCGCGGCGAAAGGCCGCGGGCATCAGTGCGCGCGGTGAGAAGCCGGGCGTCGTGCCGTTCCTGCCGGACCTGCAGGGCCCCGACCAGTTCCGGAAACTGGCGCGCTTGATGGCGAAGCAGGGGCTGTCCGAAACCGTGATCGAAAAGGTACTGGGCCTGAATTTCCTGCGCCTGGTGCGCGAGATCTGGGGTCGATGATGGGGTTTGCACATCGAACCGTATGGCTAGTGCTCACGCTGGTACTGGCGCCCATCGCAGCGGCGGTCGAGTTTGTCGAGATTGACTCACCGGCGGCAGACGGTAGTCTTGCGCCACGGCTGGTGACCGTCGGCACCGGGGAAGCCGTGCTGACGTGGTTACAGCCCACGACAGAAGGACATCGCTTCAGTTTCGCGCATTTCGACAATGGAACGTTCGGTACCGTTGGCACCGTTCATGAAGGTGATGGCTACTTCGCCAACTGGGCGGATACGCCGGGGCTCGCCGTGATGCCAGGCGGCACCTGGCTGGCCCACTGGCTGGAACGCTCTGGAAAAGGGACCTATGCCTACGATGTGAAGGCAGCGGTGAGCCATGACCAGGGCGTGACGTGGTCACCCGCATTCAGTCCGCACGACGACGGCACGTTCACCGAACACGGTTTCGTCAGTAATTACCCGTCAGGTGACTCGGAACTGGGGTTGGTATGGCTTGACGGCCGCGAGACGGCGCCGGCCGTGGTTGATGGGGGTATGAGTGCCAGCGAAGGGCATGACGGCCACGCCGCCCACGGCGCGATGACGCTCCGAACCGCCCGCATTGATCGTACGGGCGGTGTGCGCGGCGGCGCCCTGCTGGATGCGCGGGTCTGTGATTGCTGCGCAACGGCGGCCGCCCTCACGGGGGAAGGTCCCGTGGTGGTTTATCGGGACCGAAGTGACGACGAGGTCCGGGACATCATGCTGGTGCGACGGGAAGCGACCGGCTGGTCCAAGCCGGTGGCGGTGCATGACGACCAGTGGCAGATTAACGCCTGCCCGGTGAATGGCCCGGCTGTCCTGGCCCGTGGGTCGACGGTCGTGGTGGCGTGGTTCACACTGGCCAATGATGGCATTCCCCGGGTGCGCATCGCGCAATCGATGGACGCCGGCCGGACGTTTTCGTCACCCGTCACGCTCGACGCGGGCATCGCCCTGGGCCGGGTCGACCTGGCCTGGACGAACGACGGTTTCGCGCTGGCCTGGCTGGCCGAAGTTGGTGAGCGCGGCGTCCTTCGGCTGGCGCTTTTTAACCCGGCTGGCGCCGTCACGGGGCGGCATGACCTGGTCGAGTTGGAATCCGGGCGTGCCAGCGGATTTCCCCGCATGGTTGGGATCGAAAACAGCAGGCTGCTCGTGGCCTGGACCGGGTTTCAGCGCGTTCGCGTGGGGACTGTTTTACTTCAGTAGTTTCCACTCCGGGCGCACGAAATGGCAGGTATAGCCCCCCGGGTTCTTCACCAGGTAGTCCTGGTGCTCGGGTTCGGCCTCCCAGAAATCGCCGGCCGGTTCCACCTCGGTGACGATCTTTCCGGGCAGGAACCCGGCTTCATCGATTTCCTTGATGGTGATCTCGGCAACTTCGTGCTGCTTGTCGGTGGTGTAGAAAATCGCCGAACGGTAGCTTGTGCCGATATCGTTGCCCTGGCGGTTCACCGTGGTCGGGTCGTGCATCTGGAAGAAAAACACCAGCAGGTCGCGAAAGGTCGTCTGCGCGGGGTCGAAAATCACCTCGATGGCCTCCGCATGGCCCTCGTGGTTTCGGTAAGTCGCGTTCTGCTCGGCGCCGCCGGTGTAACCCACACGCGTGGCCAGGACACCCGGTTGGCGCCGGAACAGGTCTTCCATGCCCCAGAAGCAACCGCCGGCGAGGATGGCTTTTTCGGTGTTATCGTTCATTTTTCAGTGTTTTTCGCAGTAAGCGGTAAGCAGTAAGCGGTAAGCAGTAAGCAGTAAGCGGTAAGCAGTGAGCAGTAAATACAGTAAACATTCTGACTGAATGGTAGCCCGAAGGTTCGAGTCGTGACAGTGGGTTTAGCGATTGACCCTGGATCTCAGTCAAGGTTACTGCACTATTCTCTGCTTACTGCTTACTGCTTACTGCTTACTGCTTACTGCCCACCAGCAACTGCCGCATGGCGACCGCGAGCACCTGCTCCAGTTGCTGGGCGGCAACCGATACGTTTTCCTCGGTCGCACCCGGTACGCCGGCCTGCGCGGCGACGGTGAACGCGCGGCCGCCCTGGTAGCCGGGCAGGCAGACGTGGGCGAGCATCACCACTTCGCTGGCGCCACGGGTTTCGCTGGGGCCGGCGCCGAGTTTCTGCCACGCGCTCCAGCGACCGTCGGTGGCGCTATCAAGGACGGTCTTCGCGTCTTTGCCGGCCAGGCCAGGTGTGTCCACGGCGATGGCATCGGCCATGGCGCGCGTTAGCATCCGGCCGATCCCGGCGCGCATGCCGCCCACGGGACGGTCCGGACCATCGGCGCGACCCTCCAGCAGCACGTCGATATCGGAAGACTCCAGGCCGGGGTGGCGCGTTGACGGCACGGTGTCGTGCGTGGCCAGGCGTTTCAGCCACTCGGCCTGCGCCAGTGTTGTCATCGGTTTATTGCCGGTCAGGCCGCAGTCATCGCAGCGATAGGCCTGGTAGCCCGGGTCATCGGCATTTTCGGCGTAAGTGGCGATTTCGGCCTCGCGGTCGCCGTCGCCGCTACGCCAGGTGGTGGTGCCCGGGTCGAACACCAGCGAGGCATAGGCACCGCGCAGCCGGATACGCGGGTCGGCCATCCGCAGCCAGCGCTCGTGGAACAGGGCCGTCACATTGTCGCGGCCGGCGACGTTCAGCAGCCACGACGAGATGGCGTTGGAATTGCCGTCGGCCTTGCCGTGTGGCGCGTAGCTGTTGACGCTGGTCACAAGGTCGGCGACGCGGTAATCCCCGACCATGGCGTCGGCGCCGATGCCCTGTTGGCGAACAGCCGCGATGGCGGCGGTGAATGCCATGATCTTGGACGAACTCCAGGGCTCGTACAGGTCCCGGTGGGTGCCGTTGGCCAGGTACCGGAATGCCATCGCGTCACCCTGCCGGCGACTGTCGATGACCAGCACTTTACCCAGGTAAGGAGAGACGTTGAAAAAGGTCCAGTTGGCCGCGACGCGGTCTTCCCAGCCCTCCCGGCCGTAGCCCACTTCTTCCGCGCTACGGTATTCGGCGTCGGCCATACCGGCGGTGCCGATATCACACGCCCCCTTTGCCTGGTCCAGGTGGGCGGGCAGCAAAGGTGGCGCGGACAGGACTTCGCGGTCGTAGAGCCGGTTGGCGGGCTGCCAGTCGGCCTGTTCGGCAATGGCGTCGGCGTTCAGCAGGACGAGCCCCGCAAACAAAATGGCGCGTGACATTCGTGTGGCGACTCCCGGTTCTGTTCCAAAGGTGGCAATCCCGTGGCAATTGGCTCCGGGCGGGCCATTCAGCCTACGCCCGCCGCGGCCGATACCGTATCATACGGCGCGTGGACAGCATCATCATCAATGGCGGTAACGCCCTTCATGGCGAAGTGACGACGGGGGGCTCCAAGAACGCCGCCCTGCCGTTGCTTTTCGCTACCCTCCTGGCCGATGGCGAGTTCCGGTTCGACAATGTTCCGGGCCTGGTCGACATCGATTCGACGGTCCTGCTGCTCGAACATCTTGGCGCCCGCTGCGAACGCGACGGCGGCACGATGGTCGTGCATGCGAAGGCCTGCGAAGAGCAGGTCGCGCCGTACGATATCGTGCGCAAGATGCGCGCCAGCATTCTTTGCCTGGGGCCCCTGGTGGCCCGCTACGGCAAAGCCGAGGTGAGCCTGCCGGGCGGTTGTGCCATTGGCTCGCGGCCGGTGAACTTTCACATCGAAGCGCTGCGGCAGATGGGCGCCGAGATCGAGATCGAGAACGGCTACATTCATGCCACGGCCGAGCGGCTGCACGGCACCTGCATCGTGTTCGAAAACGTCACGGTAGGCGGCACCGAGAACCTGATGCTGGCGGCCGTGCTGGCCGACGGCACGACGGTGCTGGAAAACGCCGCCAAGGAGCCGGAAATCGTCGACCTCGCCGACTGCCTGCGCGCCATGGGTGCGAGGATCACCGGTGACGGCAGTAGCGTGATCACCATCGAGGGCGTGGAATCGCTGCACGCCTGCGAGCACCGCGTGGTGCCGGATCGCATCGAGGCCGGCACGCTGCTGATCGCCGGCGCCATCACCGGCGGCGACGTCACCGTGAAGGATTGCGTGCCCAGCCACCTGGATGCGCTGATCCGCCGCATGACCGAGTGCGGATTCGACATCGAAACCGGTGACGACTGGATGCGGGTGAAGCCCTGCGAGTCCTGGACCTCGGTGGACATCGCCACGTCGCCGTACCCCGGGTTCCCGACCGACCTTCAGGCCCAGTTCATGGCCCTGATGACGGTGGCCAACGGCACGTCGGTCATTACCGAGCGGATTTTCGAAAACCGCTTCATGCACGTGCAGGAACTGGTACGCATGGGCGCGGACATCACGCCCAAGACCCAGGT
The DNA here is from genome assembly GCA_913055655.1 of uncultured Oceanospirillales bacterium. Classification (GTDB taxonomy): domain Bacteria; phylum Pseudomonadota; class Gammaproteobacteria; order Xanthomonadales; family SZUA-36; genus Marinihelvus. The sequence goes on along the minus strand of CAJXKA010000001.1, from coordinate 1,514,736 downwards.
CGCCATCGTGCGCGGCCGTCCCGGCGGCCTGAGCGGCGCACCCGTCATGGCCACCGACCTGCGCGCCAGCGCCAGCCTGATCCTGGCCGGCCTGGCCACGGAGGACGAGACCGTCGTCAACCGCATTTACCACCTGGACCGTGGCTACGAGAAACTCGAGCAGAAACTGGCGGGGCTGGGCGCCAACATCGAGCGTCGTTCGGGGTGATGCACCTTGAGTGACAACGGCGCGATGACCGAGTCGCGCCAGGCGGGCCGCCGCAGCCCGTGGACCTGGATTCCGAGCCTGTATTTCGCCGAGGGCCTGCCTTACGTACTGGTGATGACCGTGTCGGTCATCATGTACAAGCGCCTGGGCATTTCAAACACCGAGATCGCGCTGTACACCAGCTGGCTGTACCTGCCCTGGGTCATCAAGCCGTTGTGGAGCCCGGTGGTGGATGTGCTGGGCACGCGGCGCGGCTGGATACTGGCCATGCAGTTACTGATCGGCGCGGGCCTTGCCGGTGTGGCGCTGACGCTGCCCGGTGACGATTTCTTCCGTTACTCGCTGGCGTTCCTGTGGCTGCTGGCCTTCAGTTCGGCCACCCATGACATCGCTGCAGACGGTTTCTACATGCTGGGCAACACGCCGCACCAGCAGGCGTTTTTCGTCGGCATTCGCAGCACCTTCTACCGGGTTGCGATGATCACGGGGCAGGGGCTCCTGGTCATGCTGGCGGGCTACCTGGAAACAAAGTGGGGCGATGTGCAGCGGGCCTGGGCGGTAACGTTCTACGGCCTGGCGGGATTGTTCGTGATCTTCGCCGCCTGGCACCAGTTCGCGTTACCACGTCCCGCCGTCGACCGGCCGGGACCGGATCCCTCCTTGCGCGGCGTGTTCGCCGGTTTTGGCGAGGTCTTTGCGAGCTTCTTCCGCAAGCGCGGCATCATCATCATCCTGGCGTTCATGCTGCTGTTTCGCTTCGCCGAGGCACAGCTGGTGAAGATCGCGGCGCCGTTCCTGCTTGATGACCGCGCCGCCGGTGGCCTTGGCATGAGCACGGCCGAAGTCGGCTTCGTCTACGGCACGGTGGGCATGCTGCTGCTGACGGCGGGCGGCATCATCGGCGGCCTGCTGGCAGCTCGTAACGGCCTGAAACACTGGCTATGGTGGATGGTGGCGGCCATTAATCTGCCAAACGTCGTCTACTTCTTCATGTCGGTCACCCAGCCCGAGAGCGCCTGGGTGGTCAACGCCGCCGTTGGCGTCGAGCAGTTCGGCTACGGTTTTGGTTTTACCGCCTACATGCTCTACCTGTTGTACGTGTCGCAGGGCAAATACCAGACCGCGCATTTCGCCATCTGCACCGGCTTCATGGCCCTGGGCATGATGTTGCCGGGCATGGCCAGCGGCTGGGTACAGGAGCAACTCGGCTACCAGAACTTTTTCATCTGGGTGCTGATCGCCACCATCCCGTCCTTCCTGGTGGTGAAGTTGATTCCGCTGGATCCGCGTTTCGGCCGCAAGGAAGACGCGGCGCCCGCCGACGGCGACCCGGCTTGACCCTGCGCGCGGCGCAACGCGGCGATGCCGGACGCATCGTGGCGATGTGGAACCACGCCGCGCCGCACGACCCCATCAACGAGATCCTGTTGATTGAAAAGGCCTGGGAAGACCCCGGCGTGGTGTTTCACGAGGTGCTGGAAACGGACGGGGAGGTCCAGGGTTTCGCGCTCGGCGTCATTCGCAAGGCTCAAGGTGACGTAGTCGGCTACCTGAAGATGCTGGCGGTTGCGCCGGCTGAGCGCGGGGCCGGTATCGGGTCAAGGTTGCTCAAAGGCGCGGAGACGGCGCTGCAAACGCATGGGGCCCGCCTCGTGCGTATCGGCGGTTCACCACCCAATTACCTGTCGCCGGGGGTGGATGACCGCTACGGGGCGGGTCTCACGTTCCTGCAAAAGCACGGATATCGCGTGAGCGGAGAAACGGAAAACATGACGGTCGTGCTGGATGGGCAGGACTGGACGACTGATGGCGACGAGGCTGGGCTGCTCAGGCAGGGTGTGACAGTGCGTCGCGCCGTTGCCGGCGATCATGAGCAACTCAAGGTGCTGGCGAACCATTTCGGCGGCACCTGGATCGATGAAATCGAGCGGGCACTGGCGCTCGACCCCGTCGGCGTTCACCTGGCCTGGCGCGGTGACCAGCTGTTGGGTTTTGCGGCCTGGGGCGGTAACAATACCGCCGCGGGCTGGTTCGGGCCCATGGGCACGTTGCCCGAAGCACGCGGACTGGGCATCGGTGGTGTACTGCTGAAGCGCTGTCTGCGCGACCTGCAACGGCAGGGTTTCAAGGCCTCAGTCATCCCCTGGGTCGGCCCGGTGGGCTTTTACCAGCGCCACGCTGGCGCAAACGTGAGCGCCCGGCTGATTCGAATGGAAAAAACCCTGGATCCAGGAGTGGCAAGATGAACGTAACGATTCGACTGTTGGTGGTGACACTGCTGATCGTTTGTATGGGCGTGACCCGGATGGCCGGCGCCGAGGTCCTGCCGGGCGTGGAAGTCCTGGCGCGTGACCACGCCGATGCGCTGGCCGGCAAGCGCGTCGGCATTCTCACTAACCCGACCGGCGTCGACCGGCAGCTGGTATCGACCATCGACGTGGTGCGCGCGCTGCCGGACGTCGACGTGGTACGCCTGTTCGGCCCCGAGCACGGCGTGCGTGGACAGTACTTTGCCGGCGACAAGGTCGCCGCGGACATCGATCCGGTGTCGGGTATCCCGGTGGCGAGCCTGTATGGCGCCACCCGCAAGCCCACGCCGGAAATGCTCGAGGGCCTGGACATCGTGCTCTACGACATCCAGGACGTGGGCAGCCGCAGCTACACGTTCGTGTCGTCACTGACCTACCTGATGGAAGCCTGCGCCGAGGCCGGCGTGGCCGTGTGGGTGCTCGACCGCCCGGACCCGCTGGGCGGCAGGGTGGTGGGCGGCCCGATGATCGATGATGACCTGCTGTCGTTTATCGGCATCCACCCGGTGCCGCAGGTTTACGGCCTGACGCCGGGCGAATGGGCAACCATGATCCAGGCGGAACGGGTGCCGGACATCGACCTGCGGGTCATCCCGATGGATGGCTGGCAACGGGGCATGACCTACGGCGAGCTCGGCTGGTTGTGGGTGCCGCCGTCGCAGCATATTCCGCGCTGGGAGAGCAGCTACTTCTATGCGATGACCGGCATCATCGGTGAACTGAGGCGGCTCAATGAAGGCGTCGGCACGCCCACGCCGTTTGAGCTGATGGGTGCCCCCTGGCTGGACAGCCGCGCCTTTGCCGCGGCCATGGCGGAACGTGACCTTGCGGGCATCGCCTTCCGGCCGCTGACCTACTCGCCACGCTACGCGACCGGGTCAGGCGAAACCCTGCAAGGCGTACAACTGCACGTCACTGACTTCAGCCAGGTCGACCCGGCCGCGGTCGGCCTGGCGCTGATGGCCGAACTGGTCGAAATCGCCCCGGACCAAAACCTGTTCGCGAACTACGAAAATGAAGACGGCTCCGCGACCGGTTTCCTCAAGGCCCTGGGAAGCCGCCACATGGCCGAACAGTTGGCCAGGAACCACCCCCCGGCACCCTCAGCGGCCGAGCAGGTGGCGTTCAAAGCCTACCTGGAACGCCGCGAAAGCTACCTGCTGTATCGGTGAAACGGTGGGACGGTGAGACGGTGAGACGGTGAGGCGGGGAATCGGGGAATCGGGGAATCAAAAAAGCGTCTCGTAGCGGGGTCGGGCTGTCCATACCCGGGACCTTCGGCGGCCATGGATGGCCGCCGATGAGCGCCACACGGACGTGCTTGAGCGAGTCCCGGGTATGGACAGCCCGACCCCGCCCCCGCGATGATCTTCACCCCGATTCCCCGATTCACAGAACGGCGGTTTCGAGCAGCGTCAGCGTACCTGCGTCGCCATCAAGGCGTGCCCGCGCGCCGACCGGGATGGTGCTGATGTCCCGCATGTGACCGATCATCAGGTTGCTGACGACGGGATAGTCCGCATTGCCGAAACGGTCCTCAAAGACTTCTTCCAGGGTAAACGTGTTGCCATTGGCGTCTGCCTCGGTAAAGCGCCCCAGAACCACGCCCGCCAGGTTGTCCAGGTGGCCGGCCAGCCACAGTTCGGTGAGCATGCGGTCAATCCGGTAGGGCGCCTCGTCGATATCCTCCAGGAAGAGGATATTGCCCTCCGTGGACGGAAAGTACGGACTGCCGGTCATGGACGCCATCAGTGTCAGGTTACCGCCGACCAGGCGGCCCTCGCCGCTGCCGCCGGCGATATGGGTGATGCGGTTATAACGCTCGACCTGGCCTGGGCTGGTCTCGAACGGCGGCGGTGCGGCCAGTGCGACGGGGGCTGATGGATTGACCAGTACTTTCTGGAACTCGGCCAGTGCGTAGTCGCCGAAATTGCGCATGGCGACGGGGCCGTGGAAACCGACCAGGCCGGTTCTCGCGTAGATGGCATTGAGGATGCCGGTGATGTCGCTGTAGCCGATCAGCGCCTTCGGGTTGGCGGCGATGGTGTCGTAGTCGAGCAGGGGCAGGATGCGCGTGGTGCCGTAGCCGCCGGTGACGCAGAAAATCGCGTCGACGTCGGGATCAGCGAACATCGCGTTGACATCGTCGGCGCGCTGCTGGTCGGTGCCGGCCAGGTACTGGGTTTTCGCGTACAGGTTGGCGCCTTCCTTGACGGTGTAGCCCAGCGAGCGAATCACGTCGCCGGCGAAACGGATTTTCTCTTTTTCATCGGGTGGGCTGGCCGGGGCGATCAGGCCCAGTGTCATGCCGGGTTCCAGCCGCCTGGGCTTGATAATGTCCCCTGCCTGATGGCCTGGGGCGCTCGCGCCCAGGGCCGTGGGCAGCGTGGCCGCGGTGCCAACGGCGGGCAGGGCGGCGCCCATTCCAAGGGCGGCCAGCGCGGTCGAGTTTTTCAGCAGGTGTCGTCTATGCATGGTGGCTCCAGGTGTGTTCGGTGTTGTGTAATGCTTTGCGGGCGATGGTGATGGCGCCCATGACAGGTTCATCAACGCGGTTGATGGCGCCCGGCACCGGGCCGATGCGGGCCAGTTCGTCCAGGACCTGGTTCCGGTAGGGCGTATTCTTGCAGATGACCGAACCGGCCAGCGCCAGCGCGTAGCCTTCGTCCAGGCCCAGCGCGCTGACCGTCGTGGCGACCAGGCTGGCCAGGTACCGGGCACCCGATTCACGAATCGCGCGGGCCGCCGGGTCGCCGATTTCAGCGGCTTCCAGCACCAGCGGCGCCAGCGAGGCGATGGTCCGGCGCGGACTGTCATGACGGGTCAGAATCGTGGTGACCTGGTCCGGGCCGTCCGCACCCAGGTGTTGCAGGACGGGTGCAGTCAGCATCGTCTCCGGCGTCAGGCCGTCCGCGGCGGTGGCGATGGCGGTCAGGGCCTGTCGGCCCAGGTCGAAGCCGCTGCCGAGGTCGCCGAACCAGTGGCCCCAGCCGCCACGTTTTTCGATCCGCCCATCCTGGCTCCGACCGAAGGCGACCGAGCCGGTGCCGGCGATCAGGCCGATGCCGACTCCATCGGCAGTGCCGGCGGCGAGCACGGGCTGCCAGTCCGGCACCAGGCAGAAGTCGTGAATGAGGGGATGGCCGTCGACCCAGCCATTGATCAATGCCTTTTCAGCCTCACCGGATGCGCCCGCCAGGGCGAGCACCGTGTAGGCTATTCCGGGGGCCTGTTCCGGCAACGCAGCAAGCGCCTGGCCCGTCGCGGTCTCGAGGTTTTCCCGCACCTGGCGATGCCCGGCCAGCAACGGGTTTCCCGGGCCGGCCACGCCGCGTCTCAGCACTTCGACGTTGTTGTCGTCATCCAGCCGGGCGAGCACGGCGCGCGTCCGTGAGCCGCCGCCGTCGACGCCGAGCAGGTATCGGGGTTGCACCATCGTCGTCGTCAGCCCGCCGCGTCCGGGCTGGCCAGGGCCTTGCCCAGGTGGCCGCCAGCGGCGTCCAGCCGCGCCCGCGCCGCTTCCGGAGAGAGTCCGGTCAGGCGGACCACTGCCGCCGTCTTTACCTCGCCATTGCTGGCGTCCAGCGCGGCTTCCGCCTCGTCCCGCGTGCATTCGGCCAGGGTCATGACCAGCCCGATGGCGCGCTCCACCAGTTTCACGTTGCGGGCCTGAAGGTCGACCATCAGGTTGCCGTAGGTTTTGCCCAGTTTCACCATCGCGCCGGTGCTGAGCATGTTGAGCACCATCTTCGTGGCCGTGCCGGCCTTCATGCGGGTCGAACCGGTCAGGATCTCCGGGCCGACGACCGTGGTAATCGCGTGGTCAGCATGCCGGGTCATTTCCGAACCCTGGTTGCAGGTGAAGGCGATGGCGGCGGCGCCGATGGCGCGGGCATGGTCCAGCGCGCCGATGACGTAGGGCGTGCGGCCGCTGGCCGCAATGCCGACGAGGGCATCGTCCGGCCCCAGGTCAATCGCTTCCAGGTCGGCGCGCGCCTGGCCCGGGTCGTCCTCGGCGCCTTCCACGGCGTTGGTCAGTGCGTACGTGCCACCCGCGATCAGGCCGACGACCTGGCCGGGTTCGGCATTGAACGTGGGCGGGCATTCGGAGGCATCCAGCACGCCGAGCCGGCCGGACGTGCCGGCACCGACGTACACCAGCCGTCCGCCTCGGCGCATGCGCTCGGCGATGATGTCGATGGCCATTGCGATCTCGTCGGCCGCTTCGCCGACCGCGGCGGCGACCGTGGCGTCTTCGCCATTGACCAGTTGGACGAACTCGGCGGTCGTAAGCGTATCCAGGTTCGTGCTGCGCGGGTTCCGCGCCTCGGTGGTCAGGCCGGCCAGGCCGGAGGTGTCTTTATCGTTCATCGCTCAATGTTCCCGCGTTGCGTCCCGGCGCACTGCTCTGCAAGAATGCCGCCCATGCGCAAATTCCTGCTGATCATGATGTTGTTGCCCGGCCTTGCGCTGGCGCAAGGCGATTCTGCCGTAAATACCGGCCAGCAGACGTTGTCCGGTATTGATGTGCTCCGCGAAGCCGGGTTCGCGCCGCTGAATGGTCGCCGTGTGGGGCTGATCACCAACCACACCGGCATCGACCGCCACGGTGACAGCACGTTCCGCCTGTTGATGGATGCGCCGTCGGTGGAACTGGTGGCGTTGTTCAGCCCCGAACACGGCATCGAGGGCAAACTGGACATTCCCGAGATCAGTCACGGCGAGGACGGCGACACCGGCCTGCCGATTTACAGCCTGTACGGTGACACACGCAGCCCGCAGTCCTGGATGCTCGAAGACATCGACACCCTGGTGTTCGATATCCAGGACATCGGCACGCGGTTCTACACCTATATCTCGACGATGGGACTGGCGATGCAGGCGGCCGCGGAACACGGCATCCGTTTCTTCGTGCTTGACCGGCCCAACCCCATCAACGGCGTTGATGTCGCAGGCCCGGTTGCCGACCAGGACCTGCTGTCGTTCGTCGCCTGGCACCCGTTGCCGACGCGCCATGGCATGACGGTTGGCGAGCTGGCGTCGATGTTTCGGGCGGAACTGGGCCTCGACCTGGACCTGCAGGTCATCGAACTGCAGAACTGGTCGCGCAACATGTTCTTCGAAGCCACCGGCCAGCGCTGGGTGAACCCGTCCCCGAACATGCGCAACCTGAACCAGGCGTTGCTCTATCCGGGGATCGGCCTGCTGGAGACCACGAACCTGTCCGTGGGGCGGGGCACCGATACGCCGTTCGAGGTGATCGGCGCCCCCTGGCTGGACGGCGACACCTTCGCGCGCCAGCTGAACCGACTCAACCTGCCCGGCGTTGCCTTCATATCGGTACAGTTCACGCCGGATGCCAGCAAGTTCGAAGGTAAACGCTGCGGTGGCGTGAACATCCTGGTCACCGACCGGGGCCGTTTCGACCCGGTCCGCACCGGCTTTGAGATCGCGCTGCAACTGCGGCGCGAGTATCCCGAAGCCTGGGACATGGCGCCCTACACGCGCTTGCTGGCCAATGCCGCGGTGCTGGATGCGGTCCGCGAGGGCGCCACCCTCGAGGCGCTGACCGCGGTTTACCAGGACGGGCTGGAAGCGTTCCGACAGCGCCGCGAGGCCTTTCTCCGCTACGACTGAGCGACGGTGGGTCTGGGTCCATTGCAGGGAACGGCGCATCATCGCATCCCCTTCTGGGCCAGCCAGCCGGCCAGGAAGGTGACGCCGGCGCCGGCCGCCGCATACCAGGGCCAGTACAGCGCCGTACCGAACGCCAGCGCGGACAATACGACCACGCCCACGACAAACCCGGCGATGGCGGCGGGCTGGCGAACGCCATGTGCGAACACGCCCAGCAGGTAAACCCCGAGCACCGGGCCGCTGGCGAAACCGGCGACTTTCAGCACATTGGCGACCACGCTTTCGCTGAAGTCCAGGGCGCCGAAGGCCAGCGCGATACCCACCTGGACAATGCCGAACAGCGCCGTGGCATAGCGCCCGGCGCGCAACTGGTTTGCCGGCGCCATCGCGGTGCGCCGCAGCGGCAGCCAGACGTCGTTGACTAAGGCCGTGGCGGAGGAATTGAGCGAGCTGGACAGGGTGCTCATCGCGGCCGCGAATACGGACGCCAGGGTGATGCCCGCCAGGCCCACCGGCATTTCATCGACGATGAACGTGGCGAACAGGCGATCGCCGGCGGGGGCATCGGTGGAACCGACATCACCCGAGAGCGCGTAGAAGGCGGCCAGCGCCACGCCAATCAGCAGGAACACCGCGAACTGGCCGGCGACGATAAAGCCGCTGGCGGCCAACGCGCGCGCCGCGTCGGCCAGGTTGCGACCCGACAGGTAGCGCTGGACCATCAGCTGGTCGGTGCCGTGGGTGGCGGCGGTCAGGAAGGCGCCCCCCACGAGCCCCGCCCAGAAGGTCATCGTGGGCTTAAAAAGCGAAAAGTCGAAATCGAACAGTCTCAGGCGGTCGGATTCGCGCGCGAATTCGGTGACCGCGGCCATGCCACCCGGCACGCGGTCAACGATGATCATCCACGCCGCCAGTGCGCCCACCATGTACACGACGAACTGCAGGCAGTCGTTCCAGATGACCGAGCGCGCGCCGCCCATCAGGGTGTACGCGATGGTGATCAGCCCCAGGACGATGACAGAGACCGACAGGTCCAGGCCCAGGACAATCTGCAGCACCAGCGCGGTCAGGAACAGCCGCAGGGCGTCGCTGACATTGCGGGTGACCAGGAAGAGGGTGGACGCGGCGCGCCGGCTCAGGCGGCCGAAACGGCTCTCCAGCACCTGGTAGGCGGTGAAGTTCTCACCGCGGAAGTACATCGGCAACAGGAAACGGATGATCAGCAGGCGGCCGACGATATAGCCGATGGTGATCTGCAGGAAGGTCAGGTTGCCACTGGGCGCCGCGGCGATACCGGGCAGGCTCAGGAACGTGACCGTGCTGGTCTCGGTGGCGACGATGGACAGCAACAGCGCCCACCACGGCAGTGAACGGGAACCCAGGAAATAGTCCGAAAGCGTGCGCTGGCCGCGCCCCATCCACAGCCCGAAGACCATGACCGCGGCCAGGTAGCCGGCCACGATCAGGGCGTCGATGGCGGTGATATTCAGGTTCATCGTGTTATCTGCGCACCCGGCTGTGCGGTCATTCAGTTCACGCGTTCAAGAAAAAGGCCGGCCCGGTAACCCGGGCCGGCCTGTGGTTTGCGGCGGCTGCCGCGGCAAGCGCCCGTTCGATCAGAACAGGAACTTGGCCATCAGCTGCAGGCGACGCGGCAGGTAGTACGAACGTGGCTCGCCATAGCCGGCCGAGTTGATGCTCGGCTGGATGTTGTAACCGGTCTGGTTATCGAACACGTTGTACAGGTCAGCACGCAGCTGCACCGCGTAGCGGTCGCTGGCCCCGAAGTAGAAGTTCTGGGTGTAGTTCAGGTCCAGCTGGTAGTGCGCGTCCGAACGGTGCGTACCGGCCGGCTCCGCGAAGCGGATGGTGTCGCTGGAGTAGCCGTACAGTGAACCGTCCCAGGTCTCCCAGGGCTGGCCGGACTGGTACAGCGCGTAGGCGCCGACGCTGCCGTTCCAGCTGAACTGGTAGTAACCGTAAGCCTTGAACAGGTGAGTGCGGTCACCGCGCAGCTGGCCGTCTTTCATGTTCCAGAGCATGCGGCCACGACCGTCGGACAGCAGCGAGGAACCGATGAACGTGTTGAAATCGTTCTCGGACGTCGCGTTGTCCTGGTCAAAGTTGCCGCGGAAGTCGCTCCAGGTGTAGGAGGCCTGCACGTACCAGTTGTCCTGGGCCCACTCGGCTTCCAGGCTGACTTCGTCGTAATCGGTGTAGGCGTTCGGCACTTCGGCAATCACGAAGGTCGAACCACCGATCTCGTCACGGTAGTCGTTCAGGTTCGGGATGTACGGCTCTTCAGGCGCCCACCCAGCCGGCATGCAGCCGAAGCGATCCGGCTCCGCGGTGCAAGAGTAGGCTTCCAGCGCCCAGTTGTAGGTGTCTTCCCAGAACGAACGGGCTTCACGACGACGGTAGTGGATTCGCGTCGTCAGGTTGTCGGTTGCCTGCCAGTTGGCGCCGACCAGGAACTCGTCCACGTGACGCGGATCGATGCCTTCCTGGAACAGCTTTCCTGAAGATGACGCATCTTCTTCCAGGCCAATCATGTTGCCATCGATGTCGAAGAGGGCTTCGATCTCGGTGTGCAGGTTACGGTCCCAGGACGCCGCGCGGGCCAGCGAGCTGGCTGACGGGTAGTACCGGGCGTAGTTGACGAAGACCGAGGCGTTGTCGGCGAAGTTCCAGGTCGCGCCCAGGCGCGGCTGCATCATTTCGTCGAAGCTGACTTTCTTCATCTTGTACTTGGTACCCGGGCTGTTCTCGAAACCGCTGAGGTTGCCGGATACGGCCTTCAGGCCCTGGCCGTACAGTGTGTCCTCGGAAAACATGACGCCGAGGTTAAACTCGAAGTCACCCCAGGTGATGATGTCATTCAGCTCGATGTTGCGGGATTCCGCGTACGAATTGATCGGCGGGATGCCGTAGTCGCCCAGGCTGGTCTGGAAGAAGTTCGCACGGTAGTAGATCGGGATATCGTCCGCAGCCGTGGTTTCCTCACCACCAACAGATTCGATCAGGCCCCAGCCGTTGGACGAACGGATCAGGATTTCATGGATTTCTTCCTGGTGGTAACCGATGTGCAGCTCGTGCGACACGCTGCCAAAGTCGAGCGTGTAGTCGTAGCCGACTTCGAAGGACTCACGGTAGAAGTTCTGGTCGTTGATGGTCTGGGCTGCGCCCACCAGGCCGCCGCCCTGCAGGGTGCCGTCGTCGCCGACGTAACCGTAGCGGTCGATCAGCGGCTGGGCCCACATGTTCCAGGCCGGGTCGTCGTCACGCGCCTGCGGAACGATGAAGTGACCCATGCGGTCCAGGTTGTTCAGGTCCAGTGAACCACCGACGCTCGGCTGGGCTGACAGCAACAGGTCAGGACCGCCGCGGGTCTCGTTGGCGAAATCGGTGTACTTGAAGTAGGCGCTGGAGTCCTCGTTGATCACCCAGGAGCCTTCAAGAATCGTGATTTCCAGCGTGGCGTCTGAACCCGTGGAGCCATCGACCGTCTCGAACGTGCCGACGCTCTGGCCACGGCCTTCGCTGTCGGAATTACGGTAGCTGGCGTCCAGCAGGATGGAATCGGTCGGTGCCCAGGTGAGCTTGCCGAAGTATTCCTTGCGATCCAGCGTGTAGTCCGGCACCGGGCCGTACGCGTTGTCGCGGTTGTTCAGCTCGGTGGTCGGGTTGTAGTAGGACGCGTAGAAGTACAGCTTGTCCTGCAGGATCGGGCCGCTGATGTTGGCGACGATCCAGTCACGGGTCCGGTCCGAGGTGGCGGCGCCGGTGTCCGGGTCGGCCGACCAGTCGGAATCCTCGATCTGGTAGCTGGCCTCACCGTGAAACTCATCCGTGCCGCGCTTGGAGATCGTGTTGATCTTGAAACCGCCGGAACGGTTGAAGCCGACGGCGGAAGCACCACCACGCACCATGCTCACCTGGTCGATGTCATGGGTGGAAGGCTCGGCGGACAGGGTGCCGAACAGCGGCAGGGACACGTCCACACCGTCGAACTGGTAGGTGTTGTCCTGGCCATGACCACCGGAGCTCGGACCACGAATGCTGTCCTGGGTGTACTGGACACCTGGGATCAGCTTAATCAGGTCGCGGTATTCCTGGCCAACCGGCAGTGAATCGAAAGTCTCGTAGTTAATCGCGTCAGACAGCGAGGCTTCCTCGGTGGATAACAGCGGGCTCGTGCCCACCACCAGGACTTCCTCGAGTGCCGCGAGGGCCTCGTCGTCGGCCAGTGAAAGGTCGACCGTGGCGCGCTGTTGCAGCAGGACCTGCGCGGAGCGGGAACGCTGCGAGCCGTCCGGCAGCGTGTACAGCAGGGTGTAATTACCCGGCGGCAGCAGCGGCAGGCGGTAGGTGCCCTCGGCCGAGGTGGTGGCCGTGCGTCGACCCGGCAGTACCGGGCTGGTGGCCTCGACGGTCACCCCTTCGATGCCGGCGCCGTCGGCGTCGACAACCGTACCGGCAATATCGCCGGCCTGTTGCGCCATGGCCGGTGCGCTGATGACCAACGCCGCAAAGGCGAGCATCAACAGGCCGGCTAACGGCAAGAATCTGCGTGTGAGTGGTGTGTGCATGTGGCTCCTCATGGTGCGTCCCCGCGTGTGAAGGTTAAACAACCGATACGAAATTCGTTATATTTTCGTCAAAATAAAATATCATATTGTGAATTCATGTAAAGAATTATTTATTCTTGATTTCACATTCGATTCGAACCTACGATTCAGTCGAACCGCATAAAAGGTCCCGAAATGCCGAACTTCCGAAAGCTCCAAAATCTGCTGGCCGCCACGGCGATCGTGTCGATACTGGCTGGCTGCGCCGCGTCCGGGCCGGTGCAGGTTGAATCGGAGAACCAGGACAGCCGCGTGGCGGTGGTGGTGCTGCATTTCACGGTCAGCGACTTTGCGGATTCCATGCATGTACTGACCAAGCGCACCAGCCGCCCGGTCAGCTCGCACTACCTGATTCCGGAACCGGGTGACGACAGCTATGACGGCGATAAGCTGCAGGTTTACCAGTTGGTGGACGAAGACCGCCGTGCCTGGCACGCCGGTGTCGGTTCCTGGCGGGGGATGAAAAAGCTCAACAACATGTCGGTGGGCATCGAGATCGTCAACCAGGCGCATTGCCACGAGGCGACCGACGAGACTGAACCCGCCGAGCCCACCACGGCCGACTGGGCGTCCGAGCGCATCTGTTTCTACCCGGATTTTGCCGAGGAGCAGATGGCGCTGGTCGCGGAAACCCTGGAGGGCATCCTCGCGCGCCACCCCGATGTGCCGCCGACCCACGTGATCGGTCATTCCGACCTGGCGCCGCAGCGCAAGATCGATCCCGGCCCGCGATTTCCCTGGCAGTGGTTGTACACGCAAGGCTTCGGCGCCTGGTATGACGACGATACCGTGGCTCGCTACTGGGACCGGTTCCGGCTGGACATGCCCGGTATCGGCCGTTTGCAGGAAGCACTGGAAATTTACGGCTACGAGATCGAGCTCACCGGTGAATACGACGAACAGACCCGCAACGTGATCAGCGCCTTCCAGATGCATTTCCTGCCGTGGGAAGTGACAGGGCAGCCCAGCCCGGCCACGGTTGCCGTGCTGTACGCGCTGATCGAGAAGTATTACGAGAACGACCTGGCGCCGTTGCTGGTGCCCGAGCCTGAAATTGAACCCGCGCCGGTTCTCGAGCCAGCCTCCGGAAGTGGTGTACCGGCGCCCGACGCCGGCTGAACCGTCATGACGACTGATCAACCTGTGTTGCAGATGCCTGACGCCGTCCATAGAATAAATTATTCTGGTTTGCCCGGGACGGGGCGAATCTTTCATCGCGACGGACATCAGCACATGCGCCAAACACCGGAGTTCTGGATCGCCGCCTGCGATGAGCCCGATACCGTGCTGATGCGCCCGGACGAGATCCGTGCATTCAACCGGGATGCCTACGCGCAGGATCCCCACCTGGTGGTGCTGGCGGATTTTCCTTCGCAACTGGGTGCCGATGACATCAAGGCAAGGATCGCGGCGGTCAGTCTTCGGCCTGGCGGGGCGCTTTTCCACGATGACGGTCGCGCCGTGAGCGACGAGGACTGGGCACGCTACCAGGCGGCCTGCAATCTCGAGTCATTGCCGGCGATGCGCGACATTCGGTTCGCGATGGCGCACACCCGCGCCGACATGCGCGGCTGGCCCACGGAGGACGTCGTGCACGCCAACGAGGAGACGCGTCACCTGGACCGTTTCCAGGAAAACGCACTGTTCCCCGGCGATATCGTGGCCGTCATGCACGCCAGCGCCGACGGCCGCTGGCAGTTCGTGCAGTCCTACAACTATGCCGGCTGGGTCAGGGACGAGACACTGGCCGAAGGCGCACTGGATGACATGCTCGCGTTTCGCGACGCCCCGGATGCCCTGGTGGTGACGGGTGACTTCGTCGACGCACAGCTCGGCGATGATCATGACGGGGGCACGACCGTAACCCTCGACATGGGTGTGCGCCTGCCGCTGGCCGAACCACCGCATACGCGCGATGGACAGTACCGCGTCCGGCGACCCGCGAGCGGGGAGAATGGCCAGCTGGCATTCGTGACCGCCGCCATCGACGCCGATGCCGATGTTCGCGTGGGCCACCTGCCATTCACGCGCCGCCACCTGGTCGAGCAGGCCTTCAAGTTCCTGGGCGAGCCTTACGGCTGGGGGCATTCGCTGAATGCACGCGACTGTACCGGGCTGGTCTCGGAGGTCTACCGCAGCATGGGTTTCGTGCTGCCGCGCAATTCAAAGCAGCAGGGTGAGAGCCCCATCGGGGTGAACACCCGCTTCGCACCTGGCGCCAGTGCCGGGGAAAAGCTTGAGCAGATTCGCCGCGCCGATGTCGGCGACCTCCTGTATTCCACCGGCCATGTCATGATGTGCCTGGGCAACCTGGACGGTCAGCCCTGGGTGATTCACGACCTGGCCGGCGCCGGATGGCGCGATGCCAGGGGCGATTATCACGAGCGCGAGTTCACCGGCGTGTCGGTCACGCCGCTGGTGTCGCTGCACATGTCGCGAGACGTCACCTACCTGGACGAGATGTACGCCATCAAGTCCATCAGAACAACGGTTGGAGAACCATGAAAATCGAAAGAGTCCGATTCGGGATGCTGCGGGTGCCGCTGGCAACGCCGTTCAAGACGTCCCTGAGGACGGTGGATGAAATTGCCGACGTGGTGGTCATGGTCGACACCGACGACGGCCGCACCGGTTACGGCAGCGCGCCGGCCACGGCCGTCATCACCGGCGATACCCACGGGTCCATAATCGAGGCGATTCACAAGGTCATCGCGCCGAACATCATCGGCATGGAGATCGGCAACCTGAACGCCATCACCGACCATATCCAGAAGTCGATCATCAAGAATTTCAGCGCCAAGGCGGCGATGGAAATCGCCGTCTACGACCTTTTCGGTCAGCTGTACGGCGCGCCGATCTACAAGTTGCTGGGTGGCGGTGAAGACGTGATCGTCACGGACATCACCATCAGCGTGGACTACATCGACAAAATGGTCGAGGACGCGGTGGCGGCCTGCGATGCCGGTTTCGAGACGCTGAAGGTGAAGGTCGGCAAGGATCCGGAAATGGATATCGAGCGCATCAAGGCGATTTACGCGGCCACCGACGACCGCGCCCTGATCCGCCTGGACGCCAACCAGGGCTGGTCGCCGAAACAGGCGGTCTCCGTGCTGCGCGCGCTGGAGGAATCTGGCGTCCAGCTGGAGCTGGTGGAACAGCCGGTGCTGGGCGAGGACATCGAGGGCATGAAATACGTCACCGAGCGCGTCCACACCCCGGTGATGGCCGATGAAAGTTCCTTCGGCCCGCGCGAGGCGATCGAGCTGATCCGCAACCGCGCCGCCGACATCATCAACATCAAGCTGATGAAGACCGGCGGCATTACCAACGCGGTGAAAATTGCCGACATCGCCGGCATCCACGGCATCGAGTGCATGATCGGCTGCATGCTGGAATCCAGCATTGGCGTGGCCGCGGCCGCGCACGTGGCGGCGGCCAAGTCGACGGTGATCACCAAGGTCGACCTGGACACGCCCTCGCTGGGCAAGTACGACCCTGTCACCAGCGGCGTGCGCTTCGAAGGCGCCGAGATCCGCATCACCGACGCGCCGGGCCTGGGTATCGAGAATATCGACGGGCTGGAGCCACTGGACGTGGCCAACGGCGCGGGGCGACACTGTTGAAATGACGCCAGCTGTTTCAAATCGCCTGTCCCGATGAGCACCCGCCCGGCCCGGCTGCGCGACGGTGCGCGTATCGGCATCGTCAGCCCGGCCTACTGGCCGCTGCCTGACCGGCTGGCGCGTGCGGTTGGCCTGTTCGAAGGCCTGGGCTACGAGGTGGTGCTGGGCAAAAACGTTGGTCTGCGCCAGGACAAGTACGCCGGCCCGCCCGAAGCCCGCGCCGAAGACCTGGTGGCGATGTTCGCTGACCCTTCCATCGACGCCATCATCTGTGCACGCGGCGGTTACGGCATCAACCGGGTGCTGCCGCTGCTGGACTACGAGTTGATCGCGGCCAACCCGAAAATCCTGGTCGGCTTCAGCGATATCACCGGGCTGCTGACGACCATTTCGCAGCGTTGTGGCTTTGTGACCTTCCATGGCCCGATGCTGACCACGTTCGGCAAGGAAACGATCCAGTACAACGTCGAAACGCTGTTAAAGGTGCTGTCCGGCGAAGACAATGTCGAAATTCACTCGCTGGATGCCTGCCAGGCCCGGTGCCTGAGCCCGGGCGTGACCAGTGGTCCGCTCTGGGGCGGCAACCTGTCGCTCCTGATCGAACGCCTGGGCACCCCGGGGCAGATCTGCGCCGACGGCGCCATCCTGTTTATCGAGGATATCGACGAGAAGCTGCACGCCTTCGATCGCATGTTGCTGCAGTTGCGCACGTCCGGGTGCCTGGACGGCATCCGCGGGCTGGTGGTCGGCGAAATGCTCGAAATGCACGACGGTGGCGACGTGTCATTCGGCAAAAACACCGATGAGATTGTCATGGACGTGTTCGGCGACCTGGACATTCCCATCATCAGCCATTTCCCCTGCGGCCACGGCGACTGCCAGGCCACACTTCCGGTCTCGCACACGGTACAGTTGCACGCGGACCCGGACGACCCGCGCATCCGGATTCCCCGGTCACCGGTCAGTTAACCTCGCGCGGGCTCCAAAGGTGAGCGCATGCTGAATTACATCTGGATGGGCATGATCCTGATCGCGGTGGTGGTCGGGACTTTTACGGGTCGCATCGACCAGGTCACCCAGGCCGCCATCGACATGGCCAAGCTGTCGGTGGAGATCGCCATCGGCCTGGTCGGCATCATGGCCCTTTGGCTGGGCATCATGAAGATCGCCGAGGCCTCCGGGCTGATCCGCATCATTGCCCGGTTGCTGCGGCCGATCACCATCCGCCTGTTCCCCGATGTGCCCGAAGACCACCCGGCCATTGGCTCCATCGTGCTGAACATGTCCGCGAACATGCTGGGCCTGGGCAATGCCGCCACGCCTTTAGGGCTCAAGGCGATGGAGGAGCTTCAGGAACTCAACCCGGACAAGAAGACCGCCACGAACGCGATGGTCATGTTCCTGGCCATCAACACCTCCAGCGTACAGCTGATCCTGCCAGCGACGGTGGTGGCGCTGATGGGCGTGGTCTCCGCCGATATCTTCATCACCACCATCCTGGCGACGCTGTGCTCGACCATCGCGGCGATCATCATCGTCAAGGTGCTGGAAAAGACGAAGTGGTTCCGGCTGACGCCGGCGCCGGAGGGTGAGGGAGGCGACCGATGATCGAGTCTTTCACCGATGGCCTGAATGAACTGGCCCGCTACATCATCCCGGCACTGATTGTCGGCATCCCGCTCTACGCCATGGCCGCGCGCCGGGTGAAGGTCTACGAGGTCTTCGTCGAGGGTGCGAAGGACGGTTTCACCATTGCCGTGCGCATCATCCCGTACCTGGTGGCCATCCTGGTGGCCGTCGGCATGTTCCGCGCCTCCGGCGCGCTGGATGTGCTGCTGAACCTGCTGGCGCCGTTCCTGAACTTTATCGGCTTCCCACCCGAGAACCTGCCGCTGGCGCTGATGCGCCCACTCTCCGGCAGCGGCTCGCTGGGCCTGCTGACGGACCTGGTCAACGAATACGGCGCCGACTCCATGCAGGCCAAGATCGGCGCGACGATGTTCGGCTCGTCCGAAACGACGTTCTACGTGCTGGCCGTGTACTTCGGCTCGGTGGGCGTGCTGCGCAGTCGCCACGCGGTGCCGGCGGGGCTGTTCGCCGACGCCGTCGGCGCGATCAGCGCGGTTTACCTTTGCCAGTGGCTGCTGGGGTAAAGAGTGGTGGGGTCAGAGTAAGGGGTCAGAGTCGTTACTCTGACCCCGTTCCTTACGCGGTTGCGGTCCAGCAGCAGGGTGGGGCTGTCGATCATGAGGAATACTCAAGCGGCACGCGGCCGGTCAGGCCGGCCAGCAATTCGTAGCCGATCGTGCCGGCACAGGCGGCCACTTCGTTGACGGAAACGTTCTCGCCCCAGAGCTCGACGGTATCGCCAACGGAAGCAGCCGGTATATCGGTTAGGTCGATCGTGATCATGTCCATCGACACCGTGCCCACCAGCGGTGCGCGCATGCAGCCCACCCAGGTGGGCGTGCCGTTGGGCGCGTGGCGCGGGTAGCCGTCGCCGTAGCCGATGGCGACGGTGCCGATGCGCGATGGTCGTTCGGCGCGCCAGCGCTGGCCGTAGCCGACGCCCTCGTCAGGTGCAAGCTCGCGAACCGAAATGATTTCCGAAGTCAGTGTCATGGCGGGCCGAAGTTCCGCGGCGGGGCCGCCGGGGCTCGAGGCATTGGTCGGGCAGTGGCCGTAGAGCATGTAACCGGGGCGGTTCCAGTCGGCATGGGCGTCCGGCCAGCCCAGGATGCCGGCGGAATTGGCGATGCTGCGAGGCAGGGCCAGGCCGTTGGTCTGCTCCGCGAACAAGGCGAGCTGGTCACGGGTGAAGTCGTGGTCGGGCTCGTCGGCGCGGGACAGGTGCGTCGCCACTACGGTATCGCCAAGCGTGTTGCCGGATTCGCGTAGCCGGTCCAGGGCAGGGCGGACCTGATCGCCGGACAGGCCCAGCCGGTGCATGCCGGTGTCGATCTTCAGCCAGGTCGTGATGGGCGTTGAGAGCCGCGCCTCGGCCACCCAGCGCACCTGGCCGGGCTCGTGCAGCATCAGCCAGAAGTCGTTCGTGGCTGCCGTGGCGACATCGCGCGCCTGCGACGGCCCCTGCAGGACCAGCAGCGGGTGGTCGATGCCCGCCTCGCGCAGCGCCATGGCTTCGTCGATAAAGGCCACGGCCAGCACCGGCGCGTGCGGCGCCAGCGCGCGGGCCACTTCCACGGCGCCATGGCCATAGGCGTTCGCCTTGATCACGGGTACGTTTTTTGAGCCTGGCGCCAGCCGCGCGGCCACGCGCAGGTTATGGACGACGTGGTCGAGCCGGACGATCGCGCGGGTCGGTCTCATGCCGCTGGCCTCAGTCTGCCGACGCGCCAACCGGGCGACGGCCGAAGCCCACCTTGAAGAAGTAGTACACCGCGCCGGTGGCGGTCAGGCCCAGGCCGATGATGGACGGCACGAAGGCGGTGATCAGCGTGATGACCAGGAACGCGAAGTAGATGGCCAGGATGCCGACCAGGCTCCACGGGTACAGCCAGGCGCGGTATGGCCGGTGCGCGTCGGGGTATTTGCGCCGCAGCACCCAGATCGACGTGAACACCAGGATGTTGAAGATGGTCGAGGTGGCCGAGAAGAAGTCGATCATGGTCTCGTAGGAGTTGTCCGCCAGCACCGCGAACACCAGCAGCACCGTGGCCCAGCCGGCCTGGCCGAGCAGCGCGTTGTTGGGCGTGCGGTAGGTGGGATGCAGCTTCGCGAACCAGTCGAAGAAAACGCCGTCACGGGCCATGGCCTGCCAGGTGCGGGCCTTGCACAGGATCTGCGTGTTGACGTTGCCGAAGGTGTTGATCATCACGGCGATGGAAATCAGGATGCCGCCGGTGGCGCCCATGGCGACCGTCATCACCTCGGTGGCCACCCACGGCGCCTCGGCGATGCGCTCGGGCGGCAGCTGGAACAGGTAGGCGGCGTTGGCGCCCAGGTACAGCAACATGACGCCGCCGATGCCGATGAACAGCGACAGCGGCAGGTTGCGGCGCGGGTTCTTCACTTCCTCGGCGATATAGGTCGCACCCTCCCAGCCGCTGAAGGCGAAGAACGCGTAACGCAGCGCCGCGCCGACGGCCAGGATGGTGGTCCCACCGAACGACTCGGGGAACAGCGGCGTGATGAAGTTGGCCCAGTTGCCGGTGCTCCAGCTGGTGAAGGCGATGCCGATGATGCTGCCCACCGCGGCAATCTTCACGAAACTGAAGATGTTCTGCACCCAGCCGGAGAACTGTACGCCCCACAGGTTGATCATGGTCAGCAGCCAGATGGTGGCGAAGGCGACGGCGAAGATCACCATCTTGTCCAGGTGCACGCCGTTGACCAGGAACCACGCCGCGCTCAGGTACTCGGCGAAGATCAGCGCCACCGCGGTAATCGACGCGGTTTCCGACACGAAAAACATCGCCCAGCCGCGCAAAAAGGCCCAGAACGGCCCGTAGGACATCTTCAGGTATTCATACGGCCCGCCGGAGCGCGGCATCATCGCCGCCAGTTCGGCGTAAATCACCGCGCCGAAGATGGTGACGATGCCACCCAGCGCCCACACCAGGCCGAACAGCGAGGTGCTGGCCACGTACGCCATGATCGGCGCCGGTGTGCGGAAGATGCCCGAGCCGATGATGCGGTTGACGACGATGGACACCGCTTCCAGCAGGCCCAGGTCGCGCTTCATGTCGGTGTCTTCGCTGAAGGAGCGCATCGGGTCGTCCGGCTTGCTCGGTGTTCTGGTGGTGTTGGCGTTTTCGCTCATGCGCGTTCTTCTTGTGTGATGCGGCCGAACAGGTCGGGGCGGAGGGTGTGGTCGCGCAGTGCCGCCAGCGTGGCGGGCGCGCGGTCACCCAGGTAGCGTGCCAACGATACCAGTGGGCGCTCCGGAATGGTGTAGCGGCTGACCACCTCGAAGCTCGCCTGGCCGCGGCCCACCCCGGCTTCGATGATCGGGTCAATGAGCGTGTCGGCGGCGGCGATGTTCGGGTCGATCACCACTGCCTGTTCGCCCTCGGCGACGAGCCGCGAGCGGAACAGCGGCGCCTGGTAGCCGAAATGCGTGCAGCCCAGGAAGGCGAACACTTTTTCCGGGCGCGATGCGAACCGCGCCAGCGCTTCGGGCACGAAGCGGTCCAGCAGGGCGGCGGCCTCGGCGCCGCTGACGTCGTTGGAGATCGCGTCAGGCAGGCCGGGGCAGGCCTGCTGGACAATGCGCTCCGGGGCCACGCCGGCCGCCAGCAGGCGGTCGCGATAGGTGTTGCCGCCGATGGTGATGGGCGTGGCGAAGATTGCGACACCCGCCGTCGGGTCCGACGCCAGCGCGGCCAGGATTTCGTTCACCCCGGTATCGACGATGCCCCGGATCGGAAATCGGTCGTGGCCGGCGAAGAACGGGTCTTCGAACATCACGCTGAGCGTGTTGCAGGCGATGAACAGCAGGTCCGGGTTGTAGGTTTCGGTCGCGCCGCACAGGAAGGCGTCGAAGGTGTGCAGCTGCTCGAAGCGGGTGGGCATGGCGTTGTAGGCGTAGTCGTCCTCCAGCGCCGCGTTCAGGTACAGCACTTCCAGGCCGTCACCCAGGCCCCGGCGTACGAGTTCGGCTTCCAGCGCCGCGCAGACCGACAGGCCGCCGACGCCGGAATCGGTGATCGCGACGCGCATTCAGCCGGTTCCGACCGGGTGGGTGCCGGTGATCAGCTTCATCAGCACGGGGACGTGCGAGTCAATGACGGCCGGCAGCGGTTCGGTCGGCAGTTCCCAGGTGACGATCGGGATGTTTTTCTCCGCGCACCAGCTGCCGAAGGAGCCGGGCGTGGCGTAGCCCACGTCCGGCACCAGTGGCAGCGCCGTTTCGGCCGCGATCCAGCGGCCGAGTTCGGAGTCATCCGGGTCGTCGATGCAGCCCAGCGGTGTATGCAGGCTGACGATGGCATGGGGTTGCAGCCGTTCGACCAGGGCCAGCAGGTGCCGCGTCTCGGCCTCGGATCCGGCCGCGCTGCCGGTGCTCAACTCGATGTCCTGCACGGTATGGCCATGATCCTTGTAGCGCACCGGTTCCGGCGACCAGTTGGCGGCCGGCCAGTTGCGGTTCAGGTCAACACCATTCGCGTTACAGCGTGTGCCCTGCAACACGCCGTCGGGGTTGACCGCCAGGATCACCGGGTTGGCCAGCGCCTCGGCGGGCACGCGCCGCAGCGCCTCGGACAGCGCCACCGTGGAGTCGCACTCGTCGCCGTGCATGGATGCCATGACCAGCACCTTCACCGGGCCTGTATCCGGGCCGTAAAATTCCAGCGGTACGCCCCGTTCGGATTCGCCGTAGCGGTGCGCCTGGTGGCGTAAAACACCCTTGCGGGCGCGCGGGACCTCGTTGAATGCGCTCATGGTTCGTTCACCGGCGTGAAGTTGAGTTCCTTGAAGTAGTCCACCGTGCCGCCGGCCTCGAAGTTGCGGTTCATGCGCACCGCGGTGACTTCGCCATCGGCGCTGATTTCAAAACGCACCCAGGCATCCATGCCCACGGAGCGGTCTTCCCATCTCGCCACGAACAGGTCGCCCGAGTGGTGGGTCATCGGCCCATTCAGCTTGAACGCCCTGGCCGATGTGAAACGCAGTTCGTCGCCGGTGAGGGTGATGGCAATGTCGCCGAACCAGGGGTCGTTGTAGCGGCCGGTGTAGGTCTCGAGCGGCCGCGCCGGGATGACCGGCGGTGTCGATGTGGCGGTGGACGAATCATCGGTGTCGTCATCATCCCGGGCCGCGGCTTCCGCTTCGGCGTCGCGGTAATATGCCACCCAGTCACGCTGGCCCGTTGGCAGGTAGCCGTACTGGATGGCACTGCTGACCGCGTTGCGCGCCGAGGTGCTGGCGCCGTTGGCCAGCACGACGATGCCCAGTTGTTGCTCGGGCAGCATCACGACCTCGGCGCGCCAGCCGTCCAGGGAACCGGTATGGGACACCTCCAGCTCGCCCTGGATATCGCGGGTCCGCCAGCCCAGGCCGTAGGCGCGAAAATTGGTGTTGTGAACGTCGCGATCTTCCTGGCCGACGCCCAGCCAGTTGTGCGGCGCCCACATCGTGCGTGACTGGGATTCGCTGAACAGGGTTTCGCCAGAGGGCGTGGTGCCCCCGGCCAGCTGCAGGCCCAGCCACTTCAACATGTCGGTCACGCTGCAGGCGATGCCGCCGGCGGGTGAGAACTTGTCAGGCCGGCTGGGAATGCGGTTGCGCTCGATCACGGCCAGCTCACCCTCGATGTCGCCGTGCGGGGCGGCCAGGTTGGTCATCGCCGACTGCGGAATCGGGCCGGCGAAACAGCGGTCCATGCCCAGCGGCGCCATCAGGCGCTGGTCCACGAATTCCCCCCACGGCAGGCCGCTGACCCGTTCGATCATTTCGCCGGTGACGATATAAAGCACATTGTCATAGGTGTAGCCGTCACGAAAACCGCGCTCGAGCGGGAAGTAGCGCAGCGCGTGAATGATGTCGTCCTCGGTGAACGCGTTCGGCGCGGGCCACAGCATCAGGTCGCCGGTGAACGGCGCCAGGCCGCTGCGGTGCGCCAGCAGGTCGACGGGCGAGATGTTGGCGGTCACCCAGGGGTCGCTCATGCGCAGTTCGGGCAGGTATTCGATAACCGGGCCGTTCCAGCTCACGTGGCCTTCCTCGACCAGGATGGCCGTCGCGGCGGCGGTAAACGCTTTCGTGACCGAGGCGACGCGGAAAAGCGTCTCCGTATTCACGCGTTCCGGTTGGCCCAGCTCGCGAATGCCGTGGCCGGCCGCGTAACGGACTTCGCCGTCCTTGATGACGCCGACGGCCATGCCGGGAACACCAAACGTGGTCATCGCGTTTGCGACCACGCGGTCGATGGCCGCGGCGTCGAGCGGGCCGAGCGGGGGGGCGCCGTCGGAGATTGCGGTGACCGGCGCGATCGCCAGCAGGGCGGAGAGCAGGGTTTTCTTCATGTTCAGGGGTTCCGGTGCGGTGATCCGCTCAGAAGCTTTCGACGTTCTGGCGACCCAGGGCCAGCAGCTCCCGGGCCTTGCGGTCGCGGCGAATGATCAGTTTGAACAGCAGGTCGATGATGTACTGCTGCGAGGTCATCGACACGATCTGTGGCAGTTCGTATTTGCCCGCGGTGCTCACCGAGAACAGCTGCACGTCCGCCAGCGCGCGGAACGGGTTGGCGCTGTAGGGCGTCAGCGTGATCACCTTGACGCCGTTACGACGCGCCAGCTTGATGGCCTCCAGCGTTCGTGGCGCCTGGCCCGTCAGTGACACCAGGAAGACGGCGTCGCCCTTGCCCAGCGTGGCCACGCTGGACACCTGGAAATAGGCATCCATCTCGGCGATCACGGCGCGGCCGACCTGGCTGAGCATCGAGGCGAAGTGTCGCGCCACCATGGCGCTCCAGCCCATGGCGATAATCTGGATACGATGGCTTTTTTCCAGCAACTCGACCGCCGCCTCCAGCTGCGCCTCCTCGTTCAGCTGCATGGTGTTCAGCAGCGCCTGTTGCTTGGTCTGGTACAGCTGCTCGGCAACCGTCGCGTCCGCGGCCGCCTCGGCGTGCCCGTTCTCGTCGCCGTTCTCGTGACCGTCGCCCGTCAGGAAGGCCTCGTGAATGGCGAGCTTCAGGTCGGTGAAACCGCGAAAGCCCAGTTTCTGGCTGAACTTGACGATACTGGACTGGCTGACGCCCACCGCGTGGGCCAGGCTTTGCGAGGAGTAGTCCCGGATCAGCGCCGGGTTGTCGAGAATGAAGCGCGCGATTTTCTTCTCGTTCGGAGAAAGCTCATCCTGGTACGCACGGATTTTGGCCAGGCAGGACATGGAATAAACAATTCCCCAAATGGGCGCGGAGCAAACATAGCATATTCCATTGCGCCAGGGTCACGCGTGCTTCTACTCGCGTTTTACGCCCGAGGCGCGAACGCCGAAGGAAAAGCGCCGCACCGCGATGAAGACCTCGCGGAGAAAGGCGACCAGGCCGCCGATCAGCGCCAGCATGGCGAGAATAAACAGGCCGCCGACCACCGTCGGAATCTCGAAATCGAAGAAGTAGCCCAGGAATGCCACCGCGATCAGGATGCAGACGATCAGGGCCGACAGGATATCCAGCGCGATGCCGATGTAAGCCAGCCGGGCGCGCTTCCACAAGATTTTCAGTTCGCTGCGGATCTGCTTGGCATGTTCGGCGTCGGCACGTTCAAGCATGTCTTCCAGCAACCGGCCACGGTCGAAGATTCTCGCCAGGCGCGCCGCGAAGGCGTTGATGAAGGCGCCGATGCCGGCAAGCAGGAAAACCGGCGCCACCGCCAGTTCGATGACGTGGGCAATATCGGTGGGGTCGTCGATGAGCAGCATGCCGCCGGGGCCTGGTTTCGGGAACAGGGCCTAGTGTAGCGGGTCTTCGTTCTTCGACCAGGCGGTCAGGCCACCGGTAATGGTCGCCACGGGTTGCAGTTCGTGGTCGAGGATGGCGAAGTCGGCGGCGAGGCCGGGCTTGATGGCGCCGCGCTCCCGCTCCAGCCCCAGGAAACGTGCCGGGGTGGCCGCGGCCATGGTCGCGGCGGCCACCAGGTCGCAGCCGGTCATGGCCATCATGCGGCGCACCGCCATCGCCATGTCCAGGCAGCTGCCCGCCAGTGCGCCGCGGCGGTCGCGGCAGATGCCGTTGGCCACGTCCACGGTTTCGCCCAGCAGCTCAAAGGTTTCCAAGTCCGTGCCGACGGGCGGCATGGCGTCGGTGACGAGCATCAGCCGGTCCGGGCCCTTGCAGCGCAGTGCCACGCGCGCGCTGGCGTCGGCCACGTGCACACCGTCGGCGATCAGGCCGGCGTAGGTCTGCTCCAGGTCCAGCGCCGCGCCCACCACGCCCGCCTCGCGGACCGTCAGCTGTGACATGGCGTTATACAGGTGGGTAAAGCCGGTGAGTCCTTCGTCGACGGCCGCCGCAATGTCGTCGTAGTTCGCGGCGCTGTGACCGGCGGCGACGATAAAGCCCTTGCGGACCAGTGAGCGGATGGTGCCTTTTTCCACGGTTTCCGGCGCGACGGTGATCAGTGTCGGGCCGTTTTCCAGCGGCTGGAGTTTCTCGGCCACGGCCGTCGTCAGCCTGCGGATCTTGTCCGGGTCATGAACGCCACGGCGCTCGGTATTGATGAACGGGCCTTCGATATGCAGGCCAATAATGGTCCGGTCACCGGTCTTCAGGGCTTCATCAACGGCCGCACGGCCTTTTTCCACGATGCTGAGGTCGTCGCTGACCAGCGTCGCCATCAGCCCGGTTGTACCAAAGCGCGCATGGGCCCTGGTCAATACCCGGACCGTGTCCGCGGTGGGTTCATCGTTGAACAGTTTTCCGCCGCCGCCGTTCACCTGGGTGTCGACGAAGCCGGGCAGCAGGTGCTGGCCCAGCAGGTCGATGACCCGGGCGTTACCCACCTGGTCATGGGGCACCAGGTCAACGATCCGGCCACCACGAACGCAGACCGCCAGGTCGTCGCGCACCGCGTCCGGGGTCACGACGCGGGCATTGGTGATGGCGGTCAGTTCGGAGGCGGCAACAATCATGGGTTTATACCGTGGCGGTGACTTTTCGCAGGAAAGGCGGGTTGTCCGGATCCTGTCCCAGCGCCAACGATAGCTGGTTGGCCAGGCGGTAGAAACTCTGGATGCGGAGCATGGGCTCAATGACGGGGTGCGCGGATGGTGTGGGCAGCTCGGTGACATTGGCGCCGCTTACACCGGCCGCCAGCAGGTGCAGGCCACGGCCGGAAAGGTCGCCGACCAGGTCACGCAGGCCGGGCAGGGTGTCGTCGTCCTGGGCCATCACCAGCATGGGAAAGTCATCGCGGGCGATGGTAACCGGGCCATGCAGCACTTCCGCCGAAGAATAGGCCTCGGCGTGCAGCCCGCAGACTTCCTTGAACTTCAGCGCGGACTCCTGGGCAATGCCCAGGCCGATGCCACGGCCCAGCGTGAACAGGCTGCGCGTGGCCTTGATCGGCTCGATGGCCGCGCTCCAGTCGCATTCCCATGCCTGCGCGAGCAGGGCGGGCGCCTGGCTCAGCGCTTCCCGCAGCGACGCGTCGTCGCGCCACTCGGCGACCAGCTGGACGGCAGCGGAAAGCGAGCCGATAAACGACTTTGTCGCCGCCACGCTTTTCTCCGGGCCGGCGCGGATCGGCAAGACCTCGTCGGCGAGTTCGGCCAGCGGTGAATCTTCGACATTGACGATGGCAATCACGGGCGCACCCGCCGCGCTTGCGGCCTCGGCCACGGCCAGCAGGTCCGGGCTGGCGCCCGACTGTGAAATAACGATGCAGGCGCTGCCATCGAAACGCATGGGCGCCTTGTAAATGGAATTCACCGAGGGTGCGGCCGACGCCGTGAACACGCCGGCACGGGTCTCGACCAGGTACTTGGCGTAGGTCGCGGCATGGTCGGAGCTGCCACGCGCGACCGTCAGCATGAACGCGGGGTCGCGCTCGCGCAGCAGGCGGCCGATGCGGCGCGCCGCGTCAGCGTTGTGGTCCAGCTGGTCCTGCACCACGCGGGCCGCCTCGGCGGCTTCGCGGAACATCAGGGTTCGGGTCGAATCGGGCGTGTGGGTCACCTGGTTCATCGAAATCTCAATCGCCGAGGCTCAGTTCGGCCACGAAGTCGTAGGTGTCGCCACGATACCAGCTCTGTGAAAACTCGATGGCTGCGCCCTTGGCATTAAAACCAATGCGTTCCGCCAGCAGGCCGGCGTCACCCTTCACCGCGCCCAGCATTTCGGCCTGGTCGGCGGTCAGCAGGACCGCCTTGAGCCGTTGCAGCGCCCGCACCGGGCGGTTGCCGGTCTTTTTCAGCGCCGTGTAAAGCGAGTGCTCGACCGCTTCGAGGCCAGGCAGGCACTCGCCCAGGACCACGGCGCGCTCAATAGACATGGGGTTGTTGTCGGCCAGCCGAATCCGGTTGAACCGGAATACGCGGGTGCCCGGGCTCGCCCGGAGCGTCATGGACTCTTCCGGCGAAACCGTGCCCTCGGAGCGGCTCAACCAGACGCTGTCGGGCTTCAGGCCGCGGGCCGCCATTTCCTCCGAAAACGAGTTCAGCTGCGCAAAGTTTTTCTCCACCTTGGGCCGTACAAATGTGCCGGAACCCTGGCGGGTGCCGAGTACATCCTCGTTGACCAGCCCCTCGATCGCCTTGCGCACCGTGATCCGGGACACGCCAAAGATGGTGGCCAGTTCCCTTTCCGGTGGCAGCACATCATCCGGCTTCAGGTCGCGTTCGTTGATCGCGTCGCGCAGCAGGTTCTGCACCTGCCGGTAGAGCGGCAGGTGTTCATTCGGCTCCAGTCGAGCGAACCGTTCGGCGAGTTCCGTCGCCATCGATTTGTGGGGCGTGTCCGTCATGCCACTAATATAACCAATATAGAACCAATAATGCCAAGAGTTTCTTCACGATTCATGTATTGGGGTATTTTGCGATATAAAAATCAGCTAGTTACGTGAAATGTTGCTTTATTGTGAAAATTGGGCTGGAAATTGGTATCTATTGGTAATATGCTTTTAACAAATTGGTACTAACCAATAAACAGTTCCACGCCGTTCCACAGAACCGAACGCACACATGAAGGTGAACATGCCATGACCCTGAAAAGCACCACCGTACTGAGCACCGCCATCGCCATGGCGTTGTATGCCAGCGCCCAACCCGTATTCGCCCAGGACACCGATGAATACCTTGATTCCGTGATGGAAGAAGTCGTGGTCACCGGTATTCGCGGCAGCCTGCAGCGCTCACTGGACGTCAAGCGCGGCTCCGATTCACACGTTGAAGTGATCAGCGCCGAGGACATCGGCAAGATGCCCGACCGGAACATTGCCGACTCGCTGCAGCGCGTGCCGGGCATCACCATCAGCGCCGCCAGCGCCAACGAAGGCGCGTTCGACGAGAACGACCGCGTCAGCATGCGCGGCACCAGCCCGTCCTACACCCAGACCCTGATCAACGGCCACAACATCGGCACCGGCGACTGGTTCGTGCTGAACCAGACCGGCACCGTCGGGCGCAGTGTCAGTTACTCGCTGCTGCCTTCCGAGCTGGTCGAGCAGATCGTGGTGCGCAAGTCATACGAAGCCAAGCTGGTCGAAGGCGGCCTGACCGGCAGCATCGACATCAAGACGCACAGCCCGCTGAACTTTGACGATGGCGTGACCGTGCACGGCAATGTTGGCATGGTCTACGCGGACCTGCCGGACGAGATGGACCCGCAGCTGTCCGCGCTGCTGAACTGGAAGAATGCCGACGGCACTTTCGGCATCATGGTGCAGGGCTTCAGCCAGGAGCGTCACCTGCGCCGTGACGGCCAGGAACTGCTGGGCTACAACCCGATCGGCGCCGGCGATGCCGCCGCCCAGGCCTATCCGGAACTGGAAGGCGTGCTTTACCCGACGCTGCTCGGTTCCGCGCTGTTCGAACAGGAGCGCAAGCGCACCGGCGGCCAGGTGACACTCGAATTCGCCCCGACCGACGAACTCAGCTTTGTCGTTGACGCGTTCAGCTCCAACCTGGAAGCCAGCAACTACAACCGCAACTACATGCTCTGGGGTGCCCGCATCATCCAGGGTGGCGCGGTGCCCAATCCGGATTTCACCGTGCGAGACAACACCCTGGTGTCGGCCGAGTTCAGCCCGGTGGCCGGCCAGCAGTACGGCATCTACGACCAGATTTCCCGCCCCGGTGACGAATCCAGCTCGGACTACATCAGCGCCGAGGTGGAATGGGCCATGAGCGACAGCTGGAGCCTGTTCGCGCAGGCCGGCACCTCCGAAGGCCGCGGCAAAACGCCGACCCAGGATGTCGCCGAATGGGATCTCGGCCTCGGTACCGGCGCCGGCTGGCAGCTGAACGGCGTCGGCACGGCCGACTGGCACCTGGGCAGCACGGACTACTCGCAGCCGGGTGAAGCGCTGACCGAATACAAGCTGGACTGGATTTTCGGCTACCAGGACATCGACGTGCTGGATGAAGAGGACTGGCTGCAGCTGGATACCACCTGGGATATCGAGTCCGGTTCACTGACGTCCATCGACTTCGGTGCCCGCCGCGCCGAGCATGGCCGTCACCTGGACCAGGTCACCGCCCAGGGCCCGGGCTGCCTGGATTCCGGCGGCAACGTGGTGCCGTTTGACTGGTCGCAGCAGTTCTTCTGCCCGGTCGGCGCGGAATCGCCGTTCGACCCGGCCAACTTCCCGTCCGGATACGAGAACTACCCGGGCGACTGGGGTGGCAACCTGAACGGCAACATTCCCCGCGATATCTGGTACTTCTCGCCGGAACAGCTGGCCGAGTACAACCGTTTCACCGACCGTGACCCGGTGTCCCGGTTCTACTTCCAGGGCGCCTATGGCCTGGAGGAAACGTCGACGGCCGGCTACGTGCAGTTCAACTTCAACGGTGCCCGCTGGTCCGGCAACCTGGGCCTGCGCTACGTGCAGACCAAGGAAGACATCACGACGTTCGTGAATGCCGACGCCGCGGACCCGGACGCGATCACCACGTCCGCCTTCGGCGCCTACAAGGCACTCAACACGAAGCACACCTATAACGACGTGCTGCCGACGGCGAACTTCCGTTACGAACTGACCGAGGACATGGACCTGCGCCTCGCGGCCACCCAGACCCTGTCGCGCGCCGACTACTCGGCACTGGCGGGTTCAGTGAGCCTGGTGCCGCCCGCGGTTGACGGCGAGATCGGTAGCGGCTCGGGTGGTAACCCCGACCTGGCGCCGATCGTGTCGACCAACTTCGATGTCGCCTGGGAATGGTACTTCGCGGAACGGGCGTTGCTGTCCGCCAGCCTGTTCTACATGGACATGGACAACTACATCGCGCTGGGCCAGGAGATGCGTTCCATCTTCACCATTGACGCCCAGGACCCGGAGGGCCGATTCGTCGACTACCTGCTGACCGTGCCCGTGAACTCCTCGGCCAAGGTCAAGGGCTTCGAAGTGGCGCTGCAGCAGCCGATCGGCGAGTACTTCGGCGTCATGGCCAACTACTCGTATGCCGATGCGGACACCGCCGATGACCAGCCGATGCTGGGCACCTCGAAGAACACCTACAACCTGGGTGGCTACTTCGAGACCGACCACTGGTCAGTGCGCCTGTCGTACAACTTCCGCTCCGCGTTCTACAGCGGCCTGGACCGTGCATCCGCGTTTTACCAGGATGACATCCAGAGCGTCGACGGCTCCATCGGTTACATCATCAACGACAACTTCACGGTGTCGCTGGATGGCCGTAACCTGACCGACGAGTCGTACAAGTACTACGCCGAGAGCAAGGAACGCCCGCGTTCCATCTACGAGAACGGTCGCCAGTACTACCTGAACCTGCGGTTCAACTTCTGACCGGGACCCCGCGGTCCGTGAATCCCCGCCGCCGGCACGGTGGCGGGGCCTCACCCAGAACGTGATGCGGGCCCGGTTTTGACCGGGCCTTTTTATTGCCCCATCCCTGCCGGGCATCCCCAGCGCCCGGGAATGGAGTTAGCATGACCCCCAGCATGAACACCCTGATCATCAAATCGCCGCTTTCCGGCTGGTGCGCCGGGCTCGAGGACAGCCCCGACCCGGTGTTCAGTGGCGGCACCCTGGGGCAGGGCGTGTCCATCGACCCCACCGGCCAGCGCGTAGTGGCGCCCTTCGACGGCCAGGTGGTGGCCGTGCCCGACAGCCGCCACGCCGTCAGCCTGCGCGCCGATAACGGCGTGGAATGCCTGGTACACGTGGGTATCGATACCGTGGCGCTGGCGGGTGACGGTTTCGAGGCGCTGGTCAGCGCCGGCGAACGTGTCAAGGCCGGGCAGGAATTATTGCGTTTCGACCTGGATGTGCTGGCACGGAAAGCGCCCAGCCTGCGAACGCCCGTGCTGGTGCTGGACGGTCCCGGGCTGCGCGTGGATGACGTCCGCGAAGCAGGTCCGGTCATTGAAGGCGACCGGCTGTTCAAAGTGGTGGTCGAATCCACCGAAACGGGGGGCGGACCGGCCGCCGGTATGGACGGTGAGCCGGCGGAATCCCGCACATTGCGCACCGGCCTTGAACACGGCATTCACGCCCGCCCGGCGGGCCAGCTCGCGGCGCTTCTGCGCGAGATGGAGACACGTGTGCAATTGGTGGCCGCGTCCGGCCAGGCCGCCGACCTGCTCAGCCCGGTCAGCCTGATGGGCCTTGGCATTACGCGCGGAGACCGTGTGCGGATCGAGGCCTGGGGTGTGGATGCCGCCCGGGCCGTGGCGGCCGTCGCCACATATCTCGAACCGCTGGCGGATGACGAAATCACGCCACCTGGTACGACCCCGGCGGCCCTGGACGATGTGCCCGCCCCAAAAGCCGGCAGCCGACTGCCAGCCCTGGTGGCCAGCGCCGGCCTGGCCACGGGCCGGGCGTATCGGCTGGCGGTTCGTGGCGCGCCCGACCTGCCGCCATGCAGCGTCGGTGAAGCAGAAGCTTCTGACCAACTTGACCGTGCCATCGCCACGCTGGCGGCGCACCTGCAGGAACGTTCGGCCACCACCTCCGGCGAGGCCGCCGAGGTGGCCGCGGCCCATCATGCCCTCGTGGGCGATCCGGGCCTGCTGGCCGATGCCCGCAAGCGGATACAGGCCGGCGACTCGGCCGCCGCGGCGTGGTGGCACGCCACCCGGCAGGCCGCCGGGCGCATGGCGGCGCTGGATGACGCGCGGCTTCGGGAACGCGTGGACGACCTGCATGACATCGGCCTGCAGGTGGTCGATATCCTGGCCGGTAAAACGCCGGGGGCTGCACTGACGCTGCCCGATCAAGCCGTGGTACTGGCCGACCAGCTCCTGCCATCGCAGCTGATGGCACTGGATGACGCGGGGCCGGTGGCGCTCTGCCTGGCCGGGGGCGGCGTGACTTCCCATGTTGCGCTGTTGGCGGCAGCACGTGGCCTGCCGACGTTGGTGGGCGCGGGGCCGGCGTTGCTGGCCATCGAAGACGGCGTGACCCTGTGCGTCGACGCCGAGCAGGGCGAGATCATCGTTGCACCGTCGGCGGCGGACCAGGATGCTTTTCTCGCGCGGGCCGACGCCGAGGCGCGGTTCGCCATCGAGGCCCGGAGCCAGGCGCACCTGCCTGCCGAAACCGCCGACGGCATTGCCATTGCCGTGCAGGCCAACCTGGCGGGCTTCGGCGATGCCCGCGCGGCCGTCGAGGCCGGCGCCGAGGGCTGCGGACTGCTACGTACCGAGTTCCTGTACATGGCGCGCTCGGCGGCACCGAGCGTCGAGGAACAGCGCCACGAACTGCAGTCCATCGCCGACGCGCTGGGTGACCGGCCCCTGGTGGTCCGTACCCTGGATGCCGGCGCCGACAAACCGATCGAGTTCCTGGACCAGCCGGCCGAGGAAAACCCGGCCCTGGGCGAACGCGGCATCCGCCTGCAACTGGCGCGGCCCGAACTGCTGGACGCCCAGCTCGAGGCCCTGTTGCGGGTGAAGACGGCCCAGCCCTTGCGGGTGATGCTGCCGATGGTGACCGGGCCGGAAGAAGTTGCCGCCGTACGTTCGCGGGTCGACGCACTTCGCGACCAGCACGATCTGCAGGCTGAACTTCGCCTGGGCGTGATGGTGGAAACACCGGCCGCCGCGGTGACCGCCCGCCGGCTGGCCCCGCACGTCGACTTTTTCTCCATTGGCACCAACGACCTGGCCCAGTACACGCTGTGCATGGACCGCCTGTCACCCGGCCTGGCGAAGCACCTGGATGCGCTGCATCCCGCCGTACTGGCCATGATTGCCATGACCGCCGAGGCCGGTCATTCGCAGGGCATTGACGTGAGCGTCTGCGGCGCCTCGGCGGCCGACCTGCTGGCGGTCCCGGTGTTGATTGGCCTGGGTGTCGGCAAGCTGTCCGTCCCGCAGGCCAGGGTGGCGCGCGTCAAGGCGGAATTGCGCACACTGTCGCTCGGGGACTGTCAGCGACTGGCCGCCGCCGCACTGGAATGCGACTCGGCCGCCGAAGTGCGTGCCCTGGTTCGCGAAATGCAGGTCGCCACCCGAAGCGGCCGCTAAACGGAAACCCCCATGAAATCATTCCTGACCGGAACCCTGTTCCCCGCTGCCCAGAAACTGGGCCGCTCGTTGATGCTGCCCATCGCCGTCCTGCCGGTGGCCGGCCTGCTGCTGCGACTGGGCCAGCCTGACCTGCTGGACATGCCGTTCGTGGCCGCGGCCGGCCAGGCCGTGTTTGCACACCTGGGCCTGCTGTTCGCCATCGGCGTGGCCGTCGGCCTGGCGCGGGGCAACAACGGCGCCGCCGGGCTCGCGGCCGCAGTGGCCTACTTCGTGACGACCGAGGGTGCCCGGGTCCTGATTCCCGTGCCGGAGGCGGTGCTCGCGGAAGCCACCGAGGCGCTCGCCCCCTACCTCTCGGCCAATTACCTGGACGGCGCCATTGCCAAGATGAGCGTTCCCGTGGGCCTGGTCTGCGGCATCATGGCGGGCCTGTTCTACAACCGTTTTGCCGAGATCCGGCTGCCGGATTACCTGGCGTTCTTCGCCGGGCGGCGGTTCGTGCCCATCGTGTCCGGTTTCGCGGCGCTGGGCCTGGCGTTGGTGTTCGGCTTCGGCTGGCCGATCGTCGAGTCCGGCATGAACGGGCTGAGCGAAGCCGTCGTGGCGGCGGGCGGCGGCGGGCTGTTCGTCTTTGGGCTGCTGAACCGGCTGCTGATCATCACCGGCCTGCATCACATCCTGAATAATATTGCCTGGTTCATCGTCGGTGACTTCGAAGGGGTGACCGGCGACCTGCGGCGATTCTTCGCCGGCGACCCCTCGGCGGGCGCGTTCATGGCCGGCTTTTTCCCGGTCATGATGTTCGGCCTGCCGGCGGCCTGCCTGGCCATGTACCACTGCGCCGAGCCGGCCAAGCGCAAGGCCGTGGGCGGCCTGTTGCTGTCCATGGGCCTGACCTCGTTCCTGACCGGCATTACCGAACCGATCGAATTCACGTTCATGTTCATCGCGCCGGTGCTGTATGCCGTGCACGCGGTGCTGACCGGCATCAGCCTGACACTGGTGGACTGGCTGGGCGTGCGCCACGGCTTCGGCTTTTCGGCCGGCCTGTTCGACTACGTGCTGAACTTCGGCCTGGCAACGCGGCCCCTGGTGCTGCTGGTCATAGGCGCGGGCTGGTTCGCGCTGTACTATTTCGTGTTCCGCTGGACGATCCTGCGGTTCAACATCCCGACGCCGGGGCGTGGCGACATCGTGGCGCCCGTGGGGCAGGGCGTGGCCGGCGACGGCCCGCTTGGCGTGGACGATGAGACCCGGGGGCTGATCGCCGCCCTGGGCGGCGCCGACAACCTGCTCGATATTGACGCCTGCACCACGCGACTGAGACTTCGCGTGGCCAGCCAGGACCCGGTCGACGAGGCGGCGCTGAAAGCGCTGGGCGCCGCCGGCGTCCTGCGGCCCACGGCGGAAACGCTGCAGGTGGTGATGGGGCTACGCGCAGACGAAATCGCCGACAACCTGCGGCGCGTGGCGGGTGCCCCTCCAGCAGCGCACCCGCCGGGACCCCCGAGCGTTCAGCGTGAACAGCCCGAAACCGAGGCGGTTCCGACGAAGGATATGATCGATGCCCTGGTGGCCGCCCTGGGCGGGCGCGGCAATTTTACAGTGGGCGAAGCGCTGGGCACCCGGTTCACTGTCGACATCACGGACCCCTCACGCGCGGACGAAACCGCCTTGCTGGAGGCCGGATTCCGGGGGCTCGCGTGGACCGGCCCCCATTGCGCACAGGTGGTCTGCGCGGCCGGTGCTGGCGCCCTGGTGCGGGCACTGGCCTGAAGTCTAAAAAACCAGCGGGTTGGTGAACCCGCCGGTCGCGACTAGTCTTTGTCTTTCTTGTCGTGCTTGCCTTCTCGCAGTTCCTTGCGCGCTTCAAGCACGTTCTGCCGGCACTTGGCCGGGTTCACCCGGTTGGTCTTGGCCTGGGTCAGCTGGGTCCTGGCCCTGGCGATGGATTCCGCCGTGTAGTCATCCCGGTTGTCATGGATATCATCTTCCAGGTCCTTGATGTCGTCCTGGCAGTTGTCGGTGACGCCGACCTGGGCCTGGGTGGTGGTGGCCAAACCCAGGGAAAGGACCATCAGGGCGAATGTCATGCGAATGGTCTTCATGCGTGGTTCCTCCTGAACTTGCGTGTGTGAACGGCGTGTCCAGAGTCTAGACGAACGGGTGGCTGACGACACGCCACGCACTCGCTACACTGTGAAACTCATTTCACAAGGCGGGGAGTGCTCACTGATGAAAGCGATTCTGAAATCTCTGGCCGGCATGGCGCTGGCGTTGTTTGTCACCATGACCTTCGCGGATGAACCTGCTGACGCGCCGGCCATGTCCAAGCCTTCCATGAGCGGCTCGCGCACGATCACGCTGGAAGCCGAAGTGACGGCCATTGATCACGAGACCCGGGCGGTCACGTTGACCGGCGAGGCCGGCGAAAGCTTCAGCTTCACCGCCAGTGAAGACGTTCGCAACCTGGACCAGGTGCACGTGGGCGATCACGTGGTTGCCCAGTTGTACGAAGAAATTTCCATCAAGGTGTACCCGAACCCCGATGGTATCGAACCGGGTTACGGCGACATGATGGTGGACGGCCGCGCGGAACAGGGTGAGGCGCCGGGTGCGGTATCCGTGGGCACCACGGTGATTACCGCTGTCGTCGAAGACATCGACCTGGAAGCGGGCACTTACTCCCTGCGTGGACCGGAGGGTAATGTCGGGACGTTCGAGGCGGATAATCCGGCCAACCTTGAGCGTGCCGAGGTGGGCGACCTGGTGGTGATGACGGTGATCCTGGCCGCGGGCATCCTGGTCGAATCACCGGACAGCGAGTGACCCACCAAAGCGGGGCAGACACCTTGACCGCCAGCACCCTGAACGGCAGCTGCCTGTGCGGCGCCGTGCGCTACGCCGCGCACGGTGACGTCCGCAAGTTTTATCACTGCCACTGCAAACGCTGCCGCAAGGCCACGGGCACCGGGCATGCCAGCAACCTGTTTCTCAAGGGCACACTGGAATGGCGGTCCGGCGAGGATGACATCCGGTTTTTCAAGCTGCCCGAGGCGGAGCGTTTCGGTAACCAGTTCTGTCGCCATTGCGGCAGCCGGGTGCCCATTGCTGTGCCCGACATGGGTGCGGTGATGATTCCGGCCGGCTCGCTGGATGACGAACCGGACATGGCGCCGCAGGCACGGATCTTCCTGGGCTCCAGCGCAGCCTGGTCCTGTAGCGAAGTGCCGCTGGCCGGCTTCGACGAGTATCCCGGGTGAGCGAACTGACCACCGAGGAGCGCCTGGCCCGGCACCTGGGACGGACGCCGGTAATCCCGGATTCCGCCTACGTGGCCGAGGGTGCGGTCGTCATTGGCGACGTCGTGCTGGGTGACGAAGCCAGTGTCTGGCCCGGCTGCGTCATCCGCGCGGATATCAATACCATCCGCATTGGCGATCGCAGCAATATCCAGGATGCGACCGTCATCCACCTGTCGAGCGACCTGGGGGTCGTGGTCGGCAATGACGTGACCGTCGGTCACCGCGCCATCCTGCACGCCTGCACCATCGGTGACGAGTGCCTGGTGGGCATGGGCGCCGTGGTCATGGACGGTGTGGTGATTGGTGAGCGCTCCATTATCGGCGCCCGTGCGCTGGTGACGCCGAATACCGAGGTGCCGCCCGGCAGTGTCGTGGTCGGTTCGCCGGCACGCGTGAAACGCGCGCTGTCGGAGGAAGAGCAGGCGGAAATCAAACACTGGGCGGCCAAGTACGTGAAAGTCGCACGCGCCCACAAGCACGGTGTCGGGGGTGATGGATGAAGGCCGTGCTGTGCAAGGCGCTGGGGCCACCGGAATCGCTGGTGGTTGAAACCGTTCCTGATCCGCAAGCCGGGCCGGGACAGGTGGTCATCGACGTCGCCGCCTGCGGCGTCAATTTTCCCGACACGCTGATCATCGAGGGCAAGTACCAGGCCCGGCCGGACCTGCCGTTCAGCCCGGGTGGGGAAGTGGCGGGTACCATTTCCGCCGTCGGCGACGGCGTCGACCAGGTGGCCGTGGGCGACCGGGTCATCGCCATCTGCGGCTGGGGCGGCTACGCGGAAAAGCTGGCCGTGGACGCGCGCCAGGTGATCCCGATTCCCGATGCCCTGGACGATGTGACGGCCGCCGGGCTGATCCTGGCCTACGGTACGTCGTGGCACGCGCTCAAGCAGCGCGCACAGTTGAAGGCCGGTGAGACCCTGCTGGTGCTGGGCGCCGCGGGTGGCGTGGGGCTAGCGGCCGTGGAACTGGGCAAAGTGGTGGGCGCGCGCGTGATCGCAGCGGCCAGCACAGACGAGAAACTCGCGGTCGCCCGCGAACATGGCGCCGATGAGCTGATCAACTATTCCCGCGATGACCTCAAGGAATCCCTGAAATCGCTGACCGACGGAAAAGGCGTGGACGTGGTCTACGACCCGGTAGGTGGTGACTTTTTCGAAACCGCGGTGCGCTCGATGGCCTGGAACGGCCGGGCACTGGTTGTCGGGTTCGCCAGCGGCGAGATTCCACGGCTGCCGGTCAACCTCCTGCTGCTGAAGGGCTGCTCGGTGGTCGGCGTGTTCTGGGGCACGTTCATGCAGCGCGAACCCCGGGCCGCGGCGGACAACCACCGTGAGCTGATTGAAAT
The DNA here is from genome assembly GCA_913055655.1 of uncultured Oceanospirillales bacterium. Taxonomy (GTDB): domain Bacteria; phylum Pseudomonadota; class Gammaproteobacteria; order Xanthomonadales; family SZUA-36; genus Marinihelvus. The sequence continues at coordinate 1,475,552 of CAJXKA010000001.1, read as the reverse complement.
GGTGCTGGACGGCCGCCTGAAGCCGCTGGTCTCGGAAACATTCCCGCTGCAACGCGCGGCGGAGGCGATGCGCGTGCTGACCGATCGCAAGGTACGCGGCAAGGTGGTCATCACCACTTTATAATCCGGCCCCATGCTGGATTCCCTCGAACACTATCACGCGCTCGCCCCGGCCATCGCCGGGCTCCTTTTGCTCGCTTTGCTGGCCTGGCTGGCGGACATCCTGGTCAAGCGGATCGCCCTGGGCGTTGTCACCCGCATCGCCCGCCGTACCCGCTCACACTGGGACGACGCGCTGGTCGAGAGCAAGGTGTTCCAGCGCCTCGCCTGGCTGATGCCGGTGGTGGTGCTGCACTACGGCATCACCCTGGTGCCGGGGCTCAGTGATGGCTTCGTGCAGGTCGTGCGCAACGTGGCCACGGCGTGGACGGCGCTGGCGGTTTCGCTGGCCGGCGTGGCGGCGCTGGATGCCGTCAACCGGATCTACGAGCAGCGTCCGGAAAGCCGCGAACGCCCCATCAAGGGCTTCCTCCAAATGGCCCAGCTGGTGCTGTATATCGTCGGCGGCATCCTGGTGATCTCGGCGCTGATCGACCGTTCACCGCTGGTGCTGCTGGGTGGCCTGGGCGCCATGGGCGCGGTGGCGATGATCGTGTTCAAGGACACGCTGCTGTCCCTGGCCGCCAGCATCCAGCTGACCAGCCAGAAGGTCATCCAGGTGGGCGACTGGCTGGAACTGCCACAGTACGGCGCCGACGGCGATGTGATCGACGTGGCGCTCTACACCATCACGGTGCAGAACTGGGACAAGACCATCACCGTCATTCCCACGCACCGGGTGATGAGCGACTCGTTCAAGAACTGGCGCGGCATGACCGAGGCCGGCGGACGCCGGATCAAGCGCTCCATCCGCATTGACGTGAACACCATCCGGTTCCTGGATGGGCAGGAGATCGAACGGTTCAAATCGTTCCGGCTGCTCGACGACTACATCAACGGCAAGCAGGCCGAGCTGGACAAGTACAACGCCGCCATCGGCGTGGACCGGGACAGCGACGTCAACCTTCGCCGGCTCACCAATATCGGCACGCTGCGCGCCTACATCGTCAACTACCTGCGTCACCACCCGGCCATCCACGACGACATGACGCTGATCGTGCGCCAGCTGCAACCTGGCGATGACGGCCTGCCGATCGAGATTTACTGTTTCGCGAACGACACCAACTGGGTCAGCTACGAAGGCGTGCAGTCCGACCTGTTCGACCATGTTTGCGCCATCGTGCCGGAATTCGGCCTGCGGTTGTTCCAGAAACCCAGTGGCGTCGACGTTGCAGCATTGGCGAAGCGCGGCGATTCCCACTAATCTGGGGGAAATCCGCAGGGGAGAGTCGCATGAACGCAAACCGTTTGATGGGCGCATGGCTGACGTCATGCCTGTTTTTCATGGCGGTCGGACCGGCGAACGCAACCTCACCACCGGCGCCTGGTTTCGTTGAACTCCGCGCGGTCGGCAAGACTTTCGAGGGGCCATCCGCGATCCCACATGGCTGGACCACCTTCCGTTTCGTCAATGCCTCGCCGATGGTGCATTTCGCCCTCATCGACCGGTTGCCGGAAGGCGTCACGGTCGAGGATTTCAATGGGCTGATGGTGGCCTTCCAGGCCGCCATGGACGCCATGAACTCAGGTGATGCCGAGGCAATTGAGGCGGCTTTTGGTCGGTTCCCAGCCTGGGTAGGCGACCTGGCTCGAAATGGCGGCCCCGGCTTCCTGTCGGCCGGAATGACGGGTGAGGCCACGGTCTACCTGGAACCCGGCCAGTATGTCATCGAGTGTTACGTGAAGTCCGACGGCATCTTCCACACCACGCCCCCCGGCGAAGGCGTGCCCGGCATGGTGCTGCCGCTGACCGTGAGCGAAGTGCCGAATGGCCGGGCGGAGCCGTCCGCGAACGCGACGGTGACCATCCGCAATGATGGCTTTGAGCTTACGGATGGCGCGCTGAACACGGGGCGTAACACGCTGCGCGTCGAGTTCGCGGAACAGCAGGCGTTTCCGTCATTCGTCGGCAACGACATTCACATCATGCGGGTCGATGGCGCCGATGACATTGCCCGGGCCGATGGCTGGTTCGACTGGCGGTTGCCCGCGGGCCTCGAAGATCCGGCGCCGGTGACCCTGCTGGGTGGGCTGAATGACCTGGCGGCCGGGGAACACGGCTATATCACCGTGGACCTGGATGCGGGCGATTATGCATTGATCGCGGAGGTCCCGGCGCCGGCGGCTGCCGGCCTGGTGTTGCCGTTTTCCGTGGGCGAGGCAGATCCGGCCGAGTGACGAAGATCGTCCTGTTCAACAAGCCGTTCCGGGTGATGTCGCAGTTCCGCGAAGCGGGTGACAAGACGACGCTGGCGGCTTTTATCAACGACCCGGCACTGCGAGTGGCGGGGCGCCTGGATTACGACTCCGAGGGCCTGATGGTGCTGTCCGATGATGGCCGCCTGGTCCAGCGTGTCACGCATCCGAAGAACAAGCGGCCGAAGACATACTGGGCCCAGGTCGAGGGCGAGCCCTCGGAGCAGGCGCTTGAAACATTGCGGAGCGGGGTCGACCTGAAGGACGGCCGCACGCGCCCCGCCAGGGTCCTGCGCATTGATGAACCGGCCGGCCTGTGGGACCGCGACCCGCCGATTCGTTACCGGGCGAACATCCCGACCACGTGGCTGGAACTGACCATCACCGAGGGCCGGAACCGGCAGGTCAGGCGCATGACGGCCGCGGTGGGATACCCGACGCTGCGCCTGGTCCGGGCGAGCGTGGGTGACTGGTCACTGGACGGACTGGCGCCCGGCCAGTGGCGCGAGGTTGAGTCCAGCTAGTCCGCCAGGGCCCGGCGAATACCGCCAATCACACCCTGCACATGATCGGAATAGCGGCTGCCGCTGGCATTGTCGGCGTTGCCGTGCATGGCAATGACCAGGTTACTGGCAGGGTCGATAAAGATCACCTGGCCGAAAATACCCCGTGCTGAAAAGGCGTCGTCGCGGCCCAGCCACCACAGGTAGCCGTAGCGGTCGTAAGCGCTTGACGATGTGGTCGACTGCGCCATCCAGCCTTCCGGCAATACCCGCGTGCCGTCCGGCAGCACGCCGTCGGCCATTGCGAACAGCCCGATGCGGGCGTAATCGCGCAGCGTCGCGTTCAGGCAGCAACCACCGAGCTCGGCGTCGGTGTCGGGCGTGACCACCCAGAACGCGTCACTGCCCATTCCGAACGGCTGCCAGATTTTGCGCTCGAGATAGCTGGACGCGTTATTGCCGATCGCCGCGCGCAGCACGGCCCCGACCAGGTTGGTCTCGCCGGTGTTGTAGTTGAACGCAGTACCGGGTTCGCTGTTCCAACCGAGTCCCGCCAGGTGCCGGTACAGGCGGATTCCGTTCGCGCCGCCGGCCTTCGCGACATCCGATTCCGGGTCGCGGTAGTCTTCGTTCCAGGCGATACCGGAGGCCATCTGCAGCGCATCGGCGATGGACACCTTGTCGTACCCGGTGCCTTTCAGCTGGGGCAGGTAGTCGGTGACGGCATCGTCGACGCTGCCGATGTAGCCGTCCTGGATGGCCGCGCCAACCAGCATCGAGGTCACGGACTTGGTCACCGAAAACGACATCCAGGGCGTGTCCGGCCCGTTGCCCTCGGCGTAGTCCTCGAAGATGACCTGGCCGTCCTGGACGACGAGCAGGCCGATGCTGTCGGGCAGCGCGAGGAAATCGCCGAGCGAATGTGTCTCGTCCTCGACCGTGTACGTCACACCCGACAAGTCGACCGGCGCTTGCGGCAATGGATAGGGCGTGTCGCTGGCCGGCAGCCGGTGCACCGGATAAATTTCATCGATATGGGCGAAGCCCACGCGCCGCTGGGCCGGCGTCCATTTAAGGATGTCCTCCCCGGTGCGGGTCTGCTGGAATCGCCCGGCCAGTTCGGCCACGACCGCGTCTTCCGCGGAAGGCGCCTCGGCCGTTGGCGCCGGGGTACCGGCACAGGCCGACAGCAGGCCGGCGCAGAGGGTGATCAGGGTCAGGCGGCGAATACCTTCCATGGTGCAGGTTCCATTTTAAAGCGGCGATTCTAGCATCGCGTGACTGCTACACTCGCTGGGACGAACACCACGAACCATGTTCACCCCGAGGAACACCGATATGCCGATTCATACCCACACCAAAAAGCACCGAATCTGGCCCGTCCTGGTCCTGGCCGCGTTCGCGACCCAGGCCTGCCGCCAGGAACCCGAAGAGAACACGGCAACTGCTGCGGCCCCGGCGGCCGAGCCTGTGGCAGAAGTTGAACGGTCGTATGCCTGGTTCCTGGAGGGCGCCACGCCTGCGGGCCACACGAAGATCCACGAACTGGGCGACGGCAAGGTCACCAGCGATTCGTTCATTCACTGGAACAACCGCGAATGGACAGTGAATTCCGAGTTGCAGCTTGATGAGAACGGCTTGCCCGTGTCGCAGCGCATCACCGGCATTTCACCGTTCCAGGCGCCGATCGACGAGTCATTCGGCCTGGAGCAGGGCGAGGCGCGCTGGAAGACGGTTGGCAGCGAGGGTGGCGGTACTGTCGACGGCCGCGCGTTTTACCTGCCGGCCGAGGCCGGTGCGATGGAATCGCTGGGCGCGCTGGTGCGGGCCGCCGCGCAGGGCATCGACGGCACGGTCCGGTTGTTGCCGGCCGGCACCGCCCGCGCCGAAGCCGTGCACGAGGAAAACGTCACCACGCCGGACGGCGATAAAACCCTGACGCTGTACGCGATCACCGGGCTTGGCTTCATGCCGCAGTACGCCTGGATGGACGACGAACTGCGCCTGGCGGCGCTCGATTTCCGCGGCTACCTGGGCATGGTGCCGGAAGGCTGGGACCCGGGTGTGCTTAAGCGACTGGGCGAAGTGCAGCTGGCGCAGAGCGCGCGTCATATCGAGCAGTTGTCGAGTCAGCTGGCGCATCCGCTGGACCAGCCGCTGCTGATTGAAAACGTCGACGTCGTGGATGTCGAGTCCGGTGCGTTGCTGGCCGACCGGCACGTGCTGGTCGCCGATGGCGTTATCCAGTCAGTATCCGAATCGGCTATCGAGCAGGAGAATGCGCTCCGGGTCGACGGCGAAGGCAAAACGCTGATGCCCGGTATGTGGGATATGCACGGCCATTTCAGCCTGGAAGATGGTGTGCTGAACATCGCCGGCGGCATTACCAGCGTGCGCGATATCGGCAATGTCCATGAACAGATCATGGAACTGACCCGGCGTTACGACGCCGGCGAAGTGATCGGTCCCAACACCTATCGCTCCGGTTTCATGGACAAGGCCGGGCCGTACGCGTCGGGTTCGGTGGTCAACGACCTGGAAGAGGCGCTGGAGAAAGTCGATTTCTACGCCGCAAACGGCTACCTGCAGGTGAAGCTGTATTCCTCCATCGAGCCGGAGTGGGTGGCGCCCATCGCCGAGCGTGTGCATGAACACGGCATGCGGCTGAGCGGCCATATCCCGGCCTACATGTCCGCCGAGCAGGCGGTGCGGGCCGGCTACGACGAGATCCAGCATATCAATATGGTGTTCCTGAACTTTATCGTCGGCGACACTGGCGACACCCGCCAGCAGATCCGCTTTACGGCGTACGGCGACGGCGCGGCCGGGATCGACCTGGACAGCGCCGAAGTCGAGGACTTCATCGCGCTGCTGAAGGAGAACGATGTCGCCATCGACCCCACCGCGGCGATTTTCGACACGATGCTGACGCACCGCGCCGGCGAGCCGGACCCCACATTTGCGGCGGTCATCGACAAGCTGCCGCCGACGGTCAGCCGGCCGCTCTATAACCCGTCCATGGTGCTGGGTGACGCCTGGCCGGAATCCGCGAATCGGCAATCGCAGATGCTGAAGAAACTGCACGATTCCGGTGTGCAGTTGATACCGGGCAGTGACAATTTTGCGGCCTTCACCATCCACCGCGAACTCGAAGTCTACGTTGAAGCCGGCATTCCCAACGCCGAGGTGCTGCGTATCGCTTCGCTGGATTCGGCCGGGATCGTCGGCGCCGCCGATCGCACCGGTTCTATCCGGGAAGGCAAAGACGCGGACCTGGTGCTGGTAGAAGGCAACCCGCTGGAAGACATCAGCGCGGTCCGGCGCGCGGTGCTGGTGGTGAAGGGCGACACGGCTTTCGAGCCCGCCGCGCTGTACCGCGCCGTCGGCGTCACGCCGCTGGTGGAATCGGTGGCGCTGTCGCAATGAAACTGTACATCGCCAACAGGAACTACTCGTCGTGGTCGCTGCGGCCGTGGGTATTGATGCGGATGCTGGAGATCGATTTCGAAGAGGTTCTGGTGCCGTTTGAAGGCGGTGGGCCGCAAGCCGCGTTCCGCGAATTCTCACCCAGCGGCAAGGTGCCCTGCCTGGTCGACGGCAAGCTGACGGTCTGGGACTCGATGGCGATCGTGGAGACGCTGGCCGAGCGATACCCCGCGGCCTGGCCGGACCGCTACACCGCGCGGGCCTGGGCGCGCAGCGCGGCAGCCGAGATGCATTCCGGCTTCAGCACCGTGCGTAACGTCTGCGGCATGAGTTGCGGCCAGCGGGTTGAGCTGGTTGATCCGCCGGCCGCACTCGGCAAGGAGTGGGAACGCATCGACGCACTGTGGTGTGATGGCCTTGCAAGGTTCAGGGGGCCGTTCCTGGCGGGCGCCGCGTTCACCGCCGTGGATGCTTTTTACGCACCGGTGGCGTTCCGGGCGCAGACCTATTCGCCGTCGTTGTCTGACGACGCGGCTGCCTACGTTCAACGCCTGCTGGCCCTGCCGCCGATGCAGGCCTGGTACGAAGCGGCGCTGGCGGAACCCTGGCGCGACGAGGATCACGAGGCCGAAGTTCGCGCCGCGGGGCGAATCGTCGCCGACCTGCGCGCCGCCTCCTGAGCATGCCCGGTTCCGGGGTGCGCGAAGCGCAGGAAGACTTTGATTACATCGTGGTCGGCGCCGGCTCCGCCGGCTGTGTGCTCGCCAACCGCCTGACCGCATCCGGACGCCACCGCGTGCTGCTGCTTGAAGCCGGGCCGCCGGACAAAAGTCCACTGATCCGGATGCCCGCCGGTATTGGCATGCTGGTGGCCGGCAACAAGTACAACCTGGCCCACGAAACCGAGCCGGAAGCGCAACTGCACGATCGCCGCCTGTTCTGGCCGCGCGGCATGACGCTGGGCGGCAGCAGTGCCATCAACGCCATGGTCTACATTCGCGGCAATCCCGGTGATTACGACGCCTGGGAGCGCGCGGGCAACCCGGGCTGGGGCTGGTCGGGGCTACGCGAGTACTTTTTGAAGTCGGAGAACAATGAACGCGGCGCCGGGCCGTTTCACAACGACAACGGCCCACTGTGCGTTTCCGATCTGCGCTGGAAGTCCGGCGCCGGCGAGGCCTTTGTCGAGGCGGCAGTCAGCGCCGGGCATTCGCCGAATGACGATTTCAATGGAGAACGACAGCAAGGCGTAGGTTTCTACCAGGTGACCCAGGTCGACGGCCGCCGCTGTTCAGCCGCCACTGCCTACCTGCACCCCGTGGCGCAGCGGGAGAACCTGCATGTGATGACCGCGGCACGGGTGGCCCGGCTTTGTTTCGAGGGTGACCGGGCCACCGGTGTTGAATTGCTGGGTGGCGCCCAGTTGAGCGCGCGGCGTGAAGTGATCCTGTGCGCCGGGGCACTGCAGTCGCCGCAGCTGCTCCTGCTCTCAGGTATTGGTGACGAGGCCCAGCTGAAGACTCACGGCATCGACACCAGGTTGCATTTGCCCGGCGTTGGCGAAAACCTGCAGGATCACCTGGATGTCATCCAGATCGTGCGCGTCAATCGTGCGATCACCCTGTCGCATTCACCGTGGCCGACGATCAAGGCGCTGGCCAGCGTGCCGCAGTACCGCTTCGGACGGCGCGGGATGCTCACCACCAACGGTGCCGAGGCCGGTGGTTTTTCTCATTCGTCGCGGGCCGGGGAATATCCCGACCTGCAATTTCACCTGACCAGCGCACCGCTGTTCGACCATGGCCGTGAGCGGCCGGGTGGCTATGGGTACTCATTGCATGTCTGCCACCTGCGGCCCGAAAGCCGGGGCACGGTCAGCCTGAAGTCCGCCGACCCGCGCGATCTGCCCCGTGTCCAGGCCCGTTACCTGCAGGTGGACGGTGACCTGGACGCGCTCATCGAGGGCGTTGAACAGGCCCGAGATATCATCGGGCAGCCGGCGCTGGCGAAATACCACAAGGCCTGGTGGCAACCGGACTCGAAGCTGTCTAACCGGGCCGCCATTGTCGATTACATCCGCCGGCACGCGGAAAGCGTTTATCACCCGGTGGGCAGTTGCCGCATGGGCAATGATGACCACGCCGTGGTGGATAACGAACTCCGGGTGCATGGCGTCCGCGGTTTACGGGTGGTCGACGCGTCCGTAATGCCAACCATTGTCAGCGGCAATACCAACGCGCCGACAATCGCCATCGCCGAGCGTGCCGCCGAACTTATCCAGGGTGAACAACCGCTAGAATGACCAGGAATTTTCGAAACCCCGGTATGAATATGAACCGACCAGCCTGTATGGCGACCGTGGCGCTGGTGTCGCTGGCGGCCTGCGCCACATCGCCCGATCACGCGCCCGTCGCGCCTGCCGCGTCTTCGGCATCGGCCGTATCCGCGACTTCATCGACAACGTCTGCAGCGTCCCCGACCCCGGCGGCGTCCGAACGAATCGATTCACGGCCCTTCCCGCGACAGTTCACCGTCAACGGCACGACCTTCCAGGTGCACCAGCCGCAGTACGAAAGCTGGCGCAATGACCAGGTCGAGGGACGCTTCGTCATGGCCGTGAATACCGGTACGCACACCGGCGCGGATGGCAAGCCACAGGACAGTTACGACTATGGCGTGGTGAGCTTCAAGGCGCGGACCCAGGTGGACAAGGCAGCGCGCGCTGTTGTGCTGACCGATATCTCGCTGGGGCCGGCGCAGTTCCCGACGGCGCCCGGCCGCCAGGCTGACTACCTGTCGCTGGCGCAGTCACGCATCGCGCTGTCACCGACCCTGACCGTTTCACTCGACCAGCTGGAAACCGCGGTCGCGATTGCGTCGGTGGAAGGCAAGTCTGCCGAATCCCACCCGGTGAGTAATGCACCGCCGGACATCATCTTCGCGACCACGCCGTCCGTCCTGGTGCTCGTGGACGGTGAGCCGGCGCTGCGGACAACCGGGAGCGCGGGTGTCGAGCGGGTCATCAATACGCCCTCGCTGCTGTTTCGCCAGGGCGGCCAGTTTTACCTCAACCTGGAAGGCCACTGGATGACCGCCCCTTCGCTGGATGGCCAGTGGACGGTGGCGAACATGGTGTCGCCATCGCTGACCACCGCGTCGAACACCGTCACCCAGGGCAACGACCAGCCGGACCCCGGTGCGCAGCCGTCCGCATTGGCGCAGGCCTTTGATAACGGCCAGGTGCCGACGGTGTATGTCCGGCATTCGGCGGCCGAACTGATTTCGGTACAGGGCGAACCACAGTTTGCCGCGATTCCCGGCACGCAGTTGCGCTACATCACCAACACCGGCGCCGATGTGTTGGTCGACGCGGCGCAGAACCAGGCCTGGTACGTGCTGGTGTCCGGACGCTGGTTTACGGCCACGACCAGCAAGGGGCCGTGGACCTGGGTGCCGCCGTCAGACCTGCCGGAGGACTTTTCGAAGATTCCGCCGGACAGCGACAAGAGCGCCGTGCTGGCGTCGATACCGGGCACGCCGGAGGCGAACGAGTCACTGATTGCCAACAGCGTCCCGCAAACGGCCGTGGTTAATCGCCAACAGGCCAGTCTTAACGTTCGTTACGACGGTGAGCCGAAATTCGAACCGATCGACGGCACCACGCTGCAGTACGCCAAAAATACCGCCGTGCCGGTTATCAAAGTTGATGACACCAGTTTCTACGCGGTCGACAGGGGCGTGTGGTTCTACGCCCAGTCACCGAACGGACCGTGGGTGGTGGCCGGGCATGTTCCGGCGGTGATCTACACCATCCCGACCAGCTCGCCGCTGCATTACGTGACCTATGTGCGCATTTATGGCGGCAATGAAGACGAGGTCTACATCGGCTACACGCCGGGCTATTACGGCACCGTCGTCAGCAACGGCGTGGTGGTTTACGGCACCGGTTACGCCTGTGACCCCTGGTTGGGTGCGGACTGGTATGGCTGCCCCGCCACCTACGGCATGGGCGTCTATTTTGGCTGGAATCCATGGGTGGGCTGGAGCTTCGGCATGGGCTGGGGCTGGTACGCCGGCTGGTACGGGCCGTATGGTCCGTGGTGGGGCCCCTGGTACGGTCCCTGGTACCCGTGGGGCTGGTGGGGCGGCGGCGCCGCGGCGTGGAATGTTTACGGCCACTGGGGCAACGCCGCGGTTCGCGGAACGGCAGCGGCCTGGGCCAATCCCTGGACCGGCAATTACGGCCGGGCCGGCCGCGGCGGTTACTACAATGAGCAAACCGGCGGACGGGGTATCGGTCGCGCCGGCATCAACACCAATGTCTACACGGGCACGACCGTGGCCGGCGCGCAGGGCGTTCGCTATAACCCCGAAACCGGACGCGTGGTGGCCGGCGGTGGTGCGGTTGCGGGTAACCCCTACACCGATCGCGCCGCGGCAGGCGGCCAGCGCACAACGGTCAATACCGACACGGGCCGGGTGACGCGTTCGGCCGGCGGCGCTGTGGCGGGCGAGGGCGGTGCCGCGGGCGGCGGCGCGTTCAGGACCGAGGGTGCTGGCGGCGGCAGCGCGTCAGGCATCGGGGGCTTTCATTACAACGCCGACACCGGCACCTTCCACCATAGTGGCGTGTACAACTTCAACGACCAGTACTACGCCGGGCGTGACGGCAATGTCTATCACTATGACGGTGGCCAGTGGCAGCCGGTCGACCGGCCCGACCAGCATGCTGCTGGTGACCGGAACCTGCCGAACAACCTTAACGGTGACCGGCAGGCGCGCGAACGCGCCAACACCCGCATCAACGGTGGCTACGAGCGACCCGCCGGCATGCAGCGCCCCGCGACGGGTTACAACCGGCCGGTCGGGGGGTATCGCGGTGGACTGGGCGGCCGGCCGATGGGCGGTGGCTTCCGGCGGCGGTAAACCCGGCCATCAGCAATGGGTTAGCGCCGCAGTAACGCCCACCAGCGCGCGATGTTCAGCAGGCTGACCAGCGACACCGCCACGTAGGTCAGCGCGGCCGCTTTCAGGATGCGGCGCGCGTGCGGGCCATCGCCGCGGATGAGGACGCCGTCCTGCTCCAGTAACGGCATTGCGCGCCCGAAACTGGCGTCAAACTCCGTGGGCAGGGTCACCAGGTGCACCAGCGTCGAGGTGCCCAGCGCCAGCAGTCCACCGGCCATCATCAGCAACCCGGCTGATGGCAGCCGCAGTACCAGCGCCAGCAGTGGCGCACCCATCAGGACGCCGGCGCCAATCCGTTCGAGCGGCCTGACGACGCGAACCAGGCGGGTGCGCAGTTTCAAAGGGGCGTAGTGACCGGCATCCTGTAACGCGTGGCCGACTTCGTGCGCGGCGACGGTGACGGCGGTCAGTGACCGGCCATGGAAACGATCCGGCGCCAGTCGGATCACCTTGTCCATGGGGTCATAGTGATCACCCTGGTCCGTGGTCTCCACGGTGACCCGGCCCAGTCCGGCCTGGTCCAGCAGGTGCCTGGCCAGGTCGGCCCCGGTGGAGGGGTAGCGGTCGTCAGGCTGGCTGTACTTTGCCATGGTCTTTTTCACCCACCACGAGGGCAGGTAAACCGCGGCCAGGACAATCGCCAGGAAAAGAAGCCAGATCATGGCCCCATTTTATCGGTTTGTCAGACCCGCAGTCCGCCGTCGATTTCGATGACCCGGCCGTTCAGGTATTCGTTTTCCAGTACCTGCGCGACCGCCAGGGCCACCTCGGCCGGGTGGCCGGCGCGGCCGGCGGGTACCTGTGTGACCATTCTGTCCAGTGCTTCGGGCTTCATTGACGCCGTCATGTCGGTTTCGATGAAACCGGGCGCAATCGCCATGCATCGAATGCCATGTCGCGCCAGCTCCCGCGCCCATGTGACGGTCATCGCCGCGACGCCGGCCTTGGCGGCCGCATAGTTGGTCTGGCCGAAGTTGCCGGCGCGGGCGATGCTGCTCAGGTTGATGATGCAGCCGCGACGGCCCGTCTCGATCATCCGTGTGGCCGCTTCCCGGCCGCACAGGAACACGCCGGTCAGGTTGACGTCGATGACGGCCTGCCAGTCGGCCAGCGACATCCGGTCGGTCACCGTGCCATCGCGGGCCTTGACCAGCAGGCCGTCGCGCAGGATGCCGGCGTTGTTGACCAGCGCATCGATGCCGTCATGGGCGTCCGTCACCTGCCCGAAAGCCGTGATTACGGCGGTTTCGTCGCTGACGTCGACGACATGTGTCGTGACCCTGGCGCCGAGTGCCTCGCAGTCGGTGGCCGCTGCCTTCAGTGGGCCCGGCGTGACGTCCAGCAATGCGAGACGGGCGCCGCGACCGGCCAGGTCAAGCGCCATGGCCCGGCCCAGCCCGCGTGCCGCGCCGGTGATGACGATGACGGCGCCATTGATGTTCAAGGCGTGACCATTCCCTGCAGCCAGGATGACAGCACTTCCATCTGCGCGCCGTCACGGGTCATGTAGTTTGCGCCGGTATAGCCCCACCAGTCCCAGCAGGCCAGCGGGTTGGTGGCCGCGGGGACGACCTGGGGAAAGGCCAGGACGATGCCGTTGGCACTGGCCCAGCGCAGGTATCCCGCCTTTTCGGCGAATGCCTGTCCGACCTGGGTTGCCGACTGGCCACAGCCGTGCAGCACGAGATGCAGCCGGCAGCCGCCCGCCGGACAGGTCTCCGGGATGTAAAGCCAGCCGGTTTCGGCCAGTCCTGCACCGGTGGCCCCCGGCAGGGTCGTTTCGAGCAGCGTGGTGGCTCCGGTTTCTGCGGGTTCGGCAAGGCCAGGGTACAGAAAGCCCAGCATCTCACCCGCTGCATCGTAGTCGCAGGCCGCGACAAACGGGGCAGCCATCTCGTCGCAGGCCGAACCCTGGTCCACGGTCGGGAAGGTGTGGGCGGCCTCGACGTCGGCGATCCAGGTAACCTGCTCCGGCGCCATGAACTGCCGATAGAGTTTCGCTGTCGCCTCGGCCACCGGTTCGGCCACGGCGGTGTCCAGGCGGCCATGGAAGGTCCAGGCCCGGTCATCGGCCAGCAGCGCAGGGTCACCAACCCGGCCGGCTTTGGCATCTGCTTTCAGCGCCTTCGCCAGCGTTTCGGCATCGAGCGTTTCCCCGGGCTGCGCCATGCAGCCGGCCAGCGCCGTCTTCAGGTCGCCGCCGGCACATCCACGCGGCACACCGGCGATGATGCCGGCGCCCGAGAACAGGTCGGGGTAGGCCATGTGCAACTGCTGGGCCATCGCGCCACCCGAGGAAATACCGGAAACGGTGACCTGTTCCGCGTTAATACCAGGCTCCGGTATGTCCACATCGGCTATCGAAGTGGCGGAAGCCGCAAGCGTGGCCAGGGTCAGGGCGAACTGTATTTTCATGATGATGTCTCCGTGGATGGGGTCGCGGCCCGCTCGGCCGCCCTTTCCGCGCATATGGACCGGAAGCCCGCGGCGATAAACGGCACCATGCGCTTGTGCACGCTCTCGAAGTCGGCAGAGTGACAGAGACCGCCCGAGAGCGAATCGATACGCCGGGTGTCGGCGAAGGTCAGTGTCAATGCCCCGGACAGGAAGTGGTAGCACCAGTAGATGTCGACCATGTCGGCTTCCGGCAGGGCGTCTTTGAGCGCGTAAATGAACCGGCGGACGAGCGGATCGAAGTACTTCGACATGACCTGGCCGCCCCATTCGGGGTTGTTGTTGACCTGGGCCAGCAGGCCGAAATAGTCGCGCCAGGTGCTGTCCTCGCCCACCACCTCGTTCAACAGGGGGTGGGTGAAGGCGTCGATGATGTCTTCGACCGGCGCCGGGTTGTTTCGTGCCAGTACGCGATCCAGTGCCTCACCGCGTTCGCGGTTGAGGATGTCCGCGCGCCGCTGCAACAGGGCGTCGAACAGGCCTTCCTTGTTGTCGAAATAGTATTTGACCAGCGCCACGTCCACGCCGGCCTCGCGGGTGATCTCACGCAGCGAAACGCCGTTGAACCCCCGTTGGGCGAACAGTTTTTCGGCGACTTCGATGATCCGGTCCTTGCGGGACTTCCTGGGTTTTTTAGCGGCCATGCCGAGTTTGAGCTCTGTTTTCGCCATTGAACCCTTTAATGGTCATGAATTCAACCATCGTTGAAAAATCGCTTGACAGCCGCGAGGCTGCGGCGTTTAAATTCTCAACACTTGTTGAAAATACAACATGCAGGCTCACACAATGACGAATTCAAACACTCGCACGACCGTTTGCGGCGTATTGCGCCGCACCACCCTGGCCACCGCTGTTCTTGCTGCACTTGGCGGCTCGCAGTTGGCCATTGCCCAGGCCCAGGACAACGATGTCGACGCCACCCTGCTTGAAGAAGTGGTGGTCACGGCCCAGCGGCGCGAACAGACGCTGCAGGAAGTACCGATGTCGATCAGCGCCTTCACCGGTGAAGACCTGGAATACCTGCAGGCTGACAACCTTGATTCACTGCAGGGCGCGGTGCCCAACCTGAACCTGGTGCAGGGGCGCGGCTCCAGTTCCAGCGCGAACGTTTTCATTCGTGGTGTGGGCCAGCCGGACGCGCTGCAGACCTTCGACCCGGCGGTCGGTATCTACGTCGACGATGTTTACATGTCCCGAATCCAGGGCGCGTTGTTCAAGCTCAACGACATCGAGCGCATCGAGGTGCTGCGCGGACCGCAGGGCACGCTGTACGGCAAGAACACCCCCGGTGGCGCCATCCGCCTGATCACCCGGACGCCGGGTGACGAGTTCGAGGCCGAGGCAGGCGTGGTCTACGGCGACTACGATCGCTGGCAGTTCAGCGGCTACCTGTCCGGCCCGGTGAGCGAGAATTTCGCGATGAGCCTGAGTGTGCTCAACGACACCCGCGATGGTTTCGTCACTGACCCCGCCGATGGCCGCAAGTACAACGACGAGGATACGCAGTCTGCGCGCCTGAAGGCGCTGTGGGATGTCAGCGATGACGTGGATATCATCTTCTCCGCCGACTACACACACGAAGACACCGCACTGACGCTGGGGCGCGCTGAAGCGCCGCTGATTAGCGTCGACCTGGCGACCGGCGGCTCCGTTATACGACACGTGCCCTCACCGGGCGAGTGGAACTTTGAAACCCGCACGTCCCTGGGTGACGCGGGCGGGCAGGACGTCGAGCACTGGGGCGGCAGCATGACGGTCAACTGGGACCTGGACGACGCTTTCAGTTTCCGTTCGATCACCGCCTACCGTGACCTGGTGGCCGATCTCTACATCGACATCGACGCCACCGAGCTCGAGCTGGGCGACGTGTTCGTCGGCATCGACCAGGACCAGTTCAGCCAGGAGTTCCAGCTGCTGGGTGACAACGGCGGCAACGTGAACTGGGTCGCGGGCCTGTACTACCTGAACGAGAGCGTGCCCAGCCACCAGGAAGCCTACGCGGATGATTTCCTCGTGTTCGGCGGGCTGCCGATCAGCTTCCTGCGCACCATCGACGACGACCTGGAGACCACCAGCTATGCCGTGTTCGGCCAGGTGGACTGGGCCTTTGCGGCGAACTGGAACCTGGGCCTGGGCCTGCGGTACACGAAGGAAGAAAAGGACTACGCCCGCTCCACGAGCACCTTCAGTGACCTGCTTGGCAACGCCGACCCGGCCTTCGCCTTCACCGACGGCGACAGCTGGAGCGACTGGACGCCAACTGTCACGCTGGACTACATGCTGAACGAGGACGTGCATTTCTACGGCCGCCTGGCCAAGGGCTTCAAGAGCGGCGGCTTCAACGGCCGTGCCAACAGCGCCGCCGATGTCAGTACCTTCGATCCTGAAACGGTCTGGACCGCGGAAATCGGCGCCAAGACCACGATGATGGACGGTCGACTGCAGGCCAACTACGCGCTGTTCTCCAGCCAGTACGACGACTTCCAGGCCCGCGTTTCCATCGGCGATGGCGTCGACTTCCGCTTCCCGGTCCTGAACGCCGCGGAGCTGGATATCAAGGGCGCTGAATTCGAGCTCTCATGGCTGTTGACGGACGCGCTGCAGTTGTTCGGCCAGGTGGGCTACCTGGATACCGAGTACGGCGCCGGTGGCTTCACGGGCTCCGACGGCGTGGCCGACTCACCGGCGTTTGCGCCGGAATGGACCGGCCGTGCCGGTGCGGTATGGACCATCGACCTGGCCGGCGGTCACAGCTTCAACCTGGGCGCTGACGCCAACTACCGCGATGCCATGTGGCTGTCGGTGGAGAATGTCGAACCGCTGCAGGAGGATTCCTACTGGCTGACCAACGCGTTCGTGACCTGGAATCACGCCGACGGTCACTGGCAGGTGATGGCCGGCGTCAAGAATATCGCCGACGAGGTCTACAAGGTCGAAGGCCAGGAGTTCCGTAGCGTGGGCAACATCATGACGGCCTACTACGGCGACCCGCAGACCTGGAACCTGAGCCTGAACTACCGCTACTGAGTCCGGTACCGGGTCGCCTGGTGGCGGCCCGGTCCCTTCCCAAGAAGAGAATCATGAGCGTAATTCCCGCTGACAATGCGTCCCGGCGCGCCGTCGAGCGCCGCGGCCTGGCGCTGTTCATGCTGGTGGTGGTCTACACCTTCAATTTTATCGATCGCCAGATCGTCGGCATCCTGGCCGTGCCGATCAAGGCCGACCTGGGCCTGAGCGACGCCCAGCTGGGCCTGATGGGTGGCCTGGCGTTCGCGTTGTTCTACACGGGGCTGGGCATCCCGGTGGCCATGCTGGCCGACCGGGTGAGCCGAACCTGGGTGATCACTGGCGCGCTGGCCATCTGGAGCGCGATGACCGCGGCCTGCGGTTTCGCGCAGGGGTTCTGGCACCTGTTCCTGGCCCGCCTGGGCGTCGGGGTGGGTGAGGCCGGGGGTGTGACACCGGCCTATTCGATGATCATGGACTATTACCCGCCCGGCCAGCGGGCCCGGGCGCTGAGCGCCTATTCCTTCGGTATCCCGATCGGCAGCGCGCTGGGCATTGTCCTGGGCGGTGTGCTGGCCAGCATGATCGACTGGCGCTGGGCCTTTATCGCGGTGGGTGCCGCCGGCCTGTTGCTGGCGCCGGTGTTCCGCCTGCTGGTCACGGAGCCGGAACGCGGCCGCTTCGACGCCGTTGCAACATCGGTGCGCCCACCGCGGCTGGGCGAGATCGCGACCGCGCTTTCGGGCAAGCCGAGTTTCTGGCTGCTGTCCGTTGGCGCGGCCTGCTCGTCGATGATGGGCTACGGGCTGTTTTTCTGGATGCCGTCCTTCATCGTGCGCAGCCACGGGCTGACTTTGCTGGACGCATCGTTCTTCTACGGAAGTATCCTGCTGGTGGGCGGCATGGCCGGCATGTGGGCCGGCGGCTGGCTGGGCGATCGCTACGGCGCAAAGAAACGCAGCCGGTTTGTCACCATCCCGGCGGCCGCCTTCGTGTTATCGGTGCCGACCTATATCGTCGGGGTGCTGACGCCGACATTGTGGCTGGCCTGGGTCGTGCTTCTGGTGCCCGTCGCGTTGGGGCTGGTGTGGATCGGCCCGGTCATTTCAACCGTGCAGCAACTGGTCCGCGCGGACATGCGGGCGACGGCCTCGGCGGTGTTCCTGTTCGTGAATAACCTGCTGGGCATCGGGCTGGGGACGTGGCTGATCGGCGCATTGTCCGACGCGCTGGTCCTGCGCTTCGGTGACGACGCCCTGCGCTGGTCAATCGTCGCGGGAACCGGTTTCTACATCGCGGCTGCCATACTGTTTCTGCTCGCGGCGCGCTGGATCGACCGCGACTGGGAGGACTGAATGATGGAATCGACACAGAACCTGGACGGCCGGCATGCCCTGGTGACGGGCGCGACGTCCGGCATCGGCCTGGGCATCACCCAGGCGCTTGCGCGGGCCGGTTGCCGGGTGGCCTTCAGCGGCCTGGGTGACGATGCCACGATCGCCTCGGTCAGCCAGTCGCTGCTGGATGCCGGCGCCGAATCAGCCGTGCACGTCCCCGCTGACCTGCGCGAGGTCGACCAGGTGGAAGCCATGGTCACGGCCGCCGAACGACACCATGGCACGGTCGATATCCTCGTCAACAACGCCGGCATCCAGTACGTGTCGCCGGTGCAGGATTTCCCGGTGGACCGCTGGGACGCCATCCTGGCGGTGAACCTGTCCGCGGTATTTCACGCCATTCGTTGCGCCTTGCCCGGAATGCTGGATGCAGGGCAGGGCAGGATCATCAACATCGCCTCCGCTCACGCGCTGCGTGCATCGCCTTTCAAGGCGGCCTACGTGGCGGCGAAACACGGCGTGGCCGGCCTGACCAAGACGGTTGCGCTGGAAGTCGCCGAAACGGGGATCACCGTGAACGCCGTTGCGCCCGGATACGTCGATACGCCCCTGGTGCGGGGTCAGATCGCCGACACGGCGAAAGCCCGCGACATTTCTGAAGATGCCGTGGTCCGTGACGTCATGCTGAAATCGCAACCGACCCGGCGGCTGGTGGCGGTGGAGGAGATTGCCTCGATGGTGGCCTGGCTGTGCAGCGACGGCGCGGCCTCGGTGACCGGGACGGTGCTGCCCATCGACGGCGGTTGGACCGCCCGCTGACCCCGGTATGAGCGACACGCCCTGGTTCGACGCGCCGGCGCCGTTACTGCCGGAGGTGCTGGCATTGAACGCGCGCTGGCTACCGGATCGGGCCGCGATCATTTTCGGTGACCGCACACTGAACTGGCCTGCGTTTCATGGCCGGGTCTGCCAGGTCGCCAACGGCCTGCGCGCCATGGGCCTGCAGCGCGGTGACCGCGTGGCGGTCCTGATGAGCAACAGCGATGACATGATGGTCGCCCTGTTCGGCGCCATCGTCGGCGGCTTTGTCACGGTGCCGCTGAACACGATGGTGTCCGGGGAGGGCCTGGCGGTCATGATCGAGGACGCCGGCGCCCGGGTCGTCATCGCCAGCCATGACCAGGCGCCGCGGTTGGCGCCGTATCGTGAACGACTGGACCTGGTTGTTGACGCCGGCTGGCTGAGCACGGGGCCGGCGCCCGGAGGCTGGGCGGATTTCACCGGCTGGCGAGAGACCCAGGACGAGGCCGACCCCGCCGTCCCGATCGGGGACGGCGACGAGTGCAATATCATTTACTCCTCCGGCACGACCGGACGGCCCAAGGGCATCGTCCATACCCACCGTCGCCGGCTGGACTGGTTTTATGACCTGGCGCTGGCGCTGCGTTACGATCGCGCCGCCGTCAATCTCTGCGCCATCGGCCTGTTCTCCAACATTTCCTGGGTCGGCATGGGCGTATGCCTGCTGGTCGGCGGCACGGTCGTGATCATGGAGCGTTTCGATGCCGGTGACTGGCTGCGCGCAGTCGAACGTCACGGCGTGACCCATTCGGCCATGGTGCCGCTGCAGTTCCAGCGGATCGTCGATGCACCGGGTTTCGGCGACCACGATGTCTCATCCATCAAGAGCCTGATGTGTTGCGGCTCACCGCTGTCTCCGGGGCTGAAACTGGATGTCATGGACCGCCTGGCGCCCGAACTGGTTGAGCTTTACGGGCTCACCGAGGGCGTGATCACGACGCTGGAACCGGAGCAGGCCAGGCAGCGTCCCGACAGTGTCGGCAAGCCCCTGATGGGCGTCGACCTGCGCATCCTGGATGACGCCGACCGGCCCTGTCCGCCGGGTGAACCCGGTGAGATTGTCGGCCGCTGCCGACACCTGATGGCGGGCTACCACGACCGCCCCGATGCCGACCTGGAGGCCACCTGGGTGGATGATACGGGCCGGCGCTGGCTACGGACCGGGGATATCGGTCGTATCGACGAGGACGGCTTCCTGTATCTCGTGGACCGGAAGAAGGATCTGCTGATTTCCGGTGGCCAGAATGTCTACCCCGCCGATATCGAACATGTCATCAGCCAGCATCCCGGTGTCGCCGAGGTTGCGGTGGTCGGTATTGATTGTCGGCGCTGGGGCGAAACGCCGCTGGCGCTGGTGGTCGCCGCAGCCAGCGAGGACCCCGGCACCGCCGATGCCGACAAGTTGCGCGATTGGACCAATGAACGCGTCGGCAAGCACCAGCGCGTGGCCGGGGTCGTGTTCATCGATGAACTTCCGCGCAACCCCAATGGCAAAGTGCTCAAGCGTGAACTCCGGGATCGCTACCGGGGCTGGCTGGCGCATCAACCCGACAACGAGGGCGTGACATGACCGCAAGCGAACATCACTACACTTCACACGACGGGCTGGACCTGTTCTGCCGCGAGTACGGTGAGGGACCCGACACGGTCATATGCCTGCCCGGCCTGACCCGCAACAGCAAGGATTTCGAGCGCCTGGCCGAACACCTGGCCGATCGCTGGCGGGTGCTGACGCCGGACCTGCGGGGCCGCGGGCAATCGGCGCGTGACCCGAACTGGAAGCAGTATCTGCCGCCCACGTACGTGAAAGACACCTGGACCCTGATGGATACGCTCGGGCTGGAATCGGCGGCGATTATCGGTACCTCGCTGGGCGGATTGATGGCGATGATCATGGCCGACCAGCAACCGCAACGCCTGCGCGGTGTGGTCATGAACGATGTCGGCCCGGAAGTGGCGCCGGCAGCACTGGCCCGCATTCTTGAGTATGCGGGCCGGACACCGCCGCAGCCGGACTGGGCCGCGGCGGCCGATATGACCCGCCAGAACTACGAGATCGCGTACCCGGACGAAGACGAAGCATTCTGGGATCGGCAGGCCCGGCTGGCCTGGCGTGAACTTGACGATGGCCGCGTCGCACCGGACTACGACCCGGCGATTGGTGACGCGCTGCGACACGTCGCGAAGTCAATGTGGCTGGTGCGCCTGCTGCAGAAATTCGGCATCCGTCGGCTGAAAGGCCTGAACCTTTCTCCCTGGGACAATTTCCGCCAGATGAACATGCCGGTGCTGCTGCTCGAGGGCGGTATTTCCGATATCGTGACACCGGAAACGATCGGGCGGATGAAGGCGATCAAGCCCGACCTGGAAGTGGTGGAAGTGCCCGGTCGGGGTCACGCGCCGACGCTGGATGAACCGGAGGCGCGCGCGGCGATCGATCGCTTCCTTGCCGGGCTTTGATGGACACCAGGTCCGGATTCGTCTATCAATAATGCCTCTTTTCAATAACAGGGGCGACATCATGCAACTCGGCGCATTCTCCATCAGCCTGGCGGTCAAGGACCTGGCCGCCTCCCGCGCGTTCTACCAGAAGTTCGGATTTGAAGCGTTTGCCGGCGACGGCGAGCACTACCAGATGATGAAGAATGGCGACACCGTCATCGGGCTGTTCCAGGGCATGTTCGAGGACAACATCCTGACCTTCAACCCCGGCTGGGACCAGCAGTGCAACACCGTTGACGGTTTCACGGATGTGCGCGAGTTACAGAAGCAGCTGAAAGCCCAGGGCATCGATTTCGCCACCGAGGCGGACGAATCCGGCAGCGGCCCCGCCAGCTTCGTCGTCGTCGACCCCGACGGCAACCCCATCCTCGTCGACCAGCACGTCGGCTGACCGATAATCCCGTCACCCGTCACCCGTCACCCAGCGCCGACGCGACGATCTCCCGCGCCTCGTCCTGGATGCGGCGCAGGTGGTCCTCGCCCAGGAAGCTCTCGGCGTAAATCTTGTAGACGTCCTCGGTGCCCGAGGGCCGGGCAGCAAACCAGCCGTTCTCGGTGGTAACCTTCAGCCCGCCGATGGCGGCGTCGTTGCCCGGCGCGCGGGTCAGCTTCGCGGTGATGGCCTCGCCAGCCAGTTCGGTGGCGGTGACCTGCTCCGGTGACAGGCCCTTGAGAATCGCTTTTTCCTCACGAGAGGCGGGCGCGTCGATGCGCTCGTAGACCGGCTCGCCGAACCGCGCGGCCAGATCGGCGTAGTGCTCGCCCGGGTCGCGGCCGCTGACCGCGGTGATTTCGGCGGCCAGCAGGTCGAGGATGATGCCGTCCTTGTCGGTCGACCAGGCGCTGCCATCGCGGCGCAGGAACGAGGCGCCGGCGCTTTCCTCGCCGCCGAAGCCGAAGCGGCCCTCCAGCAGGCCATCGACAAACCACTTGAAGCCCACGGGCACCTCGCACAGCGTGCGGCCAAGGTCGGCGGCCACGCGGTCAATCATGCCGCTGCTGACCAGCGTCTTGCCGACGGCGGCGCCGGCCGGCCAGTCGGGGCGGTGGGCGAACAGCCAGCCAATGGCGACGGCCAGGTAGTGGTTCGGGTTCATCAGCCCGACGCTGGGCGTGACGATGCCGTGGCGGTCGAAATCAGTGTCGTTGCCGAAGGCGATGTCGTAGCGGTCCTTGAGGTCCACCAGGCCGGCCATCGCGGCGGGCGAGGAGCAGTCCATGCGGATTTTGCCGTCCCGGTCGACGCGCATGAAGCGGAATGACGGGTCGACGGTGTCATTGACCACGGTCAGGTCCAGGCCATAGCGCTCGGCGATCGGTTCCCAGTAGGCGATGCCCGAACCGCCCATCGGATCGGCGCCGATGCGGATGCCGGACGCACGAATCGCGTCCATGTCGATGACGGCGCCCAGGTCATCCACGTAGGGCCGCAGGAAATCATGGCGATGGACATTGTCGGCGGCCAGCGCCCGCGACCAGGGCATGCGCCGGATGCCGGTGGCGTCGCCATCCAGCGCCGCGCGCATCAGTTGGTTGGCACGATCCTGGATCCAGTCGGTCGCATCGGTATCGGCCGGCCCGCCATTGGGCGGGTTGTACTTGAAGCCACCGTCGCCGGGCGGGTTGTGCGACGGCGTGATCACGATGCCGTCGGCCAGGCCGTCCCGGCGTCCCCGGTTCCAGCCGAGGATGGCATGCGACACCACCGGTGTGGGCGTGTAACCCAGTTCGGCGTCGATCATCACGGTCACATCGTTGGCGGCCAGCACTTCCACCGCGCTCACCAGCGCCGGTTCCGACAGCGCATGCGTGTCCTTGCCCAGGTACAGCGGGCCGTCGATGCCCTGTTCGCGCCGGTAGTCCGCCACCGCCTGGCTGACGGCCAGGATATGGGCCTCGTTGAACGCACGGTTGGTCGAGCTTCCACGGTGTCCGGAGGTGCCGAAACTGACGCATTGCGATGGTTGCCCCGGGTCGGGCTCGAGCGCGAAATAGTCGGTCACGAGCTTCGGGATGTCGGTGAGGATGGACTGGGGCGCCGGTTTTCCGGCCAGGGGATGCACAGGCATGGAATCGCTACGTTGTTGGCTGAAAGTGACAGCCTAACAATGTATCACCCGCTTGTGACCCTTGCGTGTTTGCGGGCCGCCGAGCGTCCGTTGTATCGTGGGATTTTCCCTGGAACACAGCCCATGTCCGATTCCCCCAAGGTCCGCTTTGGCATTCTCAGTACAGCGAACATCGGGGTCGCCAAGGTCATCCCGGCGATGCAGGCCGGGGCGTTTTGCGACATCACGGCGATGGCTTCTCGCAACATCGACGCGGCGCGCGCGGCCGCCGACCCGCTCGGCATTCCGAAAGCGTACGGTGACTACGAGTCCCTGCTCGCCGACCCCGATATCGACGCGGTCTACATCCCCTTGCCGAATCACCTGCACGTGCCGTGGGCCATCCGCGCGCTGGAAGCCGGCAAGCACGTGCTCTGCGAAAAGCCCATCGCGCTGGATGCGAAAGAGGCCGCTTCGCTGCTCGAGGCCGCCGCCCGCCACCCACGGCTGAAGATCATGGAGGCGTTCATGTACCGCTTCCACCCGCAGTGGCGAAAGGCGAAAGCACTGGTGGACGGCGGCGCGCTGGGTAAACTGCGGACCATCCAGTCCTGGTTTTCCTACTTCAACGACGATGCGGCCAACATTCGGAACCAGGCGGACATCGGCGGCGGGGCGCTGATGGATATCGGTTGTTACAACGTCTCATTGTCGCGCTACCTGTTCGGTGCGGAGCCGCTGCGGGTGCTGGGGCACGTGGAAAAAGACCCGCGTTTCGGTACCGACCGCATGACCTCGGGCATGCTCGAGTTCGAAAAAGGCACGGCCAGTTTTACCTGCGCCACCCAGGTCGCGCCGTGGCAGCGGGTGAACGTTTTCGGCCCGAAAGGGCGGGTCGAGATCGAGATTCCCTTTAATGCGCCGCCGGACCGGGACTGCCGGATGTGGCACCACTATGGCGGGTCTGCCGATGAGATCGTTTTCGACGCCGTCGACCAGTACACCCTGCAGGGTGATGCGTTCGCGCGGGCGATCCTGGACGACACGCCGGTGCCCACACCGATGTCGGACGCGGTGGCGAACATGGCCGTCATCGACGCGCTGTTCAGAAGCGCTGAATCGGGCAAATGGGAGCAGGTCGAGCCATGAATACACCGGAACCCCTGACGCCGAAGCGCGCCTGGGTGCCGTTCGCCTATGGGTTCCGGCCGTTCTTCCTGCTTTCGGGGCTGTACGCGGTCGTCGCCATCGCGTTGTGGGTGGCCACCTGGCCGGGTGGTCGGTTCGCCATCGCCGGCGCGCCGGCGATGTTCTGGCACGGTCACGAGATGGTGTTCGGGTTTATCGGCGCGGCCATTGCCGGCTTCATGCTGACGGCGGTGCCCAGCTGGACCGGGCAGCGTGGCTTCGCGGGTCGTCCGCTGATGCTGCTGGTATTTCTGTGGCTGGCGGGCAGGGCGGTTTTCCTGGCCGGTGACGCGGTGCCGTTCGCGTTGCTGGCGGTGGCCGAACTGGCTTTCCTGCCGGGCGTGGTCGCCATGGTGGGGCCGAGCCTGGCGCGGACGGCCAATCGTAATCGACCGTTGATCATCGTGCTGTCTGCCTTCTGGCTTCTGGACGCGGCATTCCTGTATGGGCTGGGGACCGGTAATCCACTGGTCTGCATGATTGCACTGCGTGGCGCGATTGGAGGGGTGCTGGTGCTGATCACGGTGATTGGCGGGCGCATCGTACCGGCGTTTACGGGTAACGCGTTGCGTGCCGCGGGCGTGGAGGCCACTCTGCGTTCACCGGCCGGCCTGGGGCGCGCGACCATCGGCGCGACACTGGCCTGGGCCATCGCCGCGGCGTTCTCGCCCCTGGGCGTATGGGCGGCTTTGCTCGCGGCAGTCGCCGCGGCGCTGCACCTGGCGCGTATGGCCGGCTGGCAGGGTTGGCGGACGGGTCGCATGCCCATTGTCTGGATCCTGCACCTGGCGTACGCGTGGTTACCGGTCGGGCTGGCGTTGCACGCCGTATTTATCGCGACCGGCGCGCCCTGGGCCGCGCACTGGTTACACGCGTTGGGCGCCGGCGCGGCCGGCATGATGATCCTGGCGGTGATGACGCGCGCGGCGCTGGGCCACACCGGGCGCCCACTACGGGTGAGTGGCGCAATCGTGGTGGCCTATAGCCTGCTGCTGGTCGCGGTGCTGGTGCGGGTGTTCGCGGCGGTGATACCGGGCCTGGCCTATCCCACCGCCATCCACCTGGCAGGCGGGCTGTGGGTGTTGTCCTTCGGGCTGTTCGTGATCACGTACACGCCCGTGTTGTTGTTACCCAGGGTGGACGGCAAGCCGGGATGAAGTCTTCGATGGCCGTTCCCACAAGCGCTCATGAATGGCGTAGGCCACCGTGTTGACGGCCGGTTCGACCAGCGCGATCAGGCCACCGATGACCGGGCTGCCCGTCAGCAGCCACGCGACGGAAAACGCCACACCGAAATGCGTGACGGCGAAGGTCATGGTTTTCAGGTGGGTCCTGCGTTTCATGGTTTAACGTCCAGGGCGGTCATTTAATGCAAATGATAACCATTCTCATTAATAAACACAAGGAAAATACGACATGGTTGATGGCGGGATGAAAGCGGGCATTTTCGGGCCTGTACTGACACGGGCAGGGGTGGTGTTGTTCACCGCGCTCTGGACATTCGCCGCGATGGCCGAAGACACCGGCACCTACGCCTGGCCGGACGGCCAGCGCGCGGCCATCAGCCTCGCCTATGACGACGCGCTGGCCACGCACCTGGATACCGCCATTCCGCAACTGGATGCCCATGACCTGAAAGGGTCGTTCTACGTGGTGCCGGCCACGGCCACCATGCGCGATCGCCTGGATGACTGGCGCGCCGCCGCCGCGAACGGCCACGAACTGGGCAATCACACGCTGTTCCACGCCTGTCGCGGTTCGCTGCCGAACCGGGAATGGGTCGCGGAATGGGCGGACCTGGACACGATGAGCGTCGACGAGATCCGTGCGCGCGTCGAACTGGCCAACACCTTCCTGTACGCCGTGGACGGCCAGCCTCAACGCACCTACACCGCGACCTGTTTCGACCAGGAGGCGGGCGGCGTTCCTTACCTGGACGAGGTTGAACCGTATTTCATTGGCATCAAGCTCAGCGGCGGCGCGGTGGTGCCGGACATGGCCACGCTCGATCCCTTCCGGGTGCCGGTGACCGGCCCCGTGGACATGACCGGCGATGAGCTGATCGCCATCGCGCGCGAAGCGGCGGAGAAGGGCACGATGGCCAACTACACGTTCCACGGCATCGGCGGCGACCACCTGGCGGTCTCGGCCGAGGCTCACGAGGCGTTACTGGCACACCTGGCAGCCAATCCTGACATTTACTGGGTGGCGACTTTCGTCGACATCATGAACTGGGTCACCCGCGACGATGAAGAATAGGCGTGGCGGTCACCGCGCTGTTAACATGGATGGTTCCGGCTCAATCTCCACACGGAAATACACAATGACAAAGTTTTTGACGACCCCTGCCGGTCACCTGATGACACCGGTTACCTCCCTGCGCGCGTGGCTGCTGGCCGCGACAACCGCAACGCTGGTGGCCTGTGGCGGCTCGACTTCTGAACCGGCCGCGCCCGCTGCGGCCACCCCTGCTGAATCGGCAACCTTACCCGGGCCGGAAACGGCAACCGGGGTCAGCCATGAAGCCGTGCTCGACACCATGCGTCGCGCCACGCGGTACATCCGCGAGAACCTGGCGTTCAACGGCGGCTACGTCTGGGCCTACGCCGCGGACGGTTCTCGCCAGTGGGGCGAGATGGAAGCGTACCCGGAAATGATCTGGATCCAGCCGCCCGGCACCGCCACGGTGGGTCACGTGCTGCTGGACGCCTACCACGCCAGCGGTGACGAATATTTCTACGAGTCCGCCGCCGAGGTCGCGGCCGGCCTGATCGCCGCGCAACACCCGGCAGGTGGCTGGAACTACCTGCACGACTTCGCCGGCGAGGAATCCATCCAGCGCTGGTACGACACTATCGGCAAGAACGGCTGGCGCCTGGAGGAGTTCCACCACTACTACGGCAACGCCACGTTTGATGACGCCGGCACCTCCGAGGCCTCGCAGTTCCTGCTGCGCATGTACCTGGAAAAGCGAGAGCCCGTCTACGAGGCGCCGCTGCAGCGCGCCATCAGTTTTGTGCTCGACAGCCAGTACGACAACGGCGGCTGGCCGCAGCGCTACCCGTTCGTCGAGGATGCGCCCGAGCTGCATGGCAAGCCGGACTACACGCGCCACATCACCTTTAACGACGACGTGGCGGACGAAAACATCAAGTTCCTGCTGATGGTGTACCAGGCCCTGGGCGACGAACGCGCCCTGGACAGCATCATGAGCGCCATGGAAATCTTCCCGGCAACCCTGCAGGCCCCGCCACAGGCCGGCTGGGGCCTGCAGCACACGGTCGACACGCTGGAACCCATCGGTGCGCGCACCTACGAGCCGACGGCCTTGGTGACTTCCGCCACGGCCGGCAACGCCGCGCAGATGATGGACTTCTACGAGTGGACCGGTGAGAAACGCTTCCTGGAGCGCCTGCCGGAAGTGTTCGACTGGCTGCAGTCCGTGCGCCTGGCGCCGGAGCAGGTGGTCATGACCGGCCGCGAGTACCCGACCTTTATCGAGATCGGCACCAACAGGGCGCTGATCAACCATCGTCGCGGTTCGAATGTCATCAACGGCGAGTACTACCAGGACTACGACCCGGAAAACCCGATCCGACACTATTCGCAGTGGCGCTCCGTGAACCTGGAAGCCCTGCGTGAACGGCACGCCCGGCTGCTGGAAACCTCGCCGGACGAGATGCGCGCGAACTCCCCGCTCAATCGCCAGGAGGACTTCCAGTTGCCGAAGTATTTCAGCATCACCAGCCTGGAGGTGTCGGACCTGAATTCCAACATCGGCGACGTCGCCATTGAACAGCCGGATGAGGCCCGCATCCGGGAACTGCTGGACAGCCTGAACGACGCGGGTTACTGGCCGACGCCGCTCGTGGCGACGTCCAACCCGTACATTGGTGACGGCCCGGCGGAGCCGGTGGAAGGTGATTTTGGCGGTACGCACGTGGGTGACGACAGCGATACTTCGCCGTACATGACCGACGATCCGGAAATGGGCATTTCCATCGGCACGTACATCCAGAACATGAGCGCGTTGCTGCAGGTGCTGGACAGCGGTGATTAAAGCCGTCGGTTTAGACGGTTTTAACCCGAAGGCAATGCTGTTTTACCGCTCGAAACCCGATAATGTTGGGCAACTGCAAACGAATTGAGAGGAGGAAATGGAGATGCGTCAACTGACCCTCACATTGGTGGCCGTAACCGGCCTGGCCCTGGCGGGAAGCACGCTGGCCGCAACGCCCGAGGAATGCCAGGAGTCGTTGAGCAGGTTCAAGGACCTGGGCAATGTCAGCACGTTGCTGGGCGAGGCCCACGGCTACGCCATACTGCCCACCATCGGCAAGGGCGGCATCGGCATTGGGGGCGCCACGGGCAAGGGTTGCGTCTACCAGGGCGACACCTACCAGGGCGAGGTTCGCATGACCCAGCTCTCCATCGGCCTGCAGCTGGGTGGCCAGGCCTATAGTCAGCTGATCCTGTTGAAGGACAACGAAATCTACGACGAATTCGTCGGCGGCAGTTTCGAGTTCGGGGCCGATGCCAACGCGGTGGCGCTGACCTACGGAGCGTCGGCCACGGCCGGCACCCAGGGCACCAGCGCCGGCGCCTCCGCGACACAGAGTTCGGGTGACGGCGTCGGCGCCTGGCGCCGGGGCATGGCGGTGTTCACCATCGCCAAGGGCGGGCTGATGTACCAGGCCGCCATCGCCGGCCAGAAGTACAAGTTCCACCCCAAGGGCGACTGACGGTCATGGCGCTGCAGTACGCCCTGCTGGATGTGTTCGCCGATGCGCCGTTCCAGGGTACGCAGGTGCCCGTGGTGTGGCTGGACGGCGCCGACTGCGCCGATGACCGCCGCACGGCCATCGCCGGTGAGTTCGAGCAGACGGAAACCGTGTTCCTGGGCGGCGCCGGTGACGCCCCGGCCAGCGTGTTCAACCGCGCAGGCCGTTGCGGCTTCGGTGCACACACCATCCTGGCGGCGTCCTACATGGCGTTCGAAAAAGGCCTGGCCGAAGACCGCGGGGAGTATTCGTCGCTGGTGTTATCGGAAGGCTCACGACCGATCGAGAGCTTCATCGACAAGGTCGGGGACGCGCCTGGAGCGATCCAGTTCTCCCGGGTACTCACGCCAACCATCGACCGGTTTACGCCCGACGTGACCAGGCTGGCGGCCGCACTGGGCACGCAGGCCCGTCATATCAACTACAGCAAGTACAAGCCCCGCGTGGTCAGCGTCGACCGGCCCACGCTGGTGGTGCCGTTCACCCGGCCCGAGCACGTGCTGGCGGCGACGCTGGACCCGAAAGGCTGGAACGAACTGTACGGCGAGATCTACACGTCGGACCTGTTCCTGTTCGCCCCCGGCAGCATCACCGGCGCGTCACAGTTTCACGGCCGGCTGCTGAACCCGGACCTGGGTCGTGGCGTCTACCCGCCCATCGGCAACGTGCTGCCGGAGTTCATTGCCTACCTGGCCGAGCAGGATGACACGGCGCCCGGCACACATACCTTTTCCATCGACCGCGGCAGTCCCGATACCCGCCGCAGCCTGCTGGAAGTGGAGTTCGACAAGCGCCCGGGCCGCGAGGTGAAATGCCGCATCGGCGGGCGCGTCATCAAGATGGGCGAGGGCGCGCTCTACAACGCCTGATCCAGCCGTGCGGGGTCGAGCACCACGTGGCGGATCTTCTGCCGCGCCCAGGTGTAGGTGATGTGCACCCGGCCATCCGAAGTCTGGATGACGGCCGGGTAGCCATAGCCTTCGCGCACCGGCTCGTCTTCGATATCCAGAACCCGTCGCCAGCGAACCCCGTCATCGGATAAGGCAATCGACAGTGGATAGCGCGGCCCCTTGCCGGGCGTCGCGGGGTTGTGCGCGGCGTGGTTGTAGACCAGCAACTGGCGGCCGTCCGCGAGGGTGACCGCGTCCGTGCCGGCGTTGGGGTTGGGCAGCTCGATGGCCGACATCGGCGACCAGGTCTTGCCGCGGTCGGATGACCAGCTGGCGGCCAGCGCGCCCTGGCGGGTGCGCGCCACGGCCTGCAAGCGGCCATCGGCGTGGAACAGGATGCTGGGCTGGATGGCGTCGATGCCCGGGCCCGGGTCGACGGATGGCCCCGCCGTCCAGGTGGCGCCCTGGTCTTCACTGCGCTCGAACCGCAGGCGCCAACCCTCCGGGCCCTCGGTGCTGGAAGGCGCGATCCACGCGCCCATGCCGGAAATCACCGGCTTGTTCTTGATCGGGCCGAGCATGCCATCCGGTAGCCGGCGCGCTTCGCTCCAGGTCTCGCCGCCATCGTCCGAGGTCTTCACCACGCCCCACCACTCGCGCGGGTTGGGGCCGACCTTGTAGAACAGGTGCAGTGGCCCGCCATCGGGCTGGAACAGCACCGGGTTCCAGGTGGGCTGCCAGCTGCCGTCGGGCTGCCGGCCGTCCGCGGCCTTCACCGCGGGTTGCCAGCTTTCCCCATCGTGCCGGGCGACGTATATGGCCACTTCCGGATGCTTCTCGTGCAGCCCGCCAAACCAGGCCGCGACCAGTTCGCCGTTGGAGGCTTCGGCAATCGTGGATGCGTGGCTTTGCGGGTAGGGTGTCTCGGCATTGATGGTCGCCCGCAGCAACACGGCGCCTTGCGGCGCATTATCCTGCGCGACGGCCACGGCGCTCAGCATCATTGCGATTGTCGCGATGACGGATGTTCCGGCAAAAAACTGGCGAACTGGCATTCGATTAACCCTGTTTGACGAAGCGCCCCAGCATACACAGTAACGACCGGTGAGTAGAATGGTGGTTCGCTTTCCCAGGGTTTCGATCAGCATGTCCCGATTGCACCGTATTTGCATACTTGCCTTAATGGCATCGACCTTTTTTGCGACCGCGCTCAGTGCCCAGGAAAACAAGGCGGGAGAAGCGGTCACGGCCGACCCGGCGTTGTCGCTGGAAGCGCTCGATATCATGCTGGTGCCGCTGCCGGTCGACGCGCTGGAGGTTGAAGCGGAAGCCTGGCGACAGATTCTGCAGGACCAGGTCGTGGCTATTGGCGAGAACGAACTGAAACGCCTGCCATTCGGCGACCCCGAGGCCGTAACCGACCCGGCAATCCAGGCACAACTCGACGCCATCCACGAAGAGCTCTCCGAACAGCGCAAACGCCGTTCCGAACTGATCGAGCACCTCAACCTGGTGCTGTTCCATATCGTCGAGAAAGCCGGCGTCGACGAAAACCAGCAGGAGCCCGAGTTCGTTCGCAATATGCGGATGTACATCGACACCGTGGACGGTATCCGCGCCAGCACGGTCGAGAACCGCTCGCTGGGTGATGAAGTGGAGGAATGGATCGACTCGCCGGAGGGCGGTAAGCGATTGCTTCGCCGCGTCCTGATCGTGCCCACCGTGATTGTTTTCTCGTGGTTCCTGGGGTGGCTGCTGGCGCGGGGCATGGTCAAGGGCCTGGTCATGGCCGGTCGCGAATCACAGATGCTCTCGACCTTCCTGCGCCGCAATGTTCCAAAAGTGCTCGCGGCATTTGGCGCCGTCTTCGGCCTGGTGATGGTCGGGTTTCACGTGGCCCCACTCGTGGCACTGATCGGCGGCATGAGCTTTGTACTGGCGTTCGCCCTGCAGGAGTCACTGGGCAACTTTGCCAGCGGTTTCATGATCATGTTCTACCGGCCGTTTGATATCGGCGACTACATCAACGCCGCCGGCGTCGAGGGGACGGTGAAGGAAATGACGCTGGTGAACACGTCCATCACCACCGTCGACAACAAGCTGATGGTGGTGCCGAACAACGCGATCTGGAACGACGTCATCACCAACATCACCGGCGTCACCCAGCGCCGTATCGACCTGGTGTTCGGTATCGGCTACGCCGACGACATGGACAAGGCCCAGGCGATCCTGGAAGACGTCATCGCTGGCAACCCGAACGTGTTGCCGGAGCCGGAGCCCGTCGTGCGGGTGCACGAACTGGGCGACTCATCGGTCAACTTCGTCTGCCGCCCGTGGGTCAAGCCCGAGGACTACTGGGAGACCTACTGGGACATCACTCGCCGGGTGAAGGAGCGTTTCGACGCCGAGGGCGTATCGATTCCGTTCCCGCAGCGGGACCTTCATGTCTACACCGAAGCAGTGGCCGCCGCGGACAACGGCGATGCCGAGGGCCCTCAAATTGGTGGCGAGACGACCGAAACGGATGATGGTGAAGCAGGGCGGGCAGGTGCCTCTGAGAGTCTCGACCCGGACGGCAACGAGACGGGTAAAGATGGTGACGGCCGTGGCTGAGCGCGGCCGGCCCCATCTGCGATCGTTCAGGCCGGGGCCTTTTCCAGGTCCAGGACCAGGTTCCAGTAAACTTCTTCAACGGGAAACACCGACAAGCGGTTGCCACGCTTGTTGAGCTGGAAATCGGCCAGGTCCGGGTGCGCCTTCAGTTCTTTCAGCGTCAACGGCCGCTCCAGCTTGCGGACGAACTCGACGTCCCGCAGTAACCAGCGCGGCTCGTCCGGGTCGCTGCCGCCATCAAAGTACTTGCTGCCGGCGTCGAACTGGGTCGGGTCCGGGTAGGCCTCGCTGACGACTTTCATGATGCCCACCGCCGCCGGCGTCTTGCAGGCCGAGTGGTAGAACAGCGCCAGGTCGCCTTCGGCCATGTCGTCGCGGAACATGTTGCGGACCTGGTAGTTGCGGATGCCGTCCCAGGGCGTACGGCCGTCGCGTTCGAGGTCGTCGATGCTGTAGGCGTCGGGTTCGGATTTCATCAGCCAGTAAGTCATTCAGTCTCCCGTAAAGGTTGTTTTGAGCGGTGCTGGCGCAATGCGCCCTGGATGTCTTCAAGGCGCAGTCGCCGGGTATCGATGCCGTATCGCGCCAGCAGCGTGGCCGAGACGCCGAGCGCCAGGGTGATGACAACTGCGGCCAGCGTGACGTTATCGAACAGCCCCAGTACGCCGAATACCGCGCCCAGGATGCCGCCGGTCTTGGAACTCGCGGCGACGACGCCCGCCCCGGTGCCGCGCAGGTGCACGGGGTAGATCTCGGACGCATACGGTATCAGCATCGCGATCACGCCGCTGGCGCTGACCAGAAGCATCGCGATCGAGGCGCCGAGCGGCAGGGTCGCCACGGTGTCCATGGCGTAAACCAGGCTCACGGCCAGCAGCGCCGCCGCGGTCAGGGCAATGAAGAAGACCAGTGTCTTGATGCTGCTCCAGGCGTGGTAGAGCCAGATCACCAGCAATACGCCGGGCAGGGCGAAAAGCGCCGACTGCGCAATCAGCGCGTTGGCCTGTTCGTCCAGGCCCGAGGCGCGCAGGTTGGTGGGCAGCCACAGCAGGAAGCCGAAGTTCACCAGTCCCCAGGCCAGTCCCGCCGCCACCAGTCCCAGCGTGACGCCGGCGTAGGGCGCACGCCACAGTTCACGCCAGTTGCCGGCCCTTGACTCGGGCACCGCCTCGGCGATGACGGCGGTGGCATCGTGTTCGTGGTCGCCGCAAAAACGCTGCAGCACGTCGCGGGCCTGGTGGTTCAGGCCCTTGCTTGCCAGGTAGCGGGGCGATTCCGGAATGTACTGGTTCAGGAAGATCAGCAGCAGGCCGGTGGGCAGGCCGAGCATCCACAGGATGCGCCAGCTGAATACGGGCTCCAGCAGGGCGGCCGCACCCGAGGCCACCAGGAAACCCGCACCGGTGCCCAGGCCACCCAGCGCCACCAGCAGCCAGCCGCGGTGGTGCGCCGGCACGGTCTCGGCCATCAGCGTGAAGGTAATGGGCAGCAGTCCACCGGCGGAGACGCCCATCAGGAAACACATCGCCAGGTTCCAGCCGAAATCCGGCATCGCGCCGCAGATGGCGGTGCCGATAAACATCAGCGCGGAGAGCAGGATGGCGGCACGTCGTCCGAAGACATCGGCCAGCATGCCCCACAGCACCGAGCCGATGGCGGTGCCGGTGAGCGCCACGAATGCCAGGATGCCGGCGGTGCCGGAGCTGATCCGATACTCGGCGGCCATGCCCGGCATGACGAAACCGAGTGTCGCCGGTTTCATGACATCCACGGTCACGGCCACGAACAGCGCGGCCACCAGGGTCCAGTGCGCGCGGTTCAGCGAGACCTCGTCGGCCACGTGGAAATGCACGGCCACCGGGTCGTGGCGGCGCAACTGGGCCAGGCGCGGCATCAGGCCGTAAAAGGCCATGGCCAGGCCCGCGGGGATCAGCGCCATGCCGACCCACATCGTCGTGCTCATCGGCATGCCGGCCATGTGATAGCCCATGGGCGCCGCGTGTGCAAACATCGGGAGATGTGCCAGCACGCCGGCCGTGATGCCCAGGCAGCCCAACCAGAACGCCAGTGGGTGGTGGAAGGCGAGGCCTCGTGTTGCGGGAATTCGTGTGGTCATGGCCGGCGTATCTTACCGGCAAGCGCGGCCGATGTGGACGTCAGCGAACCGTGTCTGAAGCGCGGCTTCTGCGCCGTGCCCAGGCCCACAACATGACCGGGATGGCCACCCCTGCGGCGGCGGCCGCGACAGTGTCGGCACTTCCTTCGTCCAGTAGCGCCCAGACCAGGCCAAAGAGTCCGACGACGAACAGCACCAGCGGGACGGCGAAAATCGTGAACAGGGAACGCCGGCCGCTCATGCCGCACCACCCGTGATATCCGGGTCGGCCAGCTGCGCCATCCGACCACGGGGCTGGCGGCGTTTCCTCAGCCACAGGTAAATGCCGCTGACCAGCACGATGATGGTCACGATATCCAGGATCGCCCAAACGATCTTCAGCAGCAGCCCGCCGTAGTCACCGAAATGCAGCGGCCGCGACAGCGACAGGGTTTTCACCCACCAGGGCATGTCGCGCAGGCCTTCGAACGCGCCGGTTTCGGCGTCGATCAGTGCCGGGGTGATCATGCGCTCAGTGGCCGGCGTGCGGCCGTGCAGGAACACGGCGTAGTGCGAATCGGTCGAGAATCTGCTGCCGGGGAAGGCAACGAACTGCAGCTCCATGTGCGGCGCCTCGGCCACCGCGCGCTCGACGGCTTCGTGTAACGACGCGAACTGGTCCGGTGCCGGGCGCTGGTCGTTCTCGGCGACCAGGTCGGCCAGTTCGTTATAACGCCAGGCATCGATAATTGGCGTCTCCAGCGTGTTGATGATGCCGGTAATGCCGACCACCAGCACCCAGGCCACAGTGGTGACGCCGAGAAGGTTATGCCAGTCCAGCCATTTCACCTGTTTCGAGCGGTCGCGGCGCACGGTGCCGAAATCCAGCTTGCGCATGAACGGCGCGTACAGCACCACGCCGGAGACCACGGCAATGACGAACAGCAGGCCCATCGCGCCCAGGAACAGCATGCCGGGCAGCCCCAGGAACAGGTCGGTGTGCAGCTGCAGCAGGAAATGCATGACGCCTTCGCCGACATCGGCCGGCGGCACCAGGTCACCACTGGTGCGGTCAAACGAGGCGAAGTACATCTCGCTGCCGGGCGCGTCGGCTGACGGCCCGGTGGTGACGTTCACCACCGGGCGGTCAATGTCGAAGCTCATGAAGATCGGCACTTCGCCGGGCCGGTCGTCCAGCGCCACGGCCAGCAACTGGTCCAGGTCCAGCCATTCACCGTCCGGGCGCGCCGGCTGCCAGGCGTCCGGGTTCAGCGCCGAATCGATCTCGTCGTGGAAGATCAACGGCAGCCCGGTGATGCACAGCATCAGCAGGAACACCGTGCACACCAGGCTGGACCACTTGTGGGTCCAGCTCCAGGCGCGGGTGACCGACGGCTTCATGCGCTGAGAATCCCGGTACGCTTGATCAGGCGTCGACGGACATCAGAAGTCGATCGACGCGGACAGGGCGTAGGTGCGCGGCGCGCCCAGGATCAGGTAGTTCGCGCCCGGGAAGCCGCCGGTGGAGGCCCAGTAGGACTCGTCGGTGACGTTATCGACCCGCAGGCGGAAGGTCAGGGCGCGGGCGTCCCAGTTGACCACGTAGCGCGCGCCGAGTTCCAGGCGGGTCCAGCCATCCAGCTCGACCGTGTTGGCGGCGTTGACGTACTGCTCACCGGTGTAGACCACGCGGCCGTCGACGATCAGGCCGTCGGTGCCAGGGATGGTCCAGTCGACGTTCAGGTTGGTCTGGAAATCCGGCACGCCAATCACGGTGTTGCCCTCATCAATGCCGTCCTGGGTGCGCTTCAGCTCCGCATCCACCCAGGTGGCGCCACCCAGCAGCCGCAGGCCCGGAATGGGCTCACCAAACACGCTCAGCTCGACGCCGGTGTTTTCCTGCTCGCCGGAGGCCTGGAAGACGTTATCGACGACAATGGCGTTGGGCCGGTTCAGCGTGAACAGGCTGGCCGTACCGCCGAAAGCGCCGCCGTCCCACTTCACGCCGATCTCGGCCTGCTCGCCTGTGAACGGCTCCAGCACCTCGCCGGCGTTGTCGATGGGCACACCGCCGCTACTGGCGGGTGCGATGGCGCCGGGCTGCAGGCTCTCCATGTAGTTGCCGTACAGCGACCACTGTTCGGCCAGGCGCCAGACGACGCCACCCGCCGGCGAGACCTTGTCATCGGCATAGCCGGACAGCAGCGCGCCGGTGTTGTAGTCGAACGACTGCGTTTCGATGTCCTGGTGACGCAGGCCCAGGGTCACCAGCAGGCGGTCATCAAGGAACGCCAGCGTGTCGGCCAGGGCCAGGCTCTGGTTGTCGACCTTCTCGGTGGTCAGCGGGTTGTTCATGTCACCGCCGACAAAGAAGTCCGGCGTTGGCGGTGCCACGGCCACCGGGTTGTACAGGTTGCTGGCGAAAGTGTCTACGAAGCTGGAAAACGCGTAGGCGTTCTTCGAATCCATGTCGATGACCGAGCCCGACAGCACCACGCTGTGGCCCACGGCGCCGGTGTCGAACGCGGCGCGCAGGCCGGCGTCGGCGGAGAAGATGGAATCCTCGCGGACATTGTCGAAGCGATAGGCCGACAGGTTGCCGTCGGCGTCGCTGCTCGGATTGGCCAGTACGTTGTTCTCTTCGCCTTCGCGACCACCCACGGCCACCCAGCCGGAAAACGTGTCGGTGAAGTCGAACTCGCCGCGCACCACGCCAAACAGCTGTTCCTCGTCTGAGAAAGTCCAGGGCTGGGCGTAGTTGGTGTCAGAAGAGGGCGGTTCCGGCACCTCGCCCAGCGGGGTGACCTGCGGGCGGGGCGCATCGAGTCGGTTGTCCTGCCAGCCGAGGTCAGCGGAAAAGCGAAACCGCTCACCGGCGTAGTCGGTGCCGATGGAAAACACGTTCATGTCGCGGTCCTGGCCGTCGACCGAGGTTTCGCCGTCGCGCATCGCGGCATTGAAACGCACACCCCAGGCATTATCGGCACCAAAGCGCTCGCCAACATCCACCGCGGTGTACAGCTGGCTACCGTTCTCGTAGCCCAGCGTGCCGCGCAGCACGCCGCTCTCGGGCGCGCGCTTGGGCACGAGGTTGATGGTGCCGCCGACGCCACTGCCACCGGGCGCCGCGCCATTGATAAAGGCGTTGGCGCCGCGGAACACTTCCACGCGCTCCAGCAGCTCGGCCGCCACGTACTGGCGCGGCAGGATTCCGAACAGGCCGTTCAGTGTCAGGTCGTCAGAGTACACGGGGAAGCCGCGCACCACGTAGACCTCCTGGAAGTTGCCGAAGCCCTTGGCCACGCGCACCACGGGGTCGTTCTGCAGCACGTCGCCGACTGAATCGGACTGCTGCGCCTCGATCAGTTGCTGCGTGAAGGCGGTGCCATTAAAAGGCGCGTCCATGAAGTCAAGATTGCCCAGCAGGCCGGCGCGGCCGCCACGGGCGACCTGGTCACCGGCATAAGCCCGCGTCAGTTCAACCTGCGAAGCCTGGCCGGTAACGACCACTTCCTCGAGAACCTCATCAATATCATCGTCCTGCGCAGTCGCGGGCAGGGAAACAGCAGTTGCCGCGACAAGCGTCAGCAGCGAACAGAAAGCAGGTGTAGGAAAGCGCACAGCGGAGACTCCAGGTCATCAGGTCCAGTGAAGCGCGCCATCCTAAATGTAAATCATTCTCATTACAATATCCGCTTACCGCTTACCGCTTACCGCTTACCGCTTACCGCTTACTGCCCATAGACCGCCCGCCGAATCCGCGTATGCGCCTCTCCATAAAAAGGCACCCGCTGAATAAAGAATACCGCCGCAAGCTCATTCGCGGGATCCACCCAGAACAAAGTGCTCGCCGCGCCATC
Source organism: uncultured Oceanospirillales bacterium (assembly GCA_913055655.1). GTDB lineage: Bacteria > Pseudomonadota > Gammaproteobacteria > Xanthomonadales > SZUA-36 > Marinihelvus. Next base: position 1,436,665 of record CAJXKA010000001.1, on the reverse strand, counting down.
CCAGAAATACTCACCCACGGCGCCGCGATTTTCTTCGGCGTTCGCCGGCGGGGCGACCCGAACTGCGACATCGATGCCAAAGCCAACATTGCCCTTACCGGGCAGCCAGGAACGCTCAGTGACGGAATCCGGAAGCTGGTTGGTGCGCATGAGCTTCACCGAATCGGCACCGAGCACTCGGACGCCGTCCAGTTCGCCGTCATTCAGCAGCATCCGTGCGAAGCGCATGTAGTCGTCCAGCGTCGAGGCCAGGCCCCAACCGCCGGGCGTCAGTGTGTTGCGCTGGGTGACCAGGGGCATGTCGCCGGGCACGCGCGAGAGCGGCGCCTCGGCGGAACTTCCACCTTCCTCGCCGCCGCCATAGACCGCGGCCAGGCGGGTGCGTTTGGCTTCGGGCACGTAGTAGCCCGTATCGTCCATGCCCAGCGGATCGAGAATGTTGGCCTGGATGTAGTCCGCGAACGCCTGGCCGGACCACACTTCGACCAGCCGGGCCTGCACGTCGACGGCATCGCTGTAGAGCCACCGGGTGCCGGGCTCGTAGGCCAGCGGCACACCGGCCAGCGCGTTGGCGGCGTCGGCCAGGGTATTGTCCAGCGCCAGCGCAGCGGCGGCCTGGTAACGCTCGCCGACATAGCCACCGGTCTCCCAGCCGTTGGGCAGGCCGGCGGTGTGGCGGGTCAGGTCGCGTATCGTTGGCGCCCGTTCCGGTGCAACCAGGATCGGCTCGCCGTTGTCGTCATCGCCGGCGTAAACCTTTACATCGGCAAACGCCGGCAGGTACTTCGCCACCGGGTCGTCAAGTTCAAACTTGCCTTGCTCGAGCTGCTGCAACAGTGCCACGCCCGTGATCGGCTTGGTCATGGAAAATATCTGCACCAGCGTGTCGCGCGCCATGGGTCGCCCGGCTTCACGATCGGCCATGCCGAAGGCGCCAAAATAGGTTTCGTTCCCGTCGTGGTAAACCAGCGCGGAGGCGCCGACGGCGACACCTTCTGTCACCATCGCATCCAGCGCGGCATCAATGGCTCCAGGGTTGACCTTCACTTCCGCCCCGGGGGTGTCAGCGATCGCGGCAAGGCCGGTGAAAAGCGCAATAACCAGGGTGAGCTTGATGGCTTTCATGTCGGTACTCTTCTTGTTTTTCCGTTAGAGATATTAGCGGAACGAACCCTGAAGTCCTAAGCTAACGGGTATCAGCGGCGAATGAATAACCGCCGTGTGCAAATTTCGAATCTAAGGAGGGGAACCGTAAATGAAAGTCCTGATGAAAACTTTGCTCGTCACCGTATTCATGCTGGTCGCCGTGCCGGCCGTCGCCGACGACCTGACGAAGATGGTGCAGACGGACCTGGCCGCGCTGGGCTATGCACCGGGCAACACCAATGGCGACCTGGACACCGCCACCATCGTCGCCATTTCCAAGTTCCAGGCTGAAAACGACCTGGAGGTGACGGGCGAGCCGTCGCCACAACTGGCCGGTATTCTGAAAGCACACCTGAAGAATGGTGGTGCGCTGAAAGCCGCTGCGGCCAAACCCGCGCCCAAGCCCATGACCGAGGCGGAACTGCAGGCTGCCCAGCAGGCCTGTATCCAGGAGAAGGTGGCCGCCGCGCAGGAGGCCCAAAAGAAGAAGCGTGGTTTCGGCCGCCTGCTGAATGCCGCCGCACGGACCGCGTCGCGCTTCGGCAATAACGACGTCGCGCGGGTCAGCCATGACATTTACAGCGCCAACGCCACGGTCGCCGATGTGAACGCCGCGGCGAAGGACCTCGGTATCTCGGAATCCGAACTGGAGGAGTGCCGTAACCCCGGTGCCTGATGCCCGGTTCGGGTGCTGGGGTGGCCTGGACACTGCAAGGTTTTGCGCGCTGCCTGACCGGTCCATATAATGGCCGGCAACGAATAAGAACCGCACATGGAAGTGACCTTGGGCATTCGCGGCCTGCCAGCATTGAACGTTTTCGGCGCCATCGTCGTCACGTGCCTTGCCGCCTTCACCCCGGGTCACGTCACCGCCCAGGACGACCCCTGGGCCAGTAACGGTTCGTCCTTCGAAGTTTCCGCGTTCGACCCCCGTTATCACGACGACCCCGGCCTGTGGCTGGGCGACCTGGACCTGTTCGGTATCAACGGTGCACTGGCGCAGCCGTTCAACATCGGTACCGTGGGCCTGGCGCCGAAGGAAGACCCCAACGAGATGTCCGCCGGCGTGAGGATGACCGGCGAGGCGGGCGGCTGGGACGTCAACATGCTGGGTGTGCAGTCCACGGATGCCACCGGTCTGTCGGCCAGCGACGCCTTTATCGCGCGGCTCTCGCGCTCGCTCGCGGACGACCTGCAACTGGGTGTGATCCTGACTGCCGGTGACCCGGACCAGGATCTCAACGCCCACACCGTCGGCGTCGACCTCAAGTACCGCCTGCTGGGCCAGCTCGAAGGACAGGCGTGGATGCAGAAGACGCACACCGAGCTGTTTAACGAGAACGAAGCCGACCGCGATGATCGCGCCTGGGGCGTGCACCTGAACTACCCCGACAACACCCACCGCGTGGCCGCCTGGTACCAGCATTTCGGTGACGGCTTCGACCCGGCGCTCGGCTCCGTCAGCCGTCCGGGCGTGGATGACGCCAGTTTCCAGTACGCCTACCGCCATGCCGCCGAGGACGGCGCCCACTGGCGCCTGGGCCACGCAATCGACGCGCGTGATATACAGGCCGTCAGCAGCAACGAGGCTTCGCGTGCGCTGAACCTCTCCATGCTGGACCTGCAGAACAGCGAGGGCGACCGCTGGAACTGGTTCGTCAGCCAGAACCGCGAAGTGCTGGTCAACGGCTACGACCTGGTCAACCACCTGCCGGTGGCCGCCGGCGAGTACCAGTACACGCGTTACGGCATGCAGTTCGACACCCGCCGCTTCGACAACTGGGTGCTGGGCGTGCGCGTGGCGCAGGGTGACTACCTGGATGGCCGGCGCGAGGACTGGCAGCTGCGCGGCGACTGGCAGGCGGCCGAGTGGCTGCGCCTGAATGCGCAGTACGCCGTCGAGGACCACCAGCAGCCCGTCGGCGAGTTCACCGCGAAGAAATTTTCGCTGCAGTCCACGGTCGCCTTCGCGCCGGGCTGGTCATTCTCGCCGCTGGTGCAGGTCAACAACATCAGCGATGAGCTGGGCATGAACGCGCGCCTGCGCTGGAACACCGGCGTGGGCCGCGACCTGTTCCTGACCTGGAACCGCACGCTGCTGCGCAACCTTGAGGATCGCCTGGTCGCCCCACCGGTCGACTCCGTGCTCAAGGGCATGTACCGCATCCGCTTCTAGCCCCCGCCAATTATTTACGACCAACCGATTTAACATCGGCTTAAAGAATGGTTTACACTATTCCGACAATTCGGCCGGGGGGCTGGGCACTATCGGGTTCGTCATCCCGGCGATTCCCGCCTTATATCCGTTGCAGCCGGTTGAAAACCAACAGGAAAGTCCTGTCAAAGGAGATATAGAGAATGTCATTTTCAATGAATGAAGAGCCGAGGAAGCTGCCGCGTTTCCTGCTCGCACTGGCACTCAGCGCTGTCGTTCACGGCGCCTGGGCCCAGGACGATGCGGACACCGACAGTGACGACGCACAGACCACCGAAGACCCCAACGACACCGACCTGGGTCGCGTTGAGGTCACCGGTTCACTGATTAAGCGTGAAGACTTCACGTCCACGTCACCGATGCAGGTCATCGATGCTGAAACCCAGTTCCAGGCCGGTCAGCTGACTGCGTCTGACATCCTGCAGGGCACCACGGTCGCCGCAGGCACCACGCAGCTGAACAACCAGTTCGGCGGCTTCGTGATCCAGGGCGGTACCGGCGTGGAAACGCTGGACCTTCGTGGTCTGGGTGCTAACCGCACGATGACGCTGCTGAATGGACGTCGTCCGGGTGGTTCCGGTACTCGTGGTGAGGTGCAGGCACTTGACCTTTCCGCCATTCCGGATATCGCTGTCAACCGCTTTGAAATCGTGCTGGACGGCAGCTCGTCCATCTACGGTTCTGACGCCATCTCCGGTGTGACGAACATCATTACCCGCCGCTCTGTCGATCGCACCGAAGTGAATGTCCTGGCCGACGTGCCCCTGGACAATGGCGGTGAGTTCTTCCGCGCTGGCGTGATCACTGGCCTGAATTTCGACAATGGCGGCGTGACGTTCTCCGCCCAGTGGACAAAGCAGGAATCCCTGGAAGTTGGCGACCGCGATTACCTCGGCTGTAGCCGTGACATTGTGGTTGACGAGAACGGGAACCGCATCGACCGGGCAAACCATTCGACCATCGCGGGCACGCCTGGCGAAGACTGCTACAACATGTGGTTTGACAGCGTGATTGACGTTGCCACCGGCACCCGCTGGATTACTTCGCCGGATGGCGTGTTTAATGGCCCGATTCCGGGACGTCGCGCACGTACAAACAGCGACTACGACCAGGATCCGGTCGGTCAGGCGTACTACGAGACGGTCCGCTACGGCGAGTTCCTGGACAGCGAGACCGCCATCAATGAGCAGGAGCGCGTCAACATCTACGCGACCGCTGACTTCAGCTTTGGTGCTGTCGACTGGGATGCGGACTTCCTGTACAGCAACCGTCAGACCGAGCGGATTGGCTGGCGCCAGTTCTTCCCGCTGATCGGTGGTGCCAACGCCGCTTTCCTGTATGGTTACCCGCCATACTCTTACGCCAACGACCCGGACTACAACCCGATCGGCGATCGCGGCGTAAACCCCGATGACCCGAACATCGAGGCCCAGTTCACACAGCCGATTTACCCGTACCCGCTGAACTCATCCATTGACGTTGATTACTTCTACGCGTCAACGGGTCTGTCCGGTGTGTTCAATACGGCGAACTACTGGACATGGCAGGTTTACGGTGCCTGGTCCCGTTCTGACGGCACTTACGAGCAGAACGCAATTGACGAGCGTGTGTCCGGCGACGTTCAGTACGATCCGAACCCGCCGTCTTGGGATCCGTATGACCCGTCGTTCCTCAACGGTAGTGGCATGCAGCAGTTGATTGACATTGTTGGGTACGACACCCGCGGCACGACGGTTTACGACCAGTGGCAGTTGACCGGTATCATTTCCGGCGACCTGTTCCAGCTGCCGGCCGGTACTGTTGGTGCAGCCTTCGGTGCTGAGTACCGCGATTTCAGTATTGACGATCAGCCAGACATGCTGTCCCAGAATGGTTATTCCTGGGGCCTGACGTCTGCGACCGAGACCAAGGGCAGCAACAACGTGAAAGAAGCTTTCGCGGAAGTTGAAGTGCCGATCCTTGCCGGTATCGCTGGTTTTGAATCGTTGACGCTGAACGGTTCCGCGCGCTACTTCGATTACGATCGCGGTGGAGATGGCACGGTCTGGAAGACTGGCCTGAACTGGCAGATCGTACCGAGCTTCCGCGTGCGTGCGACGGCCGGTACGTCGTACCGCGCACCTGCGTTGTTCGAACAGTACCTGGGCGATCAGACCGGTTTCCAGGGCCAGACGCTCGATCCCTGTATCGAATGGGGTGACAGCGCCGATGAAAACATTCGGGCCAACTGTGCTGCAGCCGGTATTCCGGAAGATTACGCGGGTGGTGGTTCGTCTATCCTGGTCATTTCCGGTGGTGGTGTGAACAACCTGGAGTCCGAGACGTCCGATGCTGTAACAGCAGGTATTGTCTGGACACCGCAGTTCACGAACCTGAACATCGCGGTTGACTACTACGAGATCGAGGTCGACGACCAGATCGCGCAGTTGGGTCCTGGTTCAATTGCCTCCGGCTGCTATGGTGGCGAGAACTTCCCCAACGCGTTCTGTGACCTGATTGATCGTGCTCCGCCGAACGATCCGGTGCGTCCGAACAACATCCTGACCATTAACGACAGCTATGTGAACATTAACTCACAGACTGTTAAGGGTGTTGACCTGAACGTGACCTGGTCCGGCGATTTCGACTGGGGTACGCTGAACCTGGAAGGCCAGAGCACCTATCAGTTCGAAAATGTCTACCAGCTGTTTGATCCGTCACAAGTCAGTGGTTTTGACGACCTGGACGTGGTTGGAGATATTGGTTCACCGGAGGTTGTCACCAACTTCCGTGCGAACCTGCAGCGTCATGACTGGTCCTTCACTTACTTCCTGCAGTACGCTTCTGAGACCGACGCTTCCCGTACGTCGGACGAAGAAATTGCATACTTTGGTTGGCAGGGTCAGGCCTATCGTGACATCACGATGGATGCGTGGGTCAACCACAACCTTTCAGTGATGTACTCGCAGGATGCCTGGGACGTGCTCGTGGGTGTACGTAACATCCTCGATGAAGAGCCGGACATCGTGTCGGCCGGGGCTGTTGGCGCAGTCAGCACCCGTGGCAACGTGCCGATCTCTGCTACGCAGTACAGCCTCTTGGGCCGTAGCCTCTATGGTCGCGTGAACTTCCGCTTCTGATAGGCTGAAGAAGTAAGGTAAGTGCCCACAAGGGCAACCCCCGAGCGGCGCCGAAAGGCGCCGCTCGTTTTTCAGCTACTGGGAAATTGAGGCACGCCGCATAGGTTTTGGCTACCATTTTCCGTTCTAGCATTAAGAAATATTGGAATCTCAACATGCATCGAAAAACGTTCATCAGCATCGCGCTGTTGCCTTTAACCCTTGTAGCTGGTGCCGTAAACGCAAAGCCTATTTCCATAGAGTCCATCGCCCGCGAGCCCGCGATCCGATCTGTCTCGATGAGTGTTGATGGCAGCCAGCTGGCAGCAATCGTCGCGGCGCCCGGATCCGACTACCGAGAAACGGCGCTGGCGACCTGGGATCTGGACAATTTCGACAAGGGTCCGGTGGTCACGCCCAGCGGCGACAAGATGAAGTTCATCGGTGCGCGCGCCCTGAAAGCCGGTCGAATCAGTGTCGTTGGCCGCCAGGAACTGACCGGCGCACTGGGTGGCTGCGGTGAAGGTAACGCGCTGGGTTCCGAAGAGACATTCGTCTTCAAGAACTACCTGACCGACATGCAGCATTCCGAATTCGACGAGGCTTTCGAGGAAGGTGGGCGAATGATCGGCGCCTCACAAACGACGAAACGTTGCGCTGAGATCAACCAGACGGCCGGGCTGGTGTCGATGCTGCCCCTTGATCCGAAAAAGGTCATTATCCAGCGTTTCGACATGCTGACTTTCGTAAGCAACTACTATGAGTACGACCTGACAACGGACCGCGTAAACCTGCTGTTCCGTGGCAGCCCCGAAGCTTCTGCCGGGCTGTTTCATCCTCGCACGGGCGAGTTGCTGACCCGCAACGACTCGGAAGCCAAGGGCAGTGACGAGTATGTGCAGACCATCGAAATTCTGAACCCGGAAACCGGTGATTTCGAAGTTCACGATGCGCTAACCACCATGCTGACGGACCGGTACACGATGCAGATTGAAGGCATTGACGACGAAACCGGCCAGTACTATGTCCTGACCGACAAGTTCTCTCCTCAGGTGCAGGCGTGGATGTACGACCCGAAAACCCGCAAGTTCGGAAAAGAGCCGCTGGTCGGCCACCCGAACTTCCCAATTGTCAGCCTGGGCTTCGGGAACCAGCCGAGCAATTTCAATAAACTGATCTCGTTTACTTACGGCGGGCCAACCTTCCAGACCACGTATGTGGACCCGAAACTGCGGTCCATCCATGAGAGCCTGAAGCAGACGTACGAGGGGCAGGATGTTTACCTGACCGCGTACAACGACGACTACTCGCGAATCCTGTTCCAGACGGAAGGTAACCGGAATCCCACGTCGTACCACATTCTTTATGACGGGAAGAACGTGAAGACCATCGGTGATTCCCGCCCATGGATTGACCCGGAAGACCTCGGGGAACAAAAGTGGATCACTTACACGGCGCGTGACGGCATGACGATTCCCGCGCTCCTTGATCTGCCTGCAGGCTGGGACAAGGCGAAAGACGGGCCGTTGCCCTTGGTTGTTAACCCTCATGGTGGGCCGTGGGCGCGTGATTACGGCGGTTGGGACAGCTCTGGCTGGGTGCCTTTCCTGACCAGCCGTGGATACGCAGTGTTGCGTCCGCAGTACCGTGGCAGTCGCGGTGTCGGACGCGAGCTGTGGATTGCCGGTGATGCCCAATGGGGCTTAAAAATGCAGGATGACAAGGACGATGGCGCCCAGTACCTGATCGACCAGGGCATCGCTGATCCCGAGCGCATGGTGATCTTCGGGTATTCCTACGGTGGTTTTGCCGCCGCCGCCGCCGCTGTTCGCCCGAACAGCCCATTCCGTTGTGCCATTTCAGGCGCGCCCGTGACCGACCTGAAACGTCTCGGCAATCGCTGGAGCCAGGGCCGTCTGCAGCGCATCCTGCAGGGTCGCACCGTCACGGGCATGGACCCGATGGACAACACGGACAAGGTCAATATTCCGGTCCTGCTCTACGTCGGCAGCCGTGACGTGCGGACGCCCGACTGGCATGCAGAAGACTTTTACGCCGCGATCAAGGACAAGGTGCCTTCAAAGCTGGTGATCATCGAAGACATGCCTCACCAGTTGCCCTGGTACTACAGGCATCACGAGGAAACGTTGACGGCGATCGAAAGCTTCCTTAATAACGAGTGTGGCCTGGGCGAAAACCAGTCATGAGGGAGCGTTAGAAATTCTGTGTCAACGTAGTGCCTGCCTGTTCATAGCATCATAGTTCCAGCGCTTCATCAAGCCGGCCTTCGAAGAAGATGGCCAGCTGCGACAGCGTCAGATTCCAGCTCCGGATCGGCATGGTCCATTTCTTACTGGCGTTCTGGATACCCAGGTACAGCAGTTTCAGCAGGCTGTTTTCGTTCGGGAAGCCGCCCTTGGTTTTGGTCAGTTTCCGGAACTGGCGGTGCACGGCCTCGATCGAGTTGGTGGTGTAGATCACCCGCCGGATTTCTTCAGGGTACTTAAAGTAAACCGACAGGTTCGCCCACTTGCTACGCCAGGATTTGATGACAATGGGATATTTCTGGCCCCAGCGATCTTCCAGTTCATCCAGCGCCTGCTCAGCCGCGTCGCGGCTCACCGCCCGGTAGACGCGCTTGAGCTCGGCCAGGAACGCTTTGTGGTGCTTGGACGCGACGTAGCGCAGCGAGTTGCGCACCTGGTGAACCACGCAGAGCTGGACCTCTGTGTCCGGGTAGATGGCGTTGATAGCCTCAGGGAAGCCGCTCAGGCCATCCACCGAGGCGATCAGGATGTCCTTAACGCCGCGATTGTGCAGGTCGGTGAGCACCGACAGCCAGAAGTTGGCACCTTCGGATTCAGATAGATACAGGCCCAGAACCTCTTTCTTGCCCTCCAGGTTCAGGCCCAGGATGGTGTACACCGCCTTGGACACATAGCGGCCATCCTCGCGCAGCTTGTAGTGGATGGCATCCATCCAGACAAACGGGTAATGGCTGTCCAGCGGCCGCTGCTGCCATTCTTTGACCTCGGCAATGATTTTGTCGGTAATGGCGCTCAGCGTGGCCGTTGAGACGTTGATGCCGTACAACTCTTCAACGTGACCGGCGATATCCCGGTAGCTCATGCCGCGGCCATACATCGATAAAATCTTCGACTCGATCTCATCACTGACATGGGTCTGGTGCTTCTTAACCAACTTCGGCTCAAAAGTGCCGACACGGTCTCGGGGCGTTTCCAGTTCGAACTCCCCGGATGTGCTTTTCATGGTCTTGCGGGACTTGCCGTTCTTGCGGTTCGGCGTGACGTCCTGGGCCAGATGACTATCGATTTCGGCTTCCAGGGCCGCCTCGGTCAACTGCTTGATCAACGGGCCGAGAACGCTGTCCTTGCCGGTGATCGGCTTGCCAGCCTTGAGGTCGGCCAGCGCCTGTTCATAATCGAATTTCTCTGTCATTGTGCAATCCTCTACGGTGTAGGTTAAAGGATTGACACAGAATTTCTAACGCTCCCAGTCATGAAGAACTTGTTGCTTTAAGAATGTTTTGGGAGAGTCTGTCTGCGATCCTAGGCAGTTTACGGGCTTCGTACACCCCATAAAGGTAAAAACCAGCCAGGCAGTAGCCTGGCTGGTTTTCTGACTTAGCAGGGAGGCGTGTTGCCTGGTTCCGGACAGATCTCATCGTCTTGTGGAGGAATTGGTACGTAATGGACATTTCCCTCCCAGTCCGTACATGCGAGCATCCATGGGTTGATCTGTGTGCAACTGACAAACGATGCTTGCGAGGTCAAAGGAAGTGCAGAAATCAAAACGACAAATACGAATGAAGTAATACATACAGATACTTTTCTCATAGTCAACGCTCCTTGTTGGACAATCTCCCTTACAGTTAATTCGTAGATCAGCCAACTTGTTTTGTCAAGTGTGTGATCATATGTACCTCGGCAAAGAAGGGAGCTTATCTTCCTTCACATTACAGTTCTAAATTTACCCGTCACCCGTCACCCGTCACCCGTCACCCGTCATCCGTCACCCGTCACCCGTCACCCGTCACCGGGTGGCCGGCGTGCCCGCGTCGCCTGTTCGAACGAATGCGCGATCTCGATGAGGTCGGCATCCGACCAGGCCGTGCCGAAAAATGACATGCCCACCGGCAGGCCGCTGATGAAGCCGGCGGGTACCGTGATATTCGGGTAGCCGGAGATCGCGGCCCAGGAACTGCTGCCGATGCGGAAGGTATCGCCGTTGACCGGGTCGGTGAGCCAGGCCGGGCCGTTGGTGGGCGCCACCAGGGCGTCCAGTTCATTTGCGGACAGGGTGCTATCGATGGCTTCGCGGGTGATTCGGCGTCCCTCGGCCAGTGCGCTGGTGTAGGCCTCCTCTTCAAGGCCGCCCTTGGCGTCGGCCAGCTCGAAGATTTCCTGGCCGAAGTAAGGCATGACGGTGTCGGCGTTGGCCGTGTTGAACTCAATCAGTTCCGCGAGCGACGAATAGGGCGTGCCGGCCGTCTGAAGGTAGGCCGCGAGGTCCGACTTGAACTCGTACAGCAGCACCTCCCACTCGGCGGCGCCGGCGCCCTCGGCATGGATTTCGACATCGATGACCGTGGCGCCGCCGGCCTCCAGCGCGGCGACGGTGTCGTCCAGCAGCGTGTCGACGCCCGGGTGTGAGCCGGCGCCCGGGTGGTTGCGCACGACGCCGATGCGCCTGCCGGCCAGGCTGGCAGTGTCCAGGCCGGCCACAAATGAAGCAATCTCTTCGGGCCGATCGGCCATGGCCGGATCATCCGGGTCCGGCGTCGCCATCGCGTCCAGCAGTAGTGCCGCATCGCGCACGGTGCGCGCCATCGGGCCTGCGGTGTCCTGGCTGTGCGCGATCGGGATGATGCCGTCGCGGCTGACCAGCCCCAGCGTCGGCTTGATGCCGACCACGCCGTTGGCGCCGGCCGGGCAGACGATGGAGCCGTCGGTCTCGGTGCCCACCGAGAGCATGACCAGGTTCGCCGCCACGGCCGCGGCGGAGCCGCTGGACGAACCGCAGGGGTTGCGGTCCGGGTCGTAGGGGTTGCGTGTCTGGCCGCCCAGGCTGCTCCAGCCGCTGGACGATCGCGTCGAACGGAAATTCGCCCACTCGCTCAGGTTGGCCTTGCCCAGGATCACCACGCCGGCTTCGCGCAGCGCGGTGACCAGGTGGGCGTCATCGGGTGCCTGGAAGCCCTCCAGGGCCAGGGATCCCGCGGTGGTGGCCATTCCGTCGCCGGTGTCGATGTTGGCTTTCAGTACCACCGGGATGCCATGCAACGGGCCACGTGGGCCGGACGTTTCCCGTTCACGATCCAGGGCGGCGGCAATGGACTCGGCATCCGGGTTGGTTTCGATGATCGCGTTGAGACCCGGGTCCACGCTATCGATCCGCGCCAGGTAGTGGCGGGTCACGTCCACCGCGCTGAGGTCGCCCCGCGAGATGGCGGATTGCAACGACGCCACCGTGGCCTCGGTGAAGAACTCGTCGTTAACCGGTGTGCGAGGTGCGGTGGCGCAGGCGGTGAGCAAGAGCGCGCCGATCACGGCGGTTGTGATGGGGGTTCGAAGAACCTGGGCAACTCGTTTCAAGGCGTAAACTCCTGTTCACGAAGGTGAATGCTTCGGGCGATTGTGGCAATGTATCACTGCTCACGCTGACAGCGTTGTCCATAGAACAAATCCAAGAGGCTCGAACATGTCATCCACGCTTATCCGTTCCATCATTTCGCTGCCGTTCGCGGTGTCGGCATTGACCATGTTGGCCATCACCCCGGCCCACGCGGAGTCCACGCTGGCCGCGTCGATCCAGGTCAACCAGGTCGGTTTCCACCCGGCGGCGCCCAAGGTCGCGGTTGTGCCGACGGGCGCGGCGCGTGACTTCGCCGTAGTGCCGGCCGACGGTGGTGAGGCCGTCTTTACGGGGACGACGGGCGACGCCGATGACTGGGCGTTCTCCAGCGGCGAAGTCGCACTGGCCGATTTCTCCGGCCTGCAGGCACCGGGCCTCTACCGCATCGAGGTCGAAGGTGTCGGCGAGTCGCACATCTTCGAGATCGGTGATTCGGTCTACGACGCGCTGAACGACGCCGCCATCAAGGCCTACTACTTCAATCGCGCCAGCACGGCGTTGCCGGCGCAGTACGCGGGTGACTGGGCGCGCGCGGCCGGGCACCCGGACACGCAGGTGATGATCCATGCCTCGGCGGCGTCGGACAGCCGGCCGGAAGGCACCATCATTTCCTCGCCGAAGGGCTGGTATGACGCCGGCGACTACGGCAAGTACATCGTCAATTCCGGTATCTCCACGTACACGCTGCTGGCCGCGCTGGAACGCGACCGCGAGCGCTACACCGCCCGCGAGCTGAACATTCCCGAAAGCGGTAACGCGGTGCCCGACCTGCTGGACGAGGTCATGTGGAACCTGGACTGGATGCTGACCATGCAGGACCCGGCCGATGGCGGCGTCTATCACAAGCTCACCACGCTGAATTTTGTCGGCGAGGTGATGCCGGCCGACACCCACGAACAGCGCTACGTGGTGCAGAAGGGCACGGCCGCGGCGCTGAACTTCGCGGCGGTCATGGCCGTGGCCAGTCGTGTCGTTGGCGAATACGAGCAGGCGTTTCCCGGCCGCGCGGCGGAAATGCTGGCTGCGGCCGAGCGAGCGTGGCAGTGGGCGCAGGCCAATCCGGATTTGCCGTATCGCCAGCCGGATGACGTGAAAACCGGCGGTTACGGCGACGGCGAGTTCAGCGACGAATTTGCCTGGGCCGCGGCGGAAATGTTCATCACCACCGCTGACCCCCGCTACTGGGAGGCCGTGGACTTTGCGGGCACTCAAAATGCGGTGCCCAGCTGGTCGCAGGTGTCCGGCCTGGCGTGGATGTCGCTGGCGCATCACGTCGACGGCCTGGGCGACGCTGCCAATACCGCGCTGATTGGCAATCGCGTGGTGGAACTGGCCGATGCCGTGCTCGCCACCGCCGAAAACTCGGCCTGGGGCGTTCCGCTGCAGCGCAGTGATTTCGTCTGGGGCAGCAATTCGGCCGTGTTGAACCGCGCCATGATGCTGCTGCAGGCGTATGACCTGTCCGGAAAGCCCGAATACGTCGACGGCGCGCAGGCGCTGCTGGACTGGGTGCTGGGCCGTAATCCCACCGGCTACAGCTTCGTGACCGGTCATGGCGACAAGACGCCGATGCACATCCACCATCGCCAGTCCCAGGCCGATGACGTGGTCGACCCCGTGCCCGGGTTCGTCGCCGGCGGACCGCAGCCGGGGCAGCAGGACAAGTGCGAATACCCCTCGAAGATGCCGGCCGAGTCGTTTGTCGACCACTGGTGCAGCTACTCCACCAACGAGGTCACGATCAACTGGAACGCGCCGCTGGTCTATGTCACCGGGGTACTGGAATCGATCAACGCCGCGCGTTAATGGCGCGGCGGTTCGGTCACTCCTTCTCCGCGTCCTGGTCCAGCAGGTTCTGGCCGTCCGCGGCCTCGCGGTCGATGACCGGCTTGACCTCGTCCCGGCTGCGGGTGTCGGCCCCTTTCGGGGTGTCGGCCGGCGGGTGGTCGCCGGCGCGGGGTTCGTGACGCTGCGAGGGTCCGGGTGACGCTTCGGGGTCGCCTTTCGCCCCCAGCATCTTGATGTTGTAGATTGGCTCCGGCATGACGATGTCGGCGTCGTCGAAGGCTTCCTTCACCTGCCGGATCGCTTCCGACCGCACCCGGCCGAAATCGAACTCGCGCTGGTCCACCCAGGCGAAGACGCGCAGGATGACGCTGGAATCGCCCAGCTCGGTGACCAGGCAAAACGGCGCCGGGTCGTCGAGCACGCCGTCAATATCGCCGACCACGTTCTCGGCCAGGGCCTGTACCGGCGACAGTTCCAGTTCCACGTCCACGCCCACGTCGAACTGGAAACGGCGGTAGGGATTGCGGGAATAGTTCACCATCTCCGCCTTGAACACCGTGGCGTTGGGGATGCGGACATGGTTGCCGTCGGGGGTGATCAGCACCGTCGCGCGCGAGGTCAGGCGCGAAACCTGGCCCAGGTGGTCGCCGATCTCGACCAGGTCGTCGGGCTCGAACGGCTGGCGCAGCGACAGTAGCACCGAGGCGATGTAGTTCTCGATCAGGTCGCGGAACGCGAAGCCGATGGCCAGCGTGGCGACGCCGGCCGCGCCCAGGACGGCGCCCACCAGGGCCGTCAGTTCCATCAGGTCGAGCACGAACAGGATGGCCGCGACCATCACGACCGCGCGCACCAGCTGGCGGACGATATCGGTCATGAACGGGTTCTGGCGGGTCCGCCGCGTGATCCAGGCCCGCGTGCTCAACCAGCGCGAAAAGATCCACGCCAGCCACAGCACGATCAGCCCGACCACCAGCAGCGGCAGGCTGTAGACCACGCGCATCGAACGTTCCTCGAAACGCTCGAAGGCCGGCCCGATCCGGTCGCTGACACTGGTGCTGACGGTCATGTTGTCCTGCACGTCGACGACGCCGTCGATGCGACCCGCCAATTCGGCGGCGCGCGCCTTCAGCGCATCGGAGACCACTTCGCCCTCGAGGGTGACGACCCCGGCGGTGGCGTTTACGGTGACCGGGTCCAGGCCGTCGATGCTGCCGAAGATTTCGTCGAGGTCCGCCTCGATGGCGGCGTCGCTCACCTTGGCAGTTTCGGTGGCTTCCGCAGCGTTGGTGGCATTTACGTCTTCGGGCGCCTGGGCCACCACGGTCATCGTCACCAGCGACAGGGCGACCGCCAGGAGAAGGGCCGCGAGCTTGGGTGAGCCTTTCACAGGTGTGTGCATGGTGCCCTAAGCTACTGCAATTCGTCGCCGCCGTCACGGTTGTCCGGGTGGGTTGCCGGCAACACGGAAACCGCGGCTATACTGGCGCCCTGGCTCAAAAGGAACTGGATTACATGCGATCTCGTCTGCCCGCTACACTCGCCATCACCATTCTCTTCGCCCTGTTCACGACGACCGCTGCTGCGCAGGACAGCACCGTCGCCGGCCTGTCCAGCGAACGCCTGCAGCGACTGGACAGTTTTTTCGAGACCTATACCGAACGCGGTGACCTGCCGGGCACGGTCACGCTGGTCCTGAAGGACGGCGAAGTCGCCTACCAGGGTGTGCACGGCTGGCGCGATATCGAGTCGCAGTCGCCGATGACCGGGGACACCATTTTCCGCATCGCCTCGCAGACCAAGGCGATTGTCAGTGTCGCGGCCATGGTCCTGCAGGAGGAAGGCCGCCTGCTGATCGGTGACCCGGTCGGGCGCTACCTGCCCGAGTTCAACAAGACCACGGTGGCGGTGGCGAACGAGGACGGCGGTTACGAGGTGGTGCCGGCGAACCGCAAGGTCACGGTGCGCGACCTGCTGATGCATACCTCTGGCGTGGGTTACGGCTACGGCATCGCCGCCGATGCCTGGGCCGACGCTGGCATCCAGGGCTGGTACTTCGCCGACCGCGAGGAACCCATCCGCGAGACCGTGCGTCGCATGGCCGCGCTGCCGTTCGAGGCCCAGCCGGGTGAGGCCTGGGTCTACGGCTATTCCACCGATATCCTGGGCGCCGTCGTGGAAGCGGCGTCGGGACAGTCACTGGACGCATTCGTGCGTGAACGCATTCTTGAGCCGCTGGACATGACCGACACGCATTTCTACCTGCCGGCGGACAAGACCGATCGCCTGGCGACCGTGTACGCGCGCACCGACGACGGCAGCCTGGCGCGATCACCCGATGAGAGCAACATGACCGGGCAGGGCGGTTACGTCGAGGGCCCGCGGACCAGTTTCTCCGCCGGTGCGGGCCTGTTGTCGACGGCGCGGGATTACGGGCGTTTCCTGCAGATGCTGCTCAACGGTGGCGAACTGGACGGCGAGCGGGTGCTGTCACGCAAGTCCGTGCAGCTGATGACCGTCAACCACCTGGCATCACCGGATCTCTTCCCCTGGCAACCCGGCACCGGTTTTGGTCTTGGTTTCAGCGTGACCACTGATGTGGGTGTGCGCGGTGTGCCGGGCTCGCTGGGCGAGTATGGCTGGGGCGGCGCCTATCACTCGAACTACTGGGTGGACCCGGCCGAGGGCCTGGTGGTGGTTTACTTCACCCAGGTCATTCCGGCGGGCAACCTGGATGACCATGCGAAGCTGCGGGCGCTGATTTACCAGGCGCTGGAGTAAGCCAGGCCACGCCAGGCAAAAGGCCGAGCCAGGCCTGGTCAGAGCAGATCTTCAAGGCGTTCAGCGGCCGGCTGCAGCATCGCCTCGTAGTGGCGCCATTTCTCCACGGAACGGGTGTGCACGGGTTCGCGCACCTGCAGGCGGCTGGCGGTCTGCACCGCGCGGTCGCCGGCTTCCGGTGACAGCATTTCCGGTGCCGCCTCCAGCCCGGCAAACGCGGCCAGCCGGTCGACGGTGCCGGGCAGGTCACCGACCAGGTCTTCGTAGCGCACTTCCAGCACGTGGCCCGGCAGGCGTTTGGTCCAGTGCTTCATCAGGCGGTCCTGGGCCAGGTAGACCCGGGCGATCCTGCCGAGGTCGAAGGCCCACTTCACGCCGGCCTGGAAGTCCTGCTGGAAGCAGGACAGGGTCACGTCCAGCGGGTGGCGGGTGCAATGGATGAAGCGGGCGCCGGGAAACAGGCGGTGGATTAACCCGACACGTTCGAAGTTCATCGGCAGCTTGTCAGTCACGAGGCCATGGCGCCCGTGGTCGGCAGGCAGGGCGTCCAGGTAGCGTTTACGCAGCGCATCGTCGGTCGCGTTGCCGGCGAAATGCTGCTCAATGGCGGCCATGGCGTGCAGCTCGCCGGCGGCGAGGACATCCGGGTGACCGGCCAGCACCTGTTCACACAGGCTGGTGCCCGAACGCGGCATGCCCACCAGGAACAGCAGCCCCGCGCCGGGGCCCTTGCCGGGTTCGCCGGCCGGCTCCAGGTCGGCGTACCCGGCCAGCGTGTCATCCTGCTTACGCAGCCAGCCTTCGAAATCGAAGGGGCGGACGGCGTTACCCAGTTCATTGGCGCGCTGGTACAGCGTCGCCGCAGCCTCGTAGTCACCGGCACGGTGCCTGAGGTCCGCCAGGGCGAACAGGGCACAGGAGCGCCCCACCGTTTCGCGGCCACGGGTGGCCATGCCTTCCAGCAGCACCATCAGCCGGTTGTCAGCGGCCAGGTCACCTTTCAGTCGTGCCAGCTCCGCCATCGCACGTGCGTTCGCCGGGTTTTGGGCCAGCGCCTGTTCAAACTGTGTCTCCGCGTTCTCCGTGTCGCCCTGGTCGAGCAGCATCGAGCCCTTCAGGAACCAGGCGTCGGACAGGCCGGGTTCGCGCGCCTGGCAACGGTCGACCAGGCGCAGCGCGGTCGCGTAGTCACCACACTGGCGACACAGCAGCGCGGCCTGGTAGAGCACCCGGGCATCGTTGGTCGCGGCGCGCGCAGCATTCATCGCGGCTCGTTTTGCACCTTTGGGGTTGCCCAGTGCCAGTTCGATACGAGCGGCGTTCAGTTGCATACCGGGGTCGCCGGGCTTGCGCTTCAAAGCCGCACGAATGGCAGCGGCCGCTTCCGGCCCACGGTCGAGCGCCAGCAGGCACATGGCGCGCAGGTTCAACACTTCTTCACGGTCGCCGATGGCACGCCGGAGGCGCTCGCAGGCGTTCAGGGCATCGCGATAGGCGCCGTGGCCATAGGCCTGGCGGGCCTGCTGGAACAGGGCCTGGATCGGCTGGGTGGAATTCATGTCGTGTGCGGTTTCAACTGGCGGTGATGACCGCACATTGTAAATCAGCGGCGCTGGAATTCGGACGGTTCCGGGTCGTCCCGTTCCGACACCATCTGCCCCTTCATGGAAATGCCGGCTTCGTGCACGCTGTCCGGGTCGCCACTGATGAGCGGGTGCCAGTCGGCCAGCCCCTGGCCGCGCGACAAACGCCGGTAGGCGCAGGTGGACGGCAACCACTCGAAGGCTTCCGGCCGGTCAACGGAAAGCTGCAGGCATTCCGCCACGCGTTTGGCCCGATTGGCGTAGTCGCTGCAGCGACAGGTGTCGAGGTCCAGCAGCCGGCAGGCCACATCGGTGAACCAGACCTCGCCCGTGTCCTCGTCCTCGACCTTGTGCAGGCAGCACAAGGCGCAGCCGTCGCACAGGGCCTCCCACTCCGCGGCGTTCATGTCCGCGAGTGTTTTCGATTCCCAGAAGCGTGGCGCAGGTGCGTTCAGGAGGTCAGGTCCGGGTCGGCCATGACCCGCTCCAGCGCGGCCTGCTGCTCCGGCGTGGCCGGCGCCTGGTGCCGCGTTTTCCATTCGGAGTACGGCATGCCATAAACGATCTCGCGCGCAGCATCGCGATCCAGTTCCACCTGCCGCGCTTCCGCGGCCTCGGCCAGCCAGCGCGACAGGCAGTTGCGGCAGAATCCGGCCAGGTTCATCAGGTCGATGTTCTGCACGTCGGTGCGTTTCTGCAAATGGGCGACGAGCTGGCGGAACGCCGCCGCCTCGAGTTCGGTGCGGGTGCTTTCGGAACTCATTGGTGCATCCGGTGTGGAGTGTCCGGTTCATGGTAGGCCCTCCATCCCGACACGACAAGGCGGCGGGACGGTGAAACGGCGGGACGGTGAGACGGTGAGACGGTTCGATTATCGCTGGAACCGTGTCCTGTTGAAGAGGTTTTCTCACCGTTTCACCGTCCCGCCGTTTCACCGTCTCACCCTTCACCAAACGTCCAGGCCGCCGTCACCCCGTAAACCCGCGGCTCACCCAGCTGGAAATAGGGCTCCACCTCGTAAAACTTGCGCGGGTCATTGCCGAAGCCGCCAAAGCCGCGAACCTGCACATCCTCATCGGCCAGGTTTCGTCCCCAGGCCGACAGCTGCCAATCGCCGATGGTCCAGGTGACCCGCAGGTTGAGCAGCGTGTAGGCGTCCGTGCGCTCGTCGTGGCTTGCCGATGTGTAGAAGCGGTCCTTGCCTTCCAGGTCGACCTGGATGAGCCAGTCGGTGGCCGGCTCGAACTCGACACCGGCCGTGTACTGGTAGCCGGGGGCGTGGGCCTGGTCGCGGCCGCTCATGTCGACCGGGATGCCATTTTCGGGGTCGGCCCCGGCGTGCGTAAAGCTGAGGAAGTCGCGGTACTCGGTGTGCAGCAGTCCCAGGCTGCCGAACAGGCGCCAGCGGTCGGCCACCTGCCAGTCGGCCTCGAATTCCAGGCCGCTGTTCACGCCACCGGCCGCGTTCTGCAGGCTGTCGATGAATACGCAGGGACAGGCGCTGGCGGCGGGGTCGTCGGGGATGACGATGGATTGCTTCACCTGCACGTCGTCACGGTCCTGGTAGAACACCGACACGGCCAGTCGCAGCCGGTCATCGGCGAAGCTGCCCTTGATGCCCGCCTCGTAATTCAGCAGGGTTTCGCCATCGAAGGTGAGGGCGCCGTCAGGCACGGTGATGCCCATGGCTTCCAGGTCGGGCAGTTCCGCGGCCAGGGCGGCGTTGTAGCCGCCGGGCTTGTAGCCGCGCGAGACCAGCGCGTAGAGCAGGGTGTCGGCGTCGGTGCGGTACTCCAGCGCCAGGCGGCCGCCCCAGTAGTCCTCGTCGCCGCTGTCGTCGGCCGTGGGCGTGTTGTCGGCGTAGTCCCAGTCGCGGGTTTCCCAGCGCAGGCCGGTGACCAGGGTCCATTGTTCTGCCAGCGGCCAGTCCAGCTGGCCGTAGAGCGCGGCGTTGCGGGTGTCGAAGCGGCTATCGAACCGGCCGGACGCATAGGTGTAGTCCCGCGCCAGGTCCTGGGCCTGGTCGCGCCAGTAGGCGCCGGCCGTCCAGTTGGCGAAAGCGCTCTCGCCCAGCAGGCGGACATCCATGGCGGTGTTCTGGTTGGCGCGCTCATACGCGTCGAACGAGCTGTACCACCAATCGAAACCCCAGTCGGCCGAGTCACAGGGCGTGCCATCGCAGATGCCACGGTAGCTCCAGTCCTCGTCGTAGCTGTACACCGAGTCTGCGTCCACGTGGCTGAGCGTGGCGCGCAGGTCCAGGGCATGGTTCAGTTGCCAGTCACCCGTCAGTGCCAGGCCCGTGGTTTCGAGCGTGTCCTGGCCGGGTTCGTCGGAGTACGTATCGCGGGTGTTATCCAGCGAAAATGCGTCGTAGCCGTTATCAATATCGGCCAGGAACACCACCAGCCCCAGGTCGAAACGGTCACTCACGGTCCAGTCCAGCCGGCCGCGTGCGTAGCCCTCGTCGATATCGTTGGTTGGGCGACCGAGGTGCAGGTTGTCGTACCAGCCGTCGCCCCGGTTCACCTGCGCGGCCAGTCGCCAGGCGGCGCTGTCTCCCGCCGGCCCGCCAACGGCGGCGGCAGCGCTCAGGCGGCCGTAATTGCCGTAGATCAGCTCGGCGTGACCACCGGGTTCCGCTTCCGGCGCGTTGGAGACCAGGTGGATCATGCCGGCCAGCGCATTGGCGCCGAACAGCGTGCCCTGGGGGCCGCGCAGGATTTCCACCTGGGCCATGTCCATGGTGGTGGCCGCGCCGCCGATGCCAGTGAAATCCATGCCGTCGATGACCAGCCCGACCGAGGGGTTGATGGGCTCGACGAACTGGCTGCGCTCGCCGATACCGCGGACCTGGAAGTAACGCCCGCGCGACGCGCCGGCGGCAAAGTTCACGTTCGGGGCCAGGTTCAGCAACTGTTCGACATGCACGGCGCCACGTGTCTCGATGGCGTGCTCGCCGAACACGGAAATGCTGGCGGCCGTGTCCTGCACGCTCACCGGCCGGAACTCGGCAGTGACCACGACTTCTTCAAGGACGGCTTCTTCGAACGCCTGCGCTTGCGCAGGGGTCGAAACAGCGACGACGACCGCGGTGACGGCCGCAAGGGAATGTGTACGGATTTTCATCGGAACTCCACTTGTCGTTTTGGAGTCCGGGGTTCGAGCGGGGATTGGATCGTGTCAGGATCATCCGTCCCTACGCCGGTACTAGCCGGATCAGGTTCAATGGGTTCGCTTATCGCGTCTCAGACCCGTGCGCCAGGCGCCGGGTCACCCCAGGATTCCGGTCAATTATACTATTCGCGACCCAAAACGAAACGGAGCAATGTATGCGAAGGACGCTGGCCTGGATGCTGACAGCAGGACTGTTCATGATGACGGGATGTGGCAGCAACGCCGCCAGTCCTGTCGACAGCGGTGCGATAGTCGCGAGCGAGGGCAGTGCATCTGACCCGGCTTTCCGGGTGGAGGTAGTGACCGACTTCGACCAGCCCTGGGCCATGGCCTTCCTGCCCGATGGCCGGCTGCTGGTCACCGAGAAGGCTGGCACCATGCAGTTGCTCGACCTCTCCGCTGAAGTGCCCGTAAAGCTGCCGGTCACCGGCGTGCCCGAGGTCGACTTCGGTGGCCAGGGCGGCCTGGGTGACGTGGCGCTGCACCCCGAGTTCAATGAAAACGGCATTGTCTACTTCAGCTACGCGGAAGCCGGGCCCGGCGACACTCGTGGCGCCATCGTGCAACGCGCCCGCTTCGACTGTGGTGAGGCGGCATGCTCACTGAGTGATATTGAAGACGTCTGGCGCCAGGCGCCGAAAGTCAGCGGGCGGGGGCATTACAGCCACCGTATCGTGTTTGGGCCCGACGGCGACCTGTGGATCGCTTCCGGTGACCGGCAGAAGATGGACCCGTCCCAGGACCTCGGCAACACGCTGGGCACCATCGTGCGGTTGAACGCTGATGGCAGTGTGCCCGCCGATAACCCCTTCGTCGACCTGGGTGGCGACAGCGCCGCGATCTGGTCGTACGGCCACCGAAATATCCTGGGCCTGGCGTTCGCGCCCGATGGCGTGCTCTGGGACCTGGAGCACGGCCCGGCCGGAGGTGACGAACTGAATGCGGTGGTTCGCGGTGGCAACTACGGTTGGCCGGTGGTCTCCGACGGCAAGCACTACGACGGCACTGATATTCCCAACCACGACACCCGCGACGATTTCCTGCCGCCCGCGGTGTCCTGGACGCCGGTCATCGCGCCGGGCAACCTGGTGTTCTACGGTGGCGATATCTTTCCACGCTGGCGCGGCCACGCGATCGCCAGCGGGCTGAAGTCGTTCGGCCTGGTGTTCGTCGAAGTCGATGGCGATAACGCTACCGAGGTCGCTCGTTACCCGCTCGGCGCCCGTATCCGCTGCGTCATCGAAGGGCCTGACGGCGCGCTCTGGGTGCTCGAGGACGAGCGCGGCGACTCGCAGGGGCGCCTGCTGAAGCTGACCGCGGGCTGAGCGGGCGTTTTCAACCCTTTCCCGCCCCCGCGCGTCTAAGGGTCACTTCGGAACAAAACGGGGAGATCCAACCATGCACCGAATTTTGACCATCGCGCTGGCCCTGGGGGCCGGAAGCGCCTGGGCCGGCGACTGCGACCATGAGCGCCAACTGGACGAATCACTCGACCTTTCCGGCGCCAGCGTGCTTGCCATCGCGGCCGCCGCCGGCAGCCTGGATATCGAGGGCAAGCCGGGGCTCTCGGCTGCAAGGGTGGTGGCGCGGCTCTGCGCGTCTTCAGCCGACCTGCTGGAGGAAACAGATGTGTTGCTTGAACCCGGCAGCGACGCCCGTATCGCGGTGGTTACCCCGGATACGAGCGGCGGGTTTTTCAGCGGCAACCGATACGCCTATGTCGACCTGGAAATCGAGGTGCCCGAGGACATGCCGCTTGACGTCAAGGACAGTTCCGGTGGAATTGATATCGAGAACGTGGCGGCGCTGACCCTGCAGGACAGTTCGGGCGGCATCGATATCACGGGCGTCGCGGGCCCCCTGGAAATTTCCGATTCTTCCGGCGACATCGAGATCGAGGACGTCGAGGGTGACGTTCACATCCGCAATGACAGCTCGGGCAGCATGTCCGGCCAGGACATCGCGGGCTCCGTGCTGGTGTCGCGCGACAGCTCCGGCAGCATCGATTTCGAGGACGTCGAGGGTGACGTGATCGTCGAGAAGGATTCTTCGGGCAGTATCAGCGTTGAGAATGTGGGCGGCGACTTCCGCGTACTGAAGGACGGCAGCGGCGGCATCCGCCATCGCAACGTGACCGGTACCGTGGAGATTCCGGACGACTGATCCGGCAGGCGGGCGGCGACCGTCACGCGGACGGCAGCATCGACTCCACCCAGCGGACGTAAAGTGACGGCCAGTGCCCGGCCGGCTTTCCGGCCGCGCGCGATATGCCGAAGCCGTGGCCGCCGAATGTAAACAGGTGGGTCTCGACCGGCACACCCTGGGCCACCAGGGCGGCGCGGAACCGTAGCGAATTCTCCACAATGACCGAGCCATCGTCCTCGGCGTGCACCAGGAAGCAGGGTGGCGTATCCGCCGTGACATTGTGATCGGGCGAGTGCGCGGTTTCCATTTCCGGGGTGGCGTCCGCGCCGATCAGTTTTTCCCGGGAGCCCATGTGCGCGACCGGGGCGGACATGGCAATCACCGGGTAGATGGGCGCGGCCAGCGCGGGCCCGGCCGGCAGGTCGTCGGCAGCGTCCACGCGGTCGTAGGTGTGGGCATCGGCACGGGTGGCGAGATCGGCGCACAGGTGTCCGCCCGCGGAGAAGCCCATGGCGAGAACGCGGTCAGCGTGAATGCCGTAGTCCGCAGCGCGGTGCCGGATCAATCGCATGGCGCGTTGGGCATCCGAGAGCGCCACGTCCGGCCCGGCTGCCCAGCCTTCGCCCGGCAGCCGGTAGAACAGCACGAAGACCGTGTAGCCCCGCTCGGACAGCCAGCGCCCCAGTTCGTAGCCTTCCTTGTCGATCACCACGCGCGTGTAGCCGCCGCCGGGCGTGACCATCACGGCCGTCCCGTTCGGCTTTTGCGGGCGGAACACCGCCATCCGGGGCCGGTTGATGCCATGAACGGCCCGGTCGTGAAGCGCAGGGTCGTCACTGCGCTCGTCCACCGTTTCCACCGGGGCGGGGTCCGGCATCCCCGGCGCACCGTGCGGCCAGAGGTCAATGGTCTCGTCGGGGTCGGGCGCCGCGCCCTTGCGCGCAGATGGCGCACCCGGGGGTGGCGTCTGTGCCCCGGCAACACTCGCCTGGCCGGCAATGCCCACGCTCACGGCGCCCATGATCAGTTCCCTGCGCTTGGTTTTCATACCTGAAAGCTAACCGGATTCGCCGACCAGCGCCAGCCCGGTCGGCTGGCGACGGCTGGTGCGCGGCGATATATTCTGGTGCTCCTGCCGCAATCACATCCCGGATGTTCATGATGAACTCGATGATTCGCTGCTTCGCCATCGCGATGCTGCTCTTCCAGGCACCGGCCTGGGCCGATGCGCCTGCCCATGACGGACCCCGGGTCCGGACATCGCTGAACGACGGCTGGCGATTCATGAAGCTTGACCCGGACGGGCCGGGTGATGGCCTGGCCTACGACGTCCGGCCGGAAGTGACCGAGTCCAGCGATGGCCGTCCCGCGGACGCCATGCCCACCGAGGCGGTGGTGGCGACGGGGCACGCGCCGGTGCTGAAAGCCTGGATATTGCCGACAGCGAATGCGTTTATCGAAGATCCGGCGCGGCGCCACGCTCGGCCGGAAAGTGAACCCGGCACGAGCGCGCCGATGGCGCAGCCGGGCTACGACGACAGCGGCTGGCAGCACGTGACCCTGCCGCATGACTGGGCCATCGGTGGCCCGTTCATGGCCGGCGAAAACCCGGCCGTGGGCGGCGGCATGGGGCGCCTGCCGAGTCCCGGTGTCGGCTGGTACCGGCGCACCCTGGACGTGCCGGACACCTGGGCCGGCCAGTCCGTGTTCCTGGAGATCGACGGCGCCATGTCGTACGCGATGGTCTGGGTCAACGGCAGGCTGGCCGGCGGCTGGCCGTATGGTTACGCCTCCTGGCGGATTGACCTGACGCCCTACCTGGAGACCGGCGCCGGCAACCAGCTGGCCATCCGCATCGACAACCCGCCCGAATCGGCGCGTTGGTACCCCGGTGGCGGACTGTACCGCAATGTCTGGCTGACACGGACCAGCCCGGTGCGGGTTGCGCAGTGGGGCACCCATGTGACCACGCCGGTGGTCAGCGAAGAATCGGCGGAGGTGCATGTGGCTGTCGATATTGAAAACAGCGGCACCGATGCGGCGCGGGTGACCGTGGAAACCGATCTCCACGAAGTGGACGGCGATGGTCGCCGGGTCGACGAAGCCGTCGCGAGCCTGCGTTCGTTCACGGCCACGGTGCGGCCGGGCACCCGCAGCCGGGTCGAGGGGCGGGTGGCGCTCCAGCAGCCGCGCCTCTGGGGCCCGCCGCCCAACCAGTCGCCGCATCGGTATGTCGCGGTGACCCGCCTGCTGATTGATGAGACCGTTGTCGATGAATACAAAACACGATTTGGAATTCGCGAATTAAAATACGATCCAAATGCAGGGCTGAGTATCAACGGCGAGCGTATCGAGCTGAAAGGCGCAAACCAGCATCACGACCTGGGAGCGCTGGGCGCCGCCTGGAACACGCGTGCGGCGGAGCGCCAGCTGGAGATTCTGCGCGAAATGGGGGCCAACGCCATCCGCACCGCGCACAATCCGCCCGCACCAGGGCTGCTGGAGCTGACCGACCGCATGGGTTTCCTGGTGGTGGACGAGATCTTCGACGTTTGGGCGCGCAAGAAGACGCCACTGGACTTTCACCTGGTTTTCGAAGACTGGCACGAGCCGGACCTGCGCGCCTTCATTCGCCGTGACCGCAATCATCCCTCGGTGATCATGTGGAGCCTGGGTAACGAGGTGGGTGAACAGTACACCGGCGACGATGGTGCGGCGATCGCCCGCCGCCTGCACATGATCGCCAGGGAAGAGGACCCCACCCGCCCCACGGGGGCGTCGATGAACTTCGCGAAGCCGGGCATGCCGATGCCGGCGGTGATGGACATGATTCACCTGAACTACCAGGGGGAGGGCATTCGTGATGCACCGGCCTACGCGCACCTGGAAGGCATCCGTACGTCACCACTTTATCCTGCCTTTCACGAGGCTTACCCGAACAAGGTGATCCTGAGTAGCGAAAATGCCGCGGCCGTCAGTTCACGTGGTGAGTACCTGTTCCCGGTCACCGACGGCATCAGCGCGCCGGTGGCCGATGGCGCGGGGGGTGATCCGGCAAGCGCCCACGTTAGCGCTTACGAGCTTTACACCGCGCCATTCGGCTCGTCCGCCGACAAGGTATTCCGCTCTCTGGCCATGCATCCCTACGTGGCCGGAGGCTTCGTCTGGAGCGGTTGGGACTACCTGGGGGAACCGACGCCGTACTACAGCGCGCGCAGCAGCTACTTCGGCGCCATCGACCTGGCCGGATTCCCCAAGGATCGCTTCTACCTGTACCAGGCCCACTGGCGCCCGGATTTCCCGATGGCGCACATCCTGCCGCACTGGAACTGGCCGGAGCGGGTAGGAATGGTGACGCCCGTGCATGTCTTTACCTCGGGAGACGAGGCCGAATTGTTCCTCAACGGCGAGTCACTGGGGCGCAAACGCAAGGGGGAATATGAATACCGGTTGCGCTGGGAAGACGTGACCTGGCAGCCCGGTGAACTGGTCGTGCGGGCCTATCGTGATGGCAAGCCGTGGGCGGAAGATCGGGTGATCACGACGGGTGCGCCCGCCGCACTGTCCCTGTCCGTGGACCGCGACACGATAGGGGCCAATGGCCGCGACCTTGCGTTCGTGACGGTGTCGATTGTCGATGCCGAGGGGAGATCCGTGCCGGATGCGGACAACACGGTTTCATTCAGCCTGCGCGGTGCCGGTGAGATTGTCGCCACGGACAATGGCGACCCCACGGACATGACCGGTTTCCACGCCACGACCCGGGCCGCGTTCAACGGGCTGGCGCTGGCCATTGTCCGTGGTCATGCGCGGGCGGAAGATGGGGAGCGCCTGGTGCTTCGCGCCGAGAGTGATGGCCTTGCGCCAGCACAGATCCAGGTCAGTTTGAAGGCGTCTCGGCCGACTTCCGAGAGAAATTAAAATATTTTAACTTCGTGCAAAACCTTAAGTTAATTTGTAATTATAGTAATAACATATGTTTATAGGTTTTATATAAAGTAAACAATCATCTAGAAAATTATTGTAAAATGAACTATAAATAAATTACTGTCAGGATCACTTGAATTATCCGCCTCCTGGCACCCGATCATGACCGGCCGATTTCCCCGAATCGGCCTACCCCCCGGCGGCGGCCTACGGGCCGCCGCTTTTAATTCCGCACTCTCTCCGCTGGGATGACTACAATGGCGGCCATGGAACGGGTCACCCTGGGCATGGCCGCCGCCGTCGGCGCATTTTTCTGCTTCACGCTGATGAACGTGTTCGCCAAGCTGCTGGCCGTGAACCACTCGGTCATCGAGATCGCGTTCTACCGGAACGCCATTGCGGTGGTGCCGTTCCTGGTCGCGATTTTTGTCTTCGGCCAGCGCGAGATCCTGGTGCTCAAGACCAAGCCGGTGCTGGTGGGCGTACGCGCGGTGGTGGGCACGTTGAGCCTGTGCGCGACGTTTTATGCCTATTCACTGATGCCGATGGCCGACACGACGGTGCTGATGTTCACCTCGTCCCTGTTCATCCCGGTGCTGGGCGTGATCTTCCTGAAGGAGTCTGTCGGGCCGTGGCGCTGGGCGGCGGTGGTCGTGGGCTTCCTGGGTGTGCTGGTCATGGCGCGGCCGACGGGCAATGTCTACGGCCTGGGTATCGCGGTGGCCCTGGGCGCGGCCTGCCTGCATGCGACCCTGCAGATCATCCTGCGCTACCTGGGCAAATTCGAGCGCCCGGTGACCATCGCGTTTTACTTCTTCGTGATCGGCACCGTTGTCACGGCCATACCGCTACCGTTCGTGGCGGTGCCGCCGACAGTGGAGGAGATTCCGCTGCTGTTCGGCGTCGGGCTCTCCGGTGCCGGCGCACAGTGGCTGCTGTCGACGGCGTTCAGTAACGCGAAAGCCGCCATCGTCACCGTGTTCAATTACAGCAGTATCGTCTGGGCGACGCTGTTCGGCTGGCTGATCTGGAGCGAGTGGCCGTTGCCGCACGTGATCGCCGGCGCGCTGATCGTGATCGGCTCGAACCTGCTGATGATCTGGCGCGAGGCGCGGCTGGGGCGGGTCACCGGCGCGCGGGTCCGGGCCGAACTGTAATGCGGGCGGGCATGCACCGGTAATTGTCATGTCACGCGTGTAAGCTTGCGCCCATGGAACTGATTGTTTTTGACCTCGACGGCACCCTGCTCGACCGCGCGGGCGCCATTTCCGACTACACCCGTGACACGCTGGCCTCGCTGGCGGGCATGGGCGTGGCCTACACGGTGGCGACCGGCCGCACGCTGCATGCCTCACGCGACCTGCTGGCGCCGCACGGTTTCCGCCTGCCGCAGGTGTTCAAGAACGGTGTGATGATCTGGCACCCGGATGACGACCGCTACACCCACCAGAATTTCCTGACACTGGCCGAGATCGATCACGTGCTCGAGGCCATTCTCGCGCAGGACATCACCCCGTTCGTGTTTACGTTCGAGCCCGGTAATGTCCACCGCGTCTACCACCCGCCACTGCGGCACGAGGTGGAAAAGAACCTGGCGGCACTGTTCGCAAGGCGCAGCGGCGTGGACATTCGACCGGCCAGCGAGTTGCCGGCCGATGCCGAGATCAGCAGCATCAGCGCGATTGGTGCACCGGGCCCCGTCGGCGCGGTCGCGACGCTGGTGGAGTCGGAGCCGAACCTGGTCGCGTTCTCCGGGCATGCGCTGGAGGGCGAGGAATGGCGCTGGATCGACATTCACCACGCCGAGGCCAGCAAGGGCGGGGCGGTGGAGTCATTACGCGAGCAGCTGGGCATCACCCGCGTGGTCTGTTTCGGCGACAGCGACAACGACCTCAGCATGTTCGCCCGCGCCGATGAGTGTTACGCCCCGGAAAATGCCGCATCCCATGTGCGCGACGCGGCCACGGCCGTGATCGGCCACCACGACGAAGACGGCATCGCCCGTTTTCTCAGGCGGCGCTTCGACCTGGCGCCGTAGCGCGCGCCGTTGCCGCCTCCCTGGAGGGCGAGAGTGGTCGCCGCAACGCGAACCAGCGGAAGGCCGCCGGCACCAGCAGGAAACTCAGCAGCGACGTCAGCACCGTGCCACCGGCAATGGCGATGGCGAACGGCGGCCAGAAACCGCCGCCGGCCAGGATCAGCGGCATGAAGCCGCCCAGCGTGGTCAGCGTGGTCGAGCCGATATGCCGCGTGCAGTTCATGACGCCGTCGACCATGGCGGCGCGGTCACCACGCGCCGCGGCCGGGTCGGCACGCAGTTCCGCCATGATGACGATGGCCGCGTTAATGGCCAGCCCGACCAGGCCCATCAGCCCGACGATGACCACGAAGCCGAAGGGGTAGCCGGCCGCCCACACGCACAGCAGCCCGAGCCCGGGCGCCAGCGCCGCGACGCCCAGCACGATGCTGCTCAGCCGGAATGAGTTGAAGCTCAGCACGATGGTGGTGATCAACAGCACCAGCACCAGGCCGACATTGGCCAGCAGGTTGCCGACGGCGGAATCCCGCTCGGCGCTCTCGCCGCCGAACTCCAGGTGGTAGCCGGGCGGCAGTTCCAGTTGCGCGTCGTCCAGGGCCGCCTGCAGCCGGCCCTGCACCACGGCCGGCAGCACGCCGGCGCGCAGGTAGAGTTCGATGGTGTTGACGCGTTCGCCCTGGCGGCGCGTGATCACGTCCGCAACCGGTTCAAACTGCAGTTCGCCCAGGCTGGCCAGGTTCACGGCCTGGCCGTCACGACCGGCAACATGCAGGCGGTACAGGGCGTCCGGGGTGGCGCGCTCACTCTCCGCCACGCGCAGGCGCACGGGGACGTCCTCGGTGGTCTCCAGGATGGAGCCGGCGCGCACGCCGTCAAGCAGTCCCTGTAGTTCACCGGCCAGCGAGACCGGGTCCAGGCCGGCGCGCCGCACGCGGTTCTCGTCCACCACCAGGTGGGCCTGCGGCCGGCCGCGGATCAGCGTGGCCCGGGCATGCACGACGTCCTCGGTTTCAAGCGCCAGGCGACGAAACTCGTCGCCGAGCGCCGCAAGGGTATCCAGCCGCGGGCCGTACAGGCGCACTTCCACCGGGGCGTTGAAGGGCGGGCCCTGTTCCAGCTTGCGTACCAGTACCTGGGCACCCGGGTACAGGTCATCCAGTTCGCGCTGCAGTTCGGGGATGGCGCGGTTGGCGGCCTGGCGGTCGCTGGCCGTGACCATGGCCTGGGCATAGTTCGGGCGATTGTCGAAGCGCTGCATCATGTTGTAGTAGAACGACGGCGCGCTGACGCCAATGAACCAGTTCACGTGCTCGACGCCGTCAGCGGCCAGGATGTCGGCCGTCATGCCGCTGGCGAGTGCCCGGGTCGACTCGATGCCCGCGGCGGGATCCAGGTGTACCTCGACAGTGAACATGTCCCGGTCCGACGGTGGGAAGAATTGCTCGGTCATCTGCCCGGCTGCCAGGAAACCGGCCACCGGCAGCATGGCGGCGAGCGCAATACTGGCCCGCGGGTGCCGCAGGCTCCAGTCGAGCAGGCGCCGGAAGCGGCGCCCCAGGCCGGGTAGCCTGATCCCCTCGTTGTCGCTGTCGGGATCCAGGAAGCGGCACGCCAGCCCGGCGATCAGCGTGTGCGAAATCAGCCAGGAGCCGACCAGCGCGAAGATGACCGACAGGGCGATGCCGCCGACGAATTCGCCGGCGGGACCCGGCATCAGGGCGATGGGGGAGAACGCCAGCACCGTGGTGAGCGTGGAACCCGCCAGCGGCAACCAGAGGTGGCGGATCGCGCGGGTGGTGGCCGCCAGGCGGCTTTCACCTTCGCGCATCAGGCGCTGGATCATGTCGGTCATGACGATGGCGTTGTCGACCATGATGCCGAGCGCCACCACCAGCCCGGTGACGGTCATCTGGTGAATGGGCAGGCCGTAGAACCGCAGGCAGGCGAGCGTGAAGGCCGCGGTCAGCGGCAGCGCGGCAGCGACCACCAGCGCCGCACGCCAGCCCAGGGTCAGGAACAGCACGGCCAGGATCACCACGAAACCCATGGCCAGGTTGCCGGCCAGACCGCCCAGGCGGTCGCGCGTGTAGCGTTGCTGGTCGAACAGGGTGTCGATGCGGATGTTCGCGGGCAGCACCTGCTCGAAGCGCTGGAGCTCGGC
This sequence comes from uncultured Oceanospirillales bacterium, assembly GCA_913055655.1. Taxonomy (GTDB): domain Bacteria; phylum Pseudomonadota; class Gammaproteobacteria; order Xanthomonadales; family SZUA-36; genus Marinihelvus. The sequence goes on along the minus strand of CAJXKA010000001.1, from coordinate 1,404,951 downwards.
GTCCACCGCGTCGCTCCACGTGCCGATGCGGATGTCGGGCAGCATGCGCGCGGCGACGACGATGGCGGGCTCGTTCATGACCAGGGCCTGTTCCATCGGCGGCGCACGCGGCCCGCGGTCGACGCGGGCGATCTCGTGCAGGCGCAGTACCCGGCCGTCCGGCGATTCGCGCAGCACCGTCGATTCGAGCGCGGCGATCGTATCCAGTTCGCCGGAAATCTCGACCTGCCAGTCGCGGTCTTCGCCGCGGATGCTGCCCGCGGCCACCTTGGCGTCGCGGCCGCGAATGGCCGCCGCCACGTCGGCGACGGACAACCCGGCGCGGGCGGCCGCCGCGGTGTCCAGCGTTACGCGGAATTCTTCCTCGGGCTCGCCGAAACGTTGCACCAGGTCCATGCCGCCGACGGTTCGCAGTCGTCGTGCCAGGTCATCGGCGTAGCGGCCCAGGATGGTAATGTCCGGCTCGCCTTCGCCGTGCCAGCGCAGCGACAGGATGCGGGTGAAGGCGTAGCCGCGGTCATCGTCCAGGCGGCTGTCCAGTGCCCCGGCGGGGAGTTCGGGCGCGATGTCCGCCAGCTTGTCGCGGGCCTCGGACCATTGCGAGATCGTGTCGGTGACGGTGTCCTTGAGCTGCACGCGGATCACCGAGATGCCGGCCTGCGAATTCGAGTCGATGGTCTTCACCGACGGCAGCGTGCGCAGGGCGTTCTCGATGGGTTCGGTCACCAGGGCCTCGACGCGTTCCGGCGTCGCCCCGGGGTAGGGCGTCAGCACGGTGGCGACGCGATTCAGGACGCGCGGGTCCTCGGTGGTGGGCAACGCCGTCAGCGCCGCCAGGCCCGCCACGATCAGCAGGGCCGAGAACAGGGCGATCAGCCGGGGATTTTCAAGGGTCCTGGCGAGCATTCGCGATCGCTTCGATGGGGTCGGCGATGACCTGCTGGCCGGGCGCCAGGCGGTGCAGACCGGCCGTGACCACTTGGGCGCCCTCGGACAGCGCGCCGGTGACGAACACCCGGTCGCCGGCGGCGTGCCGGATGGTGACCGAGCGGGCCTCCAGGCGTTGCAGGTCACCAGCAGCCTCGGCCGGTGTTGCGACATAGACCACCCAGGTGCCGCGGACGCCCTCGGTAACAGCCGTGTCCGGCAACCAGGCGCCTTCGGCGGTCACGACTTCGTCGACCACGATGTAGGCGATCTCACCCGGTGATCCGTTGCCATCAAGGCCGAAACGGACCGGGCGGGTGCGGGTGGCGGCATCGACACGGGGGCCCAGCGCCAGCACGGTCACCTGCCGGGTGTCGCCACCCACCCGGGCCGCCAGGACATCACCGGGTGCCAGCGTAGCGGCGAACGCCGCCGGCAGCCCGGCGCGGATTTCCAGGTTCAGGTTGTCGACAACGCTGAAGACGGGCGCGCCGGCGGCCACCACGGCGCCGGTGTCGACTTCGCGGCTGACGATGCGCGCGCTGAATGGCGCCTTGAGCACGGATTGCTCGCGCCGAACGCGATTGGATTCCAGGTCGGCCTCGACGCGCTTCAGCGAGGCCTGCAGGACCGCGGTACGGCTGGACGATTCGTCATGTTCGCGTTCGCTGGCCAGCTGTTCATCCCGAAGACTGGCGATACGCTGTTCGTTGCGCCGCGCCAGTTCGAGCTCTGTGACCAGTTCCTCACGCCGCGCGGACAGTTCTTCGTGCTCAGCCTCCAGCAGGCGGGTATCCAGCGTGGCCAGGGGCTGACCGGCCGTCACGGTGTCACCCTCGTCGACCACCAGCTGGTCGACCTGGCCGCCGCGCTCGAAGCCCAGCCGGCTGGCCTGGCGGGCCTGGACCTCGCCGGCATACTCGCGCGCCACGGTGTAGCCGGGTGCGATGTGCACCGTCTCCAGGGCGACCCGGTGATGGTAGGGCGTTGTCTGCGCCTTGCCCTCGGGACCACAGGCACCGAGCGCCAGCGCGGCGGTCGCCAGCGTCGTGGCCAGGAAAAGCCGCGCGGGTCTCGCCCGCCTGGATGTTGATCGTCGCATGTTGCGGTAGAATGACTGGACTGATGAGTCCAGAATATAATTAATGGACTGGTAAGTCTACAAACAATTCATGTCCGTACGATGAAATGAGTGCAATAGAAGCCAAGAACCCCGCGCGCGGTCGCCCGCGCAGCGAAACCAAGCGCAAGAAGATTCTCGAGGCGGCGGTCGACCTGTTCCTGGCGAACGGCTACGAGGGTGCCAGCGTGGAGGACATCGCCGCGGCAGCGGGCGTCTCCCGGCAGACGGTGTATTCGCACTTTGGCAGCAAGGAAGACCTGTTCGGGCTGGCGGTGTCGAGCCGCTGCAAGAAGTCCGGTGTCGATCCTGACCGGATTGACTACAGCCAGCCGCCGGAAGTGATGCTGCCCGAAATTGCCCGTCGTTTCGCGACGCTGTTGCTGGGTGAGGACGCCAAGCGCGTGAACGCCATCTGCACGTCCTGCGCGGATACGCACCCGGAGCTCGGGCAGCTGTTTTTTGAACATGGCCCCTGCCAGGCCAAGCAGGCCGTGGCCGATTACCTGGCCAGCCAGGCGCAGCGGGGCCGGCTGGCGATCACCAATCCGGGGTTTGCCGCCTGGCAGTTGCTGTGCATGCTGAAAGGGGAGGCGCAGCTGCGGGTTCAGTTCAACTGCGAGCCACTGCCGGCTGACGCCATCGACGCCTATATCGACGACTGCGTGGCCATGTTTATCCGCGCCTACACCCCCGCGGCGGTGTAAGACGCGAATGGGCCGCGGGCGCGCCTAGCGCTTGGAAGCGATCAGTTCCTTCAGCGTCACCGTGTCGGCGGCGAACTTGCGAATGCCCTCGGCGGTTTTCTCCGTGGCCATCGCGTCTTCGTTCATCAGCCAGCGGAAGCTGGCCTCGTCGACGTTGATGCGTTCGATATCGCTGGCGGCCGCGGCTTCCGGGTCCAGTTTCCGCGGCATGTCGCCTTCCGTTTCCGCCAGTTCGGCCAGCAGGTCGGGGCTGATGGTCAGCAGGTCGCAGCCGGCCAGTTCCAGGATCTCGCCGGTATTGCGGAAGCTGGCGCCCATCACTTCCACGGGGTAGCCGAACTTCTTGTAGTAGGTGTAGATCTCGCGCACGGACAGCACGCCGGGGTCTTCGGCTGACGTGTACTCGTTGCCGGTATTGGCCCGGTACCAGTCCAGGATGCGGCCGACGAAGGGTGAGATCAATGTCGCCTTCGCCTCGGCGCAGGCCACGGCCTGGGCCAGCGAGAACAGCAGGGTCATGTTGCAGTGGATGCCCTCGGCTTCCAGCACCTCGGCCGCGCGGACGCCTTCCCAGGTGGTGGCGATCTTGATCAGCACGCGATCGCGGTCGATGCCGTGCTTCTCGTACAGCTCGATAAAGCGCCGGCCGTTGTCGACCAGGCCCTGCGTGTCGAAAGAGAGGTCAGCGTGGGTTTCCGTGCTCACCCGGCCCGGGATCAGGTCCAGGATCTCGATGCCGAACAGCACCAGCAGGTATTCCAGCGTGGCGTTGGTCCAGGCGTCACCGGTCAGTTCCGAGTCACGCATGTCGGCCACCGCCCTGTCGATCAGGCGCGCGTATTCAGGCTTCTGCGCGGCCTTCAGGATCAGGCTGGGGTTGGTGGTGGCGTCTTCTGGCGCGAAGGCCTTCATGGATTCGAAGTCACCGGTGTCGGCAACCACGCGGGTGTACTGCTTCAGTTGTTCAAGTTGGCTGGTCATGTCGGGTCGTACGGTCAGTGTGGACTACGGTGGCACACTATAACCGTCTGGGCATGACAGGCGCATGAATACCAATTCAGGATCTGGTCAGCGTGCTCACGATCATCTTGACGGCCTTGAGCAGGCATTCCCGGTCGATATCGGGCTCACGGGTCTTGCGTGCCTTCAGGCCTTCGATGAACAGGTTCAGCGCCAGCGCCCGTGCCCGGGCGACATCTTTCGGCAGACCGTGACCCCCTTCGGCGGGATCGCGGGCCAGCCAGTCGGTGGCTTCCTGGCGCACCATGTTGTCGAAGCGTCGTATCGCCTGGGCGATTTCCTCGTCCCGCGTCGCTTCCGCGGACATTTCCAGGAACAACGCCGTGGACATCGAGTCCGGGTCGCCGCAGTCCTGCTTGTCGTAGTACTCGATGATGCCCTCACACAGGTCTTCGGCGCTGCGCAGTTCACGGATTCTCTGCCGCGTAATGTCCAGCTGCTGCTCGATAATCGCCAGGATAATGGCGTTCTTGTTCTCGAAATACCGGTAGATAAGCCCGGGGCTCATGTCTGCAGCCTCGGCGATACTGGCCATGCTGGCGTTATGAAATCCGTAGCGCACGAAACACTCGTGCGCCGCGGCCAGGATGCGCTCGCACTGGGCCTGCTTGCGGATCTCCGCCTTGGTGGGTGCGGCCGTGGTCATGATGCCGGCTGTTCCGCGGGCGTCGCTTTCATGGGGTTCGTATCGTCCTGGGCCTCTTTTCCAGACACTGTGGCACGGCGACCGCGGGCGAACAAGCGCTGCACCGTGACGAAGAACAGCGGTACAAAGAATATCCCCAGGAAAGCGCCCGCGATCATGCCGCCCAGTACCCCGGTGCCGATGGCTTTCTGCGCGCCGGAACCGGCGCCGTCGGCCAGCGCCAGCGGCAACACACCCATGCCGAAGGCCAGCGACGTCATGATGATCGGGCGCAGGCGGTCGCGAACCGCGGCCAGCGTCGCTTCCACCAGGTCGACGCCGGCATCGACGTTTTCCTTGGCGAAGGCGATGATGAGGATCGCGTTTTTACTGGTCAGGCCAATGGTCGTGAGCATGGCCACCTGGAAGTAAATGTCGCGGTCCAGGCCGAACAGCGTGGCGGCCAGGGCGATACCGAAAATGCCCAGCGGTGCGGCCAGCAGCACGGCGGTCGGAATCGACCAGCTCTCGTACAGCGCGGCCAGGCACAGGAATACGATCAGCACGGAGAGCGCGTAGAGCAGGGGCGTCTGCGCACCCGCCTGGCGTTCCTGGTAGCTCATGCCGGTCCAGTCCAGGCCGAAGCCGTTCGGCAGCTCCGAGACGATGCGCTCGACCTCGGCCATGGCCTCGCCGGAGCTGACGCCCGGGGCCGGCTGGCCGTTGAACTCCATGGCCGAGATGCCGTTGTAGCGCTCCAGCCGGGGTGAGCCGTAGGTCCAGTGCGAGGTGCTGAACGCCGATAGCGGCACCATCTCGCCGGCATTGTTGCGAACGGTCCAGCGGCGGAAATCTTCCGGCACCATGCGGAACGGCGCATCGGCCTGCAGGTAGACCCGCTTCACGCGGCCACGATCGATAAAGTCGTCGATGTACTGGCCGCCCCAGGCGGTCTGCAGCGTCGCATTGACATCCGCGACCGACAGTCCCAGCGCGCCGGCTTTCTCGAAGTCGATGTCCAGCTGGAACTGCGGCGAGTCGGCCTGGCCGTTGTGGCGCACGGCCACCAGCAACGGGCTGGCACTGGCCGCCTGCACGAACTGGTTGCCGGCCTCCACCAGCGCCTGGTGGCCCAGGCTGCCGTTGTCCTTCAGGAAGAAGGCAAAACCCTGCGAGCGGCCCAGGTCCTGGATCGCGGGCGGTGCGAAGGCAAACGCCAGCGCGTCCTTCATGCCGGCCAGCGCCATCGAGGCGCGCCCGGTGACCGCGGCGGCACTCTGCGACGGGTCTTCGCGTTCACTCCAGTCCTTCAGCTTGACGAAGGCGAAGGCGTTGTTCTGCCCGCCGCCCGCGAAACTGAAGCCCTGCACGCCGAACATCGAGTCCACGGCGTCGGATTCCTGCTCCAGGAAGTAGTCCTCGAGCTGGTACACGGCGTCCATGGTTCGCTCCTGGGTCGCGCCGACGGGCGCGATGGCCTGGGCGAACAGGATGCCCTGGTCTTCCTGCGGCAGGAACGACGTCGGCCGGCCCATGAACGTGAACACCATGGCGCCCAGCAGCACGGCAAACAGCGCGAAAAAGCGCACCGGCCGGGCAATCATGCCGCGCACCGAGGAACGGTAGCCCCGGGCGCTGCGATCAAAGTTGCGGTTGAACCAGCCGAAAAAGCCGCGCGAACCGTGATGCTCGCCCTTCTTCAGCGGTTTCAGCATGGTCGCGCACAGCGCCGGCGTCAGCACCACGGCCACCAGCACGGACAGCGCCATGGCGGACACGATGGTGGCCGAGAACTGCCGGTAGATGACGCCCGTGGCGCCGCCCAGGAAGGCCATCGGCACGAACACGGCCGACAGCACCAGGCCGATGGCCACCAGTGCGCTGGTGATCTGGCGCATGGATTTACGCGTCGCCTCGACCGGCGAGAGCCCTTCCTCGGACATGACCCGCTCGACGTTTTCCACCACGACGATGGCGTCGTCCACCAGCAGGCCGATGGCCAGCACCATCGCGAACATGGTCAGCATATTGACGGAGAAACCGAGCGCCGAGAGCACCGCGAAGGTGCCCAGCAGGACCACCGGCACGGCGATGGTCGGGATCAGCGTAGCGCGCCAGTTCTGCAGGAACAGGTACATCACGGCGAATACCAGCACGATGGCCTCGATGAGGGTGCTGATGACGTTCTTCACCGCCACGCGCACGAACGGCGCCGTCTCGAACGGGATCACCGTGGCCATGTTTTCCGGGAAGAAGGGTTTGAGTTCCTCGACACGGGCTTCCACGGCCTCGGCCGTTTCCAGCGCGTTGGCGCCGGTGGCGAGCGAGACGGCCAGGCCGGTGGCGGGCTTGCGATTAAAACGCGAGATGGAGTCGTAGCTCTCGGCGCCCAGTTCCACCCGCGCCACGTCGGCCAGGCGCAGCATCGAGCCGTCCGGATTGGTGCGGATGATGATGCGCTGGAACTCTTCCGGCGTCTGCAGGCGGCTCTGTGCCGTGATGGTGGCGTTGATCTGCTGGCCGGCCACCGACGGCGTGCCGCCCAGCTGGCCCACGGCGACCTGCGCGTTCTGCGCGCGGACCGCGTTGGCGATATCCGTCGGCGTCAGCCGGTAGGTGTCAAGCTTGTTCGGGTCCAGCCAGATGCGCATGGCGTACTGCGAGCCGAACACCTGCACGGCGCCGACACCCTGCACGCGGCTGATGGGGTCGACGATATTGGCGTTGACGTAGTCGGCGATGTCATTGCGCGACATCGAGCCGTCCTCGGAGACAAAACCCACCACCATCAGGAAGCCGCTGCGGCCCTTGCCGACATTCACGCCCTGGCGCTGGACCTCCTGCGGCAGCAACGGCATGGCCAGCTGCAGCTTGTTCTGCACCTGCACCTGGGCGATGTCGGGGTCGGTGCCGTTATCAAACGTCAGCGTCACCGACGCGCTGCCGCTGGCGGAGCTGTTCGAGGCCAGGTAGAGCAGGCCGTCCAGGCCCTTCATCTGCTGTTCGATGACCTGGGTGACCGAGTCTTCGACGACCTTTGCCGAGGCGCCCGGGTAGTTGGCGTTGATGGTGACGGTCGGCGGCGCGACGTCCGGGTACATGGACACCGGAAGGCGCACGATGGCGAGCGCGCCGGCGATCATGATGATGATGGCGATCACCCAGGCGAAGACCGGGCGGCCAATAAAGAACTGGGCCATGGGGTGTCCTCAGTGGGCGGCGACGGTCATGGGCGTCACCTGCACGGCCACGCCCGGACGGACTTTCTGCAGGCCCTCGACGATGACGCGGTCACCGTTCGACAGGCCGCGTCGCACCAGCCAGTTCTCGCCGATGGTCTGGTCGAGTTCCAGGATCTTTCGCTGCGCGGTGCCGTCACTGGCCACGACCATGGCGAAGGCCTCGCCGCTGGGGGTGCGCTGGATCGCCTGCTGTGGCACCAGCAGGCCATCTTCGACAATGGCGTTGCTGACCATCGCGCGGACGTACATGCCCGGCAGCAGCAGGCGCTCCGGGTTGGGCACGACAATACGCATGGCGACGCTGCCGGTGGTCGGGTCGACCGCGGCGTCGGCGAAGGTCAGTTCACCCTTGTGCGGGTAGGCCGTGCCATCGTCCAGCACGATTTCGACCGGAATGGCATCGGCCAGGCGCAGGGCGTTCTCGTCCAGGTTGCGTCGCAGCTGCAGCAGCTCGGACGCGGATTGCGTGACGTCGACGTAAATGGGGTCGAGCTGGTGCACCGTGGTGAGCAGCTCGGCCTGGTCGGCGGTGACCAGGGCGCCCTGGGTGACGCTGGACTTGCCGACCCGGCCGGCAATGGGCGCGCTGATGCGGGCGTAGTCGACGCGCACTTGCGCCGCGGCGATCTGCGCTTTCGCCATTTCCACGTCGGCCTCGGCCTGTTGGCGCACGGCCAGCAGGTTGCGGTATTCCTGGTCGCTCACGGCTTTCACGTCCAGCAGTTCTTCGGCCCGCTTCGCGTTCAGGTCGGCCACTTCCAGCCCGGCCTCGGCGCGGGCGAGGGCGGCCCGGGCGCTGGCCAGTTCGGCCCGGTAGGTGGCGTCGTCGAGCTGGTAGAGCGCTTCTCCGGCCTTGACCTCGCTGCCTTCGCGGAAGAGCCGGTCAAGCACGATACCGGACACCTGCGGCCGGACTTCGGCCACCTGGAACGCACGGGTGCGCCCCGGCAGTTCGCGCGCCAGTGTGACGGGCGCCGTCTCGACGGTGACGATCGAGACCGGCGTTGGCGGCCGCTCGCTGGCGGCGGCCCCGGGCGCGGATTGCGACGTGGGCTGGCAGGCGAAAAGGAAAGCGGGCAGCAGGGCGATCAGCGCCAGCCGCGACCAGGTCGTGGGTCGGTTCATGGGTGTCAGGTTTCCGGGTGTTTGTGCATAGACTGCACGGTAGACAAGTGCGAAGAATGAACGTTCATTCACTTTTTGTCAAGACCGTGTCCGGGGCGATTCGCCTATACTGCGCCGAACGTCACGGGAAACCTGCCATGAGAGATTTTGTCGACGCCGTCAGCGCCTGGGTGTGGTCGCCCGCACTGGTCTACCTCTGCCTGGGCGCGGGCCTGTTTTTTTCCATAATGACCCGGTTCGCGCAGGTGCGACAGTTTCCGGAAATGCTCCGGTTGCTGGTCGGCGGGCGCGAGTCGAAAGCCGGTATTTCCACGTTCCAGGCCCTGGCCGTTTCGCTGTCGGGCCGTGTGGGTACGGGTAATATCGCCGGCGTGGCCGCCGCGATTGGCTTCGGCGGCCCGGGCGCCGTGTTCTGGATGTGGGTTGTGGCCTTCCTGGGCGCATCGACGGCCTACATCGAATCGACGCTGGGCCAGATCTACAAGGAAGTGGACGAGGGGCAGTACCGCGGCGGTCCGGCCTTCTATATCGAAAAAGCGCTGGGTCAGAAATGGTATGGCTGGGTGTTCGCCCTGACCACGGTGTTCGCCATGGGCCTGCTGTTTCCGGGTGTGCAGGCGAACGCCATCGGCAACGCGGTCGACCTGGCGGTCGGCGGCGGCGCCGCGGTGACCACGCCGCTCGGCGTGACCACCTGGCCGAAGCTGATCACCGGCTGCGTCGTCGTGCTTGGTCTTGGCGTGATTATCTTCGGCGGGGTCAAGCGTATTGCGCACTTTACGCAGGTGGTCGTGCCGTTCATGGCGCTGATCTACGTGCTCGGCGCCCTGGTCATCGTCGGCATGAACTACCAGGCCATTCCCGGTATCTTCGGCCTGATCATCGGTGATGCGTTTACGCCAATGGCCGGATTCGGCGCCGTGATCGGCTGGGGTGTGAAACGGGGTATTTATTCCAACGAGGCCGGGCAGGGCACCGGCCCGCACGCCGCCGCGGCCGCCGAGGTCGACCACCCGGCCCAGCAGGGGCTGGTGCAGGCGTTTTCGGTTTACGTGGACACCCTGCTGGTGTGCTCGGCCACGGCATTCATGATCCTGATTACCGGCAACTACCACGTGACCGGCGTGGAAAGCGCTGTTTCGGGCGGCACGCTGGCCGCGAGCATTGACCCGAACAGCCCGGCTTTCACCCAGATGGCCGTTGACCACGTGGTCGGCGGCCTCGGTGCGCCGGCGATCGCGATTTCGCTGTTTTTCTTCGCGTTCACGACGCTGCTGGCCTATTACTACATCGCCGAGACCAATGTGGCTTACATCAAGCGCACGCTGCATATTCCCGGCCTGATGCTGGTGCTCAAGCTGGGCCTGCTGGCATCGGCGTTCTACGGGTCGATCCGCGCGGCGGGGCTGGCCTGGGCGCTGGGTGACATCGGCGTCGGCCTGATGGCGTGGTTGAATATTATCGGCATCCTGGCCATCTTCCTGGCCGGGCGACCGGCGATCCGCGCGTTGCGCGACTATGAGCGGCAGCAGCGAGCGGGGGGCAGGTCGTTCGTGTTCGACCCGCGGGCGCTGGGCATTCGCGGCGCCGATTTCTGGGAGAAGCGCCTGGCGGAGAACGGCGACGTGAATGCCAGGGGCGAAAGACGCTAGGTGTCTTCCGGTTCCGTATCCGATTCCGTATCCGGTTCCGACCCCGGTCCGGATTCCGACTCCGGTTCGGCTTCCATCTCCGGCGCCAGTGTCTCCGCGCTGGGCATGGGGCCGGCGGCATCAGGGTCTTCCGTCACACTCGTTTCCGGCTCCACGGCGGCGGCTTCGCTGTCGGTCGTGGCGCGACCAATGTGAAATGCCGCAAAGCCCGGCATGACGACCTGGTTCAGGGCCATACCCAGTATTCGTCCACGAAACGGCGCGTAAAGCGTTTCCCGGCGATTCTCTATGGGGTCGGTGACCGTGGCCAGGCGTTGCCCCTTGCTGACCTCGTCACCCAGTTCCACCTCTGCCAGCAGGATGCCGCCGGATTCCGCGCGAACCCAGGTGGAGTCGTAGAAGACCGGCTGGGGCGCACTGAACATGCGAAATTGCTTGAGCATCTCCAGGCGGTCAAGCAGTGTCTCGATGGCTTCGACACCCGCGTCCACCGCGTTGGCCTGGAATTGCGAGGGCCCACCGGCTTCCAGCGTCACGGTGGGAATGCCGATGTCGGCGGCGGCGCCCCGCAGCGAACCGCCCGGGCCTTCGCTGTGCAACACCGCCATTTCGCCAAACTGGCGTGATAGCTTCAACACAGCGTCGTCGCCCAGGTCGGCTCTAAGCTGCGGCAGGTTGGTGCGGTTGAATGAACCGGTGTGAATGTCGATCAGGACATTGCATTCGCGGATGACCTGTTCAAACAGGGCGTAGGCGAAACGAGACGCCATGCTGCCGTCGGCCGAACCCGGGAAGAACCGGTTCAGGTCGCGCCGGTCGGGCAGGTAGCGCGAGCCGCGAAGGAACCCGAAGGCGTTCGCGATTGGAATGCCCAATACCGTTCCAGCCAGCTTTTCACGTTCCAGCCCGAACATGATGCGCCGGACGATTTCCACGCCATTCAGTTCGTCGCCGTGTACCGCGGCGACCAGGCACAGCGTTGGCCCGGGAAACTGGCCGCGCGCGACCAGCACCGGCGTGGGGACGCTCAACCCGGCCATCGCGGTATCCAGCTGCCAGTTGAACTGCCTGAACTCACCGGGCTCAAGTGTCCTGCCCAGGATGGAAAACTCCCCGCTTTCAGGGCCGATGCTCTCGTCCCGTTCAAGCGCCGTCCCGGTTGATTCGGCGGCTTCCGGGTTCTCAACGGTTTCCGGGTCAGGCGCGTCGGGCTCGCGTGAAAATTGCTTGAGCGAGCCGGGCGCCGTGTGCCGGACGGGTTCTTGTGCAGGCACGCCCTGCGCGGCAAGTGCGCACAGGGCGATCGTGGTCAGGAGCAGTCGTTTCACGCCCGCTATGCTAGCAGGCAATGCGTTGACCGGGCTTACTCCGGGTAATAAAAAACGTTCAGCTTGTTGCCATCGAGGTCGCGAAAGTAGCCGGCGTAAAACCCGCTCTCGCGCGGGCCGGCGGGACCCTCGTCGGTGGCACCGAGTTCGAGCGCCCGGGCATGGACGCGATCGACCATCTCGGGGGAGTCGGCCTGCAGCGCGACCATCGTGCCGTTGCCATGCGTGGCGGGCTTGCCGTCAAACGGCAGCGTCACCGCCAGGCCGGGTTCGTCCTTTGAGGCGGCCCAGGCCACCCAGGTATCGGCCGACATGAACCGGCCGGCGTTGAATTCCGCCATGAGCGCGTCGTAGAAAGCGACGGCGCGATCGAAATTGTTGGTGCCGAGGGTGACATAACCAATCATGGGGTTCTCCTTTCGTGGGTGTCGGCGCGCTTGACCCGGCGCCGGCGAGTGCGTAGATTACTGTATAAATGAACAGTTATCAATCCGTCCCCGGCCAGCGTGCCTCGATCAAGGGCCGTGGCTCGCGGGCCAACATCACGCATCGCTTCAGCGAGCGAACCGTGCAGGTCGATCCCGGGTTTCTCGAGTCGGAACGCGAATCAGCCGGTTCAGACGATACCAGCCCTGAAAGCCTGCCCGGGACCCGGATTATTCCGGTACACGCGAAATCGGTCGTGACCCGCAACCAGTCCCCGGATATCGGCTTCAACTTTTCCATCAACCCCTACCAGGGTTGCGAACATGGATGCGCTTACTGTTTTGCGCGACCCACGCATGCCTTCCACGACCTGTCGCCCGGGCTGGACTTCGAGACGGTCATCATGGCGAAGGTCAACGCCGCGGAGCGACTGGCCGAGACGCTGTCGTCGCCGCGCTGGCGCTGTGAGCCGATCGCCGTCGGGGTCAACACTGATGCCTACCAGCCGGCCGAGCGGGAACTGGCCATCACGCGCGGGATACTGGAAGCCTGCCTGGCGTGGCGCCAGCCGCTGGTGCTCATTACCAAGAGCGCACTGGTGTTGCGGGATACCGACCTGCTGGCCCAGTTGGCGGCCCGGCGGCTGGTCAGCGTACGGGTGAGCGTGACCACGCTGGACAACGCGCTGAAACGAAAGCTGGAACCGCGCACGGCGGGTCCCGGCGCCAGGCTGCGCATCATCTCGACACTTGCAGACGCTGGCATCCCGGTTGGCGCCATGGTCGCACCGGTGATTCCCCGCATTAACGATGACGAGATGGAACATATCCTGGCCGCCGTCGCGGCGCGTGGCGCCAGTGCGGCGAGCTACGTACTGCTGCGCTTGCCCCACGAAGTGGAGCCGCTGTTCCGAGACTGGCTGACGGTGCATTACCCCGGCCGGGCGAAGGCGGTCATGGCCATCGTAGAGTCCTGTCATGGCGGCCGGGCGTATCGATCCGCGTTCCACGCAAGAATGCGTGGTGCCGGGCCGTTCGCGGACCTGCTCGCGCACCGTTTCCTGGTGGCCCGTCGCCGGCTGGGCCTGGCGCGGCAAATGGCCGACCTGGATACGACCGCTTTCCGGCGAGACGGTGGTCGGCAACGCACGCTGGGGTTCTGAAACGCGGTGCATTGATGATCGCGGCCGGGGCGGTGTCGCCATTGAAGTCACTCTTGCCGCGGACTAACATTCTGGGTTTGAACCAGCACGCCATGCGGAGGCATCGATGCCTTTCTGTCGAGTTTCAGTCGCTATTTTGGTTGCGGCCCTGTCTGGGGTTGTTGTCCCGGCGTTCGCAAAAGTTGGCGATACGGATGGGCTGGTCGGCCTGTCGGCCCGTAACGGCGAATCGGCACTGGAGGATCGGGGTTACCTGTTTATCAAGGCCAGGAAGGTCGATGACGAGATCCTGGCGAACTGGTGGAACGCGGACAGCAAGACCTGCGTGACCGTGGTGACGCGGGACGGTATCTACGATGCGCTGAAAACCTCGCCACCACCCGACTGCAACCAGGCCGGCCCCGTGCACCGGCATCCCCATAATTTCCAGGACCTGGTCGGCGCACGCGCGTCCAGCGTGGACATGCGGATGGACCGGGATGGGTTCCGGGTCGTGGATCAGTTTGAGGGTACCAACGTCACCAGCACCTGGTGGCACAGCCGCAAGACGGCCGAGTGCGTGAAGGTGGATGTCGTCAAAGACCGGGTCGAAAAGGTCAGCAGGGCGCCGGGTTACCCGGCGTGCAAGGCATGATGAGGTTCGGCATGTGGGTTCGAGCCACGAGTCGGTGGGCCGCCGGCCTCCTGGTCCTGTTTGCCGGATTGACCAGCACGGCGCATGTCGTGGCCGCAGAGTCGATGGTGATCCGGTTGTCAGAGCCTGTCGAAATTTCCGACAGCTTCGAGGTATTCGGTGAGCCGATGCCGGATAAACAAGCCGGTGTGAGCCCGGCCGCCGCCGTCGCGCAGCTGGGTGAAGCCAACTCCGGCCAGGTGCGTGTCACCACCCCCGTCGAACGGGTGTGCCAGAAAAAGGGCTGCTTCTTTATTGCCCGGGATGGCGACATCGTGGTGCGCGTAACCTTCGCGGATTACAGCTTCTTCGTGCCCACTGATATTGCCGGCCGTACCGCCACCCTGGTCGGCACCCTGACCCGTACCCCCATTTCCCAGGCACAGGCCGATCACTATGCGGAGGACATGGGCGTGGCGCCGAAGCCGCTGGTCGACGCGTTTGAATACGTCATTGAAGCGACCTCGGTCCTGGTCGAACGCGGCTGATGGACCTGCCAGGGAAGGGCGAGACTCGCCCAAGGGGTCGTTTCGTCGCCGCCGCGGCCTTGTTGCTGTGCCTGCCCCCGGCGCTGTTGCATGCCGATGACCACCCATCGCGGGTGTACGACCTGGATTACCGGGTCAGCGTGGAGCCCGCGGCCGGCATGGCATCCGTCCGGCTTAGGCTTGAGCAGGCGGACGATTTCCTGCGGGAAATGCAATTCGATGAAGGCCGCCTGGAGAATATCCAGGGTGACGGCGAACTGCGCGTCGACACCGGCCGGGTGACCTGGCTGCCGCCGCCGGAGGGTGGCGAGTTATCGTGGCGCGTACCGGTGCTGCACGAACGCGACGCCGGCGAGTACGACGCCTGGCTCGATGACGACTGGGGGCTGTTCCGTGCCGAAGACGTCATTCCACGCGCCGCCACCCGGACCCTCAAGGGCGCGGAATCCAGGACGGTGTTCCGGGTGCTGCCGCCACCGGGCTGGTCGGTGGTCACGCCTTACACGAACAATGACGAAGGGTCGAAGGTCGATCGGCCCGGGCGACGCTTTTCCCAGCCGACTGGATGGCTGGTGATGGGCGACCTGGGGGTTCGCCGGGAGCGGATTGCCGGTGTCCGGGTCGTGATCGCGGCGCCACAGGGCCTGTCGGTGCGCCGCATGGACATGCTCGCCTTGCTGAACTGGACGCTGCCGGAACTGGCGGGCCTGGTGCCGGACATGCCGCAGCGAATGACTATCGTCAGCGCCGACCAGCCGATGTGGCGCGGCGCTTTGTCGGCACCGAATTCACTCTACCTGCACGCGGAGCGGCCGCTGATCAGTGGCAACGCCACCAGCACCCTGTTGCACGAAGTCATGCATGTCGCGCTGGGGCTCGACGCCGCGCCGGGCTATGACTGGATCGTGGAAGGCCTGGCCGAATACTACGCCATGGAATTGCTGCGCCGCTCCGGCACCATCACCCCCCGGCGTTACCAGAGCGCCATGGACGACCAGCGTGACTGGGCCCGGTCCGCCCGGAAGCTCTGTGGCCGGCAATCCAGCGGGGCCACCACGGCCCGCGCGGTGGTGCTGCTCGCCGCCATTGACCGGTCGTTACGTGACGAGCGCGATGGCGCCGGGCTCGACACCGTACTGGCCGGGCTGCTTGACGCCGGCGTACCGCTCGATCACGCGGTGCTCGTTGACGCGGTGCGCGGGGCCGGCGGCGAAGAAGCGACCGGGCTGCTGGATATCGAGGACCTGCCCGGCTGTAAGAAATTTCTGCCCGACCCGGGTTCATGAAGGCCGCTTTCCGGCTATTATCGGCAACCGAACGGTCGGGATTCGCCTGACCAGGGAAAACTTCTGAAGTGCCCACGACACCCAACAAACCGCATTACCGATTCCTGTTCGTTTCCTACGACGCCCTCATCGGCGACGTCGTCTGGCGCGTCATGCTCGAGGGTCACGAGGTCCGCTACGCGGTCTCCAACCCCGTGGACAAGGACGTCGGCGAAGGGTTCGTGCCGATGGTCGAGAACTGGCGTGACCATGTTGACTGGGCCGATGTGATTGTCTTTGACGATGTGCTCGGCATGGGCACCGAGGCGCAGAAACTGCGCGAGCAGGGCAAGCACGTGGTGGGCGGCACGCCTTACACCGACATGCTCGAAGACGACCGCTCATTCGGCCAGGAAGAACTGAAAAAATACGGCATCTCCATCATCCCGTACCGGCATTTCAATGCCTTCGAGGACGCCATCACTTTCGTACGTGAAAACCCGGCGCGTTACGTCATCAAGCCATCGGGCGAGGCCCAGAACCTGAAAGGGCTGCTGTTCGTGGGCGAGGAAGAAGACGGCTCGGACGTGCTGCAGGTGCTCGAGGATTACCAGCAGGCCTGGTCCGAGAAGATTCCGTCGTTCCAGCTGCAAAAGCGCGTGGTCGGCGTGGAAGTCGCCGTCGGCGCCTTCTTCAACGGCAAGGAATTCATCTACCCCATCAACGTCAACTTCGAGCACAAGAAGCTGTTCCCGGGCGACCTGGGACCGTCGACCGGCGAGATGGGCACGGCCATGTTCTGGTCCGGGCCCAACCGCATGTTCAACCAGACGCTGAAAAAGCTTGAACCGCGCCTGGCCGAGGAGGGCTATGTCGGCTACATCGACCTGAACTGCATTGTCAGCGGCAACAACATCTACCCGCTGGAGTTCACCGCGCGGTTCGGCTACCCGACCATCTTCATCCAGCAGGAAGGCATGGTCACGCCCATCGGCGAATTCCTGCAGGGCATCGCCAGTGGCGAGCGCAAGAGCTTCCGTGCAAAGAGCGGTTTCCAGGTGGGCGTGCGCATCGTCGTCCCACCATTCCCGTTCAGTGATCCAGAAACCTTCCGCGTGAAGTCGAAAGACACCGTGATCCATTTCCGGCGGGGCAGGGAGGGTGTCCATTTCGAGGACGTCAAGCTGGTCAACGACGAGTGGGTCATCACCGGCAACTCGGGCGTGATCCTGGTGGTGGTGGGCACCGGTGCGACGATGAAACAGGCGCAGAAACAGGCCTACGCGCGTGTGCGCAACCTGATCATTCCGCACATGTACTACCGGGTCGACATCGGCGACCGCTGGTACGAGGATAGCGACCGGCTGCACAGCTGGGGCTATTTGCGCGAACAGTGATCCGTGTCGAAACATCGCAGGACGCGTGCCGGGCCCTGTGGGCGGCCTTTTCGCCCCACGGGCATGCCTGGGACGACTGGGACCTGATGTATGCCTTCCATGACCAGGACCATTACGGGTTTCACTTCATGGTGCACAGCACCGATGGCGAAGATGACGGCCTGGTGCCGCTGGTGCATGACCGCCGTGACGACAGCTATGAACTGTTTGGCGGCAGCTACCCGGACGCGCGGGTGTTGTGGATCAAGCCCGCACAGTTCGCGGCGTTCTGCGAGGCCTTCCCGGACCGCACCGACCTGTTCGACCTGAAAGGCAGCTTCGTCGATGAGCTGCTGGCGGCATCGCCGGCGCTGGCGCCGCATTTTGCCGAGGTCGACCAGCGCTACTACCTGGTGCCGGCCGAGTTCGGCAACGATTTCTACAACCACATCCAGACGTTTTCGTCGGAGAAACGCAAGGGCTTCCTCTACGACCTGCGCAAGGTGCAGGAAAAGAACCTGGAAATGCGCTGGAGCGAGGACGACGAGAGCGACCTGTTCATCGCCCTGGTCAATCGCAATTTCGGCGCGGAATCCGATTACGCCGCCCCCGCCGGGCAGGCCGAACTGAAGCGGGTGATCCACGACCTGCGCGAAAGCGGCTGGCTGCGGACCCTGACGATCGCGGTCGACGGTGTGCCACAGGCCTGCTCGATGTCCGCCCACGCCGCAGGCCACTGGATCGCGTTATATGCCTCCAGCAACAACGACATCAAGAACCTGGGCAAGCTGCTGAACGTCGAGACCATCCAGGCGGCCTGCCGGGCGCGTGTCGACGAAATCAGCTACATGACCGGGATGGCCTGGAAAGCGGCCTGGAAAATGAAGGGTGAGACCTGCCGGACGTTTCGCAAGCCGGTACGTGTCGTGGAGCCTGCCGCCACCTGATTGGCGCGTGATATGCTAGGCATGGCCGACGGGGAACAGCGGCCGGGAACATTAGGCCAACCCGGGAAAACACAATAATGGGCACCGCGATTCGTTTGACCACCGTATCCATGCTGGGTGCGCTAGCGTGGTCGATCGGCGTTGCAGCGGCATCGGCCCAGTCCTCCAGCCCCGATTCCGGTGAAACGACCCAGTATCAGCCGGTCCTCGAAGAAATTATCGTCACCGCGCAGAAGCGCGAGCAGGGCCTGAGCGATGTGCCCATTTCGCTGGCCGTGCTTGAAGGCGCGTCCATCGAAGACGCCGGTATTCTCGAGCTTGAAGACCTCTCCGCCCGGGTCCCGGGTTTTACCGTCACCGAGGCCGCCATCTCGACGCTGGTGTTCGTCCGCGGGCTGGGCTCCGGCATCAACCAGGGCTTCGAGCAGTCGGTGGGCATGTACATCGATGGCGTTTACGCCAGTCGCGGCCGGCAGTACCGGGCGGCTTTCCTGGATGTCGAGCGGGTCGAGCTGCTGCGCGGCCCGCAGGGCACGCTGTTCGGCAAGAACACCATCGCCGGCGCCATCAATATCACCACCGCCCAGCCCGAAGACGAGTTTGGCGGGCATGTTTCCGGCATGCTCGACGAAGCGCATGGTGAGCGATTGTTCAATGCCGTGGTGACGGGCCCGCTCACACCGACGCTGGCCGGGCGGGTGGCGGTGCGCGTCGGCCGGATGGACGGCTGGATGTTCAACAGCGTGCCGGGTCGCGACGAGGCCGGGGTGGATGAGCATGTCATCCGCGGCGTCCTGCGCTGGTCGCCGGGTGACGACAGCGACCTGACGTTCAAGCTGGAACACAGTCGCTACGAAGTTGACGGGCGGACGACGCAGGTCACCGAGGCCGGCCCCTGGCTGCCCCTGTACCGCGCCTGGGACCCGGCATTCGAAGACACGTTCGACCTGCGCAAGTCAGTCGGCGGCCTGGGTCCGGACCATTCCGATACCGAGTCCCTGAACGCCGCGCTGACCTACAACCGCGACTGGCGCGATTTCACGCTCACCAGCGTCACCGGCTGGATGAGCTATGACTACGTCGACCAGCTGGACGTTGATTTCAGCCCCGTTCCCAACCTGCTGCAGCATGAGCCCCAGGACTTTGGCCAGTTCAGCCAGGAGTTCCGCCTGGCGTCGGCCACCGGGACGGCCGTGGACTACGTGGCGGGTGTCTATTTCGAGACTGCCGACCTGGATAATCGCAAGGCGCTTGACGCCGACCTGGCGGTGCTCGGTGTGCCGTTACCACCGGCGACACGGAATACGGCGTTCGACCAGGATTCGACGTCCTGGGCATTGTTCGGCCAGGCCACCTGGCAGGCGGCCGACCGCTGGCGCCTCAACCTGGGCCTGCGCTACACCCACGAAAGTAAGTCGGCGGCCCAGTCACTCTGGTTCACGGATTTCCAGACCATGATCGCAAACCCGGTCCTGGACGCCTGGTACGGCGGCGCCGGGTTTGGCGTCGCGCACCAGTTTGATGTCACCCGCAGCGAGGGCAATTGGAGCCCGTCTTTGAGCGTGCAGTACGATGCCGGCGAAACCATCGGCCTGTACGGCTCCGCGGCACGCGGTTTCAAGGCAGGCGGGTTCAACGAGGCCGAGGTGACCGGCAACGTCGACAATTTCGAGTTCGAGAACGAAGTGTCGACGACGTTTGAACTGGGCGCCAAGTGGCGTCCGGACGGCGGCGTCGCGCGGCTGGACGCGGCCGTGTTCCTGACCGAGTTCGACGACCTGCAGGTGTCCACCTTCGAGGGCGTGAATTTCATCGTCGGCAACGCCGCCCGCGCCACCTCGTACGGCCTGGAGGTTGAGGCCGGCTGGCGCCTGTCCGAAACCCTGACGCTGGAAGGGTCCTGGGCCTACCTGGATTCCACCTACGACAGGTTTACCGACGCGGCCTGCACCATCGCGCAAACGATCGAAAGTGGCCTGGGCCCGGCCTGCACCCAGGACCTGTCCGGGCGCACCACGCAGTATGCGCCGGGGAACTCGGGGCGGCTGTCGCTCAGCTGGTCCCGCACGCTGTCCGGCGGCCATGAGCTGTTCGCCGGCGCCGGCATCGATCACAGCGACGGGTATTACATCGACCAGGACCTTGACCGGCATGAATACCAGCCGTCTTACCAGAAGTTCGATGCACGCGTGGGTTGGGTGTCGGCGTCGGGGCAGTGGACCATCGCCCTTCTGGGGCGAAACCTGGGCGATGAACTGACCCGCAACCATGGCAGCGACGTGCCGTTGCTGGCCGGCGCGCACTATTCGACCACGGACCGACCCCGCACGATCGCATTGCAACTTCGCTACGGCTACTGAGGAGCCAGACCCTTGAATCGAACTTCCGACGGTACTGACAGGAAAGACAAAAACAAAACGCCGGAATTCGAGTCCGACGTCTTCGCCTCGGAACTGGACGTGATCCGCGAACGCCGCCGCGAATTGGGGTTGCCGGAGCATGAACTGGAAGGCGCGCCGGATGCCGACAAAGGCCTGGTGGGGCTGGCGATCTCGGGCGGTGGTATTCGTTCCGCGACGTTCGCACTGGGCGTCGTACAGGGCCTGGCGCGAAACGGCCTGCTCAAGCAGGTCGACTACCTGTCCACGGTGTCTGGGGGTGGCTATACAGGGTCATGCCTCAGCGCGCTGTTGAATGACCCGAAGAACCGGCCGGACGGCGAGCAGTTTCCCCTGCGATACGTCAGCAAATCTGCCGAACCCCCGGCGATGACCCACCTGCGGAATTTCGCCAACTACCTGGACCCGGCCGGGCTGCTGCCATTGTTGCGGCTGCCGAACCTCATGCTGCGCGGCGTCTTGCTGAACCTGTTCGTGTTCCTGCCGTTCATCATGGCGGCGGTGTTCCTGGCGGAAGTCGCCTACGAACTGGGACCCAACTGGGATACCTTGCCACGACTGGTGCCGCCGCTGATCGGCGTTTTCGTGGCGCTGGCGCTGGCGTTCCCGTTCCTGATTCGCCTGCTGGGAGGGGCATTCGACTGGAATCGCCGAAACGGTTACGAATTGCTGCTGACGGTGCCGTTGCTGCTGGCCGTGATCGTGCTGTTCGCCATCCCGGTGTTGCACGTGACCCGCCTGGCCATCGAGCACAGCACGGACCAGTTCATCTGGTGGTTCACGCACCTGCCACCGGACGAGGTCTGGACCTTCATGGCCGTGGTCGTGGGCGTCATGATCCTGTTCATGCTCGCGGGCAAGGCGAGTGAGAATGTCGGCCGGATTTTCGGCAAGGTCCTGCTCTGGATCGTCGGCCTGGTCGGGCCCGTGATCGTCTACCTGATCTTCCTCGGCCTGTGCCTGTGGCAGATCGACTCGCCGTTCCTGCCGGCTTCATCGGCGAAAGGGCTGAATGCCGCCGTCGCCTGCACCGAGCCCTGCCTGGCCGGGGGTGACGCGCATGGCGATCACGGCGACCCGCTGGACAGTAACGACAGTGTCCTGCACCTGCTGTTCCGGCAGGAGTCGGGGCCGTCCAACGTGGTCGAGTTACGGAATGCGCTGGCAGGCCGGGGACTGCCGCTCGGGCCCAGTGCGCGGGCGGTGTGCCAGTCGGGTCCGTGTGACCGGGCGCCGGCCAGCTGGCGCGAGGACAACCGGGTCTGGGTGATTAACATGGACCCCGGCAAGATCGCATCCTGCCCACCTTATGCGAACAAGGCGGCGAGGCACTCGCCGATGGCGCTGGAACACTGTGTCTATTTCAGCCGTACTTCTGCGGCCAGCCTGCGCATCGAGGGGCCCCTGCTGCATCTCTTCGACGGCAAGGAGGATTTCTGGTTCGTCGCGATATTCATTGCCCTGCTGCTGATCAACCGGTTCCTGCTGGACATCAACATTACCTCGCCGCACGGGTTTTACCGTGATCGCCTGAGCAAGGCATTCCTGTTCCGGGTGACGGAGGAGGGTGAAGCGGACCCCCTGGATGACCTCAAGCTGTCGGAGCTGAATGGCCCCGGGACGGCGGCGCCGTTTCACCTGGTCAACGTGGCGCTGAACCTGCAGGGGAGCACCGCGCCGGACCTGCGTGGTCGCGCCTGCGACTTCTTCACGTTCAGCCGTAACTACTGCGGCGGTGCGCGAACGGGGTGGGCGGCGACCCGTGACATGGAAAAATATGATCGCCACCTTGACCTGGCCACCGCGATGGCGATTTCGGGGGCTGCCGCGGCGCCCAACATGGGCACGACGACCAACCGGGCGCTGGTCTTCATCATGACCCTGCTGAACATCCGCCTGGGTTACTGGTCGCCCAATCCGTCCGCGGTGAACCGTGATTTCCTGTTCAAGCGGTTCCGCCTGGGTGGCGCCAAGCCCACGCTGATCTGGAAGGAAGCCCTGGGACGCCTGGACGAGAAGGGCACCCACGTGAACATTTCGGACGGTGGGCACATCGAGAACCTGGCCATTTACCAGTTGCTCAAGCGGCGCTGCAAGTTCGTGCTCGCCATTGACGGCGAGTGTGACCCGAACATGCAGTTTGGTGGCCTGACCACGCTGATGCGTTTCGCGCGCATCGACATGGGTGTCGATATCGACATCGACCTGGACCCGCTGCGAAAGGGCCAGGACGGGCTCAGCGAAAGCCACTGGGCGCTGGGGCGGATTCGCTATGCCGACGGCAGTGAAGGCCAGTTGCTGTATATCAAGCTGTCATTCATCGGCGACGAACCGGAATATGTCCGGTCCTACCGGGAAGAACACCCGCTGTTCCCGCACGAACCGACTTCGGACCAGTTTTTCACCGAGGCACAGTTCGAGGCGTACCGGGCACTGGGTGCGCACGCCTGTGAGGGCATGCTCGCCGATGTCGATGCGCTGGGTGGTTTTGCCGCGCTGCGTGACGCGGCGCCGCGCCCCAGCGACGAAGACCGCTGATGTAGCGCCGTGGCGACGGGTCAGGGCGCGCAGTCGCCCTCGCGTCCGTCGATGCACCAGCTGTCAGGCTCGGCCGGCTGCCCCGGCGCCAGGGTGACCGCGTCACCGTCACCATATTGCTGCTGGTTGGACGCCCAACGGTACTTGTGCACTTCCTCGTACAGCGCCTTGCGGACCCGGTTGAACACGCCCACCGGGCGGTGATCGGCCAGTGAGTGCCAGGGGTTGAACGACAGGTCTTCGCAATAGCGGTTCTGTTCAGCGGTATCAAAGGTCTGCGCCGGAATCTCGATGTGCGCGACCGGCACGAAAGGTGAGTCCTTTTCGCGCCAGACGATCGTGGCGTCTTCAACCGGCATCGGCTTGCCCAGCACCTGCGTCTGCACCATGAAATCAAAGCACGCCGGCCCGGCCGCCAGTTGCTCGCCCATGCGCAGGCGCAGGAAGTTGTAGTCCGACTTCGGCGTTGCCCAGCCACCGTCCCTGGTGTCAACGGGCTCGCCCTGCGGGTCACGGCACTGCGCCGGCCGGGCGCTGAACTTGATGTACTGGTCCGGGCCCAGCGCATAGGCCGAGGCGCTGAAGTACTGCGTCATGAGGGGGGTTTCCGGTGGCGGCTTCTTGGTGCCCATGACCAGCCGCAATTCCCGCCAGCGCCAGGTAAACGGGTTCCAGCTCCAGCCGTTCAGGAAGTAACCAAAGTTGTCCTGCACGGCCAGGTACTTGGTCAGCTCGACGTAGTCATCCAGGTGGCGGATGAAGTAGTTCGGCGAATTCATCATCACGAAGTCCTGGGTTTTCGCGTCACGCTGCCAGCCGAGCAGTTTCTCGCCTTCCACGCCCATCAGCTTCACCGCCATGCCGCGCGCATCCCGGGTCTTGTCGGGGTGCAGGACATAGTCACCGTTGGAATAGCGGATCCAGGCATCAAAGCTGCCGGGCTCACGGAACACGCCCCAGCGGTAGCGGCCCTCCAGTTCCGGCACCGTGAAACGGGCCTTGACGCACCCGTGGGTCTTGATGTGAACATCGCGGCGATAGACCACCGGTCCTTCCTCGATGGGCGGCGTGGTGGTCTTGCCGTCGCCGGCGGGTGTCGAGAGCCCTTCGACGCCGTCCTCGGTCAGTCCGTCGCGGGTGCGGTTGATCATCCGCAGGGCCATGGCGATGGCATCGGCCATGGCGGCGTCCTCGCCGGGCGAGATGACCTCGGCCAGGGGCATGTGGGCGCGATAGCGGCGCTCCTGGATGGCGTTGTAAATGACCGCGATCAGCACGGCGATCAGCAGCAGGCCAAGAATTCGTCCGATGGTTTTCAGGATCATGGTTCAGTCTCCCCGCTGGAATCGCGTGTGGCCGCCGCAACGATAGCTGTCGAGGCGTCCGAAGTAGGTTCGCAGTTGCGCCCGGATGGTGGCGATATCGGCCGCGAGAGCGGCATCGAGCTCCGCGGACTGATGATTGCCGAGGTACTCGTCCAGGTTGCAGGCCTGGCCTTCCGGCCAGAATTCCGGCACGCGGTGTTCATCGCCCGGCGCGGGCATGCGGGTCATGACCTCGGCGACGATGCCCGCGAACACGTCCGCGAAGCGGACCGAGTGCGGCGGGTCGTCGTGGTGGGTCTTCAGGTATTCGATGATCTCGTAACGCTGTGCCGGCGTGTAACCGGGGCCGATAACGCCGTACTGCGGGGGGTTGCCTTCGCGCCAGGCGTTGTAGCCGTTGCGGAATTCGTGGCCGGTGTTGGCATTGCCGTCGATCGAGGTGTCGAACCAGGAACCGCCGTCCTGCCCGTCGGCCAGCGCCAGCCCCACCTGCCGGGTGTCAAAGTCCGGGCGGCCGATAAAAAACCGCGTGTCGCGCTCGTGCTGCGGGCTGAGCACCTGGTAGAGATTGCGAATGGAGCCGTTGTGCATGTAGGGGGCCGTGGACCAGGCGCCGGCCAGCGGGCGGGCTTTGTACTGCGCGGCCACTTCCGGCAGGTCAAGGGCACCGAAACCGTTCAGGTCCTGGATCCGGTCTTCGGAAAACCCGGCTTCCTCGTATAGTCGGCGCTTCATCAGCAGGCCGAAATAGTTCAGCCCCTGGCCATTGGTCACCGCCGACAGGTCAATGGCGTCCAGGCCGCGCGTCATCTCGGTATCAAGGCGCTGTTTGTCACGTGACCAGGGGCCGCAATCCACCCCTTCCGACAACGGCTCGCCCGCCGTGCACTCGGCGTGAACATCCGGATAGTCGAATTTCAGGGCGCGCTCGGTCTGTTGCGTCCATTCATGGCTGACCACGTCCCGGACTTCCCCGATGGTCAGCCCGGTGGGCGTCAGGTCAAACGTGTATTCGACAAAATTCATCGCGGCATTCGGGTCAGTGCCAATCTCGTCCACGCCCAGAGTTTTCATCCGCCAGTGCGGCTGGTCCGCCGTTTTCAGCGGCATCTCGATGGCACGTTGCCGCTCGCTGGCGGGGTGTGGCCCGTGACAGCCCTGGCAGGTGCGAATGAAATGCAGGCCACCGGCGATGGCCTTGTCGCGGTCAACGGGGCCGAGCAGGTCTTCCGGCCACTCCGGCGGCCTCAGCTTGCGGAGCGTAAGTTCGATATCGTGCAGGTCGAGCAGACGCGTGGTGGTGTCGTATCGCAGCGCTGTGTCGATCGGGCGCCCGTAGCGGTCGAGGAACGCGTAGGTCGCGCCGACGCCCAGCGACTCACCCAGGTTGCGGGCCATGGGCTGTGCGACCGACGCGCTGTACTGCACCCAGTCGAATTTCCAGATATCCCAGACGGGCGGGTAGCTGACCGGCGCATTTCCAGGCTTGTAATTGCCGGGCTTGATGTGGTCGCCGAACACCATGTTGGCGATGCGGGTCAGCGCGTCGGTCCGGGCGTAGCCCTCCTTGACCGGTGCCAGGCCATGGCGGTTTTCGTTGTAGCCCATCTTCAGCAGGGCATTCAGCGTCTTGCTGAACTCTCCACGCAACGCTTTCTTTGCCGCCCGGTCGGGCTCGGCGCCCAGCACCTTGCGGGCAAACCGGTCGAATTTGAACGGGTTGACATAGGTGCTGGTCATCGATGCCAGCAGCACCGGCACGAAATGCGGCATGTTGGCCGCCGTGAACGCGTGCATGGCTTGGCCGCCGTCGATCCGCAGTGACACGGTGGTGCCGTTGGCCTGCGGCACCCGCAGCGCGCCGGTGTGGCAGGCGGCGCAGGTCACATCGAGCACATCCTCGCCAAGCACGGGGTCGAAGTGTTTCGTGAACCCGACCGGCAACAGGTGGGGGTTGGCGCCTGTCGGTTCGTTATCGACCTGGAAGCCGTAGGCCCGCATCTGTCCGGGTGATGCCAGGCGTTCCTTGCCCCACGGCAATTCGAGGTTGACGAACCAGTCGTAGCGCATGTTCTTCAGCACATTGCCGGTGCCCTGCGGGGTGTAGTAATAGGTCTGCCGGTCCGGGTCATCGCGGCCGACGCCCCAGCCCTGGTCCAGGTAGACGATGCGCCCGGGCGGTTCAACCTCGGGCACTTCCGAATGCGGCCAGTGAATGGTCATGAAAAAACCGGCGCCCAGGACAATGGCCAGCACCAGCGCGGTCCGCCACGCGACGCCCCACACCTGCTTCAGCGTCAGGCGGGCGAACCACCCGGCCACGGCCGCCACCAGCAGGATGGGCAGCAGGATGATGGCCCGGAGCAGGCGCAGAAGGCCGCGAACGAAACCCACCAGCGCATCACGAATCCAGAGCAGGGGGTTTTCGAGAAAGCGTTGGAAAGAGCGGCGGATGCGTCGCCCAACCCTTTTCAGGAATGCCAGCACCTGATGCGGCCACCGGGTCACCCGGCGCCACGGTGAAAGTCGGTCACTCATCTCGCTCTCCCTCGGTCACGATCGGCAAGGCATCCCCCCGCGGAGGCCGGTTGCGCGGTTTTTAGTGGTATGGATTGAAGTTCAGCGCCAGCCCTGGCACGGCGACTTCGGCTTTCAGCAACAGTCCGGCGGACCCGCAGGTGACATACATGGTCTTGCGGTCTTCGCCACCGAAACACAGGCTGGACGGCAGGGGCGCGAAGGCCTTCTCCAGTTTGATCGGGAGCATGTCCACGGTTTCGCCGTCGGGGCTGATGACGGCAATGCCGCCGTTCGACATCGGGTTATTGCCCTCGGGCAACATCACGGCCACGTAGACGTTGCCGTTCTCATCAACGCTCATCGAGTCGAGGATGGCCTGGCCGGGCAGTTTGGCGGTTAACAGGTGGCTGCCGTCCATGCTGCCCGGGTTCGGGCGGATCTTGCCGGGGCCATCGAGTTCCCAGAACACCACCTGGCGGGAATAGGTCAGCGCCGAGTATAGGCGGTCTTCATCGGGCGACAGGGCAATGCCGTTCGGGCAGGACAGGGGATAGACCATCTCCGTGATCGCGGAGCCATCAGGCGCGGCGTAATAGATGCCGGTGACATCGACGTCGCGCGGGCGTTGCTTGCCCCAGTCCGTGATCCAGCAGTGACCGGTGCGGTCGAAGACCAGGTCGTCCGGGCCGCGCAGGCCCAGGGGCTCCGGGTAGCTCACCGGCTTCGGCTGACGGTCGCCAAACCCGCTCATGTCCATGCCGTCGCTGAAACTCCGGTACACCTGCACCAGGTCGCCGTTGTCCAGGTCGACGTGCTCAATGCGCCCGCCCTCGTAGTCGTCCGGCTGGGTGGTGCCGATGGCCAGGGTCTGGCCGTTCGGCAGTGGGACGTCCAGCCAGTTGAAGCCGCCGTTGTTCGCGATCCACGCCTTGCCGTCAGGGCCCATCGCCAGGCCGTTGGGGCCGCCCTTGATATCCGCGACCTTTTCGTGCCGGCCGTCGGGATGGATGCGGGTCAGGCACTGGCCGCGGATTTCCACCAGCAGGATCGAACCGTCGGGCAGGTATTTCGGTGATTCGGGATAGCCCAGCCCGTTGGTCATGATTTCGAATCCGGAAGCCGTTGTCAGTGCCATGGTGTTGTTCTCCTGGTGGGGTGGGTGGCGTCCGGGTTTCGGCCGTGCCCTAGGCCGCGACGGTCGGTCGCGCACCGGGGTCGGGGATCAGTCCGGCTTCTCTCAGGCCGCGGATCATGGGTTCGGCCTTCTCATCGCTGGTGCAGATAATCCGCAATCGTTCCGTGGCGACTTCCGGCGTCAACAACGGGTTGATGGCCAGTGATTGCTCCATGGCCGCACGGGCACCCTCGAGGTCACCGCGGCAACCCCGGGCATTGGCAATGACAAACAGGGCGACGTTGAAGGCCGGCTGGACTTCGAGGGCGCTGGCCGCGGCGGCTTCCGCCTGCTCCAGTTCGCCCAGGCGTGTCAGCGCGGTGGCGCGGAAATAGTGCCAGTAGGGTCGTGATGGGTGACGGGGCGCGCTGGCCAGCAGGCGGTCAGTGATCGCCACGGCTTCGCGGGTGTCGTTCTCGTCGCCGCACCAGCCCAGGTTGAAGGCCAGGTAACCCCAGGTGATGAAGTCGAGCGGGGCGATCTCCACCGCCAGTCTCAGGGCGTCCCGCCCGCGCCGGGCTTCACCGTGGTGGGTCCAGACCAGCCCGGCGTTCTGCAGCACCGTCAGGTCTCGCGGTCCCAGCCGGACAGCTTCCTCGATGATGGCCAGGCATTCCTTCGTGTCGCGCTCCGGGTCTTCGCTGACGGCATTGATCACCCGTTGGCTGAGTATCATCGCCAGCGAGGCGTGGGCCGCCGCGTATTGCGGATCGAGCGCCACGGCCTTGCGCAGCAGTTTCAGCGAGTGCGCGTAGTCTTCCGGTGAAAACGTCGTCAGCCAGAAATTGAACGCCTTCTGCACCAGGCCCCAGGCGTCCAGGTTGTCGGTGGGTGCGTCATAGGCGATCCGGGTGTCGGCCAGTTTCAGCTGGCCACCGATGGTGGCGACGATGGATTTCGAGACTTCGCCCTGGACTTCAAACAGGTCCTTGACCTCCCGGTCATAGGTGGAGGCCCACAGCTGGTCGCCCGTGGTGGCATCACAGAGTTCGACCATGAGCCGCATGCGATCGCCGGAGCGTTGGAAACTGCCGGTCAGGGCGTAATGAATGCTCAGTGTTTCCGCCACCTCGGCGAGGCTGACATTGGCGCCCTGGAACTGCATGGTCGCCAGGTGGGAGGCCACGCGCAGGTCGGCGAGCTGTGACAGGTCAGCGCTGATCTCGGATGAGATACCGGCCGCGATATTGCGGTCCTCCTCGGCGGACGACAATGTCCGCAGCGGCAAGACCGCGATGGAGGAACGGTCGTTGGCCTTGGCGGGTAGCCGGTTAGATCGTCCGGTTTTACGGCCGCTGTCTTTCGCCGCTGGTTCGGTATCGCGTTGCAATACGCGCCGTGTCCAGCGCCCCACGCCCGGAAAAATAAATGCGATCACGCCATAGAGAATGCCCACCATGGCCGCCAACGCGGTAATGGCCGACAACAGGCCTTCCCTTGACTCCAGCCAGTTCAGGAATTCGATGATCCAGTCCATGCCGCCCGTGAATCCTCCCGCGATTCAACGCGCACTATTGTGGCTGGATTTTCATATACCTATGACTTGATTACAAGGAACTGCATGACGCGTGTGGTTTCATTGCCCGGGTGGGTGGACCCGACGAGGTGCTATTCTGTCACCGTTTCGGCCCGTGCCGCGACCGGCCAATCGCTGTTAAACCACGCATGAACCAGGAATAAACAACCCGGGCGCCGCCAATGTCCCTGAGACATCACGGCGCCCGGTTTGCTGTCACCAGGTGCTACGGCGTGGCCGTGGGAACCTCGACGCGGACAAGTGCGCCGCCAATGCCCAGCCCGGTATCGACCGTCATCGTCGCGATATAAGTGCCTTCGCACCAGGTGTTCCCGGCAACCGCGGGAATCAACCGGACTGAATAACCGCCATCCGGCCCATGCGCCTGGAGTTCATCGATGCTCATGGCCGTGCAGCCTGCAGGGACGATCTGCTGGCTGACCATGCCGAAGTCATCAATGATCAGCCCGGTCACGCCGGCGGCCATCTGTTCCACGCGAATCATGCCGACGGCTTCGCCGTCACCGCCTTCCTCGGCGAACGCGGTGGACATTTCGACGCTCAGCTTCACCTCGGCATCCAGGCTGGCCTGGACCATGGCGACGTCGTCACTGACGCCGTCCACCTGGTCGGAAACGCCGTCAATCGCGTCCAGGACATCGTCGAGCTTGCCGTCGAGGTCATCCAGTTCACCGCCCAGCGAAGCCAGTTCGGCGTCGATATCTTCGAAATCGGATTTGACGGCCTGCCAGCCGCGACCCTGCGGATAGTCGGAAAACGCCGGTGCGGTGCAAAGCAGGCACCCGGCCGTGACCAGTGTCGTCATGCAAATATGATTCCGTTTCATGAGGTCCCCCCTCCTTTCAATGGAATGAATGTGTGTCACCGGCAGCGCCGACCGTGTGATGGGCTGCGGGCCGGTTTCGGGAGGAAATACCGTGGTGCGCCTTAAAAGTTGTTCAGGGCGCGGTGAAGCGTTTGGAAACGGGCGCCGAAGTGTCGTATAAACTGGGGTGGTGTCGGAATCGACGCCACGGCTCACACCTAACAAGGATAACAATCATGTCAGACATCACCCCCACCGCGCCGGAGGGCTATAACCGTTCCGCGCTGTTCTGGATCAGCGTGCTGGCGCTGTTTACCGCCGCCGCCGCCTTTTCGCTTCGCATCGCGGCCTCCGGCGCCATCAAGGAGGCGCTGTTCGACCCGGTCGACCTGGCCAATTCCGGGCGTATGATCGGTGACGCACTCGGTGCCGCATTCCTGGGCTTCGCCGGCTCATTGCTGGTTGCCAGCCCGATTCTCGATGTGCTGGGCGCCAAGCGCGTGATACTCATCGCGTCGCTGACATTCATCGTCGGGCCGCTGCTGGTGGTGATGGCGCCGTCCATGGCCACCGGTGCAGACGTTGTGCCCATCGTCTGGTGGGGCATGCTGGTCATGGGTATCGGCTGGGGCTGCACCGAGGCGGCGATCAACCCGGTGACGGCAGCGCTGTATCCCGATGAAAAGACGCACCGCCTGAATGTTCTGCATGCCTGGTGGCCTGCGGGTATTGTCGGCGGTGGTCTGCTCAGCCTGCTGCTGTTCCAGGTCATGGACCTCGACTGGCGGGTGGCGATTGCCATGATCATGGTGCCGGGCATCGCCTTCGGCCTGTGGGCGATGACGCAGAAATTCCCAGGCACCCAAGCAGAATCGCTGGGGGTCGGGTTCAAGGACATGATCCTGGTGGTCGTGCGCCAGCCGTTCTTCTGGGTGTTTTTCGCCATCATGTTCCTGACCGCCTCGGCGGAACTGGCGCCGTCTTCATGGGTGGATATCGCGCTCAGCGAAACGGTGAACATGCCGGGTATCGTGGTGCTGGTGTACGTGGCCGCCATCATGTTCGTGATGCGGCATTTTGCCGGCGCCCTGGCGCACAAGTTCTCGGACATGGGCCTGCTGTGGCTGTCGACCATTCCGGCGGCCATCGGCCTGTACCTGCTGAGCGTGGCGACGTCACCGGTGACGGCACTGGTGGCGGCCACGGTCTGGGCGGTTGGCGTGTGCTACATGTGGCCAACCATGCTGGCGGCGGTGGCGCACCGGTTCCCCGAGGGCGGGCCCTGGACGATTGGCCTGACCGGTTTTGCCGGCGCCCTGGCCATTCGCTTCGTGCTGCCGGAACTGGGCGGTATCTACGACAAGGCCAAGGTGGAAGCCGCCGGCGGCCAGGCCGCC
The DNA here is from genome assembly GCA_913055655.1 of uncultured Oceanospirillales bacterium. Classification (GTDB taxonomy): domain Bacteria; phylum Pseudomonadota; class Gammaproteobacteria; order Xanthomonadales; family SZUA-36; genus Marinihelvus. The sequence goes on along the minus strand of CAJXKA010000001.1, from coordinate 1,373,173 downwards.
TTCGAGGCGCTGGAGCCGGGTTCGCAGGGCCTGTCGGATGCGCTGGCCCAGGCCGCCACGACTTCGTTCCAGGCGGTTGCCATCATCCCGATCGTGCTGTTCTTTATCTTCGGCGCCGTCTGGGCGTTCGAGCGCAGCCGCAACAAGCAGGGTGCGACTGGCTGAATCGGCTTCAGTCGCTGAACGAAAACGGGCGCCTTTCGGCGCCCGTTTTTTTGGTGAGTAGTGAGTAGTGAGTAGTGAGTGGTGAGGAAATGATGCAGTTTTCCACTCACCACTCACCACTCACCACTCACCACTCACCGTCACCCGTCACCCGCCAGGGCCCGGCTGAGCCCCAAGCGGCCGACTGCCGCCGTGCGGAAGGGGTCTGCCGGGTTGTCATGTTCCACGAACAGGTGCTTCAGGTTGGCGGCCTCCGGCGTGGCCAGGATGGCGCCATAGTCGATTTCGCCGGTACCCACGTCCACCATCTCGCCCGCGGGGCTCATGTCCTTGATGTGCGCCATCGTATAGCGGCCCGGGGCGCGGGAGAGCACCTCCACGGGGTCCAGGCCGGCCTTGCGGGCCCAGAACATGTCCAGCTCGAAATCGACCAGTTCCGGGTCGGTTTCCGCCAGCAGGACGTCCCAGGGCACCGTGCCGCCGATGGCCTGGAACTCGAAATCGTGGTTGTGATAGGCGAAGCGCATGCCCAGGGCCTGGCATTGCTCACCAACGCGGTTGAAGACCTGGGCCCAGGCCTTGTAGTCGTCGATGCTGTCACGGTCCTCCGGGTGCAACCAGGCGATGACCACGTAGTCGTGGCCGACGGCTGCCGCGGTGTCGAGCAGGGCCGACGGGTCATCGCGCAGGCTGCGGCCATCCATGTGACCGCTGGGGGCGACCAGTCCCAGGTCGTCCAGCAGGGTGCGGACCTGAACCGGCGAGCGGTCAAAATACCCGGCAAATTCCACTTCGCGGTAACCGATCGCGGCGATCGCGGCCAGCGTCGCGTCCACGCTCTCCGCCATCGAATCACGCACCGTGTAGAGCTGGATGCCGGTGGCACGCCCCGCGGGCGCGCATGGTTTAGGGTCGGCGGCCAGGGCCGTGCCCGTCATGCCCAGCGCCAGCGGTGCGGCTGAAAGTGCCGCGACGCGATTGAGCAGGCCACGGCGGCTCAGCGTGGTTGAAGCGCCTGGTTTGGGATGGTTGTTCACGTCAGTTCTCCTTGTTGTTTTGTGGGTGGTGTCCCGATCGTTCGGACTCCGTATCGACTCGTTTTGCGATCGACGCGGCGCGGTCCGTCAGGCGACGCCAGCGCTGCATGATCCAGAACGAGGCCAGCAATTCGGCGAGCAGTCCGCCACGCTCCTCCTCGCCCATGTCGCGCCTGCGGGAGAACCAGATCCAGCCGGTGACGGCGGTCCAGAGCAGGGTTTCGCCGCGCAGCCAGTGCGCCTCGACATGGTGCCTCACTTCGGCGCGCATGGCATGTTCTTCGCGGTCCAGGTCGTGGTAACGCTGGCGAAGCCGTTCGACTTCCCTGACCTGCGATTTCCACGCACCGATCATTCGGGGTCTCCGAAGATTTCACGCGTGGCTTCGAATTCAAACCTGTGAGACAGCCTGGACACGCCACGCCAGATCAGGAAAGCGGCGAGCAGGTGGAGCAGGGCAAGTACGATGGCCGTCGCGATCAGGGGCATACCGACCAGTGTAAAGGCACGCATTCCCGCGAAGAGCAGGAGCCCCCAGGCAAACATCGCCAGGCCGGCGGCGATCATGACCCCGAACACCATGAGCACGAAAGAGGTGACGGCCAGTCGGGTCTCGGCCATCACTACTTTCGCGCCCGTGGCAAAGCGCTGCCCGTAGGCAGCGCCCCAGTCGGTCAGCAGTTGCGGCAGTCCCGGCGCTTCAGGCGAATCCCGTTTTTCTGAATCCGTCGAGGCGCCGGTCTCCGCGGGTGAACTCACCGTCGCAGCAGCAGCGCGGCCAGGACGCCGGCGCCAAACGCGATGCCGACGGAGGCGACCGGCCGCTTGCGGACGAATTCATCGAGTGTCTCGACGGTGTCGTCCCACCTGGCCATGGCCTCATCCTTGCCCGCATTGGCCTTCTCGGCCATGTGCGCAGCTTCCTTGCGGATGCGGTCTTCGACCACCTCCGCGCGATCGGCGGCGCGATCAACGGCTTCGTGAGCAGCTTCGCGCGCCTTGTGCGTGGCGGGTGACTCGTTTGCCGCGCGTGGGCCGCTGGTGGCTTGTGAATGGGTACTACTCATAAATTCCTCCTTTAACAGTCTGTGTCTTCAGCACCCGCCGCGTCCTTGACGTCTTCACAGGCGTCCTCGGCGGCGTTGCCAACGTCTTCAGCCGCTTCGTCGATGCTTTCGCCAGCTTCTTCGAAGGGACCCTTCTGTTCGCAACCGGCCACGGCCAGTCCAAGCAGCATCATCAAAAGCGTAGTCTTAACGTATTTCATTGTCATCCTCCGGTGTCGTATTCAGATTATTGTCAAAATTGCAGTCCGGCGGTCAGACCGGCGGTGTTCCGCGAACGGCCCTGGCGATCAGGGCGATCACCAGCAGGGCGAGAAATACGAAGAACAGGATTTTCGCGATTCCCGCCGCGGCGCCCGCAATACCGGTGAAACCCAGCAGGCCCGCGATCAGGGCGATAATCAGCAGTGTCAGTATCCATCCAAGCATGGTCCTTTCCTCCAGGTCAGTTGTCGTCTTGATGGGCCGGTATGGCCCCGGAACGTACAATCTGCGCTCCTTGCCCGGTATAGATGCAAGAACTGAACCAATGTGTGTAATTGAATGGAAATCAGGTATTTGAGGGCATTTTCGGGTTTGCTTCTGCGACGTTTTGTAAACCCTGCATGTAAATTCGCCACGCACTGTTGACTGATTTACAACGCCGATGGTCCGCGGCAGGGACCCCGGATCGTGATTCAACCCAACGGCGTCTTGGCCGGCGCACCGGCTTCTTCACGCACCAGCTTCGGAACCAGGTACCCGGGCAGGCGGTCGCGCAGCGCGCCATGCAGCTCAAGCGCCCGAGCTTCGTCCAGGTCGAAATGGGCCGCGCCACGCACGCGATCAAGTACGTGCAGGTAATAGGGCAGTGCCCCATGGGCGAACAGTGCCTCGTTGAGTTCGGCCAGGGTGTCGGCGTCGTCATTGACGCCCGCCAGCAGGACGGCCTGGTTCAGCAGCACCAGGCCCCGGGCACGAATCCGGGCGAAGGCCTGTCCGACGACGTCATCCAGTTCATTGGCATGGTTGCTGTGGACGACAAAGACCGTCTGCACGCCGGCCGGCGTGACGGCGTCCAGGAGCGCGTCGGTGACCCGGTCGGGAATGACCACCGGCAATCGCGTGTGGATGCGGATTCGGCGCACATGGCCTATCGCCGCGATCCTGTCACAGAGTTCCGCCAGGGCGCGGTCATCGGCGATCAGCGGGTCGCCGCCGCTGAGAATGACTTCGGTGATGCTGGTGTCGCCGGAAACATAGCCCAGTGCATCGCCCCAGGCGCGGCGGCTGATCACGTTGTCGCCATACGGGAAATGCCGCCGGAAGCAGTAACGGCAGTTGACCGCGCAGCCGCCGGCCACGATCAGCAATACCCTCCCGGCATATTTGTGCAGGATGCCGGTCCGCGCAATCGCGCCTTCAGTCTCACCGGTAGGGTCGGCGCCAAATCCAGCCACATCGACAAGTTCGTCACCGACCGCCAGTACCTGCCTCAGTAAAGGATCCCGGGGGTCGCCATGGCGAATGCGGCGAACAAAGTCCCGGGGCGCGAGCAGTGGAAAGTCGCGTGCTGCCTCCTTACTCAGGCCCACCTGGTCGGCGGAGAGCCCCAGCATGGCCAGCAACGCTTCGCCATCGCGGACAGCGTCGCGCAGCTGGGCTTTCCAGCCCGGGGCCTGGATCAGCGGTCGCGGTTGCGTGGACATGGGCTTGTTATGCAGAAAGCGGCGTCAAATAAAAAAAGGTGGCGGCGCAGGATACCACGCGGCATGGCTGAAAAAACCGGGCCGTCCGGCTATAATGCGCGCCGATTCAGAGGGCTGCGATACGCGGTAGCCGTCCAACCACCGAAACCCGATATCCGGGTCTGACCCTTCGCATCGGCGGACCCATCCAGGAGTAAGTTTCATGAATTCATTCGCCCTGCGCGCCGCGCGTGTGCTGACGTTCACCCTCGCCGCACTGGCCGTGTCCCCGGCCATGGCCACCCAGGTCCAGTTCGAGACCCGTTTCGGAAAATTCATCGTAGAGCTGTACGACGAAGAAGCACCGATCACGGTGGCCAATTTCCTCGAATACATCGAGTCAGGCGCCTACGAAAATTCCATCATTCACCGCAAGGTCGATGGCTTCGTCATCCAGGGTGGCGGTCACACCTGGACTGTGGAAGACACGTTCGAGCGTATTGAGACCCGGGACCCCATTGCCAACGAGTCCGGCATTTCCAATACTCGCGGGACGATCTCAATGGCGCGGTCCAGCGACCCCGACAGTGCCACGAGCCAGTGGTTTATCAACCTGCGTGACAACTCGGAGGCCCTGGACGGCGAACGTACCGGGGATGATGCCGGTTACGCCGTGTTCGGTGAAGTCATTGGCAACGGCATGGACGTGGTCGATACATTGGGTTCCATCCAGGATTTCTACCTGAGCACGGTGTTTACCGAGATTCCGCTGTTCAACTACGCCACGGGTGAAGACCGAAGCGCAGAGAATTACCTGTTTACCGAAGTCACGGTGTTCACCAACGAGCCACTTCCGATGGTGCTCAACTCGGGCCTGAACGGCGCCTGGCGTGAACGGGGTGATGGTGGCGAAGGCTTCTACCTGGAGGTGCTGCCACAGCGTGGTGGCGCGACGCTGGGCTGGTACACCTGGGACACCGAGCTGCCCGGAATGGATGCCGAGGCCGTGATTGGCGACCCCGGCCACCGCTGGTTGACCGGCCTGGCGCCGGCGGGAAGTTTCACTGGCGGCGACAGCGTCACGCTGGACGTTTACAACGCGCGCGGTGGCCGGTTTGTCGACTACGGCGCCGGTATCGACAGCAATGAAAAAGTCGGGACCATGACCATGACCTTCGACAGCTGCGAGTCCGGCACGGTGGATTTCGACCTGGACGCCTTCGGTGAGAGCGGCAGCATTTCGATTTCCCGTACGGCCAACGACAACGTGGCCCTGTGCGAAGCGCTGGTGGAGGCCGCCGCGGACGCGGAGTAAGGCGGGTTCAGGGCGCCGGCGCCTGGCCGGGGCCCAGCAGCGTGACCAGGGCTTCGTCCAGCAGGTCACGCCAGTTGTCCCAGTCGTGGGTGCCACCACGATTGATCTCGAACGTCACTTCGTGGCCGTCCTGTTCCAGGGCGGCCGCGAGTTTGCGCGCCGCCTGAAGGTTGTCACGTCGCGTGCCCGCGGAGATGAACACGTTTAATGGCTCCTGGTCACCGTCACGGTAGAGCGGCAACATGGCTTCGATGTGTCGGTCGCTGGCGGGTGAGTGCATGCCAATACCGCCGAAACGGGACGAGGCCAGCGCGCCAAAACAGGCGCTGTTCAGTCCGCCGAATGATAACCCCAGGATACTGGTGTCCTCTCGCCGTGGGCTGATGGGGTACTGCCGGTACAGGGCCGGAAGCAACTCCGCGGTGTAGAAGTTCACATACGCGACTTTGCACATGAATTCGTCCGTGCGCCGGTTCTGGGCCAGGTCGTCAGGATCACGGTTGTCCACGAAGACCACAAAAACGGGTGGAATCGTGCCGGCATTGATCATCGCGTCCAGCGTGTCGACCATGTTGCCCTGGGCGATGTACCACGGGCCGTCGGTCACCAGCAGGACGGGGTATCGCCTGTCGGGCCGGATGCCCGCCGGCGTGTAGGTTCGATACTGCAGCGCGTAGCCCAGCTGTTGGCTCTCGATACGCGTGTTTTCCGAGAGTTCACCGCCGAAAGCCATGCAGGCGAATGAACCGACGAACAGGGCGGTCATCAATGTCCTGGTGATGATCCTCACGAAGGCGACTCCAATTCCCGGTTATCGCAGTGTTCCTGCAGGATATCAGCCATGGCCCTGGCGGCGCGCGGTGGCGCGTCCGGATCGGTGAACACCAGGTAGACCTGCGCATGGCGCTCCGCGCCTTCGCGCATGGGTAATGGTGCAAGGCGGCCTTCGTCCAGTTCCTTACGGATGGCCTGTTCCGGGAACCAGGCGAACCCCAAGCCCATGCAGGCGGCCCGGATCTGGGTGGCCTTGTGACTGACCGTCCAGCGCTGTTCTGTGCCAATCCAACTGCCACTGTCACGTGGTCGCTGCTGGGCGCTGTCGCGAATGACCAGGTGGCGGTGATCCTTCAGGTCGTCGAGCGTCACCGGCCGGCCCAGGTGGTGTAATGGGTGGTCAGGGTGGGCGGCGGCGATAAAACGGACTGGAAGCAGCGGGTCACCTGCGAACCCCTGCGGGATGAAGGGGGTCAGCGCCAGGTCGACCCGGCGATCGAGCAGGGCTTCGTCCATGCCGCCGAGCACCGTTTCGTACAGTTGCACGCGGGTTTGCGGAAACCGGGCGCCAAACTGCTCCAGGGCTTCAAGCAACACCCAGGTGGGAAAAACGATTTCCACGGCCAGTCGTAACTCGGGTTCCCAGTTGTCGCCGAACTCGGCCGCGCCATGTTCGAGGTTGCCGGCGCGGTCCAGCAGCGAGACCGCGCGTTGATAAAGCACCTGTCCGCCGGGTGTCAGGACCGCGCGCCGGCCCTGCCGTTCAAACAGCCTGACGTCCAGCAGGTCCTCCACCCGGTGCACCGCGTAGCTGACAGAGGACTGGGTCTTGTGGAGCTCGTCCGCGGCTTTCGCGTAGCCGCCATGATCGACGACCGCCACGAAAGCGCGCCACTGGTCGAGTGATACCCTGGGGTTTAACATATCGAAATATACGATCTAATTATGCGAAAAATTCACATTTATATTCAAGTATACGATGAATATCATGCGCATATCACGACATCCACCGAGGACATCGCATGAACACGTTACTGCATATCAATACCAGCCTGTTTGCCAGCGAAGGGCAGTCATCCGCGCTCGCGGCACGCTACGTTGAGCGCTGGCGCCGCAATCACCCGGAAGGCCGGGTCATCGAACGCAACCTGTCCGAGCAGCCCGTCGCGCACCTGGACGCGGAACGTTTTGGCGCCTTCCTGGCCGACGAGGCCAAACTGACGCCGCTCCAGCGGCAGGCCCTGGATGAATCCAACACGTTTATCGACGAGCTGCGCGCCGCGGACACGGTGGTGATCGGCCTGCCGATGTACAACTTCGGCATACCATCCATGTTCAAGGCATGGATTGACCATGTCGCGCGGCCGGGCGTGACGTTCAGGTACACCGAGAACGGCCCGGTCGGCCTGCTGGCGGACCGCAAGGTCATGGTCTTCGCCGCTCGCGGCGGTGTATACCAGGGAACACCCATGGACACCCAGACGGATTACGTCACCCACGTGTTGAACTTCATCGGCCTGCATGACATCGAATTCGTTTATGCCGAGGGCCTCGCCCTGGGTGATGATCGACAGCGCCAGGCACTGGCGAAGGCGCATTCCACGATCGACGCGCTGGCCGCGTAACGACGGCCGGGTCAACGGGAGGCAGAAAGTGAATACTGGAAACAGCAGAACATTAGCCCGGGTCTTTCCCGCCATGGAAACGTCCGATGGCGCAGGCGTGAAACTCCGTCGCAGTATCGGCGCCGGCGGTGGCAATCGCCTGGACCCGTTCCTGATGCTGGACGAGTTCGGGACCGACAACCCCGAGGACTATATCGCCGGCTTCCCGCCCCACCCGCACCGTGGTTTTGAAACGGTCACCTACATGATCGACGGCCACATGCGTCACGAGGATCACCTGGGCAACGTCGGCGAACTGAAAAGCGGCGGTGTGCAGTGGATGACGGCGGGGCGGGGCGTGATTCATTCCGAGATGCCGCAGCAGGAAAGTGGCCGGATGCGGGGTTTCCAGCTCTGGATCAACCTGCCGGCGGCCGAGAAGATGACCCCGGCGGCCTATCGCGACATTCCCGCCGCGGATATTCCGGTCCTGGAACTGGACGATGGGCGTCGGCTGAAGGTCATCGCCGGCACGCTGTCCATCGAGGGTCACACCGTCGCCGGCCCGGTCAATTCCGAACCTGGCAGGATGCGCACCGACCCGCTGATGGTCGATGTTGAACTGCCGGCCGGGGCGCGGGTCACGCTGCCGGTGCCGCCGGGGCACAACGCGTTTGCCTACGTGTACGAGGGCGGCGTGGACGTGGCGGGCGCCGCGTTGCCGGCGCGCAATGTCGGTATCCTGGGTGCCGGCGACCATGTTGAATTTGTTGGGGGAAAGGCGGGCAGCCGCGTGCTGGTGCTGGCCGGCAGCCCCCTGGAAGAGCCCGTGGTACAGTACGGCCCGTTCGTCATGAACACCCGGGAAGAGATCGACCAGGCGCTGGCCGACTACCGTTCCGGCCAACTTACGACGTAGGGGTTCTGTCGTGTGATGAGATTTTTCGCTCGCCGGGAGCCTGTCAAGGGTATCGCACCGGACGATACGATTTCTGCTGAACGGGCACATGTTCGCCGGGCCTTTGTCAAAGCGTGGATTCCCGCCGATGCCGTCGGTGCGGAGCTCGGCGTTTACAAGGGGCACTTTTCGAAAATCCTGCTCGACGTTGCGCGCCCCCGTGAATTGCACCTGGTCGACCCCTGGTTCAACCTGACGAATGAATGGGGGTGGGGTGAGGGCAATAACAGTACGATTGACGCACTCATCAATATACTTCGGTACTTCAAACCCGAGATCGAAGCGGGGACGGTGCGCATACATGTCGGAGATGACCTGGACGTCCTGGAACGTTTTGATGACGGTAGTCTTGACTGGGTCTACATCGACTCTTCCCACGCCTACGCACATACCCTCGCGGAACTCGAGGTGTTGAAAAGAAAAGTCCGCCCAGCGGGTGTCATTGCCGGCGATGATTGGCGTCCCGACCCGAATGCCAAGCATCACGGTGTTTACCGCGCGGTTCAGCAGTTCATTGCCGAAAACGACTACGAGGTGGTTCACACCGGGGCGTACGGCCAGTGGGCCATACGTCGCAGGGGTGAAGCTTAAGGATCCTTTCTGCCTTCCTGGTCTTCCAGGCCTTTACGCACAATGTCCACCATGCCCTTCATAGCGCTGACGGTGGGCTTGTCCGGCAGGTAGACCAGCTCGACCGGGTCACCCTCGTCCAGGGAATGGTAATCATCGACGTCAGCCATGATCCGGTGAGAGTATTCATGCCCGTCTGCGGCCGTGAACTTGTAACGCAGGTGCCGGGTCCTGATCTTGCTCATCCGGTCGGTGTATTTGCTGACCACTTCGCCGGTCACCGGCACACCGCGCTGGGCCAGGTCCCGTGCCTGCAGGGCGCGTCGCCAGACCACCCAGACGAACGCCACCGCGAACAGCACGAAAAAGCCGAGTGTGAAAACCATCGTCCACATTGGTACGCTCCTGCGGGTTTAACCCGATATTCAGTGGTTAACTCGCATTCGAGCCCGCATGGGGGCCATCGGCCGCCTCGAAACGGTGCCGGCGGCCCAGCAGGTTGTTGATGTCTTCCAGCATCATGTACAGGCAGGGCACCAGCAGCAGCATGATCGACGTTGAGAACACGATGCCGAAGCCCAGGGAGATCGCCATCGGCACCAGGTGGTAGGCCTGCAGCGACGTCTCCAGGATAATCGGTGTCACACCGCCGAACGTGGTCAGCGTCGTCAGCACGATGGGCCTGAAGCGACGTGTGCCTGCCTCGAGGACGGCTTCCTCCGCCCCCAGTTCGTCACGTTTGCCATTCGCGTAATGCACCATGATCAGCGCGCCATTGACCACCACGCCGGCGACCGCGACCACGCCCATCATGCTGACCAGCGACAGGTCGTAGCCCAGGATGATGTGGCCCATCACCGCGCCGACCACGCCGAACGGGATCGCCATCATGACAATCAGCGGCTGCACGTAGCTGCCGAACGCGATGGCGAGCAGGGCATAGATGGCGAACAGCGCCAGCGCGAAGCTGCCGTATAGCGACGCCGTGGACTCGCGAATCTCGGCCTGGTTGCCTTCGAAGGTCCAGGTCAGGCCGGGATAGTCTGCGCGCAGTTGGGGCAGCACCTCGGTGCGCACGACTTCCAGGACGCGACCCGCGGCACTCTTGGGTTCAACATCGGTGCCGACCGTGATGACGCGGCGGCCGTCACGGCGGTCGATGGAGCGGAACGCCGTGCCCTGGTTGACGGTGACCACGTCCATCAGCGGCACCTCGACGCCATTCGGCGCCCGCACCACGAAGTCCTCCAGGTAGCGGCGGTCTTCACGCTCGACCTCGGGCAGCTTCACGCGGATCTCCACCTCGTTGGTGCCACGCAGGTGACGCATGGCCACGGCGCCGAAGAAAGCGTCGCGGACCTGTCGCCCGACCTCGTTCGGGGTGAGTCCGAGCGCACGGCCTTCCGGCAACAGGGTAAAGCTGAGCTGCGATTTTCCGGGCTGGTAGTTGGTGTTCACGCCGGCGGCCGCGTCGAACGCTTCCAGGCGCTCCACCAGCGCTTCGCTGGCCTGGGTCAGTACATCGACATCGGAATGGCTGAGGTCGATCTCGATATCGTCGCGCCAGCCGCCGGGGCCGCGCTCGGCCTCGAAGGTGATCTGGTCCACGCCGTCGATATCGCCGATCTCGTCGCGCCAGAGCTGGATCACATCGCGGGCCGTCATCTCACGCTCGTCCGGCGGCTTCATGACGATTTCCACGTCAACAAACGAAGAGCCGCCACGCACGTTGGTCTTCACGCCTTCCGCGGCACGGTACAGGTCGTGTTCGTCGAACATGCGGATGGTCGCGTCGGTGACCTCCACGGCAATGGCCGCGGCCTGGTCGCGCGTGGTGCCGGTGGGCAGGCGGATGCCGGCCTCGATCTCGTCGGCGGCCAGTTCCGGCATCAATACCATGCCCATGTGGTCGCTGATGGCGTAGCCGCCGGTCACGGCCAGCAGTGTGACGGACAGCGTTAAGGAAATGTAGCGATGGCGCAGGCAGAGCCCCAGGAACGGCCGATAGCGCGTGTCGATCCAGTCGCTGACCGCGCGGGCGAATCGCCGTTGCCAGCCGTGCATGGATTCACTGACCGTGGTGTGGCTGCGTTCATGCACGTGGGCCAGGTGGGCGGGCAGGATGAACAGGGCCTCGGCCAGGCTGAACAGCAGCACGGTGATCACCACCGCCGGCAGCGGCCACCAGTAATTGCCGGTCACACCGGGCAGGAACATCACCGGCAGGAAGGCGACGACGTTGGTCAGGATGCTGAACGTCACCGGCCAGGCCATCTCCCGGGCGCCCTTGATGGCCGCTTCCATCTTGCCCATGCCGCGTTCGCGGTATTCGTAGACGTTCTCGCCGACCACGATGGCATCGTCCACCACGATACCCAGCGCGACCAGGAAGCCGAACATCGACACCATGTTGATGCTGACCCCCACCCACGGCAGCACGGTGATCGCGCCGATGAACGAGATGGTCATGCCCATCATGATCCAGAAGGCCAGGCGGAACTCCAGGAACAGGCTGAGAATGATGACGATAATGACAATGGCGAGCGCGCCGTTCTCCAGCAGCAGCGACATGCGGTCGTCGAAGTCCTTGGCCGCGTTGCCGTCGATGCGCCACTCGATGCCCTCGGGCAGCGTCTGGTCCAGTTCGGCGAGTACTTCTTCGACAGCGGCGGCGACTTCCAGCGGCGACTGGTCGCCGATGCGGAATACTTCCAGGTCGATGGACGGGCGGCGGTTGAACTGGCTCTGGAAACCGACTTCCTCGAAACCGTCACGGATTTCCGCGATGTCGCCAAGGGTCAGGGGTGCGCCGCTCTCGGCGCTGCGGATGATGATCTGCGCCAGCTGGTCGGCCCACTGCTTTCGCTCTTCCACTCGCAGCAGGATCTGGCCACCGCTGGTATCGATGGAGCCGGCCGGCACATCGCGGCTGGACTGCTCGATGATGCTGGCCACCTCGCCCAGCGTCAGCCCGTATTCTCGCAGGGTGTCCGAGGAAATCTCGACGTGCGTGATGTAGTCCAGCGCACCACCGATTTCGACCTGGCTGATGCCCGGCTGGCTCAGCATCCGGTCGCGAACGCGCTCCGCCAGCTTGCGCATGGTCCAGACGTCGGCATCGCCGAACAGTGCGATCTCCATGACGTCGCGGACGCGGTCCTGCAGGCGCACCTCCGGCTCCTCCGCGTCATCCGGGAAGGTCCGGATCTGCGTCACCGCCTGGTCGATGTCCTGGAAGATCTTGATGCGGTCGACACCGGCGACCAGTTCCATGCGCACGGAACCGCGCCCTTCCCAGGCATTGGACGAGATTTCGCTGATGCCCTGGACGCCACGGATGGCTTCCTCGATGGGCAGGATGATGCCCTGTTCGACTTCCTCGGGCGCCGCGCCGGGGTAGCTGACCACGACCTCGACGATGTCGAGGGCGAAATCCGGGTCCACTTCTTTCTGCATGGTCAGCGCGGTGTAAATGCCGCCGCCCAGCAGGATGATCATCAGCAGGTTGGCGGCGATCGAGTTCTGCGCCATCCAGGCGATGGGGCCCAGGCGGGTGCCGTCTGCGCTGCGCGGTGTGTTCATGGCTGTGCCGCTGCCTGGCCTGAGGCGCCGGCCACCTCGGGTGTACCGGTGTCACGCGGACGAAGACGAAGGCCTTCCTTGACCGTTGCCAGGTTGGTCGTGACCACCTGGTCGTTCGCAGCCAGGCCGTCGCTGACATAGGCGTAATTCGCATCTTCAAACTCGATGGTGACCGGCTGGATGGCCAGCGCCCCGTCGCGCATCAGCCAGACCGTGTCGCCCTGGCGGATATATTCACGCGGCAGCTTCAGTGCGCCGGAAATTTCCCGCCCGGCGATGCTGGCCTCGACGAAGGCGCCGATGATCATGCCCGGCATGCCCTCGTTTTCCGGCTGGCGGGCCAGCGGGTCGTCGACGACGGCCAGCACGCGCGCCAGCCGGGTGCCGCCCTCGAGTTCGCCAACCAGCTGGTCAAGATGGCCCTCGCGGACCTGGCCGGCCGGCCACGCCGAACGGTGTGCGATGGTCACGGTAGAACCCTGGTCGGGCTCACCATGTGCGAACCGGAGCCAGCGGAGCTTGTCCAGCGGAACCGTCACCTCCACCCAGTACCGGTCCAGGCCGACCAGCTGGGCCAGGGCCTCGCCGGCAGAGACCTGTGAGCCGAGGTTGACCGTCCGGTCGAGCACCTGGGCGTCGAACGGCGCCCGCACCACGGTGCGCTCGAGGTCCAGCTGCGCCTGTGCTTCCGCCGCCCGGGCCGATTCCACCAGCGCCTCGGCGCTGCGCAATTGTGGTTGGCGCAGGATCAATGACAGGTTGGCCGGGTCGAGTGCTTCGCCGCGATCGGCCTTCAGGTCGCGGTATTCGCGTTCGGCCTGGATCTGCCGGCCCTTTTCCAGTTCCAGCTCGGCGATGGCCTGGTGCAGTTCGCTCTGGCGCTGCAACAGTGCATTGCGATAGTCCGCGTCCTCAATACGCAGTAACACTTCGCCGGCCTTGACGAAGCCGCCCGGTGAAAGCCGGTCGGAAATCGACTCGACCTGGCCGGAGACCCGCGAGCGCAGCTCGATTTCACGCGCCGGGCGGACGGAACCGAGCGCCTGGATGACGGGATGGAAATCGCCGGTTTCGGGCCGGGTGACATCCACGAGTACCGCGGACTGGCGCACGGCCGTTTCGCGATTGGCGCCCGGCTCGGTGTTGAAAATCAGCACCAGCATCGCCGCGCCGATGGCCACGATCGCGACGCACAGCACCAGGGTCCGGGACAAGGTCGGGCGGTGCGGGTTCAGGTCAGTTTCGGAATTCACCGATGGGGACTCCATTCTGGGTTCGCAAACGCTCAACAATACCGTATTCGAGAATCATTCTCATCTTATTCCTTGTCGTTTGAACCGGGCTTGTCCCGGGAACCACGTTGCTTGAACCGGGAAAAGAAAATCGTCGCCAGCGCCAGCATGATTTCGTCGATAAACGGCACGGCATCGGGAATCACGAGGTCGATCGCGAACAACGCCGCGGTGATGATCACCAACGTGGGAAACCGCAGCGAGTCCAGCCAACGCGACAGCCGGTTCATGAACATGGGGGTGAATCCGGTGTCACCAGGGCAGCACCTGGCCCTGGGCATGCCAGAAGGTGCCGGTCGAGGACAGGTCAAGTGCATCCAGGCGGTCCGCGAGGCCGGCGGCGGCGACCTCGGGCTCCACTTCACCGCCCATGTTGACCATGTCGGTTTTGACATAGCCCGGGTGCAACAGCGCGACCGCGACGCCGTGAGGCTTCAGGTCATGCGCCAGGTTGACGCCGGCCATGTTCACCGCGGCCTTGGACATGCGATAGCCGTAATTGCCGCCGGACTGGTTGTCCGCCAGCGATCCGACCCGGCTGGAGACAATGCCGACCTTGCTGCCCTCGCGCAGCTTGGGCAGGAATGCGCGCGTCAGCCATACCGGCCCCAGGGCGTTGACCTCGTACTGGCGCAGGCAGTGTTCCCGGTCGAGGTCATCCAGCCCCTCGTAAATCATGATGCCGGCATTGGCGATCAACAGGTCGATGGGCTGGCCGTCCAGCCGGGCCGCCAGGCGCTGCAATGCATCGATGTCGGTGACGTCGCAGTCGCGGTGGACTTCAACATCCAACGCATCCAGGCCGCCGATCGAATCGCGACACAGCGCGATGACCCGGTCGCCCCGGTGCCGGTAGAGCGCCGCCAGCGCCAGGCCGATTCCGCGGTTCGCGCCACTGATCAGCACGGTCGCCATGGTGATCCTCCGAGAATATGAAAACAGTGCGCTCGATTGTAACAATGGGCCGTGAAGCGCGCGTTATGTTGAAATGGCGGTTTTTGCCGGGGAGTCCGCACGATGCCCATGCTCGCCGAATGGCGCTCAGAGTTCCGCTGGCTGGCCAGCGGTTTCCTGCTGATGTTGTTCTCGGGGTTCGGCCAGACTTACTACATCGCCCTGTTCGCGGGGGCGATCAAGTCGGAGCTGGCCATCAGCGACGGCCAGTTTGGCAGCCTGTACGCGATTGCCACGCTCGCAAGCGCTGCTGCGTTGACGGTGGCCGGCAAGTTCGCCGACACCGTGCCCATCCGCTGGCTGAGTGCTGGTGTGCTGGCTGGCCTGGCCTTGACTGCCGTGTTGATGGCCTGGACCTACCAGCCGTGGCTGCTGGTGGTCGCCCTGTTTGGCCTGCGGTTCTTCGGCCAGGGGATGCTGACCCTGACGGCAATGACCGCCATGGGACGCTGGTTCAACCGCAAGCGGGGTCGCGCCGTCGCCATCGCCGGCATGGGCATGCCGTCGGGCCAGGCCATCCTGCCGCCCCTGGCCGTGGCGGCAATGATGGCGACGGGTTGGCGCTCGACATGGTTCTACGCCGCGGCGTTCATCGTCGGCATCGGCGTGCCCCTGTTCATCCTGCTGCTGCGACACGAACGACATCCCACTCGTGGGCCGATGTCCCGGGCGGGCAAAGACCCCGACGAAGATCGCCGCCAGTGGACCCGCGGCGAAGTCGTCCGGCATTCGTCTTTTTACCTGTTGATGCCGGCTATTCTTGCGCCGCCATTTATCCTCACGGCCGTGTTTTTCTACCAGGTCAACCTGGTGGAACTGAAAGGTTGGCGGCTCGAGACGTTTGCCGGCACCTTCTCGGTGATGGCCGTCGTGAACGTGCTCGCCGCGCTGGGGGCGGGGTGGCTGGTGGACCGCTTCGGGGCAAGACGCCTGCTGTTCACCTACCTGGTGCCCATGGGGGTGGCAACGCTACTGC
Source organism: uncultured Oceanospirillales bacterium (assembly GCA_913055655.1). GTDB lineage: Bacteria > Pseudomonadota > Gammaproteobacteria > Xanthomonadales > SZUA-36 > Marinihelvus. The sequence goes on along the minus strand of CAJXKA010000001.1, from coordinate 1,357,215 downwards.
TTGGTTTATCGGATTCGATGACGGCATTGCTGTTGGTGATGTCGTTGTACGGCGTGACCATGGGCTGTGCCGCAGCCACTTCAGGCGCGCTGTGGGCGGAGCTTTACGGCATCACCCACCTGGGTGCGATCCGGTCCGTGGTCACGGCGCTGGTGGTGGTCTCGACAGCGGTGGCGCCCGGGCTGGTGGGCTTGCTGCTGGACTCCGGCGTGCTGCTTGAAAGCCAGTTGATTGCACTGGGCGCCTACAGCCTGGCGGCCGCGTTATGGGTTTGGTGGCTGGTGCCCCGCCTGGATGCCGTGGCCCGAACCTGAACATCCGGCGCCTGTGTTGACGCCCTCCCTGCAAAATTAAATGCAGCTGCTATATTTCAATTGGGTTCGCGAAAAGGAGCCCTTGCCCAGGGGGGAAGGGGTCGCCGGCATTCTCTGAATGGATCCTGAGAGTGTCCCGTGCCGACGACATTCGCGAGTACTGCGGACCAGGATCCGAAAAAGGCGGGGATCATCATCAGGACATCCACTATCGGACATTGGCCGATGGCTTTCCTCGTTTCTCATTTCAAAGAGAGAAGGAGTCAACTACATGAAATACCGCAACCGAATGCGAATGCTGGCGGCGTCCCTCGCCCTGGTGTTTGCAGCTGTCACGGCACAGGCCGCGATGGTGAAAAAGATGGGCCTTGGCGAGCTCGTCGGAAATGCCGACAAGGTCTTCCGCGGCACCGTGCTCGACGTTCAGCCGGACACGATCTTCCATGGCGGAGGAGAGCTGCCAGTGGTGGTCTACACGCTGGCGGTCGAGGATGTGATCAAGGGCGATTTTGGTAGCGGAAAAGCTGCCGAGGTTATTGAACTGCGCATGTATGGTCGACTGCGCCCCTCATTGCCCGAAAATGGTGTGCAACGCCTGGGCGGGCTGAACATGAACCCCGAAATGGAAATCGGCGCGCAGTACGTGTTGTTCACGACGCAGCCGAGCAGTATCGGCCTCTCCACCACGGTGGGACTGGGCCAGGGGCTGTTCAAGGCGCAGGCCGACATGGCCGGAAACGCGGTTTACAGCAATGGTTTCGGCAACCTGGGCCTGTTTGATGGGCCGGTGGACTATCAGACGCTGGATGCGTCGGTCCGCGCGACACTGCGCTGAGGGGGGTGGACATGAATATTAAAAAACATTTACTCGCGGCGGCGATCCTGGCCGGCAGTGTGACCCTCCTGGGCACGCCGGCAATGGCTGCTGACACACTGATCATCTGCAACCCCGGTGAGCCATATACGTGGCCCAACGGTGGGGCCGACATTCCCTTTAACCCTGACCAGGGCGACCTTTCGACGCCGTTTGGTATCGACAACACTGCGGGCGTGGCGCTGGTACAGCAGGCGTTCGACAACTGGACAGCGGCAGGACCCTATGCCGTTCCGACCAGTGCGACATACCTGAACGCCGGTCTCTTGCCCGTGGACGTCGACATCAACAACTATGCGCCGTACCTGGACCCGCTCGCGCCGGACGGCTTGTCACCCATCGTGTTCGACGCGACTGGCGAGATTTTCGACCTGCTCTACGGCCCGGGGTCCGGCATCCTTGGTTTCGCGACACCAGAGTTCGGCAACTCGCTAACTTGTGAGATCACCGAGGGTCAGTCTTTCCTGAACGGCGCGGCTTTCGATGACGTGCAGTACGCAGAAGACGTCATGACCCATGAGTTTGGGCACTACTCGAACCTGGGCCACGTTGAACTCAATGGTCAGCTGGTCGCCTTCGGTGAAGGTGGCGACGACACAGGTCCGACACCCGACAACACGACCTTTCCGCCACCGGGTAACCTGGCCGGGCTGATCGAAACGATGTTTCCGATCTATTTCGGTACCGCGGCCGGGACGGAATCCCCGCATGCGGACGATGTCGCTTCAATCACGACACTCTACCCCGGCGCGACCTTCGCGGCGGATACCGGTGCCATCTCCGGCGTCATATATGCGCCCGATGGCGAGACGCGCCTGAGCGGCGTGAACGTGATTGCCCGGAACCTGGCCAATCCGTGGGAGGATGCAGTATCCACGTTCTCGGGGGCACTGACCGATGCCACGGCGCAGTCCGATCCCTTCGTGGGAACGTTTACCCTGGGCAACCTGACGCCGGGTGCCGAATACGCGGTGTTCGTGGACACGGTAACCGCGCAGGCGGGACGCTTCAGCAACCCGATCCTGACCACGCTGCCCGGTCCGGAGGAATTCTGGAACGCGGACGAGTCAGCCTCGAACCCGCCGGATGACATCACGGAGTACACCCCGGTTGTCGCCACCGCCGGTGTCGTGGAAACGGGCGTCGATATCATTTTCAACGCGCCGAGCCCCGGTGATCCACTGGCCGTGGGTGACGATGGTTTCGTCCAGTTGCCGATGCCGTTTAACTTCGAAATTTGCGGCGAGCAATACAACTCGGTGTACGTCAATGCCAACGGCAACCTCTCCTTCGGTTCAGCGGCCACCAGCTTTTCGCCGTCCGTGGGTGGTTTCCTGGGCGGTCCGCCGCGTGTTTCCGGGCTCTGGGATGACCTGAATGTCACCGCCGGCGGTGTCGTGACTTTCGACCAGGGTAAAAACTGGTTCACGGTCATCTGGGAAGACGTACCGGAATATCCGAACGTCGGTGCCAACAGCTTTACGGTGACACTGAATCGGTCCAACAACCATGTTGACCTGGCTTACGGTGACCTGACGTCCGATGACGGGTTGGCAGGTATTTCCTGCGGCGGTGCGGTGACGACCGGTTCCGAACCGGAGTCGGATCTTTCAACCCTGGCGGGTAGCACGATCAACCTGCACAATTCGCCGGCCGTGTACGAATTCTTCTCGGCCAACGATGGCGACCTGGCGGGTACTTCGCTGCGGTTCAACGGTTCAACGGACTATCACGACAACTGGGCCGGCAAGAACGATTCGCCGAACAAGGCGCGCCGTATTTCATTGCCATTCAGCAGCGCCCCGTTAACCCGCTACACGGAGATCGCACCGGTCGGTGGCGATATTGACTGGTTCGTTTTCGATACTGAAGGGCTGAACACCCTGGATATCGAGATTACGGCGGGCCAGCTGGATACGCTGTTGGCGTTGTTCGATGCGGACGGCAATCTCGTCGCCTCCAATGACGACATCGGTCTTTCGTCGATGCCGGTGCAGGGCCTGCCCTCGGGAACGTACTTCCTGGCGGTGACCACCTGGCCCGACTACGACCTGGTGGGCGAAGGCCTTGATGGTGGTCGCTATGTCCTGGAGATTTCGGAAACCAACTCGCTTCCGATTGACCTGGGCGATGACGACTCGGCCGAGGTTACGCTCGGGTTCAGCTTCCCGTTCAACGGCGCGAGCTACGACTCGGTGTTCGTGAACTCGAACGGCAGCCTGACGTTTGGCGGCGGCGATACGGACTTCTCCGAGTCCGTTTCGGAGTTCCTGAATGAACTGCCACGTATCGCGCCATTGTGGGATGACCTGTCGCCCAACAATGCGGGCAGTGTCTCGGCGGATGCCGGGGAAGGCTGGCTGACGGTGACATTCGACTCGGTGCCGGAGTTCATCAGTACCGGGGCGAATACCTTCATGGTCACGCTCCGTGACGACGGCAGCTTCACCATCGAGTATGGCGCCGTATCGGCGACCGATGGCCTGGCCGGTGTGACCGAGGGCGGCGGTGCCGCTGACCCGGGTGAAACCGACCTGTCCGCGGCCGGTGCGCTGTCTGCCAGTGGAACGACTTACGAGTTGTTCTCGGGTGATGGCGACCTGTCGGGCGTGGTGCTGGACTTCACGCCGTAAAACCGAAAGCCTGTTTCGACAGGTGAAAGCAGAAGCGGCGGGCCCCGGCCCGCCGCTTTTTTGTTGCAGTGACGGTCGTCAGTCACGGTAATCCAGCGGTGGTTCCCGGTCGCCCAGCAGCGGCACGTACTCGAAGCCCTCGCCACGTGCGGCTTCCCACTCCGCGGTGGCCTCGGCGCGCAGTTCGGGGTTCTCGTACAGTTCGATCGCGGCCAGCGTCAGTGTCTTGGCCGCCACCTGTGTGCCCTTGACGCCGATGCTGGTTCCGCTGGCGGCCACGGCCGGCCAGCTATGGCCGGGCGTGCCCGGCACCCACGTGGCGGTCCGCAGGCCAACGGTCGGCACCACCTGGGACACGTCGCCAACATCGGTGGAGCCGAAGCCCACGCCGACGTCGTAATCGCGGATCTCGCGCTCGCTGCCCAGGGCCCCGGACGGGTCGTCAAACTGCGCACGGATCGCCTCGGCCCAGGCCTGTTCTTCGGCGTTGTAGTGCACGCCACCCACCTGGTGCAGTTTCTCGTCCATCATCTTCGCCAGTGACTCCACCACCAGCAACGGGTTGTTGCCGTGGATGATCTCCCATTCGACCGTGGTGCCGGTGCCTTCCGCGGCGCCACGGGCCGTGGCCTCCAGCCGTGGCCAGAGTTCCAGCAGGGTTTCCGTCTTCGGGTGACGCAGGTAATAGAAAACCTCGGCAAAATCCGGCACCACGTTCGGCGCATGGCCGCCCTCGGTAATGACGTAGTGCATGCGCGCGGAGTCCGGGATGTGTTCGCGCATCATGTTGGCCATCATGTTCATGGCCTCGACGCCGTCCAGCGCGGAACGGGCGCGGTCCGGGTTGCCGGCGGCATGCGCGGAAACGCCACTGAAACGGAACTTGGCCGAACGGTTCGCCAGCGAACCGCGGGCACCGGCCCAGTTTTCGCTGGACGGGTGCCAGTGCAGTACGAAGTCGACGTCGTCAAACGCGCCTTCACGCACCATGTACACCTTGCCGCTACCGCCTTCCTCGGCCGGCGTGCCGTACAGCCGGACGGTGCCTGGCGTGCCACTCTCTTCCAGCCACTCCTTCACCGCGATGGCGGCCACCACCGAGCCCGCGCCGAACAGGTTATGTCCACAGGCATGGCCGGCCGTCTTACCGTCCACCGGGTCACGGTGCGGCAGGTCCGACTGGTTGATGCCGGGCAGGGCGTCCATCTCGGCCAGGATGCCGATCACCGGGCCGCCTTCACCCGACTCGGCCACGAAGGCCGTCGGGATGCCGGCGATGCCGGTCGTGATTTCAAACCCTTCAGCCGCCAGGGTTTCCTGGAGCAGTTCGGTGCTGCGTGTCTCCTGGTAGCCGACCTCGGCCCATTCCCAGAGTTGGCGGGAAAGTGTGCTGGTCTGCGACACACGCTGGTCAATCAACCCGAGGATATCTTCATCGGCGAAACTGGTGGCGGGTACCGCGAGAAGGGCGGTGATTTTCACGAAAACCAGCAGATGATGGCGCATATTTTTTCCTGATGTTGGACGATCAGGGATGGTAGCGAGTTGCCCGCATGAATGGTAGGTGAAGACCCCGCATGTGAAGGGCCGTCCAACGGTTTGCAAACAACGGTTCCCCACGCTTATAGTCAAGGCTGGCGTTGCAGAGGGTGGCCTGGCTCAGGGTTCACCAGGGGAAGGGTTCGCTTGATTGACGTGACAGGTTCGAAATCAGGGTTTCGAAATGGCTTGCTGCGGCTGATCGCCGCGGTATTTTGCATTTCAGGCCTGTGCATGGCGCCGGCCATGGCCCAGGTGCCGGGCCTTGTGCTTGGTGGTGGCGCCGCTGAGCCTCTGATCGGCGAAGAAGTCTGCACGACCGTCAGTTTCACCAACGAAGATCCCGCCAACGTCGGTTACGGCCCTTACGTATTCGTGACGCTGCCGCCCGGCGTGACGGTAACGACCAATACCTACATTGGCATCGCGCCCCCGGTTGAATTCGTCGGTGTTGTCGATGCCAGCGGCATGATTGACGATCCGATTTCAGGCACCACGGTTGCCGGTGACCCCGGTGGCAACGCGTATATCGTCCGCTATCCCGTGGGCTCGGTGTCCGGCGGGCAGCCGTCGATGGTGCTGGATATCTGCGGTGTCGTCGAACCCGGTGCCGAGATCGGCGTGCCGCTGGAAGTGCACATGCTGCCCGGATTCGAGTTTGGCGACACACCGACCGGTGACAATGGCCCCATTACCGGCAACTCGGAGACGACCGCAACCATTACACCCCAGCTGGCGCGGGTCGAGAAAACCGCGAATGTGCCGGAAGGCGAACGCCCGCCCGGCCCGAGCAACACTTTCTCCTACACCTACCAGCTGAACGTGTCCGAAGGCGCGACACTTGAGATGCCGTCGCTGACGGACATGCTGCCCGATCCGGAAATACAGTGGACCGGCGACCCGATCAGCATCACGGCCGCGCAGGGCACCCTGTGCGAAGTCATTACCGAACCCAACCCCCCGCCCACACCGGGTGGAACGCTGGTGGCGGGCTGCCAGAGCCTGACCGGCACGGCGTCTGAGGATGACCTGGTCGTTTCGATCCCGGTCTACATCACCGATATCCTCGACGAGAGCAACAACGCCGATACGCAGCTGATTACCAACACGGTCGAGGTGGACTACAGCTACCAGGGTACGGACTACAACGTCAGTGATGATGCCGAGGTCACCGCCCGGCACGTGGCGGTCCAGAAATCAGTCAGTCCCAACACGGTGGTGCCGGGCGACACGCTCGACTACGAAGTGCATTTCCAGGTCACGGATTACGACGAATCCGGGGGTAACGGTTCGATCACGGACCTGGTGTTCACCGATGTGCTCGGTGACGGACTTGCGTACCTCGGCAATGCGACGCTGACGCTGGCCGGCGCCAGTGGGCCGATTACGGCGGCAGTGAGCCCCGGCCCCGGGGCGGGGGAAACGCAGCTTGAGTTCGACATCGCACCCGGCCAGGTGGCCTCGGTGGCGCTGGGCGCGCGCGGCCGCCTGCATTACCAGGCGGAAGTCGAGCAGACCTATGAAGACGGCTCCAATGTCGTGGCCGCTGACACGCTGGGCAACAGCGTTTCGGCCGCTTTCGCGCACAGTGACAGCGCCGGCGCGAATGGGAATGACGGCTCCGGTGCGGGCGTGGATATCGTGCCCAACCAGGTGCAAAAGTCACTGGTGGCGCCCATCCCGCTGCCCGACCCGCTGGCACCCGGTGATACGGTCACGTTCCGGATCGAGATGGACATTCCGTCCGAAGATACCCTGGCCATCGCACTGACGGATTACCTGCCCCTGCCCGTGGTCCTCGTGGCCGACATTGACCCCGATACCGACATCGTGATCCCGAACTTGCCGGGCATTTCCACGGTTGAACCCGCCTATTCGGCCGACACGGCGACCAATTCATTCACCCTGACCTGGCCCGACCCGGCAGGAATGGGCGCCGCCCTGGTCGCGGCGGATATCACGGTTACCATCACCAGCGACCCGTTTGCCGACGGGCTTTTCCTGACCAATGTGCTGGAAGGTTCCTACCTGAACAGCGGTGGCGTTGTACAGGTCGTGGATACGGGACAGGGTTTCAACGTCGGCGCGCCGGACGTGTTTATCACCAAGGGCGTGTTCTCGGTCGATAACCCGAACGCGACCATTTCGCCGGCACCGCCGGCGAATCCCGCGCAGGCGCTCGTCGATTCCGACGCCTCCGGCGTGGATGCCGGTGACGTCATTGAGTATGTCATCACGGTCGAGAACCGTGGCAGCGTTGGGGCCTACAACGTCACGGTCACCGACCCCGCGGTCGGGGGCCTGAACTGCCAGGCGCTGGCGCCGGCGGATGTGACCAACGGCGCGGGGCAGCAGGTCGCGTTTAACGGCACGAACCTGGCGGCCGGCATCGTGGTGCCCGGGCCGTTACCCGGCAACGATGGTGTACCGGCGGGTGGCGGCGCCCCGTTCGGCGCAGACACGCTGCTGATCCGTAACCGCTGTACGATTGATGTGGGTGCCGTGCCCGGTGAAACACTCGACAACACCGCAACGGTCACCTTCACGTCCACCTCGGGCACCAACACGACGTTCCCGGAGCGCGACGATTCCGCCAGCGTCAGCCTGGCGACCCCGACCGTGGTGAAATCGAAGCTTGAGATTGTCCCTGGTTATGCCGGTGACACGGTCCGCGCCCAGATTGGCGAATCCGTACGTTACGAGGTGGTGATCACGGTGCCGGAGGGTACGTCACCGGACGTTTACTTCGAGGACCTGCTGGATACCGGGCTGGCCTTTGAAGCACTGGAAAGCATCACGGCGTCGACGGGGTTAAGCACCTCGGTTGCCGGCGGCTTTGGCGGCGTGCCGGCCAACGCGGCCGTGGTCGCGCAGGGCGGTGGGGACGAGCATGCCGCGCGCCTGTTGCGCGTGGGCCCGAATGCGGGCGACCCCGGCTTCGGCACCGTCACCAACAGCAATACCGACAACGGCGTCGCGGAGACCATCACGATGGTGTACCTCGCCCGGGTGATCAACAACACCGGCAATGTCCGGGGGCAGCAGCGCAATAATCGCGCCCGCTGGTCGTGGGAAGCGCCACAGGGGACGCAGACCGCGCAGGGGTCGGCGGGCAATGTTCGCATTGTCGAGCCGGGCATCGACGTCACCAAGGCATTCGACCCGGCGGTGACCGACCGGTCGGATCCACCCCTGGTGAATATCCGGGTGCGTCACAACGGCGGTTCTGACGGCACGGCCTTCGAACTCGAGCTGCTGGACGATGATTTTCCGATCGGTGTCACCCCGGTTCCCGGGTCGCTGACGACCGTGAACTGCAATACCGCACCCGCGTCGCTGAACCTGGCGGGTGATGTCATTACCGCGTCGTGGCCGGTTTTCGAGATCGGCAACGACTGCACCCTGCAGGTGGAAACCACCATCGATCCGCTGCTGCCGGCCGGCACCACGCTGGAGAACTGCGCCCTGGCGCAGTGGACCAGCCTGGCGGGGGACGTATCCCAGCCGGTGCCCGGCGTGCCGCTGAGTGTCGAGCGCACCGGCGACCCGGGTGATGTTGGTGGTGCAGCCAATAGCTATCTCGACGATGGCTGTGCGCAACTGAAGATTTTCGACGTTGGCATCACCAAGTCCGTCATCCTCTCGAACCAGGTGCACACGGGTAACGATGGTGGCGTTGAAGAACTGGCCATTGGCGAGGAAGTGACCTTCCTGGTGAACGTGCTGCTGCCGGAAGGCCAGACCGAAAACCTTGTCATTACCGATGCGTTGCCCACGTCTTCCATGCTGCTGGAACTGGTCAGTGCAGATTTTGAGCCCCTGCCGGCGACCACGAACCTGTCGACGGCGACCATACCGCCGATTGTCACCAGCGATGCCGTTCTGGGCGATGGCCTCGACGACACCGTGACGGCCACTTTCCCGGACCCGATCGTCAACAGCGACGCCAACGATACATCGGCCGAAAACAACAGTTTCCAGATGCGGGTGACCGCCGTGGTACGCGACCTGCCGGTCAACCAGAACCTGGCCGAGGACGACAACGTGGCCCGAGCGGAATTCGGGTCGGTGGCGCTGAACCAGCAGTTCTTCGTCACCGACACTGCACGGGTGCGCGCGCTTGAACCGTTCCTGTCCATCGTCAAGGCGGGTGACGTCACCAGTGCGGAAGCCGGTGACATCGTTCACTACACGTTGACCGTCAGCCATACCGGGTCATCGTCCACGGATGCCTTTGACGTCGATCTCGCTGACACGCTGCCGCCCGAACTGGTGCTCGACACCGGTTCTGTCGCGGTCGGCGAAAACTGCACAGTGGCGCCCGACACGGGGCCCGCCGGAGCGGGCAACACCATCTCGGCCAGCTGGTCGGCATTCCCGCTGGGCTCGACCTGCGAGATCGAGTTCGATGCGACCATCGATGTCAGTGCGGTTTCCGGTGACACCATCACCAACACCACGGACCTGGCCTGGACATCGCTGGACGACACGGTGCCGGCCGGTACCGAGGAACGCAGCTACAGCGACCAGGGCAGCTGGGACGTGGTCATCGCCGACCCGGGCCTGACCAAGATGCTCATCGACAGCGATATTGCCGAGACCGAGGACGAGCAGATCACGATCGGCGAGACCATGACGTTTGAGATCATGGCCGAGTTCCCGGACGGGACGACCGATGACGTGACCGTGGGCGATGCGCTTCCCTATGACACCACCGCCATCCAGGTCGTGTCTTCCCGGATCGTCTCCATCGGCGCCGACCTGGCGCTTGAAAGCGGCGCCGTGGGTGACCCGGGTGACGACTGCGCCGACTGCAGCCGGGGTGACCGGGGCTTTGACGACACCGCCGCCTGGAACCTGGGCGACGTTGTCAACGCGCCCAACGTGGGCGGCGCCCCCGCCGGCCCGGCCGACCGCGTGGTGTTCGAAGTGGTGGGGATCGTCCTGGATGACAGCATCAACCAGGGTATCCCGGTGGGCGAAGACTTCGTTTACAACAACGCCGGCCTGTTCTCAGAGAATTTCAGCAGCACGGACCAGGCTGCGATCACGCTGGTTGAGCCGAAACTCGACATCCAGCATTTCATCCTGCCGGATGACCGCAAGTCGGCGTTTGTCGATGCCGGTGACGTCATGGATATCCGCCTGGATATCAGCCACACGGGTGAATCGTCGGCGACCGCGTTCTCGGTTGCCATTGAGGACGTGCTGGACGCGGATGTCCTGTGGGTCGGCGACAGCACGGTCAGCAGCACCTGTACCGGCCTGAACGTGATGTCGCCCGGCGATGGCGTTTCCGGTACGGTGCAGTTCGATTTCGACAGCCTGCCGCTGTCGCAGGGCAGTTGTTCGATCAGCTTCCAGGTGCAGATGTCGCCGGCGCTTGCGGCGACCGGTTTCTCCATCGACCGTTCCAGCCTGGCATGGGAGTCCGCGCCCGGATCGGCCGAGAGCCGCACGGGTACCGATGGCGATGCCGTGACTTACGTGGCCATCGGCGACGGCGCGCTGAGCAAGCAACTGGCCTCCACCAGCGTGCTGCTGACGGACTTCGGCCAGGGCGATCCCTCGCTGGCGGATATCACCATCGGCGAAACGCTCACCTATGAACTGGTCGCCGCCCTGGCGGAGGGCGCAACACCCGCGGTCGTGATAGAGGATACGCTGCCTGCCGAGGCCGAGATCCTGGGTGCCTCCGTGGTCTCGATCGGTGGCCGGATTTCAACCGGCCAGGCCGGCACCCCGATGATTGCCGGCCAGCAGGTGACGTTCGACTTCGGCGACGTCGTCAACACGGCTGATTCGGTCTTCAATGACGATGACACGATTGTCGTCAGCATCACGGCGCGTATCCTGGATGCGGGCGGCCCGGTTTCGGGTGACTTATTGCAGAATGACGGCGTGCTCACGTTCGGCCAGCCGCAGATGACCCGCAACGCAGTCGCGGCGGTGGATATCGTCGAGCCGGTGCTCGCCATCAACAAGCAGTTCGGCGACGTGGTCGATGGTCGCGTACCGGTGACGCTCACGGTCACCAACACCGGCACCGGGCCGGCCTTCTCGACCATGGTGACGGACGAGTTCGACGAGACGATCTGGGTTGCGGGTAGCCTGCAGGAAGTGTTTGTGCCGTCTGGCTGGTCGATCACCACGGCATCCGCGGGCGGCGTCACCACGGTGACGGTCGGTCCGACCGGTGACCCCGAAGCACCCGCGCCCAACCAGGTCATCATGCCGGGCCAAAGCGGCGCCGTGACGTTCAGCATGGAACTGGTCGTGCCATACACCCAGACCCCGGTCGATAACCTGGCCGAGACCACGGCCCTGTCGCTGCGCGCACAGGACCCGGCGGCCCGTGAGACGACCGCGTCCGGGGCCGACAGCCTGCTGCTGCCGATCCTGGATTCGGAGAAAGCCGCTTCGCTGTCGCAGGCGGAACCGGGCGATGTGATCACCTATACGGTCACCGTTTCCAACACCGGTGACGCACCGGCCAACAACGTCGTCGTGGTCGACGACCCCGACGATGGCGGTGAATTCCAGGTGGGCAGCGTGACCAGTGCCGATGGCACGGTCGTGGTCGGCAACACCGCCGGCGACATGGCCGTCCAGGTCGATTTCGCCAGCATCGCGGCGGGCGCGACCGCCAGCTTCAGCTACGACGTGAGGGTGCCGTTCCCGTACCCGGCCAACGGCCCGGACCAGTACGTGAACCAGGCGCTCATCAGCAGTGACGAGGTGCCGGACTTCCCGTCCGATGATCCATCGACGACGACGGATGACGACCCGACCATCGTGCCGATCATCGCCGACCCGATTCCGGTGATCGACAAGACCGGCGTTTCCAACGTCATCGATGCAGGCGGGACGATCTACTACCGCCTGGTCTACGCCAATATCGGCAACCAGAACGATACCGGTGTCTACATCACCGATACCGTGCCGTTGCACACGACCTTCAACGAAGCGGGTTCCACGCCGGGCTGGGACTGCGCGGACGGCGCACCTGCCGGCACGGTGTGCCGTTACGACGTCGGCAACCTGGGTGCGGAACGCGGCGGCGTCATTTTCTTCGCGGTCCGGGTCGACAATCCCTTGCCGACCGGCGTCAATGTTATCGAGAACACGGCGGTCATCACCGATGACGACGGAAACACCGACCAGGACATGGATGACGACGATACCCGTGTGGTGGCCGCGCCGGTCCTGGATATCACCAAGGACGACGGCGGCATTTCCACCTCGGCCGGTGGCACGGTGACCTACCTGATTGACTATGTGAACAATGGCCGTGAGAACGCCACCGGGGTGCGCCTGCGCGATACGGTGCCCCAGTTCACGGTGTTCGACGCCGCGGCCAGCTTGCCGGATGTCTGGAGTTGTCCTGACGGTAGTGCGCCCGGAACCGCGTGCGTGCTTCTCGTGGGCGACCTGGAAGGTGGCGGCCTGGGCAGCGGCCAGGCCCGGTTTGGCGTCAGGGTGAACGACACGCTGCTGACCGGTGTCGACCGCATCAACAACGAGGTCATCATCGCTGACGATGGCGCGGCGACGCTGGGCGTGCCGATTGTCGCCGTTGCGCTTGATTTCACGCCGATCATTGCGGCGCCCGACCTGGTCATCACGAAGACCGACAATGCCATCGTGGGCTTTCCGGGCGCGATCATCCCCTACACGCTGGACTACATGCAGGTGGGCGACCAGGACGCTTCCGGCGTCGTGATCACCGAAAGCGTACCGGTTGGCACCACGTATTCAGCTGCTGGCAGTGCGCCCCATGCCTGGAGTTGTGCGGACGGCAGTCCCGCGGGCACCAACTGCACGCTGAACATCGGCGCCATGCAGGTGGGCGACAGTGGCACCGCCGTGTTTGCCGTGCAGGTGGACGACCCGCTGCCCGCGGGACAATCCGAGGTGTACAACGTGGTGACCATTGCCGATGACGGCGCTAATGGACCCGACCCGACACCGGCCAACAACACCGATGACGAATCCACCCTGGTGACGTTATTCCCGCCAGCGGGTCGCAAGGCCGTGCACCAGAACATGCAACAGCGCGTGGTTTGGCAGATGGCCTGGTTCAATAACCAGAACACCATTGACCTGCCGGTGCAGGTGTTCGACCCGATTCCTAACCCGGCGCGGTTCACCCAGGGGTCGCTGGTCTGCATCGCCACCGGTGCCAGCCAGTGCCTCTCGGCCACGTTCAACGCCGCCGAGAACCGGGTGGAAGTGGAGGCGATCATTGCGCCCGACTTCGGCGCGCCGAACAACGCGGAGCTTTCGCAGCTGAACAACGAGATTCTCATCCGTTTTGCGACCGACGTGGCGCAGACGAACAACCTGGTCAACCAGGCCGACGCATGCTGGGACGAGAATAATTCGGGAACGGCGGACGATGACCGCGCGATGGGCCAGACCTGTGTACCGGTTGAAGCGCGTATCCGGGCGGTGATCCCGGTGCCGGTGATGGGGCCGCTGGGCGCTGCGCTGATGGCGGCGCTGCTGGCCATGATGGGGGCCGGGGCGCTGACCGCCGGCCGCCACGTGCAGCGCCGCAGCCGCCGGGGTGCCCGCTAACAGGGTGGGCTAAAGTTCCCGGCCGAGGTCAGTGGTCAGCATCATGACCGCTGAAAAACCAGCGCGAGGGTAAGGGTCGCCATCGGGCTTCGCCGGCCAACGTAGAAGCCGAATTCGATGCAGACCACCCCCAGGGCCAGGGTCAGGACAAACAACCAGGCCCGATTGTCGCCGCCTGATCCAGGGGGCGGTCATCCACGGAATTCAGTCAGTTGGTACTTCCAGCGATTCAATCGCGTCATTGATTTCAGCCGGGTCGTCACCAAGCCCTTTCGACTGGTATCGGACCACGCCTTGCGCATCAAGCAGCGTGATCATGTTGGAGTGTGCGATGTCGCGTTCGCCCATGGGCCGGTAGCGGACGCCCAGCATCGCGGCGAATCCGAGCACTTCGTCCGGGTCACCGTGCAACATCAGCCAGTCGCGGCCATCCAGGCCCTTTTCTTGCAGCCATGTTTTCAACCGCTCCGGCGTGTCACGCTCCGGGTCCAGCGACACCAGCGTGACCTGCAGTTGGTTGCGCACCGGTTCCGGTATTGTGTCGGTCACCATCTCCAGGCGTGCGACGATCATCGGGCAGGTGTGTTCACAATAGGTGTACACAAAGCTCAGTAGCCGGGGGCGGCCAGCCAGTTCCGACAAGGTCAAGGCCTGGCCTTCCTGGTCACGCCACTCGGAATCCAGGTGGTAGATCGAGTTGTCAGGTAACCCGGTGGTATCCGCTAAAATCGTGGCTGGCAGGGAAATCAGAAACGCCAGTACACAGGTGAGGCCAGCGATTTGATGAGTCCTCATGGCGACTCCTTTTCCATAGGTTCAACGTCCGCGGCGCAGCGAAAACCGAGTGAGCGGAGTGTCGACTTCGCCTCGTAGCTGCTGCGCATGGCGTAACGCATGAACGCGGCGTAGTCGGACGGGTCCACCGCGGCTGCGGCGCCCGCGCCGCAATAGAGCTTGTTTTCCAGTGCCGCGTCACCGCGGGATTCACCACTGACCAGTGCCGTGTTGAAATCATCGACCAGTTCCCAGACGACGCCGTGCATGCCGTAAGCCCCCCAATGGTTGCGCCAGGTGTCCTCGACATCCGGTAACCGGGTGATGGCCGGTTTCGAATACCATTCCAGTATTCGCGATCGGAATGCCGCATTGTCAGTGCCGTTGGGTGAGTCTTCGCTGGCGGAAGCGGCGTGTTCCCATTCATCGAGCGATGGCAGTCGCTTGCCTTGCGCCTTGCAGTATGCGCGCGCAGCGAACCAGGACACATTGGTCACCGGCTGGTGGCCGATATCGTCCGGGTCCGAGGGGTCATGGCTCCGCCATTGTTCCAGGTAGGCGGCGTCGGCGAACACCGGTTTGATGGATTCCGGGGACCATCGCGGTTCTGCGCGCGTAAAGACGGCGAACTCGGCATTGGTGACCGGGTAACGGTCCAGGTTGAAAGCCCTGACGCTGATGGCCGCAGCCGCACCCGCGTCCGTGAACAATGGCGTATAAGCGCCGGCGCCGACCCGCACCATGCCGTCCGGCGGTTCCACGCCGGACGCTGGTGCCGGAATCGCCAGTGCCGCGGCAAGCGCCATCGTGAGGGCGAACCTGGCCATGTGACCCAGGTCGGGGCTCAGTGCCCCGAGCGATGCCGGGTCACGTCTGCGGTCTCGATCACGCCGCCATCGTTACCCCAGCTGTTCAGCACGTAGGTGAGCACATTGGCCACTTCTTCGTCGGACAGTCGCGTGGCCGGCATGACGCCGTTGTACTTCACGCCGTTGACCGTGATTTCACCGGACAGGCCGTCGAGCAGGACATCAATGGCATGGTCCGGGTCATCCAGCAGGTAGTCCGAGCCCGCCAGTGGCGGAAACGCGCCGGGCAGGCCCTGGCCCTGGGACTGGTGGCAGGCCATGCAGTTGCGCTCGTAAACGCGTTCACCAAAGAGCATGCGCTCTTCGCGCGAAGTCGCGGTGGGTGAGGCCGGTGCGCCGGTATCCACGGACTGCGCCGCCTGGCCCTCGGGAAGGTAGATGCCCTCGTACTGCTGTCCGGAATAGACGACCTTGTCTGCCGCGCCGCCCACGGAAATCGTGCCCAGCGCGCCCTTGTTGAAAGCGCGGAAAATCGAATGGTCGACGAGGTGGAGGTCACCCGGCGCCTCGAGCTTGAACTCGACAATGGCGGAGCCCCCGGCCGGAACCAGGGTGGACTGGACATGATGGTTTTTCAGCGAACCGCCTTCGACGTACACGGTGTCGAAAATCTCGCCGATCACGTGGAAGGACGACACCAGGTTGGGGCCGCCATTGCCCACAAACAGTCGAACGGTCTCACCGACCTCGGCGTGAAGCGTATTGTCGCCCTGCAGGGCGCCGACCGAGCCATTGAACACCACGTAATCGGGGTTCTCGTCCAGTGCCTCGTCCATGTCGAACGGTCGCAGGCCCTCGTCGCCGAAGTCGCCCTTGGTGTAGAACTCGCTCTGCATGACGTAAAACTCCTTGTCCACCTCCGGGTAACCGCCCTCCGGCTCCACCAGGATCAGGCCGTACATGCCGTTGGCGATGTGCATGCCGACCGGCGCGGTCGCGCAGTGGTAAACATAAAGGCCGGGGTTCAGCGCCGTGAATGAAAACTGCGTGGTGTGACCGGGCGCCGTGAACGATGACGTGGCGCCGCCGCCGGGCCCGGTGACCGCGTGCAGGTCAATATTGTGCGGCATCTTGGAATCCGGCCGGTTATTGAGGTGGAATTCGACGAAGTCACCCTCGCGCACCCGGATAAACGGGCCGGGCACGGCACCGCCGAAGGTCCAGAACACGTACTCGACGCCGTCAGCCAGTCGTCCCACCTGCTCGGTGGTGTCGACACTGACGATTACCTTGGCCGGGTGGTCCCGGTCGATGGGGGGCGGCACCTGGGGCGCCAGTGTCAGTACGGCCTCTTCCACCGGCAGGTCGTCGGTGTCACCAAGCGTGGTGTCCGGTACAAGGGAAGTCGTGGCGAGCAGGGCCGCCACGAGAAAACACGGGTAAGCGCTACGATCGGACATGTTCTCCTCCATTCACGTCGTCATAAATCGTGCGCCAGCGAGCCCTCACGGCGCACTCGCGTTCAGTATAGCCAGTCAATGGGGTATCGTTTGCAAACGCTTCGTATTCGCGATTGAAATGGGTGCCCCCTGAAACTTCACTCTGACCTGACCATCAACGGCAAGCTCTACCGCGGCGGTGAAACGGTGCCGTGGTACTTCATTTACCCGTTCTTCGGCCTGCACATGCTGGCATTCGGCCTGTCGGGTTTTTTCATGGCGTATTCGTCAGAGGGGCCGCCATTAACGTTCCTGTACATGCACGGTGGCTTCGCCGTGTTCGTATACATCATCTTTTACCTGGCCATTTTCGGTGTCGACAAGGTGAAGTGGATGTTCATCAACGCCGCGCTGGGCCTGTTCGGCATCTACGCACAGATCGACTGGATCCTGGGCTGGTTCGGGAAATCGGCGTCAGATTTCGGCTGGGCAACGCACCTCATCCCGTTCCTGTACTACGTGCTGTACACCTTCCTGCTGTATCACTTCGTGCTGGAGGTGACGGGCGCGAACCGATCGGAGGGCCGCCGGCGCGTGGTCGAGTTCGGCTACGTGCTCGTGTCGCTGGTGGTCTATGGGTTGATCTGGGTGTTCGAAGGGCGTTAAGCGGTAAACAGTGAGCAGTGAGCAGTAAACAGTAAACAGTAAACAGTAAGCAGAAAGCAGTAAAAGCACAGGCACTGAATCCGTCCCATGGTTTTATCTTTTTGACCGCTTACCGCTTACCGCTTACCCGAATTAACAGCGCGGCGATAACGGCGCCAATGGTGTTGTACACCAGGTCCATCGCGGTATTCACGTAGCCGCCGACGTTGTTTTCGGGCACCAGGACGGTGATTAGGAACTCGATGACTTCGTTAAGTGCGCCGAAGCCCACGCCTGCGGCGGCGCACAGGGTCAGCGCGCCGATGCCGGGCGGTCGGGGCAGTCCAGGGGCCATTGAGAGGAGTCCCCGCCAGCACAGCCAGGTGGTGGTGCCGAACCCGAAGGCGTGGACCAGCTGGTCGTATTTGAAATAGGGGCCGGAGATATGCCAGTTGTAGAGGACGTTGGACTTGCCGCCGACATCCCAGCCCTCGGGCAGCAGGACCAGCCCGCCGGCCATGTGCAGCGCCCCCCACAGGCTCAGGCAAAACACCAACCCACGTGGCAGCCCGATGCGCCGGTGCACCCACCAGACGATGCCCGCCAGCACGAGCATGATCGCGATGTAGGCCAGGAACTCGAGGTCACCAACGTGGAAGACCCACAAGGTCGCCGCGATGAGGTAGGCGGCCGTGAAAGCGATGATGCCCTTGAAGCCCTCAAGTGTGTGCGGTGAAGTTGACATACTCGTTCCTGGTTGTTGGGTGGGGTCAGAGTCCCGACTCTGACCCCTTACTCTGACCCCGAAACTCCCGTTACTCCCCCGGCTCTGTCGAAAATGCCGGACAGCGCCAGGTTGGCGATTTCGACATCGTCACCGACGACGGTGACCAGCGTGACATGGTCAATGGCCATCGGGTGATCCGGCTGGAAGCCGCCGGTGGTGCCCAGCTGGATGTAGTCGCGGCCGTGACGGCGGTTCAGTTCATAAAAGTGCTCGTGGCCGTTGAATACGGTGTAGCCGCGCCCGTCCAGGGCGGCCTCGATACGGGCGAAATTTTCCTCGCCGGGCCGCTTCCATGCCGGCTTGTGCATCAGCACGAAAGTCCAGCGGACATCGGGGTGGGCCTCGATGGCCGCGACCATGTCATTCGCCTGTTGTTGACCAATGTGACCGGAGATCCGGTCTTCCAGTTGGCTGTAGGGCGTCTGGTCAAAGACACCCCAGCCTTCTTCACGAATCCGCACCATGCTGTCTTCGCGTACCCGTTCGATCTCGAGCTGGCGCTCCGGGGTGTTGTCCTCGGTGTCGAGCACCAGGAACAGCAGGCCGCGGTAAACAAAGTGATAGTGTCGCGGGCCGTAGCGCCGCTCCCACGTTTCCCAGGATACCGGGTGGCTGAGGTCGTGGTTGCCGCCAACCCGGAAAACGGGTGCGTCGATCTGCCCGGCGCGGGCATCGAAGTGGTCCCACTGCTGGTCGAGCACCGCGGTGTCCGTGGTCTCGCCCTCGATCAGGTCGCCGACATTCAATACCAGTTCGGGCCGCAGCAGGTTCAATTGCTGGACAGCCTGGTCGAAAACGCCTTCGCGCTCGCCGCCCGTCAGGTCGGAAAACAGGGCGAAGGTGACGCGGTCATCGGGTGAATCAAAATCCTGGTGGGTCCACGGCCTGGCGGGGCCCTCAACGCTGCCCTGGAACACGGGCGGGTTCGGTCGCGTCGCCGTGCCGGGTGCGGCGGCGCAGGCGTACAGGGCGACCGATCCCAGCAATGCGAGGCCAATCCGGGACATCAGCTGGGCTTCCAATTCTCAAACACCTCCCGGGCATGTCGGTAACCGGCTTCCACCACCTGATCGTACACCTTTACATCCGTCAGTCCGAACTGGCGAACGGGCGGATTGATCAGCAGGTCCGCGCGTTCACCGTGGGCGCGTGATTGCAGCAGCGTGCCGATTTCCGTTGATCGGAGAATGAGTGTGGTCAGTCCCGGCACACTCTGGCGGCGGGTGAACGGCAGTAGCCGGCTGCGCAGCACGGCCCAGGATGACGGGGTTTCCGGGTAGTCCACCTGGCGGACATGCCGCGATGACACATCCACGGCGATGATGGCGCCCACCGGGCACTGCTCCATGATGTCCACGGGCAGGTTGTTCAGCACGGCGCCGTCGACCACCAGTTCGGAATCCACCACCGCGGGCGGCAGCACGCCGGGCAGGGCGGCGCTGGCGCGAATGGCCTCGACCAGTGATCCGCTGCGGTGGACATGCACTTCACCGCGGTCGAGTTTGCTGGACACGCAGAAGTAGGGAATCGGCAGGTCCTCGATATCGGCGTTCACCAGCGATTCCAGCAACCGCGTCATGCGCTTGCCGCGGATCAGGGACACCAGCGGCAGCGTGTAGTCGGAAAACGGCCGGCCCTTGACGAAGGCCTCGCGCGCCACCTCGATGGCATGGTCCGGCGACCAGCCGTGCGCAATGGCCGCGCCGACGATGGAACCGATGCTGCTGCCGCCGACCCAGTCGACCGGGATGCCCGCCTCGACCATGGCCTTGTAGACCCCCAGTTCGGCCAGCCCCCGCACAGCGCCGGCCCCGAGCACCAGGCCGGTGGCCTGGCCGGACAGCACCCGGATGACACGCGCCAGGTCATGTTCATCCCCTTCGAGCAGGTGCAGGTGGAAGTCGACTTCACGTGCGTCGAGCCAGCCTGCCGTGCCGGCAATGTCGGCCGCACCCGGCCGGATCAGTGCCAGGGCACGCGCGCCCGGGGCATTGACCCCCTTGCTGGCGAGGTCGTGTTCGATCGACGTGAGCGCGGCGGGTTGGCCAGCATCGGCCACGAACAACACGAGGTCCGCCTGGCGCACCGCGAAGCGGGTCCAGGCGCTGTCCCCGGGGCCGCACTGGTAGACCACCAGCGCGTGGTCGTTTTCCTGGTCGGCCAGCCATTGTTTCAGCCGTTCAGGCAACTCCATCGGCGTGACCGAAGTGCCGGCCGGGGCACCCAGGTTCGGCAGGCGGTCCAGGCTGAGCCAGGCGGCGCCGGCCTCGTCGGCCAGCCGCTGCGCCATACGTGCCGCGCCGTTCCTGGCGCGGGGGGTATCGTGCACGGTCAGAAGGGTGACCGTGCTATAGCCGCCACCACGACGGTGAACGCCTTCCAGGTTCTGTTGCATCAGGCGCGCGACGTGGGCGGCCAGTTTCATCACCATGCCGGGGTGCGACACGGCCAGGGATTCGAACTCGGTTTTGTCCAGGCGGATCAGCAGGCTGTCGCGGCTGGCTCGAATACCGGCGCTACGCGGCTGGCCGGTGAGCAACCCGGCTTCGCCAACGCTCTGGCCGGGGCGGACTTCGCCCAGCAGTCGCCCGCTGCCATCGCCATCGCCGGCAAAGGCCTGCAGGCGGCCGCGGACGAGAAAATACAGCGCATCGCCGGTGTCGCCGCGATGAAACAGCCACTCGCCACCGCGAAGGTCACGCGGCTTCAGCGCGGCGTAGACTTCGTCATCCACCTGCGGGCCGAAATAGCCCTCGATAATTTCCCTGACACGGCGGTCAATACGACTCATGAGCGGGTTCCTTCCCTGGTTCCGGTCTTGTCGGTGAGCAGTCTAAACGACTCGAAAATCACGCCGATAGAGGCCATGAACCCGGCAAAGCGTTCCTCGTCCCGGGCGTCAAAGGGCTGGTCGTCACGGCGGTTCAGCAACTGCGCCACCGCGAATACGTGGCCGTCGTGGTCGCGAATGGGCAGCGCGAGTATCGAGCGGGTCCGGTAGCCGGTCTGGCGATCGACGGCCGGGTTGAAGCGTTCGTCCTGGTAGGCATCCGCCACGCGGATGGGCTGCCCCGTGGCGGCGACGGCCCCGGCGATGCCCCGGCCGACCGACACAACCACCTCACCCAGTTCATCCAGGTTCTCGGCAACCACCAGGCGCAGCTGGTCACCTTCCACCAGGAACAGTGAGGCGCGGTCGGCGTTGAGCATGCCGGCGAGTTTTCGCGTGAACGCGAACAGGCCCCGTTTCAGCAGGCTGGTGTAGGCCCGGTCACCGGCGCGGGCGGTGGCATCGATGAACTGCCGGGACTCCTCGGAGATGCCTTCCAGCAGGTCGTGAAAGCCGGTTTCGTCCAGGTCGTTCACCATGGCGTCCATGTCGCGCCGGTTGGCGACCTGCGCCAGCGTGTCCATCATCCGGCGGTTCTGTGCGATGACGGACTCGGTGTGCGTCTGCAGGCGGCCGTCCTCCAGGTGGACGATGCGATCGGCAATATCGAGGATGCGGTTGTCATGCGTGACCAGCAGGATGGTGGTGCCTTCCTCGCGGGCCAGGCGCTGCATCAGGTCGACCACTTCTCGCCCCGAGTGACTGTCGAGCGAGGCCGTGGGCTCATCGGCCAGCAGCATGGCGGGGCGGCCCACCAGCGCCCGGGCGATGGCGACCCGTTGTCGCTGGCCGCCCGAAAGGGCGTCCGGCCGGTGGTTGAGATGCTCACCCATGCCCACTTGCCCGAGCATTTTCTGCGCCGCGCGTCGTCGTTCAGCGGCGCCGTGCTTCCCGCTTACGCGTGCGCCCAGTTCGACATTCTGCAGCGCGGTCAGCGCCGCCAGCAGGTTGTGCTGCTGGAAAATGAAGCCGATCCGGCGGCGGACCCGCTCCAGGGTCGCGCGCCGGGCGTCGCGCAGTTCTTCGCCCAGCACCCGGAGGCTGCCTTCCTGTGCCGATCGAAGCGCGCCGGCCAGGGTCAGCAGCGTCGTCTTTCCGGAACCGGAAGGCCCGGTCACGATGACGATTTCGCCGGCGGGGATCGACAGGTCGATCTGGCTCAGCACCTGTTTGCGCAGCGCGCCTTTGCCATACGCGTGCCCCAGGCCCTCGATGCGGATCGGCGCATCGGTCATCAGAACACCTCGGCCGGGTCCAGGCGCCGTACGCGGCGGATGGCCAGCCAGCCGGACAGCGCGCACATGCCGAGGGTCATCAGCAGCACGATACCGGCGCGCCCGGGGGTGATCACCAGCGGCAGGTTGGTGGCCGCGGCGGCCTTGCCGTAGAGCCAGTGCGCCCCAAGCAGGCCGGGCAGGTAACCGAGTACGCCCAGGATGGCGGCCTGCTGCAACACGATGCCGGATACAAAACCCGGCGAGTAGCCGATGGCGCGGAGCGTACCGTACTCGGGCAGGTGCTCGCTGACGTCGGCGAACAGGATCTGGTAGACGATGATCGCACCGACCAGCAGGCCCATGATGGCGCCGAAGGTGAACACGTAACCGATGGGCGTGGCCGAGTTCCAGTAGGCCGTCTCCCGGTCAATGAAATCGGCGCGGGTCATGACCAGCACATCGTCCGGCAGGCGGGCGGCGAGCCGGTCGCGGACAGTGGCCGGGTCAGCGCCGGCGGCCAGTTTCAGCAAGCCCAGCTGGATATCTTCGCGGTGCCGGTCCGGAAACAGCCGCAGCCAGTTGTCGGCGCTGGTGACCAGCGTGCCGTCAATGCCGAAACTGGTGCCCAGGTGGAAGCCGCCGGCGATGGTGATCTCCCGGTCGTTGACCTCGGTCGTCAACGGGCCGTGCTCGGCCAGGGCGCTCTCCAGCGAACCCCCGGGCGGCGCGAACTCCGGCCGCGACGCCAGGTCGATGGCGGCCGTGTCCTGGCGCGTCAGGATCGGGCGGATGGCGTCAAACCCGGGGGTGTCCAGCCAGGCATCGCCGGCTTCGAACCCCAGCGTATTGATACTTCGGCGCTGGCCCGTCCAGGGGTTCTTGTACACCGCCGGGAAAATGTACACCGGGGCGACATCAGTGACCGCCGGGTCGCCCTTGGCCTGGTACAGGCGACGAATGGAGAATGTCTGCGGCCGGACGATGAAAACACTGTCGGGGGAAAACAGGGCGATGTCGTAATCGAGGCGTTCGTGAATGCGCACGGCGCTGTCGAACAGGGCGGCGCGGAAACCCAGTTGCATCAGGATCAGCAGCACCGCGAAGCCGATGCCCACCAGGGCAACGGCCAGCCGCAACGGCCGGTGGCGTAACTGGGTCCAGCCGAGCGGCGCGTTCATTCGCCGTTGATCAGCACTTCAACCTGGAGGTTGGTCAGCCCTGCGGCCGCGGCCGGCTCGCCCAGCGCGATACCGACCTCGATAATCCGCGCGTCCTTGTGGGCGGCCGGGTCCGTGCCGATCTCGTCCTGCTTGAGTACCTTGGGCCGGACAAAAGTGACCGTGCCACTGAGCGGGCCGGCGAGGGCATCGCTCTCCACGCGGGCGGACATGCCCGTGCGCACCCTGGCGATGTCGGTTTCGTGTACCTCGGCGATGGCCATCATTTCGTTCACGCGACCCAGTTCAAGCACGCCGTTGGCGCCGACGTACTCCCCGGGTTCCGCGTTGATGTGCAATACCCGGCCAGCGAACGGCGCGAGCACGAAAGCGCGTCGCCACTCGGCTTCGCGCTGGGCCAGGCGGGCACGGGCCGTCTGGATGGCGGCCTCGGCCACCCGGGCGTCGGCACGCACGGCCTTGCAGGTGGCCGCCAGGGCGGTGGCATCGCCGCGTGATTGCTCCACCTCTTCCTGCGAGGCCAGCTGGTTATCCAGCAGGCTTTCACGCCGGCCTGCTTCGCGTTCGGCCACGTCCGCCTTGACGCAGGCTTCGTCGGCACGGCTTTCGGCGGCTTCCGCGGCGCGGTTCTGCAGGTCGAGCTCGGTTCGGGCCGTGGCTACCGCCGCCTGCAGCGCCGGCTCGGCATCGGTGATGGCCAGCTGCTGGCCGGCGGTCACGTCGTCGCCTTCGGCAACATCCAGTTGCAGGACCACGGAACCGGCCAGTGAAAGGGGGGTAGAGGGTGCGGCCACCCGCACAATGCCACCGCGGGGTTCAAGGCGCCCAAGCGCGGCGACCGGATCGTCGGCGATCGCGGGCGGAACGAACATCATCAACGCTGAGAACGCGAGCATCGGAGAACGGCCTGCCAGGTGGGGCAGGTTCGCCAGTCGATTCCCCTTAACTTTCATTGTTATTCCATTCGGTTAGGAATGCTTGCGCATGAGCATAGTGCATCGACAGTGTTTTCGACAATGTCGGGGCCCAAATCCCTGCCGCCGGGATCAGCGCCTGATGGATCTCTCGTATTGCGCGACCCAATCGCCCGCGGTGAAGCGCCCGGCCAGTTCGCCGATCAACGCCACGGGCACCTGTTCGGGTTTGCGGAACCGCACGCAGCATTTCCCCATGTCCAGGTGGCTTGGGACTGGACCATGGCGACCTCCCTACCGACGTGGCCGTCCATCGTGCATCATAGGCGGGTCAGGAAGCCAGTATCAGGACGACAATGCCAACGTGCATTTCCATCGACGTCGACGGCCAGGGCCTGCACGATATCACCGATGCCGTGCGCGCGGAGTTGCGTGGCCAGGGCCCGGACGACGGGGTCTGCCACCTCTTTATCCAGCACACGTCCGCCAGCCTGCTGGTCCAGGAAAACTATGACCCCAGTGCGCGTCACGACCTGGAGCGGTGGATGAACCGCCTGGTGCCTGAGAATGACCCCCTGTACACGCACACCGCCGAGGGGCCGGACGACATGCCGGCGCATATCAAGGCCTCTTTGACGGCCACATCGCTGGCGATCCCGGTCATGGACGGGCAACTGGCGCTGGGCACCTGGCAGGGTGTTTTCCTGTGGGAGCACCGGCATTACCGGGGCCGGCGCAATGTCATCGTTCACGTTTCGGCCTGAGTCTGCATTCGTTACAGTTAAGGAACAGCTGAGAGGAGATAGGAAATGTCGTGGAAAGACCTGAAAGCGTTCTCAATACGGATCGCGTTGATTGGCCTGGTATCGGCGGTGGCGGCCTGCTCGACGCTGGATTTCGGGCCGGAACCCGGCTCAATGGCCTATGACCAGTACTGGTGCGAGGAACAGGCGTCCCGTGCCCCGGTTGGGGGAAGCAGCGTGAACCCACCGCCCGACGCCAGCAGTAGCTGGTCGGAAGTGGGGGAACAGGCCCACGCCGGTAACCGCGGCGAGTGTGAACATGCCGCGGGTCGCCGGGCCGAGCTGGCCGGGGTTGACGGTGAATCATCATGAGCGGCGCCGACCGGCGGTCTTTCCTGGCGGGTTCGGCCGCGATGGCGGGCGTGGCCATGGCCGGTAGCGGCGCGGCGGTAGCGGGCGCAGTGGCGGATTTTCCCATCGTCCATCACGTGTTTTTCTGGCTGAAGAACCCGGATTCCGCCGAGGACCGGGCGACCTTGATCGAAGGTGTTCGCGGCCTTGCCGAGATCCCCTCCGTACGAGCCGTGCACGTAGGCGTGCCGGCCAGCACCGAGGCCCGTGGCGTGGTCGATCACAGCTGGTCGGTATCCGAAATCCTCTACTTCGATGACCTGGATGGCCAGGCGGCCTACCAGTCGCATCCCCTGCACGTGGCCTTTGCCGAAATGATCACGCCGCTCGTGGACCGCGTAGTGGTCTACGACGCAGCGGCGGCCTGAGTGGGGGCGCGCATGCGCATCGGAATGATCGGCCTGGGCCGCATGGGCGGCAGCATGGCGAAGCGGCTGATGGCGGCCGGGCATGACGTGGTCGCGCACGACGTCAATGCAGCGGCCATGGCCTCGCTGGCGGAAGCCGGCGCCACGGGCGCGGATTCCATCGAGGCCCTGGTGGCGGCGCTCGAACCGCCGCGGGCCATCTGGATGATGGTGCCCGTGGCGTTCGTCGGCGACCTGGTCGAACAACTCGCGCCGTTGCTCGACGCCGGCGATGTGCTGGTCGACGGCGGCAACACCCATTACCACCATGACATCAGCCGCGCTCGCAACCTGGCGAAGTCAGGTATCCACTACGTCGATTGCGGCGTCAGCGGGGGCGTCTGGGGCGAGGAGCGGGGTTACTGCCTGATGATCGGCGGTGAGCCGGCCGCTGTCGCCCGGATGGAACCCGTATTCGAGGCGTTGGCACCCGGCCTGGACGCGGCGCCGCGTTCGCCGGGGCGCGATGGCGCACCGGCCACCGAAGAGCGCGGCTGGCTGCACTGCGGGCCCACCGGTGCCGGCCACTTTGTCAAGATGGTGCACAACGGCATTGAGTACGGCCTGATGGCGGCCTATGCCGAGGGCCTGAACCTGCTCGCGCATGGCGGCGTGGGCCGTGAAGACCGTGAGCACGATGCCGAGACCACGCCGCTCGAGCACCCTGAACATTTCCAGTTCGATTTCGAACTTGATCGCGTCACCGAGCTCTGGCGCCGCGGCAGCGTGGTCGGCTCGTGGCTGCTGGACCTGACCGCCGGCGCGCTTCATCGCGACCCGGCGCTCGAGCGCTTCTCGGGCCACGTGTCTGATTCCGGAGAGGGCCGCTGGACCGTGGAAGCGGCGATCCAGGCCGGCGTGCCATTGCACGTGATCAGCGCGTCGGTTTTTGACCGGTTCTCATCCCGGGAAGAGAGCGAATATGCCGGCAAGGTGCTGTCGGCCATGCGTCACGCCTTTGGTGGCCACGAAGAGAAGCCCGAATGACACGCCCGTTCAGTGGTTTACACTGACAACTTCCGCAGCCTGAAATCACCCGTGGGGGGAACATGAACATCAAGCTTTTGCTGGTTATCACCGCCGCGCTCGCGCTCGGCGCCTGCACGACGTCGGATGTCGAGTGGGACAGGTCGGCCCTGAGCGATACACCGTTACACGGCAAATTCGTCTGGCACGACCTGATTACCGATGATGTCGATGCGGCCCGGTCATTTTACGGATCGATGTTCGGGTGGACGTTCCGTGACACTCGCGGGCCGGAGGGCCGGCCCTACACGCTGATCGTCGGCCGGGACGGGCGCCTGCTGGGCGGTATCGTCGAACTGGCGGACCCGCCGGGTGGCGAAGACTACTCTCGCTGGCTGGGTTACATCTCGGTGCCCGACGTCGACCAGTCCGTGGCAACGGCCCGCCGGCTGGACGGGCAGGTGATCGTCCAGCCCCGGGAACTGGGCCAGGTGGCCCGCGCCGGCGTGGTGCGAGATTCGCAGGGCGCCGTGGTCGGGTTCATCGACAGTCACGTCGGCGATCCGAAGGATGCGGTAACGGTAACTGCCGGCGAGGTGGTGCTGAACGAGTTGCTTGCTGCCAACTCGATGGCCGCGGCGAGGTTCTACATGGAAGCCGCCGGTTACCAGGTCGAAACCAGCTGGCGAAACGGCGGCGAATATCACACGCTGCAGAGCGGCGGCGTGGCGCGTGCCGGCCTGCAGGATATGCCGAATGACCAGATGACGCCGGTATGGCTGACGCACTTCGCCGTGATTGACCCCGCCGAGGTGGCGACCAGGGCGCAGTCTTTGGGTGGCGAGATCATCCTGGCGCCAACGGCCGATGTCCGTAACGGCAACCTCGCCGTCATCACTGATCCCACGGGCGCCGTGCTGGCCCTGGATCGAATCGAGAACTGAGGAGGCGACGATGAACAAGCGAAACCTTAATCCCTTCCGCGTGGCCGGCCTGGTGCTCCTGCTTGGCGCGTCGCTGCTCCTGGCGGGCTGTAGCGGCAACGTCGGCGTCGGGCTGAATGTCGGTGTGCCGATTGGCGATCATGGCTACATGAGTATTGGCGGCAACCGCTGGTACTGACATCACGGGCAAACGGTTGGCTTCTACGTTTGCCTTAAGCCCGGGTGACGGTGGCGCGGTTTGCGCAGGCCAGCGCGCCGTCTGACCGTAGCGCGGCCAGCCATTGGCCGACGCCCTGGCGGAAGCCGTCATGGCTGGACAGTTCGGCGGGAAAAATCGCGGAAACGGCCAGGAAACCATTGAGCAGCGCTGCATCATCATCACCGGCCTGGGCGCCGATGGCCGCGAGTTCGGCCGCCATCGGATCATCAACTTCAAACGACTCACCCTTCAGCCCCGTTCCGCTGGCATAGCGGATCCAGGCGGCCACGGCCAGCGCCAGGCGGTCGTAGGACTGCCCGGCCTCGATGCAGGCGCGTACCGTGCCCAGCAGCCGGATCGGCACCTTCTGCGAACCGTCCATGGCGATCTGCGCGGCCAGGTGCATGATGCCGGCGTTGCTGAAGCGCTTGGTCAGGGTCGCCCGGTAGGCGTCGACGTCGAAGCCCGGGGGCAGGGCGGTCACGGGCTGGGCCTCGTGCTCCATCATCTGCGTGACCAGTTCACCGATGGCGGTATCCATGGCGTCGTGAACATAGTCGATGCCGGCCAGGCAGGCCAGGTAGGCGATCGACGAGTGTGAGCCGAGCACAAAGCGCAGCTTCAGCAACTCGTAGGGTTCGACATCGTCGACCAGCAGCGCGCCCACCGAATCCAGTGCCGGGCGGCCGTGGCAAAAGCGGTCTTCGATCACCCACTGCGTGAACGGCTCGGCCTTGACCATGCCGTGGTCGTCGGCGCCGATGCGTTTGGCCAGCGCCGCGCGGTCGTCTTCGGTCGTGCGCGGCACGATGCGATCGACCATGGTGTTGGGGAACGCGCCTTCGGCCCGCAGCCAGTCACCCAGTCCTGGCCAGGCGCGGTCGGCAAAGTCGAGCAGGGCGCGCCGCAGGCGGGTGCTGTTGTCCGGCAGGTTGTCGCAGGACATCACCGTGGGCGGCGGCGTGCCGGCCGCGCGACGGCGCGCCAGCGCCAGGCACAGCAGGCCGGGCACGGTGCCGGGCTGTTCGGGCTGCGCCAGGTCATGGACGATGCCCGGGTGCTCGAAGTCCAGGCCGCCGTCCAGCGAGACCAGGCAGTACGCTTTTTCGGTCACGGTCAGCGTGACCAGCCTGGTTTGCGGGTCTTCAAGCAGGGCCTCAACACGTTCGCGCTCCTCGCCCAGGAACAGGGCTTCGCGGATGGAGCCGATCACCCGGTCCTCGATCGCGTCGCCTTCCAGCGACACCAGGGTGTAGAGCCCGTCCTGCGGCGCCAGCTGGTCGCTGACGCCACGGCTGCGCATGGATACGCCAGCAATGGCCCAGTCACCGCCACTGCCTGCCAGCAGGTCGTCGAAGAACACCGCCTGGTGGGCGCGGTGAAAGGCGCCCAGGCCCAGGTGGACCACGCCGATGCCGGTGCCGTCGCGATTATAGGCGGGTTTGCGCGTCGTCGAGGGCAGGCTGGCGAGCGCGGCGCTGTCGAGTCGGTTCACAGCTTGTAGGCGTCCTTGGCGAACTGGTAGGCGAGTTTCGGCGCCAGTTCGGCTGCTTCTTCGGCAGTCATCCGGTGTTCGGCCACCATTTCCGCCAGCCAGCCGCAGTCGACGCGACGGCTCAGGTCATGGCGCGCCGGGATCGACAGGAAGGCACGGGTATCGTCGTTGAAGCCCACGGTGTTGTACAGGCCGGCGGTCTCTGTGACCTGGCGGCGGAAGCGGCGCATGCCTTCGGGGCTGTCATGGAACCACCAGGACGGGCCCAGTTTCAGGCAGGGGTAGTGCCCGGCCAGCGGCGCCAGTTCCCGGCTGTAGACCGTCTCGTCCAGCGTGAACAGGATAATCGACAGGTCGCGCTCGTTGCCGAACGCGTCCAGCAGGGGCTTCAGGTCACGGACATAGTCCGTCGACATCGGGATGTCGGCGCCCTTGTCACGACCGTAGTGCCTGAACAGCCACTCGTTGTGGTTGCGGAAGGACCCGGGGTGAATCTGCATCACCAGGCCGTCGTCCAGGCTCATGCGCGCCATCTCGGTCAGCATCTGGCCGCGGAA
Organism: uncultured Oceanospirillales bacterium; assembly: GCA_913055655.1. Taxonomy (GTDB): domain Bacteria; phylum Pseudomonadota; class Gammaproteobacteria; order Xanthomonadales; family SZUA-36; genus Marinihelvus. Next base: position 1,326,900 of record CAJXKA010000001.1, on the reverse strand, counting down.
GCGCTCGGCGTCGGTGGCGTAACCAAGGCCGGAACGGACTGACTTGAACAGTGCCTCGGCCTCGTCTTCGGCCAGGTTTTCCGTGTGGGCCGTGGGGTGCCCGTGGTCGGTGGACGTCGCGCCACGCTCCATGAAGTAGGCGCGCCGGTTGCGCAGCGCGGCCAGGTAGCCCTGCCAGGTGTCCGTGTCTTCGCCGGTGATCTCGCCCAGGCGGTCGACATTGTCATTGAAACCCTCGAACTCGGGGTCGACGACCGGGTCAGGGCGGTACGCGGTCACGACGTTGCCGTCCCAGCCGCTGGCGCGGATGGTGTCGTGATGGCGCAGGTCGTCCAGCGGCGATTCGGTGGTGGCGATGACCTCGATGTTGAAACGCTCGAACAGCGCCCGCGGCCGGAACTCGTCCTTCGCCAGGCAGTCGCCGATATGGTCGAAAATCCGGTCCGCCGAGGCCTCGGTCAGCCGTTCATCGATGCCGAAAACCACTTCAAAGACGTGGTCCATCCAGATCCGTGACGGCGTGCCGGCGAACAGGTGCCAGTGTTTCGCGAACAGGCGCCAGACGTCGCGGGGGTCAACATCGGGCTGCTTGCCGTTCGCATCGGGAATGGCCAGGGACTCCAGCGGCACACCCTGGCTGTACAGCATCCGGAACAGGTAATGGTCCGGCGTGATCAGCAGGCTGGCGGCATCGCTGAACGGTTCGTCCAGCGCGAACCACGAAGGGTCCGTATGGCCGTGCGGGCTGACGATGGGCAGGTCCTTGACGTTGTTGTACAGGTCGCGCGCGATGGCGCGGGTCTCGGGGTTGGCCGGAAAGAGCCGGTCCGGGTGGAGTAAAGGCATGGGTCCAGTCTTTGTTGATGTGCACGTTGAAACGTTTTACCCGGGCCGTCAGAATCGTGTATCCGGGCCACGGAGCGGAATCAGTCAGCATCGTGGTGGGGGATACCGATGTCAAGATGAAAACGAGTACAGCCCGGTTGGAGGGGCGCCCATGAAAATCACCGAAGCCCGCGTCATCCTGGCCAGCCCGGGACGCAATTTCGCGACCCTGAAGATCACCACCGATACCGGCCTGACCGGCATCGGCGACGCGACGCTGAACGGCCGCGAGAAAGCCGTGGTCGCCTATCTTGAAGAACATGTCATTCCCTGGCTGCTGGGCCAGGACGCCGAGCGCATCGAGCATGTCTGGCAGTCACTGTACAAGGGCGCCTACTGGCGCCGCGGGCCCGTGACCATGACGGCCATCGCCGCCGTTGACATGGCGCTGTGGGACATCAAGGCCAGGCAGGCCGGCCTGCCGCTCTACCAGTTGCTGGGCGGCGCCAGCCGTACCGGCGTGACCGTCTACGGCCATGCCAACGGCAAGTCGATCGACGATTGCCTGGCCGAGGTCGAAAACTACGTGTCGATGGGTTACCAGGCGGTGCGCCTGCAGTGCGCCATCCCGGGCCTGGACAAGGCCTATGGCGTGGCGAAGGGCAAGCTGTACTACGAACCGGCCGAGCGCGGCCTGCCGCCGATGGAGACCTGGTCCACGCCCGAGTACCTGGATTTCATTCCCGAACTGTTCGCCCGGGCGCGCCAGCAGTTTGGCCCGCACCTGAAACTGCTCCACGACGTGCACCACCGCCTGACCCCGCAGGAAGCCGCGGCGCTGGGCAAGTCGCTGGAACCCTACCGGCTGGGCTGGCTGGAAGACCCGACCCCGGCCGACAACCCGGAGGTTTTCCGCCTGATCCGGCAGCACACGACCACGCCGATCGCCACCGGCGAGGTGCTCAACCACCTGCAGGATTTCCGCGTGCTGATCGCCGAGCAGCTGATCGATTACGTGCGCACCAGCGTGCAGCGCTGCGGCGGCCTGACCCATATGCGCCAGATCGCCGGTTTCGCCGACGCCTTCGGCGTCCGCACCGGCTGCCACGGCGCCACCGACCTGTCGCCGGTGACCATGGGCGTGGCGTTGCACTTCGGCCTGTGGGTGCCGAATTTCGGCCTGCAGGAATACATGCGCCATAACGAGGAGACCGACGCCATGTTCCCGCACGCGTACTCATTCGCGGACGGCATGCTGCACCCCGGCGAGGCACCGGGCCACGGTGTGGAGATTGACGAGTCCATGGTCGACGACTACCCGTACCAGCCGGCCGGCCTGCCGATGGCGCAGCTGCGTGACGGCACGGCCTGGAGCTGGTGAGCGCCGGTGCCGACATCCTGACGGCCGACCAGCGCGTCGTGCTGGACGGGCTGCCGGCGGACGAACCGCTGGTCATGTTGAACCTGCTGCGGTTCCGCGAGACCGCCGACTATCACGGTTCGGGCCCCGCTTGCAGTGGCGTTGAGGCCTACAAGCGTTACTCGCGTGTCGCCTTTGAAGCCGTGACATCGGTGGGCGGTGAAGTCATTTTCGCCGGTCGCGCCGCGCCGGCCCTGATTGCACCCGAAGGTGAGACCTGGCACCAGGTTTTCATGGTGCGCTATCCCTCACCGCAAGCGTTCCTGGCCATGATGGACATTCCCGAGTACCGCGCGGCCGTCCACCACCGCACCGCGGCGCTGGCCGATTCCCGCCTGGTGGCGATCTCGCCCGCGTCGCCATGACCCGGGTCCATCCCAGCACTGATTGCGGCAATTCCCCCAAGAACGCGACCGCGCAGGACCTGGCCGTTGCCCTTGAAACCGGCGATGTCGGAGTGCTGGAAGCCATGCTCGCGCAGGATGCCGTCATCGCGACAGCTTCCGGGCTGAGACTGGAGCGCGACGCTTTCCTGGATTGGCTTGCCGATGCGCCGGCTCCGCGAGTCACAATCATCGACCGCGTGGTCACCCACGGCAAGGCCGGTGCGGTCAACGGCGTCAGCGAGCTCGACGGTGGTGAACGTCGCTTCTGCCATGTCATTCACTTCACCAGCGTCAAGTGCGATCGCGTGGCACGCATCAGTTCCTACGCATGAAATACCCACAGCGACCAATGGTGGTACTGTAATGAAGGTCGCTGCTGTGCAGCTACAATCTGTCGCGGGTGATATTACGGCGAACACCGAACAACACCGGGCGATGATCGATCGAGCCGCCGATATGGGTGCGGAACTGGTGTTTTTTCCCGAGCTGTCCCTGACGGGTTACGACCCTGGACAGGCCGAATCACTGGCCATCGACCAGAACGATCCTGGACTGGACATATTCCAGCGCGTCGCCGACACAACGAATGTACTGGTGGGCATCGGCTTTCCACTCGCCGGCACGGTCGGGGTCCAGATCGCGATGGCGTGGTTTACGCCCGGGGAACCCCGCCGCATCTATGCCAAGCAGTTCCTGCATGCGGATGAAACGCGCTACTTCGTGCCGGGGCAGGCGTCGTTGATGCTCGAATGGGGCGGCCTGAAGCTGGCGCCGGCGATTTGTTACGAATCGCTGCTGGACGCGCACGTTGAGGCCGCTGCGGCGGCCGGCGCCGACCTGTACCTCGCCAGCGTTGCCAAGTCCGAAGCGGGTTTGCGCAAAGCGGACCTGCACTACCCGAAGATCGCGTCCCGGCACGGGCTGCCGGTGGTGATGGCCAACTCGACCGGTCCCTGCGGTGACTTCATGGCGGCAGGTGGTTCGGCGGCCTGGAACGCCCGCGGTCGTTGCCTGGCCCGGTTGGGGGGCGAGTCGGGTGGCATCCTTGTCTCTGAATATGAAAGGATATGTCCCAGGGACGATTGAATGCAGAACGCACTTTATCTATTGCTGGGCATCGCGGTTCTCACGGCGGGTGGGGAGGTCCTGATTCGCGGCGCGCTGGGAATCGGCCGGAAAATCGGGGTGTCACCGCTCCTTGCCGGGCTCGTGATCGCCGGTTTCGGCACGTCGATGCCGGAAATGGTGGTCTCCGTTGATGCGACGCTGAGCGGCAACCCCGACATCGCCATCGGCAATGTCGTCGGCAGCAACGTTGCCAATATCCTGCTCATCCTGGGCCTGTGCGCCATCATCATGCCCCTGTCGGTGACGCCGACCGCGCTGGGTCGTGACACCGTGGTGGTGATCCTGGTCAGTGCGCTGTTCATTGCGCTGGCGCGCGGGGCGGGGCTGGTCCACCTGGAGGGCCTGCTGCTACTGGCGGTCCTGGCGAGCTACCTGGCGTGGGCCTACTGGAGCGAGAAACATCGTCCGGCGCCTGCAGGCGCGGTGTACCAGGCGGAAGCGGCCGAGGTGCAGGTTGTGCCGGGCTCAGTGGCGCGGTCCACGGTCGCGACGTTGCTTGGGCTGGTGTTACTGATTGCGGGCTCCCGGATCCTGTTGAAAGGCGCGGTGGGGTTCGCCCAGGTGCTGGGTGTCTCGGAGGCCGTAATCGGGCTGACGCTGGTGGCCGTGGGGACATCGCTTCCCGAGCTCACGACTTCGGTCGTGGCCGCATTGCGGCGCCATGCCGATGTCGCGGTTGGAAACATCCTGGGCAGCAATATCTTCAACCTTCTGGGCATCCTGGGCGTCACCGCACTGGTGCAACCGCTTCGCGTGTCCGGGCGGATTGCCGCCTTTGACCAGTGGGTGATGCTCGGCGTGGCGCTGGTGTTGTTCCTGTTTCTCTATACCGGTCGCCGGCTGAGCCGGACGGAGGGTGGCATCCTGCTCGCGGGATATTGCGCCTACGTGTTCGTGAGTTACACGGCGGTCACCTAGGGCGGCAGACCGGGTTACATCTGCGCCCCGAACACCCACGGCAGGAATTCGTCGTCGCCGAACCCCAGTCTTTCGCTGGCGGTTTTCTCACCCGAGGCGGTGGCGACCAGTTGCTCAAAGATTCGCTCACCCATTTCTTCCACGCTGACCTCGCCGTCGACGATCGCGCCACAGTTCAGGTCCATGTCATCGCGCATGCGTTCGAACAACGGCGTGTTGGTGGCCAGTTTCAGGCTCGGCACCGGCTTGCAGCCGTACACCGAGCCGCGGCCGGTGGTGAACGCGACGAGATTGGCGCCCGAGGCGACCTGGCCGGTGATCGACATCGGGTCGTAGCCGGGTGAGTCCATGAACACGAAGCCCTTGCGGTCGATGGGCTCGCCGTAGCGATAAACGCCCTGCAGGGGGGAACGGCCGCTTTTGGCGACCGCGCCCAGTGATTTCTCCAGGATCGTGGTCAGGCCGCCGGCCTTGTTCCCGGGTGACGGGTTGTTGTCCAGGTCACCGCCGTTGCGGGCCGCGTAGTCTTCCCACCAGGCGATGCGCTCGCGCAGGGCGTCCGCCACGTCCGGGCGAGCGGCGCGGTCGATCAGCAGGTGCTCGGCGCCATAGATTTCCGGCGTCTCGCTGAGAATGGCGGTGCCGCCGTGGGCGACGAGCAGGTCGGCAGCGACGCCCAGCGCCGGGTTGGCGGTAATGCCGGAAAGGCCATCGGAACCGCCGCACTGCAGGCCCAGGGTCAGCTCGGAAACGGGCAGGGGTTCACGGCGGGCCTGGTCGGCGCGATCCAGCATCGCCTCGATGGCATCGACACCCTGGCGAACGGTGCTGGCGGTGCCGCCGGCGTCCTGGATGACCAGCGCCTTCACGCGATCGTTCTCCGCCAGCCCGTGGTTGGCCATCAAACGGCTGACCTGGTTGGTTTCGCAGCCCAGGCCCAGCAGCAGCACGGCGGCGAAGTTCGGGTGTTTCGCGAACCCGGCCAGTGTGCGCTCGAGTTGTTTCAGCCCGTCTTCTTCCGTGCCCAGGCCGCAGCCACTGCCGTGCGTCAGCGCCACCACGCCATCGACGTTCGGCCATCGCTCCAGGGCCGGGCCACGGAACTGGTCGGCGATATGCCGCGCCACCGTGGCGGAGCAGTTCACGCTGGTGACGATGCCGACGTAGTTGCGCGTGGCGGCGCGACCGTCGGCGCGGCGGTAGCCATTGAATGTGCGGGGCGTGACGACCGGTGTTGTCCAGTCGGTGGCGCCGGCCTGGCCGCCCCGACCGGCGGCGTCCATGCCCAGGTTGTCGGTGTGCACGTGTTCGCCTTCGGCGATATCGCGGGTGGCGACGCCAATGACCTGGCCGTACTTGCGGATCGGCGACCCGGCGGAAATGGCATGCAGCGCCACCTTGTGGCCGGCGGGTATGCCGTCATATTCGCGCAGGGCGACGCCCACGTCGTCTTCGGGATGCAGGGTGAGGATTTCCATTGGCTTAGTCGTCCTGGCGGCCGCGCTCCAGCGGCACCAGCAGGCTGGAGGTATCCCAGCGACCCCCGCCCATGGCCTGGACCTGGGCATAGAACTGGTCGACCAGCGCCGTCAGTGGCAGCCGTGAGCCGTTTCTCCGCGCTTCGTCCAGCGTATACCCTAGGTCTTTGCGCATCCAGTCGACGGCGAAGCCGAAGTCGAACTCGCCGGCGGTCATCGTCGCGGCGCGGTTGTCCATTTGCCAGGACTGCGCGGCGCCCTTGCTGATCACCTCGACCACCTGTTCCGGGTCCAGGCCGGCGTTGCGGGTGAAGTGCAGGGCCTCGGCCAGGCCCTGGACGGTGCCGGCGATGCAGATCTGGTTGGCCATCTTGGCCAGCTGGCCCGCGCCGACGTCGCCCAGCCTGGCCTGCATGCGTGCGTAGCAGTTGACCAGCGGCGCGATCGCATCAATAACGTCAGCCTTTCCGCCCATCATCACGGTCAGCTGGCCGTTTTCGGCGCCCGCCTGGCCGCCCGAGACCGGGGCGTCGACATAGCGAATGCCTGACTCGGCCGCGACGGCAGCCAGTTCCCGCGCCACGTTGGCCGAGGTGGTGGTGTGGTCGACGAACACGGTGCCCGCGGCCATGCCGGCGAAGGCGCCGTTCTCGCCCAGGGTCACCGAACGCAGGTCATCGTCGTTGCCCACGCAACAGAACACCACGGCGGCGCCTTCCGCCGCGTCACGCGGCGTCGGGTGGGCGCAGCCCGGGTGTTCGGCGACCCACGCCTGCGCGCGCTCGGTGGTGCGGTTGTAGACCCGCAAGGCGTGACCGCCCGCGGCCAGGTGGCCGGCCATGGGGTAACCCATCACGCCAAGCCCGAGAAAGGAAACGGTTTGCTTGTTCATAGGCGGCAGAGGATACACCCTCACCCGGCGGACATGAATGCGTCCAGCGCGCGGGCGAAACGCGCCGCTGATTCCGGGTCGGTGCGGAAGTACAGGGAAGGCTCGATCAGTTCCAGTTCCATCAGCAGGAACTCGCCGTGATTCCGGAGATGGCCCGGCGCGCGCACGAAATCCGCCCGGGCGTATACCGGTTCGGGCTGAACCCGCGCAATGACCCCGGCGGCGGTTTCGACCAGGCCTGTGGGCGGTGTTGATGCGGCGATGGTGGAGCCATGCTCTTCCTGGGTGCGGAAGTCACCGTCTTCGGGTGTTTTCAGGATGGTGTGACTGTACTTGCCGCCAAAGAAAAACAGTGAGAACTCACCCTCTGTCACGACATTGTCGATGAACGGCTGGATGAAATGTGGTCGGTCCTTGAACAACCTGGACAGTTTCGCAATCATGCCGGGCCCGGGCGGGTGCTGCAGCACGAAGGTGTCGTCGGCATTGGCGCCGACCACGGGCTTGATCACCAGTTTTTCCGCGCCGAATTCAGCAAAGGCCTGATTGATCGAATGCGGGTCGAAATCGTCATGCCACTGGCTGGGCACAATCGCAACGCCCAGCTGTTCGAGTTCGCGCAGGTAGCGTTTGTCCAGGTTCCACTCGACGATGGCCAGGTCGTTGACCAGTTTTGCACTCGAGTCATGGATGGCCCGCAGAGTGTCGAGGAATGCCCCGGGGTCCTGCTGGTAGTCCCATGGCGTGCAGATGTAGACCAGGTCGAACTGGTCCCAGTCGGTATCCGTGGCCCGCCAGGACACCATCCTGATGTCCCATCCCAGGGCACGCAGCGGTTCATGGGTCAGGTCGGCGTCGGAGACAAAGTCATCCAGCGCGTCCATGGTCAGGTAAGCGCAGCGGCGCGGCGTGTTGACGGGGCGTGGAGATGTCATGATGGCGTTTTATCATGTTAAAGGCGTCCGTGCCTGTCCGACTGGAGACCTGCCCGATGATTGATACCGGAATATCTCTCGAGAAACTGAATGACATCCGTACCGGCACCCTGGTGGAAAACCTGGGGATCGAGGTGACCGCGGTGGCCGAAGACGGGTTGACCGGCACCATGCCGGTGGACGAGCGCACGTTCCAGCCATTCGGGCTGTTGCACGGTGGGGCGACGGCCGCGTTGATTGAAACACTCGGATCGTTGGGTTCTTCACTGCTGATCGACCACGACAGCCAGGCCTCGGTGGGGTTGGAACTGAACGTCAATCACCTGCGCGCGGTGCGCAACGGGACCGTGACCTGCCGGGTGCGCGCCGTGCACGCCGGGCGGCGCACCCACGTCTGGCAGGCGGATGTCATGGACGAAGAGGGCCGCGCCGTGGCCACCGGGCGGCTCACCACCATGGTGATCGCGAAAGGCTGACCGGGGTGCCGGCCGGCGGGCGTCAGTCCGCCATGGTCGTTCGCATCAACTTCTTGTCCAGCTTGCCGACGCTGGTGCGGGGCAGGGCGTCCACCACTTTCACGCGGTCCGGCACGCCATACTGCGAAATCACGCCATCGTCCGCGCGGGCCTGGACCAGCGCGGTGACCGAGGCCGGGTCGAGCGCCGCGCCCGGTTTCGCCACCACCAGCGCCAGTGGCCGTTCGCCCCATTTCTCGTCTGGCACGCCGATCACCGCGCACTCGGCCACGTCCGGGTGCTGGGTGATCAATGCTTCCAGGTCCAGCGAGGAGACCCACTCCCCACCGGTCTTGATAACGTCCTTGATGCGGTCGGTGACGCGTAGCCAGCCGTCTTTGTCCATGACGCCGATATCGCCGGTGTGCAGCCAGCCGCCGCGCCACAGTTCCTCGGAGTGTTCCTCATCCTTCAGGTAGCCCTGGGTCAGCCAGGGTGCGCGGACGACAATTTCACCGGGTGTCTGGCCGTCATGCGCCACGTCGTTCATGTCGTTGTCGACAATCCTCAGCTGCACCATCGGCACCGGCCGCCCGGTGCGGCAGCGGAATTCCACCTGGGTGTCGATGTCGGCATCGACCAGCTCCGTGGGCAGCAGCGCCAGGGTCAGCACCGGGCAGGTCTCGCTCATGCCGTAGCCGGTGTAGATGTCGATGCCGCGTTCAAGCGCGGCCCGGCACATCGCGGGTGGCATCGCGGCGCCACCGATAATGACCTTCCAGCCGCTGAAGTCCACGCCCTCGGCCGCCGGGGCGCCCACCACCATCTGGAAGATCGTCGGCACGCAGTGGCTGAACGTGACGTTTTCCTGCTGGTACAACCCGATGATGGTGGCCGGGTCGTAGCGGCCGGGATAGACCTGTTTCACGCCTTTGATGGTGGCGTGGTAGGGCATGCCCCAGGCATGGACGTGGAACATGGGCGTCAGCGGCATGTAGACATCGTCCACGGTCAGCTCACCCTGGGAGGTCTCGCGCTCCAGCGCCCGGCTGGCGTAGGTGTGCAGCACCAGCTGTCGGTGGCTGAAGTAGACCCCCTTGGGCAGGCCGGTGGTGCCGGTGGTGTAGAAGGTCGTCGCCCGGGTGTCCTCGTCAAGCTCGGGAAAATCGAAAGTACAGGGCGCGGCCGCCATTAACGCTTCGTATTCGCCGGCCAGGTCCAGGCCGTCGAGCGCGGCGTCATCGCCGTCGTCCATCAGCACGATGCGGGTGTCGGCGTTGTCGAGCTTGTCGGCGATGGCGGCCAGCAGCGGCGCGAACTCCCGGTTCAGCAGGATCACGTCATCCTCGGCATGGTTGATGGTGTACAGCACCTGCTCCGGGCTCAGGCGCACGTTAATCGTGTGCAGCACGGCGCCCATCATCGGGATGGCGTAGAAGCATTCCAGGTAGCGGTGGCTGTCCCAGTCCATGACGCCGATGGTGTCGCCCGGCGTGATACCCAGCCCGGCCAGCATGCCCGCCAGCTGGTGGACGCGCTTGTCCAGGTCCCGGTACGTGTATCGGTGGCGCCGCGCGTAGACGATCTCCTGGTCGGGTGCGCGGGCGACGCCCTCGGCCAGGATGGCGCCGATCAGCATGGGATTGCCATGGGCGGACGGGGTGCGGTGAATGGTCAGTGACATGTCGGTTTCCTTAATAAAATAGCTTTTATAATCAAAATGATGTAGTGTTTATATGAAGTAATTTATTATATGGAGAGTGCGGTATGAAAAACTCGATATTCGACCTGGGCGGGAAGGTCGCGCTGGTGACCGGCGCCAGCCGCGGCATCGGCGAAGCGATCGCCCGGCTGCTGGCCGAACAGGGCGCCCATGTCATTGTCTCCAGCCGCAAACCGGAGGGTTGCCAGGTGGTGGTGGACGCGATCACCGGCGACGGCGGTTCGGCCGAGGCCGTCGGTTGTCACGTCGGCGACCTGGACGACATCCAGCGCTGCGTGGACGGCATCGCTGAACGACACGGCCGGCTCGACATCCTGGTCAACAATGCCGCGGCAAACCCGTACTTCGGGCATATCCTGGACACCCCGGTTGAAGCCTTTGACAAGACTGTCGAGGTCAACATCCGCGGCTACTTTTACATGTCCGTCGCCGCGGGCCGGCTGATGCGGGAGAACGGCGGCGGCGCCATCGTCAACACCGCCTCGGTCAACGCCCTGCAGCCGGGCCCGGGGCAGGGCATCTATTCCATCACCAAAGGGGCCGTGGTCAACATGACCCGGGCTTTCGCCAAGGAATGCGCCGCTGACGGCATCCGCGTCAACGCGCTGTTGCCGGGGCTGACGAAAACGAAATTCGCCGGCGCGCTGTTCAGCAACGAGGACATCTATCGCCAGATGGTGGCGATGATCCCGATGGGCCGGCACGCGGAGCCACGCGAGATGGCCGGCGCCGTGCTCTACCTGGTCTCCGACGCGGCCAGCTACACCACGGGCGAATGCATTGTCGTCGACGGGGGGTTGACGGTATGAGCGCGTCACGGGATCCATTGCTCGATTTCGATGGTCGCGTGGCGCTGGTCACCGGTGCGGCCAGCGGCCTGGGCGCCGGGCTGGCGCGTGAACTGGGTGCGCGCGGCGCGAAGCTGGTGCTGGGCGATATCGCCACCGGCGTGCTCGAAGCGCTGGGCGACGAATTGCGGGCGGGCGGCGTCGAGGTCATCACCCGCCGTTGCGATGTCTCGCAGGAAACGGATGTGAAGGCGCTGGTGGATGCCGCGGTCGAGGCGTTCAACGGCCTGGACATCGCCGTCAACAACGCCGGTATCGCGCCGCCAATGACGCCGCTGGAGCATTGCGACGATTCGCTCGTCGACGCCCAGCTCAACATCAACGTCAAGGGCGTGTTCTATGGCCTGAAGCACCAGGCCCGCGTCATGAAGGCCCGCGGCAAGGGCATCATCCTGAACGTCAGTTCCATGGCCGGGCTGGGTGCGGCACCGGGCGTGTCGGCCTATGCCGCCGCCAAGCACGCCGTCGTCGGAATGACCCGCACCGCGGCGGTCGAGTTTGCCTCGTCCGGCGTTCGCGTGAATGCCGTGTGCCCGTTCTTTACCCTCACGCCGATGGTGACCGGCATTACGCCGCCGGCCGGCAAGAGCGCCGAGGAGCAACTTCACTGGCTGGCCAACGGCTGCCCCTTGAAGCGGCTGGCGGAACCCGAAGAAGTGGTCGCCGCGATGGTCATGCTGTGCTCGCCGGCGCTGTCCTATTTGAACGGCCAGGCGCTGGCCGTGGATGGCGGCTTCTCCGCCATGTAAATTGGCACGTGATAAAACGGCCAGGGGGGCGACGCGTGGCGCGCCGGCCCCCATGTCCGCTGCAGGCGCCCCCCTCAAAGCTCGAAGGTCAGTTCCACGCCCACGACGCGCCCCTTGACCAGCGGCGAGAACGTGCCGCCGGTCGGCACCGGCCCGAGAATGGCCGGCAGCTGCGTATCGCCGCCATGGTTCACGGAGTCGAGCAGGTTGCGACCGTACAGCGACAGCACCCAGTGCTCGCCGATACCCCAGTCCAGGCCCGCGTCGACGATGTCCTGCGACAGGAAGTAACCCAGGTTGTTGTCGGTGTAGAAGGCGTCGTCGCGGTAGGCGTAGCTGACGCGGCCGGACAGCCATCCCCAGTCACCCAGGTCCCAGTCCTGGTTCAGGCCCACGCTCCAGGTCAGTTCCGGTGCACGCGGCAGCTTCAGCGCCTTGTCGGCTTCATTGATGACACCATCGCCATTCAGGTCGAACAGGATCGTGGCGTACTCGGACTTGGTGTAGCCCACCGAGCCGGTCAGTAGCGTACCGGTGCCGAAGGCGTACATGCCGTCCAGTTCGAAGCCGTAGAGGTCGGCATCAGCCGTGTTCTTGATGACCTGGACGACGCCGGAGATCGGGTCGGACAGGTTCACCTCGCGCTGCATGTCCTCCACCGTGTTGTAGAACACCGCGGCGTTGAAGTTGCCGCGCCCGGCGAATTCGGTCTTCAGGCCGAATTCGATGCTGTCGACGACTTCCTCGTCGAACGGGCCCGGGCCCAGGTTGACGGTGTCGATGGCGGTGTTGCGCAGGTTGTAGCCGCCGGAGCGCTGGCTGCGTGACCAGTGCCCGTAGACCCGCATATCGTCACTGATGCGGTACATGGCCCCGAACTTGCCGGACCACGCGCTCCAGCTGGCGTCGTCGACGAAGTCGTAGGGGCAGGTGGCGCCGACCACCACGTTACACGGCGAGTCGACATTGCGAATCAGCGAGGCAATCTGCGCGGATTTCTCCTCGTCGGTGTAGCGCAGGCCGCCGGTCAGGGTCCAGTCGTCGGTGATGTCGTAATCGACCGTGCCAAACCAGGCCAGCGAATCGACATCGTAGAGGCCGCCGCCGTCCTGGGTGAGTGCCGGCGCAACACCGCCGGTGGCGACGCCCAGCAGCCTGCGGCCCTCGTGGTAGCCGATGTCCTGGGTGAACCAGTAAATACCGGTGGTGACCGAGGCCGCCCCGAAGGTGCCGTTGTAGCGCAGTTCGTTCGAGACCTGCTCCTGTTCCAGCCACGAATCCGCGTGGAACAGCCAGACCGGCTGCGCGTCGATGTCGGCCAGGCCGTTGGCGTAGTAGTCCTTCCAGCCGAAGATGTTGGTGATCACGCCGTCGCCGAAGTCCACGTACCAGTTCAGTTGCGCGGTGACCAGGTCGTTTTCCAGGTTGTAGAAACCCGGCTCGTCAATGGACATGTCAAAGCTGTCACGGTCGAACGAGGCGAAGAACCCGGGAATTCCCGAACCGTTGGTGTGGTTCTGGGCGCTCGGACCGTCGTTGTCGGACTCCATGTGCTCCCAGCGCACGGTCAGGTCGACATTCTCGGCCGGCGACCAGGTGATCACGGGCCGGATGATGGTGGTTTCCGCCTTGCCGTGGTCGCTGCCGTCGAACAGGTTGACGTGGTAACCGTCGTCATCGTTGTAGTAGACGCTCATCCGGGCGCCCAGGGTGTCGGTCACGGCCCCGGAGATGCTGCCCATGAAGTACTTGCTCATGCCGCCGTCGCCGTTCGGGTTGCCGTCCACGGCCGCGCGCAGTCGGACTTCCAGCTCGTCGCTGGGGCGGTGCGTGTTGACGAGGATGGCACCGCCGGTGACGTTGCGCCCGAACAGGGTGCCCTGCGGGCCGCGCAGGACCTCGATGCTGGCCAGGTCAAACATGTCGAACACCAGGCCGGCGTTCATGCCCATGTAGACGCCGTCGATAAAGACGCCCACGGTCGGGTCGATGGAGGGAATGGAGCTGTTGATGCCCAGGCCGCGAATGGAGAAATTGGCCAGGCCCTTGGCGGTGCCGATGTCATCCAGCGCGACGTTGGGCATGCCGACGGCCAGGTCGTCCAGCTTGCGGACTTTCAGCGCCTCGATCTGCTCGTCGTTGTAGGCGGTAACGGACAACGGCGTCTGTTGTGCGAGTTCTTCGCGCTTCCGTGCCGTGACAATCACTTCTTCGAGGAGGACATCGATGGTGCCGCGGTTCTCCTCGTCCCCGTCGTCGTCCTGTGCCAGCGCAGCCGGTGCCGCCGTCATCGCCGTGAGGGCGAGCGCGAGCGCCGAGCCGAGCGGCGTTTTCAGAAACCGGTGGGCATTGTATTGAGCATGTTTATTCATGAGCCTGTCTCCCGTTTTGTATCGGATTGTCGTCGTTGCTTTCATTCGTGCCCGGCCATGCCGGGGCCACACTTCGTTGTTGCCTGCTCCTGTTCGATGCGTTGTCGTGCGCGGTCCGTCGATCGCCCGTTCAGGCGACCTCGAACAGACCGGCCGCGCCCATGCCGCCGCCTACACACATGGTGACGACCACGTATTTCACGCCGCGCCGGCGGCCCTCGATGAGGGCGTGACCCACCAGGCGGGCCCCGGTCATCCCGTAGGGGTGGCCGATGGAAATGCCGCCGCCATTGACGTTGTAATTTGCAGGATCAATGCCCAGCCGGTCACGACAGTAGAGCGCCTGGCAGGCAAAGGCCTCGTTCAGTTCCCACAGGCCAATGTCGTCGACGCGCAGGCCGTGGCGGTCCAGTAGTTTCGGCACGGCCAGGACCGGGCCGATGCCCATCTCCTCGGGCGCCAGGCCGGCCACCGCCATGCCGCGATAGGTGCCCAGGGGCTGCAGGCCGCGTTTCTCCGCCACCGCGGCTTCCATGACCACGCAGGCAGAAGCGCCGTCGGACAGCTGGCTGGCATTGCCGGCGGTGATGACGCCGCCTTCGACCACCGGCTTGAGCCCCTGCAGGCCTTCCAGCGTGGTGTCGGGGCGGTTGCCTTCATCCTTTTCCAGCCGAACGGCATGCTCGCTGATCTCGCCGGTCTCCCGGTCCTTGACCAGTTGCACGGAATCCAGCGGGACAATCTCTTCGTCGAAAAGGCCGGCCGCCTGGGCGGCGGCGGTGCGCTGCTGCGAAGCCAGCGCGTATTCGTCCTGGGCGTCGCGGCTGATGTCGTAGACGCGGCTGACGTGCTCCGCGGTCATCAGCATCGGCATGTAAGCCTCGGGCGCGTGGGCGATGACGTTTTCGTCTTTCGCCTTGTCAGTCCATTCGAAATACGGGCCCTGCACGGCGGAAATGTTCTCCTGCCCGCCCGCGACGACCACATCCATGCCGTCCGCCATGATCTGCCGGGCGGCAATGGCGACGGCCATCAGTCCGGACGAGCACTGCCGGTCAATGGTCTGGGCCGGCGCGCTGGCGGGCAGGCCGGCGGCCAGTGCCGCGGTGCGGGCGATGTTGCCGCCCGCAGTGCCGGCGGTCAGGACCGAGCCCATCACCACGTCCTCGACCTCGCCACCGTCGATGCCGGAGCGCTTCACGGCGTGGGCGATGGCATGGCCCAGCAGCGTGGGCGACTTGATGTTGTTGAACGCGCCGCGGAACGCCCGCCCGATGGGCGTGCGCGCGGTGGAAACGATCACGGCTTCTCTCATGATTTTGCCCCGATATCGCCGAAGCGGCCGTCGCTCGATGCCAGTTCGCGCAGCAGTTCCGAGGGCTGGAACCAGCGCTCACCGTAGTCACCCAGCGCCTTGCGGTGCCGTTCCAGGCCTTCCAGCACGGTGGCGGCGCCAATCTCGTCGGCATACTGCATCGGCCCGCCGCGCCACTGCGGGAAGCCATAACCGTTGACCCAGACCAGGTCGATATCACCGGAGCGGTAGGCAATGCCCTCGGCGAGGATCTTCGCGCCCTCGTCGACCAGTGGGTAGATGCAGCGCTCAATGATTTCCTGGTCGCTGATCTCGCGCCGCTCGATGCCGAGTCTGGCGGCAATATCGGCGGCGATTTCGACCACTTCCGGATCCTCGGTCCTGTCACGGCCGTCGTAGATATAGAACCCACGACCGGTTTTCTGGCCGTAGCGGCCCAGTTCGTAGAGACGGTCGCTGACCGCGGCGTAGCCCGGGTCGCCTTCAAAGGCTTCGGGCCGGGCCTGGCGGGCCAGCCAGCCGATGTCGATGCCGGCCAGGTCCATCACCGCGAAGAAACCCATCGCGAAGCCG
The DNA here is from genome assembly GCA_913055655.1 of uncultured Oceanospirillales bacterium. Classification (GTDB taxonomy): domain Bacteria; phylum Pseudomonadota; class Gammaproteobacteria; order Xanthomonadales; family SZUA-36; genus Marinihelvus. The sequence goes on along the minus strand of CAJXKA010000001.1, from coordinate 1,310,883 downwards.
AATTCCGTCAGCACGCCATCCACCTGGGCCGGCGTGGCGCCCTCCAGCAGCAGCCGGGCGGCCTCGCGGCCATAGGGTTCCAGCATGCGGTTGCCGATGAAGCCATGGCAGACGCCGGAGACCACCGGCACCTTGCGCAGGCGCTTGCCGAGATCCAGCGCGGTCAGCAGCACGTCGTCGGCGGTGTGCGCGGCGCGCACAACCTCCAGCAGGCGCATGATGTTGGCAGGGCTGAAAAAGTGCAGCCCGATCACGTCGCGCGGCCGGTTGGTCGCGGCCGCGATGCGGTCGACGTCCTGGTAAGAGGTGTTGGTGGCGAGAATGGCGCCGGCGCGGGCGACGCGGTCGAGCTTCCCGAAGACCTCGATTTTCAGGTCCAGGTCCTCGAACACCGCCTCGATGACGAGATCCTTGTGCGCCAGGTCGTCAAATTCGGTGGTGCCGTCGATCAGGTCCAGGCAACGATCCCGGCCGGCTTCGTCCAGCTTGCCGCGCTTCACGCTGATGTCGTAATTGTCGCGGATGCGATCCAGGCCTTTCTGCAGGGCCTGGTCCGAGACCTCCACCAGCGTGACCGGGATACCGGCGTTGGCGAAGCTCATTGCGATGCCGCCGCCCATCGTGCCGGCGCCGATGACGCCCACGGTGTTGATCTCGCGACGCGGTGTTTTCGGGTCCAGGCCCGGAACCTTGCGACTGGCGCGCTCGGCGAAAAACAGGTGCTGCAGTGCGCGGGCCTGTGGCGTGGCGCCCAGTTCGGCAAACAGGGCCTGTTCGCGCGCCAGGCCCTCGGCGAAGGGCCGCCCTACGGCCGCTTCGATCGCCTGGATACCGGCCTCGGGCGCGGGGTAGCCACGGGTGCGTTTCGCGATGGCGGCGCGGAAATCGTCGAACAGCCCGTCCGGAACGGCGTCGGCGGCAATGTCGATGTCGTCGCAGCTGCGGACCGGCGCACCCTCGGTGACCAGCGCACGGGCGTAAGCCCGGGCGGCCTCGGCGAAGTTCTGGTCGGGGCCGGCCATGGCGTCGACAATGCCGTGTTCCAGCGCGTCCTTCGCCGCGATGGGCTTGCCGCCCGTGATCATCTCCAGTGCCTTGGGCACGCCGGCGAAGCGCGGCAGGCGCTGGGTGCCGCCGGCGCCGGGAATCAGGCCGAGGTTCACTTCCGGCAGGCCGACTTTCGCACCGGGCGCGGCGAAGCGATAGTCGCAGGCCAGCGCCAGTTCCAGGCCGCCACCCAGGGCGATTCCGTTGATGGCGGCGATCACGGGCTTGCCCGCCGCCTCGATGGTGTTGAGCAGGCCCGGCAGGTCCGGTTCCGCGCCCGCTTTCGGCGTGCCGAACTCGCTGATGTCGGCGCCGCCACAGAACACTTTCTGTGACGAGGCCAGCACGATCGCGCTGACGGCATTGTCGGCCAGCGCCTGTTCAAGCGCGGCCAGCAGGGCGGCGCGCATGGCCTGCCCCAGGCTGTTCACCGGCGGGGCATCCAGCGTGACGATGGCGAGGCCGTCTTCGACCCGGTATTGCAATGGTTCACTCATGAAAAATGGGCTCCTTGAGCATCTATTTGGTGCCAGGCGACCGTTCGCGGACGTCCGGGCAAAGGGTGGCGAGGGCGTCACGGATCGCCCCCGGAATCGGGGTGGGCCGGCCGCTCCCGCGGTCGACAAAAACATGGACGAAATGGCCATCCGCCGCGGCGCTGGCCGAGTCGGCGGCGAACACGCCGACGCCATAGGTGACCGAACTGCCGCCGAGGCGATCGACGCGCACCCCCACTTCAAGATCCTGAGGATAAGCCACCGGCGCATGGTAATCACAGCCGGAGCGGACCACGTAGCCGATCACCGGGCCCGCGTGGATGTCCAGTCCGCCGGCCTCGACCAGGAAGCGGTTCACCGCGGTATCGAAAAACGCGTAAAAGGCGACGTTGTTGACATGCCCGTATGCATCGTTGTCTGCCCAGCGCGTGGTCACGGGGTAGTAGACGGCGTAGTCATCGCGGGTGCCGGGCGTGGGCCGCTGTTGATTCGAGCCGCTCATCAGTAAGCGGCCCGGTAGATGGCCAGCGCATCGTCGTAGCTGACTTCGCGCGGGTTGTTCACCAGCAGCCGCTGCTGCCCCATGGCGTCCTCGGCCAGGCCCGTCAGCGCCTCGGGGGCGATGTCCATGCGTTCCAGCCGATCCGGCAGTTCCAGGCTTTCGATCAGCCCCTCGATGCGGTCGATCAGGTCGTTGGCAATGGACTGGTCGCTGCCCGACCAGTGGGTGTCCGGAAACACCAGCGGGGCGAGCTCGGCATACGGGGCGGCCGCGTGGCTGATGTTGAAGCGCATCACGTGTGGCAGCACCAGCGAGTTCGACAGCCCGTGCGGAATGTGGAATTGCCCGCCCAGCGGGTAGGCCAGCGCGTGCACCGCGGCCACCGGCGCATTGGCGAACGCCTGGCCCGCCAGCATGGCGCCCAGCAGCATGTGTTCACGCGCCTCGAGGTTGTCGCCTTCATGCACCGCGGTATGAATCGACCGTGACAGGTGCCCCAACGCCTCGCGCGCCAGGCCGTCGGAGATCGGGTTCTTGCGAATCCGGCTGGTGTAGGCCTCGATGGCGTGCACCATGGCGTCGACGCCGGTGGCGGCGGTCACCGCGGGCGGCAGGCCCAGGGTCAGTTCGGCGTCCAGCAGGGCGGCGTCGGGCAGCAACAGCGGGCTGACCACGCCCATCTTCGTGGTTTCGCCCGTCGTGACGATGGCGATGGGTGTGACCTCCGAACCGGTACCGGCGGTGGTCGGCACCAGCACCAGCGGCAGGCGCCGGCCTTTCGCGTTGCCGACGCCGTAAACATCGCCAATGGCCTGTTTCGTATCGGGATGCGCAAGCAGGGCGACCAGCTTGGCGACGTCCATCGAGCTGCCGCCGCCAAAACCGACGACGCCGTCGACGTTTTCTTCGCGGGCGCGTTTCACGGCCGCCAGGATAGTGGACTCGGCCGGGTCGGCCTCGACTCTGTCGAACAGCGTCAGCGCCGTGTCGGCGGCTTCGAAGCCGGCCAGCGCCGGTTTGTGCAGCCCGAGCCGGACAATGCCGGGGTCGGTCACGAGCATCACCCTGCGCATGCCGGTCTCCCGGCACAAACCTGCCAGTTCGCGTGCGCCGCCGCGCTCGCAGACGATGTTGGGGCAGGTGGTGAAGCCGAAGCCGTTCATCCGGGTGGTGGGGTTCCTCTTGGTTCAGCCATGGGCGAAGGCCCCGGCGTCGATGGCAAAAAGGTTCTCGGCGCCCGATTGTAGTGCGGCGCGATGCGCCAGCGTGCGCGGCGCGATGCGGTCGAAATAGAACTGCGCGGTGGCCAGCTTGGCGCCGCAGAATGCCGCGTCACCTTCGCCTCGGTCGCGTTTCGCGGCGGCCACGGACGCCATCTGTAACCAGCCATGCGCCAGCATCGCGTAGCCGGAGAACTGCAGGAAATCGACCGAGCAGGCACCGATCTCCTCGGGATCACGCGCCGCGGCCTCGGTGACCGCCTGGCCCAGCGCCTCCCAGTCGTCCAGCAGATTCGCCGCCCGCGTCGCCAGCCCGTCCGTCGCCGCGTGATGGGGCAGGGCGGCCTGTTCCGCGCGCAGGTCGGCCAGCATTTCGGCGAAGGTTTCGCCGCCGTCGCCCAGCAGCTTGCGGCGCACCAGGTCGAGCGCCTGGATGCCGTTGGTGCCTTCCCAGATGGGCAGGATGCGGGCATCGCGGGCGCGCTGTTCGACGCCGGTCTCGCAGATATAACCGTGGCCGCCGTGCACCTGGATGCCCAGCGAAATGGCTTCCTGCGCGGCATCGGAGACGAAGGCCTTGACGATGGGCGTCCAGAACGCCAGGCGCCGGTCGTTCTTCGCCCGCGCCTCGCCCGGCGGCAGGTCGCGCTCGCCGTCAATCAGCAGCGCCACGCGGCAGGCCAGCCAGCGACTACCCTCGATCAACGCCTTCTGGGTGAGCAGCATGCGGCGCACGTCGGGGTGCACGATAATCGGGTCGGCGGCCTTGTCCGGCGCCTTCGGCCCGCTCAGCGAGCGCGACTGTAACCGTTCGGCGGCATAGGTGGCGGCTGCCTGGTACGCCGGCTCGGCCTGGCCCAGCGCCTGGATGCCGACGTCGTAGCGGGCGCCGTTCATCATCGTGAACATGCAGGCCAGGCCGCGGTGCTCCTCGCCGATAATCCAGGCTTTCGCGTCGTTGAACGACAGCGCGGCGGTGGCGGAGGCGCGTAACCCCATCTTGTGCTCGACCGATTCGCAGCGAACACCGTTGCGCTCGCCCGGGGCGCCGTCTGCGTCCGGCAGGAACTTCGGCACCAGGAACAGGCTGATGCCGCGGCTGCCGGCCGGGGCGTCCGGCAGCCGCGCCAGCACCAGGTGGATGATGTTGCCGCTGAGGTCGTGCTCGCCGCCGGTGATGAAGATCTTGTTGCCGGTGACGCGGTAACTGCCGTCATCCGCCCGTTCCGCACGGGTTCGGAGAATGCCGAGATCGGTGCCGGCATGCGGCTCGGTCAGGCACATGGTGCCGGACCATTCGCCGCTGATCATCTTTTCCAGGTAAGCGGCCTTCAGCGTGTCGCTGGCGTGGGCGTGAATGGTCGCCACCGCGCCCTCGGTCAGGCCGCAGTAGCAGCGCAGCGCCAGGTTGCCGGAACCGAAAAACTCGTGCACGGGGCCCGCCAGGCTGAAAGGCAGGCCCTGGCCGCCGAACCCGGCGGGTGCGGCCATCGATGACCAGCCGTTATCGCAATAGGCCCTGTAGGCCTCGCGGAAGCCGTCCGGCGTGGTCACCTCGCCGTCGTCCCAGCGCAATCCGGCCTCGTCGCCGGCACGGTTCAGTGGCGCGAATGCCTCTTCGGCCAGGCGGCCGCCTTCTTCCAGCACCGTTTCGATGAACTCGGCGCCGATCTCGTCGTGACCCAGTTCGCGCAGGCGTTCGCCCAGCTGCAGCACGTCGTTGAGAATGAAATTAAAGTCGCGCAGGGGCGCACGGTATTGCGTCATGTGGCGTCAGTGCCTCGTGCAGGTTGAATGGGGTTGAGAGCCCGGGCCCCGTCGCTTCAGTGGCGCGGTGGCCTCTTCTGTGTCAATACGCTACCGTTTGTCATATTATTTTTGAAATTGATAGTACGTATTGGTGTATACAGGCAATGAATATTAATAACTTCGACCTCAACCTTTTGCGTGCTTTTGACGCCCTGATGCGCGAGCGCAACGTCTCCCGCGCCGCGGAACGGGTCTCGATCAGCCAGCCGGCCATGAGCAACGCGCTGGCCCGCCTGCGGACCCTGCTGGACGACCCGGTGCTGGTGCGCACCACGCGCGGCATGCAGCCGACACCGCGGGCGCTGGTCATGGAGAAACCCGTCCGCCTGGCGCTTAAATCGATTGAAAATACGCTGTTGCCGGAGCCGGATTTCGAACCCGCGACCAGCAAACAGGTCTTCCGCCTGCTCGCCACCGATTACCTGCAGTTCCTGTTGTTGCCCCGGTTGATCCGGCGCCTGCACGAGGAAGCGCCGTCGGTTCACGTCAAGGTGCAGTCGCTGCAACGCGAAGTGCCGGAACAGGAGCTCGAGGAAGGCGAGTACGACTACGCGCTCGGGCTGTTTCGCAATATTCCGAAGCGGTTGTCAAAGCAGTACCTGCTCAGCGACACGCTGGTGGTGCTGGTGGGCGCGGAGAACAAGGCCTACGGCGACCGCATCAGCCGCGAGGAGTTTCTCGCGGCGAAACACGTCTGGGTCTCGGGCGGCCAGCGCACCGACCTGATCGACCAGGTGCTCACCGAACAGGGCCTGAACCGGCAGGTGGCCCTGACCACGCCGAATTTCCTGATGGGTCCGGTTATTGCCGCCAATACCGACCTGATCGTGGTGACGCCGCGGGTGGTGGCCAACCAGTACATCCGCTACCTGCCGCTGAAAATGCTGCCGGTGCCGTTCGAGGCCTGCCCATTCGACTTGCACCTGCTGTGGCATCCGCATTACGCCGAAACCCCCGCGCACCGCTGGTTCCGGAACGTGCTGGACGAGGTCAGCGCGGAAGTGCGCGAACGCGTGGCCTGACCGCCGGTTCGCCGCGCCTCACGGCCGGTTGCGGCCGTAGTGCTCGTGGCTCGACACCCACTCGTCGGCGACCACCGCGGCCGCCAGTGACAGTTCACCGCACAGCACCGTCGCGGCGACGATCTCGGCGAACTTCTTCACGGTGCCACGCCCGTAGCAGCCCAGCGTTTCCAGGCATTCGCGCTGCGTCGGCAGGCCAGTGCCGCCGCCGTAGGTGCCGACGACCAGCGACGGGATGGTCGCCGAGAAGTAATAGTGGCCGTCCGGGGTGATTTCGCTGTAGACCCAGCCGGCCATCGACTCGGCCAGGTTGGCGACATCCTGGCCGCAGGCGATGAAGATCGCCGTGATGCCGTTGGCAAAATGCGCGCCGTTCAAGGTCGAGCCGCACATCAGCGCCCCCAGGTTGGAGAGCTGCCGTTGCCGGTAGAGCGCTTCGGGCGTGGTGTGCATCACGTCGCGCACCAGGTCCGCCGGCAGGGTGATCTCCGCCACCACGCGCTTGCCGCGGGTATGCAGGTTGTTGACCCAGGAATGTTTCTTGTCGGTGTCGAAGTTGGCCGCCAGGGCGAAGTCCTCCAGCCCGGGCGGTTGCTGCGACAGGATCCACTGGCAGGCATGGCGCGTGGCCTTGCTGACCATGTTCTGCCCGGCCGCGTCACCGCATTCGTAGTTGAACCGCAGCCAGCGCATCTTCGCGGCCGCGTATTGTTCGATGTCTCGCAATTGACCGAAAGTGGTGGTTTCCTCGGCCTTTGCCTTGATGTCTTCGAAATTGTCCGCCACCCAGGCGCCGAAGTCGCGCGCGGCGGCCGCATCGGTGAACGTGAACACCGGCGCCCGCTGCATGGCATCGTCGATCACCGTCGCGCGGATGCCGCCGGCCTCGCGTGTCAGTCGCATACCGCGGTTGTAGCTGGCCAGCAGCGTGCCCTCGGTGGTGGCCATGGGTACGTAGAACTCGCCGCGGGCGTGTTCGCCGTTCACCCGCAGCGGTCCGGCGAAACCCATCGGCACCTGCGCCACGCCACTGAAATGCTCGATATTGCCGGGCAGCGCCGCCGGGTCGATGGAGTACGAACCGGTATGCGCCAGCGCCACGCCGCTGGCCGCCTGGACGGTGGTGCGGCGGGATTCCGCCATGGCATGGGTGTAGTCGTTGTCACGGTCTCTCGGCAGCGGGGGCAGGGCCATGCATTATTCTCCTCGTGAATATTAAGCGGCGAAACAATAACTGAACTTTGGTGGTGGTGTCATGGACTGACACCTGAAGGTCGCGATGAAGCGTTACACTAGCGGCAGGACATTTGAATCAAGCTGGAGCATTCGTGAGCGAGGAAGCGTCGCAGGCCATGGAGGATGCCGCGCCACCCGGAACGGTGGCCGAGAACGCACGTTCGTTGCGCTTGCTGCTCTACAACATTCGCTACGCGGCCGGTACGGGCATGGCCTTCAACCTGCCGGTGCCGGGCGCCGGGTATGTGCGGACCAGCAAGGTGAACCTGGCCCGTATCACGGAGTTCATCCGCCAGCAGGACGCCGATATCGTCGGCCTGATCGAAATTGATACCGGTTCGTACAGAACCGGCCGCCGGAACCAGGCGGAGATGATTGCCGACGCCATCGGTCATTATTCGACCTACGAGTGCAAATACGGCGAAGCCTCGGTTCACAAGAACATCCCGGTGCTGCGCAACCAGGCCAACGCCTTCCTGGCCGCGCCGCGGGTGCACGGCGAGCGGTTCCATTATTTCAACACCGGCATCAAGCGCCTGATTATCGAGCTGGAGCTGGAGCAGGTGCGAATTTTTCTCGTGCACCTGTCGCTGAAGTACCGTCATCGCCAGTACCAGCTGCGGCACCTGCACGAACTGATTACTGCCGGCGACAAGCCCGTGATCGTCGCGGGCGACTTCAACACGTTCTTCGGCGAGCACGAAATGTACCTGTTCATGCAGGCCGCGGGCCTGAAAAGCGCCAACGTTGACCGGTTGCCGACCTATCCAAGCCGGTCGCCGCGCTCGGAGCTGGATTTCGTGCTCTACGGCGCGGGTATCGAAGTCACCCGTTTTGAAGTGCCGCGGGCGCGCTACTCCGATCACCTGCCGCTGGTCTGCGATTTCCGGGTCACGGAGGAGAACGTCGCCTACGCCAATACCCCACTGACATGAAGAAGCCCCGGAAAACCATGTTGATTTCGACCATCGTCGCGTTTTTCTACATCATGGGCGGACTCTCCGCCGTTAACGCCGTTATGACCGCACGGACCGCCCAGGGCGCGATTGCCTGGTCGGTGGCGCTCGTCAGTTTTCCCTTTGCCGCGGTGCCGGCGTACTGGGTATTCGGCCGCAGCAAGTTCGAAGGCTTCGTCGATGCCTACGAGGAACGCCGGAGCGACATTGACGCGGTGGTGGCGGACATGCGGTCAAACCTGTCCGGTTACCGCGCCCGGCATGATGAGACCCGGCCTTCTTTCGAAGCCATGGAACGGCTGACCGGTGCAGTGCTGACGCGAAGTAACCAGGCGACCCTGCTGGTGAACGGCGAAGCGACCTTCGACAGCATCATGGATGGCATTGCCGCGGCTGAGCGATACATCCTGGTGCAGTTCTACATGGTTCATGACGACGGGCTGGGACGGCGCCTGAAAGACGCACTGATCGACCGGGCCGGGGACGGCTTGCGGGTGTTTTTCCTGTACGACGAGGTGGGCAGCAAGGGCCTGCCCGAGTCGTACGTGAACGAGTTACGCGACGCGGGTGTCCAGGTCAGCTCCTTCCGGCCCACGCAGGGCCTGACCAACCGGTTCCAGGTGAACTTCCGCAACCACCGCAAGATTGTCGTCGTGGACGGCGCCAGCAGCTGGGTGGGCGGCCATAACGTCGGTGATGAATACCTGGGCCTGGACCCCGAATTCAGCCCCTGGCGCGACACCCATGTGCGCCTCGATGGCCCTGCCGCGTTGCAGCTGCAGGCCGTGTTCCTGTCCGACTGGTACTGGGCCACCCGCAAGCTGCCGGTGCTGGACTGGACGCCGGTGGAGCCGGATGCCAACAACGATGTGCACGCGATGATCATCGCGTCCGCGCCCACGCAACACCTGGAAACCGCCGGGCTGATGTTCGTCAACGCACTGAATGCCGCGAAGGAACGAATCTGGCTATCCGCGCCTTACTTCGTGCCCGACGAGGCCGTTATGAAAGCACTGGAGCTGGCGGCCCTTCGCGGTGTCGACGTGCGCGTACTGCTCACTGGCAAGGGCGACAACCCGGTCGTGTTCCTGGCGGCCTACCATTACATCCAGCAGCTCGAAGGCCTGGGCATCCGGTTCTATGAATACCGTCCCGGATTCCTGCACGAAAAGGTGGGCCTGGTGGACCAGGAGACGGCGTGGGTGGGAACGGCCAATTTTGACAACCGTTCATTCCGCCTGAATTTCGAGGTCACCGCGCTTATCCACGACGCCGCCTTCGCCGCCGAGATGGAAACCATGTTCGAGGCCGACTTCCAGCATGCCGATGAACTCGACCCCGCGACACTGGAGGAACGCAGCTTTCTGTGGCGCCTCGGAGTCAGCCTGTCACGCCTGGCCGCGCCGGTGCTCTGATTCCACGGGCTCCGGTTTGCCGCTACTGTCGCGCGGTTTGCGCCGCACGGCGGCCAGGAAGCGTATGTGCTTCTCATAGTGGTCGATGATATCGGCGATGACCTGGTCGATGGTCCATTCCATGATGCTGTACCCCTGGCCACCCTCGCGCAGGTAGACCTCGGCCTGGTAGAAGCGCAGTGCTTCGCCGCGTTTTGCGCTGGTGTCACGCATCGCGAAGCTGGGTGGCGTGTAGGGCCTCAGGTGAACGGAATAGAAGAACTCCATCTCGTCTCCGTGAATGACCTCGATCCACCGGCGATTGCCGCTATCTTCGGATTTGACCTCGACCTGCAACTCGCGCCGTCTCAATTCCTCCGCGACCTGCTCCATGGCCGGTGTTGCAACTCGGTCCAGGAAAGCCGTGACCTGGTCACGGGTCGGATGGTCGATGACCCGGGCCAGCCGTTGCTGCCACGGTACGGGATTGTGCGGCACCCGTGGTGGCAGGATGGTCGAGACCTGGGTGGTGCGCTTGGCGTAGTCGACGCGCAGGGCCTTCCATAGTCCCCAGCAGATCAGCAACATGATGGCGCAGAACGGCAGCGCCGAGGTGATCGTGGCTGTCTGCAGGGCCTCCAGGCCACCGGCCAGCAACAGCGAAGCGGCGATGGCACCCTCGATGACCGCCCAGAAAATCCGCTGCCAGACCGGCGTGTTCTCGTCCGTACCGCCGGAGGTCAGCATGTCGACGACCAGTGAGCCGGAGTCCGAGGAAGTGACAAAGAAGGTGACCACCAGCAACGTCGCCAGTGTCGACGTGATGGCCGCCATCGGCAGATGTTCCAGGAATTTGAACAGGGCCACGGAGGTGTCCGCGGCGACTGCGTCACCCAATTCCGTGTAGCCCTCCTGCAGGATCACGAACAGGGCCGTGTCACCGAAAACGGTCATCCACATGAAGGTAAAGCCCGTGGGCACCAGCAGCACGCCAATGACGAATTCGCGGATGGTGCGCCCGCGTGAAACCCGGGCGATGAACATGCCGACGAACGGCGACCAGGCGATCCACCAGCCCCAGTAGAACAGGGTCCATCCGCCCAGCCAGCCCTTGGGTTCGTAGGCGTTCAGGTTAAACGTGGTTTCGACCAGTTCGCCCATGTAGTGACCGGTGTTCTGCACGAATGCCTTGAGCAGGAATTCGGTCGGCCCCGCGAACAGCACGAACAGCAGCAGGGCGACCGCGAGCAGGATGTTGAGTTCAGATACGCGACGAATGCCGCCGTCCAGGCCCATCACCACGGAGGTCGTCGCCAGCGCGGTGATGCCGGCAATCAGCGCCACCTGCAGGCCGACACTGACGGGGGCATCCACCAGGTAGGCCAGCCCGGCGTTGACCTGGATGACGCCGACGCCCAGAGATGTGGCGACACCGAACAGCGTGCCCAGCACGGCAAACGTATCGACTGCGTGTCCGATCGGCCCGTGAATCCGGTCGCCGATCAGTGGGTAGAGCGCGGAACGAATGGTCAGCGGCAGGTTCTGTCGAAAAGAAAAATAGGCCAGGGACAACGCCACCACCGCGTAGATTGCCCAGGCGTGGATGCCCCAGTGGAAGAACGTGATCCGCATGGCCTCGCGGGCGGCGTCCACGGTAGACGGGTCGGCGTCCGGTGGCGCGGTCATGTGCATGACCGGCTCGGCGACCCCGTAAAACATCAGGCCAATGCCCATTCCCGCGGAGAACAGCATGGCGAACCATGAGCTGTAACTGTAGTCCGGCTCGCTGTGATCCGGCCCCAGCTTGATCTTGCCCAGATTCGAGATGGCGAGGATGACAACGAACACCAGGAAAATCGCGACGGAGAGCACGTAAAACCACCCCGCCTTCGAAACGACCCAGTTCTGGACCTGTGCGAATACGGTCTCGGCGGCATCCTGGAACAACACGGCGAACAGCACGATCAACAGGCACAAACCGCCTGCGCCAAAAAATACGGGTGGATTGATCCGGTACCAGCTGTCTGTCTGTGTGGCGGGTTCCCCGGGCTCCGTGTCCGGGTCAAAGTGTTCGGGCTGGTCCGGGTCTGGCATCTCGTATTTTTCGGTCATTGATCCTCCACTCAGTGGGCTGGCACCCGTTGCTTGTTGGTCATTGGTCGCACCATTCTAGCGAACGGACGGCGGGCCCGTCGGAACGCGCCCGCCGCCTGCTCAGTCCCGGAAGACTTCTTCGACCGGTACGATGGTCACATCGTCGGCGTCAATATCCAGTTCCAGCGCGCCAATCACCTGGTCCTCGTCCAGCAGGGCCTGCGGCTTGTCCGCGTCGTACGTGATGGGGGAAAAGTCGTCGCTGAGCAGCGAAGCCTTCAGCCCGTCCGCATCTTTTGTCACGTAGCTGATAAACAGGTCTTCGGCCGAGAAATGCCGGCGGATGGCCGCGTTGACGTCCTCGACGGTCATGTCCGCCAGCGCATCGCGCATGTACGTGGCGAACTCGTCGATGCCGTACCAGGTGGAATCGAGTGCATAGCCGACCTGCTGGTCCTGGGTGGCGGTCATGACGAACACGTTCTTGGCCAGGTAATTGCGGATTTCCTGGAACTGCGCTTCCGTCAGGCCGTTTGCGATGAGCTGCTGCAGCTCGTAGATGGCGATGCGCGTGGCCATGTGGGCATTCTGCGGCTCCACCGGGCGAATCCAGATCTCGAACAGCTGTGATTTGCGCGCGTTGTTCGGGTCAGGGAAGAACTGGAACATGCCGTTGTCGAACGACTCGATGTAAGCATAGTCACCGTAGTTCATGCCGCGAATCTCGCGGATGCGCTGGTACAGGCGGGACACGGCCGAGCGGTGCTCGCCCAGCCAGGTGCGCGCCAGCCACAGTTCGGCGAAATCGTCGTCACCGCGGATGATCTCGATCGGGTGCCCCAGGGTGATGGCCGTGGCGCGGGTGTCTTTCTCGATGATCTCCACCTGCCGGCCCTGGGGAACGTTCGCCACGGGCACGCCGCTGTCGGTGAGTGAAGACGTTTCCGGAAGCGCCGCGAGGTCCACGCCGAGGCGCTCGACCAGGCCTTCAGGGACATTGCCGTTGATGCCGATACGCAGGCGGCCGAGGGCGTAGGCGTCGGCCACGAAGGCCTTCACGTCGTCCAGGGTGATCGCGTTGAGGCCTTCCACCGTGCCGATGGCCGGGTAGGCATAGCGCGTGTCGCGGAACACCTGGCGTTGCAGCGCCACCTTGCTCAGCCACTCTTCGTTATTGTTACGCAGGTCTTCGGTCAGCGTGTTCAGCTGCGTGTCACGCAGGCGCTCGAAATCGGCCTCGCGAAAACCGGGCTCGGTGAGCATCGGCAGCGCCAGGTCGAGGAACGTTTCCCAGGTTTCCGCGGCAAAGACGCCGGTGAACGTGGTCATCTCCTTGTCCACCTGCGCGTTGAACGAGGCGGCGATCGGGAACATGGCCGCGTTAATCTCGCTGATGGCCATGGCCTTCGAGCCGGCGTCGGTGATCATGGACGCGGCCAGGTAGGCCAGGCCTTCCTTGCCGGGCGGGTCGTAGGCCGAGCCGATGTCGAAGAGCAGCTTCATGTTGATGACCGGCAGGGCATTGTCCTGCACCAGGACATCCAGCGTGGCGGGCTCGGCGACGGGCGCCATCGCGGTCATCGCCGGCAGGTCACCGATGTCTTCGGGCAGCCCGTCCTTCGCCAGCGTGGTCACCACCAGGCGCTCGTCGGTGAAATACTTTTCCGCCACTTCGTGCAGGTCGCTGGGCGCCAGCGTGTCATACGCCGTGTAGACCTGGTTCAGGGTGTCGTAATCGCGTTCGAAATGCACCCAGGAGGCCAGCTCTGCAGCAATATCGCCGGTGTTGTCCAGGCCGCGGGTGAAGCCGTAGCGCAGGTTCGACTTGGCCTCGTCCAGGCGCTCGCCATCGACCTGCTCGGCACGGGCCAGGGCGAAGGTCTTCAGGATTTCATCGCGCACGTAGGTGGCCTGCGCCGGATCCTTGACGCGGGCGAACACGGTGGCGAGATAGGGGTCAACGCGCGCCGGCGCGTAGGTAAAGAACTGGTCGACCACCTGTTCCTGTTCGACCAGGCGCTTGTACAGCTCGGAGGTCTCGCTGAAGTAGAGGTCGAAAATCATGCTCAGCGCGGTCCACTCGTACGGGTCGGGCAGCACCGCGGGGCCGTGGAAACCGACGGTCACGTAGGGCAGGGTGTCGCTGGTCCAGTCGACGCTGGCGTACACGGGCCCGGACGGTCCAGCCTGTTCCGGAATGGCCAGCGTTTCGGTGGCAGGCGGGTTCCAGGGGCCCCAGTACTGCTTCACCAGCGCCATGGTCGCATCGACATCGACATCGCCGGCAATGATCAGCGCGGTGTTTTCCGGCCGGTACCAGCGCTCAAAGAATGTGCGCGAGTAGTCGAACTCGTTGGGCATGTCCTCGATGTCCTCGATGAAGCCCATCGTCGTGTGCTGGTAGGGGTGCACCGAGTAAGCGTTGTCGCGCTGCACTTCCAGGATCTTGCGCACCGGGTTGGCCGAGTTCTTGTTGTATTCGCCCAGCACCGCGCGCGCCTCGGTCTTGAAGTCCTCGACGGAGTACTCGAGGTTCATGAAGCGGTCGGCCTCGATGCGCAGCACCTCTTCCAGGTCCTCGGCCGCAAAGGTGGCGTAGTAGTTGGTGTAATCGTCGGTGGTGTAGGCATTACGGCGGGCGCCGGCGCGGGTCATCGCGGCCTCGTACTCCGCCGCCGACACGTTGGGCGTGCCGCGGAACATCATGTGCTCGAAGAAGTGCGCGAAACCGGACTTGCCGTCCTCGACTTCGTTTCGTGAACCGGTCTGCACGGGGATCTGCACGGAGACCAGGTTCGGGAAGCCGGTGTCGATGACGATGACTTCCAGGCCGTTCTCCAGCGTCTCGGTATGGGCCTTGAAAGGCAGGATGTCAGTGTCGGCGGCCTCCTGCGCGGACGCCGCGGGGACGGTGCACAGGCCGGGTACCAGCAGTGCTGCCGGTGCGAGCCATTTGACGATACGATTCATGTTCTGTCCTCGATTTGAATTCGGGCGCCGGGGGCGCAACCGCGGAATTATACCTTTGGATGCCGGATTGCCGGCGTGGCGCTCAGATCGAGCGCGCTTGCAACGCGGCGTAGACGGCACGGACGCGGTCACTGACTACCGCCTCGAATTCCGGTCGTTCAACGGGCGCGGGGGCGCTGACCTGGTCGGCCCAGGGCGCCAGCGCTTCGGTCTCCAGGCCAACCAGGCTGGCGAGCGAGGCGAGCATGCTGGCCGGTTCGCGGCACAGCTTGCCGTAGTCCAGCCAGGCGACGGCGTCGCCATGGCGCTCCAGCAGGTCGCCGTAAACCGAGGCCCAGTATTCCAGCCAGTAGCGCGGTTCAAGCAGTTCCTCCGACCGCCGGGCCGGCCGGTGTCCGCCGACCAGGAAGGGCCGGTGATGGGCGCCGAATTCGAAATGGCCCAGCCAGTCCATGTATTCCAGGCCGAAGGGGTCGGACGCGTGCCGCGCCAGGAAACGCTGGTGCTGGCGCAGCAGCGAGGCGGCGTGGCTCACGGGGTCACGGAACGGCGTCACGATGATGGCGTCCGGGAACGCTTCGCGCAGCCAGTCCAGCCTGAGGATATGGTTATTGTCCTTGGCCAGGTACCGTAGCGACGGCGCATTACGATGCCGGCGCGCACGGGCGAGAAATCGCCGGATGTACGCCCGGTAGCGCTCGATGACGTCCGGGTTCGAGCCGGCCACCGGTTGCAGCCCGCCGCCACCAGTCGTGTCACGGCCGGCGAACGTGGTCCAGAAGACTTCCTCGAAGGCTTCCGGGCTGTCCAGCCCGACCTGGATGCGGTCGCCGTGCGCGCGTTCACGGCGCTCGCCCTTGCCGCGACCCCGCCCGGTCAGTCCGCCCCAGGTGTAAGGCGCCATGATGAAGGGCATGTCGCGATACGTGAACGAGGCAAAACGGCCGCTGGCATACAGTGCTTCCAGCACGATGGTGGTGCCGGCCCGCGCCAGCCCGGTGACATAAACGGGACGCTCGACCTTGACGTTCTCAATCGCGGCGCGCGCCCGGCGGCCGTCAATTGCAAACGCGAATTCGCGCATGGACTGGCTACCGAGTGCGAGGCGATGGAGCATCATGGAAGACGGCGAATGTTCCTCGACCGGGCGCCCGGCCCGGCCACGCTGGCCCAGGCGGGCGCGGACAATGGCCCATGCCACGCCAATCACCAGCATGCCCAGTTGTACCCATGCGCGACCGAGGGTCTCCGAAACCATGACCAGGTCGCGCATCCAAAGCCAGCCGACGGCAAAGTAGACGGCCACGAAAACCGCGCCACACAACAACAGCAGTCCACCCAGTTTCAGGCTGGCCAGCAGGATGCGGGCCGCGTACCGGGGCAGGACTTTTTCTTTCCAGTGGTCGGAAACGCGCGGCGAGCGTACGGTGTCAAGCGCGCGCAGGGAGGCGCGATTGACGGATTCGACACTGGCAATGAAGGGCAGGCGGAAAAAGAGTTCCACCACGACCACGCAGGCGGCGGTGGAGGCCGCCAGGATGGCCCAGGTCTCAGCTGTCGGCATCGGCGCCCTGCGCGCGGGCCTCACGTCGTTTGGCGCGAGCGCGCTTGAGCGGGTACCAGACAATCGCGAACACGGCCACCAGGATCGACAGCAGCACGCCGCCGATCACGGCGAGTGCGCCGAGGCCCAGGCCCGGGCCGATATAGGCCATGGCGGACGTCGGCAGCAGGGCCAATCCGGCCAGGAGGATGAAAATGGTCAGTCCGCGCATGTCGGCAGTTCCTTGAAGAAGTCGGTCGGCAACCAGCGGGCTTCGGACATCGCCAGCTGCCCCCCATTGTCGCCGTAGCGGTTGATGAACTCAAAAACGATGGTGCCGTCGGCGTCGGTCTCGAACACACGGCCCTGCTCGGTGGAGGTGACGAGGTAGCCGCCATTGGGCAGCTTCTGGTGCTTGCCGCGGTGCCAGGTGTAGAAATCGTAGTCGGCGCCGTCGACGGGAATGGTGGCCTCAAAACTGGCCGGGTCGATGCTGAAAATCCGCGAGTAATCGCGATGCATGTTGTTGTCGAAAATGCTGATCGAGCCGTCGGTGTTCCAGTCCGGGTCGTGCTGGCGACGGACCAGGCCCTGGCGCCACCACTTCACGGCCAGGGTGTCCGGGTCGACCACGAACACCAGGTTGATGGAGCGAAAGCTCATCAGCAGGTCACCGGCTTCAAAGCCCGGGAACGCCGGGGCCAGCGCGGCCGGAAGCGGCTCGACATCATTGACATGCCAGCGGTCGAACAGCCAGGTCGACCCTTTCGGCTTGTCGTCCTGCTTGATGCCGAAAATGTCCATGTCCGGGTTCTTCGGCCAGACATGATCCATGTGGATGCCGCGGATGATGGAACCGTCATTAACGTTCAACTGTACCGCGAACTCGCCGTTCTTCAGCGTGCCGTCCGGGGTGCCCCAGGACCACACGGTATCGGCGCCGTCCCAGCTGACCGAGTGGTGGAACAACCCCTTTGTGCGCCATTCCAGTTCGCCGCACCAATCGTAGCGGCTGATGGAGCTGCCGCCGTCGAAGGTCACGACCAGGCCGCCGTCGGGCAGGATTTCCAGGCCGTGCGGAAAGACGTTTTTGTCGTTTCGCTTCGCCCATTCGGCATCTTCCTGGCTGACGGCCCAGGTCCGGACGATATCGCCGTTCGGCCCCAGCAACACGGCGCCATGCAGGCTGTCCTGGAAATCGAAAGTACCGTACAGCAGGCGGTAGCCCCGGGGCGCCGCGTCTTCCAGGTGCAAGAGTGGCGACTGGCGACGGTCGCGGATGGGTAACCCGGCCAATTCGCCGTAGCCCTCGGGCGGTACATACTCTCGTTGAGATTCGACGATATGCCGCGCCGGCTTCCAGCCGAAATCGTTCTTCACCTTTTCGGCCAGCGTCGTGCCTTCTTCCTTGTCGCCGGCGACGAACCCCATCAGTGACTGGATCTGCGGCCACGGCCATGCATTCGTCGCCACGGCCCAGGCGCCCAGGCCCCACGCGGCCAGGAACAGCAGCCAGGCGGCCGCCAGCGTGGCGAAGATCAGGGGCAGTCGGGAGGGTGTATCGGACATGGGGCAGGCTGGAGCGGCGGCCGCCTTGTTGCGGCTGGAGGCGGCATTCTACGGGGTTCCGCAACGCCGCTCAACGCGCCGGAGCTTGCAGTACAATGCGCGCTTCGCCCGGTGGAAGTGAAATGTCCCGAAACCGACTGATCATCTATCTCGTGCTGCTGGCCATCGTGCTGGCCACGTCGTGGTGGGTGCGCTTTGGGCGTCCCGGTCCGAATGCGGACGTACCGTCGGCCCAGGCTCACGAAGGCGGCCCCTACCTGCGCGGCACGCACTGGTTCGGCGAGGGCTGGGCCGTGAACATGTGGAACACGGCCCTGCTGGAACAGGCGCGAAGCGACTTTCCGCAACTGCGCGAAGACGGCTTCAACACCGTTGTGCTGGTGGTCCCCTGGCCGGGGTTCGCGGCATCCAGGACCGACGGGCAAATTGACCCGGATCGCGTTCGCCGCCTGCTGGCGCTGATTGACCTGGCGGCCGAGAACGAACTGCAGGTGGTTTTGCGCGTGGGATACGCCTGGGACAGCGCGGTTGAGCGCCCCGGCGAATGGCTGGTCGAGATGTGGCATGACGAAGCGGTTTACGAGGCCTGGCTGGACTACGTTGAGGCGCTCTGGGCGGCCGTCGGAGATCGCGAAAACCTGGCCTTCGGTTTCCTGGCCTGGGAGGACTTCTGGGCCATCACCTGGCTGGGTGACGCGCCGGAGAAACGTCGCCTGGAGCGCGCCGGACCCCTGGGCTACACCGCCTGGTTGCGCGAGCGCATGAGCCTGGGCGAGGTGTCCCGGGTCTATGGTCGCGAATTCGCCGCCTGGAACGAGGTGCCGGCACCGGCCCGCAAGCATCCCGGGTACGCGCTGTTCCTGGAATTCATGGACGATGCGTGGGTGAATCGGTTTTTCGTCCCGGCGCAGGCGCGTTTTCCACGCCTTTCCATGGAAATCCGTATCGATTCAGACCCGGTCTACGGCGAAGACGGCGAGGTCACCGAGTGGTACGTGCACGAACCCTCCTGGGACTTGCCGGGCGCGGAATGGGTCACCATTTACTGGTCGCCGGCCATGGGTGGACTGAACCAGGGTGAGCGACTGGAGCCGGAAACGGCGGCTGAACGGCTACAGATGATCCTGGAGCGCGTCCGCAACGTCACCGGAAACCGTCGCATCTTCATCGACCAGTTCCTGGTCGAAGACTATACGCCCGGCTATGACAACAACGGCCGCCTGGCCCCCGAAGACATCCCCGAGTTCCTGGAGCAGGCGGCCCCGGTCTTGCAGGGCTACGCGGAGGGTTACGCGCTCTGGACCTGGAAGGACTACATCCACAACGCCGTGCCCAGTCCGGACTTCAGCAATGCGGCGCTGGGCTGGACATTACCGGGTGATCGGGCGGTGGATGCCGGCACTGGCCTGGTGCTCGAAAAAGGCCAGCACATGGCGCGAACGTTCAGGCGACCCGAGTTCCACGCGCCTGGCGGTCCGGCCACCGCCACCTTCTGCGTCACAGCCGAGCCGCATGACGGCACCGGCGTTGTCACTGAAATGACCGCCACCGTGACCCTTGACTCGCCTGTCGATCCTGACACACCGGTCACCCTGGCGGCCATCGGCACGCCTGAATGCGTCGACCTGGATGTCGAGTGGAATACCGATGTCAGCCTGTTCGCGAATGCCGATCTCGTCATCGAAAAGCTTTCGTTCTCGGGCTTCACCCAGCCCATCGGCATTCGCGACCTGCAGGGCCGGCCGAAGCCGGTGACACCCGCGTGGGTCCGGCTCAACAAGACACTGAAACACACCAGGACCATGCCGTTCTCGCTTCACGAAGACGGCTGGATGGGGCGCGCACTGGACACATCGCCCACGCTCCCCGTGGTCACCGGTAGTCGGCCGGATATTGTCATCGAGACCTCGCTGCCCGGGGACTGGCCGTTCACGCCACGGGTCACGGTGCGCCACGGCGAAACAACGATCGGCGAGTTCGATTGCGGCCGGCCCGGTGAAAACCGGTTCCCGCTTCCGGATGGCTTGGCCGGAAAAGGCAAGGTGCGCCTCACCCTGGCGCTCGACAGGGTCTGGTCACCCCCGGGAGACGACCGACGCCTGGGTTGCCAGGTGAAGCGGGTTGCGTTAGGGATAAGGCCATGAAAATTCTATTTATCGGCGGCACCGGCAAGATCAGCACCGCGTGTTCGCAGTTGGCCGTGGCGCGGGGTTTCGACCTGGCGCTGCTGAACCGGGGGCGGCGGCACACCATCGACGGTGCCCGGGAGATCGTTGTGGATGTTGCTGACACCGATGCGGCCCGGGCCGCGCTGGGTGACGAGCACTGGGACGTGGTGGTGGATTTCATCAGCTTCACGCCGGATGACCTGCGTCAGCGGGTCGAGCTGTTCCGGGGCCGGGTGGGGCAGTTTTACTTCATCAGTTCGGCCAGTTGCTACCAGAAGCCGGTGCGTCACTGGCCGGGGACCGAGTCGACGCCGCTGGATAATCCGTTCTGGGCCTATTCGCGTGACAAGATCGCCTGTGAGGAATACTTGCTGGCGGCGATGCGTGAAGAGGGTTTCCCGGCGGTGATCATCCGGCCCTCGTTCACCTACGACCACACCATGGTGCCGCTGTCGCTGAACAGCTGGCATGCGCCGTACACGCTCATCGACCGCATGCGGCGCGGCGCACCCATCGTCGTTCCGGGCGACGGCACCTCGTTGTGGCAGCTGACCCACAACTCGGACTTCGCGAAGGGGCTGCTGGGGCTTTTCGGCCACCCGGGCGCCATCGGCCACGCGTTGCATATCACCACCGACGAGGTGCTGAGCTGGAACATGGCCTACCGGGCGCTGGCGGATGCGGCCGGCGTGGGCGAGATTGACCTGGTGCACATCGCGTCGGATTTCATCGTCGAGTGCCTGCCGGAGCACGAGGGTGGGCTGCACGGCGACAAGACCGAGTCGGTGATCCTGGACAATGCCAAGGTCAAGCAATTCGTGCCCGACTACGTGGCCACGACACGCTTCGCCGACGGCATCCGCCGCACGGTCGAGTGGTATGACGCCGACCCCGACAGGCAGACCATCGATGATGCCTTCAACGACGAATGCGACCGCCTGGTCGCCGCCTACCGCGACGGTCTCGCACGCGCGAAAGCGGCGTTCAAGGTGAACGGGGCGAACAATGAAGGCTGAGATCGTGGTGGCAGGGCTACTGCTTGCGGGGTTGCTTGCGCCCGTCACCCCGGCCCGGGCGGATCGCGATGCGGTGGGGTCGTTGGTCGTACGTCAAGGCCTGGATGAACAGCCACGCCCGGTGCTGGGCCCCGGTGTTGATCCGGGCCGGCTGGAAGGCCCGTTTGAACTGCACAGCGAGGTTTACCCCGGCACGGTGCGGCTGTGGTGGGTGTTCGTGCCGGCGCAGTACGACCCGGCAGCGCCGGCCAACCTGCTGGTGTTCCAGGACGGCCACCGCGCGGTGCACCCGGAAGGCTCGCTGCAGGTGCCGGTGACGCTGGCGAATCTCGCGCACGCGGGTGACATTCCACCGACCATTGGCGTGTTTGTCACGCCCGGGCACCACGGCGAGCCGTGGCCGGCGGACCTGGAATGGGGCAACCCGAACCACCGCGCGCAGGAGTACGACGCGCTTGACCAGCGCTACGCCACCTTGCTGGTGCGCGAATTGCTGCCCGAAGTCGAATCGCAATACGCGATTTCCACCGACCCGGCGCGGCGCGCCATCGGCGGCACCAGCAGCGGCGCCATGGCGGCGTTTACCGCGGCATGGATGCGGCCCGACCAGTTTGGCAACGTGATCAGTTTCATCGGCAGCTACGTGTCGATCGGCTTCCAGTCGCCCAACGCCGAAAATGGCGAGCGCTGGGTGCCGGGCGGGCAGGACTGGCCGGCCCTGGTCCGGCGCGAGCCGCCCAAGCCGCTGGCCGTTTACCTACAGGACGGCGTCAACGACCTGGATAACGAGTGGGGCAATTGGTTCCTGGCCAACCGGCAGATGGATTTCGCGCTGCGTTATGCCAACCGGACGGCCGACGAGGTCGGTGCAATGGGGGCTCGCTACCGTGTGAAAACAACCTGGACCGATGGTGAGCACAACGACCAACACGCCGGCAAGCTGCTGCCCGAGGCCTTGCGGTGGTTGTGGCGCAGTGCACCGGTGTCCGATACGGATTCCTGACCGGTTCCTGACGGGTTCAAACCGTCGTGATGTTCGCCGTCACGGGATGTCGTTTGCGGTAGGCTATACAGCTTCTTTTTCCATCGAAGCGACCGCTTATTCATGAAGATCCTGGTCATCGGCGGTGCCGGCTATGTCGGCTCCCACGCGGTGCGGCACCTTGTCGGCGCCGGCCACGACGTGCTCGTCTACGACAATTTCTGCTACGGCCATCGCGCAGCTGTCCGGGACGTGCCGGTCGTGGAGGGCGATATTCTTGACCAGCCGCTGCTGGAACGGACCCTGCGCGACCATGGCAGCGAGGCGGTCATGCATTTCGCCGCGTTTACCTACGTCGGCGAGTCGGTGTCGGACCCGGCCCGCTACTACCGCAACAACATCGTCGGCACGCTGTCCATCCTGGACGCGATGCGCGCCACGGGCGTGGACCGCATCGTGTTCTCCAGCACCTGTGCGACCTATGGCGAGCCGGGCGTGGTGCCGATCACCGAGTCCGAGCCGCAGACGCCGATCAACCCGTACGGCTTCACCAAGCTGGCCATCGAGCGTGCGCTGGATGATTACGCGCATGCCTACGGCATCCGTTTCGCGGCGCTGCGATACTTCAACGCCAGTGGCGCGGACGAGGCCGGGGATATCGGCGAGGACCATGACCCGGAAACCCATCTGGTCCCCATCGCCCTGCAGGTCGCGTTGGGCCAGCGCGATCACCTGTCGATTTTCGGCAATGATTACCCGACGCCGGATGGTACCTGCATTCGTGATTACATTCACGTGACGGACCTGGCCGAGGCGCACCTGGCCGCGCTGCTGCACCTGGAGCGCGAGCCCGTGCTGAAGCTGAACCTGGGCACCGGCGTGGGGGTTTCGGTGAAAGAGATTGTCGAGGCCTGCCGCCGCGTGACCGGCCACGAGTTGCCGGTGGTCGAGGCCGCTCGCCGCGCGGGCGACCCGCCGGAACTGGTCGCCGACCCCTCGGCGGCTGAGCGAATCCTGGGCTGGCGGGCACGCTACCTGGATATCGAGGCGACCATCGCCTCGGCCTGGCACTGGCACTCCGGTCACCCGGATGGTTTCGCCAAAGACTGAGCGCGCGCAGGCGGACAATTTTCCGTCACTGGACTAGGCTTCAGTCATGAAGCCGGGCCAACCGCATCGAGGGCTTTTCGTGTTCTGCCAGGTGTTGCTGGCCTGGCTGGCTGCGACTGGGCCGGCTTGGGCGATCCCGCTGTTTGTACAGGACACGCCGCTCGAGGTGCGGCTCACGGGCCCGTTGCAGGCCACCCAGGACGACCTCGAACACCGTCGTGAGCGGGCCTTCCTTATCGAAGTTGATGGCGCCCGCCACGATATCGAGGTCCGTGTCCGCGGCAACAGCCGGACCCGGGTCTGCCACTTTCCGCCGCTGCGCCTGGATTTTCCCCGGCGCGACATGGACGGCACGGTTTTTGAGGGCGTGGACAAGATCAAGCTGGTCACGCACTGCCGTGGCGGTCATGACGCCGCGATGGACGTGCTGGAAGAGTTTGCCGCCTATCGCCTGTTCAGCGCGCTGACGGATCAGTCCTACCGGACGCGCCTGGTGCGCATGCACTACACCGACAGTGACGGTGAGCGTAATACCGGCCCCGCGGTCAGCCATGCCTTCCTGATTGAGCCCGATGATGTGCTGGCGGCGCGCCTGGGCTGGGCCGAGGCCCGCAGGGCCAGTGTGCGGCGCGGCGATTTCGAGCCCGTTCACGTGGCGCTGGTGTACCTGTTCCAGTACATGATCGGCAACACGGACTGGTCGCTGGTCACCGCGGAGAACGATGAGCACTGCTGCCACAACGGTCGCCTTTTCGAGGGCTCGGGGCGCCTGTACTACCTGCCTTACGACTTCGACCTGGCAGGCCTGGTCGACACCCGCTACGCGAAACCCGACCCGGGCCTGCGCATTCGCAACGTTCGCCAGCGGCTGTACCGGGGCTACTGCGTGGAAGACGGCGCGTTGTCGAAGGCCATGCAGATCGTGCTGGCCCGTCGTGAGGCCGTGATGAGCACGGTCGCCGCCATCCCGGCCCTGGATGAGCGCGCCCGCCGACGCATGAGCGATTACCTGGCGGATTTTTACGCCGAGGCCGGGGATGGCAGTGCACTCACCCGGGACTTCCACGACCGTTGCCTGTAAGCGGCATTGAGCCGGATCCGCGATTGGGGCCAGAATAGGGCAACACCAACGACAACAATGAGGCTCCCGATGGCATCACTGAACAATCGCACGCGGGTCACCCGTGCCCTGCTGGCCACGCTCTGCACCGCGCTGGCGACTTCGCCCTTGCTGGCGGATGGCCTGCTGGATGTCGCGCCCGAGGAGTGGACCCGCATTTTTGACGGTGAAACCCTGGCGGGCTGGACGCCGAAAATCCGCACCTTCGAGGCGGGCGTGAACTTCGCTGACACCTTTCGTGTGCAGGACGGCGCCCTGACCGTGGCCTACGACGGCTACGAACATTTCGAAAACCGGTTCGGGCACATTTTTTACGAGCAACCGTTTTCGTACTATCGCCTGCGCTTCGAGTACCGGTTCTACGGCGACCAGGCGCCGGGTGGCGAGGACTGGGCCTGGCGCAACAGCGGCGCCATGCTGCACGCCCAGGCGCCGGAAAGCATGTCGGCCGAACAGGATTTCCCGGTTTCCGCCGAGTTCCAGCTGCTGGGCGGGCGTGGAAACGGCCAGGCGCGCAGCACCGGCAATCTCTGCACCCCGGGTACCCACGTGTCCATCGACGGCGTTTTCACCGAGGCCCACTGCATCTCGTCCAGCTCACCGACGTTCGATGGTGACCAGTGGGTCAAGGCCGAAGCACTGGTGCTGGGGAGCGATCGTATCGTGCACTACATCAATGACGAGCCTGTCTTCGAATACACGGACATCGTGACCAGTGGCGGCGTGGTCGCGAACGCCGACCCCGAGCCCAAAGGTGAGCCGCTGGCCGAGGGCTACATCTCGCTGCAGAGCGAAAGCGCGCCCGTCCAGTTTCGCAATATCGAGGTGCTAAACCTCGAAGGCTGTATTGATCCGAAGAATCCGGCATTCAGGACTTACTTCGTGAAGTCAGATCCGGACGCCTGCGAGTAACCAGGGGCGTCGCGGGGCGCGGTTCCGGGTTGCCAATACCCGGGACTCGCTCGAGTACATCCCTGTATCGCTCATCGGCGGCATCCCTGCCGCCGAAGGTCCCGGGTATTGACAACCCGGAACCGCTTGTCCGGCGCTTTCCCGTCTCACCGTCTCACCGTCTCACCGTCTCACCGTCTCACCGTCTCACCTTCAGGCGTGCTCTGCCCAGGCGGGATCGCCTGCCTCGTAGGGTGTGCAGGGATCGTAGCGACCGGGCCGTTCCATGTAGCGCATGGCCTGGGTCATGCCCACCTCGGAGGTGAAAAAGCCCAGCAGGGTGAGTTCCTTCATCATCCGGAACCAGTGGTTCGGCTGGTCGGCGGGTTTGCCGGACTGGTAGTCGTGCTGTTCGCGGTCCAGCCGGGTGACCAGTGTGAGCTGGTCTTCGGCGGACAGGTGGCTGAACGTGGTGCCGAACTCGGCCTGGCTGGCCTGCTGCAGTGCGATCAGGCCTTCACGGACGATGCGACGGTTGTCGGGCGAGTAGGCGTCCACGACCATGAACGCGGCGAACGCCCCCACGCCCGCGGCCTTGGCGCCCGGGGTCTCGGTGGCCGGCAGGATGGTTTCGGCGATGTCATCCAGCAACACGATTTCCTCGTCGGTGAACGGGGTGGAGGCTGACAGGTCCTTGCCGGCTTCGTAACTGGCACAACTGGCCAGCAGGCCGGCACCGCCGGTGAGTGCAGCGCCACCGAGCAGCGCGGTCACGGTGCGCAGGGCCTCGCGGCGGGAGATCGGTGACGGGTGACGGGTGAAGGGTGACGCCATTGACGTTGCGTCCTGATCGGGTTTGGTTCTGGTCATTGGTAATTCCGTCGGGGGTCAGAGGTTGTTGCGCTTAAGTTCGGCCACGGCATGGTCGGCGGCACGGGCGGTCAGGGCCATGTAGGTCAGCGACGGGTTCTGGCAGGCCGCGGAGGTCATGCAGGCGCCGTCGGTGACGAACACGTTGGGCGCGTCCCATACCTGGTTCCACTCGTTCAGCACCGAGGTCTTCGGATCGCGGCCCATGCGCGCGGTCCCCATCTCGTGGATGCCGGCGCCGGGGTGCCAGCCCGAGTCGTAGGTGTGAATGTCTTTCGCACCGGCCACCTCCAGGATCTCGGCGAAGTCGCTGGCCATGTCCTTGCGCATGGCCAGTTCGTTCTCGCCCATCGCGCAGTCGAAATCGAGCACCGGGAAGCCCCACTTGTCTTCGACACCGTGATTCAGGGTGATGCGGTTGGAATGGTCCGGCAGCATTTCGCCGAAACCGCTGGAGCCCAGTCGCCATTCGCCGGGCTGCACCAGTGCGTCCTTGAAGTCCGCGCCCACGCCCAGTTCACGAATGCCGCGCTGCCAGCCCTGGCGGCTGGCGCTGCCCTGGTAACCGAAGCCACGCAGGTAGTCACGCTTGTCGCCGAACAGGTTGCGGTAGCGGGGGATATAAAAGCTGGTCGGGCGACGGCCAAACACATTCTTGTCGTCGAAGCCGTCCATGCGCCCGGAGGCGCCGACGCGCAGGTGATGGTCCATCAGGTTATGGCCCAGTTCGCCGCTGCTGCTGCCCAGGCCGTCGGGCCAGATATCGGTGGCCGAGCGCATCAGCAGCCAGGTGCTGTTCAGCGCCGAGGCGCAGACGAACACTACGCGCGCGGAGTAATCGATGGTCTCGCCACTGACCGCGTCCAGGGCGCGCACACCGGTGGCGCGCTTCCGGTCCTTGTCGTACAGCACCTCGTTGACAATCTGCCAGGTCAGCAGCGTCAGCCGTCCGGTGGCCATCGCGGCCGGCAGGGTGGAGGACTGGGTGCTGAAGTAGGCGCCAAACGGACAACCCAGCCAGCAGGCATTGCGGTACTGGCAGGGCGCGCGGCCGGGCAGGGCCTGGGTCAGGTTGGCGGTGCGGCCGGGGATGATCTTCCGGCGTCCACCGAAGGCGCCGGCCAGTTTGCCGGCCGCGTGTTCCTCGACGCAGTTCAGGGGCATGGCCGGCTGGAACACGCTGTTGGGCAGTTGCGGCAGGTCTTCGTACGAGCCGGAGATGCCGGCGTGTTTCTCAACATGCGCGTACCAGGGTTCCAGGTCGGCGTAGCGGATGGGCCAGTCCACGGCCAGGCCGTCGCGGACGTTGGCCTCGAAGTCGTAGTCGCTGAGCCGGTAGCTCTGGCGGCCCCACATCAGTGAACGGCCGCCCACGTGGTAGCCGCGGAACCAGTCGAAACGGCGGGTCTCGGTATAAGGCGATTCCCAGTCCTTGACCCACCAGTCGAGGTTTTTCTCGTTCAGCGGGTAGTCGCGTTTCAGCTTCGGGTAAGCCTGTTCCTGCGCCCAGGTATGGCCGCCGCGGTGTGGATAATCCCACGGTGCCTTGGTGGCGTTGACGTAGTCGGTGACGTGCTCGACATTCTTGCCGCGTTCCAGCAGCAGCACGTTGAGGCCCTTCTCGGTGAGTTCCTTGGCGGCCCAACCGCCGGCGATGCCTGAGCCAACCACAATGGCATCATATTCATTGTTTTTCATAATCTTAAATTTCTTTTCTAGAAAATGGTTTACTTCAGACCGACATGCCTGAGCGCGATATCAGGTGGTGGATCCCAGCGATCCAGCGGCACATTGCCGACGTAGCCGACATCGTTCATGCCCTCGCGCGTGGTGTAGAAGGCCATGGCCGTGAGCATGCGCACGCGGTCGAAAAACCAGGCGGCCTCGGCGTGTTCGGGTCTCGCGGCCGGCGGATGGCAGATGTCGTCGCAGATGGCGGCCTGCTGCGCCGGTTCCAGTT
Source organism: uncultured Oceanospirillales bacterium (assembly GCA_913055655.1). Classification (GTDB taxonomy): domain Bacteria; phylum Pseudomonadota; class Gammaproteobacteria; order Xanthomonadales; family SZUA-36; genus Marinihelvus. Next base: position 1,282,907 of record CAJXKA010000001.1, on the reverse strand, counting down.
GCGCGAATTCGCCACCGAAACGCTTTGCCGATTCGTCCTCCAGCCAGGCCAGGCCGTTGCGGATTTTCGCCAGGTCGCCGGCCATGGTGTCGTACGGTGCGCTGACCCATTCGTCGATAAAGTCGTGGGCGCCAATCGCACTCGCGGCCGGGGATTTCTCATCCGCCGGGATGATGATGTCGCACAGCGTCTCCAGCAGCAATCGCTCGGACTCGGTGAGTTGCAGTTCCCACGGAATGTTCGGGTCAAGCAGGTCGGGGTCGGTGGGCGTACCGGCCGGGCCGCGCTTGGTGCCCATGGTGGCGATGCCGGGCGCTGACCAGAAGACAGGCGCGGTGGCCGCGGCGGCGATCAGTTTCAGTACATGGCGTCGCGCCAGGCGGGGGCTGCCAGCCGGTTTCCGGTGGTCGCTGCTCATGTAAACGCTCCCTTGTTCATCTGTCCGACGATGTAGTCCGAGGCGCGCCAGGCAATCGCCATGATGCTGAGCGTCGGGTTCTTGTCGGCGTTGGAGACAAAGCAGGCACCGTCGGTGACGAACAGGTTCGGCACTTCGTGCGACTGGCAGTATTCATTCACCACCGATCGGTCCGGGTCGTCGCCCATGATGGCGCCGCCCACTTCGTGGATGATTTCACCCGGCTTAGCGATGGCCTTGGCGCCGTCGTCATAAATCTCGGTGTGCACCTCGCCGCCCATGCCCTCGATAATGTCGCGGAAGGTGTGCTGCATGTGGCGGCACTGGTTGGTCTCGTGCTCCGACCACTTCCAGTGGAACTTCAGCGTCGGGATGCCGTACTCGTCGACGGCGCCGGACGGGTCGATCTCGCAGTAGCAGTCCTCGTTCGGGATCATCTCGCCACGGCCGCCGAAGCCGATGCCGGTACCGTAGTGGCGCCGTGCCTCTTCCTTGAACCGCTGGCCGTAGGCGCCGCCGCTCTGGCCGCCCAGGCCGGCGAAGGTCCAGGCGCCGGGCATGCCGCGGCCGCCGCCGAATTCGATGTGATAGCCACGGGCGAAGTCCAGCTGGCCCTTTTCCTGCTGCTGGTAGCCCCACCACGGCATGTACAAATGCATGCCGGAGGCGCCGTCCTGGTTGTGCGGGGGCATGTTCTCCAGCGCAGGTATCCGTCCACTGACCCAGGTGCCGACCGTGTCCATCAGGTACTTGCCGACCTTGCCACTGCCGTTGCCGATGCCCTCGGGAAACAGCGTCGACTTTGAGTTCAGCATGATGCGCGCGGTTTCGCAGGCGCTGGCGGCCAGCACCACCAGTTTGGCTGAAACATGCTCGTCTTTGCGGGTGCGCTTGTCGATGTAGTGCACGCCGGTGGCCTTGCCTTTCGCGTCCGTGGTCACCTCGCGCACCATCGCGTCGGTGCGGATGGTCAGGTTGCCGGTGGCCAGCGCCGGCGGCAGCAGCACGGTGGTGGACTGGAAGTTGGCCTTGATGGAGCAGCCACGGCCGCAGGGCGTGGCCCAGAAGCAGGCGGCGCGCTCCATCATCGACTGGCGCAGTACTTTCTGCGCCAGCGGGTTGTTCGGGAACAGCTGCTTCGGCCATTTCTCATGGTCCTGTTTCTCGGTCAGGATGGCCAGGTGCGAGGGAATGGTCGGGATATTCAGTTCGTCGTGGCAGACCTTCTGGGTCATCAGTTCGTGGACCCGCGGCGCCGGTGGCGGCATCAGCACGCCGGGCGACGAATTTGGCGTGTTTTCCAGGCCCTCGTTGGAGCCGAACACGCCGATCAGCGCCTCGGTCTTGTCGTACCAGGGCGCCATGTCCTCGTAGGTCATTGGCCAGTCGAAACCCAGGCCGTCGCGCGAGTAGGGCTTGTAGTCGTACGGGCCCATGCGCAGCGAGATGCGGCCCCAGTGATTGGTGCGCCCGCCCAGCATGCGTGAGCGCCACCACATGAAGTCGTCGTCGGCGTCTTCGGCCGTGGCGTACGGTTCGCCGGGCACGGTCCAGCCGCCATCGACGGTGGCGTCGAAGAAGCCGAAGGGCTTGTCGGGCGTGGAGATGCCGCGCAGTGGCGCGTCGGCCGGCAGCTGGAACATCGGGGTTTCGGTGACCGGGTCGTAATCGCGGCCGGCCTCCAGCATCAGTACCTTCACACCGTGCACGGCCAGGATGAAGGCGGTCATGCCGCCGGCGGCGCCGGAACCGACGACGATGACATCGTAGTCGTCTTTCATTCGAACTCCCGGATCTTGATGTTGCGGAACCAGACCGGGTCGCCGTGATCCTGCAGGCCGATATGGCCGCTGTCGGCCTTGCCGTAATGTTCCCAGTCGGCGAACTTGGAGTCGTCGACGGCCGCCTGCCACTCGTCGGAGCCCAGCTGGTACTCGACGATCTTTTCACCGTTCAACCATTGGGTGACCTGGCCGTCATCGATACGGATGCGGGCGTTGTTCCACTCGCCGGCGGGTTTGGCCACACCGCGCGGGGCGGGGTAGAGCGCGTAGGCGGAACCCGCGGAGGTCAGCGGATCGCCGCCATCGCGGTGGTTGGCGTCGTCCAGTACCTGCATTTCCGGCGCGCCCCAGTAGATGGCGTCGTGGCCGGGTGTGACCAGGTAGAAAATGCCGCTGTTGCCGCCCTCGGCAACCTTCCAGTCCAGCGACAGTTCATAGTTCGTGTAGGCCCGGTCGGTGATGATGTCCTGGCCGCTGCCATTGCCGCCTTCACCGGGGAAGTGCAGGGTACCGTCTTCGACGGTCCAGTCCTTCGGGGGCTTGTCCGGGTGATAGCCGGTCCAGCCGCCCAGGTCATGGCCGTTAAACAGCAGCGCCCAGCCGCTGCGTTCCTCGGTCTCGGTCAGGCGGTTGTGGAGAGTGTCATCGGCGAGCGCGCAGGTTGTGGCGGCCAGGGTGGCCAGGGCCACGAGGCGGAAAGCGGTATTTGGCATGGTTTTACTCGAGCCTTTTTCGCGATTCTGTGTCGCGGAGGCCCGAGTATAGACCAGTGATTCGCGGCGGGTCACCCGCCGTTGTAAAACGTTTAGGTCGTCGCCCTCGTGCCAGGCCCTTAAGGAAGTGCGGGCTGTTTGCGGCGCAGGTTAAACGCCAGTAATGCCACGCCGAATGCGATAAACAGCACGTTGACGACACCGGCGACCCCAAGCGCGACAATTGACCCGTAGCGGGCAAACTGGACAAGCACCAGCGCAATGCAGGTCGCGCCAAGCACATTCAGCAACCAGCAGCGGGCGCGTTTTTCATCGGCCAGCCAGAACGTTGGAATACACGCCGCCAGGATGCTGCCCCAGACAATCCCCGCGGTAGGCGCGTCCCAGCCAAATCGGGAAATCGCGGCCAGCACCAGGCCAATGGGCAGGCCCCAGACGATGGCTACCCATGTGTCGTTGATGCGATCGCGGTGTTTGCGCCGTGCCAGCCAGATATTGATACCCGTCACCGACACCACGGTCAGGGCGAGCCCCAACAGGAAGTAACCGATCTTCACCGGCAGTCCGAAGAAGTGGCCGAAATGCAGTCGATAGATGGAATACACCACCTGGCGACCGACTTCGCTGTCCAGGAATCCGTCCGTGCGCAGGAAGGTGCCCGACGCATCGAACAGGTAGTTCTCGGAATAGATCAGCCGGCCCGGGTGGGCGGCGGAAATGCCAAACTGCTGGCTGTCTTCGCCCGCATCGTGAAAGGTGATGAACAGCGGCTCCGCGCCGGGTGCCAGCGCAGGCATCTGTTCCAGTGCGCGGGCGATGCCAAATTCCCCGGCCTGTTGTTCCAGCACGGGTTCGCTGCCGAATACCGATTCGATCACGGCGTCACGGTCGCCGTCGTACATGGCCGAAGACACCACGGCCAGGATCGGCAGCGCCAGGCCGAAATAGGCGCCGGTAATGCCAATCATGATGTGGAAGGGCAAGGCCCAAACGCTCAGGCGGTTGTGCAGGTCCACCTGCTCCAGCAGGCGCTGGCCTTTCAGGCGCAGGTTGAAGGCGTCACGAAACATTCGCGGGTGTGCGAACACGCCGGAAATTACCAGGCCGAACAGGATGGCCCCAAGCGCGCTGACCAGGATCATTCCCCAGCTGTGCGGCAGGTGCAGGTAAAGATGCAGGTCCAGCAGCATCTCCGTCCAGGCGTTGTTTTCCTTCTCGCCAAGCTGGCCGCCAGGGGTCAGGAACCAGCTTTCGTTCTCGTTGGCGATGCGCGCCCGGGGCACTTCCTCGGTGGGCAGCACCAGGTACATATGCGGTGTGACCGCCACTTCATTGCCCATGGCCTGGTTGAACGTCTGTTCCAGCGCCACCGGGTCGTAGTCGCGGAATTCGTCGGCGTAGGGTTGTTCCCAGCGCTCGAATTCGGGGAAGAACACGGCCAGCGTGCCGCTCAGGCAGACGGCGTACATCAGCGCGCCCACCATTAGGCCGAGCCAGGAATGCGATGAAAGTGACTGGCGAACCAGCGAGGAAGACAGTTTCAGCGCCATGAGGAACTCACGCGTACAGGGCGATGCCGGCGGCCAGGGCCAGCACGGCAATGGTCAAACCAGGGCGCCAGGCGCGCCGGTCGGCGGTGACCCACCAGGCCAACAGGCCCCAGGCCACCGGGACGAAAAGAATGACGAAAGCCAGCTGCGCCGTTTCATGCCATGGCAGCCAGCCGGCCAGTACCAGTGTGCCCAGGATGCTGGCGATACCCGCCAGGGGCACCGACAGGAAAAACAGGCCCAGGTGTCGCAGCAGCGATCGCAGCGGCGGCAGGCCCAGGCTGGCGGGCTGAATCCGTTCCGCTTTGGGCTCGCGGACACGACGATTCGTCACCACGAAGAACCAGGCCGCCAGCGGCAGTACCAGGGTGGTCATCACCAGGCCATACTCCACGCCCATGGCCGCGGCCCAGGACCAGCACGAACCGGCAATCGTCAGCCAACCCGCCGTGTTCCAGGCCCAGCCGGGCGACAGCCGCTTGCGCCAGCTGCCGAACAGCAGCCCGGCGCCAGTGGCCATCAACGCGGTGGCGACTAAGGTCACGGAATCAGAACCGGTAGGCGACGCGGCCGGCCACGGTGCGCTTTTCGCCCGGGAAGCAGTCGCCGCGCGCCAGGCAGGTGGCCATGTATTCCTTGTCGGCGAGGTTACGGACATTCAGCATGAAATCCCATGCGCCGGTATCGTAGCCGATCATGAAGTCACCCAGCGTGTAGTCCGGCGTTTCCAGGGTATCGGTGCCGTCCCAGCTGCTGCCGACGTAACGCACGCCCAGGCCGGTCTTGAACCCGTCCAGGCGGCCAGACGGGCGCCAGTTCAGCCAGCCCGAGGCCTGGTTCTCCGGCACGCTGGGCAGGCGATAGCCGTCCGGGCTCTGGGTATCCAGGTGGCTGGCGTTCAGTTCCAGGAACACGTTGCCCATCACCACGACACCGGCGAACTCGAAGCCGTCGATTTCGGCTGTGCCTTCCTGCTGTGATGGCGCGTTCGGCAGCGAGTTCGGGTTGTCCAGGTTGTCGATCTCGATATCGAACCAGGCCAGCGTGAAGAAGCTGCCGCTGTTGCCGAACTGGTACTTCAGGCCGGCTTCCCACTGCTCGCCCATTACGGGCTTTAATGGCAGGCCGGTGATGGTGTCGACACCGGCGACCGGCTCGAACGACTCGGCGAAGCTCACGTACGGCGACAGGCCATTTTCGAACTGGTACAGGGCGCCGGCGCTGAAACTGGTCTCGGTATCGTCCTGCACATAGCTGCCGGTATCGGTTTCCGCGTCATCGGCGCGCAGGCCCAGGGTGATGCGCCACGCGTTCCAGCTGATCTGGTCGCTGATGTACAGGCCCTGGTCTTTCGTGACGGCTTCCGGTGCGTCGGTGACCGGCAGTAGTTCGTCGGCCCGGGGCACGACGCCGTACCGCGGGTTGAACACGTTGATCCAGTAGCGGTCGTCCCAGGTGGTGGGGTCCGGCGAGAAGTTGTAGCCCAGCGCAAAGTTATAGGCCGAGTTGTCGTCGGTAGTCACGTCCTGCCACTGCGCGCCCATCAGCACCTCGTGCTCGATGGCGCCGGTGGAGAACGTTGCGCGCAGACGCGCATCGACGGCGTACTGTTCAGAGCTGGACTGGCTGACGTACCAGCTGCGCGGCACCATGCCGTCGCGGTACAGCGTGCCATCGGGGTTGTAGACGTAGCGGTCGCCGCCGATAAACGCCGTCCAGGCCTGCTGGTAGTCGGCCTCACCGTCGGTCCAGCGGGCGGTCATTTCCGCGCTCCAGGTGGTGTTGAACTGGTGGTCCGCCAGCAGGGTGAGTGATGTCGTTTCGGTGTTGTAGTAGTTGAAATCGGGGTCACCGGTGTAGGTGCTGATGTCGATGAACTCGCCGTTCGGTGCCGGCAGCAGCGTGCCATAGACGGGCAGGAACTGCGCGCCGACGTCATCATCGGTCTGCTGGAAGTTGGCCAGCAGCGTGATGTTGGTGCTATCGCCCGGGCGCCAGGTGATGGATGGCGCGATGACGGTGGCGTCCTCGCTGACGAAATCGACCTGTGAATCGGATTCGCGCGAGACCAGGATCATCCGGTACAACCAGTCACCGTCGGCGTCGATGGCGCCGGTGAAATCGCCGGCCATCTGGAAACGGTCGTAATTGCCGTATTCCAGCACCAGTTCATGGTGCGGGTCTTCCTCCGGCACCTTGCTGACCACGTTGACGATGCCGCCCGGCGAGCCGCGGCCATACAGTACCGAGGCCGGGCCCTTCAGGATCTCCACCTGCTCGATGGTGTAGATGTCCGGGCGGGTGTTGTTGTAGTTGGAAAACAGCGCCTGCAGGCTGTCGCGATATTCGGGCACATCCAGGCCGCGCACCTTGACCCAGTCACCGCGGGTGGCGAAGCCATAGGTTTCGCCGAACACGCCCGGCGCGTAAAGGTAGGCGTCGGCCAGGTTCAGGGCGCCCTGGTTGAGCAGCATTTCATTGGTTTCGATACTGACCGAGCGCGCCGTTTCCATGATCGGTGTGTCTGACTTGGTGGCCGAATAGCGGCTCATGCGGCCGTGGACCACCACTTCTTCAAGCACTTCGTCTTCGTTGATGTCTTCAGTTTCAGCGTTGTCCTGTGCGTGGACGGGCAGGGCGGTGGCCAGGCCGCCGAGCAGGGCAATGGCGACGGCGTGCCGCAGTTTCGGGTGCTGCATGGTTCAGTTCCTTTTGAAGTGTCCCCGGGTGGGCGCGCCTTCAAGGCCGGCCCGATTGGTTATTTGAGAATGAGAAGTATTATCGAATGATAATGAAAACGATTCTCATCATCAATACTAAACTCACTTCAAATGAAAAAAGGTGGCGTGCCCGCCAGGTCATGTACGACAGGGAAGGCCGCCCCGGGCGGGGCGGCCTGGAGGTTACTTCTTCACCCAGCGACCAGAGCCGTTCATGATGTAATGACCGCGTTGGGTTTTGTCTATGGCCGTCATTCCGCCCACTTTCTCGACCTCGGAAAGCGGGGCGCCCTGCTGCTTGGCAATGCGCTGGTAGTTGGCACGGCGCTTGGCGTTCACATCCTGGACCAGTGCACGGACATCGGACGGTGCGCTGGAATCGACCAGGCCCAGGTAGCCGTCCGGCTTCTCACCGACCAGGCCCTGCGCCTTGGCGCTGCCAAGATCGGCGGCCAGCACGGTGCCGGTGAACACCAGGGCGAGCAGGCCGGCCCTGGCGGCGAATTTCAGTGATTTCGTCAGGGTTTTCATCAGAACAGGTCCTCGTCTTCGAACATTTCCTCCACTTCCTTCTCGACCTTGACCAGGATCTCGTGGCGGATGTTGACGTTCATGTTGATCTCGATGGGCTTGTCCGGGGCCTCCACCTTCACCGTGGGGTTGCAGGCGATGAGGCCGCAGGCGAGCAGGGCCGTCAGGATCAGTGTGAATTTTCTTGGCATGGTGTTCGTCCTTAGCGCGAAGCCTGGGCTCCATTGGGCCATATCCTGGCTGAACGATACCTGAATCAGGGCACGGGTTCGCTGGTCTCGCGCAGGCGTTCCAGCAATGCTTCCTCGAAGCTGCCGGTCAGGAACAGGCTCCTGAACACCGCCGGCATTTCCCCCCCGAGATTCAAGCCGAACTTGACCGGGTGTCCGCCGTAGAGGTCGGGGTTGCGGCCAAGCAGGTCCATCTTAACAGCATAGGGTCCGGCCGGGTCGTAGTCGATGGTGCCGCTGAAGGTGTCGTAGTGAAAGTTCTCCAGCGCCCGCAGGCCGATATTGGTGGCCGGCCCCCCGGCACTGTAGGCGATGCGCCCGGGGCCGGTGGCGGTGAACTGGCCCGCGGCAATCGCGAGCCCCTCGCCAAGCGGCTGGACCGGAACGCTGGCGTTCATGGTGCCGCTGCCTTCCAGGCCCGCCACGTCCATGAACTGCAACAGGGCGGCGAGGTCGAAACCGCGCCAATCGACAGTGGCCGGCGCCAGTTCGCCGGCACGCCAGCCCGCTTCCTGGATGGCGACCTGGCCGTCAAACAGCTGGCCGGTGACATTCCGCGCGACGATATCGCCGTTGCTTTCCAGGGCCACGTCCAGGACCAGCTCGGTCATATCGAGACCGGCGGCCAGCGCCAGTTGCCCGGCGGTGACCGGGCCGCCGCCGGTGATCGTCTCGCCCAGCGACAGTGCCAGGTTGGCGGAAAGGTCGTAGATCACGCTCTCGGCGAACCCAGCCTCGATGTCGCCGGCGACAACGTCGATCTCGCCGGTCAGCGCGTCCGCCAGTATCAGTTGTCCGTCCAGGCGCAGTTCGCCACCGGTGACGATGACGCCTGCGGGCCACTCGACACCGAAGGCACCGGCGAGTGTCTGCAGTTCAGCCGCGGGCAGGGCCGCATCCGCCAACGTCGCCGTGTTGACGCCGGTGTCGAGGTTGGCGTTGAACGCGAAGGGTAGGGCGACGGCGCTGCCCGCGCGAAATGTGCCTGTACCGGTGACCGGTCCGATGGCAGGCAGCCGTGCCTGCGCATCGACGTCGAAACCGGACATGACGGCCCCGTCGGCGGTGGTGACGGCCAGGCCGGCGGTGGACACGCCTGCGCGCCCCGCCAGGGCGCCGATGTCGAAGTCGCGCCAGTCCAGTTCAACACGGCTCGCCGAGAGACCGGCGTCGGGCAGGGCGAGCGAATCCAGCTGTCCCTGGCCGCTGCTGATAACGACGCCGGTTGAGTTGCCAGCGCTGAGTTCTGCGGCCCATGGTCCCGATAAGAGTTCGAGGCCCTGTCCGCCGGAGGGCGCGAGCTTTATCGAGCTTCCAGTCACCGGTCCCGTGTATTGCCATTCACCTTCAGCCAGGTTCAGCTGGCCACCGGCCGTGATCTCCAGGGCGACCATGGACTGGCCGGGTTCCCGGGGCAACAGGCTGACTTCATCCAGCGCGATGTCCACTTCGTCCTTGCGCAGCTGGTACAGGGCGCCGTCACGCATGGAGAAATCGCCCTGGCCACGGGCGTCGATGCCCGTGAATGAAAGGGTGCCCATCTCGAGCGTCATCGTCGCCGGCCCGGGTGTACGCAACACCCAGCGATAGGGGCCTTCGAGCTGGAGCCTGCCGGGGTCCGACAGGTCGCTGATTTCGAGCCGTAGCGGTTCGAACCCACCAACAAACCCGGTATCGTCGCCGGCGGCCAGGCGGATGTCCACGGGGCCTTCCACCCGGGCCGGCCAGGGGCGTGCGGCACCGATGTCGATGACCGTGCCGGTACCCAGCCAGGCGCTGGCCACGGACGTTTCGCCGCTCGGGACCGGCAGCGATAGCGCCAGCGTTTCAAGGGTGGCGGCGACGGGAATGGGCCAGCGGTTCGGGTGCCCGGTCATTGATATTGTCGAATCCTCGATCACCCGGAGCCGATAGTGGGGCTCGATCCAGTTGATCTCGACCGTGGCGGTGGCCGCCATTTGTGCCTGGGCGTCCGTTAACGTGACATCCCGTAACGCCAGCGTGGCGCTTTCGGCCCTTTGTGGCACAGGGCCCGTGAACGTGACACCGGCATCGACCCGTCCGCGCGCGGCCGCACCTTTCCAGTCATCCGGCAGGATGCTGTCGACCAGGGCGGGATCGACTCGCCCGAGTGGCAGCGTAATTTCCAGGCGGGTGACCAGGTCATTGTTCTCACGGGCCTGCAGCAGATCGGCCCTTGCAGCGCCGGGTTCTGCGTCCGGGTCGCCGATCACGAGGCTTGCGCTGAATTCGCCCGGCGTGGCGTTGACTGACAGGTGGCCGCTGTCCGCGGTCCACGGCAGGTTCGGAAAATCGCTTTCGAAGGCCAGGGTGTCATTGTCCTCCGGGTCGAGCACGACATCGTCCAGCACCCAGGCTTCACCGTTGGTGGCCAGGCCTTTCAGCGTCAGTCGGCCGATGCGCAGGTCCGGCAGGTTGGCGGGCAGCACCAGGCGCGGAATGGCGATATCCCGCAGGTTATTGAAACCGCCGCCGCCCATGCCGCCCAGTCCCGCCCGGCCCAGGTCGATTTCGAGTGTCTCAGTCGTGTAAACCGGTTCGCGCCAGCGGACATTAGCGCCCGACAGCCCAACGCCCACCGGGAAACCGGCAATCCTCACGTCGGCATCCAGTGCATGAACGTCGATGCCGCGCCAGCCCGGCCGGCCGAGATCGAGTTCGTGGACCTGCCAGCCGTCCGGCAGGAATGGCCGCGCCGCCCAGGGCGCCCACAGTGGAAAGGCCAGCCAGGCGATGGCGGGCAGGAGCAGCAGGACCAGTAATGCGACGCGAACGATGCGGATGTCGAAGGCCTCGTGACCAGGGTGGGTGGCGCCAGTTTACGCCCGGTGAAGCCGGGCCGTTAATGGCCGTGAGTTTAACAGCCCCTTCGTGAAAACCGGACGACCTGCAATTCACGCGTGATCGGTGATAACGTTGGGTCAAGCGAAGACAGGGACATACGTGGACGACATCCAGAACATTCACATCGACTGGCGCGGCTATGACCCCGGCGACGGCTATGACGAGCTGATCGGCCCGGGCGGTGAGCCGCGCAGGTCCGCGGCCGGGCTGGCCGCGCGCCTGGGCGCGCTGAACCCCGCCGAGTTGGCCGCCCGCCAGCAGGCCGCGGAGAATGCCATCCTGGAACTGGGCATCAGTTTCACGGTGTATTCCGAGGGCGAGAATATCGACCGCGCCTGGCCGTTCGATATCGTCCCGCGCACGCTCGACCGCGAGGAGTGGGCGACGGTGGAGGCCGGCCTGAAGCAGCGCCTGCGGGCCCTGAACCTGTTTATTGGTGACGTCTACGGTGACCAGAAGATTGTCGCTGACGGCCGTTTCCCGAAAGCCCTGATCGAGTCGTCGAAGAGCTACCTGCCGGCCTGCGCAGGCGCGAAGCCGCCACACGGCGCCTGGGCCAATATCTGCGGCACGGACCTGGTGCGTGACGCCGACGGCACCATCTACGTGCTCGAGGACAACCTGCGGGTGCCGTCCGGCGTGTCCTACATGCTGGAGAACCGCAGCCTGACCAAGCACGTGTTCCCGGAGTTGTTCGCCAACCTGGATATCCGCCCGGTGGACGATTACCCCGCGGAACTGTTCAACATGCTGGCGTCGTTGTCGCCGCGGCCCGGCGACGACCCGGAAGTGGTGGTACTGACGCCGGGCATCTACAACTCGGCCTATTTCGAACACGCTTACCTGGCGCGGTGCATGGGCGCCGAGCTGGTGGAGGGTGGCGACCTGGTCGTGGGCGACGATGACTGCGTCTACATGCGCAACATTGATGGCCTGGCCCGCGTCGACGTGATCTACACCCGTGTCAGTGCGGAGTGGCTCGACCCCGAAGTGTTCGAGCCGGAATCACTGCTGGGTGTGCCCGGGGTGATTCGCAGCTGGCGCGCCGGCAAGGTGGCCATCGCCAACGCGCCCGGCACCGGGGTGGCCGATGACAAGGTGGTCTACAAGTACGTGCCGGACATGATCCGGTATTACCTGGGCGAAGAAGCCATCCTGCCTAACGTGCCCACCCGCGAGTGTGAGAACCGTGAAGAGCTGGCCTGGGTGCTGGACAACCTGGAATCGCTGGTGGTCAAGCCGGCAAACGAGTCGGGCGGTTACGGCATGCTGGTCGGGCCGCAGTCGACGGCGAAGGAGCGGGCCAGGTTCGCAAAAGTCGTGGCCCGGAATCCCCGCAACTACGTTGCCCAGCCCGTGGTCCGCCTGTCGACCGTGCCGACGGTGATCGGCGAGGAGCTGGGCGCGCGCCATGTCGACCTCAGGCCGTTCATCCTGCAGGGTGCCGACATGTACGTGACGCCGGGTGGCCTGACCCGCGTGGCGCTGCGCGAAGGCTCCCTGGTGGTCAATTCTTCGCAGGGCGGCGGCAGCAAGGACACCTGGGTGGTGGGCTGAACGATGCTTTCACGAGTTGCTGAACGAATCTACTGGATGGGGCGCTACCTGGAGCGGGTGGAAAACACTGCCCGGCTGGTCGCGTCTTACGAGGAACTGTTGCTGGACCTGCCCCAGGACGCCGGCCTGGACTGGTCGCTGGCGCTGAAGATTCTGGGTGACGAGGCCGCGTACCGGGAAAACGGTGGCGGTGACGACGAGCTGACATTCCTTCTGGCGAGCCCGGACAACCTGGCATCGCTGCGCGCGGCGATCGCTTACGCCCGTGAGAACGCGAGGACCAGCCGCGACCTGCTGCCATCGGAATCATGGCAGGCGATCAACGAGTTACACCTGGCGACCCGCGACCTGGCGCTGTCCGGCGCGCGCCTGACCGATGACATCGTGGCGCGCTGTCACGAGATCAGCGGCATTCTCGAAGGCACCATGAGCCACGGCCAGGCCTACCAGTTCCTGCGCCTGGGCCGGTCGCTCGAGCGCGCCGACATGACCACGCGAATGATCGATGTCGCGGCGGCGATCCTGATGAGCGAGGGCGAGGAACTGGTCCACTATCGCAACGGCATCTGGCGGGCGGTGCTGCGGGCGCTGAGCGGTTTCCAGGCCTATCGCCAGACCATGCGGCGGGCCATCATCGCCGAGCACGTGATGCGTTTCCTTCTGCTGGACCCCTGTTTCCCGAGGTCGGTGCTTCATTGCGTCAACGTACTGGACGCCGCGGCCAGGGCCCTGCCGGGGGGCGAAGATGCCCGCGCGGAGGTCGCACGCCTGGCGGCCAGTCTCGAGCGTGTCGATCCCTCGTCACTGAGCTATGCCTCGGTGCACGAGTATGTCGATGAGTTCCAGGTGGAACTGGGTGACCTGCACGGCGTCATTTCGGAAACCTGGCTGAACCCGCTGGCCATCGGCTGACCGGCCTCTTCGCGGTCGCCACCGAGTCGCCGAGTATTCATCGTGAAAACGTTCCACTGCACCTGCGGCCAGCCGGTTTTTTTTGACAATACGACCTGCCGGGCCTGTGGTCGCCGCCTGGGCTTCGACTGGTCGCACCTGCAGTTGCTGGGCCTGGAACCGGTTGGTGAACCGGGCGACGAGGGGCGCGACACGCTTTGGCGCGCCGAGGACGGCCGCGAGTTCCGGCGTTGCGACAACGAGATCGAGTTCGGCAACTGCAACTGGCTGCTGCCGGCGGAAGCCGCGCCGGGCCGTTGCGTCTCCTGTGCCCGGAACCAGGTCATTCCCGCGCTCGGTCGCCCGGGAAATCTCGAGCTCTGGACGCGCGTGGAGGTGGCCAAGCGGCGCCTGCTGTATTCACTGGCGGACAACGGGTTGCGACTGGATTTCGGCCCGGGGCAATCGCTGAATTTCCGCATCATGGAAGACCAGCGGCGCAATCCCGATGTCCTCGAGCCGTTTATTCCCACGGCCCACCAGGGCGGTACGATCACCCTGAATATTGCCGAGGCCGACAACGTCGAACGCCAGGCCGCGCGTGAACAGTTGCAGGAACGGTATCGCACCGTGCTCGGTCATCTCAGGCACGAGTCCGGTCATTTCTATTTCAACCCGCTTGTCGTCGACGGCGGGTACCTGCCGGCCTTCCGCGACCTGTTTGGTGACGAGCAGGCGGATTACGAAGACGCCATGGCGCGCCACTACGACAATGGCCCGGACCCGGAGTGGCCGGATCGTTACATCAGCGCCTACGCGGCGGCCCATCCGGGCGAGGACTTTGCCGAGAGTTTTGCGCACTGGCTGCATATCCGCGATGCACTGGACAGCGCGCGTCACGCCGGGCTGGTGCCGGCAGCGGCGCTGGCGGGTGAAGGCTGGCTGGACGAATGGAGCCGGCTGGCGGTGGCGCTCAACGAGATCGGCCGCAGCCTGGGCTGGGACGATCCCTATCCGTTCGTGCTGAACACGGTGGTGCGGGCGAAACTGGCCTTTATCGACCGGGTGGCCCGGGGCGGTTCAGCCGTCTGAGCGCACATCCACCAGTTGCACGGCCGGCCGGTTGACGGGCAGGTTTGGCAGCTTTTCGAAGGCTTCTTTCAGGTTGTTCTGCCAGCTGCGCCGCAGCTCATGCAGGTACGGGTTGTCCTGCTGGAACCTGTGCCGCACTTTCTGCGTCGGTGCCTCGGACTTGTAGATCAGCAGCTCGATGGGCGGGCCGACGGTGACGTTGCTGCGCATGGTGGAGTCCATCGACACCAGCGCACATCGGGCCGCGACTTCCAGCGAGACGTCGCCCTCGATGATGCGGTCGAGAATCGGCTTGCCGTACTTGGACTCACCGATCTGCAGGAACGGCGTCTGCGTGGTCGCGGCGATGTAGTTGCCCTCGGGGTAGACCAGGTAGAGCTGGTGTGGACGTCCGGCGATGTAGCCGCCCAGGATAAAACTCGCCTCCGGGTTGAAGCTGTCTTCCTCGTCGTTGGAGTGGTGCTTTCGCTGCTCGGCGCGGCTCAATTTGCCGACGTACTCCGCGGCTGCGGCCAGGTCGCGGACATTGTCCAGGCAGGTGCCGGCGCCATCTTCGTTGTCGCGCCGGATCTGACGGATCACCGCCTGCGTGGTGGCCAGGTTGCCGGCGCTGAGCAGGCAGATGGCGCGGTCAGGCGCATCCTCGAAGGCATGCATCTTGCTGAAGGTATTGACCTGGTCGACGCCCGCGTTGGTGCGGGAGTCGCTACAGAAAACCAGGCCCTGGTCGATCTTGATGGCGAGACAGTAGGTCATGGTGCGCTCATTCCGGGCAGGCGCCAATGATACCCAATGCGACGGTCCGGCATCACCCGGAATCGCCGTTCCGGTTGTCTTTTCGCTGCACCTTCAGTTCCGTGCCGTCGTAGTCCACCGTGGCGGCGATGCCGGCGTCAAAATCCATGGCGTCGGCGCGCGGGCCGTCGATGAACCGCACCCGGATCTCCCGTTGCTGCGCCATCTCCGGGAAGCCGCCTTCGCGTTGGCCGATGGTCAGCGTCGCGGAGGCCTCGTCCCAGCTGAGCGGGATGCGGGACCACTCACCATTCTCGTAGTCGTAGCTCAGGCCGTCATCCTCGTAGAGCTCGAACGCACCATCCGCGCCGGTCCAGACGTTGATGGTCAGGGGCGCGTTGAGCATCTCGTTGCTGTGCTGGATGGTGGGACCGGTGGGCACAATGGCACCGGCGCGCACGAACAGCGGCATGGTGTCCAGTGGCGCCGCGGCATTGACGGTGCGGCCGCCGCTGTGACGCTCACCGGAGCGCAGGTCGTACCAGTCGGTGCCTTCAGGCAGGTAGACATCGCGAGCGGTCACGCCCGGCTCATGGACCGGGCTGACCAGGATCGCCGGGCCGAACAGGTACTGGTCGGTCAGCCGGCGCGCCGTCATGTCGCCGGGGAAATCCATGGCCAGGCCGCGCATCAGCGTGCCGTCGCGGTGATACATGTCGCCCGCAATCGAGTAGATGTAGGGCATCAGCCGGTAACGCAGGCGCAGGTGTTCGGCCATGCTCTCGTAGGCCACCGAACCCTCGGGCGCGATGTTGTAGATCTCGCGGTAAGGGTTCTGGCCGTGCGAGCGGAACAGCGGCACGAAGGCGCCGAACTGGAACCAGCGGGTGTTCAGCTCCTGCCACTCGGCCAGCTGGTCCTCGGGAATCTGCGTGTACGGGCCGGTCGAGCCGCCGTCGAAGTAACGGAACCGGTCCTCCGGGGTAAAGCCGCCGATGTCGAAGGTCCAGTTCGGTACACCGGCCATGGCCACACCGATGCCGGCGGCGATCTGCTCCTTCATGTTTGACCAGCGCGAGACGATGTCGCCGCTCCAGATGGCCGACGCGGTGCGCTGGATGCCGCCGAAGCCCGAGCGCGTCAGGATAAAGACACGGGTATCGGGCGAAGCAGCGCGGTCACCCTGGTAAACCGCCTCCGCGTGCGGGACCGCGTAGCTGTTGAACTGCTCGGCGCCGGTGCCGAGGAAATTCGGGCTGGTGTTCCATTTGCGTTTCTGGAAGCTGAGGTTGGAATGAATGTCCGGTTCTACCGCGTCCAGCCACCAGGCATCAAAGCCCAGCGAGTTCAGGCTCTCGTCCATCTGGCGCCAGTACATTTCGCGGCCGGCCGGGTCCCAGGCGTCGTAGAAGGCGTTCAGGTAGCCCGGGTAGATCCAGTCCAGGTTGCCCTCGTCGATATTGCGCGTGAGCATGTGGCCGCCGGCGTCCAGTTCCTTGTAATGGTCGGTGGTGGGATAGAACTTCGGCCACACCGAGATCATGATGCGCGCGTCCATGGCGTGGACTTCGTCGACCATGGCCGCCGGGTCGGGGAAGAACTCCGGGTCGAAATCGTGGCTGCCCCAGGCGTCCACGGGCCAGTAAGACCAGTCGAGCACGATGTTGTCGATGGGCAGGTTGCGGTCGCGGTAACCGGCCAGCGCGTCCAGCAGCTCGTCCTGCGACTTGTAGCGCTCGCGCGACTGCCAGAAGCCGTAGGCCCAGCGCGGCAGCATGACGGACTTGCCGGTCAGGTGGCGGTAGCCGGCCACGAGGTCGTCGGTGGTCTCGCCGGCGACGACGTAATAGTCGATGGCGCGGCCCGTGTCGGAGGCGAACGACACCACGTTGCGGTCTTCAGCGGTGGCGGGCGGGTGCGCCAGCAGGCGCATGTAGCCACCCTGCGTGTTCCAGTCCAGGCGGATGTTTTTCGGCTCGCCGGGCTCGAAATCGACGTTCACGGCGTGATACCAGGGGTTCCAGTTCATGCGCCAGCGGTCGAGCACGGTCTCGTTATCAATGGACAGGGCGGCGTAGCCGCTGGAGTACATCAGCAGCTCGTGGCGTCCGCCGACCTCGCTGGTAAGGGTGCCCTCCAGTTCGATGCGCAGGTTCTCCGCGTCCGCGGCTTCCGGCGGCAGGGGATGTTCAAACTCGCTGCCGCGGGCCAGGAACTGGCGGTCAAGGTCGGTCTCGGTGCGTTCCAGCAGCAGTTCATCGCCCTCGAAGTAACGCACCGTCAGGCCACCCGGGTTGCCGTCAGCGTCGCGCAGCTCGAAGTGAGTGGCCAGTGGCGCGGCTTCCCCGGGCTGCCCAAAGAACGTTTCCGCGTTGTTGTCCCAGAGAATGCCCCAGCCGCCGGTGGAGACCAGGTAGGGCAGGGTGATGATCATGTTGTGCGTGGTCAGGCGCACATTCTCGCCGTTCAGGTCGACCTGGCCGCCCTGGTGCTGGCCCAGGCCATACCAGGATTCGCCGTCGCCGGCGCGCCAGGCCTGGCGTAACGCGTGGAAGCCGTCGCGGGCCGGCTCCGGGTCACGCGTCACGGAGCCGAACTCGCCGCTGTTCAGGCCGCTCAGCAGGGGTTCACCGTCGCTGCCAAAGAACTTGATTTTGCCGTCGGACAGCGACACCTCGGCGGCCATCCCAGGTGTTTCCAGCCGGACCATCCCATCCGATTCACTCACCTCGAAGTCGCTTTCAACGGCGTCCGCCACTACCATGATGCTTTCAGCCGGGTCGGGCGAGTTGCCGGTGGCCGTGGTGACGCGGACGATGTCGTCGCGCATGACGGTCAGCCGGACACTGCCGGCTTCGCCACTCGCGGGCCGGACCAGGACGCCGGTCGTGGAAGCGGTCCATTCGCCGTGGCCGGTTGGTGTTTCCGGCGCGGGTGAGGAACAGGCGGCTACAACAGCCAGTGCCAGTGGCAACGCCAGGCGTGACCGGTGGATGAGTTCGGAAGAGCGCGAGCGAAAAGTGTTTTGCATCGGTTTTGTTAAACGTTTTTCATTGAGCCGCTGCCAATCTAGTGGGAATGGCGCCGCTACGCAATGGTCGGACCATGATTGATCGAGATTCAAAAAAAACCGGGCCCGGGAAACCGGCGCCGACACTGAAAGATGTTGCCGAGCTCGCCGGTGTTTCCGCCATGACGGTGTCGAGGGTCATCACCGGCAACCCCTCGGTCCGTGATTCGACCCGGGAACGGGTGCTGGCCGCGGTCGAAGCGACCGGCTATTCACCAAACGTGGCGGCGCGCCACCTCGCCGGCGCCCGGCAGGTCCGGCTTGCCATGATCTATGCCCAGCCCGGGGCGTACATCGCCGAACTCATGTTCGGCGGGCTCGAGCAGGTTCGCCGACACAATGCGCAGTTCATCGTCGAGAAGTGCCCGGACACCCGGGACGCGGCCACGGAAGTGGCCCGACTGATCGAGGAGGGCGCCGACGGGCTCATGATCGCACCACCGCTGGCCAACGCCCCCGCGGTGCTGGACTACCTGGAGTCGCACGATGTCCCGGCCGTGGTCATCACCTCGGGGCGTGTCCGTGAACGGGTCTGTTCGGTGGGCGTCGATGCCCGTGCGGCCGCGTTCGAGATGACGCGGCACCTGGCCGACCTCGGGCACCGCCGCATCGGTTTTATCGCCGGTCACCCGGGTCATGCGACCAGCCGGCATCGACTGGAGGGCTACCGCGAGGCACTGTCCCAGGCCGGTTTTGCAGCCGATGATTCACTGGTGGCCGAGGGCAGGTTCACCTACCGGTCGGGGCTGGAGGCGGCTGAAAAGTTGCTGGGCCTGGACGAGCGGCCGACGGCGATCTTCGCCAGCAATGACGAGATGGCGGCGGCGGTTGTGGCCAGCGCGATCCGGCATGGGCTGGATGTCCCCGCCGACCTGTCGGTCACGGGCTTCGATGATACGCCGCTGGCCAGCGCCATCTGGCCGCCCTTGACGACGATTCATGTCCCGATTGCCGACCTGGCGAAAGCCGCCATCGAACTGCTGATGGAAAAGATTGCCCGTCGCGCCGCCGGCGAGCCTTTCGACTCACGCCACGACACCCTGGAATACGCGCTGGTCCGGCGCCAGTCGGACGGGCCGCCGCGGGCCTGAACCTGGCCGGGTCGCGCCGGGGCCTCTTTAGCGCGGAACAGCCGCGCGGAACGGCGGCGCGGGCAGTCCCTCCTCGTTGTAAAGGTTCGCCGAGTCGGGGTTGTCGGCCCAGGCGTAACGAACCCGGGCCGGGTGGCTGACCTGCTCGCTGGAGACGATCACGGTGTCGCCGTCGATGCGGGCCTCGGCCCAGTGAAAGTCGACATCAGCAGCAGCGACGGCGAAACCCTGCAGCGCTTCCCCGCGCGCCGCCAGGCCGCTGCCGACATGATCGAATTCAATCACCAGCTTGCGGCCTTTTGCCCGCACATCGGCGAACGTGGGTCCGGATGCCACGAGATCCGTCTCACCATAGGCCACCTTGCGCGCCGCCAGCGCCAGTCGCTGGCCCACCGAGCGCTTGTCGGTCGGGTGAATATCGTTCCATTCGCCGACGTCGATGGCGGTCGCCATGCCCGTGTGTGGCAGCGCCAGCGCCGCGGCCTGGGCCTCGCGGGTTTCGGCCCAGTCGCTGTCGACGGGCTGCTCCCGTGCCTCGAGGAAGTTGGCCAGCTGGACGAACAGGAATGGCAGATCAGGCACGTCGAAATAGCGGCGCCAGGCCTGGATCATGGCCGGGAACAGCAGGGCGTACTCGGCCGGGTTCTTGACGTTTGATTCGCCCTGGTACCAGATCACGCCTTCCAGCGTCATCGGCGTCAGTGGCGCGAGCATGGCGTTGTAGTAAGCCAGCGGCAGGTTCCAGTCCTGGAACTCGGGGCCGGGCAGGGGTTCGGCGGTCGCGCCGCGTTTCGCTTTCCACGCGCCGGTGAGGTCGATCCCGCTGCCGGCGACCTCCAGCCGGTAAGGCTTCTCCGGCACAAAGGCGCCGTTGCCGCCGGAACTGACTACGCGAACGGCGATGACGTTGTCGCCTTCTTTCAGCAGTCCAGCCGGTATTTCGTAGCGCCGTTGCGGGTACTGATACGTGGTTTCCCCCACAAGCGTGCCGTTGACCCACACGCGGTCGGCGTCGACGATGCGGCCCAGGCGCAGCACCGCCGGTTGGCCCGCGGCGCCTGCCGGCAGGTTCACGTGCCGGCGGAACCAGGCCAAGCCGCTGGCCTCGCCCAGCGATGAATCGCGCCACTGGCCGGGGATTTCGAAAGTTGCCCAGTCCGCGTCGGCCGTGGTGGGCGCGAACCACGGCGGCGAAGCGGAAAGCCCCGGGTCGGTCGCCTCGAGCGCGGCGTACCAGCGGTCGTTTCGGGCCTGGTCCTCGGCTTGAACGTTCGCCAGCGTTTCCTCGTCCTGGTAAGCCTGCGCCTTGGCCAGGTAGTGCGGCCAGGGCGCCAGGTCGTCTTCGTTCAGCCAGCCCTCCGCCGGTGAACCGCCATAGCTGGCATTGATAATGCCAATGGGAATGTCGTACTGCGCCTGGATGTCGCGCGCGAAAAAGAAGGCCACGGCGGAAAAGTCGGGCACGGTATCCGGGCTGGCGGCCTGCCACTGCGCACCCTCGATATCGGAACGCGGCCCCTGGAAGTCCCAGGCTTTCGGCACCTTGAACTGGCGGATTCGGGGCAGGTCGGCGGCGGCGATCTCGTCCGCGTACGTATCGGCCAGGCGCGACAGGGGGTATTCCATGTTGGACTGGCCGGACGCCAGCCAGACATCGCCGAACCAGGCATCGTCGATGGTCAGCGTGTTGTCGCCTTCGATGGTGACCTGATGCGGGCCGCCCGCAGGGCGCGCCGGTGCCAGGACCTGCCAGCGTCCGTCACCGGCGGTAGTGCTCGCCCATTTCTCACCATCGAGCCGGACGGTCACGGTTTCACCCTCATCCGCCCAGCCCCAGAGTTGCACCGGTGTGTCGCGCTGCAGGACCACGCCATCGCTGAGCAGCGAGGGCAGGCGGACCTCGGCGACTGCGGCGCCGGCCAGTAACAGGAGCAGCAGGGCCAGGCCCGCGAAGCGGGTGAACGGTGACATCATGATTCGGTCCTCGTGTTCATCAGGCGCGATGCAATCGCGTCGACATCGTACACGCAGCCGCCCCAGGTGCCGCCACTGGCGGCCTGCAGGGCCGCCCAGAGCCGGGTGTCGTCGGGCAGGTCGGGGTGGGCGGCGAGACAGGGGTGTGGTGCGCGTTCGGCCAGCCGTGCTGCACCCCAGTCGGCGTCATGATCACCCGCCGGGTCGCCGACCAGGTCGATGCGGCCGGTCATGGCGGTCATGTCCAGGTCGATGCGGACGCGGTCGCCGTCCCGGAGTCGTCCAAGCGGTCCACCGGCCAGCGCCTCGGGGCCAATGTGGCCGATGCAGGCCCCGGTGGAAACGCCGGAAAACCGTGCGTCCGTCAGCAGGGCGACGTCCTTGCCCCAGGGCAGGTGCTTCAGCGCCGCGGTGAGCTGGTAGGTCTCTTCCATCCCCGTGCCCGCGGGGCCGCAACCGGCCAGTACGAGAACGTCCCCGGCCTGGATGCGCTGGTCGTCGCGCCGCTTCACCGCCGCCATGGCGGCCTTCTCGTCAGCAAAAAAGCGTACCGGTCCGTGGTGCCGGAAATGGCCATTCGTTACGCGGCCCGGGTCGATGGATGTCGCTTTCACCACCGCACCGTCCGGCGCCAGGTTGCCGGTGGGGAAGGCGAGGGTGCCGGACAGGCCTGCGGCGCGGGCCGTTTCCGGTGGCAGGATGACCGTGTCGGGGTCGACATCGTCGGCATCGTACAGCCGTTGCCGAAGCGCCTTGCGCCTGTCAGAGGCGGCCCACTGGTCGAGCACCCGGTCCAGGGGCTCGCCGCTCGACGTCAGCACACCGGTATCCAGCAGGCCCAGTTCGCGCAGGTGCAGCATCACCTCGGGCACGCCCCCGGCCAGGAACACGCGCACCGTCGGGTGGTGAACGGGTCCGTTCGGCAATACGCTCACCAGTCGCGGGGTGGCGCGGTTGACGGCGATCCAGTCGTGCACGGTCGGGCGGTCAAGGCCCGCCGCGTGGGCGATCGCGGGCAGGTGCAGCAACAGGTTGGTGGAGCCGCCGAAGGCGGCGTGTACGGTCATGGCGTTGCGGATGGCGGCGTCAGTGAGGATGTCGCCGCAGGACACTCCCTTGGCGGCCATCTGCGCCAGCGCGCGGGCGGAGCGTATGGCCATGTCGCGCCAGATGGGCTGGCCGGATGGCGCCAGCGCGGTGTGGGGCAGGGACAGGCCCAGCGCTTCGCCTATCACCTGAGCGGTGGCGGCCGTGCCGAGGAACTGGCAGCCACCGCCCGGCGTGGCGCAGGCGCGGCAGCCGAGATCAGCGGCGTCCTGCAGGCTCAGCAGGCCGTGCGCGTACCGCGCGCCGATGGTCTGGATGGCGCCGGCGTCCTCGCCCCGCGTCGGTGGCAGGGTCACGCCGCCGGGCACCAGCACCACCGGCAGTTCGCGCTGCGCCGCCAGGGCCATCATCATGGCCGGCAGGCCCTTGTCGCAGGTGGCGATTCCCATGACGCCGCGGCGGGTCGGCAATGAGCGCACCAGGCGGCGCAGCACCATGGCCGCGTCGTTGCGGAAGGGCAGGCTGTCGAACATGCCGCGCGTGCCCTGGGAGCGGCCGTCGCAAGGGTCGGAGCAGTAGCCGGCAAACGGGATGCCGCCGAGTTCGCGAACC
Source organism: uncultured Oceanospirillales bacterium (assembly GCA_913055655.1). GTDB lineage: Bacteria > Pseudomonadota > Gammaproteobacteria > Xanthomonadales > SZUA-36 > Marinihelvus. Next base: position 1,260,027 of record CAJXKA010000001.1, on the reverse strand, counting down.
TCGCGCGCGGCGGCCTCCACCAGCAGGCTGATTTCCCAGTGGCCGGTATGGTAGCCCAGCGCCACGGGGGTGCCGTCGGGCGCGCGCAGGCCGCCCTGGGTGCTCAGGAGCAGGTATTCGTCGCGCCCCAGTTGCGCCGGGTTCCAGCCCATCGCAGCGTCCTGGGTCCAGCCGAACAGGTTGCCGCTGGGCTGTTCGCGCAGCATCGAATCGGTCAGGGGCAGGGCGCCGGCCGGGCCGGCTGCGTGCGTCTGCACGTCGTAAAGCGCGGTGTCTTCGCTGTCAAAAAGGGTACGGATAGCTTGACCTCGGGAAACGTTCTGGCGCAGTGTACGTGATTTATGACAGCGAAGGACATTTCCGTGTCACATTTCATGCTTTACCGCACCGCGCAGGGTCCGGTCGCCTGTCGCGACGGCGCCTGCTGGCCCCTTGGCGGTGAATGGGACGACTGGGTGAACGAAGACGCACTGTTCCAAAGCCTGCAACACCATTGTGATCACCAGGCCGCCGATCCAGCCCTCGATGAGTCGACACTGGAACTGCTCGCGCCGCTGGTCAGCCAGGAACTGTGGGCCTGTGGCGTGACCTATCGGCGCAGTCGCGAGGCCCGCATGGAAGAGTCGGCGGAAGCGGGTGGCGGCGATTTCTATGACCGGGTTTACGATGCGCCGCGACCGGAACTCTTCTTCAAGGCGACACCACACCGCGTGGTGGGGCCCGGCGAAGATCTTGGCCTGCGCAGCGACTCGAAATGGATGGTGCCGGAGCCGGAACTGGTGCTGGCTGTCAGCCGGAACGGGGTCATCGTCGGTTGCACGGTCGGCAACGACCTCAGTTGCCGGGATATCGAGGGCGAGAACCCGCTGTACCTGCCACAGGCCAAGACCTTCAGCCGCTGCGCCGCGGTCGGCCCCGGCATCCGCGTGGCGCCTGAGCTACCCGGTGCCGATACGGCGATTCGCCTTTTGATCACGCGTGGCGATAATGCCCTCTTTGAGGGCGAGACCCGCCTGTCAGAGTTGAAGCGCACGCCCGCCGGGCTGGTGGACTACCTTTTTCGTGACAATACCCACCCCAACGGTTGCCTGCTGATGACGGGCACGGGTATCGTCCCTGGTGACGATGTCGCCCTGGCCGCGGGCGATGTCGTGACCATTTCGATCGACGGAATCGGCACCCTGGTCAATTCCGTGCAGAGCGGTTGAAGGGATGGCGGGTCGGTAATGACCGGCGCCGGCACACATTTATGCTGTGATACTATCGCGACGGTAGCGCTAACATACAGCGCTGTCAGCAAGGCTCATAAAATACAAAACCGGGTGCCGAAGCATGCGCGAACCGAAGATTCGCAACCCCATCCTGCCAGGGTTCAATCCTGATCCGTCAATTGTCCGGGTGGGCGCGGATTTCTATATCGCCACGTCCACGTTCGAGTGGTACCCCGGCGTGCAGATCCACCATTCCAAAGACCTGCGCCACTGGCGGCTGGCGGCGCGGCCCCTGAATCGTGCGGCCCTGCTGGACATGCGCGGCAACCCGGATTCCTGCGGCGTCTGGGCGCCCTGCCTGACCCATGCGGACGGGCAGTTCTGGCTGATCTACACCGATGTGAAACGCCATCGCGGCCAGAACAAGGACACCCACAACTACCTGGCCACCTGCGCGACCATCGACGGCGAGTGGTCGGACCCCGTGTACATGAACAGCAGTGGTTTCGACCCGTCGCTGTTTCACGACGACGATGGCCGCAAGTGGTTCGTGAACATGATCTGGGACTATCGCCCGGGCCGGCATCCCTTTGGCGGCGTCTACCTGCAGGAATATGACCACGACCAGCGCAAGCTGGTTGGCGACATCACCAACATCTTCCGCGGCACGGCGCTGGGCCTGACCGAGGCGCCGCACCTGTACAGGCGCAATGGCTGGTACTACCTGGTCACCGCCGAGGGCGGCACCGGCTATAACCACGCCATTACCATCGCCCGCTCGCGCGATATCCGTGGTCCCTACGAAGTTGACCCGCAGGGATACCTGCTGACCTCGCGCAATGACCGCGACCTGCCATTGCAGCGCTGTGGGCACGGCGACCTGTTCGATACACCGGACGGCGACACCTACCTGGTGCATCTTTGTGGCCGGCCGCTGAAAGGCCTGCGCCGTTGCCCGCTGGGGCGCGAGACGGGCCTGCAGAAAACCCGCTGGAGCGACGACGGCTGGCTGCGCATCGAGGGCGCCGAGGGCGACGGGTTGCCGTCACTGGAGGTGCCCGCGCCGGACCTGCCCGAGCACCCCTGGCCGGTGACCCCGGTGCGCCGCGATTTCGACGAGCCTGAGCTGCCGCCTGAATTCCAGTGGCTGCGTTCGCCGGAACCGGGGCGGTTCATGTCGCTGGACGCTCGCCCCGGCCACCTGCGGCTGCTGGGCAAGGAATCACCCGGCAGCTGGTTCGAACAGGCGCTGGTGGCGCGACGCCAGGAAGCCTTTGTCTACCGTGCCGAGACCCGGATGGATTTTGCGCCGGACAACTTTCAGCAGCTTGCCGGCCTGATCTGCTACTACAATGCCGACAAGTTCCATTACCTGTACGTCTCGGTGGACGAGGAAGGGCGCCGGTACATCGGCATCTGGAGTGTCGAGGGCAACCCGGACCGGTTCGGCTTTTTCCCGCTCCGCGAAGGGCTGACCAACCCCGAGACCTTCGACCCGCGTTTCCAGTTACCGGACGCAGGCCCGGTCTGGCTCCGCGCCGAGGTCGACCACCAGGCGCTGCGGTTTTCCTGGTCCACGGACGGCGAGCGCTGGCAACAGGCGCCGGTGACCCTGAATTACTCCCTGGTTTCCGACGAAGCCGGTATCGGCGAAGGCGGCAGCTTCACCGGCGCCTTCGTCGGCATGTGCTGCCAGGACCTGTCCGGCCAGGACTGCCCGGCCGATTTTGACTGGTTCGACTACGAAGAACACGACAACGAGAGGGCGAACACCCCATGAATACCACCACACAACGGCTCTCGGTCACCGAGAAAATCGGCTACAGCCTGGGCGACCTGGCGGCCAACCTGATTTTCCAGACCCTGATGACTTTCCTGGCGTTCTTCTACACGGACGTCTTCGGTATCCCGGCGGGCCCGGCATCGATGATCATCTTCATCGGTGGCATGGTCGGGGCGTTTTTCAACCCCATCATGGGCATGATCGCCGACCGCACCAACACGCGCTGGGGTAAGTTCCGCCCCTGGATTCTGTGGACCTCGGTGCCGTTCGGCGTGGTGGCGCTGCTGGCGTTCAGCACCCCGGGTTTCGATGAACAGGGCAAGATCCTGTACGCCTTCTTCACCTACGTGCTGCTGGTACTGATCTACTCCGCCAACAACCTGCCGTACGCGGCGCTGAGCGGTGTGCTCACCGGCAACATGTCGGATCGCAACAGCCTGTCGGCGTATCGTTTCGTGGCCGTGATGGTCGCGCAGTTCATCATCCAGGTGCTGCTGCTGCCGCTGGTGCTGATCCTGGGCGACGGCGACAAGGCGGCCGGCTTCCGCAACACGATGATGCTGTTTTCGCTGATCGGCGTGGTGTTTTTCCTGATCACGTTTTTCACCACCCGCGAGCGCATCGTGCCGGATACCGAGCAGAAATCCACCGTGCTGCAGGACCTGGGCGACCTGGTCACGAACCGTTCCTGGTGGCTGTTGCTGGTGATGACGGTGCTGGTGTTCATCACGCTGTCGCTGAAGGGCGGCATGTACATCTATTACTTCGAGAACTACCTGGAAGAGGCGGCCATTGCGTCTTTCCTTGAATCCAGCGGCTTCAACAGCTTTATCGCCGGGCTGAACAGCGTGCTCACGGGGATCGGCCTGACCGAGTTCCGCTGGCCGGAAGACGCGCCGACGTCCGGATTCAGCCTGTTCAACGCCGGCGGCATTATCCTGATGATCGTCGGTATCGGCTTCTCGCGGAAGCTGGCCGACCGTTTCGGCAAGCGCAACGTGTTCTCGGTGGCGCTGTTTCTGTCGACACTGTTTATCCTGGCGTTCTGGCTGTTCCCGCCGGACGCCATGGGCCTGGTGTTCGGCTCGCAGGTGCTGCACGGCTTCTTCTACGGCATCACCATCCCGTTGCTGTGGGCGATGATTGCCGATGTCGCCGACTACTCGGAGTGGAAGAACCACCGCCGCGCCACCGCCATCGTGTTCTCGGCGATGATCTGCGGGTTGAAGGTGGGACTGGCCGTGGGCGGCGCGCTGGTCGCGGGCATCCTGGCCCACTATGGCTACGAGGCCGCGTTGCCGGCGCAGTCCCCTGAAACGGTGGGCGGCATCAAGCTGGCCGTCAGCGTCTACGCATCACTGCCGTTCCTGGTGGGCGTGGTGCTGATGTGTTTCTACGAGATCAACAAGTCCATGGAAAGCCGCATTGAATCCGACCTGCTGGAACGGCGGCTGGCGACCGGTGCCAGTGACCTGTCCGAGCCTGCCTGAGTGAAGCTGGCCGGCGCGGGTGGAAGCTCGCGCCGGCTGGGCGTTATTCCGCCGGCGTGACGCCTTTCAACCCCACCACGGACCAGAATGCCGCCTTCGGCTGCAGCTGGCGGTCGAACAGCAGCGGGTAGTCGGTACGCCCGGCCATTGGCCAGCCGTTCTTCCAGCTGTGGCCGTCGTGGACGCCCCAGAACGTCACCCGCTCGACATCATCGGCATGCGCCAGCAGGACTTCGAAGACCTGGCGGTAACGCGCCGCCTGCTGCGCCGCCACGTCGGCGGGCAGCCCTTCGGTGTAGGGGTTGTACTGCTCGTTCAGCGCCATGTTGACGTTCAGGTCGGCGCCGAAATGATCCGGTGAGGGAAAGGGCAGCACGGCGATATCCAGTTCCGTGATGGACGACTTCAGGCCGAGACCGGCAAAGGCGGCAATCGAGTCGGCCAGGTCCTGCATGTCCTCGGGGTGACCCAGGCCGTAGTGGCCCTGCAGGCCGACGCCGTCGACCTTCACGCCGGCCGCCTGCACCTTCTTCATCAACCTCACCACGCCGTTGCGCTTGGCGGGCAGGAACAGGCTGTAGTCGTTGTAAAGCAGGGTGGCGGTCGGGTCCGCCTCGGCGGCAATGCGGAAGGCCTCGGTGACGTAATCCTCGCCCAGGATGCGGTACCACGGCGTGTCGCGCATGCTGCCGTCGTCGTTGACGGCCTCGTTGACCACGTCCCAGGAGCGGACACGGTCCTTGTAGCGGCCGACCACGGCGTGGATATGGTTCTCCAGCCGTTCAAGAAGCTGCTCGCGGGAGACCGGGTTGCCGTCGGCGTCCTCGAACACCCAGTCCGGCGTCTGCTGGTGCCAGAGCAGGGTGTGGCCGGTGACCCGCATCTCGTGGTCGGCGGCGAAATCGACCATCGCATCGGCGGCGGCCCAGTCATAATCGCCCTCGACCGGCTGCAGTTCGGCCCATTTCATGACGTTTTCGGCGGTGACCGCGTTGAACTGGCGCGCGACCAGGCCCAGTACGCCGGGCTCCCGGCCGAGGATCTGGTGTTCGCCCAGGGCGACACCGATGCGGAAATCGTCGGCGAAAACGTCCTTGAGCGCGGGTGTCGCCTCTTCCGCGACAGCCGGCGCGGATAACGCCAGGGTGGCGGCGAGGACGAACGTGGAACGGGTCAGTCGATTCATTCAGGTGGCTCCTGCGGGTGGCATGCCCCAATGGGTGAAGCGTCAATTGTACAACGCTGTCATCCGGCAGTCGTCAGATGGGCACCTGGACGTGTGACCGCACTTTTTCGGCGTAGAACGCGGCCAGTTCATCGTGTAGCGCCGTATCCAGCGGCGCCAGGTCGCTGGCCGCGGCGTTGCGCGTCACCTGGTCCGGGCGGCTGGCGCCGGCGATGACCGTGGTCACCGCCGGGTGGTCGAGAATCCAGCGCATGGCCATCTGCGCCAGGTCCATGCCCTCCGGCACCCGGGGCTTCAGTGCGTCTGCCAGGGCCACCGCGGTTTCAAACGGGATGCCGGAGAAGGTTTCGCCCTGGCTGAAGGCTTCACCATGGCGGTTGTACTGGCGGTGATCGGTCTCGGCGAAGGCCTGGCCCGCCGTCATCCTGCCGGCCAGCACACCGCTGGCCAGCGGCAGGCGAACGATGATGCCGACGTTCTTCGCCTGCGCCAGTGGGAACAACTCGGTGATCGCGTCCTGGCGGAACAGGTTGAAGATGATCTGCAGCGAGGCCAGGTCCGGGTGGGTGCAGGCGAATTTTGCCTCTTCCAGCGTCTCGACACTGGCGCCGAAAGCACGCAAAAGGCCGTCGCGCTGGAAATCCTCCATCCAGGCGAGCAGGTCGCCGTCGTAGAGCACTTCCGGCGGCACGCAGTGCAACTGGACCAGGTCGATGGCGTCCACGCCCAGCCGCTTCGCCGAGCCCTCGATGCTGGCGCGGACTTTCTGGCGGGTGTAGCCGTGTGGGTAAAGGTCGCCGCCGCGCCCCACCTTGCTGGCGACCGTCACCCCGGGCCGGTTCCGGCGGACGAAGTCGCCGATCCGTGACTCGCTCAGGCCGGCGCCGTAGACATCCGCGGTGTCCCAGAAGTCGATACCCGCCTCCATCGCGGCGTGCAGCACGGCATCGGCGCGGTCGGCCTCGACCGGTCCGAAATCGCCGCCCAGCTGCCAGCAGCCGAGACCGACTTCCGAGACCTGTATATCGCTCTTTCCCAGGGTGCGTTGTTTCATGGTGTTTGTTCATCCTTGTCGAAATGGCGTTCGACGAAATCGAGAAAATAGGGCCAGTTCGGCGCCGGGGTGTGGCCCAGGTCGTGCTGGCGCCAGGCCAGGTCGCCATCCAGCAGGCCGTGACCCACATCGGGGTATTCCATCGTGCCAAGGCCGCGGGCGCCCAGCAGCTCGTAGACCGGTGACGCGTGCGCGGTGGCCAGGAACATGCCCTTCGGGTCGGTCCACTGGTCGCCATCGGTGCCGCTGGAAATGAAGACCGGCCGGGGTGCGCAGAGTGCGATCAGCATATGCTGGTCAACGGGCAGGTCGTCCACATCCAGCGGGCCGGCGTATTTCAGGAAGTTGCCCGCCATCCAGTGGTAAAGGCTGCTGCTGGCGATATTGCCAACCTGCTCACCGTAATGGCGCCGCCACGGCTTGGCGCCGCCTTCACCGGAGGAACTGATAAACGCCGCGGCCAGCCGTGGTTCGAAGGCCATGGCCACCAGCATGGCCTTGCCGTAGCGCGAATGGCCTTCCACCGCGACACGAGCGGCGTCAAAGCCTTCGGCCGTTTCCAGGTAATCGACAACGCGGCTGGCGCCCCAGGCCCAGGCGCGCAGTGCACCCCAGTCTTCGGGTGCGCGCGAACCGCCCCCGGTGCCGATACCAATAATGCCTTCGTAAAGACCGGCGCCGTGATCGGCCTGGATGCTGGTGGCGACCAGGGTGGCCGCGGCCCAGCCCCGCGCCAGGACCTGCTCGTTCCAGGGCGGGCCGTCGCCGCGAAACGCGGCCAGCTGCTCCTCGGTGAAACGCTCGCGCAGGCGGGCCAGGAACTCGGCGTCGAAGCCCAGTTCCATGATGACCGGGACATTGCCGGTGGCCCCGGTTGGGCGTGAGAGCGTCAGTTCGATGTCCACCCGGGTGTTCGGTGGCAGCGGGTTGCTCACGCGCCCGACCAGCGTCCGGGTCTCGGTTTCGACGCCGCCGATGGTTTCGATGGTCTTGTCGGTGACCTGCCATTGGACCGTGGGCAACTCGGGCACTCGCCCGTAGATTTCAGATTCGAAGTGCGCGGCGATTTCCGGGCGCCGCCGTTCCCACCAGTCCGCCGCGTTCCTGACCCTGGTGCCGTCGTCGAAGACCAGCGGGTCGGGCAGGGTGGCCATGCGCGCGTTGGCCTTCGACTCGAGGTAATTGGCGGCGTGCGGTGAGTCGGGGTTGCCGTCCGCGCCGCGCCGCAGCGACTCGATCCCCAGCTGGCGCATCATCCAGGCATGGTCGTCCTCGGTGGACAGGGGTTCGGGCGGGGGCGGGACGGCTGCAGCCTGGGTGGCGGCGCCAAGCACGGCGCCAAGCACGGCGGCGAGCGCGGCCAGGCGGATTCGATTGGGCAGTGACATGCAGGGAGCATATCCGCTGCGGCGGGCAAAAAAAACCGGCCCTCGGTTGCCCTCGGGCCGGTCAGTTCTGCCAGGGATCGCTGTCGTGAGACAGCCGGTGGATCAACGGTCAGCCTGGGCGATGCTCGCCGGCGGCACGGCCAGGGCGGTCAGGCGCGTCAGGTTGATCTCGGCGGCATCCACGACGTCGGACGTGGCCGCGGCCTTTTCGAAATCTTCGCGGGCGCCGACCAGGTCGCCGGTCACGGCGCGCAGCACGCCACGGTTGGACAGGGCCACGGCCTCACGGTTGCGGGCCAGCGTCTTGCGGGTGCGGGCGCCGGCGAAGGCCGTGTCCTCGTCGAACAGTGCGTCGGGTGCAGAATCCTCACCCACCGCGGCATCGCATGCGGCCTCGGCCTTGGTGAAGGCCTTGGTCATCGTGTAGCCGACACACAGGTTGTTCAGCGTGTCGAAGTCGGTGTTGCCGCGGGCTTCAAGGGCCGCCAGGGCGTCCTTGATGGTGTCGTACTCGTGGCTCATCACCCGGTCGGCGAGGCGGCTGTCCTCGTAGACCACCATTGAATAGCCGGCGGTGTCGGCCTTGGCGGCGAAGGGCATGATGGCCAGCCCGGCGAGAAGTGCAATCGCCGGCAGTGCCGTCAGCGTGTTTTCCAGTGTGTTGCGAGTGCGCAGTTTCATCGGTATATCCTCCATTGGATGCGAACCGGTGCGTGGTTCGTTTGGCCATCAACGACGTTGTCGATGACGGTTCATACGTTACGGAGGCGGTCGGTGGCGAACCAGCGAATTAAATGCGAGGGAAAGTTGAAGAAAATTCAGCTTTCCTGTTCGAAATTCTGTAACACCCAGGCGCGAAAATCCCGAATATCCTCGCGATCGCGCAGGTTCCGGCGGGTGGCCAGCCAGTAGGCATCGGGCAGTTCGAGTTCGACATCCGACAGCTTTTGCAGCATCCCTGATTCAAACGAGGCGCCGGCCAGTGGCATCGGCACCAGTGCGGCGCCCAGCCCGCGCTCGGCGGCGCGCACGACCGCGCTCATCGAGTCCAGCCGGACGATATTCGCGCCCGTGGGGACGGTGATACCCGAGCGCGCCGACCAGGACGACCAGGCTTCCGGGCGGCCGCTGTGCACCACGATCGACAGCTTGCGCGGGTCGGCCCAGGGCTTTCCGCCCAGGCTTTCAAGGAACGCGGGCGAACAGGCCGGCACCAGGCGCAGCGGAAACAGCTTCTCCGCGTCGAACTGGCCGGGTCGCTGGCGGAACAGGCGGATCGAGATGTCGGCGGCGGCCGGGTGCTTGTGCGTGGATTCGTCGCTCGCATCCACCATGACGTCGATATCGGGGTGCTGGGCGCGAAATTCGCCCAGGCGCGGCATCAGCAGCTCACTGGCGAAAAAGGGCTGCACGGACACCCTCAGGGTGCCGCGCGCAAAGTGCGACTGGACGCGGGCGGTGACGTCCTCCAGCCGGCTGATGGCTTCACTGGCCTGCTCGTACAGCATGGCGCCCGCGGGCGTCAGGTCCAGGGTGCGGCCGCGCCGCTCGAACAGCTGCACGTGCATTTCGGATTCGAGCTTCTTGATCTGGTGGCTGACGGCCGATGCCGTGATGTAAAGCTCATCGGCCGCATGGCGCAGCGTGCGGTGCCGGGCCGCGACACAGAATGTGCGCAGCCCCCGCATTGAAACTTTGCGTCCTGTGAACTGGTTTGACGGATCCATGGTGTCCTGCAGCCTGACGGACCGCCGTGACGGTCACGTGTCAGCGGAGTGGCGACATCGCTACAGTGTATTGGATGCACGAAACGTGCCATCAACGGGTCAAGCGGTAGCTGGGGGGCTGCCGGGGCCAGTGCCGGCACCATGCACCAAGCTGGCGCGGCCGGTTCTAAAGCGGAACACGCCGGACCGGGTGTCGGTCCGTACGGGCTTTTCAGTCGTCCTGGCCGACCGAGCGCTGCATCTTGTCGAGGTAGGCGTCGAGCTCCGCCGTGGACGAGAAAACCGACTGCACGGGTACCGCCTTGACGATGTCGAAAACCTTCTTCACCTGCGGAGAGGGGTGGCTGATGACCAGCTGGCCACCATGCGGCTTGAGCAATTTCTTCAACTGGAAAACACAACGCAGGCCGGCGGAGGAAATATAGTTCAGGTCTTCAAGGTCCATGACCAGGACCGCCGGCGGCGCTGCGCCAATATCCTGGATGATGGGCGCCAGCTCGGGCGCGGTATCGGTGTCCAGCTTGCCGATCAGCTTCAGCCTTGCCTTGACCGAATCCTCGTCGTAAATCACTTCCAGGCTCATCGTGTTTCCCCTCCATCGCGCATCCCGGCGGAGCGCTTCACCCTGTGAGCACTTTCCATTGCCGGGCCGGCCACGTCAAGTGCTACCAAAGACCAGGCGCAGGCGGTTCACGCCATCCAGCCGGGTATATTCGCGTTCGTCCGTCAGCGACTGGAGCAGCACCAGGCCCATGCCGCCTTCGCTATGGTCCTCGTTCCCGGTGAGTTCGCGATCCGCCAGGGGGTCGAAGGCCACACCCCGGTCTTCGAAGGTGACCTGGAGTGAATTTTCATCTGCGGACCAGGCGACGTCGACGCGGCCATCCGGCCCCAGGCCGGCGTACTTCACGATATTGGTGAGGACCTCCTCGACCACCAGGCGGACATCGCCGGGGTCCAGCGTGGTATTGCCGGCCTGGTCTAGCGCGGCCTGTACCCGGTCAAATACCGCGTGGTGTGCAGACGTGGTCACGGGTGTCGAGAGCGTGCCTTCACACCTTGCAGCTTCCACTCCAGGCCCGGCCTGGCGGTCGCCGCCATCACCGGTGTACCGGAGGACCAGCAGGGTCAGGTCGTCGGCTGCGGGCGCGCCATCACAGAAGTGGTCGACGGCCGTGACCAGGCGGTCCTGGACTGCCTGCGCATTACCCGGTGCATGACCTGCGAGCGCTGCGCGCAGGCGTTCATCCCCGAACAGTTCATCGTCCGGGGAAAGCGCCTCGGTGACCCCGTCGGTGTACAGCACCAGGGTGTCATCCGGGTCCAGGCGATAGCGTTGCGACTGGTACTTTGCGGTGTCGTCGATGCCAACGGGCGGTCCGCCCCCGACGTCCAGCCAGCGTGCCTGGCCGTGCGCGTCGAGGCCCAGTGGCGGGTCATGGGCTGCATTCGCCAGCAGGAGACTGCCATCGCGGGTGTCAAGCAGACCCACCATCAGGGTCACGAACATGCAAAACTCGTTGTCTTCGCAAAGCGCCTCGTTGACGGTGTTCAGGATATCCCCGGGGTCGTCCTGGTGGTGGGCGGCCGCGACCAGCAGCGCATTGGCCTGGGCCATGAACAGGGCGGCCGGCACCCCCTTGTCCGAGACATCGCCAATGACGAAGAACAGTCGGCTGTCGTCCAGCATGCGGTAGTTGTAGAGGTCACCGCCGACGGCGCGGGCGGGCCGCAGCAGGGCGCTCAGGTCGAGCGGCAATTCGCCAAAGTCCGGCGCCGTCATGGGCACCAGCGAGGCCTGGATCTGCTTGGCGGTGGACAACTCGCCCTCGATGCGTTCGCGGGCGGCGGTTTCACGGGTCAGGTCGTCAATGTAATGCTCCAGGTGGACCTGCATCTGGTGGAACGCGCGGGACAGGCGGCCGATCTCGTCCTTGCGGTCGAGCCCCGGTGTTTCCGCCGAAAAATCGCCCTGGGCGATCTGCCGGGTCCGAGCCGCCAGGGCGCCAAGGGGCTGCAGGCTGCGGTAAGACGCCGTCACCATGATCGCTGCCAGCAGCAGCATGATGCCGAGGCCAAAAAGCAGCCGGTTGCGGGTCGCGACATTGATATCTGAGAGGAAATCCTGGTCTGAAAAGTAAACGGCAATGCCCCAGCCCGCTTCGTTAAGCGGACGGATGTACAACCGCCCGGGTCGGTCGGCCAGGCCACCCACGATCCGTTCGTCGATGCCGCTCTCGGGCCGCAGCCAGAGATCTTCGCCACGTGCCACGGTTGGGCTGACTTCCGCCAGGGACGGGATGTTGAGTGACTTTGCCAGCCTCCCCAGGTCCCGGTCGAGCACCCACGATTCCACCGGGTGGGATACCAGCAGCCCTTGGTCGTCGAAGACGAATACGACGCCTTCGTGGCCCAGCAGGTTGCTGGCCAGTATTTCTGACAGGAACCCCAGCCGAATGTCGGCGGTCAGGACGGCCTGGCGCCCGCCGGCGACCATGGGAACAGAAAACGTGACCATGCTGACATCGCCGCCGCCTTCATCGAAATACGGGGCGCTCCACACCGGCGCGCCTTCTTCCAGCGGGCGCCGGTACCAGGGCCATTCCCAGTAGCGATAGTCATCGCCGGCCAGGGAAGTGGTGACGATCTGGCCATCCTGGCGGTAGAGATAGGGGGCCTCGGGGCCGTCCGTCGCCGGGTCAAAGGCCAGCGTACTGCCAAAAATCAGTGGGAACCGCGCCAGCGCTTCCTGCAACAGGGGCACCACCGTGGCGGTGTTTGCCTCGGGCAGGCGCGCCAGCGGCATGGAAAAGGCCTCGATGCCGGTGCGGGTGCTGCGGAGAATACCCTGGAGTTCCTCGCGAACGCTGTCCGAGAGGTTCATCGCCGCCGTTTCCGCCATGCTGATCATGGTTTTTCTCGAGGCGCGATTGTCCATCCACGAGGCCACCAGCATCAGCAGGACCAGTGGCGTCAGCGTGTAGAACGCCAGGCGGGTGGCCAGGCTGCGGAATCCGTTCATCTTCTTCCCGTTAATGGTTTGTAAACATGACAGCGATGGACTCTGGGTATACTGCCACACACAACAACAAAGGCCCGCCCTGGCGTGGCCGGCGAGCACGATCCTGGCCCGTACCCGGCCAGTCGTGGCGCCACAAGGGATGTGAGTAACGCATTGAAACAAGAGAAGAAATCATCTGCCAGGCGGCAGCACGCGCGTGTCACGATCAGCGATGTCGCGCGCGAGGCAGGCGTGTCCCCGATGACCGTCTCGCGTGTCGTCAACGGCGAAACGGCGGTTCGGGCGTCCACGCGGGAGAAAGTTGATCGGGCGATCGCCCTTCTCGGGTATTCACCCAACAAGGCGGCACGCAGCCTGGCGAGCGCCAGCCAGTTGCAGGTTGGCCTGCTGTACGCCAATCCCAGCGCCGCTTACCTGAGCGCCATGCTGCTGGGTGTGCTGGAACGTGCGCGCCAGAGCGACACGCATGTCGTGGTCGTGGAATGTGGTGTCGGTGACGACGCGGTGACCGCCCTGCGCGGAATGCTCAACGGCGGTATCGACGGCGTACTTTTGACCCCGCCCCTGACGGATTACAGGCCGGTACTCGAGTTACTGGACGACAGCGGCCTGCAGGCCGTCACGCTCGGCGCCCAGCACGTGGAGCGCAACATTTCCACGGTCAGTATCGATGACTACCGCGCGGCGCTGGAGATGACCCGGCACCTGCTGGCACTGGGACACACGCGTATCGCCTTCATTATCGGCAGCAACGACCAGCTGGCGAGCCGCCTGCGCCTGTCCGGTTTTCGCGAAGCGATGAACGAGGCCGGCGTGCCGGTCGATGAAAGCCTGGTGGTGCAGGGTGACTTTTCATACCGTTCCGGCCTGAAGGCCGCGGATACCCTGTTACGACTGGAATCACCGCCGACCGCGGTTTTCGCGAGCAACGATGACATGGCGGCGGCGGTCGTCGCGACCGCGCACCGCTTCCATATCGAGGTGCCCGAGGCGCTGACCGTCGTCGGTTATGACGACACCCTGCTGGCGACGACCATCTGGCCCGAGCTGACGACGATTCGCCAGCCGATCGCCGACATGTCGCATGCCGCGATCGAGTTGCTGGAAACCAATATCCGTAATGACCGCGCGGGCGAGCCCGTCAAGGCCAGGCACCTGACCCGGGCGTTCGAGTTGATTGAGCGGGAAAGCACGGCGCCGCCGCCGAAGTAGGCGGCGACACCGTTCAGTCTTTAAAGCTTCGAGGTCCGCGACAGGAAGTCGTTGACCAGGTTTTCCAGTCGTTCCTGCTGGCCGGAAATCTGCTCCGGTTCGCCCAGCGCGGCCGCGTGATCGCGCAGGTCGGCCAGTGACAGCTGGCCGGTTTCGAAATCCTTGCCCTTGCCGCCGTCGAAGCTGCCGTAGCGCTTGCTGCGGAAGTTCGGCAGGTCGCCCTGTTCAAGGATGGCGTGCGCCACCAGCAGGCCGCGTGCAAAGGCGTCCATGCCGCCGATGTGGGCGATGAACAGGTCTTCCGGGCGGGTCGATTCACGGCGAACCTTGGCGTCGAAATTCAGGCCGCCGCTGCCGAAGCCGCCCTGGCCGAGCACCACCAGCATGGCGCCGACGGTATCGTAGAGGTCGCTGGGGAACTGGTCCGTGTCCCAGCCATTCTGCGGATTACCGCGGTTGGCGTCGATGGAACCCAGCATGTCGGCATCGGCGCACATCTGCAGTTCATGTGCGAAGCTGTGACCCGCCAGCGTGGCGTGGTTGGCCTCGACGTTGACCTTGAAGTCCTTGTCCAGGCCATGCTCGCGCAGGAAGCCGATGACGGTCTGCGAATCGGCATCGTACTGGTGGTACATCGGTTCCATCGGCTTGGGCTCGATCAGGAACGTGCCGTCAAAGCCGATGGACCGACCGTAGTCACGCGCCATGCCCAGGAACCGCGCCATGTGTTCCAGTTCGCGGCGGGTATCGGTGTTGAACAGGTAGGCATAGCCCTCGCGGCCACCCCAGAACACGTAGTTCTCGCCACCCAGTTCGACGGTGGCGTCCAGCGCCGCTTTCACCTGCGCGCCGGCGTGGGCAACGACATCAAAATTCGGGTTGGTCGAGGCGCCATTCATGTAACGCGGGTGCGAGAACACGTTGGCCGTGCCCCACAGCAGCTTCATGCCGGTTTCGTCCTGGCGCTCGCGGGCGAGTTTGACCAGGTGCTGCAGGTTCTTTTCGCTCTCGGCGACATTGGCGCCTTCCGGGGCGATGTCGCGGTCGTGGAAACAGTAATAGGGCACACCGACCTTGGTAAAGAACTCGAAGGCGGCATCCAGCTTGTCCTCGGCGGCGGCCACCGGGTCGCTCTTTTCCTTCCACGGGTAGCTGCGGGTGCCGGGCCCGAACGGGTCGCCGCCATCGGCGCAGAACGTATGCCAGTAGCAGATGGAGAAGCGCAGGTGGTCGCGCATGGTCTTGCCGCCGACCACACGGTCCGGGTCGTAGGCCTTGAAGGCCATCGGGTTATCCGAATCGGGGCCTTCGAACGGGATGGCGCCGATGCCGGGGAAGAACTCGCGTTGGCCGATAAAGGGCTTTGAACTCATGGTCTTACTCCATCAGGGGTCTAGGAGAGGCGCCAGCGTGTCCAGCGCCTTTCGGTAACGGGAATAGGCCGCGGCGTAGGCCGTCGCGGTCTCGGGGTTCGGGGTGACACTGCGCTCAGTGCACGGCTGCAGGTGTTCGGCGGCGATGTCGGCGATCGCCATGCCATTGCCATTTTCCTGGCCCAGCATCCACAGCGCCTGCAGCGCGGCGCCGAACGAGGCGCCCTCGTCCTGGACCAGGACCGTGACGGGCAGGCCGCAGATATCGGCCACCGCCTGGCGCCACTCGGCGCTGTTCGAGCCGCCGCCGGTGAGGACGATTTCCTCGGCCTTGATGCCCAGGCGCGTCAGTTCGTCAACGCCGAAGCGGATGGCGAACGTCGCACCTTCCATCGTGGCCCTCAGGACATGGCCGGGGGTGGTGTTCTGGGCATTCAGCCCCAGCATCGACGCGCTGGCGCGGGGCAGGTCGGGGGTGCGCTCGCCGGTGAAAAACGGCAGCACGGTCAGGCCGTCCGAGCCGGCCGGCGCGCGCGAGACGGTGGCGTCGAACGTATCGTTGCCGACGTCCAGCAACTGTTTCACCAGCTCGGTGGCCAGCGTGCAGTTCATCGTGCAGAGCAGCGGCATCCAGCCGCCGGTGGAGCCGCAGAAGGCGGCGATGTTGCCGGCCTCGTCCACGACCGGCGTCTCGCTGTGCGCGAACAGGGTGCCGGAGGTGCCCAGGCTCATCGTCAGTTTGCCGGCGGACACGTTGCCGGTACCGATGGCCGCCATCATGTTGTCGCCGCCGCCGGTGGAGACCGGCGTGCCCTCGGGCAGGCCGAAACGGGCCGCCGCGGCGGCGTTGACGTGGCCGATGGCGGTATCGGCTTCGACCAGGCCGGGCAGGGCGTCAGCCAGCTTCCCGGTCGGGTCGACGACCCGCACCATCTCGTCGCTCCAGCTGCGCCGCCGGACATCCAGGAGTCCCGTGCCCGACGCATCGCCATACTCCATGGCCACGGCGCCGGTCAGGACGAAGTTCAGGTAATCGTGCGGCAGCATGACATGGGCCATGCGGGCGTAAATGTCGGGGTGCTCGTCGGCCAGCCAGCGGATCTTTGGCGCGGTATAGCCGGCGAGCACCGGCAGTCCGGTCAGTTCGATGCAGCGTTCGCGGCCACCGGCGTCGGCGGTAATGGCGTCCACCTGTGACTGGGTGGCGGTATCGCACCACAGTTTCACCGGCGCCAGTACGCTGCCGTCGGCCGCCACGGGGACAAAGCCATGTTGTTGCCCGGATACGCCGATGGCCTGGACGGAGGCGCGAATGGGGCCGGGGACGCTGCCCAGCGCTGACGCCAGCGTCGCCAGCCACCACTCGGCTGCCTGCTCGGCCTTGCCGCCCGCATCACGGTCGACCTCCAGAGGGGCGGCGGCCGAGGCCACCACTTCACGGGCCTCGTAGTCGTAAAAGACGACTTTAAGGCTCTGCGTGCCCAGGTCGATGCCGAGAACGGTGTTCATGCGCGGGGCGCCCAGGGCGCCGTTTTGATCGGGTATTCGTTCATTTTCCAGGTGCGAGGCGAAGCATTCTCGCGGCATTTTCCGCGGGAATGCCCCGGGGAGCGACCGTGAGCCTCGGTTTCACTCCTGGGATTCCTTTTTGAAATCAGGTGCTTGTGACCGTAGCGCGCCAGCACCTGACATGATCCTTATGGTAGCGCTACCATAAGGGTCCGCGCACATTCTGTCAATGTCAGGATGACAGCGATGTCCGCGGCCACGATACTGGCTCAAACCTGACTCCGACCGGAGAAGTCGAAACGATGATGACAGTGACCCGCCGATTGCACCTGTTGATGACGACCCTGGCGCTGCTGGCCATGTCCGGCGCCGGCCTTGCCGAAGACGGATACGACCTCTGGCTGCGCTACGCGCCTTTACCGGCAGCGGTCGCCGACAAGGTGAGCGCCCAGGCCCGCACGGTCACGGTTGGCCAGCCGCTCACGCCGGCCCTGGCGGCGGCACGCGATGAGTTACGGCTGGGCCTGTCCCGCATGACCGGCAGTTCGCCGGTGTTGGCCGAGTCAACCGGCGAGTCGCAAGCGCCCCGGGAAGGCGACATCGTCATCGGCACCTTCGGTGACAGTCAATGGCTGTCCGCGCTGGATTTGCCTGCCGACGATATCGGGCCGGAAGGCTATCTCGTCAGGACGATCGCCGCGAAAGACGGCAGGTACACCGTCATCGCCGGCCACGATGAACGCGGCGTGGTATACGGCGTATTCGCGCTGCTCCGGCACCTGCAGGCCGGTGGTGGCATGGCCGGCCTGGACCTGTCGGACACGCCGCGGGTGAAACTGCGGCTGCTGAATCACTGGGATAACCTGGACCGTTATGTTGAGCGCGGTTACGCCGGGCAATCGATCTGGGACTGGTGGCGGCTGCCGAATATCGTCGACCCGCGCTACACCGACTACGCCCGCGCCAACGCGTCCATCGGCATCAATGGCACGGTGCTGAATAACGTGAACGCCGCGGCCGAAGTGCTGACGCCGCGATACATCGCCAAGGCGGCGAAACTGGCCGACATCTTCCGGCCCTGGGGCATCCAGGTTTATCTCTCGGCCCGCTGGAGCGCACCTCGCGACATTGGCGGTCTCGACACGGCGGACCCGCTGGACCCGGACGTAAGGCGCTGGTGGCGGGAGAAGGCGGACGAGATTTACGCGGCCATTCCCGACTTTGGTGGTTTCCTGGTCAAGGCCAACTCCGAGGGCCAGCCGGGGCCGCGTGAATACGGCCGCAGCCACGCGGACGGCGCCAATATGCTGGCCGCCGCCGTCGCGCCGCACGGTGGCGTGGTGATGTGGCGGGCGTTCGTCTACTCCGAGACCGACCCGGAAGACCGGGTCCGCCAGGCCTACACGGAGTTCAAGCCCCTCGACGGTGAATTCGCCGACAACGTGCTGGTCCAGGTCAAGAACGGCCCGCTCGATTTCCAGCCGCGTGAACCGTTCCACCCGATGTTCGGCGGCATGCCGGAAACGCCCCTGATGATGGAGTTCCAGGTCACCAAGGAGTACCTGGGCTTCTCCACCCATCTCGTCTACCTGGGCGCGCTCTGGGAAGAGGTGCTGGATGCCGACACCTGGGCGGACGGCCAGGGCTCGACAGTGGCGAAGGTGGTGGACGGTCGCCTGCATGGTCATGAACTGACCGGCATGGCCGGCGTTGCCAATATCGGCCGCGACCGCGACTGGAGCGGCTCGGATTTCGACCAGGCGAACTGGTATGCCTTCGGGCGGCTGGCCTGGAACCCGGAGCTGTCGTCGCGTGACATCGCCAAGGAATGGCTGCGCCAGACCTTCAGCACCGATCCGGCGTTTGTCGACGGCGCGGCCGACCTGATGATGCGCTCGCGCGAGGCCGTGGTCGACTACATGACGCCGCTGGGGCTGACCCACATCATGGGCACGGGCCATCACTACGGCCCGGCGCCGTGGGTCGATGACCTGGGCCGGCCGGAGTGGAACCCGGTGTATTACCACCACGCGGGTCCGGACGGCATCGGCTTTGACCGCACCGCATCGGGCAGCAACGCGGTCGAGCAGTACCACGGCCCGGTCGGCGAACGTTTCGGTGACCTCGCAACCGTGCCGGACGAGTACCTGCTGTGGTTCCATCGCCTGCCGTGGGATCACGAGATGGCGGATGGCAAGACGCTCTGGGAATCGCTGGTGGCGCACTATGACCACGGCGTGAAGGAGGCGGAGGCCATGCGGGAGGCCTGGCTGTCACTTGGAAAACATGTCGACGAGACGCGGCGCGATCGCGTTGCTGATTTTCTTGATGTGCAGGTGGCCGAGGCGCGATGGTGGCGAAATGCCTGTCTGGCCTATTTCCAGGACCGCGCCGGCCTGGACTGGCCGGCGGGGGTGCAACCACCGCCGCATTCGCTCGAGCACTACCAGTCACTGGAATTCCCCTACGCGCCGGGGAACTGACAGGCGCGCTTGGCGCTCCGGGGTTCATCATGTAATCTCGGGCGGCTACCGAAAAATCGGGCGCGGCTCGCCCGGATAACAAAGCGTTCCGACAGGTTCGCACAACGAGAAGGGAAACAAGATGTCAGACACCATACCCTCGCTTTCGACCCTGGACTGGGTCGTCGTGGCCGGCTATTTCCTGTTGCTGGTGATCGTCGCCTTCGTGGTGACCCGGCGCCAGCAGGACACTACCGATTACTTCCTGGCCGGCCGAAATGTCGGCTTTTTCGCAATCGGTGCATCCATTTTTGCATCCAACATCGGTTCCGAGCATATCGTCGGGCTGGCGGGGCAGGGTGCGTCCACGGGTCTCGCCATGGCGCACTACGAGCTGCACGCCTGGGTGGTGGTGTTGCTGGCGTGGGTATTCGTACCGTTCTACTACAACTCGAAAGTCTTCACGATGCCCGAGTTCCTGGAGAAACGCTTCGGTCCGCGGCCGCGCTGGATCCTGTCACTGGTATCGCTGGCGGCCTACGTGCTGACCAAGGTGTCGGTCACCGTTTACGCGGGTGCGCTGGTGTTCAGCGTGCTGCTGCCGGATACCTTCGGCAGCCCGGAGAACGCCTTCTGGATTGGCGCCATTGCCACGGTTGTACTGACCGGCCTGTACACCATCGCCGGTGGCCTGCGCGTGGTGCTGTATACCGACTCGGTGCAGGCGTTCATCCTGCTGATCGGCTCGGTCGCCATCACCTACTTCGGCCTGCAGATGCTGGGCGGCTGGGGTGAGCTCAAGGCCTTCGCCAGCGAGGATGTCGCCAAGTACGCGCTGTGGCGGCCACTGTCCGACCCCGATTTCCCGTGGTTGGGCATCATGATCGCCTCGCCCATCGTCGGTATCTGGTACTGGTGTACCGACCAGTACATTGTCCAGCGCACGCTGGCCGCGAAAGACCTGCAGACGGCCCGCCGTGGCGCGCTGTTCGGCGCCTTCCTGAAGGTCTGGCCGGTGCTGTTCTTCCTGGTGCCGGGCCTGATCGGCGCGGCCCTGCATTCCAAGGGGCTGCTGAATATCCCCACCGAAAACGGCGTGATTGCCGGCGACGGCGTGTTCCCGACCATGGTGGCCACGCTGCTGCCGGAAGGCCTGCGCGGCCTGGTGGTGGCCGGCCTGATGGCGGCGCTGATGAGCTCACTGTCTTCGCTGTTCAACTCGACCGCCACGCTGTTCACGGTGGACGTGTACGAGAAACTGCGCCCGGGCAAGAGCGAGCAGCACCTGGTCACCGTCGGTCGCCTGGCCACCCTGGTGGTGGTGGTGCTGGGCCTGTTGTGGATCCCGGTCATGCCGATGATTTCAGATGGTGGCCTGTACCAGTACCTGCAGAGCGTGCAGAGCTACCTGGCGCCGCCGATCACGGCCCTGTTCCTGCTGGGCGTGTTCAACAGCCGCATCAACAACCGCGGGGCGGTGTGGGGCCTGGGCCTCGGCTTTATCCTCGGCATGACCAAGCTGGTCATCCAGGCATTCTTCGGCGCAGGCAAGATCGAGTCGCCCGGGTTCCTGGCCGCGATCGGCGACTTCAACTTCCTGTACTTCTCGGGCGTGCTGTTCCTGATCTGCGTGATCACGATTATCGTCGCCTCGAAGACTGCGCCGGCGCCGGATCGCGAACAGATCAAGGGCCTCACTTACGATTCAATCGACAGGGCGGCCGTGCGCGCCAGCTGGGACCGCAAGGACATCGCCCTGACGGCGGTGGTGCTGGGCCTGGTGGCCGCGATGTACATCTACTTCAGCTTCTGGCTGGGTTGAGCGGCCGGCCCGGTGACCTGATGGCCGGATGAGCCTGGAACGCCGATTCACGGGCGGCTGGCGGGTCGCCCTGGCGTTGCAGGCGGCCCTGGTGGCCCTGACGCTGGTGCGCCTTGCGGTGACCCGCGAATCGGCGTTCGGCGTCGATCCATGCCTGTCCTGCCAGGCGGTCACGCTTGTCCAGCATGATGCCGGCCTGTGGGCCCTGGCCTGGGGCGTATTGCTGGTCGCCGCTCTCGGCGCGACCTGGCTGCGCGTCACCGGCGTAATTGTATTTATCGCCCTGTTCTTACTGATGGTGGCCGACACCCTGGTGATGGCGCTGTATGGGATGCGCCTGTTTCTTGGCGACCTGGTCAAATTCGGCGCGCAACCCGGGGCGGTCCTGCTCGTTGGGCACCAGTCGATTGGGGTGACTGGGCTGCTGGCCGGCGTCGTGGCCGTCATCGTGGTGGCCTGGCTGGCAGTCCGGGCGACACGCGGGCCCGGGGCCACGGGTCGGCTGGCGGTCCTGCTCGCCGTGTGCGCAGGTGCGTACCTTCTGCCGGATCGAGTCGGCCATTCACTGCCCTGGACTTACCAGAACCTCGTCGAGGCCAACTGGCCCACCGGTGCTGATCGCCCCTACAGTGACGAGATGAAGGCGCGGTTGAGCGCCACCGATGATGTCGCGTCCGCGCAGCCGCTTTGCGAAGCCGGGGAAGCACTTCAATCGGACGTGATCGTGGTGGTCGTGGAATCACTGTCCTGGTATCACAGTGGCCTGCTGCTGGCGGACAACCTGGGCGCGACGCCCCGCCTTGATGACCTGGCGCGCGACCATACCTGGTGGTCGGCATTCCATGCCAATGGCTGGACGACGGACCATGCGCTGGTCGCGCTGATCGCCGGCGAGGTGCCGTTACCGGCGGTCGGGCGCTACCACAGCCTTGACGCGTTCGGCGGATACGGCGGTGGTCCGCAAACCTTGCCGGCGCGATTGGCGCGTGATGGTTATTTCAGCGCTTTTTTTACCACGGGGCCACTGGGCTTCCTCGACAAGGGCGCATGGCTGGCGGCGCAGGGTTTCGACCTCGTTGAAGGCGGAGAACACCCCGCTTACAGGGATGTGCCGAAGTATGCGTTCGGGTCGGCGGGCGACAGCGTGCTCTACCAACGGGTGATTGACTGGCTGGATGCCGAGCGTCCACCGGGGCAGCCGGTCATGCTGTTCCTGGAAACAGTCACCACCCATCCACCGTTCATCGACCCTGACAGTGGCCGCAAGGATGAAGTGGCCACCTTCCGCTACGCGGACCAGGCGTTGGCTGCATTCGTCGAAGCGCTCGACCAGGCGGGCTGGCTGGAAAAGAACCTGCTGATAATCACCAGCGACCAGCGTGCACTGACACCGTATACACCGGCGGAAAGGGCACAGTTCGGTAACGCGGCCAGCGCCCGGCTGCCACTGGTCGTGCTTGGTGGCGCACGCGAACCGGCGGGACGCCAGGACAAGCCGGCCCAGATGATTGACCTTCCCTACAGCCTGGACCGTTTGCTGACGAACGAGGCCTGCCGCAGGCCCGGGCAGGGAGACTGGTTCAGCGGCGAATCACCACAATGCATTCTCCAGCCCGAGGGTAATGAACGCGCCATTATCAACGCGTGGTGCGGCCCTGAAACCATCCGCATTCGCATGGACGGTGACGACACACGTGTCATCGAAGGCAACATGCCGGACCAGGAACAGTGGATCGAAAGGATCAATGAACGCCGGATCCGCCTGGGAGAACGTGAAGCGACCATTGAAAGGGTGCTCTGACGGCCGCGCTGCGGTCTTGCATTTTTATTTGGTGTATCGTCACCGTTTTCACCCGCACGGGAGTTGTACGATGAAATTCAGGATGATTGCCGTACTGGCCCTGTTTGCCGTTTCGGTCCAGGCCCAGGATATCGCCACCTCGTTCAAGGCCACCGAAGTGGTGCCCGGTATCACCATGATCGAGGGTGCCGACGGCTTTGCCGGCGGCAACATGGCCTTGCTGGCGGGTGAGGATTACGTTGCCCTGGTCGATGATGGCCTTGCACCGCTGGCGCCGACCCTGAAGGCCTTTGTCGACGAGCAGGCGGGACGTCCGGTCAACTTCCTCGTCAACACCCATGTGCACGGCGACCATGTCGGTGGCAATGCCCATTTTGCCGAGAGCGGCACCGTGGTGTTTGCGCACGAGAACATTCGCACGCGCCTGCTGGCGAAGCCCGATGACGCCGGTGGCGAGGGTGGCCTGCCGGTGGTGACCTTCGCGGATGGCGTGAGCTTCCACCTGAACGGCCTGGAGGCCCGTGCGTTCCACCTGCCCCTGGCGCACACCGACGGTGACGCCGCCATCTGGTTTCCCGACGTCAATGTCCTGCATACCGGTGACGTGTTTTTCCACGGCCTGTTCCCGTTTATCGACCTGGACAACGGCGGCACGGTATCCGGTTATATCGCCGCGCAGCGTCAATTGATCGACAAGGTGGATGCAGACACCCAGATCATTCCCGGCCATGGGCCCCTGGCGACGCGCGCAGATCTCGAGCGCGACAACGCCATGCTGGTCGACGCCCGTGCGCGGGTGAAGGCGTTGCTGGATTCAGGCCAATCGGCTGACGAGATTGTCGAGGCCAATCCACTGGCGGATTACCACGACAACTACAACTGGGGCTTTATCACCACCGAACGCATGACGCGGACGCTGGTCGCCGACCTGGGCGGCGAATAGGGCCAGGATGCGGGTTCGCAATACCCGGTCGTGCTCATTAGACTCAATGGTCTGAAGCACTTGATCCATTGCAGGGGGATACCATGAAGTGGAAAGGTCGCAGGCAGAGCACCAACGTCGAGGACGCCCGCGGAAAGCGGGTGGTCGCCGGCGCGGCCACGGGTGGCATGCTGCTCAATTTTGTCGGCCGTACCTTCGGCATGAAGGGCATCATCATCGTCGTGGTGCTGGGTATTATCGGCTGGCAGATCGGCTTGTTTGACCCGTCCGCATTGCTGGGTGGCAGCCAGGTCCAGGAGACCGAGTACCAGCCCTCGCCGGAGGAAGAGGAAACCCTGGCCTTCGTAAAGACCGTGCTGGCGGATACCGAGGACATCTGGACCCGCCAGTTCCAGGCCGAGAACCTGGGCAGCTACTCTCCGCCCGCGCTGGTGGTTTTTTCCGGCCAGTACCCGACGGGCTGCGGCACCGGTGATGCGCGAATGGGGCCGTTCTACTGCCCGGCGGACCGCAAGGTTTATATCGACCTCAGCTTCTATGATGAACTTGAACGTGAATTCCAGGCACCGGGTGATTTCGCCCAGGCCTACGTGATTGCCCACGAAGTGGGGCACCACATCCAGAACCTGCTGGGTATTTCAGAAGAGGTCGCGCGCCTGCGCGGACGCCCGGACTACAACCAGTACTCGGTGCGCCTGGAACTGCAGGCGGATTACCTGGCCGGCGTCTGGGCCAACCACAATCGCCAGTACCTGGAGCGGGGCGATATCGAGGAGGCCATGCGCGCCGCCAACCAGATCGGTGACGACGCCATCCAGTCACGGACCCAGGGCCGAATCGTGCCGCACGCGTTCACGCACGGCACCTCGGAGCAGCGCATGCGGTGGTTCAACCGCGGCTTGCAGAGCGGCCTGGTCCGTGAAGGCGATACCTTCGAAATGCCCTACGACAGCCTGTAACAGCCAGGGCGCTCAGGGAAACAGCGCTTCCAGCACTGTTTCGCCTTCAAGCGTCACTTCGATCAGTTCACCGGAAACGTCGAAGTCGAGCGCTGGCCCGTCATCGCCGGCGGGGTCTCGGAACCGGATCTCGCCGCGCGGTTGACCGGGCTTTTCGCCCACGATGATCTCGCCGCGTACGGTGTTGCCGACGACGAGTTCGTATACACCAGCCGGCAATTTCATGATCTTGACACTGAATGACGTCGCTGCATCGTCGGTGGCCACCGTGGCGTGACCTTTCGCGCCGGGGATCACGCCCGTTGGCAGGAGTTGGACCGTCACCTCGCCTTCATCGTTTTCGGGCTCGTCATCGTCGTCCGGTCCCGGTGAATGCGGTGCCAGTACGGCGTCACCCGAGCTGAGGGCCACGCCCACGGCATCCACGATCTCGATGGGGCAGTCGCGCGGGTCAAAGTTGAGCAGTGGCTTGGCCGGAATGGCCGGGCTCCTGAACATGATGGCGCCTTCGCCACCCTCGACCGTAAACGTGCCGCGGTCTTCACCGCAAACGGCCAGGCCGTAGTCGCCGTCGGGCAGGCCTTCGACCGTCACCTTGAAATCGGAGCGGTCGCTACGCTCCCAGAACCTGGCCTTGCCCTGGCCGTCGATCTCGTCCCGGGCAGGGTGCAGCTTGACGTCCAGCCTGGTCGGGCGGGCATCTGCGGGCGTATTGTCGGAAATGCCACCGCTGCACCGCATCCTGTAAATGGATGTCAGCCGCTTGATGCGGAATTCACCGCTCCCCAGCGCGTCTTCCGGGGTGTCGTAATAAGCCGTGCCCTGGTTGCAGTTGTGGAACTGCAGCGTCAGCGAGCCCAGCGGCTCGATGGTGGCGCCGGGCGCCCCCGCATCTTCCATGAAGCCACTGCCTGAAGCTTCGTACAGGGTCATTTCAATGGTGTCACCCTCAACCGGCCCAACGGCGAGATACCAGGATGAGAGCAGGTCACCACCGTAGGTGAACCAGTAGGCGGCACCGGTCATGCCGTCTTCTTCAGACTCGGCGATCTGCAGGACCAGCCCCTGGCCCTCCTGGTCCGGCTGGTTCCATATCCCGGAAAACGAACGCGTGATCGAGGTATTGCCCGCAATGGCCGCGGATGACGCCAGGAGACCGAATGTCAGGGCGCATATTGACGTGAATTTCATGGTGGTGACCCGGTTGCGAGGTTTCATGACCTTACTTTAGGCAAATGATGTGAATTTTTCTTTGCTGGCGAATGAAGCGTGATTAAAGTATACTGTGTATCAAATAGTATGCAGTGCAAGGTATAGCGTGTGATGTTGATCGAGGTTTTTCGCCATCCGGTTCTCCAGCGTTGAGCATGGAGACCAGCGAATCACTGCGCTCGGAAATCCGCCGCGGCGCAATTGTCCTAGCGGTGCTGGGCCTGTTGCGGCGTGAGCATTACGGCTACTCCCTGCGAAAGGCGCTCGCAGAGCAGGGGATGGTCGTCGAGGAGGGTACGCTTTATCCGTTGATCCGGCGCCTTGAGCAACAGGGGCTGTTGTCCAGCGAGTGGCGCATCGAAAACAAGCGTCGCAAACGCTTTTACCTGTTATCGAAGGACGGTGAAGTGGTTTTTGAACAATTGTCGCGGGACTGGCGGGAAATTGATGCCAGTGTCCGCGCGCTGACGGGGGAACTGACATGAATGACCTGGTGGAACGCTATCTGCACGCGGTCGGGGGACACCTGCGCGAAGCCCGGCGCGACGACATCCTGGAGGACCTGCGGGCCGCCATCGAGGATGAAATCGAGGGCAGGGCGGAGTCGCTTCACCGACCGCTGCAACCGGACGAACTCGCCGCGGTGCTGGAGGGTTTCGGCCACCCGCTGAGCGTTGCGCGAAGCTACCAGCCGCCACGCTACCTGATCGGGCCCGAGCTGTACCCGGACTGGTGGCGAATCCTGAGGCTTGCGATCATCGTTGCCCTGGCGATCCAGGTGCCCGTGCTGCTCATCGTCGGTGCCACATCCGGCTGGGTGACCGGGCCGTTCGGCCTGTTGTGGCAATCGCTGAGCCTGGCGTTCTGGGTCGCGGCCTGGGTCACCGTCGTATTCGTGGCGCTGGAATATTCCGGCGAGCGCCTGGGCTGGCGTGGCCGCTGGCGGGCGGCCGCCCTGGTGAATGACAGCACCGGGCCCATCCGCCGTGGCGACGTTCTGACCAACCTGTTCAGCGAGGGCGTATTCCTGCTTTGGTGGAACGGCGTTATCAAGCTGGATCAATGGATTCCGCCGAACACGTTCAGCATCGACCTGGGTGCCGCCTGGCAGCCCCTGTACTGGCCATTGAATGTCATTTTCGGGCTGGCCTTCGTGCTGCACCTGCTGGTGCTCTGGCGGGGCGTGTGGCAGCGCTGGACGCTGGTGACCGAAATCGCCCTGAACCTCACCCTGGTCGCAGTGATTGCCTACCTGGTACTGGCGCCTGACCTGTTGATGACACGGGGCGCACCCGCCGACCTGGCCGGCCCCTGGCTGGAACGCACGCTTCGCGTGGCCCTGCTGGTGATCGCCGGTTTCACGCTATGGGATGCCCTGGCCGCGTTTCGGGCATACTGGCGTGACAGGAATGAACGGCCGTCGCGGGATGCGGTGGCTGCTGGATGAGGTGATGAACGGATTCAGAACCGCGATTGTCGGTGCGCGGGTCGTGTGCGTGGCGGTCCTGGCAATGGCCGGGTGCTCGCTGTTGCCCCCGCGCGGCGTACCGGAGGCTTTCGCACCGCTACAGACCCAGCGTATCGCAGAGGCATCGGAGACGCTTGGGCGCCTGTCGTCGGTCGATGCCGTCGTGACACTACGCCGTGATTTCCTTGAGTCCGTAATCCTCACCGGCCTGGCGCGGGCATTGGAAGATGCCCCGGGCGACCCGGATATTCATGTCGAATTCAATGCACAGCTGATTACGTTCAGGGCCGGCGCTGATGCCGGTGAAATCCAGTTTCGTGTCGATGACGAGGCCCTCACCTGGCACCCGGTGATATTCGAACCGGGCTCGATCGGGAAGGCCGCCGACCCGGGCTGGATCAGGCAGCTGACCGACCGCGGGTTCAACCGGATCGAGCTAGGCCTGCTGCCCCTGGCGGTACTGGAAGCGGGGGTGCGCGTGTCGGGTGGGGTCAACGCGGTGACGGATCTCTCAACGCCGCTCCAGGGCCGGACCGTGCTGCAGGGCGCCGCGGTCCTGGTCAACCGGGATGCGGTCCGCATGGCGCTCGACGTCGACCTGTTGCCCGGTGTCACGACCTGTGGGGCATCGGCGTCGGCGCCGGTTGACGTTTTGAATTACGGCTATGCCGATGGTGTCGCCACCGGCGTACAGCAAGGTGAGTGGACCGGGCCGGACGGCGCGATCCCGACTCCGCCGGGTGTTCACGTCAACCGGGAATGGCGGGTTTACCAGGTTGACGGCGGTAACGGGTGCCTGCTGCGCATCGCCAGCGCGCCGGAAACCGGCCAACCCTCACCGGCCGAAGGCCCGCTTGGTTTCCCCGCCTTGCAGCAGGCGTTCGAACGCCGCGTGGCGGTCGTGTCCCCATCAGCCGACCTGGACGCGCCCATGCGGATCGAGTTACGACGTGAATTTTTGGCCGCTGCGCTGCAGGCGACGCTCGCCGACCAGGTCCTTGCCGTCGAAACGCCGGCCTCACCCGGTCGGGATGGCACCCATCGTGCGACGGTCTCCAACCTGTCGACCGATGCCCTGGGCTGCTCGATGACGGCGTGTTCGCAGCAACGCCAGTGCACGGTGAACCACGAGCAATGCCCGCTGGAGCGTGATACCCGCGACTGCCGCAGTTGCCAGCTCAGGAACCCGTTGAACAACCGTTGTCTCAGCGAAGTCGAGGACGCGGCCTGTGTGCAGGCGCGTGAGGCACGCAATCGGCGACTGGAAGTGGAGCGGACGCAATGCATCGAGATCGAGGTGGCTGCCCGCGATGCCTGTGTCGCTTTACGCGAGCAGGAAACGGAGAGTTGCCGTGCTGATCGTGAAGACCGGCTCGCCGCTTGCCGGGGAAAGATCACGGCCCTGGAAAGGCTCGCCGGTGTGCCAGGCGCGCGTGGCGAGGTGTTGGCCACGGGCGAGGTTGAGGGGACCCTGGACGTGGTGTTTTTGGGTTTCAGTGTTGACCCACAACTTTCCCGCTTACGGCAGGGCATCGCACTGGGCGCGGACCTGGCCGTTAAAGGCGACCTCCAGTTCACTACCGACGCCAGCCTGGCCGGGGCACTGCCGTGCACCCGTGCCTGGACGGGAGACTATGCCGGGTATGCTGAACTGCGACGTGAGGAAACCCACCTGGTCGCCGGCCTTGAGCCGCGTGATGACCGGCTGGTGGCGGAGTGGTCAGGCCTGGTCCGGCCCATCGTGCTTTCACCGTCACCCGTCAAGGCGCTGTTCCGAAGCCGCCCCGGCATGCTTTCGGGTTGCGGCGTGGGCATGACGATCGACTGGGTCGGTTCGACGCTGGCAGGTCCGGGCAGCGACTTCATCAACGGCAAGGATGAGGTGACCGTCCAGCCGCTCCCGACCCGGTTGACGCTGTTACCCGCCTGGGCCCGTGAAGGCGGGCGGACATACGCCGGCGCGCCGTCGATCGACGAAAGCCGTGTGCTTTTCGAAATGGAGCTGGAGTAAACCGGCAAACCGGTGATTTCACCCTGGTGGGCAAAATCACCGGTCTGCCGAGGGCGCGTCCCTGACGGTCATCGGAACCCTGGGCCGTTGGGCGGGCCCGGGCTCATCACCCTGGCTGTTTCAGCGCGAACGGCCGGGGCGTGGTGCGAAATGGTCACTATTCCATCAGTGACGTCACTGATCATATTGATCGACCCCTGAAAGAATACTGAAGGGGTGATGAACCCCGTTTAAATTCGCTGGTGGATTAACGCCCCGGGTTGCCCGGCGGCACGATGAACCGGTACCCCAGGCCGCGCACGGTTTCGATCATCGAATCGCTGTCGGACTGGTCGATTTTCTTGCGCAACTTGCCGATATAAACGTCCACGACGTTTGTCATCGGGTCCATGTTCATGCCCCAGACGTTACTGAGAATGCGCTCGCGGCTGAACAGTTTGCCGGGATGCGACATGAACAGTTCCAGGATGGCCATCTCTTTCGCCGTCATCTTGATCGGCCGGCCTTCGACCTCCACCAGCAGGGAATCGCGGTCAAACGTGATGCGACCGGCCTTCAGGCGGGGGTTCTCCAGGCTACGGCTGTCGCTGCGGCGCATCACGGACTCGATACGCGCCAGCAGTTCCTCGAACGAAAACGGCTTGGTCATGTAATCGTCCGCGCCCAGGCGCAGGCCGTCGACGATGTCTTCCTGCGCGTCCATGGCCGTCAGGATCATCAGCGGCGTGTTGACGCGGTTCATGCGCAGCTGCTGGCAGACCTCGTGGCCGTGTATGCCCGGCAGCATGAGGTCCAGCAGGATCATGTCGAAATCGCCTTCCTGGGCAAGCGTCAGGCCCTCGTTGCCATCGGTGGCCATGACACAGAAATGCCCCTCGGCGGCCAGGCCGCGGCGCAGGAAATCGGCGACGCGGGCGTCATCCTCGACGACCAGGATCCTCATGCGACCGCCCTCAGGCGACCACCGCTCTTCGCCGGCAGCCAGACCGTGGCGACCGCACCCTTACCGGGCTCGCCTTCCAGTGAAATGCGCCCCTTGTGCGCTTCGACAATGGCTTTCGCCACCGGCAGTCCCAGCCCGCTGCCCTGCTGGGCGTGGCTGACAGCGGAACTGCCACGATAAAACCGCTGGAAGGCCATTTCGGCTTCTTCCACCGTCAGGCCGATTCCTTCGTCCCGAACCATGATGCTTACCTCGTTTTTGCCAGTCTCAACGGTCACCTCGATGGTGCCGCCGTTGTGTGAATATCGTAGCGCGTTATCGAGCAGTATCGCGAATACCTGTCTTAAGCGCCGGGGATCGCCGTCCAGCATGGCACGGTCCGCCGTTCCATCGTGACGGATTCGAACGTCCTTCTGGCTCGCCCGGGCCGTGAATTCCTCGCACACCCGGCGAACGATCTCGGTGACCTCGACCGGCTTGATCTGCAGCCGGGGTTCGCCGGCATTGGCACGGACGATGAACAGCAGGTCCTCGACCAGCGCGGTCGCGTGGTCCGCGGTATCGACAATGCGCCGCAACGATTCCCGGTAATCGTCAGGGTCGAGCCCCTTGGCCCGCATGGCGATTTCCGACTCGCCCTTGATCACCGTGAGCGGGGTGCGGAACTCGTGGCTGATATCGGCCAGCAGGCGCCGGCGGTGCTCGTCCACCCGGGCCAGTTTTTCGTTGCTTTCCTGCAGTTCGCGGGTGCGCTCCTCGACCATGGCCTCCAGTCGCACATTGGTGTTGCGCAGGGCATCGCCCTGGTCGGAGAGTTGCGTGGCCATGGCGTTGAACGCGCTGCCCAGTTCCTGGAATTCGCGTTCTCGGATGGCCGGGATGCGGTGTTTCAGGTTGCCCCGGGCAAACTCCGCAACGGCCTCGTGCAGGGCGCCGATGGAAAACCTGAGGCTACGCGAGAACCGCGCCAGCGCCAGGCCGGCAAACAGCAGCAACAGCGCGGCGATGGCCGGCAACAACCGCATCACGTAACCGGAAAGCGAAAGCGCCTGGTCGCCGGCTTCCACCAGGTGGGCGTGACGGTCGTCGATCAGGCCGTCCATGATGACGAAAAACCGGCTGGCCTCGCCCTGGTCGCGCAGCTGCCCGAGTTCGGCTCGCGCGCGATCCGGGTCCCTGGCCGTCAGCGCATCGTCGATCGATGCCGATGCCCCCATGATCGCGGTGGCCGCGTCGGTGGCTTCGACCAGAAGGCCGGGCTCGTCGTTGGCGCCGGTGGTGGGCGATTCCTCTGCTCGCAGCGCGGTTCGCGCGGCCGCGAGTGCGTCGTCGATGGTGCGGTTGTTATCTTCGATGGCACCCACGCCCGGCAGCCCGCCGCGTTCGACCGCGTCGGTCACGGTGTGCAGTTGGCGGGCGACCGCCGCGGAGGCTTCCTGGTACGCATCGAGAACGCGCCCGGCCGAGGTGATGCGCTGGACATCACGCGCAAACCAGCGCGCGCTGTCATAGAAATACCACGCGATCGCCATGGCGATGAACAGCATGACGCCAAATGCGATCTTCAGATTACGCGTGAAGCTGGCCTTGATCGTCGCCACTCCCTGACCTCGAACGGACCACGCCGGACCCGTTAGGATACAAGAATTGGACGATGACCATCACGTTTAACCCCATTTCCGGGTTTCGGCCGTTCTGAGTCCTGAAACCCAAACGAGGTGCTTGCCATGCAACCCAAACTGTTCCGATCACCCACCGGTCAAATCGCGGCCACTATCGTGGCCGCGTTTTCAGCAACCGCCCACGCGGCCGACAGCGATGACGCCGTGACCATCTACTCGAGCCTGGCGCCGGGCGCCGTCTCCCCGGACCTGTATCGCCCGGTAGACGGCCGCAGCGGTTATGGCCACGTACCTGGTTACGCCATCGTTCGCCATGATCGCGATTACGAGGTTGACCGGGGGCTGCAGACCCTGCGCGTCACCGACGTGGCCGCGCTGATCGACCCGACGACAGTGACGTTCGCGTCGCTGGATGAGCCGGGCACCCGTGTCATCGAGCAGAGCTTCAAATTCGACCTGGTCAGCCAAGCGAAGCTGATCCAGCGTTACCTGGGTGAGCGCATTACCGTGGAAGTGCCGCGCGGCGATCATGTCGAACAGGTCTCCGGCGTCCTGCTGGGCGCCACGGACGGCCTGACGCTGCAACTGGACGATGGTCGCGTTCAGGCCGTGCGCAGCTACTCGAACATCACCTTCGGCAAGCTGCCCGGCGGCCTGATCACGCGGCCCACGCTGGAATGGATGATCGAGAGCCCCACGGCCGGTGAGCAACTGACCCGCGTCAGCTACGAGACCCAGGGCATGACCTGGTGGGCCGACTACAACATCGTCTACGACGAATCCGATGGCTGTGCGATGGACCTGTCGGCCTGGGTCAGCATCGTCAACCAGTCCGGCGCCGGCTATCACAACGCCCGCCTGAAACTGATCGCCGGCGACGTCAACCGCGCCCAGCCGGCGCGGCCACCCAGCCCGGCGGCAATGCAGCGCATGGCGGTCATGGAGGACGCCGCGGCCGGCTTCGAGGAGAAATCGTTCTTCGAGTATCACCTTTACACGTTGGGCCGCCGCACCGACCTGCCGGACAATTCCACCCGCCAGATCGAGTTGATGCCGGCCGTGGAGGCTGTCAGTTGCCAGAAGGAACTGGTTTACGCGCCGACGCTGAACTACGGCTGGCACGGCTACCGCCAGCTGGACCAGGGGTACGGCCGGGTGGCCGACAAGGACGTCAACGTCTACCTGCGCTTCGCCAATGATGAGGATTCCGGACTGGGCGTGCCGATGCCCGCCGGTCGCATTCGGGTCAACCAGCTGGACCCGGCCGATGGCAGCCTGGAGTTCATCGGCGAGGACGTGCTCGACCACACGCCCCGAAACGAGGATGTGCTGATCCGCATGGGCAATGCCTTCGACGTGGTCGGCGAACGCACGCAAACGGATTTCCGGGTTGATTCCGCCAGCCGCAACCTGTGGGAGACCTTCGAGATCAAGCTGCGCAACCACAAGGACGAGGCCGTGAACGTGGCCGTGCTGGAAAACCTGTACCGCGCGGCGAACTGGGAGGTCACCGACAGTACGCACCGGCATGGCAAGGACAACGCCAGCCGGATCCGCTTCGATGTGGAGGTGCCACCGGAGGGCGAAACGGTGATTCGCTACACGGTGCATTACGACTGGTAAGCACCGGGTCATCACCGGCGGGTTCACGGGAAGCGGTATTCGGCTAGACTGCGCCGGGTACCGCTTTTCACCAAGGACGCCGCATGACCCACCGAATCATCCGCCAATTGCTGGCACTCACGCTTTTCGCCATTTCACTGCCGCTGGCCCAGGCGGATGACATCACCGACCAGGTGGACGGCCTGGAACACCTGGCGGGTTATTTCGACCTTTACTGGGACGAACGGGGCGGCCGGCTGCTGCTGAAGGTCGACCGCATGGACGACCCGTTCATCTACCAGTCCGCGATGGCGCGTGGCGTCGGCTCCAACGACCTGGGCCTGGACCGCGGCCAGCTGGGTGACACGAAGCTGGTGGCCTTCCAGCGCAGCGGCCCGAAAGTGCTGCTGGTGGAACTGAACACGGACTACCGGGCCGACTCCGAAGATGCCGCCGAGCAGGCCGCGGTCGCGCATTCCTTCGCGCGCTCGGTGATCTGGGGTTTCGAAGCGGTGGCGGTCGAAGATGGCCGCGTACTGCTTGATGCGACCGACTTTTTCCTGCGGGACTCGCATGGCCTGGGTGAGCGGCTTTCACGCGCGCAGCAGGGCCGGTATGCGGTCGATACCGACCGGTCCGCCATCTGGCTGCCGCGGACGAAGAGTTTTCCCGACAATACCGAGGTCGAGGCGGTCGTGACGTTTGCCGGCGACCGTGCATTCGACGGCAACGGCCAGCCGCTGAGCGGCATCCTGCCCACGGTGGTGCCGGACACCGGCGCGATTACCGTGCACCTGCACCATTCCTTCATCCGCCTGCCGCCGCCGGGCTACGAGCCGTTGCCGCTGGACCCGCGGGCTGGGCTGGTGCCGGCAGACCCCTTCGCGGATTACGCCAGTCCCATCGGCGAGCCCCTGCAGGTCACCTACGCGCGTCGGCACCGGCTGGAGAAAGTCGATCCGTCCGCCGAGCGGGGGGCGGCCGTCGAACCCATCGTCTACTACGTCGACCCCGGCGTGCCGGAACCGGTGCGCTCGGCGCTGGTCGACGGGGCAGAGTGGTGGAATGACGCATTCGAGGCCGCCGGGTACGAAAATGCGTTCCAGGTCCGCATGCTGCCCGAAGACGCCGACCCGATGGACGTGCGCTACAACGTCATCCAGTGGGTGCACCGTTCCACCCGTGGCTGGTCCTATGGTTCATCCGTAACGGATCCCCGCACCGGCGAGATCCTGAAGGGTCACGTCACGCTGGGTTCGCTCCGCGTCCGCCAGGATTACCTGATTGCCGAGGGCCTGCTGGCGCCGTACCAGGGGGAGGGTGACGACGTGCCACCGGAAATGCTGGCCATGTCGCTGGCGCGCATCCGCCAGCTGTCCGCCCACGAAGTGGGCCATACCATCGGCCTGCACCACAATTTCGCCGCCAGCGTAAACGACCGTGCCTCGGTGATGGACTACCCGTTCCCGTTAATCCGATTCGCGCCCGACGGCGGCCTGGACCTGTCCGAAGCCTATGGCGTGGGCGTGGCCGAATGGGACCGCCGTACCATCGACTACGCCTACCGTGATTTTCCGGCCGGCACCGACGAGGCGGCCGCGCGCCGCGCCATCCTGGAGAAAACCATCGCCGACGGCTACCTGTTCGTCTCCGATTCGGATTCGCGTAACCCGGGCACCGCACACCCGGACGGCAACCTCTGGGATAACGGCGCGGACGCCATCGCTGAATTCAACCACCTGCTCAAGGTGCGCGACTACGCCCTGCAGCGCTTCTCGCCCGCCGTCATCCGCCAGGGCCGCCCGCTGGCCACGCTGGAGGAGGCACTGGTGCCGATCTACCTGCTGCACCGGTTCCAGCTGCAGGCGGTCGGCAAGCTGATCGGTGGCCAGCGCTTTGGCTACGCGCTTCGGGGCGACGGCCAGCCGGTGCCGGAAATCGTTCCCGCCGCCCGGCAGCGCGAGGCGCTGGACACGCTGGTCGAGGCCCTGTCGCCGGCGGTCCTGGCGTTGCCGGATGCACTGGCGGCCGTGATTCCACCGCGCCCACCCGGCCACCCGCGTGACCGGGAATCGTTTGACCGCCGTACCGGGCCAACCTTCGACCCGATGGCGCCGCCCGCGGCCGCGGTCGATCTCACGCTGGAGGTGTTATTGCACCCCTGGCGGGCCGCCCGGATGAACGATTTTCACGCGCGGAATTCGTCGCTGCCGGGTTTTGACGAAGTGCTTGAAGCATTGATGGACGCGACCTGGTACGCGGAACGGGCCGGTGGCGTGCACGGCGCCATTCAGCGCCAGACCGCATTCCAGGTGCTGAAAGGTGTCGGCGCGCTGGCCGCTGATAGTGGCGCCACCGCAGCCACCCGGGCCCAGGCCATGGCAGTGGTCGATGACCTGGGTGCGTGGCTGGATGATGCCCGGCCGGGGCGTTCGGATGACACGGCCTGGGTAGATCACTACGCGGCCGCAAAGGCCTGGATCGACGCCCTGGACCGCAACGCCGCAAGCCTGCCGGGCACGGTTACGCCGCCGCCGGGCTCGCCCATCGGCGGCTAGGCGGCGCTGGGGCGATGCACGCCGGCGTCAGCCCTTGGCGCCTTTGGTTTGTGTCTTGCCGGCTTTCGCGTTCTTCTCCAGGAACTCGATAATCTGGCCGGCGATGTCCTTGCCGGTGGCGTTTTCGATGCCTTCCAGGCCGGGCGAGGAATTCACTTCCATGACCAGCGGGCCGTGATTGGATCG
Organism: uncultured Oceanospirillales bacterium; assembly: GCA_913055655.1. GTDB lineage: Bacteria > Pseudomonadota > Gammaproteobacteria > Xanthomonadales > SZUA-36 > Marinihelvus. The sequence goes on along the minus strand of CAJXKA010000001.1, from coordinate 1,223,483 downwards.
CAGCACGTCGACGCCCGCGACATTCAGGCCCATGATGCGCGCCGCCCGTACGGCGGTGGAGCGCTCTTCGGGCGTGATTTTCACCAGCTGGGCGCTGCCGCCGCGGTGCAGGTTGGAGCGAAACTCGCCCGGCGGGGCCTGGCGTTTCATCGCCGCGACCACCTTGTTACCGACCACCAGGCAGCGGATATCCGCACCCTTGGCCTCGCGGATGTACTCCTGGACCATGATGTTGGCCTGCAGGCCCATAAACGCCTCGATCACGCTCTCGGCCGCCTTGCGGGTTTCCGCCAGCACCACGCCGATGCCCTGCGTGCCCTCCAGCAGCTTGATGACCAGCGGCGCGCCACCCACCATGTCGATCAGGTCGGCCACGTCGCCCGGTGAATGGGCGAAACCGGTCACCGGCAGGCCGATGCCCTTGCGGCTGAGCAGCTGCAGCGAGCGCAGCTTGTCGCGTGAGCGCGTGATGGCCACCGACTCGTTCAGCGGGAACACGCCCATCATTTCAAACTGGCGCAATACGGCGGTGCCGTAGAAGGTCACCGAGGCGCCGATGCGCGGGATCACGGCGTCGAAATCGTCCAGCTCGTCGCCCTGGTAGTGGATGGTCGGGCGGTGCGAGGCGATGTTCATGTAACAGCGCAGCGTGTTGATCACGCGGATCTCGTGGCCGCGCTCCTCGGCGGCTTCCACCAGTCGCCGGGTGGAGTAGATGTTGCGGCTGCGCGAGAGCACGGCAATTTTCATAGCGATCCCATTGTCAGGTCGTCACCGCCGATGCGGTTCATGGGTTGCCCGTGCAGGTAGGTGTGCGACGGGTTGACAAGGACACGGTCGAGCATGGCCGTGCGGCCCAGCAGCATGCGATGTTTCATCTGCAGCCGGTCGGCCAGGGTCAGCTCGATCATCCATTTTTCCCAGCCAAGGTGCAGCGTCGTGGCAATGACCAGGCGCTCTTCCGCCTCGCCCGAAGAACTGCGGACTTCCCGGCGGTCGACGATGCGCGCTTCGGCCTCGAATGTGCGGATGCGTTTCGACGGTCCGGCGTGGGCGGTGAATCTTACCCAGTCTTCACCGTCACGGGTGAATATTTCGCGGTCCGAGGTGCAAAGGCTGGAGGTCTTGGCGCCGGTGTCGACGCGTGCGCGCAAGCGGCGGATGCCCAGGTCGGGCAGGGCGACCCACTCGACGGCGCCGATAATCAAACTGGGTAACGCGGATGTGCTCATGAACTCACCCCGATGGCAGGGGGGAACAGTGTATGACCCCAACCGGGGGGCAGCGCAAGTCTTGCGGCATGAATTTGAAATTACTGCTGGGGTTTTCACGCGTTGGTCGTAAAATGTCCGCCAGGGATTGCGAATAACGGAACGAAGATTCCGATCGAATCATTCTCATAATGGAGATGAAGTAATGCGCCTAAATTATTGTAATAAAGCAAAAATATACGCTGTTTCTTTGCTGGCCAGCGCCAGTCTGCTGACGGCCTGTGCGACCACCACCAACCCGGACGACCCGTACGCCAACACTAAGCGCAACGCCATGATCGGCGCGGCCGCCGGCGCCATTGCCGGGCTGTTTGTCGGTGACGGCGAGCTGGACGAAGTGCTGGGCACTGCCGCGGTAGGCGCCGGCCTGGGCGCCGGGGTCGGCGTATACATGGACAAGCAGCAGCGCCAGATCGAGCAGATCGAGGGCGTAGACGTCGAACGTGTCGACGAGGAAACGCTGCGCGTGAGCTTCGATGGCGACATCCTGTTTTCGGTCGATTCATCCGTTCTGTCGGAGGCGTCCAAGCAGGACCTGGACGAGTTCGCCTGGGTCATGAACGAGTACCCGAAGACGGCCATCCTGATCCAGGGCCACACCGATTCCACCGGTAGCGAGGAATACAACCAGCGCCTGTCTGAACGTCGCGCGGAAGCGGTCGAGCACTACATGATCTGGAACGACGTTGATGCCTCGCGCATGGAAGCGATCGGCTACGGCGAGTTGCACCCGGTCGCGGACAACTCGACCCCGCAGGGCCGCCAGCTGAACCGCAGGGTCGACATCCTCGTGCGCGGCAAGTCCTGAGCTGGCAGGTCTACATTATCCGGGCCGATGACGGCTCGCTGTATACCGGTGTGACCACCGACGTCGAACGCCGCTTCGAGGAACATCGAAGCGGCGTTCGCGGTGCACGTTATTTCAAGGGGCGAAAGCCCGAGGCCGTGGTGTACGTCGAAGCGGCCGACGACCGCTCCACGGCCTGTCGTCGCGAGGCCGAGATCAAAAGCTGGCCCCGGTCCCGGAAACTGGCGCTGATCGGCTTAAACGAACCCTGATCAACGCAGCAAAGGCGGCTCAGGCCGCGACCGGTTGAACCGGCCTGGCCTGTGATATCCCGCCGAGCAATTCCTTCAGCTCATCCACCAGGCGCTTCACGGTGCCGGACAGCAGCACGAACTCCGCGTCCAGCCGGGCGATCGGGTCCTCGTCGTGGTCATCCGCCGCGGAACCTTCCGGGAATTTCAGTTTGCCGATGGTGCCGTCCTCGGCCAGCACGCACTCCAGCAGCTGGTCGAAGACAACGCCCAGGTGCGTCAGGCGCATGCCATCGCGGACGTGGCGCTGGATGCTGTCGTCGTCCAGGTCGATATTCTTCCAGGTGCCGGTGGCGCGGGCGTCCGAGGGGTCCTGCAGCCGGCACTCGCGGCCGACCATGAAGCGCCGCGCCTGTTCACCGAGGAACAGGCGTTTCAGCAATTGTTCCGGCGGCGTCTTCCACGCCAGCGGAACGCATTCCAGGCGGCCGAAGCACGGCCGCAGGTTTTCGATAAACCACTCGGCCTTCGACGGCGTGGCCACGTCGATGGCCAGCAGCCGGTCGGCGTGCAGGTAAAACGCCTGCGTCCGGTCGGACTTCACCAGCGCTTTCGCCAGCAGTTCGTCGCGGGTCTCGGCTTTCAGGCGGTTCAGCTCGCGGCGCGGCGGCTCCACGCCCATGCGCGTGCGGAAGGCTTCCACCCGGTCGGTCAGTGCTTCGCGAATCGCGGCCGCCGGCAGGATGCGCGTCTGGGTGCGCAGCTGCAGCAGGTCGGCACCGGCCAGGCGGCGGCACAGTGGCATGCTGTCGTCGCCGGCGGGCGATTCGAAACCCGCGCTGCGCTCGGCGAAAGCCTGGCAGGGCGAGAAGGTGTTTTCGTTCAGGGCCTCGTCCAGTTCGGATTCGGTTTCGGGCCAGGGGGTATCGACGCGGTAGAAACGGAGGTTGCGAAACATGGTGCTGGTGTCGGTCCGGGTGCAGGTGGATGGGACCCCGCATTCTATTGCAAGCGCCGACGAAAATCCTGCCGCTGGCGTACACTGTTGGCAGGCGGAATAAGCCGTCATGAATCGACCTGGAAAGGAGAGAATTGATGACACGCACATATCGTGCAATGGCAGTTTCCCTGGTTGCCACGCTTTTGCTGGTCATCGCCGGCGTGGCGGCCGCCAAACCCTCCAACAAGTGGCGCCTGGAGTTCAGCGGTGATGCGAAATCGAACGGCGAAATCGTGGTTCGCCTGACACCGGAAGGCGGTGCGCCCATCGAAGTGACCACCGCGGTTGCGGACGGCACCAGCGAGAACAACGTGGCGAAAACAGTCGTCAACGCCATGAAGACACAGCTGTCCGAAGACGCTTACCACGTTGAGCGTGATGACGGTGAGGATGTATTGATCAAGAAACGCCACGGCCAGCCGGACTTCGACGTGGAGATCGTGTCCAACTCGGTGGAGCACGTACGCATCAACACCAATCGCGAATAGGGATGATTTGATATTCGAATTGAAGAAAGAAATGCGATAGGAAATAATTATTCTATCGATGGCGGGCCGTCGACCCGGGTGAGGACACCCGGTCGCACGGCCCGTCTTGTTTCGGACAGACAGGAGCCTGGACATGGAAATTCGTGAAGTGGATGTCGCCATCATCGGCGCCGGCACGGCGGGGCTGAATGCCCGTCGCGAGGTGGAGAAGGCGGGCAAGCGCCCGTTGATGATCGAGGCCGGCCAGTACGGGACCACCTGCGCGCGCGTGGGCTGCATGCCATCCAAGCTGCTGATTGCCGCCGCAGACGCGGCGCACCACGTGGCCCACGCCGACCAGTTCGGTATCGACGTCGATGACTGGCGTGTCGACGCCGGAAGGGTGTTCGAGCGCGTTCGCGCCGAGCGTGACCGATTCGTCGGCTTCGTGGTGTCCGATACCGAAGAGATTCCGGAAGACCAGCGCCTGATGGGGCGCGCCGTGTTCACCGGCCGGACCACCCTGGTGGTGGACGATAAAATCGAAGTCCGTGCCAGGGCCGTAGTCGTGGCGAGCGGCAGCGCACCCTTCATTCCACCGCCCTACGACACGATCGCCGACCACGTACTGGTCAATGACGATATCTTCGAACTGGACGATGTGCCCGCATCACTCGCGGTTGTCGGTACGGGCATCATCGGCCTGGAACTGGGCCAGGCGCTGCAGCGCCTGGGCAGCGAGGTGTCGTTTTTCAGTCCGTTCGAGGACATCGGGCCATTCACCGACCCCGAAGTGCGCCGCGTGACCCGGGACGTGCTGTCGCAGGAACTGGACCTGCAGGTCGGCACCGACATGCTGTCGGCCGAGCCGGTGGACGGTGGGATCAGGCTGCGTTGGCGGGATAAGGACGGCGGCGAACAGGAGAGGGTGTTCGCGCAGGTGCTGGTGGCGGCTGGCCGCCGCGCCAATTACGCCGGGCTGGGGCTTGAGCAGACCGGGCTGGAGCTGGATCAACGCGGTTTCCCGGCGTGGGATGCGCGAACGGCACAGGCCGGCGACGCGCCGGTCTTTTTTGCCGGCGATGTCAGTGGTCACCGGCCGTTACTGCACGAGGCCTCCGATGAGGGCCGGATCGCCGGCGCCAATGCCGCGCGTTACCCGGAAGTCACCGCGCATGTCCGGCGCACCGCAATCGCCGTGGCGTTTACCGAACCGAACATGGCGATGGTGGGCAAGTCATGGTCGCAACTGGAGCCCGACCGGATCGCCGTTGGCGAGGTCTCGTTCGCCAACCAGGGGCGCTCCCGCGTGATGGGCATCAACCAGGGCCTGCTGCGGATCTACGCGGACAAGGAGACCTGCACGCTGGTGGGGGCCGAAATGCTGGGCCCGCGCGCCGAACATATCGCCCACCTGCTGGCCTGGTCGATCCAGCAGCAGATGCCGGTGACGCGTGCGTTACAGATGCCGTTCTATCACCCGGTGATCGAGGAAGGCCTGCGCACCGCGCTGCGTGACCTGGCCTGCAAATTGCGCCTGACCGGCGCCTGCCGCGGCGAGGACCTGGCCACGGCGCCCGGCAACTGATTCGGGCGGACCTGCCGGAAGGTCGGGGTAATCTCCTACGCATCCTGGCGGTCATTGCCGATACGTCGGGCGGTTCGTGATCGATAAGCTCCCTGTTGGGTCGGGTCTTCCGGCCCATAACCGTTACACCAGGGGGGCATCATGTTAAGAATTGAACCACGGATCGTGGCCGCCGGGGTGCTGTTGACCTGTTCTGCCGGGGTGCCGGCGGAACCCGGGCCAGCGTCGCCGCCGATCGGCGAAACACCGGCCATCCTTCACCACTACGAACAGGCCAGGATCGACGACGGCCGTTACTCGTTCACGGACCTTTTTGATGCGGGGCAACGCCTGTTCGATGCGCGCTTCAACCTGCTCGACGGCCAGGGTCGCCCGGAGACCACCGGCGGTGGCGCGCCGAGGGCGCCGGGACAACCGGCATTCATTCGGACATCAGCCCCGGACGCCAATTCCTGCATGGGTTGCCATGCCCAACCCCGATCCGGTGGCGCCGGCGACTTCGTCGCCAATGTCTTCGTCCTGGCGCAGACGCTGGACCCGGTCACCCATTCCGTGGAAGGTGCGTTCAGCAACGAACGCAATACGCTGGGCATGTTCGGCGCCGGCGTCATCGAGATGCTGGCGCGGGAAATGACCGCCGAGTTGTTCGCCATACGCGAGGACACCACGCTGGCGGCCCGCGAGCAGGGTGTGCCGGTGACCCGGTCACTCGAGGCCAAGGGGGTCAGTTTCGGCGACATCACGGTGCTTCCGGATGGTCGTGTGGACCCGACGGCCATCGATGGCGTCGACTGGGACCTGGTCGTCAAGCCGTTCCACCAGAAGGGCGCGGTGGTGTCACTGCGCGAGTTCAGCAATAACGCGATGAACCATCACCACGGCATGCAATCCGTCGAGCGGTTCGGCGAAGGTGCCGACCATGACAACGACGGGCTGGCCAATGAGCTGACCGAGGGTGATATCACAGCCGTCACCATTTACCAGGCCGCGCTGGAGGCGCCCCGACAGGTCTGGCCGAAACATGGGCGTGCACGTCGAGCGGCGCAACAGGGCGCCGAAACATTTGCGGCCATCGGTTGCGCCCGCTGTCATCGCCCATCGATGACGCTTGATTCCCGCCAGTTCAGTGAACCCAACCCGTACAACCCGCCGGGCAACCTGGGGCCGGATGATGTGACCCAGCCCTACACCTTCGACCTGCTGAAAACTTCGAACAGCAACCTGGTCCGGAATGCCGGCAACGGCCGCATCGAGGTGCGCGCGTTCACCGACCTGAAAAGGCACAACCTCAACGATACCGAGCTGGGCCATTTCGACAACGAACAGGTGCCCCAGGGGTTCCTGCACGGCTTCGCCGACCCGGCAGCATTTACCGTCCCACCACAGCCGCGCCCGACGGGTGAATTCCTCAGCCGGAAATTGTGGGATGTCGGCAACTCGGCGCCCTATGGTCATCGCGGCGACCTGACCCTGATGACCGAGGCGATTCACTGGCACGGCGGCGACGCCCGCGTCGAACGTGACGCCTATTTTGATCTGCCGGTGGAACAACAGGCTGCCGTGATCGAGTTCCTGAAGACGCTGGTGGTCGCGGAATCGCGCACCGGCCCAGGTTGACCTTTCATTCCGGTCGCCGGTGAAGTAGTTTGGTCACCGGCATGGAAAAAGACAGCGACAAGCTTTACCTGGTCCTCATCAGTGTTCATGGCCTGATCCGGGGGAATGACCTGGAACTCGGCCGCGATGCTGATACCGGCGGGCAGACCAAGTACGTGGTCGACCTCGCAAAGGCGCTCGGCCAGGATGAACGCGTCGGCCGGGTTGACCTGGTGACGCGGCGCATCGTCGACCCGTCGGTCAGCGACGACTACGCCCGGCCCGTCGAGACGCTGTCGGAGCAGGTCAGGATCGTCCGGATCGACGCCGGCCCCGAGGAATACCTTCCGAAAGAGCAACTCTGGGACCACCTGGATGCGTTCACCGACAACCTGGTGGACTGGATCAACGACCAGCCCGACCGCCCCGCCGCCATTCATGGTCACTATGCCGATGCCGGCTACGTCGGCGTACGGCTCGCTCACCTGCTGGGCGTGCCGCTCGTCCAGACCGGCCATTCCCTGGGTCGCGACAAGCGCAAGCGGCTGCTCGCGAAAGGCCATTCGGCCGAGGCCATCGAGGAGACCTACAACATCGGTCGCCGGATTCACGCCGAGGAAGAGGTGCTGGCCAACGCTGACCTTGTCATCACCAGCACCCACAACGAAATCGACGAACAGTACCGGCTCTACAATTTCTACGACCCGAACCGGATGGCGGTCATTCCACCCGGTACGGACCTGGAGCAGTTTTACCCGCCGTCGGCGGATGATGAATCGGCATTCGCCGGCGCGCTGGCGCCGTTCCTGCGAGATCCGGGCAAGCCGATGGTGCTGGCGCTGTCGCGCCCGGACGAGCGCAAGAACATCGCCACGCTGCTGGATGCCTTCGGCGAATCTGAAGCCCTGCAGGCAGCCGCCAACCTGGTCATCGTGGCCGGCAACCGGGATGACATCAACGACCTGGGGGTCGGTGCGCAATCGGTACTGACCGAATTGCTCCTGGCCGTCGACCGGCATGACCTGTACGGACGGGTCGCCATGCCCAAGCATCATCGCCCTGAGCAGGTGCCGGAAATCTACCGGCTGGCCGCCGCGTCGCGCGGCGTGTTCGTCAACCCGGCACTGACCGAACCCTTCGGCCTGACCCTGCTGGAAGCCGCCGCTTCGGGCTTGCCCGTGGTGGCCACCGAGAACGGGGGGCCGGTCGACATCATCGCCAACTGCCACAACGGCGCCCTGGTCGACCCGCTGGACCGCGAAGCGATGGCCTCGGCGATCCTGGCGTTACTGGACGATGCCGATGAGTGGAAAACGGCGTCGGACAATGGCCTTGACGGCGTCCGCACGCATTACACCTGGCAGGCCCACGCCGACGCCTACCTGGATGCGCTGGCGGAACTCAAGGGCCATCACCGCCAGACCGCGGGCGAATGGCCGTCGCCGATGGCCGGGCGCTACCGTGACCGCGCCATCTTCACCGACCTGGACCAGAGCCTGCTGGGTGACCCGGACGCGCTGCCGGACTTCGCCGAACTGATCCGGCGGAATCGCAAGCGGGTTGCCTTCGGCATCGCCACCGGCCGGCGCATCGATTCGGCCATGTCGGCAATGAACCGGTACGGCTTGCCCGGGCCGGACATCCTGATCAGCAGCCTGGGTACGCAGATCCACTACGGCCCCTATCTTTCCGAGGACGAGCACTGGGCGGACCATATCGACCACAACTGGAATCGCGCCAAGGTCCAGCGGCTGCTGTCGGACCTGCCGGGCATGAAACGACAGCCGCGTACGGCGCAAAGCCGTTTCAAGCTGTCGTACTACTACGACCCGGAAGAAGGGGTCAGCGTCGACGACATGGTCGAGGCGCTTCAGCGCGAAGAGCTGACCGCCAACCTGTTCTGTTCCTTCGGCCAGTACATCGACGTGGTGCCGGCCCGCGCGTCCAAGGGCCAGGCCCTGCGCTACGTGGCGCTGCGCCTGGGCATTCCGCTCGAACATATCCTGGTGGCCGGTGGGTCGGGCGCCGACGAGGACCTGATGCGCGGCAACACCCTGGCCGTGGTCGTGGCCAACCGTCACCACGAAGAACTGTCTTCACTGGTCGATGTTGATCGGGTCTATTTCGCCCGGAAGCCGCACGCCCGGGGCGTGCTGGAAGCGGTGGAGCACTACGACTTCCTGGATTCGGGCGGCAACCGGAAAGGGCCGTCCTGACCGTGTCGCGTCTGCTGGTGTGCACCGACCTGGACCGGACCCTGCTGCCCAACGGGCCGCAGCCGGAATCGCCCGGCGCCCGGGCCCTGTTCGCGCGCCTGGTGGGGCGCCCGGAAGTGTCGCTCGCTTACGTCAGTGGACGTGACCCGGGGCGGGTTCGGGCGGCGATGGCGGAGTACGACCTGCCGTCACCCGATTTCGTCATTGCCGATGTCGGTACCACCCTGTTGTCCGCCGATGGTGAAGGGGACTGGCGTGACGACCGGGTCTGGGCGGGCGAGATCGGCACCGACTGGGGCGAGCGCGATGGTGACGGCCTGCATGCCCTGGTCGGCGATGTCGACGGCCTGGAGCGGCAGGAACCGGATCGCCAGGCCCGCTTCAAGCTGAGCTACTACACGCCGGAGAAGCCCGGCGATCTCCCCGGCCGGCTGCAAGCCCGGCTGGATGACGCCGGTGTGCGCGCACGCGTGATCTGGAGTATCGACGAAGCGCGGGGTGTGGGACTGCTTGATGTGCTGCCCGCCTCGGCTTCCAAGTACCACGCCATACGCGCGCTGGCGCGCCGCGAAGGCCTCGACCTGGAGGCGACCGTATTCTGCGGCGACAGCGGTAATGACATGGAGGTCCTGGTCAGCGAAGTGCCCGCGGTACTGGTGGCCAACGGCGCACCCGAGGTCATCGCCGAGGCGCGATCACGCTCGGCCGAGCAGGGTCACGAGCGACAGCTCTACGTCGCCATGGGCGGTTTCATGGGGATGAACGGCTGCTACGCGGCCGGCATGCTCGAAGGCATCGTGCATTTCCACCCGGGTGCCCGCGAATGGCTGGCCCCATGAGTTCACGTCCGTTGATTTTTGGCGAAGTCCTGTTCGACCGCTTTCCGGACGGCCGGGCCGTGCTGGGGGGTGCGCCGTTCAATGTCGCCCGCCACCTGGCGGCATTCGGGCAGGCTCCGAGGCTGGTGAGCCGGGTCGGTGATGATGATCTCGGCCGCCAGGTGCTCGCGGTGATGGACGAACTCGGCATGGACCGGACCGCGGTCGGCATCGACGACCAACTGGCCACCGGCACGGTCGAAGTCACGTTTGAAGATGGCGAACCCCGATACGAGATCACCCGCCCGGTGGCCTGGGATGCCATCGCAATACCACCGGACGTGGACGACGCAGCATTGCTCTACCACGGCAGCCTGGCCCAGCGCGCCGATGCATCCCGCGACACCTTGCGGCAATTGCGGGATGGCTTTGCCGGACGCGTCTTCGTTGATGTGAACCTGCGCGATCCCTGGTGGACGCGTGAGACGCTGGACGACGCGCTGGCGCATGCGGACTGGGCCAAGCTCAACGAAGAGGAGTTGGTCCTGCTGGGGGGCGATGGAGACGCACCGTTGACGTCCCGCGCGGCCGCGTTCGCCTCGCACCACGAACTCGAGGGGTTGCTGGTCACCCGGGGCGCCGATGGCGCCATGGCCGTGGAAGCGGGCGGTCGCGTGACGCTGTCGGAACCACCGCCGCCGGTCACGGTCGTCGACACGGTCGGCGCCGGTGACGGTTTTGCCTCGGTGTTCCTGCTGGGCAACCTGCAGGACTGGCCGGTGTCACTGACCCTGGAACGGGCGCTGGCGTTCGCCGCGGCCATTTGCACCCTGCGGGGCGGCACACCGACCGACCCGGGCTTCTACACCCCCTTCCTGACCGCCTGGACCGACTGAGCCAAGGAGTATCACGCGCATGTATGAGCAGGTTTCCCACTCGCTGCTGAACCGGATTCTCGACCAGCTGAACCCGGATATCCGCAAGCGCGACCTGCGCTACTTCTACACGCGGCTGGGCGCGAATTTCTACGCCATTCATTCGCTTTTCAACCTGCTGTACGGGCACCGCGAGGATTTCGAGGCGCAGATGGTGCGCCTCGTCGAGGTCATGGCCACGAACTATATCGACCGGCGCAAGGGCCTGAAACGGCTGGACATCGAGCGCGAGGCCCGCAGCGACTGGTTCCTGGACCAGCGCTGGGTGGGCATGGCCCTGTACGCCAACGCCTTCGCCGACGGCCTCTCGGGCGTCGAGGGCAGGTTGCCCTACCTGCAGGAGCTGGGCGTGAACATGGTGCATGTCATGCCGGTGCTGAAATGCCCGCCCGGGGCCAGCGACGGCGGCTACGCGGTCAGCGATTTCCGCGATGTCGACGACCGTGCCGGCACGCTGGACGAACTGCGCGACCTGGGTCGCTCGATGCGCAAGCGCGACATGCTCCTGACCCTGGACGTGGTCGTCAATCACACCTCCGACCAGCACGAGTGGGCGGCGCGCGCGCGGGCCGGCGAAGCGAAGTACCAGGACTATTACTACATGTTCGAAGACCGGGAAACGCCCGACCTGTACGAACAGTCCATGCCCGAGGTGTTTCCGGAAACCTCGCCCGGGAACTTCACCTGGGACGAGGCGATGGGCAAGTGGGTGATGACGGTCTTCAACGATTACCAGTGGGATCTGAACTACCGCAACCCGGCGGTCTTTATCGAGATGCTGGACATCCTGCTGTATTGGGCCAACCAGGGCGCCGATATCCTCCGCCTGGACGCGGTCGCCTTCCTGTGGAAGAAGATCGGCACCCAAAGCCAGAACGAACGCGAAGCGCACATCCTGCTGCAGCTGTTCAAGGACTGCTGCCAGGTGACCGCGCCGGGTGTCCTGTTCATCGCCGAGGCGATCGTCGCGCCCGTGGAGATCATCAAGTATTTCGGCGAAGACGCGGTCATCGCCAAGGAGTGCGAAATCGCCTACAACGCCACGCTGATGGCCCTGTTGTGGGATGGCGTCGCCACCCGCAACGCGAAGCTGCTGTCACAGGGCATCAAGAGCCTGCCGGGCAAGCTGGATGGCGCCACGTGGCTGAACTACGTCCGTTGTCACGACGATATCGGGCTGGGTTTTGACGATGCCGATATCGCCAGGGCAGGGTACGAGCCCCGCTCGCACCGTCGCTTCCTGGTGGACTGGTTCACCGGGCAGTTCGATGACTCACCGGCACGCGGGCGGCCCTTCGGCGAGAACGAAAAAACCGGCGATGCGCGCATTTCGGGTTCGCTGGCGTCGCTGGCCGGTCTTGAAGCGGCCATCGCCTCCGGCGACGAAGACGAGATCGCGGGTCGCATCGACCTGGTGCTGACGCTGCACGGCGTGGTGATGGCCTTCGGCGGCATTCCGTTACTGTATTACGGCGATGAGATCGGCACCCTGAACGACTACGACTACCTGGACGACGAATCCAAGCGGGGTGACAGTCGCTGGATTCACCGGCCGATTATCGACTGGGACAAGGCCGAGAAGCGGTTGCAGCATGGCAGCGTCGAACAGCGGATTTTTGACGGGCTGAAAAAACAGATCGCCGTGCGCCAGTCCACGCGGGCGTTTGCGGACCACAACAACCGTGAGCTGGTCGATACGGAAAACCCCCACCTGTTCGCATTCTGGCGCGTCCACCGGCGTGACCTTGACGACCGGGTGCTGGTGGTCGCGAACTTCGACGCCAAACCGCAGCCGTTCGACCTGGAAGCCCTGGGTTCAAGGGGGCGATTCGGCCAGGCGTTGATGACCGACCTGCTGGCCGGCTCCGTCACGCCCAGCGAGGCCGGAACGGTGGAAATCCCGGCGTTCGGGATACGCTGGCTCAGCTGGCGTCGTTGAGACTCGCCGGGGCCCGGGTCACCCGCCGGCCAGCAGCCAGCGCCGCAGCCGGTTGGAATCGCCGAACGGGGTCAGCTTGCCGAAAGAATTCAGCAGCACGATAAACACCGGCTCTCCCTCGATGATCGCGCGCATGACCAGGCAGCGACCGGATTCATTCAGGTAGCCGGTCTTGCTGAGTTCAATGGTCCAGGTGTCGTTCTTCAGCAGCCGGTTGGTGTTGCCGTAGGCGAGCGGGCCGCGGTTGGACCAGGGACGGACTTCCATGCGTCGCGTGGTGCTGGCCTCGCGGATCAGCGGGTAGTCATAGGCGGCCGTGATCATGCGCGCAAGGTCGCGCGCCGTGGAGGTGTTTTCCGGCCGCAGCCCGGCCGGGTCAGCGAAATGAGAGTGGGTCATGCCGAGCAGGGTGGCCTTGGCATTCATCGCATCGACGAATGCCGGTGTGCCACCCGGGTAAGTTCGCCCGAGCGCCGCCGCGGCACGGTTCTCGGATGACATGACCGCCAGCAGCACCATTTCCCGTCGCGTCAACGTGGCACCGTAGCCCAGGCGCGACCCGGTCAGCTTGATCAGGTCGCGGTCGTCTTTCGTCACCGTGACCTTGCCATTCATGTCGAGGCCGGAATCGAGGATGACCATCGCCGTCATCAGCTTGGTGATGGAGGCGATGGGACGGACGGTGTCCGCATCCTTGTCGTAAATGAGGTTGCCTTCGCCGTCGGCGATGAATGCCGAGGCGGAGCGGAGTTCCGGGGCGCCCTCGAGTGCATCGAATCGGGCGGCATGGGCGGGCAGCACCAGGTTCGAAGCCAGCACTGCCATGATCATCAGCAGCCGGTGGACGGGCGTTTGCGGCATGATTCCTCTCCGGTTTTTGATTGCGCCGGTGGCTGGCGCGGCTATTTATCAATAGCTTGTGCGCTTATTGTGCACCAGATTCGATGGCGCATACAAATGGCGGGCGTTCATTTGCCCGCAACGCCACGCTCGTATACATTTAAATCAACAGGATGCCATCGGGGCGTCCTTTGAGCGTTCACAGACCAGGAGGGGCACCATGAGCGATATTGGACCGGGACCGGAACAGCAGGAAACGGGGACTGAGCCGCCGGCAGCGCCACCGCCGCCCACCGGCGATGAACGCGAAACGCGACAGTGGGCCATGTTCATCCATTTCTCGGTGCTCGCCGGCTGGGTCGTGCCCCTGGCGGGGCTGATCGTGCCGATCATTCTCTGGCAGGTGAAGAAAGACGAATTACCCGGTATCGTGCCACACGCGCATATCGTCATGAACTGGATCATCAGTTCGCTGATCTACAGCGTCATCTGTTTCATTCTCGTCTTCCTGGTCATCGGCATCTTCGGCTTCATGGCCCTGGCCCTGGCAACCATCATTTTCGCCATTATCGGCGGCATCAAGGCCAACGAGGGCGAAGCCTGGCCTTACCCGGGCACCATCGTGAAGGTATTCAAGTAACCGCAAACGGTTCCGACCGGCACAGGGTTGCCGGTCGGGGCTTTTAACACCGCGTGGCCGTCCCCAAGTAGAATGTAGTCATTCACTCACGCTGCATTCGAAAAGGAGGCCACCACCATGGCACATGAACTTCCCGCGCTGCCCTACAGCCGCGACGCCCTCGAGCCGGTCATTTCTTCCGAGACCCTCGACTATCACTACGGCAAGCACCACGCCGCGTACGTCACCAACCTCAACAAGCTGATCGAAGGCACCGAGTACGCCGACGCCAGCCTGGAAGACATCATCCTGAAAGCCTCCGGTGGCCTGTTCAACAACGCGGCCCAGGTGTGGAACCACACGTTCTACTGGAATGGCCTGTCACCGGAAGGCGGCGGCGCGCCGGGTGGCGACCTGGGCGCGGCGATTGATTCGGCATTCGGCTCATTCGATGCCTTCAGGGAAAAGTTCATCGCCTCGGCAGTGGGTAACTTCGGTTCCGGCTGGACCTGGCTGGTGGCCGGCGACAGCGGCCTGGAAATCGTCAACACCGATGATGCCGGCAACCCGATGACCGACGGCAAGAAGCCGCTGTGGACCGTTGACGTTTGGGAACACGCCTACTACGTCGACTATCGCAACGCGCGGCCGAAATACCTCGAGGAGATCTGGAAACTGGCGAACTGGGACTTCGTCGCGGCCAACTTCGGCGGCTGATGAGCCTGGAGTACCTCGCCAGCGACGTCCACGACCTGGGCGGGTTCACCGTGCGCCGGGCGTTGCCGTCCGGCGACCGGCAGCACGTCGGGCCGTTCGTGTTCTTCGATCACATCGGCCCGGCGACCTTCCCACCGGGCGAAGGCATCGATGTGCGGCCACACCCGCACATCGGCCTGGCGACCGTCACGTACCTGTTCGACGGCGAGATTTTCCACCGTGACAGCCTGGGCAATGCCCAGGCCATCCGCCCCGGCGCCGTCAACTGGATGGTGGCCGGTCGCGGCATCGTTCATTCCGAACGCACCGACGATGAAGAACGTGCCCGCGAGCACAACCTGCATGGCATCCAGCTTTGGGTGGGCCTGCCGCTGGAACTCGAGGAATCCGAGCCTTCATTCCGTCATTACCCGGCCGATGAAATACCGGAAAAGCACGTCGACGGCATGCATATCCGTGTCATTACCGGGGACGAATTCGGCCTGTCATCGCCGGTCGTGACCCAGTCACCGATGTTTTACACGGCGGTCACGGCGGAAAAGCCCGCGTCACTGACCCTGCCGGCGCGTTCCGACGAGCGGGCCGTGTACGTGGCGCAGGGCCGTGTCCGACTGGGCGGCGAAGTGGTCGAGGCCGGCCAGATGGCCCTGGTTACCGACCCCGGCGACATCGCGGCCGGCATCGACGCCGGCGCCATGTTCCTGTATTTCGGCGGCCAGCCCCTCAAAGGGCCACGCTACAAGCACTGGAATTTCGTCTCCAGCAGCCGTGAACGCATCACCCGCGCCCGGGAGGACTGGGCCGAAGGGCGTTTCGACAAGGTGCCCGGCGACGACGAGTTCATTCCCCTGCCGGAATCGAAACGCTTCTGAGCCGCTACTTGTGGCCGTTGGTGTTGACCAGGCTGATGATGGTCCAGCCCGCTTCGGGCTGGAACGTCTGCCGGTCGGTGAACACGCGTAATTTGCCGTTCTCATCCAGCGCGAACAGGTGCGTGGCCTGTTTGCCCCATTCGGCCTGGTAGGCCTCGAAATCGAAATTCTCGGTCAGCGAGGTGCTGCGGATCTCGCCGCCGTTGCTGACCAGGCTGGCGAGCTTGGCCCAGCTGGCATCCTTTGAGAACAGCGTCGCCGAGCGCAGCGGGCGGATAAAGCCTTCCTTGTCATCGTCCTCGCTGGTGCCGGCCCTGACGCTGAATACCTTCTGAGGTCCGAACTCGTGCCGGTACTGCGAGCAGACGATGGCGTTGGCCTCGGCGTTGCGTGACACCGCCAGCAGGTGGGTGTAGCCGGTCAGGTCCATGTAGCGTTCGGCATGTTCGGAAACGGGGTTGCCGTAGAAGGTTTCCAGCCCTTCCATGCGCGCGCGCTTAAGGCCGTCGGCGCGGGTGTCGATGATCTTCACACGGATGTCATTGGCATGCAGGGCTTCGCCCAGCGCCAGCGCCACCTGGTTGGAGCCGCTGATCAGCACGCCCTGCTGGCCGCGGCTGGACAGGCCCAGCGCACTGGCCAGGCGGCCGGAGGTGAAGCTGTACACGACCACCGTGCCGATGATCATGACGAAAGTCAGCGGCACAAGGTCGCCGGCACGCTCGACACCCTGCTGCTCCAGTTTCAACGCGAACAGCGAGGAGATGGCGGCGGCGACAATGCCGCGTGGCGCCACCCAGGCGATCAGGGCCGTTTCCCGCCAGTTGACGCTGGAGCCGATGGCCGAAAGCAGCACGCTCAGGGGGCGGGCGAGAAACAGGCCCACGCCCAGGATCAGCAGCGCAGGCGCCCAGATCTCCTGTACATCATCAATGTTCAGGCGGGCGGCCAGGATAATGAAGAACATCGAGATCAGCATCACCGTCAGGTGTTCCTTGAAGGTAAGCAGCTGGTCGAAATCAACATTGCGCGAATTGGCCAGGAAGATGCCCATCACCGTGACGGCAATCAGGCCGGATTCGTCGCCCAGGGCGTTGGAAGCGGTGAATACCAGCAGCACCAACGCCAGCGAGGCATAGTTTTCCAGGTAGTCGGGCATGACGTGGCGGCGCAGCATCTGCGCCAGCAGGGCGCCGCCCGTGGTCCCCCAGACCGCGCCCATCATCAGCACCTTGCCGAATTCCAGCAGCGATTCCTGCTCGTGCCCGGTGACGATGTACTCGAACACGAGAACCGCCAGCACGGCGCCGATCGGGTCGACGAGGATGCCTTCCCAGCGCAGGATGCGGGCCACGCGCTCCGTGGGCCGGATGCTCCGCAGCATGGGCACGACCACGGTGGGGCCGGTGACGGACATCAGCGCGCCGAACAGCATCGACAGTTTCCAGTCCAGGCCGGCCAGGTAATGCGCCGCCGCGCCCATCACGCCGGCCGTCACCAGTACGCCGATGCTGGTGAGGTTGCGGATCATCGTGCTGACCTGGCGGGCGTCCGAAATCCGCAGCGTCAGGCTGCCCTCGAACAGCACCACCGCCACGCCCAGCGACACCAGCGGGAACAGCAGGTCGCCCAGGAAGGCGTCGGGGTCCATGATGCCCATCCCGGGCCCCAGGATCAGCCCGGCGATCAGCAACGGCAGGATGGCCGGCATGCGCAGCCGCCAGGCCAGCCATTGGCAGAACACGCCCAGCATGAGCAAAAGGGCAATTTCGAGGGCGATGGGCATGGAGGTCCGCAGTGTTCCGTTGAAAGTCACGCATCATATCAGTGCCGGTCCCGGGATGCGGTGGTTCATAAAATCGCTTGCCGCCCCGCGCCATGAATGGAACACTCCATGCTTTGCATCCTTCGGGGGAAGGGCAGTGAACGACCCGCAACGACCCATCAATCGCAACCTGCGCCACGTCAGCTACGAGATTCGTGGCGAACTGGCGCATCGTGCGCAGGACCTGCAGCGCCAGGGCTACGAGATCATCGAGCTGAATATCGGCAATCCCGGCCGCTTCGGCTACCGTACGCCCGAGACCATGCGCCTGGCGATGATCGAGAACCTGGGCCAGAGCGAGCCGTACTGTCACCAGAAAGGGGTGTTCCCGGCCCGCGAGGCCGTGGTCATGCAGCAACAGAACCGCGGCGTACTCGATGTCAGCGCCGAGGAAGTAGTCATCGGCAATGGCGTCAGCGAATTGATCGACCTGTGCCTGCGCGCCCTGCTGAACGCGGGCGACGAAGTGCTGGTGCCGAGCCCCGATTACCCGCTGTGGAGCGCGTCGGTGGCGCTGAACCAGGCCCAGGCGGTGTACTACGACTGCCTGCCTGAAAACGGTTTCCACCCCGACCCCGAACAGATCGAGGCGCTGATCACGCCGAATACCCGGGCGATCGTGCTGATCAACCCCAACAACCCCACCGGCGCCGTGTACAGCCGCGAAACGCTGGAAGCGATCGCCCGCATTGCCGAACGGCGGGGGCTGGTGGTGTTCAGCGATGAAATTTATGACCAGATGCTCTACGAAGACGCCGAGCACGTTCCCATGGCGACCCTGGTGCACGATACGCTGTGCGTCACCCTTAGCGGCCTGTCAAAAATCTACCGCGCCTGTGGCTACCGTATCGGCTGGGCGGTGTTCAGCGGCAAACGGGAGACGGCGACCGATTACCTGCAGGCCGTGGAGTTGCTGGCCTCGCTGCGATTGTGCGCCAACGTTCCGGGGCAGTGGGCCGTGCAGACCGCGTTGGGCGGGGTGCAGAGCATCCAGCAGCTGACCGCGCCGGGTGGCCGCCTGTTCGAATCACGCCAGGCCATACTGGATGGCGTCGACAAAAGTGATTTTCTCGACGTGACCGCGCCGGAAGGGGCCATGTATGCCTTCCTGCGCGTGAACACCCGTCGCCTGCCGGAATTCGACGACCGTCGTTTCGCGCTGGAGCTGCTGGAGAAACAGCATGTCCTGATCGCGCCCGGCAGCAGCTTCAACGTCGATTACCGTGACCATTTCCGGGTCACGACGTTACCGACGCCCGACGAGTTCGCCGTGGTCTTCAGGCGCATCGAGGCGGTGCTCGCCGACATGGCCAGCCGCGGGCGGCCGCGGCGCGTCGCCATGGAGTCGGGCTAGCCGCCAGGACCCGGGGCAGTTTCGCCCGGCGCGCCCGGCTTCAGTCAGCGTCAGGGGGTGCGAAGGCCTTGCACTGCTCCAGGATCCATTTGCGGAACTGGATCACCTTGGGCATGTCGCTGTAGGCGGGCGGTGTGACGAAGTAGTACGACCAGTCGGTGCGCACCACCGTGTTGATCGGCCGGACCAGTCGGCCGGCTGAAATATCGCGCGCCACCAGCGACCAGCGGCTCAGCGCGATGCCTTCGCCCTGTTCGGCCGCCATCAGGATGGCCAGCGAATCGTTCAGCAGCGGCCACCGTTTCTTGCGACCACCGTCGCCGATCACGCGAAACCAGGCGTCCCAGACCTCGCTCTCCACGAACAGCAGCTTGTGTTCCTGCAGTTGCTCAGCCGATTCGATGGGGCCGATTTCACGCAACAGCCGTGGGCTGCAGACCGGCATGATCCAGTCGCGCAGGATGCGCTCGGCGTTCAGGCCTTTCCACTCACCGGGGCCGAAACGGATGGCCGCGTGGAAATCGGTGTCGCTGAAGTTCACCAGCTCATTGTGGACGTTCACCCGCAGGTCGATATCCGGGTTGGACTGGTAAAAGTCCGCCAGCCGCGGCATCAGCCATTTCTGCAGGAAGGTGGGCACCATGCTGACATTCAGCACGCCGCCTGAGCGGTCCTGGTCGACGATTCGCATCGCCTTGCGCAGTTCCTCCATGCCCCGCTGCACGCCGGGCAGCAGTTTCCGGCCCGCGCCCGTCAGGCTGATGGTTTTGCCATGGCGGCGGAACAGCGGCTGGTTCAGCCGCTCCTCGAGCTGCCGGATCTGCGATGAAACGGCGGCCGGGCTGACGTTCAGCGCGCGTGCACCCTCGGAAAAACTCAGGCGACTGGCGACGGCCTCGAAGGTTCGCAATGCATTAAGTGGAAGATTCACCATATCGATTTAAGAAAAAATGAAAACAGGAACAATTAAAACCGTTAGAAGTGAGACTTGCAAGTCCTTAAAATTCCCCCATGTTTAAGGCCCATGCCGAAGATTCAGTTGAAATGAAACTGTAACTTAAAGGTCATGGAATTGGAATGTTCGACATCGTTTTTTAACCCTGGAGGATGAAGAAAATGTTAACGGACAACACGATGGGAAGTGGCTTCGGCCCGCGCGAACCTGAACCTGCTGTCACCGCCGTCGGCGTGACCCGGGTGGAAGCCGGCGCCGCCGCCAACGAAGGCAACCTGGCGAAGGGTCGTTCAAGCGATCGCCGCCTGAGCCGTCAACGTCGACTCGGTGACAGTGGTTACCGCGCAGGCGGCGGCTGGACCGTTGGCCTGTGGTAAGACACTGACCGCCCGCTGACCAGGCCCCGGTAGACCAGGGCCAGGCGGGCGGCCAGTTTCGACGAGGTCCACAGCCGCGCTTCCTCGCGGGCCTCGCTGGCAAGACGATCACGAAGCGCAGGGTCGCCCAGCAATCGGGTGACCGCGTCGGCAAACGCGCCGACGTCATCGGGGGGCACCAGGGCGCCGCGTCCTGACGCCAGGATGTCCTTCGTACCCAGGTGCGCGGTCGACACCAGCGGCACGCCGCAGGCCCAGGCCTCGAGCAGCACCAGTCCCTGCGTCTCGGTTCTCGAGGCGAACACGAAGGCATCCCCGCAGGCGTAGCAATCCTGCAGTTCCCCGTTCCGCGAGAGATAACCCGTAAACACGACGTTGTCAGTCAACCCGCGCCGTTTTACCCGCGACTGAATCGACGACAGGGCAGGGCCTTCGCCGGCGATGACCAGCTGGGTCGCGGGCATATCCCGGCTGACCTGCTCCAGTACTTCCAGCAGGAACCCGATGTTTTTCTCATGGGCCACACGCCCGACATAGACCAGCGTCGGCCTGTCCAGGTCGATGCCCCGGCGCTGTGCGAACTGGGCAGGGTTCGTGTCGCGAAAGTCGTCCGCGCCCAGCCCGGTGGGCAGCACGTGGACAGGCGTTTTCACGCGGTACCTTTCCATCACGTCCTCGAGGGCCGTGGACGGCACGATCAGGGCGTCCACGGCATTGACCTGCTGGCGGGTGAACCAGCGTGTCAGCTTGCGCGACAGCCAGGCGGGCATGGCCTTGATGTAATGGTGGAAGTACGCCTCGAAATAGGTGTGATACGTCTCGATCACCGGCAGTCCCACCCGGCGTGCCCAGGCCTTGCCCAGGTAATGGGCGATAAAGGGCGTCTGGATGTGGACCACGTCATAGTCGGCGGGGTCCAGCGCCGCCAGCGCCCGTTTCAGGGCGCCACGGTTCATCAGCCGGTCCTCCGGGTCGCCCGGGATGGGCCGGCCGGGGATTCGCAGGATGTCTTCATCGTCGGCATCGATCCCGGCGCCACCCTTGAATACGCCACCGCTATAGGTCGGTACCACGAGCGTGACGCGATGGCCCTGCGCGACCAGTTCACCACGGAACGAGGCAATGGATGTCGAGACCCCGTTGACGCGGGGGAAATAGACATCGGAAATCATCAGGATGGCGAGGCTGTCGCCGGCGGTCGCCGTGGAAAGGGAAGCCATGCGAATACTCCGACTGGGGAGGACATGATGCCGCCCGGATGATGGCAGCATGATGACAATCCCGGCGCGGTTTGCGCCGGCCGGTGTCAGCCCGGTCGGGGTACGGTCTCGAGGCGGTCGCCCACGCGGATGGTGGCGCCATCGCCCCGGGCCAGGATCGCGTTCTCCGCGAATGCAGGCGATCGCGGCTTGCCGGGCATCGGGTTCAGCGACACCAGGGTCCGGAACGGCTCGCGCAGCGGATCCGGGACGCCAGTCGCCTGGTTGATGGTGGTCACGACGCAACGTTCGCAGGGAAATCGCGGCTCCAGCGAGTACCCGGGGCCGTGCAGGGCGGCCAGCGCGTGTTCGCGAAACGCGCCCAGGCCGCTGACGACGATATTGGGCCGGAACCGATTCATGGGGACCGCGTCGCGACCGGTTTCGAGCAGCACCTGGTTGAGCCGCGCCAGTGAATCGTCACCGGCCAGCAGGTACGGCGCGCCGTCGGCGAAGCCGGTCGTGACCGTCGCGCCGTATCGTTCTGGCTGCCCCTGCGGCCGCGGACGGTCTTCGGCCAGGCGAACCAGGCGGAGCAGGTGATCGCCACCCGCAGCGCGGCTGACCCATTCGGCGGCATTGTCACCGGCATCAAGCGCTTCCCAGTGATCTTTCCAGACGCTGACCGGCACGCGGTGCCCGTTCGCCCTGCCGCTGTCCAGGACAAGCGGCGGCAGGCCGTCGCGGGCCAGTACCAGTTCACCGTCGCGCAGCGCGCAGCGGACCCGCGACAGCCCGGGTATTTCGCGCTGGCTGACGAACCGCCCATCTCCACGGACCAGCATCCATCGCCGGTCATTCGCCAGCCCCATTGTCCCGAGCCTTGCTTCGTCCAGGGCGATACCGCCCAGCGACTTGACCGGGTAGACGAACAGGGCGGAGACTTCAACACTCATGTGCTTTGCTCGTGCGAATACCCCCGGAGAATAACGTGAACAACGCCATCGCAGCCATTGCCCTCGCCATCCTGTTGACCATGCCCGTCGCCGCCATGGCCGCGGACGATATCCCGAAGACGCCCGATGCTGCCGCGCTCCGGCAGCTGCTCGAAACGTTCCTGGCCAACGTGGACCAGGCGGAGACCCACGACCGGTTCTGGGCCGAGGACCTGGTATACACCTCGTCCAACGGCACGCGGCGCGGCAAGGCCGAGATCATGGCCGGGTTCAAAAATGCCGGTGATACGGCAGGTGATGGTGCAGATGCGCCGGTGGTGACTTACGGCGCGGAGGACATTCGTATCCGCGAATACGGCGATACCGCGACGGTGGCCTTTCGCCTGGTCGCGGATACCGCGGCCACCGCCGGGACGCCGCCCGGGCACAGCGAATACTTCAACACCGGCACCTTCGCCAAACGCGATGGTCGCTGGCAGGTGGTCGCCTGGCAGGCGACCCGCATCCCGGACGAAGCTGCCGGGGTGACCGACTAGGTCTCAGCCTTCGCCTTCAAGATCGCCGGACAGCCAGCGCGCGGCCAGGAACAGCAGCACCGCGGCCACGACATAGAAACCGGTGCCCGCCAGGATCGAGTACTTCAGCGAGTCGTCGCCGTAGGTTGCCCGCAACGCGTCCGAGACCGCGCCGATGGCCCAGGTGCCCAGGCCGATGCCGATCAGGTTGATGATGAACAGGAACACCGCCGAGGCGGTGGAGCGCATATTGGGTGGCACCAGGTGCTGGATCGTGGAGATCAGCGGCCCCAGCCAGGCCAGGCCCAGCGCCGTCGGCACCAGCAGCACGGTAAAGCACAGCAGCACGTTGTGGGTGAGGATTGCCACCAGGTAACACGGCACGGTGCCCAGGAAGGCGACCGCGGGAATGGTCAGGTAGCGCTTGCGGTTGCGGCTGCCGAACCGGTCGGTGGCCCAGCCGCCGCCCCAGATGCCGGCGACGCCGCCCACCAGCAGGATGGCGCCGAAGTACAGCGACGCCTCGAGCAGGGTCAGCCCGAATGTCCTGACAAAAAACGACGGCAGCCAGAAGAAGAGCCCGTAGCCCATCATCGATGAACACGCCGCCGCCAGCGAGATCAGCCAGAAAGACGGTTTCTTCGCCAGGGTCGAAAGAATCTCGCCCAGCCGCGCGGGTGCGCGCTGCTGGACACCGTCGAACCGGCCGCGCTCGGGTTCGCGCACGGTCAGCCGGAAAATCGGCGCCAGGGCCACGCCGGCCAGGCCGACCACGAAGAACGCCACGCGCCAGTCGATCAGGCTGGCCAGCACACCGCCGATGACGATGCCCAGTGCGCTGCCGATGGGAATGCCGAAAGAGTAGATACTGAGCGCCCGCGCACGCTGGTGCGGCGGGAACGAGTCGGCGATGACGGAATAGGCCGGCGCCACGCCGCCGGACTCGCCCACGCCCACACCCAGCCGGGCCAGGAACAGTTGCCAGAAACTGTTGGCCAGCCCGCAGGCGGCGGTCATGCCGCTCCAGATCACCAGCGCGCCGGTCATGATCCAGGTGCGATTGAAGCGATCGGCGGCCATGGCCACGGGAATGCCAAGGCCGGTGTAGAACAGGGCGAAGGCCAGGCCGCCCATCAGGCCCAGCTGCGAATCGCTCAGCCCCAGTTCTTCCTTGATGGGGATGGCGAGAATGCCGATGATCTGTCGGTCAATGAAGTTGAAGGTGTAGACCAGCACCAGGATGAACAGCAGGTATCCGCGACCCTCGGCCAGAAGCCCGGGTTCAGCTTTCGTTGTCGAGTCCATGAGCCCCTCTTGTTTCTTGTTCGGTTATTGTGGCTGTTGCGGCCCATTCTGCGCCGATATCGGTCGCGGTGCGACCCATGCGGATGAATAGGGCTATTGACGCATCCGCCGCCGCCTTCTTAAATAGCACGGCACTTTTCGCCCTGTCCGGAGTCCATTGCAGTTCCAGCCCGATGATGCCTGTCACGTGACCCTCAACCGCCCTGAAAATGCCGCTGCCCGGTCGGCGCCGATGTTCCTGCTGCTGGCATTCGCGCTGGCCGCGACATTGCTGTCGGGCTGCGCCGGCACCGCGCGGGGCAAGAACGATTCGGTCTACCGTGCACCGGTCACCGCGGCACCCCGCGACGAGGCCGCACCGGCCGCGCCGATCGCGGCGCCGGATGCCGCGGCGCTGGTGGTCATCCGTTACCCGGCCATGATTCACGCCGATGCGGAGTCGCTCTATGTGAGCTCGTTCGCGGTCAACGCCATCGGCGGCGAGGTGCCGTACACCATGTATGGCAAGCCGCAGACGGAGCGTATCGCCCAGACGGTGATCGCCAAGTCCGGCTACTTCGCCATGTCGCTGTACCGCGAGCTGAAGGCACGCCTGCCGGCAAACACGGTGCTGTTGTCGCCGCACCTGGTGCTGTGGGACGAGGAACAGGGGCTCTACAGCCGGCCCATCCTCGCTTCGGAGCAGGTGCCGGCGGTACTGACCATCGATTTTGGCACCTACACGTTTCCGGACGTGAACGAGATGATGGACTCGCCGCCGGTGACTTTCGGCGACCTGGTCACGCCGCTGGCGGTGGTGAGGACCGGGCGCTGGGCACGGCCTGCCCTGAATGGCCTGGTCCTGTCCAGCGACGACCTGGCGCAGGCGGCCTGGCGGGCGTCGGAAACGCAGGCCGCGCGCGTTGTCGAGGCGCGCCTGGACGAGGCCCCTCTGCCGTCGCCCTCGTCGCTGGATTTCATCGCCTTCCTGGCCGAACGTGACCCGCCGCCGGCGAGCCTGCCATTGACGGCCCCGGGCACAAGCGGCGACCGGATCATGGTGGAGGCCTATCCCCTGGAAAAGCTGCAGATTCCCGCCGGGATCATGACGCAGCTTGATGACGCCGGCGAGGTGGACCCCTTCGGCCAGGCCTTCGCGGGTGGCTTCGCGGACAGGGTGACGCGCTTGCTCGGCGGTGTCGACACCGAACGGGCCACGTTCTTCCAGCGCCAGGCCGCGCTGGCGCGGTTTGACCCGGGGCTGGCGCGGGTCTGGTTCACGCGCTCGGACGACGAAAGCGTGCGCGCCCGGCTGCAGCTCGCCGAGGCCCTGGTGGGCGCTGAACGCGAGTTCCTGGCCGCGCAGTCGGACAGCATTTACGCCGGCACCTACACCGGCGATTTCGGTGTCCGCATGCGCAAGATTATCGCCGCCGAATACCGCATGCTGGAGGAGCGACGCCGGTTGGCACGGCGCCAGAACATCACCACAGCGGTGGCGGCCCTGGCCCTGGCGGGTTCGGTTTACGGCGCCACCGTCAGCACCACCGCCAGCGCCGCCATGGTCGCCAGCCTGTCCGGCGTTTCGCTGCTGGGCTCGGTCTGGGCGATGAACAAGTCGCTGGACACCCGTTCGGAATCCGCCGAGGTCAGTGAGCGCTTTATTGCCCGCATGGCGCCCACATTCGAGCGCCAGATGTCGGTGCAGATGGAGTGGCTGGAATCACGCGAGGTAATCACCGCACGCGGGTTTGCGGAGTTCCGCAACAAGACCCTGACGCTGTACCAGTCGCGGGTCCGGTCCATGGCCGTCAGCGCCGATGCGTACTGCAGCTTCCGGCATCCGGAGGCGCCGCAACCCGGGCGCTGGTGGGGCGAGTGCGTCGATGGCGAGGCCGCGGGCAAGGGCTTCGGCGTGGCGGCGACGCCGGGTGGCTCGGTTGAATACCTGGGCGACACCCGCAGCGGTCGTGCCGAGGGCGTGGGCGCCCTGCTGGTGCGCCAGCGCGGCCGCACGCCCGTGTACTACGAAGGCGAGTTCCGCGGCGGCCGGGCCGATGGCACGGTCTGGGTGGAAACCGCCGGCGAAACGCCGCAGTTGCGCCAGTTCCGCGACGGCGTGGACGCGGGTCGCGCCGAGGCCGCGGAGCGCGTGGCGTTCGATTACGGCACCGGTGCGCGTGCCGTGGCGGGCCTGCAATGATGATTCGGCCTTTTGTGCTGTGGACGGTTTCGCTGGTGCTGCTGGCCCTGTCGCCCGTCCTGTCGGCGGAGCCCGGTTTCGAAGCCATGAGCGGCCTGACGCCCGGCGAACAGTACCGGCGCCTGGGGCTCATGCGCCTGGCGGGGCAGGGCGTCGAGCCTGAATTGCTCGCCTACCTGGCCGAAACACTGTCCACGGAAGACCTGGACGACGAGGCCACGGCCTTTGACCCGGACGATTACACGACGCCACTGGCGCGTATCGTCGGCCAGGACGACATGCGGTCCGGTGCCGCCGCGCTGTTCATGTTCACCGATGAGAATGAAGCGGCCATGTCGGCGCAAATGGCGGCGCTTGCGGCGGCGCACCCCGTGCTGATCGAGATGGTCAATCGCCGCGACATCAGCGAGGACGCGATCCTGGTCCGCATGGCCATGGCCGACGCGATTGCCGACGGCCTGCCGGACACGCTGCAGCCCGGCCTGCAGGCCTACCGCTCACGCACGCTCTACCTGCGCAACCAGCTGGAATTCGGCGACTTCGACGCTGAACTGGGTCGCCTGACCGACGCCGCCATCGCCCAGGTGGGCGGGCGCACCGAGGCCTGGCAGCGCATGTTCGAGGACGAAACCCGCACCGACACCTTCGACCACCACATCCAGGCGGCGGAATCGGTCTATACCCATGAACCCATCGACATCAAGCGCGCCAACGAACTGGTCGACGAACTGATTGACGACGTGATCGAACTGGAAGGGACGGGCAATCCCGACCCCTGAAGCGGGTTCGCTCAGTGTTGCGGTATTTCGTCTTCCGCGGGCGGCTCGGGTTCCGGTTCCGGAGTGGGTGATCGAGATCCATCTTCCGGGCGCTGGAGCCCGGCGGCACGCGCCAGTTCCTCGGCCGTCAGGCTGCGCCGGGGCGAACCGGACGTGCCTTCGGCCGATTCGGGCCTTGATTCAACCGGCGGGGGCGGTGGCGCGGGCTGGCCGGTCAGGAATTCCAGCGCGCTCTGCGAAACACCTTCATCGGGCGGCCGGGTCGACCGGGGAACCTGGCGGCTGGATTCACTGGAGGGCGCCTGGCGTGCAGCGGATTCAGTCGAGGTGGTGGTTGCCGATTGCTGCGCCGACTGGGCCGACTGGCCCGAGCCCGCCTGGCGGGCCGCGGCGTTTTCAGCGCCGTCCTGGCCCTCGGCACCGGTTTGCCCGGCATCACCCGCATTCTCGGCCGAGGCGCGCTGTCCGGCTTCAAAGATGGCCGCTTCCCGGGCGTGGTACTCGTCCACCAGCTCCGCCCAGGCACCCGCTTCCTTGCGTTGCAGGTTGGCATCGCCTTCCGCGGCGGCGCTCGGCACATAGGGATAATCCTGCCCGGCGGCCGCGGGTGTCCACGGACCGCCGCTGAGGATGATGTCACGCAGTTGCTCGCGAAGGTGGCGTTGCGACGCCTCCGGCAGGCCGGTCAGGCTGCGCGGCACGTTCAGCGGCCCTGGGGCGACCGGGAAGTTGTTGCGCTGGATCTCGCGGTCGTCCAGTTCCATGAACGCACGGTAGCTTTCCTCGTCAACGTCGACTTCCTCGCTGTCCGCGGAGGCGCCGCTGCCCGCATCGTCCTGGCCATGCGCGAACATCGCCGGCAATAACGCCAGGACAAGCGCTATGGGCAATACCAATGGTGTGTTCCAGGTCCGCGTCATTCACGCAGCTCCCGGACCACCCGGAAACCGGTGAAGTCATTGCGGTCGCCGTTCTTCAGGTCGAAACGGGCGGAAAAGCGGATGTCGCGCGTGCCGGTCACCCACGAGCCGCCGCGCGCCATGTGCGAGGAACAGATGCCCCGCGTCCAGGCGCTGCCGTCGGAAGGCGCATCCAGATAGGAGAGGTTCATGCAGTCTGCGGTCCATTCAGCCACGTTGCCTATGACATCGAACAGGCCGAAATCGTTCGGTCGCAGTTGCCCGACGGGCAGGGTGCCCAGCGCGACATCATCGGCGCAGGCGTCGTGTCGCCAGCGGAAATCGGTCTCGGCGCCGGCGATGTTGCCGGAACCGCAGACCTCGGCCGGGTCGCCGAAGGGGAAATCGCCGGTTTCGCGTGCCCGGGCCATGTATTCCCACTCGCTCTCGCTGGGCAGCCGGTAGGTTTCGCCGGTCTGTTCGCTCAACCAGTGCGCGTACTGCTGGGCATCGTTCCAGGAGACCATCATCACGGGGCGGTCGCCGCGGCCCCAGCCGTTGTCGGACGGTGTTTCGGCGCAACCGCCCGCCGCTACGCAGGCGTCCCACTGCGCCATGGTGACCTCGTACATGCCGGCAGCGAACGCTTCCGGAATGCGCACGTTTCGTGCCGGCCGCTCGCGCGCCGGTGCGCTCTCGTCATTGCTGCCCTGGACGAAGGTGCCAGCCGGAACGACAATCATTTCCGGGCAATCAGCGCAGTCCCGGAATGGCCTGCCGGGGCGCAGGTCGAAGGCGTCGATGGCGGCCATCGCCGCGGCGACATGCTCACCGTTCGGGAACGCATCGATGTACGACTGGTAGGCCTCGGTGTTGTCCAGGCGCTGCGCCGCCGCCCAGGCACTGTCATCGTTGGCGCGGTCGAGCATCTGCCGGCGCAGGTCGCGTGCGGTGTCGATGTGGTTACCGGTGGGCCAGTCGGCGATGTATTGGTCCAGCGCCGCCACGGTACCGGCCGTTCGTGCTGTCTCCCAGGCCGCCTCGTCGGCCGCCTCCCGGGCCAGGCGCTCGCGCTCGGCCTGCGCCGCCGCCTCGTCGATTCGCTCGATGGCCCGCAGGGCATCCGCTTCGTGCAGGCCGCCCGGGAACTGGTCCAGGTAGCGTTCATAGGCGGCGCGCGTGTTCTCTTCCGAAAGGGCCTGCCAGGCGCGCTCATCCAGCACCTCGATCTGCAGCCGCGCCTGTTCACGGAACACCGAATCTGGCCAGGCCTCGAGGAAACGCCGGTAACCCATCAGGGTGTCGGCTTCGAGCGCGGCCTGCCACTGGGCGCGTTCTTCCGGGCTGGCGGCGCGCTCGTTGATGGCGCCCGGTGTCGAGGTGGGAGGCGGTTGTCGTTCATGACCCGGGTCGGGCTCGGCCAGCCGGCGGTCATCGCCACCCAGCAGGTAAATGGCAATCGCCACCAGTGCCAGGACCAGTACACCGAGCAGAACTTTGGGCAGCCATTCACGGGTTTCCTCGGTACTCTCCTCGTTGTCCGGCCGCGCGGTGTCGAGGCGCCAGTCAAGGCTCTCAAACGCCCGCCGCCACTGGTCGACGTTTTCCGGGCGCGCGGCGGGATCCAGGCGCAGGCCGTGGTCGATGGTATCGCCCAGGCCGCCGAAGGTCGTGGTGCGCAGTCTTTCCCGGGCGGGCACCAACGGGTCGGGCTTTCCGGCAGTGATGGCATCGAGTCGCGTGTTCGCGGCCGGTGGTGCTTCCCCGGTCAACGCGTGGTAAAGGGTTGCGGCCAGCCCGTAAATGTCGGTCAGCGGCCCGGTATCGGCTTCGGCATCATACTGCTCGGGCGCGGCGTAACCGGGTGTGCCCTGGCGGCCATCGCCCATGGATTCCACGGTGCCGCCAAAATCCATCAGCGTGACACGCCCGTCGGTGTCCACCAGGACGTTGCCCGGCTTGATGTCACGGTGCACCAGCCCGTGGCGATGCAGCGCGGCGACCGCGTCCATCAAAGCCAGCGCCACGGCCCGGGCACGGGCCGGCTCGGGGGGCGCAGCACCCAACGCGTCCAGCAGCGGCTGGCCGCCGTACAGGGGCATCAACTGGCCGACGGTACCGTTGAGCTGAACCAGGCGGATGACCCGCGCGAGTGCGGGGTGATCGAAACCGGCCGCCACCTGCGCTTCGCGGCGGAAGCGCGCCAGCCCCGCTTCGAACGCCTCTGCCGTGTCGTCGCCTGCGGGTCGCACCGCGCCGTCCGCGTCGCGTAACGCAAGGGATTCCGGCAGGTATTCCTTCAGCGCAAACCGTGCGTCAATCGCCGGGTCGGTCACTTCGTAAACGGCGCTCTGCGCGGTCTGGCGCAGCAGGCGATTCACGACCAGGCCTTCCAGGCGGGTCCCGGGTGGCAGGGTGGCGGGGCGGTTCATTCGGCGCTGTCCTCGTCGCGGTCCAGGCTGAAACGGACGGATAGTTCGCCGATGCCTACGACCTGGTCCGGCTCAATGTACAGGATTTCACCAGGCTGGCATCGCGCCGGGCCGATGGCCGTTCCATTCGTCGAACCGAGGTCACCGATGGTCAATACGCCGTTGCGGCCTTCCACACGCAAGTGCGCTCGGCTGACCGACGAATGATCCAGTACCAGGTCCGCATCGGCGCGGCCCAGGACGCAGGCGAACGCGTCGGTGTCGACGCCGCAACGGCTGCGAAGGGCCTCACCGTTCTTCGTGGTCGCGTGGACGCGCAACCAGGCATTCGCACCCGCCGGCCAGCGTGCCGGCGCAGGCGCATCCAACGCTTCATCGGCAGCGCCCCGGATCGCCGCCGGCGGCACCAGTTCCACGGTATCCGGGTCAGGCGTTTCCGAGTCCGCAGGCCGTCGCCGGATGCCCCTGGCCAGCAACACCAGCAGCACGATAATTCCCGCGGCGATCCCTGCCGCCATCAGGGTGTTCTGCCTGGCCCATGCAGCGGCGCGAGAGGGCAGGTTTTGCGGTGGCATCACCACGCCCGGCAACTCCGCAGACGTTTCCGCGGAATCGTCTTTGCCGGAAGACCCGGCGTCCCGGGGTTCAGCCTCGATCACGTCCCGCGTTTCGGGCTCCCTCTCCACCGCGCCCTCACCGATTCCCCGATTCCCCGAGAGCCCGGTTTCAGTCTCGTCCACGGCCAGTTCCTGCGATTCCCCTTCAGCAGGAACCTCCTCACCCCGGTTCCCGCCAACGGCAGCCTGCGAAGCCACCGGCCGCGCACAGGGCGCCGTCGACAGCGCCGGCGCGCCCAGGCGCGTCAGCACCCGGCGCAGCTCGGCATCGAACATGACAATGGGCGGCAGCGGCGAAGCCAGGTCGGGCTCGCCCATGGCCAGGCTGTAACCGACCCACTGGTCGCAGCGGTTAAACAGCGGACCGGTGACATTGGGTAATTTCGGGGTGTCGGCCAGGCCGTACACACGGGCGGTGACATTGGCGTTCAGGCGGGCCGGCAGCCACATCGGGCCGTGGCCCTCGGCCATCAGGCGGGCCGGCGGAAATGCACCGAAGCGAAGCTCGTCGCCGTCTTCGCCCGGCCGTTCGGCCAGCGTTACCGGCGGCACCACCAGGCCTGGGACGTCCAGCAGCGCCAGTCCGCCATCCTGTGCGATCTCCCGCACGGTGGCCGGCCGGCCATTCAGCGCGATGCTGCCACCACCATCCATGACCGCCAGGTCCGGGCCGCCGTCCAGGGTGTCGGTGACGAAGGCTGCGGGCAGGATGACGCGGCCATAGGCCACGACCACGCCGGTGGTGGGAATGATTTCATCGCGTGACACCAGCTTGACAACCAGTACCGCGCCTTCCGGCAGCGTTTCGCGGGTGGGGTAGTCCGTGTTGGCGGCCGGTTCCTGCGCCGATACGAGCACTGACCACGCCAGAAACAGCGCAAGCGCGGCCTGAATGACAAAACGACGCGTATTCAACGGGCGTACAGGCGGTTGATCAGGTTATCCAGGCAGTACTGGCCGGCGCGGTTCAGCGTGGTTTCCTCGCGACCCTGCACCAGGTTCTGCAGGAACACCAGCACGGCGGCCATGACCAGCGCCAGCAGCGTGGTGCTGAAGGCCACGCCCAGGCGCTGCGTGACCTCGTACAGCAGCTCGGGGCTTTCCACGTTGGCGCGGTTACCGGCGTAGTTCAGCGCCATCATGATGCCCACCACGGTGCCGATAAAGCCCAGCGAGGGAATCAGCCAGGTGATATAGCGGATGATGTTGTAGCGCAGGTCCAGTTCATGCAGGAACAGTTCCAGGCTGGAGTTCAACAGCGCGTTGGTCTGGTCCACCGAACGGCTGAGATTGAAGTTCAGGATGCAGCGCTCGACCAGCCGCGGCACGAAGCACACGGTGCGGTAACGGCTGGCGCGAACCTTGCGGTAGATCGGCGTCAGGTCGTCACCCGGGCGCAGCACGGTTTCGTCGTCCGTCGGCAGGTAATCACGGTCGAACTGCGCTTCCTCCAGGCGACCGGCGCGCCAGCGGATGGCGATTTCACCCAGGCCGATGAAGAACGCCACCCACAGGACATTCTGCACGGTAAACGGCCACGAGCCGCGGTAGTAGTCCAGCAGCACGCTGGCGGCCGAGGGTGGCAGGATGCGGGCCAGCAGCGCGATGACAAGGATGGCGGTGATCACGCTCACCACCAGGGCGATCAGCCTGGCGATACCGGTTCGGTTCATGGGTGCTTGTCCTTGTGCGCTTCGTTCAGTTTGTCGCTTGGTGTCACTTCGCGGATCTCGCCGGTGACCGGGTCGCGGGCGACACGGGCAGCCGGCGCCGGGGCCGAATCGGTTGACGCCCGGTGACGGGCGGCCGTCAATCGGGCCGAGCGCAGCCGCGCCCGGTCACCCAGCGCCGAGGACAGTGCCGGCAGGTCGACGGGTGCGTCCGCCAGGCGGATCTCGTCGCCGGCGCAAACGGTTCCCCGCCTGACCCGCAGCCAGTGGCCGTTACGGCAAATCCGCACCGGGTGTGCCGGGTCGGTTTCGTCGATCCACAGGTAGCCCTCGACGTCCAGGCGCGCCCGCGCGTGCAGCGGTGCTACACCCGGGGCGTCGATGACGAGGTCGTTGTCGGGCGCGGCGCCCAGCGTCAGTGATTTCATGTCTCGGTCAGGTTCTCGGGCGGCGCGAAGTTTACCAGCATGGGCGTTGCATTCCCGTTATTGGGCCAGGGCCAGGAAGCCGCCGGAATTGGCACGCGCCAGCGTTTCCATGAAGGCGACCGTGCCCTGGTACTTGAAGTAGTCGCCGATGGTCACCGCGTGGACCTCGGCGTTGCCGCGGTTGGCCACGGTAATGGCCTGCGCCAGCGGCCGGGCGGGCAGGCCGTTGTTGAAGGCCGGGTTGGGCAGGCCATCGGAGAACAGGATGACCGCGCCGGCCGGCGTGCGGAACGCCGCCTCGAAGGCCGACAGCATCGGCGAGCCGCCGGCGAAATCATCCGTGCGATCACCCAGCCAGCGCAACGCCCGGGCGCGGTTGGTCGCGGTCACCGGCGCCAGCGCGCCCTCAGACGGCCAGTGGTGGAAACGTGGCCCGTCGTCGAGCTGCTGGAAGCCGATAATGCCCACTTCGAACCCCGGCTGAAGTGAATCCAGGGCACGGCCCACGGTACGCACCACCAATTCGCGGTGTTCGCCCAGGAACCGGTTCATGTCCACCAGCAGCAGGTACCGGGTCTGCTCGGTTTTCAGGCCCAGGAAACGGAACGTCACCGCGTTCGTGTTGGCGCTGGCCTCCAGGTCTTCGTCCATGGCAGGCGGTGGCGGTTGCCGTCGCCGCGCGGTCAGCTGCGCGTCCAGCGTGTTCAGCTCGCTGGCGATGATCTGCTCCTCGGCTTCCAGCTCCAGCTGCCGGGTGCGCGCCGCGGAAAGCGCCATCTGCAGGCGCTCAACGCCCATCTCGGTCTCGTCCAGCAGGGTTTCCGATTGCCTGGCCAATGCGTCGAGATAGGCCAGGTGACCTTCCATGCGCACCTCTTTCTGGTAGTCGGGCATCAGGATGATGGCGATGATGATGAACGCGCCCATGCCGGAGGCGAACAGGTCGATCGCCGACAGCGTGAACACCGTGCCCATGCCGCGCCGCCGCCTCATCGCGACACCCCGACGAAGTCGCCGTTGTTGAGCCGCGCGAGGGTCTGCAGGAACATCACCAGGTTGCGGTTGTGGGTGTAGTCACCAATGGCCACCGTGTGCAGCTCGGTCTGGCGGAACTGGTTCATCCCGGTGATGTTCTGGATGATGTAGCCGGGCGGGCTGTTGGGTTCGCCGTCACTCATCAGGATGATGGCGCTGGCGGGGTACTCGAACGCCGCCTGAAGGGCCATCAGCGTGGGCGTGGAGCCGACGAATTTCTGTGACAGGCTGCGGGCGAACTCCCGCGCCTGCGACAGGTTCTCTGGCGTGCCGGTCGCCATGTTTGTCGCCTCGGGCCAGCGCCACAGCACCGGTTGGGGATTGCCCTGGTAACCGACGATTGCAAAGCGGTCGTCCTGGTCCAGCGGCGCCAGCACGTCCAGGATGGCCTGCAGCACCAGCGACTCGTAATTCAGCATGCTGCCGGACATGTCCACGACGATGACGAATGACCTCGATTCCGAGGCCAGGCCGAGAATGGAGAATTCGACGCCGTCCACCGGCGCACGCGGCGGCGGGGTCGGTTCGGGCGTCGGGGTGCTGGTGTCGACCGGGGTATCCGCCAGCTGGCGCTCGATGTCGCGGGCCTGGCTGCGCAGGCGAGACAGCGCGGCCTCGGTGCCGCGATTGGCGGCCAGCAGTTCGTCCAGTTCGGACTGCATGCGCTCACGCTCGGCCTGCAGTGATTCGGTATCGGCCGTCCGGGCACGGCGCTCCTGCATCAGTGCCCAGGTATCGGAAAACGCCTCGCCGGTGCCGGCGCGCTGGTAATAGGGAAACAGCAGCATGACCAGCAGGATGAACGCGCCCAGCGCCGAGGCGAACAGGTCCACGGCGGAAGTCGAGAAAACGGCGGTGTCGCGATCAGGTATTTTCACGGCTCAGGGCAGGCAGGGAACCATCAGGCTGGACTCGGGGAACATTGACTCGGCGCAACCTCAAATGTTCAATGCGCAGTCGAACACGGGCGCGCCGCGACGGCGCATTCGCAAGTGTAACCAAACCGACGGAGTGCGTCAGTCGTGCAGTTGAAGACCGGGCAGGCATGAGATTCTCACGGGCGATCATGATGATCGTGGTCCTGGTGCTGGCCGCGGCGGCGCCCTGGTCCAGGGCCGTGGCCGCCGAGGGTCCGCTGGCGCGCGAGTATTTCATTCGCCAGGGCGTCGACGAAGCCCTGCTGATCCGGGTGGATGGCGTCGACGCCGTGTTCAGCGCGACCGTCGAGGATATTGACGGCGTGATCGTCACCGATGGCGGAATCACCGAACAACGCCTTGGCCCGCTGTTCCTGTACGTGCCGGAGACTTCGCGCGACCGCCAGCTGGATATCCGCGTGATCGCCTCGCAACATACCGGGCGCACCCGCTTTGACATGGGGCTGAACCGGGTTGGTGTGCGCGACCAGCGCAGTGCCACGCTGGACCGCGCGTACCGGCAGCTGGCCTACGGCTTGCAGCCCCCGGGTGTGGATACCGCCGCGAACTGGAGCGTCAAGGCGGGCTCGCTCTCTTCCGCGGCGCAGACATTCGCTGGCTTTGGCATGGACGAACTGCGGCTGTGGGCGGGTTTTTTCCAGGCCCACATCACCGCTATCGGCATGGCGGACGCAGCCACCGCGCTGTTGCTGCTGACCGAGTTGCAGGCAGACGATTCCCTGTCACGATTTCCCGACATCGCGCTGGCGCTGGCGTGGTTGCGGCTTCGCCTGGCCTCGCCCGATCGGGATCCCGGCGCGGCGCTGGAGGCGGCCGGGGCCGTGCTGGCGCAGCCGGCGGTGACCGGGCAACCCCTGGTCCAGGCGGAGGCGAGGTTCGCGCAGGCGGAGGCCCTGGTCGCGCTGGACCGGCCCGGCGAGGGCATGGACCAGTACCAGGCGGCGCTTGACCAGGCCGACCGGATCGGCGCCGTTGAGCTCTCCACGACGGTGCGTGAACGCCTGGTCGAGCTGCATGGCCAGGCCGGCGATGCCATCGCCACCGGCGAAGTGTTGCGCGAGATCGAGTCGCGCCTGGTCGCCGATGGCCAGGGCGACGAGCTGGCCCGCAACCTGCTGGCCCAGGGACGCCTGCTGAACGACACCTGGCGTTATTCGGAGTCCCGCCAGGTGCTCGAGCAGGCCCTGTCATTGGCGCGTGATTCCGCCACGCGGGCCCAGGTGGCGCTGGAACTGGCCCGGGCGGCGTTGGCCACGGGTGATTTTGAGTCCGCGCTGGCGCAGGCCGAGGCAGCCGCCCGGAACCCGGGTGAGGCGGGCTGGCGCCGGCAGACGCCGCTGCTGGACGTCGCCCTGGCGTTGGGCATCGTGGCGGATGTCCAGCGCCACAACGCGGATTATTCCGCCATGCGCGAGGCCCGGGCGGCGCAGGGCGAGCGGGTGGGTGACGGCGATGCGCGCAGCGCCCTTGACTATGCCCGGGTACTCGACGCGCTGGCCGCCCCCGGGGCGCGTTTGGCCGCCGATGCACCGCTGCGTGACCTGGTGGCGCGCGGAAACACGCCCTGGGCAGCGCTGGCGCGCCTGCAGCAATGCCGACTGGCCGCCGGCTGTGACCCCGCCACCACGCGCACCGCGCTTGACCAGGCCCGTGCCGACGGACGACCTGGAATCGCGCTGGAGGCCGCGTTGCTGCATGCGGACTGGCTGGCCGCCGTCGGCCAGGACGCCGCCGCGCTCCAGTCGCGCGAGGCCCTGGTCGGGGAGGTCGCCCAGCTGCAGGCGAGCCAGCGCGGCGTCATTGGCCGCTGGTACTGGCAACGGCAGGACGCGCTGTTCGAAGGTTTCGTGAACAGCCTGATGACGGCCGCGACACCGGACCGGGCCCGGGTCGGCCTTTTGCAGGTGCGCCGCCTCGTCGATGCGAGCGCGCTCGGGGCGGGCAGCGACGTCGATACGCCCCCCGGGGACTTGCGCGATGGCCCGGCGGCCTGGACGGGCTCGATGGGCGAATCGACCGCGGTGCTCGACTTCCATGTCGGCCAGAACGGCGCTTGGCTGCTGTATACCGATCGTACCGGTACGCGCCGCTTCCGGCTGGAGGCCGGTGCGGCCCTGGCCACGGACCTGGCGGCACTTGCGAACCGCCTGCCAACCCTGGAAACGGCCGCATTTGATCGAGAACTGGACCGGATTGGCCGGCGCCTGCTGGCGCCGGTCGCCGGCGAGTTGCCCCGACGACTTTACTGGGTCGGCGCGGGCGCACTGGCGCGAATACCCGTTGCCGCGCTTCGGCTCAATGGCCGCTACCTGGCGGAAGATCATGTCATCTCCAGCCCGCTGGCGTTTCCGCCCGTGACGCCGCCAACAACTGCCGCTTCGCCCGGTGATGGCATGTTCCTGGCCGGTGCGCCGGAATCCTTCCAGCCGGGCTACCTGGCCACGCTGTCCCCGGCGCCGGAACTGGATGCCGTGGCATCGATGTTTGTCGGACCGGGGCTTGAGGTGGTCCGCGGTTCAGCATTGCTCGCCGACGAATTCACGACGCAGGCCTTCCAGGAAGCAGGCCGTGTGCACCTGGCAATGCCGGCCGCCATCAACTGGTCACGGCCCGGCGAGTCCTGGATGGAGCTGTCGGAGCCCACGGGGGGCGGCGGCAGGGAACGGGTCTCGCCCGCTGATATCACGGCCTGGCGAACGCGGGCCGCGACCCTGTTCATGGGCCAGACGGTCATGACCGGCGACGTCACCTCCGCTTTTGCCCTGCGTCCGCCCCTGGTGGGCCAGTGGCTGGATGCCGGCGCGCTGGCCGTGCCCGTCACCCTTTGGGCCGGCGAACCGGGTCCGTCAGTGGCATTTGTGGAGGCTTTTTACGGCGCCCTGGACGACGACCCTGACCCGGCGATGTCCCTGGCCACGGCCATGCGCGCCGCCATCGCAACGGGCGTGGCGCCGCGGGAATGGGCGCGCTACCGGCTGTACACGCGCTAGTGGGCCGGCTGGGCTGGCGTTCGCGAACCGGCTGGCGTATTTTGGAACGCATTCCGCCCGATGACGGTCATAGATTCCATCATGAATAAATCGCTCGTTCGTTTCGCGCTCCTGGCGCTGGTCGTTGCGCTGCTGGCCGCCTGTGCCACCAGCCCCACGGGTCGCAAGCAACTGATGCTGGTGTCCGAGGAATCAGCCATTGCCAGCTCCAAACAGGCCTACGTCAGCACCGTCCAGGAGCTCCACCAGGAAGGCAAGCTGTCAACGGACCCGGCCCTCATCAACCGGGTGAAGACCATTACCGGACGGCTGATTACCGAGGCCATCGCCATGCGGCCCGATTCGGCCGACTGGGAGTGGAGCGTGGTGGTGGTGGAAGAGGAAGAGGTCAACGCCTGGTGCATGGCGGGTGGGCGCATGGCGCTGTACACCGGGCTGGTGGAGAAAATCCAGCCCACCGATGATGAGCTGGCGCAGGTGATGGGCCACGAAATCGCGCACGCGCTGGCCAATCATTCGGCGGAGAAAATGTCAGTGAAGATGGCGAGTTCCCTGGGGGTCGCGGCTGTCGGGATCTTTGCCGACAACAAGGCGATCGCGACCTCGGGCGCGGCGCTGGCCGCGGTCTACGCCGTCAACATGCCGAACAGCCGCTCCGCCGAAACCGAGGCCGACCGCATCGGCATCGAGCTGGCCGCGAAAGCAGGCTACGACCCCCGCGCCGCCGCGACCCTGTGGGCGAAAATGGCGAAAGAGGGCGGGGCGTCACCGCCGCAGTTCCTCAGCACCCACCCGGACCCGGCCAACCGCCAGAAAAAGCTGGCCGAGCTGGAACCGGAGATGATGCCGTACTACAAGCCGAACGCACCGCACCGGGTTTATCCCCTGTAAAGCACGGCGACCACGCGCCCCTCGGCCGTCAGGGTGTCGCCGGAATGGACCTGGACCTCAACGACGGCTTTTCGTGACGAAGACTCCGTGACCCGCGCGGTCAGTGTCATCGGGGTGCCATCAATGGGCGTCGGTGCGCGGTACTCGACATGCAATGA
Source organism: uncultured Oceanospirillales bacterium (assembly GCA_913055655.1). Taxonomy (GTDB): domain Bacteria; phylum Pseudomonadota; class Gammaproteobacteria; order Xanthomonadales; family SZUA-36; genus Marinihelvus. The sequence continues at coordinate 1,184,062 of CAJXKA010000001.1, read as the reverse complement.
AGCCGTGACGCACCTCGGCGGGTGATCCGGGTATTCGGCCAGGAAATGCGCGGCCCCGGTGGCGATGCCGTGGCAGTCAATCAGCGAGGCGATCAGGCCGCCGTAAGCTACCCCCGGCACCCCCATTTCATGCGCCTGGGGAAGGTACTCCGCGACGACCCGGTCGCCTTCAATGTAACTCTTCAGGTGCAGGCCCTTCTCGTTGCGGGCGCCACAGCCGTAGCAGACCTGGAAATCCGGGTCGTAGTGGTCCTGGATGGCATATGCGTTTTCATCTCGTGCTTTCAATTCGGGTCTCCCACGGGTCGGTTTGGGTGGTCCAGCGCGGCACGCGCCGCGGCGATGTCGTCCGGGCCGACGCGGCAACAGCCGCCCAGCAGGCGCGCGCCGGCGGCGGACCAGGCCAGGGTACTGGCGGCCCAGTCGGTGGGGTCGGCATGGCCTGTCCAGCCCTTTTCACCGGCGTCATAGACCTCGCCTGAATTGGGGTAGACCACCACCGCCTTGTTCGGTGCCCCGGCACGTACCTCGGCAATCAGCGCGGTCACCAGCGCCGGGTCGGTGCAGTTGACGCCCACGGCCACCACGCGCGGGTGGTCGGCGAACAGGCTGGCCATGTCACGCAGCGGCGTGCCGTCGCGGATGTGGCGCTCGTCCTTGCAGGTGAAACTCACCCAGGCCGGCGTGCTGACCAGCTTCAGCAGGTCGTGCAGCACCTGCGCCTCGACATGGTCGGGCAGGGTTTCGCAGGCGATCAGGTCGGCGCCGGCTTCGTCCAGTACCGGCAGGCGGTGATAGTGGAAATCGCGTAGCGCGGTGGCGTCCACCGGGTAGCGTCCCTGGTATTCCGAGCCATCGGCCTGGACCGCGCCCCAGGGCCCGCAGCTGGCCGCCACCAGCGGTTGGCGCCGCCCCGCCGGTTGCTCGGCCAGGAAGCGCGCCCGGGCCTGCCGGGCGAGTTCGATGGAAGACGTGATCAGCCGGTCGGCTTCGAAGGCGGACAGCCCCAGCGTCATGAATCCTTCCTGGCTGGCCTGGTAGCTGGCGCTGATGATGCAGTCGGCGCCGGCGCGCAGGTGATCGAGGTGCGCCTCGACAATCGCATCGGGGTTGTCGCGCAACAGGGCGGCCGACCACAGGTGCGATGACAGGTCGTGTCCGCGGGCTTCCAGCCGCGTGGCCAGGCCGCCGTCCAGCAGCAGGGTGCCGCCGTCGGGCACCAGGTCGTCAAGTCGCTTCATGCCCGCAAATTTAGCACGTTATAATCGCGCCCCCTTTTATCGATGCCAGGTTATGTCCCAGTACGTTTTCACCATGAACCGGGTGGGCAAGATTGTTCCCCCGAAACGCGAAATCCTCAAGAACATCTCGCTGTCTTTTTTTCCCGGCGCGAAGATCGGCGTGCTGGGCCTGAACGGCGCCGGCAAATCGACGCTGCTGCGGATCATGGCGGGTGTCGATACCGAGATCGAGGGCGAGGCCCGGCCGATGCCGGACCTGAAGATCGGCTACCTGCCGCAGGAACCACAGCTTGAGCCGGGCCACACCGTGCGCGAGGCGGTGGAGGAAGGCCTGAGCGAGCCGCTGGACGCGCTGGCGGGCCTGGAAGCGGTGTATGCGGAATACGCCGAGCCCGACGCCGACTTCGACGAACTGGCCAAGCGCCAGTCTCGCTACGAGGACGTCATCGCCACCTGGGATGCGCACAACCTGGAAAACCGCCTGGACGTGGCGGCCGATGCGCTGCGCCTGCCGCCCTGGGACGCGAAAGTGGACAATCTCTCCGGCGGTGAACGCCGCCGCGTCGCATTGTGTCGCCTGTTGCTGTCACGCCCGGACATGCTGCTGCTGGACGAGCCCACCAACCACCTGGACGCCGAGAGCGTCGGCTGGCTGGAGCAGTTCCTGGTGGACTTCCCCGGCACCGTGGTGGCGATTACCCATGACCGCTACTTCCTGGACAACGCCGCCGGCTGGATCCTCGAGCTCGATCGCGGCCACGGCATTCCCTGGGAAGGCAATTACTCCTCCTGGCTGGAACAGAAGGAGCAGCGCCTGGCCATCGAGGAGAAACAGGAAGCGGCCCGTCGCAAGGCCATGCAGCACGAGCTGGAGTGGGTGCGCGCCGGTGCGCGTGGCCGCCAGGCCAAGGGCAAGGCCCGCCTGCAGCGATTCGAGGAGCTCAGCAGCCAGGAGTTCCAGAAGCGCAACGAGACCAACGAGATTTACATCCCGGTGGGCGAGCGCCTGGGCGACAAGGTCATCGAGGTCAACGGCGTGACCAAGGCCTTCGGCGACAAGTTGCTGTTCGAGGACCTCAGTTTCTCGGTGCCGAAGGGCGCCATCGTTGGCGTGATCGGCGGCAACGGTGCGGGCAAGTCGACGCTGTTCCGGATGATCGCGGGTGATGAGAAACCGGACAGCGGTGACATCGAGCTGGGCCAGACGGTTGACCTGGTCAGCGTGCAGCAGTTGCGCGAGGAACTGGACGATTCAAAAACCGTCTGGCAGGCGGTTTCCGACGGCCAGGACATCCTCAAGGTCGGCAATTTCGAGATGCCGTCGCGGGCCTATGTGGGACGCTTCAACTTCAAGGGCTCCGACCAGCAAAAGCCGGTGGGCAGCCTGTCCGGTGGTGAGCGCGGGCGCCTGCAGCTGGCCGTGGCGCTGAAGCAGGGCGGCAACGTGCTGTTGCTCGACGAACCGTCCAACGACCTGGACGTGGAAACCCTGCGTGCGCTGGAAGAGGCGCTGCTGGCGTTTCCCGGCAGCGTGCTGGTGATCAGCCATGACCGCTGGTTCCTGGATCGTGTCGCCACGCATATCCTGGCTTTCGAGGGCGGCTCGCAGGTGACCTTCTTCCCCGGCAACTACACCGAATACGAGGAAGACCGCAAGCGTCGCCTGGGCGAGGATGCGGCGCCGAAACGGGTTCGTTACAAGCGCCTCAAGGACTGAGGGCAACGTGTCCGGGCGGGGCGATATCGACATCCTGGTCGCCAGCCGCGATGCCGGCGACTACGCCCGGTTGCTGGCCGGGCAGGGGGTTCGTGCCGCGACCGCGACCACCGCCGAGGCAGCCGTCACCGCGCATGACGGCCAGGCGGTCGTCCTGGGTGACCCCGGCATACTGGTCGACGCGTTACCGGAAATGCACGGTGTGCGCTGGGTGCAGTCCACCTGGGCCGGGCTCCGCCCACTGGTCACCGCGGCGCGCGACGGCATCACCGTCACGGGCGTGAAAGACGTGTTTGGCCCGCAGATGGCCGAGTACGTGCTCGGTTACCTGCTGGCGCATGAACTTGGGGTGTTGCAACGGGCCGGGTGGCAGCGCCAGGCACGCTGGGAGCCACGGCCGACCGGCCGCCTGGCGGGAAAGACGCTGGGTGTGCTGGGCACGGGTTCCATCGGCCGCGTGGTGGGCGAGCACGCCAAGGCGCTGGGGATGCGGGTGATCGGCTGCAGCCGCGGCGGCTCGGATGTTCCGCCATTCGAGCAGGTGTGGCCGGTTGGCGAACTGCAGGCCTTCCTGGGCGCCTGTGACCATGTCGCTGCGCTGCTACCCGAAACGACGCAAACCAGCGGGCTCATGGACGCCGCGGCCTTCAGCGCCATGCGACCCGGCGCCGTGCTGGTGAACGCCGGCCGCGGCAGCCTGGTCGATGAACCGGCGCTGGTGCAGGCACTGGCATCCGGCCACCTGGGCGGGGCCGTCCTGGATGTCTTCAACGAAGAGCCTTTGCCGCCGGGACACCCGTTCTGGACCGCGCCCGGTTTATCCATAACGGCCCACGTCGCGGCGTGGAGTGTACCCGCCGATATCGTCGGGGTATTCCTGGAGAACCTGGCCCGGTTCCAGTCCGGCAAACCGTTGAAATACGTGCTCGACCCCGAGCGCGGCTATTGATCCCGGATTGCATCCGCCGGTGAATCAGGCTTCAATGCCATTCATGGCACTGAATCTGCATCTCACCCGATGGCTGGCCGCCTGGCTGGCCCTGGCGGTCGTCATCTCCGGCGTCCCGGCGGGTGCGCAGGCGCAGATCCTGCCCCGGGCGCTCCAGCCGGCCGAGAGCACCGAGGCAGACCCCGCAGACTGGGAGCCGCCGTCAATCACCCAGTTGCCGGCGGACTGGTGGTCGCAGTTCAGCGTCGGCGACTCCGATGAGCAGAACCGGCGAATCGACGCGTTCGTCTCCCAGCTTAATGACCGGATCGAGGGCCTCTCGCCCGAGGCGCGCCAGCGTGCCCAGGCGTCGCTGGACAACCTGGGAAGCCTTGTCCAGTTGCTGAAGGTGACCGCGGAGGGCGCGCCGGTTTCCGAATTCCCACCGGTGCCCACCCAGGATGCCTATACGCTCCGGGACATGCTGGCGATGCGCGGCCAGTTGCGGGGGCTGGAAGAAACCCGGGCTTCCGTGCAGGTCGAGATCGAGCAGGCCGAACGGCAGCTGGGTTTCCTGCAGGCCCGGCGCGATGACCTGCTGCGCGCCTACCAGGCGCAGCCCATCGAGTCGCCCGCGCGCATCCAGGCCGGCCTGGACCGGATTACCGCCCGCGTGGAGTTCGAGCTGGTCACGGCGCGGCGGAATAACCTCGAGGCCCGCGCCACGGCGCTGCGTGAGCGCCAGGGGCTGGTGGCCGAGCAGTTCGCCTATGCCCGCGCCAATATCCAGGTAGGCGACGTCACGCCGGAGGAGATCCAGGCGCAGCTCGAGGCCGCCCAGGCGGCGGTCACCGAGGCGGATGGTCGGGTCACCGCACTGCAATCACAGTTGCTGGACGTTTTGTCGGACGACCCGGTCAATCCAAGCCTCGAGGCCCTGCGCCGGCAGCAGATCACCCGGGCGCTGGCGGCCGCGGAACTGGCGCGGCTCGAGGCCGCGCTGGTGCAGAGCGAGTCGTACTGGTACCACCTGCGCGCCGATACGATCGACGACAGTTTCGACATGCGCACGGCCGCCGCGGACGCCCGTGCGCTGACCAGCCGGATCCTGCCGCAGCTGGATGTCTGGGCGGCGGAATCGCGCAACATGCTGGTCTCGGCGCCGCCCACTGATTCCGCCAACGCCGCGGCCAATCACGATATCGCCCGCACGGTGGCGCGCGAGACGCTGGACCTGGTCCACCAGATCCGCGCGCGCAGCGACGACCTGTTGCTGGTACAGGAAATCCTCACCCGCGATGTGCTGGCTGGCCAGAGTGGCCTGCGGAAAGCCTGGACACGCGTGAAGTTTACGCTGGGCGCGGCCTGGGACAAGGTGGTCGCGGCGGCGGATTATCACCTGTTCGACATCGGCGACACGCCGGTCACGCCGGGCGGCATCCTGAAGATGCTGTTCATCATCGCGCTGGCCTGGCTGATTTCATGGGTGGCGCGTTACCTGATCGCCCATGCCTCCGCCGGTGGCGAACAGTTCTCCGCCAGCCCCGTGGCCTACACGCTGGGCCGCATCCTGCATTACGTGATCATCACCATCGGCCTGTTCGCCGCGTTCGCCTCCATCGGTTTCGATTTCACCAGCTTCGCGCTGATCGCCGGTGCGCTGTCGGTCGGTATCGGTTTCGGCCTGCAGGCGGTGGTGAATAACTTCGTTTCCGGCCTGATCCTGTTGCTCGAAGGCTCCCTGCGCGTGGGTGACTACATCGAGCTCGACGGCGGCCAGGCGGGTTCCAGCGGCCTGGCCGGCGTGGTGAAGGAGATCAATACGCGCGCAACCGTGGTGAATACCAACGACAGCGTTGACGTGGTGGTGCCGAACTCCGAGCTGGTGACCACCAAGCTCACCAACTGGACCCTGCGTGAGTCGATCGCGCGCATGCGCATTCCCTTCGGCGTGGCCTATGGCTCCGACAAGGAGCAGGTCAAGGAAATCGCCATGGCGGCAGCCGATGACGTGGAATTCGTGCTCACCAACATGCCGGGCCGACGGCCGCAGTTGCGATTGTTCAACTTCGGCGACAACGCGCTGGAGTTCCAGATGCTGTTGTGGGTCAGTCGCGCTGGCGTGCGCCGGCCGCACCGGATTCGTTGCGAGTTCCTGTGGGCGCTGGAAACGCGACTGCGTGACGCCGGCATCGAGATTCCCTTCCCGCAGCGCGACCTGCACGTGCGCAGTGACTTCCGTCATCCGCCGGGCCCGGTCGCGCCCGACGGCTTCCAGCCCCTGGAACCGGAAGACGACCGGGACACGGACTGACCCCTGTCAGCCGCCGGACCGCGCCAGGAACTGCTCCAGTTCTTCCAGGGTCGGGGAGGCCTGTGCGCCTTCACGCGTGGTGGCCAGCGCACCGGCCGCGCAGGCCCGGCGCATGGCCGCATCCGGCGCCAGGCCGCTGCCGAGGCCAATGGCCAGGGCTGCGGTGAAGGCATCGCCGGCGCCGACCGTGTCGATCGTGTCCACCCGCGGGGCATCGCTGCTGGCCACCCAGTCGCCGTTGCGCATCAGCTCCGAGCCGGACGCGCCGTACGTCACCGCCAGCCAGCCGCCGTAGCGGTCCATCATCGGACCGATGGCCTCGGCCTCGATTTCATTCACCACCAGCAGGTCAACGTTTTCCAGCAGGGCTTCGGACACCCGCCTGGCCGGCGCGGCGTTCAGGCAGAAGAAGCCATCGTGTCGCCGGGCGGCAGCCTCCAGGGTATCCATCGGCACTTCCAGCTGGGCGATGACCACGTCGCAGTCCGGCATGACCAGCCGGTCCGGCGTGAACAGCCGGTTGGCCCCGGGGGCGACGACGATCTGGTTCTCGCCCGAGGCTTCCACGGCAATCATCGCGGTGCCGGTACTGGCGCCGGGCAGTCGCTGCACATGCTCGAGGTTGACCCCCTCGCGAACCGCCAGCGCCAGCGCCTCGTCGGCGGAGGCATCGTCACCCACGCAGGCCACCAGGTGGACGTCCGCCCCCAGCCGCCGCGCCGCCAGCGCCTGGTTACCCCCCTTGCCGCCGGGGTGGCGCACCAGGACGGCGTCGGTGACGGTCTCGCCCGGCTTCGGAAAAGCCCGGACCCGGGCGACCAGGTCGAGGTTGACCGAACCGATGACCGCGACCCGCAGGTTCATGATTGACGCCTTTCGGCCGGCAGGACCGGCCAGCCGGACACGTCGAGCGCATCGCGGTAGGCGTGCCAGCTGGCGTAGGCCAGCCAGGGAATGACCACCACCAGGCCGACCAGGGCGGTGGCGACGCCGATCGCCGTCAGCGCCAGCAGGGTCAGCGCCCACACCGCGCAGGTGAACTTGTTGTGCATCACGGCGTTGATACTCGAGAGCACGGCGGTGATGACGTCGACATCACGGTTGGCCAGCATCGGCAGCGAGAACGCTGACGCGGCGAAGCTGAAACCGGCGAATACCGCGCCGACCGCGGAACCGACGGCGAAGAAGCCGAGCAGGTCCGCCCAGCCGGGCTGGGCGTCGGGCGGCATGAAAATGTGCACCATCGAGCCGGCCCGGGCCCAGACCAGGAATACCACGAGTAACAGCAGGCCGAACACCATCGCATTCTGCAACGGCCGCCAGAGGTCGCGCAGCGTACCGTCCAGCGTGGGCTGACGGCCCACGTCCAGCTGGCGGCTGACGGAATACAGGCCGAACGCCAGCAGCGGCGCCACGAAGACGAAACCGGTCAGCATGGCCAGCAACAGCACCCAGCCGCCCAGGCGCCAGCCCAGCCACGACATGGCCACGCTGACGGCAAAGACAAATAACCCATACGCCAGGCTGGTCCGTGGAACACGACGATAGTCGTTCCAGCCTTCCTTCAGCCAGCGAATCGGCATGGCGAGGCTGAGCTCACGACAGGGCGCGATAAAGGTTTTTCCGGCGGCAGCCGGCGTGTCCCGGCGGGGGGGCTCCGTGCTCATCTGTGAATGGTTCTCGCTCTCAAACGGCGCTGGGTATAGTGATACTATCGCCTGCGGGAATAAAGTCGACAAACGCGTTCTGGAGGAGGACGGGGATGACGTACAACGACAAGGTCGTCAGGCAGTTTACCGTGGCGACCGTGCTCTGGGGCATTGTCGGCATGCTGGTGGGGGTGCTGATCGCAGCGCAACTCTGGCTCCCGGCCCTGAATTTCGAGATTTCCTGGCTCACCTACGGTCGCTTAAGGCCGCTCCACACCAACGCGGTGATCTTCGCGTTCGGCGGCTCCGCCCTGATCGGGACCTCGCTGTACGTGGTACAGCGGACCTGTCATGTGCGGCTGATCAGCGACGCCCTGGCGGCGTTCGTGTTCTGGGGCTGGCAGCTGATCATTGTCTGCGCGGCCGTGACACTGCCGCTTGGCCTGACGCAGGCCAAGGAATACGCCGAGCTGGAATGGTGGATCGACTGGATGATCGTGGTGGTCTGGGTGGCTTACGCGGTGCTCTTTTTCGGCACCATCATCAAGCGCCGGGTCAGCCACATCTATGTCGCCAACTGGTTTTACGGCGCCTTCATCATCACCATCGCGCTGCTGCACATCGTCAACAACGTGGCGATGCCGGTGGACATCACGAAGTCGTACTCGATGTACACCGGCGCGGTCGACGCCATGGTGCAGTGGTGGTACGGCCATAACGCGGTGGGCTTTTTCCTGACCGCCGGCTTCCTGGGCATGATGTACTACTTCGTGCCGAAGCAGGCCGAGCGGCCGATTTACTCCTATCGCCTGTCCATCGTGCATTTCTGGGCACTGATTGGCATCTACATGTGGGCCGGCCCGCACCACCTGCATTACACGGCGCTGCCGGACTGGCTGCAGTCGCTGGGCATGGTGTTCTCGCTGATCCTGCTGGCGCCCAGCTGGGGCGGCATGATCAACGGCATCATGACCCTCAACGGCGCGTGGGACAAACTGCGCGACGACGCGGTACTGAAATTCATGATCGTGGCGCTGAGCTTCTACGGCATGTCGACCTTCGAAGGGCCGATGATGTCGATCAAGACCGTCAACGCCCTCAGTCACTACACCGACTGGACCATCGGCCATGTGCATGCCGGTGCACTGGGCTGGGTCGCCATGATGACCATCGGCAGCCTGTACTGCCTGGTGCCGCGCCTGGTGGGCCAGAAGCGGATGTACAGCGACCGGGCCGTCGACCTGCATTTCTGGATTTCGACCATCGGCGTGGTGCTCTACATCGCCTCGATGTGGATCGCCGGCGTCATGCAGGGCCTGATGTGGCGGGCCTTCAATGATGACGGGACGCTGACCTACACCTTCATCGAGACCATCGCCGCCACCAAGCCGTACTACATCATCCGGCTGCTGGGCGGGCTGCTGTTCTTCAGCGGCATGCTGGTGATGGCGTGGAATACCTGGAAGACGCTGGCCGGTGGTAAAGCCTACGATGAAGAGGTCGCCGAGCCTGCTTACTGGGGGAGCGAAGCATGAGCCGCGGTCACAAGAAACTCGAGAAAAACATCAACCTGATGGCGGTGTGGATCGTGGTCGTGGTCAGCCTGGCCGGCCTGGTTGAACTGTTGCCGCTGATCGCCCAGGAGCGCTATATCGAGCCGGCCGAGGGCATCGAGCCGTACCCGGCGCTGGAACTGGCCGGGCGCGATGTGTACATCCGCGAAGGCTGTTACGGCTGCCATTCACAGATGATCCGGCCGTTTCGCAGCGAGACAGTGCGATACGGGCCGTACTCGGTGGCCGGTGAATCGGTTTATGACCGCCCGTTCCAGTGGGGCTCCAAGCGCACCGGGCCGGACCTGGCGCGGGTGGGCGGGCGCTACAGCGACGAGTGGCACCACATTCACCTGATGAACCCGCGCGACGTGGTCCCGCAATCGAACATGCCGGCCTATCCCTGGCTCGAGACCGCCACCGTGGATGGCGCCAGCGTGCAGAAACGCATGCGCATCCTGCAGGGTATGGGTGACCCGTATACCGATGAAGCCATCGAGGGCGCCCCGGCGGCGGTCGACGGCAAGACCGAGATGGAGGCGCTGATTGCCTACCTGCAGGGGCTGGGGCACGCGCGGAGCGGTCGCTGACATGGATATCAACCTGCTGCGCGGCATCCTGCTGGTGCTGCTCATCATCGGCTTCCTGGGCCTGGTCGCCTGGGCGTGGAGCCGCAAGCGAAAGCCTGACTTCGATGCGGCGGCGCGCCTGCCGCTGGAAGACGACGACGGCAAAGTCCCCGGTAGAGAGGAGGGGAGGACATGACCCAACTGACCCCATTCTGGAACTGGCTAGTCATCATTGTTTCGATCGGCAGCATCCTGGCCTGCTGGTGGTTGCTGCACTGGACGAAGGGAATTTCCGATCGCGACGATGACACCAGCGTTGATGACACGGGCCATGTCTGGGACCACGATATCCGTGAACTGAATCACCCGCTGCCGCGCTGGTGGCTGCACCTGTTCAACATCACCATCGTGTTCGCGCTGGTCTACCTCGTGCTGTTCCCGGGGCTGGGTAATATTCCCGGTGTGCTGGGCTGGACCCAGGTGCAGCGTTACGAGGCCAACGTGGCCGAGGCCGAGGCAGCGACGGCGGAAGTGCTGGCGGCCTACGAAGGCATGTCGCCGGGGGCCCTGGCCGCGGATGCCGGCGCCATGGAAACCGGCCGTCGGCTGTTCGGCAATTACTGCGCCATGTGCCACGGTTCTGACGGCGGCGGCGGTCCGGGCTTCCCGAACCTTGCCGATGACTACTGGCAGTGGGGCGAGGGCTACGACAATGTGCTCACGGCCATTACCCACGGCCGCCAGGGCGTGATGCCGCCACTGGGCGCGACCATGGAGTATCCACAGTTGTTCGCGCTTGCCCACTACGTGCGCTCGCTGTCCGGCCTCGACCACGAAGCCGCCCAGGCCGCGAAAGGCCAGCAGGATTACACGATGCTCTGCGTGGCCTGTCATGGCGTCGAGGGTCACGGCATGGCGGCCCTGGGCGCCCCGAGCCTGGCGGATGACGAATGGCTGTACGGCCGCACCGTCGATGACATTGTCGAAACCGTGCAGGCCGGCCGTAACGGCAATATGCCGGCGCACGAGTCGCTGATCAGCGAACCGCAGCGCCGTATCCTGGCCGCCTACGTGATGAGCCTGTCGCAGAACGGCGACTGAGGCCGCCATGGACACTGAAGGCCGCGATGGACGGCTGCCGGGTCGGTGGAACCGGCGCCAACGGGACCTGGGCGTCGCCGCCTGGATGGCGTTCCTGGTTGCCTGCGCGGGCACGTTCGTCCTTTTCGCACTGATTGACCCCAATCAGGTCAGCGACGACTGGGTGCTGGGCTGGCAACCCGGCGTTCGGCTGGTCTACGGCATGGCGTTTTTCTTCCTCTTCGGCGTGGCCCTGGCGGCGGCCCTGTTGACGGGCTACATGATTCGCACCGGTCCCGGAAAGGGCCATGCCCGTGGGCGTGGTCGTCGCAAACCCCCGCAGACCCGGCACCCGGCCGAGGACAATCCCGACCTGGAAAACGAGGACTGGTACTGATGTCCGCCGAACCGGCCGGCGCCACCCTGTATCGCAAGGAACCCAAGGTCTATCCGCGCCACGTGAAGGGGCGCCACGCCACGTTGCGCAAGGTCGCAGTTTTCGTGCTGCTGGGGCTTTACTACCTGCTGCCGTGGCTGAACTGGGGCGGTCACCAGTCGGTGCTGTTTGACCTGCCGAACCGGCACTTCTACATTTTCGGGCTGACCTTCTTCCCGCAGGATTTCATCTACCTGGCCCTGCTGCTGATCGCCGCTGGCCTGACACTGTTCTTCTTCACCGCGCTGGCCGGGCGGCTGTGGTGCGGCTACGCCTGCCCGCAGACGGTCTGGACCGAGACCTTCATGTGGATCGAGGAATGGGTCGAGGGTGACCGCAACAAGCGGATGAAGCTCGACCGGGGGCCGTGGAACGCCGAGAAGATGACCCGCAAGGGCCTGAAACAGCTGCTCTGGGTGACGTTTGCGTTGTGGACCGGGTTCACCTTCGTCGGCTTCTTCACCCCCATCCGCGACCTGGGCCAGTCCGTACTGTCGATGTCGCTGGGGCCGTGGGAAACGTTCTGGATCCTGTTCTACGGCTTCGCGACCTACGGCAACGCCGGGCTGCTGCGTGAGCAGGTCTGCAAGTACATGTGCCCGTATGCACGCTTCCAGGGCGCGATGTTCGACCGCGACACGCTGATCATTTCCTACGATGCCGAGCGCGGCGAGCCACGCGGCGGCCGTCGCAAGACCGACGACCGGGCCGAACTGGGGCTCGGGGACTGTATTGGCTGCACGCTGTGCGTCCAGGTCTGCCCCACGGGCATCGATATCCGTGACGGCCTGCAGGTGGAATGTATCGCCTGCGCGGCCTGCGTGGATGTCTGCGACCAGGTCATGGACAAGATGGACTATCCTCGCGGCCTGATTCGCTACACCACGGAAAACGCGCTGGAGCACAAGCCGACCCGGGTCCTGCGCCCGAGAATCCTGGTTTATGGCAGCCTGCTGCTGGTCCTGTTGCTGGGGATCGGCATTTCGCTGACGCAGCGCACCCTGTTGCGCGCCGAGCTGATCTCCGACCGCAACCAGCTGTATCGCCAGTTGAACGACGGCCGCATTGAGAATGTCTACACCTTGAAGCTGGTGAATCTCGATGACCACGAACGCCGTTACGTGGTGACCGCACCGGGTCATCCGGATGTCGAGGTCGACGTGAACCCCGCGCCCCGGCTGGCGTCTGAACAGGTGGGCGAATTCACGCTGTCCCTGAAGGCGCCCACTACGCTGGGACGTGGCTCGCAGGATGTCGAGCTGCGCTTCCAGGCCGAGGATGAACCCTCGATCGATATCACCCGGACCGTCCGCATGATCCTGCCTTTTGACCGATGAACGCACCCGGCACAAAGCCCCAGACGGCACCACGCCCCTGGTACCGCGAGCCCTGGCCCTGGGTACTGATCGCCATCCCGCTGCTGACCGTCATTGCCTCGGGCGTCACCCTGTGGCTGGCGCTGGCGAACCCGGAGTACCTGGTGGTCAAGGACGACGAGTACGATCGTCTACGCAGCGAAATGCGGGCGCAGAACGGGGACGATGACTGAGCCGCGACCGGCCTGCTTCCATTGTGGCGAACCCTGCGAGGACGATCGCTTCCACGTGGAATGGGAAGGCGCCACGCGGCCGGTCTGCTGCGCCGGCTGCCAGGCCGTTTTTGAGCTGATTCACCGTGCCGGCCTGGGCCGGTACTACCGGTTCCGGGAAGGTGAGGGCGTTCGTGCGCCGGGTGACCCCGAGGCACTGGCTGACGACTGGTCGGCTATCGACCGCAATCCCGCGTTCCGGGGTGCCGACCTGGGTGACGGTTTCTTTGAGCTGATGCTGCAGGTCGAGGGCGTGCACTGCGCCGCCTGCGCCTGGCTGATCCGTAGCCGGCTGGAGCCGCTGGCGGGTGTCCGCCGGGTCAGCGTCGACATCGCCAGCGGTTTCACCCAGGTCGAGTACATCCCCGAACAGGCGCCACCCAGCCGCCTGGCACACGAGCTGGCGCGCTTTGGTTACCGGCCGCACCTGCCGCTGGCGGGTGATGCCGAGCGGGTCCGCCTGGATGAACGACGCGCGGCCATGCGCCGCCTGGGCGTTGCCGGGCTGGGCATGATGCAGGTGATGATGTACGCCGTCGGCCTGTACGCCGGTGATGCGCTGGGCATCGGCGAAACGGCGCGGCGTTTCCTGGCCTGGACCAGCCTGCTCGTCACCATCCCGGTGGTGTTTTACTCGGGGCTGCCGTTTTTTCGTGGCGCGGCCGCGGCATTGCGCGCCCGCCGGCCCGGCATGGACCTGCCCGTCGCGCTGGCCATCGGAATCGCGTTCGGCGCCAGTTGCGTGAATTTCCTGCGCGGGCAGGGCGATGTGTATTTCGATTCCGTCGTCATGTTCGTGTTTTTCCTGAGCATTGCGCGCTACGTGCAGATGTCCCAGCGCCAGCGCAATGCCCGGGCCGGTGCAGCGCTGGCGCGGCTGTTGCCCGAGTGGGCCGATCGCCTGGCCGACAACGGCACGGAACGGGTGCCCGCGGCGCTGCTGGTGGCCGGAGACCATGTCCGGGTAAAGCCCGGTCGGGCTTTCCCGGCCGACGGCGTCATCACCGAGGGCCGCACCCGCGTTGACGAGGCCGTGCTGACAGGTGAATCCCGGCCGGCCTGGCGCACGGTGGGGGACGCCGTGGTCGCAGGGGTCGTTAACCGCGACGCCCCGGTGACCCTGGAGGTTCGCCACGCCGGCGCCGAAACGGCGATCTCGGCGCTGGGCCGGCGCATGCTGGCAGCGCGTGGTGAGCATCGTACAGGGCTCGCAGATCGCCTGGCCGGGGCCTTTATCGTCGCGGTGCTGGTGCTGGCGACGGCCGCGGCGGCCTGGTGGTCGTGGGCGGACCCGGCGCGCGCGCTGCCGGCGGCGCTGGCCGTGCTGGTGGTCAGTTGTCCCTGTGCGCTGGCGCTGGCCACCCCGGCGGCACTGGCCGCGGCCAGCCGGGCCCTGCTGAAACGCGGCGTTCTGCTGTCGCGCGGCGAAGCGCTGGAACCGCTGGCGCGGGCAGATACTGTGGTTTTCGACAAGACCGGTACGCTGACACTGGGCGAACCGACGCTTGAGCACATCCTCCTGAACCCGGCGCGCGCGGAATGGACGGACGAACAGGCCCTGGCCATCGCGGCGGCCATCGAGGCCGATTCAGCGCACCCCCTGGCGCGGGCCTTCACCCCCGGCGGGACGTTGCCACGGGCCGAGCGCGCCCGGCTGCACGTGGGCGCGGGGTTGTCCGCGCACATCGACGGCCACCGTTACCGACTGGGTACGGCGGCACTGGTGGGCATGCCGGATGATGCCGGTGACGAGGGCATCTGGCTGGCTGACGACCAGGGCTGGATCGCAACCTTCCGGGTGCGTGACCGGTTGCGTGATGATGCCGTGGAGGTGACCCGGGCGCTGCGGGCGGCGGGAGTCGAGCTGCGTATCCTTTCCGGCGATGACGAACGGGCGGTTTCAGAAGTCGCCGACGCGCTGGGGATCACGCACTGGCAGTCGCGCCAGGCCCCGGACGACAAGATCGCCGCACTCGAACAACTTCGCGCCGCCGGCCGGACCGTGGTCATGGTGGGCGACGGGGTCAACGACGCGCCGGTCCTGGCCGCCGCCGATGCGTCGATCAGCGTGCACGGCGCCACCGAACTTGCGCAGGGCGCCGCCGACATGGCCCTGGTCGGCGCCGGCCTGGCCGGCGTCACCACGGCACGGGACATGGCGATTCGCACGCGCCGCCTGGTGCGGCAGAACCTGGCCTGGGCGATCGGCTATAACACGCTGGCCGTGCCACTGGCATTCAGTGGCTGGCTCCAGCCGTGGATGGCCGCACTGGGCATGTCCGCCAGTTCCCTGCTGGTGGTCGGCAATGCCGCCCGCCTGGCAAGGCCGGGTTCATGAGCATTATTTACCTGATGATCCCCCTGGCGCTGGTGCTGGTCGCGGTGGCCGTCTGGGCGCTGGTCTGGGCCATTCGGTCCGGCCAGTTCGACGACCTGGAGTCGCAGGGCTGGAGCGTGGTGCTGGACGATGATGAAAAGCCGCCTGCCGATAAAGAGGAAGGAGAGCCGTGAGCGCCGGCACGCTGGCGCCCGCGGTGACGGCCGCTTTTTTTGCCGGCCTACTTGGCGCCGGGCACTGCTTCGGCATGTGCGGTGGCATTGCCGGTGGATTGGGCGCCGCCAGCGTGGGCAGGGGGCGGGCATGGGTTTCGGCCCTGACGTTCAACCTCGGCCGCCTGACCGGGTACGCGCTGCTCGGTGGGGTTTTCGCCGGTATTGTCGGTGCCGGCGGCGCTGCCCTGTCATTGCCGGCCTGGGGGTCATGGTTACGCCTGGCCGGGGCGTTGCTGATCGCGCTGATCGGGCTGCAGATGCTGACCGGCTGGCGCCTTCTGGGCTTTATCGAACGCGGCGGTGCACACGTGTGGAAAGTCATCTCCCCGCTGGCGGTGCGCGCCGCATCCCACCCCGGCCCGGCGGGGCGCTGGCTGGTGGGCCTGTGCTGGGGCTTCCTCCCTTGCGGGCTGGTGTACACGGTGTTGCTGACCGCCACCTCGACGGGTGATTTTCGCGATGGCGCCATTGTTATGCTGGGCTTCGGTCTCGGCACATTGCCGGCGCTGATGGGCCTGACCCTGGCCGCGCCGGCGCTGGCCACGGTATTGCAGGACCAGGCGTTCCGCCGCATCGTCGGCGCCGGCCTGGTGCTGCTCGCGGTTCTGTCGGTGCTGTTCGGATTGCCTGGCGACGGTCATCACCATCATCACCACTGACAGTTCGAGTCGGCACGGCATCAATTCGATGTAACGCTTTCCCGGTTGCTTGCGTCTAAGGATGCAAACGAGGGAGATCGTGCATGACCATCGCCGATACGTCCGGCCAGGACGTTGTCATTGAAAGGAAGCCGCGACGAACGCGGCTGTTGATCATGGCCGGCGCCGTCCTGGCGCTGGTGTTGCTGTCATTCTGGGCCGTGCCGGCGGTACAGCGCTGGGCCGGTGCCACGGTCACCGTGCCGCTGGACCGATTGCGCCTGGCCACCGTGACGCGCGACGACCTGGTGCGCGATGTCTCGGTCCAGGGCCGGGTCGTGGCCGCCATCCGGCCGTCGCTGTTCGCGCCCGCCGAGGGCACCATCACGCTGGAAGTGGACGCCGGCGCCGAGGTGTCCGAGGGCCAGTTGCTCGCCAATCTCGACAGCCCCGAACTCCAGAACCAGTTACAGCAGGAGCAGGCCTCGCTCGACCGCCAGGCCGTCGAACTCGACCGCCAGCGGATCGACGCCCGCCAGCGGGCGCTGGAGAACCGCAAGAACATCGATCTCGCCCGGGTGGCGCTGACCGCCGCCGAACGTGAACGCCGCCGCGCCGAGGACGGCTACGCCATCGAGGCCATTTCCCAGCTCGACTACGAGAAGACCAAGGACGACCTGGAAAACGCCCGCCTGGCGCACGAGCACGCCGTCGCAGACGCGAAACTGGACGAAGAACGCCTGGCCTTTGAGCTGCGTACGCTGGAGCTGGAACTCGACCGCCAGCGCCTGCTGGTCGCCGACCTGCAGCGCCAGGTGGACCTGCTGGCCATCC
This sequence comes from uncultured Oceanospirillales bacterium, assembly GCA_913055655.1. Taxonomy (GTDB): domain Bacteria; phylum Pseudomonadota; class Gammaproteobacteria; order Xanthomonadales; family SZUA-36; genus Marinihelvus. The sequence continues at coordinate 1,166,962 of CAJXKA010000001.1, read as the reverse complement.
GTTCGCCCGTCGACGGCATCGTCGGCAACCTGCTGGTCGACCAGAAAGCCAACGTCGCCCGCAACCAGGAGATCATGTCCGTGGTCGACCTGGAGGCCTTCGAAATCGAGGCCCAGGTGCCCGAGTCCTATGCCGACGACCTCGGCATCGGCATGGCCGCGGAGGTCCTGGTCATGAACCAGCCCTATACGGCGGTGGTGATGGCCGTGTCACCGGAAGTGATCGACAACCAGGTGACCACGCGGGTGCGTTTCGACGGCGACATGCCGCCCGGCCTGCGCCAGAACCAGCGCCTGACCACGCGCATCCTGATGGAGGAACGCCCCGGCGTGCTGACGCTGCCGCGCGGGCCGTTCCTGGACTCGGGTGGCGGCCGCGTCGCCTACGTACTGAACGACAACGGCACCGCCAGCCGCCGCTCCATCACCGTCGGCGCCCGCAGCCTGGCGGCCGTGGAGGTCGCCGACGGCCTGTCCGAGGGCGAGACCGTCGTCATTTCCAGCATCGACGCCTTCGAAGGCGAAGACACGGTGCTCGTCACCGACTGAACACACAAAGGAGAACCCCATGCTGAGCATGCAGAACATTTCCATGGTGTACCGCACCGACACCGTCGAGACCCACGCCCTGCGGGAATTCAGTCTCGAGGTGGGCGAGGGCGAATTCGTCGCCGTCACCGGGCCGTCCGGTTCGGGCAAGACCACGTTCCTGAATATCGCCGGGTTGCTGGAGCGGTTCACGTCCGGCAAATACCTGCTGGACGGCAAGGACGTGTCCTCGCTGTCCGATTCGGATACGTCGAAAGTCCGCAACGAGAAAATCGGCTTCGTGTTCCAGGGCTTCAACCTGATTCCGGACCTGAACGTGTTCGACAACGTCGACGTGCCGCTGCGCTATCGGGGTTTCGACACGGCCGAGCGCAAACGCCGCATCGAGGGCGTGCTGGAGCGCGTGGGCCTCTCCTCGCGGGCGAAGCACCTGCCGTCGCAGTTGTCTGGCGGCCAGCAGCAGCGCGTCGCCATTGCCCGGGCGCTGGCCGGCGAGCCACGATTCCTGCTGGCCGACGAGCCCACGGGCAACCTGGACTCGCACATGGCGGAATCGATCATGGCGCTGATCGAGGAGATCAATGCCGGCGGCACGACCGTCATCATGGTCACCCATGACCCGGCGCTGGCCGAACGCGCCGGGCGCAACGTGCACATCCGCGACGGCCAGGTCAGCGACGTCGAGACCGACGTGCAGCTGGTCGCCAACGCCTAGGGCAGGGGAGCCACCATGTTCAATTACTACCTGAAACTGGGCTGGCTGAGCATCCGCGCCAACCCGCTGCTGAGCACCCTGATGGTGCTGGCGATCGCCATCGGCATCGGCGCCAGCATGACCATCATCACCGTGAATTACGCCATGTCCGGCAATCCCATCCCGCACAAGTCGGACCAGCTGTTCTACGTGCAGCTGGACAGCTGGGACCCGAACGACACCGACGAGGACAGCGAGCCGCCGGACCAGGTCACCTACACGGACGCGATGAACCTGATCGAGGCGGATCGCGCCTACCGCCAGGTGGCGAGCAACCGCTCCGGGCTGGTGCTGGAACCGGAGAACCCGGACGAGCGCCCGTTCACCGTCGATACCCGCAATACTTTTGCGGACTTTTTCCCGATGTTCGACACGCCGTTCCTGTACGGCGGCGGCTGGGACAGTTCGGCGGATGACGGCCTGGAGCACGTGACCGTGCTGAGCCGCGAACTGAATGAACGCGTCTTCGGTGGCGAGGATTCCGTCGGTCGCAGCGTGCGCCTGAACGGCATGGATTTCCGCGTGGTCGGCGTGCTGGACGAGTGGCTGCCGATGCCGAAGTTCTACGACGTCACCAACGGCGCCTTCGACCCCAGCGAAGAGCTCTACATTCCCTTCAACGTGGCCATCGAGTACGAGCTGCCGCGCAACGGCAATACCAACTGCTGGAAGCGGCCCGAGGGCGAGGGCTTCGAGGCCTTCCTGGCGTCCGAGTGTGTCTGGATCCAGTTCTGGGCGGAACTGCGCGACGAGACCGAGAAGCGCGAGTACATGGATTTCCTCAACGCCTACACGGAGCAGCAGAAAGCGCTGGGCCGTTTCGGCCGTCCCCGTGACAACCGCCTGTCCGACGTCATGGAATGGATGGAAGCCGAGCAGGTGGTGGAAGACGACGCCCGCGTGATGATGGGCCTGTCGCTGCTGTTCCTGGTGGTCTGCCTGCTGAACACCATCGGCCTGCTACTGGCCAAGTTCATGCGCAAGTCGGGTGATATCAGCGTTCGCCGGGCGCTGGGCGCGTCGAAGCGCGACGTGTTCACGCAGCACATGATCGAGTCCGGGCTGATCGGGCTGGGTGGCGGCCTGGTCGGGCTCGGCCTGACCTGGCTGGGCCTGCGGGGCATTCACGCGCTGTTCGGCGAGTACGTCGAACATCTCGTTCACCTGGACGGCATGATGGTGCTGGCTGCCATCGCCCTGGCCGTCGTGTCGGCACTCGCGGCCGGCCTTTACCCCACCTGGCAGGCCTGCCGCATCATGCCGGCCAGCCAGCTGAAAACCCAGTAGGAGAGCATCATGCAGATCGGACCCATCTGGCGCGCACTGATGCGCAACAAGACCGGCGCCATCCTCATCGCGCTGCAGGTGGCGGTGACCATGGCCATCATGGTCAACGCCATTTCCATCATCCAGTCGCGCGCCGAGTCGATGGCCCGGCCCAGCGGCGTGGACGAGCCCAACATCTTCCATATCGTCAGCGTCGGCTATACCGAGGACTTTGACGAGCGTTCGGTGATTGAGCAGGACCTGGCGGCCATTCGCGCCATGCCCGGTGTCATCGACGCCATCCAGACCAACTCGGTGCCGTTGTCCGGTGGCGGCTGGTCCATGGGCCTGCAGACCGAACCCGGCGCGGACCAGGACGGCGTGGGCGTGGCAGTCTATTTCGTCGATGAGCATGGCCTGGACACCTACGGCCTGAAGCTGGTCGCCGGTGAGAACTTCACACCGGGCGATGTCGAATGGCGCGAGCGACAGGCCACCGACTGGCCATCCACAACGCTGCTGACCCAGGCCATGGCCGAGCAACTGTTCCCGGACAACTGGCGTGACGCTTTGGGCGCGACGGTTTATATCAATGATGATGAGCCGTTAGTGGTCAAGGGCATTATCGAGCGCATGCAGGCCGCCTGGAACGGCTGGGACGGTGTCGAGCGGGTCATGCTGGTGCCACAACACACGCTGTTCGGTTCCACGCGCTACGTGATCCGCACCGAACCGGGCCAGCGCGATTCGCTGATGCCGGAAGTCGAGAAGTTGCTGGCAGACAGCAACCGTGACCGTATCGTTCGCGGCATGCAGACCATGACCGAGACCCGCGAGCGTTCCTACCGTGGCGACAGCTCGATGATCAAGCTGCTGACTTTCACCATCGTGCTGCTGCTGGTGATCACGTCGCTGGGCATTGTCGGCCTGGCCAGTTTCTCGGTCAGCCGTCGCACCAAGCAGATCGGCACCCGGCGCGCGCTGGGGGCGAGCAAGTCCTCGATCGCCCGCTACTTCATGACCGAGAACGTGCTGATCAGCGGCGTCGGCGTGGCGCTGGGCGCCGTGCTGACGGTCGGCCTGAACATGCTGCTGGTTGACGCGTTCGGCCTGGACCGACTCGAGATCTGGCTGGTGCCGGCCGCGATGCTGGTGTTGCTGCTGGTGGGCCAGCTGGCCGTGTTCGGCCCGGCTCGGCGTGCTGCCGGCGTGCCGCCGGCGGTGGCGACCCGCACGATTTGAAATCGCCTGGCCCTCCCGGGCCGGGTTTTGCGATGACCTTCCTTGAGGGCCGGCGAAGCTTCGCCGGCCCAATCCCGTTTCACACGACAAGGAGAAAGTCATGCAGATTTCGATCATTGGCCTGTTGGCAGCTACGATGCTGGTGGGCGCAACCGCTCTAGCCGGCCAGGAAAACCGTGTGCCGGTTTCGGTCGACCCGGTCACCATGAACGCACGCGGCGACATGTGGTCCGCGCGCACGGATGTCGATCAGGACGTTTACATCGGCTGCAGCATCAGCACTTACGCGGATGGCGCCGGTGGCGCATTCCGGACGGGATGGTGCCAGGCCGAAGATGCGGATGGCGACTTCGCCCGCTGCGAAACGGACAGCGGGGAGATGCTGGACGCCATCCACGCCATCGACAGCTATTCGTACATTTCATTCACGCGGGATGCGAGCGACCAGTGTGTGCATATCACCGTGTCCACCCAATCGTTTTACCTGCCTGAGCTAAAAGCCAAGTAGCCGGTGCTGCGCATGCGGGCATGAGTCCGGGCCATCACCTGGGTCGCCACATCTGAAAACGAAGATGTCTTACTGAACATGGCACTACACGGCACCGCACTTTTCGAAGAGCAGCATGAAGTTTCCAGCGACGTTTCCGCGGAAACGATTTGCAACTGGAACAGCGAGTCAATGGATGTCGACCTGGCAGTCCAGGGGCTGATCGGAAACTAAAGAAGGCCGCGGGACCAGGGTTGAGGAGTGCAGAGTACCCTGTCTGGTTGAGGGAGAGACCAAGGGCCCCGCGGCCCGTACTTCCTATGACGTCGTGTACGCCAAAAAGTTTCAATTCCCGATAGAATGTCGGGCTGAACTGAAACCCGAACAGGACTGACCCCCATGAGTGACTCCGCTGGCGGCGCAACGGCCCGCTTTGAGACTTCAAAGGGCGTGATTGAACTGCGTCTTTTCCCCGAAATCGCCCCCGTCACGGTGGCCAATTTTGCCAACCTGGCCAAGCGCGGTTTTTACGACGGCCTGAATTTCCATCGCGTGATCCCGGATTTCATGATCCAGGGTGGCTGTCCGCTGGGCAGCGGTACCGGCGGGCCGGGTTACCGGTTCGAGGACGAGTGCAGCCCGGAAGCGAAGCATGACGCGCCCGGCAAGCTGTCCATGGCCAACGCCGGCCCGGGCACCAACGGCAGCCAGTTTTTCATCACCCACGTTGAAACGCCCTGGCTGGACGGCCGGCACACGGTGTTCGGCGAGGTCGTGAACGCGGAAAGCCAGGCCGTGGTGGACGCAATCGCCCAGGGCGACAGCATCGACAGGGTGGTGGTTGAGGGTGTGGACGAACTGCTTGAAGCGCAGTCGGACCGCATCGACACCTGGAACCAGGCGCTCGACAGGGCGTGAACCGGCACGCGGTCGCAGCTAGCGGTCGCGGTCGACGCTGAGGCGGGCCAGGGTTTCCAGGGCCCGCTTCCATTCCGAATCCGACAGCACGGCCAGCGCCTCGACGGCGGTGGCCGCTTCCGCGCGGGCGCGCTTCGCGGTCGCGTCCAGGGCGCCTGTGCGCCGCGTGATGGCGAGAATCTCATCCAGGTGGTCCAGGCCGCCGTCCCGGATGGCCGCATCGATCAAGTCCCGCTCTTCGTCTTCGCAACGGGCGCGGGCGATGATCAGGGGCAGGGTGGGTTTGCCCTCGGCCAGGTCGTCGCCGACATTCTTGCCCAGGGCCTCGGTGTCACCCGTGTAGTCGAGCAGGTCATCGGCCAGCTGGAACGCGCGACCCAGGCGCGTGCCATATTGCGCCAGGGCCTCTTCGACTTCCGGGGGCTGGCCCGAAATGACCGCGGCCAGGCGGCAGGCGGCTTCGAACAGGCGGGCGGTCTTGTCGTCGATGACCTTCAGGTAGGCGGCCTCGGTGACATCCGGGTCGCCCATGTTCAGCAGCTGCAGCACCTCGCCCTCGGCGATGGTGTTGGTGGTATCGGCGAGGATCTCCATCACCCGCATCGAATCGAGCCCCACCATCATCTGGAAGCTGCGCGAGTACAGGAAGTCACCCACCAGCACCGCCGCGGCATTGCCCCAGACCGCGTGCGCGGTCTGCTTGCCGCGCCGGCTGTCGGACTCGTCCACCACGTCGTCGTGCAACAGCGTAGCGGTGTGGATGAACTCGACGATGGCGGCAAGCGGGTAGTGGTGTTCGCCGACGTAGCCACAGGCGCGGGCACTGATGACCAGCAGCAGCGGGCGCAGGCGCTTGCCGCCGCTGCCGACGATGTAGTGCATGACCTGGTCGATCAACACGACGTCGGAGGCCAGCGCATCGCGGATGCAGTCATTGACGTGCGCCATGTCGGTCGCGGTCAGCGCCTGGATGTCCGCCAGTGTTCCGGTGGCGGCTTCCGGGCTTTTCTCGAGTGCCTGTTCGCGTGTCATGCGGGCGATTTTCGCACAAAAACACGGGCAATTTGGCGACAGACCGCGAACCCTGGGCAGTGGCAAGGTATCCCTGCGTGGTCGGGTTGGTGGGTGCGGGCACTATGCTAAACTCCGATGCCTTCCCCACGGCCACGCCGGTGACGGTGACGACCACGGTCGGAGCGATAACGAGTAAGGAGAGGAATCAATGGCAAGAGGTATCAACAAGGTCATCCTGGTCGGCAACCTGGGCGCGGACCCGGAAACCCGGTACACCGCGAGCGGTTCTGCCGTGACCAATATCCGGATTGCGACAACCGAGGGCTGGCGGGACAAGAATACCGGCGAGAACCAGGAACGGACCGAATGGCACCGGGTGGTGTTCTTCGGCAAGCTGGCTGAAATCGCGGGCGAGTACCTGCGCAAGGGCGGCCAGGTCTACGTCGAGGGCAGCCTGCGCACCAGCAAGTGGCAGGGCCAGGACGGCCAGGACCGCTACACCACCGAGGTGATCGCGGACGAAATGCAGATGCTGGGTGGCCGTGGGGACAATCAGTCTTCGGGCAACTCGGGCTTCCGTGACAAGCCGAAACAGCAACCGGCGGATTCGCCGGAACCCGCGGGCGCCGTGGCCGACAGCGGCGCGGACTTCAAGGATGACGATATTCCGTTCTGACGCCCTGGCTTGCTGTTCGTGAAAATACTCCTGACGGGCGTGACCGGCCAGCTGGGCCGGGCGCTCATCCCCTTGCTGGAGACGCGTGGTGAGCTCGTACGGGCGAGCCGTTCCGACCTGGACCTTTCGCGCCCCGGTGACATCGCTGCGCGGCTTGACGCCCTGGCGCCGGACCTGATCGTCAACCCCGCGGCCTGGACGGCCGTGGACGCGGCCGAGGACGAGGTTGCCGAGGCCATGGCCGCCAATGCCGAGGCGCCCGCCGTCATGGCGCACTGGGCCGGGAGCAACGACCGGGCACTGGTGCACTTTTCCACGGATTATGTGTTCGACGGTCGCAAGGGGTCTGCATACGTGGAGACCGACGCGACCGGTCCGCTGAACGTCTATGGCCGCAGCAAACTTGAAGGCGAACGCGCCGTGCTGGACTCCGGCGCGCGCCACATCGTGCTGCGCAGTTCATGGATTTACGCGCCACGGGGCGCGAACTTTGTCCTGACGATGCTGCGGCTGGCACGTGAAGGGCGTTCCCTGAACATCGTCTCGGACCAGGTGGGCAGCCCCACCTCGGCGGCCAGCCTGGCCCGGGCTACGGTGGCCGCGATCGACCGCGAGTTACCTTCGCGCGAGACACCAGGCGGTAACCTGTATCATTGCGTCGACCGCGGCGCGGTCAGCTGGTTTGAATTCGCCCGCCGTATTTTCGAAGGTGCCGTCGAACTTGGCCTGCTTGAGAACATGCCCGAAGTCGTCGAAACCGATTCTGAAGGCTTTCCGCAAAAGGCCCTGCGCCCGGAATATTCACCGCTCGACAATACCCTGTTTGAGCAGGCCAGCGGCCATGTCATGCCGACGCTGGACGCCTCGCTGAAAGCCTGCCTGAAGGACATCCTGGAACATGAACGCAACACGTAACGCCCCACTGGTACCGCTGATCCTTTCCGGCGGCGCCGGTACGCGGCTGTGGCCGGTTTCACGCCGAGCGCACCCGAAGCCTTTCATGCAGCTGGCGGACGGGCAGTCGCTGGCCGAAAAGACCTGGCTACGGGCCCGTGCCGTCGCCGGTGACGCCCCGATCCTGACGGTCACCAGCCGCGACTATTACTTCTACACGCGCGACCTGTATACGAAGCTGGGCGCAGGCGCCGACCAGTCGCGGTTCCTGCTCGAGCCGATGGGTCGTAACACCGCGCCGGCCATCGCCCTGGCGGCGCTGCAGGTTCGTGACCTGGTGGGCCCTGACGCCTGCCTGCTGGTCATGCCCGCGGATCACCTGATCGCCGACGAGGGGGCGTTTGCGGAGGCTGTCAACGCGGCTCGCGAACTGGCCGTCGCCGGTCGCCTGGCCACTTTCGGCATGTACCCGACCCACCCTGAAACGGGCTATGGCTATATCCGCCAGGGGGGCGCCATCGAGGATACTTCGGGGTTCGAGGTGGATGCCTTCGTCGAAAAACCGGACCTGGAAACCGCGCAGTCGTACCTGGCCTCCGGCGAATATCTCTGGAACTCGGGGATGTTCTGTTTCAAGGCCGGCGCGTTGCTGGACGCGATGGCCGAGTACGCGCCGGACGTGATGGCCGCGGCCGAACGTGTCTGGGCGGCAACCGACCGCGAAGCCTCGCCCGTCGAGTTACCGGCGGAACCGTTCGCCGAGTGCCCGTCCATCTCGATCGATTACGCGATCATGGAAAAAGCCGCCAACGTGGCCGTCGTGCCGGGCGACTTCGGCTGGAGCGATATCGGCTCCTGGAAGGCCATTTCCGAGCTCTACCAGTCCGACCAGGCCGGCAACCGCGTGCGCGGCAAGGCGGTGCTGGTCGATTCCCGCGACTGTTTTGTCCAGGGTGACCGCCGGCTGGTGGCGGCCGTCGGCCTGAAAGACGTGGTGATTGTCGATACGGGCGATGCCGTGCTGGTGGCGCATCGCGACCAGGCCCAGGACGTGGGGCAGGTGGTGCGCCAGCTGACCGAGCTTGAACACGAAGCCGCGATCTATCACCAGACCGTGCACCGGCCCTGGGGCAGCTACACGATCCTGGAAGACGAGGATGACTGCAAGGTCAAGCGGCTGGTGGTGAAGCCGGGGCAGGTCCTGTCATTGCAGTTGCACCACAAGCGCGCCGAGCACTGGACCGTGGTGCAGGGGACCGCGAAGGTTCGCCTGGGTGACGAGGAGTTCCTGCTGGAGGCAAATCAATCCACGTATATCCCGGTGGAAACGCTCCATCGCCTGGAAAACCCGGGGACCGAGGACGTCCACCTGATCGAGGTGCAGACAGGTTCCTATTTTGGTGAGGATGACATTGAGCGGTTCGAGGACATCTATGGGCGCGCCTGACAGGCGCACCCTGGGACTGTAACGTCAGGCCCTAGTTCTCGAACGGCTCTTCACAGATGTCGAGCGAATCCTGAAGGCCGCTCTCCACCGCGGGTGTCCGACTGCTGTCGAACTGGTCGCGGAGGACGCTGTAAAGCGCCATCCAACTGGATGCGAAAAGTGGCGACGAAGGTGCTGTGACGCCGTTCGTGCCGGTATCCTGCGTATTCATTTGTGCCTCCCAGTGGCCCATGCCTGACCGGTCTCCCGTTTCCGACATACTGTTAAAGACCGTTGAACCTCGTAAAAGTTGACGCAGTTTCGCCTTAAAAGGTTACAGGTCATCGGTCGTTCCGTTCGCTCCGTCGCAATTCACGGTCAATGGTGAACTCTTTCGACGTGACGAAGGCCTCCATTCGCTGCAATCGCAGGTCCATGGCGCGCACGCGATGGTGGACATTGCTGAACACGTCGCCCGGTGCGTTGTGAACGCCGCGCCAGAAGGTGGCCTCGGCTTCATCCATCCGGGGGCCGCCAACAGGGCGCTTCTTCATCAGGAGGGCCAGCAGCAGGTAGCCCACCAGGACGATCGGCATGAACACGATGCCGCCGATAAAGGTGAGTACCCGTAAAACAAAACGATTGAACCCCATGTAATCCGCGATGCCGGCGCAGACCCCGGCGATGATGCCGTTCTCGGTATCGCGGTACAGGCGGTGCGGGTTCACCGGGGCGCCATACTCAGTCATGTCGCTGTCGCCAGCTGGGCGCCTCGATGTCCAGGATGCGTTCCAGGGTCCGGATGCGGTCCTCCATGCGGTTGGCCGACTCCCAGACCTCGCTGAGCATCTTCTCGTCCTCCGGGCGCATGCCCTTGGCCATCTTCCACTTGGTCACGTAGTGGAAAATGATCCAGAGCGGCACGCAGATCGTCAGCAGCAGGACCATCATGATGGAAAGCGCTTCGCTCATCAGGATTTCTCCTCGCTGGCGGCCTTCGACTTGCCGGCCTTGGCCGGGCCATCACCGACCTGCTTCTTCAGGCTGGCCAGCTCGGCCTCGACGCGGTCATCGTCTTCCAGGCCGGCAATTTCATCGGCCAGGTTGCGGCGCCGGCCCAGGTCCATGGCTTCGCCTTCGGCCTCGACCCGGTCGATGCGGCGCTCGGCGCTCTCAAAGCGGTTGAGCATTTCATCGATACGGTCGTCGTGGATGTGACGGCGCGCCGCCAGCTGGGTGGTGGCCGTCTTGTGGCGCATGAGAATGCTGCGCTGGCGTTTCTTGGCGTCGTCCAGCTTGGCCTGCAGCTTGGTAATGTCCTGGTTGAACTTGTCCAGCTGGGCATCCAGCTGTTCCAGTTCCTCGCCAAGCTGCTTCACACGGTCGGCGATGGCCTGTTTTTCGGCCAGCGCGGCGCGCGCGAGATCTTCACGGTCGCGACGCACGGCGAGTTCGGCCCGGTCGGCCCACTCGGCCATGTCTTTCTGCAGGTGATCGATATGGCGGCGATGCTCTTTCTTGTCGGCAATGCACTTGGCGGCCGACGAGCGGATCTCCACCAGGGTATCTTCCATCTCCTGGATCATCAGCCGGATGATCTTTTCGGGATCCTCGGCTTTTTCCAGCAGGGCGTTGATATTGGCGTTGATAATATCGCCGAGTCTTGAAAACATGCTCATGGGTGGCTCCTGGCAAAACAGAATGTCGGGAAGATATATGCGGAATTCGTGCCAAAAACCACGTAACGCGTATTTCACTGAAAATAAAGGAATTAAATACACGCTGCCTGACAGAATCCGGCCGGATGACCCGTTTGATGGTCAATTCCGCCACTACTTGGCTGAACGCCCGTGGCGACCGGTTGTCAAACGCATGATTTTATTTGGGTGCTACGGTAGAATGGCGCCCTTTTCCAAGCGGCCGGCCCCCGGCCGGACTATTAAAATAACCCGGAGGTTTATCGAGATGCGATCCAATTTCGCACTGGCTGCCCTGATGATTCTTGCAAGCACCAATGTGCTGGCGCAGGACCTGAGCACCGACAAGGGCAAGCTGAGCTATGCCATGGGCTGGAATTTCGGCAGTGAGCTGAAGAGCCGCCCAGACACTTTTGATTCTTCGTCCGTGACCGCTGCCATCAGCGACGCCATGGCCGACAGCGAACCGCAGTTGCCGCCGGCTGAAATGCAGCAGCTGCTGCAGGCGTTCCAGCAGCAGGTGCAGCAGGAGCAGCTGGCCATGCTGCAGCAGTTGGCCGAAGAGAACCAGACCAAGGCCGACGAGTTCCTGGCCCAGAACCGTGGCAAGACGGGTATCGTCGCGCTGCCGTCCGGTATCCAGTACCGCATTATCGAGGAAGGCGAAGGCTCGCGCCCCAGCCTGACCAGCACCGTTCGCGTCCACTACCGTTCATCCAAGATCGACGGTCGCGAGATGGACAGCTCCTTCGCCCGTGGCACCCCGGAAGAATTCGTGGTGAGCAATGTGCTGAAGGGCTGGCAGGAAGTGCTGCCGCTGATGAAGACCGGCGCGACCTGGCAGGTGTTCGTGCCGCCTGAACTGGCCTTTGGCCAGCGCGGCAACCCGCCGGCCGTGGGTCCGAACGAGGCGCTGCAGTTCGATCTCAAACTGGTCGAAATCGTCCAGCCCTGAGCGCGCGACCCAAAGCATCCAGCGGCTATGACTGGCGCGCCACCTTAAGGCGCGCCGTGTCTCCGCTGGATCGCGGGGCCCGCCACCTGAAAATCCAGGCCTGGGCGCGCCCTGACGAAACACCCGCAAGACCCAACCGAACCGCCGCCGTCCTGGTGGCGGTTCTGGATCAGCCTGATCCTGAAATCATACTGACCGTTCGCGCCAACCATCTCGCCCATCATCCCGGGCAGGTGAGCTTTCCCGGCGGTGCCGCCATGGACACCGACGCCAGCGGCGTGTTGACCGCGCTGCGCGAAGCGGAAGAGGAAATTGGCCTGTGCACGCATTCGGTCGAGCCGATCGGCTTCCTGGACCGCGTCGACACCATTTCCGATTTCCGCGTGCTGCCGGTCGTGGGTCTTGCCCGCCCCGAAGCGCCTTTCAGGCTGGACCCCAACGAGGTAGACGCGATGTTCACCGTGCCGTTGTCGGTCGTGCTGGATGAGGACATCTACCAGGCGAAGCGGGTGGAGCGGGAGGGTTGTGAGCGTGAGATCTACCGGTTTTCCTGGGATGAGTGGGAGATCTGGGGAGTGACGGCCCATATCCTGCGGGACCTGGCGCGCCGTTTCCGGCGGGTTCCGGCATCGGGGAGCAGCCGCTGATGCTGGTGTCGCCCGAAGCGCTGTCACAATCGCTCGCGGGGGCGGGGGCGGCGGGCCTGCCTGTCATTTTCGATTGCCGGTTCGACCTGGGCGATCCGGACGCCGGAAGGCGCGCCTGGCGTACCGGCCGGCTGCCCGGCGCCGTGTACGCTCACCTTGACGACGATCTCGCGGCACCGGTGACCCCCGCGACAGGACGCCACCCGCTCCCCGACGCGGCCGGATTTGCCGCGTTCCTGGCCCGTTCAGGCTGGTCGCCGGGGCGGGATATCGTCGCCTATGACGCGCAGGGCGGGGCGTTCGCCGCGCGGCTGTGGTGGCTGATGCGCTATTTCGGTCACGACTGCGTGACATTGCTGGATGGCGGCTGGCCCGCCTGGGTCGAGGCAGGCTTGCCGGTGGAGACCGGTGAGCCCGGTGTCCCGGAATCGGCGCCGCTGACCGCGCTCGAGGCCCGACAGGGCATGACCCTTGACGCCGGCCAGGTCGCGGCTGGGCTGTCGAATGGGTCGGTGTTGCTGGTGGATGCCCGGGCGCCGGACCGGTTTGCCGGGCGCAATGAAACCATCGACCCCGTGGCGGGCCATGTCCCGGGCGCGGTGAACCTGCCGTTCGCCGGCAATCTCGATCAGGGCAGGTTTCGGTCAGCGGACGCCCTGGCCGCCCGGTTTGATGAGGTGCTCCAGGGTCGCGACGCCGGCGCGACCGTTCACATGTGCGGTTCCGGGGTGACGGCCTGTCACAACCTCTTCGCCATGGCACTGGCCGGGTCCGGTGACGCCCGGCTTTACCCGGGGTCCTGGAGTGAGTGGATTCGCGACCCGGCGCGCCCGGTCGCGGCCGGCTAGCGCCGCGGGCAGGCCGCTACTTTTTCTTCAGGCGGGCCACCAGGGCCCTCAGTGTCGCCTGGGTCTCGTCGCTGAACCAGACGCCCAGGAAGTCGGCTTCATCACGTTCGTGCTCAAACAGTTCCGTCAGCGAGCGGCGCATGGTGGCGCGATTGGCCAGCATGGTCCGGCGGGGCAGTTTCAGCAGCTGTTCGCACCAGTTCACCGCGGCCGTCACGGTCGCCTCCGCATCATCGGCAAGCGCATCCACCAGTTGATGGTCCAGGGCCTGGTCCGGTGACAACAGGGCGCCGGAAACAATCATGCGTTCGGCGCGGTGCGCGCCCACCAGTCGGACCAGCGCCTCGTGGATGAAATCCGGTAGCGCCAGCCCGACCTGGGTCTCGTTCAGGCCGATCCGGTAATCGCCCCGGCTCATGACGCGGTAGTCCGTGAACAGCGCCATGACGGCGCCGCCGGCCGGCGAGTGACCGGTAATGGCCGTCGCCGTGGGCACCGGCATGCAGGCGATCGTGCGCAGCAGGGCCTCGAAGGCACGCCAGAACGCGCCCATGGCGTCCGAATCCAGGGCCAGCAGGGTGGGGACATCCAGGCCGGCCGAGAACATGCCGTCGCGGCCGCTGAGCACCACGCCATCCGCTTCCCGGCCGGCGGTCTCCAGCGCATCCCGCAGGGCATCCACCAGCGCAGGGTCGAGCGCGTTCACGGGTGGGCGTTGCAGGCGGATTTCCCGTACCGGGCCATGTTCGATGATGTTCAGCATCCGTGAATTCCCGTTCAGAAGAGGTTCAGGCGGGCCAGCATAGACTGGCCCCGCATTCCTGGCAAAAGGAGCCAAGTATGAAACGCATGATCGCCATCACCATCGCCCTGGCGGGGCTGGCACTGGCCCTTCCGGAAACTTCGCTGGCCGACCGGCAAGGTGGACGACACCATGACAATGGCCATCGCTACGATCATGATGATCGTCGCGGCCGGGGTCACGGCAAACACGGCGGGAAGCATTACGGCAAGCACCCTGGGAAGCATCATGGCAAACCGTATTACCGGACCGCACATCGTCCGCCGCCTCCGCGATACCGCCACTATCGCCCGGCCTATCGCTGGAATCCGGGCTGGCCGAAGCATCGCCACGCCCATGGTTGTCGTCACCCGGTGCACTACGCCTGGGCCCGGCCGGCGCCTCCGCCGTACCCGGTGCCTTACTACGGCGCCAGCGTCACGGTGGGCACGGATGACTTTTTCTTCAGCATCCGCGGTCGTTGAACCATCAACGCGTGGGCGGGCCGCTCAGGCCCGCTTGCGCGCCTCGGCCTGGCGGTCGAGCAGTTCGGCGAGAAACTGGCCGGTATGGGAATGTTCCATGCCGGCCAGTGCTTCCGGGGTGCCGGTGGCGATGATCTCGCCGCCCTTGTTGCCGCCCTCGGGGCCCAGGTCGACCACCCAGTCGGCCGTCTTGATCACATCCAGGTTGTGCTCAATGACCACCACGGTGTTGCCGTGGTCGCGCAGCCGGTGCAGCACCGCCAGCAGCTGGACGATGTCCTGGAAGTGCAGGCCCGTGGTCGGCTCGTCCAGGATGTACAGCGTCTTGCCGGTATCGCGCTTGGAGAGTTCCTTGGCCAGCTTGATGCGCTGCGCCTCGCCGCCCGACAGCGTGGTGGCGCTCTGGCCCAGGGTGATATAGCTCAGCCCCACGGCATCCAGCGTCTCGAGCTTGCGGGCGACCGCCGGCACCGCCTCGAAGAACTCCAGCGCGTCCTCGACGGTCATTTCGAGCACTTCGTGGATATTTTTGCCCTTGTACAGCACCGACAGCGTCTCTCGGTTGTAGCGCTTGCCGTGACAGACGTCGCAGGGCACGTAGATATCCGGCAGAAAGTGCATTTCCACGCGGATCAGGCCATCGCCCTGGCAGGCCTCGCAGCGGCCGCCCTTGACGTTGAAGCTGAATCGCCCGGGCTTGTAGCCGCGCGCACGTGATTCCTGGGTGCCGGCGAACAGGTCGCGGATGGGCGTGAACAGGCCGGTATAGGTGGCCGGGTTCGAACGCGGCGTGCGGCCGATGGGTGACTGGTCGATATCGACCACCTTGTCGAACAGGTCAAGGTTTTCCACCGACTCGTACGGCGCCGGCTGGGCGCTGGAATCATACAGCTGCCGCGCCGCCAGGCGATGCAGGGTATCGTTGATCAGCGTCGATTTGCCGGAACCGGACACGCCGGTGACGCACACCAGCAGGCCCGCCGGAATTTCCAGCGTCACGTTTTTCAGGTTGTTGCCCGAGGCGCCGACCAGGCGCAGGACCTTGTCCGGATCCGCCTGGGTGCGGCGGGCCGGCACCGCGATCTCGCGCACGCCGGACAGGTACTGGCCGGTGATCGAATCCGGGTCGGCGATCATTTCCTCGGGCGTGCCGCTGAAGACCACCTGGCCGCCGTGCACACCGGCACCCGGGCCCATGTCGACCACGTAATCCGCGGTTCGGATGGCGTCTTCATCGTGCTCGACCACGATGACGGTATTGCCCAGGTCGCGCAGCCGCGTCAGCGTGGCCAGCAGGCGCGCATTGTCGCGCTGGTGCAGGCCGATGGAGGGCTCGTCAAGGATATACATGACGCCCACCAGGCCGGCGCCGATCTGGCTGGCCAGGCGGATGCGCTGCGCCTCGCCTCCGGACAGCGTGTCCGCCTGCCGGTCCAGGGTCAGGTAGTCCAGGCCCACGTTGACCAGGAAGTGCAGGCGTTCATGCACTTCCTTGACGATTTTCGTGGCGATCTCGCCCTTGCGGCCGGGCAGGGACAACTGCTCGAAGAACGCCAGGCAGTCCTCGATGGTCCAGGCGGCGATGTCCGGCAGGTTGGTCTCGCCGATAAACACGTGCCGCGCCTCGCGGTTCAGGCGCTGGCCATCGCACTCGGGGCAGGGCTTGTTGGAGATGTACTTGGCCAGTTCCTCGCGCACGATGCGGGCATCGGTTTCCCTGTATCGGCGCTCCAGGTTCGGAATGACGCCGGCAAAAGGGTGTTTGCGTTTCTGCGTGCCCTTGTCGCCAAAATATTCAAACTCGATGACTTCATCACCGCTGCCGTACAGCACGATCTGGCGGATGTTTTCCGGCAATTCCTCGAACGGCGTGTCGACGTCGAAGCCGTAGTGTTTCGACAATGAGCGGATGATCTGGAAATAGTAGGCATTGCGACGGTCCCAGCCGCGCACCGCGCCGCCGGCCAGGCTCAGGTGCGGGTTGGCGACCACACGTTCCGGATCGAAAAACTGGCTGACACCCAGGCCGTCACAGCCGGGACAGGCGCCGTTGGGGTTGTTGAAGGAGAACATCCGCGGTTCCAGCTCCTGCAGGCTGAAGTCGCAGTGCACGCAGGACCAGCGCGCGGAGAACAGCTTTTCGCTGAAACCGGCGTCGTCGTCCATCGGGCTGGCGATGGCCAGGCCGTCCGACAGCGTGATCGCGGTTTCCAGCGACTCGGCCAGTCGCTGCTTCAGGTCCTCGCGTACGCGGAAGCGGTCGATGACGACGTCGATATCATGTTTTTTGCGCAGTTCCAGCGCCGGCACCGCGTCAATCTCGTAAATGACGCCATCCACGCGAACCCGCACGAAGCCCTGCGCCCGCAACTCGTCCAGCAACTGCAGGTGCTCGCCCTTGCGGTTGCGAATCACCGGCGAGAGCAGCATCACCTTGGCGCCATCGGGCAGGGAGAGAATGTGATCGACCATCTGCGAGATGGTCTGGGCCTCCAGCGGCTGGCCGTGTTCGGGACAGCACGGCGTGCCCACGCGCGCGAACAGCAGGCGAAGGTAATCGTAGATCTCGGTAATCGTGCCGACGGTGGAGCGCGGGTTGTGCGAGGTCGATTTCTGCTCGATCGAAATCGCGGGTGACAGGCCGTCGATGTGATCGACGTCCGGCTTTTCCATCATCGACAGGAACTGGCGCGCGTAAGCAGACAGCGATTCGACATAGCGACGCTGCCCCTCGGCATAGATGGTGTCGAAGGCGAGCGAGGACTTTCCGGAGCCCGAAAGACCCGTAAATACGATCAGCTGGTTACGGGGCAGATCGAGGTCGATATTGGCCAGGTTATGGGTCCGGGCGCCGCGAATATGGATATTTTCCATGGACGGGGAAATCACGAGTGAAACCGGATATCATACGCCTCTCGTCAAGCGCGCGGCAAAATCACACGCGCCTTGATTTCGAGTGCACAAACGGTTGACCCGCCAAGGGAAAACCGCTAACATTCCCGCCCTTTTGTAGGCCCCTTTCTCCAGACGGGAGCGGTGTTTCCATGTACGCAGTATTTTCAACCGGTGGCAAGCAGTACCGTGCGACCACCGGCGACATCATCAAGGTAGAAAAGATCGAAGCCGAAAAGGGCGCGACCGTTGAACTCGACCAGGTGCTCCTGGTGGGTGAAGGCGAGGACGTGACCATCGGCGCACCGCTGGTCGACGGCGGCAAAGTGCTGGCCAAGGTGGTCGAGCACGGCCGTGGCGACAAGGTCAAGATCATCAAGTTCAAGCGCCGCAAGCACCAGTTGAAGCGCGCCGGCCACCGCCAGTACTACACGGCGCTGGAAATCACCGGTATCGAAGGTGCGGGCGACGCCAAGCCGGCCAAGAAGAAGGCCGCGCCGAAGAAGGCGGCTGCCAAGAAGGCTGAAGGCGAAACGGCCGAAGCCAAGAAGGCGGCACCGAAGAAAGCCGCAGCCAAGAAGGCTGCTGCGAAGAAGACGGAGGATTGATTCATGGCACATAAGAAAGCAGGCGGTAGTACACGTAACGGCCGCGATTCGAATCCCAAGTTCCTCGGCGTCAAGAAGTACGGCGGCGAGAGCGTGCTGGCCGGCAACATCATCATTCGCCAGCGCGGCACCCGCTACAAGGCCGGTGACAACATCGGCGTTGGTCGCGACCACACCCTGTTCGCCCTGGTGGACGGCAAGGTGAAGTTCGAAGACAAGGGTCTGCCGAAGCGCAAGTACGTGAGCGTGGAGCCTGTCGAGGGCTGAAGCGCGACGCCCGGTTGCTGCGGCAATCCAGATAGAAAAGCCCCGCTTCGTAGCGGGGTTTTTTTTACCGCAGATTTCGCGAATTGCGCAAATTACACAAAAGCTTATGTCGGTGTCCCGCTCTTTAAAGCTTTCGCGTAATTTGCGTAATCGGCGCCATCTGCGGTGCTTTTGACGGGTTCTCAGTTCCCGACATCCCCACGCTGTTCGCCATGCGCTTCACCTCGAGTGACGGTGCCCCGAAGTTAAGGATGAGGCCAACGGGCAGCTGAGCAGCCCGCAGGTAATTCAGTAACTGGGCCTGGCAGGCGGGGGAGATTGCCGCGTTGGCTTTCAGTTCGACTACCAGGCGGTTATCGACCACGAAATCGGCCCGAAAACGTCCGACCAGTTCGCCGCGGTAGCGGACCGACATTGGCGCCTGGCGCGAGTAGGGTAACCCTCGACGTTGCAGTTCCGCCGCCAGTGCCTTCTCGTATACCGACTCCAGGAACCCGCAGCCGAGCGCCCGGTGCACCGACATCGCGCCGCCGATGACGTTATATGAGAGCCTTCCGTTACTGCTGCCCGCCACGATAGACATTTCGCAAATTCTTTCAATTAGCGTAATTTGCGGTAAACCGCGCCTCGCGCTCTACTACAATACGCCGCTAAATCCCGTAGGAAATTCCTCATGAAATTCGTCGACGAAGCCACCATTCGCGTTGAAGCCGGCAAAGGCGGTGACGGCTCATCCTCGTTCCGCCGCGAGAAGTACGTGCCGTTCGGCGGTCCCGATGGCGGTGACGGTGGTCGGGGCGGCAGCGTCATCCTGGTGGGTGACTCCGGCCTGAACACGCTGGTCGACTTCCGCCACAAGCGGCTGTTCCGGGCGCAGAAAGGCGAGCCGGGTCATGGCCGGCAGATGGCGGGTAAAAGCGGCGAAGACCTGGTGATCAGGGTGCCGCTGGGCACCGTCGTGACGGATATCGAGGCTGAAGCCGTGCTGGGCGAGGTCACCGATCATGAACAGAAGATGGTGGTGGCGAAAGGCGGGCAGGGCGGCCTGGGGAACGTGCATTTCAAGAGTTCGACCAACCGCGCGCCCAAAAAGACCGTGCCCGGTTCACAAGGCGAGGCGCGCGACCTGCACCTGGAGATGAAGGTGCTGGCCGACGTGGGCCTGCTGGGCTTCCCGAACGCCGGTAAATCGTCGCTGATCAGCGCGGTATCGGCCGCGCGGCCTAAAGTGGCCGACTACCCGTTTACCACGCTGCACCCGAACCTGGGCGTGGTGTCGATCGGCGTCGACCAGAATTTCGTGATTGCCGATATCCCCGGGCTGATTGAAGGCGCGGCGGACGGTGCGGGGTTGGGTATCCAGTTCCTGAAGCACCTCGCGCGAACGCGCCTGCTGCTGCACCTGGTTGACCTGGCGCCGATGGACGGCAAGGACCCGGTGGCCTCGGTGCGTGAGCTCGAAGCCGAGCTGGCGAAATATGACGAAGCGCTGGCGGACAAGCCACGCTGGCTGGTGTTCAGCAAGGCCGACCTGCTGCCGGAAGGCGACGCGGAGGATCTCGCGGGCGTGGTCATGGAAGAACTGGGCTACGAGGGCGAATGGGCCGTCATTTCATCGGCAACCGGGCATGGCACCCGCGAACTGATGCAACGCGTGATGGTGGTGCTGGAACAGATCGCCGAGGACGAAGCCCAGGCCCGCGCCGAGGCGGCGATGGCGGAAGAAGCGACAGAAGAAGACGAGGCGGCGTTCGACGACTCGATTTTCGGCGACGATTAACGCCCGTCACCAGAAAGCCATGAAAAAGCCCCGCTCGAGGCGGGGCTTTCCCTTATTCTTTTTCTTGACTCGCTTAGAGCGCCCGGATCTGGGCGTTCAGGCGTGATTTGTGGCGGGCGGCCTTGTTCTTGTGGATCAGGCCTTTGCCGGCTGACTTGTCGATGGCAGGGATGGCGGCCTTGAGAGCACTCTCGGCAGCGGCCTTGTCGCCAGCCTCGATGGCAGCGTTTACTTTTTTCATGGCCGTACGCATGGCGGAACGCTGGCTGGCGTTACGCAGGCGATGCTTCTCGGCCTGACGGGCACGTTTGCGTGCTGATAGACTGTTAGCCAAGGTGGTCTCCAGAATTCAGGTGTAAAAATCAAGCCGCGCATTATCGTGCTTTTTACCTGCGAGGTCAAACTTTTTCGTGTCCCGGACAACAATCAATACAGGGGCTTAAGCACTTGAAATTGCTCCGATCGACGGCCACCGTCGGCCTGGCGACCATCGCGTCTCGAATTCTCGGCTTTTTGCGCGACGTGGTCCTGGCGCGCTGGTTCGGCGCCAGCGGCGAAACCGACGCCTTTTTCCTGGCTTTCAAGATCCCGAATTTCATGCGCCGGCTGTTCGCCGAGGGCTCGTTTTCGCTTGCGTTCGTGCCGGTCCTGTCCGAACTCCGGGAGCGTGGCGACCGACGTGCGCTGAAGCACTTCATCGATAACGTGACCGGGGCGCTGGCGTCGTTCCTGGTGGTGTTGACGGCCATCGGCGTGCTGGCGGCGCCGCTGGTACTGGGGTTGTTTGCGCCGGGCTGGTGGCTGGAGGACCGGCCCGAGTTCGCCTTGTCCGCGGACATGCTGCGCATCACCTTCCCGTACATCATGCTGGTTTCGTTGACGGCACTGGCCGGCGGTATCCTCAACAGCTTCGAACGGTTCCTGGTGCCGGCGCTGACACCCATCCTGCTGAACCTGTCCCTGATCGGTTGCGCCGTATTCCTCTCCACCCACCTGGAAGTGCCGGTGATGGCGCTGGCCTGGGGTGTGTTGCTGGCCGGCATACTGCAGTTGCTGTTCCAGGTGCCGGCGTTGATGCGGCTGGGCCTGCTGCCGCGGCCGCGCTGGGGCTGGGGCGACCCGGGGGTGAAACGCGTGCTGAAACTGATGGTGCCCACGCTGATCGGCTCCTCGGCCGCCCAGGTGAACCTGCTGATTGACAGCGTGATCGCCACCTTCCTGGTCACCGGCAGCGTTTCCTGGCTTTACTACTCCGACCGGCTGCTGGAGTTTCCGCTGGGCGTGTTCGGCGTGGCGCTGGCGACGGTGATCCTGCCGAACCTGTCGCGTAAGCATGCCGCGAAGAGTACCGCGGCGTTTTCAGACACCATCGACTGGGCGCTTCGGCTGGCGATGCTGATTACGCTACCGGCCGCGGTCGGGCTGGCGGTGCTGGCGGGGCCGATCCTGGCGACGCTGTTCCAGTACGGGGCGTTCACCGGCGAAGACGTGGCCATGGCGCGCATCAGCCTGGTGGCCTATGCCGTGGGCCTGCCCGCATTTATCGCCGTGAAAGTGCTGGCACCGGGCTATTACGCGCGCCAGGACACGGCCACGCCGGTGCGCTACAGCCTCGTGTCCATGGGCGTGAATGTCATCCTTAACCTGGCCTTCGTGGGCGGGCTGGTGTGGTGGGGCTTCAGCGGCCCGCACGCCGGCCTTGCAGCCGCCAGTTCGGCGTCGGCGATCCTGAATGCGGCCTTGCTGTTCCGCGGGCTGAGGCGGGCCGGAATCTACGCCCCGGTGCCGGGCTGGTTTCGGGTCCTGTTGGCCGTGTCGTTTGCCTGCGCGGTGATGGTGACGCTGCTCTGGTGGCTCGCACCGCCGGCGACTGACTGGGTGGCCTGGGGCGCCGTCGAGCGGGCCAGCCGCCTGGGCGTCGTCATCCTGGGCGGTGCGGCGGCCTATGGCGCGGCTGCGCTGGTCGCCGGTTTGCGCCCATCGCATTTCAGCCGCGGCGGGCATTGACTCCGTTGCTATAATTCGCAACCTTTACCACCCAGCGGGGCGCCGACAGCATGCGATTTTTCCGGGACCCGCCGACGCCCCGTCCCGAGGGGCGGACGGTGGTCACCATCGGCAACTTTGACGGTGTGCACCTGGGGCACCGGGCGCTGGTCGACCAGTGCCGCCGGGTGGCCGGTGATGACGGGCAGGTGGCGGTCGTGACGTTTGAGCCGTCACCGCGCGCCTGGTTCGATGCTGCCAGCGCGCCGCCCCGGCTGACCGGCCCGGCACAGAAACTGGCGCTGCTACGGGCTGCAGGCGTGGACCTGGCCTGGGTGATGCGTTTTAATGACCGGTCCGCTGCGCTGGGCGCCGAAGATTTCGTCCGCGAGGTGCTGGTGGACGGTTTGAATGCCCGGCACGTGGTGATTGGGCCGGACTTCCGGTTTGGTCGCGGTCGCGAGGGTGATTTCGCGCGACTGGCGTCACTGGGTGCGTCACTGGGCTTCAGTGTCGAGGCACTGGAGCCGGTGCTCGCCGGCGACCAGTACGTCTCCAGCACGGCGATTCGGAGCGCGCTGTCGGACCATGACCTGGACCTGGCCAGGCGCTGCCTGGGTCGGCGCTACGGCTTGTGCGGGCGCGTGGTGCGAGGCCAGCGGCTGGGCCGGAAGCTCGGGTATCCGACCGCCAATGTCCACCCCCCAAGAGGTGGCGGCGCACTGGCGGGTATCTACGCGGTGCACGCGCGCGTGGACGGGGGTGACTGGCGACCGGGTGTCGCCAGCCTGGGCCGGCGCCCTGCGGTGGGCGGCGGTGAACCGATGCTGGAAGTGCACCTGTTTGATTTTGACGGCGACCTGTACGGCCGCCGGCTGGAGACACGCTTCGAGGCGTGGATTCGCGAAGAACGAAATTTCGACGACCTGGCCGCATTGACGGCACAGATGAAGAACGATGAGAACGAGGCGCGCGCGCGACTGGCCGCGACGCCCCTGGAAGACTGAAAGCACATGGATTACAAAGCGACCATCAACCTGCCGCGCACGGCGTTCCCGATGAAGGCCAACCTGGCGCAGCGCGAGCCGCAGATGCTGGCGTCCTGGGAAGGGCTGTACGAACGCATCCAGGCCGCCACGGCGGACCGTCCCACATGGATCCTGCACGATGGCCCCCCTTACGCCAACGGCGACATCCACATTGGCCACGCGGTGAACAAGGTGCTAAAGGACATCGTCGTGAAGTCGCGCCTGCTGGCGGGGTTTCATTCGCCGTACGTGCCCGGCTGGGATTGCCACGGCCTGCCCATTGAGCTGCAGGTCGAAAAGAAGGTCGGCAAGGTCGGCCAGAAGGTGGATGCGCGCACGTTCCGCGCCGAGTGCCGCAAGTACGCGTTGAAACAGATCGACCGCCAGCGCGAAGGCTTCAAGCGACTGGGCGTGCTGGGCGACTGGGACAACCCGTACCGGACCCTGGATTACAGCTACGAGGCGAACATGGTGCGCGCGCTGGCGGAGATCGTGGCGCGCGGACATGTCACGCAGGGCGCCAAGCCGGTGAACTGGTGTTTTGACTGCGGCTCGGCGCTGGCCGAGGCCGAGATCGAGTACCAGGATCGCGAGTCACCGGCCATCGACGTGCTGTTCGCGGCCGTCGACCCGGCCGCGGTGCTGGGCGCCTTTGGCGTTGAGTCTTTCGACGGGGACGTGGGCGTGCCGATCTGGACCACCACGCCCTGGACGCTGCCCGCCAACCAGGCGGTGGCGCTGAATGCCGAGCTGGGCTATTCGCTGGTCGCCGGCGACTGGCGCGGCCGCCGCGTGGCGCTGGTGCTGGCGAATGAACTGGTTGAGACCGTGGCCGCCCGGGTGGGCATCGAGAACGTTGAAGTGCTTGGTGAAGCGCCCGGCGCTTCACTGGAACACCAGCGCCTGAAGCACCCGTTCTACGATCGCGAAGTGCCGGTGGTGCTGGGTGAACACGTCACCACCGATGCCGGTACCGGCGCCGTGCATACCGCGCCCGGCCACGGCGAGGAAGACTTCGCGGTCGGCCGCGAATACGACCTTCCGGTGACCAACCCGGTCGGTCCGAACGGCGTTTACGTCGAGGACACACCGCTGGTCGGTGGCCAGTTCGTGTGGAAGGCGAACACGTTCATCACCGAGCTGCTCGAAGAGAACGGTGTGTTGCTTCATCACGAGCCGTTCCATCACAGCTACCCGCATTGCTGGCGGCACAAGTCGCCCACCGCGTTCCGCGTGACGCCGCAGTGGTTCGTGTCCATGGCCGCCGAGGGCCTGCGCGACGATGCGCTGGCGGCGATTGATACCGTGCGCTGGGTGCCGGGCTGGGGTCGCGACCGCATCCACAACATGATCGCCGGCCGCCCGGACTGGTGCATTTCGCGCCAGCGCACCTGGGGCGTGCCGATCACGCTGTTTGTCGATTCCAACGACGGCTCGCTGCACCCGGAAACGTCGACGCTGATGGCGGCCGCGGCCGACCTGGTCGAGGCCGAGGGCGTGGACTGCTGGTACGAGGACGATATCTTCGACCGGCTGGGCGTCGACGCTTCGCGTTACGAGAAAGTCACCGACATTCTCGATGTGTGGTTCGATTCCGGCGTCACGCACCGCTGCGTGCTGGACGAAAACCCGGCGCTGCGGCGCCCGGCCGAACTGTACCTGGAAGGCTCCGACCAGCACCGCGGCTGGTTCCATTCGTCCCTGCTGACCTCCGTGGCCATGCACGGCGAGGCGCCGTACCGCCAGGTGCTCACTCACGGCTTCACCGTTGACGCAGACGGCCGCAAGATGTCGAAGTCCGTGGGCAACGTGGTCGCACCGCAGGACGTGATGAAGACCCTGGGCGCCGACATCCTGCGCCTGTGGGTGGCCGCGGCCGACTACCGACAGGAAATGTCGGTGTCGAACGAGATCCTGAACCGCGTGGCCGACGCCTACCGCCGTATCCGCAACACGGCGCGCTTCCTGCTGGGCAACCTGGACGGCTTCGAGCCTTCTCACGCGCTGGCCCCGGCCGATATGCTGCCGCTCGACCGCTGGGCGGTGGACCGCGCGGCCCGGCTGCAGGCCGAAATCGAACAGGCCTACGAGGACTACGAATTCCTGCAGATCTACCAGAAGGTGCACCACTTCTGCGTGGTCGACATGGGCGCGTTCTATCTCGATATCATCAAGGATCGCCTGTACACCACCGGGCGCGACAGCCTGCCACGGCGCTCGGCGCAGACGGCGATGTTCCACATCCTCGAAGCGCTGACGCGCTGGATTGCGCCGGTGACCAGCTTTACTGCCGAAGAGATCTGGGCCGAGATTCCGGGCGACCGGGATGAGACCGTGTTCCTGGCAACCTGGTACGACGGCCTGTTCGGGCTGGGGGACGATGCCGAGCGCGAGCGCTGGCGGCACGTGATCGCCGCGCGCGAGGTTGTCAGCCGTGGCATCGAAACGCTGCGCAAGGCGGGCGAGGTGGGTTCATCGCTGGGTTCCGTCGTGACCGTTTACGCCGAGGGCGACGTGCACGACGCGCTGGCCTCGCTGGGTGACGAGTTGCGTTTCATCCTGATTACCTCGGGCGCCGAACTGGCGCCGCTGGCCGAAGCGCCGGCGGACCTGGCGCGTGTCGAACTGGAGGGTGGCGAAGTGGCCGTCGCGGTTCGCGCATCGACCGACCCGAAGTGCGTGCGGTGCTGGCACCAGCGTGCCGATGTTGGCACGCACGCCGACCACCCTGAATTGTGCGGACGCTGCGTCGGCAACGTGGACGGCGACGGCGAGGTCCGACAGGTCGGATGATGGCGACGACATCTGAAAACCTGGTGACGGGTAAGTCGCGCAACCCCGTGGTGTTCGCATGGCTGGCGCTGGCGGCGGTCATCATCGCGCTGGACCTGTGGACCAAGCACCTGGCCGTGCAGTCACTGGAGATGTTCCGCCCCGTGGAAGTCTTCTCCTGGCTGAACCTCACGCTTGCGCACAACACCGGCGCGGCATTCAGCCTGCTGGCCCAGGCCGGTGGCTGGCAACGCTGGCTGTTTACGGGCCTGGCGGCCGTGATCTCGGTGGTGCTGCTGGTATGGCTGTTCCGGCTGCAGCGCGGCGAATGGCGGGTCGGCCTGGCCCTGGGGCTGGTCCTGGGTGGCGCCATCGGCAACCTGGTGGATCGAATCCGCCTGGGCTACGTGGTTGATTTTATAGATGTTCACGCCGGTGGCTGGCACTGGCCCGCGTTCAACATCGCGGATTCGGCCATTACCTGCGGTATCATTCTCCTGCTCTGGGACGCACTGGTCACCCGCAAGGACTGAACGCCCGCAAGGTATGAAACTGTTACTCGCCAATCCGCGTGGATTCTGCGCCGGCGTCGATCGCGCCATCGAGATCGTCGAACGCGCGCTGGAACTCTTCGGCCCGCCGATCTATGTGCGCCACGAAGTCGTGCACAACAAGTTCGTGGTTGATGACCTGCGTGCCAAGGGCGCCGTGTTCGTCGACGAACTCGAAGCGGTCCCCGATGACCAGACCGTGATTTTCAGCGCCCACGGCGTCAGCCAGCGCGTGCGCTCGGACGCCACGGCGCGCGGCCTGAAAGTTTTCGACGCCACGTGCCCGCTGGTCACCAAGGTGCACATGGAAGTGGCGCGGCACTGCCGGGCGGGGCTCGACGTGGTGCTGATCGGCCACGCCGGTCACCCGGAAGTGGAAGGCACGATGGGCCAGTGGTCGGATGAGGCCGCCGGCGACAACCAGATCTACTTGGTCGAGGAAGTCGAGGATGTGCCGTCGCTCGAGATCGCGCACCCGGACAACGTCGCCTACGTCACCCAGACGACCCTGTCTGTTGACGATACCCAGGCCATCATCGCGGCGTTACGTGAGAAATACCCGGCCATCGTCGGACCACGGCGCGATGACATCTGCTACGCCACCCAGAATCGCCAGGACGCCGTGCGCACGCTGGCCCACCAGGCCGATCTCGTGCTGGTGGTTGGTTCGGTGAACAGTTCCAACTCCAACCGCTTGAGGGAACTGGCCGAAAAGCAGGGTGTGCCGGCCTACCTGGTCGATGGCGCCGATGATATCCAGCCCGCATGGCTGGAAGGCGTACAGACCGTTGGTGTCACCGCGGGCGCTTCCGCACCGGAAAGCCTTGTAAAGGGCGTAATCGCCCGTCTGCGCGAGGCCGGCGCCGGCCCCGCCGAAGAAATTGACGGCATCCCGGAAAACCTGGAGTTCGCATTACCCCGCGAGCTTCGTCTCCAGCTTCGCGCCTGAAAACGCGCTTCAGCGCCCGCTCCAGCAGCGGGTCACACTCTGCGTACCGTTCGCGGTTTGCGTGCCATCATGGGACAGCGATAACGCGCCACACTCATCGTGAACCTGGCCGCCCTGCGGAATCGCGCGAACGGTGAAGCCGTTTGAGACCGCCCCCGCCCAGGCATATTCATAGCGGGTAGTCGAGCTGGGCAGGCAGTGTGCCGGGTCATATTGACCCTGCACCGCGCGAATCCGCTCCTGGCAAGCCGCAGTTTCCAGCATCCGGGCGATGGCTTCCGTTCGGTGCGCACGCAGACCCTGGCGAAGGTAGGCGGGGGTGGCCATCGATAGCAGGATCGCGACGACCGCGACAACAATGACAATTTCCACCAGCGTGAACCCGGTACCGTGCCCCGGCCGGCTCACAACTTTCTCCGCCAGGCCATGCGCCCGCAGTGGGCCGGTACGGCGATGCCAATACAGTAGGCGGGTGTCCCCGGGCCGCCGGGAAACGCGCCGCGCCAGCGGGTATCACCCCAGGGGCGCGCGATGATGCTTTCCACGACAACGGGCGTGCCGGCCGTCCGCGGTGTAGCGCGGGCGATGACCCGGTAATACGTCACGGCGGGACTGCCGCTGCCGTTCTGCCCAGCCGGCTCGAAGTGCACTTCCTCGATCAGCCAGCGACCCACCGGCCCCAGCGACCGGCCGCGTTCCGCCAGGCGTGTACCTGACAAGGGATCGATGCCGTCCGCGAGTGCGTTGTCCAGCCACCAGGTTTCGGACTGGTGTTCCACCAGCGGCGGGAGCTGGTCGACTGCCAGTATGGGGTTTCCGGGACCGCAATCGGGCGGGCAGGGCGCCGGTTGCGCACTGCCATCAAGGCCGTGCAGCCAGCTCTCCGCCCAGGCCAGCGCGGACTCCGCGGCCCGCCTGGCGTCGCGCTCGGCCGAGACGTTGCCGGCCACGCGCACCTGGATACGGCTGTCGCCGGCACCGGCAATCGCGACCAGGGAAAGGGCGGCCAGCAGCAGGACGCATAACAAAAGCGCCATGCCCTTCTCGCGGTGCGCCCGCAGACTGTTGTGAACTGAACCCATCACAGCCGTCCCGCAACGGCAATGGCGCCATTGGCGACCATGCGCAGGCGCCCGTCAGTTGGGGGTTCAACCGTCACCCCAAGCAAGTCAAATGATGCCGGAGCCTCGTGCGTTAAAGGACCGGGGCTGGCCAGCAGGAAGGCGAACCGCACCCCCAATATCCGGCTTTCCTCCTGCCATTGGCCAGCCCTGACCCAGCGGTTGGCAACGCCATCCGCATCCGTGTCCTCGGCATAGAGCACCTGGAAGTTCTCCACGTGCTCGACCAGGCCGAGGTTGTTGATCTGTGTTGTCAGCGATGAGGCGTCCGGCCCGTAGCGGCACTGCCGAACCAGCCCGCCCTCCCTGACAAAGTATCGATTGATTTCCAGGTAATGCGCAGGTTCACCATTTGGCCCATTCACCGGGTTGACGCTGCCGTAGCAGTTGGTCGGTGACCGGCGCTGGACCTCGAGGCGGTCACCGTGGGTATTGAAGTCATCGGTCGCACCGGGGCCGAACGCATCGAACGGGGCCACCCAGGGTGCAGGGTGGTGCCCCGCACTGCGCACCGGTTCGTGCAATGACTGCCGCGCGAGGCGCGCATGTTCATGCAGTCGGGACGTTTCGTCCTGCACCCGCCACGAGGCCCCCAGCGACTGCGTGACCCGCACCAGGCTGGTGGTCACCAGGGCGCCGATGGCCATGGCAACCATGAGTTCGACGAGCGTGAAGCCACGCGCAATCATGGCAGCACCGCCACTTCCCGCAGCGCCGCGCCCGCCGGCGTGCGCCAGGCGACCTTGACCACGAAAGGCCCGCCGCCGTCACAGGCGAGGTCGCCGGGTTCCCCGTCGCCCGGGCTGGCGTCACGGCAGACGGCCCCCTGGCCGCCTGGAAGCCGATCCGCAACGCGCAGGGCCCAGTCGGCGGCGAACTGGTTGGAGAAGGTGGCCGATGGCGAGGGTGAAGCTGACCAGGTCGCGTAGTCATGCACGCTGAAAGCAACAGCTTCCGCGGCTTCCGTCACTAGCGCAATAGCCTGGGAACGGTCCCGTGCACCCACGGTATCGGCGATGCCGACCAGGGAGAGTCGCGCCAGTGCCGCCAGCCCCACCATCAACACGGTGATGGCCATCAGTACTTCGACGAGGCTGAAACCACGTTGGCCCGGCATATCGACTCCCCCGAAAACGTTTCTTGACGCAGGACCATCCTGCGTGAAAAAAGTGTCTCGAATCCGGGGCAGGGGCGATAGCGGAGATCGTCGCGTCAATCTGTAGGAAATCAACGAATTGATATTGTCTGGCGCGCCCGATTTGCCTATACTCTGCGCCCTTCCCGGAGCCGGATTAGCTCAGTTGGTAGAGCGGCGCATTCGTAATGCGTAGGTCAGGTGTTCGAATCACCTATCCGGCACCATTTTCTTAAAAGCCCTCAATCGAGCGGCGACCGTGCCCCCAGCGCCCCGCGCTGCACCACGTGCGTATAAATCATCGTTGTATTGACGTTTCGATGCCCCAGCAGCGCCTGGATGGTGCGGATATCCGTGCCCGACTCCAGCAGGTGCGTCGCAAACGAGTGGCGCAGGGTGTGGCAGGTCACCCGCTTGTGAATGCGCGCCGCATGCGCCGCCCGCGAAACCGCACGCCGCAGCGTAGTAGGGTGCAGGTGCCATCGATACCAGTGCCCGGGGTCACGCGGGTCCTCGGACAGACCCCCGCTCGGAAACAGGAACTGCCACGAAAAGCGATGCGTCGACCGCCCCAGCTTGCGCCGTAACGCCCTGGGCAGCTTGGCAAACCCAAACCCCCGCTCAAGGTCCAGCTCGTGTAACGCACGAACATGCTGAACCTGCCTGGCGAGGGCATCCTGCAGATCGTCCGGCAAGACGGTGACCCGATCCTTTCCACCCTTGCCGGAGTGGACCCGAATGGTCCGTCTTGACGCATCCAGGTCACCAATACGCAGCCGCAGGCACTCCATCGCGCGCAAGCCGCTGCCATAGAGCAGGCTTACAGGCAGCCGCGCTTCGCCGTTACAGTGAGCGATCAAAGCGCGAACCTCTTTCGTATTGAGCACAACGGGAACCCGTTTATGGGTTTTGGCACGAACGACGTCATCCAGCCAGGGCAACTCAATCTCTAGCACGTTGCGGTAAAGAAACAACACCGCCTGCAACGCCTGGTTCTGCGTCGAAGGCGACACTCCACGCTTCACCGCGAGGTACGTCAGAAATGCCTCGATCTCCGATTTGCCCATTTCAGCCGGATGGCGCTTGTCATGAAACAAAATGAACCGGCGCACCCACTGAACATAGGTTTTCTCAGTGGCCAGGCTGTACTGACGAACCCGAATGGAATCGCGAAGCTGGTCCAGCAACCTGGGCATGGCACCCCCCCCCCTGAGCTAAAGGAAACGCCCACCATGCACTTGGCCCGCTCGTTTGTATGTAGGATAGGGAGAACCGCTTATGTGGGATATTTGCTCTTTATCGCGACGATGTTCAAATAAAGTTGACCATCACCCGGATAAAAACTACTTTATAAACAGTAACAAAAGGAGTGTTTGCAATGCCTGAACTCACGTTTCTGCGCTTTATGCAAACCCCTGCTCACCAAATATAGTTAGGTTTACAAATTCACATGGCCAAGTTTGAACCACTGTTCACCATGGTCTTCGGGGCGGTAGCCATCGTGGTTTTGGGGTTTTACTTGGTAGGCATATGGCCAGACCTGGCTCAGGTTTTCACTGGATTCGAATTCGTGTCGGCCGACGGCCCGCTTGAACTAACTGTCATTGTAGTTGGCGCTTTAACCACCTTCTTTTGCGTAATCAACGTATTCTTTCTAAGGGTCTCAGTTCCCCGGAAAGTTGGTTGGTTAGCGGTTCTTATGTGGTTTCATTCATTTGCAGTTCCAGTTTATTGGTATTTGCATTTACGCACTGAAGGAGCAAAAAGGGGTGTTGCTGAAACCTAACAATCCATTTAAATCGCAGCCCAGGGGCTGCTCAGACGTCCGCTCCGCGGCCGCTGTTTAATTCCAACGTTATGCGTATATAGGAGTATTTGGGATGGGTATGTGTTTAGCGCTTCACAGCGTGTCCGATGCCAACATCGAAAAAATACTCGCATCTCCCCCTCTGATTTGGAGGCTCATTGCACCGGACGAACCGGAGATGTACTTGGCAAGTGTCCGGACCAAAGCAGGCGGCTTTTTCTCTCGGCTCCTCGGAAAAAAGCCACCCGAGGAGCCTCTGGAAGTTCCGATACTAGAGTTTGTTGAGGGGGAAAACCTCGAAGACGACCTCGATAAATCGTGGCAAGGAATTCACTACTGCCTCAATAAAACAGACTATGACGCAGAGCCACCGATGGACTTTATTACATTGGGTGGCGAAACCGCCGGAAACATTGACGTTGGTTATGGGCCTGCCAGGCTGTTCTCAAGTGTAACGGTCAAAGAGATCGATACGGAGCTTTCGAAACTTTCAATTGAAAGCTTGCGCGAAAACTACAACCCCAGCGAGATGGAGAATCTGGACATTTATCCAAACATCTGGGAAAGCGAGGGCGATGAAGCCTTTGAGTACGTTGCAGAGTACTTCGAGAGTCTCAGGTCATTCGTATCAAACTGCTCAAAACACGGCCTGGGTATGGCGGTGTACTTATGTTGAACGTCACGCATAACAAATCATTAAAGGCGGACGCCGTAAACGGCGCCGCTTAATTCCAACGTTATGCAGTCATGAAGAAACTACATTGGATCATTGGAGGCATATTTGCGGGCGCCGTGTATTCCTGGCTCGTCACTATCACGCTGGGGCGAAGTCTCGCGATAGCCTGGCCTGAGTGGTACGCCGGGTTTGCAGAGGGCAGCGAGCGAACAGCTCTGTTCCTTTGGAATGTCGGGGTCGTGTGGCTGCCTTGCTTGCTTATTGCGTTGGCCATCGGCTTAACTCTCATTAGGTTCGTACGCGGCGCCGCGTTTGGCGCGGCAGTAATTGGCGCTGTGCTATCGCTTCTGTATTCGCTCACTGGTCCTCAGTCGCGCGACATATTGAGCATGCTATTGGACTTCAACACTTTGTTCGTCGTCGCATTGTTGCCACTTGGAGTGTTGTTGCTACAGCTGCATAACAAGCCACTTAATCCGGACGCCAGCAACGCTGGCGCCGGTTAGTTCAGACGTTAGGTTTATGAAACGCATACTGATCGCAATTTTTGCCAGTACCGTCGCGGCAACCTTTGTGACTGCGCTCTTTTTTTATATTCCGGCCATCATCTCAGGTGACGATTCCCACCTTGTGATTTCAGACATTGTCGTTTTTATTTACGGCATGAGTATTTTTGTTGGTGTTTTAGTAATCGGTTTGCCCACACACCTGCTTTTGTCCCATTACTCAATAAATACCTGGTTACCTTATGCGGCCGTAGGGTTTTTAGTGCCATTCATCATCATTTTCATATTTAAACCGTATGGTGACGATCCGTTCCGTTATTTGCTCACTCAGGGTGCGGTCAGTGGTGGGCTTGGTGTTATCTGCGCGTCTGTGTTTTGGTATGTAGCATCAAAACCTAACAAGTCATCAAAGACGGACGCCGCAAGCGGCGCCGCTTAATTCAAACGTTATGTGGTCTTAAGGTCGGTGAATCACTGATGCGACATGTTTCTTGGGTATTGGCCTTGGTTGCAATCGTGTGTTTGTCCTTTTACTTCGGTCCCCGTATTTACGTCGAATATTTGCTCGGACTGCAAAATAACGATGGCACTTTAACCTTGGGGTTTACGATCCTTACGTACTTGGTGTCTGCGATTTTTTTGGTGTCGTTGGTGTTTCCCAAATTTAGGCGCGCGCTTTTCCCAAGGGATAGCCTCGTGTACTTGCGTGCTGTTTCAACCATTGTGATAGTTGCATATGTATTTTGGGGAACGGTGATTATTTATGGGGTTTCAAAGGCTACTGACCTATAAGTTGAGCATGCTTAGCGAGCCACATAACAATCCATTTAAATCGCAGCCTGGCGGCTGCTCAGACGTCCGCTATGCGGCCGCTGTTTAATTCCAACGTTATGTGGTCGAAGGTGGGCATAGAAGCAGTTAGCAACGTGGCATTACTAGAAACCGGTGAGCTTGCGGTTGGCTTAGAGAGCCGCGGCAAACCGAGCTATCAGTTTGTGTATAGGGCAGGGCGAGGCGTCTACTGGGACGCAGCCCGGCGCGAGTTTCGGTCTAGAGGTCGTGTGGACTGGCCTAGTTCCAAATGGTTTCGTCACATAGTCAGTGCCGTCAAGTCTGAGTTGGGTGTGGAGCTACGTCTGGGCAAAAATGTCAGTTTCCAGAATGTGCCAGATTGCGAGCAAGTAGAGATACGCAATAGTGATGCCACATAACAATCCATTTAAATCGCAGCCCAGGGGCTGCTCAGACGGCCGCTTCGCGGCCGCTGTTTAATTCCAACGTTATGCGTACTCCTGAAGCGCCAGGCGACTACAAGAGTTTCGCGTGGGTGTTCCTGGCAGGAGTGGCGTACTTTGTGCTTATGGTGTCACTAGGAGCCTTCACGGGCTCGAGGGTGTTTACTTTTCTGCTTTGGCTAGGCGTACCGGTGTTCTTTTCCGCACCGCTAGTAATACAGTTACGATTCGGTAGGCGGTTGGACAGCTGGTGGAGGCTTGTACCGGAGCACAAGCAGAGTCAATTTTCGTACCGTGCCAACCTTATGTCGGCGTCAATCTTGGCGGTGGTAGGGGTGGTTGTCATGATCATGGTGATGCTTGATGAGTTCCACGCATAACAAGTCGCTCAACCGGAACGCGCTTCGCGCGGCCGGTTGTCTTGGTCGTTATGCGATATGAGTCCTGAGCAGCTGGCAGTCATCGAAAACAGGTTAGAGATCACTCTTCCGGATTTCTATCGGGCAGTGATGATGAACTATCCATTCAAGCCAGTAGATGAATTGGATTGTGTCGAGGATGACCTGGTCAAAGAAGTTGAATGGGTTGTAAGCTCCAACCAAGACCTACGGACAGAAGGTTTCTTTGGGGCAGCGTGGCCGCATAGCTTTTTCGCAATTGGTCACGATGGGTTCGGCAACTATTACTTTTTAAACCTTAAAAACAACGACTGCGTCATTTATTTCGCTGACCATGAGGAACCATTTGATTCCATCAACTTGGAATCGTTGGAGTTTGCGTCAAACATGGATGAATACATCGAAATCTGCATCGAGTGCCAGCAGGATGTTCTCAAAAACGCATAACAATCCATTTAAATCGCAGCCCAGGGGCTGCTCAGACGTCCGCTACGCGGCCGCTGTTTAATTCCAACGTTAGGCAACACAACACACATGTCCGACACTTCAGACAAGCCTTACCGAGAGGTCGTGACCTGTGAAGGTCGTCCAGAGGAGGGGCTAATTTTCATCAAAGTCGTGGCAATGCCGCACGAAGATGCGGTGGAGTTTGATGTCGCCCAAGCAAGCGCTTTCGCACGTCAAATTCTATCGGCAATCGAAACTGTTGAAGGTGGCTGGGTTGGCAAGTCGGAGGCATCACCAGATGGTGGTGGTGCCTAACAATCCATTTAACGCGGACGCCCTAGCGGGCGCCGTTTAATTCCAACGTTAGGCAGCAAAGAATGCTCAGCGTGTTTAGGAAGCACCCGTTTCTTTCCTACGCGCTGTTTTGCACAGCCCTCGCGGCTTTCGTGTTGCTGTTAGAAAGAATAGGGGGTGGCTACGATGATGGCGGTATCGGTGGCGTAGCCTTTTTGTTGGGTCTTGTTTGGAATGTTGTAGCTTTTCCATTCTATTGCTCAATCGAGGTGCTTCAGTTTTTGCCCAACCCTTGGGATCGCGTTTTTGGCTGGCTAATTGGTTTTTCGGTCTGCTTGCTAGCTGAGTTCTTGTATCAAAGAGCCAGGAGGCGCCGTGTTGCAGCCTAACAATCCATTTAAATCGCAGCCTAGGGGCTGCTCAGACGCCCGCTTCGCGGCCGCTGTTTAATTCCAACGTTATGTTGAGTAGATTGGCACGCTACCTTTGGATTGGATATTTCATTTTGATGCTGGTTGCTTTTGTGCCAATGGACTTAGAGCCACCCAGTGCCGTTGATCTGCTTTCGTTATTGCTTCACGCGGTCTCACTCATTGGCTTGTGGGGGTTTATTCAGAGCAAGTATTTTCTGAACCGCTGGTTGTGGCTGATTATTGCGGTGTTGGGAATCTTTGTGACTGCGTGGGGCGTAAGCAGCGCCATTGTGGCTGATCAGGAGCACACAAAGTTTCACCTTTCTCTGGGCCTACTGTTCGCGCCGCTTTATTACGGTCTTTTTCGTTACACGCTGTCAAAGCAATGGCAACACGACAACATAACAAGTCATTAAAGCCGCAGCCTTCGGCTGCTCGGACGCGGCTACGCCCCGCCGCTTAACTAAGACGTTAGGCAACACAACACACATGTCCGACACTTCAGACAAGCCTTACCGAGAGGTCGTGACCTGTGAAGGTCGTCCAGAGGAGGGGCTAATTTTCATCAAAGTCGTGGCAATGCCGCACGAAGATGCGGTGGAGTTTGATGTCGCCCAAGCAAGCGCTTTCGCACGTCAAATTCTATCGGCAATCGAAACTGTTGAAGGTGGCTGGGTTGGCAAGTCGGAGGCATCACCAGATGGTGGTGGTGCCTAACAATCCATTTAACGCGGACGCCCTAGCGGGCGCCGTTTAATTCCGACGTTATATGCACACGGAGGTCATGGATGAGTAAAGAATACCTCTACCTGTTACTTGGTATTTCGTGTTGGGTTGTGGCTAGTTTGATCGGATATGCGAAACCTGAACCATCCGGCATCGAGGCTTTGATAATTGTCTACTTGGTATTAGCAGCGGCTTCCGTTCCTGTCAGAAACCCAAATTCAGTGGAAAGGAAGGCTTCATGGAAAGCTCAAGTGAAAAAAGAACGACTGGCATTGTATTTGGCTTGCGCGTTCTTAGGGTATGGCGTCGCAAAGTTTATAGATACCTACATGATTCGGGACATGGTTTGCACCTGGCAGATTCAAGTTAGCATGGCGCTTTTCTATTTAAATCACGTTGTCCGAATTCACCTCGCAAACCCTGTGCAACCTGTTAGCCAGGGGCATATAACAAATCATTCAAGGCGGACGCCGTAAACGGCGCCGCTTACTTAATTCGTTATGAAGAGACCGATCAAGGCAGTCGCAGTCGTGTTGTTTCTGACTCTTGCGTTTGGGAATTCGCAGGTGTTCGGGTGCTCATGTATTCATGCCGCCCCAGAAGAACTCGTGGATGAAGCAGAACATGTTTTTGTGGCGCAAATTACATCCGCGAATTTGATTTCCATTTACGATGAAGAGCAATATTTTCGCGTTCATGCAAAGTTTGAAGCGACTGAAGTACTCAAAGGTGACCCTTCAAAGATAAAACAGCTTGTTGGCGGGCTTGGTTTCGGTGACTGCTCTGTTCCGATTACAGTCGGGCACCACTTGCTCGTGCAAACGGATGATTCGGGCGTTATCAATATTTGCAGCGGGACCAGGGTTGCCTTCCCATGGGTTGAAGAATGGAATGAGTATTTGCAGGGTGTGCGGGAGTACATTGGGGATGGCACGCCAATTCCAGACTTTGATTTTGAGGAATGGGAGTACTAGGTGCGACTTGAGTTTTGCATCACTCAATCAGCGGCTTCATAACAAATCATTTAAGGCGGACGCCATAAACGGCGCCGCTTAATTCCAACGTTAGATCAACATGGAGAAATGGAGCGCTCTGATCGTCTCGATTCTCATTTTGTGTTCCTGTTCGGAACGTCAGGATGAGGCCCTTACCTCTGCCTCGGCTTGCGCGGCGACGAGTTCCAAGGGTCAAACAATTAAATGTGAAGTTCAAGATTCTGAGCGCGAAAGATTGCGAGAATCATTGATGTTTTCGGTTGAGTTAAACAGGACTCATCCTGGTCCTACGCCCGATCTGGGTGAAGTGAAACACGAGGTAGCATCTGTAAGTCCGGAAGGCTACATCCAGCTCGAAAATGATGTGAAGTTGGGTCTTGCTGGTCTTGATTGCGATGCGAAAAAGATTGTCGAATATTTTGACGCCACATTTTTTGGAAATTTCTCGGCAAAAATTTTGTTTCAGGCTACCGGCGACAAGAAAGACGACGTTCAGTTTGCTTATCTTTGGGAGGTCTCAGATATCGACTCTCCTGAAACTGATGATTCGTTGGAAACTGAACTTGGGCCGATCTTGAGTCCAATAAACGAGAATGCGATAACTAGCGGATGGTGTAACCCAATTGAGCAGCCCAATCACGAATATCATGAACGCTATAAAAAAATCGCAGTGCATGCAGAAAGTTTGTGATCTAACAAGGCGCTTAAATACGTTCCGGGCCTATCGGCCCTCCACCGGACGCAGCTGCGCTGCGCCGCTTAGCTAAGACGTTAGGTGAATATCGTGCCCGTCTTTCGACAGACCTTGGCCTTGGCCTTAATCTTGGTGCCGTCGTTTGCGCTATCTCATCAAGATAGAATTCTGCAGCTCAGCGAAAATGGTCAGCTTGATGGCCTGCCTGAAGAGTACGCTCCAGCGTCCTTCCACCTTGAAAGGTTTCAGCTAAGGGTTGGCCAAAATGAGCTTTCGCTACCTGAGTGTGTGCAAGTCTACTTCCCCGAAAACGGTGAGTTCGATCTGCAAGTGAAAAGCTCTTGGTATCACCAATCGACCTTGCCCCATTACATCAAGTTGGAGATCCGCCCAATTGAGGCGGATTTCTGGTTTCACCTGTTGTTTGAATTAGAGACACTTCGTGCAATTGATTTCTACGTAACGCTAGCTTTTAGCGACGGGAGCTGGCTGCCGCGAAAACTTGATATCGGTGATATTTGTCGAAATTGGATTGATGAGTCCATTCAGGTGAAGCAATAATCACCTAACAATTCATTTAAGGCGGACGCCTAAAGGCGCCGTTTAATTCAAACGTTATTTGGCCAACCGTGCGCTGTGTAAAGCATAGACGGAGTTTGAAAAAAGATCGCAAGGAAGTGTCGTGAAGAAATGTGTGACATGTAATGATCAAGTAGGTCTTATGCCTTGTTCTTTGCCTCTATTGTTGGCTTGTTCGATTACTTTAGGCGGATGCGTATCGATCGCGAAAACTCCGGACGAGATGAAGGCAAACAATTTCGCTCGTCGGGAAATGTGTACTCAACATTCTAGCCAAGATGTTGCGCATTACGTCCAGGAAAAACTCGAACAATGTCGTGAGCGAAGCTGGTCCAGTGGACCGCTCAAGAATAGCGACACTTGGGTCGAAACGTCGGTGTTGGACGATGGCACCCAGAGAGTCTCGCTTGTTCAGAAAGCAAATTGGAACAAGTTCTATATGCAGCTCATCGAAGTTCGCGAAACCAATGATTGCCCTGCGTACGTGGTTGTTTATGGCATGAATGATGTTACCTCGTGGTTCGAGGCATCGGAGGAGGTTATCAACTGGATCGAAAAGTGGAATGCAGAATGCTAACTATAGTGGGTCGTTGGGGCTCTTATTCTGCTTTCGCCATCATTGTGTTTGGCTGTGCCGTTCAACAGCACTCGAAAATCCTCACTAGTACTGCGAGGCAACCAGCGGAGGAAATCGCTCGTACGCTAGAAAAGCAAGCTGTGGCTTGTTGGCAGAAAGAACCTGGGTTTTTCAACAACGGCGTTCGGGTTAGGGGAAAGCGCTCAATTCAGGGAACATTTGTTGTAACCGCATCTGTGTGGGTTGCGGGCGACGGGGTTCAAAATGCTTTCCTAATAGTAGAAGTCGCCGAAACCGGCCCAAGCACCTCAGAAATCCTCGTCAGTGGAATTGATACGCCTGACAACGAGCAGTTCGTCTCTGATGTGGGGCGTTGGGTGCAAGGCGAGTTAGGCTGTGATTTAAGTAAGTCAGATAAACAAGCACATATTCATGCTTCAGATACAGCCACATAACAAATCATTAACCCGGACGCCTTGGCGGGCGCCGTTTAATTCCAACGTTAGGTGCGGCCAAATATGACCTGCAACCTGCGAGTGCAAAGCAGCTTCGGATATGGACTGGGCATGGCCGTATCAGTCGGTTTTTTTCTGCTTGTTTCGCCCAGTTTGCGAGACTCTCCCATTCCGTGGGTCGCTGGTATCGGCTCCATCTTCGCAGCATTTGGTTTCGGCTGGGTTCTGGGTAAATGGTATCTGCCGGTATGTGGAGAACGTCCGACCTATGAACTTCTGGTGTGCCCTCCGTTGACCTTCGTGCTGTCCTTAGCAGTTGGGTTGATGGTCCTTTGGGCCTGGATGTTGGGGGTTGAGCCATCAGAACCACAGCCATTAATGGGGCTTCTGTCTGTTCTTGGTTTCGGCTTTCCTGCGTTTATTTTTGTGGCTTGGCCTGCAGTTGTCCTAACTTTCGGAGTCGTAGGGGTTTGGCTCGCAAGGTGTAGTCGTTCAGCTCCTAACAATTCATTAAAGGCGGACGCCGTAAACGGCGCCGCTTAATTCCAACGTTAGGCATGCAATGGTGCGTCGCTGAGGTAAGATAGATTTATGAACTTCACCATCGAAACTGAGCAAGAGATTGACGGTCGCTGGATCGCGGAGATCGTTGAACTCCCTGGCGTCATGAAATACGGCGCCACCCGGGCCGAGGCCATTGCACAGGCAGAGGCCTTGGCGCTTCGTGAGATGGCTGCAAGAATTGAAAGTGGCGAGCAACTTTCATCCCCCCTCACAATTTCTTTCGCTGCGTGACCGACTGGCCAAGTACGAAAGCCCGAAAAGTTCTGCGTGCGTTGCTCAAAATTGGTTGGTCGGTAAAGCGAACATCGGGGTCACACAAAGTGCTGCAGCGCCCCGGCTTTTCCAACTATGTCTTCGCTTTCCACGATCGCGATGAAATCGGACCTCGCATGTTGGCGCGCATCGCCAAACACACTGGTCTGGAGCCCGGTGATCTCTGATGCCTAACAATCCATTTAAACCGCAGCCCCGGGGCTGCTCAGACGCCCGCTACGCGGCCGCTGTTTAGTTCCAACGTTATGCAGCAAGTTGTTGCGTGATGCGCAACGCGCTATCATGAGCATGTGATCAATTCATTCCGGCACAAGGGCCTTAGGAAGTTCTATGAAACGGGCAGCGTGGCGGGCGTTCAGTCCGGTCACAAAATCCGGCTACGAATGATTCTTGCGGCATTGGAAACCAGCCTGGAAATCGGAGATATGGATGTTCCGGGCTTCAAACTGCATCCGCTTAGAGGCCAAATGAAAGGGCGCTGGTCCGTTTCTGTAAGCGGCAACTGGCGTATCACGATCGAGTTTCGTGACGGAAATGCTTACGTTTTGGACTACGAGGATTATCACTGATGGCCATGCACAACCCACCACACCCTGGAGAGTTCATCCGCTCGGTTTACCTGGAGCCGTTTGAACTCAGCGCCCGTGCGTTGGCGGACAAGTTGGCTGTCTCACCATCCACGCTCACCCGCATCATCACCGGAAAGAGCGGGGTGAGTCCGGAGATGGCGCTGCGGCTGTCCAAGTCTCTCGGGCGCTCGCCGGAAAGTTGGTTAGCCATGCAGGACGCCTATGATCTGTGGCAGGCAAAGCGTCACGCAAAACTTGATGGTGTGCAACAAGTTGAGTTTGCAGCATAACAATCCATTAAATCGCAGCCCAGGGGCTGCTCAGACGTCCGCTTCGCGGCCTCCAACGTGATGTGCAGAGTAGGCAGTGCCATAACATGCGAAAACTGGTCCAACGGGTGTAAAGTGGTTGTCACCCTGATGCAGTTACGAGATGAAAATGTCCGCTTCCGCAGAATCGATTGAGTCTGAAGCGCTTTCGCTTTCCTTTGATGAACGTGCTCGGCTAGTTGCCCATTTGCTGGAGAGTCTTGAGACACGCCCAAGCGTTGATCCTGCGCGGATTGAACAGGCTTGGCTTAAAGAGGCCGACCGCCGGTTTCAAGCTTATTTGCAGGGCAAGGAGGAGGCGATTCCGGCGGACGAGGTATTTTCGTCACTGCGGGCAGATGACCTTTGACGCCAGTTCGTTTTCTGGCATCCGCCCGTGAGGACATTCGTCGAGAAAAGTCACACTACAGGGGCATTCAGCGCGAGCTTGCCCGGAGGTTGCAGATTGCGATTGAGCAGGCTGTCGAGTTGCTGGCGGAACAGCCGCTTGCCATGCAGGAGCTCGAGTACGGGATCAGGCGTTGGCCTTGGGATACGTTTCCACATGGATTGCTCTACCGGGTTGAGGATGACCTGGTGCTGGTTCTCGCGCTATTTCACCCAAGCCAGGCTCCCGATCGTTGGCGCGATCGGGTTCGCACATAACAATCCATTTAAATCGCAACTCAGGGGCTGCTCAGACGCCCGCCTCGCGGCCGCTGTTTAATGCCATCGTTATGTGAATGGACGATGGATCACCAATCTCATAATCCCCGAAAAAGTCTGGGGGTCATAGCGCGAGCGCTCGCATTCGTGCTTTTTCTGAGCAGCCTGTCGATGGTCGTGGGCAATCTGCAAGCAGTTCTTAATGAGCCGCTCGAGCCCGAAATGTTCGCAATGTTGTTGTTTTTTGGGTTCCTGGCTCACGTGTTCGGAAGCGTGGTGTTTAGAGGCTTTGCGCAGGTGTATGAGTGATTATGGCTGAGTGACATTGCCGCATGAATGCGAAAATTGTCGGTACCCGCTATTCTAAAGATCGCATACCGGTAAGGATGTTGAGATGGCCACCGCCAAAGACGAACTGAAGCGAATTCTTGAAAGTCAGCCCGAAGACAGCTCGGCTGATGAACTCGTTCGTGAACTGGCGTTTCATGTCATGGTTCAAAGAGGGCTCGCCGACTCTGAAGCGGGCCGTGTCATTTCAAACGAGGAAATGGAGCGCCGAATCCAGTCGTGGGTTCACTAAACTGGACCAATGAAGCGGAGCGCTGGCTTCGCGATATTCATGAGTACATCGCTCAGGACGACCCGGACGCAGCCAGCAAAGTCCTAGCTGGCATCTACGAAAGGGCCAAGTGCTTAGAGATCACCCTCAAGTCGGCCAACGATATGGTGCGTCAACCAGGAATGTCCGCATCCTGCTTTACGGCCACTACCGCATCGCATACCTGGAAAAGAGAAATGGGGATGTAGATGTTCTTGGGGTATTTCACGGCGCATTGGATATCACCAAGTACTCGTTGTGATTACACATAACAATCCATTTAAATCGCAGCCTGGCGGCTGCTCAGGCGCCCGCTTCGCGGCCGCTGTTTAGTTCCGACGTTAGCTTTACAGTGATTGCTCATCACCAAGTGATACTTTAGTATCACAGCATGAGAACTGAACTCGTAACAACACTCAAGCGTAAAGCGACTGACTTGTTGGCCGATCTTGAGCGTGAAAAGAAACCGATCCTCATTACACAGCACGGCCTCCCGTCTGCGTACCTGGTTGATGTCGAGAGCTTCAATCGCCTCCAGTCCCGCATGAGCATCCTGGAAGGTATCGCACGAGGCGAACGAGCCATCGATGAAGGAAGAACCCTGACTCAAGAGGAAGCCAAGGCCAAAATGTCGCGATGGCTGAAGTAATTTGGACGGATCCTGCGCTATCTGATCTGGATGCTATTGCCGACTATATCGCGATTGAAAACCCGGGCGCTGCCAGGGCGTTGGTTCAGAGCGTTTTTGCTCACGTTGAGAAGCTCGAGCAGCATCCAAAACTAGGGCCGGTTCCAGGTGAGCTTAAGGGATCGCGCTATCGTCACTTGGTCGAGCCTCCGTGCTACATAATTTATCGCGATGCTGGAGATAGCGTATTCGTCCTTCATGTCATGCGATTCGAGCAGTTGCTGAAGGAAGAAAATCTTGAGAGGGGCCTGGGAGATGAAAGCTAACAATCCATTTAAATCGCAACCCAGGGGCTGCTCAGACGTCCGCTACGCGGCCGCTGTTTGATTCAAGCGTTATGCGTATTTGTAACCTATAACGTTACGGGGTACAGTATATGCAATGATTCGCAGTTTCCGGCACAAGGGGCTTGAAAGGTATTTCCTCAAGGGCGTGAAGTCCGGAATCCAGGCCAGACACGCTTCGAAGCTCCGTCTCATTCTCGGCCAACTCCATGCAGCACAGAGTCCCAAAGACATGAATTTGCCAGGCCTCTACCTTCATCAACTTGGTGGTGATAGGCGTGGAACATGGTCGGTACGAGTCAGTGGCAACTGGCGTGTCACTTTTCAGTTTGTTGAAAGTGATGCTGAGGTAGTCGATTACGAGGACTACCACTGAGGTGAAACAATGTTAATGCACAACCCCCCACATCCCGGTGAAATCATCCGTGAGCTTTGCCTTGAGCCGCTTGGCGTTTCTGTCACTGAGGCGGCGGATAGCCTGGGCGTTAGTCGTAAGACGTTGTCGTCCATTCTTAATGGCAGGGCCGGAATCAGCCCGGAAATGGCGATCAGGCTTTCTATCGCGTTTGATACGTCGCCTGAAAGTTGGCTCAATCAGCAGTCTCAATATGACTTGTGGCGGGCTGAGCAGAATCGAAGTTCGTTAAAGGTTCGCAGGCTTTCAGCAGCGTAAAGGAAATGCATAACAAATCATCAAAGGCGGACGCCGTAAACGGCGCGGCTTAATTCAGACGTTGTACAGTCTCATGGTTGAGGCGAAGAGCATGGGGACCCTCTAAAACTCAGGTAGGAGCGCAAACTCTTGAAACACGTAGAGCTCAATGGCGCAGAGATTGAATATCAAGTGCAGGGATCAATGGTGCAACAAGCGGCCTCATACTCCTCCCTGTGAACAGCCCTGACACTGATGGTTAGCGTAGATTGTGCCAAGGTTCAGCAGCCGCCCAACCAATCGCTGCAGCGGACGTTTGACCCGTCGCCTCAAACGCCCCCTGAACTCAAGCGTTATCTCGCTCTCACG
The DNA here is from genome assembly GCA_913055655.1 of uncultured Oceanospirillales bacterium. Classification (GTDB taxonomy): domain Bacteria; phylum Pseudomonadota; class Gammaproteobacteria; order Xanthomonadales; family SZUA-36; genus Marinihelvus. Next base: position 1,122,462 of record CAJXKA010000001.1, on the reverse strand, counting down.
CTTGTTCAAACCACAATTCGGTTTGTCCTGATGCGACACGTTTTACCACTGCTTCTGATCGCCTGTCTTATCGGAGCTACGGACGTCCGTGCTCAGTCCGAACGCTCTAGCACGGCGACGGCGGATACCTCGGACGCCGTCGCGCTTTGGCTGGCGTCCAACGCAGTCCGGCTTGAGACGGTGGAGGCGGGCAGTGGCTTCGACGATTTGCAGGGGCTACTCGATGTGGTCGGCGACGCCCGAATCGTCCTGTTGGGTGAGCCGACACACGGCAACCGCGAGGTGTATCAGCTCAAGCACCGGATGGTTGAGTTTCTCGTCGAAGAGATGGGGTTCAACGTGTTCGCGTTCGAGACGCCGATGCCCGAGAGCTTCGACGTTGATGCGTACGTGTCTGGAGGCGTCGGCACCCCCGAGCGGGCGCTTGCGGCCGCCCACATGTGGGCGGGGGATACCGAATCGGTGGCGGAGATGCTCGCCTGGATGCGCCGCCACAACGCCACGTCCACACAATCGTTGACGTTCTACGGTTTCGATATGCAATCGCCAGAGCGGGCGACGGCGGGCACGCTGGCCTACCTCGAACGGGTCGATCCCGGCCTCGCGGCTATCGCCCGTGAGGCGTTCGGCCACCTCGCCATCTCGTTCTCCGACCCCGAAGCCGTCGGGTATCGCCCGATCGTAGACCGCGACTCCGATGCGGCCGTGCAGATAGGCATTGCCGACGTGCTAGCGCGTTTCGATGCGAACGAGCGGAACTGGACCGAGGCGACCAACGCCGACGACTGGGCTGTAGCGCGGCAGCACGCCCAGGTGCTACAGCGGTGGGTGGAGGCCAACTCAGACGGAGGCCATCGCTATGGAGTCGTGCGGGACGCGACGATGGCAGAGAATATCCGCTGGATCCTTGAGCGGGAGGGCTCGGACGCGAAGGTGATCGTCTGGGCGCATAACACCCACGTCGCCAACTGGGACGGGTGGAGCATCCCGGCATTGGGCCTCTATTTACGCGAGTGGTACGGGTCGGAAGCCGTGATCGTTGGTGCTCTGTTCGGTCGTGGAGGGTTCCATGCGCTCGAAGTTGGCGCAGCGTCGCGTGGGCTCTGGGCCTTCGAGGTCGGGGCACCGCCCGAAGGGACGATAGAGGCCGCGTTCGCAGCAGCCGGGCTGGACCTCGCGGTAGTGGATCTCCGGCGGCTTCCCGCTCATGGGCCCGTGACGGAGTGGTTCAGCACGCCTCAACTGACCCGCAACAGCGGTGGCGTCTACGATGCCAGCACCCCCCGGCGTCATCTGCTTCCCTACACAGCGCCGGAGGCATTCGACGCTCTCTTGTACGTCGACACTACAACGCCGACACGGCCCGTGGAGCCTGCCGACTACGGGACCTTTCCGGTTCTCGCTACTCCTGTCAACCTGGGCTTCGAGCACGGTGTGCTCGGCGAGGCACCGCCAGGGTGGCTGGTATGGTCGAAACTGCGCCGGTTCGGGTTCGAGGCCGTCACCACCAGCGAGCGGCCCTTTGATGGGGCCCGTGCCGCAGTCATCCGACGTGACCAAGCCGATGAGATCGGAGAGGCTTCGGGGAGCGTGCTTCAGCGAGTCGACGCGTCGGCCTACCGGGGGCGGCAGGTGCGACTGCGGGCGGCGGCGCGTGCGGAACTCGCTGACGGAGATATCGCGTTCCTGCGGCTACGGATCCATGCCCCGGAATACGTCGATCATGACCCTGCTGACATTATCTTCGACAGCCTTGATGAATACCGCGTAGCATCGTCTGAGTGGCGTGTCTTCGAGATCGAGGCAGACGTACCTGAGGGAGCCGGGATGATCTCGTACGGACTGTTTCTCGTCGGGTCCGGGGCAGTGTGGCTCGACGCCGTCTCGTTTGAGGTTATGGATCAGCCCGTTGCGGCTGAGCTTATTCGTTAATTTGAACAAGACGAAACATTCCTGAATGTTCAACTTTGTCCCTCCAAGAATTCGGTTCAGTCAGGTTTGCGAACGTTGTGGGCTTTGGTATCCAAAAAAGGAGGCTGAATGTACGCATTGCAAGGACCTTGGAGACCCAGAAGTTGCGAAGCTAAAAGAGGAATACGACGGTTATCATGAGGGAAACGCCAGCATGGGCGCTAAGTTCCTGATCGCTGCGGGTATCGTGGCATTGGTTTTCCTGGCTTTGCTGGCATTTGTGCGGTAGCTGAAGTCTTCGGCGCTGTTTAAATCAGACGTTGGGCAACAATTGGTATGGATCTCTATAAATCAGCACCCAAAACATTCTCAGCGTTATTTGAGCCTTTTAGTAAGGAAGTGAAGCATTTGGGAGAAGTCGTTCGGAAGCAGATTATGACCTCCCTGCCGGATGCTGCTGAAAATGTTTATGGAGGCAAGAAAGTTGGGAACGCTTTGTACTCGTTAAACGGTTCAAATAACGTGATTTGTGGCGTTCAACCGCAAGGAAGTATGGTCAGGGTCTTTTTCCATAACTGGAAACTGTTAGAGGAAGCGGGATATCGTTTGGAGGGTAGCGGGAAAAACGCCCGACATATAAAGATAGAAAACGAGTCGGACTTAGAAAGGTTTGATATTCCATTGATGCTTCAGATTGTTTTGAAATGAGCTGCGCAACCAGGCGATGAAGGGGCGCCTGAAAGCTGGGGATATTGAAGCGACCGCATGACCGTGCAGGCGTCCATGATGCACAATAGGATCATGAATACCGGGATGACACCCATTCAGGAATACCGCCCCTCGACGAAGCGGCTCGTGGTGCGTGTCGCCGGCTTTTTCATGATCGTGGCCGCCATCGTGATCCTTGGGTCTGGAAAGGCGGTATCCGGCGAGTTGATCCTGCCGCTGGCCGTCGCCGGAATTGCCCTGCTTGTCACCGTGTTCTATTGGCGCTCGCGCGCCTCGAAGCCCGCCATTTGCCTGTTCGAAAACGGGATTGAAGGCGAAAGCGGCTTCCTGGCGTGGGCGGACATCGACGGCATTGACCTCGTGGATGCCGGCGGCAGCGACATGCGGGTGAACGCCATCCGTATCCAACCCAAAAACGGTGACCCGGTCATCGAGACGCTCGACGACCTGGACCGCCCGCCACGCGAGATCTTTCGACAGGCTAATCAGGCATTCCAGGCGGGTCGGCAGGAGGGCCGCTGATCGCAAGCCAGGAATTCTACGCGCTCGCCGCCGACGCCGTCCTGTTCGTACACGCGGCATTTGTCTTGTTCGTCCTGTTTGGCCTGGTGCTGGTCATCATCGGCGGCTTGCGGTCGTGGGCCTGGGTGCGCAATCCATGGTTCCGCTGGGCGCACCTGGCGGCGATCGGTGTCGTGGTGCTGCAGGCCTGGCTGGGCGTGATCTGCCCGCTCACCACCTGGGAAATGGCGTTACGGGAGAGGGCGGGGGATGCGACCTATTCGGGCGCGTTCGTGGCGCACTGGGTTGAATCGCTGCTCTATTACCAGGCGCCGGCGTGGGTGTTTGGCCTGGCCTACACTGTATTTGGCGTGCTGGTTGCCCTGGCGTGGTTCCGGGTGCGCCCACGTTCTTTTCGCGCTGTCGATTAGGTTTGTGCGCAAGCAAATGCAGGAGGAGATCATCATGAAAGCGTTTTTCAAACAGAAGCGGGGGCGGGTGCTGGCGTTTGTTGGCCTGTCACTGGTGGTGATGGTGCTGGCCAGCTGCGCGACGCAGCCGTCACCGGTGGAGGTCGCGGAACCGCCGGGGTTCTTCTCGGGGCTGCTGCACGGCTTCCTGATTTTCTTCACCTTTATCGGCAGCTGGTTCACCGACTACCGGATTTATGCCTTTCCGAACTCGGGCGGCTGGTACGACTTCGGTTACCTGCTGGGGGCGTCGATGTTCCTGGGGGGTGGGGGTGCCAGCGCGCGTTGAGGGCTATTCCGGCACTCCGCTGGCCAAAAAGCTTGGCATCAAGCCCGGCACGAGGGTCAAGGTGATTGGTGCGCCGCGGCATTTCCAGGGCTTGCTGGCGCCGTTACCGGAAGGGGCGGTCGTTTCCTCCCGGTTACGCGCGCCGGTCGACATTTTTCACCTGTTTACCACCTCGAAAGCCCGGCTGCGGCGCTTGCTGCAACAGGCGCTGGGCGAGATTCCCCGGGACGGGGCGATCTGGGTGTCCTGGCCGAAAAAGTCATCTGGTGTGGCCTCGCAGGTCACCGAGGACGTCGTCCGGGAAGTGGCGCTGCCCATGACGCTGGTTGATATCAAGGTGTGCGCGGTCGACGAGACCTGGTCGGCGCTGAAGCTGGTCATTCGAAAGCGTTATCGTCGATGACGTGGCCGGTCATCGAGGTCACCCGTAAGCGTGACCGGCAAAGTGTCCGGCGCCACGCGCTGTCGGCGCTGGGTCTTTTGCAGCGACAGCCGTTTGGTCGTGGGCTGAGTGGCGCCGCCAGGGCGTTCGGGCACCTGGGCTACGTGCAGATCGACTCGATCTCCGTGGTCGAGCGGGCGCATCATCACGTGCTGCATTCGCGCGTGCCCGGGTTTGAGCCCATGATGATCGACCGTTTGCTGCAGCGCGGCGAGATTTTCGAATACTGGTCGCACGCCGCGGCGTTCCTGCCGATGGCGGATTTCCGGTTCTCGTTGCCGTACAAGGACGCTATCAAGCGTGGCCAGGTGCACTGGAACCGGAATCCTGACATCCGGCTGATGAATGAACTGCTGGCGCGGATCCGTACCGACGGCCCGCTGAAATCACGCGACCTGGACAATCCGACTTCGCGTCGCGAAGGCTGGTGGGACTGGAAGCCGGCCAAGAAGGCACTGGAGCAGCTGTACATGCAGGGCGACCTGATGGTCAGCGATCGTGAAGGCTTCCAAAAGACCTATGACCTGGCCGAGCGGGTGCTGCCTGGTGGCGTTGACTGCTCGATGCCGGGCCTGGAAGCGCAGGCGGAATACCTGTTGGCGCAGCAACTGCGTTCTCACGCATTCGTGACCTTGAAAGGCGTGACCTACCTGCGCAAGGGCGCGCCGCTGCGTGCGGCGGTCAATGCCTTGGTTGATGAGAAGCTGGCCGCCGGCGAGCTCGAGCGGGTTCGTATCGATGGCGACGTGTTCCTTTGCGAGGCAGGCCTTCTGCAGCGCCCCATGCCGCGTGCCGCCGACCGGCTTACCATCCTGTCGCCGTTTGACCACGGCGTGATCCAGCGCGAACGTCTGGACGCCCTGTTCGGCTTCCAGTACCAGCTGGAGTGTTACCTGCCCGCCGCCCGGCGCCGTTTCGGCTATTTCTCGTTGCCGCTGCTTTATCGCGATCAGTTTGTCGGCCGCATGGACTGCAAGGTCCATCGCAATGCGGGGCGACTGGAAATCCGGACCCTGCATTTCGAGCCGCATGGTTACGATGACGAGGCGCTGTTGGCTGCGTTGTGTGAATCACTGGAAACCTTCATGGCCTTCCAGGGTTGCGACACGGTCACGATCGGGCGGGTCGAGCCGGTGAGCGCAACGGAGCGGGTCAGAAGCACACTGCAGCGCAGGTTCTAGGCCCAGGGGCTTCCTGCGACTATATTGGGAAGATGCCCTCGGACTCGTTGAGGGGGCCGTGCCGAAAAAATTGCCTGATCGTGAAGCTTGCTTACAGGAGGACGTTGAAATGGGTAATCCGGTCGGTTGGTTTGAGATTTACGTGTCTGACATGGACAGGGCGCAAGCCTTTTACGAGAAGGTGCTGGACGTCCAGCTGGAGGCCCTGGGTGACCCGAACGACCCGGGCATCAAGATGCTGGCTTTCCCGTCCGACTTCGAGCAGTACGGTGCGCCGGGCGCGCTGGTCCACTACGAGGGATTTCCCGTGGGCGGCAACAGCGTGCTGGTCTACTTTTCGTGCGACGACTGCGCGGTTGAGGAGTCCCGCGTGGCCGCAGCGGGCGGCAAGGTGGAAAAGCCCAAGTTTGCCATTGGTGAATACGGCTTCGTTTCCCTGGCGATCGACACCGAGGGCAACATGCTCGGCCTGCATTCGCAAAAGTAGCGGCTCGGATAGCCATGTCTGCGAGTACACGGATTCCGGCGAGCGTCGTCTTCTGGCGAACGCCATAAAAAAAGCCCTGGCGCCGGGGGAAGGGCGCCAGGGCTCAAGGAATGCCACCAATCGTTTCCACACACACGCACACGCACATGACTGGTGGTGTTGCCAGGTTGCCGTGTGTGCCAAAGGAGGAGTCCGCGACGGGAACACACACTGCTGTCGACTCCCGGCTGCCGATTCACTCACATCCCGTCGCCGAATGTCGGGGAGAACTTTAACGCCGGGGACGGGGCGTGCGCTTGTGCGAATCAGACAACCATTTGACCGAAATGAACGGGCTGCTCAGGCCGTAACGCGCCATGCCGTGTAGAGGCAGAATCCCGCAAACAGCAAGGCGCCTTCCCAGCGCGACAGGCGTGAACCGGTCACGATCAGGCGCAGCAGGATGGCGCCGGAAACCAGGAACACCAGCAGGTCGACGGTATTGATGTCGCCGCGTTCCAGGGGGTGGACCAGGGCGGTGAGGCCCAGGACGGACAGCACGTTGAAGATGTTGGAGCCGACCACGTTGCCGATGGCCATGTCGCCGTAACCGCGCCAGGCGGCGATGGCGGTGGTGGTCAGTTCCGGCAGGCAGGTGCCGATGGCCACCACGGTCAGCCCGATCACCGTCGGCGACAGCCCGACATTGGTCGCCAGGTCCAGTGCGCCGTGAACGAACAGCTGGCCGCCGGTCAGCAGGATGGCCAGGCCGACAACGAGCAGGATGATGTCCAGCCAGATGGGCTGGTTGCGCCCCGGTATGGCGGCTTCGAAGCTGGCGCTGGCTTCGGGCGTTTCCCCGCGGGCCGCGCGCAGGTTGGCCCAGACATAGGCGATGATGCCGGCGGTGAACATCGCGCCTTCCGCGTGACCGATGCTGCCGTTCACCAGGAAGATCCACGCCAGGGCGGAGACGATCAGCATCACGTAGATATCGTCCCGGACCGCGCGCACGTCCAGGCCCATCGGGCGGATCAATACTGCCACGCCGAGCACCAGGCCGATGTTGGCGATGTTGGAGCCGACCACGTTGCCGACCGCCATACCGGTTTCACCCAGTGTTGCGGCCTCCAGGTTCACGACCAGTTCAGGCGCGCTGGTGCCGAATGCGACGATGGTCAGGCCGGTGGCCAGGGCCGAAAGCCCCAGGCGCATGCCGAGCGCGGCGGCCCCGCGGACAACGGCTTCGCCGCCCGCCACAAGCAGGGCCAGCCCGGCCAACAGGTAGCCGAGAATCTCCAGGGTCATGTTTTCCCCCCTCGAAAGGTGCCGGACATTCTACCCAACTCGGCGCGATGGCCAAACCCGTCATCGTCCGGATAGACTGTAGGTTCCCCTGGCGACCGGCAAATGAGCACCATGGCATCCAGTGAAACGGATATCCGGGCAGTGGTCGACGCCGCCCTGGCGGCGAATGATTCGGCGCCGGACCGGTTGATCGAAGTCCTGCACGGGGTCCAGGCTGCACTGGGCCATGTTCCTGCGGCCGCCGTGCCGCCCATTGCCGCTGCGCTGAACCTGTCGCGCGCCGAGGTGCAGGGCGTGATCGGCTTTTACCACGACTTCCGACAAGCGCCTGCCGGCCAGGCCATCATCCAGGTGTGCCGCGCCGAGGCCTGCCAGGCCATGGGCGTCGAGGCGCTGGAGACCCATATCCGGGAGCGCCTGGGCGTTGACTGGCACGAGACCAGCAAGGACGGCCGTTACACGCTGGAGCCGGTGTACTGCCTGGGCAATTGCGCCTGCACGCCATCGGTGCGTATCGGCGATGATATCTACGCCAAAGTCACACCTGAACGGTTTGACGCCATCCTGGCGGAACGGGAGCAGGGTGCATGATCCGCGTCTTCGTGCCCCGCGACACCACGGCGGCCGCGCTGGGTGCCGACCGGGTGGCCGCGGCCATCGTCGCCGAGGCGGCGCGCTCGGGCATTGCCATTGAACTGGTGCGCAACGGCTCCCGCGGGGCGTTCTGGCTGGAGCCCCTGGTCGAGATTGAAGATGGACATGGCCGACGTCTGTTCGGGCCGGTCGAGCCCGGGGATGTGCCCGGCCTGTTCGCGACCGGTTTTCCTTTTGCCGCCGATCACCCGTTATCACTGGGTGCGGTGGAAGACATTGACTGGCTGGCTCGCCAGCAGCGACTCACCTTTTCCAGGGCCGGGGTTATCGACCCGGTGTCGATTCCCGACTACGAGGCACAGGGCGGCTTCCACGGGCTGCGAAAGGCCCTGCAGCTGTCGCCGCAGGCCATCGTCGACGCGGTGAAGGCCTCGGGCCTGCGCGGCCGCGGCGGGGCGGCGTTTCCCACCGGCGTGAAGTGGCAGACCGTGCTTGATACCGATGCGCCGCAAAAATACATCGCCTGCAATGCCGACGAGGGCGATTCCGGCACGTTCGCCGACCGCCTGCTGATGGAGGCCGACCCCTACCAGTTGATCGAGGGCATGATCATTGCCGGGCTGGCGACCGGTGCGACGCGCGGGTATATCTACCTGCGTTCGGAGTACCCGCGGGCGCGGGATGTGCTGGAGCAGGCCCTGTCGCTGGCGTATGCGGCCGGCTACCTCGGCGAAGACGTGCTCGGCAGCGGACAGGCATTTGATCTTGAACTGCGCCTGGGCGCCAATGCCTACATTTGTGGCGAGGAAACCGCGATGCTCAACAGCCTGGAGGGCAAGCGGGGGTTGGTCCGGTTCAAACCGCCGCTGCCCGCGGTCGAAGGCCTGTTCGGCCAGCCCACCGTGATCAACAACGTCCTGTCACTGGCCGCGGTTTCGAGCATCCTGGCCGAGGGCGCAGAGGCTTACGCGGCGCTGGGCGAGGGCCGTTCGAAAGGGACCTTAACGGTGCAGCTGGGTGGGAACATTGCCCGCGGTGGCCTGGTCGAGGTGCCGTTCGGGACGCCGCTGCGCACGCTGTTACAGGAATACGGCGGCGGCACGGCCAGCGGCCGCGCCATGCGCGCGGTGATGGTGGGTGGGCCGCTGGGCACGTACCTGCCCGAATCGCTGTGGGACACGCCGCTGGACTACGAGTCCTTCGCGGCGGTCGGCGGTATGCTGGGCCATGGCGGCGTGGTCGTGTTCGACGATACCGTCGATCTTTCAAAGCAGGCGCGATTCGCGATGGCGTTCTGCGCGATCGAGTCATGCGGCAAGTGCACACCGTGCCGGGTGGGCTCGGTTAGGGGTGTTGAAATTCTGGATAAAATACGAAATAACATTGATATAGAGTCAAATATTAATCTTTTGGATGATTTGTGTGAGACCATGATCGACGGGTCGCTCTGCGCGATGGGCGGCCTGACGCCGCACCCCGTGCGCAGTGCTTTAAAACACTTTCCGGAAGATTTTTACAGAAGTTAAATACGCGAAAAATAATTCGCCAGAGGTGAGTCCATGTCCAGCGTGATCAAGTTGCGGCCCTATCGCCCCCAGCGCGACCTGGGGACCCCGGCGCCCGCTGTGGACCAGGGCACCGTGAGACTGACCGTCGATGGCCGTGAAGTCGAGGCCGCCGGGGGCAGTTCGGTGATGCGGGCGACGGCGCTGGCCGGCGTGGACATTCCGAAACTCTGCGCCACCGATTCACTGGACGCTTTCGGGTCCTGCCGGGTCTGCCTGGTGGAGATCGAGGGCCGCAAGGGGACGCCCGCGTCATGCACCACGCCCGTGGAAGCCGGCATGGTGGTGCGCACCCGCTCGGACCGGCTCGAGCGCCTGCGCCGCAACGTGATCGAGCTGTACCTGTCCGACCACCCGGCGGACTGTGCCGGTGAGTGTGAACTGCACGACATGGCCGCGGACATGGGTGTCACGCAGAGCCGGTTCGCAGGCGGGCGCGATCACCAGGCCGCGGCTGTAGATGACTCCAACCCGTATTTCCGTTTTGATCCAGCCGCCTGCATCGTCTGCTACCGCTGCGTCCGCGCCTGCGAGGAGACCCAGGGCACATTCGCGCTGACGGTCGATGGCCGGGGCTTCGATTCCGCGATTGCCGCCAGCCAGCTGGAGTCATTCATGGACTCCGAGTGCGTGTCCTGCGGCGCCTGCGTGGATGCCTGCCCGACCACGGCGCTTGAAGAACAATCCGTGCTGGCCCAGGGCATGCCCGACGCCTACCAGGTGACGACCTGCGCCTACTGCGGTGTCGGTTGTGGCTTTCGCGCCGAGACGCGTGACGGCGAAGTGCTGCGCATGATGCCGTGGAAGGACGGCCAGGCCAACGAGGGGCACGCCTGCGTGAAGGGCCGGTTCGCCTGGGGCTACGCGACCCATGAAGACCGGATCACCCGGCCGATGATCCGCGAGTCGATCGACCAGCCCTGGAAGGAAGTGGACTGGGACGAGGCGATCGGTTACGCGGCGCGGCGGCTGCGCGAAATCCAGGCGGCGCACGGCCCCGACAGCATCGGCGGCATTACCTCGTCGCGCTGCACCAACGAGGAAACCTACCTGGTCCAGAAGCTGGTGCGGGCCGGCTTTGGCAACAACAATGTCGACACCTGCGCACGCGTCTGCCATTCGCCCACCGGCTATGGCCTGAAAACCACGCTGGGCGAATCGGCCGGCACCCAGGCCTTCCGGTCCGTGGCCAGCGCCGACGTGATCATGGTGATCGGCGCCAATCCCACCGATGCGCACCCGGTGTTCGCCTCGCGGCTGAAACGCCGGCTGCGTGAGGGCGCGAAGCTGATTGTCGTCGACCCCCGCACCATCGACCTGGTGTCCGGGCCGCACGTGAAGGCGGACCATCACCTGCAGCTTAAACCCGGCGCGAATGTCGCCTTCGCCAACGCCATGGCGCACGTGATCGCCACCGAGGGGCTGGCCGACATGGCCTTTATCCGTGAACGCTGCGAGACGGCTTCGTTCGACGACTGGCTGGCGTTCATCGGCCGCGACGACAACTCGCCCGAGGCGACGGCGGCGGTGACCGGCATACCGGCGCCGCAACTGCGCGCGGCCGCGCGCCTCTACGCCGGCGCCGGTAATGCCGCCATCTACTATGGCCTGGGCGTGTCCGAGCACACGCAGGGCTCCACCATGGTGATGGCCATCGCCAACCTGGCGATGCTGACCGGCAACCTGGGGCGCGAGGGCGTGGGCGTGAACCCACTGCGCGGGCAGAACAATGTCCAGGGCTCGTGTGACATGGGCTCCTTCCCGCACGAGCTGCCCGGCTACCGGCATGTCGGTGACCCCGCGGTGCGGGAACTGTTCGAGGCCGCCTGGGGCGTGACCCTGCAATCCGAACCGGGGCTGCGCATTCCCAACATGTTTGACGCCGCCGTGGCGGGGCGCTTCCGGGCGCTGTACTGCCAGGGCGAGGATGTCGCCCAGTCGGACCCGAACACGAATCACGTTGACGCCGCCTTGCGCGCGTTGGACCTGCTGATCGTCCAGGACCTGTTCCTGAACGAGACCGCGCGCTATGCCCACGTGTTCCTGCCCGGCTCGTCGTTCCTGGAAAAGAATGGCACGTTCACCAACGCCGAGCGCCGCATCTCACCGGTCCGCAAGGTGATCGAGCCGCTGGCCGGGTACGAGGACTGGGAAGTCACGCAGTTGCTGGCCAATGCGATGGGGTTTCCCATGAACTATGGCCATCCATCGGAAATCATGGATGAAATCGCCCGTTTGACACCGACGTTCGAGGGCGTGACCTATGACAAACTTGATCGGCTGGGCAGCATCCAGTGGCCCTGCAACGCGGCCGCGCCGGACGGGACGCCGACGATGCACGCCGAGGCGATGGTCCGCGGCAAGGGCTACTTCGCCATCACCGCATTTGTGCCAACCGACGAGCGCTCCACCCGCCGCTACCCGCTGCTGCTGACCACGGGGCGGATTCTCACCCAGTACAACGTCGGTGCGCAGACCCGGCGGACCCGCAACAGCCGCTGGCATGCCGAGGATGTGCTGGAGATCCACCCGCTTGATGCCGAATTCAGGGGTATCACCGACGGTGACTGGGTGGGCGTGGAGTCGCGCGCCGGCGACACGGTGCTGCATGCCCGGGTCAGCGAACGGGTGCAGCCCGGCGTGGTGTACACCACGTTCCATTTCCCGCTGACGGGCGCCAACGTGGTCACCACGGAAAATTCCGACTGGGCCACGAACTGCCCCGAGTACAAGGTGACCGCGGTGCAGGTGACGCGGGTGACCCAGCCCTCGGAGTGGCAGCGCCGTTACCGCCAGTTCACCGACCGCCAGGAAAACCTGCTGGAAGCCGCGCGCCGGGAATGAACGCCGGGCCGTCCGGGCGGTCAAAGCCCTGTCCGGTTGGGTCAAGCCGTGGCGCATGCGCGTCGTTACCATCGGACAGGTGTAGGTTGGGCGGGCCCTGTGCCCCGGCGGTGGTGGTGTCAAAGTTCATGAAGTGTCTCCTGGTGGGCGCGGTTCTCGCGCTCCTGTCTGCCGGCGTGGCGAAAGCCGCGAGCGACCGGGCCGACGTTGCGTCCGCGCGCAACACCCACCTGGAATATTTCGGGTTCTACGCCAGCGCCATGTGGGACTGGAACTACACCGCCGAACTCGCGCCGTACACGAACCTGACCTGGATCCATGTCGGCCCCGAGTGGGGCATGGAGCGGATGGTCGCGCGCGTGGCCGAAGCACGTTTGGCCGGCGTTGGTGCGGTGTTGAGCATCGAGCCCTGGCTGTTCGCCAATGCCCGCGGTGACCTTCGGCCCGGGGCCGACATCCTGGACGACCTGGTCGAGCTGCGCACCCGCCTTGAAGCCGAGGCGCTGCTCGACACGCTGGTGATGATCTATCCGAAAGATGAGCCGTTCCGCGAGTTCGTCCGCCACCGTGACCCGAACTTTGTCGAGGAATACGTCACCGGCGAGGTCTACGAGGATGTTTACGAGGTCCTGGTCGAGGCGAACGACCTGGTGCGCGCGGTGTTTCCGGAAAAGCCGATCGGCGTGATCCTGTCGGGCTACGAACTGGCGCACCGGTTCTTTTCGATCCCGGAGAACTACGACTGGGTGGGGTACAACTGCTACATGGACCTGTTCCGTGGCTGCAGTGACCGCTCGGCGCTGGACCTCTACGGCATCCTGCTGGAACACATGCAGCCGCACCAGCGCCTCGTCGCGGTACCCGAGACCTGGGCGGTGAACGAATCAGTGACGCGTGCTGACTGGCCCGACGTGCTGGGCCGGCGCCTGTCACACCACCTGGAGATCGCGATGTCCGATCCCCGGTTTATCGCCGTCATTCCGTTTATCTGGTCGTTCGACGCCGAGGGCGACACGCCTGGCCTGGGGCTGGACCGGTTTCCGGCGCTCTATGACGATAACGACTCGGACGCGGGCACCGGGTTCATGGTCGATGTGCTGGCGCTGGGCCAGTCCGTCAAGGCGGGCGAGCTCTACTATCCGAACATGGCCTGGTCGGACACCGAGAACAGCGCCTGGCGCCCGCGTGCCGGCCAGGACGGTGGGATTATCGGTATCGATGCCGACGGCAATGTCGACGCCTGGGCCATTGATGATGCGCTTCCGCACAAGAACCTGCGCGTCCGCCTGCTGGCGCGCGATGAGTCGGGCGACCTGGTCTACAAGTCGCGCCTGCAGCGGACCAACCGTGCGATTGACACGGCTGGGCAGCTGGACCTCGTGGGCCGCCACGCCGCCCGGTTCCCGCTGCCAGCGTCGCTGACCGCCACCGGCAGGCCGCTGCGCCTGACCCTTGAAATCTACGCCGACGGCCCGCGCCCTGGCGCGCCACTACGCATCAGCGCCACCCATACACCGCCCGTGGCCGACGAAAATCCCGCGCAGATGCCCGCCCATACCGGATACGATACTATTCCGCCACTGCCCCCGACGAGACAGGTCTCCACCACCCGGTTTTGGCAAATCCACACCAGCTTGACGACAAGCAAACCACATATAAAACATTTTGTTAATTAACTTAATTAAAGTAATTTGCGGAAAAAATGTCTTCCGGCAGGCGGCCCTCGTATCGCTCGTCGCGACCACGCTACTGTCCCTGCAGGCCTGCACACCACCCCCCGTCACCCAGGAGCTTCGTTTCGTCGGCAGTACCATGGGCACGTCCTGGTCGGTGATCGCCCACTCGCCCAGGGAAATTGTCGATCCCAAGGCGGTGAGCGAGTCGATCGCCGGCCTGCTGGCCACGCTGGACGGGCGCCTGTCCAACTGGATCGACGACTCCGAAGTCAGTCGTTTCAACCGCGCCACACCCTCGACCTGGGTGCCGGTTTCCGCGGACACGGTGGCCGTGGTGCAGGCGGCCATGGACGTGTCGGCGCGAAGTGGCGGCGCGTTCGATGTGACCCTCGGGCCCCTGGTGGATACTTGGGGGTTTGGGCCGGGCGGGGCGCGCGCCGCGCCGCCACCTGACCGCGAGATCAGCGGTGCCGGGTCGCTGGCCGGCATGACGCGGCTCCAGGTCAGGGACAATCCACCGGCGCTGATGAAATCCATCCGCGGGCTGGGGCTGGACCTGGGCGGCATCGCCAAGGGGTACGCCGTCGACCAGGTCGCCGAATTGCTGCAGGGCTGGGGCTTTACCGGGTATCTCGTGGAGATTGGCGGTGAGGTCAGGGCCCGTGGCGAGCGGCCCGGCGGCGGGCCCTGGCGGGTGGCGCTGGAAACACCACCGGGCACGGCGGCCGGTACGGGGCCCGTGATTCCGTTGCAGGGCCTGGCGGTGGCGACCTCGGGCACCTACCGCAATTTCTTCGAGGCGGATGGGCGTCGCTACTCGCATATCATTGATCCATGGCACAAGTTCCCGGTGACGCACACGCTGAGTGCCGCCAGCGTCATCGCCGACACCGCGATGCTGGCCGACGCCTGGGCTACCACGATGATGGTTCGCGGACCCGAGCACGCCCGTGACCTGGCGATTGAGCAGGGGCTGGCCGTGTTGCTGCAATACCAGGATGCTTCCGGCACCCGGTGGGAAACCTGGTCGTCACCGGCCTGGAACGCGTTGCTGCCCGAGCAGGCGCCAACGCCCGGTTCCGGCTGAGGCCTTGAGGCGATGAAGCCCACCGGGGTCACAGACGTCACCCGCTGGAACGACGGCCAGCTGGAAGCCGACGAGGACCTGGTGGCGGGCGAGTGCGCGGTCGCGATCACCTACAACCGCCACCCCCACGTGGTGATGATGGCGACGCCGACGAACCTCGATGAACTCGGCCTGGGCTTCAGCCTGGCGGAAGGGCTGGCGCGGCAGGCCGGCGACATACGGGCTTCCCGGGTCATCGAGCGTGAAGGCGGGCTGGAACTGGCGCTGACCGTGACCCCGGATTGTTTCGAGCGGGTGCAGGGCCAGCGCCGGAATCTCTCCGGGCGGACCGGTTGCGGCCTGTGCGGGGCGGAGTCGCTCGAACAGGTCATGCGGCCGCCTTCCCCGGTGGGCGACACGCTGCGCGTGACCCACCGGGCCCTGCAGCGCGGCGTGGCCGCACTTTCCGCCCAACAGCCCCTGCAGGCGGCCACCGGCGCCGTTCATTGCGCGGCCTGGTGTACGCCCGGCGGTGACATCCTGGCCGCGCGCGAAGACGTCGGCCGGCACAACGCGCTCGACAAGCTACTGGGCTGGCGTGCGGGCGCCGGCGATGCGGCGGGCATGGGGTTTGTCGTCGTCACCAGCCGGGCCAGTTACGAAATGGTGCAAAAGTGCGCCATGGCCGGGGTCGAGCTGCTGGTGGCCGTGTCGGCGCCGACGACCCTGGCCATTGCATTCGCGCGGCATTGCAACCTGACCCTGGCGGGTTTCGCGCGCCCGGGTCGCCACAACCTTTACACTGGGTCTTCGCGCATCGTGGAGGAGGAAGCCGCTGATGGCGGGGAGTGAGCTGGACCGCCTGGTCGACATGGCCAACGACATCGCCCTCAATCTCGAGGCCTACCCGGACGCGCCCGCGCGCGTCAGCGACCACCTGCGCCGGTTCTGGGCGCCATCCATGCGTGAACTGATCACGGCGCACGTCCGCGCTGGCGGCCAGGGCCTGTCGGACACGGCACTGGCGGCCGTCAAGGCACTCGATGAACGCTGACCCGTCACCTGTTCCAGTGGGATGTGTCGCCGGGCTCATCCTGGCCGGGGGGCAGGCCCGGCGATTGGGGCAGGGCGCCAAGGCACTCGTTTCACTGCCGGGTGGCCGCATGCTGGAGCACGTGGTCCGGCGATTTTCGCCGCAGGTCGGCCGACTCGCGATCGCGACCGGCCCGGAGCAAGACTGGGCATTGCCGGATTCTGTGACCCGTCTTAACCCGTCGCGGGTGGAAGACGACGGCGAGTATCATCGCGGGCCGCTGGCCGGGCTGGCCGCGGGGCTTGCCTGGTGCGACCGTGCAGGCGCGGGCGACTGGCTGCTGGTTGCGCCGTGTGATGCACCGTTCCTTCCAGGTGATCTTGGCGAGCGACTTCTGGGTGCGGCGCTCGATAACAATGTCGGGCTGGCCATGGCGGCGTACCAGGGCCGCCCGCAGCCGACGTTTTCGCTCTGGCGCCTGGACGTGTTACCGACCGTGACCGGCACGCTGGCGTCCGGCGATGGTCCGGGCCTGATGACGATGGCCGACGCGATACCGCATGTCCGGGTCGACTGGCCGGCCGGCACGCCGCCCGCATTTTTCAACGTCAATACGCCGGCCGACCTGGCGCAGGCACGCGACTGGCTTGACCCCGGTGCGGCGAAAGCCTGAAGATTTTCACGTTTCACCAAGGACAGGCCGATGGCAACCCAGAATTCCGAATTTGTACCGCTGCGGATCGCGGTGCTCACCGTGTCCGACACGCGGAGCTTCGAGACCGATACCTCCGGGGCGGCGCTGGTGGAGATGGCCGAGGCGGCCGGACATCGGCTGGCGGCGCGCGAACTGTGTCGCGACGACGTCTATGCCATGCGGGCCATCGTTTCGGCCTGGATCGCCGACCCCGGGGTGGACGTGATCATCACCACCGGCGGCACCGGCATGGCCGATCGCGATTCCACGCCCGAGGCCTTGTCGCCGTTGTTTGACCGGCCCATCGAGGGGTTCGGCGAACTGTTCCGGCAACTGTCATTCGAGGAAATCGGCACGTCCACGGTACAGTCACGCGCGGTGGCGGGGCTCGCCAATCGCACGCTGGTCTTTTGCGTGCCCGGCTCCACGGGCGCCTGCCGGACGGCCTGGAACCGGATCCTGGTCGAACAGCTGGACGCCCGCCACAAGCCCTGCAACTTCGTCTGCCATACCGGCGCCGCCGTCGGATGCTGAGCGTTTCAGACGCGATCGCCCAACTGGTGGCCGCGGCGCCGCGGCCGCCGGAGTCCGAACCCGTACCCCTGTGCGACGCCGTGGGTCGCGTGCTGGCGGCGCCTGTCGAATCCACCATTGACGTGCCCCCCGCGGCGAACTCGGCCATGGACGGTTACGCGATACGGGCAGCAGACTGGACCGGCCCGGATTCACCGATGCCCGTGGGCGCGAGGCTGGCGGCCGGCCAGGCCCCGGGGACACACGCGCCGGGCACGCTGACCCGGATCTTTACCGGTGCTGAATTGCCCGCCGGCGCCGATGCCATCGTCATGCAGGAAAACACGCGAACCGATGACCACGGCACGCGCGTCACCAAACGGCCCCGGACCGGCGACCATGTCCGGCCGCGTGGCCAGGATATCGGCCGCGGCGATCGCATCCTCGATGCCGGTCACCGCCTGCGGGCGCAGGACATCGGCCTGGTCGCATCGGTCGGCATCGCCGAAGTTCCGGTACACCGGCGATTGAGAGTCGCCGTGGTGTCCAACGGCGACGAACTGGTTGAACCGGGCCGGCCCACGGCGCCGGGACAGATCTACAACTCGAACCGCTACCTGCTGGGTTCGCTCCTGCAGGGCTGGGGGTTTGAATTCGTTGATGCGGGCATCGCCGCTGACCGTCCGGACGCCATCGCGGCGCAGTTCTCCCGCGCGGCTGAATCCGCCGACGTGGTGCTGTCGTGTGGCGGCGTATCGGTCGGCGAGGAGGATCACGTCAAGGGCGTGGTCGAGTCGCTGGGCCGGCTGGACCTGTGGAAAATCGCCATGAAGCCCGGCAAGCCGCTGGCCTTTGGCGTCGTGGGCGAGACCCCGTTTATTGGGCTGCCAGGCAACCCGGCGTCTGCGCTGGTCACGGCGTTGATCGTGGCCCGGCCGTTCCTGTTGGCCTGCCAGGGCGCCGCCGCAACCGTGCCGCAACCGTTCGCGATACCCGCGGCGTTCAGGGCGCCGGCCGGCGAGCGGCAGGTTTACCACCGTGCCCGGCGGGGCGCGCAGGGCCTGGAGACCTATCCGAACCCGTCCAGTGGCGTGTTGCGGTCCACCGCCTGGGCCCAGGGACTGGCCATCCAGCCACCCGGCAAGGCCATCGCGCCCGGCGATCCGGTCGACTTCCTTCCATGGTCGGCGTTAAGCTAGGCCAAGACGTACATGCGCCGGTCGCGCAGCGAGGAAGAGGACCCCGACCCGGGGGTGTTCAGGTAACCACAGGTTCCGGCATGGGCACGCCGGGGAACAGGAGGCTGGCATGAAGCTTCGAGGTCTGGGCGCGCTGGCGGCATCGGCGATTTTCGTAGCGCTCTCGCAAATGCCCGAGAGCGCGTGGGCCGAGGCGCGCAAGGTCGGCGATTATCACTGGACAGGCGTTGATCGTGTTGTCGCCATCGGCGACCTGCATGGCGACTATGACCAGTACATGAAGGTCATGACCCTGGCCGGGCTGGTGGACAAACGGGGGAACTGGGCGGGCGGCGAGACCCACCTGGTGCAGACCGGCGATATTCCCGATCGTGGCCCGGATACCCGCAAAATCATCGATCACCTGGTGGAACTGGCCGAGGACGCCGAACGTGACGGCGGGCGGGTGCACCTGCTGATTGGCAATCACGAGGCCATGAACGTGTATGGCGACCTGCGATACGTGGTTGCCGGGGAGTACGAAGCCTTCAAAACGCGGAATTCCAAGCGCTACCAGGACCTGCAGTTCGAGCACCATATCGAGACCATGGCGGCGCGCGACCCGTCCTCCGTGGAAGGCCTGGACCTGAAGGCGTTCCGCGCCGAATGGGAGAAGGAATACCCGCTGGGCTGGGTCGAGCACCGGCAGGCCTGGTCGCCGGAAGGCGACTACGGCAAACGGGTGATGAACGCGCCCGTGGTGCTGCGCGTGAATGACACCCTGTTCCTGCACGGTGGCCTGAGCGCGAAGTACTGCCAGCTCGAACTGCCGGATTACACCCGCGACGTGCACGCGCAACTGGCCAGTTTCGCATTCGACGAACCCGGCATCGCCACCGATGAACTGGGGCCGCTGTGGTACCGCGGCCTGGCGACCGACAGCGAGGCCGTTCGCGGCCCGATGGTCGATGCGATCCTGGCGCGCTACGACGTGGCCCGCATCGTCGTGGGCCATACACCCACCCAGGGCGTAGTGTGGCCGCGCTTCGACGGCAGGGTGGTGCTCAATGACACCGGCATCGCCGGCTACTACGGCGGCCACATCGCGTTTCTCGAGCTGAAGGGTGGTGCCGCGACGGCGAATTACCCGGGTGGCGCGCTACCATTGCCCGCCGAAAACGATGGACGCCTGGCTTACCTGGAAAAGGTCGTGCAGATGGCCCCGGCCAACGCCCACCTGCGCTCGCGCCTGCAGAAAATGCAGACCGCCGCCGCGAACGGTTCGCTGGAAGCATCGACCGAGACGGAGCGCGCGGACAGCGCGGCCACGGACAGCGCCGCGGAAGGGACGCAGGATCCGGAAATCCTGCAGCGTGAGGCCTGGCTCAGCCCCGACAACTGTCGGTGAGTTTTTCGAGCGCGTCCGCTTCGCTGACTTCTTCGTAAAACTGTTCCACGAAGCCGATCGCGCGCTCGCGATCTCGCTCGTCCAGGCGTGTCTCGTTCTCGAACAGCGCGAAGATGGCCTCGCGCTGCCCGATAAAGGCCTGCACCGCGCCGGGGACCGCCTCGTTGTGCATGCAGAATCCGCGAAACAGGCGCTGGCGAACGTCCCGTACCCGCAGGTTATCCGGCGGCGATGCGTAGTGGGCGTCCACCAGCCCGGATGAATCGAGGTCGTAGGGCAGGGCGTAGACCGGCCGCGCATCGGGCGCGGTGCCGATCAGGCGGACGTTGTGGCAACAGACCGGCTCCGGCCCGCTCAGCACCGACCAGTCCAGGTTGGCGATCAGGTACTGGAACACCATGAACAGGCTGTCGGCGTCGGCATCAAGCATCGGTGGGATGGTGCGCTCGATGTCCAGCTTGACCAGGTCGTTGCGCTTCGCAACGTCATCGGGGTCCTCGATCAGGAAGGCGAAGCGCTCGGTCACATCGCCGTTGTCCGTGTCCACGTAGCGGACATCCAGGCCCTGCACGCGATAGCTCTTCTCGGTCACCAGGTTGTAGATGCGGTAGCCGATATATTCCTTGACCGGGTAAGCCTCGAATTTCTCGCGCTTCAGGCAGTGCGTCACCATTTTCAGGTTGCCGGCGCCGCGGAACGCGGTGCGTTTTGCCGCGGCCTTGTCAAAACCGATTCGCAGCGGCGGGAAATCACAGACATCCAGCCGGGTCAGCCCGCGGGCGCGCAGTGTCACGGGAATGCGGACCCTGCCGCCATCGGTGTCGTAGCTGAAGGTGCCCTGCCACTCGTCGCCGGAGGTCTTGTTGCGCTCGATGGTGCGCCATGGGCCCTCGATGGTGACGGGCAGGACGGTATCAGAGGTAAATATTTTTTCGGGTTTCGGCGCGTCTTCGGCGAACACGTCCAGCCCGGCAAGCAGCAGGAAAGTGGTGATCAGAAGTCGCAGCATGGTGGCTCCTCAGTCAACGAAACGCATGGAAAAGTCGACGGCCCGGACGTGCTTGGTGATGGCGCCGGTGGAGATGAAATCGACGCCGGTTTCCGCCACGTCGCGGACCGTGTCCAGGGTGATATTGCCGGACGCCTCGAGCGCGATCCTGTCACCGTGGGTGGTGACCGCCTCGGTGAGCCCTTCAAGGCTGAAGTTGTCGAGCAGGGCGCGACCGGCACCGGCGGCACAGGCCTCGGCCAGCTGGGCCAGGTTCTCCACCTCCACTTCGATCAGCACATCGCCGGCGGTTTCCAGTGCGCGCTGAACGGCCGCGCCGATGGAGCCTGCCGCGCTGATGTGGTTTTCCTTGATGAGCACCGCGTCGAACAGCCCGATACGGTGATTGCGCCCGCCGCCGCAACGCACGGCGTACTTTTGCGCCAGGCGCAAACCGGGCACGGTCTTGCGCGTGTCGAGGATCACCGTGCCGGTGCCCTCGACGCGGTCGACGAAAGCCCGCGTCATTGTGGCCGCCGATGACAGGGTCTGGATGAAGTTCAGCGCCGTGCGCTCGCCCGTCAACACCGTGGCGGCATCGCCGTCGAGCTCGCATAACACCTGGTCGGGCTCGAGCCGGTCCCCATCCGCGCAGCGCCATTCGATATGGACGTCACCGCCGAGCTGCGCAAAGGTCGAGTCGAACCAGGGGCGCCCGGCCAGTACCGCGGTTTCACGCGCAATGACGCGGGTCCGCAGTCGCGTGCCGGGTTCGACCAGCGCCGCGGTCAGGTCGCCCGCGCCGACATCCTCGTCCAGCGCGCGCCGGACATCATCGTCTACGCATGGCGGGGGCGTGGGCATGAGCCGTCTCAGAATTCCTTCAGCTGTGCGGTGCCGATGGCCTCGTCCTCGAGCAGGATGGGGATGCCGTCGCGCACGGGGTAGATGACCTTGCGGTCCTCGGTGACCAGCGCCTCTTCCAGCGCGTCGCTGACCGGCTCCCCGCCGGTGCGCTTCAGCTGGCCCCGGGCGACCGCGGCATTGAGCTTTTCCAGGTCGTCGTCCCCCAGTCGGGTCAGCGGCGTATGGGAAACGGGGCAACACAGGATTTCCAGCAGTTTGGCGTCGACGGGCATGGCATTTTCCGGATTCAACAACAGTCCCTATTGTACGCAATGCCTGTCGCATCGTGGTCCCTTCGGGCTGCCCGGCTTGGTACAATAGCGGTTTGTTTTTTCATCCTTTCAGGAGAGGACAGACCGTGAGTGACAAGAACCTGGTCGGCATCATCATGGGCTCCCATTCAGACTGGGACGTGATGCAGCATGCCGCGAACACGCTGGACAAGCTGGGCATCGCCAACGAAGCCCGCGTACTTTCTGCCCACCGTACCCCCGAGCAGGCGTTTGAATACGCCGCCACTGCACCCGAGCGTGGCATCGAGGTACTGATCGCCGGCGCCGGCATGGCCGCCGCCCTGCCGGGCGTGCTGGCCGCCAAGACCACGCTGCCCGTGCTGGGTGTGCCGCTGGTCTCCGGTCCGCTGGGCGGGCAGGACGCGCTGTACTCCATCGTGCAGATGCCGCCGGGTATCCCGGTGGGCACGCTCGCCATCGGCAAGCCGGGCGCGGTCAACGCGGCCTTTTTCGCCGCCGCCATCCTCGGCCTGCGTTACCCGGAAATTCGTCGCGCCATCGAGGAAGCCCGCGCCGAGAAGCGCGACGCTATCCTGGCGAACGTCGACCCGAAACAGGCCTGACCGGACCGGCGCGGCCGGTGGACGCCCACGACAGCATCGAGCTGGGGCTGTTTGCCAGCCGCGTCGCGGCCATCTGCGAGGAAATGGGCGCGCTCCTTGGGCGCGTCGCATTCTCGCCGAACATCCGCGATCGCAAGGATTATTCCTGCGCGTTGTTTGATCGACGCGGTGGCCTGCTCGGGCAGGCCACCCACATTCCCGTACACCTGGGCTCCATGGCCCAGGCCATGACATCACTGGCGGCCTCGCGAGACTGGGCCGATGGCGACCTCATGGTGCTTAACGACCCCTTTCGCGGCGGCACCCACCTGCCGGACATCACGCTGGTCGCGCCGGTGTTCGCTGAGGGTGAGCTGTGTGGTTTCGCTGCCAACCGGGCGCACCACGCCGACATCGGCGCGGACGCGCCGGGATCGATGCCGGTCAGTACGCGACTGGAGGAAGAGGGTGTCCTGATTCCGCCTTCGCTGCTGTTTCGCGCCGGGGAGCGGCAGGAAAGCACATGGCGCACACTGCCCGGCAGCGCCGCGGGCGGCGGCGATTTTGACGCCCAGGTCGGCGCCTGTCGGCTGGGCGAAAGGCGGCTGCGGTCGCTGGTGGCTGAATCCGGCATCGAGCCCTTCAAGCGGCGCGTTGCCCAGTTGAATGACTATGCCGAGCGTGTCGCCCGGGCCGCACTTGCTGAACTCCCAACGGGCGTTTACGCCTTCACTGATCGCCTGGACGATGATGGCGTCGGCACGGACGATATTGAAATCCGGGTGCAGGTGACGGTGTCGCCGGCGGGCGTTGATGTCGATTTTGACGGCACCGCGCCGCAGGTCGCCGGCAACCTGAACTGCCCACTCGCCGTTACCGCCGCGGCGGTGTTTTACGTGTTTCGCTGCCTGATGCCGCCGCAACTGCCGGCCTGCGCCGGCGCGTTCCGGCCGCTCCGCCTGCAGGCGCCGGAGGGCTGTGTCGTCAATGCGCGCCCACCCGCCGCCGTTGCGGCGGGCAATGTCGAAACCAGCATGCGGATTGTCGACGCCCTGTGCGGGGCACTGGCGCAGGCGCTGCCGGACCACATCCCGGCCGCCAGCCAGGGCACGATGAACAACCTGGCCATGGGGCGCGCCGGTGCCGGTGGCTGGGACTACTACGAGACGCTGGCCGGTGGCCATGGCGCAGGTCCCGGCTGGGATGGGCTCAGCGCCCGCCACAGCCACATGACCAACACCCTGAACACGCCGGTGGAAGTGCTGGAGTTGCACTACCCGCTGCGCGTCAACCGATACGCGGTTCGTCACGGTTCTGGCGGGGCGGGGCGCCACCGGGGCGGCGATGGCGTCATCCGCGAATACCGTTTTCTTGAAGACGCCAGCCTGTCGGTGATCACCGAGCGGCGCCGCCATGCGCCGTGGGGGCTGGCCGGTGGCGAGGCGGGATTGCCGGGAAACAACCGCCTTGATGACCAGCCCCTTCCCGGGAAACACAGCCAGGCCGTAAAAGCGGGGCAGGTGTTGACGATTGAAACGCCCGGCGGCGGCGGGTTTGGCGCGCCCGCGACCGAATCGCCAGGCGCCTGAGCGCTACTCGTAACGCAAGGCGTCGATCGGGTCGAGCTGCGAGGCCTTGGCGGCCGGGATAATGCCGAAGATGATGCCGACGCCGGCGCTGAAGCCGAAGCTGAGCGCGATGGCCCAGGCCGGCACGTGCGCCGGGGGGAAGCCGGGCAGCATCGCCGCGGCAAAGGCGCCGATGCCGTAACCCAGCGCGATGCCGATGACGCCGCCGACCAGGCACAGCAGCACGGCCTCGATGAGGAATTGCAGCATGATGTCCTGGCGGGTCGCGCCCAGCGCCTTCAGGATGCCGATCTCCCGCGTCCGCTCGGTGACCGACACCAGCATGATGTTCATGATGCCGATGCCGCCCACCAGCAGCGAGACGCCGACAATGCCGCCCACCGCCGCGGTAATGGTGGAGATGATCTGGTTGAACGACTCGGTCAGCTGTTCGGAGGTCTGCACGCGGAAGTCGTCGTCATCGCCTGATTTCAGGCCATGATTACTCCGCAATAACCGGCTGATGCGGTCTTTCACCTCGTCCATGCGGTTGATGTCGTCCACCTGCAACTGCACCTGGATATCGAGGTCGCGGGAGGTGCCCTGGATACGCCGGGCGGTGCCATAGGGCAGCAGCACGTAGTTATCCTGCGAAAAGCCCAGCAGCTCGCCGCGCCGCTCCATGACACCGATGACCTTGCACCACTCGGCCCCCACCTTGAAGTATTCGCCGACGGGGTTGTCCGGCATCTCCAGTTCCTCGACCACGTCCTGGCCCAGCAGGCAGACCAGCCGCCGGCGCAGGTCGTCGTCGCGGGCGAAGCCGCGGCCCGATTCGGGGAACACGCCATTCACTTCGAAATACGAGGGGCCGACGCCGAACACCTGCGCAAACGTGTCCTGGGAGCGATACGAGACCTGGCCCTGGGTGCCGCTCTGGGCGAACAGGATGGGCGTGACATGGGAAATGCCCTCGACCCGCTGCTCGATGGCGGTCATGTCGTCATGTCGCAACTTGGCGACCTGGCCCTGCAGGGCCTTCCGGAACGGGGTGTACGAGCGTACCGTCAGCGTGTTGCTGCCCAGGCCCTCGAACTGCTGGTTCACGGTATGCGAAAGCCCCTGGACGATCGACACGACGGCGATCACCGACATCACGCCGATAATGATGCCCAGCGAGGTCAGCACCGAGCGGAACCCGTGGGCGCGGATGGAATCGAGCGCCGAGCGCAGGCTTTCCAGCAGCATGAACATCAGCGGGCCCCGTTCATCCGTCAGCGCCTTCCGCCAGCGCACGGCGTCGCGTGTTATTGCGATGGTCTTCGGCCACGCGACCGTCCTCGAGCCGGATCACGCGTTCACAATGCGCGGCAATATCGGCCTCGTGGGTGACCATGATGATGGTCTGGCCGGCGCTGTGCAGGGCGTCGAACAATCGCATGATCTCGACCGTGGTGCGGCTGTCGAGATTGCCGGTGGGCTCGTCGGCCAGCAGGATCGCCGGCTCGCCGACCAGCGCCCGGGCAATCGCCACGCGCTGGCGCTGGCCGCCGGAGAGCTGGTTGGGCAGGTGATCGACCCGGTCACCCAGTCCAACACGCTCCAGCGACTGCCGTGCTTTTTGCTTGCGATCGTCCAGCTTAATTCCCCGGAAAACGAGGGGTTGCATCACATTCTTAAGAGCATTTGCACGCGGGAGCAGGTTGAAACTCTGGAACACGAAACCGATCTCGCGGTTGCGGACACGCGCCAGCTCGTTTTCATTCATGGCGCCGACATCGTGGCCCTCGAGCTGGTACTCGCCCTCGGTGGGGCGATCCAGGCAGCCGATGATGTTCATCATCGTCGACTTGCCCGAACCCGATGCACCGATGATGGCGACATACTCGTTGCGACGGATGTCCAGGTCGACTCCATCCAGCGCATTCACCACCTGGTCGCCCATCTCGTAGCGCCGCGCCACGCCGCGGAAACGGATGACGCTCTCGGCCGAATCAGCGGACATCAGCTTTCGTCGGAATCCGCGTCGTCGTCAGCGTCATCGTCAGCGGCGGATTCCTCTTCCTGCTCCACCGGGTCGCCGTCGTCCAGTGTGCGCAGGGTGCGGAACGGCCCGGTGATGACCCGGTCGCCTTCTTCAAGGCCGGAGAGAATCTCCTGGTCGCTGTCGCTGGAGATGCCGGTCTCCACGTCGCGGCGGCGCGCGGTGCCGTTGTCAAAAACGTAAACGTAGGCCTGCTCGGCGTCTTCTTCGTCGGAAGCCTCGTCGTCCTCGTCGTAGCGCACGGCCTGGATCGGCACCGACAGCGTGGATTCGCTGGATTCGGTGTGAATCTCGGCGCGCGCGCTCATGCCCGAGCGCACAGCGATGTCATCCTGTTCATCCAGCAGGATCTTCACCAGGAAGGTCAGGCCCTGCTGGCCGGCGTTCTGGCGGGCCGTGGGCGCGATCGACTCGACCGTGCCACCCAGCGCCGTGTCCGGCCAGGCGGCGGCGTAGAGATCGGCGCGCTGGCCCTCGCGGACAGAGGCGATGTTGGCCTCGTCGACCAGCACCTCGACCAGCATCTCGGACGGGTCGGCGATGGTCATCAGCGTCGAACCCGGGATGTTGGTGGTGCCGGCAATGACCGTTTCACCCGGCTTGATGTCGACGGCGATGACGATGCCGTCAATCGGCGAGGCAATCTGGGTCTTGGCCAGCAGGTCGCGTGACTGCGCCAGCGCGGCCCGGGCCTGCGACAGGCCCTCCTGCTGCGAGCGCAGTTCCACGCGGGCCACGTCCAGCTGGTTGACCAGGGCGTCGTAGCTGTCCTGGTCGATCAGGCCCTGTTTCACCAGCCGTTCGGCGTTGCGGTGACGGCGCTCCAGGTCCGCCACCACGTGCCGCTGCCGCTCGATCGCCAGTTCCTGGATGCGTACGCGTGCATCGGCCTGCTCGACCTGGGCGTCATAGGACTCGGTGTCCAGGGTGATCACCAGTTCGCCCTGCGCGACGCGGTCGGATTCCTCGACCAGCACGCGCGTGGCGCGGGCGATGACCTCGGATCGCAGCTGCACCTGCTCGCGGAAGGCGAGGGTGCCTGAAGCCAGGATCGAGCTGCGGATGGTTTCCAGGCCGGCTGCCTGCACCTCGACCACCTCGGCGTCCCCGCCGCGGTTCATCTTGGAGACGAGCGGCAGCCCGACCAGCAGGACCGCGAGTCCCGCGAAAATCAGCAGTTTTTTCATGACCGGGTCCGGCTCAGACCATCGCCGCCCAGATTCCGAAGATCAGCACCCAGGGCAGGCAGGCGATGATCGCCGATTTCACGATGCCGGCGCCGGTCCAGCGGTGGTAACCAATGGTCATCAGCACCAGGGTCCAGATGTTGAAGAGGTTCAGTGAATTACCCCAGTTGAACCAGGGCTCGCCGGGCTCCGCGTGAATGAACAGGGCATTCATTGAAAGCGGTGACAGCTCATGCTGCGCGAGCTGGTTGGAGTCGGCCAGGAAGATCACCACGAACATCACGACCGCGCCCAGCACCATCACGAACGCCGTCCAGGCGCTGAAGCCGAACCACTGGCCATAGCTGACGTCCGCATGTGTTGTGAGCTTGTTGGCCAGGTGCAGGTAGACGGCCTGGATGGCGTAGATCAGGAACGTCATGATCACGATCGCGGCCACCGTGGTCAGGATGCTGGTGCCCACGCTCATGAAGCCCCGGATGCCAGGCTCCGCCGCGGCCCGGTCTTCGGGCGGCACGCTCATGATGGTCTGCTCAATCAACCATTCAAAATCGACCCAGGTGTAGTAGTAGCTCAGGGCGGCGATGGTCAGCACGATGGAAATCAGCAGCGGCCACCAGAACCAGCGCGGATGCGCCTTGGCCTCGTCCAGCGCGCGCCCCGGGGACGCGACGATGTCCACCATCGCGTTAAAAACGGTGTAATTCTTGTCTGACATGGATGACTCCTCCCTCTTTGTGGGGGGAATCATAGCGGGATATGAAACGTTTTACCTATTCCGAAGGTCATGCCTTTGGAGGGGTCGTCAAGAGCGCACGCAAATTCCACAAATTCCAGGAATTTCGCGAAATTGATTTAATGCTGGCTCTCGCGAAAACCCCACGCATAATTTACTGCTTACTGCTTACTGCTTACTGCTTACTGCTTACTGCTTACTGCTCACCACTCACCACTCACCACTCACTACTCACCACCCTTCAACTTCCACATATTCACAATCTTGCAAAACAACTCGGCCGTCTTCGTCGCGTCATACTCCGCGGAATGCGCGGCGGCCGCGTTCCACTCGATGCCGGCGGCTTCGACCGCGCGGGCGAGGACGGTCTGGCCGAACGCCAGGCCGCCCAGTGTGGCGGTGTCGAAGCTGCTGAACGGGTGGAAGGGGCTGCGCTTGAAGTCGGTGCGCTCGATGGCGGCGTTCAGGAAGCCGAGGTCGAAGGCCGGATTGTGACCGACCAGGATGGCGCGCTGGCAGCCGGTTTCACGCACGGCCTTGCGCACGGGCTGGGTGATCCGGCGCAGGGCTTCCTTTTCGGGTAGCGGGTCGCGCTCGGGGTCTTCCAGGTTGATGCCGGTGAATTCCAGGGCGCGCGGGTCGACATTGGCGCCTTCAAACGGCTCGACGTCGACGCTGATGGTTTCGGCGATCGACAGGCGGCCGAAATTGTCCATGGCCAGGATACAGGCGGCAATTTCAAGCACGGCGTCGGTGGCGGCGTTGAAGCCCCCGGTTTCGAGATCGACGACAACGGGCAGAAAGCCCCTGAATCGGTCGGAGATGAGCGGCATAATGGCCCCTTGTCGGATGGAAGATTGGATCACGCGGCGGAGGCCGTATTTTGCCATGTCTGGAAAACTGAAACACACCGCGTGGTGGCGGGTGCCGGGCGTCGTCGCCGGGTTCGCCCTGTTCCTGGCGATTTTACCCGGCCTGGTACCGGCCGATTCCAGCGATGGTGATGCGTTGTTCTGGCGCATTGACCGTGAAGGCGACGTGGCCGGTTACCTGCTGGGGACTGTCCACAGCGAGGATCCGCGGGTGCTGGAATACCGGGAGGAATTCCTCGATATGCTGACGGCATGCGACACCTTCGCGATGGAAATGGTGCCGGACCTGCCCACCATGCGGCGGTTAATGGACGCGATGCGGCAGCCGGCGGGGGCAGACCTGCGCGAACAACTGGGCGCCGAGCGATTCGATCGCGTGGTTGAAGCGCTATCAGGCTATGGCGTGACCGGCCCGAACGCGCGCCAGCTGAAACCCTGGGCGGTGATGATGATATTGAGCATGCCGCCGCCGAAATCCGGCCTGTTCATGGATTTCTCCCTGTCGCTGCGTGCCTCGGGCGCCGGCCTGGACGTGGTCGGGCTGGAAACGCTTCAAGAGCAACTGTCCTTCCTGGATGACCTTGAACTGCCGGCGCAGATCGAAATGCTGGACCAGGCCGTGGCCGAGGTCGATCGCGTGGACGAGACGCATACCAGGCTGGTGGATATCTACCTGGTAGGCTCCCTTGACAGGCTGCAGGCCGAGTCTGACGCGGAAATGAGTGTGCTCAGCCCAAAAACGCGTGAGTACTTCCAGGCCGAGGGTATCGATCGCCGTAATGCCAGGATGCTGAAGAACGCGCTGCCGCTCCTGGACGAAGGCTGTGCATTTATCGCGGTGGGTGCGTTGCACCTGCCGGGCGAGGCCGGGCTGGTCAACGGATTCCAGTCGGAAGGTTTCGGCCTGGTGCCGATGCCGTCGCCGTTTCCCGCCGCGGTGTCAGAAGTCCGGCCTTAAAGGGTTGCCCATGAACTGGGGGATGATTAACGCCAGGGCCGCCACCCCCAGCAGGATACCGCCCCAGGCGGGTTCTACCCAGACCACCGTCAGCCCCAGCACCGCCAGGGCCAGGCCGGCGGCCTGCAGGTCCATGACGCGGTCGTCCAGCCGGTCGGTGCGGTGGGTGAGGCCGACCAGCAGCCGGTCGAGGCTGAGCGTGCCGCCGCCGTGGAACACCAGCGGCAGCAGCATGATGATGAACAACAGTGGCAGCTTGAAATTGCCGCCATTGTCCGCGGTGATAACGTAACCCTGCCAGAGGCCGGCGAGGCCGTCCCATTCCGCCGGCCAGTGCACGGCCGCTGTGGCGACCGCGGTGATGACCAGCAATGACACGGCCGCGAAACGGGTGAACAGGCCCAGTAACAGCAGCGTGGCCAGCACCAGTTCACCCCAGGTGGCCAGCGCCCAGTTCAGGTCTGTCGGCAGCCACTCGAACGGTGCCGGAAAGCCTTTTTGCCAGTCTGCCCAGGGGATGTCAGCGAACCAGTTATCGCCGCGGTACTTGGTGATTCCCGATTCCCAGAACTCCCAGAACAGGATGAGGCGCAGCGCCAATGGCCAGGTGGCGTCGCCGATGCCGCGCAGGCGGGCGGTGAGTCCGTCGTATAGATCGATCATTCAGTGGGTCCTTGTGCCCAGAACGACATCGCGGCCGCGCAGGTTCTCCAGCAGTTTCGCCCCCGCGGGCACCACCGACGCCGGATCGGGATGGCCGGCCGCCCGGGCGGCGGCGATGATGGCGTCGCGACCGGTCAGTTCCGGCTGTTCGGTCAGCGTCGCCAGCAACTGTGCGCTGAGTGCGTTCAGCCGGGTGAACCGGACCTCGTCTTCCCGGTCGCGGTACACCAGCAGCAGGGTGGGCTGTTCGGGCGGTTCTTCCGGTTGGAAAGCAGGGCTGATCTCGTGGACCGGCCAGCGATAGGCGAGCGGCCAGGCCAGGGGGGATACCACCAGGGCACTGTCCAGCAGGTCACCATCGGCGTTCGCCGGAATGGCGTCAAGGTCCTGGGGGTCAAGGTCGAGCGCCAGTTCCACCCACTCGTAGTGCGCCAGTTCCAGCATGAATGGCGGGTCGCCGTCGCGCTGGCCGCGTTCGTCCTGCAGGTAACGCAGGAACTCGCGCGGGATCTCCGGGAACAGCGGTGTCCGGCAATGGTGATCGTCAGAAAATTCGTGAATTAAATTTCGCCATTCATCGTCATCGTAGAGACGACGCAGGACCGGGAAGCTGCCCTCGATAAACGATGACAGGTTGCGGTGATACAGGTCTCGGTAAATGGCCATTCGACGGTCTTCGACATCGTCGGGTGCAGCGTGTTGATGCGGGCTGCGGACATGCGCCGCGAAGCGGTTCAGGGCCGTGGACAGGCGTTCAGCCATGGGCACGATTTCGCGCAGCCGCGCCTTCGTGTCCGGCCCGTTGCTGGGCGGTACGGATCCGGCCGGTTTCCGCCAGCAGTTCCGCCGTTTCGGGGAAGTTGAAATCGCGCTCCAGCAGCGTGGGGTAAACGCCGAAGGTGTCGTAGGCCTGGTCCAGCAGGGCCCAGACGCCATCAATCACCGGCGCGCCGTGGGTATCCACGCGCAGGTCCTCGGCTTCCTCGTAGTGACCGGCGATATGGCCGTAGACGACGCGTTCGCCGGGCATGGAACGCAGGAATTCGCCCGCGTCATAGCCGTGGTTGATGGCGTTGACGTAGATATTGTTGACGTCGAGCAACAGGTCGCAGTCGGCCTCGGTGACCACCGCGTTGATGAATTCGGATTCCGACATCTCGGCGCCGGGCGCCGCGTAGTAGGAAACGTTTTCGATGCCGATACGCCGTTCCAGGATGTCCTGGGTGCGCCGGATGCGCTCGGCGACCCAGTGGACCGCTTCCGCCGTGAACGGAATGGGCATCAGGTCGTACAGCTGGCCGGCGTCGCTGCAGTAGCTCAGGTGCTCGGTGTAGCAGCGGATGTCGTGTTCATCCAGGAACGTGCGGATTTTACGCAGCAGCGTTTCATCCAGTGGCGCGGGACCACCCAGCGACAGCGACAGGCCATGGCAGACAAAGGGAAAGCGTTCGGTAAACGACCGCAGCGCCTTGCCGCGCCGTCCGCCGACACCGATCCAGTTCTCGGGCGCCACTTCCATGAAGTCGACGGCGTCCTCGAGTTTGCCGGCCGGTAATGCCTGAAGCGGGCCCAGCAGGGCCCGCCTCAGTCCCAATCCCGTGCCGTTCACGGGATATTTCCGCGTGCTCATGACAGGTCCAGGTCAGGCGAGGTGATCAGGCGCCGCAGCTGCCTTCTTCACCTTTTTCCTTTTTGTCGCCGCACTTGCCTTCGCCGCATTTGCCGTCCTTGTCCTTGCCTTCCTTGTCGCCGCATTTACCTTCGCCGCATTTGCCGTCTTTATCCTTGCCTTCCTTGTCGCCGCACTTGCCTTCACCGCACTTGCCTTCCTTGTCCTTCTCGTCGCCGGCGACCATGTAGCCCTGGTCCAGGTCGGCGAGTTCGAAGTCGGTGTCGGCCGCGATGGCGTTGCCGCCGAAGGCCAGGGTCGAGGCCAGCGCGAAGCCGGCGATGGTGGATACGGGTTTGATGATGTCGGTCTTCTTGCTCATTGCAACAACCTCCTTTTATGGATGTTCGGGGGTGTTCCCCGGTAGCGGCGCCTTGCAGCGCCATGACGCGATCTGCTCGCATTGTCGACCACGCCGTTCGCCAAAGACTAGCAGAATCCTCCGCGGAGTCATCCGCCGGCGAGCGCCGGGACGGTTACGGGAACAGACCGGCATCTCTGGAAAATGATTACATTGAACGGCGAATGTTCCGTGGGAAAGGGACAACCGGTTGCCGGAGTGCGACAGGCCGAGTCCGGGTACGGCGACCGGCCGGGGAGCCCGTCGCGTCACCGCGGTCAGGATTTGCGTGCTGCTTTCCGGGCTTCTTTGCGGGCCTCGGCCTTCGCGTAGCGGCACAGGTCGGCGACGATGCATTCGTCACATTTCGGTTTGCGCGCGATACAGGTGTAACGGCCGTGCAGGATCAGCCAGTGGTGCGCATCCTGCAGGAACTCGGCCGGCACATTCTTCAGCAGTTTTTTCTCCACCGCCAGTGGCGTTTTCCCGGGCGCCAGGCCGGTGCGGTTGGAGACCCGGAAGATGTGGGTGTCGACGGCCATGGTGGGTTGCCCGAAGGCGGTATTGAGCACGACGTTCGCGGTCTTTCGGCCCACCCCGGGCAGCGCCTGAAGGGCTTCGCGGTTGTCCGGCACTTCGCCGCCATGCTGTTCCAGCAATATGCCGCAGGTGGCGATGATGTTGGTGGCTTTCGAGTTAAACAGGCCGATGGTGCGGATGTAGTGCTTCAGGCCGTCCTCGCCCAGGTCGAGGATGGCGCGTGGCGTGTTGGCCACCGGGAACAGTTTCGCCGTCGCCTTGTTGACGCCGACATCGGTCGCCTGGGCCGAGAGGATGACCGCGACCAGGAGCTCAAACGCGGTGTCGTAGTTCAGCTCGGTGGTCGGGTGCGGGTCGTGCTCACGCAGGCGGCGAAAGAACTCGTGGCGGTCGGCGGCGTTCAAGCGGATTCCCCGCGGGCAACCGGTGCGGTCACCCTGGGCGAGCCCGCCTTCGCGCGTCGTTCGCCGCGGGCGATGATCGCGTTGCGCGCGGCGATCAGCAGGCCCAGACCGATAAACGCCCCGGGGGGCAGGATCGCCAGCAGGAAGCCGGGGTGGTTGGGCACCAGGGTCAGCTCCAGGCTGCGCGCCCATTCGCCGAACATCATGTCGGCGCCGGCCAGCAGCGTGCCATGGCCGGCCAGTTCACGCAGCGCGCCCAGCAGCACCAGCGCCAGGCAGAAGCCCAGGCCAGTGCCCAGGCCGTCGACGGCCGCGGCCATGGGTGGATTGCGGGCAGCAAAGGCTTCCGCGCGGCCGATGATGGCGCAGTTGGTGACGATCAGCGGGATGAAGATGCCCAGCACGCCGTAGAGGTCGTGGAACCAGGCCTGCATCAGCAGGTCGATGGCGGTCACGGCCGAGGCGATGATCAGTACAAACGCCGGAATCCGGATTTCCGGCCGCAGTGTTTTACGCAGCAGTGACACCGACAGGTTGGAGACCAGCAGGACGAAGGTCGTCGCCAGCCCCAGCCCGAGGCCGTTGACGACGGTGCCGGAGACCGCCAGCAGCGGACACAGCCCCAGCAGCACCACCAGCCCCGTGTTCTGGCGCCAGGCCGCCTCGGTGAAAATATCGCCCAGCGGGGTGCGGTGCTCACTCATCGGTGCTTTGCTCATCGGCTGATTGTCGCGCATACAGGGCGTCGAGGTGGGCGCGGTGGTATTCCAGCGCACGCTGGACGGCTTCCACGACCGCGCGTGGCGTGATCGTGGCGCCGGTGAACTGGTCGAATTCGCCGCCGTCGCGACGGACCGCCCAGCCCTCCGGCGTGGGGTCGCGCAAAGAGCGACCTTCGAAACGCGTGATCCAGTCGCTGCGCCGCGCCTCGATCGGGTCGCCCAGGCCCGGGGTTTCGCGGTGCGACACCACCCGGACACCACTGATGCTGCCGTCGGCCAGGATGCCCACCAGCATGCGGATCGGGCCGTTGTAGCCGTTCGGCGCGGTGACTTCCATGACCACGGCGACCGGTTGCCCGTCGCGACGGGCGCGGTAAACCGTGGCGGGGCCGGGGTGGCCGAAGGTCTCCGGGTCGGTGACCTGGATCACATCATGCAGCAGGTCGTTGTCGTAACGGTCGGGCGCGAGTACCTGCGACAACCGCATGGCCACGGCATCGCGCTGCTGGGCGGCAATGCGCTCGCGGGTCAGGTGGTGGATGCCGGTCAGCAGGGCCACGCCCAGCACGGCGATGCCGGCCAGGGTCAGGCCACTGCGAAGCGGGCTGTCGGCATTCACCGGCCGTACACCCTGGGCCGCGTGTAGCGATCGATCAGCGGCGCGGCCATGTTCATCAGCAGCACACCGAAAGCGACCCCGTCGGGATAGCCACCCCAGCGACGGATGACCAGCGTGATAATGCCCACGCCGGCGCCGAAGATCAGTCGCCCGCGCGGGCTGGCGCAGCCGCTGACCGGGTCGGTGGCGATGAAAAAGGCGCCCAGCACCAGGCCGCCCGAGAACACGTGCTGCAGCGGCTCCGGGTTGGCGCCCGGGTCCAGCAGCCAGGCCGGCAGGCTCAGCGCCATGACGCTGCCGATCACCGCCACCGGCACATGCCAGGTGATGATGCGGCGGTACACCAGCCACAGGCCGCCGAGCGCGTAGGCGTTGGCGATCCATTCCCAGCCGCGACCACCAAAGTCACCGAAGATGGGCGACTGGCGGATCTCGATGACGAAGCGGCCGGCCTCGACGCCGGTTTTCAGGCTGTCCAGTGGCGTGGCGCGGGTGACCGCATCCACGGTCAGCGGCTCGGGCAGGGCGCCGGTGAAAATGGCCTGCAGCGTGGCGGCCAGGCCCGGCACCAGCTCGGCGATTTCGCGCGGTGCCAGCCACTGGGTCATGGCGGCTGGAATGCAGATCAGCGCCACGACGTAACCCACCATGGCGGGGTTGAACGGGTTCTGTCCCAGGCCGCCGTACAGGTGCTTGGCCAGGCCGATGGCGAAGGCCATGCCGATGGCGGCCACCCACCAGGGCGCCAGCGGCGGGATGCACAGGGCGAACAGCACCGCGGTGACCACGGCTGAACCGTCGCTG
Source organism: uncultured Oceanospirillales bacterium (assembly GCA_913055655.1). Taxonomy (GTDB): domain Bacteria; phylum Pseudomonadota; class Gammaproteobacteria; order Xanthomonadales; family SZUA-36; genus Marinihelvus. The sequence continues at coordinate 1,086,739 of CAJXKA010000001.1, read as the reverse complement.
ATAAATGGCTGGAGGGGACGACCACGCCAGCGCAGCGCCAGGGCTTCAAAAACCAGCGCAAACCCGCTGGCCAGCAGGATCTGCACCAGTACGCCCGGCCCGAAAAACCAGGTGTAGGTGGCAATGCCGGGAATCAGCGCCAGCAGGACCTGGCCCATCACCCCGGCGACGGTGGGCGGCGCGGGCAGGTGCGGGGCGGTGCCGGTTGGAAACACCCGGTTCATGACTCGCCCCCCTTGTCCTTTTCAGTGGTGTCCGGCGTCGAGGACTTTTCCTTCGCCGCCCGTGCACGTTCGATCGCCCGTGCGACCTGGCGCTTGCGTTCGGCATCGTTGCCCAGTTTTTCCTTGCGCCGCGCCATGCGGGCCTCTTTTTCAGCGCGGGCCTCGGCCAGGCGGGCTTCCCGGGCCTGGTGTCGCTCGCGCGAGTGATCGGCGAATGCCCGCTCTCGCGCCAGGTGACGGGCCTCGGCCTTGCCGTGCCGGAACCATTCCGCCAGCGGGATATGGCTGGGGCAGACGAAGTCACAGCAGCCACATTCGATGCAGGCCTCGAGGCTGATGTCGGTGGCCGCATCCAGTTGTCCGGAGCGGATGAAGAACTGCAGTTCCTGGGGCATCAGCCGGGCAGGGCAGACGCGTGAGCACTCGCCGCAACGGATACAGGGCATTTCCGGCTGGGTCGGCCGGACGTTGTTTTCGGTGAGCACCAGGATGCAGTTACCGGCTTTCACCAGCGGCGCGTCGTCCCGGCCCAGGGCGTAGCCCATCATGGGCCCACCGATGACCAGTCGCTGCGCCGCCGACGTGTAACCGCCGCTGGCGGCCACCAGGTGGGCCACCGGCGTCCCCAGCAGCGCCAGCCAGTTGCGGGGCTCGGCAACGCCGTCACCGGTGACGGTGACATGGCGTTCAATCATCGGTTTGCCCTCGATGATCGCGGCGCGCGCGGCCTCCACCGTCGCCACGTTCTGGACCAGGACACCAAGATCCTGCGGCAGCCCGCCGGCAGGAACCTCGCGGCCGGTCAGGGTCTGGATCAGCTGGCGTTCGCCGCCTTCGGGATAAATGGTGGGAATACGGACGATGCGGACCTGGTTGTCGCCTAGTTCCGCCGCGGCCTGTTCCAGCGCGGACTGCACGGCACCCATCTGGTCCTCGATGGCGATAACGGCCTCGTCAGCGCCCGATGCCCGCATCAGCACGCGCGTGCCGGTGACTACGCGCCGGGGATGTTCGCGCATCAGCATTTCGTCGCAGGCGATCCAGGGCTCGCACTCGGCGCCGTTGACGATCAGCGTGTGAATGCCGGCTGCATGGGCGCCGTCGACCTTGCGGAACGTGGGAAAGACCGCGCCGCCCAGCCCGACGACGCCGGCCATGTCGATATGCGCCCGCAATGTCGCCGGGTCTTCGGTCCGCCAGTCATCGACCGGGTCCAGCGTGGTCCACTGGTCGCGACCGTCGGTATCGATCACCACGCGCATCCCGGGCTGGCCGGTCACATGGCTGATGGGGCCATCATCGACGGCGACTATCGTGCCGGAAGTCGGCGCATGCACGCGGGCGCCCAGGCCGGAGGGGTCCGCGCCGATCAGCTGCCCCTTCAGGACGGTATCGCCGACATCGACCACCGGTTCGGCGGGCGGCCCGGCCTGCTGCAGCATCGGCACCGCCAGCTGCGTGGGCAGCGCGGGCCGTGCCACGGCATGCCGGCAGGCGACACGCTTGTTGTGGCGCAACCGCAGGCCACCGGGAAAACGGTGCAGGTGCTCGCCGACGACAACTTTCGACTCGTCGATCACGACGTGGCCTCGCCGGGCGCCGGGCGGCGCCAGTCGCTGAATGCCGGCTCGGGTTCGACCATGTCAATACAGTCGACCGGGCAGGGCGGCAGGCACAGGTCACAACCGGTGCATTCGTCCTCGATGACGGTGTGCATGAGCTTCGCCGCACCGACAATGGCGTCGACCGGGCAGGCCTGGATGCACAGCGTGCAGCCGATGCAGGCGGCCTCGTCGATGACGGCAACCCGGCGTGGCTGTTCTTCGCCGTTCTCCGGGTTCAGCGGCTTGGGATCGCGCCCCAGCAGGTCGGCCAGCGCACGGATGCCGGCCTCGCCGCCAGGCGGGCACTGGTTGATGTCGGCCTCGCCGCGCGCGATGGCTTCGGCGTAGGGCCGGCAGCCTGGAAAGCCGCACTGTGCGCACTGGGTCTGGGGCAACAGCGCGTCAATCTGGTCAACAACCGGGTCGGATTCCACGCGGAATCGCCGCGCCGTCCAGCCCAGCACCAGCCCGAACACCAGGCCGAACACCAGGAATACGATCAGTGGGATCAGCATGGCCGCCTCACTGGTTCGCCAGCCCGGTGAAGCCCATGAACGCCAGCGCCATCAGCCCGGCCGTGACCAGGGCCACGGGCGCACCCCGGAAAGGAACGGGCACATCGGTGTGGGCGAGGCGTTCACGCATGGCCGTGAACAGCACCAGCACCAGCGCGAAACCGGTGGCGGCGCCGAATCCATAAAGCGCCGATTCCAGCAGGTTGTGCTGTTCCTGCACGTTCAGCAGGGCCACGCCCAGCACGGCGCAGTTGCTGGTGATCAGCGGCAGGAATATGCCCAGCACCCGGTACAGCAGCGGGCTGACCCGGCGCATGATCATCTCGGTGGCCTGCACCGTCACGGCGATGACCAGGATAAAACTGAGCGTGGACAGGTATTCCAGGCCCAGCGGCTCGAGTATGTACTGGTGGACGACGTAGGACGAGACCGAGCTCAGGGTCAGCACGAAGGCGGTGGCGGCGGACATGCCGATGGCGCCTTCCAGCTTCGTGGAGACGCCCATGAACGGGCACAGCCCCAGGAACCGCACCAGCACGAAATTATTGGCCAGCACGGTGCTGACCAGGATGAGCAGGTAGCCCGACCAGGCGTTGCCCACGGCGTCCGCCACGGCGCGCGGTCAGGTCACCCGTGAGCCGGGCGTCGCGCCGTCGTCCGGCTCGAGGATGAACGGGCCGCCATCACCGCCGGCCGCCAGCACCATCCCCTCGGAAACGCCGAAGCGCATCTTCCGCGGTTTCAGGTTGGCGACCATGACGGTCAACCGGCCTTCGAGCTCGGCCGGGTCGTAGGCCGACTTGATGCCGGCGAACACGGTACGGGTCTCGGCGCCCAGGTCCAGGGTGAGTTTCAGCAGCTTGTCGGCCTCGGGCACGGCCTCGGCCCGGGCGATGCGGGCCACGCGCAGGTCGACTTTCGTGAAATCGTCGATGGTGATTTCGTCGGCCAGGTCCAGCGGCGCCGCGGCGGGTTTGTCTTCGCCTGCGGCGCCTTCGTCCTTGGCCTGCAGTGATTCTTTCGAGTCTTCCACCATGGCGGCCACCTTTTCCGGGTCCACGCGCATCAGCAGCGGCTGGAAAGGATTCAAGCTCACGCCGGTGAGCGGTACGTCCAGGTCGGCCCAGCGCCGTATCGGCTGGCCAAGGAATTCGGCCGCTTTCTCGGCGGTGAACGGGATGGCCGGCGCCAGCAAGGTGACCAGCACCCGGAACAGGTTCAGGCCCTGGGTGCAGACACCCTGGACCTGGTCGGCCTGTTCAGGGTCCTTGACCATCTGCCAGGGCTTGTGCTCGTCGATGTACTGGTTGGCACGGTCGGCCAGCGCCATGATCCGGCGGATCGCGGCCTGGTAGTTGCGGGCCTCGAACTCGGCCGCGATGTCGGCGCGCGCCTCGATAAATTCGGCATACAACGCCGGCTCCGGCAGTTCGGGTGACAGCTGGCCGTCATACCCGCGATGAATGAACCCGGCGCAGCGGCTGGCGATGTTCACGACCTTGCCCACCAGGTCGGCGTTCACCCGGGCGATGAAATCGTCCAGGTTCAGGTCGATGTCCGCGGTACCGGCGCCCAGCTTGGCGCAGAAGTAGTATCGCAGCGCATCCGGCGCCAGGTGGTCCAGGTAGGTCCGCGCCTTGATGAACGTGCCGCGGGATTTCGACATCTTGGTGCCGTCGACGGTCAGGAAGCCATGCGCGAACACGGAGGTCGGCGTGCGGAAACCGGCGCCCATCAGCATGGCGGGCCAGAACAGCGTGTGGAAATAGACGATGTCCTTGCCGATGAAATGGTACAGCTCAGTGTCTGAATCCGGCCGCCACCAGGCGTCGAAATCCATGCCGCGGGCCTCGCAGAGCTCGCGGAAACTGGCCATGTAGCCCACCGGGGCATCCACCCAGACGTAGAAAAACTTGTCCTCGGTGCCGGGAATGCGGAAGCCGAAGTAGGGCGCGTCGCGAGAGATGTCCCAGTCACGCAGGCCGTCTTCGAACCATTCGCCGAGCTTGTTGGCCACTTCGCGCTGCGGCACGCCGGTCGGCAGCCACTCGCGCAGCCGCTCCTCGAAATCGGCCAGGCGGACGAAATAGTGCTCGGAGTCACGCATGACCGGCTTCGAGCCGCTGACCGCGGACCGCGGGTCGATCAGTTCGGTGGGCGCGTAGGTGCTGCCGCAGGCCTCGCAGCTGTCGCCGTACTGGTCCTCGGTCTTGCAGCGCGGGCAGGTGCCCTTGATGAACCGGTCGGGCAGGAACATGCCCTCGGTTTCATCAAAAAACTGCGAGATCGTCTTCGTGGTCACGTGCCCGGCGTCGCGCAGCCGCATGTAAATGGTTTCCACCAGCTCCCGGTTGGCGTCGCCGTGGGTCGAGGAAAAATTGTCATAGCTCAGGCCGAAATCGCGGAAGTCGGCCTGGTGCTCCTCGTTCATTCGCTCGATCAGCTGCTCGGGCGTGATGCCCTGGCGCTGCGCGCTGAGCATGATCGGCGTGCCATGGGCGTCGTCAGCCCAGGCGAAATGGCACTCGTGGCCCTGGGCGCGCTGGAAGCGGGCCCAGATATCGGTCTGGATATACTCCAGCATGTGGCCGATGTGGATCGCGCCATTGGCGTAAGGCAAGGCGGCGGTGAGCAGGATGCGTCGCTTATTGTCGTCCATGCGGGCGGCTTCGTTGTTGTCCGGGTGCGAAACCACCGATTATCGCATGCTGCGCGGATGCCCGAAACGCGCCCGGCTCCGGTGGGCGTTGTACAATTCGCGTTTTTCGCGCCGAACAGATTGTCATCGCATGCCTGCATTGTCAGAAGACGCCATTCGCAAGACCCTTTCCACCGTCGAAGACGACTACACCGGCCAGGACCTGGTGAGCGCCGGCGCCCTGCGCGGCATCGGCATCGACGGCGACCGCGTGGCCGTTGACCTGCGGCTGGAATTCCCGGCATCGGGACTGGCCGATGCGATCGCGAAACGCGCGAAAGATGCGCTTGAAGCCCGGCCTGACGTGAGTTCGGCCGTCGCCCGCATCGACTGGCGCGTGTTGCCACGAAAGGTGCAGAACGACCTGAAGCCGCACCCGGGTATCCGCAACATCATCGCCGTGGCCTCGGGCAAGGGCGGGGTGGGGAAATCCACCACCGCCGTGAACCTGGCGCTGGCCCTGGCCGCCGATGGCGCCCGGGTCGGCCTGCTCGACGCCGACATCTATGGCCCCAGCATCCCGCGTATGATGGGCGTGTCCGGCCAGCCGAAAACCGACGGCAAGCGCATCGTGCCGCACGAGGCCCATGGCCTGAAGGTCATGTCCATGGGATTCCTGGTGGAAGAGGAAACACCGATGATCTGGCGCGGGCCCATGGTGACCTCGGCGCTGCAGCAGATGCTGGGTGAGAGCGACTGGGGCGACCTGGACGTGATGGTCATCGACCTGCCGCCCGGCACCGGTGACATCCAGCTGACCCTGGTCCAGAAAATCCCGGTGGCCGGTGCGGTCATCGTCACCACCCCCCAGGATATCGCGCTGCTGGACGCGCGCCGTGCGCTGGCCATGTTCCGCAAGCTGGACGTGGCCGTGCTGGGCGTGGTGGAAAACATGTCCACGCATGTCTGCAGCCAGTGCGGCCACGAAGAACCGCTGTTCGGCACCGGCGGCGGCGCGCGCATGGCGGAAGACTTTGATATTCCGCTCCTGGGGCAGTTACCGCTCGATATCCATATCCGCGAGGCGCTGGATGCCGGCCACCCGACGGTCGTGGCTGAACCGGATGGCACGATCACGGCCGCCTACCGCGAGTTCGCGCGCCGCACCTCGGCGCAGCTGTCCCTGCAGCCACGGAACCTGAAACCGGACCTGCCGGAAATCCTGGTCCAGAACACATAACAAAGAGGAACGCCCCTTGAGCATCAAGTCCGACCGCTGGATCCGCCGCATGGCCGAGGAACACGGCATGATCGAACCGTTCGAACCCAGCCAGGTGCGCCGCAACGACGCTGGTGAACGCCTGGTGTCCTACGGCACGTCCAGCTACGGCTACGATGGCCGCTGCAGCAGCCACTTCAAGATTTTCACCAATATCAATTCGGCGGTCGTGGACCCCAAGCAGTTCGACGAAAACAGCTTCGTCGATTTCCACGGCGACTCCTGCATCATTCCGCCGAACTCCTTCGCGCTGGCGCACACCGTGGAGTACTTTCGTATCCCGCGTAATGTGTTGACGATCTGCCTGGGCAAATCCACCTATGCCCGTTGCGGCATCATCGTCAACGTCACGCCGCTGGAACCCGAGTGGGAAGGGCACGTCACGCTGGAGTTTTCCAACACGACGCCGCTTCCGGCGCGCATCTACGCGAACGAGGGCGTGGCGCAGTTCCTGTTCTTTGAATCGGATGAAGCCTGCGAAACGTCGTACCGCGACCGCGGCGGCAAATACCAGGGCCAGACGGGCGTGACACTGCCGAAAACCTGATTCGCTGCCCGCGCGACGGTTCAGCGCACGGGTGGTTGCTGGATCAGGTAGGCATGGGTTTCGAAGCGATCACCACCTCGCATCATGGTCAGGTCGACATCTTCGCCCGGCGAGCGCTGCGAGATGGCCAAAAGGGCCGAGCGTGCGTCATCGACCGGTTCGCCATCAATGGCCAGCAGGATGTCACCGGTGCGGATACCCGCAATCCACGCGGGACCGCCGGGTTCGACATTCATGACCTGGATGCCCGGGCGGGCGCCGGTGCCGTCGGGTTGCGGCGTCAGCGGCAGGTCCAGTAACCCGGCACCCAGCCAGCCGCGCCGCACAGAGCCGTGCTCGACAATCTGGCGCATGACATCACGTGCGAGTGAGATCGGGATCGCGAAGCCAATATTCTGGCCACCGACCGCCCGGCTCGAGTTGCGGGTATTAATGCCGACCACTTCACCGTGAATATTGACCAGCGCGCCACCGCTGTTACCGGCATTGATGGCGGCGTCGGTCTGGATGAAGTCCTCGAAAAGCACCGAACGCAGGTCGTTCCGGCCGGTTGCGCTGACAATCCCCATGGTCACGGTGTGGCTCAGGCCCAGCGCGTTACCGATGGCGAGCACGATGTCGCCCACCCGGACTTCGGACTCGGCCAGGGGCGCTGCGGGCAGGCCGTTGATGTCAATGCGAAGCACGGCCAGGTCGGTGGCCGGGTCAGCGCCGACCACCGTGGCATCGACCAGCCTGCCGTCCCACAGCGCCACCCTGATGTTGTCGACTTCGCTGATGACATGGTTGTTGGTGAGAATGTAGCCGTCTTCGCTGACCAGTACGCCGGAACCCATGTCACGACGGAACCGACGCAGGTAGCTCGGTCGCTGTGCCTGGGGATTGAGGGTCTGGTACTCGACGCTGACCGTATAGATGCTGACAACGGAGGGCCCGGCACGATCAACTGCGCCTGCGAAACTGGTGATGGCAGGCGCCGCAACGGTCGCCGGTTGCGCCGGTGGCACGATCCGGTCACGCAGCTGGGGAAAGGCGATAATCACCAGGAACGCCACCGCCAGGCCGGCGATGATCGAGCGGCCGATGAAGCCGAACCATTGAAATACCGTGCTCATCGCGCAATTCTAGCCGCGCGGCAATTGTGGCGCATATGCCATATCGGATAAAATCCCCGTTTTGTCCGCGGCGCATCCGCGCGACACTCATAAAAACATCTTGCCGGATTATCGGGAGTAGCACATGTCAGCTGATGGCGTGAACAAGGAAAGGCGGCGGTTCCTGCTCGCCACGACATCGGCGGTGGGCGCCGTAGGCGCGGGCCTTGCGGCCGTGCCGTTCATCTCTTCATGGAAACCCAGTGCGCGGGCCCAGGCCGTTGGCGCGCCGGTGCAGGTCAACGTCGCCAAGCTCGGCGAAGGCCAGTTGCTGAAGGTGCAGTGGCGCGGCCAGACCATCGGCATCCTGCGCCGCAGCAAGAAGAACCTGGATGACCTGCCGAGCGTCGACGCCAAGCTGCGCGACCCGATGTCAGAGTCTTCAGACCAGCCGGCGTATATCAAGGGCGAACCGCGCGCGCTGCGCCCGGAATACCTGGTCGTGAACATGCACTGCACCCACCTGGGCTGCGTGCCGACGCTGATCCCGCAGGTCGGGCCACAGCCGTTCGAGGCCGACTGGAAGGGTGGCTTCTACTGCCCCTGCCACAAGTCGAAGTTCGACATGGCCGGCCGCGTCTACCAGGGTGTGCCGGCACCAACCAACCTGGTGATTCCGCCATACAGCTTTGCCGATGACAACACGATCATCATCGGCGTCAACCCCGAGGGAGCGGCCTGATGTCCAAACCGGCGAGCGGCCTGGCGCGACAGGCGACCGCATTCATGAACTGGATGGACGAGCGCCTGCCCGTCACCAAGTTCTGGGATGACCACCTGGCCAAGTACTACGCGCCCAAGAATTTCAATTTCTGGTACTTCATGGGCTCTCTGGCCCTGGTGGTGCTGGTCAACCAGATCGTCACCGGCATTTTCCTGACGATGCATTACAAGCCGTCGGCGGCGGAAGCCTTCGCGTCGGTCGAATACATCATGCGCGATGTCGACTGGGGCTGGCTGATCCGCTACATGCACTCCACCGGCGCCTCGTTCTTCTTTATCGTCATCTACCTGCACATGTTCCGCAGCCTGCTGTACGGTTCGCACCGCAAGCCGCGCGAGATGATCTGGGTGTTCGGCATGCTGCTGTACCTGCTGCTGATGGCCGAGGCCTTCTTCGGCTACGTGCTGCCATGGGGCCAGATGTCCTACTGGGGCGCGCAGGTGATCATCAACCTGTTCGGCGCCATACCGGCCATCGGCGAGCCACTGACCGAGTGGATCCGCGGTGACTACTTTATCTCCGACGCCACGCTGAACCGATTCTTCGCGCTGCATGTCATCGCGCTGCCGCTGGCGCTGTGTGCGCTGGTGGTGCTGCACCTGACGGCGCTGCACGAAGTGGGTTCCAACAACCCGGACGGCATTGACATCAAGAAGGTCAAGGACGAGAACGGCGTGCCGAAAGACGGCATTCCCTTCCACCCGTACTACACGGTGAAGGACCTGTTCGGCGTGGCCATGTTCCTGATGGTGTTCGCCTTCGTCATCTTCTTCTGGCCGGACGCCGGTGGCCTGTTCCTGGAGCACGACAACTTCGTGCCCGCGAACCCGCTGGTGACGCCGGAGCACATCAAGCCGGTGTGGTACTTCACACCGTTCTACGCGATCCTGAAGGCCGTGCCCGACAAGCTGATGGGCGTGATCCTGATGGGCGTGTCGGTGATGGTGCTGTTCCTGCTGCCGTGGCTGGACCGCTCGCCGGTGCGCTCGATCCGTTACAAGGGCGCCTGGTACAAGTTCCTGGTCATCATGTTCGCGGTTGCGTTCGTGCGCCTGGGCATGCTGGGCATGGCCGAGGGCACGCCGGCGCAGACCATCGAGATGCGGGTGTGGACCTTCGTCTACTTCTCATTCTTCGTGTTGCTGTTCTTCATGAGCAAGAATGGCAAGACCAAGCCGGTTCCGGAAAGGGTGACACACTGATGAAGACGATGTTCCAGACACTGCTGGCCACCGCCATCCTGGCCCTGCCGATGGCCGCCAATGCCGCCGGCGCGGCGGGCGCACTGCCGGCCTCCGGCGCCAATGTGAACGACGTGGGCTCGCTGCAACGCGGCGCGAAGCTGTACACGAACTACTGCCTGGGCTGCCACAGCGCCGAGTACGTGCGCTACAACCGCCTGGCGGAAGACCTTGAACTCGGCGAAGACCTGGTCATGAAGAACCTGGTGTTCAGCGACGCCAAGATCGGCGACCCGATGGCCATCGCCATGGAAGCCGATGATGCCGAGCGCTGGTTTGGCAAGGCGCCGCCCGACCTGACCCTGATCGGCCGTTCGCGCGGCGCTGACTGGGTCTATAACTACCTGCTGTCGTTCTACCGTGATGAACACGGCGCGTGGAACAACACGGTGCTGCAAAACGCCGCCATGCCCCACGTGATGTGGAAGCTGCAGGGTATCCAGAAACCGATTTACGAAACCCATACCGAGGACGGTATCGAGGTGCGCACGATCACTCACCTTGAGCTCGAAACGCCGGGCACGATGTCGCCGGCGGAATACCAGGACGCCGCGCGCGACCTGGCCGCGTTCCTCGAATACACGTCCGAACCGGCCATGCTGAAGCGCAAACACATCGGTGTTTGGGTCATGCTTTACCTGGCCCTGTTCGCCTTAATCGCCTACCTGCTGAAAGCGGAGTACTGGCGGGACGTTCACTGACGGACGTCGCCGGCCGGGGTTCGAGCCCCGGCCGTTTTCTGCTGGAGATCTAACGTGTCAATTTCTGTGAAAGGCCGCTCTACCATGGCGTTGTACTCATCCGCTTCCTGCATCCAGTGTCACCGCGTGCGCTTCGTGCTCGCCGAAAAAGGCATCAACGTCGAGATTGTTGACGTCGAATCGGATCCGTCCTCGGCCGAGGACCTGGCCGAGCTGACGCCCTATAACGAGACCCCGACCCTGGTCGACCGTGACCTGGTGCTCTACGACGCCGGTGTCATCAACGAGTACCTGGATGAACGTTACCCGCATCCGCCGCTGATGCCGGTGGACCCGGTGTCGCGCGCACGCCTGCGGCTGGTCCATCACCGTATCCTGCGGGACTGGTACCCGCTGGCCGCGCAGATCGAGGCGGCCACCGGCAAGAAAGCCGACGCGCCGCGCAAGCAGCTCAAGGAAGGCATCATCGCCGCCAACGAGCTGTTCGAGGCCGCCGACTTCGTGCTCAGCGACGAGCTCAGCCTCATCGACTGCACGCTGGCGCCGCTGTTCTGGCGCCTGCCGGCCTACGGCGTCGACCTCGGCAAGTCCGCCACCTCGGTGCAGGCGTATATCCAGCGCCTGATTTCCCGCCCGTCCTTCAAGGCCAGCCTGACCGCCGCCGAGCGCGAACTGGTCCTGAACGCGGCCTGAGGTTTCGGGGATCGTCGGGCGCGCCATGACTTCCAGCAAGCCGTACCTGCTGCGCGCGCTCTACGAGTGGATCCTGGACAACGACCTGACGCCGCATGTGATCGTCGACGTCAACGCGGCGGACGTGAACGTGCCGCAGCAGGCCATCCAGGACGGTCGCCTGGTGCTGAACATCTCGCCCCAGGCGACGCGTAACCTGCAACTGGAGAACAGTGCCGTCAGCTTCCAGGCGCGATTCTCGGGGTCTTCACGGGACATCTGGTTGCCGATGCAGGCTGTGCTGGCGATTTACGCCCGCGAAAACGGGCAGGGCATGATGTTCGCCGATGGCGGTGACGACGATCCTGAGCCACCGTCATCCGACAAGCCCGACCGGCCGTCCGGCCCGAAACTCCGGGTCATCAAGTAAACGCCCGGTATGACGGGCCGGGCTGCGTTCAGCGCCGCCTGGCCAGCAGCACCAGCATGGCCCCGGTCCCGCCCTGGTTCGGGCGGCACGACGCGTAAGCCACCACCGACGGATGTCGGCGCAACAGCCGCGCCGCCAGCGATTTCAGTTTCGGCCGGCCACGCGAGCGCAGGCCCTTTCCATGGACCACCTTGATGCAACCGAAGCCGCGTCCCAGCGCCTCGTCGACAAACGACAGCAAGACCGAACCCGCGGCGCTTTCGTTCATGCCATGCAGGTCGATGCGGTCGCTGACCGCGTAGTGACCGCGTCGCAGCCGGTTCAGGTAGCGCTTCTGGTAGCCGGGGCGGAGAAAGACAAGTTCCTCGCCGGTTTCCAGGCCCTCGATGGGGCCGGGGTCTTCCAGCAGTTCGGTCATCACGGCCGCTTCGTCGGCTTCCCGCTGCCGCGGGCGTGGTGATGGGCGGGGATGTTCGTGAACGACGAAGTCCGGCGGGTCGAGTGGGCGGACCCCCGTCATTTCGCGGCGGAAGGCCGCCTCGTCATCGTCGTCGTCCTGCCTGTTCATGCCGTGCGTTCCAGATTGCCCGTGTAGGCCGTACAATAGCATCGTGACCGAAGGGTCCGCCCGGGCGCAAATGCGCGAATTCTCACCTCGGCAATCACAGGGTCCTGTCCAGCGGAATGCATTTTCTTATCAGTAACGACGATGGCCTGTCGGCCCGGGGCATCGGCGTCCTGGCCGAGCGAATCGGCCAGTTGGGCCGTATCACCATCGTCGCACCCGACCGTAACTGCAGTGGCGCCAGCAACTCGCTGACACTGGAATCTCCCATCCGGACCCGCGAAGTCGAGCCCGGCGTGCACCGCGTATCGGGCACGCCGACCGACTGCGTCCACCTGGCGCTGACCGGCCTGTTGTCCGAGGACCCGGACATGGTGATCTCCGGCATCAACCACGGCGCCAACCTGGGTGATGACGTCATCTATTCCGGCACTGTCGCCGCGGCAATGGAGGGGCGGTTCCTGGGCCTGCCGGCGGTCGCGGTTTCCCTGGTTTTCGACGAACGGCCGACACATTTCGAAACGGCCGCCGAGGCCGCGGCGCGCCTGGTGGAACAGTTGTCGCGGGATCCCCTGCCGGCTGACACCATTTTGAACGTCAACGTGCCGGACCGTCCCTGGAGCGAGATCAAGGGTTTCGAGGTGACCCGGCTGGGGCACCGCCATCGCGCCGAGCCCTGCATCGAGACACTGGACCCCCGTGGCCGGCCCATGTACTGGGTGGGGCCGGCGGGCGCCGAGCAGGATGCCGGGCCCGGCACCGACTTCGACGCCATTCGTCGTGGCTATATTTCGGTCACGCCCATCCACGTCGACCTGACGCGTTACCAGGCGCTGGAGCAGGTGGCCGGCTGGATTTCCGCCATCGCCACCGATGATGAACCCGGGGCGGCGGCATGATTCATCGCCAGCGCCTGTCTTCCGGCGCCGCCGGTATCGGCATGACCTCGCGCGGTACCCGTGACCGGCTGGTCCAGCGCCTGCGTGACCATGGCATTCGCGACGAGCGCGTGCTCGGCGCGATCATGAACGTTCCCCGTCACGAATTCGTCGACGAGGCCCTGGCGACGCGCGCCTATGAAGACACCGCGCTGCCCATCGGCCAGAGCCAGACGATCTCGCAACCGTATATCGTGGCGCGCATGACCGAGGCGTTGCTGGACGGCGGCACGCCTTCGAAAGTCCTGGAGGTGGGTACGGGCTCCGGTTACCAGGCCGCCGTGCTGGCGCAACTGGTCAAGGAGGTCTACACCGTTGAACGGATCAAGGAGTTGCTGCGCTCTTCCCGGCAGCTGTTCCACCGCCTGCAGGTGTATAACGTCCGCACCCGCCATGCCGACGGCCACCTGGGGTGGCCCAGCCAGGCGCCGTTCGACGGCATCATCGTCACGGCCGCCGCGCGGACCGTGCCGGATGAGCTGGTGGAACAGCTGGCGGTGGGTGGCAACCTGGTCATGCCCCTGGAGCGCGGCGGCGAGCAACGGCTGCTGTCGATCCGTCGCACCGAGGAAGGGCGGGAAACCACCGACCTCGGCGCGGTCGTGTTCGTGCCCATGCTGAACGGCCTGGCCTGACCGGGATGTTCAGGTCGCTGTATGACAAGGTGCTGTCGTGGTCGTCGCACCGACGGGCACCCGCTTACCTGGGTGCGCTGAGTTTCGCCGAGTCCTCGTTTTTCCCGATCCCGCCCGACGTGATGCTCGGGCCGATGTGCCTGGCGCAGCCGAAGCGGGCCTGGTACTACGCCACGCTGTGCACGGTCGCGTCCGTGGCGGGGGGGCTGGCCGGCTACCTCGTCGGACGCCTGGCCTTCGAGGCCATCGAGGGGTGGCTGATGGCCTCGTCCTGGGCGCCGGCATTCGAGCATGCCGTGGCGGCGTTTGACACCTGGGGCTTCTGGTACATCCTGCTGGCCGGGTTTTCGCCCATTCCCTACAAGGTCTTCACGATCAGCGCGGGGATGCTGCAGATGCCGGTGCTGCCGTTCCTGGTCGGCTCCCTGGTGGGTCGCGGCGGGCGGTTTTTCCTCGTCGCCGGCCTGATCCGACTGGGCGGCGAAAAGCTGGCGGTGAGGCTACGGGACTGGGTGGACTGGATCGGCTGGGCCACCGTGGCGCTGGCGGCCATCGGCGGCCTGGCCTGGCACCTGCTCGGAAGGGCGACATGACCGCCGCGGGGGGTAAGCACCGGCTGCTACGGCTCCTGCCGCCGCTATTGGCCGTCCTGCTTGGCGCCTGTGCATCGAAACCACCCGCGCCCGTGGTCGACCGTTCGCAGGTGCAGCGCGCCGAGGTGCCGGTGGACGGCCTGTACCGCGTCAAGCGCGGCGACACCCTGCATGGTATCGCCTTCAAATACGGCCTGGACTGGCGCAGTATCGCCCGCTGGAACACCATCGGTTCTCCTTACACCATCTACCCGGACCAGGTCCTGCGCCTGAACGAGCCGCCGCCGCGACAGGCCTCGTCGGCAGGGGTGCAGACGCGGGCAGTGTCGTCACCGCGGGCCACGACCCGGACCGTGGAATCACCGCCGCCGAAGCCGGCCGCGCCGCCACCGCGAACCACGCCGAAGCCACAGGCCAGCGCGCCTGCCGTGGCCAAAAACACGCCGGCGCCGAAACCGGCTGCACCGCCACCCGCGACCTCGCAGCCGCCACTGGCGCCACCGTCCGACTGGATCTGGCCGTCCAGCGGCCGGGTGCTGCGGACATTCAAGGCGGGTGACCCGTCGCGAAACGGCCTCGACATCGCCGACCAGTCGGGCGCACCCGTGAAGGCGACGGCCGCCGGGGACGTGGTCTACAGCGGCAACGGCCTGATCGGTTACGGCGAACTGGTCATCATCAAGCACAGTGATCGCATGCTCAGCGCCTATGCCCACAACCAGCGCCGCCTGGTCGCGGAAGGCGAGCGGGTCAGCCAGGGCCAGGTGATCGCCGAGGTCGGCAGCAATGACCGCGGCGAGAACCTGCTGCACTTCGAAATTCGCCGCGACGGCAAGCCTGTCGATCCGCGCCAGTACCTGCCTCCGCGCTGAATCTTCCGCGCCGGCACTATCAATGCCGGCCGTACCTGTGATAGCGTGGTTAGCCCGGTTGCGTTCACCAACTTCCTTTCCGGTCGGGCGTAATAGGGGTAACTGAACTGCCGACAATTCCATGGGGAGGGAGCTGTGGGCCAAAAGACTGGCGACGTAATCAAGGCCTCCTTTAACGCCAAGCGTGGCGCTGACGGGGCCAGACTGAAAGTTTCATCGGTGCACACGAAGCACCGCCCACCAAGTCGTGCCCACCACGGCGATGTCACCCGGATTTACCTGAGCGAAATTGGCCGAACCCGCCTGTTGACGGCGGAAGAGGAGTGTTCCCTGGCGCGTGCCATCGGGGCGGGCTGCGAAGAGAGTCGCCAGCGCATGATCCAGGCCAACCTGCGCCTCGTGGTCAAGGTGGCACGGGCGTACATGAACCGTGGGCTACCGTTGCTCGACCTGATCGAGGAGGGCAACCTGGGGCTGATCCGCGCGGTGGAGAAATTCGATCCCGAACGCGGGTGTCGCTTCTCCACCTATGCCACCTGGTGGATCCGCCAGTCGGTGGAGCGGGCGATCATGAACCAGTGCCGCACCGTGCGGTTACCGATTCACGTGATCCGTGAATTGACCACCTACCTGCGCGCGGCTCGCGAGATGGAACAGAAACTGGGGCGTCGGCCGACCGCGGAGGAGGTTTCCGCGGAAATCGACATCCCCGCCGAGGAGTTGCACCGGCTGTTCCGATTCAATGAACCCACGACGTCCGCCGACGAGCCAATGGCAAACGGTGCAGACCGTTCGTTGCTGGATTCCATTGCCGATGACAGCGGTCGTGACCCGGAATCCGAGTACGCCGACAACGCGGCGGGGATGCTGCTCGATCACTGGCTGGAATTGCTGCCACGGCAGCAGCGCACGGTGGTGGAGCACCGCTTCGGCCTGCATGGCAAAGGCCGGCAGACGCTCGAAGAGGTGGGCCAGTTGCTGGGTGTGACCCGCGAACGGGTTCGCCAGGTCCAGATTGCGGCGCTGGTGCGGCTGCGGGAAATCTCGCGGCGTGAAGGCATCTCCGAGATGCCGTTCATGGAATAAGCCGGCGTCAGCCGGTTTTTCTTACAGGTAACAGGGCCGCCACCACGTCCCTGTGTTCAGATGCCAGAACGTTGAACGTCCGGCAGGCCGCCGGCGTGGTCATGACCTCGACCCCAATCTGCTCCCGGTAAAACGCCATCTGCCGTTTCGGCGACAGGAATTGCTGCTGCGCACCGGTGCCGATCAGGACGACTTCCGGCCGCCGCGCCAGCAGGGGCTCGAAATCGGCGTCGGTGACCTCGTCCATGCACTGCGGACCCCAGTCGCCGACGATTTCATCGCGGGCCAGGATCACGGCGCGTTCGAACAGCTGGTCGCCCACCCGGATACCGTCCTCGTTCGCGGAACGAACGTGAACGTGTTCACCGGGGGCGTCGAAAATCAGCTCAGTCATGGCGCGGCCGCGGTCAGCGGGGCAGTTCGATGACCGGCTTCTTCGGGTTGCGGCGGTAAAAGCTGGCCACCTGGCCGATGCGATGCACCGGCGTGGCGCCGGTCTTTTCGACGATGGTCTCCGCCCAGGCCTTGCGCTCTTCGCGTTCGCCGCGCAGCTTCACCTTGATCAGTTCATGGTGTTCCAGAGCCTGTTCAATCTCGGCCATGACGTTCTCGGACAGGCCGTTGCCGGCCACCATGACCACGGGATTGATATCATGGGTCAGGCCGCGCAGGTAGCGCTTCTGGGAATTGGTGAGGTCCATGGAAATCGCTGGAAAGATGAAAGGAACATTTTAACATGCCCGGGGAATTCCACGATGGCGCGTAGCAAGAGCAGCCGGCGCTGGCTGAATGAGCATTTCGACGATCCGTACGTGCAGCAGGCGCAGAAGGAGGGCTGGCGCGGGCGGGCCGCGTTCAAGCTGATCGAGCTCGATGACAAGTACGGCCTGCTCAAACCCGGGATGCGCGTGGCCGACCTGGGGGCAGCGCCGGGTGCCTGGTCCCAGGTGGCGCTCGGGAAAATCGGCAAGAAAGGCCAGCTGTTTGCGCTGGATATCCTGCCGATGGCGCCGCTGGACGGCGCCCATATCATCGAGGGTGACTTTACCGAGGATGAACCCCTGCGCGAGCTGGAAGCCCTGCTGGAGGGCCACCCGGTCGATCTTGTGTTGTCCGACATGGCCCCCAATATGAGTGGTATGACCGCGGTGGACCAGCCGCGCGCCATGTACCTGGCTGAACTCGCGCTGCAGTTTGCCGTCGAATGGTTGAAACCCGGCGGCGCCTTCCTGGTGAAAGTGTTCCAGGGGGAGGGCTCGGATGCCTTCCTGGATGACTGCCGCCAGGCCTTCGACAGGGTGATGGTACGCAAACCAAAGTCTTCGCGGCCCCGCAGCCGCGAGGTCTACGTGCTGGGACAGGGTCGCCGCGTGCAGTAAACTGGACGACCCGCCGCGAATGATGCAATTGACGCAGGACAACTGATGGCCGGCAAAAAAGACGAGAAACCTCCCATGAACGACCTCGTGAAGAACCTCATCACCTGGGCGATTATCGCCGTGGTGCTGATGTCGATCTTCAACCACTACGCCAGCGTCAGTACGCCGAACGACGAGTTGTCATACTCCGATTTCCTGGCCGAAGTGCGTGGGGGTTCCGTGACCGAGGTCCGGATCGAGAATGACCAGGGCAGCCAGAAGATCACCGGTCGCTACGCGAATGGCGACGAGTTCGTCACCCGCGGGCCGGATGACGCCAAGCTGGTCGACGAGTTGCTGGAGAACGATGTCGAGATCACCGCGGCGCCACCGCCGGAGCCGTCGGTGCTGATGGAACTGCTCATCAATGTCATCCCGGTGTTGCTGCTGATCGGCCTGTGGGTCTATTTCATGCGCCAGATGCAGGGCGGCGCGGGCGGCCGCGGGGCGATGTCATTCGGCAAGAGCCGCGCCAAGCTGCAGGGCGAGGACCAGGTCAGCGTGACCTTCGCCGATGTCGCCGGCGTGGAAGAAGCCAAGGAAGAGGTGGGCGAACTGGTCGAGTTCCTGCGCAACCCCGGCAAGTTCCAGAAGCTGGGCGGCCACATTCCGCGCGGCGTGCTCATGGTGGGCTCGCCGGGTACCGGCAAGACCCTGCTGGCCCGCGCCATCGCCGGCGAGGCCAAGGTGCCGTTCTTCTCGATTTCCGGTTCCGACTTCGTCGAGATGTTCGTCGGTGTCGGCGCCAGCCGTGTGCGCGACATGTTCGAAACGGCCAAGAAACACGCGCCGTGCATCATCTTTATCGACGAGATTGACGCCGTCGGTCGCCATCGCGGCGCCGGCCTGGGCGGCGGTCACGACGAGCGCGAGCAGACCCTGAACCAGCTGCTGGTGGAAATGGACGGCTTCGAGGGCGGGGAGGGCGTGATCGTCATCGCGGCCACCAACCGCCCCGACGTGCTCGATCCGGCGTTGCTGCGCCCGGGCCGTTTCGACCGCCAGGTGGTGGTGCCGCTGCCGGACATCCAGGGTCGCGAGGCGATTCTCAAGGTCCACATGCGCAAGGTGCCGATTGACGACTCGGTCGACGCCAAGGTCATCGCCCGCGGTACACCCGGGTTCTCAGGTGCCGATCTCGCCAACCTGGTCAACGAGGCCGCGCTGTTCGCCGCGCGCGAGAACGCCTCCGAAGTGACGCAGCAGCACATGGAAAAAGCCAAGGACAAGATCATGATGGGCGCCGAGCGCCGCTCGATGGTCATGTCCGAGAAGGAAAAGAGCCTGACGGCCTATCACGAGGCCGGTCATGCCATCGTCGGCCGCCTGGTGCCGGAACATGACCCCGTGTACAAGGTGACCATCATCCCCCGTGGCCGTGCGCTGGGCGTGACCATGTTCCTGCCCGAGCAGGACAAGTACAGCGTCTCGCGTATCCAGTTGCACAGCCAGCTGGCCAGCCTGTTCGGTGGCCGCGTGGCCGAGGAACTGGTCTTCGGCGCGGACCACGTCACCACCGGCGCGTCCAACGATATCGAACGCGCCACCTCGATCGCCCGCAACATGGTCACCAAGTGGGGCCTGACCGACGCACTGGGGCCGCTGACGTATTCCGAGGACGAGGACGAGGTCTTCCTGGGCCGACAGGTGACCCAGCACAAGCAGATGTCCGACGAAACGGCCCGCCGGATCGACGAGGAAGTGCGCCAGATTATTGATAACGCGCACCAGACCGCCGTGAAGCTGCTGAACGAAAACCGCGACATCCTGGAGATGATGGCGGACGCGCTGATGCGCTACGAAACCATCGACACGAAGCAGATCGACCAGCTGATGGCGGGCCAGGAGCCTGATCCGCCGGAAGGCTGGAATGAAAGCGCGTCTTCCGGTGGCGGCGATGACAGTTCCGGCAAGCCGAAGGCCGACAGCGAAAGCGGCACGTCGCCCATCGGTGGCCCCGCCGAGCAGCTGTGAGGCGGCCCTGAGCCAGGCCCCCCGCATCATGGGCGTGCTCAATGTCACGCCCGATTCTTTCTCCGACGGCGGTCGTCACGACGATCGCCGTCGTGCGTTGGCGCACGCGAAACGCATGGTGGACGAAGGCGCGGACATTATCGATGTCGGCGGCGAGTCCACCCGCCCGGGCGCGGCGCCGGTCAGCGAAGCCGAAGAACTCGACCGCGTTATTCCGGTCGTCGAGGCGATCACCCGTGAACTGTCGGTCATGGTCTCCGTCGATACCAGTACACCAGTCGTGATGCGAGAGGCGGCGAAGGCGGGCGCGGGCATGCTCAACGATGTGCGCGCGCTGGGGCGTCCCGGTGCGCTCGAAGCCGCGGCGGAGACCGGCCTGCCGGTTTGCCTGATGCACATGCAGGGCGAACCCGGCACCATGCAGGCCGAGCCGCAGTATGGCGACGTGGTTGCCGAGGTCAAGGCATTCCTGCTGGAGCGGGCCAGGGTCGCGGAAGCGGCGGGCATGGCGCGTGAAAATCTGTTGCTCGACCCCGGTTTCGGCTTCGGCAAGACGCTGGACCACAACCTGGCGCTGCTGCGCGCACTGCCGCGACTGGCTGCCCACGGCTATCCCATCCTGGCGGGGCTTTCACGCAAGTCCATGCTGGGCCTGGTCACCGGGCGGGAAGTCGCTGATCGCCTGGCCGGCTCGCTGGCGCTGGCCATGCTGGCCGCGCAGGGCGGGGCGGCGGTTATCCGGGTACATGATGTGGCTGAAACCCGGGACATCCTCAAGGTTCTGTCGGCTGTCTCCCACGAAGCTCCAGCGAAAGAGTAGAATCCGCCTCCATGGGTAAACAGTATTTTGGAACGGACGGCATCCGTGGCCGGGTCGGCGAATCGCCGGTCACCGCGGATTTCATGTTGCGACTGGGCCGTGCCGCGGGCGCGGTGCTGGCTGCCGGTGACCGGCGCGCGGTGGTCATCGGCAAGGACACCCGCATTTCCGGTTACATGTTCGAATCGGCCCTCGAAGCCGGGCTGGCCGCGGCCGGCGCCAATATTGCGCTGCTGGGTCCGATGCCGACACCGGCGGTCGCCTACCTGACCCGCACGATGTACGCCTGCGCCGGCATCGTCATCAGCGCGTCGCATAACCCGTTCCATGACAACGGCATCAAGTTTTTTTCCGCCGATGGCGAAAAATTGCCCGACGAGGTGGAGCATGCCATCGAGGCCGAGCTCGCCAGGCCGTTCAGCACCGTCGATTCCCGGGCCATGGGCAAGGCGACCCGCATCGAGGACGCCGCCGGCCGCTATATTGAATTCTGCAAGGGTACGGTGCCGTTCGGCACCCAGCTGACCGGCCTGAAGCTGGTCGTGGACTGCGCCCACGGCGCGACCTATCGTGTCGGTCCGTCGGTGCTGCGTGAACTCGGCGCAAAGGTCATCGTGATCGGCGACGAGCCGGACGGCCTGAATATCAACGACGGCTTCGGCTCGACGGCGCCGGCGGCGCTGCAGGCCGCAGTGCGCGAGCACAGCGCTGACGCGGGCATTGCTTTCGACGGCGACGGCGACCGCGTTGTGATGGCCGACCATACCGGCGCGCTGGTCGACGGTGATGACATCCTGTTCATCCTGGCCTCTGCGCGGCAGGCCGATAACCGCCTGGTCGGCGGTGTTGCCGGCACCGTGATGACCAACCTCGGCCTGGAGCTGGCGCTGGCCGATCGGCAGATCCCGTTCATGCGCACACCGGTGGGCGACCGCCACATTCACCGCGCACTGGTCGAGAACGGCTGGAAACTGGGTGGCGAGGCGTCGGGACACATCCTCTGCCTGGACCGCACCAGTACCGGTGACGGTATCGTCAGTGCGTTGCAGGTGCTGGAAGTGATGGCCGAAACCGGCAAGTCGCTATCGGACCTTCGCGCCGGCGTCACCAAGATGCCGCAGATCATGATCAATGTCCCCATCGCCGCAGAAGCGCGGGCCCGGCTGGACAGCTCCGAGCGCATTCGTGGCGAGGTCAGTTCGGTGGAAACGGAGCTGAATGGCCGCGGCCGCGTCATCCTGCGGCCGTCCGGCACCGAGCCGTTGATCCGCGTCACGCTTGAAGGCGAGGACGAAAGCCAGGTCGGCCGGCTGGCCGAGCGGCTTGCCGCCGTGGTCCGCGACGAACTGTCCTGAGTTCGCTCCGGGGGGCGGTTCCTCGGCGACGTCCGGCTGTCGCCCGGTGCTATAGTGGGCTTGGGCCACGGGTTCACCGGCCCGTCATGCAAGCAAAGGAGTTGCCCATGCGAATCACCGCCTCACGTTTCCTCGCGCTGGCGCTTGTCCCGGCCCTGGCCTGCGCTGGAACCACCCTCGCTGATGAGTTTTCCGACGTGATTATCATCCTTCCGGGCCAGGACAACCCGTACTGGACCGTGGAGAAGAAGGTCGCGCCGCAATACCCGACCGACGCCCTGGACAAGGGCATTACGGGTTGCCTGACGCTGGGTTACATCATTGAACCCGATGGCACGACCAGTCATCACAAGGCGCTGGTCGGTAACACCGGCTTCGAATACACGGCGAAGCGTGCGGCGGAGCAGTTTCGCTACCTGCCGACCGCGGAAAACCCGGGTGGACAACAGCGGGTGTTCACCACCAATACATTCACCTATGACATTTCATATTCGCGCAGGCCGTCGAAGGGAGACGAGCCCCGGGAATCCCTGGTGAACGCCTGCAAAGAGGCGGCGGTGCGGTTGATGAAAGGTGAGCAAGTTTCGGGTGCACCCTGGCGCCTGAAACGTTTAACATGCGGGTATGAAAACAATCATGTCCCGGCTCTCAGTGTCATTCCTCCCGCGGGCGTTCGCGCTCCTGGCCCTGGTGTTGCTGGCGCTACCCACCTGCGCCCAGGAACCGCCCCCGGAGATCGGCCCGGCGCATTCCGGGTCCTGGTACAACCGCGACCAGAGCGGCCACGGTTTTTCACTCGAGTTTGGCGTGACCAGCGGCGGTGATCCGCTGGCGGTCGTCTACTGGTACATCTACGACGACCAGGGTGACCCGATCTTCCTGATGGGCAACGGCGTTCCGGATGGTCACCGGGTGGAAGTTGAATTCGTCTCGCCCACCGGCATGGTTTATGGCGAATTCGACCGTGACGATGTCGTCCGTGAACCCGGCGGGAATGGGGTTTTCGAGTTCAGCGACCGCACCACCGGTACGTTCAGTTACACGCCATCGGCCTTCACCCAGGCGGCCTGGGGTCATGGGCCGGTCACCGATCTGCCCATCACCCGCCTGTTCGGCGTACCTGCGCCGCGGGCGTTTGGCGAGCCGGTCACCGAGGTCTGCGCGGCGGCAGGCAACAGCCCATTCCCTGACTACAACATGCAGCCCGTGGCACCCGACGCCACCGGCATGTCGCGCAATGCGGAAGAAATCGCCGACACCATCACGCTGGGCTGGAACATCGGCAACACGATGGAAGCGATCGGCGGCGAAACCGCCTGGGGCAACCCGGAGGTGTCGGCGGACCTGGTCGCGCTGGTGAAAGCGAATGGCTTTGATGCCGTACGCATTCCCGCCGCCTGGGACCAGTACGCCGACGCCGAGATGGCACGGATCGACCCGGCATGGCTGGATCGGGTGAAGACCGTGGTGGGCCACGTCATCGACCAGGACATGGTCGCCATTGTCAATATTCACTGGGACGGCGGCTGGCTGGAAAACAACGTGACGCCGGAGGCGCGCGAGTCCGTGACCGCGCGGCAGGTTGCCTACTGGCAGCAGATCGCCACGCACCTGCGCGAGTTCGACGATCGCCTGCTGTTCGCCGGTGCCAACGAGCCACACGTCGAGAATGGCGAGCAGATGGCCGTACTGATGGGCTATCACCAGGCCTTCGTCGACGCCGTGCGCTGCACCGGTGGCAAGAACGCTTACCGAACGCTGGTGATCCAGGGCCCGAAGACCGACATTGAACTGACGAACGCCCTGTTCACCCGGATGCCGGTCGACACGCTGCCCAACCGGTTGATGGCTGAACTGCACTTCTACACGCCTTACAACTTCACGCTGATGACCGAAGACCAGTCCTGGGGCAAGCAGTTCTATTACTGGGGTGAAGGCAACCATTCGCCGACGGATACCGACCGTAATCCCACCTGGGGCGAAGAAGACACCCTGGACATGCTGCTGGCGATGGCGGGCGACCAGTTCGTCGACCAGGGCATCCCGGTCATCCTGGGCGAGTACGGCGCCCAGCGGCGCGACAACCTGACCGGCGAGGCGCGTGAGCGTCACCTGCGCTCGCGCGCGGACTGGCTTGAGTTCGTGACCCGGCGGTCACTGGCCCATGGCCTGAAACCGTTTTACTGGGACACCGGTGGCCTGGACAACAACCAGTCGGGCCTTTTCGACCGGCGCACGCTGGAAGTGTTCGACCGGCAGGGCCTGGATGCCCTGCTGGAGGGCGCCGGTCTAAAACCCTAGCGTCCCACGCGCTGGACAACGATTTCGACGGGCTCACCCGGCGTCGCAAACGGGTCAAGGTACTCGGTGCTCGTGAACATCAGGGTACCGTCCATTTCGATCTTCGCGCGGAGCCCATAGCGCATGCGGTCATCGATGGCGGCCGGGTTGTAGACCAGCCGGAACGGGTAGGGCGGCGGACCGCTCACCGTGTGGGTGTAATTGGTGATGATCGTGGCCGGCGCATCGGCGCGGGACTGGTCCTCCAGCGTGACCGTCACCGTGGCCCCGTCGGGGATCAGCATGCGTTCACGGTAGATGACTTCACCATTCACCACGCGCATCAGCGACTGGTCGGGCGTCGTGGCGGGTTCGGCGGCATCGTCAGTGCCGTTGGAACAGGCAGCGGCCAACAACAGGCCGATTGTGGTCAATCCTGAATTGAACATTTTCATGTCGTACCTCCGAGGACATCCAGCGACTGCCCGACCCGAGTAAAGGCCTCGATCGCCGAGTCCAGATGGTGCCGCTCATGCGCGGCGGAAATCTGCACGCGGATACGCGCCTCGCCCTGGGGCACGACGGGGTAGAAGAACCCGATGACGTAGATGCCCTCGGCCAGCAGCGCGGAGGCGAATTTCTGCGCCAGCGGTGCGTCGTAGAGCATGACCGGCACGATCGGGTGAATGCCCGGCTTGATATCGAAGCCGGCATCCGTCATGGCCTGGCGGAAATAACGGGTGTTGTCCTCCAGTTTGTCCCGCAGCGCCGTCGTCTCCGTCAGCATTTCGAACACCCGGATGGATGCCGCCACCAGCGGTGGGGGCAGGGTATTGGAGAACAGGTAGGGCCTTGAGCGCTGGCGCAACAGGTCGATCACCTCGCGCCGGCCGGTGGTGAAACCGCCGGAGCCGCCACCCAGGGCCTTGCCCAGCGTTGAAGTGAAAATATCCACCTTGTCCATGACGCCGTGGTGCTCGGCCGAGCCCCGGCCGGTGGCGCCCATGAAACCGGTGGCGTGGCTGTCGTCGACCATGAGCAGTGCGTCGTACTTCTCTGCCAGTGCGGTAATTTCGTCGAGTTTCGCGACGAAGCCGTCCATGCTGAAGACGCCGTCGGTGGCGATCAGCCGGGCGCGGCAGTCCTGTGTCTCCTGCAGGGCCTTTTCCAGCGCCGCCATGTCGGCGTTCGGGAAACGGTGGCGCTGCGCCTTGCACAGGCGGATGCCGTCAATGATGGAGGCGTGGTTCAACGCGTCTGAAATCACCGCGTCTTCCGGCCCCAGCAAAGTTTCGAACAGGCCGCCGTTGGCGTCGAAGCACGAGGTATACAGGATGGTGTCGTCGGTCCCGAAGAACGTCGAGATGGTCTCTTCCAGCTGTTTGTGCAGGTCCTGTGTGCCGCAGATAAAGCGCACGGAGGCGAGGCCGAAACCGTGGTCGTCCAGCGCCTGCTTGGCGGCCGCGATCACGTCAGGGTGGTCCGCCAGGCCGAGGTAGTTGTTGGCGCAGAAATTCAGCACCTCGCGGCCGTCGGCAACGCCGATCTCCACGCCCTGCGGCGTGGTGATAATGCGCTCATCCTTGTAAAGCCCCGCTTCGCGGATGGCGTCCAGGGTGTCGTCCAGGCGTGACAGGTCAGTCATCAGGCGGCCTCCGTCTTGATCTCGCCGGTCCAGTCGCAGACCACCTTGCCGCAGTTGCCCGAGGCCATCAGCGAAAAACCGTGCTCAAAATCATCAATGGGAATGTGATGGGTCAGGGCGCGTTCCAGCGGGAAGCCGGTCAGCACCATCTGGGTCATCTTGTACCAGGTTTCATACATGCGCCGGCCGTAGATGCCATGCAGTTCCAGGCCCTTGAAGATCACCTGGTCCCAGTCGGCGGCGGTGTCTTTCGGCAACAGGCCGAGCAGGGCGACCTTGCCGCCGTGGTACATGTTGCGCAGCAGTTCGTTGAAGGCCGCCGGGTGGCCGGACATCTCCAGGCCGATGTCGAAACCCTCCAGGCCCATGGCCTCCACCCGGTCGGTCAGCGATTCGCGGGCCACGTTGACGGTCACATCCGCGCCCATGTCGGCGGCCAGTTTCAGGCGGTAGTCATTGACGTCGGTGATCATCACGTGACGGGCGCCGACGTGGCGGCAGATACCCGCGGCGATGATGCCAATAGGGCCGGCCCCGGTAATCAGCACATCTTCGCCGACCAGGTCGAACTGCAGCGCGCAGTGCGCCGCGTTACCGAAGGGATCGAAGAATGCCGCCAGTTCCGGCGCGATGCGGTCCGGGATGGGCCACAGGTTGCTGGCCGGCACCACCACGTACTCGGCGAATGCGCCGTCACGGTTCACGCCGATGCCGATGGTATTGGGGCACAGGTGCGGGCGTCCCGCGCGGCAGTTGCGGCAGTGGCCGCAGACGATATGCCCCTCGGCGGACACGCGCTGGCCTTCCTCGTAGCCGGTGACGCCATCACCCAGTTCGACAATGCGGCCAACGAACTCATGGCCGATCACCAGTCCCGGCTTGATCGTGCGCTGTGACCAGTCGTCCCACTTGTAGATGTGCAGGTCGGTGCCGCAGATGGCCGTCTTTTCCAGCTTCACCAGCACCTCGTTGGTGCCGGGCGACGGCACCGGGACTTCCTCCATCCAGATGCCTTCGGTGGGCTCTCTCTTGACCAGGGCGCGCATGGTACGGGGCATGGGGCAACTCGCAAAAACTGGGGGAGGTATTATACTCGGGAAGAGCGCAGGACTGGCTCGTTGCGGGATGCTACAGGTCCCGCAACCCACATCAGGTGTTCAGGGAAGGAGGGCGTGAACCATGGTCAAGAAGTTGAAAGACGTCATGTTTGCAGGCGCGGCCACGCTTTTGGTGGTGTCCGGCTGCAGTACGACACAGGTCGCAGGACCGGGCGAATCCGCCGTCGAGTTGCAGGCGGTCAACATCGACGATCGTGAACTGAGGGGCAAGAAGGTAACTTTGACCGAGCGCCGGAGTGATGGCGCCTGGTCGGTGACTTACATGTATGACGATCGTTTCGGGCGCTGGGACTCGCGGGTCGTGGTCACCGACTGGCAGAATGAGCGGCATTACGACGTGCCCTCCCTGGAAGGGATTCGCGTCACCCGTGGCGCATGGGATGCAGACGGGAACTTCGTTTTTGAAGGTGACAGCAAGATGTCATTGACCCTGGTGTTTCCCGAGGACGGTGGCCATGACGTGGCCATACTGGTCGATGGCATGAATTACCATGGAGGGGTCGTCAGCAATTCGCCCCTGCCGAACATGTCGGGGTACGGTTCCAACCCGGTTCCCAGTCGCTGACCGCGTTTCCCGGGGGCGGCGATCACAAATTTGTTGCCCCGGCTGGCACCGGGTTCAGGCGTTGCGACCCCTTGATGGATCCCCAGCACACGACGGCATAGCGCTCGCCGCTGATCAGCGGTTCCGCTGCATGCAGGTAGCGGTGGTCGGAGGGGAAGGCCACCAGCATGCCGGCCGCAGGGGTCAGGCGCACGTCGAAGTTCGGAAAGTAAAGGGTGCCGCCCTCGTAATCGTCGTTGATATACAGCAGCAGCGAATAATCCCGGTCCATTGAGCGGGTCCAGCGACGTTGCGCGCCGTCCCAGTACTCGCTGTCGGCATGGCCGTTATAAAGGCCGCCTGCGCGGTACTTCAGCACCCCGGGTTTTGACATCCAGTCGAATTCGCGCCCGAAGTGCGGCGCGATGACCTGCCGGAACGCGCGCATGAGTGCCTGCTTGATTTCAGGTTCGTAGCGGCCCATCGGCACGAATTCGGTGATGCGTTGTTCGTCCCGTTTATAGGCCGGTGAGCCATCGGGGTTGCGACGGCCCGTGTCCTGGACCATGGCGGGCGCGGTTTGCTGGCGGTCGAAAAAATTCCGCCATTCCTCGCAGGTGGCCGCGTCGAGAAACTCGTCGATGACCAGGAACCCCGGCGGCGCCCAGTCGAGGGCGGCCGCCTGGCCGGGTGGTTCATCGGTGACGAAACTGGCCATGCCCCGGCCACGGTGCGGCTCAAGGTAATACCCGATTTCATTGTAGACGGCGCTGTCCTGCGTCTCGCGTGTCGGTGGTGCTGCCGGTGATGGCGAAGGCCGGTCCAGTGCACCGCAGCAGTGCTTGAATCGCTTTCCGCTGCCACATTGACAGGGCCTGTTGCGCGCGGACATCTGGCCTCCACCGGCATCGTTTCATCATCCCGGCCAGCACTATACCGACACCGTGCAACGCGCTTCAAATCGACCGCAATGATGCCCTCGACGCGTGCGCTCAGAAGGTCACTGCGCCCGGTGGCAACGGGTTCAGGCGCGGTACGCCCCTGGCGGCTGCCCAGCTGACAAGCGCGAAGCGCTCGCCGCTGACCAGGGTCTCGGCGGCGTGCATGTAACGGTGGTCCGATGGGAAAGCCACCAGCATGCCGGCCCCGGGCGTCAGCCGGAAATCGAAATTCGGAAAGTAGAGTGTGCCGCCTTCATAGTCGTCATTCACGTACAGCAACAGGGAAAAATCACGGTCCAGGCCGCGCACCCAGCGGCGTGCATGCTTATCCCAGTGTTCGCTGTCGGCGTGGGTTTTGTACAGGCCGCCGGCGCGGTACTTGAGCACGGTGGGGTAGGTCATCCAGTCGATCTCGCGCCCGAAATAAGGCGCGATGGTGTCCGTGTAGGCATTTTTGAGCGTTGCCTGGATTTCCGATTCGAGTTCCCCCATCGGGACAAAATCGGTGATCCGGCCCTTGTCGGGTCGAAACGCCGGCGAGCCATCAGGGTTGCGGCGGGTGGCGTCCCTGATCGTGGCGCGCCGTGATTCCTGGCCCTCGAAGTACCCACGCCATTCTCGCGCGGTCGCGGAATCGAGGAAGTTTTCGACGACCAGGAGCCCCGGTGGAATCCAGCCGGAAGACGCCGCGCGCCCGGGTGGCATGTCCGTGCATTCGCTCGCCATGCCCTCTCTTCGGTAGGGCTCGGTGTAGTAACCGTTACGGTCATACTTCGAGCCCTCCTGGACAGGCGCAACTGCGGCGAGGCCGCCACAGCAGTGCTTGTAGCGCCGGCCGCTGCCGCATGTGCAGGGTTGGTTACGCGCGGTCATGATCTGCCGCGGAAAATTGGATCATGTGGTGTCCTTGGGGAGGGCATTCGGAAGGTCCGTGGGGCGAAATTATACATGGTCACCCAGGCGCTGGACGCCCAGGCGCGAGGTGGGTGCGCGGGTCATGCAAGGTGCTGTTTTATCGGCAGCAACCACCCGAAAACATGGAACCATAACGCGCATGGGTGTATCCTATCGCGCCTTTTTATGAACGCCCTTCGGGGGCGAGGACACGAGCAATCACCATGGCCGGCAAGCTGTTTATCAAGACCCACGGTTGCCAGATGAACGAGTACGATTCCGACAAGATGGCGGACGTGCTGGCGGCCTCCCATGGCCTGGAATTGACGGATGACGAGTCCGAGGCGGACGTCATCCTGCTCAACACCTGCTCGATTCGTGAAAAGGCGCAGGAAAAGGTGTTCTCGCAGCTGGGTCGCTGGAAGCAGCTGAAGGCCGGCAAGCCCAACCTGGTGATCGGCGTGGGCGGCTGCGTGGCCAGCCAGGAAGGCGAGGCGCTGGTGAAGCGCGCGCCGCAGGTCGACATCGTGTTCGGCCCGCAGACGCTGCACCGCCTGCCGAAACTGCTGGACGATGCCCGTGGCAACGGCCGCGCCAGCGTCGACATCTCGTTCCCGGAGATCGAAAAATTCGACGCACTGCCGACGCCGGGTGCGCAGGGCCCGACGGCGTTCGTGTCGATCATGGAAGGCTGCAGCAAGTACTGCACCTTCTGCGTGGTGCCGTACACCCGCGGCGAGGAAGTCTCCCGCCCGCTCGACGATGTCGTGGCCGAGTGCGCGCAGCTCGCGGAGCAGGGCGTGCGCGAGATCAACCTGCTGGGCCAGAACGTCAACGCCTACCTGGGCCCGATGCACGACGGCGGCCGTGCCGACCTGGCGCTGCTCATCCATTACGTGGCGGCCATCGACGGTATCGACCGCATCCGTTTCACCACCTCGCACCCGGTCGAGTTTTCCGACAGCCTGATCGAAGCCTTCGCCGAGGTGCCGGAGCTGGCCAGTTTCGTGCACCTGCCAGTCCAGGCGGGTTCCGACCGCGTACTGTCGATGATGAAGCGTGGTCACACCGCGATCGAGTACAAGCAAAAGATTCGCCGCCTGCGCGAGGCGCGGCCCGGCATCTGCCTGTCTTCCGATTTCATTGTCGGTTTCCCGGGCGAGACCGAGGCCGATTTCGAACAGACCATGAAGCTGATTCGTGACGTTGGATTCGACATGAGTTTCAGCTTCATCTACAGCGCCCGGCCGGGCACGCCGGCCTCGTCGTTCCCGGACGACACGCCGATGGACGTCAAGAAAGAACGCCTGGCAAGGCTGCAGGCGCTGGTCAGCGAGCAGGCCGCGGCCATCAGCGAGGCCATGGTCGGCACCGTCGAGCGCGTGCTGGTGGAGGGTCCGAGCAAGAAGGACCCGAAACAGCTGGCCGGCCGTACCGAGAACAACCGCGTCGTCAATTTTGATGGTCACCCGCGCCTCGTGGGTCACTTTGCAGACGTCGTGATCACCGAGGCATTGAGTCATTCACTGCGCGGCCGACTGGCCGGTGGGGATGACGCCGCGCGCCAGGTGGCCTGATGCCTGATTCTCGCACGCTGGTCCTGGAACCGGCGGATACGGCAAGACTGGCCAACCTTTGCGGCCAGTTCGACCAGCACCTGCGCCAGATTGAGCAGCGCCTGGGCGTTGAGCTGTTCTGTCGCGGCAACATCTTCACGATCGAAGGCGCGGATGAACCGACGGCCCGCGCGGCGTCGCGGTTGCTGGAGGAACTCTATGACCAGTCCGCCAGCGAAGTGCTGACACCGGAGGCCATCAACCTGAGCCTGCAGGCCTCGCGCGTGGCCGAACTGGCCGATGAGCAGGATGAAGACCGCCAGCGCCAGGGCGAGGTCGTCATCGACACGCGGCGTGGGCGCATCCGGGGCAGGGGGCCGAACCAGAAGGCGTACCTGAAGCGGATCGGCGCACATGCGGTCAATTTCGGTATTGGCCCGGCCGGCACCGGCAAGACCTACCTGGCCGTCGCCTGCGCCGTGGCGGCGCTGAAACGCGACGAGGTGCAGCGGATCGTGCTGGTCCGCCCCGCCGTGGAAGCGGGCGAGCGCCTGGGCTTCCTGCCCGGCGACATGGCGCAGAAGGTCGATCCCTACCTGCGCCCACTTTACGACGCCCTTTACGAGATGCTGGGTTTCGAACATGTCGCGCGCCTGCAGGATCGTAACGTCATCGAAGTGGCGCCGCTGGCCTTCATGCGCGGCCGTACGCTGAACGATGCGTTCGTCATCCTCGACGAGGCCCAGAACACGACACGTGAGCAGATGAAGATGTTCCTGACCCGCATCGGCTTCGGGTCGACGGCGGTGATCACCGGCGACATCACGCAGATCGATTTGCCCGCACGCCAGCAGTCCGGCATCAAGCAGGCCATCGAGGTACTGCGCGACGTCGAGGGCGTCAGCTTTACCTGGTTCAAGTCGGTGGACGTGGTGCGCCACCCGATGGTGCAGAAGATCGTCGAGGCTTACGATGCGGCCGGCGCCGACATGGATGTCGCCACGGGTGTCGCGCCCGTACCGCGAGAGCGGGCTGACGACTGATGACGAATGCGGTTGTTGTCTCCCGTAGTGACGGGCTGGACGAGACCCCGGGCGATGATGATTTCATGGCCTGGGTGGAGGCCGCGCTGGCGGGTCGGGCGGCGCGGGTCGAAGTCGTCATCCGGCTAGTCGGGGTTGACGAAAGCCGTGAGCTGAACCAGCGTTACCGCGATCGCGACCGGCCGACCAACGTACTGTCATTCCCGGCCGAACTGCCGGAAGTCGTTACCGCTGAACTGGACTGTAAACCGCTCGGTGACCTGGTGATCTGCGTGCCGCTGGTGGCCGAAGAGGCCGTCGAGCGGGCCATTTCCCGGGCGCATCACTGGGCGCACCTGGTGGTCCATGGCACGCTCCACCTGCTGGGTTACGATCATGTCGAAGACGCTGATGCCGCGCGGATGGAGGCAGAGGAAATCGCCATCCTGGCAAAACAGGGCATCGACGACCCTTACATCGACCGGCGAAACTGACCGGCCGTTCCATCTCAACAGGGCTGAAATCACTCCGTCATTCTGGTACAACCTTGGGACGGGGATAAAACGGCCCCATATCCGGACGGCGCGACAAGCGCTGCCTGCAATACGCAAATGAGTGATGACCAATCGAGTAGCGGTTCCGGGCGGGTCGGATTCCTGGAGCGACTCTCCAGGGCTTTCCAGGCCGAACCACGGGACCGCGTCGAACTCAAAGAAGTCCTGAACGAATCCCTCCAGCGCGGTGTGCTGGACCCCGACTCGCTGGCCATGATGGAAGGCGCACTGGAAGTCGCCGAGACCCAGGTTCGCGACGTCATGGTGCCGCGCTCGCACATGGTGGTCGTGCATCGCGACATGCCACTGGATGAATTCCTGCCCCGCATTCTCGAATCCGGCCATTCGCGTTTCCCCGTTATCGGCGAAGACCGCGACGAGGTGGAAGGCGTGCTGCTGGCCAAGGACCTGTTGCGTTTTTTCGCGGAGAACGGTCGCCCGTTCGAACTGGGCGAGCACATCCGGCCGGCGCTGGTGGTGCCGGAGAGCAAGCGCCTGAACCTGTTGCTGCGCGATTTCAGGCTGTCCCGCAACCACCTGGCGATCGTGGTCGATGAGTACGGTGGTGTTTCCGGCCTGATCACGATGGAAGACGTGCTGGAAGAGATCGTCGGCGAGATCGACGATGAGCATGACGAGGAAGAGGCCGCGCCGGTGATCACGCTGGGTGAAAACCGCTATCGCGTCAACGCGCTCACGCCCATCGAGGAATTCAACGAGGTCTTCCACTGCCAGCTGCCCGACGAGGAATTCGACACCGTGGGCGGCCTGCTGCTGGCCGAGTTCGGGCGGGTGCCCGAAGACGGTGAAAGCATGGTGCTGGCGGACCGTTTCGAGTTCAAGGTGACCGACTCCGATGCCCGGCGCATCATCTCCACGGAAATGAATGTACTGGAACGGACGCCGCTTGCGTCCTGATCGCGCCATCACGGCGCTGCTGGCCTGGCTGGCGGGCACGATGCTCGCCGTAACGGCATTGGCCCAGTCATCCCCACCGGCGCCGCCGGAAGGGGAGTACCAGGCCCTGCTGGTGACCTACGGCCCCGGCGAGGTTTACTGGGAGCGCTTCGGCCACAACGCGATCTGGCTGCGGGAACCCGCCCGCAACCTCGACCACGCCTTCAATTTCGGCTTCTTCGATTTCGACCAGCCCAATTTCCTGCGTCGCTTCGTGCAGGGGCGCATGCTGTATTTTGCCGCCGCCGTGCCCACCGAACGTGAGCTGGGCTGGTACCGCGAGGCGGGGCGCTCCGTCCGCGTCCAGGCGCTGAATCTCGGGCCGCTGGAGTACGCCCACCTGCGTGACCTGTTGCTGGAGCAGGTGGAGCCCGAAAATCGCGATTACCTGTACGACTATTACTTCGACAACTGCTCTACCCGGGTCAGGGACGTGCTGGACCAGGCCCTGGACGGCCTGCTGGCCGAACAGTTCCGCACCCAGGCGGAGGTGCTGACCCTGCGCGAACACACCCGTCGCGCCACCGAGCGCGACTACTGGTACTACCTGGGCCTGGAAATCGGGCTGGGTGAACCCGTCGATGCCCACGCGACGCGCTGGGACGAGATGTTCCTGCCGGGGGTGCTGGCCGAAAGTATCGAGGAGATCACCCGCATGGGGCCCAATGGCCTTGAGCCACTCGTCGCCGAAGACAACGTCGTTTTTGAAGGAACCGTGGCACCCTTGCCATCGACGCCAACCCCGGTATGGCCCCGCTACCTGGCCGCGGGATTGGGCCTGGCGGCACTGTTGATCCTGCTGGCGAGGTTTGCACCCGCGATACTCGGCAATGGCCTGGCGCTGGGGTGGGTGTTGATTTCGGGAACCGCCGGCATCGGCCTGCTGGCGCTGATGCTGGGGACCGATCACGCCGCCACGCGGCCGAATATCAATCCGCTGTTGCTGAACCCGGTCGCCCTGCTGGCGCTGGTGCCGGCCTGGCGTGTATTCGCGGCCATGGTCATGGCCCTGGGCGTTGTCGCGGCCGCGTTGATGGCCGCCTGGCCGGGTGGCCAGTACCTGGTGGATGTGCTGGCGTTCCTGGCGCCGCTGCAACTGGTCGCGGCGGGCATGGTCTGGCGCATGGGTGTGCGCCGGTCCGCGGACTGAAAACCCAGCCAGCGGCTTCCTCAGCCCTCGACTTCCGCCAGCAGTTCGGCCTGGTGCTCCTGTAAAAGGGGCTCGATGACCAGGTCCAGTTCACCCGCCAGCACTTCGTCCAGCTTGTAGAGCGTCAGCCCGACACGGTGGTCCGTGACGCGGCCCTGCGGAAAATTGTAGGTGCGGATACGCTGTGAGCGATCGCCGGAACCCACCTGCAGCTTTCGCGAAGCGGCTTCCGCCGCCGAACGCTCGGCCTGTTCGCGCTCCAGCAGGCGCGCCTGCAGCAGGGACATGGCACGGGCGCGATTCTTGTGCTGCGAGCGTTCGTCCTGGCACTCCACGACGATGCCCGAGGGCAGGTGGGTGATGCGAATCGCCGAGTCGGTGGTGTTCACGTGCTGGCCACCGGCGCCTGAGGAACGGAAGGTATCGATGCGCAGGTCGCCGGCGTCGATATCGATGGCCTCGACCTCGTCCCGCTCGGGCAGGATGGCCACGGTGCAGGCCGAGGTGTGGATGCGGCCCTGCGACTCGGTTTCCGGCACCCGCTGTACGCGGTGCGTTCCGGATTCGAACTTCAGTCGCGAGTACGCGCCCTGGCCCTCGATACGGGCCACCACTTCGCGGTAGCCGCCCAGGTCGCTGACACTCCGGCTCAGCGGCTCGATCTTCCAGCCCTGCTGTTCGGCGTAACGGCTGTACATGCGGAACAGGTCGCCGGCGAACAGCGCGGCCTCGTCACCGCCGGTTCCGGCGCGCACCTCGATAAAGATATTGCGCTCGTCATCCGGATCGCGCGGCAGCATCAGGATGCGCAGGCGCTGTTCCAGTTCATCGGCCCCGGCACGGGCGTCGTCGAGTTCATCCTGGGCCAGGGCGCGCATCTCGGCATCGCTGCCGGCTTCATCCAGCATCACCCGCGCTTCATCGATGCGTGACTGGCAGCGTTTCCACGCCTCCCAGGCGCGAACCAGTTCCTCGAGGCTCGCGTATTCCCGGGAGAGATCGCGAAAGCGTGACTGGTCGGCCATGACCTCGGGTTGCGAGAGCAGCAGGCCGATCTCCTCGAAGTGGCCGGCGACCTGGGCGAGCCGGGTACGGATGCTGTCTTTCATCGTTCCCCATCCTCCGGGTCGGTGTCACTCGCGGGTTGATCGGCCCCGAACAGCCAGTCGGCGGCCCTCAGGATATCGTCTTCACCTTCTTCCGCGGCCTGCCGCAACCGGGTGCTGGGACCATGAAGGATTCGCCGGGTCAGGGTATGGCTCAACTGGCGTATGGCCTCGGCCGCGTCGCCGCCGGCCTGGACCTGGTGGATGGCGCGCTCGGCCAGCCGGGCGCCGTCGAGGTCAGCGTTCTGCCGCAGGCGCCTCAGCCCTGCCGCCGCCCGGTTGCCGTTCAGCCAGCGGCGAAACTCCCTGACCGCCGCCTCCACCAGCTCACCGGCTTCCTCGGCGGCCTGCTGCCGACGGTCCTGGCTTTCGTCGGCCACCTGGCGCAGGTCATCGATCGTGTACAGGTAGACGTCATCCAGCGCGCCGGCGCCAGGCGCCACGTCGCGCGGCACGCCCAGGTCGATGATGAACACCGGGTCGCGGCGTCGCTTTTTCAGCGCCGATCGCACCAGGCCGGTATCGATCACGGGCGTCGTGGCTGCGGTGCTGCAGATGATGATATCCGCCTCGTGCAGGCGACCGGGGAGATCTTCCAGCGTCATGGCTTCCGCGCCGAACGCCGCGCCGACACGCTCGGCGCGCTCGCGGCTGCGATTTGCGATCAGCAGCTGGCCCAGGCCATGTTCGCGGAAGTGCCGGCCACACAGTTCGATCATTTCGCCGGCGCCCACCATCATCACGGTTTTCCGATCCAGCGCTCCGAAAATCTGCCGCGCGAGTACCGTGGCGATATAGGCGACAGAAACGGGGTGCTCGCCGATGCCCGTGTGCGTCCGGACATTCTTGCCCACCGAGAAGGCGTTCTGGAACAGGCGATCGGTGTAGCGGCCCGCGGCCCCGGCATCGATGGAAGCCTGCCAGGCCTGCTTCAACTGGCCCAGGATCTGCGGTTCGCCCAACACCATGGAATCCAGGCCGCTGGCGACGCGAAACAGGTGCCGGACGGCGTCATCGCCGGTGTGCGAATAAATGAACGGGGCATCTGTCGGTTGTCCGCCGAGCGCGGCCAGCCACTTCGCGGGCGCTTGCTCCGCACCATCATCCACCGCGGCGTAAATCTCGGTGCGATTGCAGGTGCTTACGATCACGGCTTCCGCCACGCCCGCCTGGTCACGCAGTTCGCGCAGTCGCGACTCGCGGTCCGCTTCGCCGATGGCGAGGCACTCCCGGATGTCCAGGGGGGCGGTGTGGTGGCTGATGCCGACGGCGAGCAGGGGCATGAAGAGACTCAGGGACGCGACGCGGGGCCATTCTGGGGTCGGGGCGGGCCGATATCAAGCATTCCCGGTGTCGCCGGGGTCGGGCCGGATTGGTTCGCGCGGGTCAACAGCGTATCCTTTGGTCTGGAGTTTCCAGTGGATATTGTTTCATGAATCTGACGACCCGTACGTTCCCGGGCCGATGGCTGGCGTGTGGCCTTTTCCTGGCGGGCATGGGCCCGGCTATTGTCCTGGCCGAAGAACCGTCGACACAGCCCCAGGGGCCGTCCGTACCCGTGTCGCGGGCGGAACAGGTCATGGAGCACATCCTGGCCGCAGAGCTGGCCGCGTCCGATGGCGATGGCGAGCAGGCCGCGAAATCCTACCTGCAGGCGGCGTTGCTCTCTGAAGAGCCCGAGGTCGCTGAACGCGCTACTCGCGTCGCGCTCGAGGCGCAGGCCTGGCAGTACGCGGGCATGGCGGCCGACCGCTGGACCCAGCTGGCACCGTTCCGGGTCGACGCCCGCCAGACGGCTGTACGGACTTTCCTGGTCAACAGCGATTATGAGCAGGCGGCATGGCAGTTGTCGAAACTGCTCGAGCAGACCGCCGACACGGCCTGGCAGGGCTGGCCGATGGTCACCGGGTTGCTTGAAGGCGCCAACAACGCAGAAAAGGCCGGTCAGCTGGTCGACCGCTTGATCGCGGAGCACGACGCGGACGGCAATCCGTACGCAATGATTGCCAAAAGCCAGGCGGCCGCGCGCGCCGGCGACATCGCAGGCGCAATGGAGTGGGCCGAGGCTGCGGTTTCGGCCGCCACCGAAGAGCGTCCCCTGCATGTCTGGGCAGGCCGGCTGGCGATGACCAGCGGCGACCGCGAAACAGCCCTGGCGCACTTCCAGCAGGCATGGAAGATCGACCCGCAGGACTCTGCCGCGGCACTGGCCTACGCGGAATTGCTCGCCCAGGACGACCGCTTCGATGAAGCCGAAGCGGTGCTCGCGGACCTTCCTGATACGCCGGCCAACCGCTTCAACCGGGTCGTGTTCTCGGTGCGCAACGATCAACGGGAAACCGGGCTGGCGTTGCACGAAGGGTTCGCGGCGATGACGACGGATGATCCGGTCGCGCGGGCCATGGCCGCCGCGCAGTCGGCCGAATTGTTGGGCCTGACGCAGGAGGCCATCGACTGGTATGGCCAGCTCGAAGGCACGGCACACGATCGCGTCGCGACCCGGCGCCGTGCGGTGCTGCTGGCCCAGTCGGGCGACCTGGGCGAGGCCCGCGCGATTTTGCAGCGTGCGCGTAACACGGGTCGGTCCGATGTCCGGCTGGATACTTCGCTGCTTGAAGCGCAATTGCTCGCCGAGGCCGGCCAGCATGGCGCCGCGATCGAGCTGCTCGACCACGCTGCCGAACAGTTCGACGGCAACACCGCGCTGCTGTACACCCGCGCCCTGATCCGGGTCGAAGCCGGTGATATCGAGGGCGCGGAAAATGACCTCCGGACCGTGCTCGCCGCCGAGCCTGATAATCCGAATGCGCTCAACGCACTCGGTTACACCCTGGCGGACCGTACCGATCGCCTGGACGAGGCCGAAGCACTGATCAATGCGGCCTACGACCTTGCACCGGACCAGGCGGCCATCGTTGACTCCAAGGGGTGGATCGCGTTTCGTCGCGGGCGACTGGAGGAGGCCGAGGCATTTCTGCGGCAGGCGTTTTCGATGGAGCAGAACGCGGAGATCGCCGCCCACCTGGGCGAAGTGCTGTGGGCGCTGGGCCGACATGACGATGCACGCGCGGCCTGGGACGAGGGCGCGGCGATCGATCCCGATGACCCGGTGCTCGTGGAAACACGGACCAGGCTGGATCCTGACTCATGAAAAACCTGCTGGTGCTGATGCTGGCCGGCGCGCTGCTGGCGGGTTGCGCCGGTCGGGTCACCGAGAGCGTTGATGACGCCGCCGCCCGGGCCGCCTATGCCGACCGGGCGATGGCCATCGAGTCCTGGCGCGAATGGGGTTTCACCGGCCGCCTGGGTATTCGCGGCGCTGAAGATGGTGGTAGCGGCCGGATAGACTGGTCAGTGGCAGGCGATCACGCCGTGCTGCAGTTTCGCGGCGCGCTCGGGCAGGGCGCCTGGCGACTGGAAACCGACGCCATCGGCGCAACCCTCACCCGGGCGGATGGCAGCGTGGTCCGTGCCGCGGACGCGGACGCACTGGCCTTTGCCGAAGTCGGCTGGCGCGTCCCTGTTGAAGCGCTGGCCCGCTGGGTTCGAGGCCTGGCATCGGCGACCACGCAGTCAGCCACGAAACGAATTCCCCCTGGGCTTTCGCTCGATGCCAGGGGTTTGCCGCTGTCGCTGGAACAGGGGGGCTGGCAGGTCACGTTCGAGCGTTATGACAATGAGACCGGCGCCTGGCTGCCCGGCCGTGTCCAGGCGGAACAGGGTGAGACGCGAGTGCGGCTCGTCATCAGCCAGTGGCGCCATGACGGCGACAAGGCCGGTGACAACTGAGTCGTCCTGGCCCGCGCCGGCCAAGCTGAACCTCTTCCTGCACGTCACCGGTCGTCGCGCGGACGGCTATCACCAGCTCCAGACCCTGTTCCAGTTGCTCGACTGGGGTGACGACGTCACGATCCGGGTCACGGATTCTCACGCCATCTTGCGTTCCAATGACATCGCCGGCGTGACTCCGGAACAGGACCTGTCGTTACGGGCCGCCCAAAGGCTGCAGTCGCTGTGTCGTCCGGGGTGCGGCGCAGAGATCGCAATTCGTAAACGCATTCCGCAGGGCGGCGGTCTTGGCGGCGCCAGCAGCGACGCGGCCACGGTCCTGGTGGCGTTGAACCGGCTCTGGGGCTGCGGCCTGTCCACTGATGAACTGGCGGCGCTGGCGCTGGAGCTCGGCGCCGATGTGCCGTTGTTTGTGCGCGGCCGCAGTGCCTTCGCCGAGGGGGTGGGCGAACAGCTTGCGCCTGTGACCCTGGGGGCAACCCATTACGTGCTGGTAATGCCCGGCATTCACGTCTCCACCGCCGCGGTGTTTGCCGATCCCGACCTGGAGCGCGCGACCCCGCCAATCGGTCGCAGTCAGCCGCGCGTATTCGGGGCGTCCCTGTATTCATCGACCCGGAATGACTGC
This sequence comes from uncultured Oceanospirillales bacterium, assembly GCA_913055655.1. Taxonomy (GTDB): domain Bacteria; phylum Pseudomonadota; class Gammaproteobacteria; order Xanthomonadales; family SZUA-36; genus Marinihelvus. The sequence continues at coordinate 1,046,570 of CAJXKA010000001.1, read as the reverse complement.
GAGCCGGTGGCCCTGCGGCTTCACCCGGCACTCGCAACCGTGGCGGAAGAACTGGCCGATTACGGCCCGGTACGCATGACGGGCACCGGCAGCGCGTTTTTCATCCCGGTTGCCAGAAAATCCGAGGCAATCCGGGTCACAACGGCGCTTGAAACCCGATATAATGCACGCGCCGTCAGGGGTGTGGACCAGTCCGCGCTACTTGACCGGCTTGATCAGGTCGCGCCAGGCGGCTGAAGAAAACCAACGACTGGGACGTCGCCAAGCTGGTTAAGGCACGGGGTTTTGATCCCCGCATTCGCAGGTTCGAATCCTGCCGTCCCAGCCAAACTCGACGGGGAACAGCACAGGTGGCCAGTCCATCCCTCATGGTGTTCACGGGCAATGCGCATCCGGCGCTGGCCCACGATATCGCCCACGAACTGGGTGTTCCTATGGGCAAGGCGAACGTCGGGCGTTTTTCCGACGGCGAGGTCATGGTCGAGATCATGGAGAACATCCGTGGCCGCGACGTCTACCTCATCCAGCCGACCTGCGCCCCCACCGCCGATAATTTCATGGAGCTCGTGGTCATGGTCGATGCGCTCAAGCGCGCCTCGGCCAGCCGCGTGACCGCGGTCATGCCGTATTTCGGTTACGCCCGCCAGGATCGCCGCCCGCGCTCGGCCCGTGTGCCGATCACGGCGAAAGTGGCGGCCACGATCATGGGCGCCGTCGGCACCGACCGCGTGGTCACCATCGACCTTCACGCCGACCAGATCCAGGGTTTTTTCAATATCCCGGTCGACAACGTCTACGCCTCGCCATTGACGCTCGCCGATATCTGGCAGCGCCAGGCCCAGCCGCTGGTGGTGGTTTCACCGGACGTTGGCGGCGTGGTCCGGGCCCGTGCCATCGCCAAGCGCCTTGAAGCGGATCTCGCCATCATCGACAAGCGCCGCCCGCGCGCCAATGTCGCCACGGTGATGAACATCATCGGCGAAGTCGAGGGTAAGACCTGCGTGCTGGTCGACGACATGGTCGACACCGCCGGCACCCTGTGCTCGGCCGCCGGCGCGCTGAAAGAGCAGGGCGCGGAGCGCGTGGTCGCCTATTGCGTTCACCCCGTGCTGTCCGGCCCGGCCATCAAGAACATCGAGGACTCCGCCCTGGATGAGCTGGTCGTCACCGATACCATCCCGCTCGCCAAGGCCGCGCGAAAATGTGATCGAATCCGTGTCCTCTCGGTCGCGCAAATCATGGCCGAGACCATTCGCCGCATGTCGCAGGGTGAGTCGGTCAGTTCGCTCTACGTCGATTGAATTTTCGGTGAAACGGGGAATCGGGGAATCGGTGAGAAGGGCAATGCGCACCAGCTTCTGAGGGGTTTTTCCGTTTCACCAGCCGCGCAAAGCGCGGCGACTCACCGTCTCACCGTCTCACCGTTTCACTGATTCCCCGATTCACCGATCCCCCGATTCCCCGATTCCCGGCGAGCCGTTGCCACGGCCGTACAAACTGGGCGATAATAGGCGGCTTGCTTTTATCAATGCCGCCCCTGGTCGCGGGGGTGGATGAACAAGCCGCTTCGTGCGGTTTATTTTTTTGAGGAACTGACAATGTCTGATACGAATATCATCAGCGCGGAACTGCGCGAGGACGTGGGGAAAGGTGCGAGCCGCCGCCTGCGTCGCGAAGGCAAGATTCCCGCGGTTATCTATGGTGGCGAAAAGGACGCCGTGGCGCTCACGCTTGAGCACCGCGAAATCCTGCACGCGATCGAAAACGAATCATTCTTCTCCAGCATCCTGGAGATCAAGGTCGAAGACGGTCGCAGCCAGAAGGTCGTGGTGCGCGATATGCATCGCCACCCGTACAAGCTGCAGGTCATGCACATGGACTTCATGCGTGTGTCCGATACCGCCACGCTGCGCATTTCCATTCCGCTTCACTTTGTCGGCGCCGAGGATTCCCCGGCGGGCAGGGAAGCCGGCGTGGTCATCCAGCACCAGGTCACGGAAATCGAGGTCGAGGCGCTGCCGACGAACCTGCCGGAGTTCCTGGAAGTCGACCTGTCCGGCCTGGAGCCGGGCGCTGCCGTCATGCTGGCGGATATCACCCTGCCGGAGGGCGTCGCCATCCCGTCGCTGACCGACGAGGAAGAATCCAACGTCATGGTGGCCAACGCGATTCATATCAGCGAGTCGCAGGGTACCGGCGCCGCCGCGGCTGCCGAAGCCGAGGCTGCTGAAGCCGAAGCGGCCGGCGAAGACGTCGAAGGCGCCGAGGAAGGCGACGAGGCGGAAGCCGAAGAAGGCGACGGCGAAGAAGAAGCCGGCGACGACAAAGCGTAAGACCGGTTCACGGACGGCGTACCGTTCATGTACCTGGTCGTTGGGCTCGGCAATCCGGGCCCCAAGTACACCGAAACCCGGCACAATGCCGGGTTTTGGTTTCTGGACGAACTGCTGGGCGCCGCGCACGCGGGCCTGCGCAGCCAGTCCCGGCTACATGCCGAATCACTGAAAACCACCTGGCGGGGCCATGACCTGGTCCTGGCGCGTCCCACCACCTTCATGAACCACAGCGGCCAGGCCGTGCGTGCACTGGTGGATTATTACCGGGTTCCGCCTGAACGCCTGGTCGTGGCCTACGACGAGCTGGACCTGCCCGCCGGCGTTGCCCGGCTGAAAGAAGGCGGCGGCCACGGTGGTCATAACGGCATTCGGGATATCTGTCGTCACCTGGGCGACCCGGGCTTCCTGCGTATTCGGCTGGGCATCGGCCACCCGGGCCATCGGGATGCAGTGACCGGTTACGTGCTGGGGCGCCCGCCCGCGGCAGACCGGCGCGCCATCGACGCGGCCATTAACCGGGTGATCGATGTGCTGCCGCTCGTGTTTGATGGGCAAACCCAGAGCGCCATGACGGCTTTACATACCACCGCGGCGTCGGCGCCGCCTGACAGGGAAACCTCCTGATGGGATTCAAATGTGGCATTGTCGGTTTGCCGAACGTGGGCAAGTCGACCTTATTCAACGCGTTGACCGAGGCGGGCATCGATGCCCAGAACTACCCGTTCTGCACCATTGACCCCAATGTCGGCATCGTGCCGGTGCCCGACCCGCGCCTGCAGCAGCTGGCCGATATCGTCAAACCCGAGAAAGTCGTGCCGACGACCATGGAGTTCGTCGATATCGCCGGCCTGGTCGAGGGCGCATCGAAAGGCGAAGGCCTGGGTAACCAGTTCCTGGGCAACATTCGCGAAACCGACGCCATCGCGCACGTGGTGCGTTGTTTTGAAGACGATGACGTGGTGCACGTCGGCGGGCGGGTCGACCCGGTCGCTGACCTGGACGTGATTCGTACCGAGCTGCAGCTGGCCGACCTGGAGTCCATCGAGCGCGCCCAGGACCGCGCGGCGAAGAAAGCCCGGTCCGGTGACAAGGACGCTGCCCGCGCAGTGGCCCTGATGGACCAGCTGAAGGAAGCGCTGGACGCGCCGGGCGGTATTCGCGCGCTCGAACTGGGCGACGCCGACCGCGCCCTGGTGAAGAGCCTGAACCTGTTGACCGCGAAGCCGGTCATGTACATCGCCAATGTCGACGAGAACGGCATGGACGACAACCCGCTGCTGGACCGCTTGCGCCAGCACGTCGCAGAAGAGGGCGCCCAGGTGGTGCCCGTTTGCGCCGCGGTTGAGGCCGAGCTTGCCGGGCTTGAGCCGGAAGAGCGCGAGGAATTTCTTGCCGACCTGGGGCAGGGCGAACCGGGCCTGAACCGGGTGATCCGCGCCGGCTATGACCTGCTCGACCTGCTGACGTTCTTCACGGCCGGTCCACGGGAAGTGCGGGCCTGGACGGTTCGCCGCGGGTCGCGCGCACCGCAGGCCGCGGGCCGCATCCATACCGATTTCGAGCGGGGTTTCATCCGCGCCCAGGTCATCGCGTTTGATGATTACATCGCCAACGGTGGCGAGCAGGGCGCGAAGGACGCCGGTAAGCTGCGGGCCGAGGGCAAGGAGTACGTGGTCTGCGAGGGCGACGTGATCCTGTTCCGGTTCAACGTCTGAGCGGCCTGGCGGCCCACGCGAGTGCCACGAAACTGACATCAAAAAACGCTTCCAAGCCCCTGGTTTTTAGGTTATAAAGGCGCCGAATTCAATCCTTCGCCAAGCGGGGGCAGTGTCGTGGTTACAGTTTCTCATCAGGGTACGCGCAAGTCGGACCATGAAGAAGCGCCGGCGGTCGAGAATGTTCGCCGTAGTCGCGAGCGTGGTCATTCCAGGAAGCGTGAAGCACCGGGCGGTGGTTCATTGCGGCAGACGCCGCGATGGCGCCAGATCGAGATCATGCGTGAGCGGCAGGCACTGCGCGACATGCTGGATGATTTCGGCGGTGACGAGTTCGACCTGGACGAAGAAGTGTTCGGCGTCGACGGCCAGGATATGACCTGGTTCAAGGCCATTTCGGAAGAAGAAGACGAGCCGGAAGTGCTGGAAGACGACGACTTTGTCGACGAAGAATTCGAAGAAGACTGAGCGGGCCGGAAGCAGGGTGTAAAAAACTTCGCCCGGGGCGCGGTTCGCCCTTGCCTGGCGATCGTTTCGCCATTACAATCTCGCGCTGATTTTTCGCCACCTGTATTGACTCAACCCATGGGCTGAGACAAAATAGGCGGCTTGCTTGCGGGAGGGGTACTCAAGCGGTCAACGAGGGCAGACTGTAAATCTGCTGGCTATGCCTTCGGAGGTTCGAATCCTCCCCCCTCCACCATCTTTTGATGGCGGTGATTGACCCGCAGGCAGGAAAGGAAGGCAGGGCTTGCGGGTGTAGTTCAACGGTAGAACCTCAGCCTTCCAAGCTGATGATGTGGGTTCGATTCCCATCACCCGCTCCAAATTATAGATTTCAAGCCCGCATAGCTCAGGCGGTAGAGCACTCCCTTGGTAAGGGAGAGGTCACTGGTTCAAATCCAGTTGTGGGCACCAGCTTTTAACTTGATGCTGAAAGGTATTTGCGGAGACATCCATGTCCAAGGAAAAGTTTGAACGTAACAAGCCCCACGTGAACGTCGGCACGATCGGTCACGTGGACCACGGCAAGACGACGCTGACGGCGGCGCTGACGAAGGTGTGCGCTGAGGCGCGTGGCGGTGAGTTCAAGGCTTACGACCAGATCGATAACGCCCCGGAAGAGCGCGCACGTGGTATCACGATTGCGACCGCGCACGTTGAGTACGAGTCAGATTCTCGTCACTACGCGCACGTGGACTGCCCGGGACACGCCGACTACGTGAAGAACATGATCACCGGTGCTGCCCAGATGGACGGCGCGATCCTGGTGGTGTCCGCCGCTGACGGCCCGATGCCGCAGACGCGTGAGCACATCCTGCTGGCGCGCCAGGTGGGCGTGCCGTACATCCTGGTGTACCTGAACAAGGCGGACCAGGTGGACGACGCCGAGCTGCTGGAGCTGGTGGAGATGGAAGTGCGTGAGCTGCTGAGCTCATACGACTTCCCGGGTGACGACACCCCGATCGTGACCGGTTCTGCGCTGAAGGCGCTGGAAGGTGACGACAGCGACATTGGCGTGCCGTCGATCCTGAAGCTGGTGGAAGAGATGGATGCGTACATTCCGCAGCCTGAGCGTGACACCGACAAGCCGTTCCTGCTGCCGATCGAGGACGTGTTCTCGATTTCCGGTCGCGGCACGGTGGTGACGGGTCGTGTGGAGCGCGGCGTGATCAACGTGGGTGACGAAGTCGAGATCGTGGGCATCAAGGACACGACCGTGACGACGTGCACGGGCGTTGAGATGTTCCGCAAGCTGCTGGACCGTGGTGAGGCGGGTGACAACGTGGGCGTACTGCTGCGTGGCACCAAGCGTGACGAAGTCGAGCGTGGCCAGGTGCTGGCGGCGAAGGGCACGATCACGCCGCACACCAAGTTCGAGGCGGAGGTGTACATCCTGTCGAAGGACGAGGGTGGTCGTCACACGCCGTTCTTCAAGGGCTACCGTCCGCAGTTTTACTTCCGCACGACCGACGTGACGGGTGCGGTGGAACTGCCGGAAGGTGTCGAGATGGTGATGCCGGGTGACAACATTCAGATGAAGGTTGAGCTGATTGCCCCGATCGCCATGGAAGAAGGTCTGCGTTTCGCCATTCGTGAAGGCGGTCGTACCGTCGGCGCGGGCGTTGTCGCGAAGATCTTCGAGTAATAGTGACGGGTAACGGGTGACGGGTGACGGGTAAACAAATCCCGTAACGCGTCACTCGTCACCCGTAACTTACGAAAGCTGGCGGCCGAATGGCCTGCCGGCTTTCGTAGTCTGGAACGGAGTCAATGGCGACTCCCGACGATACAGGCCAGTAGCTCAATTGGCAGAGCAGCGGTCTCCAAAACCGCAGGTTGGGGGTTCGAGTCCCTCCTGGCCTGCCAGGCTTGCCGGATGGCGAACCTGGCCCATAAGGAAACGGAAACAACCGGAACATGAGCAGTAAAGCGGAAAATACGAAATCGCCGCTGGTCGACAGCGTCTTGTTGCTGATCGCCGTGGCGCTGCTCCTGGGCGGAATTGGCGCGTACTACTACTACCAGGACCTGGCCAACATGCCGGTCCGTGTGGGTGGCCTCATCGTGGTGTCGCTGGTTGCGGCCTGGGTGGCGGGCCAGTCGCAGAAAGGTGGCGCGTTCTTCCGCTTTTTGAAAGAAGCGGATATCGAGCGGCGCAAGGTGGTCTGGCCGACACACCAGGAAACGCTGCAGACGTCGCTCATGGTCATCGTGGTCACGATCCTGATCTCGCTGTTCCTGGCCGGGGTCGACTGGTTGCTGGGCGCGCTCGTGCGCAGCCTGCTGGGGGGTTGATCGATGGCCAAGCGTTGGTACGTGGTGCACGCCTATTCGGGCTTTGAGAAGACGGTCAAGAAGTCGCTCGAAGAACGCATCAAGCGTGAAGGCATGGAAGAGTACTTCGGTGAAGTGCTCGTTCCCACCGAGGAAGTGGTGGAAATGAAGGGCGGCCAGAAGCGTCGCTCAGACCGCAAGTTCTTCCCCGGCTACGTGCTGGTGGAAATGGACATGACGGACGAGACCTGGCACCTGGTCAAAGACGTGCCCAAGGTCATGGGTTTTATCGGCGGTACCGCCGATCGCCCCGCGCCGATTACCGAGCGCGAGGCCGACGCGATCCTGAACCGGGTTCGCGAGGGCGTGGACAAGCCGCGCCCGAAGGTGCTGTTCGAGCCGGGCGAAATGGTCCGGGTCATCGACGGCCCCTTCAACGACTTCAACGGCGTGGTCGAGGAAGTCAATTATGACAAGAGCCGCCTGCGGGTGGCCGTACTGATTTTTGGACGTTCGACCCCGGTGGAGCTCGAGTTCCACCAGGTCGAGAAGTCCTGAGGACGGTGAGTGGTGAGTGGTGAGTGGTGAGTAGTAAAGGCGTTTTCGCTTTTCTCTACTCACCACTCACCACTCACTACTCACCCAGACAACTGACGGGGAGTTCGTGCCGTGAGTGGCCGGACGCTTGAACCCGGGGAGTAAACGATGGCTAAGAAAATCACAGCTTATATCAAGCTGCAGGTGCCTGCCGGCCAGGCAAACCCGAGCCCGCCAGTGGGCCCGGCGCTGGGTCAGCATGGCGTCAACATCATGGAATTCTGCAAGGCGTTCAACGCCGACAGCCAGGGCATCGAGCCCGGCATGCCGATTCCGGTCGTGATCACGGTCTACAACGACCGCAGCTTCACGTTCATCACCAAGACGCCGCCGGCGGCTGTCCTGCTGCGTAAGGCCGCGGGCATCGCCAAGGGCAGCGGTGAGCCGAACACCAAGAAGGTGGGCACGGTGACGCGCGCGCAGCTTGAAGAGATCGCGAAGACCAAGGAACCCGACCTGACCGCGGCCGACATGGACGCGGCGGTCCGCACCATCGCGGGTTCTGCCCGCAGTATGGGCCTGAACGTGGAGGGTGTCGAATAATGGCTAAGCTCAGCAAACGCATGCGGGCCATCCGCGAACAGGTCGAGCCGACGAAGGTGTACACCATCGACGAGGCATTCGACCTGCTGAAGAAGACCTCCGGCACGAAGTTCAACGAGTCTGTCGACGTTGCCATCCGCCTGGGTGTTGACCCGAAGAAGTCAGACCAGAACGTGCGTGGTTCCACCGTGCTGCCGAACGGCACCGGCAAGAGCGTTCGCGTGGCCGTGTTCGCACAGGGCCCGAATGCCGAGGCCGCCACCGCGGCCGGCGCCGACCTGGTCGGCATGGACGACCTGGCGGAACGGATCCAGGGCGGCGAGATGGATTTCGACGTGGTCATCGCCACGCCGGACGCCATGCGCGTGGTCGGCAAGCTTGGCCAGGTGCTGGGTCCGCGCGGCCTGATGCCGAACCCGAAAGTCGGCACCGTGACCACCGACGTCGAGACCGCCGTGAAGAACGCCAAGGCCGGCCAGGTGCGTTTCCGTACCGACAAGGCGGGCATCATTCACAGCACCATCGGCAAGGCCGACTTCGAGGTTGACGCACTGAAGCAGAACCTCTCGGCGCTGCTGGGTGACCTGGTGAAGCTGAAGCCGGCATCGTCGAAGGGCCACTACCTGAAGAAGGTGGCGCTCTCCACGACGATGGGTCCGGGCGTCACGGTCGATCACTCGACGCTGGAATACTGAGAATTTCACGGTCCCGGCTGAACACCGCCGGGGCAGTGGGGTAGGCGGGCTTGACCCGTCGAAGACCGCAGGTGTCGGCACACCAACAGGGTGTGAAGGCTTAAGGGTGAAACGGGTAACCGTTCACGGCCTGCGCAGATGGTGGAGCCCCCGCCACTCGAGCGCTTCGGTCTGTACGACGTAGCGTTGGCGTGGCGGGGTCGCCACTGAAACGTACTGGAAGGGCCGGCTAGCCGGTCCCTGCAATCCAGGAGGTAAAAATGGCGCTCAATTTCGAGCAGAAAAAGGCAGTTGTGGCCGAGGTGGCGGAAGCCGCCGGAAGTGCACTGTCTGCCGTGGCGGCGGAGTATCGCGGCCTGACCGTTGAGGAAATGACCGACCTGCGTGTGAAAGCACGGGAGAGCGGCGTCTACCTCAAGGTGGCCAAGAACACCCTCGCCCGCAAAGCCGTGGAAGGCACCGAGTTCGAGTGCATGCGGGAGTCAATGACAGGTCCGATCCTGTTGGCTTTCAGCATGGACGATCCCGGGGCTGCTGCGCGCCTGGTCAAGGACTACGCGAAGGAACACGACAAGCTGGTCACGAAGAACGTCGCCATCGGCGGCGCGCTTTACGACGCAAGTGAGCTTGATCGCCTGTCCAAGCTGCCGACCTACGACCAGGCCATCGCCATGCTGATGGGTGTAATGAAAGCCCCGGTCGAGAAGTTCGTCCGGACGCTGGCAGAACCCCACACCAAGATGGTGCGCACGTTCGCTGCTGTGCGGGACGCCAAGCAGGCTGCCTGAGCAATTTTTTTGTAGTTAAACCGTGGGCATATTGCCCCGCCTGAAAATGTAATGGAGACGACAATGGCCGTTTCAAAAGAAGATATCCTCGATACCATCGCCTCAATGAGCGTGATGGACGTCGTCGAGCTGATCGACGCCATGGAAGAGAAGTTTGGTGTTTCTGCTGCTGCCCCCGTGGCCGTCGCAGCTGCCGGTCCGGCAGCGGGTGGTGACGCCGGTGCCGCTGAAGAGAAGTCTGACTTCGACGTGGTGCTGACCTCCTTTGGTGGTAACAAGGTTCCGGTCATCAAGGTGGTTCGCGAAATCACCGGCCTGGGCCTGAAGGAAGCCAAGGACCTGGTCGAAGGCGCTCCTTCCCCGATCAAGGAAGGCGTCGAGAAGGCCGAGGCCGAGGAAATCCAGAAGAAGCTCGAAGAAGCCGGCGCTTCTGTCGAGGTCAAGTAAGTATTTTTCCCGGCAACGGGAAAAACGTGGAACCGGCTGGGGGCTCGCGCCTCCGGCCTGTTCCTGTTTGCGGCGTGGCGCCCATGGCCCACGCCGTGACAAACCATGGATTCATTGAGCCGGCCCCGTCGGGACGGCCATCGAGGTGGTGCTAAAGATGAGTTACTCCTTCACTGAGAAAAAGCGTATCCGCAAGGATTTCGGCAAACGCCAGGCAGTCCTGGACGTGCCGTTCCTGCTGGAAACCCAGATCCGTTCCTACCAGGAATTCCTGCAGCTGGAAACGGTCGCGGATGATCGCCGCGAGCGTGGCCTGCACGGGGCCCTGCAGTCGGTGTTTCCGATCTCCTCCTACTCGGGCAACGCGGCCCTTGAGTATGTCAGCTACGCGCTGGGAGATCCGCCTTTCGACGTCAAGGAGTGCAAGCTCCGTGGCATGACCTACGGCGCGCCGCTGCGCGTCAAGGTGCGCCTGGTCATTTATGACAAGGACAGCTCCGCCAAGCAGAAGCCGGTCAAGAGCGTGAAGGAACAGGACGTCTACATGGGCGACCTGCCGCTGATGACCGACACCGGCACCTTCATCATCAACGGTACCGAGCGCGTCATCGTGTCGCAGCTGCACCGTTCGCCGGGCGTGTTCTTCGATCACGACAAGGGCAAGACCCACTCCAGCGGTAAACTGCTGTTCTCCGCGCGGGTGATCCCGTACCGCGGTTCCTGGCTGGACTTCGAGTTCGATCCGAAGGACTGCATCTTCACGCGTATCGACCGTCGCCGCAAACTGCCGGTGACCGTGCTGCTGCGCGCGCTCGGCATGAGCAACGAAGAGATCCTCGACACCTTCTTCGAGACCAGCAACGTCACCCTGAACAAGGAAGGCGCCAAGCTGGAAGTCATCCCGGAGCGCCTGCGCGGCGAAAGCGCCCAGGCCGACATCACCGACAAGAAGGGTGAAGTCATCGTCCAGGAAGGCAAGCGCATCACCGCGCGCCACGTCAAGCTGATCGAGCAGGCAGGCATCAAGACCCTGGACGTGCCGGACGAGTACCTGGAAGCGAAAATTATCGCCCGGCCGATCATCGACAAGGACTCCGGCGAAGTGCTGGCCGAGGCCAACGCGCCGATCACCGACGAGCTGCTGGAAAGCCTGCGCGAAGCGGGCATCAAGGCCATCGAGGTGCTGTACGTCAACGACCTCGACCAGGGTCCGTACATTTCCAGCACCCTGAACATCGACTCCACCACCACCGAACTGGAAGCGCTGGTGGAAATCTACCGGATGATGCGTCCGGGTGAGCCGCCGACCAAGGAAGCGGCCCAGAACCTGTTCAACAACCTGTTCTTCACCGAGGAACGCTACGACCTGTCATCCGTCGGTCGTATGAAGTTCAACCGCCGTGTGCGCCGCGACTCTGTCGAGGGCCCGGGCGTGCTGGACCGCGAAGACATCCTCGATGTGCTGAAGGAACTGATCAACATCCGCAACGGCAACGGCACCGTGGACGATATCGACCACCTGGGTAACCGTCGCGTGCGCAGCGTTGGCGAGATGGCCGAGAACGTATTCCGCGTGGGCGTGGTGCGTGTTGAGCGCGCCGTGCGTGAGCGCCTGTCCGTCGCCGAGAGCGAGGGCCTGACGCCGCAGGAACTGATCAATGCCAAGCCGGTTGCGGCGGCGATCAAGGAGTTCTTCGGCTCCAGCCAGCTCAGCCAGTTCATGGACCAGAACAACCCGCTGTCCGAGGTGACGCACAAGCGTCGCGTCTCGGCACTGGGCCCGGGCGGCCTGACCCGTGAGCGCGCGGGCTTCGAGGTGCGCGACGTGCACCCGACCCACTACGGCCGTGTCTGCCCGATTGAAACCCCTGAAGGCCCGAACATCGGCCTGATCAACTCGCTGGCCGTGTACTCACGGACCAACGACTACGGCTTCCTCGAAACGCCATACCGCAAGGTCGCGAACGGCAAGGTCACCGACGACGTCGAGTACCTGTCAGCCATCGAGGAGGGCGACTACGTGATCGCCCAGGCCAACGCCGAACTGGACAAGAACGGCAAGTTCACCGACGAGTTCATCCCGTGCCGCCACCTGGGCGAGTTCACGCTGAAAGAGCCGTCGGAAGTGTCCTACATGGACGTGTCGCCGAAGCAGATCGTGTCCGTGGCCGCGTCCCTGGTGCCGTTCCTGGAGCACGATGATGCCAACCGCGCGTTGATGGGCTCCAACATGCAGCGCCAGGCCGTGCCGACCCTGAAAGCCGACAAGCCGCTGGTCGGCACCGGCATGGAACGCGTGGTCGCCACCGACTCCGGCGTGACCGCCGTGGCCAAGCGCGGCGGCCTGGTCGACCAGGTCGACGCCGGCCGTATCGTGGTGCGCGTCAACGAGGAAGAAGTGCCGGCCGGTGACCCGGGCGTGGACATCTACAACCTGGTGAAGTACCAGCGTTCCAACCAGAACACCTGCATGAACCAGCGTCCGCTGGTGACCGTGGGCGACGTGGTGCAGCCGGGCGACGTGCTCGCCGACGGCCCGTCCACCGACCTCGGCGAACTGGCCCTGGGCCAGAACATGCTGGTCGCGTTCATGCCGTGGAACGGCTACAACTTCGAGGACTCGATCCTGATCTCGGAGCGCGTGGTGCAGGAAGACCGCTTCACCACCATCCATATCGAGGAACTGACCTGTGTCGCGCGCGACACCAAGCTGGGTTCGGAGGAAATCACCGCCGATATCCCCAACGTGGGTGAGCACAACCTGAACAAGCTGGACCAGTCCGGCATTGTCTACATCGGCGCCGAAGTGCGCACCGGCGATATCCTGGTCGGCAAGGTCACGCCCAAGGGCGAAACCCAGCTGACCCCGGAAGAGAAGCTGCTGCGCGCGATCTTCGGTGAGAAGGCTTCTGACGTAAAAGACACCTCGCTGCGCGTGCCCTCGGGCATGGACGGCACGGTGATCGACGTGCAGGTCTTCACCCGCGACGGCGTTGAGAAGGACGAGCGTGCGATCTCCATCGAGCAGGACCAGATGGCGCAGGTGCGCAAGGACCTGAACGACCAGATGCGCATTGTTGAAAACGCCATTTACCAGCGCCTCGAAAACGCCCTGGTGAACAAGGTGGCGGACAAGGGGCCGGGCCTAAAGAAGGGCCAGAAGGTCACCGCGTCTTACCTGGCCGACCTGGACCGCGAAGACTGGTTCAAGCTGCGCATGGTGAACGACGACGCCAACGACCTGCTCGAGCAGATGGCCGAGCAGATGAAGGCGCAGCGCAAGCGCTTCGATGAGAAGTTCGAAGAGAAGAAGGGTAAGATCACCCAGGGCGACGACCTCGCGCCGGGCGTCCTGAAGATGGTCAAGGTCTACCTAGCCGTCAAGCGCCGCGTACAGCCGGGCGACAAGATGGCCGGCCGTCACGGTAACAAGGGTGTGATCTCGATGATCGTGCCGCAGGAAGACATGCCTTACATGGAAGACGGCACCCCCGTCGACATCGCGCTGAATCCGCTGGGCGTGCCTTCGCGCATGAACATCGGCCAGGTGCTGGAAACGCACCTGGGCTGGGCGGCGCGCGGGCTGGGCCTGCGCATCGGCGAGATGCTGGACGCGAAAGCCAAGACCGACGAAGTCCGTGATTTCCTGGACAAGGTCTACAACTCCGACCAGGAAGGCCGCGTCAACATGAAGCAGTTCTCCGCCGCCGAGATCAAGACGATGGCCGAGAACCTGCGCGGCGGTGTGCCGATGGCCACCCCGGTGTTCGACGGCGCCCCGGAGCCCGAAATCAAGCGCCTGCTGGAGCTCGCCGGCCTGCCGGCCAGTGGCCAGACGACGCTGTATGACGGCCGTACCGGCGACGCGTTCGACCGTCCGGTCACCGTGGGCTACATGTACATGCTGAAGCTGAACCACCTGGTGGACGACAAGATGCACGCGCGTTCCACCGGCCCGTACTCCCTGGTCACCCAGCAGCCGCTGGGCGGTAAGGCGCAGTTCGGCGGCCAGCGCTTCGGTGAGATGGAAGTCTGGGCCCTGGAAGCTTACGGCGCGGCCTACACGCTGCAGGAAATGCTGACCGTGAAGTCTGACGACGTCGGCGGCCGTAACCAGATGTACAAGAACATCGTTGATGGCAACCACGAAATGGCGGCCGGCATGCCGGAATCCTTCAATGTACTGGTGAAGGAAATCCGCTCGCTGGGCATCAACATGGAACTCGAAGAGTCCTGAACGGGACAGGAGACGAAACGTGAGAGACCTTCTTAATCTCTACAACCGCCAGCGCCAGCCGCTGGATTTCGACGCCATCAAGATTGGCCTGGCGCCGCCTGACCTGATCCGTTCCTGGTCCTATGGTGAGGTGAAAAAGCCGGAAACCATCAACTACCGGACGTTCAAGCCGGAGCGTGATGGCCTGTTCTGCGCGGCGATTTTCGGCCCGACCAAGGACTACGAGTGCCTGTGCGGCAAGTACAAGCGCATGAAGCATCGTGGCGTGGTCTGTGAAAAATGCGGCACCGAGGTCACGCTGACCAAGGTCCGTCGTGAGCGCATGGCCCACATCGAGCTGGCCAGCCCGGTCGCGCACATCTGGTTCCTGAAGTCGCTGCCGTCGCGTATCGGCCTGATGCTGGACATGACGCTGCGCGACATCGAGCGGATCCTGTATTTCGAGTCCTACGTGGTGCTCGACGCCGGCCTGACCGACCTGGAACGCGGCCAGTTGCTTACCGACGAGCAGTACCTGGACGCGGTCGAGACCTATGGCGACGAGTTCGTGGCCAAGATGGGCGCCGAGGCGATCTTCGACCTGCTCAGCACCATCAACCTGACCGAAGAACTGGCGCAGCTGCGCGAGGACATCGGCGCCACGCGTTCCGAGACCAAGCTCAAGCGCCTGTCCAAGCGGGTCAAGCTGGTCGAGGCTTTCATTGACTCCGGCAACCGTCCGGAATACATGATCATGAGCGTGCTGCCCGTGCTGCCGCCGGACCTGCGTCCGCTGGTACCGCTGGACGGCGGCCGTTTCGCCACCTCGGACCTGAACGACCTGTACCGCCGCGTCATCAACCGCAACAACCGCCTGAAGCGGCTGCTGGAGCTGAACGCGCCGGACATCATCGTGCGCAACGAGAAGCGCATGCTGCAGGAGGCGGTGGACGCGCTGCTGGACAACGGCCGTCGCGGCCGTGCCATCACCGGTACCAACCGTCGCCCGCTGAAGTCGCTGGCCGACATGATCAAGGGCAAGCAGGGCCGCTTCCGCCAGAACCTGCTGGGCAAGCGCGTCGACTACTCCGGCCGTTCGGTCATCGTGGTCGGCCCGACCCTGAAGCTGCACCAGTGCGGCCTGCCCAAGAAGATGGCGCTGGAACTGTTCAAGCCGTTCATCTTCAGCAAGCTGCAGCGTCGCGGCATGGCCGCCACCATCAAGGCCGCCAAGAAGCTGGTCGAAGCCGAGAAGGCCGAGGTCTGGGATATCCTTTCCGAGGTCATCCGCGAGCACCCGGTGCTGCTGAACCGCGCGCCGACGCTGCATCGACTGGGTATCCAGGCATTCGAGCCGGTGTTGATTGAAGGCAAGGCCATCCAGCTGCATCCGCTGGTGTGTACCGCGTTCAACGCCGACTTCGACGGTGACCAGATGGCCGTGCACGTGCCGCTGTCCGTCGAGGCACAGCTGGAAGCGCGCGCCCTGATGATGTCTTCGAACAACATCCTGTCGCCCGCCAACGGTGAACCGATCATCGTGCCGACGCAGGACGTCGTCCTGGGCCTGTACTACATGACCCGCGAACTGGCCGGTGTGCCGGGCGAGGGCATGTACTTTGCCGACACCGCCGAGGTGCACCGCGCCTACGAGAACAAGGCCGTGGACCTGCACGCCCGCATCAAGGTGCGGATCGAGGAGACCATCATCTCCGAGCACGGCGATGAGCGTAAGGAAATCAACCTGGTCGAGACCACGGTGGGTCGTTCCCTGCTGGCGGAAATCCGCCCCGAGGGCATGCCGTTCCACCTGCTCAACCACGCGCTGAAGAAGCGGCAGATTTCTGACCTGATCAACTCGTGCTACCGCCGCCTGGGCCTGAAGAAGACCGTGGTCTTCGCCGACCGGCTGATGTACACGGGCTTCCAGTACGCCACCGACGCCGGTGTTTCCATCGGTATCGACGACCTGGTGATTCCGGCTGAGAAGGCGGGCATCCTGGAGAAGGCCGAGGACGAAGTGGTCGAGATCCAGAACCAGTACGCGTCGGGCCTGGTCACGGCCGGTGAGCGTTACAACAAGGTCGTGGATATCTGGTCGCGTACCAACGAGCAGGTGGCCCGCGAAATGATGAAGGCCATCGGCTTCGATGAGGTCGAGGTCAACGGCAAGAAGGTCGAGCAGCCCTCGATGAACTCCGTGTTCATCATGGCCGACTCCGGCGCCCGTGGTTCCGCCGCCCAGATCCGCCAGCTGGCGGGCATGCGTGGCCTGATGGCCAAGCCGGACGGCTCCATCATCGAAACGCCCATCACCACGAACTTCCGTGAGGGCCTGGACGTGATGCAGTACTTCATCTCCACGCACGGCGCCCGTAAGGGCCTGGCCGACACGGCGCTGAAGACGGCCAACTCCGGTTACCTGACCCGTCGACTGGTCGACGTGGCCCAGGACGTGGTCATCACCGAGGTCGACTGCGGTACCCAGAACGGTATCTCCATGCAGCCGATCGTCGAAGGTGGTGACGTGGTGCTGCCGCTGCGCGACCGTGTGCTGGGCCGTACCCTGGCCGAAGACGTGCTTAAGCCGGGCACCGAGGACGTGCTGGTGGCCCGCGACACGCTGCTCGACGAGCAGTTGGTGGAAGACCTGGAAACGGCCGGTGTCGATCACGTTCTGGTGCGCTCCACCATCACCTGTGAAACCCGCTACGGCGTCTGCGCGCTGTGCTACGGCCGTGACCTGGCCCGCGGCGACCTGGTGAACATCGGTGAAGCGGTTGGCGTGATCGCCGCCCAGTCCATCGGTGAGCCGGGCACGCAGCTGACCATGCGAACGTTCCATATCGGTGGCGCCGCCTCGCGTGCCGCCGCCGTGGACCACATCCAGGTGAAGTCGAAGGGCACCATCCGCCTGCATAACCTGAAGTCGGTCGAAAACGCCGAGGGCAAACTGGTGGCGGTCTCCCGCTCCGGTGAAATCTCGGTGATCGACGAGAACGGTCGTGAGCGTGAGCGCTACAAGGTGCCTTACGGTGCCATCGTGTCGCGGCGCGACGAAGACAAGGTCGACGCCGGCGATATCATCGCCAACTGGGATCCGCACACCCACCCGATTGTCACGGAAGTGGCCGGTAAGGTGCGTTTCCAGGACATCGTCGATGGTGTCACCGTGGCCGAGGAGACCGACGAAATCACCGGTCTGACCAGCCTGGTCGTGACCGATCCGAAGCAGCGTTCCTCCGCGGACCGCGACCGTCGTCCGACGGTCAGCCTGCTGGACGCCAAGGGCAAGGAACTGCACCTGCCGGGCTCCGAGCAGCCCGCGCAGTACCCGCTGCCCCCGGGCTCGGTCGTCAACATCCAGGACGGCCAGGACGTGGCCGTGGGCGACGTCATCGCGCGTGTGCCGCAGGAGTCTTCGAAGACCCGCGACATCACCGGTGGTCTGCCCCGTGTCGCCGACCTGTTCGAGGCCCGCAAGCCCAAGGAACCGTCAATCCTGGCCGCCAAGTCCGGTGTCGTCAGCTTTGGCAAGGAAACCAAGGGCAAGCAGCGCCTGGTGATCACGCCCACCGAGGATGACATCAAGCGCGCCAAGGACAACCCGGTGGACGGCATGGTCGACAAACACGTCGAAGAGCCGCACGAGGAGCTGATTCCGAAGTGGCGTCATGTCATCGTCTTCGAGGGTGAGCACGTTGAGAAGGGCGAAACCGTCGTCGACGGTGAGCCGAGCCCGCACGACATCCTGCAGCTGATGGGCGTGGAAGCCCTGGCCGATTACCTGGTCAAGGAAATCCAGGACGTCTACCGCCTGCAGGGCGTGGGCATCAACGACAAGCACATCGAGGTGATCATTCGCCAGATGCTGCGCAAGGCTGAGGTTCGCGAAGGTGGCGACACCCGTCTGCTGCGTTCCGAGCAGCTCGACCTGGCGCGTGTGCTGGAAGAGAACGATGCCGCCAAGCGTGACGGCGGTGAGCCGGCCGAGTACCTGCGTGTACTCCTCGGCATCACCAAGGCCTCGCTGGCGACCGAGTCGTTCATCTCCGCGGCTTCCTTCCAGGAAACCACCCGGGTACTGACCGAGGCGGCCGTGCGCGGCACCACGGACAACCTGCGTGGCCTGAAGGAAAACGTCATCGTGGGTCGCCTGATCCCGGCCGGTACCGGCATGGCCTACCACGCCTCGCGCAAGCGGACCGTGGAAGAAGAGCCCGAGATCGATCTCGCGGCCCTGGCGGCTGCGGTCGCGGCCGAGGAGCCGGAGTCGACCGAGGACGCTGACGCGGAGTGAAGGGTGTGATGCAGGGGTGTTAGCGCCTGCTGTATGTCCCTGGGAAGAGGCCTGGCGAAAGCCGGGCCTTTTCTGTTTGGGGGCGTGCTCAAGGGCGTAACGCAAATTGCGCAAATTTTTTGAATTTTAAAAACAAATGAAGAGCTGGGGTTGGGTGGCTGCCGGCTGATGGCGTACCACGAAAACCGGGGTGGGGCAGAAAACAAAGGGTAGGGCGATTTGGGGATTGGTTTGGGGTGGGGCCGTGCGGGGCCGGCCTGGTACGAGCCGTGGCAGTAAGGGTGTCGACACCACCGCGACACGCGAGCGGCGTTGACGCCAGCACCTGAAAGGGCCGGGGGCTCCCGGTCGGCAGGGCCAAACCCCATCTTTTCCTTCGTGTAATTCCACAAATTTGCGCAATTTGCGTGCGCTCTTGACGACTTTTCAAATCAGGACTTGCCTTAAACTGAAAGTCCTGCCATAATTGTCCGGCTAACTCGAACCATCTTCCCAAAAGGGAAGCCGGGCGGACCGAAGTTTCCACAGACGGGCCGCCACGGAAAGCCGATGTCGCCGGCGCGTGGGCCGGATTCGTAGGCGCTCAATCCAGGAGATTTGACCTGGGTTGGGCGTTTGACATTGCGAGAAGGGTGTGTAGAATGCGCCCCCTTCGACAGGACGGCCCGACCCAAATGACCGGGGCGCCTGTCGATTTTTGTTTATCAGGGTCAGGAAATTATGTCGACAGTCAATCAACTGGTACGTAAGCCGCGCAAGCCTAAGGTGTACAAGAGCAATGTGCCTGCGCTGGAAGGTTGCCCGCAGAAGCGGGGCGTGTGCACGCGCGTTTATACCACCACCCCGAAGAAGCCGAACTCGGCGCTTCGCAAGGTGGCCCGTGTGCGCTTGACCAACGGATTCGAAGTGACCTCCTACATTGGTGGTGAAGGTCATAACCTGCAGGAACACAGCGTGGTGCTGATCCGCGGCGGTCGTGTAAAGGACCTGCCGGGTGTGCGTTACCACACCGTGCGCGGCAGCCTGGACACGGCCGGCGTCAGTGATCGCCGCAAGGGCCGTTCCAAGTACGGCGCCAAGCGCCCCAAGAGCTGAGCTGGCTCAAGCTGAGAACTGGAACAGACGATGTCAAGAAAGCATTCGAATTTCACTCGCGAAATCCTGCCGGACCCCAAGTTCGGTAGCGAGGTTATCGCGCGTTTCATCAACATGGTCATGGACAGCGGCAAGAAGTCTGTCGCCGAGCGCATCGTGTACGGCGCCATGGATTCCATGGAAGAGCGTAACAAGAGCGCGAGCCCGGTTGACCTGATCGAGCAGGCGCTCGACAACGTCAGCCCGATGGTCGAGGTGAAGTCCCGTCGTGTCGGCGGCGCCACCTACCAGGTGCCGGTCGAAGTGCGTCCGAAGCGCCGCCAGACCCTGGCGATGCGCTGGATCATCGACGCCGCGCGCAAGCGCAGCGAGACCAGCATGCCGCAGCGGCTGGCCGGCGAGCTCCTGGAAGCCGTCGAGCAGCGTGGCGCGGCCGTGAAGAAGCGCGAAGAAGTGCACCGCATGGCAGAGGCCAACAAGGCCTTCTCCCACTACCGCTGGTAAGCGCGGTAGCCAGAACCGTATTCAGAGGATAGGAAAGTGGCCAGAACGACCCCAATCGATCGGTACCGCAACATCGGCATCATGGCGCATATTGATGCCGGCAAGACGACGACGACCGAGCGTATCCTGTTTTACACCGGTGTTTCTCACAAGATCGGTGAAGTTCACGATGGCGCCGCCACCATGGACTGGATGGAGCAGGAGCAGGAGCGTGGCATCACGATCACGTCGGCCGCGACCACGTGCTTCTGGAGCGGCATGGACCAGCAGTTCGACCAGCACCGTATCAACATTATTGATACCCCCGGGCACGTTGACTTCACGATCGAGGTCGAGCGTTCCCTGCGAGTGCTGGACGGTGCCGTGGCCGTGTTCTGCGCCGTGGGTGGCGTGCAGCCGCAGTCCGAGACGGTCTGGCGCCAGGCCACCCGTTACGAAGTGCCGCGCATGGCGTTCGTCAACAAGATGGACCGCACCGGCGCGAACTTCAATCGCGTGGTAGAGCAGATCCGCGAGCGCCTGGGCGCGCGCGCCGTGCCCATCCAGGTGCCGATCGGCGCCGAGGAAGGTTTCGAAGGCGTGATCGACCTGGTGCGCATGAAGGCCATCTACTGGAACCAGGAAGACATGGGCGTCACCTACGAGGCCCGTGAGATCCCGGACGCGCTGAAGGCGGAAGCCGAAGCCGCGCACGAGTACATGGTGGAAATGGCCGCCGAGGCGAACGAAGAGCTGATGGAGGCTTACCTGGAAAATGGTGAGCTGTCCGAAGAGCAGGTCATCCTGGGCCTGCGGACCGGCACCATCAACAACGACATCGTCTGCGTGCTGTGCGGCACTGCGTTCAAGAACAAGGGCGTGCAGGCGCTGCTGGACAAGGTTGTCGAGATCATGCCGTCACCCACCGAGGTGAAGGCGATCAAGGGTATCCTCGAGAACGAGGAAGAAGCCCTGCGCAAGAGCGACGACAACGAGCCGTTCGCGTCGCTGGCCTTCAAGATCGCCACCGACCCGTTTGTCGGTTCGCTGACCTTCTTCCGCGTCTACTCGGGCGTGCTGAAGTCCGGCGATACCGTCTACAACCCGGTGAAAGGCAAGAAAGAGCGTGTGGGTCGTATCCTGCAGATGCACGCCAACTCCCGCGAGGAGATCAAGGAAGTGCGCGCAGGCGACATCGCCGCGGCCGTTGGCCTGAAGGACGTCACCACGGGTGACACCCTGTGCGACGTCGACAGCGTCATCACCCTGGAACGCATGGAGTTCCCGGAGCCGGTGATCGCCGTTGCGGTTGAGCCGAAGACCAAGTCGGACCAGGAGAAGATGGGTATCGCGCTGCAGAAGCTGGCGCAGGAAGATCCGTCTTTCCGCGTCAAGACCGACGAAGAGTCCGGCCAGACCATTATTGCCGGCATGGGCGAGCTGCACCTGGACATCCTGGTCGACCGCATGAAGCGCGAGTTCAAGGTCGAAGCCAACGTGGGTCGTCCGCAGGTGGCGTACCGCGAGACCATCCGCAAGGCGGTCGAGGCGGAAGGCAAGTTTGTTCGCCAGTCCGGTGGTCGCGGCCAGTACGGTCACGTCAAGATCC
Organism: uncultured Oceanospirillales bacterium; assembly: GCA_913055655.1. GTDB lineage: Bacteria > Pseudomonadota > Gammaproteobacteria > Xanthomonadales > SZUA-36 > Marinihelvus. The sequence continues at coordinate 1,024,968 of CAJXKA010000001.1, read as the reverse complement.
GCATGGAGCCGCTGGAATCCGGCGCCGGTTACGAGTTCGAGAACGCCATCGTGGGTGGTGTCGTTCCGCGCGAGTACATCGGTTCGGTGGACAAGGGCATGCAGGAGCAGATGGAGAACGGTGTGATTGCCGGTTACCCCATGGTCGACGTGAAATGCACGCTGTTCGACGGTTCGTACCACGAGGTCGACTCGAACGAAATGGCGTTCAAGATCGCCGGTTCCATGGCCTTCAAGAACGGCGCCATCACCGCTGACCCGGTGCTGCTGGAGCCAATGATGAAGGTCGAAGTGGTGACGCCGGAAGATTACATGGGCGACGTGATGGGCGACCTGAATCGCCGCCGCGGCATCGTCCAGGGCATGGAAGACGCGCCGTCGGGCAAGATCGTAAACGCCCACGTGCCGCTGTCGGAAATGTTCGGCTACGCCACGGACCTGCGTTCACAGACCCAGGGCCGCGCGACCTACACCATGGAATTCGATCACTACGCCGAAGCACCGGCCAGTGTCGCTGAAGAGATCATCAAGAAGACCGCGTAATCGCGTGTCGATACGGAACTGACGAGGAACTATCCGATGTCCAAGGAAAAATTCGAACGTAACAAGCCCCACGTGAACGTCGGCACGATCGGTCACGTGGACCACGGCAAGACGACGCTGACGGCGGCGCTGACGAAGGTGTGCGCTGAGGCGCGTGGCGGTGAGTTCAAGGCTTACGACCAGATCGATAACGCCCCGGAAGAGCGCGCACGTGGTATCACGATTGCGACCGCGCACGTTGAGTACGAGTCAGATTCTCGTCACTACGCGCACGTGGACTGCCCGGGACACGCCGACTACGTGAAGAACATGATCACCGGTGCTGCCCAGATGGACGGCGCGATCCTGGTGGTGTCCGCCGCTGACGGCCCGATGCCGCAGACGCGTGAGCACATCCTGCTGGCGCGCCAGGTGGGCGTGCCGTACATCCTGGTGTACCTGAACAAGGCGGACCAGGTGGACGACGCCGAGCTGCTGGAGCTGGTGGAGATGGAAGTGCGTGAGCTGCTGAGCTCATACGACTTCCCGGGTGACGACACCCCGATCGTGACCGGTTCTGCGCTGAAGGCGCTGGAAGGTGACGACAGCGACATTGGCGTGCCGTCGATCCTGAAGCTGGTGGAAGAGATGGATGCGTACATTCCGCAGCCTGAGCGTGACACCGACAAGCCGTTCCTGCTGCCGATCGAGGACGTGTTCTCGATTTCCGGTCGCGGCACGGTGGTGACGGGTCGTGTGGAGCGCGGCGTGATCAACGTGGGTGACGAAGTCGAGATCGTGGGCATCAAGGACACGACCGTGACGACGTGCACGGGCGTTGAGATGTTCCGCAAGCTGCTGGACCGTGGTGAGGCGGGTGACAACGTGGGCGTACTGCTGCGTGGCACCAAGCGTGACGAAGTCGAGCGTGGCCAGGTGCTGGCGGCGAAGGGCACGATCACGCCGCACACCAAGTTCGAGGCGGAGGTGTACATCCTGTCGAAGGACGAGGGTGGTCGTCACACGCCGTTCTTCAAGGGCTACCGTCCGCAGTTTTACTTCCGCACGACCGACGTGACGGGTGCGGTGGAACTGCCGGAAGGTGTCGAGATGGTGATGCCGGGTGACAACATTCAGATGAAGGTTGAGCTGATTGCCCCGATCGCCATGGAAGAAGGTCTGCGTTTCGCCATTCGTGAAGGCGGTCGTACCGTCGGCGCGGGCGTTGTCGCGAAGATCTTCGAGTAACAGCGAAGCGAGTAGAGAAAATGGCAGACCAGAGAATCCGCATCCGGCTGAAGGCATTCGATCATCGTCTGATCGACCGTTCAGCCCAGGAAATCGTGGAAACGGCCAAACGGACGGGCGCGCAGGTGCGCGGTCCCATCCCGCTGCCGACGCGTATCGAGCGCACGACCATTCTGACCTCACCGCACGTCAACAAGGACGCGCGTGACCAGTATGAAACCCGTACGCACAAGCGGTTGATGGATATCGTCGACCCGAACGACAAGACCGTGGATGCGCTGATGAAGCTCGATCTGGCCGCGGGCGTCGATGTGCAGATCAAGCTCAACTGAGCCCCTGGTCGCAGCTGATAGAGAGACAGGACAATGGCGATTGGAATCATTGGACGCAAGGCGGGTATGACCCGCGTGTTCACCGAAGACGGGGCAAGCATCCCGGTGACGGTGATCGAGGCGGCCCCGAACCGGGTTACCCAGGTCAAGACCGCTGACAGCGACGGTTACAGCGCGCTGCAGGTCACCTCGGGCGACAAGCGCTCGGGCCTGGTTAACAAGCCGGAAGCTGGCCACTTCGCGAAAGCGGGCGTGGAAGCAGGTTTCGGCCTGTGGGAACTGCGCCTGGAAGGTGAAGAGGGCGGTGACCTTGAAGCGGGCGCAGAGCTGGCGGTTGACCAGTTTGAAGCCGGCCAGATGGTCGACGTGACCGGCGTGAGCAAAGGTAAGGGCTTCGCAGGCACGGTCAAGCGCCACAACTTCCGCACCCAGGACGCGACGCACGGCAACTCGCTGTCGCATCGCGCGCCGGGTTCCATCGGCCAGTGCCAGACCCCTGGACGCGTGTTCAAGGGCAAGAAGATGGCCGGCCACATGGGCGACGCGCGCACGACAACGCAGAACCTGGAAATTGTCCGGGTGGACGCAGAGCGTCACCTGCTGCTGGTCAAGGGCGCCGTTCCGGGCGCCGCCGGTGGCACCGTGACCGTGCGCCCGTCCGTGAAGCATTGAGGTATTGATGATGAAACTGGCAGTTGCAGGCGGTAAAGACGTCCAGGTTTCGGAAGCGACTTTCGGTCGTGAATTCTCCGAGGCACTGGTCCACCAGGTGGTGACCGCATACCTGGCCGGCGCACGCGCTGGCACGAAGGCGCAGAAGAATCGTTCGGCGGTGTCCGGCGGCGGCAAGAAGCCGTGGCGCCAGAAAGGCACCGGCCGGGCCCGTGTCGGCACCATCCGCAGCCCCATCTGGGTTGGCGGTGGCAAGACCTTCGCGGCCGCGCCCCGGGATCATTCCCAGAAGGTGAACCGCAAGATGTACCGCGGCGCCCTCCAGGCGATCCTGTCTGAACTGGTTCGCCAGGAGCGCCTGGTGGTGGTCGACAGCATCGGTGTCGACGAGCCGAAGACCAAGACGCTGGTCGCCAAACTGGCGGACCTGGGTGTCGAGAAGGGTCTGCTGGTCACCGCCGAGGTCGACGAGAACCTGTTCCTCGCCTCTCGCAACGTGCCGGGTGTGCACTGCGTGGACGTGGCCGGTCTCGACCCCGTCAGCCTGGTGTCCGCCGAGAAAGTGGTCGTGACCGTTGATGCGGTCAGCAAGATCCAGGAGTGGCTGGGATGAGCAACGAGAATCTTTACAACGTACTGCTGGCGCCGCGGGTGACGGAGAAAACCGCGCGTGTGGGCGAGCAGGGTAACCAGTACGTCTTCCGTGTCGCGACAGATGCGACCAAGCAGGACATTCGCGCGGCCATCGAACACCTGTTCGAGGTCAACGTGGAGTCCGTGCGCGTGGCCAACGTGAAGGGCAAAACCAAGGCCTTCAAGATGCGTCCGGGCAAGCGTAAAGACTGGAAAAAAGCCTACGTTCGGGTCCAGGAAGGGCAGGTCATCGACCTCCTGGGCGAAGAATCAGCTTAAGGACGAAGAGTCATGGCAATCGTTAAAGCAAAACCGACTTCGCCCGGCCGTCGTGGTGTCGTCAAGGTTCGCCACGAGCACCTGCATAAAGGCGCTCCGCACGCGGCCCTGTTGGAAAAGAAGTCCAAGTCCGGTGGCCGCAACAATGCGGGCCGGGTGACGACGCGTCACCGCGGTGGCGGTCACAAGCAGCATTACCGCGTGATCGACTTCAAGCGCGACAAGGACGGGATTCCCGGCCAGGTCGAGCGTATTGAATACGATCCGAACCGTAGTGCCCATATCGCGCTGGTGCTGTACAAGGACGGCGAGCGCCGTTACATCATCGCGCCGAAGGGTGTGCATTCGGGTCACCCGGTCATGAGCGGCCGTGAAGCGGCCATCAAGCCGGGCAACACGCTGCCGCTGCGCAATATCCCGGTGGGTACCGTGGTGCACTGCGTGGAGCTGAAGCCGGGCAAGGGCGCACAGCTGGCGCGTAGCGCCGGCGCCGCCGCCCAGCTGGTGGCCCGTGAAGGCCAGTACGCCACCCTGCGCCTGCGCTCCGGCGAGATGCGCAAGGTGCCGACCCGCTGCAAGGCGACCATCGGCGAGGTATCCAACTCCGAGCACAACCTCGAGAAGCTGGGCAAGGCCGGCGCGCGCCGCTGGCGCGGTGTCCGCCCGACCGTTCGTGGCGTCGCCATGAACCCGGTCGACCACCCGCATGGTGGTGGTGAGGGCAAGACTTCCGGTGGCCGTCATCCGGTTTCACCGTGGGGTACGCCCACGAAGGGTTACAAGACCCGCAGCAACAAGCGCACCGACAAGTTCATCGTGCGTAAGCGCTCAGGTAAATAACGGGACAGTACGATGCCGAGATCAATTAAGAAGGGTCCATTTATCGACCATCACCTGGCGGCCAAGGTCGAGCAGGCGCTGGAGACCAACAACAAGCGTCCGATCAAGACCTGGTCGCGCCGCTCGATGATCACGCCCGACATGGTCGGCCTGACCATCGCGGTGCACAACGGGCGCCAGCACATGCCGATCCTGATCAACGAGCAGATGATCGGTCACAAGCTGGGCGAATTCGCGGTGACGCGTACGTTCCGTGGTCACTCCGGTGACCGCAAGACGAAGTAGGTGTAGCGATCATGCAAGTGACAGCAAAACTGAACGGCGCGCGCATTTCCGCGCAGAAAGTGCGACTGGTCGCAGACCAGGTTCGCGGCATGCCGGTCGAGAAGGCCGAGCAGCTGCTGGCATTCAGCCCGCAGAAAGCAGCGTCCATCGTCAAGAAGGTCCTGCTCTCAGCGGTGGCCAATGCCGAGCATAACGAAGGCGCAGACATCGACGAGCTGAAAATCTCGGCGATCTGTGTCGACGAGGGCCCGACCATGAAGCGTGGTCGCGCTCGCGCCAAGGGCCGTGGCACGCGGATTTTGAAGCGGACCAGTCACATCACCGTGACGCTGGCCGACAGCGAATAACAGGACCAGGAAAAGATTATGGGTCAGAAGGTACATCCGACAGGTATCCGCCTTGGCATCGCCAAGGACTGGAATTCGACCTGGTACGCCGAGAAAGGTGAGTACGCCGAGCAGCTGAAGTCCGACCTCGAGGTCCGCGACTTCCTGCGCAAGCGCCTTGCCCAGGCCGCGGTCAGCCGCATCGAGATCGAGCGCCCGGCGAAGTCCGCGCGGATCACGATTCACACGGCTCGTCCGGGTATCGTCATCGGCAAAAAGGGCGAGGACATCGACCGCCTGCGCCGTGAAGTCAGCCAGCTGATGGGGGTTCCGACCCACATCACCGTCGCCGAGATCCGCAAGCCGGAACTCGACGCCCAGCTGGTGGCGGAAGGCATCGCGCAGCAGCTCGAGCGTCGCATCATGTTCCGTCGCGCCATGAAGCGTGCGGTCGGTAACTCGATGCGCCTGGGTGCACTGGGTATCAAGGTGCACGTGTCCGGCCGCCTGAATGGCGCGGACATCGCCCGTAGCGAATGGTACCGCGAAGGCCAGGTGCCGCTGCATACCCTGCGCGCGGATGTGGATTACGGATTCGTGGAAGCACAGACCACCTACGGTGTGCTGGGCGTCAAGGTCTGGATTTACAAGGGTGAGGTCTTTGACCTGTACGCCCAGAAGAAATCCGACGACGCCGGCAGCCAGAAGGCGGCCAGTTAGGAGTTGAGCAATGCTGCAGCCAAAACGCACCAAATTCAGAAAGCAGCAGAAGGGTCGTAACCGCGGCCTGGCGCAGGTGAACAACCGCGTCAGTTTCGGTGAGTACGGCCTGAAAGCGACCACGCGTGGTTTTGTGACCGCGCGTCAGATCGAGGCCGCCCGTCGTGCCATTACCCGTTACGTCAAGCGTGGCGGCAAGCTCTGGATCCGCGTGTTTCCGGACAAGCCGATCACCAAGAAGCCCGTCGAGGTTCGTATGGGTAAGGGTAAGGGCAACGTCGAGTACTGGGTAGCCCCGATTCAGCCCGGTCGCGTCCTGTATGAAATCCAGGGCGTGTCCGAGGATGCCGCACGCGAGGCGTTTCGCCTGGCCGCGGCCAAGCTGGCGGTCAAGACCGCCTTCGTGACCCGTTCGGTGATGTGATGAACGCACAGGATTTAAGAGCAAAGTCGGACGCGGAGCTGCGTGAGGAACTCACCGGCCTGCTGCGTGAACAGTTCAACCTCAGGATGCAGAAGGGCACGGGCCAGCTGGGCCAGCCCAACGAACTGCGCCGGGTCCGCCGGGATATCGCCCGGGTGAAGACCGTCCTGAATGAAAAGTCGAAGGAAGGTAGCGAGTCATGAGCACCGCGGACAAGGTCGTACGCAGCCAGGTTGGCCGCGTGGTCAGCGACAAGATGGACAAAACCGTCACCGTACTGCTGGAGCGTCGCGTCAAGCACGCCCTGTACGGCAAGTACATCAAGCGCTCCACCAAGGTGAAAGCGCACGACGAAGACAACAGTGCCGCCGCTGGCGACACGGTCCGGATCGAAGAGTGCCGTCCGCTCTCGAAGTCGAAGGCCTGGAAGGTCGTCGAAGTCGTGGAGCGCGCGGTCTAGTTAACCGGACAGGTTCGAGGAAAGAACGATGATTCAGATGCAGAGCATGCTGGCCGCGGCGGATAACAGCGGTGCGCGCCAGGTCCAGTGTATCAAGGTGCTGGGCGGTTCAAAGCGACGCTACGCGCAGATCGGCGACGTCATCAAGGTGACGGTCAAGGACGCCATTCCGCGCGGCAAGGTGAAGAAGGGTGAGGTGTACAACGCCCTGGTGGTTCGCACCCGTAACGGTGTGCGTCGCCCGGACGGCTCCAAGATCCGTTTCGACGGCAACGCCGCGGTGTTGCTGAACCAGAAACTGGAGCCCATCGGCACCCGTATTTTCGGCCCCGTGACGCGCGAACTGCGCGGTGAGAAGTTCATGAAGATCGTCTCACTCGCGCCTGAAGTGCTCTGAGCCCGAGGACATAGCAATGAAACGTATCAGGAAAGGCGACGAAGTCGTCGTGACCACCGGTCGCAGCAAGGGCCAGAAGGGCCATGTGCTGCGCGTGATGGAAGACCGCCTGCTGGTGGAAAACGTGAACATGGTCAAGCGGCACACCAAGGCTGACCCGAACCGCAATATCGCGGGCGGGATTGTCGAGAAAGAGTCGCCCATTCACGTGTCCAACGTGGCGCTGTTCAACCCGGCAACCGGCAAGGCCGACCGGGTGGGCGTCAAGACGCTGGAAGACGGCAGCAAGGTTCGAGTGTTTCGCTCCAACGGCGAAGCCATCGACATTTGAGGTACAGGAAAATGTCCCGTTTGCAGGAATATTACAAAGAGACCGTCATTCCGCAGCTCATGAAAGAGCTGGGAATCGAGAACACGATGGCGGTGCCGAAGATCACCAAGATCACCCTGAACATGGGTGTGGGTGAGGCGACCACCGACAAGAAGGTGATGGAACGGGCCGTACAGGACCTGGCGACCATTACCGGCCAGGCACCGCTGGTGACCAAGGCCCGCAAGTCAGTGGCGTCGTTCAAGATTCGCGACGGCTGGCCGATCGGCTGCAAGGTCACCCTGCGCAAGGAAAAGATGTACGAATTCCTCGACCGCCTGGTGAACGTGGCGATCCCGCGTGTGCGTGACTTCCGCGGCCTGAACCGCAAGTCATTCGACGGTCGTGGCAATTACTCGTTTGGCGTGAAGGAACAGATTGTCTTCCCCGAGATCGATTTCGACCAGGTCGACGCGATCCGTGGCATGGACATCACCATCACGACCACGGCGAAAGATGATGCGGAAGGCCTGGCGCTGCTGAAAGCGTTCAGCTTCCCGTTCAAGGAAAAGTGAGCAGGTAACCCAGATGGCCAAGAAGAGCATGATCAACCGCGAGAAGCGCCGTGAAAAGCTGGCGAAAAAGTACGCTGACAAGCGTACCCAGCTGAAAGCGGTCATCGCCGACCCGGAGCAGGATTTCGAAGCCAAGCAGGACGCGATGTTCGCCCTGCAGAAGCTGCCCCGTGACTCCAGCCCGTCGCGCCAGCGTAACCGTTGCGCGCTGTCCGGACGTCCGCGTGGCTTCTATCGCAAGTTCGGCCTGGGCCGTAACAAGCTCCGCGAAGCCGCCATGCGCGGTGACGTGCCGGGCCTGCGCAAGGCCAGCTGGTAAAGCCGGGACCGCATTTCGGACCCGATCAAGGTATTAGAACAGGACTACTGACATGAGCATGACTGATCCGATTTCGGACATGTTGACCCGGATTCGCAACGCGCAGGCCACCAACAAGGCCGTCGTGCGCATGCCGTCTTCCAAGGTGAAGACCGGCATTGCCGCGGTGCTGAAAGATGAAGGTTTCATCAACGACTTCGCCGTCGACGAGAACGGTGGCAAGCCGGAACTGGAAGTGACGCTGAAGTACTTCCAGGGCAAGGGCGCCATCGACATGGTGAAGCGCTACAGCCGTCCGGGCCTGCGCCAGTATCGCGGCAAGGACGATATTCCGCGCGTGTTTGACGGCCTGGGTGTCGCCATTGTCAGCACGTCGCACGGCATCATGACCGACAAGGCCGCGCGCGACGCGGGCCATGGCGGCGAAGTGCTGTGTTTCGTGGCCTGATCGCGGAACGAGGAGAACAACGATGTCACGCGTAGCGAACAATCCGATCACGATCCCGCAGGGTGTCGAATTCAACATCGACGGCCAGCAGGTTCGGGTCAAGGGCCCGAAGGGCAATCTCGAAATGGCGCTGCACCCGTCGGTCAGTGTCGAGATGGACGATGGCAACTGCGCCATCAAGTGGAGCGGCAAGAAGGACGTGGCCATGGCCGGTACCTTCCGCGCGCTGCTGAACAACATGGTGGTGGGCGTCAGCGAAGGCTTTGAGCGGAAGCTGAACCTGGTCGGCGTCGGCTACCGCGCGCAGGCGCAGGGCAGCAAGCTGAACCTGCAGCTGGGTTTCTCGCACCCGATCGACTACGAAATGCCGGAAGGCGTTTCCGTCGAGACCCCCAGCCAGACCGAGATCGTGCTGAAGGGTTGCGACAAGCAGCGTGTGGGCCAGGCAGCGGCCGAGATCCGCGCCTTCCGTCCGCCGGAACCGTACAAGGGCAAGGGCGTTCGTTACAGCGACGAACGGGTTGTCCGCAAGGAGGCCAAGAAGGCGTAAGCCTTCGGCGTTTGAGGTAATCGATGATGAACAAGAAGACTTCAAGACTTCGCCGCGCCCGCAAGTCGCGTGCACGCATCCTCAAGCAGGATGTGCCGCGCCTGACGGTGCACCGCAGCGGTCGCCACATCTACGCCCAGGTCATCGCGGCCGGTGGCGGCAATGTGCTGGTCACGGCTTCCACCGTCCAGAAGGACGTGGCCAAGGGCCTGGAAGGCACCGGCAACCGGGCAGCCGCGGCTGCCGTGGGCAAGGCCATCGCCGAGAAGGCTACGGCCGCCGGCGTGGACCAGGTGGCGTTCGATCGCTCCGGCTTCAAGTACCACGGCCGGATCAAGGAACTGGCCGATGCGGCCCGTGAAGGCGGACTGAAATTCTGATCCCCGGGGTCGGAATCAACTGAGCAGGTAAGGACAGATGTCAAATATCGACAGAGACAATGGCGACGGGATGCTGGAGAAGCTGGTATCCGTGAACCGCGTGGCCAAGGTGGTCAAGGGCGGTCGGATCTTCGGCTTCACCGCGCTGAGCGTGGTCGGCGACGGCAACGGCAAGGTGGGTTTTGGGTACGGCAAGGCGCGTGAAGTGCCGGTTGCCATCCAGAAGTCCATGGAAAAGGCCCGCGCCAACATGATCAACGTGCCGCTGAACGGCACCACGCTGTGGCACCCGGTGAAAGCCACCCACAGTGGCTCGCGCATCTACATGCAGCCCGCATCGGAAGGTACCGGCGTGATTGCCGGCGGCCCGATGCGTGCGGTGCTGGAAGCCGTGGGCGTTCACAACGTGCTGGCCAAGTCCCTGGGTTCAAACGCACCGATCAACCTGGTGCGCGCGACCATCAAGGGTCTGCAGCAGATGTACAGCCCCGATTCGGTGGCCGCCAAGCGCGGTAAGCCGGTCGAGGAAATCAAGGCGAACCTGGTTTAAGACGATGGCCAAGAAAGACACGATCAAGGTCACCCTGGTGCGGTCTCCGATCAGCGCCCAGCCGAGCCACCGCGAATGCGTTCGCGGCCTGGGACTGAAGCGCATGCACCACACGGTGGAACTCGAGGACACGCCGTCTGTGCGTGGCATGGTTAACAAGATTAATTACATGGTGCGAGTGGAAGAGGGCTGAGCTTAGGCTCATGTCGCTTCTGCGAACCTACGTTAAGGAAAGGACCAAGACGATGAAACTGAATCAGCTGAGCCCCGCCGAGGGCAGCAAAAAGGCGCGCAAGCGCGTCGGCCGTGGTATCGGTTCCGGCCTGGGCAAAACGGCCGGCCGGGGTCACAAGGGCCAGAAGTCGCGTTCAGGCGGTTTCCACAAGGTCGGCTTCGAAGGCGGCCAGATGCCGCTGCAGCGCCGGTTGCCGAAGCGTGGCTTCGCCTCCAAGACGGCCCGTTTCAATGCCGAACTGCGCCTGTACCAGCTGGCGTCCGTCAAGGCTGACGTGATCGACCTGGAGGCCCTGAAGGCTTCGGGCCTGGTCGCCGCCGACGTGCGCACCGTCAAGGTCATCAACACCGGTGAAATCGACCGGGCGATTACCCTGAAAGGCATCAAGGCCACGAAGGGCGCCCAGTCCGCTATTGAAGCGGCCGGAGGCAAGGTCGAATAATGGCGCGTTCGCCCTCACAAATGGCGGATACCCTGGGCGGCATCGGCCGGTTGACGGAACTACGTCAGCGGCTGCTGTTCGTCTTCGTGGCGCTGATCGTGTACCGCGTGGGTACGTTCATTCCCGTTCCGGGTGTGAGCCCCCAGGCCCTGCTGCAGTTCATGAACTCGCAGGAAGGCACGATCATCGACGTGTTCAACCTGTTCACCGGCGGCGCGCTGGAGCGATTCTCGCTGTTCGCGCTGGGCGTCATGCCGTACATTTCTGCCAGCATCATCATGCAGCTGATGTCGAGCGTGATTCCGCAGCTCCAGCAGCTGAAGAAAGAAGGCTCCAGCGGGCGGCAGAAGATTACGCAGTACACGCGTATCTTCACCATCGTGCTGGCGGCGTTCCAGGCCGGTTCAGTGGCCATCGCCCTGCAGGCGCAGTCCAACGTGGTCTACGCGCCGGGCTTCGGCTTCCTGTTCACGGCGGTCGTGACGCTGACAGCCGGCAGCATCTTCCTGATGTGGCTGGGTGAGCAGATTACCGAGCGTGGCGTGGGTAACGGCATTTCGCTGATCATCTTCGCGGGCATCGTCGCGGGGCTGCCGCGCGCGGTGGCCGGTACGCTGGAACTGGTCAATACCGGCCAGCTGAGCATCCCGGCCGTGCTGATGATCTCCGCGCTGGTGCTGGGCGTGATCTACTTCATCGTCAAGGTGGAGCGTGGTCAGCGCCGCATCACGGTGAACTACGCGCAGCGCCAGGGCAGGGTGGCTTACCAGAACCAGCAGACGCACCTGCCGCTGAAGCTGAACATGTCCGGCGTGATCCCGGCCATTTTCGCCTCCAGCATCGTGATTTTCCCGTCGACGCTGGCGACCTGGTTCAGTTCGACCGAGGAACTGTCGTTCCTGACGGACGTGGCCGCGGCGCTGACGCCGGGCAACCTGCCGTACACGATCCTGTTTTCGGGCCTGATCATCTTCTTCTGCTTTTTCTACACGGCGATCGTGTTCAATTCGAAGGAGACGGCGGACAACCTGAAACGATCGGGTGCGTTCATCCCGGGCATCCGTCCGGGGCGCCAGACGGCGGATTACATTGATACCGTGCTGACACGCCTGACCATGGTGGGCTCGCTCTACCTGGTGGCGGTCTGCCTGCTGCCGGACATCATGCAGGTGTTCTGGTCAGTGCCGTTCTATTTCGGCGGCACATCCGTGCTGATCGTGGTGGTCGTGATCATGGACTTCATTGCCCAGGTCCAGGCCCACCTGATCTCGCACAAGTACGACAGCCTGATGAAAAAGGCCAATTTGAAGTCCTACGGCCGTTCGGGCGTGGTGAAGCGATAAGGAACCGAGGAGAGCTGCCATGAAAGTGCAAGCTTCAGTCAAGAAAATCTGCCGCAACTGCAAGGTGGTGCGTCGCAAGGGCGTGGTCTTCGTGATCTGCTCCGACAAGAAGCACAAGCAGCGCCAGGGTTAATTCGCCCTGTCGCGACAGGCATTTGCAGGCTTTTAACGATCTAGATTATTGGATATAATTGACCGTTTGATTTCGGGCGGTCAAGAACCGTAGCAGGAGTAAGGAATATGGCTCGCATCGCGGGTGTCAATTTGCCAGTCCAGAAACATACCTGGGTGGCCCTGACGCAGATTTACGGCATTGGCCGCACGCGTGCTTTGCAGATTTGTGAAGCCGCCGGCATCGAGCCGTCGACCAGGGTTCGTGACCTGACTGAACCGGAAGTCGAAACCGTTCGCGCCGAGGTGGCTCGCTTCAATGTTGAAGGCGATCTGCGTCGTGAAACGGCGATGAACATCAAGCGCCTGATGGACCTGGGTTGCTACCGCGGCCTGCGTCATCGTCGCGGCCTGCCCGTGCGCGGTCAGCAGACGAAGACGAATGCACGTACCCGTAAGGGTCCGCGTCGTCCCATCAAGCGATAAGACTAACGTCGAGAATGGTATTCAGAGATGGCTAAGCCCAAAGCAAGAGTCAAGAAGAAGGCAAAACGCACAGTGGTCGACGGGATCGCCCACGTTCATGCGTCCTTCAACAACACGATCATCACCCTCAGCGACCGGCAGGGGAACGTGCTGTCGTGGGCCACGTCCGGCGGCGCCGGCTTCCGTGGTTCGCGCAAGAGCACCCCGTTTGCCGCGCAGGTGGCCGCCGAAAACGCCGGCCGTGCCGCGCAGGATTACGGCCTGAAGAACCTGGAAGTCCGGGTCAAGGGTCCGGGGCCGGGTCGTGAATCATCCGTGCGCGCCCTGCATGCGCTCGGTTACAAGATCACCAACATCGTGGACGTGACGCCCATTCCGCATAACGGATGTCGTCCCCCGAAAAAGCGTCGCGTGTAGGAGTAGAGCATCATGGCAAGGTATACAGGACCCACCTGCAAGCTGGCGCGTCGCGAAGGCGTCGACCTCGGGCTGAAGAGCCCGGCGCGCGGCCTGGAGTCGAAGTGCAAGCTGAACCAGCCCCCGGGCCAGCATGGCAGCAGCCGCCGCCAGCGCCTGTCCGATTACGCGCTGCAGCTGCGTGAAAAGCAGAAAGTACGTCGTATCTACGGCATCCTCGAAAAGCAGTTCCGCAACTACTACAAGAAAGCGGCGCAGCAGAAGGGTTCCACCGGCGAAAACCTGCTGAACCTGCTGGAAGGCCGGCTGGACAACGTCGTCTACCGCATGGGCTTCGCGGTCACCCGCGCACAGGCCCGCCAGCTGGTGTCGCACAAGTCCATCACGGTGAACGGTTCCAAGGTGAACATTCCGTCTTACCAGGTTGCCGAGGGTGACACCATCGGCCTGACCGAGAAGGCGAAGAACCAGCTCCGCGTGAAGGAAGCCATCACCATGAGCCAGGAAATCGACGCCGTCGGTGGCTGGCTGGACGTGAACGCCGACAAGGCCGAGGGCGTTTTCAAGCGCCTGCCGGACCGCGACGAGCTTCCGGCCGACATCAACGAGCAGCTCATCGTCGAGCTGTACTCCAAGTAAGTAATACCGATGACCCGGCAGGCCGCGCGCCTGCCGGGAAATCCATGGAATCAACCTGCGAGGTCTACATCCCATGATGGATGCCATTGATAAAATGCTGAAACCCAAGGCGGTCGGCGTCGACGAAGTCAACCCGAACCGCGCCCGTATCTCGCTCGAACCGCTCGAGCGTGGCTTCGGGCACACCCTGGGCAACGCGCTGCGGCGCGTGCTGCTGTCTTCCATCCCCGGCTGCGCCATCGTCGAGGTCGAGATCGACGGCGTGCTGCATGAGTACACCGCGGTGGAAGGCCTGCAGGAAGACATCATCGAAGTGCTGCTGAACCTGAAGGGCGTGGCCCTGCGCATGCACGAGCGTGAAGAAGCCACCCTGACCCTGAGCAAGAAGGGCACGGGCCCGGTCACGGCCGGTGACATCACCGTCGATCATGACGTTGAAGTGGTGAACCCCGATCACGTGATCTGCCACCTGACCAAGGACGGCAGCATCAACATGCAGCTGAAGGTCGCCCGCGGCGTCGGTTACCAGCCGGCCGCACAGCTGACCATCGGTGACCAGGAAAGCCGCCCGATCGGCCGGCTGATGCTGGACGCTTCTTTCTGCCCGGTGCGCCGCGTCGCATACGCCGTGGAAGCGGCCCGTGTCGAACAGCGTACCAACCTGGACAAGCTGGTCCTGGATATCGAGACCAACGGCACGCTGGACTGTGAAGCCGCCGTCAAGCTGGCCGCCAACATCCTGGCCGACCAGTTGTCCGTGTTCGTCGATTTCAAGGCGCGCACCGAGGCCATCGAGGAAGAAAAATCCCAGGAAATCGACCCGGTGCTGCTGCGCCCGATCGACGACCTGGAACTGACCGTGCGTTCAGCGAACTGCCTGAAAGCCGAGAGCATTCTGTACATCGGCGACCTGGTGCAGCGCACCGAGGTGGAACTGCTGAAGACCCCGAACCTGGGCAAGAAATCCCTGACCGAGATCAAGGACGTGCTGACCCAGCACGAACTGTCCCTCGGCATGAAGCTGGAAAACTGGCCGCCCGCGGCCCTGGCCTCCGTCTGAACGGCGGCCTGACTTAAAGACAGGAACAAGATCATGCGTCACCAGAAAGCTGGCCGTAAGCTGAACCGGAACTCCTCGCATCGCAAGGCGATGTTCCGCAACATGGCGACCTCGCTGTTCACACACGAGATCATCAAGACCACGCTGCCGAAAGCCAAGGAGCTTCGTCGCGTTGCCGAGCCGCTGATCACGCTGGCCAAGGAAGACAGCGTTGCGCACCGTCGCACCGCCTTCGACCGCCTGCGCGACAAGGAAGTGGTCGGCAAGCTGTTCGAGGAACTGGGCCCGCGTTACGAAGGCCGCCCCGGCGGTTACCTGCGCATCCTGAAGTGCGGTTACCGTGCCGGCGACAAGGCCACCATGGCCTACGTCGAACTGGTCGGCCGTCCGCGCACGGACGAAGGTGCGGGCGAGACCGAATAAATGACGGTTTTGCCTGTCCTGCAGGTTGTCACAAAAACCCGGGGTTGCCCCCGGGTTTTTGCATTTGGGGGTTCGGTTTGAATTTCCGGACCTATCGCTGGGTGGCGACGCTCGCGGCAATGTTCCTGGTCGCCATGGCCGCGTTTTCCTGGGGCATGGCGGTTGGCGTCAACAAGGCCTGGCCACATCGTTATGTCATGCCCGCCTGGACGGCGGTGGTGTCGATGCTGGAACACGGTGAGCCACTGCCCATGGGACGGCGTATCAAGGCGCCGGAAGGCGCGTCACGTGAACGCTGGTCCGTCATCCGCCCTGAAAAGCAGTTATCCGGTCACTATGTGTTTGCCGGCTGGGACAACGAGATTTCAAACTGGGCCGCATGGCTCTTCAGCCCGGACGGCGAACGCCTGCATCGCTGGCCAATCGATCATGCCCGATTCGGCGAGCCTGCTTTCATGGAATGGTCCCCGTCACCCCACGCATTCGAAGTGCTCGAAGACGGCTCCATTATCGTGGGGATGGACCGCGGCAGCGGCATGGCGCGCCTGGACGCGTGCGGTACGCCGCTCTGGATCGCCGACGAGGGTGTTTACCACCACTCGATGATGCGCGCAGACGATGGCAGTTACTGGACCTGGCGGGAGTCACCGAACTCACTCGGGCTGGTGCATTACCTGCACAACTTTGATCCGGATACAGGCCAGAAAATTCGCGAAATCGACCTGGTCGAAGATGTCATTCGACCCCTGGGTGCCGACGCCCAGTTGTTCGGCCTGCGTCCGGACTACCCGTTCCGCGAGTTGCGCCTGGCCGACGAGGCGGAAATCGATTTCTATCATCCGAACGATATCGAGGTGCTCCGGCAGGCGCTCGCACCCGATTTTCCCATGTTCGAGGCCGGCGACCTGTTGCTGAGTTTCCGGAATCTCGACCTGCTCGCCGTGCTCGACCCGGATGACCTGCGCATCAAGTGGTCGCAGCGCGGCCCCTGGCACATGCAGCATGACCCGGATTTCCTGCCGGGCGGGGTCATCTCGGTTTTCAGCAATAACACCGGGCGTGAGCGATCAGAAATCATTCGCTTTGATCCTCGTGACAACCGTGCCTGGAACCCGCTGTACGGGGGCGAAGCGCACTTCTACACGGCATTCATGGGGCTTCACCAGACCCTCCCCAACGGCAACATCCTGATCGCGGCCACCAACCAGGGGAGAATTCTGGAGGTGACGCCGGAAGGTGACATGGTGATGGCGTTCAACAACGTTGTACCGCAGAATCGCGCGTACAACTCCATTACGCCCATCGCGAAGTGGTTGCCTGACGGTTATTTCGACCCGTTTCCTGGCTGTCACGATCGGTAACCGGTGGTCGCCGGCCGCTTTGGTATCTGTTCAGAGATATCGTCGGGGCGGCACCAGCGTACTGCCGATCAGCAGGCCACCGACAAGCCCGACCGCGACCACGGCCATCAGGATAAAGGCATCCTCAACTCCGGCATCCTGGCCAAGCATGGCGCCGGTCGCGGCCCGGTAGCCCAGTGAACCGGGCACCAGCAGGATGATACCGGGGACGCGCATCAGCGACGCCGGGACGTTCAGCAGCCGGGCAAACAGGTTGGATGTCATCCCCACCAGCAATGCGGTCACCAGCACTCCGAACTCCAGGCCGCCCATGGACACGGCCACGCGGCTGACCACGTAACTGAAAATGGCGGCCACCATGGCGATGGGAAACTGGGCCGGCCTGACCGAAAACAGGATGGCGAACCCCAGCGACGTGAACAGGATGGCGGGCACGATGAACCATTCCGGAGGGTGCGCCAGGTCGAGGGCCGGACCGGGTGTCGGGGTCCACCCCAGGAAGCCCGTAATGACCGTGCCCAGCAACACCCCCAGCGCCAGCATGAAGATCACCGCGATGGCGCCGGCCAGGCGTGCAGCGCCCGATGACAGGTGGTTGGTTGAAAGCTCCGTCACCGCGATGGTGAGGCTGAGGCCGGGCACGATGACGATCAGGGCCGCCATGATCACGGTCGCGGTATCGAGCCCGGGCAGGGCATTTTGCAGCGTGTAAACCATGAGAGTGGCCGCCAGCGCCGCGACCGCTTCCAGTCCGCCGATATTCTGGCGCTCGCCGACCAGGACGAACAGAGCGCCCAGCATCGCGCCAATCGTGCCGGCAACACCGGCCCCCAGCCAGCTGGCGTCGAGCAGGATTGCGATCCCGGCGCTGCACAGGCCCCAGGAAAGGGCCCTGAGCCAGCCCGGCAGGCCGGGGGCTTCGCGCTTGAGTCGTGCAAAGGCTTCACCGACATCGATCCGGCCCTCAAACAGGTCCTCGCCCAGCTCATAGAGTTCAGAAGTGAACCCCAGGTTGATCTGGCCGGGCGGGGTCCGGATCAGCTGCATGGGGATGGGCTCCAGTTCTTCCTCGTCGTCGACCCGTTGGACCGAGATAAAACTCGCCGTGGGGCTGGACCAGACTTCGCAGTCGTAGCCCAGCTGCTCGGCGATGGCCGTGAGCATGGATTCCATCTGGTGCGCAGGCGTACCGGCCTGGTGAAGGCGGCGCGCGTAGCGTTTCAGGAAGCGGACCTCAAGGGGCAGGGGTGCGCTCAAGTGCGTCGGTCCCGTCAGCAGGCCTGGCCGCGCTTGAACCGCGTGACGCAGGCGTTGGGGCGGAAGTGATACAGCCAATGGTTCAGGTCCGGCGCATCAATGACCGCGATGTCCGCATCGAAGCCGGGCAGCAGCGAGCCCAGGCGGTCTTGCCTGGATACGGCCCTGGCCGCGACGGTTGTGGCGCCCATCAGGGCCTCCTGCGGCGTCATGGACTGGTTCAGGCAGGCCAGTGTCAATGCCAGGGGCAGGTGGAAGCTGGGCGAAGAGCCGGGGTTGAAGTCGGTGGCGATGGCGACGCGGCACCCCGTGGCCAGGAAATCCCGGGCCGGCAGGTAGCGCTCGCGCAGGAACAACGACGCCAGCGGCAGGCTGACGGCGACCGTGCCGGCCCGCGCCATGGCGCGGACGCCATCATTGCCGGCGTATTCCAGGTGCTCGGCGGACACGGCGCCCATTTCAGCCGCGAGCAGTGCGCCGCCGCCGTCGCTGAGCTGGTCGGCGTGGACCTTGAGACCGAGTCCCAGTTCACGGGCAACGCCGAGGATGCGGCGTGCTTCCTCGAGCGCGTAAGCGCCCTGTTCAACGAACACATCGCAGAATTCGGCGAGCCCCCGTTCCGCCACCGCGGGCAGCATGGTGTCGCACAGCAGGTCAATATAGTCCTTCCGGTTGGCCGAATACTCATCCGGAATCACGTGGGCACCCAGGAACGTGGGTACCAGCTCGACGGTGTGCGCCGCGTCGAGGTCACGATAGAGCATTAATTGCCGGAGCTCGGTTTCAACATCAAGCCCGTAGCCTGATTTGCACTCGACGGTGGTCACACCCAGGGACAGCATCTCATCGAGCGCCGTGCGTGCCTTGCGCGCGAGCTCGGCATCCTCGGACTCGCGAGTATGACCCACGGTATGCCGGATGCCGCCACCGGCCGCGGCGATTTCCTGGTAGCTCTTGCCCTGCAGGCGCATCTCGAACTCATCGCCGCGCCAGCCGCCAAAACACAGGTGGGTATGGCAATCGACCAGGCCGGGAATGACCAGTCGACCCTCGCAGTCTTCAGTCTCGGCATCCTTCCATTCTGCGGGACACTGCCTGGCTGGACCACTCCAGGCAACGCGGCCGTCCACGATGACCAGCGCCGCGTCGGCGATGAGCCCTGCATCCTGCTGCGGGTTGTCGGGCGGGCAGGTGGCCAGCTGGCCGATGTTGGTCAGCCGCAGCGTCATGACAGTTCGCTACCGCCCGCAGCGGCCGCACGGGTCATGGCCCCGTCGCGGAGCAGGGCAGCGCAGCGGTCGAGGTCGTTACGGACCTCGTAATCACGGTGGGCGTGCGCCACGACGCCGCGCAGCGCCTTGTGGGCGGCCTCGACGCCGCGCCCGGGCCGCAGCGGCTCGCGGAAATCCAGGGCCTGGGCGGCCGTCAACAGTTCGACGGCCAGCACGTGTTCGACATTCTGCATGACGTCCAGCAGCTTCAGCGCACTGATGGAGCCCATGCTGACATGGTCCTCCTGGCCCAGGCTGGTGGGTATGGAGTCGACGCTGGCCGGGTGACACAGCACCTTGTTCTCCGAAACCAGCGCCGCCGCGGTGTACTGGGGAATCATGAAGCCGGAGTTGACGCCCGTATCGCGCATCAGCAGTTTGGGCAGGCCGTCGTGGCCTTCCAGCAACAGGTAGGTACGGCGTTCCGAAATGCTCGCCAGTTCGGCCAGCGCGATGGCGGCGAAATCCAGCGCCAGCGCCAGGGGCTGGCCATGGAAGTTGCCGCCGGACACGATATCGCCTTCCGGGAAAACCAGTGGATTGTCGGTGACGGCGTTCAGCTCGGTCTCCAGCACGCCGACCGCGTAATCCAGTGCGTCGCGGCTGGCGCCGTGCACCTGTGGGACGCAGCGCAGGCAGTAGGGGTCCTGCACCTTGCCGCAGTCGCGGTGGGATTCCAGTATTTCACTGCCGTCGAGCAATGCGCGGACATTGGCCGCGACCTGGCGCTGGCCGACATGGGGGCGGATTTCGTGGACCCGGGCGTCATAGGGCGCGGCGCTGCCTTGCAGGGCTTCCAGGCTCATGGCGGCCAGGACATCGGCCTCGCGCCGGAGTACCAGGGCGCGCTCCAGGACGAAAGCGCCGTAGGCGCTCATCAGCTGGGTTCCGTTGATCAGCGCCAGGCCGTCTTTCGCCTGCAGGTCGACGGGCGACAGGCCGGCAGCTTTCATTCTCCCGGAAGCCGGTACCGGCCGGTCCTCGTCGGCGGCCCAGAACTCGCCCCGGCCGATCAGCGGCAGGCACATGTGTGCCAGTGGTGCCAGGTCGCCGGAGGCGCCGACGCTGCCGCGGCTGGGGACCCAGGGCACCAGGTCGTGCTCGGCGAACGCCAGCAGCAGTGCGAAGGTTTCGCGGGATATGCCGGAACGCCCCAGTCCCAGGGCGTGGATCTTCAGTTGCAGCATCAGCCGCGTGATCTCGCGCGGCACCGGCGTGCCGACACCGCAGGCGTGACTCAACAGGATGTTGCGTTGCAGGTCGGTCAGTTCCTCGCGGGAAATGCGCTGGTTGGCGAGCGCGCCAAAGCCCGTGTTGATGCCGTAATGCGCCTTGCCCGACGACAACGCATCCTCGACGACCTGTCGTGATGTCGCGACCGGCGTATCGTCATCGCGAAGCACCTTGAGTGACTGGCCCAGGTCTTCCGCCAGGTGGCCGATGCGAATGTGAGTGGTACTCATGGCGGAATCAGCCGGTCACCATCGGCAGGTCAACGCCGCGTTCACGCGCGGTCTGGATCGCCTCGTCATACCCGGCGTCGGCATGGCGCATGACGCCGGTGCCGGGGTCCGCCGTCAGGACACGCTCAAGCCTTTCATCCGCGAGCTCGGTGCCGTCGGCCACGCAGACCATGCCGGCGTGTTGTGAGTAACCGATGCCCACGCCGCCGCCATGGTGTAGCGACACCCAGCTGGCGCCGCAGGCGGTGTTGAGCATGGCGTTCAGCAGCGGCCAGTCGGCGATGGCGTCGGAGCCGTCGGCCATGGCCTCGGTTTCACGGTTCGGTGAGGCCACCGAGCCGGTATCCAGGTGGTCGCGGCCGATGACGATGGGCGCCTTGACCTTGCCCTCGCGCACCAGCTGGTTGAAGGCCAGCCCGGCCTTCGCGCGCTCGCCATATTCCAGCCAGCAGATGCGGGCGGGCAGGCCCTGGAAATGAATCTTCTCCTGCGCCTGCTGCACCCAGCGGTGCAGGGCGGCCTTTTCCGGGAAAAGCTCGAGGATGGTCTCGTCGGTCACGCGAATGTCATCAGGGTCGCCTGACAGCGCCGCCCAGCGGAACGGCCCGGCGCCGCGACAGAAAAGCGGGCGGATGTAGGCTGGTACAAAACCAGGAAAATCAAATGCCTCTGGCATATTCCTAAAGTCTTTTACCTGTCCGCGCAGATTGTTCCCGTAGTCGAAACAGATGGCGCCCTTTTTCTGCAGGGCCAGGATGGCGCGCACGTGTTCGACCATCGAGTCCAGCACCTTCGCATCGTAGGTTTGCGGCTCGGCGGTGCGCAGGGCTTCGGCGGCTTCCAGGGAGTAGCCAATGGGAATGTAGCCCTGGCGCAGGTCGTGGGCGGAGGTCTGGTCGGTAATGATGTCGGGCACCAGGCCGCGATCGAGGATATCGGGCATGACCTCGGCGATATTGCCCAGCAGGCCGACGGACAGCGGCCCATCCGCCTGCTCAATCATCTGCAGCGCTTCGTCCAGGGAGTCGGCACGGACATCGCAGTAGCCGGTTTCCACGCGGCGCTGGATACGCCAGGGGTCAACTTCCACCGCGATGCAGTTGCCCCCGTTCATGGTCACGGCAAGGGGTTGCGCACCGCCCATGCCGCCAAGGCCGGCGGTGACGGTAAGGGTGCCGGCCAGGGAACCGTCAAAGTGCTGCCGGGCCACTTCTGCGAAGGTTTCATAGGTGCCCTGGACGATGCCCTGGGAGCCGATGTAAATCCATGAGCCGGCCGTCATCTGGCCGTACATGGTCAGGCCCTTGTCTTCCAGGTCACGGAATTCATCCCAGTTGCCCCAGCGCGGCACCAGGTTGGAATTGGCAATGAGCACGCGCGGGGCGGCTTCGTGGGTGCGAAATACACCGACGGGCTTGCCGGACTGGATCAACAGGGTTTCGTCGTCGGCCAGGCGCTTCAGGGTGGCGACGATGGCGTCGTAGCATTCCCAGTTTCGGGCCGCGCGGCCCGTACCACCGTAGACAATGAGCTCGTCGGGGCGCTCGGCGACGTCAGGATCGAGGTTGTTCATCAGCATCCGCAGGGCCGCTTCCTGGTGCCAGCCGCGACAGCTCAGCTCGGTGCCGGTGGGGGCGTGAATGGCGGGGCGGCCGGATGGCTTGCTTTGTGCGGTGGAACCACTCATTATCGACTCCGGAAGGCAGGATGAACAGAACCGCCAATTATACCAGCGCCAGTCGCTGGCCAGAGCGGTCTCGAGGCACGGTAACCGTCACGACAATGAAGTTTCTCACTCTCAGGACCTGGTACCTGCTGGCCGCCATTTGCTGCGCGGCCCTGCTGGGTTACGCCCTGTACAGCCAGTACCAGATGTTCCTGGACCCCTGTCCGCTGTGTATTTTCCAGCGCGTCGCCTTCATGTGGGTCGGCGCCTGGGCGGTACTGGGCGCTTTATTTAACCCCCGGCGGGTGCTGCGCTGGATCGTTTCCGGCGCCATGGTCGTCGGCGCACTCGTCGGTGCCGGCATCGCCTGGCGCCATCTCTGGTTGCAGGGGCTGCCGCCGGACCAGGTGCCCGAATGCGGCCCGGGGCTGGCTTACATGATGGATACGCTGCCTTTCGGGGACGTGCTGCGCACGGTACTGCAGGGCGACGGCGCCTGCGCGGAAGTGCAGTGGCAGTTCCTGGGGCTGAGCATGCCGGCCTGGACCCTGGTCTGGTTCATCGTGCTGGCACTGGCGACCTTATTCTTTACGACAAGACAGGCCCGACTGGAGGGCAGAGCAAATGAACACGGGTAAACCACTGGGTGCGGTGCCGGACATGGCGCCGTGGCGTCCGGATTCCTGGCAGGAGAAAGTGGCTGCACAGCAGGCCATCTATCCCGACAGCGACGCGCTCGACACGGCGCTGACGGAGCTGTCCAACCTGCCACCGCTGGTCACCTCGTGGGAAATTCTCGCGCTGCGCGAGCAGATTGCCGAGGCCCAGCGTGGCGAACGGTTTTTCCTGCAGGGCGGCGATTGCGCCGAGAGTTTCGCCGAGTGCAATTCGGGCGTCATTACCAACCGCCTGAAGGTCCTGCTGCAGATGAGCCTGATCCTGGTTCACGGGCTGCAGATGCCGGTGGTTCGCGTCGGTCGTTTCGCCGGCCAGTACGCCAAGCCGCGTTCATCCAACGATGAGACCCGTGAAGGCGTCACCCTGCCCAGTTACCGCGGCGACATCATCAACTCGCCGGAGTTCACGCCCGAGGCGCGTATCCCGGATCCGCGCCGCCTGATCCAGGCGCACGCGAGCTCGGCGATGACGATGAATTTCGTCCGCGCGCTGGTTGATGGCGGTTTTGCTGACCTGCACCACCCGGAGTATTGGAACCTGGGCTGGGTCGAGCACTCACCGCTGGCCGAGGATTTCCACCAACTGGCCCGTAGTATCGGTCGTTCCGTGCGGTTCATGGAGACCATCTCCGGCCGCCGCGCCGGCGCGGTCAAGCGGGTGGACTTCTACACCTCGCACGAGGCCCTGCACCTGCACTACGAGCAGGCGCTGACCCGCAAGGTGCCGCGCCAGGAGGGCTGGTGGAACCTGTCCACGCACTTCCCGTGGATCGGCATGCGCACGGCTTCGCTCGATGACGCCCATGTCGAGTTCGCACGCGGCATCCGCAACCCGCTTGGCATGAAAGTCGGCCCCTCGGTGGAACCCGGGCTGCTGACCTCCATGCTCGAAGTGCTGAACCCGGATCGCGAGGAAGGCAAGATCGTGCTGATTCACCGCATGGGCGCAGGCAAGGTGGCCGACAGGCTGCCGAAGCTGATCCGGGCCGTGCAGGATTCCGGTTCGCCGGTGCTGTGGATCTGCGACCCGATGCACGGCAACACCGAGTCCACCGCCGACGGCATCAAGACCCGCCGTTTCCGCAACATCATGGCGGAAGTGGATGAAGCATTCGACGTGCACCAGGACAACGGATCACGCCTGGGTGGTGTACACCTGGAACTGACCGGCGAAGATGTCACCGAGTGCACCGGCGGCGCCCGCGACCTGGTCGACGCCGACCTGCGCCGTGCCTACAAATCCACGGTCGATCCGCGCCTGAACTACGAGCAGGCGCTGGAACTGGCCATGCTGATCGTGCGCAAGCACGAAAGCGTCGCGGGGAGTCGGTGAGACGGTGAGACGGGGAGTCGGTGAGACGGTGAGACGGTGAAACGGTGAGACGGTTTTTTGGCCGGGCGTAGCCCGGCTCACCGAGTTTCGCGAAGCGAAACGATTCCCCGATTCACCGTCTCACCGTTTCACCGAGTAGCGCGCCAGCGCTACGTACTCACCGAGTCGCGCGAAGCGCGACGATCTCACCGAGCTGCGCGTAAGCGCAGCGATCTCACCCTTCTTCAGCCCGCTTCGCGTTGCGTTCCGCCACGCGGCGCTCGTGTTCCTTCAGGTGCGCCTTGCGAATGCGGATGTTTTCCGGCGTCGCCTCCACCAGTTCATCGTCCTGGATGAATTCCAGCGCCTGTTCCAGGGTCATGTCCTGGTGCGCGCTGAGGGTGGTGGCGTCGTCCTTCATCTGCGTGCGGATGTTGGTCAGCTGCTTGGCCTTCAGCGGGTTGACGGTCAAGTCGTTGCCGCGGTTGTGGATGCCGATGACCTGGCCTTCATAGACGTCCACGCCGCCCTCGATAATCATGCGGCCGCGTTCCTGCAGGTTGAACAGGGCATAGGCCACGGACTTGCCGGTGCCGTTTGAGATCAGTACGCCGTTGTTGCGCGTGGAGATCGGCGCCGGGTTGTAGGCACCGTAATGGTCGAATACGTGGAACAGCAGGCCGGTGCCGGCGGTCAGCGTGCGGAACTCGGACTGGAACCCGATCAGGCCACGGGCGGGGATAATGTAATCCATGCGGATACGGCCCTTGCCGTCGGGCTGCATGTCCTGCAGCACGCCGCGGCGTTCGCCGATTTTTTCCATGACCGCGCCCTGGTAATCGGCTTCGAGGTCGACGACCAGTGATTCGTACGGTTCCTGGGTTTGGCCATCGATCTCCTTCAGGATGACTTCAGGTCGTGAAATGGCCAGTTCGTAGCCTTCTCGGCGCATGGTCTCGATCAGGATCGACAGGTGCAGTTCGCCACGTCCGGACACCCGGAACTTCTCCGGGTCGTTGGTTTCCTCGATGCGCAGCGCGACGTTATGGCTGGCTTCGCGCAGCAGTCGCTCACGAATCTGCCGGCTGGTGAGGAACTTGCCCTCGCGGCCGGCGAACGGCGAATCGTTAACGCGGAAAGTCATGCTGATCGTCGGTTCGTCGACGCTGAGGACGGGCAGGGCCTCGGCAGCTTCGCGGTCACATAGCGTATCGGAGATGCGTAAGCCTTCCACGCCGGTGATGGCGATAATGTCGCCGGCGCTGGCGCTGTCCACCTCGACGCGGTCCAGGCCGTGGAAACCCAGCACCTGCAGCACGCGCGCATTGCGCTGTTCGCCGTCACGGTCGATGACCGCGATACGCTGGTTGGGCGACACGGTGCCGCGTTGCACGCGGCCGACGCCGATCACGCCCACGTAGGTGTTGTAGTCCAGCGTGGTGATGCGCATCTGGAACGGGCCGTCGGTATCGACCTGCGGTGGTGACACCTGGTCGACGATGGTCTGGAACAGCGGCGTCATGTCGCCGTCGCGCGCCGCGCTGTCATCGCTCGCGTAACCGCGCAGGGCAGAGGCATAGACCACCGGGAAATCCAGTTGCTCGTCCGTTGCACCCAGGCGATCAAACAGCTCGAAAGTCTGGTCCAGCACCCAGTCAGGCCGCGCACCGTCACGGTCGATCTTGTTGATGACGACAATGGGCTTGAAGCCCATCTCGAACGCCTTCTGGGTGACGAAACGCGTCTGCGGCATCGGCCCGTCGACGGCGTCGACCAGCAGCAGCACGGAATCGACCATGCTGAGGATGCGTTCCACCTCGCCGCCAAAGTCGGCATGGCCCGGGGTGTCAACGATGTTGATCCGCCACGTGGTCTCACCGTCGTTCCAGGTGATCGCCGTGTTCTTCGACAAAATCGTGATCCCGCGTTCCTTCTCCAGTTCATTGGAGTCCATCACGCGTTCGGGCGCAGCGGCGCGGTCACCCAGGGTGCCGGACTGTTGCAGCAGCTGGTCCACCAGCGTGGTCTTGCCATGGTCGACATGGGCGATGATGGCGATATTTCGAAGGTTTTCAATCATGAACTCAGGACTCGGGAAAGCGATGGCCGGGCAGGCCGGGAAGGGCGCGCACTTTACGCGTAATGGACTGGTTTTGCAATAAAAAAAGGGCGGGGCCGAAGCCCCGCCCATTCCACGCGTGATCAAGGGGGAAGAACCACGCGAAGGCCGTCGGACCGCGACCGCGGTGAACCCGCGGTCGGGAGTCAGGCCCGATCAGTCGATAAAGGCACAGCGGCCGATTTCGGCGCCGTTCTGGACCTTGTTGACCAGCCCATCAGGGAACGTCGTGCTGACATCCTTGCCATCTTCACAAACGAATACTTCGCTCATGTCGACGTACCAGGACATCTGCGCGCCGGCGAGGCCGCCAACGAGCTTGTTGCCGTCACCGTCAACGGAGAGCGGGTTGTCCATCGGGAAGTCGAATGCTTCTGCGACACCCTGGCGCTTGAAGAAGTTCGCCAGGCTCATCCAACCCAGGCCTTCCACGTAGAGACCGCCGACCGTACCGGTGCGCAGGCTGCCGCCGCGACCGACGATCACGGTACCGTCATCGTTCATGTCGATGGGCAGCAGGGCAACGGGACCGACCGCCGCTTCAATTTCTTCCGGCGTGAACCCCTGCTCGCACAGGTTGCCGAGGAAGAAATGGTTGTAGGGCAGGTCAACACACCAGGTCAGGCTACCGATCTCGGTGTACTCCTCGGTGTACGGATTCCAGAGCACCGGACCTTTGCTGAACGTGTCCAGGGCAACCCTGGTACCGTCGTAATTGACAGCGGTTGCCTCGCGGGCGCTGTACTCGCCGCCATACAGGACCTTGACCGGGCCTTCTTCGACCCATGCCAGAGCGGCGGAACCGCCGTTGTTACCCAGTACGACCTTGCCGTTGCCGGATACGGCGTGTGCACGCGCCCATGTGGTGGTGCGTGGAATGCCGCTGTTATCCAGCTGGCGCATGCCACCGTCCTTGCCGTGGGTCCAGATGAAGGGCACGACTTCCTGCTTGCTGTAACTGGTGCAGCCACCATCGCCATCCGTATCCACGTAGGCGGTGCCAACCACGGTGTGACCCGCGGCGTCGACGTCCCAGGGGTAGCTGGAATTGATGCCGGCCTGGCCGGCGCCGCCGCAGGTGTTGCCGTTCAGGTCGCCCAGGTGCTGAATGTCACCCTTGAGTGACTCACCCTTGAACTGGAACAGGGCCGCCTCACCGATACCATTGCCGTTGCGGTCGTGCATGACGGTCAGCAACTTGCCATTGCGGTTGGTTTTCACGTTGCCGCCGACGATACCCTCGCCCAGCACCTTGAAGCCATGGATCGCATCCCACTTGAACGCGGTCGATCCTGCCTGGCCGGCGGAGGAGCGGCCGTTCTTGGCCATATCGGTCAGGAATGCGGAGATGATCGGCGTGTACTGGATGCCGTCCATGTAACCGTTGAACGTGATATCAGCGGTCTTGGTGACACCGGCTTCCGCCACGATGGGCGTGGCGTCGCAGACGTCATCGGTGGCCGGGTCGCTGCCCTCGGCGGTGTTCCAGTACTCGGCCTGGGACACGATGGGCTGCGGCGCGGTCGGAAAACCGCCCTGCCAGATCTCGTTGATGTACAGCACGTAGGACTCACCCGGCGTCAGGCCGTTGATGGTAAAGCGGCCATCGGGGCCCACCAGGCCCTGGGTCTGGTCACCGGACTGTGCGGAGACGGCGTCAAAGAACGGGTTGTTGACGTTACGGGCGATCACGTTCACGCCGCTGTACTCGGTCTGGCCGTCCTTCAGGCGCAGGACGCCGGAAATTGAGCCCAGTTCGGTCGCGTACTGCGCCGTCGGGTACAGGTTGGAGATGGCGACCTTGTCGTCGGTGACGCTGATTTCGCTCTGGGCTTCGGCTGCCGGCGAGCCGTTCGAGATGAACGGGAACATGGTTTCAATCTGCTGGAAGTACTGGATCTCCGGCAGGTTCTCGCAGGTGCGCGGGCCGGCGGTGCGGTTTGCGAATACCGGTGCGTACGCCAGGTCACCGTTGACCTGCGTGTGCGACAGGTTGATGGCATGACCGAATTCGTGCGTGAACACGCCGGCCATCATGTTGCCCTCGGTATCGGTGTCGTACACGTACCAGCCGTTGATGACGGCCGTCGCCTCGGTGATCTCGCCGGTGGCCTCGTCGGCCCACTCGGGGAAGGCGATACCCAGGACGCCGTCACGGCTGACACCGAAATAGTCTTCCAGGATGCTGCCGTCGGTGTCGTAGTTGATGAAGAAACCGTAGCCGTTCTCAACGTCGTAAATTTCGGTGGCATTCGCGCCGGTGACGTCCGCGATGCCGGTAACACTCTCGATGGTTCCGGCAATCTGCGCGTCAAAGGTCGACATGCTGACCGAGTTCCACTCGTTGAATGCGAACGCGGTGATTTCGTTGGCGCGCTCGATGGTCAGGAAGGCGAACTCGCCGGCGGCGTCAAACGTAAAGGTCGGGACGCCGTTGGCGTCGGCCTGGCCGCCGTCGGTGTAGACGGGGATCGGGCCGTTGGAGGTATCCCACTTGTACGGGGTCGGCGTTTCGCCGCCTTGCCACAGGTAAAGCGGGCCGGCCGCGTGCGCGGTGCCGGCTGTGGCCAGCGCGAGGCCGATTGCGATTTTAATGCTGGTGCGTTTCATTACTTCATCTCCCCTGATTCGATCCAGTTGCCTTCGACGGCGCGACCGACGAGGTCGATGAATGCCGCGGCGTCCACGGCACCCGGCTGGGTGATCATGTTGCGTTCCTCGGGCGAGGTCAGCGCGGTGTCGATCTCGACACCTTCGAACAGGCCGGCGTTGGCGTATTCGTTGACCAGCATGCCGTTGACCTGGCGGAACTTGCCCTGGCCCATGCCGGCGGTGGTCTGCAGGCCGGTCAGCGAGGCCGGCTCACGCAGGAACGCGACCACGGTTTCGCCTTCCACCCACTTCGGGAAGCCTTCCGGCGTCACCGCCAGCAGGGTCTTGCCGTTGGGGAAAGTGCGCGGCTTCAACAGCCCGAACTGGCGGAACGTGACATCCTGGCCGTCGAGCTTCTTGCCCTTGGCGCTGCTGCCCACGGAGATCGTGACCTCGGTGTACGGAACGCCCTTGTCATCGATACCGTCGGTGACGGACTTGACGTGACCATGGACGATGTTCTGTGAATCACTGATCAGATCGACCAGGTTTTGCTGCTTGATTTTCATCGCGTGGGCAAACGGGGCCACCAACAACATGGCCATGACTGCAACGGCAGCCGCCCGGCGACGGATCTTGGGTGTCGACACGGTTAATTCTCCTCTTGGGGAATGGTTGGGTGAGTGAGTGTCGCGACGAGGACGTCATGGCAGGTCGGGGAAGGGGCGTTGGGGTCTGTCAGGGCGACTGCATTGGAAGAAGGCGCCAGCACAAAGAACAGCAGGATCAGAATGACCAGTGCGGCCATTCCGCATTGCATGATTCGGTTCCTGTTGACCGGGTGCTTAATGAGTGTGCTCCTTTCCGGCCCGCCGGTTTGCGGACACGTGGCAGCAACCTAGCGGCAGTCGACAGGGAAAAGGAATTGGGGCAGCCCCTAGTCGGGTGATTCTACCGTAGGGGATTCCCCTAGAAAGGCATATAAAACTATCATTATCAGTGGTTTGGAGGCGTTTACTCGTGCGGTGAAACGAGCCGTGCCCGGATGGCCAAACGCACCAGTCCGGGCACATCATGGATGTCCAGGCGCTCCATCAGGTTGGCGCGATGGGCCTCGACGGTCTTTACGCTCAGGTCAAGAAGGTCGGCAATTTCTTTCGTGGTGTAGCCCTCGGCGACCAGCTGCAGGACCTCTTTCTGGCGGGGTGTGAGCACTGACAATTCAGCATCGCTGCCCAGCGCCTGTTCCAGGGCCGATTCACGTTTCTCGCCCAATCGCTGCACTTCTCGCGTGATCCGCCGTTGCCGCTGCAGCCGCAGGTAATGGAATCCCCAGGCCAGCAGCAAAAGCGCGATGGCCAGCACGGCGCGGAACCAGGTCGTCATCCAGAACGGGGGGTGAACCAGGATCTCCAGCGATGCTGATTCGCCCCACTGGCCATAGATATCCCGGCCGCGGGCCTGGAACTGGTGACGTCCCGGCGGCAGGCCATGGAAAATCACCTGTCGCTGGGTACCCAGCGTGGTCCAGGGGTCATCCTCCGCCAGTCGGTACGCGTAGTCCTGCGCCGTTTCGGAGTAGTCCAGGGTGGCGAAACGCACGGTGACGACTTCACCCCAGGCAATATCGAGCACCTGGCCGATGGGCACCGAACGTGGCTGGTCGCCGCGCGCTGCACGTTGCAGGCCGGTGATGCGTACCAACGGTGGCTGGCGCTCTTCCAGCAGGCTGCCCGTGGGAAAACCGAGCACGCCGTCGATTGAGCCGAAATAAATGTACCTGGCGTCCGCCGCGGAGGCGCGCGCATTGAAATGGCTTTCCGGCAGGCCGGATTCGGCGACGTAATTGACAACCTTGCCGGTGGCCGGCTGGATACGCGACAGGCCCTGGCGGGTGCTCAGCCAGAGCGATTCGTCGACGTCCTCCTCGATGGACATGATGCCGTTGCCCAGCAAGCCATCTTCACGGCCCCAGTGATCGAAGCCGGTCACCTGGCCATTGTAATCGATCCGGGCGCGATAGAGGCCACCACCATCCGTGGCCACCCAAAGCCGGTCACGGCGATCGCGGTGCAACGCGGTCACGTGGTGATGCCCAAGGCCGTCCGGGCCGGGCCCGAATCGTTCGCAGTCCCACGACGAAGTGTTGCAGCGGTTCAGGCCATTGGAACGCGTGCCGACCCAGAAGCGGCCGTCGCCGTCACCGAGCAATGTCGTGACGAAGTCACCGCTCAGTGACTTAGGATCACTGGCGTCATGGCGGAAGGGTTGGAACGTCCCGGTGGCGCCATCGCGCAGGTAGAGGCCGCCGCCCATGACACCGACCCATAAATCCCCGTCGGCAGTGGGCAGCAGGGCGGAGACGTAGCCGGCGCCGATGCCATCCTGCGCACCGGGCCGGTGGGCCTGGACACCCCGTTGCGCGCCGGTCGCGTCAAACTCGAACAGGCCGTCGGTGGTGGCGGCGAAATACCGGCCTTGAGTATCCACGGCCATGTCCAGCACCCCGGACACCCTGAGGTTGCCATCGGGCGTGCTGGGCGAGAGCACGTCGCCAGAATCGAAGTCGAGCCGTTGTGGCCCGCCACCGAAACTGCCGACCCATGGGCGCCCAGCCTCATCCGTGGTCATGATGGCCGTGATGTTGTCGTTCCTCAGCGCCGGCGCCGTGCCCTGGTTTTCATGCAACCGGAAGGGCACGGGGTCAAGTTGCGTTCGATAGATGCCGCTGCCCCAGGTGCCGATAAACAGGTCGTCGCGATTGGCCACCAGGCTCATCTGCGGCAGGGAGGGCAATTGCCCGGGCTCGCCAAGTTCACCATCCGACGCGCGCGACCATTCCCCGGTCGCCATGTCCACGGTGATGACGCCGTGGATCATGGTGCCCAGCCAAAGGCGACCCTCTTCGTCATGTGTCATCGAGGTGATCAGCGGCTTATAGCCGTCCACTTCAAAAAGTGGCAGTTCACGGGCCTGCCCAGTGGCAGTGTCCAGCACCACGAGGCCACCGCGCGTTCCTGACCAAAGCTGGCCGTTGCCATCATTGTGCAATGTGAAGACATCGTTCAGTTCATCACTGCCGCCGGTCATCAGGGCCAGGTCGTAACGCTCGAAATCAGCGGATTCCGGGCGCCAGCGGTGCAGGCCGCCACCGACGGTCCCGATCCAGAAATCATCATCGGGCCCCAGGTGCATGACGAAAGCCCAGTCGTGCGCCAGCGTGCCGGGGTCACCGGCGTCATGTGTGAAGCGTTCGAACCGCCCCGTGCCGCGGTCAAGTCGCGCGACACCCCGTTGGGTGGCCACCCACAGCTGGCCCTCTGGCCCCTCGGCAATGGCATAGACGCTATCGTCCGGCAGCGATGATGGGTTCGATGAGTCGTGCCGAAACACCGTGAACTCGCCGCTGGGAACATCCAGGCGATTCAGCCCGCCGGCGTTGGTGCCGATCCAGATCACGTCATCGGACGACTGGTAAAGGGAACGCACGTCGACATCGCTGATGGTTCCCGGGCGTCCCGGGTCGGGCAGGTAGGCGAGGGTCTCGAAGCCGTCATAACGATAGAGCCCCTCGCGCGACCCGACCCAGAGAAAGCCCCGGTGATCGATGATCATCGTCGGCGCCACGCGGGCGTCCAGGCCGTTGGTCGCGCCGACGGGTTTGAACACGCGATCGGCAGCGGCCGGCGTCCCCAGCATGGCCAGGACCGCGAAAGCGGCGAGCGAACGAAACGCGCGAATGATGACGTGTCGCGTGATCACGGCATCGCCACCTGGAAGCCCAAACGCGCCAGGGTTTGCCGGGCGTCCGGGTTGTCGACCGGCAGGCGAACCCGGCAGGCGGCAAATTCTTGCCGGGGAACGTAATCACGGCGTAAGGCATCGAAGCGTTCGTCCGAGACCGGTTGAATCTCGCGCATACGGGCATCGTCACCAATTATCCGTGTCACTGACAGGATCGCCGATTCAACGACATCCGTCGCCGATGACGGGGGTTCGACGTCATGGATTTCGTCAACGCTTACCTTGGTTTCGACGCGCAGCGGCGTCTCGGCCCAGCGTTGCCAGGCCTGGTGGATCATGGCCGTACCCCGGCGCTTGCCCTGGCGGCTGTAACCGGCCACGTGCGGGGTGGCCACGGTAATGGAATCGAGCGACATGGACCGAATATCCGGTTCCCCGGGCCAGGTATCAAGGGCAGCGCGCAAGCGGCGCCGGGCGAGTGCCTCCAGTAACGGCCCACGCGCGACGATATCGCCGCGCGCAGCATTCACGAGCAAGACGCCATGGGGCATTGACGCTATTGCATTCGCGTCGATCATGCCGGCAGTCGGCCAGCGGCCGCTACGCGTCAATGGCGTATGCAGGCTGACGATATCCGCGCCCAGCGCTTGCCGGGGCGTCACGAGGCCTGTTTCACCCTGGGCCGCCAGCGGCGGATCGCAGGCGACGACCTCGACGCCGAGCGCATCAAGCAGGGCAACCAGGCGGCCGCCCACGTTGCCCCGACCGAAGACCCCGACCCGCTGCTGGCGCAGGTCGCGTCCCAGTCGCTGGCAGGCCAGCACCATCATGCCCAGCGTGTATTGCGCGGCGGCATCCGCGTTACAGCCGGGGGCGGTGGCCCAGTGGATACCGTTGGCGTCCATCCAGTCCGTATCCAGGTGGTCGGCGCCGATGGTGGCGCTGCCGACGAAGCGCACCGGTGTGCCGTCCAGCAATTCAGCGTTCACACGCGTCACCGAGCGCACGAGCAGCACTTCCGCATCCACCAGGTGTTCGCGGCGGATGGCGCGGCCGGGCAGGGTGGTGGTGTCCAGCGCCCGGCCGAAGGTGTCGGCGAGTGCGGCCAGGTTTTCGTCGGCAACGGCTCTCATGTTCAGTCTGTGGTCGATGGAAGGGGTCCGAAAGGTGGATTTTCGGGACCGGGAGTCCATATTGGGAAACGAGGTTCGTTTACAATAGTACAGCTACGTCACAGGCAATATCCGTTTTCAAGGAGACTACGATGAAATCACCCGTACGCGTCGCCATTACCGGCGCCGCTGGCCAGATTGGCTACCAACTCTGCTTCCGTATCGCTGCCGGCGACATGCTCGGCCCCGACCAGCCGGTGATCCTGCAGTTGCTGGAAATCACCCCCGCACTGGGCGCGCTGGAAGGCGTGGCGATGGAGCTGAAGGACGCCGCCTTCCCACTGCTGGACGACGTGGTGACCACAGATGATCCGAACGTGGCGTTCAAGGGCACCGATTACGCCCTGCTGGTCGGCGCCAGGCCGCGCGGCCCGGGCATGGAGCGTTCCGACCTGCTGACCGAGAACGGCAAGATCTTCGGTCCCCAGGGCAAAGCCCTGAACGACCACGCCAGCCGCGACGTGAAAGTGCTGGTGGTGGGCAACCCGGCCAACACCAACGCGCTGATCGCCCAGGCGGCCGCGCCGGACCTCAACCCGCGCAACTTCACCGCGATGACGCGCCTGGACCACAACCGCGCGCTGGCGCAGCTGTCGGAAAAAACCGGCCAGCACCACGCGAAGATCAACAGGATGATCATCTGGGGCAACCATTCATCGACCCAGTACCCGGATATCCGCTTCACCGAGGCAAACGGCCAGGGCCTGGCCGGTGGCGTGGATACGGACTGGTATCGCGACCAGTTCATTCCGGACGTGCAGCAGCGCGGCGCCGCGATCATCAAGGCGCGCGGCGCTTCCAGCGCGGCCTCGGCGGCCTCATCGGCCATTGACCACATGCGCAGCTGGGCGCTGGGCACGCGTGAGGGCGACTGGGTCAGCATGGCCGTGCCGTCCACCGGCGCCTACGGCATCGAGCCCGGCATCATTTACTCCTACCCCTGCGTGTGCAAGGACGGTGATTACACCATCGTCGAGGGGCTGGACGTTGACGCGTTCAGCCGCGAGCGCATGGACGCCACCGAGGCGGAACTGCGCGAAGAGCGCGAAGCCGTCGCCCACCTGCTCTGATGACGGCCGGACGGAAGTTCCGGGACGCGGTGCGTGATCACGCACCGCTGCAGGTTGTCGGCGCCATCAATGCCTACACGGCGCGCATGGCGAAGGCCGTGGGTCACCGGGCGCTGTACCTGTCCGGTGGCGGCGTGGCAGCGAATTCCCTGGGCATGCCCGACCTTGGCATCAGCACGCTGGAAGACGTCTGCACCGACATTCGCCGCATCACCGAGGTCTGCGACCTGCCGCTGCTGGTGGATGTCGACACGGGCTGGGGTGGGGCGTTCAACATCGCCCGCACCACCCGCGCGCTGATCCGCGACGGCGCGGCCGCGATGCACATCGAGGACCAGGTGGCGCAGAAGCGCTGCGGTCACCGGCCCGGCAAGTCGATCGTGTCGAAAGACGAGATGGTCGATCGCATCAAGGCCGCCGTTGACGCGCGCACCGACGACGATTTCGTCATCATGGCGCGCACCGACGCGCTGGCGGTCGAGGGCATGGACGCGGCAGTCGAGCGGGCCGTGGCCTGTGTCGAGGCCGGCGCCGACATGATCTTCCCCGAGGCCGTGAAGACCCTGGAACAATACACCGCGTTCAAACAGGCCGTCGGGGTGCCCATCCTTGCCAATATCACCGAGTTCGGCCACACGCCGCTGTTCACAACGCCCGAGCTGGGCGAGGCCGGCGTCGACATCGTGCTGTACTGCTGTTCGGCCTACCGGGCCATGAACAAGGCGGCGCTGGGGGTCTACGAGGGCCTGTTGCGCGATGGTCACCAGAAGAACCTGCTCGACACCATGCAGACCCGTGACGAGTTGTACCACTACCTTGGCTACCACGACTTCGAACGAAAGCTGGATGAACTGTTCGCCGGTAGCACGGCGGACGACACCGAATAACGATCAAGGAGCTCACCATGTCCGAATCCAAACCCGCCGTGAAAAAGAACACCGGCGCGGGTCTGCGCGGCCAGACGGCCGGCGAGACCGCGATCTGCACCGTTGGCGCTGAGGGCAACAGCCTGCGCTACCGGGGCTATGATGTCGTCGACCTGGCCGAAAATGCCTCGTTTTACGAGGTCGCCCACCTGATCCTGAAGGGCGAACTGCCGACGCAGGCCGTACTGGATGCCTGGAAGGCGAAACTCAAGCCGCTGCGGGCGCTGCCCCAGCCCCTGAAAGACGTGCTGGAGCGTATTCCCGCCGACGCCCACCCGATGGACGTCATGCGAACCGGTTGCTCGTTCCTGGGCAACCTGGAGCAGGAAGGCGACTTTGCCAACGAACAGGACGTCGCCGACCGCCTGCTGGCGATCTTCCCGGCGATTGTCGTGTACTGGTACCGCTACAGCCATGACGGCGTGCGGGTGGACACCGACACCGGCGAAGACGGCCTTGGCGCGCACTTCCTGCACATGCTGCTGGACCGCGCGCCCACCGACCTTGAAGCCCGGGTCATGGATGTCTCCCTGATCCTGTACGCCGAGCACGAATTCAACGCCTCGACGTTTACCGCCCGTGTGTGCGCCTCGACGCTGTCGGACCTGCATTCCTGCGTCACCGCGGCCATCGGCTCGCTGCGCGGCCCGCTGCACGGCGGCGCCAACGAGGCAGCGATGGCCATGATCGAGCAGTACGGTTCCGCCGAGGAAGCCGTCGACGATGTGCTGAAGAAGCTGTCGGCGAAAGAACTGATCATGGGCTTCGGGCACGCCGTCTACCGCCTGCGCGACCCGCGCAACGCCATCATCAAGGGCTGGTCGAAGCAGTTGGCTGAATTGAAGGGCGACACGGTGCTGTACGCGGTCTCCGAGGCGGTCGAGCGCACGATGAAGGAAGAAAAGGGCATGTTCGCCAACGCGGACTTTTTCCATGCCAGTGCCTATCACTTCATGGGCATTCCCACCGGCCTGTTCACGCCCATCTTCGTGATGTCGCGGGTGACCGGCTGGTGCGCCCACTGTTTCGAGCAGCGCGCCAATAACCGCATCATCCGTCCCGGCGCCGAGTACACCGGCCCGGCCGATCGCGCCTACCTTCCCATTGGAGAACGCAAATGAGCAATGTAGGTATCCGTACCGCCAATCGCCCTGATTTCGACACCGTCCTGGCAGACATGGCCGACTACGTCTGCGACTACGAGGTCGCCAGCGACGAGGCCATCTCCACCGCTCGCTACTGCCTGATCGACAGCCTGGCCTGCGCCATGCTGGCGCTGGATTTCCCGGAATGCGTTCGCCTGCTGGGGCCGCTGGTACCGGGTGGCGAACTGGAAGGCGGTGCGAAGGTGCCGGGCACCTCGCACCAGCTCGACCCGGTGCAGGCGGCGTTCAACCTGGGCACGCTGGTGCGTTACCTGGATTTCAACGACACCTGGCTGGCGGCCGAGTGGGGCCATCCCTCCGACAACCTCGGCGCCATTCTCTCGGTGGCCGATTACCTGTCGCGCCAGCGCATCGCCGAGGGCGGCGAACCGCTGACCATCCGGGACGTGCTCATCGCCATGGTCAAGGCGCATGAAATCCAGGGCGTGATGGCGCTGGAAAACAGCTTCAACCGTGTTGGCCTGGACCACGTGTTGCTGGTCCGCGTGGCCTCGACGGCCGTCGTCGCGCGCATGCTCGGATGCAACCGTGACCAGGTGCTGAACGCGCTGTCCAATGCCTTTATCGACGGCGGCGCGCTGCGCACCTATCGCCACGCGCCCAATACCGGCTCGCGCAAGAGCTGGGCGGCCGGCGATGCCTGCCGCCGCGCCGTGACACTGGCACTGCTGGCGAAGCAGGGCGAGATGGGTTACCCCTCGGCGCTCACGGCTGACGTCTGGGGTTTTTACGACGTGCTGTTCGACGGCAAGCCGTTCACGTTCCAGCGCCCGTACGGTAGCTACGTCATGGAAAACGTGCTGTTCAAGATTTCCTTCCCGGCTGAATTCCACGCCCAGACAGCGGTGGAATGCGCGCTGACCCTGCACCCCGAGGTCAAGGACCGCATCGACGAGATCGAGAAGATCGTCATCGAGACGCAGGAAGCCGGCGTCCGGATCATCGACAAGACCGGCCCGCTGGACAACTATGCCGACCGTGACCACTGCATCCAGTACATGGTGGCGGTGCCGCTGATCTTCGGCGAACTCACCGCGCGCAGCTACGAAGACACCGTGGCCGCCGACCCGCGCATCGACGCCTTGCGCGACAGGATGGAAGTGCGCGAGAACGAGGCCTTCACGAAAGACTATTTCGACCCGGAAAAGCGCGGCATCGGCAACGCCATCCAGGTGTTCTTCAGCGATGGCTCATCAAGCGAACGTGTCCACGTCGATTACCCGATCGGCCACCGCCGTCGTCGCGATGAGGGCATTCCCGTGCTGGTGCGCAAGTTCGAGAAGGCCGTGGCCGAGCGTTTTGAGCCGGCCCAGGCCGAGGCCATCATCGCCGCCTGCCGCGAGCCATCCACGCTGGACGCGATGCCGGTCACCGAGTTCGTGGACCTCTGGACCCGGTAGTCAGTCTACCTGGATGAGTTTGAAGGTTTTTATGGGGGGGTAAAATTCAGGCATCCAGGAAAGAACAGAGGAAAGTCCTTGGCATGATCCGTCCTTTAGCAGTATTGCTCATCTCGTTTTCGAGCCTTGCATTGGCCCAGGAAGGGCCAACGGTGCCCTGTGTGGACTGTGAAATCCTGGACATGTCGCCTTATCCGGAATCAGGTCTCTGGTACAACCCCCAGCAGTCGGGCAGCGGCCTGAACCTGGAGGTTCAGGGTGGACGCCTGGCAGGTTACTACTACGGATATGACCAGGATGGCGACCCGGAATGGCGGTTGTTCTCGGGCGAGCTGTTGCCATCAGAACTTCCCGGCGTACAGTGGGAACTGAGCGCCACATTGCTTCGGTTCAGTGGTGGAAACTGCGTGGGTTGCGATCACGTCGCCCCGGAGTACACCGAGACCGATTCAGTGAAGCTGGAATTTTCACAGCGTAACGCCCTGAGTATTGCGATCGGGGAGCACGCGCCACAAAACTTTGTCCCGCTGACCTTTGGGACACGGGTGAAGACGTTTTTCCCGGACTATACGGAATATCGAATGCCGGATTTTGACGAGCCGGCCCAGTTCCTGGTCTATACCCGGGTGGACACTGCGACCGAAACCGCGAGTACCACACAGTCGAATCGTGGTGATGTACAGAAGCCAAAAACAACCCCGGCGGTTCCAACGCTACGGGCAACGCAGTTCACGGTTAAAAGGGTCGACAGCGAGCCAGGAGAATTGCGCTACCGGTTGACGCAGCGCGCGGACCCACTCATCGCCCGCGTCTACGACATCGTGTGTTCCGTGGAGGAGGGCCAGTCCGCCCCCGGTTGCCTGCTGGAGTTTGAGGAGCGGCTCTACCGCATCTCGTTGGGCAACTTTGGCGCCACGCGGTTTTTCGGTAAAGCGGTCGATGGAGGCCCCGAGTGGGTCGAAGGCCAACGTATCGCTCACGACTGAATCACAGTCCGGCTTTACATGTCACACTCAATCCAATCAATGCCGGATTGTCGGGTGGCCCGGCGCCCTGGTCCAGCATCCAGTCATCATGCGTCTTTCGGGATACGGGTGGCGAGCGTCGATGGCCGGTTGGCAAAAGCGTTGACGATTTTCGATAGCCGGGTCATTTCAGCCACGTCATAGACATTGCGTCGTTTCAACCATTCGACGCAGCAGACCAGTAGCGCTTCCGGCGGGCCGAAGGTCTCACCGATGTCCTCGCAGCCGTCCAGCCAGGCCAGTCCGTGCGTGATCCGTTCCAGGGAGCGCGCCATGTAGCCGCTGTCCATGTCGACCTCCGGATGTCGCGCCGCCATCAGGAAGCGCAACACGCCGGCGTCGAGAACACCGTATAGCGTGGTCAGGGCATTCAGGCGGGCCAGGTTTTCCGGGAAGCCCGCGCCGAAACTGCTCGCGCCCTCGTGTTGCGCCAGCAGCCACTCGACGATCACGCGCGAATCGATCAGCGGGCCGTCCGGCGTCAGTAGCACGGGCACTTTCATCAACGGGTTGGCCGTGTTGATGGCCTCGATCTCTGCTTCGGTCATCTTGCCGAACGGCAGGGTGGCGTCGAAAGTGTGCTCGATGTCCATTTCCGCCAGCACGACGCGGACGAACCGGACGTAGGGGCTGGTCAGTGAGCCGATCAGGCGAAGTTGTGTCATTTTCGTTGTCTCAACCGGGCAGGGTCCCAATAAATGAACGCGTGCCGTCCAGCAGCATTTCCGTCGACAGGATCACCAGGATCATGCCCATCAGTCGTTCCAGCGCGCGTGAGCCGCGGTGGCCGATCAGCGCCATGACGCGGGGTGAGGCCACCAGTAGCGCGGTCGACGCACCCCAGGCAATCAGCAGCGCCACGACCCATTCCGCCATCAGGTCCGGTTGCCGGGAACTGTTCAGCATCAGCAGGGCGATGGTCGACGGGCCCGCCACCAGCGGTACGGCCAGCGGCACGATAAATGGGTCCTCGGCTTCGTCCGGGTCGCCGGGTTCGCCAGCTTTCGCCGGGAA
The DNA here is from genome assembly GCA_913055655.1 of uncultured Oceanospirillales bacterium. Classification (GTDB taxonomy): domain Bacteria; phylum Pseudomonadota; class Gammaproteobacteria; order Xanthomonadales; family SZUA-36; genus Marinihelvus. The sequence continues at coordinate 984,308 of CAJXKA010000001.1, read as the reverse complement.
AATCATCCGCAGCGAGATGATGAACAGCAGGATGCCCCCGGCGATGCTCAGCGAGGGCTGGCTTAGCCCCAGGAACTTCATCACCGCGGTGCCGGCGAACAGGAAGCCGAGCAGGATGACCAGTGCGAAGATCAGTTCGCGGGCCACCACCCTCGAGCGCTGGCGCGGATCCATGTTCGACAGGATGCTGTTGAAAATCGGGACATTGCCCAGCGGGTCCATCACCAGGAACAGGGTGCCGGCGGCGGATAGGAGTTCAGGCCAGTTCATGGGTTCGGAATTTTCTGTGCGATGACGAAAATGTGCAACTCCGGCCACTGGTCATACTCCAGGTGGCGGCAGGTACAGCCCGACTTGTCGATGATGTCCAGCAGAGCGGGAATCCCCGGTGTGGCGTGATACATCGGAACACCCATGGCCTCGTCGCGGGTCTCGCCCGGGCGGTCCAGGCCACCGCTGGTGAAGATTATGACACCGCCCGGGGACAGGGCCCCCAGCAAGCGCCTCAGCACTTTGGGCTGATCGGCCAGCGGTGCGTGCCACAGGCTGTCCCAGGCGCTGATAAAGGCGTAGTGCCGGGGCGGCTGCCATTCGCAGATATCGGCGTGGTGGAACGTAATTTCGGGGTGGCGCGCACGGGCCAGTTCGAGCATTCGCTCGGAAAGGTCGAGCCCTTCGACATCCAGGCCCGCAGTCAGCAGGGTGTCGATAATTCGACCATTGGCGCCGCAGCCGACGTCCAGGGCAGGGAAGTCGCGGCTGGGCGGTTCGAGAAAAGCCAGGGCGCGTTGGTGTGCAGAAATACCATTTGACGCGTCAAAACCCGGCGCAGTCCAGCGCTCGGCGATCTGGTCATAACTGCCGGCGACCTCGGCGGGGGACATAGCGCGAACCAGGTCACGCGAATACAAACACAGAAATTTATTTTCAGGTGTTGGGTGTTTTTCCGACTGGCATTCGAAACCCAGTTTGCGCAGCAGCCGTCGTGATGGGGCGTTGTCCGGTGCGGTCACGGCAACCAGGCGTTCCAGGCTGAATCGTGTCCTGGCCAGTTCCAGCACCGCCGCCGCGGCTTCACTTCCCAGGCCCTGGCCGGCCACACGCGCGAGCATGGCAAAACCGATATCGGGGGCGGGCAGCCAGTCGCGGTTGACCAGGCCGCAAAGTCCGACCGGGCCGGGTTCGCCGCTACGTTCCACCACGTACATGCCGTAGCCATCCTGCGCGTAACCCGCCTGGAACCGTTCCCGGATGTACTGCCTGGCGTCGTCCAGGTTGCGTACACCCCGGTCGCCGATATATCTCAGCCAACCCGGTTCGTTCAGTATCTCCAGCACGAACGGCGCATCGGATTGCGCCGCGTGTCGCAGGCACAGCCGCGCCGTGGTTGCAACGACTTCCGGGTCGCCGACAGCCGGTAAAGCCACGTCAGGACATCGGGCTGTCGAGCCAGGTTTCAGCAGCTTCCCGTTCACTGCGGGCAAACGCCTTGATCTCGAGACCCGGGATCAGCAGGCCCTCGATTTCGCTCGCGGTCTTGAGCCAGCCGGCATCGGCCAGAACGGCAGCGCGCCGAAACTGGCGAATAAACCGGAACATGCGCGGCATCTGCGAGAGTTCGACCTTGAATGCCCCCAGTGTTGGCAGCTCGTAGCGGGCCACGTCAAACAGCATGCGACCATTGCTGATGCCGACGGATTTCTCCACCAGCGAATCCAGCGCCACGGCCATGGCTTCACTGTCGAGTTTTCCGCCAAATTCGATATCCAGGCGATTGGGACTGATGCGTTCGACCTTGAACATTGGGGACTCCCGGGCAGGTGACTGATTGCCCGATTATAAGTCCCTATAATGCCGGCTCGCGCGGCTAGAGATGGTTAACCGTGATCAGCTCAGTGGTGTCAAAGCCCAGGCTTTCGGCGCGTTCGCGGAAGTGAGCCAGAAGAGCAGGTGAAACTTCAGGCGTCCGTGACAACAGCCAGAGGTAGTCCGTGTTGGCACCGGCCACGAAAGCGTATTCGTAACCTTCGCCGAGTTCGAACACGACGTAACTGCCGTAGAACGGCCCGAAAAAGGAGACTTTCAGGTAGGCTTCGTCTTCCGGGCCCACGAAGAAGGCCTTGCCTTCGGCCTCCTGCCATTCGCCGCTTTCGAGATCGAACCCGCGGTTGATGACCTGCACGCCGCCACCCTCGCGCTTCGAATATTCCGCGGTCACTCGTTGCAAGCCGCGCTCAAACGAGTGATCCAACCGCGCGATCTCGTACCACTTGCCGAGATAGCGCTCAAGCTCGAAGTCTTGAACCGGTTTCACGCCATCGGGCATGCCAAGACACCCCGTCAACAGCAGGGCGCAAAGCATTCCGAAACTGGACTTGAACCGGTACAGGCCGGAAAAGGTACGCGGCGTCATTACCCGACCTGCGCGGCGAGCCCAGTCACCGCCTGGTACATGGCCAGGATGTTCGCGCCGGTCAGCAGCAAAGCCACTACCAGGCTTGCGACAATCAGGGTGATCCGCCGGTTCGCGTAGCCGTCACGGTTATCACGCCGCCGGTACAGGTTTACCAGTGGCACCAGGCCAATCAGCAGTAATACGAAAGCAAACTGGGAAATGGACAACATGAGCCGGGAAAATACCGGCAGTTCATCCCGGGCGTTTTGAAAAAGGGCATGAGACATTTCGCCCGTTCGGTACATCTGCAAGTAGAGAAAACCGGTATAAGCCACAACGATTGTTGTGACGACCAGATGCCATGTGCGAACGGGGCGGATGGATGACCCCTGTTCCAGCTCTGTGCCGTGCATGCCCTTGATCGTGTTCATACACGCTTATCGTAGCAGCATCGAAATAATCGCAATCGGACCACCCAAAAGCACCAGCAGGTACAGCGGCAGGATCAGCACCAGAAACCAGAGTATGCCGTCGATTCGGGTGACGGCCCAGAAGGCCGTGAGCAGCGCAATGAAGTAGGACAACCCCAGTGCCAGCCAATGAAGCCCGAAGCCCCCGGCCAGGACACCCAGCCCGGTGAGCACAACCGTGAAGAACACGGTGCCGGACAGCAGGCTTTGGGGTTTGTCGGGGTCGAGGTCTTGCGCCCAGCGGAAGCCGGCGACCAGCAGGAAGACCTGCGCCAGGACCGCGAACGCCCCCACGCCGGATTCAGCGCTTCATGAAGTTGAAGAATTCCTCGTTGGTCTTCGTGGCTTTCAACTTGTCCAGCATGAATTCGACGGCCTGGATTTCATCCATCGGGTGCAACAATTTGCGCAGGATCCAGACTTTCTGCAGCAGGGCCTGGTCGATCATCATCTCTTCGCGGCGTGTGCCGGACTTGTTGATGTCGATGGCCGGGTAGACGCGTTTTTCCGAGATCCGGCGGCTGAGGTGAACTTCCATGTTGCCGGTGCCCTTGAATTCTTCGTAGATCACCTCGTCCATCTTCGAGCCGGTATCCACCAGCGCGGTGGCGATGATGGTCAGCGAGCCGCCCTCGGTGACATTGCGCGCGGCGCCGAAAAAGCGCTTCGGACGCTGCAGGGCGTTGGCGTCGACACCACCGGTCAGCACCTTGCCGGATGACGGCGCCACGGTGTTGTAGGCGCGGGCCAGGCGGGTGATGGAATCGAGCAGGATGACCACGTCGTGCTTGTGCTCGACCAGGCGCTTGGCGCGCTCGATGACCATCTCGGCCACCTGTACGTGGCGGCTGGCGGGTTCGTCGAAGGTCGATGAAATCACCTCGGCGTCAACGGAGCGCTGCATCTCGGTCACTTCCTCCGGGCGCTCGTCGATGAGCAGGATGATCATCTTCGATTCGGGGTAGTTGGCGCGGATGCTGGTGGCGATATTCTGCAGCATGATGGTCTTGCCGGCTTTCGGCGGCGAGACCACCAGGCCGCGCTGGCCGAAGCCGATGGGCGACACCAGGTCGATAATGCGTGCCGTGATGTCCTCGGTGCTGCCGTTGCCGCGCTCGAGTTTCGCCTGCGTGGTCGGGAACTCCGGGGTCAGGTTCTCGAACAGGATTTTGCTCTTGGCCGCGTTCGGGTTCTCGTAGTTCAGCTCCTCGACCTTCAGCAGCGCGAAGTAGCGTTCGCTGTCCTTCGGTGGCCGGATCTTGCCCGCCAGCATGTCGCCAGTGCGCAGGTTGAAGCGGCGAATCTGGCTGGGCGAAACGTAAATGTCATCCGGGCCGGCGAGGTAGGAGGAGTCGGCCGAGCGCAGGAAGCCGAATCCGTCCTGCAGGATTTCCAGCACACCCTGTCCGTAAATGCTCTCGCCGTTCTTGGCGTGGGCCTTCAGGATAGAGAAGATGATGTCCTGCTTGCGTGAGCGGGCGACACCATCCAGGCCCATCTCGTTGGCGATGTCGAGCAATTCTTTAATTGGTTTTTGTTTGAGTTCGGTCAGGTTCATAAGACGGTTTTCAGGCGTGATGAGGGCGGGGTGCCCAGGTTGGGAATCAGGATTAAATTCGGGTTCGGTTCGTAGTCGTCCAGGTTTACCGGGAACGAGGTTTCGGGCAGCGGCCGTCCGTTGGTTCTTGTTGCTTTCCGTGGCGTTTTAAAACGTACGACCGACCGTCAAGGCGGCGCCGGAAGTTCGTCGGGTTGGCTCTGGAGGGGTGGAACACCCGCTGCGGATGGCCGTTAAGCTAGCATGGAAATTCGCCAGCGTCCAGTTCGGGCGCAAGAAATGCGCGCGGGGGTGAAGGGCGGGGTGGAAACCACCGTGCCCGGAGCCGGGCACGGTGGTCGGGGTTCTTCAGACGTGCTGCTGGATGAAGTTCTGCAGGTCGCCCTTGGTGGTGCCGCCCACCTTGGTGCCCTGCACATTGCCGCCCTGGAAGATCATCAACGTGGGGATGCCGCGCACGCTGTAGGTCTGCGGGGTCTTCGGGCTGGAATCGACGTCCATCTTGGCGATGGTGATCTGGCCGTCGAACTCGTCGGCGAGTTGGTCCAGCGCCGGGGCGATCATGCGGCAGGGGCCACACCATTCGGCCCAGAAATCGACCAGCACGGGGCCGTCTGCGTTGAGAACCTTGTCCTGGAAGTCGTCATCGGTGACGTGAATGATCTTGTCGCTCAAAGTATTTCTCCTGGTTACGGTGTCGCCCCGACTGGTACGGGGGCGGCCGCGCGGTTAAGATGCCGTTCGGGACCCGGTCTTACTTTAACTCAGGCTTCCCGTGGGCGTCGTCCCGCGGCCGGGTCATCATTTCGTTGGAACTGCCAGACCATTTGTAGGCATCCGCCGCGATTTTCAAGCCCTGACCGAATTGTAGATTCCCGCCCGGCGGGAACGAGAGCATTACATGTCAAAGCAAGACCAAGGCAGTCCGTTAAGCGACGTCGCCTTCAACAGCCTCGGCCTGGAGCCGAAGGTGATGGCCGGCGTCGGGGACGCGGGCTTTACCCATTGCACGCCCATCCAGGCGCTGACCCTGCCACCGGCCCTCGAGGGCAAGGACGTGGCCGGCCAGGCGCAGACCGGGACCGGCAAGACCGCGGCCTTCCTGCTGGTGGCCTTCAACCGGCTGGTGAAAACCCGCGGCGAAGGCGAGCAGGCGCGGCACCCCGGTGCGGTGATCATCGCGCCGACGCGCGAACTGGCCCTGCAGATTCACAAGGACGCCGAGACCCTGGGTGGCCACACCGGCCTGAAGCTGGCGCTGGCCTATGGCGGCGTCGACTACGACAAGCAGCGCAAGGCGCTGGAAGAAGGCTGCGATATTCTCATCGGCACGCCGGGCCGCATGATCGATTACTTCAAGCAAAAGGTCTACAGCCTGGATCACGTGGAAGTGGCCATCCTGGACGAGGCTGACCGCATGTTCGACCTGGGCTTTATCAAGGACATCCGTTACATGTTGCGGCGCATGCCGGACGTGCAGAACCGCCAGAGCCTGATGTTCTCGGCCACGCTGGCGCAGCGGGTCATGGAACTGGCCTACGAACACATGAACGACCCGGTCACGCTGAAGGTGGAGGCCGACAACGTCACCGCCGACAACGTCAAGCAGTCGGTGTTCTACCCGGCAAACTCTGAAAAACTGCCACTGCTGGTGCAACTGCTGCGCGAGGCCGATAATGGCCGCACGATGGTGTTCACCAACACCCGCCAGGGTGCCGACGACATCGGCCGGACCCTGAATGCCAACGGCCTGCCGGCCGCGGTCATCTCCGGGCGCGTGCACCAGAAGAAGCGCCAGTCACTGCTGCGCCGCTTCCATGATGGTGATATCCGCATCCTGGTGGCGACCGACGTGGCGGCGCGCGGCCTGCATATTCCGGACGTGACCCACGTATTCAACTTTGACCTGCCGCAGGACGCCGAGGATTACGTTCACCGCGTCGGACGAACCGCGCGCCTGGGCGCCAAGGGCGAGGCCATCAGTTTCGCCTGCGAGGATTTCGCTTTCGGCCTGCCGGATATCGAGTCCTACATCGGCTACGCCATTCCGATGGAGAGCCTGGACCCGGACATCCTGCCCGAAATCGAGCGCCCGCCGAGGCCGCCGCGCAAGCGGCGTCCCGGCCCGGGTGGCGGTGGTCACCGGCGGGGTGGTGGCCGGGGTGGCAAGCCTTCCTCCAGTGCCGGTTCCTCCGGCGGTGGTGAGGACCAGCCCAAAAAGCGTCGTCGGCGCCGGCGGCGCAAGCCGGCCAGCACCGAGGGCGCATGACCCGGGTGACCGGCACGGCTTGAGCGCGGGAACGGAGGCCCGTCCATGATCCGTTTCGATCGTGTCAGCAAGCGCTATCCCAATGGCAACCAGGCCCTGTCGGAACTGAGTTTCGAACTCGGCGACGGTGAATTCTGTTTCCTGACCGGTCATTCGGGCGCCGGTAAGAGCACCTTGCTGCGCCTGGTGATGATGCTGGAACGGCCGACCCGTGGCCGTGTCGAGGTGGCCGGGCGTGATCTCGGCGACACGCCGGACCGGCTGGCGCCACGCGTGCGCCAGGGCATCGGCATGATCTTCCAGGATCACAAGCTTCTCAACGACAAGACCGTCTTTGACAATGTCGCGCTGCCGCTGCTGATCGCCGGCCTGCGCTATTCAGACATCGGCAAGAAAGTGCGAGCCGCGCTGAAGAAGGTCGGGCTGGCCAACCGCGAGCAGGCCTGGCCGCTGTCCCTGTCCGGTGGTGAACAACAGCGTGTCGGCGTGGCGCGGGCGATTGTCGGTATGCCGCCGCTGCTGTTGGCCGATGAGCCCACGGGCAACCTCGATCCCGACCTGTCGTGGGAACTGTTCGACCTGTTCCGGGAGCTCAACCAGCGCGGCATGACCGTGCTCATCGCCAGCCATGACCTGCACCTGGTGCGGCGCATGGGTGAGCGCGTGCTGGTCCTGTCTGACGGCCGGTTGATGGATGACGTGGTGCCGACCGCACCGGTGGTGTCATGAGCGCCGGCCCCGGCATCCGTCAGCGACTCCGCGGCTGGGCGCGGCGGCACAGCTACAGTTTTTTTTCCAGTCTTGGCGCGCTGATGGCGCACCGCGTCGGCACACTGATGACGGTGCTGGTCATCGGCATCGCGATGCTGCTGCCGCTTGGCCTGTACGTCACGCTGACCAACCTTGACCGCGTGGACCTTCGCGAAGACGACTGGGGCGCCCTGACGGTGTTCATGCAGGCCGGCGTCAGCGATGAGCGGGTCAACGCACTGGCCGGGGTGCTCTCGGCGCGCGATGACGTCGGTGTCGTCGAGACCGTGTCGCCCGAGCAGGGGCTCGGCGAGTTTCGCCAGGCGTCGGGTTTCGGTGACGCGCTTGACCTGCTGGGGTCCAATCCATTGCCCTGGGTGCTCAGTGTCAGCCCTGCGGGCGGGGCGGACGCGGCGATGGAAACCCGGGCGCAGGCCCTGGCCGATTTCATCGCCGCACAGGAAGGCGTTGAGTCCGTCACCTTCGACTTCAAGTGGCTGCAGCGTTTCGGCCGCCTGCTGGAGCTGGGGCGCGCCGCCGTGTCGGTGCTGGTGCTGTTGTTCGGTGTCGCCGTGGTGGTGGTCGTCGCCAACACCATTCGCCTGGATGTCGCTGCCCGCACCGACGAGATCGAGATCATGGCGCTGGTCGGCGCCTGGCCCGGGTTCATCCGCCAGCCATTCCTGTACGCAGGGTTCTGGTATGGCTTGCTTGGTGGGGTGCTGGCCATGGTGATGATCAACGGCGCGTTGATCTATCTTGAAGGTCCGCTGGACCGCCTGCTGGCCAGCTACGGCCACCAGGGCGACCTGGGCGGGCTGGGCATTTTTGAGACCTTCCTGGTGCTGTTGTCCGGCGGCTTGCTGGGCTGGGTCGGTGCGGCCGTGGCCGTCCAGCGGCACCTGAAAACGCTGCGCGTCGGCGGTACGCTCGGGCGCCGCTGAAGCGCCTGAAAATAATTCACCGGGGCGGGAACAAGGGCCGAAAAACATTGTCAGACTCTACAGTCTGCTAATTCGTCATATTCCAGGGTCATTCTGCGGGTTCGGATACGTGATCCGAGGATGAAAACTGGTATAATGACGCGCTTGAATTGAGGAGTTTCAATGAGCAAAGCACTGGTACCAAGCCATTTGCTGGCGCCTGCCGGCACCGGCAACCTGGATGCCTACATCCAGGAGGTCTACCGTATTCCGGTCCTGACGCTGGACGAGGAACAGGACCTGGCGCAACGTTACCGTGACGAGGACGACCTCGAAGCGGCCCGCCGCCTGGTGCTCGCCCACCTGCGTTTCGTCGTGCACGTGGCCAAGGGTTACACCGGCTACGGCCTGAACCTGGGTGACCTGATCCAGGAAGGCAACATCGGCCTGATGAAGGCCGTGAAGCGCTTCGACCCGGATCGTGAAGTTCGCCTGGTGTCATTCGCGGTGCACTGGATCCGCGCCGAGATGCACGAATTCATCCTGCGCAACTGGCGCATCGTCAAGGTCGCCACCACCAAGGCGCAGCGCAAGCTGTTCTTCAACCTGCGCAAGTCGAAGAAGCGCCTGGGCTGGCTGAACATGGACGAGGTCGAGGCGGTTGCGAAGGACCTGGGCGTGAAGCCCGAGGTGGTGATGGAAATGGAATCCCGGCTGTCCGGCCAGGATGTCGGTTTCGACCTCACCGCGTCTGACGACGATGATCGTCCCCAGGTCGCCCCCGCGGCGTACCTGGTCACCGGTGAACGTACGCCGGAAGACGCACTGGAGGCGGACGACCTGGAATCCCACCAGAACGGTCTGCTTTACCAGGGCCTGGGGGAACTGGACGAGCGCAGCCAGGACATCATCCGTTGCCGCTGGCTGACGGACGACAAGTCCACGCTGCAGGAGCTGGCCGACCGCTACGGCGTTTCCGCCGAGCGCATCCGCCAGCTTGAAGTCAACGCCATGAATAAACTCAGGGCCAGCCTCAGCGCCTGACGCGTCGCCGGCCCCGGATCACCGAACGGCCTCCCACGCGGAGGCCGTTTTTGTATGAGGAGGAGTGAGTCGATGAACGAGGACAACCGCGGCTGGCGGGTATTGAAGTTCGGCGGCACCAGTGTCGCCGATCCGGCGGGCTGGGACGTGATCTGCGGGCAGGTGCGTGATGCCGACGGGGCCGGCCAGAATGTGCTGGTCGTGCTGTCCGCACTGTCGGGCGTGACCAACGCGCTCACGGCGCTCTGTGACGCGGCAGGCCCCGGTGAGCGCGAGGCACTGCTCGGGGACATCACCGACCGCCACCAACGCCTGTGCGAGGCGTTGCAGGTCCAGCCCGGCGAGGCATTCAGGGCGCTCATGGCTGAACTGTCCGGGTCGCTCACGGCAAACCTCCCCCTGGACAATGATGCTGACCGCGCCGAATTGCTTGGTTTCGGTGAGCGCCTGTCGACCACGCTGGCCATCGACATTATGACCGCACGCGGGCTGGAACCGCGCCTGCAGGATGCACGCCAGCTGCTGCATGCCTCCGGTGAGCACGACTCGCCGCTCTCCGCCAGCTGCGATGCTTCCACCGACCCGGCCATGGCCGGGCGACTGGCCGCCGAGGGCGCGATTCACGTCACCCAGGGCTTCCTGGTGGGCGGGCCGGGTGGCGCGACCTGGCTGCTGGGCCGTGGCGGATCCGACACCTCGGCCGCGACCTTCGCGGCGCGGTTGTCAGCGAACCCGCTGGAAATCTGGACCGATGTGCCGGGCATATTCAGCGCTGACCCGCGCCTGGTGCCGGACGCAAGGCTGTTGCTTGACCTGAGCTACAGCGAGGCGCAGGAACTGGCCTCGATGGGGGCCAAGGTGCTGCATCCGCCCAGTGTGCGTATCTGCAAGGAGGCCGGTGTGCCGCTGCAGATTCGTGACACCACCCGGCCGAACGTCCGTGGCACGGCGGTCGGCCCGCGGTCTGCGGCGACCGAGGCGCGCCTGAAAGGCATTGTCCATCGTGGCGGCCTGACCCTGGTGATGATGGAGAACCCGGCCATGTGGCGCCAGGTGGGCTTCCTGGCCGCGGCCTTCGGTGTGTTCCGCGACCATGGCCTGTCCGTCGACCTGATCTCGACCTCCGAATCCAGTGTCACGGTCAGCCTGGACCCGGGCCGGCACGGCGCCGGCAACCGCCAGGTGCTGGACCGCCTGACGGCCGACCTGTCGAAGCTGTGTACCGTCCAGGTGGTCACCGGTTGCGTTTCCGTCAGCCTGGTCGGCAACCAGATCCGCACCATCCTGGGCCGGCTTTCCGAGGCCCTGGACGTGTTGCAGGACCGCAAGGTCCACATGGTGACCCAGTCCGCGAACGACCTGAACCTGACGCTGGTCGTCGACGCGGAGAATTCAGACCGCATGGTGCAGCACCTGCATCGCAGCCTGGTCGCCCAGGAAGCCGCTTCCGGGGATGACTTCGGAGAAAGCTGGCGGGAAATGACGGCGGCGGTCGACTCGGCCGGCGAGGGGCCCTGGTGGCGCGAGGCCGCGCCGAAGCTGATCGACCTGGCCCGCGAGCGCGGCGCCCTCTACGTTTACAACCTCGACACCGTCCGGGCGGCGGCCGGTCGCCTGACCGGGCTCAACAACGTGGATCGCGTGCTCTACGCGATGAAGGCCAACAACCACCCGGAGGTGCTGCGCGCACTGCACGGCGCCGGCGTGGGGTTTGACTGTGTCTCCGTGGCCGAAATCGAACACCTGCAGGGCGTGGTGCCGAATATCAGGCCTTCGGATATCCTGTTTACCCCCAACTTTGCCCGCCGTGAGGAATATGCACGTGCGTTCGACATGGGCGTGCGCGTCACGGTGGACAACGCCTGGCCGCTGACCCGCTGGACCGAGTTGTTCAGGGGGCAGGAAGTGTTCCTGAGACTCGACCTGGCGTTTGGCCACGGCCACCACAGCAAGGTCGTGACCTCCGGCGCGCGTTCCAAGTTCGGCATCGAGCTGGCGCAACTCGATACCCTGGCCGAGCTGATCGCGGCCCACGACATTAACGTTGTCGGCTTGCACGCGCATACCGGCAGCGGCGTGCACACGGCCGATGTCTGGTCCGAGCAGTTGCGCCGCCTGCTGGCCGTGCGTGAACGTTTCCCGTCGGTTCGGGTCATCGACCTGGGTGGCGGTCTCGGTGTGCCGGAGCGTCCCGGCCAGCCGGTTTTCGACCTGGCCGCCATGGACGCCGCGATCGGCAGCGTCGAAGGGCGTGCGGGCGTGGACATCTGGATCGAGCCGGGTCGTTACCTGGTGGCTGAAGCCGGCGTCCTGCTGGCCCCGGTGACGCAGCTCAAACGCAAGGGGCAACACCAGTATCTTGGCATTTCGACGGGCATGAACTCGCTCATCCGTCCGGCCCTTTACGGGGCCCACCACGAGATCGTCAATCTCAGCCGGCTGGATGAACCGGCCCGGGAGCGCTACACCGTGGTCGGCCCGATCTGCGAATCGGGCGACACGCTTGGCGAAGGCCGCTACCTGCCGGAAAGCGACGAGGGCGACATCATCCTGGTGGCGAATGCGGGCGCTTACGGCCGGACGATGTCGTCGCGGTATAACCTGCGTGAGCCGGCGCCCGAGGTTGTCATCGGGTAAGCGGTAAGCAGTAAGCAGTAAGCAGTGAGCAGTAAGCAGTGAGTAGTGGTGGTTTTCCAGCCGGGCGGAGCCCGGCACTCCTCACTGCTTACCGCTCACTGCTCACCAATAGTCACTCTTCAAAATCGAGCCAGGCCTCCGGCGGCGGACAGGCGCAGACCAGGTTGCGGTCGCCGTGGACGTTGTCGACTCGGCTGACGGCGGGCCAGAACTTCCCGTGCCACAGCCCGGGGGCAGGGTAGACGGCTGATTCGGCTGAATAGCCGTGTTTCCATTCCGGGATGAAATCGCGCGTGTTGTGCGGGGCGTTACGCAGGGCGTTGTCTTCCCGGTCGACGTCGCCGCGTTCGATGGCGGCGATTTCTTCGCGGATGGCCAGCATGGCGTCGCAGAAGCGGTCGATTTCCGCCAGGGACTCACTTTCGGTCGGTTCGATCATCAGCGTTCCGGGCACCGGAAACGACATTGTTGGGGCATGAAAACCATAGTCAATCAATCGCTTGGCGACATCTTCTTCAGTGATTTCGCATGATTGTTTGAAGGGCCTGAGATCAATAATGCATTCATGTGCCACGCGGCCGTTACGGCCCGTGTACAGCACACCGTAGGCGCCATCCAGGCGCTTTGCGATGTAATTGGCGTTGAGAATGGCGACCTGGGTGGCCAGGCGCATGCCCATGCGGCCCATCATCGTGATGTAGGCCCAGGAGATCGGCAGGATGCCGGCGCTGCCCCAGGGGGCCGCGGCCACGGCCTGGTTGCCGGCATGTTCGCCACCCATGTCCACCAACGGGTGGCCGGGCATGAACGGCGCCAGGTGTTTGCGTACACACAGCGGCCCGACGCCGGGTCCGCCACCGCCATGGGGAATGCAGAACGTCTTGTGCAGGTTCAGGTGCGAGACATCCGCGCCAAACTTGCCGGGCGCCGCCAGGCCCACCAGTGCATTCAGGTTCGCGCCGTCCAGGTACACCTGGCCGCCGAATTCGTGGACGATGTCGCAGATTTCCCGGACCCGCTCCTCGTACACGCCGTGCGTGGACGGGTAGGTGATCATCAGCGCGCCCAGGCGCTCGGCGTGTGTCGAGGCCTTCTCGCGCAGGTCATCGACGTCGACATTGCCGGCGTCGTCACAGGCCACCACCACGATCTTCATGCCGGCCATGGCCGCGCTGGCGGGGTTGGTGCCGTGCGCGGACGACGGAATCAGGCAGATGTCACGGTCCGGTTCGCCGATCGAGGCATGGTAGGCGCGCACGGCCAGCAGGCCGGCATACTCGCCCTGGGAGCCGGCGTTCGGCTGTAACGACACCGCGTCGTAGCCGGTACAGGCCACCAGCATCTCTTCGAGTTCGTGGATCAGTTGGCGGTAGCCCTGGACCTGGCCGGCCGGTGCGAACGGATGGATATCACCGAACTCGGGCCAGGTGACCGGGATCATCTCGGTGGTCGCGTTCAGCTTCATCGTGCACGAGCCCAGCGGGATCATCGCGTGCGCCAGTGACAGGTCGCGGTTCTCCAGGCGCTTGAGGTAGCGCAGCATCTCGGTTTCCGAGTGATAACGATTGAACACTTCGTGCTGCAGGTACTCGGATTCGCGCTGCAACTGTTGCGGGATGGCGGCATGATCCTCGCCAAGGTCATTGTCCAGCGTTTCCAGGTCCGGTGCGTCGCCTTCGCCGATGATCGTCCACAGCGTGGCGATGTGATCGCGCGTGGTTTTCTCCGACACGCTGATGCTGACGGTGCCTTCGCCAGGCACGTGGTGCAGGTTGATACCGGCCTGGTCGGCCGTGGAGACGATACGCGCGGCGGCCTCCTTGCCCACGTCCAGCGTCAGGGTATCGAACCAGGCCGACTGCGCGATCTCGACGCCCATGCGTTTCAGGCCTTCCGCCAGCAGGCAGGTGAGGCGGTGGACGCGGCTGGCGATTTTCCACAGGCCGCGGGGGCCGTGGTAGACGCCGTACATGCCGGCCATGACGGCCAGCAGCGCCTGCGCCGTACAGATGTTGCTGGTGGCCTTGTCGCGGCGGATGTGCTGCTCGCGCGTCTGCAGCGCCATGCGCAGCGCCGGTCGGCCGTGGCGGTCGACGGAAACGCCGATGACGCGGCCGGGCATGGTGCGCTTGTAGTCATCCCGTACCGCGTAGAATGCGGCGTGAGGGCCGCCAAAGCCCATCGGTACACCGAAGCGCTGCGAGGAGCCGACCACGATATCGGCATCCATCTCGCCCGGCGGCTTCAGCAGCACCAGGCTGAGCAGGTCGGCGGCCACGGCCGCCAGCGCGCCGGCTTCGTGGGCCTGCGCAATCACCGGCGCCAGGTCGGGGACTTCACCGCCGGCGCCCGGATACTGCAACAGCACGCCGAAGCACTCGCCCTTGGACAGTTCCTCGGCCGGGTCGCCGATGGCCAGTTCAAAGCCAAAGTACCTGGCCCGCATGCGTAACACGTCGATGGTCTGCGGCAGGCAGGCGTGGTCGACGACGAAGCGGTCGCTCTTCGAGTGCCGGTTGATGCGCTTGAGTTGCGCCATTGCCTCGGCGGCCGCGGTGGCCTCGTCCAGCATGGAAGCGTTCGCCAGTTCCATGCCGGTCAGGTCGCAGACCATGTGCTGGTAGTTCAGCAGGGCTTCCAGGCGGCCCTGCGAAATTTCGGCCTGGTAGGGCGTGTAGGCCGTGTACCAGCCCGGGTTTTCCAGCACGTTACGCAGGATCACCGAGGGCGTGATGGTTTCGTGGTAGCCCAGGCCGATCATGTTGTGGCGCAACTGGTTGCGGTCGGCGATTTCACGCAGCACCTGCAGGGTCTCGGCCTCGTTCAGCGCGCGCGGCAGGTCCAGCGGCGTGTCGTCCTGGATATCGGGTGGCAGGGTGCCGGCGGCCAGTGTCTCGAGTGACTCGGCGCCGACCTTGTCCAGCATGTACTGCACGTCTTCCTTGCGCGGGCCGATGTGGCGACCGATGAATTCGGCGTGGGTTTCGAGGGCGTACAGCGGCGTCTTGGCCATCGCGTCCGGGGCGTGTCGGGTCATGTTCTGGAGCCTGTAGCAGGGTGTTCAGGAGGCGCGTATTTTAATGGTAAACGCGATTCCGCGCAGGGGGTGCATGGCGAAAAAAGCGGGTGAAATCAGCCACCCATCGTCCAGGCGGTGAAATAGTGGTCCACCATCAGGAAGGCAAACAGGACCATCAGGTAAACCACCGAGTAGCCAAACGCACGCATGGGCAATTGGCGGTCATCGTCGCGCAGCAAGGCGAAGGCGTACCACAGGAAACCCGCGTTCAGCACGGTCGCGCCGGACAGGTACACCAGTCCGCTCATGCCGGTCAGCCACGGCAGGGTGGTCACGATCACCAGCAGGATGGTGTAGAACAGGATCTGCCAGCGCGTGAACGTCACACCATGGGTGACCGGCAGCATCGGGATATCCACCGCGGCGTAATCGGCCCGGCGGTAGATCGCCAGTGCCCAGAAATGCGGCGGCGTCCAGACGAAGATGATCAGGAACAGCAGCAGGGCGTCGGCGTCGACCTGGCCGGTGACCGAGGTCCAGCCCAGCACGGGCGGGGCCGCACCGGCGGCGCCGCCGATGACGATGTTCTGCGGTGTCGCCCGTTTCAGCCACGTGGTGTAGACCACGGCGTAGCCGATCAGCGAGGCGAACGTCAGCACCGCGGTCAGCACATTCACGAACACGACCAGGATCACCATGGCCAGGGCGCCCAGCGTGCCGGCAAACGTGGCGACGCGCGTGGCGGTCAGGTGACCCGTGGGCAGGGGACGTTCCCGGGTCCGGGCCATCACGGCATCGATGCGGCGATCCAGCAGGTGGTTGATGGCGGCCGCCGAAGACGCGGCCAGGCCGATACCCGCGGTACCGGCCAGCAGGGCGCTCAGCGGCGGCGCGCCCGTGGTCGCCAGCAGCATGCCGACCACCGCGGTGAACACGATCAGTGCCACCACGCGCGGCTTGCACAGCTCCAGGTAGTCGCGCCAGTGGGTCATGGCCGGGCGGGTCGTGCCGTGGTGCGGGCCAGCAGCCACACCAGGCAGGCAATCAGCAGCGCGGCCACGCCGTTATGGGCCACGGCGTTGGCCAGCGGCAGCTTCAGGTGGACATTCAGCAGGCCCAGCGTGAACTGGGCACAGACCCCGAGCATCAACGCCAGGGCGCCGGCCCGGAGTTCCTGCCAGTGCAGCAACCGCAACCCCGTAGCCAGCAGTACCAGCAACGTCACGATGGCACCGATGCGGTGGGCGATGTGGATCGCGGCGCGGGCGGGCTGGTCGAGAATGCCGCCTTCGTAGTTCACGCCGACTTCGCGTGAAACGGTGAAGCCAGCGACGAAATCGGTCTCCGGCCACCACTGCCCGGTGCAGGTGGGCAAGTCAGGGCAAGACAGTGCGGCATAATTCGCGCTGGTCCAGCCGCCAAGGGCAACCTGCATGACCAGCACGACCAACGCGGCAATGACCATGGTGCGCATCCCGGTGATGCGTTCATAGGGCAATGGACCCGTGCGGAAGGCAATCCAGCTGAGCAGCCCGAGCGTGGCCATGCCGCCCATCAGGTGGCCCATAACGACGATGGGCATCAGCTTGAGCGTCACGGTCCACATGCCCAGGGCGGCCTGGAACAGGATCAGGCCCAGGGCGACGGCCGCGATACCGCGCATCTGCCGGGCCGCGCGGTCGCCACGCCAGGCCAGCCAGTTAATGGCGACCACCAGCAACACCAGCGTGCCGGCCAGGTAGCGATGCACCATCTCGCGCCAGGCCTTGTGAACCTCGACCGGGCGATCCGGAAAAGCCTCGTTGGCGGCGCTGACCTCGTGATGCTCGGTCGGCCAGGTCAGCTTGCCGTAACAGCCCGGCCAGTCGGGACAGCCCAGGCCGGCATGAGACAGGCGCACCCAGGCGCCCAGGACGATCACGCAGAGCGTGATCACGGCGGCAAACAGGGCCAGTCGGTGCAGCGCGGGGCTCATTCGGCGCCTCCTTTCAGCAGGCGTTTCAGGTCCTTGTTGATGTCGCCGGGGGTGAAATCTGCGGGGTAGGCCAGTACGACACGGCCGGCCGGGTCCAGCAGGAAGGCGTGGCGGGCCATCGTGGCATCACCCACCCCGGTGGCGGCAGCCGCGTCCCGCAGCACCTGCCACGCATCATCGCCACGGCCGGCGCCGATCACGAACTCGTCGTAGACGCGTTGCCATTCATCCGGCGCCAGCGCCCCGCCAGGGTTGGCCGGCAGCAACCCGATCACCACGTGTTCACGCCGACGGCCGAGCCCGATGTGGATTTGCCGCAATGCCGCGGCATCTTCCACGCAGGGCTTTCCGCAATCCGTGGCAGGCAGGTACAGCACCATCCATCGCGGTCCCTGTTCGGTGGTCCAGTCCACGGCGCCATCCGGTATCGACTGCGGCGGCTCCACCAGGGCACCGCGGTTGGTCGTGTGGGCCGGTTCGAAATGCCACCATTTCGATTGCATCAGCACGGCGGCCAGCACCGGCAGGAAAAACAGCACCGCGATGGCGATCAGCACCAGGCGGTTGCGACTGCGTTGTTGCATCAGTTCGTTCTCCGTCGCGTGGCCAGCACCAGCCAGCCGGCAATCGCCGTGGCGGCCAGTGCGTACCACTGTACCGCGTAGCCGCGGTGTCGTTCCGGCCCCATGGACACCGGCTGCCAGTCGCGGCCGTCCAGGCCGGCCGGGCTGTTGGCGTCCAGGTACAGGACCAGGGGATAGAGGGGCTGGCCGAGTTCCTGGGCCATGGTATCCAGGTCCGGCCACACCACCCGGCGCGGCCATTCGACATCGTCACCGGCAGCGCCCGGGCCTTCACCCAGCTGAATGCCCGGTGTGCGCACCGGGGCCAGGAAACCTTCGATGGTGGCGCTCGCCGGTGGCGATGGTACATCGGGCAATCGCGAACGGTCAGGCCCCTGGGCGACCCAGCCGCGATTGACCAGCAAGGTCCTGCCGGCGCCCGAATCATCATTGACCTCGAAAGGCGTCAATACATGCAGGCCGGGCCGGGCCTGGTGGACCTGGTTGTCGACCAGCCACTGGCGACCCGCATCGAAACGCCCGCTCAGCTTCACCCGCGTAAATGCCTGCGGGTCCGGCTGCACGGGCAGGGTATCGGCCCGTTCGCCCTGCGCAAATGCCGTCACGATCCGTTCTTTCGACTCGGCACGACCCTGCTGCCACTGGCCAAGCGCAATAAAGCCGGCCGCCAGGGAAAACAGCACGAGCGTGGACAATATGGAAGGTCTGAATCGCATGGCTTACCGGCAAGTGGGATGGTGCGCCGCTTCCGTTATACTCGCCCCACGCCCGCCACCCGGCGCGGGTGAACGGAGTCTCGGCTTGATCTCGAAAATCATCATCATCGCCTTTCTGCTCGCCATCATCTGGTGCCTGGCCTCGTCGTTCGTATTCCTGATCCAGGACAAGGGGGAGGGCGACCGGGTCGTCTGGCGGCTGACGTGGCGGATCGGCCTGTCGATGCTGCTGTTCGTGCTGATCTTCGCGGCTTACCAACTGGGCTGGGTGAAGCCGTCAACACCGGGCCCGATTGGCCTCAAGCCACCGGCCGAAGCCCCGCCCGGGGACGGCTGAACCGCCCCCGCCGGATTCACCGGGTCAGAGCACGTAGACGAAAATAAACAGGCCCAGCCAGACCACGTCCACGAAGTGCCAGTACCAGGCCACGGCCTCGAAACCGAAGTGATAGTCCGGTTTGAAGTGGCCGCGTGCGCAGCGGATCATGATGACGAACAGCATGATGGCGCCCAGGGTCACGTGCAGGCCGTGGAAGCCCGTCAGCATGAAGAATGTCGAGCCGTAAATGCCGGAACCCAGCGTCAGGCCCAGGTGGTTGTACGCTTCGCCATATTCCTCGACCTGGTAGAACATGAACAGCGCGCCCAGCGCGACCGTCAGCGCCAGCCAGATCACCAGGGGCTTGCGCTGGTTGGCGCGCAGGGCATGGTGCGCCAGCGTCAGTGTGACGCCGGAGGTCAGCAGGATCAGCGTGTTCAGGAACGGCACGCCGAAGGCCGGAATGGTCTGGAAGTCACCACCGATCTCGCCCGGGCCGTTGGTGGGCCAGGTCGGTACGAAGCCCTGCCAGAGAAACTCGTTGGTCGCGGCATTGTTGCCTTCACCGCCCAGCCACGGCACCGCCAGCGTGCGTGCATAGAACAGGGCACCGAAGAAACAGGCGAAGAACATTACCTCGGAGAAGATGAACCACACCATGCCGATGCGGAAGGACGCGTCGACCTGGGTGTTGTAGTAGCCACCTTCGCTTTCACGAATGACCTCGGCGAACCAGCCGAAGAACATGAAGATGATAATGGCCAGGCCCAGGTACAGGCCCCACTGTGCGGCCGTGGCGCCGTTCAACCATACCGCTGTGCTCACCAGCATCGTCGTGATACCCAGTGAACCGACCATCGGCCACTTGGTGCCGTGAGGTACGTAATAAATGCTCTTGTCCGCGTGTGTTCCCATTTTCAGGCCTTTATCTTATTCCGGGGCATTGTTCAGGGCGCATTCTGCGCCACGTCGTCGTCCTCGTTCCGGAAGAACGTGTACGACAGGGTCAGTTCCTCGATGTCTTCCGGCAGGTCGGGCTGCAGGAAGAAGTACACCGGCATTTCGCGCTCCTCGCCCGCCGCCAGTTCCTGGCGCGTGAAGCAGAAGCACTCGGTCTTGACGAAATACCGTGCCGCCTTCGGCGGCGACACGTTGAATGTGGCCATGCCGGCGCTGTCACGTTCCGACGGGTTGCCGGCAAAGTACAGCGCCGTTGTCGCTTCGCCGGTGGTCACCATCATGCTTGACTGTACCGGGCGAAACTCCCAGTCCAGCTTCGAGTTGGTGTTGGCGTCGAAACGGACTTTCACCTGGCGCGGCGCGGCGCTTTCTTCGACCTCTCCGGCGGTCTTGATACCCGCCTGGCCCAGGCCGGTGATTTCGCAGAAGGTGTCGTACAGCGGTGGCATGGCGAACACGCCGAAGCCGAACATCGCCACGGCAACGACCAGCAATTTGCCGACCAGGCGGCCATGACCGCGTTTCGGTGCTGTTGGGTTCTGTTCGCTCATGCGCCGGACACGCCTTTCCAGATAAATGCGGCGAACACGCCCAGCACCACGACGGCCAGGATCAGCGCCGTGCGGCGCGCGGCGGCACGGCGTTTGGCCACTTCCGGGGTGTCAGGCGCTCGACCGCTCATCGTTCCGCTCAGTGCGCCTCGTCGGCGTGGGCGACCATGGTGTCATCCACCACCGGCGGCTTGGTGAAGGTGTGGTGCGGGGCCGGGGAGGGGACCGTCCACTCCAGGCCTTTCGCGCCTTCCCAGACCTGTGCCGTCGCCTTCTTCTTGCTGAACCACACGCAGTGGATGATGACACCCACAAAGATCAGCTGGCTGGCGCCGAACGCGAAGCCGCCGATGGACGACCACATGTTGAAGTCGGCGAACTGCGGCGAGTAGTCCGGGATGCGTCGCGGCATGCCGGCCAGGCCCAGGTAGTGCTGCGGGAAGAACAACACGTTGACGAAAATCGCCGAGCACCAGAAATGGATCTTGCCCCAGCGCTCCGAGTACATGTTGCCGGTCCACTTGGGCAGCCAGTAATAGGCGCCCGCCATCAGCGTGAACACGGCGCCCGGCACCAGCACGTAGTGGAAATGCGCCACCACGAAATAGGTGTCGTGATACTGCAGGTCGGCCGCGGTGATGGCCAGCATCAGGCCGGACAGGCCGCCGATGGTGAACAGCACGACGAAGCCGATCGCGAACAGCATCGGCGTCTCGAAGGTCATCGAGCCCTTCCACATGGTGGAGACCCAGTTGAACACCTTCACGCCGGTCGGCACCGCGATCAGCATGGTCGCGTACATGAAGAACAGTTCGCCTTCCAGCGGCATGCCCACGGTGAACATGTGGTGCGCCCAGACGATAAACGACAGGAACGCGATCGACGCCGTGGCGTAGACCATCGCCGCGTAACCGAACAGTGGCTTGCGGCTGAAGGTCGGCAGGATCTCCGAGACCACGCCGAAGGCCGGCAGGATCATGATGTAGACCTCGGGATGACCGAAGAACCAGAAGATATGCTGGAACATCACCGGGTCACCACCGCCGGCGGCGTTGAAGAAGCTGGTGCCGAAGAAGTGGTCCGTCAGCAGCATGGTCACCGCGCCCGCCAGCACCGGCATGGCCGCGATCAGCAGGAAAGCGGTAATCAGCCAGGTCCACACGAACAATGGCATGCGCAGCAGGGTCATGCCCGGCGCGCGCATGTTGAAGATGGTGGCGATGATATTGATCGCACCCATGATCGAGCTGATGCCCATCATGTGCACCGCGAACACCACGAAGGCAAAGCTGGAGCCGGTCTGCAGGCTCAGCGGCGGGTACAGCGTCCAGCCCGCGGCCGGGCCGCCGGAATCCATGAACAGCGTCGACAGCAGCATCGTGAATGCGAACGGCAGGATCCAGAAGCTGAAGTTGTTCATGCGCGGCAGGGCCATGTCCGGCGCGCCCACCTGCAGCGGAATCATCCAGTTGGCGAAACCGACCCAGGCCGGCATCACCGCGCCAAAGACCATGATCAGCGCGTGCATGGTGGTCATCTGGTTGAAGAAGTCCGGCCGCACCAGCTGCATGCCGGGCATGAACAGTTCCGCACGGATGACCATCGCCATGGCGCCGCCGATGAAGAACATCAGCAGGGCGAAGACCAGGTACAGCGTTCCGATGTCCTTGTGGTTGGTGGTGAAGACCCAGCGATCCAGGAAGCCCTCCGGCTTGTGGTCGTGGTCGTCGTGTGCATCGTGGGTGTCGTGACCCAGATCCGTGCCGTCGCTGGCAATCGTGCTCATCGTTCTTGTCCCTCGTTAGTTGCCGGCGCCCGCGCCGGTGTTGCTGCCGGACTGCTGGCGGCTCACCCAGGCGTCATATTCATCTTCGGGCAGGGCCTCGACCACGATCGGCATGAAGCCGTGGTCCATGCCGCACAGTTCCGCGCACTGGCCGCGGTAGGTGCCCGGCTCATTGATTTCCACCCAGCCCTCGTTGATGTAACCGGGCACGGCGTCCCGCTTCCAGCCGAAGGCCGGGACCCACCAGGCGTGGATCACGTCGTCGGCGGTGATCAGGAACTTGATCTTGCGGCCCACCGGCAGGACCAGCGGGTTGTCGACGTCGAGCAGGTAATTCTCGACGGCACGCGGGTCGACGCCGGAGCCCAGCTGGCGGGCGGCGTTGGATTCCGGCGCCAGTGAACTCATGAACGCGATGTCGTCGTCCACGTACTCGTAACGCCATTTCCACTGGTAACCGGTGATCTTCACCGTCATCTCGGCGCCGCCCGGGGATTCCATCTGCACCAGCGCGGACGTGCCGGGGATGGCCATGCCGACCAGGATGAGCACCGGGATGACCGTCCAGGCGATCTCGGCCTTGGTGGAATGACTGAACTGCGCGGCTTCGTGGCCCCGCGATTTGCGGTGCAGCACGATGGACGTGAACATGGCGGTGAACACGAGTATGCCGATCACCACGCACACCCAGAGGATGATCATGTGGAGCTCGTAATGCGTTTCCGCCAGCGAGGACACGCCCCGCGTCATGTTGATCTGGTTGCCGGTGTGCGCCGGCGCGGCCAACAGCAGCCAGAAGGCGGCGATGACGGCGACCAGTACAGCCAGGCTGACGATGAATGTATTCTGTTTTTTCATGAAAACGACCTGATCCTCGAGCGGTCGAACGCCGGACGGGGCCGCTTGCAGACCACGTAATGCCCGGGAGATTTGGACCTTTGGGAGTCGTAAAACGACTGGGTAATGCCAGCGCAACATTGTAACTTTCGTCACCTTCACCGGGCAAGAACGAATGCGCCTCCAGGCTTGGCTGCGACGGGTCGCCTGCTTACACTGTGCCCCCCGGCCGCCGCCGATTGCCCGATGGTTGACGTGACATGACCCGCGAAACCTGTGATCACTACCTGGTCAGCGCGCATTCCGAACCCGATGCGCTGCGCGTCGCCATCGACGCCCGTTACCTGGCCGACGAGGACGCGGTACTTCCGGACCTGCTGGAGCACGCGCGGCTGGACGCACGCGCCCGGGAGCGGGTGCGCGATCGTGCGGAAACCCTGGTCGCGGCGGTGCGCGCACGCAAGCAGGACCAGAACGCGCTCGAGGCCTTCATGGCCGAATACGACCTGTCCACCGAGGAAGGCGTGGTGCTGATGTGCCTGGCCGAGGCGCTGCTGCGGGTGCCCGACGACGACAGTGCCGAGGCGCTGATCGCCAGCAAGCTGTCCTCGGCGGACTGGGAATCCCACCTGGGCCGCAGTTCTTCCGTGCTGGTCAACGCATCGACTTTCGGCCTGATGCTGACAGGGCGCCTGGTTCGCCTGGGTCGTGATACAAGACGCAGTATCCGCGGCGCGCTGGGCCGGCTGGTCAATCGCAGCGGCGAACCGGTGGTGCGCAATGCCATTCGCCAGGCCATGCGCATCATGGGCCACCAGTACGTGATGGGTCGGGACATTAAGGCGGCACTGGAACGGTCGCGGAAAAAGCGCAACCGGCTGTACCGCTATTCTTTCGACATGCTGGGCGAGGCGGCCCTGACAGCGGCTGACGCAGAACGCTATCTCGAAGCGTACCGCGACGCCATTCGCGCCGTGGGCGCTGCACGCGGCGAAGAGGACATCTTCGCGGCCCCAAGCGTGTCGGTGAAACTGTCGGCGCTGCATCCCCGGTACGAATTCGCGCAGCGCGAACGTGTCATGACGGAACTGGCGCCGCGGCTGTTGTCGCTGGCGCTGCTGGCCCGCGAGCGTGACGTGGCCCTGACGGTGGACGCCGAGGAGGCCAACCGCCTGGCGCTGGCGCTGGACCTGGTGGCGAGTGTTCTCGAAGATGACAGCATGGCCGGCTGGAATGGCTTCGGGCTGGCGGTGCAGTGCTACCAGAAGATGAGTTGGGCCGTGTTCGATTTCCTGGCCGACCTGGCGCGGCGCACCGGGCACCGCATTCCCGTGCGACTTGTGAAAGGCGCCTACTGGGATACCGAGATCAAGCACGCCCAGGTCGAGGGTCACCCGGGTTACCCGGTGTTCACCCGCAAGGCCAATACCGATGTGTCGTACATTGCCTGCGCGCGCAGGGTGCTGGCCGACCGCCAGTCGTTTTACCCGCAGTTCGCCACCCACAACGCCCAGACCATCGCCGTCATCACCGAACTGGCCGGCGACCGCCTGGACTACGAATTCCAGCGGCTGCACGGCATGGGCGAAGACCTGTATGGCGAGGTGCTGGGCACCACGGGCTACAACCACGCCTGCCGCGTCTACGCGCCGGTGGGCAGTCACCAGGACCTGCTGCCGTACCTGGTGCGTCGCCTGCTCGAGAACGGCGCCAACACCTCTTTCGTCAACCGCATCATCGACGAGCGCCTGCCGGTGGCGAAAGTGGCCGAAAACCCGGTGGAGAAGGCTGCTGCAAACGAGGCCGTGGCCCACCCCGGCATCGTGCTGCCCCGCGACCTGTATGGCGAACGGCGGCGCAACGCCATGGGCGTGAACCTGGCCGACCGGCGGGAACTCGGACGACTGTCACGGGCCGTGGCCGAGGCCGCGGAACGCGAATGGCGAGCGCGGCCGGTGACCGGTGACGGCGGCCAGGCGGACGAACCCAACTGGCGGGAGTGCCGTGACCCGGCATTTCCGGGCCGCGTCGTCGGCTGGGTGGCGGCGGCGACCACCGATGATGTTGACCGCGCGCTGGAGACCGCCGTGGCGTATGCGCCGCGCTGGGACGCGACGCCGGCCGAGGATCGCGCTGACTGCCTGGATCGCGCCGCTGACCTGTTCGAGACCCACCTGGCGGAGTTCATGGCGCTGTGCGCGCGCGAGGCCGGCAAGACCGTCAATGACGCCATTGCGGAAGTTCGCGAGGCGGTCGATTTCCTGCGCTATTACGCTGCCGGTGCGCGCGAGCAGTTCGCGGCGCCGGTGACATTGCCGGGCCCGACCGGCGAGATGAACCAGCTTTCGCTGCACGGCCGCGGCGTTTTCGCCTGCATCAGCCCGTGGAACTTCCCGCTGGCCATTTTCACCGGCCAGGTGGCCGCGGCCTTGGCCGCCGGCAACGCGGTGCTGGCGAAACCGGCCGAGCAGACGCCGCTGATCGCGGCGCGCGCCGTCGAACTTCTGCACGAGGCTGGTATCCCGGCCCGCGCCCTGCAGTTCCTGCCGGGTGACGGCGCCACCGTGGGCGCGCGTTTGACCGCGGACCCGCGGGTCGACGGCGTCGCCTTCACCGGCTCCACGGACACCGCCCGGCTGATCAATCGCACCCTGGCCGGCCGCGACGCGCCGCTGGCGGCGCTGGTGGCGGAAACCGGCGGACAGAACGCCATGCTGGTGGATTCCACCGCACTCCCCGAACAGGTGGTCAAGGATGTCATCGGCAGTGCATTCCTGAGCGCGGGGCAGCGCTGTTCCGCGCTGCGGGTACTGTTCCTGCAGCGCGACATTGCCGACCACGTGATGGCCATGCTGGCCGGGGCCATGGCCGAGCTGAAACTGGGCGACCCCGCACTGCTGTCCACCGATATCGGCCCGGTCATCGATCCCGATGCGCTGGCCATGCTCAACGCCCATGTCGAACGCATGGAAACGGTCGGGCGCAGGATTGCGACGGCGCCGCTCGACCCGGAGCTGGAAGGGCATTTCTTCGCGCCGTGCGCCTACGAAATTGAATCCATCGATACCCTCGAGCGGGAGGTGTTCGGCCCCGTTCTGCACATCGTGCGCTACCGCGCCCGCGACCTGGACCAGGTGATCGACGCCGTGAACGGCACCGGCTACGGGCTGACGCTGGGGATTCACAGCCGCAACGAGGACACCCAGCGATATATTGCCGGGCGGGTACGGGTCGGGAATTGCTATATTAACCGGACGATGACCGGCGCCGTGGTCGGGGTGCAGCCCTTCGGTGGCGAAGGCCTGTCCGGAACCGGCCCGAAAGCGGGCGGTCCACATTACCTGGCGCGGTTCGCGACCGAGCGGACCCTCACGAACAATACGGCGGCGGTCGGCGGCAACGCCAGCCTGCTGGCCATGGAAGACTGAGCGTTTTGTATCTCGACTATTTCGGACTGGCGGAAACGCCATTCTCCATCACCCCCGACCCGACGTTCATCTACCTGAGCGGCCGGCACCGGGATGCCCTGGCGCACCTGCTCTACGGTGTGGGGCAGGGCGGTGCCGGCGGTTTCGTGCAGCTCACCGGCGAGGTCGGCACCGGCAAGACCACGCTGTGCCGCGCGCTGCTCGAGCAGGTGCCCGAGGACACCCACGTGGCGCTGGTGCTGAACCCGCTGATGGGGCCTGTAGAGATGCTCGAGGCCATCTGCGAAGAACTGGCGATTGACATCGCGGGCTTCGAGGGCAGCCCGAAGGCGCTGGTGGACCGGCTGAATGCGTTCCTGTTGCGGGTCCACGGCGAGGGTGGCCGCGTCGTGGTCGTCGTGGACGAGGCGCAGAACCTGAGCCCGGATTCGCTGGAGCAGATCCGCCTGCTCACCAACCTGGAGACCCGCAAGGACAAGCTGCTGCAGATCATCCTGCTGGGGCAGCCCGAGTTGCGGGAGCTGCTGCAGCGGCGCGACCTGCGCCAATTGGCCCAGCGGGTGACCGCACGGTATCACCTGACCCCGCTGGATCGTGAAGAAACGTCGCGCTACGTGGCGCACCGCCTGGAAGTGGCCGGCGCGCACCGCAACCTGTTTACGCGTTCGGGCCTGAACGCGCTGTACCAGCGCTCCGGTGGTGTGCCCCGGTTAATCAATATCATCGCCGACCGGGCGCTCGCAGGCGCGTACGCGAAGGAGCGTGACCGGGTTGACGCCCGGCTGGTGCACGCCGCCGCCAACGAGGTACAACTGGGCGAGCCCGGTGTGCATCGGCCGTACTGGCCCTGGGCCGCGGTTGCCGCGGCGGTGATTGTGCTGGTGGCGGCTTCTGCCTGGTGGACCGGGCGTGAGCGGCCAGCACACGAAGCCTCGACCGCGACCGCCGGCAAGCCAGTGATCGAAACGGCCGGTCCCCCTGCCAGCGCCATCCGCACGGAACCGGTCTCGCCACCCCCGGTCGAATCGCCGGACAAAGTAGCAGAAACCGTCATGGTTGATGACACCTGGCTGGAATCCGCCAGCCTGCGCGCCTGGCCGGCATTGGCCACGGCCTGGGGCCGTCCGGCAGACGCCGCCTTGATGGAGGCGAGCTGCCAGGGGCGTGAAGGCCTGGGCTACGCCTGCGTGCGAGAACAGGGCACCTGGTCGAGAATCCGGCAACTGGGTTTGCCGGTCATCCTGCAACTGGCGAACGGTGGTGGGCGCCAGGTGATGCTCGCCGGGCTGGACGGTGACACGCTCCTGGTCGGCGGTCACGGGGGTGAACGCGTCAGCCGGGAAGACATCGAGTCGGGCTGGTTTGGCGAGTTCCTGGTCGCCTGGCCGCAGGCTGCCGGATGGCCGCGCCAGGTCAGTGCCGGTGACACCGGCCCGGCGGTTGATCGCGTTGTGGCCATGGCCCGGGCGGCCGATATGCCCTACGAGGGCGCCGATGGTTTCGGGCCCGAATTCCAGCGCTGGTTGACGGATTTCCAGCGGCGACACGGGCTGGACGCCGATGGCATCGTCGGCCCCCGGACGCTGCTGTACCTGATGCGATTTTCCATTGAACAACCCCGGCTCGATACCCGGTTCATGAGCGGAGCCTGAAGGCATGTCCATATTGCTTGACGCACTGAAAAAGTCGGAGCGCCGCCAGCGCGCCGGAACGGTGCCCGGCCTGGCGGCTGAGCCGGCGCCCATGGCGGAACAGGGCGCAGGGTTCACACGCTATCTGCTGGTCGCGGTGCCGGTGTTGATGTGCATCGGCTGGCTGACCTGGCAGCAGTATCGACCACTTGATTATGCGGTGGAGGGGACCTTGCCGGCGCCATCGGCCGGGTCGGTGACGCCCGTGCCTGCTGACCCGCAACCTGGACAGGAACCGGAAGGGCAGGCGGAACTGGAGACGCCCGTCGCTGATTCAGCGCCGCGTACGCCCGTCGAGCAGGCACTGCCGGGGCCTGCCCGGGCGCCTGCGACCGAGGGGCCCGGCGAGGCGCCCCCGGAACAGCGCCAGGCCCCGGAACCGGAGTCGCCGCAGACGCAGTCACTGACGGAGCCGGCACCGGCCAACCAGGCGCCGGCGACAGCCACGGAGCCATCGCCCGCGTCCGCGGGTTCGCGGCAGGACTCGGTCATCGGCTACTGGGAGCTGCCCGCCAACGTCCGCGACGGCCTGCCACCCCTGCGGGTCACCGTGCTCGTGTACTCGGATGTCGAGGGTGACCGCTTCGCACTGGTCGACGGCCAGCGCATGCACCAGGGTGACGAGGTGCAGGGCGGTGGGCGCGTCGCCGAGATTCGACGTGATGGCGTGGTGTTCCGGCGTGGGCCATACCGCTTCCTGGTCAAACCCTGACCCGGATGGGGAAGTGGGGGCCAGGGCGCACCGAAAAGCGCATTTTCGCGCGCCCGGGGCATTTCCCGGCCCTGACGCTGACGTTGTCAGTCGTATGCCTGGTGGTTTTTGCGATTCTTGCCGCGTTGCCCCCACTGCAGCACCGGATCATTATCGAAACGGCCGGCGTCAATCCGGCGGCACTGGCGGCGGCCATGGCGGAGGCGGGCGGCCCCTGGCGGAGCCATACGCTGCGTACCCTGTTCACGGCCCTGTTCGTGCACGCGGAGCTGCTACACCTGCTGGGTAACCTCGCCTATCTCTGGGTGTTCGGCATCCCCATTGAGCGGTTGCGCAGTTCGTTCTTCCTGCTCGTGGTCTTCCTGGTCGGTGGCGCCGGGGCCAACCTCATCCTGGTGCAGCGGCTGCCGCAGATGGACACCACCGTTATTGGCGCGAGCGGTGCGGTATCGGCCGTGCTGGGCGCCTACCTGGGACTGTACCCCGGCCGCCAGATTGGCCTCTACCTGCCCCTGGGCCTGGTGGTGCAGTCCGTGCGTGTGCCCGCGCTGCTGGTCATCGGTTCATGGTTTGCGCTGCAGTTGCTTTATTCGGTGATCGGCCCCATTTCCGGACTGGTGGCCTGGTGGATACACCTGACCGGATTCGCGCTGGGCCTGATGATGGCGCTACTGGCCCGGGCCGGTGGCAATGTCCGGTCAAACCGTCACTGAACCCGCGCAGGACTGAATCATGGCAAGCCCGCAACTGTACCGAGTGGCCTTCGTCAGCCACGGAAAGGTCTATGAAATCCACTGCGCCCGCGTCGTCTCGAGCGAACTCTGGGGTTTCGTCGAAATCTCGGGGCTGGTCTTTGACGATGCAGGCGCAGTGGTGGTCGACCCGACCGAGGAAAAACTCCGCGACGAGTTTGCCGATGTCGAGGTGCTGCATGTGCCGATGCAGGGCGTGCTGCGCGTCGAGCAGGTCAAAAAGAAGGGCAAATCGGTCATCCGCGACCGCGAGTCCGGCGAGAAGGTCACCCCGTTCCCACTGTCCGGCCCCGGGCGGCAGGGCAGCTGAGGCTCAGTCGCTTTCGGCCCCGGTAAGCGCCGCGTACGCAACGGCCACGACCGGGTCATCCAGTTTGCCGACGGGGTGCACACCGCCTTCCACGACGATATCGGGTTTGATGCCCGAACCCTCGATTTCCCGGCCCGAAGGCGTGTAGTACTTCGCCGTTGTGAATTTCAGCGCGGAGCCATTCCGTAGCGGCACCACCGACTGCACCGTGCCCTTGCCGAAACTGTTCATGCCAAAAACCCGTGCACGGCCGTGATCCTGCAGCGCACCGGCCAGGATCTCCGAAGACGATGCCGTCAGTGGGCCGACCAGCACGGCGACTGCCGCATCGGGGTGCCACTGGCCGGGTTGCGCGATGTATTCCATGCGGGTCGACGGCGTGCGACCGCGGGTTTCGACCACCAGGCCTTCATCCAGGAAGCCGTCGGCAATGGCCAGGGCCGGTGGCAATACGCCGCCGCGGTTGTCACGCAGGTCGATGACGACCTGGGCCACGGGAGCCGATTCCGGCATCGCCGCCAGTCGTTCCAGTTCGCGTTCAAAATCGGTGGCGCTATGGTCATTGAAATGGCTGATCGCGAGGTAGGCCGTCCCGGGCGCCAGCCAGTGGCCGTCGACGCTGTCCACCGGGATGTAGGCACGTTCCAACTGCACCTCGCGAGGTGCGTCACCGGCGCCGCGCAGGCGCAACTCGACGGTCGTGCCCACTTCGCCCCCGATGGCCTCGATCGACCGGTGCAGAGCGCGTCCGCGTACCGGCTCGTCGTCCACGGCAAGCAGCTGGTCACCCGGAAGAATGCCGGCTTTTTCTGCCGGTCCATCCGGGGACAGTTCCGAGACATAAAGGCGTTGGTCGCGAATATCGAACGCTGCCCCGATGCCGCCCTGGCGGCCGCGTGAGCCATCATCGTGCTCGCGAAAACGCCGGGGTGGCAGCCAGCCGGAGTGGTCATCCAGGCCGCCGGCCAGGCCCTGCATGGCCAGGCGCATCAACTCGGTTTCCGGTATCTCCTCGACGTAATGATCACGAATCAGCTGGATCATGTCGGCGAAAGCGCGCACGTCGTCCAGGCGCGCTTCTTCCGCGTACGTTGCCGACGTGGTGATGAGCACCAGGGCCGGCGCAAGTAACCCGGTGAGTGACCGTGTGTGTGACCGGGAGTGTGTGGGGTTTCCAGGCATCGAGATTCCTTTGCATCAGTTCCGCTGCACCCAGGCCGCGGGGTCGACGGCTTTGCCGTCGTTGCGCAATTCAAAGTAGACCCCTTCGGCAAGCCCGGCGTTCCGTCCGGATATCGCAACCGGGCGGCCCGCATTCACCCAGTCCCCGACTTCCGCCAGCAGGGCCTCGTTGTGGCCGTACAGGCTCATGAACCCCTCGCCATGGTCGATGATCAGCAACAGGCCATAGCCCCGAAGCCAGTCCGCGTAGGCGACGCGTCCGTACGCGACGGCGTGCACCTCGGTGCCAGTGTCGGCACCGATCAGCCAACCCTGCCAGCGCAGTCCGGCTGCACGCGGCTGCCCGTAGGCCGCGGCGACCCGGCCGTTGACCGGCATCGGCAGGCGGCCTTTCAGCTCACGCGGGTGGAGGCCGCCGCCGAGGTCGACCGGGATGTCGGCCAGGCTGTCATCCAGGCGTTCCAGCAGGGTTTCCAGGTCCTGCCGGTCGCGTTGCAGTTCGGCCAGCCGGTCCTGTCCCTGGTCCAGTTCGGTTTCGATCACGGCGATGGCGGCAAGCTGGTCGAGACGCCGGGATTCCAGCGCGGTTTCCGCTTTTGCCAGCTCGGCCTCTGCGTCAGCCAGCGCCGCCAGTTCGGCATCAACGGCCGCGCTCATGACGTCCAGCGTCGCCAGCGCGTCGTGCAACTCGCGGATGCGTTCACCCTGGGCATCGCTCAGGTACTCGTAATAGGACAGCAATCGCGCCAGGCGCGCCGGGTCGTCCTGGTTCAGCAGCATCTTCAGCCGGGATTCCCGGCCGGCGCGCCAGGCGGCGACGACCTGGGCTTGCAGTTCGTCGCCGCGCTCAGCCAGTTGGTCAAGGTAGGCCAGTCGTGACTGTTCCAGCCTCGCCACTTCCTGTTCATGGCCGGCGCGTGCCTGGTCGAGCGCCCGGGCGCGCCGGGCAGCCGCCTGCAACTCGAGCTCCACGTCACGCAGCGCCGCCTGTGCCGTACCCTGGCGCTCGCGGGCGCCTTCCAGCTCGGCCTGCAGGCGCTCAATGTCGCGGTTGACTGCTTCGAGCTGCGCGGTGGCATCGTCACGCTCGCTGTCCGCATATGCCGGGGTGGCGGCGCCGGACAGCAGCACGGCCAGCGCCAGCAGGCGGAGGGCCGGGCGCCAGGCGCGCATCCGCATACAGGCCCTCAGGCCGCGTCGCGTTGTGTGCCGTCCAGGCGTACCAGGTTGCGGCCGGTCATCGCGGCCGGCTGGTCGATGCCCAGCAGGTACAGCATGGTGGGCGCGATGTCTCTCAGGCTGCCATTGTCCTCCAGGCTTGCCGCCCTGCCGCGGTAGACCAGCGGCACCGGGTTGGTCGTGTGGGCCGTGTGTGACTGGCCGGAGTGCGGGTCTGACATCTGCTCAACGTTGCCGTGATCGGCGGTCAGCAGCAGTTCGCCGCCGCTCTCGTCAAGCGCGGCGCAGACCCGGCCGATAACCGCGTCGACGGCTTCCACGGCCGCCATGGCCGCGTCCATCTTGCCGCTGTGGCCGACCATGTCCGGATTCGCGACATTGCAGATAATGACGTCAAAGTCGCCGGAGCGAATGCTGGTGTCCAGGGCATCGGCCAGTTCCGGCGCGCTCATTTCCGGTTGCAGGTCGTAGGTGGCGACCTTCGGCGATGGAATCAGGATGCGTTCTTCGCCATCGAAGGGTTCCTCACGGCCGCCATTGAGGAAGAATGTGACGTGAGCGTATTTTTCCGTTTCAGCGGCGCGCAGCTGGCGCAGCCCTTCGCGCGCAATGATTTCACCCAGCAGGTCGCTCAACGATTCCGGCGGGAATGCCACGGCTGCGGGCAGGCCGGCGATGTACTCGGTCATGCACACGTAGGCGGACAGGTCTGGCACCCGTCGCTCGAAACCGTCAAAGCCCGGCTCACGGAATGCGCGGCTGAGCTGGCGGGCCCGGTCGGCACGGAAGTTCACGAAGATCACGGCATCGCCATTTTTCACGCCCGCGTAGTCGCCGATCACGGTCGGCGCGACGAACTCGTCATTTTCGTCACGTCCATAGGCCGCCTGCAGCGCGGCCTCGCCACTCGCGGCGCTGTAGGTGGCCTTGCCTTCAACGATGGCGTTCCAGGCTTTTTCGACCCGGTCCCAGCGCTGGTCGCGATCCATGGCGTAATAGCGCCCGGCAACCGTGGCGTACTCGGCCCCGTCGATTGCGTCCAGGGTGGTCTGCATGGCGGCCAGTGACGGCTGTGCGCTGCGCGGCGGCGTGTCGCGACCGTCCATGAACGCGTGCACGCGGACCGCGGGGGCGCCGTTGGTGGCCACCATCTCCACCACCGCGCGGAAGTGATCTTCATGGCTGTGGACCCCGCCCGGGGACAGCAGGCCCATCACGTGGACCGTGCCGCCGGCGGCTTTTGCCGCGCTTACGGCGTCGAGCAGCACGGGGTTGTCGGCAATCTCGCCGGAGCGCACCGCCTGGCTGATACGGGTGAAGTCCTGGTACACCACGCGGCCGGCGCCGATGTTCATGTGCCCGACCTCGGAGTTGCCCATCTGACCGGCAGGCAGCCCAACGGACTCGCCGGAGGTATCAATGAGCGTATGGGCGGCGTCGGCCCAGAGCCGGTCCCAGTTCGGGGTGTTCGCTTCACTGATGGCGTTGTCCGGGCCGGGCTCGCGGTAGCCCCAGCCGTCAAGAATCATGAGTACCAAGGGAGTTTTTGACATGGGTCAGGTTGTTTCCGAATCGTCAATTTCAAAGGGAACGTGACCGCGCACTTGCAAAATCCTGTCGCCGCCACCAGATGTTGCTCACCCGCCGAAGCATGGCGAAAAAGGCATTATCACAAAGGCACCACCATGCAGCAATTAATGGAGTTCATCGGCAATCATGTCTTGTTGTCCGGCGCGTTATTCGCGGCGCTGGTCCTGCTCGTGGCGACCGAGGTCATGCGCCGCGGCCAGAAATTCAGGTCCCTGGGCCCGGCCGAGGCCGTGGCGTTCATGAATCGCCAGGATGCGGCCGTGCTCGACGTCTCGTCGTCGGCTGACTTCAACCGTGGTCATATCCTGGGCGCGCACAACGTTGCCGCTTCTTCCCTGGATGACCCGGACAAAAAGGTGACGAAACTGATGGCCGGCCCGTTGCTGGTGGTCTGCAAGAACGGCCAGGCAGCGCCCCAGGCGGCACAAAAGCTGGTGAAGCGGGGTGCTGAAGACGTGGTCGTGCTGAAAGGCGGCATGGCGCAATGGGCCGCGGACCAGTTCCCGGTCACGCGCGCCTGAACTGGTCATGCACCCCGTGACGGTGGGATAATTTTCCTTTGGCCCGGATCGATGCCGGCGCCGTTTTGATACTTTTAATACAACAGAGATTTTCGACATGGCAGAAGAGCAGAACGAAATTCCGGCGGCCGCGGCCGAACAGCCCGCAGCCGGCGCCCGCTTCCAGTTGCAGAAGCTTTACGTGAAGGACGTGTCCTTCGAGGTGCCCAATGCACCGCAGGTGTTCCAGCAGGAAGGCGCGGCAGAGATCAAGCTGAACCTGGCCCAGCGCGTCAACAGCGTGGGCGAGGGCCTGTTCGAGGTGGTGCTGAGCGTCACCGTGACCGCCACCGCCGGTGAGAACACGGCCTACCTGGCCGAAGTGCACCAGGCCGGCCTGTTCGGCATCAGCGGACTGGAAGACCAGCAGCAGCAGGCCGTGCTGAACACGCTGTGCCCGCACCAGCTGTTCCCGTACGCGGCCCGCACCATCACCGGCCTGGTGGCCGATGGCGGCTTCCCGCCGCTGGTGCTGCAGCCGATCAACTTCGACCACGTTTACCAGCAGCGCATGCAGGAAGCGCAGATGCAGCAGGCTGCAGGTGACATCGAAGCCGGCAACGCCTGAAGCGTGAGCCGCTCCGCCACATGAACCGCGTCGAGTCCGCCATCGGCGTTCTCGGCGCCGGTTCGTGGGGCACCGCGCTGGCCATGCAGCTGGCGCGCAACGGGCAATCCGTCGCCCTCTGGGCACGGGATTCCGGCCATGTCGCCGACATGGCCGGGTCCGGGTGCAACGCCCGTTACCTGCCCGGTATTGAATTCCCGCCCGGGATCACGCCCACCGACGATTTTGAGTCCGCAGTCAGGGCGGGCGGCCCGGTGCTCATTGCCGCACCGAGCCATGCCTTCGCCGCCACGGTCGAACGCGTCGCGCCATACCTGGCGTCGGGGCAGGGCGTGGCCTGGGCGTGCAAGGGCTTCGAACCGGGCACGGGCCGATTGCTGCACGAGGTGGCCCAGTCTGCATTGGGCGAACAGGTGCCGCTGGCGGCCATCACCGGGCCCAGCTTCGCCGGGGAAGTCGCGCGTGGCCTGCCCACGGCCGTGACCATCGCCGGGTTCGACGAATCTTTTGCCGCGGACGTCGCGCGCCGTTTGCATGGCGGCGCCTTCCGGGCCTATACCTCCGCCGACATGGTCGGCGCCGAGCTGGGCGGTGCGGTCAAGAATGTGCTGGCCGTGGCCACGGGCATCATCGACGGCATGGGCCTGGGTGATAACGCCCGCGCGGCCCTGATTACCCGCGGCCTGGCGGAAATGATGCGCCTGGGGGCCGCGATGGGCGCCCGGCCGGAAACCCTCACCGGCCTGGCCGGTATCGGCGACCTGGTGCTGACCTGTACCGGTGACCAGTCCCGTAACCGGCGGCTGGGCCTGGCGCTGGGCCATGGGGCCGATGTTGAAACCGCTGTTCGCGAGATTGGCCAGGTGGTGGAAGGTGTGGGGACCTCTGCCGAGGTCCGGCGCCTGTCAAAGGCGCATGACGTCAGTATGCCGATTTCCCGCGAAGTCTACGGAATCATCCACCAGCGCCTCGATCCCGAGGCTTGCCTTCGACGCCTCCTGGCGCGCGACCAGAAACCCGAACACGACGCCTGACGCGCCCGGCCCCGGGTTTTGCGACAAAGCGAACAGGCCGGAAACCCGCCTGATTCCGTCAGATTGATCCACGCCGGACCGGGCATTCCATCATGGCGACATGGTTAAATAACTGAATATATTGGGTATTTATTAAAAATGCGCGAGCTTTGCCAGGGCTCGACAGGCATTTGACAGCCCCCGGAAGCAGGCGTATCTTGTGACTCCGCGACACAATATCTTGTGTTTCGCGAAAGAATTGAGGCACAAGCAGTTGTGCCGACAAACCTAACAAAACCAATTCATTGGGTGGGAGAGTTCATGAGCAGCGTCCAGGCCGAGTCGTCCGTTACTGATTCGCAAGCGATTCCGCTGCAGCCGGCATCCTGGGATATCTGGGATAAAAAGTACCGGCTGAAGTCAAAAACAGGGGAAATCATCGATCACACCATCGACGACACGTACAAGCGTGTCGCGCGCGCGCTGTCGCGGGTGGAAAAGGGCAAGGAGAAGCGGGAACAGTGGTACGAGGCCTTCCTGTGGGCGCTTCGCCGCGGTGCCATCCCGGCCGGGCGTATCACGTCGAACGCCGGCGCCGAGGCGCACAAGCCCGCCACGTCCACGATCAACTGTACCGTGTCCGGCACGATCCAGGATTCCATGAACGGCATCCTCGACAAGGTGCACGAGGCCGGGCTGACCCTGAAGGCCGGTTGTGGCATCGGCTACGAGTTCTCGACCCTGCGCCCGAAAGGCGCGTACGTGTCGGGTGCGGGCGCGTACACGTCGGGCCCGCTGAGCTTCATGGATATCTACGACAAGATGTGTTTCACCGTGTCCTCTGCCGGTGGTCGTCGCGGTGCACAAATGGCGACCTTCGAGGTCGGCCATCCCGATGTCATGGAATTCATTCGCGCCAAGCGTGAAGACGGCCGCCTGCGCCAGTTCAACTGCTCGCTGCTGATCACCGACGAGTTCATGGACGCCGTGCGAGAAGGCGCCGAATGGCCGCTGGCGTTCCCACTGGCCCAGGACGAAGCCGGCGATTTCGACCTGGAAGACCCGGCCCAGGTGCAGTGGCGCGAATGGCCCACGACAGAGGGCTATGTCACCCGCGATGACGGCCTGGTCGCCTGCCGGATCTACAAGACCGTGCCGGCGCGCCGCGTGTGGGACATGATCATGGCCTCCACCTACGATTTTGCCGAACCCGGTTTCATCCTCGTCGACCGCATCAACGAGATGAACAACAACTGGTTCTGCGAGAACATCCGCGCCACCAACCCCTGCGGCGAGCAGCCGCTGCCGCCGTACGGCGCCTGCCTGCTGGGCTCGGTCAACCTGACCCGGTTCGTCACGGACCCGTTCACCGCCGACGCGACGTTCGACTGGGATGAATACCGCAAGGTCGTGAAGGTGTTCACGCGCATGCTCGACAACGTGGTCGAGATCAACGGCCTGCCGCTGGAAAAACAGCGCGACGAGATCACCCGCAAGCGCCGTCATGGCATGGGCTTCCTCGGGCTGGGTTCCACGCTCACGCTGATGGGCCTGAAGTACGGCTCACCCGAGTCGGTCGACTTCACCGAGAAGGTCGCGCGCGAGATGGCACTGGCCGGCTGGGAAGAGTCGCTCGACCTGGCGCGCGAAAAAGGTGTCGCGCCCATCATGAACGAGACCTTCGAGGTCACCGGCGACATGTTGCGCCGGCGCCCGGAAATGCAGGCGGACGGTTACAAGGTGGGCGATACCGTGCCCGGCCGTGTCCTGCATGCCAAGTACAGCCGTTACATGCAGCGCGTTGCCCAGCACGCGCCGGAGCTGGTCGAAGCCCTGATTGAAGAGGGCGGCCGATTCACCCACCACACGTCGATCGCGCCCACCGGCACCATTTCGCTGTCGCTGGCGAACAATGTCTCCAATGGCATCGAGCCCAGCTTCGCGCATCACTACAATCGCAATGTCATCCGCGAGGGACGCAAGACCAAGGAAAAGGTCGAGGTCTACAGCTACGAGCTGCTGGCCTACCGCGAGCTGGTCGACGCCCAGGCCATGCCGTTCAGCGAGGATCCCGCACACGCGCTGCCGGACTATTTCATCAGCTCCGATGACATTCACCCGAAAGAGCACGTGGATATCCAGGCCGCGGCGCAGTTGTGGGTGGATTCCAGCATCTCCAAGACCGCGAATGTGCCCACGGAATACCCCTACGAGGCCTTCAAGGACATCTATACCTACGCCCATGGCAAGGGGCTGAAGGGCTGCACCACGTTCCGCTTCAATCCCGAGGCTTTCCAGGGGGTGCTGGTCAAGGACCAGGACCTGGCGAACACGACCTACCGGTTCGTGCTCGAAGACGGCAGCGTCGTGGAAGTGAAAGGCGACGAGGAAATCGAGTACGACGGCGAAACGCACACCGCCGCGAACCTGTTCGACGCCCTGAAAGAAGGCTATTACGGCAAGTTCTGAGGAACGCGCCGGACACCGAAAACCAGAGAAACGCTCATGTCCATCAAAATCGATAACAAGATCGTCGGCTACGAAGTGGCCAAACCCGAAGGCAAGGCGGAATCGTCAAAGCCGGAGAAGGAGGAGCGCGCCCGCGCCAAGGTCATCCGCATGACCGAGCAGGTGCAGCGTCCGGAAGGTTTCGAGTCGCTCGAGGGCTCGACCTACAAGATCAAGACCCCGCTGGACGAGCACGCGATGTACGTCACCATCAACGACATCGTGCTGAACCCCGGCACCGAGCACGAGCAGCGCCGGCCGTTCGAGATTTTCATCAACTCCAAGAACATGGACCACTTCCAGTGGATCGTGGCGCTGACCCGGCTGATGTCGGCGGTGTTCCGCAAGGGTGGTGATGTCACGTTCCTGGCCGAGGAACTGCAGGCCGTGTTCGACCCGAAGGGCGGTTATTTCAAGCCCGGCGGCAAGTTCATGCCGTCCATCATCGCCGACATCGGCGCGGTCATCGAGCATCACCTGCAGAAGATCGGCCTGATGGAGAAGGAAGAGTTGTCCGAGCAGCAGATCCTGCTGCTGGACCAGAAACGGGCCGAAGCCGAGGCCGCGCTGGAAAAAAAAACGCTGACTGAAACGAAGTCGGCGGACGGAGAGGAATCCAGCGGTTACCCGGCCTCGGCCACGCTCTGTAACAAGTGTTCCACGAAGGCGGTGGTGATCATGGACAACTGCGCCACGTGTTTGTCCTGCGGCTACAGCAAATGCGGTTAAGTCGCGGCGGCTGACCCATGGTCGCGCTGGCAGCCCGGTTCGCGGTGTGGGTGGTCATCACCGCCTGCGTCGCCCAGGTCATCAAGATCGAGGCAACAAGCCTGCCGGTGGCGCGCATGTTTTCCGAATGGGGCTATGTTGAGTCCCTGCAGTCGCTGGTATTGCTGCTCACCGTTATCCTGCTGTTCACAAAGCGACACCTGGCCCCGGATGCTCGATTACTCGCGACGTTGATGGCAATTGGCTTTGCCATCCTGCTGGTACGGGAAAATGACCAGGTCCTGGAGCAATGGCTGCCGCACGGTATCTGGAAGTACCCCGCAGCCGTACTGGCCGTCATGCTGGCCTGGCTGGCCTGGAAAGGCCGCGCGACCTGGCCGGGGCAACTGAAGGCATTCGCCCAAACGCCCGCTTTCGGCATGCTCAGCGGCGGCTTTCTCTGCCTCGGTTTCTCCCGCTTGCTGGGCCGGGGGTCGGTCTGGCAGGCGGTGATGGGTGAGACCTACCAGCGCCAGGTCAAGAACGCGGTCGAGGAAGGCGTGGAGCTGTTCGCCCTGAGCCTGATGCTGATGGCCGTCATCGAATGGCTGCTGCCGCGCCATGACTGAACGGGCGGCCCCAGCTGACGCCGGAACGGCATTACTGACACTGGCGTTGGCGCTGGTGGCCTTCCTGGGCCTGTTCGCGGCCGGTTCCTATTTCCTCGCGGGCCATGTGCGCGGCGTCCTGGATGACTGGGCCCAGCCTGCGCTGATCATGCTGGTGCTGACCGCTATTCACGCCACGCTGGCAGTTGGTGTCGCACGGACACGCCCATGGGTCCGCTGGATGATTTTCATCAGCCTGGCGGCGCTCGCGATCGCCGTCATCGTCGATGCTTCACGTCACCAGGTGCTCGACCTGGTCGCGGTGCTCTGGTTGATGCTCGCCGTTGTCACCAATCTCGTCGTCCTGGCCTGGTTGCGCTTCGGTGGAGGGCGGCGACAGGGGCCATGAGCCTTCCCGACCTGATCCGGGTCAAGCGCGACGGTGGCCGGCTGGAACGCGCCGCCATTCGCGAACTCGTCGCGGCTGTGACTGACAACCGCCTGACGGATGTCCAGCTGGGTGCACTGCTGATGGCGATCTACCTGCAGGGCCTGGACGCTACCGAACAGGCGTCACTGACCCTGGCGATGCGCGACAGCGGGACGGTCCTGCGCTGGAATGACCTGGATGGCCCGGTGCTCGACAAGCATTCCACCGGCGGGGTGGGTGACCTTGTCAGCCTGGTGCTGGCGCCACTGCTGGCGGCGTGCGGCGCCTATGTCCCGATGATCTCGGGACGTGGACTGGGCCATACGGGCGGCACCCTGGACAAACTTGAGAGTATCCCGGGCTTCAACGTGTCGCTGGAATTGCCGCGTTTCCAGGCCATTGTTCGTGAACATGGTTTCGCACTGGTCGGGCAGGGCGATGACCTCGCGCCGGCTGACCGACGAATTTACGCGGCGCGTGATGTCAGTGAAACGGTCTCCTGCCAGCCGCTGGTCGTCGCGTCCATCCTGTCGAAGAAGCTGGCCGAGGGCCTTGATGGCCTGGTCATGGACGTCAAGACCGGGCGCGGCGCGGTGTTTGCCGATCCCGCCCGGGCCCGGGCGCTGGCACAGGCGCTGTGTGACGTTGCCGGGGGCGCCGGTCTCGACTGTCACGCGGTGCTGACGGACATGGACCAGCCGCTCGCGGCCGCCGCCGGTAACGCCCTGGAAGTCCGCGAAGCCATCGCGTTTCTCGCGGGTGAGCGACACGGCACCCGGCTGGAGACCGTTGTCCTGGCCCTGGCGTCCGAGGCGCTTATCATCGGTGAGCTCGCCCCTGACACGGGCCAGGCGAAAGCGAAGCTGGCGTCCGCGCTCGACAGCGGTGCCGCGGCGGAGCGGTTCGCGGCCGTGGTCGCGGCCCAGGGCGGACCTGGGGGGCTGGTTGAAACGCCGGATGAATACTTGCCAACCGCCCCGGTGCAATGCGAGATCCGGGCGCAACAGGCGGGCCATGTCCAGCAGGTCGACGCCCTGGCCATCGGTCGGCTGGTACGGGGCCTCGGGGGCGGGCGTTTTCGCGAGGACGACAGGATCGACCCCGCTGTCGGCGTCAACGCGCTGGTGTCGGCCGGTGACCGTGTCGAACGCGGCCAGGTGCTCGCCGTGATCCACGCCCGCGATGATGACGCGGCGCAGCGCGCCGCGACCGACCTGTCCGGTATGATTCAGCTGGGTGAGGCGATGCCGGACCTGCCCAGCACGATCCAGGGCGTGATCCGCAACACCGAGAACAGGAGTGATACCGACCGATGAGCACACCGCATATCGACGCCGAGCCCGGCGATTTTGCCGAACTGGTGCTGATGCCGGGCGACCCCCTGCGGGCCCGAGCACTGGCCGGGCAGGTGCTGGACGACGCGCGCCAGGTCAACACCGTTCGCAACATGCTGGCCTATACGGGGCACTACCAGGGCCAGCCGGTTTCGATCATGGGTTCCGGCATGGGGATGCCCTCCATCAGCATTTACGCGCATGAGCTTTTCGACCATTTTGGTGTCCAGCGAATCGTCCGCGTGGGGACCTGTGGCGCGCTGACCACCGAGCTCGAACTCGGCGACCTGCTGCTGGCCACCGCGGCCTGCACCGACTCTTCCATGAACCGTGAGCGCTTCGCCGGCTGGGATTACGCGCCGGCGGCAGACTTTGCGATGGCGCGCGCTGTTCACGATGCGGCCCAGGCCGCGGGTCTGCCGGTGCGGGCGGGCGAGGTCATGTCCACGGACTGGTTCTACCATCCCGACCCGGGATTTATCGACAAGGTCGCCGCCATGGGCGTGCTCGCCCTGGACATGGAAACCGCCGCACTCTACGCGCTGGCGCGCCAGCATGGCCGTCGCGCGCTGACCCTGCTGACGGTCAGCGATGTCATCCCGGCCTCGGCGCACTTCAGCCCGGCTGAACGCCAGTCGGCCTTCGGCGCCGTCATTGACGTCGTGCTGCCGGCATTGATGGCGACGGCGGGGGAATAAGGCCACGATGAGCGATGATGCGACCAGCGGGGCGCGGTTCCAGTGCCTGAAGGCCGCCGCAAAGCGGGCCAGTGCCAACGCGTGGTCGCCGCACAGCGGTTTCCAGGTGGGCGCGGCGGTCAGTACACCCGGTGGCGAACCGGTGGCCGCGTGCAATGTCGAGAGTGACAGTTACGGCCTGACCCAGTGCGCAGAGCGCAACGCGATCGCCGCGGCCATCGCCGCGGGTACGCGTCCCGGTGAGATCGATGCTTTGCTGATTTACGTGCCCGGCGAAACGCCGCTGCCGCCCTGCGGTGGCTGCCGCCAGTGGATGGTGGAGTTGCTGTCGCCCGGGGCCACGATCACGTCCTGTTGCGACGGCGACCAGGCACTTGGCTGGTCGCGTGATGATTTGTTGCCCGGCGCGTTCAGAATACGCTGAGCGTAGTGCTATGCTGAAGGTAGTTTCCAGGGGAGCAGGCGATGAGCAAGCGAAGTTCAAGGCGGACATTCCTGGCCGGCAGCGGCCACCTGGCCGGGGCAGGGTGGCTCGCATTGCATGGGGGCGCCATCATGGCGGCGGCCCGCAGTGCCGCGGCCGCCGCTGATCTTGACGAACCCTGGGTGAACATCAGCGCCACCGACGCCGCCCGGCTGGGCGCGGTCGCCGACCAGGTCTATCCGCCGCTGGACGGCGCGCCCGGCGCCGAGGCGATTGGCGCGGTCCGGTTCATGGATGCGGCTTTCGGTGGTTTCATGGCCGGCCCGCTCCCCATGGTGCTGGCCGGTCTCGACGACCTGGACCAGCGCTCGGGAGCGGATGATTTCCTGTCACTCGGATTCGACGATCGCACCGCGGTGCTGAAGCAGGTCGAGGCCACGCCGTTCTTCGGCATCGTGCACATGCTGACGCTTTGCGGGGTATTCGCCCTGCCATCCTATGGTGGAAACCGCGACCAGCAGGGCTGGAAAGCCATCGGCTTTGAAAGCCGTCACGTCTGGCAACCACCTTTTGGAGCTTACGATGCCAGCGCCTGAGCCACGGGTCCGGTTTCCCACCCGCGAGGCGGTGGACTTTGTCATCGTCGGTTCGGGGGCATCCGGTGGCGTACTTGCCCGGGAACTGGCCACGGCGGGTTTTGACGTGGTCGTGCTGGAGCAGGGCCCCTATCGGACGGCGGCGGATTTCGGCCACGACGAGCTGAAGACCTTCCTCAATGGCGAAATGAGCCAGCACCCGGGCTGGGCTGACCCGCAGACTTTCCGCGAATCCGCCGACCAGGACGCCACGGTTCCGGGCGGCGGCGGTCCGCCACCCGCGATGTACGCGCGGACCGTGGGCGGCGCCAGCGTGCACTTTTCCGGCAACTACTGGCGCATGCGGCCGCTGGATTTCAAGGAACGCAGCCTGCTGGGGCCGATGTCCGGTACCGGGTTCGCCGACTGGCCGATCAGTTACGGGGAACTGGAGCCGTACTACACCCGCGCGGAATGGGAACTGGGCGTTTCCGGCGCGCCTGGGCCATTCGACCCGCCTCGCTCGAAACCGTACCCGTTGCCGCCCATGCCGGTGAAGTCCTCGGGCGCGCTGCTCGAGCGTGGCGCACGGGAACTGGGGCTGCATGCCCAGCCGGCGCCGGTCGCGATCCTGTCGAAGCCTTATCGAGGCCGCCCCGCCTGTGTCCATTGTGGATTCTGCATGGGGTTTGGCTGCGAGATGAACGCCAAGTCCTCGACGCTCGCGAGCGTGTTGCCCGAGGCCGAGGCCACCGGGCGCTGCGAGATCAGGCCACTGTCGACGGTCTACCACGTCGACGTCAATGACAAGGGAAGGGTCGACCAGGTTCGCTACTACGATGCGGAAGGCGTGGAGCAGGCGCAGAAAGCCCGCGCGGTCATCCTGGCGGCCAACGGTGCCGAGACCCCGCGCCTGCTGCTGATGTCGGCCTCCACGGCATTTCCGGACGGCCTGGCCAATACGTCAGGACTGGTGGGCAAGTACCTGATGGGGAACGGCCACTCGGTATCACACGCGATCTTCCCCGAGCCGGTGAATGACTGGAAAAGCATCCAGGTGACGCGAATCATTCACGACTTTTACGAGACCGACCCGCAACGCGGTCACTACGGCGGCGGCGGGATCGACGCGCGACCCCTGATTAACGCCACACCCGTCATGCACGCGCTCACCCTGTCAGGCGGCGCCGTGCCGCGTTGGGGAAGGGAATTCCGGCGCGAAGTTGATTTTGGTTTCGGTC
Source organism: uncultured Oceanospirillales bacterium (assembly GCA_913055655.1). GTDB lineage: Bacteria > Pseudomonadota > Gammaproteobacteria > Xanthomonadales > SZUA-36 > Marinihelvus. The sequence goes on along the minus strand of CAJXKA010000001.1, from coordinate 940,004 downwards.
ATCATGTCGGTGTGCTGGGCAGCACCACCTCGGTGCCGCTGGAGCGCAACAACATCACGCTTGATCCGGTACTGAAAGATGCGAAAGGCCGTCCGGCCATCCGCATGACCTACCGCGACCATGACGACGACCTGGCCATGATGAAGTTCCTGCAGGACCGCGGTGTGGAGATCATGCAGGCCGCCGGCGCGACGAAGACCTGGCGCGAGCCGGTGGTGCCACAGAACTTCCATGCTCACCTGCTCGGCACCTGCCGGATGGGCGACGACCCTTCGACGTCAGTGGTCGATGCCGGTCATCGAAGCCATGATGTACCCAACCTGTTCATCTGCGACGGCTCCAGCCTGGTGTCGTCCGGGCGCGGGCAACCCACCCTGACGATCCAGGCACTGGCGTTCCGGGCGTCCGAGCTGATTGCGGAAGCGGCCAGGAAGAATGAGATCTAGACTTGGAGAAATTAAGTGAAAACATTTAGATATATGGCATTTATAATGTTAATTATGACTTCCGTTTTCGCGCATGCCGACGAACTGGAGTACTTCCCGATCCCGTCCGAACAACCGCTGCCATTCTCTGATGCCGTGCGGGTGGGCGACCTGTTGTTCCTGTCCGGCAAGATCGGCAACGTCGCCGGCACGATGAAGCTGGTCGAGGGTGGTATCCAGCCTGAGACCCGGCAGACGATGAACCATATCAAGACGGCGGTGGAGAAATACGGCGGTTCCATGGATCGCATGGTCAAGTGCACCGTGTTCCTGGCCGACATGGCCGAGTGGGGCGCGATGAACGAGGTCTACATGACATTTTTCCCCGACAACCCGCCGGCGCGGAGCGCACTGGGCGCCAGCGGCCTGGCCCTGGACGCACGTGTTGAGATCGAATGTATCGCGGCACTCGAGTGAGACAGGGGTAAGGACATGAGTGAGTACAAAACGGTTCTGGCGGCTGTTGATCTCAGCGAAGAGTCCGCGCAGGTGATCGCCCGGGCCAAGGCGGCAGGGGCCGAAGACGCGGCCGTGCACCTGGTGCACGTTCAGGAGCCGATGGATTCTGTCTACCTGGGGGTGGTGCCCTTCGGCCCGGTGTTTCCGGGCATGGACGAGGCCGAGGAAAAGCTCCGCGAGGAGTTGCAAAAGCGGCTGGATGACTGGGCGAAACGCTTTGGGCTGTCGGACGGTAACACGCATTTTCGTTACGGTTCGCCCGCGCACGAGATCAGGACGGTGGCCGAGGAACTGGGCGCCGACCTGATCGTGATTGGCACACACGGGCAAAAGGGCGTGCAGTTGCTGCTCGGCTCAACTGCAAACTCTGTCCTGCATGGCGTCGGGCGGGATGTGCTCGCCGTGCGGATTCATGGCGAGTCTGACGACTGAACCGCCCGGGTTCGACTATCACCCCGACTTCCTGCCGCCGGCAAGGGCCGACGCATTGCTCGAAGCGTTGTGGCGCGACATTGATTGGCGCCAGGAATCCATCCAGCTGTTCGGAAAACCTGTGCCACAGCCGCGCCTGACCGCCTGGTTCGCGGACCCGGGCGTGCGCTACGCGTACAGCGGCCTGGTGCTGGAGCCTTGTCCGTTTCCTGATGACATCGAGCACCTCCGGAAGACTCTGCAGGTGAAGTTGGGGCTGCACTTCAACGCGGTATTACTGAATGGCTATCGTGACGGCCAGGATTCCATGGGTTGGCACGCCGACGACGAACCGGAACTTGGCCCGCACCCGGCTATTGCATCGATCAGCCTGGGTGGCGAACGGGTAATGCGCATCCGCCCACGCGGTGGCGGCTCATCGACGGCCCTCACGCTGGCGCACGGGAGCCTGGTGCTGATGTCAGCTTCAAGCCAGCGCGACTACCAGCACGCCATTCCGAAAACCCGGCGCGCGGTCGCGCCCAGGATCAACCTGACGTTTCGCCGTGTTTTCCCGCCAGGGGAGGCGCGCCGGCGGCCAGCCTGACCGCGCGTCCGGGCCCGGAGGCGCCCCGTAGCCGTGCCTCGATGCTGTCGAGGATGCCTTCGGCATGCAGGCCGGCGTCTTCGAGACATTCTTCCCGGCTGCCGTGCTCCAGGTAGGTATCGGGCAGGCCCAGGTTCAGCACGTGTGCCTGGATATCCTCGGCGGCGAGCGCCTCGTTGACACCGCTGCCGGCGCCGCCCAGCACGGCATTCTCCTCCACCGTGACCAGCAGGTCATGGGTGGCCGCGAGCGATTTCACCAGGTCAACATCGAGCGGCTTGACGAATCGCATATTCACCAGCGTCGCATCCAGTGACTCTGCCGCATGCAGGGCGGCGTGCACCATGGCGCCGAAGGCGAGAATCGCGACGCGATGGCCTTCACGGACTACCTTGCCCCGACCAATCGGCAGGGCCGGCGCGGCAGGATCGACCTCGACGCCGGGACCCTTGCCACGTGGATAACGCACGGCGGTGGGGCCTTCGAATTCATAACCGGTACGCAGCATCTGCCGGCACTCGTTTTCGTCGGCCGGGGCCATGATCACCATGTTCGGCACGCAACGCAGGTAGCTGTAGTCGAAGCTGCCGGCGTGGGTGGGGCCATCCGGCCCGACCAGGCCCGCGCGATCAATGGCGAACAGTACCGGCAGGTTCTGCAGGGCAACATCATGCAGCAGCTGGTCATAGGCCCGTTGCAGGAAGGTGCTGTAGATTGCCACCACCGGGTGCGCGCCCTCGCAGGCCATGCCGGCAGCCAGCGTCACCGCGTGCTGCTCGGCGATGCCGACATCGAAATACTGTTCGGGAAAACGTTCGTGGAATTCCACCATTCCAGAGCCTTCGCGCATCGCGGGCGTAATGGCCAGCAGGCGACGGTCGCCGTCCGCGGTGTCGCAAAGCCAGCGGCCGAACACCTCGGTGTAGGTGGGCGCCGCCTTCACGGGCTTCGGTTTCGACACCACGCCGGCGTCACGGTCGAAGGGGCTGACCGCGTGGTACTTCACCGGGTCCGCCTCGGCGGGGGCGTAACCCTTGCCTTTCGCCGTGATGATGTGCAGCAGGTGCGGCCCGTCCAGTGATTGCGCGGTGCGGATGGCGCGCAGCAGGGTCGGCAGGTCGTGTCCGTCGATGGGGCCCAGGTAGTTGAACCCCAGTTCCTCGAACAGCGTGCTGGGCATTACCATGCCCTTGACGTGTTCCTCCCAGCGGCTCATGAACCGCCAGGCGGGCGAGCCCTTGCGCATCATGCGCTTGCCGCGCTCGCGGATGCCGGTCACGGTGGGGCCACTCATCAGGCGCCCCAGCATCTTCGTCATCGCGCCGACATTCGGCGAGATCGACATCTGGTTCTCGTTCAGCACCACCAGCAGGTTGGGGTCGATATCGCCACCGTGGTTAAGCGCCTCGAACGCCATGCCGGCGGTCATGCCACCATCGCCGATGACGGCCACAACGCGACGGTCCTGGCCCAGGCGCTCGGCGGCCAGCGCCATTCCCAGCGCCGCGCTCACCGACGTGGACGAATGGCCGACCCCGAAGGTGTCGTACTCGCTCTCGCCGCGCTTGGGGAAGGGCGCCAGGCCATCCTTTTTCTTGATGCTGGTGATGTCGCGCTTGCGGCCGGTCAGGATCTTGTGCGGGTAGGCCTGGTGGCCGACATCCCAGACGATCCGGTCATCCGGCGTGTGGTAAAGGTAGTGCAGGGCGACGGTCAGCTCGATGCAGCCGAGGCCGGCGCCGAAGTGGCCACCCGCGCTGGACACCGAGTCAATCAGGTACTCGCGCAGCTCCCGTGCAAATTCGGGCAGTTGCGATTCGTCGAGTTGACGCAGGTCGGAAGGAACTTCGACCTGGTCGAGTAATGGATACTGGGTGGACATAGCGGGCCTATTTTACCCCTCGCGGCGTATCGCGTAACCCGCCAGCCAGGCCAGTGGCGCAACATTGCCCGAAAATTGCCCTAATGCGCCGATGGCCTCTTCGATGAGCGCATCGGCACGTGCGCGCGAGCGCTCCAGCCCGAGGACCGACGGGAAGGCAGGCTTATTTCGCGCGGCGTCGCCACGGGCCGGTTTGCCGGTCTGCTGGCTGCTGGCCGTCACATCCAGGATATCGTCATGGATCTGGAAGGCCAGGCCGACCCGGTCGCCGTACAGGTCTAACGCGTTCACCTGGTCGGCCGCCGCGCCCGCGTACAGGCCCGGGGCGGTCGCGCAAACGCGGATCAGGGCGCCCGTCTTCAGCCGGTGCATGGTTTCCAGCTCGCCGGCGTTGACGGCCTGGTCGATGGCGTCCAGGTCAAGCATCTGGCCACCGGCCATGCCGGCGGCGCCACAGGCGTGCGCAACGGCCGCGATCACCCGTGCCTGGGCCGCAGGCCTGGCGCCCAGTGCGGCGTCATCGGCCAACACCTCGAATGCCAGCGCCTGGAGCGCGTCGCCGGCCAGGATCGCCGTTGCTTCCCCGTACACCGTGTGATTGGTGGGGCGACCGCGGCGCAGGTCGTCATCATCCATGGCCGGCAGGTCGTCGTGGATCAGCGAATAGGCGTGAATGAGTTCAATGGCGACCGCCAGGCCATCCAGCTCATCGGCCGGCACCTGCAGCGCTTCACCCGCGGCATAAACCAGCAGCGGGCGCATGCGTTTTCCGCCCGCCAGCGCCGAGTAACGCATGGCCTCGTTCAGCCTTCCCGGGGCGCCGTCGGCGTGACAGAGTCGCCGGTCCAGCTCGGCTTCGAAACGGTCGCGCCATTGTTCGGTCAGCGCCGGTACTGCAGACACGTCAGCCACCGCAGCCATGTCAGTCTTCAGGATCGAAGTCACTTGCGGAAGATTCATCATCGATGTCGAGCAGCTGTTCCACGGTCAGCTGGGCCTTGTCGAGCACGGCCTGGCACCGGCGTGTCAGCTCCACGCCCTTGCGGAACTCGCTCAAAGACTGGTCAAGGGTGAGCTCCCCGGATTCAAGTTTCTGCACCAGTGATTCCAGTTCGGCCAGCGCCTGTTCGAAATCAGGGGTGTCGGGCGATTTTTCAGGCATGATCGGATCCTCGCGAAGGCGCAGGGACACTACCCCAGCGACGGGGTGGATTCAAGCGATTCCGGACGGCCGCGAGCAGTGGATCCGCCGGGGCCCAGCGGAGGCGTCCACCAAGGCGCTCGAGCCGATGCTGAAAGCGTTCCGACAGCTGCAGATCACCCAGCGCGACAATGCCGTCGGCATCGCTGACCAGCGGGACGAGATCCCGGTACCAGGGTGGAATACCGGCCTCGCGCAGCAGGTCCTTTACCGGCCGGCGCGGACGGCCGGCACCGGGGTCAAAGCGCTCACCGCCGCGCCGGAATCGGACTTCCAGTGGTGTCCATTCATCGTCTTTGACACGGGTACCAGCGGACAGCGTGCCGACACCGGCGCCAAGGTCGAGACAGTCGGCGGTCGGCCAGCGCATCGTGCCCGTGGGTTGGGGTATATCCCGCCCGGTCAACCAGAGTGCATCCCGGTATCGTCGCAAGGCGTGACCCGCCCAGGCGAGTGTCGCATGACTGTCATCGCGCGCATCGTTGAGTTGTTCGCAAAACGCCTGTAAGCGGCTGCGGGGAATGGGCGGCAGCGCCCGGCCACGAACCCATTCGCGAATCACCAGTGGCAGCACCGCGGCGGGTTGCCGAAGGACCGGGCCAAGGGCCAGGACATGGCCATCATGCGCAAGGCTTTGCAGGTCGGCACCGGCCACGTGATGCAGCACCTCGACCGCTTCGGCCTGCAGTCGCGCGACATCGCCCAGCGTCGCGTCGATACCCGGCCAGCGTTCGCGCAGGCTGGGTAACACCGCGCTGCGCAGGTAGCCGCGGTCCAGCGCGGGGTCGAGATTGGAGGGATCGCTGATCCAGTCGATACCGCGCTCGCTGCAATACGCCTTCAGCGATTCCGGCTCAACTTCCAGCAACGGCCTGCAGATGCGACCCGCGCCCAGGGGGCGTTCGCGGGGAATGCCGGACAACCCGTCCGGTCCGCTGCCGCGCGCCAGGTGCATCAGCACGGTCTCTGCCTGGTCCTGCCGGTGATGAGCGGTCAGCAGGATATCGCCCGGCGCCAGTACCGTCTCGAAAACGCCGTAACGGCAACGTCGCCACTCGGCTTCCGGGCCCAGCGGGCTGTCCGGGTCGGGGTTGACGCGGTGTGCCTCGAAGGCCAGGCCAAGACGCTCGCAAAGCGCTCGACAATGTTCCTGCCAACGATCGGCGTCAGCGTGCACGCCATGATTGACATGAACCGCGACGGCGCTGACGTGACGGCCGGCCGCTACCTCGGCCACCGCGGCGGCCAGCGCACAGGAATCCGCCCCGCCGGACAGCGCGATAATGTAACGGCCAGACGGACCGGGTTCAGGCAGGCGTGCCGACAGCCACCGGGCGTCAAACCGGGTGTGCCGACCTGCCACGATGGAAAATTAACCCTTGTAACGGCCGTAGGAGAGCAGTCGCTCGTAGCGACGTTCCAACAGCGCGTCGGTGGTCATCCCGGTCAACTCGTCGAGCTGTTTTTCCAGCGTGTCGCCGATGTTCTTCGCGACCGCCTCGGGGTCCTTGTGGGCGCCGCCCAGCGGTTCCTCGATGACCTCGTCCACCAATCCGAGCTCGGACAGGCGATCGGACGTGATGCCCAGCGCGGCGGCCGCTTCCTCGGCGTAGGCGGCATCTTTCCACAGGATCGACGCACAGCCTTCCGGGGAGATCACGGAGTAGGTGCTGTACTGCAGCATATTGACCCGGTCGCCCACGCCGATGGCCAGCGCACCGCCGGAACCGCCTTCGCCGATGACGGTGCAGATAATCGGGGTTTCCAGGTGCGACATGACCGCCAGGTTGCGTGCGATGGCCTCGGACTGGCCGCGTTCTTCCGCGCCGACGCCGGGGTAGGCCCCCTGGGTATCGATAAAAGTCAGCACCGGCAGGCGGAAGCGCTCGGCCATCCGCAAAAGGCGCAGCGCCTTGCGGTAACCTTCCGGGCGGGGTGAGCCGAAATTGCGGAACACCTTGGCCTTGGTGTCGCGACCTTTCTGCTGGCCGATCAGCATCACGCCGCGGCCACGGAAGCGCGCCAGGCCGCCGACGATGGCGTGGTCGTCCGCGAACGCCCGGTCGCCATGCAGCTCGTGGAATTCGTCGAACATCAGCTCGACGTAATCCAGGGTATAGGGACGCTGGGGATGACGACTGAGCTGCGAGACCTGCCAGGGATCCAGGTTGCTGAAGATCGCCTCGACCTTCTGGTGCATCTTGGTCTGCAAGCGCTGTATTTCTTCTTCGAGGTTGATCGCATTGTCAGAGCCGACGTTCCGGAGTTCGTCGATCTTTTCCTGCAGTTCCGCGATGGGCTGTTCGAAATCGAGGTAATTCGGGTTCATGTAAGTCGTCGTTAGTGGCGCAGGGCGAAGTATAACGCCTAGTCCGACGGCGTCACATTCGCGATGGCCGGAACACGGCCAGGGTCCCATTGCCGACAGGCAAGGTCGAGGAATCCGGAAAGATCGTTCTGCGACGGCACCGGCTGGCCAAGAACGCGCATCGCGGCCCCCAGCGCAGCCAATGGCGAAAGCGTGGCGACGGGGTCATCGGCGTCCTGCTTGCTCAGTTTCCGGCCGTCCGCATCGACCACCAGGGGCAGGTGCATATAGTCCGGTGTGGGCAAGTCGAGCAAGTGCTGCAGGTGGACCTGGCGGGCCGTGGAATCGAGCAGGTCGGCGCCGCGGACGACCTCGGTGACATCCTGGAAGGCGTCGTCCACCACCACCGCCAGCTGGTAGGCCGGGAGCCCGTCCGCGCGGCGAATGACGAAATCCCCGCACTGCTCGGTCAGGCGCTGTTCGCAGGCGCCGTGAACGCGATCAACAAACCCAACGGGCGGCGCATCCACCCGGGCGCGCACGGTCCGGGCTTTCCGGCCCGCCGGAATGCCGTCCCGACAGGTGCCGGGGTAAACACCGTTGTCCGGCAGGTCGGCGCGTGTGCAACCGCAATGAAAGGCCTTGCCTTCCTGCAGAAGTCGGTCGACGGCAGCGTGGTGCGCTTCCAGGCGGGTCGACTGGTACAGCACGGGGCCGTCCGCCTGCAGCCCGAATCGCGAGAGGTCGGCAAGAATTCGCGCCGCGCTGCCCGCCACTTCGCGGGGCGGGTCGATGTCTTCGACACGTATCCGCCAGGTGCCGCCCTGTGACCATGCACTGAGGGCGCTGCCCAGCGCGGCGACCAGCGAACCAAAATGTAACTCACCGGTGGGAGAGGGCGCGAACCGCCCGATGACGGGAGTGAGGGGCACCGCGGCGGGCTGGGTTATGCCCCGATGACCTTGGACTTGCCCTCGAGGAAGTCTCCGGCGACCAGTTTCACGCCACACTGCCACAACAGTGCCAGGTCGGACGAACTGCGCACATTGTTCACGTACACGGCGCAACTGTGCTTCGCCGCCTCGCTGACCACGCGGCGGATCTTTTCGACAGACTCGGCTGACTGGCCGAGGTCGTCGGTCAGGCTGTTGTTGAGCCGTACAAGCGTGGGGTTCAGTTCGCCGATCAGGGCCAGTTTCCGGGTGCTGTCATCCATGCCGGCCAGGCTGAAGCCACAGCCGGTGGTCGCCAGTTCCTCCATCAGGCGGCGCGCCGCTTTCTGGTGTTCCTGGGCCATGGCGGCATCAAGTTGCAGGAAAACCCGTTCACCGGCCACGCCGGAATCCTGCAGTTGCCGGCGGAACCAGCTTGGGAAACTGAAGTCCTGCAGCGAGTTGCCGCTGATCGAAATCACCTGGCGGTCATTCCCGCCGGCGATTGCGCGCAGCAGCCCGGGCAGGATGTGGCGGTCGATCCGGCTGGCGAGGCCGTTGCGTTCAGCCGAGGGCTGGTAATTGAGGTCGCTGTCCTCGGTGTCCTCGTGCATGATGGTGCGATTCTCCGTCAGGGCTTCGCCATCACCCTCGAGATGCATGATTTCCTGCTGGACCGTGAAGAAATCGTCGTTGTCCAGCGCATAGCGGATGCGCTCGATCCAGGCGCTCTCCTGGTCCTCGCTGGTCATTTCGCCGCGCGCGGGCCGGTAGCGCGCCATCGAGTCACCGTCTTCGCGGGCCTGGCGCCAGGCCTGCCGGGCATGTGCGATCGCGGTCTCGGCGTCCTGCGAATAGGGGTCGAACAGGGCGATGCCCGCACTGCAACTCCGTGGTACGGCCCGGGCGAGTTCGGCGTAGGCCTCGTGTTTTACCGACTCGCGAAGCTTTTCAGCAAAGGCTTCAATATCGGCACGGTGTTCACGCTTCGCGTAGACCGCGAACGCGGCATCCCCGAACCGGCAGGCAAACTCATCGTCCGCCAGGCTTTCGCGGATGATCTGCGCGCTGGCCCGTACGAATCGATCCATTTCCGACACCGTGAGGTCCTGGAACAGGCCTTCCAGCTGGTCGGCTTCAAGGTAGATCACCGCGCCGCGTGCGGGCTCATCGGACCCCGTGACACCGGCGTCGACCCGGGTGACGAAATCGGCCCGGAACAGGAACCCGGTCAGGGGGTCAGTTTCAACCCCGGACGCAGGCGCAGCTTGTGCTTCAGGCTCCGGCGCGGGCTCAGGCGCTGCCACGCGCTCAGGTTCGGTCTCGGCTTCCTCAACCGGCATGACCAGCATCTGCACGCAGTCTTCGTGTTCGAGCCGAGTCGCATCAAATCGCAGCCGGACATCACTGGCAGATTCGTCGCGAGTGATCAGCCTGGCCACCAGCGGGGCCTCCGGGTAGACACCGGCGCTGAAATCACGAATCAGCTTTTTCAGGTCCAGGTCGTCGGCCTGGATGATCTCCAGCATCGAGACGCCGGCCAGGTCGGCGAAGTTTTCAACGCCCATCATGGCCAGGTAGGCCCGGTTGGCGGCGACATGAAGCCCTTCGTGGAAATAGGCAATCGGGTCGGACGTGCTGTTGAGCACGAGGTCGAGCTGGCCGCGAAGTTCGTCCATGTCGCCCTGGCGCTCGCTCTGTCGGCGCATGGCCGAACCGGCGCCCAGCAGGCGGCGGGACAGGGCCACCAGGCGTTCATCGTTGTCTGAATCAATCAGCATCCCGCCGAAACTCAGCAGGTCGTTGGCCCTGGACGCCACGGTCTCCGCATCGGCGAGAACGACGAAAAAGGTCTGCAGTTCGTTCGCCAGTTCGGCGGTATCCTGTAACGACAGGCTGCCGTCGGCGCTGTGCACGACCAGGACCGGCCGGAATTCCCGCCCCAGTCGACGCGCCTCACCCTCGCTGTCGGCATGCAGGACCTGCACGCTCAGCCCGGCATTGCGCAACCGGCTGTTCAGCCGCGCCGCCGCTTCCGGAGAAGGGTCGATGACCAGGATGAATTGGCCCTCAATGGGCATGGTGTGCTGTCCCCAGGTTGCCAGTCGTATCGTTCGTCGTCATTCCTGAAAACCTTATCTCTAATAGGCGCATTTTGTCCGCACGTTAATGAAAAATTTAGATGTCGCCCGACGTAACCGCCAATCATGACAGGAATCGCCCCGGATTTGTGTACGACAGGCTGAACCGCGATTGGGTTCACTGATATCATTCGCGCCTGACATCAGTACGGAGGAGGCCATGGCCTCATACAACACGAACGAGTTCAAGGGTGGCCTGAAGATCATCCTGGACGGCGACCCCTACAACATCGTTGAAAATGAATTCGTCAAGCCGGGCAAGGGGCAGGCTTTTAACCGCGTCAAGATCAAGAACCTGCTGACCGGGCGGACCGTCGAGCGCACCTTCAAGTCGGGTGAATCGGTCGAGGCGGCCGATGTCTTCGAAACCGACGTCCAGTACCTGTACAGCGACGGCGACGAATGGCATTTCATGCACCAGGAAACCTTCGAGCAGTACGCGGTTGACAAGGAGACGGTCGGCGACGCCGCCCAGTGGATGAAAGAAGAGGCGATCTGCCGCATCACGCTGTGGAATGGCAGCCCGCTGGGCGTTGAGCCCCCGAACTTTACCGAGCTGAAAATCGTGGAAACAGACCCGGGGCTGCGCGGTGATACGTCCGGCAGTGGCGGCAAGCCCGCGACGCTGGAAACCGGGGCTGTTGTTCGCGTACCGCTTTTCGTCCAGGAAGGCGAAGTGATCAAGGTGGATACCCGTACCGGCGAATACGCCGCCCGGGTCAAGGACTGACCGCCCCGTGCCACGCGGCGAGCTGATCCTGCCCCGGTACCTGCTGCCGGTTCGGCCGGCGCGAGCGGTGTTGACCGACCAGGCCGTGCGCCTGGTCGATGGCCGGATCGACGCCGTGCTGTCCCGCCCCGAAGCGCTGGAGCGCTATCCGGACGACCGGCGAACCGAATTGCCCGACCATGTCCTGATGCCGGGCCTGGTCAATATGCACACGCATTCCCCGATGGCATTGCTGCGGGGCATTGCCGACGACCTGCCGCTGGACACCTGGCTGCGTGAACATATCTGGCCCACCGAGGGCCAGTGGGTCAGCGAAGCCTTCGTGCGCGACGGCACACGCCTCGCCATGGCGGAGATGATTCGTTCCGGCACCACGTGTTTCAACGAGATGTACTTCTATCCCCGCGCGATCGCCGAGGCCGCCGCGGAGGCGGGCATGCGGGCCGTGATCGGCAATCCCGTCATCGATGTGCCAACGCCGTGGGCCAGCGGCATCGACGAATGCCTGTCGCTGGCCGAGGCGCTGGCGGAAATGGTGGCCGGCGAGCCCTTGCTGGACATGTCGCTGGCCCCCCACGCGCCATACACCGTGGACGATGATGGACTGCGGCGCGTGGCGGAGATGTCCAGGGCGCATGGTTGGCGGGTCAACATGCACGTCCTCGAGGCGGGCTGGGAGGTTGATCGAGCGCGCCAGGATTACGGCGAAGGTTCACTGGCCCGCCTTGAGCGCCTGGGCCTGCTGGGTCCGGACTTCGTCGCCGTGCACATGGTGCACCTCGACACCGAAGACATTGAACGCGTCGCCGCCAGCGGCGCGCACGTCGTTCACTGCCCCGAGTCGAACCTGAAGCTTGCCAGTGGCATCTGCCCGGTGCCCGCACTGCAGGACGCCGGCGTGAACGTCGCCATCGGCACTGATGGTGCGGCCAGCAACAATGACCTCGACCTGCTGGGCGAGTTACGTACCGCGGCCCTGCTGGCCAAGGGCGCTTCGGGAAATGCCGGGGCGCTGGACGCCTGGGCGGCGATCGAGATGACCACACTCGGCGGCGCCCGCGCCCTGGGGCTCGAGTCGACAATCGGCACCATCGAGACGGGCAAGTCCGCGGACCTGGTGGCGATGGACCTTTCCGCGCCGGAAACCCAGCCCGAGCATCACGTTCACTCACAGGTGGTCTACGCCGCCAACAGCCGGCAGTTCTCGCACAGCTGGGTGGCTGGCCAACTGTTGATGAAAGACGGCGAGTTGACCACCCTGGACCGTGCCGCGGTGGTCGATAATGCGCGCGCCTGGGACGAGCGACTGGCGGTGCGCGCGGCATGAACACCCAGAACCTGGACCCGGCCGAGCGCGCTCGATTCGACGAGCTCGCGGCCAGTTGGTGGGACCCGGAGGGCGATTCCCGTCCGCTGCATGACCTGAACCCGGCGCGGTTGCGCTATATCGGTGAACGCGCGTCCCTTGAAGGCGCGACGGTCGTCGATGTCGGCTGCGGTGGCGGTTTGCTTTCCGAGGGGCTGGCGAAGGCCGGCGCCCGGGTCACCGGCCTGGATATCGCGACCCGCGCCCTGGAAGTGGCGCGTCTGCACCTGTATGAAAGCGACCTCCAGGTCGACTACCGCGAAAGCACCGTGGAAGCCTTTTCCGCGGATCACGCCGGACAGTTCGACGTTGTGACCTGCCTGGAAATGCTGGAGCACGTACCGGAGCCCGCGTCGGCGGTCGCGGCATGCGCGCGACTGCTGCGCCCCGGCGGTCACGCGTTCTTCTCCACGCTGAACCGCACCCCGCTGGCCTTCGCCGCCGCCATCGTTGGCGCAGAACATATCGCCCGCCTGTTGCCGCGTGGCACCCACCGTTACGACCGTTTTATCCGGCCGTCCGAGCTGGCGGCCTGGATCCGCTCCGCCGGGCTGGAAGTGCACGAGCTGACAGGCTTGCACTACAACCCGCTGACCCGCACCGCCCGGACCGGCGGCCGGCTGGACGTCAATTACCTCGTGCACGCCACCAGGCCCGTTACCGGCGACTGATCCGGTGTACGAAACCTGCCAGCGATTCCTGCGCGGCCGGGCGCTTGGACGCCTGCGGGCCGCCAGCGCCCTGGTCGATGCCGTCACCGAAATTCCCGAAACGGTTTCCGACCCGGGCGTCGCACTCGTCAAACTGAAGTGGTGGCGAGACGCGGTCAACGAGGCCGTTGATACCGGCCAGCACCAGCACCCCGTGATCCAGGCGCTCATCGAGACCGGGCTGCTGGGCAATTGGGACCGGCAGGCATGGGAGCAGGGCATCGTCGCGCTGGGCATGCGTTGTGATTCGGGCCCGTTCTCCAGCCAGTCCGAGCTGATGGACTGGTGCAGGTTGTCGTCTGGCATGATTGAGTCGGCGTTTGTCGGCGGTGCCGAACCGCAGCAGGTTGCAGGCATGGCGAACGCGCTCCTGCTGTGGCTGGAAGCCTGGGTGGTGCAGGGCGGGTCCCCGGGCTGGTTGCCACTGGACCTGCTGGCCCGTCATGGAGAAGTTCGAGCCACGGGAAAGGAAAGGCACAGCCTGCCGGACGCACAGGTCGACATCACCCGGAACCTGGCCGCAACAGCGCTGGAGCGCTGGCGCACCCTGGGTCCGGTCGAGGCCAGCGCCGATCACGACTCGATAACCGCCGCGTTTGCACTGCGTGATCACGTGGTGCAGGGACGGCTCGCGATGCTGGCCAAGTCGCCCGATACCGTGGCGAAACGCGGCGGTGCACCAACCTTCGGTGAAACGTGGTCCACCTGGCGAGCGGCCAGGCGGCTGGCTGCTAAACTGGCACCATGAAACGCCAGCATACCTGTGAAGGCGGCTGCCACTGCGGCGCAGTCGCGTTTCGCGTGCAATTGCCGGATACCGTGGATGTACTGCGATGCAATTGTTCCATCTGTCGCAAAAGCGGGTACCTGCACCTGACCGTGCCGCACGAGAATTTTGAACTGCGCTCGGGCGAGGAAAACCTGGTCGAATACCGGTTCAACACGGGCGAGGCCCGCCACCTGTTCTGCCGGACCTGCGGCATCAAGTCTTTCTACCAGCCCCGTTCGCATCCCCAGGCGTGGAGCGTCAACTTTGGCTGTGTTGACCTGCCCGAATCGCTGAACGTTAGGTGGCAGGATTTCGATGGCCGGAACTGGGAGAAACATGTCAGTGAAATTAGTGAAAAAGTTAACTGATACATCGCGATACAGACCATATTTCACGTGCATTATGATAATGATCACGATGTGCCTGGCCGCGTGCACGTCGGTAAAGTTTGACGGCACGGAAAACAGGCTCCCGGTCTATCCGTCCCAGGTCGGAAATGACGGCGTGCCGAGCCGTGGCGTGGTTGTCTGGGGCGGCCGCATCCTGTCCATCGACAACGAGGAAGACGGCACGGTCCTGCAGGTGCTGGCGGTACCGCTGAATGGCAGCAACGTGCCCCTGGTCGAGCAACGCTCAGTGGGGCGATTTATTGCGTTCTACCCGGGATTTCTCGAACCCCAGGACTACACGCCGGGGCGCTGGATCAGCCTGGCGGGCGATCTCGACGGCTTCGCCGACGCGCAGGTCGACGAGTACGTCATGAGCGTGCCCTTCGTCCAGGTCAGGCAGGTGCACCTGTGGCCGAGAAACCCCGGCACGTGGAACCCGGATGTTAATTTCGGGGTGGGTGTCGGTGTCAACCTGTAAGCGGGGGTGACAGGGCTTCAGTCCCCATTACCGCCGGATTCCCGACCATCGATGATCGCCGGGCCTTTTCCCGCAGTCCGTTCATATACACCTTTCTCGAGCTTCCGGTACTGCGTAAAGCCATGTTTTTCTATGTTTTTTTCATCCATCGGCGGGCCGCCCGTCACCAGTGAAGGCGCTGAAATGACTCGCCTGACGCCAGACTGGCATTCCGGGCAGGTCTCCAGCGGTGCGGCGCTGATTTTCTGGCGCCACTCGAATCCGTTCATGCAGTAACGGCAGGAGTCGTCGCCTGATGGGCAATAAACGTAGGTCGGCATAATGACATTATCGCCGGTTTCACCCTCACGCTGGAACACCCCGGGTTTGGCGCGCAGCGCGGCTCGCTGTAGACTTGCCGCCTTTCAACGCGCCGGTTCCTGACATGTCCACGCCTGATTCGCCGAAAACCATCCTGATCACCGGTGCCGCAGGCGGCCTTGGCGGCGCGCTGGCCAGGCAATGTGCGGAGCGCGGTGCGCAGCTCGTACTGCTCGATCGTGATAAACGCGGCCTGGGGCGAGTCTGTACCGAAGTGGAAACGGCCGGCGCGCCCGCACCGGGCTTCTGCGATGTCGACCTGTGCACACTGAATCCGGAAAACTGCAATGAACTCATCACGGGCATCGTCGAAAGTTATGGCGCCCTGCACGGACTGGTGCATTGCGCGGCCCGTTTCGATGGCCTGCAGCCCATGGACCAGGTGGCGGGAGATGCCTGGCTCGAACATGTCCAGGTCAACCTGAACGCGCCGTGGTTGCTGGCGCAGACCGCGCTCCCCGCCTTGCGCAGCGCAAACGGGGTCATGATTTTTTCGATCAACGAAGAAGCCGGGCAGGGCGCTGCATACTGGGGGCCCTATGGCGCCACCCAGGGGGCGCTCCGGAGCATGGCATCAACATTCGCCGAAGAGACTGCCGGCACAGGTTGTCATGTTTTCTGCCTGGACCCGGGCCCGATGCGAACGGGCATCAGGGCGAAGGCCTATCACTCCGAAGATCCGTCCTCGGTACCCGCACCCGAAGCGGCGGCCAGCCGTTACTGCGAATTACTGTTCGAAACCGGAACCAGCTCGGCCGGGTAGCCAACCCAGCATGATGGGAGTAGGGTGCCTTCAGGCAAATTTTGGATGACCGTTATGTCAGAAGACCTGTTCCTGAAAATCATCGACCGGGAAATACCGGCCGAAATCGTCCACGAAGATGATGAAGTGATCGCGTTCCGGGACATCAACCCGAAGGCGCCGTTGCACGTCCTGATCGTTCCCAAAAAGCGAATCAGGACCATCAATGACATATCGGAAGACGATGAGAAGGTGGTCGGGAAGTTGTTTAGTGTCGCCAGGCAGATCGCCGGGCAGGAAGGATATTCAGACGAAGGCTATCGCGTGGTCATGAACTGCAACGCCGCAGCCGGCCAAACCGTATTCCACATCCACCTTCATCTACTCGCCGGCAGGGCGTTCACCTGGCCGCCGGGCTAAAAGAAAATCGCCAGGGGTCACTCGACCCCCGGCTGACGTAGCACATTGCCAATCGATCGCAAGCCCCACCGGGAAAAGGCACCCCTGCAAGGCTGCAGGGGTGATTTCTCGTTGGTCAAACTAGTGCTATGCAATCGCCAGCCTTATGGTTTGATCGACCCAAACGGCGACCCAAACCGATCATCGGCACCGATCACGCCGCGGCCACAAGCCCCCGTCGCGCCGGAAACCTTCACGTTATCAAACGTGACGACCTCGTAACCCGCTGAATCCAGGACCGAAACCGTCGCGCTGTTGCAGCCGAGGGTGATGGACATGTTCATCAAGGTGCCTGCTGGAAGAGTGATCGAAATTCCTTCAATACCAGTACCACCGCCAGCAACCTGTACGCCAGTGCCGCCACCAGCGACCTGTACGCCAGTACCACCGCCGGCAACCTGCACGCCAGTGCCGCCACCAGCGACTTGTACGCCAGTACCACCGCCAGCGACCTGTACGCCAGTGCCGCCACCAGCGACCTGTACGCCAGTACCACCGCCGGCAACCTGCACACCAGTGCCGCCACCAGCGACCTGTACGCCAGTACCACCACCAGCAACCTTCACGCCAGTGCCACCGCCAGCAACTTGTACGCCGGTTCCACCACCTGCGACTTCGACGCCTGTACCACCACCAGCGACTTTAGTGCCAGTGCCACCGCCAGCAACCTGTACGCCAGTGCCGCCACCAGCGACTTGTACTCCTGTGCCCCCTCCAGCTACATCGAGCTTTGAAACATTACGGGTAGGGGTGACTTCAATCAGTGAAAGGTTTCCTTGGGAACCCTCAATATTTGAAAAGCCGACAAATACACTTCCGTCAATATGCCAGGATACGGAAATGCGATTGTTTTCAACGGAGAGGCTAAGGTCGCCGTTAGGGTCCAGTCTGTCAGCATTCGCGGTAGTCAAAAAGCCAGTCGCGACGAGTGCGCAAGCAAGTGCAGTTCGTCGTATGCCGGTTCCTGATTTTTCGATACCAGTACCGCTTTTCTCAATTCCAGTGCCGCTCTTCTCAATTCCAGTACCAGATTTTTCAATCCCAGTACCGCTTTTCTCAATGCCAGTTCCGCTTTTTTCAATTGACCAACGAGTCATCTCAAATCTCCTTCTTCATCAGTTTCATGGCCGCCCCATTGGTACCATCCGATACCTACAGTAAGTTGGCCTGGTTGCTTTTTGGGTTCCTCGAAGCTCTCGAGTAGTTGCTCACCTTCCTTGATTTGTTTTTCTAATAATTGTCTAGCTTCCTTTCTAAACGTCCTAAAGTTCTGTGGCGCCAGCCTGTAAGTCCAACGACCCTGCTGGGGAACACGCCACTCTGGGCCGGTTTCCATATTGTGAATTGCTGCGCTTAGCACTCGTGAAGATTCGATGTAGGCGATATCTGTCATCTTCGCCACATCATCAGATATAGGGGAATACCATGGGGAAATAAGCCTCACGCGCTCAATCGCGCCAGACATTAATTCGACATTTCCAGAGGCAACTACTCTGTCAAGAACAGTCTTGACGGTAATGTTCCGTCCTACTGACTTTAATATCAGCCCTTGAAACGTTCTTCCGCGTCCTTCTACGGGAAGAATCGCCGGCTCACCTGTGTCAGCGTCCTCAAAGAAAGGATCCGTTGCCCACATATCCAATAGTGCGCTCTCCGCGCATATTTCATTGGGCTCAAGTGATTTATCAAACTTTGTGTTGAGTACGGAAGTGACGACACGGGTGTCTAAGCCTGTCATAAGCGCGAGAGCACTTTTCGTAGGCTTTTTTCCGTCCTTACTGAGTTTCTTTTCCGCTTCCTCTACATAGATGACGCGAATGAGGTCCATAAGCGCAGGAAAAGAGAGGCTTCCGATAAGCAATCGGATTAATCTTCTGAGTACAAGCTGAACGGCATCGGTAACCGAAGCGTTCTCGCCAGCAGATGTATTCTGATTTTCCAGTGGTCTGCCCAACATGGTTGCTGCACTTTTCCCCGTGAATCGATCACCTGCCAGGGCAGGGGGCGCAGCCGCAAAGTTCCGCTGAGCGGTGCGCGCCGATCATTGACCGAAGTCCGTTTGTGCAAGCCTTGATGCCGCAGACCATCAAGAACTATTGGGGCCAGGGCGCCGGATTTCCGCTGAGGCGCGCGAGGCCTGTTTTTCAGGATAGCTACTTATTCAATAGCTTGCACGTGTTTTTTTACCAAAGTTCACCTTCATGCGCTCTAAGTTACGAGTGCATGGGGCGGCCGGGAAAAAGGCAGCGGGTTTAAAAATGGGGCGCCCACACTCCATGTAGGCGCCCCGCACAGAGCGAAAGCGACGGAAACTTTCGCCTTTTCCTCGAGCGTCCATGCTCTTGATTGGCCTTCCTGGCCAGGATTTCCCACATCCATATGCATGATCAATCCGTCTTTTGCATCACATTCAATATCAGGGCGTCCGTGGACCCCGTTGCTTCCCCAGAACTGAAACCTTCAGGTGGGTCATGCCCACTACAGGAATCGTTCATGTGCAATTTATCAGCTATAGCCACGGGAGTCTATAGACATTTATGGGTTTAGCCTGAAAAGCTGATAGCCGAAAATGTATTTAGACTTTTTTGCACTTAGACACTTGTGCGTTTAGCCAAATGTGGCTATACTCGTTTCCAACGAGGGACGAGAAGTGCATGGAGCGCGCTTTCTCACCGCAAAGGAATTGCGGTACGGCAGAAGGATCTGCGGGGCGAAGGAGTCGCCCTGACCTCGAAGCAAGGAAGCGATTCGCGGGTGGCGACACGTCCGCAGGGCGGTTCGGGACAGCAAGGAAGTTGTCCCGGCCGCTTTTTTTATGCGCGGCCGAAAAATGAGCAGTCAGGGAGGGGGTTAGTTGTAACGGTCTGGTGCGGGATTGACGTGTCCGCAGTCCGGGCAGGTGCGGTGGTTCAGGTCACTGTAAAAGCGATCGAAGACCGGTGGGAACTGGGTCTCGATATCCGTCAGTTCGAAGTACTCTTCATAAAGGCGGGTGTTACATCGCTCGCAGAACCAGATCAGCCCATCCTGTTCACCAGGCAGCCGTTTGCGTTCGATAACCAGTCCCACCGTGTTTTCGAATCGTTGCGGGGAGTGCGGCACGCGAGGTGGTAACAGGAATATTTCGCCTTCGCCGATGCGAATGTCCCGCACCTGGCCGTCTTCCTGTACGCGCAGCACCATGTCGCCTTCCAGCTGGTAAAAAAACTCCGGCCCTTCTTCCCAGTGGTAGTCCGTGCGCGTATTGGGCCCGCCGACCACCATGCAGATGAAACCGCCGTCTTTCCAGATGACCTTGTTGCCGACCGGCGGCTTCAGCTCGTGCCGGTGCTCCTCGATCCATTCCAGGAAATTCAGTGGCAGCCCGAGCGCGCTCATCGTGATCAGAAGTCGGCGCGGCCGGGAACGCGGGGGTAGGGGATTACGTCACGGATGTTGGCCATGCCGGTGATGTAGCTGATCAGGCGTTCGAAACCCAGCCCGAAACCGGCATGCGGCACCGTGCCGTAGCGGCGCAGGTCGATGTACCAGTCGTAGGTTTCCTTATCCAGGCCGAGTTCATCCATGCGGCGTTCGAGGACATCCAGCCGCTCTTCGCGCTGGGCGCCGCCGATAATCTCGCCGATACCGGGCGCGAGCACGTCCATCGCGGCCACGGTTTTCCCGTCGTCCGATAGCCGCATATAAAAGGCCTTGATCTCGGTGGGGTAGTTGCAGACGATCACCGGGGCCTTGTAATGCTGCTCCGTCAGGTAGCGCTCATGCTCGGTCTGCAGGTCCAGGCCCCACTCCGGTTTGAACTCGAACTTCTTGCCGGACGCCTTGAGGATTTCGATCGCCTCGGCGTAGTCAACGCGCACGAACGGCGCGTCGATGACGGCTTCCAGGCGCTCGATGGCGGCGGGTTCGATGCGCTGGGCGAAGAACGCCATGTCATCGGGGCACTCGGCCAGGACCTCGCGGAAGACATATTTAAGGAATGACTCCGCCAGGTCAGCCAGGTCATCCAGGTCGGCGAACGCGATCTCGGGCTCGACCATCCAGAACTCGGCCAGGTGGCGTGTCGTGTTCGAGTTCTCGGCGCGGAAGGTCGGGCCAAACGTGTACACGTTGCTCATCGACAGGCAGTAAGCCTCGACGTTGAGCTGGCCGGAGACGGTCAGGAACGTCTCGCGGCCGAAGAAGTCCTTGTCGAAGTCGACTTCGCCCTTGTCCGTGCGCGGCAGGTTCGCCATGTCCAGCGTGCTGACCCGGAACATGTGGCCTGCGCCCTCGGCATCGGACGCCGTAATAATAGGCGTATTAATCCAGTAAAACCCGCGCTCATGAAAATAGCGGTGAATGGCGTGGGCGGCAGCATTTCGAACACGCGTGACGGCGCCAAAGGTGTTTGTGCGTGGGCGCAGGTGACCAACGTCGCGCAGGAACTCGAAGCTGTGGTGCTTGGGCTGGATGGGGTAGGTGTCCGGGTCTTCCACCCAGCCCAGGACCTCCACGCTGTCCGCCTGGATTTCGAAGGCCTGGCCGCGGCCCTTCGACTCGACCAGCTCGCCGGTGCAGCGCACCGAACAGCCCGGGCCCAGTTTCTGGACCTCGCTGGCGTAATTGTCCAGTTCACCGCGGGCGACCACCTGGATGGGGTCGAAGCAGGAACCGTCGGAAACGGTCAGGAACGAGAAACCCGCCTTGGAATCGCGGCGGGTGCGGATCCACCCTTGCACGGTGACGGTCGAACCCGCCGGCGCCTCGCCGGCGAGGCACTGCTTGATGCTGCTTGCGGCCATGAAAATTCGGTTGATATGAACTGAAAAGGCCCCAGATAATAAAGCACGCAGGGCCACGATACGAGAGCCGGGATGTCCATTTCACTGACTGAAAAAGCTGCACGACGCGTACGCGAGTTCATGGAGCGCGATGGCGGCCAGGCCTTGCGCGTGGGCGTCAGGCGGACGGGCTGCTCGGGCTGGGCCTATGAAGTGGGCCTGGCGGAAGCGATCAGTCCCGCCGATCACCGCTTTGAAGACGCCGGAATCACCATCGTGGTCGATCCGGAAAGCCTGCCCATGGTGGATGGTTCGCGAATCGACTTTGTCGTCGAGGGCCTGAACCGCACATTCAAGTTCGAAAACCCCAACGCCACTGAGGAATGCGGCTGCGGGGAAAGTTTCACCATTCAATAACTTCTGCTACAATCCGCCGGCTTCGCGCACCGGGTTCAGGTCCGGCGTGCGAATTCCTTGCTTCATCCGGGCCATCGTGGCGCCGGGGAGGCTCTGAAAGCCCGACATTTCGGGCCGATTATCCGAGAGGAAGACAATGCGACATTATGAAATTTGCTTCCTGGTCCACCCGGACCAGAGCGAGCAGGTGCCTGCCATGCTGGAACGCTACCGGGCGCTGATCGAAGACAAGGGCGGTGTCATCCATCGCCTGGAAGACTGGGGCCGCCGCCAGCTGGCGTTCTCCATCGCCAAGCTCCACAAGGCGCATTACGTGCTCATGAACATCGAGTGCGACGCCGAGACCCTGGCTGAACTCGAAGGCGTATTCCGCTTCAACGACGCCGTGCTGCGTCACCTGACCGTGCGTCGCCAGGACGCCGTCAACGAAGCATCGCCCATTCTGCAGGCGAAGGAAGAGAAGGATCGCGTCCAGAAGGAACGTGACGACCGTCGCGGCGACAAGCCGTCCGACGACGATAACGACCAGGACGACGACAAGCCTGTGAAGGCCGACGCCGACAAGAAGCCGGAAGCTGAAGAAGCGACCGAGAACACCAGCGAGGAGGGTGCATAACATGGCACGTCATTTCCGCCGCAGGAAGTACTGCAAATTCACCGCCGAAGGCATCACCGAGATCGATTACAAGGATCTCAACCTGCTGAAGCAATACGTGGGCGAGACCGGCAAGGTCGTACCCAGCCGTATTACCGGCACCAAGGCAAAGTACCAGCGCCAGCTGGCCACCGCCGTGAAGCGCGCGCGCTTCCTGGCGCTGCTGCCTTACACCGACAACCACTGAGCGGGAGGATTTGAATCATGAGACTGATCCTGCTTGAAAAGGTGATGAACCTGGGTGACCTGGGCGACACCGTCAACGTGAAGTCCGGCTACGGCCGCAACTTCCTGGTCCCACAGGGCAAGGCCGTGCCGGCGACCAAGAGCAACGTCGAGATGTTCGAAGCCCGTCGCGCCGAGCTTGAAGCCGCGGCCAACGAAAAGCTGTCCGAGGCCGAGAAGCGTCGTGCCGCGCTGGAAGACCTGGTGCTGGAAATGAGCGCCAACGCCAGCGACGAGGGCAAGCTGTTCGGTTCCATCGGCCCGCGTGAAATCGCGGTCGAGGCCGAGAAGAAGGGCGTTGAGCTTGAGAAAGCCGAAGTGGTGATGGGCGAAGGCCCGATCCGCGAAACCGGCGAATACGACGTCCTGGTGCAACTGCACGCCGACGTCGAGACCACGATCAAGGTCATCGTCACCGCCGAAGAATAAAATTTCTTCGAACACGGGTCCCGGCAACCGGGGCCCGTGTTATTCTTCGACCCGATGTCCGATCCCCACCTGGCCACTGTCGAAAAGCTCAAGGTTCCACCGCATTCCATCGAGGCGGAGCAGGCCGTATTGGGCGGTATGCTGCTGTCAGAACGGGGCTACGAGGACGTCGCCGACCGCATTCGCGCAGAAGACTTCTACCGCGAAGACCACCGCCTGATCTTCCAGGCGATCACCGAACTCAACGACGACAACCAGCCGAGCGACGCGGTCACCGTGACCACGTGGTTCGCCAATAACGGCCATATTGATCGCATCGATGGCGGCCGTTACGTGCAGCAGTTGACGCTGGATACGCCCAGCGCGGCCAATATCCGCGCCTATGCCGATATCGTCCGTGAAAAAAGTATCCTGCGCGCCCTGATCGACGTCGGCACTAAGATCACCGGCCAGGCGTTTTCGACCGAAGGCCGCGGCAGCCATGACCTGCTGGAAGAAGCGGAACGCGAAATCTTCGCCATTGCCGACAAGGGCCAGCGCTCCGGCGCCGGGTTCGTGTCGGTGCAGGACACCATCGACCAGGCCTTCGAGCGTATCCAGAAGCTGGTCGACCAGAAAGGCGACATCACCGGCATTCCCACCGGCTTCAAGGACTTCGACATGAAGACGGCCGGGTTGCAGGATTCGGACCTGCTGATCATCGCCGGCCGCCCGGCCATGGGTAAAACCACGTTCGCGATGAATATCGCCGAGCACGCCGCGCTCAAGGCCCAGGTGCCAGTAGCGGTGTTCAGCATGGAAATGTCATCGCTGCAGCTGGTCATGCGCCTGTTCTCGTCGCTCGGCCAGATCGAGCAGGGCCGCATGCGCACCGGCAAGCTGGACGATACTGACTGGGCCAAGCTGACCTCGGCGATGACGCTGCTCAAGAAGAGCAAGATCTTTATCGACGAGACACCGGCGCTGTCACCGTCGGAATTGCGCGCACGTGCGCGGCGCCTGAAGCGCGAACACGACATCGGCCTGATCGTCGTTGACTACCTGCAGCTGATGCAGGTGCCGGACTCAAAAGAGAACCGCGCCACCGAGATCGCCGAGATCTCCCGCTCGCTGAAGGCCCTGGCCAAGGAGCTGGATGTGCCCGTGCTGGCGCTGTCGCAGCTCAACCGTGCGCTGGAGCAGCGCCCCAACAAGCGCCCGGTGATGGCCGACCTGCGCGAATCCGGCTCGATCGAGCAGGATGCCGACCTGATCATCTTCATCTACCGGGACGAGGTCTACAACCAGGACTCACCGGACAAGGGTAAGGCCGAGATCATTATCGGCAAACACCGAAATGGCGAGACCGGCACCGTCGAGCTGGCCTTCCAGGGGCCGTGGCTGCGGTTCGTCAACATCCTGCCGGATTACTACCACCACCACGACGAAATCGGTTAATCGCCGTCGGTCAGCTCGTATTTTCGCAGGTAGCCGCGTAGCTGGTGGTAGGTCATGCCCAGGTGCTCGGCGGTCTGCTTCTGGTTAAAACGGCACTCCGCCAGGGCCTGCTTGATCAGGTCGATTTCCAGGTCCTGCATGTGCTGCTTGAAGTCGTACGGGCCGCTCGGTGTCGCCAGCCCGGCAGCCGAAGTGGTGCCATCGCTACCGTCACGTGTTTCATCACCCCGTGGCCGCCAGGGGCTTTCGAAGGGGTCAAACACGATGTCGTCGACGCTCTCCGCATCGTCACCGGCCCGGTAGACGGCGCGCTCCACCACGTTCTTGAGCTCGCGAACGTTGCCGGGCCAGTGGTGATCCATCAGGGCGTCGCGGGCTGATTCGGAGAAGCCGGGAAACAGTTCGCGGCCCAGTTCACCGGCCATCTTCACGGCGAAGTGCTCGGCCAGCGGCACGATGTCCTCCTGGCGCGCTCGCAGCGGCGGCAGGGTAATGACATCAAACGCCAGCCGGTCCAGCAGGTCGGCGCGGAACCGGCCCTCATCGACCAGTCGCGGCAGGTCCTCGTGCGTCGCGCCGATAATCCGCACATCCGTGCGCACCGTGTCGTTGCCGCCCACCCGCTCGAGTTCGCCGTACTCGATGACGCGCAGCACTTTTTCCTGCACACGGGTGGAGGTGGTGGCCAGTTCATCGAGGAAAAGGCTGCCCTGGTCGGCCAGTTCGAACCGCCCGAGCCGGCGCTTCGCGGCGCCGGTAAAGGAGCCCGCCTCGTGCCCGAACAGTTCGGTTTCGAGCAGCGACTCCGCCAGCGCCGCGCAGTTCATCTTCACGAACGGCTGGTCCCAGCGTTTAGAAAGATAGTGCACCCGGGCCGCGATCAGTTCCTTGCCGGTGCCGCGCTCGCCGATGATCAGCACGGGCCGGTCCAGTGGTGCAACGCGGGAAACATGTTCCAGCACTTCCAGGAAACCGGGTGATTCCCCGATCAACGGCTGGTCCTGACGATTTCGCAAAGTGGTGATTCCCTGATTTCTCCCCGCGCCATTGTAGGAAAACCGCCTGCTGATGTCCCATGTCAGGTGTCACGGGCGACGAGGGCTGGTCGTGTCGCGAACGAAGTGCTACAACGCGGGTTCAACGAGGAGGAACCATGGCCAAGGCAAAGACCCAGTACCAGTGCACCGAGTGCGGCAGCGTATTGTCGAAGTGGTCCGGGCAGTGTCCGGACTGCGAGGCCTGGAACACGGTGACCGAGGCCCGTGTGGCGGCGCCCGCACCCGGGCGGGGGCGTCTCGGCTACGCGGGTTCGGGCGCGACGGGCGTGGTGACGCTGGCCAGCGTTGAGAACACCACCGACGAGCGCCGTTCCACCGGCCTGGCCGAACTCGACCGGGTGCTGGGTGGCGGCCTGGTCACGGGTTCAGTGGTCCTTTTGGGCGGCGACCCGGGCATCGGGAAGTCCACGCTGTTGTTGCAGGCGCTGGCACATATCCGCGCCAGCGAGCCCTGCCTGTACGTGACCGGCGAAGAATCCCTGCAGCAGATCGCCATGCGCGCGCGGCGGCTTAACCTGGATGCCGGCGCACTGGACTGCCTCACGGAAACGAGCGTCGAACAGATCCTGGCCGCCGTGGCGGAACGAAATCCCGGCCTGGTCGTGATCGATTCCATCCAGACCCTGTTCAGCGAACAGGTGGCCTCCGCGCCGGGGTCCGTAACCCAGGTGCGCGAATGCGCCGCGGCCCTGGTTCGCCATGCCAAGCAGAACCGTTGCACCATGCTGCTGGTCGGGCACGTGACCAAGGACGGTGCACTGGCAGGCCCCCGCGTGCTCGAGCACATGGTCGACGCGGTGCTGTATTTCGAGTCCGACAGCGGCAGCCGCTATCGCGTCGTGCGCTCGGTGAAGAACCGTTTCGGCACGGTGAATGAGCTCGGCCTGTTCGCCATGACCGGCACCGGCCTGAAGCCGGTCAGCAACCCCTCGGCCATTTTCCTCAGCGGCGTGGAGTCCACCAGTGGCAGCGTGGTGACTGTCATTCGTGAGGGCACGCGGCCCCTGCTGCTGGAACTGCAGGCCCTGGTGGATACCAGCCACCTGGCGAACCCGCGCCGTGTCGCGCTTGGCCTGGACCACAACCGCCTGGCCATGCTGCTGGCGGTGCTGCACCGCCATGCCGGTGTCTCGATGTCGGACCAGGACGTCTTCATCAACGTGGTCGGCGGCATCAGGCTGTCGGAAACCGGCTGCGACCTGCCAGTGGCGCTGGCTGTGCTGTCCAGTTTTCGCGACCGCCCATTACCAAAGCGCCAGGTCTGTTTCGGCGAAGTCGGCCTGGGCGGTGAAATCCGCCCGGTCTACAACGGCGAGGAGCGACTGAAGGAAGCGCTGACCCACGGATTCGAACGGGCCGTGATCCCGGCGGCCAACGCGCCGCGAAAGGCCCCGGCTGGGCTTGAAGTCATCGTGGTCAAAACCCTTGAAGAGGCCCTGGACAAGGCCTTCGACTGACCGTTCAGGCGGCCCAGTGTTCGCCCAGCAGGACTTCCAGCACCAGCTTGCTGCCGAAATAGGCCAGCACCAGGACGATCACGCCGGCCAGCGTAAAGCGCACGGCCCGGCGACCCCGCCACCCCCAGGCGCGCCGCCCCAGCAGCAGCAACCCGAAAATCAGCCAGGCCACGAAAGCCAGGATGGTCTTGTGGGCCAGGTGCTGTGCCAGCAGGTTATCGACGAACACCAGGCCCGTGACCAGCGAGACCGTCAGGAGCACAAAGCCGATGCCGATCAGCCTGAACAGCAGCGATTCCAGTGTCTGCAGCGCGGGCAGGGTGCGCACCAGCCGGTTCAGGTGGTGGTGCCGCAGGAAGTGGTCGATGACGGCAATAAACCCGGCGTAGACGCCGGCCAGCCCCAGCAGGCAGAACGCCGCCACGGAGCTGACGACGTGAACGGTCATGGCCGGTGACGAGGTATTCAGCAGCGTCGCGGGTGTGCTCACGGTGGCTTCCACGGCCAGCACGACCACGGCGAGCGGCAGCACCACCAGCGCGGAATCGAACAGCGGCGAACGGGTCGTCAGTGACAGCAGCGGCACGACCACGCCGACCAGCGCGCACAGTGACATCACGTTCAGCAGGCTGACCTCGGCCTGGCCGGGGGGCAGCCAGTGCATCGCCTGGGCGATGGTGTGGCAGGTGGCTCCCAGTGCGGCCAGCGCGATGGCCGGCGTGCGATTGACGCTCACCTCGCCCGGCCCGCTCTCGGCGAGCAGGTTGCGGTACAGGGCGAACACGGCGCCCAGGTAAAAAATGACGGCGCCCAGTAACCAGGCCTGATGCATTGGAATTCGTCGTTCACTGCCAGTAGACGGCCGCTATAATAACCGACCCCGGCAACCGGAGCCCCGAATGTTTTCCAGCTTGACTGAGCGCCTTTCCGGCGCCATGGCCGGCCTGCGTGGCAAGGGCCGCCTGACCGAAGATTCCATCCGCGACGCACTGCGCGAGGTCCGCGTGGCCTTGCTCGAAGCCGATGTCGCCCTGCCGGTGGTGAAGGACTTCATCGCCCAGGTGCGCATGCGTGCGCTGGGCCAGGAAGTCACCAGGAGCCTGACCCCCGGCCAGGCACTGGTGAAAATCGTCAACGACGAGCTCGTCCGCGTGATGGGCGAGCGCAATGAATCACTGGACCTGAACGCCCCGGCGCCCGTGGTGGTGATGCTGGCCGGCCTGCAGGGTTCGGGCAAGACGACGACCACGGCGAAACTGGCAAAACACCTGGCCGAGGCGCACGGCAAGAAGGTCATGGTGGTCAGCGCGGACGTCTACCGCCCCGCCGCCATCCAGCAGTTGGAAACACTGGCAGGGCAGGTGGGCGCAACCTTCCAGCCTTCCGATATCAGCCAGGCCCCGGTCGCCATCGCCCAGGACGCGCTGGCCGAGGCAAAACGCCAGTTCATGGACGTCCTGCTGGTCGACACCGCTGGTCGCCTGCACGTCGACGCCGAACTGATGGACGAGGCGAAAGCGATCGCGTCGGCCGTCAACCCGCACGAAATCCTGTTCGTGGTCGATTCCATGACCGGCCAGGACGCCGCCAACACCGCGCGCGCGTTCGACGAGGCACTCGCGCTGACCGGCGTGGTGCTGACCAAGACCGACGGTGACGCCCGTGGCGGCGCCGCGCTGTCGGTGCGGCAGGTCACCGGCAAACCGATCAAGTTCATCGGCGCGGGCGAGAAACCCGACGCCCTGCAGCCGTTTTACCCGGACCGTATCGCCTCGCGCATCCTCGGCATGGGCGACGTGCTGTCGCTGGTCGAGGAAGCCGAGCGCACCGTCGACAAGGAAAAAGCCGAGAAGCTGGCGAAGAAGATCCGCCGCGGCGCCGGCTTCAGCCTGGAAGACTTCAAGTCACAGATCGAACAGATGGACCAGATGGGCGGCGTCACCGGCCTGATGGACAAGCTGCCCGGCATGGGCCAGCTGCCGGACCAGGTGAAGAACAAGGTCAACGACAGCGAAACCCGTCGCATGGTGGCCATCATCAACTCGATGACCCTGAAGGAACGTCAGTTTCCGGACGTGATCAAGGGTTCACGCAAGCGCCGCATCGCCAATGGCTCGGGCACGTCGATCCAGGACGTCAACAAGCTGCTCAAGCAGTTCGGCCAGATGCAGAAGATGATGAAAAAGTTCGGCAAGGGCGGCATGGGCAAGATGATGAAGCGACTGGGCCAGATGCAGAAAATGGGCGGCCCGGGCGGCGGATTCGGGCCGCGGATGCGCTGACAGGGATGCCGATTCAGCGGTTCGCTGCGCGGTACCGCTCGCGACCAACGGCGTAGACCAGCCAGAATTCGCCGTTTTCCTCGGTCATTTCCCGGAACTGCATCCCCAGTTTCTGCAGCACCGTGATTGACGGCAGGTTCTCGCGCATGGCCCAACCGGTAATCGTGTCCAGCCCGAAACGCTCGAAGCCTGCATTCAGCGCCCCGCGGGCGGCTTCCGTCGCATAGCCGCTGTCCCAGTATCGCCGCGCGATCCGGTAGGCGAGGTCAACTTCGCCGAGTTCCGGGTGCATGCGCAGGCCGCAAAAGCCCATGAAGCTGCCGTCTGCTTTGAGGGTGACGGCCCAGCGGCCGAATCCGTGGCGCTCATAATGGTCATAGGCGCGGATGAAATCACGCGCCGCGGCCGTACCGGAAAACGGTGAATCGCCGGTGTAACGCATGACGTTGGGGTCTGAATTCAGGCGAAACAACGCCTCGGCGTCATCTTCCGTGAACTCGCGAAGAAGCAAACGCGGGGTCTCCAGTTCAAATGCGTTTTTCGTCAAGTGCCGCCACTCGCCACGGGCCGGGAATCCGTGAGATTAGCCAGCGCGGGCGGTCACGACAACCCCCCGTGGCCGATGCCCGAAAAAAAAGCGCAACCTGTTGTTTTCTTTTGTCTGCGTAGGGGTTACAATGCGCGGTTTCCTGAGTCCGGAACGGGACGGGTTGCCGTGTGCGGCCCATAACTGGAACTACCGGCTCGATTCAACCAGAACAGAAGGTCATTATCAGGATGGTTAAGATTCGTTTGTCGCGCTCCGGCGCCAAGAAGCGTCCGTTCTACAGCATTGTCGTGACGGACAGCCGCAACAAGCGTGACGGTCGTCGTATCGAACGCATCGGCTTCTTCAACCCGGTCGCCCGCGGCCAGGAAGAACGCCTGCGCCTCGATCTCGATCGCGTCGATTACTGGACCGGCGTAGGCGCACAGGTATCCGAGCGCGTCTCCAAGCTGGTCGGCGAGGCGCGTACGGCCGCCACCGCTTCCTGAGCGCGCAGGCCGACATGGTCACGCTGGGGTACATCTCCGGCGTACACGGCCTGAAAGGGCAGGTGAAGGTGTTTTCCTACACCGACCCGCGCGAAGCCATCTTCGACTACCAGCCCTGGCTGGTCGGGCCGGAGCAGAAGGAAGTCACCGCCGGCGAAGGTCGCCGGCACGGCAAGACACTGGTCGTGTCGTTGCCGGGGGTGGATAGCCCCGAACAGGCCCGCGAATGGATGCAGGCCGAGATCGCGGTTCGCCGCGAACAACTGCCGGAAGTTGACGGCAGTTTTTACTGGGCCGACCTGGTCGGCCTGGACGTGGTCACCACCGGGGGGCAGCCCCTGGGGCAGGTCGCGAAGATGCTGGAAACCGGCGCCAACGACGTGATGGTCGTTCGCGGCGGGCCGGACGGCCGGGAGCGGCTGGTGCCATTCGTCATGGGCCGGTTCGTGACCCGGGTGGACCTGGAGGCCGGACGGATGGAGGTCGACTGGGACCCGGAGGACTGAAGCATGACGATGCGGATCGATATCGTCACGCTGTTCCCGGAAGAACTGCGTTCCATGGTGAATGTGGGCGTGACCGGCAGGGCGATTGCCAACGGCAAGGCGCGGCTGGAAACCTGGAACCCCCGGGATTTCGCCACCGACCGGCACAAAACGGTGGACGACCGCCCTTACGGCGGCGGCCCCGGGATGGTCATGACGGTAGAGCCGTTGCGCAGCACCATCCGCGCGGCGAAGCAGGCGGACAAGCGTCCGGTGAAAGCCGGATTGCTGAGTCCCCAGGGGCGCCCGCTGGACCAGGCCGCGGTGCGCGAACTGGCGGAACGGGACCGGCTCCTGCTGGTCTGTGGCCGCTACGAAGGCATCGACGAGCGCCTGGTGCAGCTCGAGATTGACGAGGAATGGTCCATTGGTGACTACGTCCTCAGCGGTGGCGAACTGGCCGCCGCGGTGATGGTCGACGCGATGATGCGGCTGCTGCCCGGCGTACTGGGCGACGCGGATTCGGCAGTCGAGGACTCCTTCACGGAGGGGCTCCTGGACCATCCGCATTACTCCCGGCCGGAGCATGTCGAAGGCGTGGAAGTGCCGCCGGTGCTGTTATCCGGCGACCATGGCGAGATTGCAAGGTGGCGGCGAAAGCAGGCCCTGGGCCGAACCTGGAAAAGGCGTCCGGATTTGTTGAAAAACATAAATTTAGATGATGAATCAAAACAGTTACTTGAAGAATTCATCAGCAAAAACGAACACTGATTAACGCCGGCGGGTGCGCCGGATGGAAAAGGAAACAGAGCAATGAGCAGGATCATCGACGATATCAACCAGGAACAGATGAGCCGTGAACTTCCCGCGTTCGCCCCGGGTGACACGGTGGTCGTCAACGTGAAAGTGAAGGAAGGCAACCGCGAACGTCTGCAGGCCTTCGAAGGCGTGGTCATCGCGCTGCGTAACCGCGGCCTGAACTCGGCCTTCACCGTGCGCAAAATCTCCCACGGCACCGGCGTTGAGCGCGTGTTCCAGACCTACAGCCCGATGATCGACTCGGTCACGGTCAAGCGTCGCGGTGACGTCCGTCGCGCCAAGCTGTACTACCTGCGCGGTCTCGAAGGCAAGGCAGCCCGCATCAAGGAAAAGCTCAACGCGCCAGCGAGCTGAGCGCAAATCGTTTGAATGGAAGACCCGCCCCTGGCGGGTTTTCTTTTATCAGGGGGGTGCCCGGGTTTTCAGCCTGACCCTACATCGATCGACCATGAAGCTGCTTCTGGCCGCGGCCTGCCTGTGGCTGGCTGGACCCGCTGTGGCGGAACTGGCGGTACCGGAAGGTGCGCAAGCAGCGCCGCCGTCCCAGGGCGGTCCGGTCGAGGTAACACTGCTCTTTGGCCTGCTCGACATCGTCGACATCGATGACAAGGCCCAGCGCTTCGAGATTGACGCATACACGGAACTCTCCTGGCAGGATCCACGCCTGGCCGCACGTGCCGGCGAGGAAGCGTTGCGGGTGATTTCACTCGAGGACATCTGGAACCCGGGGCTTGTGATTCTCAACGACCGTGGCATTGATCGCCTCCTGCCCGAAGTCGCCACGGTTGATGCGCAGGGCTGGGTGACGGTCAGGCACCGGCTGGCGGGACCGCTGGTGGTTGACCTCGACCTGCACGAATTTCCGTTTGACCAACAGATCCTGTCGATCGATATTGTTTCCTACCTGCACGGGCTCGCCGAGCTGGAATACTCAAGCGCCAGCGAACTGGTCGCCCGGGTCGATGAGTTCAGTGCCGAGGGCTGGATTTTCGAGCCCCTGCCGGTCAGGCACTCGACCTTCAGGCTGCGGGAAAGCGGGGAAGGTACGCCGTTGATCAGTTTCCAGCTGCGCGCCCAGCGTGACGCCCTGTTTCATGTCATCACCCTGGTGTTCCCGATGATACTGATCCTGTTGCTGGCCTGGGTGGTCCATTGGCTACCGCCGCAGCTGTCACCACCACGGATCGGCACAGCCAGCGCCACCGTGTTCTCGGTCATCGCCTTTGGCGTGAGCCTGCGCCTTGGTTTGCCCCAGGTGGGCTACCTGACCGTCGCTGATCGTTTCGTACTGGGTTGCATCATCCTGGTCGGCGTGTCGTTGGCCGTTGCCGTCATGACGGCCCGCCGGGTCGACGCCGGTGACATTGACCGGGCGCGTTTGCTGGCGAAAATCATGTGCTGGGTGTTCCCCCTGGCGGTGTTGCTGATCGTTCAGTTCAGTCGCTGACTGTGGTCGCATCAACCCATCACCACGCTTGAAAGCCGGCCAGAAGTCCACATCTTTGATGGCAGTTCTTTTTGCTTGGTGCCATCTCCATGACCCAGACAACACAACATTCTTTCCAGGCCGAGGTGCAGGAAGTCCTGAACCTCATGATCCACTCCCTGTATTCGAACAAGGAGATCTTCCTGCGCGAACTGATCTCCAACGCTTCGGATGCCTGTGACAAGCTGCGTTTTCTCTCCCTGAAGGACGACGCCCTGCTGGAGGGCGATCACGAGCTTCATATCGATATCGAAGTGGACGAGGAAAAACGCCTGCTGACGATCCGTGATAACGGCATCGGCATGTCGCACGACGAGGTGATGGAAAATATTGGCACCATCGCCCGCTCCGGTACGAAACGTTTCCTGGAACAGGTCAGGCAGGGCGGTGATGACAACAGCCAGCTGATCGGCCAGTTCGGCGTCGGTTTCTACTCGGCGTTTATCGTCGCCGACCACGTGACGGTGCTGACCCGTCGCGCCGATGCCCCGGCCGCCGAGGGCGTGCACTGGTCATCTGATGGCAGCGGCGAGTACAGCATCGGCGCGCTGGAACGCCCGCATCACGGCACCGAGGTGATCCTGCACCTGAAGGAAGAGGAGGACGAGTTCCTGCAGGACTGGAGCCTGCGTTCGCTGGTGAACCGTTACAGCGACCACATCGGTTTCCCGATCCGCATGCTGGAAACGCCGCCGTCCGCGGACGAGGACGATGCCGAAACACCGGCGCCCGAATGGAAGGCGATCAACCAGGCCTCGGCGCTGTGGACGTTGCCCAAGAGTGACATCAGCGACGACGATTACAAGGCCTTCTACAAACACGTCAGCCACGATTTCGAGGACCCGCGCACCTGGGCCCACAACCAGGTCGAGGGCAGCCAGAACTACACGTCCCTGCTGTACCTGCCGTCACACGCGCCGATGGACTTCATGATGCAGCGCGACGAGCCGCGCGGCCTGAAACTGTACGTCAAGCGGGTATTCATCATGGACGCCGCCGAGCAGCTGTTGCCGCACTACCTGCGCTTCATGCGCGGCGTGGTGGACTCCGATGACCTGCCGCTGAACGTCTCGCGCGAACTGCTGCAGGACAACCCCACGGTGCGCAAGATTCACGCCGCCGTGGTGCGTCGCAGCCTGGACCTGCTGGCGAAACTGGCCAGTGACGACAACGATGGCTACCAGGCCTTCTGGGCTGACTTCGGCACCGTGCTGAAAGAAGGCATCGTCGAGGACAACGGCAACCGCGAGCGCATCGCCGCCTTGCTTCGTTTCACGTCCACCCATGACACGGATGCCGGCGACGTGGTCTCACTGGCCGATTACATCGAACGTGCCGGCGAGGACCAGGACACCATCTGGTACATCACCGCCGAATCCCTGGCCGCCGCGAAGCACAGCCCGCACCTGGAGATCTTCCGCAAGAAGGGTATTGAAGTGTTGCTGATGCACGACCGCATCGACGAGTGGATGATGGGGTACTTCCACGAGTTCGAAGGTAAGAAGCTGCGCTCGGTGGCCAAGGGCGATGTCAACCTGGGTGCGGACGCCGACAAAGCTGACGACAGTGACAGCGAGAACGAGGCCGCTACTGAATTGCTGGGTCGAATCAAGACCGCGTTGGGTGACACCGTCGAAGACGTTCGCGCCAGCCAGCGCCTGACCGACTCGGCCGCCTGCCTGGTGCTGAGCGAGCATGATATCGCCCCGCACATGAAGCGCATGCTGGAGCAGGCCGGACAGTCGCTGCCGGACAGCAAGCCGGTGCTGGAAGTGAATACCGGCCATCCATTGCTGCGCCGCCTGGCCGACGCCGGCGAAGGTGACTTTGATGACCTGGCCCGCCTGGTGCACGAACAAGCCGTTTTAGCCGAAGGCGGCCAGCTGGACGACCCCGCCAGCTTCGTCGCCCGCCTGAACCGCCTGATACTGGCGACCTCCGAAGCCGCCTGATCACGCCTTGTCAGTCCGCCTGGACAAGTGGCTCTGGGCCGCGCGCTTCTTCAAGACCCGCGCGTTGGCCCGGGCCGCCGTCCAGGGGGGTAAGGTTCACCTGAACGGTGGGCGCGTAAAACCCGCCCGCACCCTGGCCGTGGGCGACGAACTCCGCGTCCAGCGCGGTAACGAAGCCCTGACCATCCATGTCCTTGAAATATCCGACCGTCGCGGCCCTGCGGCGGTTGCCCAGGCGTTGTACGAAGAAACCGAAACCAGCCGTGAGCAGCGCGAGGCACTGGCCGCAGAGCGCAAACTACAGCGCGAGGCACATGCCGGTCGGGAACGGCGGCCGGACAAACGGCAGCGCCGACAGATCATCCGTTTTCGTAAGGGGCAGGACGAAAGCGGGTAAAACGCGCGCAGGCATTCCTGTAGGAAAATGCCGATAAAGCAATTGGGTACGTCAAGTTGCCCCGCTATAATGTACGAAAAGCTGTATAATATTACAGTATTCGTAAAGGGGTACAACATGTCCGCTATTGCTATCACCGATATCACCCATATTTCCGATCATCCATCCAGCAACCTGGCCGACCAGATCACCGAACTCGCCGCGCACCTGGATGCCGGCCAGTACCAGTTGCTCAAACTCATTGAACGTTTCGATCGCGAGGAAGGCTGGGCCGGTGTCGGTGTCCGCTCTTGCGCGCACTGGTTGTCCTGGCAGTGCGGTATGGCACTCGGGGCCGCCCGCGAACGCGTCCGGGTGGCCAGGGCACTGCCTTCGTTGCCCGAAATCAGCAAGGCATTTTCGGAAGGGCGTGTCAGCTTTTCGAAGGTGCGTGCGATGACACGCGTTGCGAAACCCGAAAACGAAGACCTGCTGTTGAACGTCGCCCTCCACGGCACCGCGAGCCATGTTGAGAAGCAGGTCAGGGCGTTTCGGCGTTACAAACGGATCGAGGTGCTTGAAGCGGAGCAGGGCCGTCATCTCCAACGAAGGGCAAACCTTTGGCAAGAGGATGACGGCAGTTTCGTGTTCTCCGCGCGCCTGACCCCCGAGCAGGGCGCCATGCTTGAAGCCGCGCTGGATTCGGCGGCGACCGAACTCTTCCGCGAGCAAACAGACGTACCCCAAAACGTTTCCGCGGAAACGCCATCCGCGCCGGTCGATCAGCCTGTGCCCACGGCTTTTCAACAGTGCCGCGCGGACGCATTCGTCCGTGCAATTGAAGCTTTCCTGTCCGGCGTCAAGCACGGTTCCCGCGGCGACACCACCATCCACCTGCATACGGACCCCGAGACCCTGAAGTCCAATGGCAACAGCGCAGAAGGCGAACTTGAAAACCACGGTAACGTTTCCGCGGAAACGTCACGCAGGCTGGCCTGTGATGCCGGGGTCGTTCACTGGCATCACGATTCGAACGGTCAGCCACTAAGCATCGGACGAAAATCCCGAACCGTTCCGCCTTCCATCAAACGTGAGCTGCATCGACGCGATAGTGGTTGCCGTTTCCCGGGATGCAGTTGCCGGAAGTATGTCGATGCCCACCACGTTCATCACTGGGCCGACGGTGGCGAAACGTCACTCGAGAACCTGGTATTACTGTGCCGCCATCATCACCGGAAAGTTCACGAAGAGGGTTTCGGCGTTCAAATGATCGATGGCCAGCCGCGGTTCACCTTGCCGTCCGGTACAGAACTGCCGGCGTCGCCTGCACCACGTTTCCGCGGAAACGTCCGGGCGCTGCGCCTGCGCAATCTTTCTGCTGGCTTAAGGATCGACCGAAACACGTCCGTTCCGGGCTGGAAAGGCGAAGTGATGGACCTGGGCCTTGCGGTTGAGGGGCTGATTGCGCGGGAATAGGGCGCTTTAACGTTCCATCAACCGGCGTAATGAGTGCTGGCAGTCGACCAGCGTGGGGTCCGTTGAATCGATGATATTCAGGTGAGGCACCCGCCCGGGGCTGAAAAGGTCATCAACGGTGCCGGTGCCGGCAGCCATTGTCATGCGGAACGGTTCAGCTGACAGCACCAGTTTGTCGTTGGCAATCTGCCATTGACCTTCCCGGGCACTGACCGACGTTGTCTCTACGCCTGATTCTGCTGCCAGGTAAAAAGCACCATCGTCGACCAGTGTCAGGAAGATATCCTGTTCCTGGCAACCGGCGCTAAAGCTGGCGCGCTGGACGCCGGGCAGTGCCTCGCCTTCGCCCGGTGTTCTTGAGGCCTTCAGGTAGATTCCAATGGTGCGGTGTGAATACTCGTGATTGTCGACATGAAACGGCTCAATGTTGACGTGCTCGTAACCCAGTGATTTGAGCGTCGCGGCAGAGCGATTGGCGGCGCGGATGCTTTTACGGCCAGGGAAGTAGACGACGGTTGGTGTGCGGATATCCGGTGTGGCGCCATTGTTCCGGACCACTTCCAGGCCTTCGTCGGCCAGCGCGGATTCGACTTGTTCGACTTCCGTGGCAGGAACATCACGGACGAAGAGTTGTACGGCGTAGGGTTGGCAACCCGTGATGAGCGGAAAGATCAAAAACAGGAGCAGGAAGCGTTGACGTCTCAAGGCCTGGATTTTTCTTTCAGCGCGTAGAGCAACTCAAGCGCGTCCCTTGGCGTCAGGTCGTCCGGGTTGGTGTCCGCTAACAGTGCCATGACGGCAGTGGTCACCGGGTCCGGCTCGTCGGGCTCGGGTTCCTCAACCGCCGCCGCCATGAACAACGACATCTGCGGGCTATCGTCGCCTTTCGCTTCAAGCGCCTTCAGCTGTCGCTTCGCGGCGGCCAGCACCGGGGAGGGTATGCCCGCCAGCGCTGCGACCTGCAGACCGTAACTTTGCGATGCGGGGCCATCTTCCACGGAGTGCAGGAAGACAATGCGCTCCCCGTGTTCGACCGCGTTCAAATGCACGTTGAAGACACCCTCGTGCGTCGACTCCAGTTGCGTCAGTTCGAAGTAATGCGTGGCGAAAAGTGTGTAGGCCCTGACCCGCCGGGCGAGGTCGTCGGCGCAGGCCCAGGCCAGCGCCAGGCCATCATAGGTGCTGGTGCCGCGACCGATCTCGTCCATCAGCACCAGGGAATGTTCAGTCGCGTTGTGCAGGATGTTCGCGGTTTCACTCATTTCCAGCATGAACGTGGAGCGACCGCGTGACAGGTCGTCGCCGGCGCCGATGCGGGTGAAGATCCGGTCGACGGGGCCGATGCGCGCGGATGATGCGGGCACCCAGGAACCGGCATGGGCCAGCAGTACGATCAGCGCGGCCTGGCGCATATAGGTGGACTTGCCGCCCATGTTCGGACCGGTGATGACCAGCATGTGGCGCGCCGGGTCGAGCGCCAGGTCGTTGGGTGTGAAGGGCTCGTCCTGGACATGTTCGATGACCGGGTGACGGCCACCGCGGATGTCGATGCCGTCCTCGCTGACCATTTCCGGCTGGCAGAACTGCAGCGTCGCCGCGCGTTCGGCGAAGGCGCAGAGTACATCCAGGCGGGCCAGGCCGGAAGCGGTAGCGCGCAGGCTTTCCAGCGGTCCCATCAGGCGGCCCAGCAGGGCCTCGTAGCAGTATTCCTCGCGCGCCTGGGCGCGCTCGCGCGCGGACAGCACCTTGTCCTCGAACGTCTTCAGTTCTTCGGTGATATAGCGTTCCGCGGCCTTCAGGGTCTGTCGGCGGGTGTAGTGTGTGGGGACCTTCTCCGCGTGGGCATGGGTGACCTCGATGAAATAGCCGTGGACGCGGTTGTAGCCGACTTTCAAAGAAGGAATGCCCGTGGCTTCTTTCTCCCGCGCTTCGAACTCGACCAGGAATTCGTTGGCGTTTTCGGACAGTGACCGCAGTTCGTCCAGCTCTTCGTCGTGGCCGGGCGCAATGACACCGCCGTTGCGAAGCAGGGCCGGGGGCGCTTCGACCAGCGCACCAGTGAGCCATTCGTGTACCTCGGGATGCGCGTGCAGCGTGTCCAGCAGGGCGTCCAGGTCGGCATGACCGGGGGCGGCCAGCGCATCACGGATGGCCGGCAGGGCGCCCAGGGTGTCACGCAGCGTCGACAGGTCGCGCGGCCGCGCCGAGCCCAGGGCGACCCGGGCGAGGATGCGCTCGATGTCGCCGGCGCCGCGCAGGGTCTCGCGCAGCGGGTTGAACAGGTCGGACTCGGTCAGGGCGCGGATGGCGCGGTGCCGGCGGCCCAGGCGTTCTCGGTCGCGGACCGGGTTGACCAGCCAGCGGCGCAGCGCGCGGCCACCCATCGGCGTGATGCTGGTGTCCATGACGCCGGCCAGGGTGAGTTCATCGCGGCCGTCCGGGTGCGTCAGGATCTCGAGGTGGCGGCGGGTGGCGGCATCCAGGTGCAGGCCCTCGTCGGCGGCCTCCAGCGACACGCCGGTCAGGTGGGGCAGGGCGCCGCGCTGGGTTTCCTGTGCGTACTGCAGCAACGCACCCGCCGCGGCAATCACCGCGGGCCGGCCTTCGATACCGAAACCGGACAGGTCTTTCGTGCCGAACTGCTCGGCCAGCAGGCGTGCGGCGGCCGGGGTGTCGAAATGCCAAGGTGCGCGGGAACGAACGCCGGGGCGCCGTTGTAACTCGGCCAGGCGCTCGTTGTCCTCCGCGACCAGCAGTTCCGCAGGCTGCAGGCGTTCGAGTTGCGCGTCGAGTTCAATATCGTCATTCAGGGCGCGGGCCAGGAAGCGGCCGGCGGACAGGTCCAGCCAGGCCAGTGCCCACGAGTCCTTGTACCGGGCGACGGCCGCCAGGAGGTTGTCGCGCCGGTCATCAAGCAGTGCTTCGTCGGTGGCAGTGCCGGGGGTGACGATGCGGACCACTTCACGTTCCACCGGGCCCTTGCCGGCATTCACGTCGCCCACCTGCTCGCAGATGGCGGCCGCTTCGCCCTTCTTCAGTAGCCGTGACAGGTAGTTCTCGACCGCGTGGTAGGGCACGCCGGCCATTGGAATGGGCTGGCCGTTGGATTCGCCCCGGTTGGTCAGGGTGATGTCCAGCAGCGCCGCCGCGCGACGGGCATCGTCGTAAAAGAGTTCGTAGAAATCACCCATGCGGAACAGCAGCAGGGTGTCGGGAAAGTCCGCCTTGATGCGCAGGTACTGCTGCATCAGCGGGGTGTGGCCCTTCAGGGCTTCGGCGGCTGGCACTGACATCGGCGGAAGTGTAACGTAACCCCCTTGTCCGATGAAGATGAATCCCTCCTGATGAATGACACTGTCCTGGCGGAACTGGAACAGCGCGCGGCGCGAGGTGTGGCCGACGTGGCCAAGGCGTTGCGGGCGCGTGAATGGACCCTGTGTACGGCGGAGTCCTGCACAGGTGGCTGGCTGGCGAAGGTCTGCACGGACTTGCCCGGTAGCTCGGACTGGTTCCACGGCGGATATGTTTCTTACGCCTACCGCGCCAAGGAGCAGCAGCTGGGGGTCATTCATGATGATCTTGAGGAACACGGCGCGGTGAGCGAGGAAATCGCCTCGCAGATGGCGCTGGGCGCGCGCCGGGGCAGCGGCGCCGACGTCACCGTCGCCATGACCGGTATTGCCGGGCCGGGCGGTGGCATGCCGAACAAGCCTGTCGGGCTGGTGTGCCTGGGCTGGTCGGTGAAAGGCGGTCGCATCATCACCACCAGCCAGCAGTTCGAAGGTGACCGGGCCGCCGTGCGCCTGAAGACCGTCTGCGCGGCGCTGGAGGGCACGCTGGCAGCGCTCGACGAGTTGCCTTGAGATACTTTTTCGCGCTGAACCCGCCGGCCGAAGTTCGCGACCGGATGGTGCGGTTGCAGCGTGACTGGAATTTGCCGGCTCGTGCCATCCCGGCGCGCAATTTCCACATCACCCTGGCGTTCCTCGGTGAACTCTGTGAGAAGCGGTTTGATCGTGCCAGGTCGGCAGCCTCTGGCCTCGTCCTGCCTGCTGAACAACTGGTACTGGACCGGCTGGGCGCGTTTCCGCGGGCGCGTGTCGCCTGGGTGGGATGCGGTGACGTTCCCGCCGGGCTGGCGGCGTTCCGGCAGGCCCTGGTGTCATCACTTCTGGATGAAGGGCTGGAAATCGACACACGCCCCTGGAAACCACACGTGACGCTTTATCGCGAATTGAGAACCGGCTATGAGAATGTACTGTTCGAGGGCATCGAGTGGCCGGTGGATTCCTGGCAACTGATGCGGTCTGTGAGCGGCCCGCGGGGTGTGGAATATCACATTAAAGGGTCCTGGCCGGCGGAATTTGCAGGAGATGTTCGCGCATCACCGTAAGAAAACAGCGCCACGTGCCGGGATGGCCCCGGACACGCGAGGCGCTATGTCATAATGCCGCGCAATGCGGTCAAACGAATCGTAACGACGGAACAGGAGAGGATAACGTGGACGACAACAGGAAACAGGCACTGACAGCGGCGCTGGGCCAGATCGAACGGCAGTTCGGCAAGGGCGCCATCATGCGCATGGGCGACGGTTCGCAGGCGAAGGACGTGGATGTCGTGTCCACCGGTTCCCTCGGCCTGGACGTGGCGCTTGGCATCGGCGGCATCCCGAAGGGGCGTGTCGTGGAAATCTACGGCCCTGAATCCAGCGGCAAGACCACGTTGACCCTGCACATGGTGGCCGAGGCGCAGAAAGCCGGTGGCACGGCGGCCTTCGTGGACGCCGAGCACGCGCTCGATCCGCAGTACGCCGAGAAGCTCGGCGTGAACGTCGAAGACCTGCTGGTCTCACAGCCGGACACCGGCGAACAGGCGCTGGAAATCACCGATATGCTGGTGCGTTCCGGCGCGGTGGATATCGTCGTGGTCGATTCGGTCGCGGCGCTGACGCCAAAGGCCGAGATCGAAGGCGAAATGGGTGACTCACACGTGGGCCTGCATGCCCGGCTCATGTCACAGGCGCTGCGGAAGCTGACCGGTAACATCAAGCGTTCGAATTGCATCGTTATCTTCATCAACCAGATCCGCATGAAGATTGGCGTGATGTTCGGCAGCCCTGAAACCACCACGGGTGGTAACGCGCTGAAGTTTTATTCTTCCGTACGCATGGATATCCGCCGTATCGGCGCCCTGAAGAAGGGTGACGAGGTGATCGGCAACCAGACCCGCGTGAAGGTCGTAAAGAACAAGATGGCGCCCCCGTTCAAACAGGTGGAGTTCGAAATCATCTACGGCGAAGGTATCTCGCACGAAGGGGAATTGATCGACCTCGGCGTCGCCAACGGCATCGTGCAGAAGGCCGGTGCCTGGTACAGCTACGATGGCGATCGCGTCGGCCAGGGCAAGGAAAACGCGCGCGAATTCTTCCGCGACAACCCGGATATCGCCGACAAGGTCGAAGCCCAGATTCGCGCCACGCTCCTGCCGCGGTCGAACGCCGCGGCCGAAGAAGCTGCCGAAAAGGCCGGCGAGGATGCCGAGGCGGCCGTCGCTGAGTAATACAGACGGCCATACGCTTTCCGAGGTCCGGGACGTTGCGATGCGCTACCTGGCGCGACGTGAATACACGCGCCAGGAGCTGTTCCGAAAGCTGGTCGCCCGGAAGGTCGACGAAGTCACCGCTGATGATGCGGTGGCTTCGTTGGCGGAAGAAGGCCTGGTCAGCGACGAACGCTTTGCCGAGGTTTTTACCCGCCATCGCGTCGAACGGCTGTACGGCCCACTGCGAATTCGCATGGAACTCGGGCGCAAGGGTGTCGACAGCGACCTGGCCGCAGCGGCGCTCGCACCGTTTGATGACGGCTGGCACGACCGGGCGGCGGAATGGGTGAACCGGAACTGGCGTGGTGAACTGGACCAGCGGGAGCGCGCCAGGCTCTACCGGGGCGGTACCCGGCGCGGATTTACCCATGACCAGGTCATGCGCGCCATCGATTCCCTTCGCGAGGCTGGATAATTCCGGTCCGCGCCTATACCTTTCAGGTCTTCAGTACCTGAATTCCGGAACAACGTGAAAACCAGCAACGAAATCCGCGCCGACTTCCTGGGCTATTTTGAAGAACAGGGGCACAAGATCGTGTCCTCGAGTTCGCTCGTGCCCGCTGATGACCCGACCCTGCTGTTTACCAACGCGGGAATGAACCAGTTCAAGGACGTTTTCCTGGGTGCGGAAAAACGCCCTTACCGGCGTGCGACAACGTCGCAGAAATGCGTTCGCGCCGGTGGCAAGCACAACGACCTTGACCAGGTCGGTTACACCGCGCGCCACCATACCTTTTTCGAAATGCTGGGCAATTTCAGCTTCGGTGACTATTTCAAACAGGATGCCATTCGTTTCGCCTGGGAGCTGCTGACGGAGAAATGGGGGCTGCCGAAGGATCGCCTGTATGTCACCGTGTATCACACGGACGACGAAGCCCATGATATCTGGCGCGATGAAATTGGCCTGGCCGAAGATCGCGTGCTCAGGATCGGTGACAAGCCAGGTGGGGCGGCCTACGACAGCGACAATTTCTGGGCCATGGGGGACACCGGCCCATGCGGCCCGTGCAGCGAGATCTTTTACGACCACGGCCCGGAAATCGAGGGTGGGTTGCCGGGTACCGAGAACGAGGACGGCGACCGTTTCGTCGAGATCTGGAACCTCGTATTCATGCAGTTTGACCGGGGTGACGACGGTGAACTGACACCCCTGCCGGCGCCGTGCGTGGATACCGGCATGGGGCTGGAGCGCGTCGCGGCCGTACTGCAGGGCACGCATGATAATTACCTGACGGACCAGTTCCAGGCGCTGGTGGCGGCCGCGGCAGAACTGACCGGTTGCGCGGACCGGGATAACAAGTCATTGCGGGTGATCGCCGACCACATCCGTGCCTGTGCCTTTCTCGTCGCCGACGGCATCCTGCCATCGAACGAGGGGCGGGGTTACGTGCTGCGGCGAATCATTCGCCGGGCGGTACGTCACGGGTTCATGCTGGGCCGGAAAACGCCATTCTTCTCTGAAATGGTCGCGCCGCTGGCGGCGGTCATGGGCGAGGCCTACCCGATCCTGGTGGAAGAGGGCGAACGCATCGCGAAAGCCCTGGCCGAGGAGGAAAAGCGGTTCGCTCGCACGCTGGACACGGGTCTCGGCATTCTCCGCAAAGTGATGGACGAACAGGAAACGGGTGGCCAGATTGACGGCGAGACCGCATTCCTGCTGTATGACACCTATGGGTTCCCGCTGGACCTGACCCAGGACATCGCCCGCGAAGAGGGGCTGGTGGTGGACAAGGCCGGGTTCGATGCCGCGATGGCGGAACAGAAACAGCGTGGCCGCGATGCCAAGCAGTTCAAGGCCGCCTCCGTCAGCGCCGACGCACTCAGCCGGCTGGCCCCCGGTGAATTCCTGGGCTACGAAACGGGCACCGCGGACGCAAAGGTGACCGGCATCCTGGTCGGTGGCAAGGCCGTAGACGCGATCGGTGGAGGTGACGAGGCGATTATCGTGCTCGACCGGACACCGTTCTACGCGGAATCCGGCGGCCAGGTCGGTGACACCGGCCAGCTGGAATCCGGGGATGGACGGTTCCGAGTCGAAGACACACAGAAGCTGGGCGGCGTGTTCCACGGGCACGTGGGCACCCTGGAACAGGGGGAGTTGCGCGTGGGCGACAACGTCACGGCCGCGATTGACACCGCCCGGCGCCGGAACGTGGTGTTGCATCATTCGGCCACGCACCTGCTGCACAAGGCGCTGCAGGACCTGCTGGGCGATCACGTGGAACAGCGCGGTTCCCTGGTGGCGCCTGATCATCTCAGGTTCGATTTTTCACACCCGCGTCAGGTCACCAGCGAAGAACTGCGCACGATCGAAAAGCGGGTCAACGCCGATATCCGTGAAAACCCGGCGGCCACGGCCGAGGTCATGGACTTTGACAAGGCGCTTGAAACGGGCGCGATGGCGCTGTTCGGTGAGAAATACGGCGACCAGGTGCGGGTGATGCGTTTCGGTGACCTGTCCGTCGAACTTTGCGGTGGTACCCATGTCTCACGGGTCGGTGATATCGGCCAGTTCAA
Organism: uncultured Oceanospirillales bacterium; assembly: GCA_913055655.1. Lineage (GTDB taxonomy): Bacteria > Pseudomonadota > Gammaproteobacteria > Xanthomonadales > SZUA-36 > Marinihelvus. Next base: position 895,105 of record CAJXKA010000001.1, on the reverse strand, counting down.
GATCGTGTCCGAGACCGCCGTGGGCGCCGGCATCCGACGAATTATCGCGGTGGCTGGTGAGTGCGCGGTGGCGGCCGTACAGTCGCAGGAATCCACGCTGCAGGACGTGGCAGCCACTTTGAAGGTTGGTACTGATTCAGTTGAGAAGCGCCTGATACAGATTCTCGACAGAAACCGTGAGTTGGAAAAGGAACTCGAAGCGCTGAAGGCATCGATGGCGACCTCCGGCAGCGAGGCCTTGCTCAGCAAGGCACAGGACATCGCCGGGACCAAGGTGTTGGCCACCCGCCTGGACGGAGCGGATTCCCGTAACCTCCGCGACGCCGTGGATCACCTCAAGGACAGCCTGGGGAGCGCCGTGGTGGTCCTGGCGGCGGTAGACGATGACAAGGTCCGCCTGGCGGCGGGAATCACGAAAGACCTGGTTGTTCGGATAAAAGCCGGCGATCTGGTAAACTTTGTTGCGCAACAGGTCGGTGGCAAAGGCGGTGGCCGCCCCGACTTCGCCCAGGCTGGTGGAAATCAGCCTGGAGCGCTGGAAACGGCGCTCGCGTCCGTCGGGACATGGGTGAAAGAAAATCAATAAGAGGCTGTTGCAACAACACGTGTCGCAAAGGTTGAGCGGGCCCTTTGGTTGGCGCAAAGGAAAATGAGTCGTTAAGACTTTGCATAAAAGGACCAGACGGCCTGAGGCCAAAGGAAGGTACTCATGCTCATACTTACAAGACGGGTAGGCGAGAAGCTCGTAATCGGTGAGAACGTAACGGTCACCGTGCTGGGCGTTAAGGGCAACCAGATTCGCATCGGCATTGACGCACCCCCGGAAGTCCAGGTGCACCGCGAAGAAATTTTCAAACGTATCCTCGCGGAGCGTGACGAACCGGACAGTTAAAGGTATCCTTGCGCCTCGCTCGGCCCGGCCGGGCCAGGTGACATGAACAAGGAGAGGTGGCCGAGTGGCTGAAGGCGCTCCCCTGCTAAGGGAGTATACGGTTTATAGCCGTATCGAGGGTTCGAATCCCTCCCTCTCCGCCATACTTTGAATAAACCCGCCACGGCGGGTTTTTTCTTGTCTAGAATAAGGGCGGGAGGGGAGCTCATCACGACTGCGGAGCAGGTGTTCCAGCATGATCTACCCCATCAGGGCTCACCGGAGTACGCCGTACTACGAAAAGTATTTCCTGCTTTGCGAGGATACGCCGCATGCCTATGTGAGCGCATTTCGCGAGGCCCAGTTCGAGGCGCTGCATAAACGTCGCGTGGGTACCGCTGTTTTCTGGATTGTTTTAATGGCCTGTGCGATCGGCTGGCTGGCGGGGTGGATTCATTTCGTTCTGGCCACTTTGCTGGTATCCGGCGCCTGGCTCCTGACCAGCTGGCATCGACGCCGTGAAGCGCGTCTGCTGGCCAGGACGTTTGAACTGGCGCTAAAGGGCAAGGAGCGCCCGTTCCACGAGTACATGTGGCGTCACCTTGACCGGCGAATGCTGAAACAGGAATTCTGACCCCGTGAAGCGTTAGAATCTTGGCCAATGAGTTCATCTGCCCACTCCGACATCCTTCGCATTCGAAAACCGGCGCCCGAGGCGCCTGCCATCGCCGTGCGCGACCGGCTGGGACGGCCGCTGCGAGACCTGAGAATCTCGGTACTCGATCGTTGCAATCTCCGTTGCGGCTACTGCATGCCGGCCGATTCCCTGCAGGGGCAGGGTGTGTTCCTGCCGCGCGAATCCCTCCTGACCGATGACGAGATTGAGCGACTGGTCCGCGCGTTTACGTGCATCGGTGTGCACAAGGTTCGGTTAACAGGCGGCGAGCCGCTACTGCGCCGGGGGCTTGTCGGGCTGGTCCGGCGCCTGGCCGGAATTGGTGCGATCGATGACCTGGCGCTGACCACGAACGGCATATTGCTACCGCGGTTTGCCGGGGAACTGAAAGCAGCCGGCCTTGGACGGATTACGGTCAGCCTGGACAGTCTCGACGAGGCCACTTTCGCCCGGATGTCAGGCGGACGTGGCAGTGCCCGCGAGGTACTGGACGGCATTAAAGCCGCCGAGGACGCGGGGTTCGGGGCCATCAAGATCAACACGGTGGTGCAGCAGGGGGTAAACGATAAAGGCATTCTTGACCTGGTCGGGCATTTTCGTGGCACGGGCCACGTGGTGCGCCTGATCGAGTTCATGGATGTGGGTCACAGCAATCACTGGACGCCCGGTGACGTGACCCCGGGCGCGACGCTGCGCGAACAGATCCACCGGCGCTGGCCCATCGAGCCCGTCGAGCGTCAGTCTGCCAGCGCGCCGGCCCGGCGCTGGCGCTTCAAGGACGGCCGTGGCGAGGTCGGATTCATTTCCTCGGTAACGGAACCCTTCTGCGGGCAATGTACGCGTGCCCGCGTGGCCGCCGACGGCACGTTTTACAGTTGCCTGTTCGCCTCGCGGGGAACATTGCTGCGTCCCATTGTCCGTGGTGAGCACGATTCCCAGCGTTTGGTAGATTACCTGGCGGGGCTGTGGTCCGGCCGCGAAGACCGCTACAGCGAGATCCGCGGCCAGGCCGGCGACGCGGACCCCCGCGTCGAGATGTACCGGATGGGCGGGTAATGCATTCGATCCAGGTTCGCTTTTTCGCCGCGTTCCGGGAGTTCGCGGGCACTGACGCGGTGTTGCTCGAAACCGATGCCGAAACGGTCGATGACGTCTTCGAGGCCTGCCTTCAGCAGTTTCCCCGATTATTCCGGCCCGAAGCGTCGCTGGTGGCGGTCAACGAAAAAATGGCGGACTGGTCGACCGCGGTCAGGAACGGCGACGAGGTGCTGTTTTTCCCGCCGGTGGCCGGCGGATGAAGATGGCGATTCAGCAGGGCGGGCTGGATATGGCCGCCGTGACGGCGTCGTTGCAGGACGACCGGTGCGGTGCTGCCGTCGTGTTCGAGGGCCGCGTGCGCAATCACAACGAGGGCCGTGATGTCACGGGCCTGGAATACGAAGCCCACGAGCCCCTGGCGGTCAGTGAGGGCGAGGTGGTCCTGGCCGAGGCGGCCCGTCGCTGGCCGATTCGTGACGCGGTCTGCGTGCATGCGGTCGGCACGCTTGAGATCGGTGCGGTGGCCGTGGTGGTTGGCGTGATCGGCGACCACCGGGGTGAGGCATTTGAAGCCGCACGGTTCATTATCGATGAGATCAAGGCGCGGTTGCCCATCTGGAAACGCGAACACTATGTGGACGGGCCGGCAGAGTGGGTGAACTGCCAGCGGCCCGTCATTGACTGACGCCGAGGATTTCGGCCGCATACGCGTCCAGCCCCCCCGGGTGGCGCCACTCTCCATGCTTGCCCCCTGACTTGAACAGCAGCCGAACATCTTCGATTCGCAGGGCCGGGTTGACCGGCTTGACCAGGTCCCAGAGCGTCAGTAACGACACGGTGGCGCCGGTTAAGGCTTCCATTTCGACACCCGTTCTCTCCGAGATTTCTGCCAGTGCGTAAACGTCTATCGCATGACCTTGCTCATCGAGCCGCGTGTGGACGGCCACCCGGCTCAAGGAAATGGGGTGGCAGAGCGGGATCAGCGTGGAAGTCGCTTTCGCGCCCAGGATGCCGGCCAGTTCCGCCATTGGCAGGGCGTCGCCCTTGGGCAATTGCCCCGAGGCGACCTTTTCAAGGGCCGCTTCTCCGACGATGATCCTGCCATGTGCGAGTGCACGACGACGGGTGACGGGCTTTGCATGGACATCCGCCATGGCCGTTGTGTGCGCGGGGTTGCGTTCTGTCATGGGTGTTCCTGTTTCAGCCTGAAGAGGGCAAGGCGATGGTGACCCTGATTTCATGGGCCCCGTCTCCAACCGTTGAAATGCCAAGCCATCGGTGGCCGCGACGCAGGCACCAGGCTTCCAGGTCCAGCGGGGCGGCCGGGTCTGTGACCAGGATGCGCAATTCTTCACCCGGCGCCAGCGCACGGCTTTCGGTTTCGGCCCGACGCACCGGCTCCGGGCACATCAGGCCCCGGGCATCCAGCCTGTGCATGCCGTTATCCATCGTCGTATTCTCATTCGCGCATTATCGGTGACGCTGGCAAGCGCGCCAAGCCGCGGCTACGCTGTTGAACGTGAAATCCCGAATCATCCTGATCATGGCGCTATTGCTGGGTGCTAGCCGCTGCCTTGCGGCAGGCACAGCTTTGGCGCCCGCCGACCTGTCGCTGTCAGCCGGAACGATCGAGTGTGACGGGGCGATTCGAGGATCGGCGGTGATCGTGGATCCGGGCCAGGACGCAGATGGACTTCCGGGGCTGTTTATTGCATCGGCCGCGCACGTGTTTTACGACCTGGAAAAGCGGCGGCGGTTTGACCGCTGCCGTTTTCATTTTCGTGGCCTGGCGCAGCTCCCCGGTTACGCCGCAGACATCGACGATTCCCTGTTTGTGGCCGGAAGCTTCGACCCCTCGGCCGACGCTTCCGACCCTGGCCAGGGCTCGGGCGACTGGGCACTCATTTACGTGTCCGTTAACCCTGGTGTCCTGCGGTCAGCCCGGCCTTTGCCTTTTCCAGGTTCGAAATGGTCAATTGCTGAAGATGAAGATGCGTTTTACCTGGTCGCGTGGAATGCCGGCCGGCAGCGCATCGAGGTGACAGGGCCCTGCCGCGCAACGTTGTCGACAACCGCCGATATTGGTGGGGGCGCCTGGCCGGGGCACTGGCTTGATGGCTGTCCGGACGAGGGCCCCGGCGCGTCGGGTGGCGGCCTCGTTTCGGTGCACCCGGAGGGGCTGGTCCTGGTCGCGATCCGAACTGGAGAGCACTGGGACGGGGAGCGCTATCCTGATGGCCCGCCGGGTGACGTGACCTGGAATCCTGCCTACAACAGTAAAGCGGCACGGGGCGTTGTTGGCGCGCCCAGGGCGGCCATGGAGAAGTTGGTTGAACAGGTCAGGAATAAACGCATGGGGCAGTCGTCACCAACCTTTCCTTGATTAACAGGTATGTATGGTACACTTTTGTTACACCAAGTCAGGGAATGACGTCCATTTCGGTTCCGAAGGAGGCGGAACGAGCTTGGGGAGCTCGGGATATGTTGATCTACGTTGTTCTTGCGTTGGTATGTTTCACCGTTGCGGTGCTCGTCATCTGGGCATTGCGAGGGCTCACCGGTCACGGTTCAGAAGGGTTTGGGCGCCTTTCCAGCAGGTCACGTCGTCGATCAGCTGCTCGTCTCGCCCACATTAATTCCGGGTTGTCCGCCGCGCCCAGTCCCTGGGGCTGGTCCAGGCATTCAAGCTACCGCGCCGCTTCGCGGTCATTTTCCGAGGGCAAGGGCGCGCACCACGCAACGCTCAGTCCGTCGGCGAAAAGCCGCCATACCGATAACGGCACGGATTCCGGACGTAAAACCGATGGGGGCAAAACCGTCCTGACCGGGTATGACCTGACCCGTCCCGGGGCAAGTCATCAGTCGACAGACACATCAAGCTGGCCTTACCGTGATGACAATTTCTATACATCGCGCGTCAGCGTGTCGCACTCGGGGCGTCAGGACAAAGGCCGGAAACCCTGGGGGTGGTGAACCAGCGGCTCCGGTAATGGCACGTCCTGGTTGCCGGGAATCTTGATCGCCATGGGCACGGTTTCGACGCCCATTTCTTCGTCCGGGTAAGGTCTCAGCAGCGAAAGCGCGGTTTCCGGTGGTCCCTGCAGCCACGCCCGTACTTCTTCCGGGGTTTGCAGCAATGCCGGGCTGCGATGATGGCCCACGGATTGAAGTACCCGGTTTGGTTCCACGGTAATAATCGCCACGGACGGTGGCTGCCCATCCTTCGCGGCCGACGCGAGCGCGGCCATCGGCCAGAATGGCAATCCAAGCGGAAATACGGCGTAAGGCACCTTGGGGTGCGTGCGTCCATCGAATTCATAAAACCACGATACCCAGACCACCGCGCGCCTTTGGCTTTTCCACGCTGGCATGAATGTGGGTGCGAACGGGGAATCGTCGTGGCGGAGCCTGGCGTTGGCGGTTGAAAGCAATTTGCCGTTTTTGAGGATTGGCAGGCTGCCACCCGACCATGGCGGCAGGAACGGCCAGGTGGCATCCCCCGACCAGCAGGTGTCCTGGTTGGGCTGTGCGACCGTGGCGGGCAGGGTTTCCCAGGTCACGACGTCCGGTTCCGACCGGCGCGGTATGCGGGAAGGTGAAATATTGATTCGGGTTTCGGGGTCTTCCGGCAGGCCGTCAGGCGGCACCAGCAGGTTCGCCCACGCATAGATGTCTTTCCAGGCCAGGCTTGATACCGAGGCCTTGCCGCACATTACTTTGCCCTGGACAGCGCGATGATCTCGTTGGGTGTCTTCCCATCCAGTCGTCGATACAGCTTGGCCTTGTCTCGATTAAGTGCGAGGTCATAGGTCAACATGTAGCCGACGGCGCCTTTCAGCTGGTCATAGGGGAGTTTGCCGGCCTGTTCACGTACTTTCGCCATGTCGGCCTCGAATGCCTCGACGCTCGAACCGTCCATTGCTTCATCCATGATGCCGGGGTTGACCGCTGCGGGCGCCTCCCGGGTCCACCGGGCATGGGGGTCCAGCTGCTTTTGGGGTTCGGGTTCGTTTTCGCCGCAAGCGGCCAGCGCAGTGAAGAGCAGCGCCGGCAGGATATACCGGGCGGGGGCGATTCGGTTCTGGGGCATACAGGTATTCTCCGTTTATGCGATCAGGCCTGGCAGGCCAGGACCTGGAAGGCTGAATTTCTGGTCACGACGCGAGTGCTGCTGAATCGCCCACGAAGCGAATCCTGGTAAGGCAGGTGACGGTTCGCGACCAGTATTAACTGACCGCGGGGAGCCAGAAAGTTCCGGGCGGGTGCCAGCAAACGCGGCGTCATGTCGGGGTTTCCCCGGTGACCCGCGTGGAATGGCGGGTTGGTGACGATCCAGTCGAACTGGCCCTCAATCTGTGAAAACCCGTCTGAAGCGACGACCTCTGCCTGCAGGTGATTGCATGCCAACGTCCTGGAAGTGGCGAGGCAGGCAAGACCGCTGGTGTCGGCCAGGGTGACCTGCAGTTCAGGCATTTCGGCCAGCAGCACGGCACCGATCACACCTGCGCCGCTGCCCAGGTCCAGCACCCGAGAGCCCGGTGCAAACACTGGCAGGTTTTCCAGTAGCAGGGCGGTCCCGTTGTCCAGCGCACCGTGGTTGAAAACGCCGGGCCAGGACTGGATGTTCAGTGACCGGCCAGGCCGTACCAGCGACCATTCGCGACGCCAGTCCTCCGGGTTGAAGGTTGCCGTTTGGGCGGGACCCGTCGCGCAGACCAGTGCGCAGTGGCGCGCGCTGTCGATTTTTGTGACCTGGGCGAAGGACGACTGCAGGCGCCGTGTCGCGGACTTGATGCCGTCGCGAATCTCGCCGGCCAGCCACAGACGACCGCCCGGACTGAGTGCGCCGGCAGCGCAGGCGATCATCATGTCCAGGAATTCCTTACCCCGCGGAAGCGTCAGGACAACGTCGTCCAGGCCCTGGACTGGCCAGTCGGGAAAATCGCCGAAACGGCAGTGGCCATTCACGGTATTCAGCGATTCGAAAGTTCCGTAATCCTGGGTAAACACATGCGCGGACGAGGCGATTTCGGGAAAGCTGGAGGCAAGGTCTGCAGTTGGGTTCAGCCAGGCCGGAGCACGCTCGGCGAAGCGTTCCCGGTGGCGCGCCAGCAGGCGGGTAACCGGCGTCATGGGTTCAGGCCAGCGAACTGGCGAACAGGTCGTGTTCGTCTGAACCGGTGATCCGGACATCCAGCAGGTCGCCCGGTTTCGCATTCGTCAAACCGTTGATGTAGACCAGACCATCGATCTCCGGTGCGTCGGCATGGCTGCGGGCGACCACGCCCTCGGGGCCGGCTTCGTCGACCAGTACCGGCTGGATGCTGCCAACCTTGGCGGCCAGGCGACTGGCACTGATTTCGGCCTGCAGGGCCATGAATGCCGCTTCACGTTCGCGGGCGACGTGATCCGGCACCGGGTCGGCCAGGGCATTGGCGCGGGCGCCCTCGACGGGCGAGTAGCGAAAGCAGCCCACCCGGTCGAGTTCCGCTTCGCCGATAAAATCCATCAGTTGCTGGAAGTCGTCATCGGTCTCGCCCGGGAAGCCGACGATAAACGTGCTGCGAATGGTCAGTGACGGGCAGACCTCGCGCCAGCGGTGGATACGCTCCAGGGTACGGTCTGCCGCCGCGGGCCGGCGCATGGCTTTCAATACGCGCGGGCTGCCGTGCTGTAAAGGAATGTCGAGGTAGGGCAGTACAACGCCATCGGCCATCAGCGGCAGCAGTTCACCGACATGGGGGTAGGGGTAGACATAGTGCAGGCGCACCCAGGCGCCCAGTGACCCCATCGCTGCGCAGAGCTCCGTCAGGCGGGTCCGGACCGGGCGACCGCCCCAGAAGTCCGTGCGGTACTTGATGTCCGAGCCGTATGCCGAGGTGTCCTGGGAAATGACCAGGAGTTCCTTCACGCCCGAGTCCACCAGCCGCTCGGCCTCGCCGAGCACATCGCCCGCGGGACGGCTGACCAGCCGGCCGCGCATCGACGGAATGATGCAGAACGTGCAGTGGTGGTTGCAGCCTTCTGAAATCTTCAGGTACGCGTAGTGCCTGGGCGTCAGGCGAATACCCTGTGGTGGCACCAGGTCCTGGAAAGGGTCATGCCGGCGCGTGATCGGCGCGTGCCGATGGACCGCTTCGACAACATGTTCGTACTGCTGCGGGCCGGAAATATCCAGCACCTGGGGATGGATGTCGCGAATCGTGCCTGTCTCGGCGCCCAGGCAACCGGTGACCAGCACCCGGCCATTGGCGTCGAGCGCTTCACCGATGGCTTCCAGTGATTCCGCCCGCGCGCTGTCAATAAACCCGCAGGTATTGACGACCACGATATCGGCGTCCTCGTATCTGGGCGCGATATCGTAGCCGTCCGTCTTAAGCTGGGTAATGATGCGCTCGGAGTCGACCAGGGCTTTCGGGCAACCCAGGCTGACGAAACCCACTTTGCGTTGTGCTTCGCTCATGGGTGCGCATTATCCGGCCTCGCCGCGTTTCAGTCGAGCCGCCAGAAGCTGACGGCTTCCTTCTCGGGCAACGTGATTTCCAGGGTCTGTTCGCGGCGGTCGCGCTTGATGGCAATGGCCAGTGGTTTACCGGTCTCGACCTCGCGCAGGGCGCGCATGACATCAGAGGGGCGCTCGACGCTGGTATCGCCGACCCGGAGTATGACATCGCCGGGCTGCAACTGCAGACCGTTATCCTCGTTCGCCTCCAGCACCAGGACGCCGCGATCAGAATCAAAATAGCGGCCCAGGCCGGGCTCAAGGCCGGTCATTTTCAGTCCGCGGGTCAGCGGCATGCCGAACCAGATATTCGTCCCGGAGATGACGGCGTCACCGAAATCCGAGAACTCCTCGAATTCGAAATCCCAGTCGCCGTCACTGAACCGCTCGCGCAGTACCTGCATCTGCGCGCCCATTTCCTCGCCGTTGATTTCGGGGGCCTCGATGCGCTCAATCAATACCTGGGCCGTTTCGCTATCGACGGGCGCCGTGCGCAGCTGTGACCAGCTGTGCCAGGTCAGCGGTTCGCGTTTCGAGGCGACCAGTTCGAATTGCCGTTCTTCACCGTCGCGCAGGACCGTGACGGCGATTTCGTCACCCACTTCGATATCCTTGACGGATTCCGTCAGCAACTGCTGGGGTGACGTTCCCCCGCCGGCCAGTGGCTGGTCCATGACGGCGATAATCACGTCGCCCGGTGCCAGGCCCGCACGTTCTGCCGGGCCGTCAGGCGACACCCCGAGCACCTTGACACCGTTGTTGGTATCGCCGCCCAGGATCACGCCAATGACGGCGCGGTCAGTATCGTCGCTGCTGAAGCGGTACTCGACCACGCGCGGCGCCGGTCGGTTGATGTCGCGGTGCACACGGGCGACCTCGCGGGAAGCACGCCGCAGGTTCTCATGGGCGCGCTGGAGTTCGCGCTGTACCTCGCGCAACTCTTCATGCTCATGTACGCGGGCGACTTCTGCCGCCTCGCGCGATTCCTCGGCCTGGATGGCCCGCGCCCGTGCCCGGGTTTCCAGTTCAGCGCGGGCGGCCTCGACGGCTTCCAGCGCGGCGCGTTGCTCAGCCTCCGCGGCGCGGAGCGATTCTTCGTACTGCTGGATGGCCTTCACGGAAGGCGGCGCCGGTGCCGCCGGGGCGACGGGGGCTTTGGGTGGTGTGGCGTGGGCGGTCATGGACATCGCCAGGGCGATGGCTGCTGTCAGTGATGGATATGTCTTGATGGTCATTTGCCTGTCCTCGTATTTACAGCGATGCCATTCGGCCGTATTCGCGTTCGAACTGGTGCACATAGATGGATTCGACGTCCAGCAACAGGTTGACGCGTTGTCCCCAAAGGTCGACCGATTCCGGCGCCATGCTGAGTTCGCCGTCGACCCTTGCGATCATGTCTTCGAGTTCCGATACCCAAAGCACCGAGCGCGCGGGCAGGGCGCCGGTGTCGGCGCGGAGCCTGCGCAAACGGGTTTCCAGCACCTGCGACATCGCGATCAGTTCATCCACGTCGCCGTTTACTGCCACCGTCGGCGTGGCGAGAGGTGATGCCGTTGGCCCGGGAGCGTCCTGCTGGCCCAGGCTCAGCACCACGGCCAGGACCAGCGACGCGGCTGCCGCCAGGCCGCCGAATCGTCGCCAGCCCGGGCGCTGCGTAGGCTGGTCGCCATGCCGGTCAGCAGTATCCGCTTCAATAGCGGCCCGTATCGCGGACCAGTCATCGTGATCAGGATTGATGTGTGGCAGGTCGGCAAGCCCCAGCGGGTCGCGGGGGATGCCGTTTCCGATGGCCTGCTTGTCGTCGTTCATGTCACCAGTCCCGTGTTGTGTGATTCAAAAGTCATTTCGTCCGATTGCTCATGCCTGCCGATCAGTTCGCGCAGTGTTTTGCGGGCGCGGGCCAGCCGGGTTTTCGAAAAACTCACCGTCATGCCGAACTGTTCGGCAATCTCTTCGTGCCGGTAGCCTTCCACGTCATACAGCCAGACGACGGCGCGGTCTTCCGGCCCCAGGTGCGCCAGGGCCTGTTCCAGGTCCATGGCGCGGCCGATACTGTCCTGCTCTCCCTCAGAAGACGCACGAAAGTCTTCAAAGGTCACGACTTCGGCGCTGGGCTGTTTTCGAAGCGCGCTGATGGCGTGGTTCACCACCACGCGCTTCATCCAGCCCCAGAACGGCGCATCACCCCGAAACTGCCCGATGCGCCGGAAAGCCGTGATGAAGGCCTCCTGGGTCACGTCCCGCGCCGTTTCCCGGCAGTTCAGCACGCGTGCGGCGACATTGAACGCCGGTGCGTGGAACTGCCGGTAGATGCGCTCGCAGGCGCGCACGTCACCGCGTCGCGCCGCGGCGAGCGTCATCTCGTCGAGTTCATATTGGGTCATGGGGCCCGTCATCTGGAATGTAGGACGCTGGGTGTCACGAAAAGGTCGCAGGAAGCTACTATACGCCTGTCGAAAGGAGTGAATTCGAGATGGGACGATGGCGACCGCCGGCGAAGGCATCCAGCCCTTACATCACCGCGGAGGGTGCGGCGGCGCTGAAGGCGGAACTGAAGCAACTGTGGCGTGTCGAGCGACCGGAAGTGGTGCGCGCGCTGTCTGCAGCCGCGGCAGAGGGCGACCGGTCCGAGAATGCCGAGTATATCTACCGGAAGAAACAGCTGGGCGGCATCGACCGCCGTATCCGTTACCTGACCAAGCGTCTCGATGTTATCGAGGTGGTCGACCGGGTGCCGCAGGACCGGACGAAGGTGCGATTCGGCGCCTGGGTCACCGTGGTCGGCGATGAGGGTGAGGAAAAGACCTGGAGAATTGTCGGCGCGGACGAAACCCGGGCTGACCAGGGCTGGATCTCGGTCGATTCGCCGGTGGCGCGTTCGTTGCTGGGTCGCGTGCCGGGCGACGTCGTGCGGGTTGAATTGCCCGAAGGGCCCGCCGACCTCGAACTGGTCGACGTCGAGTACTTGAAATCCCCCGGGGATAATCCCATCTAGTGAACGTGGTTGCCGTAAGGGGCCACGTGAACCGCCCGGCCGGAATCGGCGGGCATCCAATACGATATTGCTTCCCTTGGAGGATATGGTTATGACGACTTTTGACCTTTCACCGCTTTTCCGCACGTCTGTCGGTTTCGATCGGCTGGCATCCATGCTGGCGTCTGCTTCACGACCGGAGCAGGGCAACAGCTACCCGCCCTACAACATCGCCGCCGTGGATGAAAACCAGTACCAGGTGACGATGGCCGTGGCCGGTTTTGCGGAAGACGACATCGAAATCACCACCGAACAGAACGTGTTGAGCGTTTCCGGCCAGCGTGCCGACGAAAATGATGACGCGAAGTACCTGCATCGCGGCATCGCCACGCGTTCGTTCGAACGCCGTTTCAACCTCGCCGACCACGTCAGGGTCACGGGCGCGGAAATGGAAAACGGCTTGCTGCACATCTACCTGGAGCGCGAGATTCCGGAGGCGATGAAGCCCCGGAAGATTGAAATCCAGCCCGCCCGCCGCTTGCTCGACGTCGAGAAGCGCGAAGAGAAGGCGGCCTGAGCTTGAGCCCGGGCAGGACGTCAGTCCAGGAAGGGGCGCCGGCCGGCGCCCCTTTTTTCGTGGTGCTGGTGTACCGCATCTATGCATGGCTGGTCTTTTTTCCGTTCGTGGCCATCTGGTCCTTCCTCTGCGGCTGGGCCGCGGTGATCGCGGCGCTGCTGATCAGCCCGTCGTTCGGCAGCCGTGTCGTTGGTGGCGCCTGGGCGAAAGGCATCGGCTGGCTGACGCCCATCCTGGTGTCGGTTGAGGGCAGGGAACATATCCAGGACGGGCAGACCTACGTCGTGGTCTGCAACCACGTCAGCCAGTACGACATCATCGCGGTTTACGGCTGGTTGCCGATGGACCTGCGATGGGTGATGAAGCAGGAGCTGCGGAAGTTGCCCGGTATCGGTATAGCCTGCGAGAAAGTCGGGCATATCATCGTCGACCGGAGCAATCCCGAGGCCGCGAAGCGCAGCATCGAAGAAGCGCTGGAGCGCATTGGCGATGGCGTCGGCATCCTGTTCTTCCCGGAAGGCACCCGCAGCCTGGACGGCCGGCTGCGTCCATTCAAGTCCGGGGCGTTCCGGCTGGCGGCGGAGCAGGGCTTGCCGATCCTGCCGGTCAGTATCGTGGGTACCCGGGAGGTCTTGCCGGCGAAGACGATGAAGCTGTTCCCGGGCAAGGTGCGACTGGTGGTGCAGCCGCCGATTGAGCCCGAAGGCCTTTCGGTTGTGGCGCTGAAAGAGCGTAGCCGCGACGCGATCGCTGCCGGACTGGGTTCGCCCACGCTTTAACGTTATGCAACTCGACACACCGGATCCGGATTTCGTCGACTCGGCGAGGGCGCGTCACAACTTCTCGTTGGCGTTCCGTATCGCGGTCATTTTCACCGCCATCGTGTGGTTTGTCTGGATCGCTGATACTTACCTGGGCCTCGACCTTGGCCGCTTTGGGCTGCGCCCGCGTGACGCGCAAGGCCTGGTCGGCATCCTCACGGCACCGTTGCTGCACGCCAATTTCGAGCACCTTTTTTCCAACACCCTGCCGTTGCTGGTGAGCCTGACGGCCATGCTGTACCTCTATCCGCGCTCCGCGCTGCGGGTGTTGCCGATGGTCTGGCTGGGGACCGGCGTGCTGGCCTGGGCCATTGGCCGGCCGTCGATCCATATCGGCGCCAGCGGGTTCGTATACGGCATCCTGGCCTACGTCTTCCTGGGCGGGCTGCTGAGGCGCGACCTGCGCTCGGTTGGCGTCTCGCTGGCGGTCTGGTTCCTGTACGGGTCGATGATCTGGGGGCTGTTGCCCATTCGTCCGGACATGTCCTGGGAGATGCATTTCTCCGGGGCCTTGCTGGGCGCGATCATGGCGTTCCTGTACGTCGACCGCGACCGGGTACCGATCAAGCGTTACGAGTGGGAAGACGACGATACCGTTCCCGACTGGTTTCCCGATGACGGCGGCAGCCGGGACCCCGACGACCGGCCTTGAATACCCTCATCGCGCTGGCCTACGATGGCGCGCATGAAAAAACTGCTGCTGATTCTCCTGTTGCTGCTGGTCGCGTTCGTGGCCATTGGCTTTGCGCTGCCGACGCAGGTTCACGTTGAAAGAAGCGTGGCGGTCGCGCGACCGCCGGCCATGGTGTTCACGCTGCTGAACAGCTACCGCAACTTCAACCAGTGGTCACCCTGGGCGCAGGCGGACCCGGACGCCGTGTACCGGCTGACGGGGCCGGCGTCCGGCGTGGGCGCGAAACTGTCCTGGAGCGGCGACCCGGCGCTGGTGGGTGAGGGCTGGCAGGAGATTGTCGTGAGTGAGCCTTTCGAGCATATTGGCATGCGCCTGGACTTTGGCACCCAGGGCATTGCTGACAGCGCGTTCCGGATTCGCGGCGACAGCCTGGGCAGCCGGGTGACCTGGAGCTTCGACACCGATGTGACCGAGGGGCAGGGCGTGGTCGGCGGCTTTCTGGGGCGCTATTTCGGCCTGTTCCTTGACGACTGGATCGGCGCGGATTTTGAGCAGGGGCTGGCGGCGTTCAGCCGCTACGCCGAGTCACTGCCCGTCATCGACCCGGCCGCCGCGGAGATTGAGCGGGTGGACGCTGAAGCGGTGAGGGTGTTGATGGTGGCCGGTGAGACCGGTGCGGGCGCCGACGAGGTCGGGGCAGCCCTGGCCGAGGCCTACGGGGCGATTACGGCCTGGATGGCTGCGCAGGGCATCCGCCAGGCGGGCCAGCCGATGGCGATCATGCACGAGGCGACCGGCGGTTCGGCCTATCCGTTCGAAGCGGCGATCCCGGTGCCCGGCGCTGCGTTGCAGGCCGTTGATGAAACAACGCTGGCAGAGGCATCACCTGTCACGGCGGGCTGGTCACCGTCCGGTGACGCGGTGCGGATCATCCACACAGGGCCCTATGACACGCTGGCCGACAGCTATGAACGCCTGGCCGCCTGGATGAGCCTTCACGGCCTGTCCCGGGGCGAGCGTTCCTGGGAGGTCTACGTTTCCGATCCGGGCGTGACACCCGAAGACCAGCTGGTCACGCACATCTACGTGGAACTGGCCGGGGACTGAGCCAGCGCCTCGGCGAAGGCCGTTCGCCAGGAGCCTGTCCTGCTGTCCTGCTCAAGCAACGGCGCCTGCAGTTCCAGGAATGCCTGCCGTGAAATTTCGCGTGCGCCCATGCGGACAAGGTGATCGCTGGGGACCTGCGCGTCCAGCCATGGAATGCCCCAGTCCGCCAGCACGGCGCACAGCGTGACCAGCACGACCTTGCTGGCGTCGGTCTCGGCGCTGAACATCGATTCACCGAAAAACATGCGGCCGAACGACAGGCCGTAAAGCCCGCCGGCCAGGCGGTCGCCGGACCATGCCTCGATCGAATGGGCGTGACCCAGGCGGTGCATGCGACGGTAGGCCGCATTCATTTCCGGCGTGATCCAGGTGTCGTCGCGCCGCCTGGCGCAATTGGCGATGACGCCCTCGAAATCGGTATCAGCAGTGACCTGGAATTTCCCCTGCCGGATCACCCGCGCCAGGCGCCGGGAAACGTGCGGCCGGGCGGTGTCGAACACGCAACGCGTACCCGGGCTCCACCA
The DNA here is from genome assembly GCA_913055655.1 of uncultured Oceanospirillales bacterium. Classification (GTDB taxonomy): domain Bacteria; phylum Pseudomonadota; class Gammaproteobacteria; order Xanthomonadales; family SZUA-36; genus Marinihelvus. The sequence goes on along the minus strand of CAJXKA010000001.1, from coordinate 879,381 downwards.
GAGGATGGGCTGGTCCTCGGAGAACCAGGGAAAGATGCCGGCGCGATAGGCGCGTTCAAGGCGGGTGGGTGACAGGTCGCCGCCCCAGGCGAGCAGGCCGTCGGGCGAGTCCAGCGCCTCGTCGACCGGCGGGAAGGGCGCCTGGGGCGATTCGCCGACCCGGGGGATCAAACGCGCCTGCCGTTTACTCGTCCAGCCATTTTTCCGCGTCGAGCGCGGCCATGCAGCCGAACCCGGCCGACGTGACCGCCTGGCGGTAGACGTGGTCAGCCACGTCGCCGGCCGCGAAGACGCCGTCGACGCTGGTCAGGGTGGCCATGCCCTCCAGGCCGCTGCGAATCTGGATGTAACCGTCACGCATCTCCAGCTGGCCGTCGAAGATGCCGGTGTTGGGCGTGTGGCCGATGGCGATAAAGACGCCCGCCACGTCCAGGTCGGTCGCTTCACCGGTTTCAACGTGATTGACGCGCAGGCCGGTGACACCGCCGTCGTCGCCCAGGACTTCGTCGACCACGTGATCCCACAGCAGGCGCACATTGCCGTTCTTCTCGCGGTCAAACAGCTTGTCCTGCAGGATTTTCTCGGCGCGCAGCTCATCACGGCGATGTACGACGGTCACTTCCTCGGCCAGGTTGGACAGGTACAGCGCTTCCTCGACCGCGGTGTTACCACCACCGACCACGGCGACTTTCTTGCCGCGATAGAAAAAACCATCGCAGGTGGCGCAGGCGGAAACACCTTTGCCCATGTAGGCTTCTTCCGACGGCAGCCCAAGGTAGCGCGCGCTGGCGCCGGTGGAAATGATCAGCGCATCACAGGTGTAGACGCCGGAATCGCCTTCCAGCCGGAAAGGGCGCTGTGAGAGGTCCGCCGTGTGGATGTGGTCGTAAATCATCTCGGTGTCGAAACGCTCGGCATGGCGAAGCATCCGGTCCATCAGGTCCGGACCCTGCAGGCCCTCCACGTCGCCGGGCCAGTTATCCACGTCGGTGGTGATGGTCAGCTGGCCGCCCGGCTGCATGCCCGTCACGATGGCCGGGTTGAGGTTGGCGCGGGCCGCGTAGATGGCCGCGGTGTAGCCGGCGGGGCCGGATCCGAGGATCAGCAGGCGGCGGTGTTGGGTATCGCTCATGTGTATAATCGCTCCGTTTCGCAAGGCGTGATTCTACCTCGAATTGCCCCGCTTGTAGGCTTGGGGTAATATCGAGTTATTACAACCATATACAAAACTAATCTAATAAGATTCAGCAATTGCCAAAACCCTCCAGCAAAGCTCCCGGCCAGATTTCCAGGCGACTGCGGGAAACCGCGTTTTTGTTATCGGTCCTGTTGGCCGTTTACCTGCTCGCCTGCCTGCTCAGCTATGACCCCATGGATCCGGGGCCGTTCGCGACCACGGCATCCGACCAGGTCAACAATATCGGCCGCGTGTTCGGCGCCTGGCTGGCGAACTTTTTCCTTTTCCTGACCGGGTACATCGGCTACCTGTTGCCGGTGGCCGTGGTCTATGCCGGCTGGCGTATTCACGCCGACAGCGAACATGATGGTGAAGGCCAGCTCACCGAGTGGGTGATCCGCATCAGCGGGTTCGTGCTGTTTGTGCTGTCGTCAACCGGGCTGGCCTACCTGCACGCGCAACCGCCGGTCGGCCGCATGCCGGCAGGCGGGGGTGGCGTGTTCGGCCAGCAGGTGGCCGCGCCGATGCTGGACATGACCGGCATGCTGGGCGCCACGCTTTTCCTGCTGTCGATGATGCTGGTCGGCGTCACGCTGTTCACGGGTGTGTCCTGGTTCCGGGTGATGGACGTTATCGGCAAGTACACGCTGGCCGGGGCCAACTGGCTTTGGGCCAGCATCCTGGGGCTGCGGGACTGGTTCGCCGGGCGCCGTGCCCGGGCGCGGCGCGAGGAAGTCCGCAAGGCCGACACGGTACGGCGCGCCACGAAACAGGCGCCGAAGATCGAGCCGCAGATGGCGCCCGAGCCGCCGAAGAAGAGCAAGCGCGTGGCGAAAGAAAAGCAGCGCGTGCTGTTCGAAAACCTGCCGGAGGGTGCGTTGCCGCCGCTGGACCTGCTGGATGATCCGCCGGAGCAGGTGCAGGGCTACAGCAAGGAAGCCCTGGAGGCCCTGTCCAAACAGGTCGAGATCAAGCTGGCGGATTTCGGTGTGCAGGTTGATGTTGTCGAAGTACACCCCGGGCCAGTGATTACGCGCTTCGAACTTCAACCGGCGCCCGGTGTGAAGTCGGCGCAGATTTCCAACCTGGCGAAAGACCTGGCGCGTGGCCTGAGCGTGACCTCGGTGCGCGTGGTGGAAGTGATTCCCGGCAAGCCCACCATCGGCCTGGAAATACCGAATACCAACAAGCAGATCGTCTACCTGTCGGAAATCCTGCGCTCGGAAGTGTACGAGAAGTCGCGTTCCCCGCTGACCATGGCGCTGGGCAAGTCCATCGCCGGGCGCCCGCAGGTGGCGGACCTGGCGAAGATGCCCCACCTGCTGGTCGCGGGCACCACCGGCTCGGGCAAATCCGTGGCGCTGAACGCCATGATCCTGAGCCTGGTCTACAAGGCCACGCCTGACGAAGTGCGCCTGGTGATGGTCGATCCAAAGATGCTGGAACTGTCCATTTATGAAGGCATTCCGCACCTGCTGGCACCGGTCGTGACGGACATGAAAGAAGCGGCCAACGCGCTGCGCTGGTGCGTGGCCGAGATGGAGCGACGCTATCGCCTGATGGCCGCGATGGGCGTACGCAACCTGGCCGGCTTCAACAAGAAGGTCAAGGAAGCGAAGGAGGCCGGCGAGCCGATTGCCGACCCCTTGTTCAACGGCGAAGAGGGTGAAGAGGCCCCGGACCTGCAACCTCTGCCGTATATCGTGGTCATTATCGATGAGCTGGCCGACATGATGATGATCGTCGGCAAGAAGGTCGATGAGCTCATCGCCCGGCTGGCGCAAAAGGCGCGCGCCTCGGGCATCCACCTGGTGCTGGCCACGCAGCGGCCCTCGGTGGACGTGATTACCGGCCTGATCAAGGCCAACGTGCCCAGCCGGATTGCGTTCCAGGTGTCCTCGCGGGTCGATTCGCGAACCATCCTGGACCAGATGGGCGCCGAACAGCTGCTGGGCCACGGCGACATGCTGTACCTGCCGCCGGGCACGGCCATACCCGATCGCGTCCACGGCGCGTTCGTGGACGATCACGAGGTGCATGCGATCGTGGAATACCTGCAGAAGTTCGGTGAGCCGGACTACATCGAGGAAATCCTCAGCGACACGCAGATGACCGCCGACGGCATGAGCATCAACGCCGCCGGCCTGCCGGAAGACACCAGTGCGGCGGGTGGCGAGCAGGACGCGCTGTATGACCAGGCCGTGGCCTGGGTGACGGAATCACGTCGTGCGTCCATTTCCAGCGTCCAGCGCCAGCTGCGTATCGGCTACAACCGTGCGGCTCGCCTGATCGAGGACATGGAGGCTGCCGGCATTGTCAGCCCGCCCGAACACAACGGCCAGCGTGAAGTGCTGGCGCCACCACCACCGAAACCATGACCAGACTGATTGCGACAACCTGCCTTTGCATGCTGGCGTTCGGCCTGGGCGCCGATGAACCGGCGTCCGGCGCGCGTGAGCAGCTGCGCCAGTTCGGCGACGGGCTCGAGGGGCTGTCTGCCCGGTTTGAGCAGTCGGTGACCGGCGCCGACGGCGGCCTGGTCGACCGCGGCGAAGGCACTGTGTCGCTGCGCCGGCCGGACCTGTTCCGTTGGGCCTACGAGGGTGAATTCCCGGAACTGATCGTCGCCGACGGTGAACACGTCTGGATCCATGACGTGGAACTGGAACAGGTCACGGTACGGCCACAGTCGTCACTGGCCGCGGACTCCCCGCTGATGCTGCTGACGGACCCTGAAGGCCTGGAATCGCAGTTCACCGTGACCGAACTGGGCACCATCGACGGCGCGCAGTTGCTGGAACTGGCGACACTGGGCGCCGATACCGAGTTCGACAGGGTGTTAATCAGTTTCGCCGATGGCGTACCGGTGTCGATGGTGATGGAAGATGCGTTCGGCATGCGAACCGAAATCCGGTTCGCGGACGTGGTGCGAAACCCGTCGATGGCCGATGAGCTGTTCATGTTCACGCCGCCGGACGGGGTCGACGTGGTGGGCGACCCGGGCCGGGCCGAAACGGACGAGCCTTGAACGGACTGGCGGCCCAGTTCCTGGCCGTCGCGCTGGGCGGCGCCGTGGGCGCAGGCCTGCGTTTCCTGGTGGGCCTGGGCGTCCACTCCTGGCTGGGCCGGGGATTCCCCTGGGGCACGCTGGCCGTAAACCTGATCGGCTCCGCCATTATCGGCTACCTGCTGGTGGTGCTGCCGGAGCATCCGTCGGCCTCGCCGCTGCCGCGCCTCTTGCTGGTCACCGGTGTGCTGGGTGGCTTCACCACCTACAGCGCGTTTTCGGTCGAGACCCTGCAACTGTTCCATGCCGGGCAGGGTGGCAAGGCGGCGTGGAACGTGGCCATCACGATGGTGTGTTGCCTGCTGGCCGTTTGGGCCGGCCATGGCCTGGCGCGGTGGTTGCACGCACCCGCCTGACGGTACAATGCCGCCTTTCCCGAAATCCTGAAATCCGACCATGCTCGATCCCGTACTGCTGAGAAAAGACCCGACCGCCGTGGCCGCGGCACTGGAAACGCGTGGCTACACGCTGGACGTGGCGCGCTACCAGTCGCTGGAGGAACGTCGCAAGGCGACTCAGGAGCGCCTGGAGTCGCTGAAAGCCGAGCGCAACCAGAGCGCCAAGTCCATCGGCCAGGCCAAGGCGAAGGGCGAGGATATCCAGCCATTGCTGGACGCCGTTGCAAAACTGGGCCAGGAACTCGAGGCGCTGGAAGGTGAATTCCGTGCCATTCGCGACGAGCAGCAGGCGTGGTTGCTGGAGATGCCGAATATCGCCGTCGACGGTGTTCCCTCGGGCAAGGATGAAAGCGACAACCTGGAGATTCGCCGCTGGGGTGACATTCCGGGTTTCGATTTTGAACCGCGCGATCATGTCGAACTGGGGCAGGGCCCCGGGTTCCTCGATGCCGAGGCGGCCGCGAAGCTATCCGGCGCGCGGTTCACGGTGTTGCGCGGCCCGCTGGCCCGCCTGCATCGCGCGCTGGCGCAGTTCATGCTGGACACCCACACCGGCGAGCATGGCTACACCGAGGTCTACCTGCCGTACCTGGTGAACGGCGACGCCATGCTGGGCACCGGCCAGTTGCCGAAGTTCGGCGATGACGCTTTCGCCACCACGGACGAGCCGCCGCGCTACCTGGTGCCGACGGCCGAGGTGCCGATGACCAACCTGGCCGCCGGCGAGATCGTTGAGGCCGATGCACTGCCGCTGAAGTTCACATCGCAGACCCCGTGTTTCCGGCGCGAGGCCGGTTCGCACGGCAAGGACACCCGCGGCATGATCCGCCAGCACCAGTTCGAGAAAGTCGAGCTGGTACAGGTGACGCGCCCCGAGGAATCGCTGGACGCGCTGGACCAGCTGACGGGCCATGCCGAGACCATCCTGCAGAAGCTGGGGCTGGCCTACCGCGTGGTGGTGCTGTGCACCGGCGACATGGGCTTTTCCGCACGAAAGACGCACGACATCGAGGTGTGGCTGCCAGGCCAGGACGCCTACCGGGAAATCTCTTCCTGCAGCGACTGCGGTGATTTCCAGGCCCGGCGCATGCAGGCCCGCTGGCGCAATCCCGAGACCGGCAAACCGGAACTGGTGCATACGCTGAACGGGTCGGGGCTGGCCGTGGGCCGTACGCTGATCGCCGTGCTCGAGAACTACCAGCGCCAGGACGGTTCCGTAGAAGTCCCTGAAGTGTTGCGCCCGTACATGGGTGGGCTCGAGGTCATTCCGGCGGCCTAGGGAATATTCCGGCCCTGGCCGGCGGCCAGGATGCGGAACCATTGCTCACGCGTCAATTCCAGCGACAGCGCGCCCGTGGCGGCTTTCACCCGTGCGATATTACCCGAGCCGATGATCGGCACCGGCCTTGCCGGCAGCCGCAGCGCCCAGGCATAGGCGACCAGGTCGGGCGTTGCGCCACCCAGTTCCTTTCCAATCGCGTCGAGCTCGTTCCAGAGCCGCGCGCCTGCCTCGTCATTGGCGTCGAACAACCGGCCGCCGGCCAGGCAGGACCAGGCCATCGGTCGCAGGCCCAGCTGTTGCGCCTGGTCCAGGGTGCCGTCCCACAGCACCGCGTCGTTGAGCGGGTTGATCTCGACCTGGTTGGTGATTAGCGGCTGGTTCACTGCCGACTGCAGCAAGTCAAACTGGCGCGGCGTGAAGTTGGATACGCCGAAATTCAACACTTTTCCGGCGTCGTGCAAGGCATCGAACGCAGCGGCGACTTCACCGGCATCCATCAGCGGGTCCGGCCGGTGCAGCAGTAGCAGGTCGACATGGTCGTTTCCCAGCGCCCGCAATGATTCTTCCACCGAGGCGACAATGGTCTCCGAATCGGTGTCGTAGTGCGGAAGCCGGCAATCCGCGAAGCGCTCGGAGGGGATGTGGATGCCGAACTTGGTCACGATCTGCAATTGGTCACGCAGGGCAGGGTCGAGTGCGAGGGCCTCGCCGAATATCGCTTCGCAGGTGTAAGCGCCGTACACGGCGGCGTGGTCGACCGTGGTGATGCCGAGGTCGACGTGGGCCTGGATGAATTCCAGCAGTTCCTTGCGGCTCATGCCCCAATCGCCCAGTCGCCAGTACCCCTGGACTAACGGGGAAAACTCAAAGGTTGTTGTATCGTTCATGCGTTCAGGATATCAGGGCCAGGCTCTTGACCTGGATGAAAACGTCGTCACCCGGCGCCAGCTTGAGCGCGGCGACCGAGCGGCGGGTGAGATGGGCGAGGTAAGGGTCCTTACCGCTGTGCAGGCGGGCGACGACCTGGCCACCTTTCATATCATCTAACGTGTCAATAGATGCCGGTAAGTAATTGAGTATACTTGTTTCTAATGGCTGCGACCGCGTGATACTGACATCCCTGGCAGCCACCCTGACGCGTACCGTTTCACCCGGCGGCAGGGGCTCGCCCGGCAGGTGAAGCGAACCGCCCGAGGTGCGCAGCGTGTTCAGTTGCCATTCCGGTTCGTAATGCTCGACCGTGGCGGCGATCACCGTGGCCGCTTCATCCGAGTGCGAAGGCGGCAGACCCGGGTTGGTCAGGATGTCCTGGACGGCGCCGCTCGCGATGATCCGTCCATCGCGCATCAACACGAGGTGGTCGGCCAGCCGGTCGATATCCCCCGGGTCGTGGCTGACCAGCACGACGGGTATTTCAAGCTCGCGATGAAGGGCCTCCAGCCACGGCAGGACGTCGGCACGGCGGTCGCGGTCGAGCCCGCTGAGCGGCTCATCGAGCAACAGGATATCGGGGCCACGCACCAGTGCCCGGGCAATGGCCACGCGACGCTGTTCACCGCCGGAAAGACCGGTTACAGCGCGATCCAGCAAGGGCGCGAGCCCCAACAGGCGGGTGGCGTTCGTCTCCGGCGTAGCGTCGCGGTTGTCGGCGCGACGCCTGGCGTAGGCAAGATTGCCGCGCACATCCAGGTGGGGGAACAGGCGGCAGTCCTGGAAAACGTAGCCCACGCGCCGACGGTGGGGCGGAACGAAGTCTTTATCGCGCTGCCAGTCGGCGCCATTGACGTTCAACTGACCGCCGGGTGCGCGATCGAGCCCGGCGATGGCGCGCAGCAGGCTGGTCTTGCCGGCGCCGGAAGGGCCCTGGACGCCGGTCACGCCACGTCCCGGCAGGTCAAAATCGACATCGAGGCGGAAGTCGCCCCGGGAATGCCTGAAACGCCCGCGGATGCTCATGGGCCAAACCACCGGGCGCGCCGGTTGACCGCGTAGATCACGGCCAGCAACACAAAGGACAGCAACAGCAAGGTCAGCGACAACGTGTGCGCGGCGCCCCAGTCCAGTGACTCCACGTGGTCGTAGACAGCGATGGAGGCGACCCGCGTTTCGCCGGGAATGTTGCCGCCAATCATCAGCACGACGCCGAATTCACCCAGCGTGTGCGCAAAGCCGAGCGCCGCTGCGCTCAGCAGGCCCGGTTTGGCCATCGGCAGCGCCACGGTGAAAAAACGGTCCAGCGGCGAGGCACCCAGTGTTGCCGCCGTTTCCATGGGGCCGCGGCCGATGGCGCTGAAGGCATTTTGCAGTGGTTGTACGACAAACGGCAGGGAATAGATGACTGAACCGATCACGAGGCCGGTAAAGCTGAATGCCAGCGTCGTGCCGCCCAGCGCCTCGGTCAGGCGGCCAACCGGACCGTTCGGTCCCAGCGTGAGCAACAGGTAGAAGCCCAGCACCGTGGGCGGCAGCACCAGGGGCAGGGCGATCACCGCGTCGACCAGGAAGCGCCCGCGCCAGCGCCATTGGGAAAGACCCCAGGCCAGCGGGATGCCCAGCGCCAGCAGGATCAGCGTGCTGATCGCGGCCAGCTCCAGGCTCAGGCGAATGGCGGCGAGATCAGTCACGCTTCGTCGGCAGGTCGTAACCGGCTTTCGCAATCACGGTGCGCGCCGGACCGGATTGCATAAACGCGAGGAAGCCCCGCGCGGCAGGAGAATCACTGAGCAGCACAGCCTGCTGCTCGATCGGGTCATGCCAGGCGGCTGGAACCACCCAGGTCGCGCCGCCGCTATCCGGGCGGGCCTTCACCTGCGCCAGTGCGACCATCCCCAGGTCGGTGTTGCCGCTGGCCGTGAACAGCCAGGCCTGCGCGATGTTTTCGCCCATGACGATTTTTGGCGTTACCACATCCCAAAGTGAAAGGCGTTGGAGCGCCTGACGAGCCGCCAGGCCATAGGGGGCGAGGTCGGGGTTGGCAATGGCCAGCCTGGACCAGTTGTCGCTTGAAAGTAGCGCGGCGCCATCGGGCAGCGCGGTTGCGGTCGGGTGCCAGAGCACCAGGCGGCCGATCGCGTAGGTAAAGCGGGTGCCGGCAATGGCGTGGCTGTCGCGCTCCAGTCGTTCCGGGCGGTCCCGGTCCGCGGCAAGCAGTACGTCAAAGGGCGCGCCGTTGACGACCTGGGCATAGAGCTTCCCGGTCGATCCCTGCGAGACGAGCACCTCGTGGGACGACGCCTGCTCAAACAAGGTCACCAGTTGATCAAGTGTCGTGCCGAAGTTGCTGGCGACGGCCACCCGCACGGTATCCGCGCGCACCTGTGCGGCCAGGGCAAGCGTGACCAGTACCGTGATGAGGGACGTTCGGGACATCATGACGGGCCAGATTAGCGTATCGGGCGCCATCCTGTCCTGCACGAAAAAGGCCCGCTCGGGGCGGGCCTTTCCGGTTCGGTCGCTGTCGACCCGGTCAGTCTTCGCCGAAGGCGAAACCAAGCAGGTGCAACAGGCTGGTGAACAGGTTGTAGATGGATACGAACAGCGTCACCGTGGCCATGATGTAGTTGGTCTCGCCACCACGGACGATCTGCTGGGTTTCGAACAGGATCAGCCCCGCCATCAGCATGACGAACATGGCCGACACGGCCAGCATCAGCGGCTGGAAGTTGAAGAAAATCGCGCCCAGCCCGGCCAGGAAAGCGACGATGATGCCGACGAACAGGAACTTGCCCAGGAAGGAAAAATCCCGCTTCGAGGTCAGCGCCAGGCCGGACATGGCGAGGAAAATGACCGCGGTGCCGCCCATGGCCATCATGACCAGCTCGGTGCCGTTGGAAAACGCCGTCATGTAGGCGCTGATGATGGGTCCCAGGGTCGCGCCCATGAAGCCGGTCAGGGCAAACACGCAGACCAGCCCCCAGCCGCTGTTACGCAGCCTGGTGGTGGCGAACAGCAGGCCGAAATAGCCCACCAGCGTGATCACCAGGCCGGGGTGAGGCCAGTTCATCGCCATGGACACACCGGCCATGACGGCAGAGAACAACAGGGTCATGCCCAGCAACAGGTAAGTGTTGCGCAGCACGCGGTTCATCGTCAGCGCATCAACGCGCTGGACGGACGGAGAATAGTGAATCTGGTTCATGTCAGGAATATGGCTCCCAAACGTTGGTTTTACAAGACTGCGGATAGCGTAAATCATTCCGCGCCGGGTGTCATAGGCCGGCGGTCATATCGGGGAGAAGGGAGTGGCGGAGGGGGTGGGATTCGAACCCACGAAGGGCTTTCACCCTTGCTGGTTTTCAAGACCAGTGCATTCAACCGCTCTGCCACCCCTCCGTGTAACCGGGTGCGTCGGTCAGGACGCGCAAGGATACCGGAAATCGCCCCTCGCGGCCAAGCCTCAGGACAAATTTTCGACCGATTTTTCGTTGGCCTGCAGGACCTCAACGGCGCCATAACCGTACTGTTCCACCAGTTCCATGACCTGGCGCACCGTAATGTCCAGTACAGAGACCTGGTTCGCCTCGACCAGGTGCGCGGTGCCGGACCAGGCGCTGGGGCAGGCCGGCAGGTAGACCACGCAGCGGCCGTCCTCCAGCCGCTGCATCTCCAGGCCGATGCGTTCGCTGTCATTCATGCGCACCAGCACGGGCTGGATCGAGCTCGCCTCGGTTTCATCGAAGCCGCTCTTGATGCCGCGGATGATGGTGTAGCCGGGCACGTTGATCAGCAGGCTGTCGAGCTTCTTCATCACGTTGCGGGCGACGGTGTGTCGGGCCACCAGGCCGGCACCGAAGCACAGGCCGATGACGGCCGCCAGCGCCAGCAGGTTGGCGAGTGCAACGCCGCCGACCGAATCCACCGGCAGCCAGTGCGCCAGGGGCTGGGCGATGGTGATCATGATCATGACGGCGTGGTAGCCGATGTACGCCAGCATGCCCAGTGGCACGAGGAACACGGCGCCGCCGATGAGCGTGGTCAGCAGGAAGTTGACAAGCGGGTTTCGTCGCATGGCTGTGACTTTACACCCTGACGGGGCGCATGGGTGTGTTGTAGGCTCCGTGGCGACCATTCACAGGAGCCCTGACATGAAACACCCCCAAACACTGGTCGTGGCGCTGGGCGCACTGCTCGCGACGTCCGCGCCGTTCGCGCTGGCTGACGACGCCGTTGAACGGCGTACGGCCAACAACGGCAACCTGGTCATGGAAGACGTGCCGGAAATCCCGGATCGCATCGTGGCCGACCTGAACCGTTTCCAGAACGTCCGTTCGGCCAGCTTCCAGGCCTGGGCGCAGGACGGGCAGGGGCTGTACGTTCGCACCCGCTTTGGTGACGTACCGCAGATTCATCGCGTTGATCATCCGGGCGGCGCCCGCACCCAGCTGACCTTTTTCGATGAACCCACGGGCGGCGTGACGCGGCAGCCGAAAGGCTCGAAAGTGCTGTTCACGATGGATGCCGGCGGCAGCGAGTTTGCGCAGATTTTCGCGCTGGAGCCCGGCTCTTCCGAAGAGGCGGTGATGCTGACCGACGGGGAATCCCGGAACGGCCAGGTGGTCTGGGACCGCGCCGGTGACTCGATCGCCTACCAGTCGACCCGGCGTAACGGCGCTTCGAATGATGTCTGGATGATGCAGGTCGATAACCCGGAAACCGCGGAAATCGTGCTGGAAGCCCCGGACGGCACCTACTGGTTGCCCGCCGACTTCAACTCGAGTGACACCCGGCTGCTGATCCTGAACTACGTGGGCAACGCCGATTCGCGCATTCACCTGCTGGACCTGGAATCGCGTGAGCTGACCCTGCTGGCCGGCGGCGGCGATGCCCCGGGCGTGAACTTCCCATTCGGTTTCGACCGTGAAGGGGAAGGCTTCTTCTTTATCACCGACCAGGGCGGGGAGTTCCAGCAACTGGCCTGGCAGTCGTTCGCCGACGGTGCGGAGCCCGAGTTCATTACCGGTGATATCCCCTGGCACGTCGAGAATGGCGCCATGAGCGAAGACCGACGCAAGGCGGCGTTCGCGGTCAACGAGGACGGTTTCTCGCGACTGTACCTGATGGATGTCGACAGCCGTGAAATCCGCGCCGTGGATGCGATTCCGACCGGCGTGATCGGCGGCATGAGCTTCAGCCCGGATGGCCGCCAGCTGGCCTTGACCCTGAACACGGCGCAAACCCCCAGCGATACGTTCGTGCTGGCGCTGGGTGGGGATCCGCTTGAATTTGGCGGCCTGGAACGCTGGACGTTCAGCGAAGTCGGTGGCCTTGATACGGACAGCTTCGTGACGCCTGACCTGGTGCATTACCCCACGTTCGATTCAAACGAGGGTGGACCGGACAGCATTCCGGCCTGGGTGTATCGCCCTCAGGACACCGACGGGCCGGTACCGGTGATCATCGCCATCCATGGCGGTCCCGAAGGCCAGTCACGCCCGACGTTTTCCAGCACCTACCAGATGTGGCTCCAGAAACTGGGCGCCGCGGTCATCCGCCCGAACGTTCGTGGCTCTGACGGTTACGGCAAGACCTACATGGGCCTGGATAACGGCTTCAAGCGCGAGGATTCGGTCAGGGACATCGGCGCGCTGCTGGACTGGATCGCCACCCAGCCCGACCTGGATGAAAACCGCGTCGCGGTGTTCGGCGGCAGTTACGGCGGTTACATGGTGCTGGCCAGCGCCGTCCATTACAGCGACCGCCTGAAGGCGGCCGTCGATATTGTCGGCATCAGCAACTTCGTCACCTTCCTGGAGAACACCCAGGCCTATCGCCGCGACCTGCGCCGGGCCGAATATGGTGACGAGCGCGACCCGGCCATGCGCGAGCACCTGGAGGCGATCAGCCCTAACCGGCATGTCGACAAAATCACGGTGCCGCTGTTCGTGGTGCAGGGGCAGAACGACCCCCGCGTGCCGGTGACCGAGGCGGAACAGATCGTCGCCGCCATGCGCGACCATGGTTCTGACGTCTGGTACATGAACGCCCTTAACGAGGGGCATGGCTACAGCAAGAAGGAGAATCGCGACATCTACCAGCAGGCGACCATGTTGTTCTTCGAGAAGTTCCTCGTCGGTGACGTTGACGAGGAAATGTAGGACATTCACCCGCGGGCTTGCCCGCCAAGCGCTTGAATGGATGTCATCCCACCCCGTTCGGCCCCTCCCGGGTCGACGGGGTGTGACTTCTGGCCTATATTCAATGGTGAGTCTTACAAAAGGAGTTTAGAAAGGGAAGGTCGTTCCAAAGGGGTTTGGGCGCGGCCTTACAAATGGACTGCATCCAACTGGATCAATACAAGGGGGAATAACCATGATCCATGTCCTCGTCGTGGACGACCATGAACTGGTCCGTGTCGGGCTCAGGCGTATCCTGGGAGAGTGCCCGGACATCGGCCGTATCAACGAGGTGGCGAGCGGAGAAGCCGCCATCGAATATAACCGTGAACACTGCCCGGATGTCATCCTGCTCGACATGGGGATGCCGGGAATGACCGCGTTTGAAACCACGCGCCGCCTGGTGCGAACACGCCGGTCAGTGAAAGTGATCATCCTCGCAACACACGCCAAATCGCCATATCCCACACGGCTGCTGGACGAAGGTGCCCGTGGGTACCTGACCCGGGATTGCGATGCCCGTGAACTGGTCGAAGCCGTTCAGAAGGTGTACCAGGACACGACATACATTGGCGCCGAGGCGGCCAAGCAACTGGCGCTGTCAATCCTGCCGGGTACCGCGGAAACGCCGTTCGACGACCTGTCGACCCGGGAAATGGAAGTCATGCTGAAACTGACCGAAGGCGACCGGGTACCGGACATCGCTTCCAAGCTGTGCCTGAGTCCGAAGACCATCGCGACCTACAAGTACCGGATTTACGACAAGCTGGGCACGCGTAGCGAGGTTGACCTGCTGCGAATGGCGATGCGCTACGGGTTGCTGGAAGCGACTTGACAGGGCGTCGTGGCCTGGACGGTGGCCGCCCCGGGTTCGGGACGGCCACACGGGCCGGGCTTTAGTCTGCGTTTGAAGAGGCGCCACCGGCGTCGGACTTCAGGGTGTAGATGCCCTTGGTGCTGCTGTCCGGTTTCGCCACCGGCTTGTCGGCCTTGGGCTGCTCATCGGCCCTGGGCTTTGCCTCGGCGCTCGGCTTCTTGTCCGCATCCGGCTTGCTTTCGGCCTTCGGCTTCGGTTCAGCCTTTGGCTTGGGCTCGGCTTTCGGCTTGGGCTCAGCTTTCGTTTCGGCCTTGTTGCCGGAATCGTTCTTGGTGCTGCTGGTCGAATAACGCGACCGGCGGCGACGGGGTGCCGCGTCCTCTTGACCCGGCTTGTCAGCCTTCTGGGCCGACCCGGCATTTTGCCCCTGTTCAGCGTTCTGCTGGCCCTTGGACTTGTTGTCATCCTGCGACGGCTTGCCAGCCTGCTTCTGGTCCTGCTTCGGGCCCTGATCCTGCTTCTGGCCCTTGTTTGGCTGGTTCTGCTGGTTCTGTGCATTCGCCTGGTTGCGCGAACCGGAGCGTTTGCGGCCGCCGCGACGGCGACGACGCGGCTTGCGGCCATCGCCATTCGAGGACTGCGCGTTCTTGCTGTCCTTGCCATCATCCGAAGCGCTGTTATCGGCAGACTGCTTGCCCTGCTTGTTCTGGCCGGACGTCTTCTTCGAAGCCGTCTTCTTCTTTTTGCCGGCGCCGCCGCGACTTCCGCGGGACCGACCACCGCCCTGGCGATCGTCGTTGCCGGCGTCGGCTTTTGCCTGCGGTTTGCGCTTGGTGGAAGCCTTCTTTGTCGCTGCCGACTTTGGCTTGCTTTCGCTCTGGGCGGGCTTCGTCTTTTCGGCTTCTGCGGCTTCGTCACCCGCAAACAGCATGCGGCCCAGGCGGGTGAAAAAGCCCGGAGATTTTTCTACAGCGGCAACCGGTTCGTCCTCCGCGTCGGCCTTGCGTGCCGGGGCAGGGGGGCGGGCGTGCACGGCTTTCACCGCGGGTGCTGCGGGCGCCTTGGCGGTCGCCATGGATTGCTCGTTGGCGACCATCTCGGCGGTGGGGGCCTCGACGCGGTCGTAACTGACATCATCGGTGACGTCGCTCTTGCGCACCCGGAGGATTTCGAACGCCGGGGTGACCATGTGCTCGTTGGCGACCAGCACCACCGGGACGTGGTGGCGGCGTTCAATGTCCGCCAGTGCCGTGCGCTTTTCGTTCAGCAGGAAGTTGGCGGCCTTGGTCGGTACCTGGACGATGACCTGGCCGGTGTATTCCTTCATGGCCTCTTCTTCAGCAAGGCGCAGGACGGACAGCGCCAGTGATTCGACGCTGCGGATGTGGCCCTGGCCCTCGCAGCGCGGGCACAGCACCTGGCTGGATTCGGCAATGGACGGTCGCAGGCGCTGGCGCGACATCTCCAGCAGGCCAAAGCGGCTGATCTTGCCGGTCTGCACGCGGGCCTTGTCCATCTGCAAAGCGCGGCGCAGGCGTTCTTCCACCGAGCGCTGGTTCTTGCGGTTCATCATGTCGATGAAGTCGATGACAATCAGCCCGCCCAGGTCACGCAGCCGCAACTGGCGGGCGATCTCGTCGGCCGCCTCAAGGTTCGTGTTGTAGGCGGTTTCCTCGATGTCGGAGCCCTTGGTGGCGCGTGCCGAGTTGATATCAATCGACAGCATGGCCTCGGTGGGGTCGAACACCACCGAACCGCCGCTGGGCAGGTGCACCGTGCGGGCGAATGCCGACTCGATCTGGCTTTCGATCTGGTAACGGCTGAACAGCGGCACCTGGTCGTTGTACAGCTTCAGCTTCCGCAGGTTGTGCGGCATGACCGATTCCATAAAGTCGCGGGCGTCGTCATGGACGTTCTGCGCGTCGACCAGGATCTCGCCGATGTCGTTGCGCAGGTGGTCGCGCAGGGCGCGAATGAACAGGTTGCTTTCCTGGTAGATCAGGAACGGCGCCTTGCGGTCCGCGGCGGCCTTCTCGATGGATTCCCAGAGATTCAGCAGGTAATCGACGTCCCACTGCAGCTCCTCGGCATCGCGGCCGACGGCGGCGGTGCGCACGATAATGCCGACGTTGTCCGGGGTGGTGACCTGGGCCAGCTGCTCGCGCAGGTTCTGGCGGTCGTCACCGGTAATGCGGCGTGAAACGCCACCGCCGGACGGGTTGTTGGGCATCAGCACCAGGTAGCGGCCTGCCAGCGAAATAAAGGTGGTCAGGGCCGCGCCCTTGTTGCCGCGTTCTTCCTTTTCGACCTGGATGATGATTTCCTGGCCTTCTTTCACCGCTTCCTTGATGGAAACCTTGCCGTCCTTTTTCTGGGCATTGGGGCTGAAATAGTCCCGGGAAATTTCCTTCAGCGGCAGGAAGCCGTGGCGGGTGGAACCGAATTCGACGAAGCAGGCTTCGAGGGAGGGTTCGACGCGGGTGATGCGCCCTTTGTAGATGTTGGATTTCTTCTGTTCCTGTGAGGGAACCTCGATATCGAGATCGAGCAACTGCTGCCCGTCCGCGATTGCGACCCGCAACTCTTCAGGCTGAGTTGCGTTGATCAGCATTCTTTTCATTGTCTATTCCTCGGGCAAAACCCGTACGCGTGAGCCACGCGCCCGCTTCGGGTGTTTCACCCGGCGTCGGCGCGTTTCACGTATCCGGCGTGTGACGCGCACGCACCGGTCTTGCCTTGTTCTGTTATGGACCCGGCCGCGTTCCTGCGGGGATCCTGGCGGTCACCATGGTGACCGGCTTATTCGTATTGTCGTCGGTGGACCCGTGTTGTTATGGTCGGGTCCGCCCCCCGGCGGCAGTGTTCATGGGAAAACTGTCGCCAAAACAATTCGTTCACGGCTACGACGCCATCTTCGGAAACGGGCATCCAGGTGTCGGTTCGGATACTATCGGCGGCCTGGCGCGCCGGAGGTGGCATGTGGAATCCGATGCGGTATGACCGCTTCGGCCACGGCGTGTTCCGTGCGGCGCCAAATATAGCAGTCAATCCCCTGACAATCAATGAGTTGGAGACATGAGCGAACGTCAATCCCGGGCCCGGGTCAAAACCGTTGAAGTTCCGGGTGACCGGGGCGGGCAACGGCTCGACAATTTCCTGATGGCGCGGCTGCCGGGCGTGCCCCGCAGCGCCATCTACAAGCTGATTCGTACCGGCCAGGTGCGGGTGAACGGCGGACGGGCGAAACCGTTCCAGAAGCTCCGCGTGGGTGACCAGGTGCGGGTACCGCCCGTGCACACCGATGAAAAGGGCGCCGCGCGGGTGCCGGACCGCGTTGTTTCCTTGCTGGAGGCCGGCGTGATTTTTGAGGATGAACGGCTGCTGGTGTGTGACAAGCCGGCCGGCATCGCCGCGCACGGCGGCAGTGGCGTCGCCTGGGGGTTGATTGACGGTCTCAGGCAGTCGCGACCGGGCAAGTCCCTGGACCTGGTGCACCGGCTGGACCGGGAAACCAGCGGTGTCATGGTGCTGGCCAAGGACGTCGAGGTGTTGCGACACCTGCAGCAACAGTTTGCCGGCCGCCAGGCGGAGAAGCGCTATTTCACGTTGCTGGACGGGTCGGTGAATGACGACCGCACACTGGTGGATGAACCCTTGGCGCGGCACGAGGTTTCTGGCGAGCGGCTGGTCAGGGTGGACCCGGAAGGCAAGGCGGCGCAGACGGCGTTCACGGTGCTGGAACGTTATCGGGATGCGACCCTGGTGGAAGCGAAGCCGTTGACCGGGCGTACGCACCAGATTCGTGTGCATGCGGCCTGGCTCGGGTCGCCCTGTGCCGGTGACTCAAAGTATGCCGACAATGAGCAGCAGGCGGCCTGGAAGGCGCGCGGCCTGGAACGCCTGTTCCTGCACGCCCATTCCCTGTCGTTCGAGTGGCTGGATGATTCGCCACGGCTATATTCTTCGCCTTTGCCCGATGAATTGCGTGCCGTGGTCGATGGCCTGGCGCACGGGTGAAAGTCCTACGGCGTATCGCGGCGCTTTCCGGTGGTTGCGCCGCGCCCCCTGTGATGTAATGCGCGCATGTACAAGCCCCTGTCGGTATTCGTCGGCCTGCGTTACCTGCGAGCCAAGCGAAGCAACCATTTCATTTCATTCATCTCGCTGATCTCCATGCTGGGGATCGCGCTCGGCGTGACCACGCTGATCACCGTGATCTCGGTGATGAACGGTTTCGAGAAAGAACTCCGTGCCCGTATCCTGGGGGCGATTTCGCACGCCACCATCCAGTCGCTCGGTGAGCCGATGACCGACTGGGCACCGCTGGTGCAACGCGTGTCGCAGCGTGATGATGTGATCGCGGCCGCGCCTTATACGGAACAGGGTGTATGGCTGCACGCCCGTGGTTCCACCGGTGCGTTTATCCGCGGCGTAGATCCCGCTGCGGAGCAGGGCGTTTCCGAGGTCGCCGGGCATATGCTGGCGGGTGAGCTGGAAGACCTGGTCGCCGGTGAGTACGGCATCATCCTGGGCGCGGGCCTGGCGACGCGGTTGCGGGTCGGCCTGGGCGACAAGGTCACGGTGATCGCGCCGACGCTGAAAGCCAGCCCGTTTGGCGCCAACCCGCAGATGAAACGATTCACGGTGATCGGCGCATTCGAGTTCGGCGAATTTGAGAACGACACCTCGCTGGCGCTGGTGCACTACGAGGACGCGGCGAAGCTGCTCCGCATGGCGCCCGGCAGCGTTGGCGGCATTCGACTGAAACTGCATGACATGGACCGCGCCTGGCTGACCGCGCAGTCGGTGTCGGATGAACTGGAAGGCGCCTACCGGGTCCGCGACTGGACCCAGGAACGCGGCAACCTGTTCCAGGCCGTGCGCACCGAGAAGACGGTGATGTGGGTGATCCTGTCGCTGATCATCGCGGTGGCGGCTTTCAATATCATTTCCATGCTGGTGATGGTGGTGACCGACAAGCAGAGCGACATCGCGATCCTGAAAACCATGGGCACGCGCGCCGGCACCATCATGCGGGTGTTTATCGTCCAGGGCAGCCTGATCGGTGTCATCGGCACGGTGCTGGGCGTGATTGGCGGCATTTTGCTGGCGCAGAACATCGGCAGCGTGGTGCCGTTCCTGGAGCGGATTTTCGGTTTCAGCCTGTTCCCGGGCGATATTTACTACATCACCGAACTGCCGTCGGACCTGCGCTCGGCGGACGTCATCAAATTCGCCGGCATGTCGTTGGCCATGGGGCTGCTGTCGACACTATACCCGGCCTGGCGCGCATCGCGGACCCATCCGGCGGAGGCGCTTCGATATGAGTGATATTCGCGCCAAAACCAACGGCCCGGTGTTGCAGGCGACTGGTGTCTGCAAATCGTTCCGGCAGGGGCCGAAACAGATCGACGTGTTGCGCGGCGTGGACCTCACGGTCATGCCGGGCGACTCGGTGGCGATTCTCGGTGCTTCGGGCGCCGGCAAAAGCACGCTGCTGCATATCCTGGGCGGCCTGGACCGGCCGGACGAGGGCGATGTCAGGGTCGATGGTGATTCACTCTGGGCACTGGGCGAGAACCAGCGGGCGGCGCTGCGCAACCGCGCGCTCGGGTTCGTTTACCAGTTTCACCACCTGTTGCCCGAGTTCACCGCGCTGGAAAACGTCGCGATGCCGTTGCTGATTCGCGGCGATTCCGTGGCGGCGGCAAGTGAAGCCGCCCGGGACATCCTCTCGCGGGTGGGTCTCGAGGCGCGTCTCGACCATAAGCCGGGCGAGCTGTCCGGCGGCGAGCGACAACGCGCCGCCGTTGCGCGGGCGCTGGTCGGCGGACCGGCGTGCCTGCTGGGCGATGAGCCCACCGGCAACCTGGATGAGAAGACGGCAGGGCAGGTTTTCGACATGCTCCTTGAGCTCAACCGGGAACTGTCCACCGGCCTGGTGCTGGTGACCCATGACCGCGGCCTGGCCGCGCGCATGGACCGCCAGTTCGACCTTCATCACGGCACCCTCATCGACAGCAGCTGAGCGCCCGGCGCGTGGGCGCGCTGGCGGCCAGGTGGCGATTCCGGGCGTTGGGCCTGTTGGTCGCCTTTGCCTGGGGGTGGTTCTGGACTGACCAGGCGCTCGACAATCGTTTGCCCGCCGGGATCGATACGGCCACGCTTGAAGGCGTCGTCACGGGCCTGCCCCGGCACTACGAAGACGCCGTCGAATTTCGCTTTCGCCCCGACCACATCGACAACCGGGCCTGGCCGCATGGCCTGGTGCGGGCGCGCTGGTATCGCCAGCCACCGGACATCCGCCCGGGCGATCGCTGGCAACTGCAAGTGCGCCTGGCGCCACCGGCCGGCCGCGTCAATTTCACAGGCGGGGACGTCGAACGCGCGTGGTTTGCGCAGCGCGTGACCGCACTGGCATCGGTGCGGGACGGGCAGGTGCTGCCTCGCGTTGAGAACGGCTTCCACCTGCATCGATTTCGTGACCGGCTTCGACGCGCACTGTCCGCTGAACTGGCCGGTCACCCGGGCCTGGGGCTGGTGCTGGCCCTGTCGGTCGCCGACCGGGGGCAGCTTGATGCCGGGTTGCGGGATGCCCTGGCGGTGACCGGCACCGGTCACCTGCTCGCCGTGTCCGGCCTGCACGTCGGCCTCGTCGCGCTCTTCGGCTTCGGCGTCGGTCGCCTTTTGAGCTGGGCCTGGCCGGCGATCCTGTATCGCTGGCCGGCCGTCGGCCTGAACTGGGTGTTCGCCATTACCCTGGCCACGGGGTACGCAGCGCTGGCCGGGTTTAGTACGTCCACGCGGCGGGCGCTGATCATGCTCATCGCCTGGGGGCTTTGCCGACTGTTAAGACGCCGTGTATCGCCCTGGCGGCCCTGGTGGCTGGCGCTCGGGGCCGTATTCATGCTGGACCCGCTGTCGCTCGCACGGGCGGGATTCTGGATGTCGTTCGGGGCCGTGGCTGTGCTCGTATTCATGTTCTCGACCCGCCACCCGCGCCCGGGGCGACTATCCGCCCTGGTACTGGCGCAGACGGGTATCGCGCTGGTGATGTTGCCGCTGGGCCTGGCCTGGTTCGGCATGGCGGGTGGTGGTGGCTGGTTCGTCAACCTGCTGGCGATTCCGTGGGTGAGCTTCATCAACCTGCCGTTGATCCTGGTGGGCGTGGGGGCATGGTGGCTCGACGCTCCCTTCGGCGAAGTCGCCCTGTACATGGCGGCTGACGCGTCGAGCTGGCTTGAACTCGGGTTGCAGTTTGCGGCCGGTCACCTTTCGGCTCTCGCCGGCGAGTGGCCGCAGCCGGGCGTGCCGGCGGTCGTGCTGGCGACACTGGGGGCGCTCGTGCTGGTGGCGCCGCGTGGGATGCCGATGCGATGGGCCGGGTGTTTCCTGCTCCTGCCTTTGTTCCTGCCGACCGGGAAAGACCTGGCTGAAGGTGAGTGGCGCCTGGAACTGCTGGACGTGGGGCAGGGGCTTGCGGCACTGGTGGAGACGCGTGATCACCTGTTGCTGTACGACACGGGCCCGGGCCAGCCGGGCACCTGGGACCTGCACGAGGCCGTGCTGGCGCCTGCATTGCGCGGACGTGCTTCGCCGCCGGAATGGCTGCTGCTCAGCCACGGCGATCTCGACCATGCTGGCGGCCTGGGCAGTGTGCGCGGTGACTGGCCGCGCCTGCACCTTATCGGGAATCGAAAAGTCGGGGTGCCCAACGACATGGCCGCCTGTCATGACGAGCGCTACTGGCAATGGAATGGCGTTCGGTTCGACGTCCTCCATCCCGGGCGATGGCTGCCGTACCTGGGCAATGACAGTTCCTGCGTCCTGGCAGTCGATGGCGCCGGTGGTCGCCTGCTGTTACCGGGTGATATCGGGCACCGGGTGGAACGCCGGCTGGTCAGCCGGGAAACCGGCGATTTCGGCGTCGTGGTGGCGCCGCATCACGGCAGCCGCCATTCGACCACCACCGGGTTCCTGCGCTGGGCCGCACCGGAATTTGTCCTGGCGGCGACAGGGATTGGCAACCGGTTCGGATTTCCGCACCCGGATGTGCGATCCCGCGTGAACGGTTCCGGTGCACAGTTGCTCGATACGGCCGCCTGCGGCGCCATCCGGGTGGAACTGCGTAAAGACGGGCAGATGAGGCTCTCGTCGGCGCGGCGCAGCCGTCATGCGCCGTGGCGCTGGCCGGCCGGCGAGGCTTGCCCCTGACGGTCACGGGGGCTTGGGTTATCATGCGCTCACCCTGTTCTCGAAGGAGTGAGACACGAATGCTGGAAATCATCATCGCGGGCGGTTGGCTGATGGTGCCCATCCTCCTGTGCTCCACGCTTGCCGTGGCCATTATCATCGAGCGCTTCTGGTCGCTTCGGCGTTCCAGGGTAGTGCCGGACGGCGTCGGCGAGCAGGTCGAGGAATGGGCCGCCCACGACGAACTGGACCTGGAACACCTCAACCGGCTGCGCAAGGGCTCGGCACTGGGGCAGGTACTGGCCGTTGCGCTGGCCAACCGGCACCGCTCCCGCGACGTGATCAAGGAGGCCGTGGAAGACACGGGTCGCCACGTGGTCCACGAGCTCAGCCGGTTCCTCAACACCCTCGGCACCATTGCCGGCATCACGCCGTTGCTGGGGCTGCTGGGCACCGTGGTCGGCATGATCCGGGTGTTTTCCGCCATCATGATTCACGGCGTCGGCAACGCCAATGAACTGGCGGGCGGCATCTCCGAGGCGCTGATCACCACCGCGGCCGGCCTGACGGTCGCCATCCCCAGCTACTTTTTCTATCGCTACTTCCGCGGTGTCGTCGAGGAATACGTCGTGTCCATGGAAGAGCAGGCCATCTCGCTGATCGGCGCGATCGAACGCGGCAACGTCGCGCACATGAAGGCGCGCGGCGGCTGACACCATGCAACTGAACCCGCGCAAGGAAGAAGAACCCGAGATCAACATGACCTCGTTGATCGACGTGGTGTTCCTGCTGCTGATCTTTTTCATGGTCAGCACCACGTTCGAGCGCCAGGCGGCCCTGAAGATTGACCTGCCCGAGGCCTCGGCGCAGGAGCAGCCGACAGAACAGCCTCGCCAATTGGAACTGGCCATCGATGCCGAGGGCCGGATGTTCCTGAACGACGCGCAGCTGGTCGATAACCGACCGGCCACGATTCGCTCGGCGCTGGCGGAACTGGCCGGCGAGGACCGCGAATTGCCCATCGTCATCCGCGCCGATGCCCAGACGCCGCATCATTTCGTGGTCACCGCCATGGACGTGACCGGCCAGCTGGGCTTCACCCGCCTGTCCATCGCCACTGAACGCGTCGACGACGCCCAGCCATGACCGCTGACGGCTATTCGCCGGGCCAGGTCTATCGAAGGCTGTGGCGATACTCGCGCGCCTACTGGCCGATGTTGCTGCTGGGCGTGCTCGGCGTCAGCCTGGACGCCGCCATGCAGGCGCTGTTCATCAAGTTCATCGAACCGTTGATCGACCGGGTTTTCGTAGACAAGGATTCCGCCTTCGGCCTGTGGCTGGCGGGCATGATCATGGTGGTCGTGGCCCTGCGCGTCGTCGGGCATTTTGCCGGCGCCTACGGCATGGAATGGACCGGTCGGCGCGTTGTCGCCGACCTACGCCGCGAGCTGTTCGACAGCTACCTGGAACTGCCCACCCGGTTCTTCGACCGCTTCACGGCCGGCCAGCTGATTTCCAAGCTCACTTACAACAGCGAACAGGTGGCGAACGCGGCGACCGACGCGATTATTGCCGTGATACGCGATGTCATGCTGCTGTTCTACCTGCTGGTCCTGATGTTGACGCTGAACGTGAAGCTGACCGGCGTCATGTTGCTGCTGGCGCCGGCCGTGGCCGTGGTGGTGACCGTGATCAGCCGCCGTTTCCGCAAGATCAGCGGACGCATCCAGGATTCCATGGGCGATGTCGCGCACATCACCGAGGAGGCCGTGGTCGGCCAGCGCGTAGTCAAGGTCTTCCAGGGCCAGGCCGAGGAACGGGCGCGGTTCCGGGCAGCGAACGAGCGCAACCGCCGCCTGCACATGCGCATGGTGGCCACACACATGGCATCGTCATCGCTGGTCCAGATATCCGCCGGCCTGGCGATGGTCGTGTTGATGGTGGTGTCCAGCCGTCCGGCAATGCTGGAAGAGATCTCCGCCGGTACGTTCACGGCCATGTTCTTCGCCATGGTCGCCACCATTCCGCCCCTGAAGCGCCTGACCAGTGTGCAGAGCAAGGTGCAGAAAGGCATTGCCGCGGCCGAAAGCATTTTCCGGGTGGTGGACGACGAACGGGAAAGCGATGGCGGTGGCGAAGCCATTTCCCGTGCAAAAGGCGAACTGGAGTTCCGCAATGTGGCTTTTCATTATCCCGACGGCGAGGACCACAAGCCGGCGCTGGAGGGTGTGAGTTTCACGGTGCCCGCAGGCAGTGTGACCGCGCTAGTGGGCCGCTCCGGCAGTGGCAAGACCACGCTGGCCAGCCTGTTGCCGCGTTTCTATACCCGCCATGACGGGGAGATCCTGCTGGATGGTCGCCCGCTGGCGGACTATCGCCTGGAAGACCTTCGTGGCCAGATTGCCCTGGTCAGCCAGGACGTGGTGCTGTTCAATGACACGGTGGCCGGCAACATCGCCTATGGCGCCTTGTCCGGCGCCGACCGCGCCGATATCGAGAAAGCCGCGCGTGACGCCCACGCGATGGAATTCATCGAACAGCTGCCGGAGGGCCTGGATACCCATGTCGGCGAGAATGGCGCCCGCCTCTCGGGTGGCCAGCGCCAGCGCATCGCCATCGCCCGGGCGTTACTGAAGGACGCGCCGGTCCTGATTCTCGACGAGGCGACCTCGGCGCTGGACTCTGAGTCCGAGCGCGCTTTCCAGCAGGCACTCGAAGAGGTCATGAAAGACCGCACCGTGATCGTGATCGCACACCGCCTGTCGACCATCGAGAGCGCCGACCAGGTGATTGTCCTGGAAGGCGGGCGGGTGATTGAGAAGGGCAATCACGAGGAACTGCTTGGTGAAGGCGGCGCCTATGCGCAGCTGTATCGGACCCAGTTCGGGGAGGGCGCTTGAACCAGGCCGAACTCGACCGCGTCTGGTACGGGGACAAGACCCCCGGCCCACTGTTGTCGACGCTTGAAAGCGTCTACCGCGCCGCGTCATCGCGACGCCGTGAACGTGACCGCGCCCGGGCCGCCAGCGACCTGGCCGGCAAGCCGATTGTCGTGGTGGGCAACCTGACGGCGGGCGGCACCGGCAAGACGCCGCTGGTGATCTGGCTGTGTGAACATCTGAAAGCCGCCGGGCTGAAACCGGCCGTCATCAGCCGGGGGTACGGCCGCGAGGGCAGGGCGCCGGTCCGCGTGGGCCGCGACACTTCACCGGCCGAGGGTGGCGACGAGCCGGTGCTGATTGCCCGGCGTGCGGATGTGCCGGTGTTTGTCGACCGCGACCGCGAATCTGCGGCGCGCGCGGCACTGGCATGGGGTGCAGACGTGGTCATCGCCGACGATGGACTGCAACGACTGAGGCTGCCGCGGGTGCTGGAGATCTGCGTGATTGACGGCCAGCGCGGTTTTGGCAACGGCAGGCTGTTGCCGGCCGGGCCGTTGCGTGAACCGGTGGACCGGCTGGCCACTGTCGACTGGCTGGTCGTCAACGGCGAACATGCGCTGGACGGCCTGCCGAAAGAACGAACACTCAACATGGCCCTGGTGCCGGACGCCTTTATCCGCCTGGACGGCAATGACACCATCAAGGCCGCGGATGCTGCGGATCGCCTGCAGGATCGCGCCGCATGCGCGGTGACGGCTATCGGCAACCCGGACCGTTTCTTCAGGACACTGACCGATTTCGGCATTGATCCGGATGTCCGGCGCCACTTCAATGATCATCATGTTTACAGCCGCCCGGACTTCGACGGCCTGGAAGGCGCCGTGCTGATGACTGAAAAAGATGCGGTCAAATGCGGTGGCCTTGGGCTCGATAACGCGTGGTTTGTCCGCATCAGCGCCGCGCTGCAACCGGGCGGGGGCAGGGCGCTGCTAGACGATATCGTTGCGCACGTGGACAGCGCAAAGGAGCACGCCCAGTGATGCCGGATTACGCCATTGTCATCCCGGCCCGTTATGCCTCTGAAAGGCTGCCGGGCAAGGCCCTGCTGGACCTGGGCGGCCGGCCGATGGTCTGCAGGGTGCTGGAATGCGCCCGGCGGTCCGCGGCGACCGAGGTCGTGGTCGCCACTGACGATGCCCGTATTGTCGAAGCCGTGGAGGCGGCCGGCGGCGATGCCGTGCTGACCTCCAGCGAACACACCAGTGGCAGCGACCGCATCGCCGAATGCGCGGCACTGCGCGGCTGGGCCGATGACCGCTTGCTGGTCAACCTGCAGGGCGACGAGCCCCTGATGCCGGCCGCCTGCCTGGACCAGGTCGCCACGCTGCTGGCAGAAGCGCCGCAGGCGGCGGCCGCGACATTGTGCTGGCCGATCGACGATGCATCCCAGGTGACGGACCCGAATGTCGTCAAGGTGGTCTTCGACGGGCAGGGCAACGCCCTGTGGTTCAGTCGTTCCCCGATCCCGTTTGCGCGCGGATACAACAGTTTCGAGTCGGCGCTCGACGCCGGCCAGCGCTGGTACCGGCACCTGGGGCTTTACGCCTATCGCCTGGGACAGCTCAACGCGTTTGCGACGCTGCCGCCAGCGCCGCATGAGACCGCGGAGAAGCTGGAACAACTCCGTTTCCTGGAAAATGGCCATGGCATTCGCATCGCGGTGGCGGCCGAGGCGATTCCGCCTGGCGTCGACACCGCGGAAGACCTGGCCCGCGCGCGGACGGCTTTCACTGCCGGATAATGTACGGGCGTGTACAATTCTGCGCCCGGTAACCTGAGTTTCAATCCCTTATGCCACGTTCGATTCTGAATGTTGTCATGGTGTCCGCCATGATCCTGGCGTCCAGGCCGCTAACGGCTGGCGAGCCCGTCAGCGCGCACGACGCCTGGTCCCGCGCAACGCCGCCCGGCGCGAAGAACGGTGTCGCCTACCTGGTTATCAAGAACAGCGGTGCGCCCGACCGCCTGCTCGACGTGACGGTCGATGGCGCCGTGGCCGGTGAAGCGCAGATTCATACCCATGTGCACGAGGGCGGAATGATGCAGATGAATCACCTGGAAACACTCGACCTGCCGACCGGCGAAACCGCCTTCGAGCCGGGCGGCCTGCATATCATGCTGATGGGCCTGTCGCAGCCTCTGAAAGCGGATCAGTCTTTTGAACTGACGCTGACATTGGAAAATGCCGCCCCGGTCACCGTGTCGGTGCCGGTCAGGGATATGCGCCGGTGAACCGCTTGAAAACCGCCTTGTTACTGGTCGTGATCGCGGTCGCCGCATTCGCATTCGGCGGCTGGTGGAGCACGGGCTTCCGGACCAGCGCACCGGGCAGCGCCTCGCCGGCAGATATGAACGGCTACGTGCTGGACCAGCCGCGGCCGCTGCCGGAATTCAGCCTGGTCGACCAGGACGGCCAGCCATTCGGTCCGCAGGATTTCTCGGGCGCCTGGTCATTCATCTATTTCGGTTACACCTACTGCCCCGACATTTGCCCCGCGTCGCTGGCGGTCATGGCCCAGGTCGACGACGAGCTGCAGGCCAGCGGCGTCACCAGCCCGACGCGCTTTTACCTGGTGTCCGTGGATCCCCGGCGCGACACGCCGGAACGCCTTGAAGAATATGTCACCTATTTCGACCAGGATTTTCGCGGCCTGACCGGCGATCCAGCTTCGCTTGACGCAATCACGCGCGCCGCCGGCGTGGTCTACCAGGTGCCCGAAGCACCCGCGAGTGATGATTACCTCGTCGGGCACTCGTCCACCATCACGTTGTTGAACCCCAATGGCGAAGTGCATGCCATCTTCACCACGCCCCTGGTGGCCGAGAATATCGCGTCTGACTTTGCCGCAATCGCCGGAAGCTGAAATCTGAATCGAATGGCTCACCCATGAAAGAAGCCCTTCCTCGTCGCGTCCTTTTCGTCTGCATGGGCAACATTTGCAGATCACCCACCGCCGAGGGTTATTTCCGCCACCACCTGCGAGCAGCGGGCCTGGAAGATGCCTACGAGGTCGATTCCGCGGGTACGCACGGCTACCACGTGGGGCATCCGCCGGACGATCGCGCCTGCCGCACCGCGGCGGGCCGGGGGATCGACATTTCGATGTTACGCGCCCGTCGGGTGGAACCAGGAGACTTCGATCGCTACGACCTGGTCGTCGCCATGGACGAGGCCAACCTGGCAGCACTGGAGCAGATGGGCCGGGGGCGGCGTGCCCGGGTGGCGTTGATGCTCGACTGGGGCGACGGCGACGTGCGCGAAGTGCCGGATCCGTACTACGGCGGCCAGGACGGCTTTGACACCATGTGCGACCTGCTGGAAGGCGCCACGCTGGCGCTGCTTGAAGACCTTCGTGACACCTGAATTCGACGGCAAGGCGTTCGCCCGTAAGCTGTCCACGGGCCCCGGCGTTTACCTGATGAAGGACGCCGACGACACGGTGCTTTACGTTGGCAAGGCGGCCAACCTGCGCAAGCGCGTTGCCAGCTACTTTGATGCGCGACCGAAGGGCGCGCGGATCATGCGAATGATCGCACGCATCGCCGCTATCGAGGTGTCGCTGACGCGCACCGAGGGAGAGGCGTTGCTGCTGGAGAACGAGTGGATCAAGTCGCACCGGCCGCGCTACAACGTGCTGTTGCGCGACGACAAGAGTTACCCCTGGATCGTCTTCACGACCGACCACGAGTATCCACGAATCGCTTTTCATCGCGGTCGACGGGATCCGAAACGCACCTATCTCGGCCCCTATCCCTCTGCCGGTTCGGTGCGCGAGAGCATCAACCTGATCCAGAAAATCTTTCGCGTGCGCAACTGCGAAGACAGCTATTTCGCCAACCGCTCGCGCCCCTGCCTGCAGTACCAGATTCGTCGCTGTACGGCGCCCTGCGTGGGCAAGGTGGACGAGGACGCCTACGGCGCACAGGTCGACGACGCGCTGTTGTTCCTGAAAGGGCAGAGCCAGAAGGTCATCACCCGCCTGATTGGGCGGATGGAAGCGGCGGCCGCCGATCAGCGCTACGAGCAGGCGGCCGTGTTCCGTGACCAGATCGAGAGCCTAAAGCAGATGCAGTCGCAGCAGTTCGTGTCGGCGGGCAATGGCGATGTCGACATCATCGCGGTGGCCACGGGCGGGGGCGGCGCCTGCGTGCAGGTGCTGTCGTTCCGGGGCGGGCGGAACCTGGGGCAGCGCAGCCACTTTCCGACCCAGGCCGCGGAGGCCGGGGAGAGCGAGATCCTGGAAGCGTTCCTGGGCCAGTACTACCGGGAGCGTATCCCGCCGACCGACATCATTCTTTCGCACCCGGTTGAAAGCCTGGACGTTTACGCGGAGGTCTTCAGCGAGCGTGCCGGGCGCAAGGTGACGATCCAGCCGCGACCGCGCGGTGAGCGCCGGCAATGGCTGGAAGGTGCAAAGCGCAACGCGGAGAATGCGCTCGCCATCCACCAGGCCTCGGACGCGCGTATCGAAAGCCAGTTCACGGCACTGGCCGACGTGCTCGGTTGGGACGAGCCGCCTGAGACCATGGAATGCTTCGATATTTCGCACACGGCGGGTAACCAGGCGGTGGCCTCGTGCGTCGTGTTCGACCGCCAGGGGCCGGCGAAGTCGCTTTACCGGCGCTTCAACATGAAAGGCATCACGCCCGGGGACGACTATGCGGCGATGCGGCAGGTGCTGGAACGCCGATACCGCAAGCTGGCCGAAGGGGAGGGCGAGGCGCCCGGCCTGGTGATTGTCGACGGTGGCAAGGGCCAGGTGACGCAGGCCCTGGCGGTATTCTCGGAACTCGGCATCGACGGCATCCCGCTGATGGGTGTCGCCAAGGGACCGGAACGTCGCGCCGGGTTCGAGGAATGGATCCTGCCGGGGCATAAACACCCGCTTGAACCGGGCCCGGAGTCACCCGCCTCCCACCTGGTGCAGGCCATCCGGGACGAGGCTCACCGCTTCGCGATTACCGGGCACCGGGGGCGTCGCCAGAAAGCGGCGGTGGCCTCGCCGCTGGAGGGTATTGCCGGTGTCGGCGCGGGCAGAAGGCGCGCATTGCTCAGCCATTTTGGCGGCATTCGGGGGGTGCGGAAAGCGGGCGTCGAGGAATTGGCCAGTGTTCCAGGCATCAGTACCGAACTGGCGCAGCGAATCTACGACGCGCTGCACTGAACGCGGCGCGGTGAATCTGGGATAATACGCGCCCCCGGATCGGAACCAACGGAATGACGCTGAACGCGCCCACCATCCTGACCCTGCTGCGGATCGCGCTGATCCCGGTGCTGGTGCTGTTTTTCTACCTGCCGTACTGGTGGGCGAATTTCGCCGCCGTGACGGTTTTCGTGCTCGCGGCAGTGACCGACTGGGCCGACGGCTTCATCGCGCGGCGGTTTGACCTGTACACGCATTTCGGGGCGTTTCTCGACCCGGTGGCCGACAAGTTGATGGTGGCGACTGCGCTCGTACTCCTCGTCCAGCGGCACCCGACCGTCATTTTCGCGCTGGCGGCGGCCACGATCATCGGCCGGGAGATTGTCATTTCGGCACTGCGCGAGTGGATGGCGGAAATGGGCGAACGGGGTCGCGTGAAAGTCTCCAATGTCGGCAAGCTGAAGACCGTGTTCCAGATGGTGGCGATCAGTTTCCTGCTCTATGCCGAGGATATCTGGCGGATCCCGGTGCCGTTTATCGGCGAGATCCTGCTTTATCTCGCGGCCGCGCTGACCCTGTGGTCCATGTGGGTCTACCTGCATTCAGCCTGGCCGGTCATGTCGGGCGCCACCGCGAACATCAAGGACGACGAGCCGTGAGTATTTGCCGGCAACAGACCCGCCTGGTCGATGTCGGCGGTGTGAAGGTGGGTGGCGGCCAGCCGGTCGTGGTGCAGTCCATGACCAACACCGATACCGAGGATGTGAAGGGCACGGCCAAACAGGTCGCAGAGCTGGCCCGTGCCGGGTCCGAGCTGGTCCGGATTACCGTCAATACCGAGGCCGCCGCGGCCGCCGTGCCGGCCATTCGCGAGCGCCTGGACATGATGGGCTGTGACGTGCCGCTGGTGGGCGATTTCCACTACAACGGCCACACCCTGCTGACGAAGTATCCCGAATGCGCGGAGATCCTGGCCAAGTACCGGATCAACCCCGGCAACGTCGGGTTCGGGCGCAAGCGCGACGACCAGTTCGCGACCATCATCGAAAAGGCCATTGAATACGGCAAACCGGTGCGCATCGGCGTGAACTGGGGCAGCCTGGACCAGAAGCTGCTGGCGCGGATGATGGACGAGAACGCCGCGAAGCCAAAGCCCGCCGACGCCGAGGTGGTCATGCGTGAAGCGCTGGTGGTCTCGGCGCTGCAGGGCGCGGAAGAAGCCGAGGCCCTGGGCATGCCCGGTGACGCCATCATCCTGTCCGCCAAGGTCAGCGCCGTACAGGACCTGATTGCCGTTTACCGCGAACTGGCAAGCCGCTGCGACTACCCGCTGCACCTGGGGCTGACCGAGGCCGGCATGGGCTCGAAAGGCATCGTGGCCTCGACGGCCGCGTTATCGGTGCTGCTGCAGGAAGGCATCGGCGACACCATCCGGATTTCCCTGACACCCGCGCCCGGCCAGGCGCGTACGGACGAGGTGGTCGTGGCGCAGGAGCTGCTGCAGACCATGGGCCTGCGGGCCTTCACGCCCCTGGTGACCGCGTGCCCGGGCTGCGGCCGCACCACCAGCACGTTTTTCCAGGAACTGGCCAGCGAGACGACGTCATTCGTCCGTAACAACATGCCGGTCTGGAAGCAAAAGTACCCCGGTGTGGAAAACCTGTCGCTGGCCGTCATGGGTTGCGTCGTGAATGGTCCCGGCGAGAGCCGCCACGCCGATATCGGCATCTCCCTGCCAGGTACCGGCGAGGCGCCCGTCGCCCCGGTGTTCATTGATGGCCAGAAGGCCGCGACCCTGCGCGGCGAGGAACTGACCACCGAGTTCCTGCAAATGATTGAAGACTATGTCCAGCGCCGTTACGCACCGCGAAGCTGACGACGCTGACCGCCACGACCTGTACCAGCGCGCGGTGCAGGACGTGGAATCGGAAATCGATTTCGTCACGCAGACCTGGGCGTCGTTACGTGATCGCCCGGCCGCCCTGCTGCGCGAGGACTTCTGCGGCACGGCGAATACCACCTGCGAGTGGGTCCGTCGTCACTCCTCCCATCGCGGCCTGGGCGTCGATTTCGACGGCGCGGTACAGGACTGGGGCAGGGTGCACAACATCACCCGGCTGGATCCCGAGGCACGCGGACGCGTGGAACTGGTGACGGCCGATGTCACGGCGCCGCCGCCGGTGACGCCGGACATCGTGCTGGCGATGAACTTCAGTTACTACCTGCTGATGGATCGCGCCGACCTGCTGCGCTATTTCCGCTCCGTCCACGCGTCGATTGCCGGGGATGGCATCTTTTTCCTGGACGCCTACGGGGGTTATGAAGCGCCGATGGTGCTGGAAGAAAAGCGCGACTGCGACGGCTTTACCTACGTCTGGGAACAGGCCGCCTTCAACCCCATCGATTCGCGCATGCACTGCCGCATTCATTTCGAGTTTGAAGACGGCAGTCGAGTGGAGAGCGCGTTCGACTATCACTGGCGCCTGTGGACGCTGCCGGAGATCCGCGAGTTGCTGGAAGAGGCCGGGTTTTCGAAAGTGACGATCTACTGGGAAGGCACGGACGAGGCCAGCGGCGAAGGCGATGGTGTTTACCGGCCGGCGACCGTGGGTGACGCGGATCCGGGCTGGGTCTGCTATATCGTGGCCGAGGCCTGAGTCAGGCGTCTTTCGGCTGTCGGGTTTCGACCTCGGGCCAGTCAGCTTCTATTGCTATTTCACCGCTTTCCCACACCAGCCGGTCAACATTCACCGGCGCCTGGGCGCGGGCGACCAGGATCAGCTGAACGCGGTCGCCGGCGGTGGCGACGTCCACCACCTGCGCCTCCACTTCTTCGGCGCCATTTGCCAGCACGACCTTGTCCATGGGTGCCGGGGCCGTCGCGGAAGTAGAATGCGCCAGCACCGGGCGTTGTTTCAGTTTCCCCAGGTAGTGCATGCGCGCGACGATTTCCTGGCCGGGGTAACAGCCTTTGCGATAGTTCAGCGCGCCGATGGCGTCGGCACCGATCATCTGCGGCAGGAACGCTTCGCTGGTGGTGCTGTCCAGCCAGGCGACGCCGGCAGCGAGCTCCCGGGCGCGAAATTCCGCTGCCATTGAATCATCGCTCCCCAAACCCGACACCACCTGGTAGGCCAGGCCGGGGAGGGGGCTGAACCCTTCTTCGCCGCCCAAAACCACTACGGGCTCATCTGCTACGAAACGCACATCGTCACGAAACACGAAGCGCTGCAGCCAGCTGGTCACTTTTCCCGCGAGTGTTGCAGAACAGACCATCCAGAGTGTTTCCGCGTCGGCAATGACCAGCACGGTCGCGATCACCCGGCCCTTGGGCTGGCACAGGCAGGCAAACGTGGCGCCGCCATTTTCCAGGCCGTTGATATCGGCGCTCAGTTGGCGGTGCAGGAAGTCGCGGCCGTCGGCGCCTTCGACGCGGATGGCGGCCAGGTGGGGGAGGGCTGTTTTCATGGGGTCTATTTTAAGGGTTTCAGGAATGAAGTCGCTGGATAAATTGGGCGGCCGTTTCGATGGGAATGACAAAGTCCTGCGCCAGTTCCAGGAGGTCGGAATCACCGGTGACCAGAGCTTCGGCCCCACCGACCAGGGCCAGCGCGAGGAACACCTCGTCGTGCCGGTCTCGACAACTGGGTATGGGTGGCCAGCGCCGGGGCAACTCGATGGCTGTCGCAAACGGCAGGAACTCCGATAGCAGTGTTCGCTGCTCTGCCGCCGCGAGCCTGAATTTCGGGTAGGCCAGCACCCGCAGGAGTACGCTGGCGGTTTCCCGGCATACCAGGGGTTCGATCCGGGCGGACTGCCAGGCGCGCCGCACCCGGTTCATCACAGGTGATCGAAAGACCAGGGCTGAAAGGATGATGTTGCTGTCCAGTACGACCCGCACCGGTACTAGCGGCGCGCCCAGTCGACAGCGTCCTTGATATCAGGTTCTGAAATGCCGAGTTGTTCCAGTTTGTCACGCACGGCATCCGCGTTCTGGATGGTGACCGGGGTGAGTATGATGCGGCCGTTTTCGACACAGACGTCGAAGTACTCGGTGACATCAATGCTGGAGACGATCGCCTTGGGCAATGTCACCTGGTTTTTGGATGTCAGTTTTGCCAGCATACTCGTACCTCGTATTCGTAAGGATTCCTTACTCGCTTACAATATTACCACCTTCGGCCTTCGGGAGCGCGCACTATTGGCGGTTTTCCAACTCTTGGGACGCACCCGCCAAAATCCGTTAGAATTCATGCTTTGCGCACGAACACCCACCGACCAACTCGAATCAGGGACACATGAGCAGCAAACCTGACTCACGGCCACTTTCGCCGTACATGCTGGGGCCGTATTACCGGTTCCAGATCACTTCACTTCTATCCATTTCCGGGCGACTGACCGGCCTGTTCCTGGCCGTCGTGACGCTTCCGGTGGCGCTGGCCTGGCTGCTGGCGCTGGCCGCCGGCCCCGACAGTTTCGCCACGGTCAAAGCTCTGTTTTCGGGCTGGTGCGGCAAAGCCGTGCTGCTGGTGAGCATGTTGTGCCTGGTATTTCACACCCTGAACGGCATCCGGCACCTGGCCTGGGACACGGGCAAGGGCTTCGAGATGAGCACGGTGCGGGCCAGTGGCTGGGCCGTGATCATCGGCACCTTCTTACTGACGGCGCTGGCCTGGTGGTGGGCATCATGAGCGCGACAACGCAATGGTTCCGCATGCGCATGAGTTCGCTGGTGCTGGTGCCGCTGACCGCGTGGCTGTTGCTTGCCGGCATCTGCATGTCCGGCGCCGACTACGCCCGCGCGGCCGAGTTCATGGGCCAGTGGTACAACATGATGCTGGCGCTGCTGTTCGCGCTGGCCGTCGCCTGGCACATCCAGTCGGGTGTCAGTGAAGTGATCGAAGACTATGTCCCCAGCCACGGGCTGGCGATGTTCCTGGTTGGCCTGACCCGCGGCGCCTGCCTGGCCGGCATCGTGATCGTGGGCTGGGCGCTCTACCGCATTTCCATGGGAGGCGCGGCATGAGCGGCGACTACGAACTGATTGAACACGAATACGACGTGGTCGTGGTCGGCGCCGGCGGCGCGGGCCTGCGGGCCACATTCGGCATGGCCGCGACCGGCCTGTCCACCGCCTGCGTCACCAAACTGTTCCCGACCCGCAGCCACACCGTGGCCGCG
Source organism: uncultured Oceanospirillales bacterium (assembly GCA_913055655.1). Lineage (GTDB taxonomy): Bacteria > Pseudomonadota > Gammaproteobacteria > Xanthomonadales > SZUA-36 > Marinihelvus. The sequence goes on along the minus strand of CAJXKA010000001.1, from coordinate 844,068 downwards.
CAGGGCGGCATGTCCGCCGCGCTCGGTAACATGGGCGAGGACGACTGGCGCTGGCACATGTACGACACCGTCAAGGGTTCCGACTGGCTCGGCGACCAGGACGCAATCGAGTACATGTGCAAGGAAGCCGTGCCGTCCGTCATCGAGCTGGAGCATTACGGCGTGCCGTTTTCGCGAACCGAGGACGGCAAGATCTACCAGCGCCCGTTCGGCGGCATGACGACGCATTTCGGCGAAGGCACGGCGCAGCGCACCTGCGCGGCGGCCGACCGCACCGGTCACGCCATCCTGCACACGCTGTACCAGCAGTCGCTGAAGCACAACGCGGAATTCTTCATCGAGTATTTCGCGATCGACCTGATCATGGACGACGACGGCGCCTGCCGCGGCGTGCTGGCCTGGGACCTGTCCGAGGGCAAGCTGCACCTGTTCCGCTCACACGCCGTGATCCTGGCGACGGGCGGTTACGGCCGCGCCTACTTCTCGGCCACCTCCGCGCATACCTGCACCGGCGACGGTAACGGCATGGTGGTGCGCGCCGGCCTGCCACTTCAGGACATGGAGTTCGTGCAGTTCCATCCGACCGGTGTTTATGGCGCGGGCGTGCTCATCACCGAGGGCGTGCGCGGAGAGGGCGGGTTCCTGACCAATTCCGAGGGCGAGCGTTTCATGGAGCGTTACGCCCCCAACGCCAAGGACCTGGCCTCACGTGACGTGGTCAGCCGGTCCATGACGATGGAAATTCGCGAGGGCAGGGGAGTCGGCCCGAAGAAGGACCACATCCACCTGAACCTGCAGCACCTGGGCCCGGACGTGATTCACAAGCGCCTGCCCGGCATCGCGGAAACGGCGAAAATCTTTTCCAACGTCGACGTGACGAAAGACCCGATCCCGGTGCTGCCGACCGTGCACTACAACATGGGCGGCATCCCGACCAACTATCACGGCGAAGTGGTCACGCTGAAAGACGGCGACCCTGATTCGGTGGTTCCCGGCCTGTTCGCCATCGGCGAGGCCGCGTGCGTGTCGGTGCACGGCGCCAACCGCCTGGGCTCGAACTCGTTGCTCGACCTGATCGTATTCGGTCGCGCCGTGGCGCACCGCTGCGAGGAAGTCATCAAGCCGGGCACGCCGCATCCGCCGGTGCCGAAAGCCTCGCTGGACAAGGCGCTGGGTGACTTCGACAAGCTGCGCAACGCCGACGGTTCACGCTCGACGGCCAGCATCCGCGATGAAATGCAGGACGTCATGCAGAACCACGCCGCGGTGTTCCGGACCGGCGAAACCCTGGAAGAGGGCTGCAAACTCATCTCCGCCACCTTTGATGCCTTCGGCGACATCAAGGTCAGCGACCGCTCGCTGGTCTGGAACTCGGACCTGGCGGAAACGCTGGAGCTCCGAAACCTGCTGGCCTGCGCGGTCACCACGATGTACGGCGCCGAAAATCGCAAGGAAAGCCGTGGCGCGCACGCCCGCGAAGATTTCAGCGAGCGTGATGACGAGCAGTGGATGAAGCATTCGCTGGAATACATCGACGACAGCGGGCGCGTGAATATCGAGTACCGCCCGGTGCACATGTACACGCTCACCGACGACGTGGAAGTGGTGCCGCCCAAGGCCCGCGTGTACTGAACCCGCGCCCTGACGAACTCGCACGGATACGAACATGTTGCAGATCAGACTTTCGAAAGAAGCCCGCCCGGTCAAGGGCAAGCACTTTCCGGCCCCGGAAGGCGCCACCCGCGTGCGCAAATTCAACGTGTACCGCTGGGACCCGGACAACGGCGAGAACCCGCGGATCGACACCTACGAGCTCGACCTGGATGACTGCGGACCGATGGTCCTGGACGCGATCATCAAGATCAAGAACGAGGTCGATGCCACGCTGACGTTCCGCCGTTCCTGCCGCGAAGGCATTTGCGGTTCCTGCGCCATGAACATCGACGGCACCAACACGCTGGCCTGCACCAAGCCCATCGAGGACGTGTCCGGCGACGTGGTCATCAACCCGCTGCCGCATATGCCGGTGGTGAAGGACCTGGTGCCGGACCTGAACCAGTTTTACCGCCAGTACGCGAGCATTCGCCCGTGGCTGCGCAACGACGACGTGCCCGAAGGCGGTCGCGAGCGCCGCCAGGCACCGGCCGAGCGCGAAAAACTGGATGGCCTGTACGAGTGCATCCTGTGCGCCTGTTGCTCCACGGCTTGCCCCAGTTACTGGTGGAACGGCGACAAGTACCTTGGGCCGGCCATCCTGCTGCAGGCCTACCGCTGGCTGGCTGACAGCCGCGACGACGACGCAGAAGGGCGCCTGGAGCAGTTCGAGGATGCCTACAGCCTGTATCGCTGCCACACCATCATGAATTGCACCGCGACCTGCCCGAAAGGCCTGAACCCGGCCAAGGCGATCGCGGAAACCAAGAAAATGATGCTGGCCAGGAAAGGGCGCTAAAGCAGGCGGCACGACGCCACCATGACGGACCCCGGCCCCCAGCGACTATCCCGGCTTCGCTGGTTGACCCGCCGCGGCATGAAAGAGCTCGACGTGATGCTCGAGCGCTTTGTCCTACAGCAATCGACCGAATTGTCCGACGGCGCCTGGCCGTCGTTCGAGGCATTCTTGCAGTCCGAAGACGACCGGCTATGGGACTGGCTGCAGGGACGTGAAACACCCGCAAACACCGACTACCGTGCACTCGTGGAGGCGATCAGGCGCGCCTGAGGCACTTCGCGTACCGCCCAGTCCGGTTACGGACGAGCACGGGCGTTGCCTGAAACTGATTACCGGGCTTACCGAACTCGCCGTGTATGTCACGCATGGCATGGCAATCGCCCTGGTTTTGATCGCGCTCTGGGCCTCGCGGGCCGGTGTGTTGGCAGGCGTTGCGGTCTTGGTCGTGGTCGCGGTCGCTTCGTGGCGATCGATCGGGAACGTTCTTACGAACCAGGTTCGGGCCACGTTACGGTTGTATCCGGATTCGAGAGTACGGCTGCGCACGCTGGATGGTGATACCCGGGATGGTAACGAGATCTGTAAGTCCTGGCTTTGTGGTCCGCTGTGCGTCCTGAAACTGCGGATGGAGGATGACGGGATCACGCGTGTGCTGCTCACGCGCGGCCAGCAGCCGCCAACTCAATGGCGTTGCCTGAAAACCTGGTGCCGTCTGTGGCGTTTTAGACGTGAGGCGTGAGCGTTCTGACGACTGCTATTGCCGAGACAAATATGCGCTTAATGTATATTATGTTAAATTATAGGGCCGCAAATGAGTTAAGGCGCGACATGAGCGCCCTGCCTGGCAAGTGACCGGAATCAGTTCAGGTTAGAACCGGCAGGCCTGTTCTGGAAGTCACGCAGCCAAATTCAATGTATGTTTCACGGTATTTTCCCGTTTATATACATATAGATAAAAACGCTTCCTCAAGTATTTTCGTGTTCGAGCATGCGACGATATTTCCATTGGATAGTTGCTTTCGCCCCCGCAATCCGTAGGTTGTCCGGATGCTTGCCGCCCTGATATCCACCATCCTGTCGCAATCCATTAGCGCTGACACGGTTGATGAGCGCGTGCTCGAAACCGTCGAGGTCCGTGCGGCGCCCGTCCAGGCGCGTAGCGGTTCCATTCCGGGCATCACGACACTGGGTCCGGACGATATCGATGACGAAGCCGCGACACACGCCAACGAACTGCTCGATCGTGTACCTGCCACCTGGATCAGCCGTGGTTCCGGCCAGGAACAGCTCATGGCTATCCGCTCGCCCGTGTTGACCGGCCCCGGGGCCTGCGGCGCGTTCATGGTCATGGAGAATCATGTCCCGATTCGCCCGACGGGCTTCTGTAACGTCAACGAGCTGTTCGAGGTCAACCTGTTGCAGGCATCGAGCGTCGACGTGATTCGTGGCCCGGGAAGCGTTTTGTACGGTTCCAACGCCCTGCACGGCGTGCTGGATGTCAGCGCGGTCACCCCGGACACCCGCAGACCCGGCATGGCCTTTGGCCTTGAGCTTGGTTCCGACAATTACTACCGGGGCCGCTTCTCTGGCCAGTCCGAAAACCTGTCAATTGCCGGCAATTACACGGACAGCGGCAGTTTTCGTATCGACGAGGGCTACACGCAGGGCTTTTTCAATGGCGCGTGGACAACCGGGCTGGCCGGTGCCGACATCATCACGCAGTTGTCTTACGCCAACATCGACCAGGAAACGGCCGGCTTCGTGCAGGGCGAGGATGCGTACAAGGACCCGGCGCTTCGACGCAGCAACCAGAATCCCGAGGCCTACCGCGAGGCCGAGGCCTGGCGACTGACCAGCCGATGGACCTGGATGCCCTCCCCTGGCGGCGAGTTTGAGTGGATTCCGTACGCGCGTTACAGCGATATGGAATTCCTCCAGCACTATCTTCCCGGCCAGCCAACCGAAAGCAACGGCCAGGCATCGGCAGGCATGCTGTTCAGCTGGGCGTCGGGGCGCGGTCTTTCAGCCGGTATTGACCTGGAATGGGCTGAAGGCGATCTCGTGGAGTTCCAGGAAAGCCCGACTGAAGGTTCCGATTTCCTGGTGGAAACGCGTCCACAGGGTTTCCACTACGACTACGTGGTCCAGTCCCTCATGGCTGCGGCCTGGGTTCAGTACGAACTCAATATCACGGATAAACATCTACTTACGACAGGTATCAGAGGTGAATTCCTCGATTACGACTATCGGAACCGCATGATTGCCGGCAATACGAAGGACGACGGAACAGCCTGCGGTTTCGGCGGTTGCCTGTACACCCGCCCCGAGAGTCGCGGCGACCGCTTCGGCAACCTGGCGCCCGAACTGGGCCTGCGTTGGCAGGCCTGGGAGAACGCCACGCTGGTGACCCGTCTGGCGCGTGGATTCAGGGCGCCGCAGGCCACCGAGCTCTACCGCCTGCAGCGCGGCCAGTCGGTGGCCGACCTGAAGACCGAAACCCTGGATACCCTCGAGGCGGGAATCGACTACGCGAAAGGCGACATCACGTGGAACGCGACGGCTTTCGCAATGAAGAAGGACCACTTCATCTTCCGCGACGCGAACGGCTACAACGTCAGCGACGGCAAGACCCGGCACTACGGTCTTGAAGGCGCGGTCGACTGGACCATCACGGACCAGTGGCGATTCTCGGCCAATGCCGGCTGGGCACGGCACGAATACGCCTTTAACCGGCCGGAGTCCGGCATCACCGATGGCAATGAAGTCGACACCGCGCCGGAATGGCTGGCCGGCGCACGGCTGGATTACACCCCCCTGCCCGCGCTACGCCTGCAACTGGAATGGACGCACGTGGGCGAGTACGAACTCGACCCGGCCAACGACCACCAGTACGAGGGCCACGACCTTTTCGCGCTGCGTGGTTTCTATGAACTGCCCGGCGGCCACCATCGGTTGGCCGTGAGGGTCACCAACCTTTTTGATACGGCTTACGCCGAGCGCGCGGACTACGCCTTCGGCAACTTCCGGTATTTCCCGGGTGCCGGCCGGCGAATCTACTTCGAATGGCGTTACCAACCGTAACCGGGCTCCCCTGCCCGGCCGCGAACCGGTAGAATCCACCCCGGCGCCCGGGTGGCGAAATTGGTAGACGCAAGGGACTTAAAATCCCTCGGTGGCAACACCGTGCCGGTTCGATCCCGGCCCCGGGCACCAATAAATACAAGGAGTTAAGCGATATTTTCCCTACGGCATCCCGTCCGCAGAATATTTCAGGTTAAACTTCGGGTTAAACTTGGTTGCCTTGTCGACGTTGGCTACTTAAGCCCTACGAAATTCGCCGCAATTAAAGGGGCCATTTCAGTAAGGCAACTCCCCTATTTTCTGAACCTCTTTAAAAACACAGAGGTTCAACATCATGAGTGCCTACTTGGTTCACTGCGAAGGATTCAACTACAACGGGGAGCAAACCGAATTGGTCGAGGATTTGCAATGGGACGCGATAAGTCGTCTAGGTCCGCTGACATGGGTCGTCCACGGTCCCAGTTTTAATGCTGAAGAAATCTTAGACAGAATCTCGAATGTGCTGCCCGCGCACGACATCAATGTTACGCCCATTTCCAATAAAGGCGTCTGCATAAAGTTCAGGGATCTAGGATTCAGAAATTTAACTAGCGCTTGAATCCTATGCCCCACCCTGAAAGCCCGGCACGATGGCCGGGCTTTCTTGTGAGTCCGTGATAACCTTTTGCTTTATAGAAAATTTGCGGCCAGAACAATACATGAAGTCACTCACTGACTACCAGCGTAAGTATGCTATGCCATTGAGGGAGCTGCTTATCGATCTGTCCCGAAGAGGCGGTGAGAAAATCACCTACAGCGATGCGGCAAATGTACTGGGGATATGGCAACGAATTCAAAGTCTACTTTCTGCTGTTGGGCACCATTGCCAAGATAACGGAGAGCCAATCTTGACAGCGCTGGTCGTGTCCAAAGCAACTGGCGAGTGCTCTAGCGGCCTAGAAGCAGAATTTGGTATTACGAACCCAGCCGCAGAGCGCCAAAAATGCGCTGAATACTGGCGTCAGCAAGCCGATGAACCAACAGATGAAATTGCCCGGAGGGCGGTTCGCTTTGCCGTGCAAGCAACTAGGCCAGAGCAAGCTGCATTTCGTCGTGCAGTGTTTGAGCGTTACAACGGCAAGTGTGCGCTGACCGGTTGTGAGATTGCCTGTTTGTTGGACGCCGCTCATCTGCCAGACCGAAACTGGCGTGAAGGCCATAACGACGCAGCAGACGGCATTCTTTTGAGAGCCGATTTACACAGACTTTTGGATAGCGGTCATATTGCGCTGGCGAAAGATGGTTCTATTGAAATGAGCGCAATCGCTTCTAATGAATATGGCCAGTTCTCAGCTTCTTGTTGGCTGCCGGGCTGCTAATTGTCATGCCATCTGACGTATCTTACAGGCTGGTAAAGTCAGGTTTTTTCCAAACGCATAATTGATTCATGCCGCCACCTCTGGCACATTCACTCCCCTCATACAACAGTTCAGAATTTGCGACTGAAGTAGTTAGTGAACAAATCAAAGGGGAATTTTGTGAGTCGAGCCGCGCCTGGAGAGTATGTTGGTGGCACCGAAGCCAATCAGCTCAAGCTAACTGAGGACATTATTCGTGATTCGGTTGTATATGTTCACGATGTTCTTGATTCGCTAGACCAAACGCTAGTCCTAAAGAAAGAGCCGCGAATGTCTGAATTGCTTGAGTTGGCAAATCTGAGCGCGGTCGTGGGCAATTTATTTCGTGGTGGCATTGCCAATTGCTCTGACGGGTTGTTTGTAGCAAATGGGCCACACAAATACCCTGACCTTCTCTCAAATTCACCAGAAGTAGATGATGTTGAAATTAAGGTCGCGCTTGAAAACAACAACCCCAAAGGACACTTGGTTAAACCCGGTCCTCACATTGCTGTTCGCTATGTCTTAGGTTCCCCTGATGGCGAATTCGCCCGAGGTAAGGATAACAGAGGCAATACGGTTTGGATTTGGGAAGTTCGTTGTGGAATTTTGGAGGAGCACCACTTCAATGTCAGTAACACCGCAGGGGACTCCGGTAAAACAGCTGTCTTAAACAAAGAAGGGATGGCGACACTACGGCCTGTCTACTTTGATCGAACACGATGCCCACTTTCACCAAGGGGGTCGCTATATAGAAGTTACAACTACTTCACTGAGCAGCTGGTTTAAGTGCGAAGCAACTGCCTCTGCGATAGCTTTCCCCAATACAGGAGGCACTGCGTTTCCGATTTGTTTTACAACTTGTGCTCGAGATCCGGCAAACTCAAAGGCGTCAGGAAACCCTTGAAGCCTCGCACCTTCTCTCGGGGTAAGCGCCCGATCTTGTATAGGGTGAATACAGCGATTTGATGAAGGATGAACGAAATTTACGGTGATGGTTGTGCTCGGTTTATCCGCATCCAGCCTGCTGTAGCAGGAAGAAAACCCACTCGAAACCATACCTGCGGGCAAGTCACCTATGTTACGCCCGGCATGTCGAATAATTTCCAACATTTTTGGAGAATGTTTTGTGGCTTCATGCATCGTGAGAATGGTCTCAGCCCCCCTCATCGATGACTCATATTGAGTAGGCGTTACATCATCAAGATATACCGAAGCAGAACCTCCAGATGGGATTGGAGGCAAGTCGTGTATGGCATCCATGACTGTAAGCGCCTTCTCAAGTGGCTTTGAAAAAAGCGGCATTTCCACAAGCTTTTTGGCGTGTTTTCCCGCCATGCTTTTTTGGGTTACACAATGCGTTGGCGTGGGCCATTTGAATGGTCTACTGCCCTGCGTGCCTACTACGATCACTCGCTCCCTGTTTTGAGGGAGTCCAAAAGAAGCGGCATTTATGACCCGCCAATCAACTTGGTAACCAATTGAAGAAAACCTTGCAAGTAAAGATTTAAACCACGCTTTTCGTTTGTGTGATATGAGCCCAACAACGTTTTCAAATATAAACATTTTGGGCTGCAGTTCACGGAGAGCGAGAATGAAGTATTCAGGCAACGAGTTTCTTTGATCCAATTCAGTTAAGTTACGAAATGGTCTTATTGATGAAAAACCTTGGCAAGGAGGCCCGCCAATTACAATGTCGGTTGAGGTTAATCCACTCAGAAGGTTTTCGAGTTTGTACGAACGAATGTCACCAGCAACGGCTTTGGCGTATCGATGATTCTTGTGGAAGGTCCGCACTCTGTCAGGCAAAAGGTCGATTCCCGCCGCAACGGCAAATTGGCCTTGCAGCTCAAAACCATGCGAAAAACCTCCAGAGCCGCAGAATAGGTCCACTACTTTGTAACGGTCTTTTGGTGGCTCAAGGCTTCTGTTTAACTCAAAGCCTTCATCTGGGGGGACAGTTACGTACCCCTCACCAATTTTTGGTGACTTGGCCATGACCTTGCGTTGACCGTCAAGGATTGAATCGCCGTTCACATTAAAGATTTTTTCAAATAACGCGCAATCTGCCTTCGAAGGTAGTTCAAGTCCGCGCTCCCAGCGCCGTATTTGATTTGTCGAAAAACCTGTCTTTTCCGAAAGCTGATTAATACTTAAACGAAGATTATTTCTAAGGTCTCGAAGGTTTTCAGTCATAGCCAATTTGCATGAAGAATTTTTCGGCTATTATCTTCCTACTACAACCAAAAGAAAACCGAAGACACTGAGGAATCTTGTAAGAATATTGCACTAAATCAAACCCGCCGAGCGTTAACCCGGCGGGCGATCACTGACTGGCACCGGAGGGAGGGTGCGACCGGCCACCCACCAGTCAGTAAAAGGGTTACGCGGCTTCTACACCGCGTAAGGGCTGGAGGCCCAATTGATCGGCGGCTCGCATCATTTCCCGGCCATCCTGACCCCAGATGCCTTGATGGTTGGGCCGGATGCCGCGCACGGTGCAGAATCGCACCAGCAATGACGGGTCGGCCTTCGGCACTTCCAACCGGGCATTGTTGTGCAAAGTGGCCTGCGCCACGTTGTGTCGCGCCTGATTGATTTCCTTCAACCGGGCATCGGTGGCGGCCCTCGCCTTCAACACCGCCTCAAACGCTTCCGCTTCGGCCTCCAGCAGTTCGGCCACCGCATCAAAGTCACGGGGCAGTGACTCGACGGCTTCCTCGGCCTTGGCGACTTGCAGGGCGTTCGTCAGCTTGTTCACCAGACCGTTGACAAGCTCCAGTTCGACCTTCAGCCGTTGGGCTTCATTTTCCAGTGCCTGGAGCGCATCAATGTCGCCGGACTCTGCTGCTCGTCGGCGCTCGGCACCGTTGGCCGAAATCAACTCGTACCGCGCCCTGCCCTTGCCGAACTTCTCACGCACTCGCGCCAAGGTGGATTGCAGGTCGTCTGCCGATGGCGAGCCTTCCAGCACTCGCCGCGCTTCCTCGATGACGACCTTCATGCCGCACCTTCCCATGCCGAAGACATGTAATCCATGTATTCAGCCAATGCGGGGTTAGCCGCCCGAAATGCGCGGTCTGCGGCTTCGCGCTTGTGGGTGAAGTGGTCTTCCAGCGCGGCGGCTCTCGCGGCTTCCCTCCGTTCCTCGTCGGTGATGAAGTCATCCGGATTCAACGGTGCCGGTTCGGGCGCAGGTTGCCGGGCTGAGTCCATCGCGGACACGGCCACGCGCACTCGGCCACCGTCAGGGACGATGTCGCGCTTACGCTTGCGCTCGTCCTCCACGGTGCCGTGTTTCCACGCGTCTTGGGTTTCTTGCAACATCTCAATGTAGGCTCTGTTCATCTTTCGCTCCTGATCAAAGTGGAATGCCTGCCGCCTTGATGGCGGCGATGGGTTTGCTGGTTTCGGTTCTCTGCACCGGGTCGCCATTCACCAAACGCTCAAGGTCGTACCGGCTCTTGTGCTTGGTCGTCACCAAACCGGCCACGACATTTGCACGGTCATCGTGACCACCGGGGCCGTGGTCGATGGAGTCCCGGCCAGCGCGTGATGTGCGCCGTTCAAGGCCGGAGATCTGGTTGATCAACCGGGTGTCGGGCGGCAACTCCACCCTGCCGCTGGTCAGCGCCGGCAGCAGGTCCAGATAAAGGCCGCTCTTGGGCTGCTCGGAGGGGTGGTAGTCGATGCCGTGCTTCTTGAACTCGTCCGCTGGCCAACTCCCGGCGTACTTGTCGCCGGTCACCTGCTTGATGCGGTAACTGGCGAGCAGTGAGGCGTACCCGGCGACGATCTCTGCCGGGGTGCCGCGCCGCGCACGAACAACATCCACGACGATGGCTTCGTCCTCGTGGTGGCCGATGGCGATACAAAATTCGTCCTGCCCTCCCCCTGCCGGGTCGACAAAGGCGTGGTAGCGATGGGCGCGGTTGAACGGCAATTCCAACGGACTGGTGCGCACGGCAGCTTCGACCACTTCGCGAGTGATGAACTGTTCGAGGTCATCACGGAATTCGGCGAGGTATTCGGCCTTGGCCGCACTCGCGTCATCTTCCAGTGCATCCGCCACCAGCTTGTCCGGTAGTGTCGGGTTCATCGTCAGCGTTGGGGCTTGGGCCACCAGCACCGGGCTAGCCTTGCCGAAGTGTCGGCGGTAGGTGTTCCACAGAGCACCGCGCTTGCTGTACGGGCTGGAAAGGGCTATCAGCTTGCCGCGCAGGGTCGCCATTGCTGGGCGCAAGGCACGGAGAATTTCGGTGTCGGGGTTGGCGCTCTCGTCCGAACGCCAGAAGGCGATTTCATCGGCGATGACTGCGGCCACGGTGTAACCGCGCACAGAGCGGAAACTGGCGGTGGTGACTTCAATCACGCACCTGTTGTTCAACTCGATGGTCTCTTTGTCCTCGCGCACGATGAGGCGCTTAAGCATCGGGTTGCCGTTGAGCAGACCGCTGATGTAGCGGAACACAACCTTGGCCTGTTTGCGGTCGGCCGCCAGCACCATGACCGTGGCGACCTCGCCGGGGCTGAGCTTGTCGCGGTGGTCGTTGAAGCAGGCCTCGTAGACGGCCAGGAGCCCAGCGGCTTGGCTTTTCCCGCCACGGCGACCCATGACCAGCCATAGCTCCTCGCTGGCCGCCTCCGGTGGCGCATGACGGCCAGTTAGGGCCTCGACCACGCCCTGCTCTGCCTTGGACAACTGGAGGCCGTAGAAGGCCGCGAGAAGCGCTCGCCATGCCGACCACGAATCAACGCCAAACTGCTGGCCGAATAGGTCAGAGTCGGTCATCAGGTCGCGGATGGTGACCGGGGCGCTCATGCGGCTTCCTCACGGTTGCGGAGCCAGTCGGCGAGGTCGGGGACATCGCGCGGGACTCGTTTAAGCCCCAGCCGGGCAAAGATGCCTTGAAGTGAATTACAGGCCTGCACCCATTTGCCGGGGTCGAAGTCACCACCGGATGCTAGTGTCTGTTCTTGCTGTGCCAGCCAATACTCCAGCCACAAGGCGCGTTCCGCGAGAGAGCGCTGGGCATAGCTGAGATGGTCTATGCCTCCAAGGTCGTTTGTCAGCGCTGCAAATCGCTGGCGAAGCTCCTGTGCAATGCCGAGCCTGCCGTCCAACCGGCCAAGCCAGCCTGACTGAAAGGATCTCGGCGGCCCTGCCAACTTGCTCTCATTCGCGCTGCTTTCGGTGGACATTTTCGGCCTAGTTCTTAACCTGAAACTTAACCTAATTCTCTTCTTGGGTTACGCGCTAGGCAATAAATATCAATGATATATGGGGTTTTTATCAGGTTTAACTTGGGATTTGAAATCCCTCGGGCCAAGATCGGAGGGTAGCCCCCAGAGATTCACCGTGACTGACGGGGCAGAAACCCAGTGGAGCACCAATCTCGTCCGCACAGTCCGCAGACGAATGCATTGCAATACCAACTCTAAGATTCTTTATTCGATGAAATGCAGAGGTTGTGCGAAGTAAGAATTGCAATAGGCTCGGTCGCGGACTGCGCGGACGCGATGCCTAAAAATCCGCGTCCTCTCGCAAACCAATCCCCTCATATGCCCGATACCGGACACCTTCTTCATTGGTCGGGCGTATCGTGTTCAAACCCGGGACAACAGCGTTCAGTGCTTTCCCGAAATGCTGCCTTGACCCAGAGGCGTGGCCATTCAACCGGCACCAATCCCCCCACTCCCGATACAGCTCGTCGACTGCAACAGATGCCCCAGTGTTGGCAGTGCATCGCTCACGGAAAAATGCCAACACTGGGGAGGACAATTCTTCTAGGGCTTCGATTGCCTGCCGCCCACTCTGAGGTTGGACAAACCGGCCACGCTCGTGGAGTCGCTCCAGCCCATCAAGCGCCCAGTTCAAGATGCCCGGCAATTCCAGCAACAGGTCTGCCGTTAATCCTGGATCTTCATTTCCATAGAACGACCGGGTTAGTTGAATCAACACAAAGCGGGAAGCGAGCGCCCCTGATGAATCTGCAAGACGCGGCAATTCGTTCGACATGATCAAAATTCGGCTTGGAAGCTTTCCGGTCCAGGCATCACGGTGTTTACGGTCAACGGTCTGTTCATCTTCACCCGAAATCGAAAGCAAGCGCTCAGTCACAATTGCTGACTGCTTTGCCTGAAACCTAGCGTCGGCGATGATTGCAACTGGCTTACCAATCAACACCTGAAGTCCAAAATTCGTGGACAGAGAAGAAAGTGTCGGAGCCGCAATGTTCTCGCGTCCAACCAGCCCGCCAAGCACACGTGCAATCGTTCCCTTACCAGAGCGCTTCGGGCCGACAAGAAAGAACATTTTTTGATAGCGAGTATCCGCTGACACCAGATACCCGAACATTTCCTGCAGTGCATTTTTGGATTCATCGTCATCACCGAAAATTTCGTCGAGAAAACGCATCCACCTTTCAGGGACAGGAGCTTCCGGGTCGAAATCAAATGGCAGCGCATGGTGTTGGAAAAAGTGTGGTGTGTGCTCCAGCAAGGAGCGGTCAGGAAGGTGCACCAAACCATTCCGGCACGCGACGATATCCGCAGGCGAGGGAAGTTCCCTCTCATCAAGCCATGATGGAGGGTCAATTGAGCGAGGCCAGTTGCACACAGCTTGTAAAGCTTCGGCAAGGTTCGCCATTTTGTTTTTGTTGGGAGCAAAATTCTTGAGGTCATCCTCTGTTGAATACTTCGCGTGCTCAAACTCAAGGTACAAGTTGGCCCTGAGGGTGTCTTCGTCCAGTAACGGCCAGCAAGTCCCGTCCCAACAGTAAAACTGCCCTCCCTTGTAAATCAGCAGGTCGCGCTCCCCCGAGTATCGCCTTTCGAGAAATATGCGTGCGTTGGGCAACGGTTCACCCGGTGGCCGAACCAAGCCCCCTACCCCTCCACCTTCTCTGGCCCAGTGAACAATAGAAGCGATTGAAAGCTCGCCCTCGTCCACCGATAGCTCGTAGAACGCCTCCCGCATAATCTCGTCATGGTTTCGGCCTTTCTTGCCATCCCACCCATCGGACCACTCTATGTACGCTTCCCAAGCTTCGTCCGACCTGTTGAATTCGCGTCCGAGAACAATGCCGACCTTTCGCCAAGTGTCCCTGTCGCCGGGGTCGATGAAACTGAGCATCGCATTCACTTCGGACAGGGAGAATGTAGTGCCCTTTTTCCTCGCAGGCTTCTTGGAAGGCTTGTGCGTCAAGAATTTCGGTAGTGGGGCGAGGTCGTCGATCTTCGCCCATTCGTAAGCACCTCCACTCCTGTGCCTGCTGGGTGGCGCGACCACGTAGCCATCGTCATTCCGGCAATCGACACCGGGGCCGAGAGTGTTGGATGAGGTGTTAAGCGCAGAGTTGTACTGGAAATAGGCATGCAAGCCGCCTGAACCTGTCTGGGCAATCGAAGTCTTTGGCTCGCCTTGCTCTCGGATTAGTGACTGCCATGTTTCGGCACCCTTCTTCCCTTGGCCAATGTCGATGTCGATGACGGTTAAGCCGGAAACCTCACCTGTCCGGACACCTATATTCCGTTCCTCACCATCGAACCACTCCCGGACTTGCACTGCATCATCGGTCGCGTCATTGAAGCCGTTTTGGGTGGCTGGGTGCTTTCCCGCATCCGGACATTCGGGGTCGCCGCAGGTGCATTGATCATCCTTGCCGATACCGTGAACAGGAAAGATATGCCAACCGCGCTCGACGTATCCCAGCGCCGCATCAAGGATTTGCTCGCTGGTGGCAGGAGAGGCATTCTTAGGGCTGGAATCTCCGCTTTGCCGAGCGCTTGAGTCCTGGCCCGCCTGCCCCGGCGGGCTTTCTTTTTCTAGGCTGTCCATTAGGATGCCTCAGCGTTTCTGAATGCTTCCCACTCGTTGAGGACATCGACGTGCCATCGGCTGGTGTTTGGGCCGAGCTTTACGGGCTTGGGCAACCTGCCTTGGCGTACCCATGCCCAAACGCGATTGCGAGAAATTCCAAAGTGTGCCGCTACTTCTTTGTCCTTCCACCAGACGAGATTTGGGTCGGGAGCAATGCGGGATGGTTCGGTTTGATCGTGAGTTTCGCGGGTCATTGCGGTTCCTCCAAATTCAGTGAGAGGAAGCTTGCCCGAATGGTAGAGGCCAATAGGCCCCTTTAATTGGTAGGTGGTTTTAGGGGGCTTAGGGCATCGAGCAATTCATTTTTGCGCTGGCCGCGCCCCCATATCTTTCTGACTTGATGATGGTCAATAGCAGGTAAACCGGCATCGACGACATCCTCTGACACCAATTCAAACGCAGTTTTTGGTTTGCCGGGTTTGCTTGCCATCTTGCTGCGCTTGTGGCCGAGAGAAGAGTGCCATGCGACCCGAAACCTAATCCAGACATCGCGTTGAGCATCATTCATTGGCCTTCCCTCCTTTTTGAACTTCTTGCCCTCCATCACACGTCCGATCGCCGCCCAGTCTTCTGGTCTTAACAGGCTGATATCGCCTTCACTCTGTATGTAATTCAGAAACGGTGCTGAATCACCCTCTTGAAGAGCCTCTAAAATTGGTCGCACTTTGTAGTGAGGGCGGGGTCGGCTATCTTCCTGAGCCAGCATGTCAATTTCACTGAATTTACCCACCGATGCGCACCACTTTGCTGTCTTCGTCTTCAGGTTGTACGAACTCCCTGAGTCTGGCTTCCCATGAGGAGAGCAGGTTGCGTTGGTTGCGGAGGGCCGCTTCATTCACGCGAGAATTTATGTAGACAGTGCCGGTCACAGTCTTTGATGCGTGTCCCAAAACACGCCCGACATGATATTCATCGACGCCAAGTTCAGCCAATTCAGTTGCAACGGTGTGCCTTGCTGCCTTTGGAGTGGGGCGTGGGTGTTTGCTATAGATGGATTCGACTGCGTCACCCAATCCAGAGTCTACGCGGACAGGCCCTCCTGATGGCTTCTCGAAAAGGTAATCACTGCCAGACAGTTCCAATGCCTGCTCTACAACCTCAATTGCCAACGGTTCCAATGCCACTGCGTGTGGCTTGCCACCCTTAGCCCTACCCTTCCTCCGGCGCTCACCTTTGATCAAAAGAAATGGCCCGTATTCCGAGTCCAAGTGAAGTTCATCGCGGGTAATGGCGGCAATCTCCCCCGGCCTCTGTCCAGTGAGCAGGAGCAATCGCAAAGCTAGTGCTACGGGAATTGGAATACTCGGATTTGCGGAATCAATGGCCTCGCCGGTAGCGCCCCACCATTGACGAATTTCCTCACGCGTCATCGCCTGCTTTGCAGGGGCCGGTTGAGATTCCGTGATGTAAATGCAAGGTGTCGCATCGAGCACACCACGCTGAATTGCCACCTTGAACAACATTCGAGTGACCGCTAGAACTTTCCCCGGTTGCCGAACATTACCTTCATCACGGCACTCGTCCAAAATTCGTACGATGTCGCGTCTAGTAACTTCGTCCATGCGCAGTAGCCCGATGCGCGGCTCAATCCACTTTTGAAGAATCAACTCGTCAGCTTTCCATGACATCTTATTGGGCTTGGCATGGCGAGCGATGTATTCGGGAATGAACTCAGCAACAGTTGGCATCTCGCGTTTCGCAGACTGTTCTCGCTGATGCTGGGCCGCTGGATTCTCTCCGGCTACAACGGCACTCCGATACTGACCGGCCAGTGCCCGAGCATCAGTGAGTGAAACATCAGGCCACTCGCCCAACGTCATAATTTGTGTCTTGCCCCGCAATTGATACCGGTATCTCCAGACCTTCCGGCCTGATGTCGCCACACGTAGTGAAAGGCCAATAGCGCCCCCATCACAGACATCGCGTTGCTTCTTCGCGCTTAGGCGTTGAATGGACTTTTCGGTGAGCTTTGCAGCCATCGGGATTCTCCGGTTCTGGGTTAAACTCGGGTTAAACTTAGCCCTAATTATCCTCGAACCGGGAAGAAACGCAAAGTTTCTGAAAACGCCATAATGTATTGATGTATCGATACATAATCAATCTAGAAGAATCGGAAGGAAACGGGGAAATCCCTTAAACCTTAGGACTTAAAATCCCTCGGTGGCAACACCGTGCCGGTTCGATCCCGGCCCCGGGCACCACTCAACTTTTCGGCCTGTTCCGCCGAACCTCCCAGACCGCGGACCGGTACGGGCCGCTTTCATGACGACTCACGTTGCGAACCCGGAACTCGGGTCGCTTTCGCGCCTTCTCCAGCACCTGGTTGATCACACGCTGTCCATGGAAGTTGTTGCTGAAAGCATCAATGACCAGGAAGCTGCTGGGCCAGTCTCGCGGACGGGCGCGGTAGAACGGGTCATGCATGACGAAGACCAGGGAAGGCAGCGGCCGGTCAACGTAGCCCATCATGGGAATGCTGCCGGCGTAATACTCGCCGCGGGTGACGAAGATGGCGCGGCCGTTTGCCGCCTGCGCCGCGCTTTCAAGCGCAGCCTGCTGGATACGGAAATAATCCAGGTATTCAAAGCTGCGCTCCATCTTGCTGAAACTGCGGTTTGCGGTCCCGTGGTCGGGATAGAAGCGTCCGTCGCGATTCAGCGATTCGGCCAATACGCAGACCACCAGGGCCGCGGATAACGCGACGGGACCTGTCGTGCCTGGTTTTCGCGTCAATCCTGTCAGCAGCTGGATCAGCCATGCCAGGCTGATCGCGAAACCCACCACCAGCATCGGCATCACCCAGGTGTAGTAGCGCGTCAGCGGGAAGAACCCGGGTGAGTGGAAGTGTACAAACACGATGAAGCCCAGGAACCCGAGTGGCAGCAGGTAGATCGCGAGCCTGTAGCGGTCGGCGTCACCGGCGGATGCGAGCCTGGCAACCAGTGCGAAGGGGTTAAGTGTTCGATTTCGCACAGCGAAAACCAGTGGTGCGAGAATGGCCACAATGACCAGCCCGTACAGGTCAGGCGTCGATGACAAATAGGCGTGTACCGTGTGCATGTGATCCGCAATCGCGACCGCCGCACCGCCGGTGACAGCGCCGCCACCGAAGCGTGTCTTGAGAAACTCGATTGCAAAAGGGATCAGCAGTACAAGTCCGACAAGCGCGATTCGCCGGAAAAGGCCGAGTTGCCGGTCAAAGGCAAGGCCGAACACCAGGAAGGCCGCCAGCACCAGGCCGAAACTCTTTACCCCGCAGGCGAGCGCCAGCCAGAGCAGCATCCAGGCGAAGCGGCGGCGCGCCCAGGCCAGCGTGCCCATCGCAAGGCACATGGCGCCCGGCAGTTCCGAATACACGTAGCTGGCCTGGACCGCGAACAAGGGGAAGACCAGCACCAGCGCGGCCGTCAGCAGGGCCGGCACGGTCGCCAGGAACGGTCGGGCCAGGCAGAACGTGGCGGCCACGGTGATCGCGGCAAACAGGCCATGCAGAAGGTGGAGCGCCGGCAGGAACTGGCCGGGATCACCCTCGGCCAGCTTGATGAACAACCAGGTCACGTGGGTCATGAGGTCCAGGCTGTGAACATTGGCCCCGCCGGCCTGGTAGCCGGCGAGCGCCAACAGGCCGGCCAGGTCGTAATTGCTGATGTACAGGTAAATGGCGGGTGCGAACAGGCCCGCGGTGGCGTCCCAGACCGGCGGCATGCTGAGCAGCTCGGCATTCAGGAGCAGGAGAACCGCGCAGGCGGCCAGCAACACCAGGTACGGGGCGGTTTTCTGCAGTCGGGTCATGGGCGCGACAACTTGGACGTTGCCGGCCAGTCTAACCAATTTGGCGGGTCAGCCCCCGCAGTGCGTGATGACCTGGTCGCCGCGCATGTTGGAGAAGCACTTCACGACACTGTCTCCGCCGGGTTGTGCAACGTCATAGTAAAGCTGGCCGTCCGGTGTAACCGCTCGCGTGGCCCGTGCGGCGACCTCGGGTTCCGCGCCCTGCCCGTCGCCGTGGTAGCCCTGCGGATAGACAAATGTATACGTGACTTCCCCTGCAGCATTCGCGCAGACGTTAATGGTGCTGACACGGGCTTTCGCGCCGCTGTCCCAGCGCACGCTGATCGGGCGCGTCGCCACGCAACCGTTGTCCGCCTGGCGGGTGGCCGATGTGTAATCGAGCGTCACCGGCGTCACGCCCCAACGCTCGTTCCCTTCGAAGACCTCGGCGCCATCAGGCTGGGAATGAATCGTCAGGTAGGTCTGCGTGCTGCACGCGGTGCTCAGGGGCACCAGCAGGATCAACGCCCAGCGGGCATGGGTAATCGACTTCAGGATTCGGGCGAGACTCACGCTTTTTGTTCTCCGGGGGCTGGCCAGCCTTCTATCCAGACATACGTATTCCGGACGCAATTCGTCTCATCGACACGCACAATACCGGAACTTGACATCGTCTATCAATGCGGCAAAATTCGATTCGCGACGCTGTGGGGGTCGACGCAGACGTGGCACAACGGGCACGGGGGTGCGCACCTCCGTGCCTTTTTCCATTCAGGGCCGTCGCGACACGCGTGGGCGAACCCGGACCAGTCGTTCCAGCCGTGGCGGTAACCCGACCAGCAGCGTCAGCACCGCGCCCGCGATCGCGCCCCACCATGGCGATACACCCGCAATATAGGCAAACCAGGCCAGTGGCACGATGCCGTACGGCGAATAGCGGATCATGAACTGCAACAGGTTCTCTTCTCGCTGTTCCATGCGAACTTCCTTGACGATAGTGACGTGGATGACACCCACGATAAGGTGCCCGGTGCGCTCTGCGCTTGCCGGAATCGGACAGTGTTTTGACCGTTCGGGCGGGAGCCCGGAACATGAAGAAATGGAGGCCAGGGTCGGAATCGAACCGGCGTACACGGCTTTGCAGGCCGCTGCATAACCACTCTGCCACCTGGCCACCAGGGAAGAGCCTCCCGGCCGGAATGCCGGGAGCGCGGTATTCTACTATCGTGCGCCGGGCATGTCAGCCCCGTATTCCACACCCCTGAACACCCCGGACATTATTGACGCGTTCCTTGACCCACCACCATCCGGCGTTGAGAATTCATCTACCAACATCGGGGGAATAAAAATGAGCGAACCCATCCTGTCCAGGCCCGTTCGTTACGGTATCGAGATCGCGGTCTACCTGCTCCTGATTTTCGGCATCATCGGCTGGTGCCTGCAGATCCTGTCGCCTTTCATCAGTTTCATTATCTGGGGCGTTATCATCGCGGTTTCGGTCCATACCCCGTTCCTGAAAATGCGGGCGGCACTGGGCGGGCGGGGCAAACTCGCGATTACCCTGTTCATCGTGCTCGGGCTCAGCGTCATTATCGCCCCGCTCTGGTTATTCGGTGAATCGCTGCTCAGCAGTGCCCAGGGTTTGCGTGAACAACTGCAGACCGGCCAGGTCGAGATTCCGGCGGCGAATGAACGGGTCAGGAATGTACCCGTCGTCGGCGAGAAGATTTACACCAACTGGACCGAGGCCGCGAGCAATTTTTCCGACTGGGTGAATGAGCACGGCGAGCAGGTTCGCAAGGTGGCCGATACCGCCGTTCACAAGGTTACCGGCCTGGGCTTGACGGCCCTGCAGTTCATCGCGGCAACGCTGGTCGCGGCGCTTTTCCTGGCCAATGCGAAGGCGTCTGAGGGCATGGTCAGCAAGTTTTTCCAACGACTCGCCGGTCCGGTGGGCGATGAAATGCAAACCCTGACGGTCGCCACCATTCGTTCGGTGACAGTCGGTGTACTGGGCATCGCGGCGATCCAGGCGTTCCTGGGTGGCGTCGGCATGGTGCTGATGGGCGTGCCGGCGGCGGGCTTCCTGGCATTGCTGATCCTGGTGGTGGCCGTTGCCCAGTTGCCCCCGTGGCTGGTGCTGTTGCCGGTGATCTTCTACGTGTTTTCAACCCAGGGCAGTTCCGCCGCAACCATCGTGTTTGCGATCTGGAGCATTATCGTGTCGTTTGCCGACATGGCGCTGAAGCCGATGTTTCTCGGTCGTGGTGTCGAAGCCCCCATGCCGGTGATCCTGCTAGGCGCAATCGGCGGGCTGATTCATTCCGGCATTGTCGGCCTGTTTATCGGCGCGGTGATCCTGGCGATCGGCTACAAGCTGGTGGTGGCATGGTTTGATGCCGGGCGAATTCCCCCGGAAGCGTCCACCGGAGACTGATTGAATGCTGGCGCCACTGTTACTGGGAAGCCTGATGCTGGTCATCAACATGGCGGTGCAGGTGCTTGCCGTCGTGGCCGTTATCAGCATGTATATCCGTCGCATGCAGTCCGGGGGCTTTCCGCCCGGGCTGCGGACGAATTTCCGCGTCATCTGCATTGTTTTCGGTGTGCTTTTCCTGGGCCACCTTTTCCAGTTCGCCGCATGGGCTGGGCTGTTTATGTGGCTTGATGAGTTCCAGGATTTCCAGACCGCGTTCTACCATTCTTCCGTCAATTTCACGTCACTCGGCTATGGCGATATCGTCATGAGCGAGCGTTGGCGCATTCTGGGTGGACTGGAGGCTGCGAATGGTGTGTTGATGTTTGGCTTGACCGCGGGCGCGGTCCTGTCGGTGATGAACCAACTGTTCGTGCAACGGACCAACGTGGCCAAAATTCTGCAGAACGACCACAAATGAACCTGCGCCCGTTGTTTAACCGCGGGGTGGTTGCCGGGCTGGTCGTATTTTTGTCGGCATGCACCGTGGTCGGGCCGGAATTCGAGAAACCGGAGCCCCCGACCCTGCCCGACTGGTCGGTCGACCTGGACAACGGGCTGGATCACGGTGCGGCGGACCTTTCGCGTTGGTGGGAGGTTTTCGAAGACCCGGTTCTCAATCGAATCGTCGAAGATGCGCTGGCCGCCAACAATACCCTGGAAATTGCCGCGCTGTCCGTGCTCGAGGCCAGGGCGCAACTGGGTATCGCCACCGGCGCGCAGTGGCCACAGACGCAGGTCGCCGCGGGCCAGGGCACCCTGCTCTCGCCGCCGGAAAACACCGGCGTGACGTCTTCGTACTGGCAATACACCCTGGGCGCGACGGTCAACTGGGAAATCGATTTCTGGGGCCGGTATCAGCGCGCCATCGAGTCCGCCAACGCGGCCTACCTGGGTTCCATCGCCGCTTACCAGCAAGCCCGTGTACTGCTGACGGCCGCCGTGGTCGGCGCCTACGCCGCGGTGCGGACCATTGAAGAGCAACGCAACATCGCGCAGGAAAATCTCGTGCTGCAACAGCGCAGCTACGACATCGCCAGGGTGCTCTATGACCAGGGCCAGGATTCCGAGCTGGACATGCAACAGGCCCAGACGCTGTTGCTGGCCACCCAGTCGGCCATCCCGGCGATCGACGCGGACCTGCGCAAGGCGCGGAACGCCCTGTCACTGTTGCTCGGCGAGTTGCCGGGTTCGGTGACGGCGCGACTGGCCGGGGGCAAGGGCATTCCCGTGCTTCCCGAGTCCGTCTCTGTCGGGTTCCCGGCCGACATGTTGCGTCGTCGCCCGGACATGCGCCAGGCGGAGCTGACGGCCATGGCCCTGAACGCGCAGGTCGGCCTGGCCGAGGCTGACCTGTATCCAAGCTTCAGCCTGGCCGGTTCCATCGGGCTGGCATCGGGAGCGCCCGGAAATGATTCTTTCGGCGACCTGTTCGACGGCGACGCCTTGACCTGGTCCGTCGGTCCGTCGTTTGTCTGGCCATTCCTGAACTATGGCCGTATCCGGAACAACATCCGGGTACAGGATGCCCGCCTGCAGCAGGCGCTGATCAACTACGCTGAAACCGCGCTGTCGGCGGCGCGCGAGACCGAGGACGCCCTGGCCGACTGGGATGGCAACCTGGAACAGGCGGCGATCCTGGTCCAGTCCGTGGCCTCGGCGCGTCGCTCTAACGAACTGGCCACGTTGCGATACTCCGAGGGCTATTCAGACTACCAGCGTGTGCTCGACGCGCAGCAGGCGCTGTTCTCACAGCAACAGCGGCTGGTGGCGGCGCAGGGCGCCAGCGTCGGCTCGCTGATCGCGCTGTACAAGGCGCTGGGCGGCGGCTGGGAAGCGCTGCCCGGCGACCCGGAGCTCGATGAAGATACACGGCGCCAGATGACCGAACGCACCAACTGGGGAGACCTGCTTGAATCCCCGGACGAGGCGACAACGCAGGAATAGCCCGATGAATGACGAAGTCAATCAAACCACAGACGAACCGGTTAACCACGACAAACCGGCACCTGGACCGCCTGCGAAGGCGAAGGACCCGGTCAGGCGGGCCACTTTTACCGTGCTGGTGGTGATCGCCCTGCTGCTGGCCTGGTACCTGCGTGCCGACCGGGTCACACCCTATACCTCCCAGGCGCGCGTCAACGCCCTGGTCGTTCCCGTCGCTTCGGATGTCGCGGGTCGGGTAACCCGGGTGTTCGTGGGGAATAACCAGTGGGTCAATGCGGGAGACCCGCTGTTCGAGGTCGACATCGAGAATTACCGGCTGGCCGTTGAAACCGCGGAAGCCAATTACCAGGCCGCGCGACAGGCGGTTGGCGCCGCCGAGGCGGCGGTCCAGGCCGCCGATGCCGGGGTCGCGGCCGCCGTCGCGAACCTCGACAAGGCGCAGAAGGATTATGACCGGACGAAGGCGATTCACGAGCAGGACGCCGGCGCGATTTCCATGCGCCGTGTTGAACTTGAAGAGGCTTCGCTTGCCATCGCCCGCAGCCAGCTCGATGCCGCCAGGGCGCAGCGCGAACAGGCCATCCAGAACCTGGGTGACGACGGCGAGCGCAATGTCCGTATCCTGCAGGCGAAGGCCGCGCTTGACCAGGCGCAGTTGAACCTGTCCCGCGCCACGACGAAGGCGCCTTCCGATGGTGTCGTCACGGATGTGCGGCTGGATGTCGGCAACTTCGCCGGCGCCGGCGCGCCGCAGATGACGTTCGTGTCCACGGAAAACGTCTGGCTGGAAGCTGATTTTACGGAAAACAACCTGGGGCACATGGACCCCGGCGATCCGGTGGCCATTGTCTTCGACGCGATTCCCGGCCGCGTGATCAATGGCAAGGTGCGGGAAGTCGGCTACGGCGTTGCCGTCAGCACGGCACCCCTCGGCCAGTTGCCCACCATCAAGAATGATCCCAACTGGTTGCGCGAGGCACAGCGTTACGCGGTGCTGGTGGATTTCGAACACCCCGGCGACCTGGACCCGATGCCGCTCAAGGTCGGCTCGCAGGCATCACTGGTGGTCTACACCGGCCAGCACCCCATCACCAACGCGCTCGGCGCTTTCGTGATTCGTGTGTCGTCCTGGCTGACGTATGCCTACTGAGGCAGCGTCAGCGCCTGTTATGACCGGGGCCTTGCACCCGGTTGCCGTACGTCGCATTTTTCGCCTGGCGGTCGGTACCGCACTGTCACTGGCGGTCAGCCAGGTCATGGGCATCTCGCTGCCTTTCATCGCGCCCGCCCTGACATTGTTACTGCTGGGGTTACCCTTTCCGGCGCCCGGGCTGAAAAAGGGCCTGGGGGTCGTGATCGCGTTGATCTTCCCCATGCTGGCCGCGACCCTGATGCTGCCATTCCTGGAGCACGCCCGGTGGGCCGGTATCCTGCTGGTCGCCCTCGCCCTGTTTTACACTTTCTATTTCACCGCCCGCGGCGGGCCGGCGGTGCTCGGCACTTTCATGACCATCGGCATTACCGTCGTGGTGACCATCGGCTCGGTCAATTCGGTCATCCTGATGCATCTCATCGAGACCATGGCCGCCAACGCGCTGGTCGGTGTCGGTTTCGTCTGGGTCGCCCATGGGTTGTTGCCGGACATTCCGGGCACCCCGGTGTTGCCGAAACCACCGAAACCGCCCGCGGATTACAGGGCCGCCGGCCGCAACGCCCTGCGCTCGCTGCTGGTGGTGCTGCCACTGGTGCTGGTCTTCCTGTTCAGCAGCGCCAGCGCGGCGTACACGCCGGTCATGATCAAGGTGGCAAGCATGGGCCAGCAGGCCTCTGCCGAGAGCAGCCGCTCCATTGGCCTGTCGCTGCTCGCTTCGACCTGGTGGGGTGGCGTTGCGGCGATGCTGGCCTGGTGCCTGCTGAGTGCGTGGCCGTCACTCATCATGTTCACCCTGGCGACGCTGCTGGCCGGCCTGCTGTTCGGCCGCAGGGTGTTCAGCGGCGTGGCCGTTAACCCGGATTTCTCGAAGTGGACGTACGCCTTCCTGACAATGCTGGTGCTGATCGGACCGGCAGTGACGGACAGCCCGCTGAGTGATGGTGTCAGCTTCGGCATGCGGCTCGGGCTGTTCCTGCTCATCGCGGTATACGGGACCGTCGCGGTCAGTGTGTTTGATGCTTTTTTCAGGCCGGAAAGCGATGAATGACGTGCTGCGCGGACGCAACAAAAAAGGCCCGGCGAGAACCGGGCCTTTTTCTATCCGGGGGAACCCCGGAAAATCTTGGAGCGGGTGATCGGGCTTGAACCGACGACCTTCTCGTTGGCAACGAGATGCTCTACCAGCTGAGCTACACCCGCCTGAGGGATGCGTATTCTAGACATTTGCCCTGCCGTGTCAATAGGCAATGTGCGATTTTCTTCATTCCTTGAATCCGGCGGCCGATGGGCCCATCTTGCAGCCGCCTGTGGCACAATACCGCCTCTTTTTCGCAAGCAACGGACAACATGGCTAAAGAAGACGTCATCGAAATGGAAGGCCGGGTTCTGGAAACCCTGCCCAACACGATGTTCCGGGTCGAACTCGACAACGGTCACATCGTTACCGCCCACATCTCCGGGCGCATGCGCAAGAACTACATCCGCATCCTCACCGGCGACAAGGTCAAGGTCGAGCTGACCCCGTACGACCTGTCCAAGGGACGCATTACCTACCGCATGAAGTAAGGCCGCCGCTCGCGCGGCCGCCCGGGCGGCGCTCCAACCGCCCTATTCCGCAGATTCCTCGCTCGATGCCGGCAGTGCTTTCGGCGCCTTGTCGCGTGCGCGGGTGGTGACGACCAGGTCGTCGCCGGCCTCGTTCAGTTCCACCTGCACTTCGCCACCGTCGGCCAGGTTGCCGAACAGCAGGTCGTCGGCCAGCGGACGCTTGATATGGGTCTGGATCACTCGTTTCATCGGCCGTGCGCCCATCTTCGGGTCGAAGCCCTGCTCCGCCAGCCATTCACGTGCTGACGGCGAGACCTGCAGGCCCACGTCTTTTTGCGCCAGCTGCGCTTCCAGCTCCAGCAGGAACTTGTCGACGATCAGCAGGATCACCGGGAATTCCAGCGGCGCAAACTGGATGATTGCATCCAGGCGGTTGCGGAATTCGGGCGAGAACGCTTTGCGCAGGATTTCCATCGCATCGGTGGCGTGGTTCTGCTCGGTGAAGCCGATGGAACGACGCGCGGATTCGCGCGCACCGGCGTTGGTGGTCATCACCAGGATCACGTTGCGGAAATCGGCCTCGCGACCGTTCGCGTCGGTCAGTTTGCCGTGGTCCATGATCTGCAGCAGGATGTTCAGCAGGTCCGGGTGCGCCTTCTCGATCTCGTCCAGCAGCAACACGGCATGCGGGTTCTTCGTCACCGCTTCCGTCAGCAGGCCGCCCTGGTCAAAGCCGACGTAGCCCGGCGGCGCGCCCACCAGGCGCGAAACCGAGTGCGCTTCCATGTACTCGGACATGTCGAATCGCACCAGTTCGATGCCCATGGTCATCGCCAGCTGGCGGCTGACCTCGGTCTTGCCAACGCCCGTCGGGCCGGCAAACAGGAAGCTGCCGATGGGCTTGTCCTCGTCAGCCAGTCCCGAGCGCGCCATCTTGATGGCCGCGGTCAGCGCACCGATGGCCTCGTCCTGGCCAAACACCACCAGCTTGAGGTCGCGGTCAAGGTTCTTCAGGGCGTCGCGGTCTGAACGCGAGACCTGTCGCGGCGGGATGCGCGCCATGCGCGCCACGATGTCCTCGACGTCGTGCTCATCCAGCGTCGCCTTGCGCTGGTCTTCCGGCAGCAGCCGCTGGCGTGCGCCGGCCTCGTCAATCACGTCGATGGCCTTGTCCGGCAGGTGTCGGTCGTTGATATGCCGCGCCGCCAGTTCGGCCGCGGCCACCAGGGCGTCATCGGTGTACTTCACGCCGTGGTGATCCTCGAACCGGCTCTTCAGGCCGCGCAGGATGTCCACGGTCTCGGCCACGCTGGGCTCGGTGATGTCGATCTTCTGGAACCGTCGCGCCAGCGCCCGGTCTTTCTCGAACACGCCACGGAATTCCTGGAACGTGGTCGAGCCGATGCAGCGCAACTGGCCTGAAGCCAGGACTGGCTTGACCAGGTTGGATGCGTCCATGACGCCGCCGGAAGCGGCACCGGCGCCGATGATGGTGTGGATTTCGTCGATGAACAGCACCGCGCCGTCGTCCTTCTTCAGCTCGGCGAGCACCGCCTTCAGGCGCTTTTCGAAATCACCGCGGTACTTGGTGCCGGCCAGCAATGCGCCCAGGTCGAGCGCGTAGATGGTCGCGTCTTCGAGCACTTCGGGCACATCGCCCTCGACGATGCGCAGCGCCAGGCCCTCGGCCATGGCGGTTTTGCCCACGCCGGCTTCACCGACGAACAGCGGGTTGTTCTTGCGGCGGCGGCAGAGCACCTGGATGGTGCGCTCGATCTCGGCATCGCGACCGATCAGCGGGTCAATCTGCCCGGCCTCGGCGCGTTCGTTCAGGTTCTCGGCATAGAGTTCCAGCGGGTTCTTGCCGGCATCCTGCACCGTGTCGGTATCTTCCTGGGCCTGCGTGGCGTCGGCCGCGGGCTCCTCGTCATCGCGCTTGCTGATGCCGTGGGAAATGAAGTTCACGACATCCAGCCGGCTGATGTCGTTCTTGTTCAGCAGGTAGGCCGCGTAGGAATCCTTTTCGCTGAACAGCGCCACCAGCACGTTCGAGCCGGTGACTTCCTGCTTGCCGGACGACTGCACGTGGTAGAGCGCGCGCTGCAGCACCCGCTGGAAACCGATGGTCGGCTGGGTATCGCGGTTATCGTCGCCCGGCAGTTCCGGCACCGTCTCTTCGATGACCTGGCGGATCTCCCGCCGCAGGGCATCCACGTCGGCATCGCAGGCGCTCAGGACGCCGATTGCGGCGGCGTTGTCGAGCAGCGCCAGCAACAGGTGCTCCACGGTGAGGAATTCGTGGCGGCGTCCGCGGGCCTCCTGGTAGGCCTCGCTGATGGTGACTTCCAGTTCCTTGCTGAACATCAGGCCTTCTCCATCGTGCACTTCAAGGGGTGCTCGTTCTGGCGTGAGTATTCGTTGACCTGGGCGACCTTGGTCTCGGCGATCTCGCGCGTGAACACGCCACACACGCCCTTGCCGCGCGTGTGAACATGCAGCATGACCTGGGTGGCCCGGTCATGCCCCATGCGGAAAAAGACCTGCAGCACCTCGACCACGAAATCCATTGGCGTGAAGTCGTCATTCAGCAGCACCACCTTGTACAACGGCGGCTTGCTGACTTCCGGCCGGACTTCCTCGAGGGCGACGCCCCTGTCCTGGCGATGTTCCATTTCTTTGCCCATAACCTGATTCTACCCCTCTCGGCGCGGCCCTCAAAGCCACCGAAAATGTTCCTGGTGGATTGATAAATGGCGTCGCCAACCCCACTTCCCAAGTCGATGACAGGCCAGGTTTCCGCAAGCAAATGAGCAAACGTCGCATCATGGTCGCCATGTCCGGCGGGGTGGACTCCTCGGTGTCCGCCTGGCGCCTGCAGCGCGATGACGAAGCCATCAGCGGCATGTTCATGAAGAACTGGGAAGAAGATGACCGCGACGGCGCCTGCCCGGCCGAACAGGATGCCGACGATGCCCGCGCGGTGGCCGATTGCCTGGGCATCGAGTTGCACACCCGCAACTTCGCGCTGGAGTACTGGGACCAGGTGTTCGAGGAATTCCTCGCCGAATACCGCGCCGGACGAACGCCGAACCCGGACATTCTATGCAACCGGGAAATCAAGTTCCGCACCTTTCTTGACCACGCCCGCGACCTGGGCGCGGATGTGATCGCCACGGGCCATTACTGCCGCACCGAATCGCGCGATGGTGTTTCTCGCCTGTTGCGCGGCCTGGACGCCAACAAGGACCAGAGCTACTTCCTGTACGCCGTGGGGCACGAACAGCTGTCGCAGACACTGTTTCCCGTTGGCGACATGGACAAGGGCGATGTTCGCCAGGCGGCGCTGGACGCCGGCCTGCCCGTCCATGACAAGAAAGACAGCACCGGGATCTGTTTTATCGGCGAACGCGATTTCAATGGCTTCCTGGCGAAATACGTGGACACCGAACCGGGCGAGATCCGCACCGACGACGGCGTGGTGATCGGCGAACATGCCGGGCTTGCGTTCCACACGCTGGGCCAGCGCCAGGGCCTGGGCATCGGCGGCGTCCAGGGCCGGCCGGACGCGCCGTGGTACGTGCTGCACAAGGACCTGGACGAGAACGCGCTGTACGTCGGCCAGGGTCACGACCACCCCTGGCTGCAATCGACATCGCTGACGGCTACCCAGCTGGCCTGGGTCACCGGGCAGCCGCCTGCTAAAGGCACACGGCTGACGGCCAAGGTGCGTTACCGCCAGGCCGACCAGCTTTGCGTAGTGACTGAAATCGACGCCACCGGCATGACCCTCGAATTTGAACAACCCCAACGCGCCGTCACCCCGGGCCAGTCCGTCGTCCTGTACGACGGCGACGAATGCCTGGGCGGCGGCATCATCGACACCATGGATGCGCCACGACCATGAATACACAGCAGGTTCTCGCCCTCGCCGGGGTTTTCCAGGCGACCGAACTGGTCCGCCAGGCGGCCCATCACGGCACCTGGTCCGGTTACGCGGCCACCACGTGCCTGGAAAGCCTGTTCCGGCTCGAGGCCGATACGGCCGAGGACGTCTTCGGCGGCAAGTCCCAGGTCAGGCTCGGCCTGGAGACCCTGGCTGCCGTGCTCGGCGGCGACAAGCGCCACACCGAGTCATTGCAGTACACCGTGGGACTGATGCAACTGCAACGCCAGTTCCTGCGCCAGCACGCGATGCAGAAAACCGTCGGCGCGCGCCTGGCCGGGATTGCCGACATGGGCGCTGACCTGCCGCAGCACGACCGCCAGGACCAGCAGGCGGCTGAAATCGCCACGCTTTACGCGGAAACCCTGTCGACACTGTCACCGCGCATCGTGGTGCACGGGCGCCCGCAGTACCTGCAGAACGAACGCACCGTCAGCTGGGTTCGAACCCTGTTATTCGCAGGGTTGCGCTCCGCCGTGCTCTGGCGACAGGTCGGCGGTGGACGCTTCAGCTTACTGTTTGGACGCAAAAAAGCGCTCGAACAGGCCCATCGCCTGCTGGCCGGTTGAGCCCTCATGGGCGATAATAGCCGGCTCACTGAATTGAACCGATTGAAACCCGAACCGACTGGAGACCCGCATGGCCGACTCGTTTTCCTGCCACCGCAACCTGGACGTTAACGGCAAGACCTATGGCTACTACAGCCTGCCGGCATTGTCCGAGCGTTTCGATATCTCGAAGCTGCCCTACTCCCTGAAGATCCTGCTGGAGAACCTGCTTCGCAACGAGAATGGCCTGGACGTCACCCCCGGTGACATCGAGGCGCTGGCCCAGTGGGACCCGAAGGCCGAGCCTTCCACCGAGATCGCGTTCACCCCGGCCCGCGTGGTGCTGCAGGACTTCACCGGCGTGCCGGCCATCGTCGACCTGGCCGCCATGCGCGACGCCATGACGAACCTGGGCGGCGACGCCAACCTGATCAACCCGCTGTCGCCTGCCGAACTGGTCATCGACCACTCCGTGCAGGTGGACAAGTACGGCACCATGGACGCGCTCGACCTGAACAACCAGATCGAGTTCAAGCGCAACCAGGAGCGCTATGCCTTCCTGCGCTGGGGCCAGAACGCCTTCAGCAATTTCAAGGTGGTGCCGCCGAACACCGGCATCGTCCACCAGGTTAACCTCGAGCACCTGGCGCGCGTCATTTTCGGTGACGAGAAAGACGGCGAACTGATGGCGTGGCCGGATACCGTGGTCGGTACCGACTCGCACACCACGATGATCAACGGCATCGGCGTGCTGGGCTGGGGCGTGGGCGGCATCGAGGCCGAGGCCGCGATGCTGGGCCAGGCCATCACCATGCTGATTCCCCAGGTCGTGGGTTTCCGCCTGACCGGCAAGCTGCCGGAAGGCGCCACCGCCACCGACCTGGTGCTGACGGTCACCGAGATGCTGCGCGAGCTGGGCGTGGTCGGCAAGTTCGTCGAGTTCTTCGGCGACGGCCTGGCCAACATGCCGCTGGCCGACCGCGCGACCATTGCCAACATGGCCCCCGAGTACGGCGCCACCTGTGGCATTTTCCCGATCGATGCCGAGGCCATCCGCTACCTGAAGCTGTCCGGCCGCTCCGACGAGCGCGCCGAACTGGTCGAGGCCTACGCGAAGGCCCAGGGCCTGTGGCGCGAGGACGGCGGCGTCGAGGCCGAGTACAGCGACGTGCTGGAACTCGACATGGGCACGGTGCTGCCCAGCCTGGCCGGTCCGAAGCGCCCGCAGGACCGCGTACTGCTGACCGACATGAAGACCAACTACCGCGAGCACTGCAGCGACCTGTCCTCCGGTCGCCAGTCGAAGCAGGAAGACCGTTTCGAGAACGAGGGTGGCGATACCGCCATTCACGACGAGATCGTGCCGCCCCCGCCGGTGGCCAACGTTGAGTACGACGGCCAGGAGTTTGAGCTGAAAGACGGCGCCGTCGTGATCGCCGCGATTACCTCGTGCACCAACACGTCCAACCCGGCGGTGATGCTGGGCGCCGGGCTGCTGGCGCGCAACGCCTTCCGCCTGGGCATGCACGTCAAGCCTTGGGTGAAGACCTCGCTGGCGCCCGGCTCCCGCGTGGTGACCGACTACCTGGTCAAGGCCGAGCTGCTGGATGACCTGGAGGCCCTGGGCTTCAACGTCGTCGGCTACGGTTGCACCACCTGCATCGGCAACTCCGGCCCGCTGCCCGAGGCCATCGGCAACGCGGTTCGCGAGAACCAGCTGGTGGTCGGCTCGGTGCTGTCCGGCAACCGCAACTTCGAAGGCCGTGTGCATGCCGACGTGAAGATGAACTACCTGGCCTCACCGCCGCTGGTGGTGGCCTACGCACTGGCCGGCAGCCTGGACGTGGACCTGTCCACAGAGCCGCTGGGCCAGGACCGCGACGGCAACGACGTTTACCTGAAGGACATCTGGCCCACCAGCCAGGAAATCCACGACCTGGTGGCGGATACCGTCAGTGCCGACATGTTCCAGAAGGGCTACGCCAGCGTCTTTGAAGGCGACGACCGCTGGAAGAATATCGACGCGCCCACCGGTGACATGTTCGCCTGGCAGGGTGATTCCACTTACATCCAGAACCCGCCCTATTTCGTCGGCATGACCATGGACCCGCCGGGTGTCGAGGACATCACCGGCGCGCGCTGCCTGGCCAAGCTGGGAGACTCCATCACCACGGACCACATCTCCCCGGCCGGCGCCATCGGCGAGAACACGCCTGCCGGCGCCTACCTGAAGTCGCACGGTATCGCCAAGCCGGATTTCAATTCCTACGGTTCGCGTCGCGGCAACCACGAGGTGATGATGCGTGGCACCTTCGCCAACGTGCGCCTGCGCAACCAGCTGGCCCCGGGCACCGAGGGCGGCTGGACGCAGTTCCAGCCCTCCGGCGAGGAAATGTCCATCTACGACGCGGCGATGAAGTACCAGGAAGAAGGCACACCGCTGGTGGTGCTGGCCGGCAAGGAATACGGCACCGGTTCATCCCGCGACTGGGCCGCCAAGGGCACCCAGCTGCTGGGCGTGAAGGCCGTGATCACCGCCAGCTTCGAGCGTATTCACCGGTCCAACCTGATCGGCATGGGCGTGCTGCCGCTGAACTTCATGGAAGGCGAAAATGCCGACACGCTGGGCCTGGACGGCACCGAGGTATTCTCCATCACCGGGCTGGGTGACGGCACGGCGGAAACCGTGACCGTGACGGCCGAGTCCGAAGACGGCAAGGAGACGGTGTTCACCGCCCGGGTGCGCCTGGATACGCCGAAGGAAGTGGAGTACTACCGCCACGGCGGCATCCTGCACTACGTGCTCCGCCAACTGGCGGGTGACAACGAACCGGCGCGCGCCGCGGCCTGATCCGGGCCCGGCATCACGCCAGGAAAGGGGCGCCTGCGGGCGCCCTTTTTTATCGGGTCGCTGGCGCCGCCTGCAGCAACTCGTTGACGGTCACAAGCTGGTACCCCTTTCCCCGCAGTCCTTCCACGATGCCGGGCACGGCCTGTAGCGAGGTGACACGGCTGTCGAACATCACGTGCATCAGGATGATCGATCCGGACCGCGTTTCCGCCAGCACCTTGTCGACGATGGCCTGCGCTGGTGGCCGTTTGCCCAGGCCGGATTCCGGTTCAACATCCCAGGTCACGGTACGTGTTCCGCGCTGGCGGAGCACCCACGGCAGGACGAACAGCTTCTTGCCGTAGGGTGGACGGAAATCGATCTCGCCCTTGAAGCCCGCCGCGCGGATCAGGCGGTCGGTGAACTCCAGTTCGTGGCGTACCGTGGATGGCGACATCATCACCATGCGTGAATGGGATTTAGAGTGGTTTCCGACCTGGTGGCCCGCATCGACAATCCGCGCGGCCAGTTCCGGGTGATCCGACATGGCGTTGCCGACCAGGAAAAACGTGGCTTTTACGCCCAGGGTGTCGAGTTGTTGCAGGATCGCTTCCGTGTGCCCGGGCGTCGGGCCGTCATCGAAGGTCAGCGCGACCTGTTGCAGCGGCGTTTCGACCCGGTCAACCAGGCCGCCGAACAACTGGAATGAAGCGTTACGGCTGAGTTGCCAGCCGCCCCAGGACAGCGCCAGCAGCACCAGGCCTGCAGCGCCGAGACGTAAGAGAAACGTTTTCATGCCGTGATCCTGGCCCTCAAATCGGGCCCGGTCATGGCCGCTTCATGCCAATTCCAGGGCAGCTTCCGCGATGGCTTCAAGGAAGGCGTCTCCGTAGCGTTCCAGCTTGACCTCGCCAACGCCGTTGATCGCCAGGAACTCGGTTTCGTTTTTCGGCCGCGACTGGCTCATGTCCACCAGGGCCGCATCGCCGAAGATCACGTAGGGCGGCACGCCGGCGTCATCCGCCAGGCGTTTGCGCAACGCCCGCAGGGCATCGAACAGCGCGAGGTCTTCGTCGGTGAGCTCCACGGCGGCGCGGGAACGCTTCTTCGCGGGCTTCGCTTTCAGGCGCGGTTCCGCCAGTTCCAGGGTTGCTTCGCCTTTCAGTAACGGGCCGGCGTCGGCGGTCAGTTTCAGCACCGAGTACGCGGCAATGTCCTGGCGGACATAGCCCTGGTGGATCAACTGGCGCAGGATCGACATCCATTCGGCGTTCGAATATTCCCCGCCGATGCCATAGGTCGACAGCCTGTTGTGGCCCAGGTTGCGGATGCGCTCGGTATCGGCGCCGCGCAACACGTCGACCACGTGTTTCATGCCGAAGGATTGCCGCACCCGGTAGATGCACGACAGCATCTTGCGTGCGGCCTGGGTGCCGTCAAAACGGTTTGGCGGATCCAGGCAGATGTCGCAGTTGCCGCAGTCCTCGTCCAGTTGCTCACCCAGGTAGCCCAGCAGCACCCGGCGCCGGCACGACAGGCTCTCGGCGAAACCCACCATGGCGTTAAGCTTGTGGCCTTCCACGCGGCGCTGCGCCTCGTTCCCGCCCTGCTCAATCTGGTAACGGGCCGTGGCCGCGTCCTGGGCGCCATAGAGCAGCAATGCCTCCGAAGGCAGCCCATCGCGCCCCGCCCGGCCGGTTTCCTGGTAATAGCCCTCCAGGTGGCGGGGCAGATCGTAGTGGACCACGAAGCGGACATTGGGCTTGTCGATGCCCATTCCGAACGCCACCGTCGCCACCACGATATCGGTTTCGTCGTTCAGGAATCGCTCCTGCACATCGCGCCGGACCGGCGCCGCGAGGCCGGCGTGATAGGCCTCGGCCGAGCAGCCCTTCCAGCGCAGGTGTTCGGCCACTTCTTCGACCCGTTTCCTCGACAGGCAATAGACGATGCCGGTCTGGCCTTCCCGTGACGCCAGGAAGCGGGTGACCTGCTGCCGCGGCTGGTGCTTTTCCAGCACGGTGTAGCGGATATTCGGGCGGTCAAAGCTGGTGATGAACGTTTCCGCCTGCTGCAGGCCCAGTACCCGGACGATGTCCTCGCGTGTCTGCGGGTCCGCGGTGGCGGTCAGGGCAATGCGCGGCACGCCCGGGAAGCGCTGCTGCAGCTCACCCAGGGCCGCGTACTCCGGGCGGAAATCGTGCCCCCACTGTGACACGCAGTGCGCCTCGTCGATGGCGACCAGGGACACGGTGATGTCCGCGAGCATGTCCATGAATCCGGGCGCCATGACCCGCTCGGGCGCGACGTACAACAGGTCCAGCTCACCGGCCCGCAGCGCACCCATCACCCGCCGGGCTTCGTCCGCGTCCAGCGACGAGTTGTACATCGCCGCCTTCACGCCATTGGCGAGCAAGGCGTCCACCTGGTCTTTCATCAGGGAGATCAGGGGCGAAATCACCAGTGCCGTACCCGGGCGCATCAGCGCGGGCAACTGGTAGCACAGGGATTTGCCGCCCCCCGTCGGCATCAGGACAAAGGCATCGCCACCCCCTGCGACGCGGCGGATGATGGCTTCCTGGTGGGGTCTGAATGACTGCAGTCCGAAGACGTTCTGCAGGGTGTCGTGCATGGCGCTCATCGCACGGGAGTATACGTGAGCGAGCCGGCTTACACTGCCGCCCGGGGCACATCGAGGTGATATCCGGCACGAAGGGTATAAACTTTCGTACATCGACACGGTATTGTGAATACATCATCTGCCCAGGCAGGAGGCATCACGTGGCCAAGCTGTACTCATTCGCATCCTGGAACGTTGAGCATTTCTCGGGTGACCCAGCGCGCGTCACGCGCGTCGTCGACCTGCTCAACGACATCAACCCGGACGTGTTCGCGCTCTACGAGGTCAAGAGCGGCGCCGTTTACGGCGCGTTGATGGACGGCATGCCGACGCATGCATTTTCCATCACCGAGAACACCACCAATCCGCTGGCCACCGAGACCCTGGTCGGCGTTCGTCGCAGCATCCAGCATTTCGTGACCCAGCGCGAGGAGTTCAAGGCGAAAATGCCCAGCCTGCGACCGGGCGCACTGGCGACGCTACGCAAGAACGGCGTCGACACCTGTTTCCTCTTCCTGCACGTGAAGTCATTTTCCGACCCGCTGGCCTGGGGCCTGCGCGACGACATGTTCAAGCATGCCGCCAGCCTTAAACGCACCCTCGACAAGCTGGCAGGCGACGGTGAAAACGGTCGCCTGCTGGTGCTGGGTGACCTCAACACCATGGGCCTGAATGCGCCTTACAACAACGTCAGCGATATCGACGGGGAGCAGGAACTGTCATTCCTTGAAAAGCGGTTCAGCGCCGTCGACATGCGCCTGCTGGCCAAGACCCACCCCCATAGCTGGTGGAACGGCAAGGATCACTGGAATCCCAGCGGACTGGATCATGTCTTCGCCAGCGAGGAACTGTCATTCAAGTCGTTTGACGGCGCCGAGATCCGCGTTCACGGCTGGCCGGAAAAGAACACGCCAACGCAAAAACGCGCATGGATCGACGCCTATTCGGACCATGCCCTGCTCTACGGTGAAGTGCACCGCTGACCCCGTGCCTGGGCCCAGGGCGGTTTTGCGGCCAGGATGCGTTGCTGCACCGGGCAGCCTTCAGCGTGCGCACCCGGCAGGTAGCCGGTGCTCATCAGGAACTCACCGGTAATCTCCCCACCGGTAAAGCGAAAGGTCTTCCTGAACAGCTTGACCCAGTCGGGCTTCTCCAGCGGGTGATGCGCCTGGAGCCAGGCGCTGAATCCGCCATGGGATTCCCTCAGATCACGTATCGTTCGTGCGTTTGCGATGGCGGCGTCGACCTTCAGTCGGTTGCGGATGATATCGGCGTCGGCCAGCAGCCGCTGGCGGTCCGCTTCACCGAACTCGGACACGGCATCGACATCAAAACGCGCGTATGCCCGGCGAAACCCGTCACGCTTTTTCAGGATGGTCAGCCAGGACAAGCCGGCCTGGTTGATCTCCAGGACCAGTCGCTCAAACAGTGCTGACTCGTCGGTGACCGGAAAACCGTATTCCGTGTCGTGATAGGGCCCGTGGAAGGGATGTCCCGGCGCGGCCTGGCAATAACCGGACATCAGCGGGCCCGTCGCCAGGGCGTGACCACGCGCAAACGTTCTTCGGCCGAACGTCGCGCATGGTCACTGATACTGGGTAGCAGGTCGAGTTCCCCATTCACCCAGCGTGCAACGGGCAGCCCGTCTTCCAGCAACACGCGGTTGCCCTCCGTGGCCGGGGTGCGCGGCCCCGGCACCAGGTACCCCCCCAGGTTCAACGGGTCCGTGGCGCTGATGACCGCGAGCCGCGCGCGACCGGGGGGCGCCTGGCATTGCCGCAAGCCGCCGATGGCCTCCGGCAGGGCGAACTGTTCCCCGGAAAAGCCGTCCACGAAGCGGCCGCCACGGACTTCACCGCGATCCTCCATGCGGCGGAAATAGCGCAGCAGGTCACGCCATGGCGGTAACAGGGATTCGCGCACCAGCACGGCACGGAACACCACGCCATAACGCCGCAGCAGGGCGTCACAGACCAAGGCGAGTCGGCGTTGCCGCTCGGATTCGGGCTGGGTGTCGCCGGCATTGACCGGTGGCAATACACTCCAGCGCCCCATCGGCCAGCCCGCCTGCCCGCGGGCACGTCGATGGCGATGTTCTTCTCGCCGCTTGGCCCGGTCGGGACGAAGCAGCCAGCGTAGGGGCGAAAATGCATCGGCGGTGACCCGGCCCTGGTAGACCAGTTGCTTCAGGCCTTCTTCCAGCTGGGGGCGAAGCA
This sequence comes from uncultured Oceanospirillales bacterium, assembly GCA_913055655.1. Taxonomy (GTDB): domain Bacteria; phylum Pseudomonadota; class Gammaproteobacteria; order Xanthomonadales; family SZUA-36; genus Marinihelvus. The sequence continues at coordinate 806,225 of CAJXKA010000001.1, read as the reverse complement.
GGCCGGAAGACGACTCCAGGTCGGCCATGAACATGGCGCCCCCTGTTTCAAGAATATGAATTAACTTATCAGCATATCCGTCTGTTTTTAAGCATAAAGAACTTGCATAAGCACCTTTTCGCCAATCGGCAAGCCCGTCCCTCGGCACCAGCGCAACCGGAGAGGACGCAACAACCTGTTGTCCACTCGACTGATCAGCAACCGGCCGGAACCAGGCCAGTTCACCGGACAGGAACCGCTGGTCCAGCGCGGTTACGTCATGTTCCGCGCAGCGAACCCGCAACAGTGAATGTTCCCAGGCACCGACCGGGGCCGACCAGCCCTCTAGCAGGCCCAGCGCCGTGTCCAGGCTGCCGGGCTCATCCAGGCCATGCCAGTGGGCCAGGAAGCGGGCGTAGACCGCGGGGGATACCGGTTTGACCGCGCGGCGACGGTTCTCCCGGCTGTAACGGTGAATACGCGCCAGCAGCCGGCGCTCACACCACTCATCGGTGCCCTCCATCCGGATGGCGTAGCCTTCCCCGCGCAGGGCTTCCAGCGACTGGCGAATGTCGGCCTCTTCCCGTTGAAAGTCGTCGGCCAGCGTGGCCACCGTGACGGGCCCCAGCGCCGCGAGACGATCGCGAAGCAGGCTGGTCAACGCCTGTTCGCTGGTCTGCCCGGAAGCGCCCTGCCCCGCGGGATTCATGGCGGGCGTTGCCATCACGCCCGGCTGCATGGCCTGGTACTCACCCAGTCGCTCTGCGGCCACCCAGGCATCGACACCGGCATCATGGGTGACGCGGCAGGCGCGATGTTCATCGGCCAGCGCCTCGAACCAGGCGGCCCAGCGGGCCGGGTTCGTGGCCGCCCCGGTCGAGGCCTGTCCGCTACGATACTCCGCTGCGGTCAGGAATCCGGCCTGCAACAGGGCATCGTGCAACTCGTCGGCGTTGCGGGGACGGATCCAGGCCTCGTCACGCACCTGGTGCACCGCGTCGACGCTGATAATGCGCAGGGTATCGGCCCGGCCAAGGTCATCCGGCTCCGCGGAGATGGCCCGCGTGCGCCGGTCTTCGGCCTCACCGTCGTCGAGAAAGGCATAGGGCCGTGCGTTGATGATTTCACGCGCCAGTGGTGACGGCCCGGTCAGGTCAGCGCAATGGACCTCGATCTTGCCATCGCCCAGTTGCTGCAGCAGGGCAACCAAGCCGTCCACGTCCATGGTGTCGCGCAGGCAGTCGTCGATGGTCTGGCGGACCAGCGGATGATCGGGAATCTCGCGCGCGCCGGCCAGGTTCTCGGCGCAGGCAATCTGGTCGGGAAAGACGACCGAGACCAGGTCCTCGGCCTGGTTACGCTGCCACTGCGGCGGCAGCCGGCGACCGTTGCGCATCCGTTGCACCGCCAGCGCAATGGTCGCATCCCAGCGCCAGCGGGCCTCGAACATCGGTGCGTCCAGCAATGCCTGCACCAGCACGGACTCCGCCGTCGCCGGCTTCAGGTAGCCGGTGACGTCCGCCAGTTCAAAACTATGGGTCTCGCCCAACGACAGGATCAGCGCGTCCTCCAGGGCCGACGCCTGCAGCTCGAAGTTGAACTGTTTGCAGAACCGTTTGCGCAGCGCCAGCCCCCAGGCGCGCATCAGTCGCGATCCGAGCGGCGCGTGGACCACCAGGTGCATGTCGCCGCCGTCATCGAAAAAGCGCTCCAGCACGATGCGGCGTCGTGTTGGCAAGGCACCGATGGCCTGCCAGCCGGCGTGCAGGTACTCGACCAGCTGGCTTGCGGCCTGCGCGTTGACCCCCGTGTCCGTCAACGCCGCTACCGCGCCGTCAATGTCACCCCGGCGAAAGCAGTGCTCCAGCATTTCGCGCATAGCCGAAACCGCCGCACTGAGCTCGTCGGTGCGCCCCGGCCGGTCGCCGACCCAGAATGGCAACGTCGGCGGCAGGCCCGCGGCATCCTCGACCAGCGCCCTGCCCTGTTCGATTTTCAGCATGCGGTAACTGGTGTTGCCGAGCTGGAAAATATCACCGGGGATGCTCTCGAAGGCGAAATCTTCACCCAGCGTGCCGATGCGATGGCCCTGCGGCATCAGGATGACGTCGTAGTCGAACTGGTCGGGGATGGCACCGCCATTCTGCAATGCGGTCAAGCGGGCGGCGGGACGCGCCCGCAGGCGACCATTGACGGCGTCGTGGAACAACCAGGCGGATCGCCGTCCCCGGCGCGTGGCATAGCCCTCGGAGAGCATGCGGATGACGCTGTCGAAGTCATCGCGGGCCAGGCCACGGTATGGCCAGGCCGCGCGCACCGCGGCGAACAGTTCATCGGTGCGCCATTCGCGTGCACTGACCTCGGCCACCACCTGCTGCGCCAGCACATCCAGCGGCGCGACCGGCATGCGAATGGCGTCCAGGTCACCGGCCTCGATGGCCCGCATCAGCGCCGCACATTCCACCAGGTCGTCCCGCGACAGCGGGAACAGTCGTCCGCGCGGCAGGCCGTCCACCTGGTGTCCGGAACGCCCGACACGTTGCAAAAGCGCCGAGATACCGCCCGGTGAACCCAGCTGGCAGACCAGGTCGACATGGCCGATATCGATACCCAACTCCAGCGACGCGGTCGCCACCAGCGCGCGAAGGCGGCCGCTCTTGAGCGCCTGTTCGGACTCCAGGCGGTGCGTACGCGACAGGCTGCCGTGATGCGCCGACACCAAATCTTCACCCAGCCGCTCGGCCAGGTGCCGCGCCACGCGTTCGGCCAGCCGACGGGTGTTCACGAAGATCAACGTGGTCCGGTATGACTGGGCCAGTTCGGCCAGCCGGTCATAAATTTCCGTCCAGGCCTCGTTGGCCATAACCGCGGTCAACGGCGAACCGGTCAGCTCCAGCGCCAGGTCCATCCGGCGCCGGTGGCCGGTGTCGACAATGGCGCAGTCACCGCCGCCGGTCAGGAAGTTTGCAACGGCCTCGATGGGCTTCTGGGTGGCCGAGAGACCGATGCGCCGCGGCCGCCGCCTGCACAACGCATCCAGCCGGGCCATCGACAACACCAGGTGACTGCCGCGCTTGCTGCCGGCGACCGCGTGGATCTCGTCAACGATGACGTGTTCGACCCCGGACAACATGGCGCGTCCTGAGTCAGAGGTAAGCAAGAGGTAAAGCGACTCCGGCGTGGTCACCAGGATATGCGGCGGCCGTTTGGCCATCTTCGCCCGCTCGCTCGCCGGCGTATCGCCGGTCCGCACCCGGGCACGAATGCCCGCCGGCGGCTGGCCGCTTTCGGCCAGGGCGTCCTCGATGCCGGCCAGCGGGATTTCCAGGTTTCGGTGAATGTCGTTGGACAGCGCCTTCAGTGGTGACACATAGAGGACATACACACGGTCCTGCAAAGGCACATGCCGACTCCGCTGAACCAGGTCATCTATGGCGTTGAGAAACGCGGCGAGTGTCTTGCCGCTGCCCGTCGGGGCGGCCACCAGCGTATCCTGCCCTTCGGCAATGGCGGTCCAGGCCGCCTGCTGGACCGGCGTCGGTCCATCAAAAGCCCCGTCAAACCACGCCGAAACGGGTTTGCTGAATATCTCCAGGGGCTGTTGAACGGACATTATCAGAGTCTAGCGCAGGTGCTTCTCAGAAGTTGAGAACCGAGGCCCGACGTTCCGGTAGCGGAATTGTAAAAGTTGGCGGATACTCAGCGCCGAGGGGCTGAACGCACCGCTTCGGGAGCTGTTGGGTGAATGGCATTCGAATCACCGTAATGATGCTGTGGCTGGTCAGCATCCCACTAATGGCCCAGGCCGTTTCAACCGCTTCAGACGACCCGGAATACCCGTCCACGAACGAGGTGCTCGAAGAGGTCATTGTCACCGCACAGCGTCGTCCGGAGCCACTTGCCTCGGTGCCCATCGCGATGACCGTGGTGACAGGCCAGACCCTGCAGGACATAGCCGCTCGCGACCTCTCCGCCATTGCCGGCTTCGCCCCAAATGTTTCCCTGGACGGCATCGTCACCAGTGGCGGCACAACCGCCAGCTCCATTCATATCCGCGGCATTGGCCAAAGCGATATCCTGCAGACCACCGACCCCGGTGTCGGCCTGTTCGTCGACGGCGTGTACATGGCGCGCGCCGTCGGATCGCTGCTGGATGTCGCGGACATTGAACGGGTCGAAGTCCTGCGGGGGCCCCAGGGCACCCTGTACGGCCGCAATACCATCGGCGGCGCGATTAACGTGGTAACGCGCCCCCCGGCCGATGATCTGGCCAGTACGGTGCGGCTTACCCTGGGCAGCGATCACCGTGTCGACGGCTATTTTCGATTCGATGCGCCGTTTTCCGAACGTCTCCGGACAAAGCTGTCCGTCGCCAGTTTTGACCAGGACGGTTATGTCCACCGTCCCACCGCGGGCGATGCGCTGGGTGACCGGCACCGCCGGGTGGCCCGGGCACAACTGGTATACGAACCGACGGACGCCCTGGGCTTGACCATCGCGGGCGACTACACCTCGGTAAAGGAAAACGGCGTTCCCACGACCCTGTTGCGGGTGGTACAGGTCTGCCCCGCCGGTCAGCCTGTCATCATCGGCCCCTGTGACAGCATCGGGCCACCAGGCACCCCCGGCCAGACTTACCTGTTTAACAACGTGCCCACGGTCAACCTGGCAGCCGGCGGTGAAGGCGTTGGTACAAGCGTATATGACCAGCGTTACGTCCCTTCCGACGCCATGCGCAACGCCGGCACAGATACTGAATCGTCCACGCTCGACCTGTGGGGGCTGGCGGTAACGCTGGACTGGCGCCTCGCGCGCTCGGGTCTTCGTTCCATCACCGCATGGCGCGGGTTTGATGCCAGGTTCATCCGTGATGCTGATGCCTCCCCCTTTCGTATCATCCTGCCTGGCTCCAGTGTCGATCAACGCCAGTTCACCCAGGAGCTGCAATGGTTTGGTTCAGGCGCAAACCTGGAATGGCTCATCGGCGCTTTTTACCTGGACGAGACTGCCGACGACGATTCTGATTTCGACACCGCGTCCTTCACGTTACAAAGTGGCGGGCGAGACATTATCAGCCGCAGCCACGCGATTTTTGGCCAGGCCACCTGGCACCTGGCCGACACGCTGGCCATGACCGCCGGCGCGCGCTACACGTGGGAGTACAAGGCCTATACGCCCACGCAGCAATTCACCAGCAGTGTCACCGGAAGGCCGCCAGCGGGACTGGTGGTCATTCCGGCTGAAAAGAATACGCTTGACGACTCGGAGCCGACCTGGCGTGCAGCGCTTGAGCACACCCCAGGCGACGACATGCTGCTGTACCTGTCGTGGTCCACCGGCTTTAAAAGCGGCGGTTTTGTACAGCGAAACCAGGTACCCATGCCCGCGCTGCCCACATTCGGCCCAGAAACCCTGGAGGTGTTTGAACTGGGCGCCAGGACGGAGCTGAACGAGGGCCGTACGCGTGTTTCCGCGGCCCTGTTTTCCGGCGACTACGAAGGTATCCAGGTGCGTGTGATCGAGCCGATGGGTTTCGCGCCGGTCACTGCCAACGCGGGCGATGCGCGCATTCGGGGCGGTGAAGTCGAATTCGAGACCCTGGTCGGCGATCACGTTCGCCTGAACGGCGGCCTCGGTTACCTGGACGGTGAATACACGCATATCCAGGCCAATGCCCCCGACATCAGCCTGGCATCAAAACTTCCCGATGCACCGGAATGGACCGCCAACCTCGGGGTCATCGGCACGGTATGGCTGGCCGGGGCGTCGCTTTACGCGAGAGTGGACTGGCGGTACCGCTCCGAGAACTACAACGATACCGAGAACACGCCAGAACTCCGGCAAGACGCGGTCAACCTGCTCGATGCCTCGGTTGGCTGGGCGTGTGACCGTTGCTCCGGACCGGCCTGGTCTGCGCATTTCGGTGTCACGAACCTCACCGATGAGTTGTACCTGGTGAGCGGCAACATGCTGGCGGTCCAGGGCCCCATTGCCGGAAGTTACGCGCGTTTACGGGAGTGGTACCTGGCCGTCACGGCCGAATTCTGATCGCACACCCCCATTCCAGAAAATCTCAAGACATTCTCCAGAAATGCGGCAGGACTCCCTCGGGCCGCGCGCGCAACCTGTGTGCAAGGCAAGGGCCCGGCATGTTGCCGGAGCCCCAGTCGCCTGGCACAACGAGGAGAAGCACACATGAATACTCAATCGAACGACAGCCCGAAATGTTCTGGCCGTAAAATTCGGCGCCTGCCCGTCGCGTTAGCTCTTGGCACACTCATGGCCATTCAGGCCGGCGCCCAGGCCGAGGCATCGCCACCGGGCGCCTCCGGCATGACGGATCCGCTGGTCGGCACGTGGAATGTGCTGGTTGACATCTTTGACTGTCAAACTGAAGCGCCCATCGCCACCGGCAGCCAGGCGCTGGCACTGTTCAACGCCGATGGCACCCGGCATGAAACCAATGCCACGAACCCGGCCCTGAGAACACCGGGTTACGGTCACTGGGAACGCGTCGGTAAAAACGAGTACGAATTCATCTTCAAGTTTTACCGCTTCAACCCCAGCGGGGTCCATATCGGATCGACCATCATCCGCCATGACCTGTTCATTTCAAATGACGGGTCGAGCTACTACTCCGAGGGGCCCGCGGAGTTCCTGAACCCGGCGGATGAGCTGCTATTCGCCGCTTGCGCCAACGCCACGGCTACACGCCTGGAGTAAACCTGGCCATGAGCCGGGAGTGGAACACGCCACTCCCGGCGCATTGCTCCAATGGCCCTATTGTCCGGCCGACCCGGTATCGCATTCGAAATCGGTCTCGCCCACCGGCCGGCAAAAAGCACCCCATTCACCCGTCGCCCGCCAGTAGTCGACCAGGCCCCAGTCGCGGACCATGTCCCTGAAACCCGGGAGTTGCCGCATCTCGCTCAGCACGGGTCGCCAGGCCGTCCAGTTGAAGGCGCTACCTGCCAGCAACGGCAGCCGGCGGGTTGCCGCCAGGGCCAGTTCCGGGTCGCCGAAATATCCGGCCCAGGCTGCCAGGTTCATGACCACGATACCGTTATTTGCGTTGCCCGGGTCATCGAGTCGTCGCCGCAGATCGGCCAGCGCAGGCCCGGGCTGCTCAAGGTGGCGGAGCATTGATTCATTGAGTGCCCGTGTCTGGGGGCCAACGGCAATCTGCTGCGTCGACTCATGGCGGATGGCCTCCACATCACGTTGACCCATGGCGCGAATCAGGGCCATGGTGCGCACTGCCCGGGTGTCTTCGCTAAAATCAAGCGCGCGGCGATACTCCTGGTCGGCGAGCTCAAACTCCCCGGCAAGCTCAAGCGCGATCTGCACCCACAGGGAAGCATCGAGTTCCAGGGGTTCGGCATGCAGTTCGCGATTAAATTGCACAAGAGCGTCACGCGGCCGCCCCACGTTGAGCAAAAACGTGCCGTAAGAACCGGCCAGCGGCAACGGTGTCGATGGGGATGACTGGATCGCCCTGTACAGGCGTTCGGCCTCAAGCAGATCACCCCGTTGCGCGGCCTGCTGCGCGGCCAGGTGCGTCAGCAACGGCCGGTCCGGGGACAGGGTATGAATGTGCTGTGCAACTTCACCCAGGCGCGCCTGCCACTGGGCACGTTGACGCGGAACATCGATCATCGCCTGCTGAAGGGCACCGGCCAGGGTCTCCCAGGCGGCGACAAAGCCGGGATCCAGACTGACCGCTTTTTCGAACGCATCAATACTGGACAATACGTTGTCGGCGCCGCCCCGGCCTGCCGCGGCGAGCCCGGCCAGGTACGCGTCATACGCCGCAAAATCGCTCGTCCCACCTCTGTGCACGATACGCGCGGTAATCGACAGCCGTAGCGCCATGGCAACGGTCTTGGCAATTTCTTCCTGCAGGGTGACCACGTCGGCCAGGCCACGGTCATACGATTGCGTCCAGAGGTGGGAGCCGTCCTCGGGATCGATCAACTGCGCCGTCACCCGGACCCGGTCGCCTGATCTGCGGACGCTGCCTTCGAGCACATGATTGACGCCGAGCACGTCTCCGATGGTACGGAGATCTTCGTTCCTGCCCTTGAAAGCGAAGGAAGATGTCCGGCCGATGACCCGCAGGCCCTGGACCAGCGCCAGTTGCGTAATCAGCTCTTCGGTCAATCCGTCAGCGAAGTAATCCTGTTGCTCATCAGCCGAAATATTGGCGAACGGCAGTACTGCAATGGAGGGTTGCTCGCCTTTCGGGGTCATTGCCGGCTCGCTGGTACCAGGTTCGCTTCCTTCACGACCGGCCAGCAGCACGACGGCCAGGACAACGGCGGCTGTCAACGACACCAACCAACCCATCAAACGCATGGAAGACTTTTCTGTTTCTCCGGGTTCCGCTACCGGTACGACCGCGGCCCCAAGCTGCGCTTCGACGCCGGGTTCATGGACACTGGCGACGAGGCGGTAACCCTTGGTCGGCACGGTCGCGATGTAAGCCGGCGTTTTTCGATCATCGCCCAGTGCCGTTCGCAGTTCGCTGATGCACTTGTAGACGGGATTGTCGCCCATGGGCCGGCCGTGCCAGATCGCCTCGATCAACGCCTCGGCGCTCACGACTTCACCCGGCCGTTCGGCCAGGTAGACCAGCACGGCCATGGCCTTGGGCATCAGCATGACTGAGCCGGACGGCCCGGTGATTCGGTCGAGATCGGGTTCAACCAGCCAGTCGCCCACTTGCAACCGCTTGGGATCGCTCATTTTTTTATGCCGCCAACAGGGTCCAATGGTTGCGTGAAGAGCAGTATATATCCAGTTTACGCGAGCCACCGGAAGCAGGCGCACAGGGAGCCTAAACGTGACCTTAAAACCAGGCATGACAAACCCCGAAAGCCGCCTATACTTTAATCTGGGCATACGCCCAGACAACGATTAACACGCCGCTTCCAGGCCTTTTTAAAAGGATTTAAATCGTATGAAACACAATCGCCTTTTCAGCGTCACAGTCGCCTTTTCGCTGGCCATGTTTTCCAGCACCGCCATGGCGAAAAAGGAACAACCGGTCGCCATCGTCGCGTCATCACCTGCCTTACCCGCCGACCTTTCCCTGTTGTCGATCGAAATCGGTGCCGAGACCAACATCAATATCGGCAGCGTCAGTGGCGGTGGTGGTGCGGGAAAGGCCACTTTCAAGGAACTCACCATCACCAAGTACCCCGATACCTCGACCACCCAGCTGTTCGAGTACCTGGTGACAGGCCAGCACATGGACAGCCTGGAAATTACCCAGGGCAATAAGACCTGGAACCTGACCCTGGTGATGATCCAGGATTACACATGGAACGGCGAAGCCGGTGAGGACGCTGTGTCAACCGAGCAATGGGTGCTCCAGTTCGGCGCAATGCAACTCGTCGTGGACGATGCATCTTTCTGCTGGAGCCGGATTCTGAACGAGGATTGCTGACGGAGTTTGTGGCTGCAGTTAACGGCCGATCGGCTGCCAGTCCGCACGCCACAGCAGCCAGTCGCCGCCATCACGGATCCAGGTGGTCTCAACGTCATAGACCTGGCCGTCTTCCGGCAGCAGGCCGCGGCCGCCGGTGACCAGCACCTTGAATGTCGCGGTGGCGAAATTGCCACCATCGTTGGTGACGGTGATGGGAAAGACCTGGGCGCCAACCCGGCTGTGCCGGTTGATCTGCAGCGTCATGAAGCGGAGAAAGTCCTCGCGCTGCATCTGTCCATCGCGCCCTTCGAAATCATCGGCGACATGGGACATGAAACCGATCAGCTGGCCCTCTTCGGCCGCGGATTCCATCGCGGAGATGGTTTCGCGCACCTGGTCCTCGACACTGTCGCCGCCGCAGGCGGCCAGCAGCATCAATGCCGCAATCGCGGCGACACGCGCGGCGTGAAGGAACGCGGCCATCATTCCTCTTCGGCCAGGTAGCTTTCCAGCAGGTGCGAGGACACCACGATCAGGTCGTGCTCGGTGACCAGACCGACCAGTTTGCCGTCTTCGACGACGGGCAGGCAGGCCAGCTTGTGTTCGCGCATCAGGCGGATGGCCTCGACCGTGTGGGTGTCGGGCCGTACCGTGACGGGGTCCGGGGTCATGATCTCGTCGACGGTGACCTTGCCGCCGGCATTCAGTTTGCCGGTGGCGACCAGCCGCAGCAGCGCGCGGTGTGACACCAGGCCCACCAGTTCGCCGTCGTCGCCCTCGACGGGCACGTGGCGCACGTGGCGCCAGTCCATCAGCGTGGCGGCGAAATCGACGATGTCGTCCTGGCGCACGGTGAACAGGTCCGTGGCCATGAACTGGCGCACATAGCGGTAGCTGTCGCGCCAGTCGAGCTTTTCGCAGAAGGTGGCCAGTTTCCAGTGACTGACCGGCTCACCGGCGGACTGTTGCGTGACCATGCTCGAGACCAGGCAGCGCATGCGCTGGTCGGGCGTGCCCTGCCCCTGCATGCCGGCCACGGACTCCAGCATCCAGCGCGCGCCCGTGCGGCGCTGCTCGACACGGTCCTGGATCACGCCCAGGTAGCGGGCGATGTCGTCGCCGTCGATCCCAACGGCATGCAGGCCGGTACGCGCCAGCGGCAGCAACTGGTCGAGGATCAGTTCCTTTGCCGTCAGGTACTGGTCGTCGTACCAGTGCAGCTGCGCGCGCAGGCCGTCGCGGGCCGCGGCGAGGAAATTGGCCTTCACGTCACTGAATTCGAAGCGGTCGCGGACGTCTTCGTCACCCATCGCGAAGCCCGCCATCATGCCGAAGAAGAAAGCCGCATTCGCGATCTCGTCCAGCACCGTGGGGCCTGACGGGATGACGCGATTTTCGATGCGCAGGTGGGCCACGCCGTTGTGCACCCCGTAGCAGGGCCGGTTCCAGCGGTAGACCGTGCCGTTGTGCAGTCGCAAGGCATTCAGCCGTGGCGGCTCACCCGCCTCGACCATGCCCAGGGGGTCGTCCTCGGTATCGGTGGTCAGGATCACGCGGAATCGCGCGATGTCCTCCTTGAAAATCTCCACCACCGACTCGTCCACCCAGTGATCGCCGAAGTGCACTCTGGGCTTCAAACCCCGGGTGCGGTGGGCTTCGGAGCGGGCGTCGACGGAATGCTCGAACACCGCGATACGGCTCTCGTGCCACAGGCGGTGCCCCAGCAGGATGGGCGAATTCACCGCCGCGGCCATCAGTGGCGCGGTGACCACCTGGGCGATGTTGTACAGGCGTGCGAATTCGTCCGGCGCCACCTGCAGGTGCACCTGGAAACTGGTGTTGCAGGCTTCCAGCATGACGTTGTCATGCCGCACGGTGAGCTGGTCGATGCCGTTGATGGTAAATTCGAAATCGCGGCCGCGGAGCTTGCGCAGGGCGTCGTTCAGGGCGTGGTAGCGGGCCGTGGGCACCATCGCGTCCAGGCCCAGGTGATCACGTCCCAGCGTGGGCAGGATGCCCGCCAGCGCGATCTCGCAGCGCACCTTGTGCGCGGCATCCCGGGCGATGCCATAGACTTCCTGGGCTTCCTGTTCCATGCGCCGCAGGCAGTGCCGGTCCATGTCCTGCACGCCCAGGTTCGCTTCCAGGTTGAACAGGCCCAGTTCGTGCGTGAAACGGGGGTCGTCAATTTCCTCGAGTACATCCAGCGCCGCCAGGGCCGGTTTCCAGGCGCTGTTAACGATGAACATTTCCTGTTCGGCGCCAATCCGGCGTTGACCCGTCTCGATCATGCCACGCTCGAGCATGCGCTCCAGCGCCTGGACCTCGTCCAGCAGCGACTTCATGAACGACTGGCGGACAGCCTCATCGGACGTTGAGCTGACGTTCAGTTCACCCATGGGGATTGGAACCAGTGTGCGGGAGGAACATGCTGCCTTTTTCCAGGAGCGTTGACTGGATGATAAACAGTGTCCCGCGGCCGGGCAAACCGCGCGCGGTTGTCACGCGCTTGTCTGCACCCAACGGGCTGTGATGGAATGAATGCAAGAAGGGCGTGTCGTGGCTCCCCGCGCCCCAACCGGAGAACTCACCCATGATCGAAAGACCCTGGCTCGAACACTACGCCGAGGGCGTTCCCGCCGAGATCGACCTGTCCACCTATCGCTCGGTGGTCGACCTGCTCAACCGCGCCTGTTCGAAGTACGCTGACCGCCCCGCGTTCGAGAATTTCGGCACCGCGATGGACTTCGCCACGCTGGAGCGACAGAGCCGGGATTTCGCCGCGGCGCTGCAGAAACGCGGCATCGTTGCCGGCGATCGCGTGGCCCTGATGATGCCGAACCTGCTGCAGTACCCGGTCGCGCTTTTCGGCGTGCTGCGGGCCGGCGCCGTGGTGGTCAACGTCAACCCGCTATACACGGCGCGCGAACTGCGCCACCAGCTCAGCGACTCCGGCGCCCGCGCCATCGTCGTGGTCGACAACTACGCCAACGTCGTCGAACGGGTGATCGATGACGTACCGCTGGAGTTCGTGTTCACCACGGCGATCGGCGACATGGTCGATTTTCCGAAAGGCGCCATCATCAATTTCATGCTGAAGTACGTACGCCGCGTGGTGCCCACCGTCCACATCCCGGGAGCGGAGCGGTTCACCGAGGTGGTTGCCGGCGGTCGTGACCTGCCCTTTGAGAAACCTGGCCTGGGGCCGGATGACCTGGCCTTCCTGCAGTACACCGGCGGGACCACCGGCGTCGCCAAGGGCGCCATGCTGACGCATCGCAACATGGTCGCCAACATGTTGCAGGCCAAGGCCTGGCTGGGCAACCTGGACGCCGGCAGCGAGGTCATCGTCACCGCGTTGCCGCTTTATCATATCTTCGCGCTGACGGCGAACTGCCTGGTGTTCATGGCCCTGGGCGGCAAGAACCTGCTGATCACCAACCCGCGCAACATGCCGGGCTTCGTCAAGGAACTGCGCAACAACCGGTTTACCGCCATCACCGGCGTCAACACCCTGTTCAACGGCCTGCTTCACACCCCGGGTTTCGACAAGATCGACTTCAGCGGCTTGAAAATGACCCTGGGGGGCGGCATGGCGGTCCAGCGCGCCGTGGCCGAACGCTGGAAGCGCGTCACCGGCACCACGCTGGTCGAGGCCTACGGGCTCACCGAGACCTCGCCCGCGGCCTGTATCAACCCGATGGACCTGGAGGACTACAACGGCTGCATCGGCCTGCCGATTCCGTCCACCGATTGCGCAATCCGCGGCGAGGACGGCCAGTGGCTGCCGCCCGGCGAGGTCGGTGAACTGTGCGTGCGTGGCCCCCAGGTCATGAAGGGCTACTGGGAGCGGCCGAAGGAAACCGCCGAGGTCCTGGACGAGGATGGCTGGCTGCGGACCGGCGACATGGCCGAAATGACGCCGGAGGGCTTTTTCCGCATCGTCGACCGCAAGAAGGACATGATCCTGGTGTCCGGTTTCAACGTTTACCCGAACGAGATCGAGGATGTGGTCGCCGAGCACCCGAAGGTGCTGGAAGTCGCGGCCATCGGCATCGAAGACGAACATTCCGGCGAGGTGGTCAAACTCTGCGTGGTCAAAAAGGACCCCTCGCTGACCAAGGCCGAACTGGAAGCCTATTGCCGCGAGAACCTGACTGGTTACAAGCGCCCCAAGGCGATCGAGTTTTTTGACGAACTGCCGAAATCCAATGTCGGCAAAATCCTGCGCAAGGACCTGCGCGCCCGCGAGGCAGGCGTCAGCGGCGGTTCCGGGGACGCCGTTCCAGGCTGAGCCCCCGCACCAGGCTGGCGTCGCCGAAACGGCCGGTGATGGCGTCCACCGCCGCATCGAGCCCCGGTGCGCCGGTGGCCGGCTCAATGGCCTCGCTGAACCCGGAAACGCCCACCCCCAGCAGCCTGACCGGCGTGTTGCGGTGTTCCGCCAGCCAGCGCTCCAGCAGCCCGGCGGCCACCTGGAACAGGCCGCGCGTCTGGCTGGTCGGCGCCCGCAGTGTCAGGCTTCGTGTCGCTGTCCGGAATCGCGCATCGCGCACTTTAAGGTGGATGGTTTTCGCCGCCAGGTGCTGTTTGCGCACGCGGCGCATGACCGCTTCCGACAGCACCAGCAATTCGGCCCGCATGGCCCGGGTATCGACCAGGTCCCGGTCGAAGGTGATCTCGTGGCTGATGGATTTGTCGGGCCGTACGGGGGTGACCTCGCGGTCGTCTTCGCCACGGGCCAGTGCCAGGAAATGCGCCGTCCGGTTGCCCAGCACATCGCGCAGGGCGGCCGGGTCGGCACGCCGCAGCTGGCCGATGGTGAGGACACCGAGCCTGCGCAGTCGCGGCTCGGTGCGCTTGCCGATTCCCCACAACCGCCGGATCGGCATCGGGTCCAGGAAGCGCTGCACGCCGTCCGGCGGCACCGAGACGAAGCCCGACGGCTTTTCGGCGTCGGAGGCCAGTTTCGCCAGGAACTTGTTGTGCGCCATGCCGACGCTGGCCGCCAGCCCCGTTTCCGCCAGGATATCGTCACGGATTCGCGCGCCGATGGCTTCGCGGCTGCCAAACAGCCGCAGGCTGCCACCGACGTCGAGGAAGGCCTCGTCCAGCGACAGGCCTTCGACCAGCGGCGTGTAGCGTTTGAAGATACCGAACACCTGCTGCGAAACCTCCCGGTAGCGGGCCATGCGCGGCTTCAGGAACACCGCACCGGGCGCCAGGCGCCGCGCCTGCCCCGTGGGCATCGCCGAATGCACGCCGAGCGCCCGCGCCGGGTAGCTGGCCGCAGAAACCACGCCACGCGGGCCCAGCCCCCCGACAATCAACGCGCGATCGCGGTACTCGGGGTGGTCGAGTTGCTCCACGGACGCATAGAACGCGTCCATGTCGACATGAATGATGGCCCTGGGTTGGGAATCCGGCATCGGTGACTGTTCCGCCCGTCGCGGCTTGAGGCGCCGCGACCGTGGGGCCATTATAGGCCGATGACCGACCCGACCGATATCGACAACCTCGACGCGTGGCTGGACGGGCAATTCCCGTCCCGGCAAGAGCGCACCTACGCCAATCACGCCGCCATCGCCCCCTGGCCGAAGTGCGTGGCCGACGCCATCACGGCGTTCACAATGGAGAACCTTCGTGACGGTGCCCAGCACTACGCGCGGTGGCTGCGTGAAACCGATGCTCTGCGTGAACGCATCGCGCGGATCATCAATGCCGGGAGCGGCGACGATATCGCGTTGACCGCCAACACCACCGAGGGCGTCGATATCGTGGCCCGCGGACTGCCGTGGCGGGCCGGTGACAATATCGTTTCGGTTGAAGGCGAATTTCCGACCAACCGGCTGGCCTGGGAACGGCTGGCATCGCGTGGCGTGGAACTGCGACGGGTCGACATCCGTGCCGCGGAAGACCCGGAGGCCGCCCTGGTGGCGCAATTTGACGACCGGACGCGGTTACTGGCGGTCAGCGCGGTGCAGTGGATCGACGGGTTCCGGCTCGACCTCGACCGGCTGGGCAAGGCCTGTCGTGACAACGGCACGGCATTTTTCGTCGACGCCATCCAGCAGCTGGGTGCGTTGCCGATGGATGTCCAGGCGGCGCAGGTCGATTTCCTGGCCTGCGGTGGCCACAAGTGGTTGCTGGCGCCCGAGGGCATCGGCCTGTTCTACGCCGCGCCGCGCTGGCGTGACGAGTTGGTCGCGGCGCGCGTGGGGTGGCGGATGCGCGAACGCCCCTATGATTTCGACCACGGTGACCAGCGCGACGCGGCCGGCGGCCGGCGTTTCGAGCCCGGTACGCCGAATACCCTGGGCCAGGTGGCCCTGAACGCCGCGCTCGAAATGCATGAGCAGGTCGGGCGCGAACGGGTCGGCCAGCGTGTGCTGGCCAACACCGGGCGCCTGGTGGACGGACTGGGGGCCATTTCAGGCGCCCGGGTACTCAGTCGCTGGCAGGCCGACCGTCGCTCTGGCATCGTCGCGTTCCAGCCCGGCACGGCGTCACCCAAAATTTTCTGCGGCCGCCTTGAACGGCAAAACGTGATCTGCGCGCCGCGCGGCAAGTGCGTGCGCATTTCCCCGCATTTTTACCAGGGCAAGGAAGACATCGATCGGATACTGGAGGCCATCGGCTCGGCCATGAGCACGGACTGAGCCGCGGTCGCCTACATGGTGTAGGTCTTCTTGTCGCTCTTCATCAGGTTGGCGAGGTGGGACTCGATGATGGTGCGGGCGTGGGCGCCGTCGGGCGTGTCCGCGAACTGGACGCCGATGCCGGGGCGGCGGTTGCCCTGTGAACCCGGTGGCGTGATCCAGACCACCTTGCCCGGGATGGGCAGGCGCTCTTCTAGGTCCATCAGGGTCAGCAGCAGGAAGACCTCGTCCCCCAGGTTGAAACGCTTGGTGCTCTGGACGAACAGGCCACCGCCGTTCACGAACGGCATGTAGGCGCTGTACAACGACTGCTTGTCGTTGATGGTGAGTGAAAGAATGCCCTGCTGTGCCATGTCTGGTGTGTCCCCCTGGTTCAGGCGGCGTCTGCATGGCCGCGTTGGCGGCCCCATTCTAGCAACCAATCCCGCAAAAGTAAGTCCTGTCGTACCGCCGCGCGCCTCGCGACCACCTGGTAACGGTCCGCGGCGGCCTGCAGGCGCGCCAGGCAGGCGCGGTCCAGGCGCTCACGATGGTTCCCCAGCCATTCGGTGTCCTGGGCCCCGAGGGTCATTTTGAGCGCCCTGGCGGCCCCACGGGACAGCCAGGTCCAGACCAGGTCAGCCGGAATGCCGTCCAGGTATTCCGCGCAGGCACCGGCCTTGGCCGGCTCGCCGAGCACGACTTCCAGGCCTTTCATGACCTTGTCGAAGCCCGCGAGCCAATCCGGCTGGGTCAACAGCACGCCGGCGAGCATGGGCTGGTTGCCGGCGGCATCCAGGGCGGTTTCCAGTTCTGCTTCCCCAAACCCGACCGGACCCTCCTCGTTTTCTGGCGGGTGTTCGCGCAGCCAGGCGGCCACCTGTTCATGCGTCGGCGCTTCAACGCTCAGCCACTGGCAGCGGCTGCGGATGGTGGCGGGCAGTCTCGAGGGGTCGTGGCAGACCAGCATGATCACCGTGTCGCCCGGCGGCTCCTCGAGTGTCTTCAGCAGGGCGTTCGCGGTGGCCCGGTTCATGTCATCGGCCGGATCGACAATGGCCACCTTGCGCGGGCTGATGGTGCAGGACAGGCCGATCAGCCGAATGAACTCGCGCAGGTCTTCAATAATGATGAAGCGCTTGTCCTCGCGCCGCTGCAGGCGCAGCCATTCCGGATGCGCGCCACTGGCGGTCAGCCGGCAGGAACGGCATTCGCCACAGGCCTGGCCATCCTCGCGGGGTTCGAGGCATAACAGGCTGGCGGCGATACGACCGGCCAGCCGGCCCTTGCCGATGCCCTGGGGACCGGCCAGCAGCAGCGCGTGGGGAACGCGATCGGTTTCCACGCGCGCCCGGAAAGCCTTCCAGGCCGCGTCCAGCCAGGGTTCAGTGTTGCTCATGGAAATGCTCCAGGGTGTTTCGGATGGCATCGCTGACCTGTGCCGGCGGCAGCGATGCGTCGATCACGTGGATTCGATCCGGGAATTCTTCGGCCAGCGCCAGGTAAGCCCGCCGGACGCGCTCGTGGAATGGCTGGCCCGCCACCTCCATCCGGTCGGCTTCGCCCCGGTTCGAGGCGCGCGCCAGGCCGGTGCTGACCGGCAAATCCAGCAACAGCGTCAGGTGCGGCTCCAGGTCGCCGTGGACCACGCGCGCCACCGCCTCGATGGTGTCGCGGTCGAGGTCCCGGCCGCCCCCCTGGTAAGCCCGCGTGGAATCCGTGAAGCGGTCGCAGATGACCACCCTGCCCTCGCGTAGCGCGGGGCGGACCACCTCGTCCAGGAACTGGGCGCGATCAGCGAACAGCAGCAGCAACTCGGCCAGTGGGCTCATCCCGTCGTGCTCGCGGTCGAGCAGCAGGCCGCGTATTTTTTCCGACAGCGCCGTGCCACCCGGTTGCCGGGTCACCAGCACCTCGCGGCCACGCTGTTCATACCATTCGCGCACGGCGGCCAGCTGGGTCGACTTGCCGGCGCCTTCGCCGCCTTCCAGGCTGATAAACAGCCCGGCCGGCCGGTTTCCCGTTTCGCTGTGGCTCATTTACTGGCCACCGTTCTGCTGCTGGTCGAGAAAGGCGCGCACGGCCCGGTTGTGCGCTTCAAGGGTATCGGAGAATACGTGTCCGCCGCGCCCGTCAGCCACGAAGAACATGGCCGTGCCGTCCGCCGGGCGTGCGGTCGCGGCCAGCGAGTCGCGCCCCGGCAACGCGATGGGTGTCGGTGGCAGGCCGTAACGCGTGTAGGTGTTGTAGGGCGTGTCGGCCCTGAGGTCGCGGTAACGAATATCGCCGTCAAACGACTCGCCCAGGCCGTAGATCACGGTGGGGTCGGTCTCCAGCCGCCAGCGCTGGTTCAGCCGGCGGACGAACACGCCGGCAACCTCGGCGCGCTCGCCGTCGACGGCCGTTTCCTTCTCCACGATGGAGGCCAGTGTCAGCAGTTCATACGGCGTCTTCAGGGGCACATCCGGGTCGCGGTCGCTCCATTCCGCGGCGAGCGCTGCCCGCATGGCGGCGTGGGCGCGCCCAAGCAGGTCCAATGCGGTGTCCCCGGCGACCCAGGCGTAGGTTTCCGGCAGGAACCACCCTTCGGGATGGGTTTCCTCGCTGCCGATCTCGGCCATGACATTGGCGGGATCGAGCAGGTGCGCATCCACGGCCAGGCGCGGCATGGCCTGCAGCGCCTCGGCCAGGTCGCGGTAGCGCCAGCCCTCGACAATGGTGAAACGGTGCTGGATGACCTGCCCGGACGCGAAACGTTCCAGCAGCTGAGGCGGCGTTGTCCCCGGCGGCACCAGGAATTCCCCGGCCTGGATGGTGACCGGTTGGAGCCGGTTCAGCACGCGCCATTGCCAGCCGTTCCCGGTCAGCCCCATCGTGGCCAGGCGGTTGATGACCTCGCGCGTGGTTTCCCCGCGTTGGACCTCGATCACCGTCCCGCCCGGCGCCGCGTTCAACGGGGTTTCAAGGAACGAGCGGTAGCCACTGTAAAACAGGCCGCCGGCGATGGCCGCCACCAGCAACAGCACGGCAACCGCGATGCCCAGCCCTTTCATGATGGGATTGCGCCGGGTTGCGTTCATGTTGCGGCCTTGCGCGCCTCGAACCATTCCTGCATTTCGCGCGTGACCTTGCCGATCCGCCATTCGTGCTCATCGATGGCGGTCACGGGCACAATGCCGCGCAGCGCGCTGCACAGGAATACCTCGTCGGCCTCGCCCAGCATGGCCGGGTGCAGGCGTCGCAGTTCCACCCGCGACTTGAAGTCCCGCAGCAGCAGGCCGCGAAGAATGCCGCGCACGCCGCAGCGGTCCATTCGCGGCGTCAGCAGCGTGTTGTCGACGACGATGAAGAGATTGGCGTGCAGGCCGCTGATGACAAAGCCCTCCTGGTTCAGCAGGATGCCCTCGAGCCCCGGGTGGGCCTGCATTTCGCGGGCCGCCAGCACCTGTTCCAGCCGGTTGAGGTGCTTGATGCCGCCCAGCGCCGGTTGCAGAGCCAGTCGCAACTCACAGGTGCGCGCCCGGACGCCGTTCCTGCCCAGGGTGTCGAGACCCTCCGGCCAGGGGTGAGCGCTCACCACACGGGTCGCTTTCGTATCCTCCGGCGGCGTGTAACCACGCCCGCCCACACCACGGGTCAGCGTGATCCGCACCACGCAACGGGACTGCCCGGCCGCGGCGGTACGCGTGTCGCGCAACAACAGTTCCTGCGGCGGCATCTCGATGCCCAGCGTGTCACAGCCACGCTTGAGCCGATCCATGTGCGCCTGCCAGAACCGAGGCCGGCCCTGCTCCACGGCGAAACTCTCGAACAGGCCATCGCCGTAGGTGAAGCCCCGGTCGGTATGGTGCACCCATTCCGAGACTTCGCCGTTGACGAGGCACTCCCTGTCTGTACGCTTTTCGCTCAATGCAATTCCTCCGCGGCGCCGATGGCCGCCAGCATACCCCGGGCCTTGTGGCCAGTTTCCGCGACTTCGCGGGCGGGGTCCGAATCGATGACGATGCCCGCCCCGGTACGAAACCCGAACTGCTGTCCATCCGTCACCAGGCTGCGGATCAGGATATTCAGGTCCATGTGGCCCCGGTGGTCAATGTAGCCCATGGCCCCCGTATAGTACCCCCGGCCCCGCCCTTCAAGCTCGGCGATAATCTGCATGCAACGCACCTTCGGGCAACCGGTAATGGTGCCGCCGGGAAACACCGCGCGAATGACATCAACGGGCGTACAGCCCGGGCGCAGGCGGCCGCGCACGTTCGAGACGATGTGATGCACGTGGGCATAGGATTCCACGACCATCAGCTCGTCGACCTCCACGCTGCCCGTCTCGCAGACCCGCCCCAGGTCGTTGCGTTCCAGGTCGATCAGCATGATGTGCTCGGCCCGTTCCTTGGGGTGCGCCAGGAGCGCGTCGCGGAGCGCGCGGTCGGTGTCGCGATCGGGGTCGCGGCGATGGGTGCCGGCAATCGGGCGGGTCTGCACGATGCCGTCACGCACCTCCACCAGGCGTTCGGGCGACGAGCTCATCAGCGCTTTATCACCCCACCGCATCATGCCGGCGAACGGCGCCGGGTTGGCGCGGCGCAGGCCCCGGTAAAGGGTCGCCGCCTCGACAGGATGCTGAAAGCGTCCGCGCCAGGCCCGGGACAGGTTTACCTGGAAAACATCACCGGCCAGCAGGTACTCGTGGATGCGGGCGACGGCGCTTTCAAACTCACCCGCGCCGTCGGCTTCGAGGTTTTCAAGCGGCGGGACAGCCTCGTCAGCGACCAAAGGCGCATTGGCCAGGTCGGCGAGCATTTCGTCGCGCGTGGCGGCCGACTCCGCCACCACGAAGGCGGTGGGCTCATTGTCATGCCGGATGATGACCGCGCCATCGCATTGCGCGGCCAGCGCGGTCGGCAGGCCATCTTCAGCGGCCGGCAGCTCCAGCACCGGTTCAATACCGGCGGCAATTTCGTAGCCCAGGTAGACAAACCAGCCACCGACGAATGGCAGGTTTTCGCCATCGGTCACCCCGTCCGGCGAGCCTGCAAGGTCGGATTCGAGTCCGGCCAGGAAACGGTCGGCGTCATCGCTGTTGGCACCCGACGCCAGCACCCGGGTATCGCCCGTGTGGCGGAGCAGCAGGCTGTAACGGCCCAGTGGGCCGGGGGCGGCGCTGTCGAGCAGGAAGGGGTATCGCGCCGGGCGGCTGGCGCCCAGCGCAATCAGGTCGGGTATACGCTCGAGCGCGACGGTATGCAGGGCCGTCACGTCCGGGGGTCAGTCATCCAGGCGGGCGAACACCAGGCTGCCATTGGTGCCGCCGAAGCCGAACGAGTTCGACAGCGCGGCGGAAACGTTCGCATCACGGGCCTCGTTGGGCACGAAGTCCAGGTCGCAGCCTTCGCTGGGCTGTTCCAGGTTGATGGTCGGCGGCAGCACCCCGTCGCGGATGGCGAGCAGGCTGAAGATGGCTTCCACGCCGCCCGCGGCGCCGAGCAGGTGGCCGGTCATGGACTTCGTGGAGCTGACCGCGACGCCGTCCGCGGCGTTGCCGAACACGGTGTGCACGGCGGTGGCCTCGGCCAGGTCACCCAGCGGCGTGGAGGTGCCGTGGGCATTGATGTAATCGATGTCGCCGGGTGCCATGCCGGCGTCTTCCAGCGCCGTGGCCATGCAGCGCGCCGCGCCGTCACCGTCTTCCGGCGGTGCCGTCATGTGGTGAGCGTCGCCGCTCATGCCGAAGCCTTTCACCTCGGCGTAGATGGTCGCACCACGGGCCTTCGCGTGTTCCAGTTCTTCCAGCACCAGCACGCCGGCGCCGTTGGAGAGCACGAAGCCATCCCGGCCCTCGTCCCACGGGCGACTGGCGCCGTGCGGGTCGTCGTTGCGGGTCGACATGGCGCGGGCGGAGCCGAAACCGGCGATGGCCGTCGGCGTGGTCGCATATTCTGCGCCACCCGCGACCATGACATCGGCATCGCCGTACTGGATCATGCGCATGGCCGAGCCGATATTGTGGGTGGCCGTGGTGCAGGCCGTGACGATGGCAATGTTCGGCCCCTGCAGGTTGTACTGCATGGACAGGTAACCGCCGATCATGTTGACGATGGAGCCCGGGATGAAGAACGGGCTGACCTTGCGCGGACCGCCATTCAGGTAAGCCTCGGTGGTCTTTTCAATGGTGCGGATGCCGCCGATACCGGCACCCAGCGCGCAGCCGATGCGCGGCGCGGGAATGCCGTGTTCGCCCTCGGCGTCGATGCCGGCGTCGGCCAGCGCCATCATCGAGGCCGCCATGCCGTAGTGCACGAACTTGTCGAATTTCTTGGCGTCCTTGGCCGAGATCCAGTCCGTGACCTCGAAGTCACTGATCTCGCCCGCGATCCGCGTGTTCATGGCCGACGCGTCGAACTCGGTGATTTCACCGATACCGCTACGGCCCTCGCGGATGGCTTCCCAGGCGCTTTCGATGGTGTTGCCGACCGGGGAGACAATCCCCATGCCGGTGACGACGACTCGACGTTTGGACACGATACTAACCTCGATTCAAAGAATGACGGCCGGCGATGGGCCGGCCGTGACATTTCACCTCAGTGATGAATGCTGCCAGGCGGCAGATCAGTCGCTGTGTGAATTGATGTAGTCGATGGCCTGCTGGACGCTGGTGATCTTCTCAGCCTCTTCGTCCGGAATTTCGCATTCGAACTCTTCCTCGAGGGCCATCACCAGTTCAACGGTGTCCAGGGAGTCGGCGCCCAGGTCGTCGACGAAAGACGCGTTAGCGGTCACTTCGTCTTCCTTCACGCCCAGCTGTTCGACGACGATTTTGCGGACGCGATCTTCGATGCTGCTCATTGTGATTGATTTCCTTCAGTCAGGGGGAAGAGGGCCGCAATTTTATCCATTGTCCTGCTCCGCTTCCAGTTTCGAACCATGCGCTGGCGCATGGGGAATCAGCCCATGTACATGCCGCCGTTGACGTGCAATGTATGGCCGGTGATATAGGCTGCCGCGTCGGAGGCCAGGAAAGACACCGCGTCGGCGATGTCCTGGGCCTGCCCCAGGCGCTGCATGGGAATACCGGCGAGCAGCGAATCGCGCTGTTCGTCGCCCAGTTCCCGCGTCATGTCCGTGTCGATAAACCCGGGCGCGACGGTGTTGACGGTAATGTTACGCGCCGCGATTTCACGGGCCAGGGAGCGCGCGAAGCCCTCCATGCCGGCCTTGGCGGCGCAATAATTGGCCTGGCCGGGGTTGCCCATGGCGCCCACGACCGATGCGATATTGACGACCCGGCCCCAGCGCGCCTTCATCATGCCGCGCAGGCAGGCGCGGCTCAGGCGGAAAGCCGAGCGCAGGTTGGTGTCCAGCACCGCGTCCCAGTCCTCGTCTTTCATCCGCATCAGCAGCGTGTCACGCGTGATGCCGGCGTTGTTGACCAGGATCACGGGCGCGCCGGCGCTGGCGGTAATGTCGGCGACCATCGCGGTGACGGCGTCGGCGTCATTGACGTCCAGCACCCTGCCCTCGCTGCCCTCGGCAATGGCACCCAGGCGCTCTGAGATCGCGCTGGCGCCGCCCTCAGACGTGGCGGTACCGAAGACCCGGTCGCCGCGTGCGGCCAGGGTGTCGGCGATGGCCGCGCCGATGCCGCGACTGGCGCCGGTGACCAGCGCAATACGCGGTTCGCTGGAATCGCTCATGCGTCAAGTTCTCCAATCAGTTGTTCGATATCCGCCCGGCTGGCCAGCGCGGTCACCGCGGCGCTGCGGACGATGCGGCGGTTCAGCCCCGCCAGCACCTTGTTCGGCCCGCATTCGACGAACTGGCCGACACCCCTGGCGGAGAGCGTTTCGATGGTGCGGGTCCAGCGCACGGGCTGCCACAACTGGCGCGCCAGTGCCTCGACGATGTCAACCGGTTCGCTGTGCGTGGCGACGTCGACATTGTGCCAGACCGGGACGGCGGGCACGCCGTAGTTCACGCTTTCCAGGGCGTCGCCGAGCTCGTTCGCGGCGTCACGCATCAGCGCGCAATGCGACGGCACGCTGACCGGCAGTGGCAGCGCGCGTCGTGCACCGGCATCAGTCGCCGCCGCGCAGGCCTTGTCGACCGCGCCGCGATGGCCGGCGATCACGACCTGCCCCGGCGCGTTGTAGTTCGCACAGGACACGACTTCGTCGCCATTGATGTCCGCACAGATGTTTTCCAGGACGTCATCATCCAGGCCGATAATGGCGGCCATGGCGCCCACGCCTTCCGGGGTCGCGGCCTGCATCAGGCGGCCCCGCAGGGCGACCAGCTTGACCGCGTCTGCGAATTCAATGCACTCCGCGGCGACCAGGGCCGCGTATTCGCCCAGGCTGTGGCCGGCCATGTGCGCCGGCATCGGCCCGCCCGCCGCGCGCCAGGCGCGCCAGGTGGCGATATCGCCCGCCAGCATCGCCGGCTGGGTGTTCTCGGTTCGGTTGAGGTCAGCTTCGGGGCCGTCCTGGGTCAATTTCCACAGATCGAATCCGAGCGCCTCGGAAGCTTCTTTGAACGTGGCTTCCACTTCGGGGAACTCGCCCGCCAGCCCGGCCAGCATGCCGACCGACTGGGAACCCTGCCCCGGGAAAAGGAATGCGACGCTCATGTCAGTACCTCACCAGGGCCGAACCCCAGGTGAAGCCGCCGCCGAAGGCCTCCAGCAGCAGGTTCTGGCCACGCTGGATGCGACCGTCACGGACGGCCTCGTCCAGCGCCAGCGGCACCGAGGCCGCGGAAGTATTGCCATGCCGGTCGACAGTGACCACGACCTGGTCCATGGTCATGTCCAGCATCTTCGCCGTGGCGGAAATGATGCGCATGTTGGCCTGGTGCGGAATCAGCCAGTCCAGGTCGGACTTGGCCATGCCGTTCGCATCCAGGGTCTCATCGACGATGCGGCCCAGCGTTCGTACGGCCACCTTGAAGACCTCGTTGCCCTTCATCTCGATGGTGATGCCGCCACGCGGCGCGTCCAGGTCGAAGCCGGTGGAGATGCCGCGCTTCGTGCGCAACAGGTCGACGTGATCGCCATTGGCGTGGATATGCGTGGACAGGATGCCCGGCTCGTCGGCGGCCTCGATAACCACCGCGCCCGCGCCGTCGCCGAACAATACGCAGGTGGTCCGGTCTTCCCAGTCCACCAGCCGGGTGATCGACTCGGCGCCGATGACCAGCGCCCGCTTCGCGTCACCCAGGCGAATGAACTTGTCAGCAATGCTGAGCGCGTACAGGAAGCCGGTGCAGGCCGCGTTGACGTCCATGGCGCCCACGTGCGGCAGTCCCAGGCGCTGCTGCAGGAGCACGGCCGTGGTTGGGAACACCAGGTCCGGCGTGGTCGTGCCGACGATGATCAGGTCGATATCTTTCGGCGACAGGCCGGCCGCCTCGATGGCGTTCTGTGCGGCCCGGTAGGCCATGTCGGAGGTATATTCGCCCTCCGCGGCGACCCGGCGTTCGCGAATGCCGGTCCGGCTCTGGATCCACTCGTCGCTGGTGTCGACCATGGTTTCGAGCTCGGCATTGGTCAAAACGCGTTCCGGCAGGCCGCTGCCCGTGCCGATAATCCTGGAATATTTCACGCTGCTGTCTCTCGTTCGTGTTTTTCGATCACGGCCTCGATACGTTCGGGCACGTGATGCCGCGCTTCCTGGCCGGCTTCAAGAATGGCCTGGGTCGATGCAAGCCTGCCTGAGCGGCCGTGGCTCTTGACCACGACGCCGTTCAGCCCGACCAGCGGCGCCCCATTATGCTTGGCGGGGTCCAATCGTTCCACCATCGCCTTCAATGCCGGCTTCGCCAGCCAGGCGCCCAGGCGCGAGCGCCAGGAGGACATCAGCGTGCTGCGGAACTCGTTGAACAGCATGGCGGCCAGGCCCTCGCTGGACTTCAGCACCAGGTTGCCGGCGAAGCCGTCACAGACCGCCAGGTCAACCTTGCCCTCGAAAATGTCATGGCCCTCGATAAACCCGCGGTAGTCCAGGTCCGAGGTCTTCAGCAGTTCGTGGGCCTCGCGAACCACGGAATGCCCCTTGCCATCCTCGTGGCCGACATTGAGCAGGCCGACGGACGCGGGGCGGTCCGGGTGCGCCGCACGCAGGACTTCGGCACCCATCAGCGCGAACTGCGCCAGTTGCTGCGCGTCGACGTTCAGGTTGGCGCCGAGGTCCAGCATGCCGATGGTGCCGCCCGAGGTTGGAAACTGTGACATCAGCGCCGGGCGCCGGACACCGGGAAGGACGCCCAGCAATTTGACGCCCAGGGTCATCAGGGCCACGGTGTTGCCGGCGCTGACGCAGGCGGCGGCCTTTCCTTCCTTGACCAGTTGCAAAGCGCGGAACAGGCTGGTGTCCGGACCGGCCCGAAGGATGGCGCGCGGGCGTGCGTCGGAGGCGATCACCTCGGTCGCTTCTTCGATACGGACACGCTGGCCGAACAGGGCATCTGCTTCGTCGAAGAACGGCGCGATTTCGTCGGGACGCCCGACCAGGATCACGTTCAGTGCCGGATCCGCTTTCAGCGCGTCAAGCGCTGCAGGCACCAGCACCGAGGGTCCGTGATCACCACCGTGCACATCCAGGGCGAGCGTCTTGTCCGTCGTTTGAGTCATCGCGACTGCCTTTCAGCAAATCCGCCGGGCGCACAAAAACACCGCCGGCCCGGGGGCCGGCGGCGGTTTCGGTCGTCCGAATGCATCAGGTTGAGAACCGGAAACGGTCTCAATCCTCGTCGTCGAACTCCACGACGGGGCTGTCCACGACTTTACGGCCGCGGTAGTAGCCCTCGGGGCTGACGTGATGACGCAGGTGCGTTTCGCCCGTGGTCGGCTCGACGGACAGCGTCGGCGCCTTCAGGGCGTCGTGCGAACGCCGCATGCCGCGACGTGAAGGGGTTTTACGACTTTTCTGTACAGCCATGGGACTGACTCCTGTTACCGATTCGTTCTTCGCGGCTTGCGCCGCGCTCTAGCGTTGCTTGCCGACCAGGTCGCCAAGCGCCGCAAAGGGATTCCGGGTTTCCGACTCGGGGTCGGGTGCCGGTTCGTCGCCGCTGGAATACTCCACCTTGGCGACCTCGGGATTGCGCGGCACGGCCGGCAAACCCAACAACAATTCATCTTCGACCAGCGTGGCAAGCGCCACCCGGCCTTCATCGACGATGACCGGGTCGGCGTGTTCCGGCAGCAATGCCGTTTCCGCCTCGTCTTCGATCACCGTCAGCGACGTACGCCGCTCCACCGTTTCGACGTATGGCGCCAGGCTCGCCTGGCACATCAACATCAAGCCGGCGCGGACCCAGAGGTCCAGCTGCGGCCGGCCGTCCATGTCGACGCTGGCCGCCAGGCGGAATTCCGCCTCGCCGTTGCCGTCCTCCAGTACCGCGACCAGCCGCGGCATGCGGGATAATGGCATCGTGCCACGAAATTCCCGGCGACCCTGTGCGGCCGTCCAGGGATTGATCCAGTCTGGAAATTCCCGCGACATTCGCTCGCCACCCGCCAAAGGCACTCTGGGCAAACGGGGAATTTTACACCATAAGCGGATGAGGAGCCAAGGTTTTTCCGGTATTCTGGCGAACACCCCATCGCGACCCTATAATTGCCACCCTACTGTGGCGTATGGACGGAGATTCTCCATGAGTGACAACGGTTTTCAGCATTGGCACCTGGCCAGCGACCTTGACGGCATCTGCTGGCTCAGCCTTGACCGCGAAGGCGAAAGCGCCAACAGCCTGTCCCGCGACGTGCTGACCGAGCTTGAAATCATCGTGACGCGGCTGGAGGCAGAACCGCCTGCCGGCCTGGTGCTGCAGTCGGGCAAGGCAGGATCGTTCATCGTCGGTGCGGACGTTCGAGAGTTTGACAGGGTCGACAGTGCCGCCGATGCCTCCGAGTTCATCCACCACGTGCACCAGTTGTTCAACCGCATCGAGGCATTGCCCTTCCCCACCGCCGTGATCATCGAGGGATACTGCCTGGGTGGCGGCCTGGAACTGGCGCTGTGTTTCGACTGGCGCATCGCCCGTGATGATGACAACACGCGGCTGGGCTTTCCCGAGGTCAAGCTCGGCATTTACCCCGGATTTGGCGGTAGCGCGCGCAGCGTGCGCCAGTGCGGCGCCCTGAAGGCGATGCCGCTGATGCTGTCGGCGCGCAACCTGCGCCCCCGCGCCGCCCGTGGCCAGGGCCTGGTGGACGAACTGGTCGGGCCGCATGGTTCGCCCCGCTGGGCCGCGCGGCGCGCCATCCTGAAGGCGCGCAAATCGCGCGGGCCGGGCTGGATGGCCAGCGTCCAGGGCATGGCCCCGGTGCGGAAACTGCTGGCCGGGCAGATGCGCAAGCAAACGGCCGCGAAGGCCAACCCCGATCACTACCCGGCGCCGTTCGAACTGATCGACGCCTGGGAAGACTGTGGCGATGACCCGCACGCGATGCTCGCCGAGGAAGTCGTCCGGGTCGGGCGGCTGATCACCGGTGAGACCTCGAAAAACCTGAGGCGCGTTTTCGCGTTGACCGAGCGGCTCAAGGGATACGGCAAGAAGAGCCCGTTCCGCGCCCGGCGCGTGCACGTGGTCGGCGCCGGCACCATGGGCGGCGATATCGCGGCCTGGTGCGTCTCCCGTGGCCTGGAGGTGACCCTGCAGGACCGCGAGATGAAATACATCGAACCGGCGCTCAAGCGTGCGAAGGACCTGTTCAAAAAGCGCCTGAAGACACCTGACCAGGTCGCGGGCGCGATGTCGCGGTTGATCCCGGATATCACGGGTGACGGCGCGGCCCGCGCGGACGTGGTCATCGAGGCGATCTTCGAAAACGCGGACGCCAAGAAGGCGCTATTTGCGGATATCGAGCCAAAACTCCAGCAACACGCCCTGCTGGCCACCAACACGTCCGCCATCCCACTAGCCGAACTTGCGGCCGACCTGGCGCGACCCGAACGCCTGGTGGGCCTGCACTTTTTCAACCCGGTGGCGAAAATGCCGCTGGTCGAGGTCGTCCACGGCAAGGCGACGGATGCCCGCGCCGTGCTGGACGGTGCTGCGTTCTGCAACCAGATCGGACGTTTCCCGCTGCCGGTGGAAAGCAGCCCGGGTTTCCTGGTCAACCGCGTGCTGGCGCCCTACCTGCTCAAGGCGTTCCGGATGAAGAACGAGGGTGGCGTGAGCGCCGAGAATCTTGACGCCGCTGCCGTGCGGTTCGGCATGCCGATGGGCCCGGTTGAGCTGGCCGACGTGGTGGGCCTGGATATCGGGCTGGGCGTGCTGGGCACGCTGGGCGGCGAAGATGCAGGCGCTGAACGTGAATTGCTCAAGACCTACGTGGATGCCGGCAAGCTGGGCAAGAAGTCCGGCGAGGGTTTCTATCGCTGGGACAAGGGCAAGCCGTCGAAAGGCGCGGTCAGCGCCGATGACGACGAACTCGACGAGATCGCCCTGATGCTGATGCAGCCCTACTTCGACGAGTGCAAGGCCGCGTTGGCGGACGGCATTGTCGAGGACGCCGACGTGCTCGACGCCGGCATGATCTTCGGCACGGGCTTCGCGCCGTTCCGCGGCGGCCCGCTGCATTACCTTGCCACCCTGGACACCGACGTCACGGAGAATGACGATGAATGATTCGATACGCCGGGTCGCCATTATCGGCGGCAGCCGGATTCCTTTCTGCCGCTCCAACAGCATCTACTCAGCACGCTCCAACATGGACATGCTGGCCGCCGCACTGCAGGGCGTGACCGACCGTTTCGGCCTGGAGGGCGAAAAGCTGGACGAGGTCGTGGCCGGCGCGGTGACCACGCACTCACGCGACTGGAACCTGGCCCGCGAAGCCCTGCTGTCGACGACGCTGAGTCCGCTCACGCCCGGTATCACGCTGCAGCAGGCTTGCGGCACCAGCCTGCAGGCGGCGCTGGGCATCGCGGCCAAGATCGCCAGCGGGCAGATCGAGGCCGGCATCGCGGCCGGCACCGATACCACGTCCGATCCGCCCATCGTGTTCGGGCCGAAGTTTTCGAGCCGGCTGGTCAAGCTGGGCCGGGCCCGCAGCTTCGGCGACAAGCTGAAGGTCTTCAAGGGCTTCTCCCCCGCGGAACTGGCCCCGGTGCCACCGGCCAATGGCGAGCCGCGAACGCGCCTGTCCATGGGCCAGCACTGTGAGCGCATGGCCCGCGAATGGGGCATCGCGCGCGAGGACCAGGACAAGCTGGCGGCGACCAGCCACCAGAACGCGGCCGCGGCCTGGAACGAAGGCTTTTTCGATCCGCTGGTGACGCCCTGGAGCGGCGCCGCACGGGACAACAACGTGCGGCCCGATTCCAGCGCCGAACAGCTGGCAGGCCTGAAAACAGTGTTCGGCAAGGACGACACCGCGACGCTGACGGCCGGCAACAGCACCCCGTTGACGGACGGCGCGGCCGGCGTATTGCTGGCCTCGGAAGAATGGGCACGTGAACGCAAGCTGCCGGTGCAGGCGTGGCTGGTCACCGGCCGTTCGGCCGCGGTGGATTTCGTCAACGACGAGGGGCTGCTGATGGCACCCACAGTTGCGGTATCAGAGCTGCTGCAACGCACCGGATTGTCACTGCAGGACTTTGACTATTACGAGATTCACGAGGCGTTCGCCGCGCAGGTGCTGTGCACCCTGAAGGCGTGGGAATCGGACGACTACTGCCGAGACCGCCTGGGCCTCGACGCACCGCTCGGGTCAATCGACCGTTCGAAAATGAACATTAAAGGCGGCAGCGTGGCCATTGGCCATCCGTTCGCGGCCACCGGTGCCCGCATCCTGGGCACCCTGTCGCAATTGCTGGAGAACGAGGGTGGCGGCCGCGGGCTGATTTCCGTGTGCACGGCCGGCGGCATGGGCGTGGCGGCGATCGTCGAGCGCGACTGAACCGCCGCCCTGCCCGGCCCGGGACGGGACGGGCGTCAGCCCCGGTCGAGAGCGCGCGCGGCCGCGTCAGTGGTGTTGCGCAGCAGCATCGCGATGGTCATGGGGCCCACGCCCCCGGGCACGGGGGTGATGGCGCCGGCGACTTCACGGGCCTCGTCGAAGGCCACGTCGCCCACCAGCCGGTAACCGCGCGGGTCGTCGGCGTCGTCAACGGCGTTGACGCCCACGTCGATGACGGCGGCGCCCGGCTTGATCCAGTCACCCCGCACCATTTCCGGCCGCCCCACCGCCGCGACCAGGATATCCGCCTGTCGCACCATGGCCGGCAGGTCCGCGGTGCGCGAGTGGCAGACCGTGAGCGTGGCGTTGCGGTGCAGTAACAGCATGGCCACCGGCAGGCCGACGATGTTGCTGCGCCCCAGCACCACCGCGTTTCGGCCGCTGATCTCGATGCCGCTTCGGTCCAGAAGCTCGATGCAGCCCTTCGGCGTACAGGGCACGAACAGCGGATCGCGCCGCTTCATTGACAGACGGCCGATATTCAGCGGATGGAATCCGTCGACATCCTTTTCCAGGCTGATGGCCGCCAGGATGGCTTCATCATCAATATGGTCCGGCAGCGGTAACTGCACCAGGATGCCGTGCACCGCCGGGTCGGCATTCAGGCCTTTCACCACCGCCAGCAGGTCTTCCTGGCTGATATCGCCGGGCAGCTCGTGGCCGAACGACTCAATGCCGGCCTCGGCGCAGGCTTTCTTCTTCATGCGCACATAGGTTTCCGAGTCCTTGCGTGCGCCAACCAGCACCGTGGCGAGCCCCGGAACGCGACCGTGCGCTTCACGCATGCGCGCCACGTCCTGCCTGATTTCCTCCCGGATGGTGGCCGCGATGGCCTTGCCGTCGATGATTTTCGCTTTCATGTCGTGCCCCGTGTATTACCGGTGTTCAAATCAGCGCGCATTGTACTGGATTGTCATTCAGATTCCGTGGTCTAGACTGTTATGTAGATCAGATTCCTTGGGAGGGGAACCGTGAACGTATTCGAATACGTTTTCCAGTCGATCGACGGCGCACCGTTGCGACTGCAGAACTGGACCGGTCAACCACTGTTGCTGGTCAATACCGCATCGGAAAGTGAATACACGCCGCAATACATGAAGCTACAGCGTGTTTATGCCGACTACCGGGAAAGCGGCCTGGTGGTGATTGGCCTGCCCTGTGACGATTTCGGCCACCAGGAGCCCGGTACGGAGGAAGACATCGCCAGGCTGACCTGGGATGAATACCATGTCGGCTTTCCGCTCACCCGAAAAGTCAGCGTTATGGGATACAGCGCCCACCCGTTGTTTCACGCGCTGCGGGAAACCTACGGTGACGACGTCACGCCGCGGTGGAATTTTCACAAGTACCTGTTCGACCGGCGGGGTGAGTTGGTGGAGTGCTGGCCGTCGAGGGTTGAGCCCGATGACCCGTTGGTCACCCACCAGGTGGAGCGCAATCTGCAATCCTGGATACTCTGACGGCTAGGGCTAGCGGCCTTTTTTCCGGCTGGTAAATTTCTTCAGGCGCTTGCGGCGTTTGACCTGTCGTTCCGTCAAGGTGTTGCGGCGATCCTTGAAGGGGTTGTCGCCGCTGCGGAAATCGATCACCACCGGCGTGCCGGACAGCTTGAACGCCTTGATGAAGGTATTTTCCAGGTAACGGCGATAGGACACCGGGATGGTGTCGACGCGGTTGCCGTGGATGACAATCCGCGGCGGCATTTTCCCGCCCATGTGGGCATAGCGCAGCCGTGCGGAGCGCCCCTGCTTCATCGGCGGCTGGTGAGCCTCGAAGGCTCGAGTCAGCACCCGTGTCAATTCAGATGTCGACATCTCGCGCGTGGCGCTTTCCCAGGCGTCGTTGACGGCGCGGAGCAATATGTCCATGCCGGTACCGTGCAGTGCGGAAATTCGCACGCGGCGCGCCCACGGCACGAAGTCCAGGCGTCGGTCCAGTTCGGCCAGTACCTGTTTGCGATGGTCATCCTCCAGCCCATCCCACTTGTTCACGGCGATGACCAGGCCACGGCCCTGTTCGAGCGCATGTGACAGCAGTGTCATGTCCTGGTCGGTCAGGCCTTCGCGGGCGTCCAGCATCAGCACCACGACATGGGCACGCTCAATCGCCTGCAACGCCTTGATGACACTGAATTTTTCGACCGCGTCGTGCACCTTGGAACGGCGCCGCACCCCGGCCGTGTCAATCAGGTCGTATTCCAGTCCGTTCTTTTCCAGCTGCACGGTAATCGTGTCGCGCGTGGTGCCCGGCATGTCATAGGCCATGACCCGTTCCTCGCCCAGCAGTCGGTTCACCAGCGTGGACTTGCCGACGTTGGGCCGGCCGACGATCGTCAGGCGACGGCGATCGATGTCCTCGTCTTCGGGTTCCGGTTCCTCGGCGGGCGGCAACTGCGCATCGACCTCGCGCATCAGTTTCTCCATGCCCCGCCGGTGCGCGGCGGCCACCTGGGCGGCGTCGCCCATGCCCAGCGACGCGAAATCCGCCACGGCCACGTCGGCATCGATGCCATCGGTCTTGTTGGCCACCAGCATGACCGGCTGGCCCTTCTGGCGCAGCACCTCGGCCACTTCCTGGTCTTCGCTGGTCAGGCCGTCACGGGCGCTGACCACGAACAGTACGAGCGTGGCCTCGTCGATGGCCTGGTGCACCTGGTTCGCGGTCAGGTAATCGATACCCTCGGCGCCGGACACCAGTCCGCCGGTATCCACCAGCACAACGGGACGTTCGCCGACGCGACTGATGCCGTACTGGCGGTCACGCGTGACGCCGGGCAGGTCCGCGACCAGGGCGTCGCGGGTGCGGGTCAGCGCATTGAACAGCGTCGACTTGCCGACATTCGGACGGCCGACAATGGCGACGACGGGGAGCATGGGCGTTTGCCGGTGCCTAGAGCGGGGCGCCGGCCCGGAGCGCGGTCAGCTTGCCCTTCTGGGTGTAGACGTAGAGCGTGTCGCCAATCACCAGCGGCGCACCGGTAAAGCCCTTGCCGCCCAGCTTGTCGCGGGCGACGAAGTGACCGGTTTCCAGGTCAATCCAGTGCAGGTAACCGTCATAGTCACCCACGACAACGTAATCGCCGTAAATGGCCGGACGGGTGAGGTTACGGTTATCCAGGGCATCCTGCTTCCAGAGCGTGGTGCCGTTTCGCCGGTCCAGCAACCAGACATGGCCGGCCGCGTCGCTGGTCGCCAGGTGCGTGCGCAGCACCGAGACCCCGGTGACCGATGAGATATCCTTGAACCACAGCAGGCGGCCGGAATCCGCGGCCAGCGAAGACAGGCGGCTCTTGTAGCTGCTGACCAGCAGGTCGGACGCCACGATGGCCATCTGGCCGTCAACGTCCGCCAGGCGGTCGAGTTCGCTGCGGCCCTCCGGCGTGACCACGGCCTGCTCCCAGACCAGGCTGCCGTCATCCAGGCGCAACGCCACGACTTCACCGGAGTCATAGCCCAGGTAGACGATGCCCGCGCGGATCAACGGGTTGGCATTGCCGCGCAGGGTCAGCAGCGGCACGCTGTGGTCGTAGACCCAGACCCGGCGGCCGTTGCGGGCGTCCAGGCCGAACACGCGGCCATCGATGGACCGGACCACGACGATGCCGTCGGCCTCGGTCGGCGCGGCCAGGATTTCGGATGACACACGGGCGATCCAGACCGGCGTCCCGGTGGACGGTGTAAAGGCATGGATTTCGCCATTCTCCGTTCCGACCAGCAACAGGTCATCGCTGACGCCCGGGCCACCGCTGAACGGCAGCTCTGTCTTCAACCGCCAGATGCGCGATCCGCTGGCGGCGTCAACGGCGGTCAGCTCGCCCTCGTGGCCCGCGACATAGAGCACGCCATCCCGGTAAACGGGGCGCAGTTGCTGTGTGCCGCGCTTCGTACCTTCGCCGACGCTCAATGACCAGATCTCGTCGGTGTCCAGCGTCGGTTCGAATTCCACCAGGTCAGCGGGTTCACCGGGCTTGGGGTCACCGCCCCAGCTCTTGAACCAGCTACAGCCCTGTAGCACCAGGGCCATGATCAACAGTGTCGCCAGGCTGCGGCGCATCAGGAGTTCGCTCCCGCGTCGGCTTCCAGGGCCTCGCGCTTCATCTCCAGGAGCGGACGATATCCGACGCCGGTTTCCTGCAGCTCCAGGGCCTCGGTGTAGGCCGCCACCGCGTCCTCGTTGCGACCCAGCGCCGCCAGTGCGTCGCCACGGATCTCCGCGAAACGGGACTGGAAACCGGTATCCGTGGGTGCGGCATCGAGCAGGTCCAGCGCCGCCTGCGGCTCGCCAAGGTCAATCTTCAGGCGGGCCAGGCGCTCACGGGCAATCACCCGGATGGGTGCAGGTTCACCTGAAGACATCACGGATTCAAGCAGGCTTTCCGCCAGGTCTGCCTGCCCGGATTCAACCCGGGCGCGCGCCATGCTGAGCGCGGCCAGCGCCGTGTACGCGGAGCCGCCGAAGTCAGATTTCAGTGTCTCGAAATTGGCGACCGCCGGGTCCAGGCGCTCGTTTTCCAGTTGCTCGAGCATGACCTCGTACTCGGCCGAGGCGCGTTGGGACTTGCTCTCGTTCCACACCTGCCACTGCTTGAAACCGAAAAGACCGCCGAATGCGAGCACAAGGCCCATGACAATGGCGCCACCGTTCTCGCGCAGCCAGCCCTTGACGCGCTCACTCTGTTCTACCGAATCGTACACTTCAACCATTTGACTCTACTCTCGTATTACGCCGACGCCAGCCAGGCGTCGAACCATTTATCCAGTTGTTCCCGGGAAACGGTTTCCTGGGGTCGATCTTCACGCAGGTGCTTGATGGCCACCGTGCCACTGGCGACTTCGTCGTCGCCCAGCACCAGCGCCAACGGTGCGCCGCTGCGATCGGCGCGTTTGAACTGCGCCTTGAAACTGCCACCGCCGGCGTTCAGCTGCACGCGCAGTGCTTCATTGGCGTCACGAAGGCGCTCTGCCAGCACCATGGCCTCGGGCGCCGCCTCGTCACCGACGGCCACCACGTACGCGTGCGGCGCGGTCGGTGCGGTTTCAGCGGCGTCGTTCATCAGCGCGACGATGCGTTCCGCCCCCATGGCGAAACCCGTGGCCGGCCAGGGTTTTCCACCCTGCAACTCCACCAGGCCGTCATAGCGCCCGCCGGCGCAGATCGTGCCCTGCGCGCCCAGCGAAGTGGTGACCCACTCGAACACCGTGTGACAATAATAATCCAGCCCGCGCACCAGGCGCGGATTCACCCGGTACTCGATGCCCAGGCGGTCCAGGCGGTCGCGCAGTCCGTCAAAGTGCGCGCGCGATTCGTCGCCGAGGAAATCCGTCAGCACGGGGGCGTTTTCCAGTCGCTCACGGACGGCCGGGTCCTTTGAGTCGAGAATCCGCAACGGGTTCCGCTCCAGGCGTTCACGCGCATCATCCGCGAGTTCGTCCCGGAATGCCGCCATGTAGTCGACGAGTGCTTCGCGGTAGGCCGCACGCTCGTCCGCGTTGCCCAGGCTGTTCAGCTCCAGCGTTACATCGGCCAGGCCCAGGCGCTTCCACAAGCGCTCACCCATGGCCAGCAGTTCCACGTCGACATCCGGGCCGGGCGCTCCGAATACCTCCGCGCCCACCTGGTGAAACTGCCGGGTGCGGCCTTTCTGTGGCCGTTCATGGCGAAACATCGGCCCCATGTACCAGAGCCGGATGGGCGCCGCGTACAGCAACCCGTTCTGCAGTGCGGCCCGAACGACGCCCGCGGTGCCTTCCGGTCGCAGGCTCAGGCTGTCGCCGTTGCGGTCCTCGAAGGTGTACATCTCCTTCTCGACCACGTCGGTGGCCTCGCCGATGGCACGGGTGAACACCTCGGTCTTCTCGACAATCGGGGTGCGGATCTCCTCGAAACCGTAGCCACCCAGCACCGCCCGCGCCTCGCGCTCGAAGCGTTGCCAGGTCGCGATTTCAGCAGGCGGAATATCGTGCATTCCGCGAATGGAACGGGGCGATGAACTCATGGGTTTATGGCGTGGAAGGCCGCGTTGGCGGCCGTCTCAGGATTCCTGTACCGGCGTGGCCGGCGCATCTTCAAGTGTTGCCTCGATGGATTCTTCGACCGGCTCTTCCGGCAAGGCTTCCGGGTCCAGTCGCAGACGGGCGACATCCTCGCGGGTGTGCGACACCAGGTCGACCGGCTCGCCATCCAGGAACATCTGGATGGACGAAGATCGCCCGATGGAAATATCAAAAGGACCGGCGCCCTGGTATTCGCGGGTCTCGCCCCCCCGAACCAGGTCGCGCTCAAGCTGCCGGCCGTCACGACCGACAATTTCCACCCAGCTGTCGGCCGATGCGCGCAGTTCGAGGCGATGCTCGCCATCGGCAAGGCCGTTGGCACTCATGCCTTCATCGATCGCCTTCCAGGCCTGTCGGCCCGCCCCGGCCGTTGCACCTGGCGGCGGGCGCAGTGATTCCAGCGCGACGACCGATGCGGTCACATGGGAACCGGTGGACGTCGTTGAACTGCCTGCCGGCGCGATGGTGCCGGCGACAGCCGCATCCTCGCCGTCGAGCTCGGCCAGGCGGGCCGCTTCGTGCGTGACCTGCCAGGCCAGCGTACCCACCAGCAGGGACGCCAGTGCGTAACTGGCCGCACGCAACCAGCGGTCTGAAGACTGCACGGCGCGCGCTTCGGGGAAAACCGAGCGCAGTGCCGTTGCGTCTTCGCTGACCTCGTCGGTCGCATACTGCACCAGTGCCGGGTCGATACCCAGGAACTCGGCATAGGACCGGACGAAGCCTTTGCGATAGACCGGCGCGAGGCGGGCCTGGTTATCGTTCTCAATCGCCCGGATGACCTCGACACTGCACTTGAGCTGGCGCGCGGCCTGCTCTTCGCTCAGCTTGCGGGCCTCGCGGCCGGCGCGTAAACGCTCGCCGGGGCTCATTGGAATCAAGTCTTGTTGTTCTTCGTTCATCCAGGTGTACCCATGCGAACTTGTTCTGCTTCCGGTGAATTCGGGTAACGATCAACAATCTGGTCACGGTACTCGCGCGCACCCTCCGGATTGTTCAGGCGTGTCTCGACCTGGTAGCCCACCATCAGGCCCTCTACCGAGGTCGAACCCGTCGCCTCATATCGCTGCAGGAAGGCGCGCGCCCGGAGGTAGTCCGACTTGCGGTAGCTCAGTCCGGCCATCGACAGCAATGCGTCCGGGAACGCGGCATCGTACTTCAGTGATTGTCGCAAATAGTTTTCCGCCGCGTCCATGTCGCCGTGACGCAGCGCGCAGGACCCGGCGTTCGCCAATGCGACCGCCGGAGTGCGATAAAAGGGGTCGTCCAGCGCTTTCTGGAAATACGGGTCCGCCTCGCGGCTCTTGCCGTTGCGACACAGGTAGGCGCCGTAATTGTTATTGGCGTCACCACTGTCGGGGCTCGCCTTGACCGCACGCTGGTAATGGTCGCCGGCCAGTTCGTACTCGCCAATGCGTTCGTACAGCACTGCGATGACCGTGTGTGCCGGCGCGTAGTCGCTGTCAGAGCGTATGGCACGCTTGAGTTTCTCCAGCGCGATTTCATACTGGCCGCGGCTCATATACTCGGTGCCCAGGCGGGTGTTGATCTCCGCGGCGCGGCGTGCCGGGTCGGTTGACCCGCCCATGGTGTCCGTGTCCGGGGTACTGGCGCAACCTAAAAGCAGGGCTCCGGACAATGCAATCAATATGTTACGAAGCATATTTCTTGTCATTTCTCAGTTGGCCTCCGTGGCCTGTCGCAGGCGAATCCTTTCGCTGCGCCGGGTTCGGTCACGGACCTTGCCGGCCAGTTGCCCGCAGGCGGCGTCGATATCCTGGCCGCGCGTCTTGCGCACGGTGGCGATCAACCCGCCCTTGCGGACGATATCCTGGAATTGCTCAATCCGCTCCGGTGACGAACAACGGTAGTCCGTGCCGGGAAACGGGTTGAACGGAATCAGGTTGAGCTTGCTGGGTACACGGCGCAACAGCCGGACCAGCTGGCGCGCGTGTTCCGGGCTGTCATTCACGCCGTCCATCAGCGTGTACTCGAAGGTGATGGAACGCTTGTGCTTGCCGTCGATGTAATCACGACAGGCGTCCATCAGTTCGGCGATCGGGTATTTGCGGTTCAGCGGCACCAGTTCTTCACGCAGGTCATCGACCGGCGCGTGCAACGATACGGCCAGCGCCACGTCGACGGTATCCTTCAGCTGGCGAATGCCCGGCACCAGGCCCGCGGTGCTGACGGTGACGCGGCGCGAGGCCAGGCCGAAACCCAGGTCGTCGCGCATCAGCGACAGGGCCGGCGCCACGGCGTCGAAGTTCAGCAGCGGCTCGCCCATGCCCATCATCACGACGTTGGTGATCACCCGGCGGCCGTTGCGTTCATGCCCCAGCGCCTTCGCGGCCTGCCAGACCTGGCCGATGATCTCGGCGGTGGACAGGTTGCGGTTGAAGCCCTGGGCGCCGGTGGAACAGAAGCTGCAGTTCAGCGCGCAGCCCACCTGCGAGGACACGCACAATGTGCCGCGTCCCGGCTCGGGGATGAAAACGGTCTCCACGGCGTTGCCGCCGGGGAGACCCATCAACCACTTCACCGTGCCGTCAGTCGAGACCTGCTCGGACACCACTTCGGGTGGCCGCACTTCGGCCAGCGTTGACAGTTTCTGTCGCAATGCCAGCCCCAGGTCGGTCATTTCCTCGAAATCACTGACCTGGTGGTGATAGACCCACCGCAGGATCTGCTGCGCGCGAAACGGTTTCTCGCCGATGGAGACGAAAAACTCGCGCAGACCCGGTTCGTCCAGGTCCAGCAGGTTAATGCGGGTGGTCTCGCCGGACATCGTCGTGCCTCAGGCGCCCAGCGCGTCTTCGCCGAAGAAGTACACGATCTCGGTGCGCGCCGTGTCCGGCCCGTCTGAGCCGTGCACGGCATTGGCGTCGATGCTGTCGGCGAAATCGGCGCGGATGGTGCCCGGCGCCGCTTCCTGCGGGTTGGTGGCGCCCATCAGCTCGCGGTTCTTCGCGATGGCGTCATCGCCTTCCAGCACCTGGATCATCACGGGACCCGAGGTCATGAACGCGACCAGGTCGTTGAAGAAAGGACGCTCGCGGTGAACGGCGTAAAAACCTTCGGCTTTCGCCTGGTCCAGGTGCGCCATTTTCGCCGCCACGACCTTCAGGCCGGCGTTCTCGAAACGGGTGTAAATCTTGCCGATGATGTTCTTCGCCACGGCGTCGGGCTTGATGATCGACAGGGTTCTTTCGACTGCCACTTAGAAATTCCTCGTAATAAACTGTTTTACAAAATGTTAATTCCGCTTCAAGTCTAATCCGAAACGGCCGGTAAAAACCCGGTAATTTTAAAGTTCATACGCCCTGTCTGCAATGTCGGGCGAAGCACGGCGCGGCCGCTTGACCGGCTCCGAGGGCAAATCCTATGATGGGCCGGCCCACGATGGGGAACCCCATGACGCTTCTGTTCCTGGCCATCATCGTCCTGACGCTGATGGTTTTTGCCTACAACCGAATCCCGCTTGGCATCTGCGTGGCCGTGCTGGTCGCCATCACCGTGGTGCTGACGGAACTGCGCGAGGTCTACTACACGCCCTCCTGGTTCCGCTGGATGTACGGCATCCTGGCCGTCACCCTGCTCGGCTTCGCCATCCGGCCGCTGCGCCGCCTGCTGATCTCGAACCGGCTGCTGCCACTGTTCCGCAAAGTCCTGCCGAAGATGTCGGACACCGAGCGCGAGGCGCTCGACGCCGGCACCGTGTGGTGGGACGCCGAACTGTTTAGCGGCCGGCCGCGCTGGCGGCGACTTCTCAAGACGCCGAAGCCTTCCCTGCCGGAACGCGAGCAGGCCTTCCTCGACGGCCCCGTCGAAGAACTCTGCCGGATGCTGGACGACTGGGAAATCTGCGACCACTACCGCAAATTGCCCGCGCCCATCTGGAGGTTCCTCAAGAAGCATCGCTTCTTCAGCATGATCATCCCCGAGTCCTATGGCGGCCTGGGGTTCACGGCCCAGGGCAATTCCGCCGTGGTCATGAAACTGGCCAGCCGCAACCTGACCGCGGCGGTCACGGTCATGGTGCCGAATTCGCTGGGGCCGGGCGAACTGCTGCTGCATTACGGCACCGATGCGCAGAAGGACCATTACCTGCCGCGCCTGGCCAGCGGCGATGACATCCCCTGCTTCGCCCTCACCGGCCCCACTGCGGGCTCGGATGCCGCGGGCATGCCGGACACGGGCGTGGTCTGCATGGGCGAGCACGAGGGCGAACAGGTACTGGGTTTCCGGCTGAACTGGAACAAGCGTTACATCACGCTGGCGCCGGTGGCCACGGTGCTGGGCCTGGCGTTCCGCGCACTGGACCCCGACGGGCTGCTGGGCGAGGACCCGGAGCCGGGCATCACCTGCGCCCTGATCCCGGTTGATACCCCGGGCGTTGAAATCGGCAATCGCCACATGCCGGTGGGTTCGGTGTTCCAGAACGGCCCGACCCGCGGCAAGGACGTGTTCATCCCCATCGACTGGGTCATCGGCGGCCAGGCGCGCGTCGGCCAGGGCTGGCGCATGCTGATGCAGTCGCTGGCGGCCGGGCGGGCCATTTCGCTGCCCGCACTGGGCACCGCCGGCGGCAAGATGTCGGCGCTGCTGACCGGCGCCTATGCCCGCATTCGTAAGCAGTTCGACCTGCCCATCGGCCTGTTCGAAGGCGTCCAGGAGCCACTGGCCCGCATCGCGGGTCGTACCTATCGCATGGACGCGGCGCGGCGACTGACGCTGGTGGCACTGGACGAAGGCGAAAAGCCCAGCGTGCTGTCCGCCATCGTCAAGTACCAGCTCACCGAGGGCAACCGCCAGACCCTGAACGACGCCATGGACGTCCACGGCGGCAAGGCCATTATCACCGGGCCCAACAATTACCTGGCGCACGCCTACCAGGCCGTGCCGATTTCGATCACGGTGGAAGGCGCCAATATCCTGACCCGCTCGCTGATCATTTTCGGCCAGGGCGCCATCCGGGCCCATCCGTGGTTGCTGAAGGAAATGCGTGCCGCCGGTGCGCCGCCCAGCGGCAAGTCGAGGCGCGACTTCGACCACGCCCTGTTCTGCCACGTGGGCTACGTGATCAGCAACAAGGTCAGGGCGTTCGTCCTTGGGCTGACGGGCGCCCACGCCACCGGATCACCGGTACGCGGACGCACGGCGCGTTATTACCGGCAACTGACACGTATGAGCGCGGCCTTCGCCTACCTGGGCGACTCCGTACTGCTCGTGCTGGGCGGCAAATTCAAGTTTCGCGAAACCCTGTCCGGACGCTTTGCCGATGCGCTGATCCATCTCTACCTGGCCTCTTCGGTGCTCAAGCGCTTCGAGGACGACGGCCGCCCGGAAGCCGACCTGCCAATGGTGCAGTGGGCGCTGGACGACAGCCTGTACACGATCCAGCAGAGCCTGCTGGGCGTATTGCAGAACTTCCCGCTGCCGGGCGTCGGTCGCCTGCTGAAGTTCGTGGTTTTCCCGCTGGGCCTGCCCTACCGGCCACCGGCGGACAGTGTCGCCCAGGCGGCCGCGAAGCTCATCCTGGCCGAAACCGGGAGCCGCGAGCGAGTCACCGAGGGCGTGTTCCTGTCCGACGCCGACGATGCCGCCGGCCGGGTGCTCAACGCCTTTCACCTGGTGCTGGAATCAGCCGATGCCGAACACGCGATCCGCAATGCTCTGAAAGAAAGCGTCACGATCGACAATTACGCCTCCCTGGTGAAACGCGCGGTGGAGAGCGGCGTGATCACCGAGGAGCAGGCCACCGCGGTAAGGCTGGCCCAGGAAGCGGCGGCAAAAGTCATCGCCGTGGATGATTTCCCGAAATCCCATATCGAGGGCTTCGACACGTCGCCATTCCGGCCCGCCTCGCCCCGACCGCCGACAACCGCGGCGGAGGCTGGCGGGACGGACACCGGGTAGCGTCCGCGGCCCCTGATCAGCCCCCCAGGAAGTCCCGGATCCGGCGCTGCTGGGCCATGCCGTCGGCATAGCCCAGTTCCATCAACGCCTGGCAATACGGCGCTTCGAACAGCAGGTAACTGGCCATTCGCCAGTCACGTCCCCAGCCACCCAGGCTGCGCAGCAAGAGTTTCACGGCCCAGGGTATGTCGACGGCGTGCCCGGCCGTCACGTCGCGCAGGTCCCGGCTCGGGCGGATGACCAGCGTGTCGATGTAGTTGAGATGAGTCTCGGTACGCCGTTCTTCCGAAATCAGCGATAAAGTCCGGTTGACGCGGTTGAGCCGGGCCAGGTCGGCATTGAGCGTATCCATGAAGATCGTGTCCAGCAGGTAGCCGGCGATTTCCGCCGGTGGCGGATAACGCGTGGGGGCGGTGGGCTCCGGGTCCGGGTGCTCATCGCGCGTGGCAATGACCAGGATCCTGTCAGCCCCCAGGTGGATCGCCGGGCTGAGCGGCGCGGACATGCGCATGCCACCATCGCCGAACCACTCATCCCCAAGCCGTTCCGCGGGAAAGATCATCGGCAATGCGGCCGAGGCCAGCAGGTGGGGGACGCCCAGGCGCGCTGCGACGCCTTCACGCCGATGCCGTCTCCAGGGCTCGACGCCTTCCGCGGCCTGGAAAAAGCTCACGGCGCCCGCGCGGGTGTAGCCCGAAGCGGTCACCGCCACGCCTCTCAACGCGCCCTCGGCGATCGCGGTGTCGATGCCTTCCAGTTGCAGGGTACGCCCAAGGAATTCCCGCAGTGGCGCGTTGTCGAGCAGCGCCCTGGGCGCCACGTCC
The DNA here is from genome assembly GCA_913055655.1 of uncultured Oceanospirillales bacterium. Taxonomy (GTDB): domain Bacteria; phylum Pseudomonadota; class Gammaproteobacteria; order Xanthomonadales; family SZUA-36; genus Marinihelvus. The sequence goes on along the minus strand of CAJXKA010000001.1, from coordinate 762,420 downwards.
AGCAGTCCACCGGAACCCAGGCCCAGCGCCCAGCGCAGTCCGGAACCCAGCACCGTCAGGGCATCGGTGCGGTAAATCCGATCGCAGAACATGCTGCCCCAGAACTCTGCCAGCCGTTCGATGCCGGCCGGGAATTCATGCGCGTGGCTGGCCACGACGGCGGCATTGATGGCGCCGGCCGATGTGCCGCAGACCACGTTGAACGGGCCATGGCCGGCCGGATACAGCTCGGCGATCGCGCGGAGCACGCCCACCTGGTAGGCGCCGCGCGCGCCGCCGCCCGGCAGCACCAGTGCGCAGTGCCCAGCCTGTTCGTGTCGTCCGCCTGAAACCATGTGCCCGCCGGGTGGTCGAAAGTCGCGATTGCAAACTACCGGCACCGCTGCAATCACGCAACCGTCACGGGGCGTGCGTGTATACTCGGCGCACCATCAAAAGGGGGTCAACGAACGGATGTCGAGCACGGAAGCCACTGAATCTCCAATCAAGGCCACGACGGCTGAAACACGGCTCCTGGAAGCCATTGAAACCGTCAATGGCGTGCTATTGGGCAAGGCCAGCCAGGTGCGCCTGGCGTTCAGTTGCCTGCTCGCCCGCGGGCACCTGCTGATCGAGGATTTACCCGGCGTGGGCAAGACCACGCTGGCGCATGCGCTGGCCACGGTGCTCGGCGCGCACTACCAGCGTATCCAGTTCACCAGCGACCTGATGCCGGCGGATATCCTGGGCGTGTCCATTTACCGTCGTGACCAGGAGCGCTTCGAGTTCCACCCCGGGCCAATTTTCGCCGACCTGGTGCTGGCCGACGAGGTCAACCGCGCCACGCCCAAAACGCAGAGCGCCCTGCTGGAAGCCATGGCCGAGGGCCAGGTGACGGTGGAAGGCGAAACCCACGCCCTGCCCGACCCGTTTTTCGTGATCGCCACCCAGAACCCGCTCGACCTGGTCGGCACGTTTCCATTGCCCGATTCGCAACTGGACCGCTTCCTGCTCAGCGTCCGGCTTGGATTCCCCGACCCGGCCGTCGAGCGCGACCTGCTGGTGGCCGAAAACCGCGCGGCGTTGCTGGCCCGAACCCCCGCCGTGCTGTCGATGGAGGACGTGGCGCAGCTGCAGGCGCAATGCGCGAAAGTCCATGCCGGCGAGGCGCTGCTGGACTACGTGCAGGCGCTGTTGGCAGAGACCCGTAACGACCGCTGGTTCGAGTCCGGGCTTTCGCCGCGCGCCGGCATCGCGCTTTTACAATGCGGGCGCGCCCACGCTTTCCTGGACGGCCGTGACTTTGTCGCGCCGGAAGATATCAAGGCCGTGTTCCCGGCCCTTACCCGCCACCGTATGACCGTGCCTTCAGGCATGGACGCCACCGTCGAGGACCAGGCGGCGGCGTTGCTGGAGCGGGTCGCCATTCCCTGAGCGCCGGGCAGCAGATGCGCATCGGCAACAGGATCCGTGAATGGGCCATTGAGCGGGTGAGGCGCCGCGCCCGGATCGCACCGCCCTACCGCCTGGCCTACCGGCACGTCTTCATCCTGCCCACCGTGTTCGGCATGGGCTTCGGCGCCATGCTGGTGTTCACCGCGCTTGGCGGACTGAACTTCAACAACAACATGGCGCTGTTGATGGTCTTCACCCTGGGTGCGCTGACCCAGATGACGACGTTACTGGCCTATCGTGACCTGGCGGGACTGGATATCGACGCCATCCGCGCCGAGCCGGTGTTTGCCGGGGAACCGGCACATTTCCGCATCCAGCTCTCCAACGATGCGCCCCACGCCCGCTACAGCCTGCAGGCGGCACTGGCGACCGAACCGGCGCGCGCCTGCACGGATCTCGCCGCCGGCGCCGGCGGCACCCTGGAGCTGGCCGTTCCCACGCATGTGCGCGGCTGGCTCGAGCCACCGCCGTTCCGCATCGAGACCCGCTACCCGCTGGGCATGTTCCGGGCCTGGTCCTGGGTGTTTCCCGCCACGCCGGCCCTGGTCTACCCGGCCCCCGCGCGCAAACCGCCGCCATTACCGCGCGCCGCCATCGGCCGGCGCGGACAGCCACGCGTGGGTGATGGCGACCAGGTCCATGGCCTGCGCAACTATCGCCAGGGTGACTCGCTGCGGCGCGTGGCCTGGCGCACCAGCGCCCGCCACGACACGCTCTACACCCGGGAAATGGAAAGCCCGCGCGATGCCGCCTGCGAACTGGACTGGAACACCACCCAGGGCGATACCGAGCAGCGCCTCTCCGTGCTGACCGCCTGGGTGCTGATGGCGGACCACCGGCAGATCGAGTATCGGCTGGCACTACCGGGGCAACCGGTGTTGTCCGGTTCCGGCCCGGCGCACCGCGCCCGATGCCTTGAAGCCCTGGCGCTGTTTGGCCAATGAAGATGAAGCGACAGGGGCATCCCGTGAAGGGCCGGCCGGTTTACTGGGTGATCGCCTGCCTGCTGACGGCGCTGCTGCCCCAGCTGGCTGCAATGCCGGCCCACCTGGCCCTGCTGACCCTGGCGCCGCTCGCCTGGCGACTACTGGCCGAAATGCGCGGCTGGAAACCGATGTATCCGCTGCTGAGACTGGCCGTCACGGTGGCCGCGATGGTGGTGCTGTTTTCGACCTACGGCAACCCCTTCGGGCGGCGCACCGCGGTCAGCCTGCTGGCGCTGATGCTGTCATTGAAGCTGCTGGAGATGTTCAAGATCCGCGATGCGCGGCTGGTCGCCAGCCTGGCGCTGTTCCTGGCCGCTACCCAGTTCCTGTTTGCCCAGGGCCTGGGCATGCTGGCGTACGGCGTCGCCGTGATGGCCACCGCGCTGGTATCACTGACCCTGCTGGCGCGCGCCCAGGCCTTTGGTGCCGCTCAAAGCCCAGCGCCCATCGGCGCCGGCGCCCGCCGGGAACTGGGTTACAGCCTGCGGCTGGTGGCCATCGCCCTGCCCGCCGCCCTGGCGCTGTTCATGTTCTTCCCGCGCTGGAGCAGCCCGATGTGGGGCGTTCCTGAAGAGTCACTGGACGCGCGCAGCGGGCTGTCCGGCGAGATGACGCCGGGCAGCATCCAGAGCCTGTTCATGGACGACACGCCGGCGTTCCGCGTGGAATTCAGCTCGCCGGTACCCTCCCAGCAGGACCTCTACTGGCGCGGCCCGGTGTTCTGGAATTTCGACGGCCGCAGTTGGGAAGGCAGTTATTACGGTCGCAATATCGCCGCCCGAGCCAGGCCGCGCCCGGACGACGCCAGCCTTTATTACACGGTGTTGATGGAGCCGACCGAGCAGCACTGGATGTTCGCACTGGACTACCCGGCGGTGACGCCCCCCGACAGCCGCCTGACGCTTGACTACCAGTTGATGAGCCGCAAGCCGGTCACCCGCCTGCGGCAATACGAAATGATGTCCGACCCGGACTTCACCGACTCGCCGACGCTGTCGGCTACCCTCCGCGACCAGGCGCTGCGTCTGCCGGACGGCTTCAACCCGCGCACACGCGAGTTGATGGCCGAGTGGCGCGCGAGCGCTGCCACAGACGCCGAACTGGTGCGCCGCGCGCTGGCGCATTTCAATACCGAACCGTTCCGCTACACGCTGAACCCGGCCCTGCTGACCCGGCATTCGGTGGACGAATTCCTGTTCGACACCCGCGAAGGTTTCTGCGAGCACTACGCCTCCGCCTTCACGGTGATGATGCGCATGCTGGATATCCCGGCGCGCGTCGTGACCGGCTACCAGGGCGGCTGGTACAACGAGTTCGGCGACTACCTGCTGGTGCGCCAGTCAGACGCCCATGCCTGGAGCGAAGTGTGGCTGCCCGGCGCGGGCTGGACCCGCGTCGATCCCACGGCCGCGGTGGCACCGTCGCGTATTGAGCGCAACGCCATGGACGCGTTGGACGGACGCCGACACGCCTTCGACTTCGCCTGGGTCCGCCAGGTGCGCAATGGCGTCGACTGGCTGGGCCGCTCCTGGAACGACTGGGTGATCGCCTTCGACGCGGCGCGCCAGTCGCGGCTGCTTTCGGCTTTCGGCATCGATAACCTTGATGCCCGCGCACTGGTGGTGTTGCTGGCGCTGGGGCTGTCGGTCGCGGCGGCCTTCATCGTGCCGGTGCTGTTACGCCGCGCGCCGGGTCGCCGGGGCGATCCGCTGGCGCGGTCATGGCGCCGGTTCCGGCGTCGGCTCACCGGCGCCGGGGTGAATCTCCAGCCGTCCATGGGACCGATGGAAGTGGCCGCGGCAGCCGCGGGCGTATTGCCGGCCCAGGCGAACGAAGTCCACGACATCGCGGCACATTATCGTCGCCTGCGCTATGCCGAGAATGGCGGCCGACTCGACGCGTTTACGCGCGCCGTGCGAGGATTCAGGGTCAACCGTCCGAAGGGGGAGCACCAATGACCGGGTTGGTCGTCACGATCATCGCTTTACTGGTGGTCGCCGCCATCATCATCTACAACCGGCTGGTCAGGGCGCGCAACATCGTCGCCGAGGCCTGGGCCGGCATCGACGTACAACTGCAACGCCGCCACGAGCTGGTACCCAACCTGGTGACCGTCACGCGCGAGTACGTGAAACACGAGGCCTCCGTGCTTGAGAACGTGACGCGGGCGCGCGGTGCGGGTGTCGCCGACGCCACCGCCGATGTCCCCGGGCGGGGCCGGATGGCGACCCTGTCGACGCATGAATCGGAGCTGTCCCGCGCCCTGGGGCAGCTGTTTGCGCTGGCCGAGGCCTACCCGGACCTGAAGGCCGCGACGACCTTCGCGCAGTTGCATGACAGCCTGGTCGAGGTCGAGGACAAGCTGCAGTACGCGCGGCGCTACTACAACGGCGCGGTGCGTGACCTGAACAACCGCGTGGAAAGCTTTCCCTCGAACCTGGTGGCGGGCGTCTTCAAATTCGAATCGGCGCCGTTCTTCGAGATCGAACTGGCCAGCCGCCGGGAGGCGCCCGATGTCCGGCTGTGATTGGCGATATCCGGTTCGCCTGCTGGCCGGCCTGGCGCTGGTCTTGATCGCGGCGTCCGCGCTGGCCGATGAACGCATCCTCGATTACGACGTCGATATCAAGATTCACCCCGACGCCACCGTCACCGTGGCCGAGGCCATCACCGTCCGGGCCGAGGGCCGGGACATCCGGCGCGGCATCTACCGGGATTTCCCAACCCGTTACAAGGACCGTTTCGGCAACCGCGTCCGCATCCGTTTCGACGTGCTCGATGTCACCCGCGACGGGCGTCCGGAGCCCTGGCACACGGAGCGTCGTTCCAACGGCATCCGGGTGTACGTCGGCGACGCCAACCGCATGCTTTCCCCGGGCACGTACCGTTACGTGATTCGCTATCGCACGGACCGCCAGCTGGGCTATTTCGACGACCATGACGAGTTCTACTGGAACGTGACCGGCACCGGCTGGGCCTTTCCCATCGACCGGGTGACCGCCACCGTGGAACTGCCGGCCGAAGTGGCCGCCGATGAACTGGAACTGGACGCCTGGACCGGGCACCAGGGCGAAGTGGGCGAAGCCGCCAGCGGCCAGGTTGTCGATGCCCGGACGGTGCGGTTCGTAACCACGTCGACCCTCGCGTCTGCGCAGGGCCTGACCCTCTTCGTCGGCTGGCCGAAAGGGCTGGTGTACGAGCCCGGCACTGCCCAGAAGGTGCAATGGTTCTTCAGGGACAACGCCGGTGCACTGGTGCTGCTGGTCGGCCTGCTGGCCACGCTCGGCTGGTACCTGTGGGCGTGGAACCGCGCCGGGCGGGACCCGGACAAGGGCGTGATCATCCCGCGGTTTGAACCACCGCCCGGCCTGTCGCCGGCCGCCTGCGCGTATGTGCTGGACATGTCACTGGGCCAGGAGGCCTTCACCGCCGCGGTGGTGAGCCTGGGCGTGAAGGGACACCTGTCCATTGAAGAAGTTGACGGCGATTACACCCTGCGCCGGCGTCATGCGCGCCACACCACGCCGCCTTCCCCCGGCGAACAGGCCGTGTTCGAGGCCCTGTTGCCGCCAGGCACCGACCACGTGAAGCTGGAACAGGAGAACCATGCCGCGTTCCGGACCGCCCGCAGCGGCCTGCAGGCGGCACTGGCGGCGGAGTACAAGAACCGGCTGTTCCGCCTGAACGGGCACTATGCCCTGCCCGCCATCGTCATCAGCATCATCGCCTTCCTGGTCTCCCTCGTGTTCGCGGCCGGGCCCTTTGCCTGGATCATCTACGGCGCGCTGGTCGTGCCCCTGCACGGCCTGTTCCTGTTCCTGATGCGCGCGCCCACCGAGGCCGGGCGCCGGGTGATGGACGAGATCGAGGGCTTCCGGATGTATCTCGGCACGGCCGAACGCGATCGCCTGCAGGCCATGCGTTCGCCGGGCCTGACGCCGGAGGTGTTCGAACGCTTCCTGCCCTACGCGTTCGCGCTGGAAGTGGAAAACGACTGGTGTGAGCGGTTCGAGCGCGAGTTTCCCGAACCGCCCGGCGACACGGGCGGGTTCAACCCCGCCTGGTACAGCGGTGATTTCGGCCGCAACAGCACGATGAACCGGCTGTCCTCGGGACTTGGCAGCGACCTGGGCGGCGCCATCGCCTCGTCTTCCCGCCCGCCGGGGTCCTCCTCGGGCGGCGGCGGTGGCGGCTTCTCCGGTGGTGGCGGCGGCGGTGGTGGAGGTGGCGGCTGGTAATTCCCGCCCGACCGGGGCTTGAAGTCCGGCGATGTTCTGTATATATTTACAGCCATCGACGGGAGCCCAGCCATGACCCAGGACAACCTGACAAAACGCCAGAGAGAAATTCTTAACTTTATTTCCGAACATATTGATCGGGAAGGATTTCCTCCAACACGAAACGAACTCTGCGAATACTTCGGTTTTCGCTCGCCGAATGCTGCCGAGAGCCACCTGAAAGCACTGGACCGCAAGGGCGTCATCCAGCTGGGCCGGGGGCGATCGCGCGGCATCACCCTCACCGCGATGGCGCGCGCCAGCCTGCCCGCCGCGGGTGGCCGTACCCCGCTGCCACTGGTCGGCCGGGTCGCCGCCGGCAGCCCGGTGCTGGCCGAGGAGAACATCGAGAACGAATACCGTTTCGACCCGGCCCTGTTTTCACCGCGCCCGCATTACCTGTTGCGCGTCCAGGGCCTGAGCATGCGCGATGCCGGCATTCTCGACGGCGACCTGCTGGCGGTGCACCGCACGCCCGAGGCGCGCAACGGCCAGATCGTCGTGGCGCGCATCGACGACGAGGTCACCGTCAAGCGCTTCCAGCGCGATGGCCAGCGCGTCAGCCTGCTGCCCGAGAACCCCGATTTCGAACCCATCGTCGTTGACCTGGCGCAACAGGAACTGGCCATCGAGGGCCTGGGCGTCGGCGTCATCCGCAGTCACCTGACCGGCTGATGCGCCCGGCCCCGCGCGTCGCGCCGGGGCACCCGCTGGTCTGGCGGGGCGGGCAACGCGAACACACGCTCCCCACCCTGCCCAGCGGCCACCGGGCGCTGGACCGGCGGCTGCCGGGCGGTGGCTGGCCCATCGGCGCACTCACCGAACTGCAACCCGCCCGGGCCGGCCTGGGTGAGTTCTGGCTGTTGCTGCCCGCACTGGCGACCATCACCGGCCAGGGCGGCTGGTGCGTGCTGGTGAACCCGCCGTGGTTACCCTACCCGCCCGCATTGCGGGGCCACGGCATCGATCTCCGCCGCCTGCTGCAGGTGCGGACCCGCAACACGGCGGAATCGCTGTGGGCCTGTGAGCAGGCCCTGCGTGGCGCCCGCGGCGGCGCGGTCCTGGCCTGGCCGGGCCAGGCACGGGACGGGGCCGGTTTCGCCCGCCTGCGCCGCCTGCAGCTGGCGGCGCGTGACGGCCGCAAGTCCGCGTTCGTGTTCCGGGCGCCGGGCGCCGCACGGTCCTCGACACCGGCCCCGTTGTGCCTTGGCCTGGACGCCGACGATGCAGGACTTCGCATCACCATATTGAAATGCCGTGGACACCATGACACCCGCCCCATCCACCTGCGACGGCCACACGACAGCGCGACCACCGCGACTGCCCCGCACTGAGCCTTCATGAACGGCACCTGGCTGGCCGCGGTATTTCCGCACCTGGCGCTGGACCTGGCGACCCGGGACACGGCCATCGACGACCAGGCGCTGGCCATCACCGAAGATATGCGGGGTCGCCCGGTGGTGGCCGACTGCACCGCGACCGCCGAACAGCTGGGGGTCCGGGTCGGCATGACGGTGGCGGCGGCGCTGGCCGTGGCGAGCGAACTGGTGCTGTGCGAACGCCAGCCCGGTGCCGAGGCCCGGGCACTGCAGCGACTGGCCGCCTGGGCCTACCAGTTCAGTGGCCAGGTATCGCTCGAGCCGTCGACGGCCACGCTTTACCTCGAAATTGGCGGCAGCCGGCGCCTGTTCGGCGCGCCCGGACCGCTGCGCGAACAGCTGGCACACGACCTGGGTGTGCTGGGCTACCGGGCCATGGCCGGCACCGCGCCGACGCCCGCCGCGGCCCGGCTGGCGGCCCGGCAGGGCCTGGACATCGATTCAGCCGAACAACTGGAACGCTACCTGGCCCGCCTGCCCCTGGCGGCGCTCGGACTTGAACCGTCGGAACTGCGGGCTCTTCGCGGCATGGGGTTCCGGCACGCCCGGGAACTGTTGCGCCTGCCACGCCCGGACCTGGCCCGCCGCCTGGGCCCGGCGCTGCTTGAACGCCTGGATCGGCTGCGCGGTCACCGGCCGGACCCAAGACCACCCTGGCGCCCCCCGGAACACTACCGCGCCAACCTGGACCTGGGCACCGAGGTCCACGAGGCCAGCGGCCTGGTGTTCCCCCTGCAACGCATGATCCGCGAGTTCTGCGGCGTGCTGCGCGGTGGCGATCACGGGGTCCAGTCCGTGGACATCGAACTGCGCCTGCGCGAGGGTCGGCAACGGCTCCGACTGGGACTGCAGGCCCCCGGCCGCGACGAGGCCCGCTTCATGACCCTGCTGCGGGAGCGACTGGAACACCTGCAACTGTCGTCCCCCGCCGTCGAGATCACGCTGCAAGCGTCCCGCCTGCTGCCGTTCGACGCGCCGGCCACCGACCTGTTCGGCGACAGCGCCGATATCGACAGCTGCCTGGACCCGGTGCTGGAGCGCCTGCGTGCCCGCCTGGGCGACGACGCCGTCAGCGGCCTGGGCGGCGTCGAGGAACACCGCCCCGAGTATAGCTGGCGCACACCCGCCCCCGGCGCCGACAGCCCCTGCCCGGCCCTGCCGCACCGCCCGGCCTGGCTATGCCAGCCGCCCCGCCCCTGCGTCATCGCTGACTACCAGGTGCTGGCGGGGCCCGAACGCATCGAGACCGGCTGGTGGGATGGGCGTGACTGCCGCCGCGATTACTATGTCATGCGCGACCCGCACGGCGCCGCGCTATGGGTCTACCGTGAATACAAACCGGCGCCCGGCTGGTACCTGCACGGCATCTTCGGCTGAACCGACAATCTCTTTGCGCTGGCGGCGCAAATTGCGTACCTTGCCGACATGAATAAAATCGGCTCGCTATTCCTGAAAGGCCTGATGGTGACCATCCCGGTGGCCGTGACACTCGCCATTGTCTGGTGGCTGGCTGCCACCGCGGAGCAGGTCCTGGGCGGGCTGATCGAAGCCGTACTGCCCGACAGTTCGTACATCCCCGGCATGGGACTGGCCTCGGGCGTCGGGCTGGTGTTGCTGGTCGGCTTGCTGTCGCACGTGCTGTTCTTCCAGAAACTGTTCTTCTGGAGCGAGGCCTGGCTGAACCGCCTGCCGCTGGTGAAAACCATCTATTCCGCGATGAAGGACTTCATCGGTTATTTCAGCCCCGAACAGCGTGATCACTTCAGCAAGGTGGTGCTGGTTCAACTGCCCGGCCAGTGCTACCAGTGCCTGGGTTTTGTCACCCGCGAACAGTTTGATGACCTGCCTTTGCCACTGGCTGCTGACAATCCCGTCGCAGTCTACCTGCCGATGAGTTACCAGATCGGCGGCTACACGCTCTACCTGCCGCGCAGTTGCCTGACGCCCGTGGACATCTCCTTCGAGGACGGCATGCGCCTGGCGATTACTGGCGGCGTGACACGCCGCGCCACGGATCACCCCGCCGCCGCGATCAACTCCCCGCCTGGAGATTCATGACCAGCGCCATGAGCAGCCCGCGCAACACCAGGTCGGGCGCCTGCTCGTCGTAGAGTTTCGCGTTTTCAAACAGGGAGGCGAACCCGCCGGTGGCGATGACGCGCGGCCGGCGACCCTCGAACATCTCGTCGGTGATGTGCTCGCAGATGGTCCGCAGCGCACCCAGGTGCCCGTAGTACAGCCCGGACTGGATGCTCGCCGCCGTCGTTCGCCCCAGGCACTGGTCGGGACGGATGATTTCCACCGTGCTCAGCCGAGCCGTGCCCTGGTCGAGGGCCTGCATGGAAAGCCGCAGCCCCGGGATAATCACCCCGCCAAGGTAATCGCGGTCAGCACTGACCGCATCGACCGTGGTGGCCGTTCCAAGGTCGATCACCAGCAGGTTTTCACCCGGGAACATGCCGGTGGCCGCAATGGCGTTGGCGATGCGGTCCGAACCCACTTCCACCGGGTTGCGGTAGAGAATTTTCAGCCCTGTCTTCACACCCGCCTTCAGGATGAAGGGCTGGACGTTGAAGTATTTCCGCGCAGATGCGCCCAGGCTGTAGACCAGTTCCGGCACCACGCTGCATAAGGCCACGTTGGTGACCGCATCCGGGTCGAATCCATTTTCGCGAAGCACCGAGCGGAAGAACAGGCCCAGCTCATCGGATGAAGAGCGGCCGCTGGAGGTGCGGCGAAACGTCAGTTTCAGCTGGTCGCCCTCGAACAGGCCACCGAAAATATGGCTGTTACCGACATCCAGGCAGAGAATCATGATCCAGCCACCCGGGTGCCCGCATGGAGTGACCTGTCGTCGGCCCTACCCTGCACGGGAAGTGCATCGACCAGTCCGCGTGCGAGCGCAACGGGGCCGTCGAACGATTCCGGCGTCGTGTGCTGCAGGTAAAGCCGCATGGGATGGTGCTCCGCGCTCATTGCCTGCAGGTCATTATGCACGACGGCGTCAACGCCGCCTCGCGCGAACTGCCGGGCCACGGCCGCATCCGCCGCTGTACGGTCCGCCCCGACCGTGAGCTTGAAGCCCACGACCTGGACCGCCGGATTCAGTGAACGGGCCTTCAGGGCGTCCAGCAACTTGGGGTTCGGCGCCAGCCGCAGGGCCAGCTCATCGCCGGAATCGAGCTTACCCTGGCCGGCGTCCACGACATGGAAATCACTGACGGCGGCCGCGTGCACGACCAGGTCGAACCGGTGCTCGCCGAGCAGGCGCCCCAGCGCGGCATCGAGGTCACCGAACGTGACATAGGTTTCCGTGTCCGCCGCCTTTTCAGGCCGGATCGCGCCCTCGGCGCCCAGCCACGTCACTTCGAAACCGAGTTCGGCGAGCGCATCGACCAGTTTCGCCGCCGTGGCGCCGGTGCTGGTATTGCCGATATGCCGTACCGCGTCGATGGGTTCCCGGGTGCCGCCGGCGGTGACCAGCACGCGACCGGCAACGGGGCGGCGATCACGCGCCAGCAAGTCATCAATGGCCGTCATGATCGCGTCGGGCTCCAGCATCCGGCCTTCTCCGTGTTCTCCGCAGGCCAGGTCACCTGCGCCGACCGGCAGCACGTGTGCGCCCCAGCTTCGAAGCCGTTCCACGGCGGCGCGGGTGGCCGGGTATCGCCACATGCGCGTGTTCATCGCCGGCACCAGGAACATCGGCAGGCCACGGCCCCAGGCCGCCTGCCACAGGGTGCTGACGGGCTCATCGGCGATGCCGGCGGCCAGCTTGTTGAGCAGGTTGGACGTCGCCGGGCAGACCACCACCATGTCGGCCCAGCGCGCCAGCTCGACATGGTCCATGATGCGGCCGTCGGCAAAGGTGTCATCAAACACGGGCGTGCCCGCCAGGCCCTCAAGCGTGCCGGCGCCAACGAAATGCCGGACCGAGGGTGTGCAGGCCACCCGCACCTGGTGACCGGCCTTGCGCCAGGCCGAAATCAGCGCGGTGGCCTTGGCGCAGGCGATGGAGCCGGACATCATCAGCAGGATCTTCCGGTGCTCAGTCATGGGCGCCCTCCAGCGCGACGTTATCGATCAGGCGGACTTCGCCCAGGTGAACGGCGCCCAGGCGCCGCCCTTCGTAGTCCTCGACGTAGTCCGGCTCAAAACCGGCCTTCGCCAGCATTTCGCGTGCCGCGGCGGCCGAGGGTGCGTTTTCGAGCACCCTGTGAAATTCGGGCGCGAGTGTCCGCTGGGACTCGTCGAGCCGGCGGTTCCGGGACGACAGGGCCAGGCCATCCGCTTCGCGCACCGTCGGACAGGCGATGATGTCGACATTCATGAAAAACGCCGAGACCATGCCGCGAACCAGCGCCAGCTGCTGCCAGTCCTTCTCGCCGAAATAGGCGCGGCGGGGCTGCACCAGGTTTAGCAGCTTCATGACCACCGAGAGCACGCCGTCGAAATGGCCCGGCCGATGGGCGCCGCAGAACCGGGTCGACAGCGACGACTCGCTGACCCGGTAACGGTAGCCGTCCGGGTACAGCGCCTCGAAACGTGGCAGCAAGACGTCGTCCACACCCCACGCCTCGAGCTTTGCCAGGTCGTTGGCGATGTCGACCGGGTAGGCCTCGAGGTCGGCCGGCTGGTCAAACTGGGTCGGGTTGACGAACAGGCTCACCACGGTGCGGCTGGACCGCGCCACGGCCGTTTCGACCAGGGAACGGTGGCCCTCATGCAAGGCGCCCATTGTCGGTACGAAACCAATGTCAGTTTCCGCCAACGCCAGGCGGTGTCTGCGCCAGCCGTCAATGTCATCGAAACGCTTCATCCGGCGTAGCGCTCCCCGGGCGCCGGGAAAGCGCCTTCGCGGACGTCGGCCGCATACTGGTTCAGGGCGTCGCGCACCAGCGAACGACCGTCCAGGTAGTTGCGCACGAACTTGGGTTTGAAGCCCAGGGTCAGGCCCAGCAGGTCCTGCAGGACCAGCACCTGGCCGTCGGTGCGGTCACCGGCGCCGATACCGATGGTGACGATCTCCAGCGCCCGGGTGATGTCTTCCGCCAGCGATTCGGGTACGCACTCCAGCACCAGCGCGAAACAGCCGGCGGCCTGGCATTCCCGGGCCTCGCGCATCAGCCGGGCGCGGTCATCCTCGCTGCGGCCCTGGACACGGAATCCGCCCAGCTGGTTGACCGCCTGCGGGGTCAGGCCCAGGTGCCCCATCACCGGCACGCCCGATTCGACGATATGCCGGACCAGGTCCGCCTGGCCATCGATGCCCTCGATTTTCACGGCACTGGCGCCCGCCTTCATCACCGCCTCGACGGCGTTCATGACGTTCTCCAGCCCCTTGCGGGCGGCCAGGAACGGCAGGTCCGCGACAATGAAGGTATCGGGCGCACCGCGACGCACCGCGCGGACGTGCATGGCCATCTCGTCCACGCTGATGGGCAGCGTGCTGTCGTGACCGTGGACCACCATGGCGGCACTGTCGCCCACCAGGATCATGTCGATGTCGGAATCGGCGACGATCCGGGCCATGGTGTAGTCGTAGCAGGTCACCATGACGATGGGATCATGGTCTTTCTTGCGCTCGGGGAAATTCAGGATATTCACGATGCACGCTCCCGCGCCGCCGGGGCGCGCTGGTCGGATTGTGAATGCAGGCGCTGGAAAGCGCGGTAAAGGTCCTGCAGGGGGTCGCCCTCCAGTGCGGCGAGGTTCCGCGCCACGGTCGCATCGTCACCCCGGGCCAGCGGGCCGGTCAGCGCGGCGTCTGGCGTGGACAGCCAGTTTTCCAGGGTGCGGCGCAGGTAAGGCGCCAGGATCTCCGGCGGCAGGTCGAGGTCACCCTCCAGGCGCTCCGCCACCGCGCTCCACAGCATCTGCGGGAAGTTACCGGCGATCACGCACAGCGCGTGATACAGCGCTTTCTGCGCCACCGGCACGCCATGATGCGGATTCGGCAGGCCCGGCAGGATACTGCCGAAGTCGTGACCCGATTCCACCAGGAACGGGATCCGGCGGTACTCGTCCAGCGTGTAGCCGTCACCCGCGAAGGTCATCAGCGGGTGCGCCCCGGCGATGCCCGGCAGGCTCAGCGCCCCGGCGCAGTGCACCAGGGTGTGATCGTGCAGGAACGGATACCGGCGCACGACATTCGCGATGGCGTCATCGCTGACCAGCAGCAGTACGTGGCTGGCGGGTGCGACGGTTTTCCGCAGGCGCGTTTCCGCGTCCGCGTCAGTGTGCGTATTGGCAGGCGATTCGGGGTTTCGGGCCCACCCGGAATGGGGCAGGTCCAGTAAGTCCAGGTAGCGGCGCAGGTGTCGCGCCAGCCGCCCGTCGCCCAGGAGGGCGTAATGGGGATTGCGATGTTTCAAGGTACCTGTCCTTCGGGATCAAGTCCGGTCTGTTTCGTTGTCGTTCCCGGTTGAGCCTTGCGATCCGTCGCCGCCTCGCGGTCGGCGCGTTTCATGGTTTTAGCCGGGCTGGCTATTGTACCAGAACCATAAGGTGTATATTTTTACAGTTTTATAGCACCTGTTTCATGACCACCGAAACCGCCACGCCCCCTGCCGGCAACCGTTATGCCGAACTGGCCTGCATCAGCAATTTCAGCTTCCTGGCCGGCGCCTCGCACCCGCAGGAACTGGTGGCGCGGGCGGCCGAACTGGGCTACACCGCGCTGGCGCTGGCCGACGAGTGTTCACTGGCCGGCGTGGTCCGTGCCCACGAAGAAGCCGTGCGCCGCACCCGCGACGGCCAGGCCATCGAGCTGATCCCGGCCAGCCGCTTCCGGCTGGAAAACGGTTCCACGCTGATCGTGCTGCCAATGAACGCGGTGGGCTATAGCCAGCTCTGCACGCTGGTGACCCGCGGCCGCCGGCGCGCACCCAAGGGCCGCTACCGATTGTGCGACGAGGACTTCACGCACGGGCTGGATGACTGCCTGGCGCTGTGGCTGCCACTGGACGAGGACGACGTGCTGACCGCGCACCGGGTGGCCACGTATTTCCCGGCACGCGCCTGGCTGGGCGCCAACCTTTTCCTGGGCCCCGACGACCGCCGCCGGCTGGCCCGGCTGCGCGCCACGGCGACGGCGTCGGGACTGCCCATGGTGGCCTGCGGTGACGTCCGCATGCACCGGCGGTCACGGCGCATGCTGCACGACCTGCTGGCGGCCGTCCGCCACGGCTGCACCGTGCGCGAACTGGGCTACCGCGCCCTGCCCTCCGGCGAACGGCACCTGCTGCCGCTGGCGCAATTGCAGCGACGCTACCCGCCCGGCCTGCTGGCGGAAAGCGTCACCATCGCCGGACGCTGCGGCTTCCGCATGGACCAGGTGCGTTACCAGTACCCCCGCGAAGTGGTGCCGGCCGGCGTCAGCGCCACGGCCCACCTGCGCGAGCTCACCGAGGCGGGCATGCGCGATCGCTGGCCACAAGGCGTCGGTGACGACGTGCGCGCGCAGGTCGACCGTGAGCTGGCACTGATCGCCGAGCTGGGTTACGAGTCCTACTTCCTGACCGTCCACGACATCGTCCAGTTCGCCCGCCACGCCGGCATCCTGTGCCAGGGCCGCGGCTCGGCGGCCAACTCGGCGGTCTGCTACTGCCTGGGCATCACCGAGGTTGACCCGGCACGCATGAGCATGCTGTTCGAGCGCTTCATTTCCCGCGAGCGCGACGAACCGCCCGACATCGATGTCGATTTCGACCACCAGCGTCGAGAGGAGGTCATCCAGTACATCTACCGAAAATACGGCCGCGACCGTGCCGCCCTGGCCGCCACCGTCATCAGCTACCGGCCACGCAGCGCCGTCCGCGACGCCGGCAAGGCGCTCGGGTTCAGCACCGACCAGCTCGAGCAGCTGGCCGGCAGCCTGTCCTGGTGGGACCGCCCGGATGAATTGCCCGAACGCCTGACCGGCCTGGGTTTCGACCCGGCCAGCCTGCCGGTGCGCCAGTTGCTGTACCTGGTGCCCGAACTGTGCGGCTTCCCACGCCACCTGTCCCAGCACGTCGGCGGCTTCGTGATCTCGGAACAACCCCTGTCGGCCATGGTGCCGGTGGAAAACGCCGCCATGGCCGAGCGCACCGTCATCCAGTGGGACAAGGAAGACCTGGAAACCCTGGGCCTCCTCAAGGTCGACTGCCTGGCCCTGGGCATGCTGACCGCGATTCGCAGGTGCCTGGACCTGGTTAACGACGACGCCTCCGGACCGGGGGGCTCCGCCGGGCCTGCACCTTCCGGGGCACGCCGTGAATACGTCCCTGTAGGCTCGGACGCGGCATCCCTGCCGCGTACGGCCCCGGAAGGTGCAGGCCCGGCGGAGTTGCGGCCGTTAACGCTGGCGGATATTCCGGCTGAAGACCCGGAGACATATGAAATGATCCAGCGGGCGGACACGGTGGGGGTGTTCCAGGTGGAGTCGCGGGCGCAGATGGCGATGTTGCCACGGCTGAAGCCGGCGAATTTCTATGACCTGGTGATCGAGGTGGCCATCGTCCGGCCCGGGCCGATCCAGGGCGACATGGTGCACCCCTACCTGCGGCGGCGACGCGGCGAAGAGGCCGTCGAATACCCGTCGGACGACCTGCGCCGGGTGCTGGAACGCACCCTGGGCGTGCCCATTTTCCAGGAGCAGGTCATGCAGATCGCCATGGTGGCGGCGGGCTTCAGCGGCTCGGAGGCTGACCAGTTGCGCCGCTCGATGGCGGCCTGGGCCCGGCGCGGCGGCCTGGAGCACCTGCGGCGCCGGCTGGTCGGCGGCATGCGCGAGCGGGGCTATCCCCCGGAATTCGCGGAGCAGATCTTCAACCAGGTCAAGGGCTTCGGCGAGTATGGTTTTCCCGAGTCCCACGCCGCCAGTTTCGCGCTGCTGGTCTACGTTTCCGCCTGGCTGAAGTGCCACCATCCCGCGGCCTTCACTGCGGCACTGCTCAACAGCCAGCCCATGGGGTTCTACACGCCTTCGCAGCTGGTGCAGGACGCGCGTCGGCACGCGGTCACCGTGCGCCCCGTGGATATCCGCCACAGTGACTGGGACTGCACGCTGGCGCCCGGGCCCGGCCGGCGCCCTGCCCTGCGACTGGGCCTGCGGCTGGTGAAGGGCTTCGGCCAGGCCGCGGCTGAACGCCTGGAAACGGCCCGCGCCCAGCGCCCGTTTCGTGACCTGGATGACCTGTCACGCCGCGCCCGGCTGAACCGGCGCGAACTGTCCGCGCTGGCGGAAGCCGCCGCGCTCGGCGCGATCGCGGGGCACCGTCACCGGGCGCGCTGGGAAGCCGCGGCGATCCAGGCCGCCCCGGAGGATTTGCTGCACGACGCCCCGATCACCGGAGACTCGCGCCGGGCGGTCGCCATTCGCCCACCCTCGGCCATCGACGACCTGGCCGCCGACTATGCCGCCACCGGGCTGACCCTCGGCCGCCACCCGCTCAGTTTCATTCGCGCCACGCTGAAAAAACGCCGCGCCCGGACCGCCACGGACCTGGTCAGGCTCACCCACGGCACCCGCGCCCGCGCCTGCGGCCTGGTCACGCTGCGCCAGCGCCCGATGACCGCCAGCGGCACGATGTTCATCACGCTGGAAGACGAGACCGGCGCCGTCAACGTGGTGCTGTGGCAACGCACCTGGGAGCGCCAGCGCGCCACGGTGCTGACCGCCAGCCTGCTGGCCGTCGACGGGGTGCTGGAAAGTGACGGCGATGTACATCACCTGGTCGCCGACCGGGTACACGATTATTCCGACCTGCTTGATGGCCTTTCCGTGAAGTCGCGCGATTTCTGTTGAAAGCCCCGCCCCGGTGAGTCCAGACACCGGGACGGGGGCATTTCGGCGACCCGGGCCCGCGTGTGCGGATACAGGAGCCCGGTCCGGTCTTGCGCTTTCCCGGGTATAGATGCAACTTCCGCGCCATCAGCCGTAACGTTGCGGCGGCGGGCTTTCCAGGCATTTTGGGGCAGGAGCAGGCGCGAACCGCATGGTGAATACGACCAACGCGTGGCCGGATTCACCTCGAAGGTGTCGACAGTCTTTGGTTTGCCCTCTCCAGCCGGTATAATCGCCCCCCTTGTAGCGCACGAGCCGGAGCACACCCCGTTATGCACAGATTCATCTTCGCGGTCATCGCGATAGCCACACTGCAGGCCACGCCGGTCCTGGCCGAAGGCGACGCCGCCGCGGGCAAGATCAAGGGCTATACCTGCATGGGTTGTCACGGTATTCCCGACTACAAGAACACCTATCCGACCTACTCGGTGCCGAAGATCGGCGGCCAGAACATCGCCTACATCGAGGCGGCCCTGAAAGCCTACCGCGCCGGTGACCGCAAGCACCCGACCATGCAGGCGCAGGCGGAAAGCCTGTCCGACCAGGATATCGCGGATATCTCGGCGTGGCTGAGCAGCCTGGAAGACGGGGGAGAATCCTGATGCGTACTTCACTCAAGTGGGCAGCCACCCTGGCCATCGTCGCAATGTCTCCGGCCGCAATGGGCGCTGGCGACCCGGCCGCGGGCAAGGAAAAATCTGTTCCCTGCCAGGCCTGCCATGGCGAGGATGGTCGCGGTATCGACCCGACCTACCCGGTCATCGCCGGTCAGCATGCCGATTACCTGGAAAAATCGTTGACCGACTATCGTGAAGGTCGTCGCGTGAATCCGCTGATGAGTGGTTTCGCCGCGAACCTGACTGACCAGGACATCGAGGACCTGGCGGCCTGGTACGCCAGCCGTGAAGGCCTGACCGACCTGTCACACGCCGAATAAACCGGTCGGGCGATGGCGCCCGGCCCGACTACCGAAAACTACTGGTAATAAGGATTCTCGCCGCTGGCGTGATCGGTCGCGTCCAGGATGGCGGTAATCTCCGGGAAGTGTTCCTTGAGCGTGGTTTCAATGCCCTGCTTCAGGGTCACGCCCACCATGCCGCAGCCGTGGCAGCCCCCGCCGAAACGCAGCACCACTTCCTGCTTTTCCGTCACCGTCTCGAGGTTGACGTGACCCCCGTGTGACGCGAGGTTCGGGTTGATCTCGGCATCCAGTACCCACTGGATACGATCGGCCAGCGGCGCATCGTCGCCGGGCGCATCGCCCTTGATCCCCGGTGCGCGGATGCTCAGCTGCCCGCCGGTTTCATCTTCGTCAAAATCGATCTCGGCACCTTCAAGCCAATCAACGCTGCGCGGCTCCACGTACAGGTCGAAACCTTCGAACGACTGCTTGCGGTCATCGGCCTGGTGACGGTCGGACGGCCAGAACTGCAGGTCACAGACGGCCCGGGGCGTCCCAGGGGCGAGCACGCTCAGCCGCAGGGCGAGGTCGTCACCGCCCTGTTGCTCGATTAACTTGTGGAAATAGGCCTGCGCGGCCGAACTGATTTCAATCACGTCGTCCTTCCAGGGCGCCCGCCAGCATGGGTAGCGAGGTGTCCAGGCGCCAGTCGATCTGCGAATGTGTGCCGTCGAACTCTTCAAAGTGGTGGCGGACGCCGTGCTTTTCCAGTGCCGCGGACAGCTGCCGGCTGCCGAACTGGATGTTGTACTGGTCCCGGCAACCCACGTCGATATACAGGCAACGCAGCGACTTCAGTGCATCGACATGTTGCTCAACCATGTTCACCGGATCGTGTCGCAGCCAGGCCGTCCAGCGTTCGGGGATCAGCTCACAGGTGACCGGGTCGAAGGGCATGCGAATGCGCTCCGGGTTGCCAGGGTCGGGGTCATAACTGGCCGCCATCGCGACCACCATCAGGGCGGTGAAATCTCGCCCGCCGGGCTGCCGTTTCCGCCAGAAACGTTCCACCAGCGCGCGCGCGTTGCCATCGAATTCGGACAGTGCCAGCGCGGCGGCCGGAAATTCCGGCAGGAACACCCGGTCGAAGCCACAGTCACCGGCGTGAGCAGCCGCACCACCCCACGTGTCCGGGTGCCGCATGGCATGCACCAGGGCCCCGTAGCCACCCGATGACTTGCCGAAAACACCGCGGCCTTCCGGGCCATCGACGACATTCAGGTGCTCGCCCACGAAGGGCACGAGTTCGTCGACGATATGGGTCTCGTACAGGCCCACGGCCGCCGAATCGACATACTGGTTGCCGCCCAGCGACGTGTAGGCATCGGGCATGACGACGACCACGGGCGGTAGTTGCCCCTCGTGGATCAGCCGATCAACTCGCTGGACCAGGTTTTCGCCGTGGTTGCGCCAGTTCAGGTGCCCCGGCCCACTGTTGGTAAACGCGGCAAAATCCCAGAGCGCGACAAACGGATCGCCCGATTCTTCGTAACCGGGCGGCAGGTACACGCAGACATCGCGCGTGACCGGGTCATCCCAGGGGTTACCTTCCAGTGCGCGGGAAGTATGCCGGAAGCGTTTGACCTGGCCGGCGGGCCATTCGGGTTGGGGCCGGACGCGACGCACGGGTCAGTCGTCGAGATCGAGCTGTCGAAGGTGGTCAAGCATGGCGCCGCGCAACTCGGGGTTCGCCAGCGCATAATCGATATTGGCCTTGAGCATGCCGACCCGGTTGCCACAGTCATACCGCGTGCCGGCCAGCGTACCGGCGTAAACCGGGTGGTCGCCCAGCATGCCGGCAATGGCGTCGGTCAGCTGGATTTCGCCGCCGGCGCCGGCGCCGAGGTCTTCGAGCAGGCTGAAGATCCGGCCATCGAGGATGTAGCGGCCGACGACGCCCAGGTTGGACGGTGCGTCTTCCGGCGCGGGCTTTTCAACCAGCGACGTGATGCGCGGCACCTCGCCCTCATCCACTTCGGCAATGCCATAGCTTCCGGTCATCTGCGGATCAACCGCTTCCACGCCGACCACCCCGCCACCGGTCCGGGCGTGCACGGCGGCCATCTGTGCCAGGGCGCCGGGGCCGTCGTTGAGAATCATGTCATCGGGCAATAACACCGAGAAAAAAGCCGATTCGTCGACGAACTCACGCGCGCATAACACGGCGTGCCCCAGGCCCAGCGGTTTCGGCTGGTAGGCCACCTCGACGCGAACGCCCTCAGGGAGTATGTCTTTCAGGCGTGCCACCAGCGCGACCTTGCCGGCGGCGGCAAGGTCGGCCTCGAGCGCCGGGTCCGGCCGGAAATGCTCGGCCACGGATTCCTTGCCTTCACTGATCACGAATACCAGCGTTTCGGCGCCCGCCTCCACGGCCTCGTGGACGGCGTACTGCACCAGCGGCCGGTCGACGACCGGCAGGAGTTCCTTGGGGACGGCCCTTGTGGCCGGGAGAAAACGGGTGCCGAGACCGGCAACCGGAAAAACGGCCGTGCGAATGCCGGCCTCATTGCGTGATGTCATGCCCTACCCTGTTGTCTGAACGGTACCACCCTGGGGTCTTCACTGGCCTGGGCCATGCGCGACAGTTCGGGCACAAGCCGGTCAAGGCTCGCGGCCAGGCGCACGGTATCGTACTCGCGCACGGCCGCTTCCATGGCCCTGAGCTCACGGTTGAGCTCGTTCCAGTCCACTTCCCGCGGGTGTGCCAGGAAGATTTTTTCGTGTGCGGTCTGCTCATTCGGCTCGAGTTCGTGGAACAGTTCCTCGAACAGCTTCTCACCGGGCCGCAGACCCGTGTAAACGATCTGGATGTCCTTGCCCGGTTCTTTCCCGGCCAGCCGGATCAGCTGCTCGGCCAGGTAGGTGATGCGAACCGGTGAGCCCATGTCGAGCACGTAGATTTCGCCGCCGCTGCCCAGCAGCGAGGCCTGCATGATCAGCTGGCTGGCCTCGGCAATGGTCATGAAATACCGCGAAATTTCCGGGTGGGTGACCGTGACCGGCCCACCCTTCTCGATCTGCTCCTGGAACAGCGGCACCACGCTGCCGTTGGAGTTCAGCACGTTGCCGAACCGGACCGTGATATAGCGGGTATCGGAACGCGAATTCATGTTCTGGCAATACATCTCCGCCACGCGCTTGGTCGCGCCCATGACATTGGCCGGGTTCACCGCCTTGTCGGTCGAAATCAGCACGAAGGTGCCGACCCCGTGACGCTCGGCCGCCTCGGAAAGGCGCATGGTGCCGACAACATTATTGCGGATGGCTTCACGAATCTGGGTCTGCAGGATCGGCAGGTGCTTGTAGGCCGCGGCATGGAAGATCACGTCGGGCTTGTACCGGCTGATGACGGTTTCGACGGTCGCCGCGTCACAGATATCGCCCAGGACAGAGGAAAAGACCAGGTCCTGGTAGTCGCTGCGCAGTTCCAGGTCGATGCGATACAGCGAATACTCGCTGTTGTCGACAACCACCAGCTCGACCGGGTTCAGGCGCGCGATCTGTCGGCACAGTTCCGAGCCGATCGAACCACCGCCGCCGGTCACCAGCACACGTTTGCCGACCAGGCCTTCGCGCATGGAGTTCCAGTCCAGTGATACCGGCTCGCGCCCCAGCAGGTCATCAATGGCGACCTTTTTGAGCACGTTCACCCGTGTCGCCTTGTTGCCCAGGTCCTGCAGGGTCGGCAGCGTCCGGAATTCCAGGCCGCTGTCCTCGCACAGGCGCACGATGCGCTGCATCTGCTCGTTATTGGCCGACGGCATGGCAATAATCGCGAGGTCCAGGTGCATGGACCGGCCACGTGCCGCCAGCTCGTCCAGGCTGCCCAGCACCGGCACACCATGGACCTGGGTGCCACGCAGGCGCGGATCATCGTCCAGGAAGCCGCGGACATCAAACCCGCCGCGATGGCGGAGTTCACGCTCGAGCATGGCGCCGGAGCGCCCGGCACCCAGGATCACGACCCGCTTGTCGTTGCGGCCCGGCTCCCGGCGGGGGCCGTTGGAGTCCTTCCAGAAGCGGTAGCACATGCGCGGCAGCGCCAGCAGCGCGAACAGCAGCACCGGGTATGCCAACAGGCCGGTCAGCCAGTCCCAGTTGGCGGGACCGCTGAAGACCGCCAGCGCGCCAAATATCAGCAGGGTACCGGCCCCGGCCGCGCGCAGGATATTCCAGAGGTCCTCGAAACTGGCGAAACGCCACAGGCCCTTGTACAGGCCGGTCGCCCACAGGATCATTCCCTGCAGGGCCAGCACCAGGGGCAGCTCTATCGTCAGCGAGATATTTTCGGTAAAGGGTAATCCGGACAGGCGCTCGGCCACCCAGCGGCTTGCCCACCAGGCCAGCGCGACGATCACCATGTCATGCAAAACGACGGCCCCACGCGGGTGATACAGGGAACCCCAGGACGCCGAATTTTGATGTTTATTCACGTACACCCCCCAGGCGCGCCGTCGAAACGGCCCACGCGAGCATCATCAACATGACGCATATCCCCGCACATGGCCATGCAACATCAGGATTATTCTTCGTATATATGATTGCGGGCGCCAGGAACAGAACGTTGACGCCCTGGTACAGCAGCAACACCCGGCCGTGTGACCATCCATGTCCGATCAGCCTTTGATACAAGTGATTGCGATGCGCAGTATACCACCGCTCACCGCGCACGACCCGCCATAAAAGCGTCATGCCGGCATCCACCATGAAGGTGGCGGGAACCAGCAGCGCCACCGGCAGCGTGAGCACGCCGTCGGTGATGGCCGACCACAACAGCACGCCAACGGCCAGGCCCAGCGGCACACTGCCGGTGTCGCCCATGAAGATCCTGGCCGGGGGCAGGTTCCAGGCCAGGAAGCCGAGGCAGGCCGCGGCCAGCGCCAGCGCCGCGAGGCCTGCAACCTGTTGGCCTGAACTGAGCAGCAGGCCGGCCAGCACCGCGCCGCAGAATACGCCCTGGGCGCCCGCCATGCCGTCACTGCCATCCATGAAGTTCCATGCGTTCATCAGCCACACCAGTCCAGCGACACCGATCACGATCCCCCACCCGGTCATGACCGGCGCACCCTGCGCCGTGACCGTGGTGGTCAATGTAAGGCAGGTTAGCAGCACAATGCTGACCAGAAGCTGAACGGCAAGCCGTGCCAGCCAGGAGACGTCCCGGCGGTCATCCAGCCAGCCGACAAATGCGAGCACAACCATGCCCACAATCACCCATGACCAGGCCGTTGAGAACGGCCACCACGGCGAAGGAACCAGGCTGACGATGACCAGGGCGCCCACGAGGCCGGCGCCACCGCCGGTCGGGGTCGCGCGGGAGTGGCTTGAACGCTCGCCGGGATGGTCGAGCATCCCCGAGCGCAATGCGTACTTTCGAATCAGGCCCACCAGCGCGAAGGCCAGGGCCAGTGTGGTCAGCGTGAGCAGCCAGCCGTTAAAGCCACTGGCCGCGCCTGGAATGTCCGGCATGTGTCAGTCGCCCAGCACGCCGTGGATGACCCGTGTCGTCCCCCACTGCTTGCAACTGGGACACTGCCAGTAATGGGTATGGCCGCTGTAGCCGCAATGGGCGCAGCGATGGGTGGGCTGGCGCGCCAGCAGCCGCTGTGCGACCGCGCGAAGGATTTCGTCACCGGACTCGATTTCCGGCCCGCCATTCAGTTTCAGCTCGATGAGCCGGTCCAGTCCCCGGACCGAGGGGTTTTTCGACAGCTGGTCGGCGAGAAACTGGGCCGCGGCGTCGACGCCCTCATCGGCCTGGATCATGGCGGTGAGCTTGAGAATGACGCTGATGCTGTGGTGGCGCGCGCACCAGTCACGCAGCTGGCCCTCGGCGCGTTCCTGCTCACCGGCGCTGTCGGCGCATTCGAGATAGTCGTCCAGAATCTGCGGCAGGAAATCGCTGTCCATGTCGACGATTTCTTCGTAGAGCTTCAGCGCCTCGTCGTCGCGGGCCTGGCGACGGGCGATCCTTGCCAGCATCATGCGGGCGCGAATACTCTGGGGGTCATGTTGCCGGGCCGTCCGCAGGTGCTTGCGTGCCGCTTCGAATGCTTCCTCACGAAAAGAAACCGCCGCCAGCTCACAACAGAAATGCGCCATGACCACGCCCATGCGTTCACCGGTCAGCGATTCCAGCTGCTCCGCCATTTCCAGCGCTTTCGTCCAGTCTTTTTCCTGCTGGTAGATGTCCAGCAGGTGCCGGAGCGCTGAAGGCGCGTGGGTGCCACGCTGGGTCAGTTCGGAAAACAGGCGTTCGGCACGGTCGAACAGGCCGGCCCGCATGTAGTCCTCGCCCAGTTCCAGCAGCGCCTTGGTCCGCTGGCCCTCGTCGAGATGCTGCTTGGAAATGATGTTCTGGTGCAATCGGATGGCGCGATCCACTTCGCCGCGCCGTCGGAACAGGCTGCCCAGCGCAAGGTGCGTTTCGACCGTGTCCTTGTTGACCTCGGCCATTTCCAGGAATACCTGGATGGCCTTGTCGGGTTGCTCACTGAGCAGGTAGTTCAGGCCCTGGAAATAGCGCCGGCTGAACATGCGGTTGCGCTTGCGCTCACCGCGACGCGACATGTTCCGGGCCACCCATCCGCCCGCCCAGGCCGCGGCGATGACGGACAACAGCCAGAGGGCTTCAATCATGATCGGTGGGAACGGGCAGTTCGGGGCCGGGGTTCGTTTCCGCTGCCGGGCGACCGGCCTTCCGTTCGGCCGCCCGCAAACGGGCGCGCAACGGCAGCACACGGGTCAGCCAGGACATCAACACGCCAAGCGCCAGCCCGGTCGCGAGCGCCAGCAGCAAGACCAGGCCCAGCGGCCAGCGGAGCTGAACCCACAGCAGGTCAACGGTGACGGGATCCGCGTTCAGCGTGCCAAAAATAAGCCCCAGTGCGGCCACGAAAAGCGCCGCAATGAGAAAGGCGAAGCGGTACATGACGGCCTCGCGCCGCGATCAGCCGTTGTCGACCCGTTCGCGCAGGGCCTTGCCGGGCTTGAAGTGCGGGACATATTTGCCCGGAAGCGACACGGCGTCGCCGGTTTTCGGGTTGCGCCCGAGCCGCGGCGCGCGGTAATGCAGCGAGAAACTGCCGAAACCGCGAATTTCGATACGCTCGCCATCGGCGAGGGAGAGGCTCATCTGCTCGAGAATCGCCTTCACGCCCAGCTCGACATCCGTGTGGTGGAGGTGCTTTTGCTGTTCGGCGAGCCGCTCGATGAGTTCTGATTTGGTCATGTTCGTTCTCTGCGAATTCGGTTCTTGTTAAGGACGCGAGTCAACCGGGCGGCCACGCGGCCGCCCGGTTAAGCCGATCAACCGTTCTGGTCGAGCTGCTCTTTGAGCAGTTCACCCAGCGAGGTCGTGCCACCAGACGAGCTGGTCTGCTGGTACTCTTCCAGCGCTTCGGCCAGTTCGTCGTCTTCCATGGCCTTGATGGACAGGCTCAGGGAACGGCTCTTGCGATCCAGGCTGACAAACTTCGCCTCGATCTCGTCGCCGACGGACAGCACACGGCTGGCGTCCTCGATACGGTCCTTGCTGATTTCCGAGACGCGGAGGTAACCCTCCACGGCGTCGGCCAGCTCGAGCACCGCACCACGGGCATCCACTTCCTTGACCGTACCCTTCACGACGCTGCCGCGCGGATGGTTGGCCATGAACGTGGCGAACGGGTCCTGGTCCAGCTGCTTGACGCCCAGCGAGATACGCTCGCGCTCGGGGTCAACCGCCAGTACCACGGCCTCGATTTCTTCGCCCTTGTTGAAGTTGCGAACCGCCTCTTCGCCCGGCGTCAGCCAGGAGATATCGGACAGGTGCACCAGGCCGTCGATACCGCCGTCCAGGCCGATAAAGATGCCGAAGTCGGTGATGGACTTGATCGCGCCGGACACGTGGTCACCCTTGTTGTGGGTGGCCGCGAAGGCATCCCACGGGTTGGACTGGCACTGCTTCATGCCCAGGGAAATGCGACGACGCTCTTCGTCGATCTCCAGCACCATGACTTCCACTTCGTCACCGGTCTGTACGACCTTGGCCGGGTTGACGTTCTTGTTGGTCCAGTCCATTTCGGACACGTGGACCAGGCCTTCAACGCCGTCCTCGATCTCAACGAAACAACCGTAGTCGGTGATGTTGGTGACCTTGCCGAACAGGCGGGTGCCCACCGGGTAACGGCGGCCGAGATCCGTCCACGGATCTTCGCCCAGCTGCTTCAGGCCCAGCGAGACGCGGTTGCGGTCGCGGTCGAAACGCAGCACGCGCACTTCCAGCTCGTCGCCGACATTGACGACCTCGGACGGGTGACGCACACGCTTCCAGGCCATGTCGGTGATGTGCAGCAGGCCGTCGATACCGCCCAGGTCCAGGAAGGCGCCGTAGTCGGTCAGGTTCTTGACCACGCCCTTCACGACGATGCCTTCTTCCAGCTTCTCGAGCAGCGCTTCGCGCTCGGCGCTGTACTCGGACTCGACCACCGCGCGACGTGATACCACGACGTTGTTGCGCTGGCGATCCAGCTTGATGATC
This sequence comes from uncultured Oceanospirillales bacterium, assembly GCA_913055655.1. Taxonomy (GTDB): domain Bacteria; phylum Pseudomonadota; class Gammaproteobacteria; order Xanthomonadales; family SZUA-36; genus Marinihelvus. The sequence goes on along the minus strand of CAJXKA010000001.1, from coordinate 735,033 downwards.
TTGAAATCCAGGTCTTTGCCTTCCAGGTACGCCGGATCGCGTACGGGGCGAACGTCGACCAGCGAACCCGGCAGGAAGGCGCGGATATCGTTGATGTCGACGGTGAAACCACCTTTCACCTTGCCGGAGATCTTGCCCTGGACGATCTCGTCGTCGCCGTAGGCGGCTTCCAGCGTGTCCCAGACCATGGAGCGCTTGGCGTCGTCGCGCGACATGCGCGTTTCGCCGAAACCGTCTTCGACGGCTTTCAGCGCGACCTGGACGTCATCGCCCAGCTCGACTTCGAGTTCGCCTTCGCTGGTCTTGAACTGGCCGATGGGCACAATGCCCTCGGACTTCAGGCCGGCGTTGACGACGACGACGTCGTCACGGATTTCCACGACCTGGCCGGTGATGATGGAGCCCGGCTTGAGGTTCTGCATGGCCGGACTTTCGTTGAGGAGTTGTTCGAAACTTTCAGTCATTGGTTGATTACTCACAGGCTTTGCGACCCCTGGTCGCTGCCCACCCAGTTGATCGGCGTTTTCGCCGGTTAATAAACGCCACGCGAGCGTGGCCCACAAAATAAAACTAAAACTTAATAAATATCAGGGAATTGGATATACTTTTTCAACCAATTCAACCGCTTTTTGCACCACTTCGTCGATGCTCATGGCGGTCGAATCGATGGTCACCGCGTCCGGGGCGGGTTTCAACGGCGCGACGTCGCGCTGTGAATCCCGCTCATCGCGGGCTTCCAGGTCCCGGAAAAGGCGCGAGAGATTAACACTTTCCCCTTTTTCTTTCAACTGCTTATATCGCCTTTCCGCGCGGGCCTGGACAGACGCCGTCAGGAAGATTTTCAAACCGGCATCGGGGAAGATCACGGTACCCATGTCGCGGCCGTCTGCGACCAGCCCCGGGGTGGTCCGGAAGGCCCGCTGGCGTTGCGCCAGTGCTTCCCTTACCGCGGGCACTGCCGCCACCTTCGAGGCCAGTGTGCTGACGCTTTCCTCGCGGACAGCCCGGGTCACTTCGCGACCTTCAAGGAAAATGCGCAATGCGCCGTGTTCGAAACGGAACCAGGCATCCAGCGTCTTCGCCAGCCGCGCCAGCCCTTCGGGATCATCGGCATCGACCTCGTGGTCGATGGCCGACAGCGCCACCAGGCGGTACAGGGCACCGCTGTCCAGCAGGTGCCAGCCCAGCCGACCGGCCAGGCGTGCGGCAATGGTGCCCTTCCCCGAGCCGACCGGGCCATCGATGGTGATGACCGGGACCGCGCTGGCTGCTGCTTCGTTCATTCTGCCCGCTTGCCGAGATTGGCGCCGGCCGACCGCATGTCGTCAACGAAACCCGGATAGGAGGTATCGATGTAGTCGGCGCCATCAATGTCGACGCCGCCCGCCATGACCTGACCGAGCACCGCGAAGCTCATCGCGCAGCGGTGGTCATTGACCGCATCGACCCGGGCCGATGCGGGCTGCCCACCCATGACATCGACGCCGTCGGGACGCTCAGTCACCTCGATGCCCATGGCCTGCAGGCCGCGCGCCATCACCGCCAGGCGGTCCGATTCCTTGACACGCAGCTCCGCCGCCTCGGTGACCCGGGTCCGGCCCTCGGCCGTCGCCGCCAGCGCCATCAGGATCGGCACCTCGTCAATCATGGCCGGCACCCATTCCGGCGGCAGGTCAATGCCGCGAAGGCGTCCTGAATGACGGATACGGATATCCCCGATCGGTTCCAGGTCTTCCGCGATGGTCGCATCCGGCGTGATCTCAAGATTGCCCCCCATGGCTTTCACGGCGTCGAAGAACGCCGTGCGCGTGGGGTTCAGGCCGACGTTGCGAAGCAGGATATCGGAGCCCGGCACCAGCAGCGCCGCGGCGACCAGGAATGCCGCCGATGACGGGTCGGCCGGCACGCGAACGCGCGCCGCCTTAAGGCCCTGCGGCCCTTCCAGGCTGGCGCCCTCACCCATGCGAACGCCGAACAGCGGCAGCATGCGCTCGGTGTGGTCCCGGCTCAACCGCGGCTCGGTCACACGGCTGGTGCCGGCTGCGAACAGGCCGGCCAGCAGCACGCAGCTCTTGATCTGGGCGCTGGCCACCGGCGAGGCATAGTCGATGCCCTGCAATGCCGCGTTGCCGTGAATCTTCAGCGGCGCGGTACCGCCTTCGGTCGCCTCGATGCGGCCGCCCATCTGCTCGAGCGGCGCGATAATCCGCCGCATGGGGCGGCTGTTCAGTGACGCGTCACCGGTGAGCACTGAATCGAACGGCTGCGCGGCCAGCACGCCCGCCAGCAGGCGCATGGCCGTGCCGGAGTTACCCATGTCCAGCGGCGCATCCGGCGCACCCAGGCCCGCGGCGCCCAGGCCGCGCACGCGGATGACATTGCCGTCATCGGTGAATGTCGCGCCCAGCTGGGCCATCGCATTGCGCGTCGCCGTGGTGTCGGCGCTCACCAGCAGGTCCTCGATCACGGACTCGCCCTCGGCAAGGCCGCCGAAGATCAGCGAACGATGGGATATCGATTTGTCGCCCGGAGGCGTCAGCGTGCCGGTCAGCGGTCCGGCGGCGGTTTCAGCGTGTAGCGGCATCGTGCTCCCTGCCCTGTTCCAGCGCCTCCAGCAGGCGCCGGTTCTGCGCCGCCGTGCCCACGGTGACGCGCAAATGATTCGGTAACCCGTAATTCGCCACCGGCCGAACGATAACGCCCCGGCGCAGCAGCGCCTCGTACCAGGCCGCGGCCGGCTCGCCCATGTCGGCCAGCAGGAAATTGCCCGCGGACGGGGTGACACTGAACCCCATCGCCGCCAGCCCCTCGGTGAGGGCATCACGGCCATCGGCGTTCTCGCGCACGGCCCGCTCGATAAACCCGGTATCGTCCAGGGCCGCTTTCGCGCCGGCGAGCGCCAGCGAATTCACGTTGAACGGCTGGCGGATGCGGTTAATGATGTCCGCCACGCCGGGCGACGACAGCGCATAGCCGACGCGAATGCCGGCCAGCCCGTAGGCCTTCGAAAACGTTCGCGTGACGACCAGGTTGGGGAACTCGCCCAGCCACTCGCTGGCGTCCGGCACACCCAGCGGTGCGGCATACTCGTGATAGGCCTCGTCGACGACGACCAGCGTGTCCGCCGGCACCGACTCGACAAAACGTTTCAGTTCGTCGGCCTCCACCCAGTTCCCGGTCGGGTTATTGGGGTTGGCGATAAACACGATGCGGGTATCGGGCCCGACCAGCCCGGCCATGGCCTCCAGGTCATGACCCAGCGCCTGGGCATGACCGGCTGGCAGCGCCGGCGCGATGCGCGCGGTGCCGCCGGCGGCCTGCGTGGCGATCGGGTAAACGGCGAACGCGTACTGCGAGAAGACCGCTTCGCGTCCCGGGGCCAGGAAAGCCTCGCAGAGCAGGACCAGGACGTCGTTGGAGCCATTGCCCAGGGTGACGCAATCGGGCGTCACGCCGTGCCGTGCGGCCAGCGCGCCGCGCAGTTCGAAGCCACCGCCGTCCGGGTACAGCCACAGGCCGTCGAGCTCATCCCGCATGGCCGCGACCGCCGCGGGGCTTGTCCCCAGCGGGTTCTCGTTCGAGGCCAGCTTGATGATGTCACGGACGCCGTACTCGCGTTCCAGCTCGGAAATGGGTTTGCCGGGCTGGTAGGGTTTCAGCGCGCGCACACACTCCAGCGCGGTGGCCGACGGGTCACAGCCGCCTGCCAGGTTCGGTTTACTCATCATCAGCGTCCTCGCGATCCTGCGCGGATTTTTCCGCCGTGCGGATCCGTGTGGCCACGGCACGGGGGTAGGAGCCCAGCAGCCGGGCTTCGCCGCCCACCTGCTTCATCTCCGCGAGTGCGGATTTCAGCGGGTCCTCGTCGGCATGGCCGTCGACATCGATGAAAAACACGTAAGACCACTTGCGCCCCGGCGCCGGTCGCGATTCGATGCGGGTCATGTTCAGGCCATGCGCGGCCAGCGGCGCCAGCAGCGCGTGCAGCAGGCCCGGGCCTTCATCGCCGGTCAGCAGCAGCGTGGTCTTGTCGTCACCGGACGGCGTGAAACGATCCCGGCCGATGACCAGGAAGCGCGTCGTGTTGTCGGGCTGGTCCTCGATATTCGAGAACAGCGCGGGGATGCCGTAGATCTCCGCCGCCGACAGGCTGGCGATGGCCGCGGCCTCCGGCGCGTTGCGGACACGGCGCGCGGCCTCGGCGTTGCTGCTGACGGGCAGCAGTTCCACGCCCGGCAGGTTGCGCCGCAGCCATTCGCGGCACTGTGACAGCGACTGCTGGTGCGCATACACGCGATCGATGCCGGCCAGGCCCGACGCGTGGGTCAGCAGGTTGTGGTGAATCCGGAGCTCAATCTCGCCGCAAATGTGCAGGGGCGAGTCGATGAACAGGTCCAGCGTATGGGTGACCACGCCCTGGGTGGAATTCTCGATGGGCACGACACCAAAGTCGGCTTCCCCGCCCTGCACCTGCTCGAAGACGTTCTCGATACCGGCCTGCCCCATCGCCAGCACGGAGTGACCGAAGTGGGCGTGTACCGCCTGCTGCGTGAACGTGCCTTCCGGCCCCAGGTAGGCAATGCGCATCGGCTCCTGGCGGGCCAGGCAGGCCGACATGATCTCGCGGAACAGGCGCAGCATCTCGGAATCGCTGAGCGGGCCCTGGTTACGTTCCACCACGCCGCGCAGCACCTGCGCCTCGCGCTCCGGGCGGTAGTAATCCGCCGCGGGCAGGTGTTCGCCCTTGGTGCGGGCCACTTCGAACGCGAGGCTCGCACGATCGCTGATCAGGCGCTGGATTTCGGCGTCGAGCGCGTCGATTCGCGCGCGGACGTCGGCCAGCCGCTCATCCGGGTTGGTCATCTGTTGCACCGGGTATCGGGAAATCGTGCATTGTAATGGTTCGCGCGGGGCGAACCCAGCCCGGATGCGCCGCGGCGGGCGTTTCGGACAGTTGGGCGCTTCAGCCGGTGGCGCGCTTGGCCTCGTCGCGGCGCTGGGCCTTCATGGCGTCGGAACGTCGCACTTCCAGTTCTTCCAGGTAGCCCGGCTCCACGCCGGTGATGTACTCGCCCGAGAAACACGAGGTATCGAACTGCGTGATGTCGTCGTTACCTTCACGGCAGGCATCCACCAGGTCGTCCAGGTCCTGGTAGATCAGCCAGTCGGCACCCAGCGCTTCCTGGATCTGGCGGTCATCGCGGCCGCTGGCGATCAGTTCCGCCGTGGCCGGCATGTCGATGCCGTAGATATTGGGATAGCGCACCGGCGGTGACGCGGAGGCAAAATACACCTTGTTCGCACCGGCCTCGCGGGCCATCTGGATGATCTGCCGTGACGTGGTGCCGCGGACAATGGAATCGTCGACCAGCAGGACGTTCTTGCGGCGGAACTCCAGGTCGATGGCATTGAGCTTGCGGCGCACCGACTTCTGTCGCTGCTCCTGGCCGGGCATGATGAAGGTGCGGCCGATGTAGCGGTTCTTGATGAAGCCTTCGCGGTATTTCACGCCCAGGTTGTGGGCCAGCGGCAGCGCCGCGGTGCGACTCGTGTCCGGCACCGGGATGACCACGTCGATATCGTGCTCGGGCCATTCGCGCTTGATCTTGGCCGCCAGCGCCTCGCCCATGCGCAGCCTGGACTTGTAAACCGAAACATCATCCATCATCGAATCCGGCCGCGCGAAATACACGTGCTCGAAAATGCACGGTGTCAGGGTCTGCGCGTTCGGGCTGACGTGAGTGTGCATTTCGCCATCACTGGAAATGAAGATCGCCTCACCGGGTTTCAGGTCACGCACCAGCTCAAAACCGATGCCGTCCAGCGCGACGCTTTCCGACGCGATGGCGTATTCGGGGCCTTTCGCCGTCTCGCGCATGCCCAGCACCGCGGGGCGAATGCCCCAGGGGTCGCGAAAGCCGAGGATGCCGCGGTTCACCAGCAAGGCAATGCCGGTGTAGGCGCCCTTGCAGCGGCGATGCACACCGTCCACGGCCTTGAAAATCCGCTCCGGCGTCAGGTCCTTGTTCTTCTTGGACTGCAGTTCGTGCGCGAGCACGTTGAGCAGCACCTCGGAATCGGACTCGGTGTTCAGGTGGCGCCGGTCACTTTCGAACAGCTCGGACGCCAGCGCACCGGTGTTGATCAGGTTGCCGTTGTGCCCCAGCGCAACGCCGTAGGGTGAATTCACGTAAAACGGCTGGGCCTCGGCGGAATGGTCACCGCCGGCCGTGGGATAACGCACATGGCCGATGCCGACGTTGCCGCGGAGCTTGTCCATGTCGGCCTGCGTGAAGGCCTCGGCGACCAGCCCGCGCGACTTGTGCAGGTTCAGCCACTGCCCTTCGAGCGTGGCGATACCGGCCGCGTCCTGTCCGCGGTGCTGGAGAATGGTGAGCGCATCGTAGATCGACGGCGCGACCGCCGACTGCCCCACGATTCCTATGATTCCACACATGATGAACTACCCTGGTGGCGCTGGCCCGGCGCCGTCGCGGGCGATTCTAACACGGCTGTCATGGCCCATGTCCCGCGATGCGACGGCTTCGGTTACCGGTGGCTCCGTCGTGTCCGGCCCGGGCGCCCCACCCGCCTCCGGCGCAGGCTCACCGCCGTCCGTGTCGGCCGGCGGCGGATCGAATTCCAGGTACTCGCGGACGTTCTCGGGCAGGAAGGAAGTGGCCCATTCGGCCATTGGCTCCAGCGACTGGATCACCCGCGATTCGGGCCACCAGGGGTCGCGCGGCAACGGCGTAAAACCACCCACGGCAATCAACAGTACGACAAGCAAAACGCCCCGGATCACGCCGAACACGCCGCCCAGCAGGCGATCCGTGCCACTGAGCCCGGTCTTGTCGACCAGCTGCCCCAGCAGGTAGGTCACCAGGCCGCCGATCATGATCGTGAGGATGAACAGCCCGCCGAACGCCAGCGCCAGCCGCATCGACGGCAGCGACACCTGGGCTTCCATCCAGCCGGCCACGTCACCGGCGTACTGGTAAGCAACCAGGAACGCGAGCACCCAGACCGCCAGCGCAAACACTTCGCGGACGAAACCGCGGAACAGGCCCACCAGCAGCGACAGGCCGATGCCGCCCAGCAGGAAGAGGTCCGCGGGGCTCACTCAGTCGGTGCTCATGACGAGTCCGTCCAGCCCCATCGATGACTCGATCTGGGATTCGATTCGCACGGCCTCGTCGCGGCTGACCACCGGGCCGACGCGAACCTTGTGCACGGTACCCGGTGAACCGGATACCGCCACGCTGAACGCGCTGTAGCCGGCATCGCGCAGGCGGAAGACCAGTTGCTCGGCATTGTCCGGCTCACCGAAGCTGCCCAGTTGCACGACCCAGCGAACCAGCGGGTCAGACGGCTCGGTGACCGGCGACTCCTCGTCGGGCCGCAGGTCCAGCAAGCGTGGTCGCAGGTCCGAGTACTGGCGCCGCAGTGTCGCCATGGCCTGGTCGGCCCGGGCACGATCGTCGAAAGGCCCCAGCCGCACCCGGTGCAGCGTGCCGGCCTCGCTGTCGACGGTATCCTCGATCACGGGCAGGCCCTGTTCGCGCAGCCGCGACGCCAGCCGCGTGGCATTGCCGGTGGCGCTGAAACTGGCCACCTGGACCAGGTAGCGGCCATCCGGATCCGCCGGCGTGGCGGGCGCCGGGGTTGGCGCGGGCGCTGCTTCACTCGGGGTGGGTTCAGCCTCGACCAGCAGCGGTTCGGCGCCGTCCCCGGCATCCGGATCGCCGGTTGAAGCCGTTGCCGCTCCCGGTTCCGGGGACGTCGCATCTGCTTCATCCGGTGGCGTTACCGGCTCCGGGTCTCCCGCTTCCACGGGCGCTGCGGCGGCATTGTCGGTGGCCGCCTCCGCCGCGAGTGCCGATTCCGGTTCGCCTTCCGTCGCCGGCTCGATCCTCGGGGCCGGCAGGCTGACGGGCGGCGCCTCCCCGGCCGGCGGCACCACGGACGGTGTATCGGCCGGCTGTTCCCCGATGGGGAAACGGCGGGTCTCGAACGAGGTTTCGCGCGGCTTGGGGGGAATCTCGATCTGGCGCGCTTCGGGTGGGCTTTCAGGCTGACCGCCCAGCAACATCGGCAATACGACCACTGCCAGCGCCACCAGCACGCTCGCCCCGACGAGTCTTTGTTTTAGGGCTTTATCCATGACATCTACGTGGGGGAACAGCCTGCGATTCTAACACCGCTCAGGCGTTCGAATGACCCAGTGAACGAAGCGCATCCGCCACGGTATGAAACGAGCCGAAAACCAGCACCTTGCGGCCGTCACGCCGAGCCCTGGCCGCGGCCAGGGCGTTGGCGACATCCTCAAATACGAACGCCCTCGCGCCCGGAACCGCCTCGCGTACACGGGCCGCCAGCTGGTCACCAGCCTGCCCACGTTCGCCCTGAAGACCAGCGCAGTACCAGTGGTTCACCACGGGCTCGAGCGCCTGCGCGACCGCACCGGCATCCTTATCCGCCAGCATGCCCAGCACGCAATCCACCGGCGCATGATCGGCCAGGTAGCCGGCGATGGACGCCGCCGCCATCGGGTTATGGCCCACATCCAGTAGCAGGTCTTCAGCGCCGGGGGGTGAGTCAAGTCGACCGGCCAGTCGAATGCTCCGGATGCCTGCCGAGAGCGCCTCGCCATGCGCCGCCAGGTCCGGCTCCAGCCGGGCCATCACCGCCAGCGCGGCGCCAAGGTTGGCGTACTGGTGGCGCCCTTCCAGTGCCGGTCGCGGCAAGGCCAGGTCAAGGCTGCCCGCGCGGAACCGGGCGTGATCGCCTTCCGGTTCAAAGCCGTAATCCAGACCCGGCAGCCAGGTCTGGCATCCCAGCTCATCCGCCTTCTCCAGCACCGAGCGCGGCGGCGATGCCTCGCTGCACACCAGTGGAATTCCCGCACGCAGGATGCCCGCCTTCTCGGCGCCGATGGTTTCCCGGTCGTTGCCCAGAAAGGCCTGGTGATCGAGCCCGACGGGGGTGATCACGGCAATATCCGCATCGACCAGGTTGACGGTATCCAGCCGCCCGCCCAGGCCGACCTCAAGCACCGCGAGGTCTGGAAGTTCCGTCGCCGAAACCAGCAGGCAGGCCAGGGTCGTGAATTCGAAATAGGTCAGGGAAATATCGCCGCGCGCGGACTCGACGGCCTCGAACGCCGCGGTCAGCCGTCCACTGCTGACCGGTTCGCCGTCCAGCCGGAGCCGTTCGTTGAAGGCCATGAGATGTGGCGAGGTGTAGGCCGAAGTGCTTTGTCCCAATGCAGCGGCCAGTGCGCAGATTGAAGCGACCGTGCTGCCCTTGCCGTTGGTGCCGGCGACCGTGACCACGCGCCGGCCCGGACGGGGCGCGCCCAGGCGGCGCCAGACTTCACCACATCGCGACAGCCCAAGGTCAATACTGACCGGGTGCCGCCGCTCGAGCAGTTCGAGCCAGTCCTGCAGTGAATGTTGCATGGGGCGCGCCCGGGCGGCCGGGAGTTCAGGCCCCGACCACTTCCCCTTCAACGGTTCGCGGACGGCGACCCGACATCAGCAGGTCCAGCATCGCGGCGAGATCGTCACGCAGGTGGCGACGGTCGATGATCTGGTCGATGGCGCCCTTTTGCAGCAGGAACTCGCTGCGCTGGAAGCCCTCGGGCAGCTTCTCGCGAACGGTCTGCTCAATCACGCGCGGACCGGCGAAACCGATCAGCGCGCCGGGCTCGCCGATATTGATGTCACCGAGCATGCCCAGGCTGGCGGAAACACCGCCGGTGGTGGGATGCGTCAGCACGGACACGTACGGCAGGCCGGTACGGGCCATGCGCTCCAGCACCGCACTGGTCTTGGCCATCTGCATCAGGGACATCAGCCCTTCCTGCATGCGCGCACCGCCGGTGGCGGAAAAACAGACCAGCGGGCACTTCAGCTTCAACGCTTCCTGGCCAGCGCGGGAAAAGCGTTCGCCCACGACCGACCCCATGGAACCGCCCATGAAACCGAACTCGAAGGCAACGGCGACGATGGGCTGCCCCTTGAGCTTGCCCGCCATGGCGACCAGGGCGTCTTTCTCGCCGGTCGCTTTCTGCGCGGCGGTGATCCGGTCGCGGTACTTCTTGCTGTCGCGGAACTTCAGCGCGTCGACCGGTTCCAGGTTGGCCGCAATCTCGCGCCGCTCACCCTCGTCAAGGAACAGGTCCAGGCGCGCCCGCGCGGTCAGGCGCATGTGCTCGCCGCACTTGGGGCACACCTGCAGGTTGCGCTCCAGTTCCGGCCGGTACAGCACGGAGGCGCAGGCCGTGCACTTGGTCCACAGGCCTTCCGGTACGTTGCGCTTGTTTCCGCCCTCGGTACGAATCCGGGACGGCATCAGTTTGCTGAGCCAGCTCATGACATTATCCTGTTGCTAGCGGAGCGTTCGTTGAAACGCTCCCGGTGATCAGCCCTCATTGTCCAATGCCCGCCGGATCGAAGCAACAAAGGCGCCGGCGCGTTCGGCCGCTTCTTCCGACGAGGCGGCGTCTTCAAGGGCTTCTACCAGCGCGCTGCCGATCACCACCCCGTCGGCGTGCGCCGCCACCGCGGCGGCCGATTCCGCGTCGCGGATACCGAAACCGGCCAGGACCGGCAGGTCGCTGGCCGCATGAATCCGCGCCAGCGGTGCCGACATCGTCGTGGCATCGAGGCGGTTGGCGCCGGTGATGCCCTTGAACGACACGTAGTAGATGAAACCCTTCGCCTGCGCGCAGAGTTTCTGCAGCCGCTCATCGCTGGTGGTGGGCGCCACCAGCAGGATATTGTCGATCCCGGCGGCATTCAGCGCCTCGTGCAGCGCGTCGCCTTCCTCAGGCGGGCAGTCGACCAGCAGCAGCCCGTCAACGCCGGCCGCGGCCGCGCGTTCGGCGAAGGCGGTGGCGCCACCGTCCTGGCAAAGCCGTTCCACCGGGTTCAGGTAGCCCATCAGCACGACCGGGGTGCGGTCGTCCTGTTCACGGAACGCCGCCACCATGTCGAGGACGGTGCTCATGGTCACGCCTTTTTCGATGGCGCGCTCACTGGCGAGCTGGATCACCGGACCATCGGCCATGGGGTCGGAGAACGGCACGCCGAGCTCGATGAGGTCGGCGCCACCTTCGGCCAGGGCGTGCATGATGGCCACCGTCCAGTCCGGGTGCGGGTCGCCGGCGGTAATGAACGGCACCAGCGCCTTGCCGCCGGCCGAACGCCGTGCGCCCAGCGCCTGGTCAATACGCCCGCTCACAGCTCCAGCCCCTTGATCGAGGCCAGTGTCTGCACGTCCTTGTCGCCGCGACCGGACAGGTTGACCAGCACCACCTGGTCAGGCCGCATGTCGGCGGCCAGCTTCATGCCGTAGGCCACCGCATGTGCGCTTTCCAGCGCCGGCAGGATGCCTTCCAGCCGTGTCAGCGACTCGGTGGCTTCCAGTGCCTCGGTGTCGTTGATGGCCACGTAATTCGCGCGGCCGCTGTCCTTCAGCCAGGCGTGCTCCGGCCCGACGCCGGGATAATCCAGGCCGGCGGAAACCGAGTGGGTATGGGTGATCTGCCCGGCGTCGTTGTCGAGCAGGTAAGTCCGGCAGCCGTGCAGCACGCCGGGGCGGCCGGCACACAGCGATGCCGCGTGCTCGCCGGTATCCAGCCCGTTGCCGGCGGCCTCGACGCCGTACATGGCCACGTCGGTATCGCCGATGAACGGATGGAACAGCCCCATGGCGTTGGAACCGCCACCGACGCAGGCGACCAGCGCGTCCGGCAGCGCATCGTGAGTGTCCAGCATCTGCCGGCGCGCTTCACGGCCGACCACGGCATTGAAATCGCGGACCATCTCCGGGTACGGGTGCGGACCGGCCACGGTGCCGATGACGTAGAACGTCTCGTCAACATTGGTCACCCAGTCGCGCATGGCCTCGTTAAGCGCATCCTTCAGCGTTTTCGAACCCGACGTCACGCTGCGCACCTCCGCGCCCAGCAACTTCATCCGGAACACGTTGATCGACTGGCGCTGGATGTCGGTTTCACCCATGTAGACCACGCAGTCCTGGTCCAGGCGGGCGGCCACCGTGGCCGTGGCCACGCCGTGCTGCCCGGCACCGGTCTCGGCGATGACGCGCCGCTTGCCCATGTGCTTCGCCAGCAGGCCCTGCCCCACGGTGTTGTTGATCTTGTGCGCGCCGGTGTGGTTCAGGTCCTCGCGCTTCAGCCAGATCTGCGCGCCGCCGCAATGCGCGCTCAGGCGCTCGGCGTGGTAGATCGGCGAAGGACGACCCACGTAATGGGCCAGGTCATGGTCCAGGCGACGGATGAAGTCCTCGTCCTGGCGCCAGCGCGACCACGCCTCTCGCAACTCCTCGAGTGCGTGCATGAGCGTCTCGGAGACATAGCTGCCCCCGTACTCGCCGAAATGGCCGCTGGCGTCCGGTTGCGGCCGCCCAAATTCCTGGTCAGTTGCGCCTGGCATTGTCGATAAACTTCCTGATGAGGGCGTGATTCTTCACACCCGGTGAATCTTCCACGCCGCTGGAAACATCCACGGCGTAGGGTGAAAAACGGCGGACGGCCTCGGCCACGTTGTCCGGGTTGAGTCCACCGGCCAGCCAGACCGGTTGCGTGACCCGAACTTCGCGGCGCCAGTCGAACGCCTGGCCGGTGCCACCGGCACCGCCGGGCGCATGGCTGTCCAGCACCACGCCGACGGCGTCGGGATAGGTCCCGGCTTCGCGTTCCGGATCTTCGGACCGCATTGAAATCGCCTTGATAAACGGCCGTCCGAACTGGCGGCAGAACGTATTGTCTTCGTCGCCGTGAAACTGCAGGACATCCAGTTCAGCCGACGCCAGCGTCGTCCTGACCAGCGTGGCGGGCTGGTTCATGAACAGCCCTACCCGGATAATCCCGTCCGGCACGGCCGCCGTCAACCGCGCGGCCTGTTCCGGCGCCAGTTGCCGGGGGCTGGCGGCGAAAATGAACCCCAGCACATCGGCGCCGGCCTCGACCGCGGCCGCGACATCTTCCGGCCGTACCAGGCCACAGATCTTGACCTTCACGGCGGTCATGACTTCGTCTCTCCGCAGGGCCAGGTGGGCGCGTCTTCCGGCAGCCCGTACTCCGTGGGATACCGCACGCCCATGAAGTAAAGCCCGTCCGGCGGCGCGGTGACACCCGCCTGGTTGCGGTCACGCGTCGCCAGCACCCGCGCGACCCACTCGACCGGTTGCTCGCCCCGCCCCACCGCCAGCAACGTACCGGCAATGTTGCGCACCATGTGGTAGAGGAACGCATTGGCGGCGACATCGATGGAAACGATTTCGCCGACACGACTGACACTGATCTCGCGAATCTCGCGGACCGGGTGGTTGGCGCGGCAACCGGACGACCGGACCGCGCTGAAGTCATGCTCGCCCTTCAGCGCCTGCGCCGCCTCGTGCATCGCTTCATCGTCCAGCGGGCGACGTTCCCAGCTCACTCGGCCGACGTCGACCGCCGGCCGGACCCAGCGGTTCAGCAACTGGTAACGGTATCTTCGCCCAAGCGCCGAGAAGCGCGCGTGAAACCCATCGTCGACGGCCTGGGCCCAGAGCACACAGACGGTCTCGGGCAGGTTGGCATTCGCACCCAGTATCCAGGACCGGTCGGACCGGTCGGCGGTGGTATCGAAGTGGACCACCTGGCCGCGCGCATGCACGCCGGTATCGGTACGGCCGGCGCAGATGACGGAAACGGGATGATTGGCGACCTTGCCCAGGGCCTGCTCCAGCGTCGCCTGCACCGTCGGCGTCTGGCGCTGTGTCTGCCAGCCATAGAAGGCCCGGCCGTCATACTCGATCCCGAGGGCGATACGCATGGAAATGATTCAGTGACGTTAACGGCTGACGCGATTCAGGACCGATCAGGATAAATTCTGGCGGTCGAAGTACTCACTGTCGTCGGCGCGACTGCGCAACCACCACACCAGGCCGACCACCAGCAGGACCAGCACACCCACCAGCCACCAGACATACTGCGCCAGCCACGACTCCGGCATATCCTCGGGCACCACGGCCAGCGGCTGCTCCTCGCCGGATTCGCGCTGCTCGCGGAGATTGTCTTCCATCTGCGCCAGGCCACTGTCCTCGACCTGCGCCCGCGCGCGGTCCAGTTCTTCCTCAAGCTCCTGGATGCGTTCGTTCAGGTAGCTGTTCTCCTGCCGTGCGTTCGCCAGTTCTTCCTCGGCACGCGCCAGTTCGGCGACCACGGCCTCGCCGGCGGAACCTTCATCGCCGGTCGCACCCTGGGCCGGTGCGTCGGCGTCCGCGGCCGCTGATTCGGAAGGCGGCACCAGTTCCAGGCGGCCTTCATCGGCCTCCTCCGGGGCGCTGTCCACCGTCGCCTCGACGGGTGCTTCATCCCGCACCGGCTGCTGCGCCAGGTCCGCGACGGTCGGCAGATCCGCCGGGTTCGTGGGGATATCCCAGCGATTGCGATAGATCTGCTCCTGTCGCAACACCTCCAGCATCGCCTGGCGCTGGTCATAGGTGAAGTGCTCGGGTGCGTCGGGTACCCGCAGCAATGCGCCGGCCTTCAGCGAGTTGATGTTGCCGTCGTTGAAGGCATCCGGGTTGCGCTGCTGGACCGCCAGCATCATCTGGTTGACGTCAACGCCATGCTCACGGGCCCAGCGCGTGGACAGGCCCCAGAGCGTTTCCCCGCGGGCCACCTGGTGCTCGCCCGGCGAAGGTGAACCCGGGTCCGGTAATGCCGTGCGCACCGCCGGAGCTTCCGGTTCCGGTGCGCTCGCGGCGGCTTCAGGCGTGGCGTCCGCGAGGACTTCCCCGGGGGGGTCCGGGGGCGTTTCATCGACCGGGCCGGACGGCTCCGGGTCGGCGACGGCGGGCGGCGGCGATTCCGCCAGCTCGGCCGGCGCCTGCGCCTCGACCGGCTCGGTGCCGGGGTCAAACGGGGGGCCACTTTCCAGTACCGGCGGTGCGCTGGCCGGTTCTGGCACGTTAGCGGTTGATGGCGTGCTGGCCGTTTCCGGAGTGGCCGGGGCGTCGGGCGTCACGGAGGGCAGCGGCGCGGCAGAGTCGAAGGTCGGCGGATCCAGGAACACCGTGTACTGGCGCACCATGCGGCCGCTGGCCCACACCACCTCGATGACCAGTTGCAACACCGGTTCGGTCATTGGCTCGCGGCTGCGGACACGGATGTGCGGGTCTTCCAGGTTGCGCTCGATCGTGAATTCCATCGGAATGCCGATGGCGCCGCTGGTGATGCCCATGACGCGGAAATCCGCGGCGGACGCCATTCCGGCGGTCACCGTGGCCAGTTCCGCCTCGGACCGGGAGATCAGGTCGATGCGCAGGTCCAGCGGCTGTTGCAGGTAGGACTGCGCCCGCGCCTGGCCCAGGCCCAGCGCGTACGCCGCCTGCCCCAGGCATAACAACAGCCCGGCCATGGCCAGCTGCATCACCCGTTTAATTGCTTTCCCTGTCGAATGCTCGATCAACTTGCCGGTCCCCCGACCCGCCCGGACGTCATCGACAGTTTACGGGCGTGTCGCCGTGGCCGCCACTTCGTCGGCGCCTTGGCGCGCCTCGATGGCTTCCAGGATCTGCACGGCATTCAGCGCAGCGCCCTTGCGGACATTGTCCGACACCACCCACAGGTCGATGCCGTTCGGGTGGCTGAGATCCTTGCGCAGGCGCCCGACAAACACGCCGTCCTTGCCCGCCGCGGTCGCGGCCGGCGTCGGCGCCTGGCCGGGATCTTCGCTTTCCGCAAGGTGGATGCCCGGGGCGTCCTGCAGCAGGGCTTTCACGTCTTCCAGCGCGATCGGTTCGCGTGTTTCCAGGTGCACGGCCTCGGCATGGCCGAAGAACACCGGTACCCGCACCGCGGTGGCGTTGACCGCCACGTCATCGTCTTCCAGGATCTTGCGCGTCTCCCAGTGCATCTTCATTTCTTCACGGGTGTAACCGTTGTCCTGCAGCGTGTCGATGGCCGGCAGCACGTTGAAGGCGATCGGCTGGGTGAATTTCACCGGCTTCACCTCTTTAAGGTTCAACCGGTCGGCGGTCTGCCGGGCCAGCTCCTCCATGCCCTGGCGGCCCGCGCCGGACACCGACTGGTAGGTCGCCACGTTGACGCGCGCGATGCCCACCGCGCGGTGAATCGGCGCCAGCGCCACCACCATCTGGATGGTGGAGCAGTTCGGGTTGGCGATCAGCGTGCCCGGTCCGGCATCGTCCAGAAGGTGGCCGTTTACCTCAGGAACAACAAGAGGTATGTCATCCACATACCTGAATTCACTGGTATTATCAATCACGATCGCACCCGCCTCGCAGGCGCGCGGCGCATGCTCGCGGCTGACGGAGCCGCCGGCCGAGAACAATGCGTAGTCGATTCCCTTGAAATCGAACGTCGCCAGGTCCTCGATATCCAGCTGTTTGCGGCCAAATTCGACCTGCTTGCCCAGCGAACGCTCGCTGGCCAGCGCGTGCACTTCGTGGCCCTTCGTACCCAGCCGCTCGGCCAGGATGGAAAGCATGGTTTCGCCAACGGCGCCGGTTGCGCCGACGACGGCGATCTTCAGTTGTCTTGTCATTGTCCTGTCTGTCCCCGGTGGCGCAGTGCGTGATCCATCAGCACCAGCGCCAGCATGGCTTCTACGATGGGGGTCGCCCGGATGCCCACGCAGGGGTCGTGGCGGCCCTTGGTGACCACTTCGATTTCATTACCGTCCATGTCGATCGAGCGGCACGGCAGCCGCAGGCTCGAAGTCGGTTTGAACGCCACGGACACGGTCACGTCCTGTCCGCTGCTGATACCCCCGAGGATACCGCCGGCATGGTTGCCGAGAAAGCCCTCTGGCGTCATTTCATCACGGTGCTCGGTGCCCAGCTGGCTGACCGAGTCAAAACCGGCACCGATCTCCACGCCCTTGGTGGCATTGATGCTCATCATCGCTGCCGCGAGATCCCCGTCCAGCTTGCCGTACACGGGCTCGCCCCACCCCGCAGGCACCCCGGTGGCGCGGGCGTCGACACGCGCGCCGGTGGAATCGCCGAACTTGCGCAGCTTGTCCATGTACGCCTCGAGTTCCGGCACGCGCGCCGGGTCCGGGCAGAAGAACGGGTTGTCGTTGACCGTGTCCCACTGGGTGTCGGTATCGCAGCGGATCTCACCCAGCTGTGCCAGCCAGCCGTGGATGGCGATGCCGTGAGTCTGTGCCAGCCATTTCTTCGCCAGCGCGCCGGCGGCCACGCGCATCGTGGTCTCGCGAGCGCTTGATCGCCCGCCGCCCCGGTAATCGCGATGGCCGTACTTCTTGAAGTAGGTGTAATCGGCATGCCCCGGCCGGAACTGCCGGGCGATGTTGCCGTAATCCTTGGAGCGTGCGTCGGTGTTTTCGATAAACAGCGAAATGGGCGTGCCGGTGGTCCGGCCCTCGAACACGCCGGAGAGGATCTTCACATCATCGGCCTCGCGGCGTTGCGAAGTGTGGCGGCTGCGCCCGGTGGCACGGCGCTCCAGCTCGACGCGAATCTCTTCTTCGCTGATTTCCAGGCCCGGCGGACAGCCGTCAATGACGCAGCCAATCGCCGGCCCGTGGCTCTCGCCCCAGGTGGTCACCCGGAGCATCCGGCCGAAGGTATTAAGGGACATGCTTCCTGCTCTCCAGTCGCGCCAGCACCCGCGGCCGCGCGTCGTTCAGTTCGTTTTTCGACATTGTAAAGACACCGTCGCCGCCGTGCTCGAATTCGATCCACGTGAAGGCGACATTCGGCAGCTCGGCTTCCAGCCGCTCGGCGGACTCGCCCACCTCGCAGACCAGGATGCCGTCATCGCAGAGCCGCGAAGGCGCGTCGGCCAGGATGCGCAGCGGCAGGTCCAGCCCGTCATCACCCGAGACCAGCCCCAGGGACGGCTCGGCCCGATACTCACGCGGCAACTCGTTCAGCGCCGCGTTCGGCACATACGGCGGGTTGGTGACGATCAGGTCCCACTGCCGTTCCGGCAGGTCATCGAAACCGTCCGATGCCCACGCGCTGACCCGCTCACCCACGCCATGCCGCTCGATGTTCTCGCGCGCCACCGCCAGTGCCGCGTCGCTGATATCCGACAGGTCGACCTGCCAGCCCGGAAGGTACGCCGCGGTGGCGATGCCGATGCAGCCACTGCCGCAGCAAAGATCCAGCGCCCTGCCCTCGGTTCTGCCCGGCAACCACGGCTGGTACTGTGCGACGATCAGCTCCGCCAGCGGCGAACGCGGCACCAGCACATCGTCGGTGACCCGGAACGGCATGCCACAGAACCAGGCCTCGCCCAGCAGGTAGGCCATGGGCCGGCCGCTGTCGATACGGACCCGGGCCAGGGCCGCGATACGCTCCGCGTCTGCGGCAGGCACCTCGGCACCCCAGTCATCAAAATCACCGTCGAGCGACGCGCCCAGCACGTGCAGCACCAGCCACGCGGCCTCGTCCAGCGCGTTGTCCGTGCCATGGCCAAAGTGCAGTCCGGCGGCCTCGAAATCCGCCGCGCAGCGCCTGGTCCAGTCCTCGACCGTCACCGGTCCTGTGCCGCTATCACCCATCGCGGCAGTATAATTCACCCCTCAACGAGCGACCCAAGGAATACGTATGTCAAACTGGCTCGACCGGGTGTTCACCGCGCCCCAGCACGTCCTGCCCCAGCACGGCCTGACCGCGCTGGTGCACTGGCTGATGCGCGTGGAAACGCCGTTGGTGAAAAACACCCTGATCCGCACCATCGCCGCCAGCGCTGGCGTCGACTGGTCCGAGGCCTCACGGCCCGAGCCCGGTGACTACAAAACCTTCAACGACTTCTTCACCCGCACCCTGGTCGACGGCGCCCGACCGCTGGATGACGCCGAAGGCAGCGTGATCTGCCCCAGCGACGGCCGCATCAGCGCCGCCGGGCCCATCAACGGCGACACCATCTTCCAGGCCAAGGGCCACGATTTTTCACTGGCACGCCTGCTGGCCAACGACCCGGCCACGAGTGCGCTGGAAGGCGGCGAGTTCTGGACCATCTACCTGTCGCCCCGCGATTACCACCGCGTGCACATGCCGCTGGCCGGCGAACTCAAGCGCATGACCTACGTGCCCGGCCGCCTGTTCAGCGTGTCCCCCGCCACCGTGCGCCAGGTCCCCGGCCTGTTCGCCCGCAACGAGCGCGTGGTCAGCATCTTCGACACGGACCTCGGCCCGATGGCCGTGGTACTGGTCGGCGCCATGCTGGTCGGGTCCATGGACACCGCCTGGGCCGGCACCATCACGCCCGCAAAACCGCGCGACCTGGCCCGCCACGACTACGCCCCCGGCGAAGTCACGCTGGCCAGGGGCGAGGAAATGGGCCGCTTCAACATGGGCAGCACTGTGATCGTGGTGCTGCCGCCGGGCCAGGTCACGCCCGTCGCGAGCCCTGGCACCGGCGACCCGGTCAAGATGGGCCAGCGCCTGGCGCTGCCAATGGCCAGCCCGTCATGAAACAACACATCACGGCACTGCTACTGGCCGCCCTGGCTGCGACCACGGCCACGGCACAGACCGAGTCCACCGACGCGCAGGAGCCGCCGCCACCCGCCAGCCTGGCCGAACTGGCCAGCCACAGCGACCTGGTCGCCGTAGTCCAGGTGGCCGACACCGACTATGTCTATGCGCGCGGCTTCCCCACCGGCGGCACCGCCTTCCTGCGCGTGCTGATCCGCTGGCGCGTGACCGACCCCGTCGGCGACCTGGTGCGCGTCTACGACGAAGGCCTGCACCCCGCCGAATGCTACTTCCAGAACCCCGACGTCGATGAAGAAGGCCGCCGCCACCTGCTATTCGCCCGTGACAACCCCGACGTCGCCGACCAGTTCCTCGGCCTGCCCCACGGCTGCGCCCTGGACATCCTGGTCACGGCCGGCAATGGCTATGCGCTGCGCTACCCACCCGCGGATATCGAACTCACCGACGACCTGGCCGCCCTCGCCCGCCCCATGCAGTTCGCCGACCCCTACGCCGTCGTCGAAGACGACGAGCTGGCCATCGCCGAGCGCGACGCGCTGCTGGAAGGAGGCTGGCTGGAACAACAGGAAGACGGCCGCTACCGATTTACCCACGGCATCCCGCTGGTCGACATCCGGCCGTTACTGGGGGAAGAGAACCTGACCCGCGACCGCTCGCTGTTACGCCCGGCGGATTAACCCCTGACACACTGGGTTTGCCGAACGGCGGCCTGTTTGACAGCCGCTGGGCGACCAGGCGGGTGCCAAGGTAGATGTAGTCGATGCGTTTGCCCAGCTTGTGGTTTTCCTGGTACAGCAGCTTCCCGTCGATGATTACGTGGCCGCATTGAACCACTTGAGAACCGAGTAGTTTGCAATCGACTCGGCCAACACCAATGGGGAAACACCATAGTGGTTTTCAAGGTGCTGGTCAGCACCAGCATTAATTAACAACCGGATTACCTCACCACGGCCTCTGGAATAGAAAGTTGCTTTGAACAGCGGGGTATTTCCATGTTCATCAGTAACATCTACAGTCGCACCTTTTTCCAACAACAATTCGACCATATCCAATAAGTAATCCTGCGCTGCAAAATGCAATGCGGTGTAACCAAGACGGTCGCGCCCGTCTGGGTCACAGCCAGACTGGAGCAAAAAGCATACTGCATCGCCATGCCCTCCCAGGACAGCATGCATAAGAGCGTTTCTTCCGTCTGCATCAGTGGATGAAAGGTACTCAGCGTTTTCATCAAGAAGGCTCCTCATCTGTTCTTGATTCCCGACCACTGCTGCTCGTATGAACGCGTTGGGGTTACTTTTTTTCATACCTATGACTCCTGTTTGAGCTGGGGTCTTCCAACTGATATTTGTCAGGATTGTTCATGTTGTTATTAAAGTCTTTCTGGTTCATGCCTTGAGCTTCAGCATTGATCTTTTCGGTACGAAATTCGTGCCCGGGTTTATGGCCCAAGTCTGGTTTGCCTTCTATGGGTTTGCCAGTATTCGGGTCAAGTGGTTTTCCTTCGGGGCTTCGAGGAGCTCGATTGTTTACTTCATCTCTTACATTCCTACGAATGTAAGGCCGGTGAAGCCCTTTGTCGCTAGAATTTAGAATTCTCCTAAGATCTCCTGCCCGCTCTATTGATTTCATCGGGTTAAGCATCCCCTTACCAGTTTCGAGGAGTGCATCACCGATATCCACGGTCCCGGTAGTCGCATATTGAATGCCAACCTCTAGCGCAAAGTCGATCACCCCCTTGACGACAAAGTTCGCGATTCGTCCGTCGGGATCGTTGAACCTGTAAGGATTGTCATTTGCATACCAATACCGATTGAAGTTCCGCCCCGGGTTCGTATACGCCGTCACCGGGTCCACCGACAGGAACCGCCCAATCTGCGGGTCGTAGTACCGCTGTTGCATGTACGTCAGGCCGGTCGCGGCGTCCTGCGCGTGGCCGGTGTACCCCGGGCCGTCGAACAGGGGTTTGTTGACCAGTTGGCCGTAGGGCTCGTATTCGCTGGTCTCGATGGTGACCTTCGATGGGTTGGTCACCGCCAGCGGCGAGCCCAGGGCGTCGGTGTGCTGGTATTTCAGCGTGGCGGTGCTGCTTGCGAGCGGGCGCTCGCGCTGGGCCACCAGGCGGGTGCCCAGGTAGATGTAGTCGATGCGTTTGCCCAGCTTGTGGTTTTCCTGGTAAAGCAGCTTCCCGTCGATGGCGTACTGCGACAGGATGTGGCCACTGCCCACGGTGTTGGCGTACACGCGGCGGCCGTGGCCGTCGTACTCGTAGCCGGTTTCCTTGTTCGGCACGCTGCGCAGGCGGTTGCCCAGGTCGAAGGTGTAGTTCTGCACCGCGCCGGACGGGCCCTTGCTGGCCAGGTTGCCCTGGAAGTCGTAGGTCAGGTTGGCGACCACGGCTAAGCGCCATCATGTTTGACAGCCGTACCAAATGGTTCCACTATGGCGTCATATTGACTCCATATCTGCCGACAATGCCTAGCCTCTCCATCAAAAATGTTCCAGCTGACGTGATCGTCGGTTTGCGCGAACGTGCGGCCGCCAATCACCGCTCGTTGCAGGGTGAACTGCTGGCATTGGTGACCCAGGTTGCCTCCCAGCCGGTTTCCATTGCCGACGCGGAAACCGGCCAGCGCGCCCGAAGCGGTTACAAATCCATTGAGCAGATTGCCCAGGAGCACCGTCAACAGAAGAAGCGCCCCTACCGTAAGGGGCCGCGCTCAACCGAGCTGATTCGGCAGGACCGCGATGCGCGCTGAAGGCGCGTCGTCGCTGTACATCGCGGAACCTGCGGGAAAATACACCCGCTATCCGCCGCTGGTCATCGATTGCAGCGTGCTGGCAGCCGTGCTGTTTGACGAACCGGAAAGGGAAACCGCGCTCGTGGCCATGGCGGGCAAGGAACTGTTCGCACCCGACCTGCTGGACCACGAAATGGTCAGCGTGGCGCTGAAGAAGTCCAAAGCGGGACTGGAAAAAGCTGCAAAGCGCGCCCTGCAGGACCTTTCCGACCTTCGCCTGACCCGCTGCGCCGTCGACAGCGCCGCCCAGTATGACCTCGCCAGGCGCATGAATCTCAGCGCTTACGATGCCGCCTACCTGCTGCTCGCCACGAAGCTCCGCGCCCCATTGGCCACGTTCGACCAGCAATTGGGCAATGCTGCCAGAACGGTGCTTTCAGAGGCATAGGTTGCGGACGCAACCAGATTGTTGCCGAGGGAAGGCTTAGTCTTGCAGGGCGAGTAGAAAAGGAATAATTTATACTCACGCTTGCGTTTGAGTTCGATAAACGGAAGAGCGGTACCAACCTGGAAAAACATGGGATAGATTTTCATGACGCCCAGGCACTTTGGAAAGATCCAGACCTGCTTCAGCTCGGGGCAAAGTCCGAAGATGAAGAACGGTTCCTGATGATTGGTCGAATAGGTACCAGACACTGGTCGGCTGTTGTGACCTATAGAAATCCAAGGATCCGCCTGATATCAGTCAGGAGGTCCCGAAAAGCGGAGATTAATTTGTATGAAAGCCAGCGAGTTTGACAGTAAATTTGACGACGGTAAGGAAGACATCATTGATGACCTTGATCTGTCCTCGGCGAACCGTGTCAATCAAAAGCAAAAACGTATCAACGTCGACTTTCCGGTCTGGGTAGTCGAATCGCTGGACCGCGAAGCCGCTCGGGTTGGTGTCACCCGCCAGTCCATCATCAAGGTCTGGCTGGTTGAACGACTCCAGTCTGAAGCTGCCAATAATCCCATCAAAAGCCGCGCCTCAAACGACGCGGCATAACCGCACCTGGCGCCTCAAGCCCAAACGCCCTTACCACTCACCACTCACTACTCCCCACTCACAACCCGGTAACAAGGCTCATAAGCCACCCCGGGCAGCTTCATCCGGTGCTGCGCCACAAACTCTGAAAGCAGCCCGTCCAGCTTGTCCATGATCGCCTTCTCGCCGCTGATTTCGAACTTGCCGCCGGCGCGGATGGCGGCCAGCGTGTTCGGCTTGACGTTGCCGGCGACGATGCCGGAGAAGGCGCGGCGCAGGTTGGCGGCGAGCTCGTGCACCGGCAGGTCGCGGTGGATCTCCAGGCCGGCCATGGCGGCGTGGGTGGGTTCGAAGGGGCGCTGGAAGTCCTCGTCGATCTGCAGGCGCCAGTTGTAGTACCAGGCGTCCTTGACCTCGCTGCGGAATTCGCCGACTTCCGCCAGGCCGGCCTGCATGGTCTGCGCCACGGCCACCGGGTCGTCGATGATGACCTGGTAGCGCGCGGCCGCTTCGTCGCCCAGGGTCAAGCGAATGAACTTGTCGATCTGCTCAAAATAGGCGGCGGAGCCGGCGGGGCCGGTGAACACCACCGGGAACGGCAGGTCGGCGTTCTTCGGGTGCAACAGGATGCCCAGCAGGTAGAGGATTTCCTCCGCGGTGCCCGCGCCGCCGGGGAACACCACGATGCCGTGGCCCAGGCGCACGAAGGCCTCCAGGCGCTTTTCGATGTCCGGCAGAATGACCAGTTCGTTGACGATGGGGTTTGGCGACTCGGCGGCAATAATGCCGGGCTCGGTCACGCCGATGTAGCGGCCGTTCTTCACCCGCTGCTTGGAGTGACCGATGGTGGCGCCCTTCATCGGGCCCTTCATGGCGCCCGGGCCACAGCCCGTGCAGACATTCAGCTTGCGCAGGCCCAGTTCGTAGCCCACCAGCTTGGTGTACTCGTACTCGGCGCGGCTGATGGAGTGCCCGCCCCAGCACACCACCAGGTGCGGCTCGACGCGCGGCTGGATGATGTTGGCGTTGCGCAGGATCTCGAACACCGCGTTGGTGATCTGCTCGCCGGTGTCCATCCTGTAGGCCGGGTTACTGCCGATCTCGGTGTCGTAATAGACGAGATCGCGGATGACCGCGGACAGCAGCTCACGCACGCCCTCGATGATCTTGCCATCGACAAAGGCAATGCCCGGCGCGTTGCACAGTTCCAGGCGGATACCGCGGTTGAACTGTTCCACGGTGATATCGAAGTCTTTGAACTCGGCCAGCAGCGCCTCGGCGTCATCGGACTCGTTGCCGCTGTTGAGCACGGCCAGCGAGCAGCGGCGGAGCAGCTCATAGAGCTCGCCGTGGCTGGCGTCATGCAGCCGTTCGACTTCGCTGCGGGATAAGGAAGTAAGCATGCCCGCCGGGTAAAGCCGGGCGTTAACAACATCTGAGGCCAAGTGATTCTCCAGGTACTTTTTGTGTCATTTCTTCAAATTCTGATGCCGCCCATTCTAACGACAAAAAAAGGGGCCGGCAGAAGCCGACCCCTCCATTGTCACGCCAGTTTTTCGCGTTTCTTAGAACTCGAACTTGGCGCCGAAGCGAATCTCGTAACGCGAAGCGTCACCAATCCGGGCTTCTTCGGTGCCGCGCTCAACGGTACGCGGGAAGTTGTGCTGTTTCAGCACACCCCAGTCGTCGTTCAGCAGGTTCGTCAGGTTGTCGATCAGCATGAAGACCGATGCGCGGCGGGTACCGCCAAACACCGGGAAGCCGACCTCAACACGCATGTCGAGCTTGCTCCACCATGAACCGTACTCGCCGTTACGTTCGTCACCCGGCTCCAGCACGATCGGCAGGAAGTCCAGGTAAGGCGTGAAGTTGTACGGGTCGATGGTGCCGTCGTAGGTGTAGCTGAACGGGCGGCCTTCGTTGGCAGAACCGTACAGGGACACGACCGAATCGATGCTGTCGCCCCACATCTTCCGCCAGTTGCTGGTCAGCGTAAAGCGGTGACGGATGTTGTAGTTCGAGGTCGAACGAACATCTTCTTCCGGATCGAAGAATGCACGGCTGGTGTAGTTGGAGAACGCCACCGAGCTGGTCATTGGCTGCACGTCTTCAGCATCGCTGTAGGAATAGCCGGCCGACATGTCGATGCCGTTCATCCACTCCTTGTAAATACCGAATGACAGCAGCTTCGAGCGGTTGCCCACGTCGCTGTTGGTCAGCACGAAACTTGGCTCCCTGACGCTGTCGTAAATGGGGTAGCCGTCGGGATTGGTGCCGATCTGCTCCAGGTCGCCGTGCAGAACCATCGCGGAATCCTGGCCTTCGGTCCACAGGAAGTCAGCCGTGAACAGCCAGTCGTCCAGGAAGTAGTGCTGCAGGCCCAGGGCGAACTTCCATTCGCTCGGCAGTTCGAAATCGGGATCCAGGTAGTTGATCTCGAAGTTATCACCCACGCCCATGGCGACCGCGTCGTACAGCTCACCCGGGATACAGTAGCCGGGACCCGTCGGCACGCCGCTTTCGCAGGCCTGCCAGACGATGTCCGAATCAAACAGCGAACGCGAACCGTCGGTGTAGCCGAAGGAGCGGCCACGCTGGCCGAACTGCAGCACGTTGTTGGCCGAGTAGTTGTTCGACAGCCAGACATTCGGGTTGCCGCCCGAGTACAGGCCAATACCACCCGTCAGTGTCGTGTCGGGGGTAATGTTCCAGGTCACACCCAGGCGGGGCTGGATCAGGTCCAGGCCGTCCACCGTGTTGGTGTTCGGGAACCCGTACTCCGCCGTGAAGTCGGTGTTCTCCACCGGGGCGGTGCCGGTCGTGTACCAGTCGTAACGCAGGCCGGCGACGACCGTGATGCTGTCACCAATCGTGAACTCATCCTGGCCATAGATCGTGTTGAGTTCATACCCCCAGTCGGCCGCGGCATCTTCGGGGTTATTCGACGGTGCGTTGTTGTAGTAGATCGCGTCAGCGTAGCCGTTGCGGAAGTTCTCGATACCGTCGAAACGGATCTCGGTCTCGCTGTGCTGCACGAACAGGTTGAAGACATCCAGTTCCTCGCGCTCGTAACCGAACGTCAGGTAGTGGTTGTCCAGTTCGTAATGGCCTTTCAGCACCAGGCCGACGCTGTCCCAGTTCAGGACGTTGGACTGGCGGCTGTCGTCCGCACCCAGGTAGACGTCCACGTTGGGCGTCTCGACCCGGATTTCGCCGAAGTCCGTACCGTTGTAGGAAATCTGGCGGTTCTTCAGGTCCTGGTAGGTCAGGCGGAACTCGGTGGAAAAGTTGTCGGTCCAGTGTGAATTCAGCGAGCCGACGTAGGACGTCAGTTCCGCGCCACGCTCGTAGAGGTGGTTCAGGAACTCAAACTCGTTGATGTCGCCATCCGATTCCGTGTAGTTGTTACCGTCGTTCCAGTTGTACGTGAACGCGATGTTGTGGAAGTCGTTGATGAACCAGTCCAGCCTGACCAGGATTTTCTCGTCTTCATTGTCCAGGCTCTGCGGAACCGGGCCCGGATCGTAGCCGTACAGGTCACGGGCAATCTGGGCGATCTCGTTCAGGTCCGCCTGGGAAAGGTCGACCTCGTTGACCGCGCCGGAACCCAGCGGGCCACGGTCGAACAGGTTGGCGCCTTCCAGCTTTTCGTAGGCAGCGAAGAAGAACAGGTTGTCCCGGATAATCGGGCCACCGAAGGTCACGCCATAACGAGATTCGGAGTAGCTACCGGTATTAATCTTGTCGCCTTCCAGGCTGTCACCGCGAAGGTCGTCGTTGGTGTAGTCGTAGAAACCACCACCGAAGAATTCGTTGCCACCGGTCTTGGTGACCGCGTTGATGTTACACGCGGTGAAACCACCGTAGATGACGTCGAACGGCGCCAGTTCCACGGACACCTCGTTGATGGCGTCGTAGGAGAACGGCATGCGCTCGGTGGGGTAACCGTTCGAGTTCAGGCCGAAGGAGTCGTTCATGCGAACGCCGTCCAGGGTCAGGCTGTTGAAGCGGGAGTTCTTGCCGCCGCACTGGATCGCGTTGATGTCACCGCGGGATTCATCCACGTAAATACGCGGGTCGGCGCGAATGACGTCCGTGATGTTGCGGTTGATCGCCGGCGCCGTTTCGAGGGTTTCCAGGCCGAAGTTGGCGTTTGGCCCCATGGCAATCTGCCCGGTCTGCACCTGCGCGGCCGTCACGATCACTTCTTCCATCGTGACTGAACTCAGCGCGAGCGGCAGGTTGTAGGTATCACCCAGGCTCAGGAAGACATCCGTCACCGTCTGGTTGCCGTAGGCATCAGAGGCTGCAACGACGGTGTAAGGACCACCGACGCGTAACCCCGAAAATGTCACCGACCCGGAATTACCGGTGCTGCTGGTGCGTGATGTACCCGTGCGGGTATCGGTAACCGTGACGGACACGCCGGGAACGACTGATCCATCACCGGAATAGGTGTCCACGCGCAGCGCGGATGAGGTTTCCTGTGCCATGGCCGCCATGGGCAGGAACAGGAATGCGGCCAGCGCGAGCACGGACCACGACAAGCGACGATTGAAGTTCATTTTTGACTCCCCAGAAAAAATCATCGTGTGATCTTCACAGGGGGACGTGACAGAACCGTTACACAAATCCGGATCGTTAATTCGCCGTTACATATGGTCAGCACGGTCGTTTCCGATCCTTCTGCCCTGGCGCCCTCCCCTGCACCCGACGTTGGGTGCACGGACGATTCTAGCAGGATTGAATTACGAATTCTTAACAAATTCTCACGTCCCGGAACTGGGCCTTCAATTGCCTTCCATGCGCGAGATTTGTCCGGTAGAATACCCGCCCTTCGTCGGCGTGTGGCGCAGCCTGGTAGCGCACTTCATTCGGGTTGAAGGGGTCGCAGGTTCAAATCCTGCCACGCCGACCATTATCAAGACGATCAAGGCCCGCGGTTTCGCCGTGGGCTTTTTTCGTTCTGGCCGTCGAGGTCCTTTCCGGATGGCCCTTGTCCGTTCGGTCAATTGATTGTCCTGCCCCGGCAAGCGAGGCATTTCCGTGCACGCCATGCTGTTCCTGTCCGCCCCCCCGGGGCACGCAGGAGTCCGCGCCACCATGAACCGATCGCTGCTTGTCCGCATGACGTACGCCCTCATCTTCGCCGTCCAGGTGCCGGTGTTCCTCGTCGGCATCATCTGGTACCCGGACGTTGTTGCGCGGATGCTGGCCTGGCGCCAGTCGCATGCGCTGAGCGGATGGGATGTCCTGTCGTGGAATGTCGCGATGACGGTGGTGATCGTCTCGCCGATGCTGCTGCTGGTTGGTCCGTACCAGGTCGCGCACGCGTTCTGGCAGCGCCTGCCGTCACCCCGTGGCAGGAACTCCCGGGGACGCCAGGCGGTCTGATATCGTATCGGCAATCGTCGCCGGGAATTCCGGCAGGAGCTGTTGAATGGTCCGCTTCACCACCTGTTTTGCACTGGCGCTGGCAACCGCCACTTTCGTGACCGGCGCACTGGCCGGGGAGGCCACGCCGCGGGTCAATGAAAACGGCCTGCGCCTGGTGGCCGACCGCGATCTCGACACGGTTTACGTTGACACGGGCACAAGGGTGTCCGGTTATGACGCCCTTTTCGTACAGACCCCCACCGTCCGCTTCAAGGAGAACTGGGCGCGCGACTTCAATCGCCAGCAGCCCGGCACGCGGATTTACCCGGAAGACGAGGAAAAACTGGTCAGCGACTACACCGAACTGACCGAACGGGTGTTCCGCGAGACGCTTGAAAAGCGCGGCTTCAAGCTGAGTGAGCAGCCCGGCGAGGGCGTACTCGTCGTTCGCCCGGATATCGTCGACCTCGACATCGTCGCACCGGACATCCAGCGCGCCGCCCGCGTGGAACGCTATTCCCAGTCCGCCGGCGAAATGACGCTGGCACTGACCCTGGCCGATGGCGCCAGCGGCCGGCCGCTGGTGCAGGTCAGCGACCACAAGGAAGACCCGCGCTGGGATTACATGGAATGGCGTACCCGCCCGAGCAACGTGGCCGACGCGAAGCGCGCACTGCGCGGCTGGGCGAACACCCTGGGCGACGCGCTCGAGGAAGGCCGCTGGTGAGTTAGTGGTCGAACGTGTACGAGGCGTCGATGCCGGATTCGTGCTCGCCGGTAGTGGCCTTGATGCCGAAGCCCTTCTTCAGGTCGTAGCGGATGCCGACCACGTTCTCGTTGTCGAACAGGCTGATGCCATAGCTCAGGTATAGCCGCGGCGCGATATAGGTACCGATGTCGAACGCGCCGATGCCTTGGCTGTAATCGATATCGCTGCCGGTGATCAGCAGCGTCCAGGCGCGCTCCTCGGTCGTGAACGGCCGCGTATATGCCTCGACATCGGGGCGCCGCGCGGTACCGCTGATGAACACGCCGGCGGAGCGGACCTGGGTGTTGCCGTAGATTTCCCGCTCGGCACGAATATCCAGCACCGGGTTGTTCAGCGCCACGTCGGGGAAACGCACGTGGGCATCGTCCAGGCGCAGCACTGGCCCGTATGCCCGCACGTCGCCGAACACGTCGACGGCGCCACTGGCCACCGGCATGGCCTGGCCATTCCAGGTCAACCCGACCGTGCCCTGCAAGCGGCCGCTGGCGAGGTCGGAATCAAACCTGACGTCCTCGCCCAGGCGGACCATGAGTTCCCCTTCCAGGCTGAGCGGCTCCGATACCGATTGCGGCTGCTCGCCCGGCTTGCTGCCGGCCACCACCCGAACATCGGCGCTTTCGCCCGTCCGGGCCTGGAACTCGCTGCTCGGCGATACGCGTGCATGGGGTATGACCACCTCGCCGTCGATGAGCCAACGATTCCGGCGCCAGGCGATTGTCATGTCGGGGTCAACCCTGACCTGCAGGTCGGGCAGGTCCGCCAGCAACAGCCGTTCGCCGCCTATATGCAGTTGTCCCGCCAGGTTATCGGCCTGCGCATAGTTGATCCGGGCTTCCAGTTCGCCCTGGCCGTCGCCGGCGACGAAACCACCCCTGAGGACCAGCAGGTCCTGGCTGGAAACCTCGCCATCCAGCGCCAGGTTGCGAATCTCCAGGCCCAGCGCAGGCATATCGAAACGACCCTGCTCGATGCGCACGAAACCATCCAGCTTCGGGTCCGCGACCACGCCGCTGACGCCGAGGTCGACCGACAATCGCCCATCGACGCCGTCGATGCCGGGCAGCAGGGATTCGAGCACGGTCACGTCGTCGATATTGGAACGCAGGCGTCCGGACACGCGGCCGGTGCCATCGAGCGCAAGCCCCGCGATCTCGAACTCGGCGTCGATGGCGCCGGTGCCTGGCAGCGGTAACGCGATGATGCCCGACCGCAGCATGCCGTCCTGCAGCACAAAGCTCACCAGCCCGTTACCCGTCTGGATGGATTCCGATCCGCCCGAATCGGCGATTTCACCCGCGCTGATCACCAGGTGGGCGTTGCCGGTGGGCAGCCCCTCGCCACGCCGCCAGTAAAAGTTGCCGTCCACCACCTGGGTCAGGCGCAGGTTGTAGTCCCAGAGCCACTCCGCCAGCGCCAGCGGGACCTGTTCCAACGACACGGCCAGCTCCACCGCGCCCGCCCCGACCCGAACCGTGTTTGCACAAAGTCCGCCGGACAGCGAGAAATCCAGGCAAAGCGCACTGGCCTCGAAGCGGGCATCGCCATAGCCTAGTTCGGCGGGCGTCCTGAGCCGAACCAGTTGTTCGTCTTCCTGGTGGAGTTCAAGCGCCTGCAGCGTACCGCCCCATCGTCCCGGCTGGCCCGTCACCGGCGCCATTTCGGCCCGCCCGTCCAGGCGCAGGCGGTCGCGCGTGATGACCCATTCAAGCCGGGGGTCCTGCCGCCCGTAATCCAGTTCCAGGTGGGCAAAGTCCACGACCTGGTCACCCTTTTCCAGCGGGCCGGCCTGTAGCCGCATCACGTCCGTTTCGCCTGCCGCCGGGGCCACCGACAGGTTGTGGACGACGATGTCCTGGAACTGCAGGCGTTCAGCCACGAGATCAAATTCGGGGAGCGCCCAGCCCTCGGGCCCCAGCACCGCCGTCACGCGGCCGCTGAACGGCTGCCCTTCGACCATGCCACCAAGCCGCGGCACCGACAGCCTGGCCCGTTCATCCGCCATGTTCCATACCAGTTCACCATCGGCGGAGACCACCATGGGCAGGTCACTGACCACCGCGCCCAGGTCGACCTGGTCCACCGTCCAGGCGACGTCGATGACGGGGTTGTCACGCCACCCAACGCTGCCGTGCCCTTCGAAACGCCCGCCCAGTGCCTCGCCACCGAATTGCCGCACGCGCGCACCATGACGGTCACCCTGCGCATCCAGGCGGACCTGCCCCTGTGGGTGGTCCGGGGTTCGAATGCCGAACGCCGCGGTGGCATGCCAGTCATCCGGCTTGCCCGTGACGGTGCCGGCACCGTCGCTGACGACCATGGGCGCCCCGCCACCTGTCGGCGGCCAGCGGAGTGATTGCCATTGCGCCTCGGCCTCGGTATGGCTGCCGTCGAAATCATGCGTCGCGCTAAACGTGACCTCGCCATCGCTGCCGTCACGCAGGGCGCCATCGCTCACATCAAGCACGCCATCGACGTAACGCAGGGCCACATTGCCAGACAGCGGCGCATTTTCCGGCCACCCCTGCCAGGCATGCCACGGCGAAATTCGCCCGGCTTCGATGACTGCGTCCAGGGCAGGATGGTCGACCCAGGAGATCTGTCCACTTCCCTGCAGTTCCGCCAGTTCACCGTCCAGGGTAAACGTGTCCAACTGAGCGCCATCCAGGTTTCCATTCGCCTCGATTTCGAAGCGGCCGGAAACCGGCGTGGCAGCCAGTACCCCGCTGATCCGTGTCGCCCAGTCGTCATGCCGGCCCTCGACTTGCGTGATGACCTCGCGGATCACCACCGGGTTTTCCCCATCCATCCGCCATTCGGGCAGGCTGGACTCCAGCGCCACCCGCCAGTCCCCGAAGGGGTCGACGATGCCACCCTGGGCGGTCGCGGCTGGTCTGGTGGCCACGGCATCGACCTCCAGGCGCGCCTCGTCGCCCTCAAGGTGCAGGCGAAGCCCGTCAACCAGCGTCTCGCCGGTACCGCGGGCCGACACGGTGCCGCCCACCTCGACGCTCGCTGACAGGTCGCTGACAAGTTCGACCTCGCCGCTGATGTCACCGTCAAAAAACTCGGAACTGAATGTTGCCGATTCGAGTGCGATCCGGTCATTCCAGCGGCCGGAAAGCGACAGTCGCCCCTCTTTCAGGGTGTCCGCGCCGCGGTGGGACCAGCCCAAGCCTTCGACCACCGCATCGTCCACCTGCAGCGTGATGTCCCAGGGCAGCACCAGCCCGCGAAGCACGTCCGCGATGGTCGATTCGCCGGCCGATGCCACGAGGCCCGATTGAATTCGCACGGATGACGCCCTGAGCTGCCGGACGTCCACCCGCCGCGGCCAGAGACTGGCCTCCAGCCGCAGCCCGATGCGGCCCACGCTGATGTGCGCGCCGTCGCCGTTCCATTCCAGGTTTTCGATCACCAGGCCGTCGTGCAGCGTCCCGCTGGACGCACCGACGACCAGCTGCCCGCCGGTCGCCCGCTCGGCCCGGGCCAGCAGCCACTTCGCCCCGGCCTCGCCGGTCTGTAGCCAGTGCAGGCCGTACCAGGCGCCGGTGACCAGCAGCAGCGGCACCAGCAGCAATATGATCCAGGCGAGACGTTTCACAGCAGCGGTGTCCCGATGGTCAGGTGGACCTGCCAGTCACCCTCGACGCTGTCGAGGCCACGGGCGACGTCGACGCGCACCGCGCCGGCGATGGTGTACCAGCGCAGGCCCAGGCCCACGCCGCGTTTCAGGTCCGCGTCGCCCCAGTCATTGAAGGCGTTGCCGACATCAACGAACGCCGCCGCGGACCACTTGTCCAGGAACAGGTATTCGAGTTCGGCGCTGGCGGTCATGATGTTGTTGGAACCGATACCGTTGTCGCTGAGCTCTTCGTAACCGTAACCACGCACACTGCGGCTGCCGCCCGCCTTGAAGCGGTAATTGAACGGCAGGTCGGTGACGGAAATCTGGAAGGTGTCGTCCTCCGGCCCGAACTCGAACTCGGCGACGTCGGCGTCCGTGTACCCCACCTCGCCGCGCACCAGTAATTTGAGCCGGTCGGCCAGGATGAAGGTCCAGCGCGAAGACACGTAGGCCTGTGTGAATGAACGGTCGGAGCCCCAGGCTTCCTGGCTGGTGAAGAGCCAGCCGCGTTCGTGGTGCCCCCGCGTGCGGAATCCGCTGCCACGAATGACGGGCCAGTCATACTCGACGCCCAGCGACAGCGTGTTCACCGCCTCGCCGAACCCGGAGTCGACGATGTCGACCGGCCCCGGCGTCACCGGTAAGTTGGGCAGTGGATTATCCAGCAGGTGATCGAAGGCATTCCGCTCGTAGAGGTATTCGGCGTACATGGTCTCGACGATGGGCTCGGTCGACCAGCCCAGGTCGATCACCCGCGCCCGGCCCGCACGCACCGAGGCGGTGTCCACCCGCGCACTCCCCAGCGTGTAGCGCTCGTCGCTTTCATTGGAGACCAGTTCAAGGTCCTGCACCTCGGTCTTGTACAGGCCATTCGCCAGCCAGTACTGCTGGCTGTCCACCCGCCGCGGCAGGCGGTACTCGCCGAACAGCGTCAGTTCCTCGTAGCGGCTCTGCCAACCGGCGCCGAGCGCGAGGGAATCGCCCCGTTCGGAGAGCAGGTTCCGCAGCCAGCGATACTGCATACGGAACTCGGTGTCGGTGCCCCAGCCGATGGAGGTCTGGTGCGTGTTCGGCGCCTTTCCCTGCAATGTGACCCGGACGTCCACCACCGGTGGGTCCTGGTCCAGGCGACGCACCTCGGCGACGTCGATTTCACCGAAGTAGCCGGTCTTCCACAGGTCCGTGCGCAGCCGGTCCAGCAACATGATCCGGTAACGGTCGCCCTGTTCAAAACGCGGGATGGTCGCCAGCACCGCCGGGTCGACCACGTCCTGGTGAAAGACAACATCACCCATGACCGCGCGCGGCCCGGTGTCGAGCACCAGCGCCAGGTCGGCGCGGTTCTCCACCAGGTCCAGGGCGATGTCCTGGGTAGTGAATGTCGCGGAAAGGTAGCCGAGCGATTCGGCGCGCGCCAGCACATCCGATTTCTGCGCTTCCCAGGTGGACTGGTCCAGGCGATCGCCTGGATTCAGCGGCCAGTCATCACGCCAGCGTCCCAGCGCCCGGGACCCCTGTCCGGCGCCCGTGACCTCCACGCGCACCTGGCCGACCCGGACCGGCTCGCCGGGGTCGACACGAACCTGCAGCCGCCAGGTTTCTTCGCCGGCCGATTCCAGTGCCGTCTCGATCGCGGGGTTGTAGTAACCGTACGGGCGCAGCGCCAGGCGCGCATCTTCAACCGCCTTGTCGCGAAACCGCAGGCGCTGGCGCTCATCGACGAATGTCGCGGGTGACACCCAGCGCGTGCTGATGAAGGCCTTGATATTCTCCGCCATTTCTTCCGGCACGCCTTCGACGTTCATCTCCAGGGAACTGGCGCGGGCGCTGACGGACAGGCACGCAAATGCGGCCACCAGCAGGGCGGCAAGAAAAAAACGAGGCGCCGGGCGGCGCCTCGAAAGATACACAAGAGGAGAAATAGAGATTTCGTGGCCCATCCCATGGGAGACACGCGAAACTCGCTTGCCTTTGTAGGACAACACCATGGCTGGAAAATTCCCTCCCCCGGACAATTCAGTGCGAATGATGCACGTGACCGCGGTGGACGAGGCTGTGAATGATCACCCCGGTGATCAGCGCATGGAGCACGTGCACCACGCTTTCACCCTCCATGTGCACCAGGGTCTCGGACGCGAAGTACCCCGCCACGGTGGCCAACGCCATCCCCAGCAGCACCCCGATCGCCCAGCGGCGACCCAGCTCCGGCAGCACCATCATCCACAGCGCCAGCCCCATACCGAAACGATGCAGCACGATGGCCAGGGACAGCGAACCGTGCGAATGCATGCTGCCGTCACTGGCAAGCCCCGCCCCGTCCAGCAGCGCGTGCATACCCAGCCCCGCCAGCGCCAGCGCCAGGCTGAACAGGTGAAACGCGTGCGCCGCCCGCCGAATCGCCAGTTCCAGCAAGCCGGGCACCAGGTAACCTGCCGCCATCACCGCCAGCGCAATCACGCCCATTGCCTCGATCGATTCCGGCACCAGCAAAAACACCACCAGCGCGACCAGCACCGCCACCAACAGGCGGTCGACGGTTTTCGCCAGCCGGCCACCGGCGCGCAGCCACTGGTACAGCAGGGGCCCCGCGAACAGGGCGACGACAGACAGGATGAGCAAGACCAGACCTCCCCGGAACGACCGCGCATTTTAACGTGAATCACGTTCGCGTGTACTTGTGGTCATCGGCCAAATCACCGAAACTCCCCCGCAGGCAAGAGGGGGTCCAGCGCTTGGACATTTCTGGCATCGAATCCATGATCGCGGAAACCTGCGGCGATGAACACGCCGCGGCGGACCTGCATGACCTGCTGGCCGTGGTCGCCGAGCGCAACGGCGCAATACCGGATGAGGTCGAACTCGCCAGCGGCGCCCGCTTTGTGCTGGGTTATATCGAACAGGTGCCCTACATGCTGAAAGTGGCGATCACCGCCGCCGCCAACGTGGGGCTGGAGGAACAGATGGCCCGCATCCTGGACACGGTCACCCTGTACTGGGCCCAGGACGAGGACATCATCCCCGACCACCTGGGCATCATCGGCCTGCTGGATGACGCCTACTGCTCACTGACCACCTTGCAGGTGTTTTCCGACCACTACCGCCTGCAGACCGGCAAGCACATGTTTCCCGATGACCTTTCCGCGGCCAACCGGATGATGCGCCAGGTGATTGGCGAGCCCTACACCGGCGAACTCGACCGGTTCGTGTCGCGCGCCATCAGCGACGCGGAAGTAATGGACGCCGTAAAGGCCATGGCCAGCGTCGACAAGCAGCGGCACCTGGCCGCGCGCGCCAACATCTGGAATCATGGCCCCGCCGGCGAGATGTCGGTCGACCGGCTGCGCGGCCTGGGCCTGGACGACGAGATCCCCGGCGATTGACTCAGCCCGCCGCCTCGAACGCGGGGCGCGTCAGGTTCACCGGCTCCGCCGTGGTCACCACCACGTTATCTTCCACGCGAATACCGCCATAGGGCGACAGTGCTTCGACCTTGTCCCAGTTGATCGCGGCCACGTCGCCGGTGGCACGCCACTGGTCCAGCAGCACGGGAATGAAATACAGGCCCGGCTCCACGGTGACGACATTGCCCGGCTCCAGCACCCGGGTCAGGCGCAGGAACGGGTGTCCCTTCGGGCGCGGGATCTCGATCCCCCGTTCGTCGGCAATCAGCCCCGCCACGTCGTGCGTCTGCAGGCCAATGTAATGGCCGAGCCCATGCGGGAAAAATACCGATGACAGGCCACTTTCGACCGCGGTCTGGGCATCGACATTGATGACGCCGAATTCCGACAGCACGCCAGCGATATCCAGGTGCGCGCGCAGGTGCAGGTTGCGGTAATCGGCCCCGGCCCACATCGCCTCGCACAGGCCCAGCTGCAACGCGTCCATGGCGTCGATCATGTCGGCGAATTCGCCCGGCTCACGCGCCCAGGTGCGGGTGATGTCCGAACAGTAGGCGTGCATGGTGGCGCCGGCGTCGATCAGGAAGGAACGCGAGTCGTCCGGGCGCGTGCGCTCGCGCTGCTGGTAATGCAGCACCGCGGCGTGCTCGTTCAGCGCGACGATGTTGCCGTACGGCAGCTCCGCGTCGTCTGACATCGCGGCGTCCAGGTAGCGGTGGTGAATCTCGAATTCGCCCAGCCCTTCACGGAACGCCGCCGCCGCGGCCAGGTGGGCACGGGCGGCCACGCGGTTGGCCTCGGCCATGCAGGCCAGTTCGTATTCTGTTTTGCGGGTGCGCGCCAGGTGCAGGCGGGTGATCAGCCCGCGCGGGTTGAGGTCGCCCTCCCCGGCCAGGTCCGGCGCGTCGCCGATGTAGGCTTCGCGGCCCAGCGGCACACCGGTCCGCCATTCATTCGGCTCGCGCACCGGTCGTACATCAAAGTGATCGGCCCACCAGGCATCCGGATCCGACGGTGGCAGGTACCAGTAGTCGGTGGGCTGGTAGTAATACAGTACCGGCTTTTCGCCCGGCCGGATGACCAGCGCGCACTCGTCATGACGGGTCAGCGGCAACCAGGCCAGGAAGTGCGGATTGGGCCGGAACGGGTAGTGGTAGTCGTCCAGGAAACTGATGACCTGGCTGCCGGAATGAATGATCACGGCATCGAAGCCCTCGTCCTCCATGGCCGATTCCCAGGCGACCTGCTGGGCGGCAACGTGGTCGGCGTAGTGTCGGGTGATGGATTCGGATACGGGCATGACGTGTCGGTTCCTTTTTGACAGTGCCGCCGGCGCACGGTGGCGGTTCGATGCGGTTAGAATACGCGCTTTCCGAAGGCAAGGCTAAGACGTGGGCATCCGGATCTACAACACCCTGGCGCGCGAAAAGCAGACGTTTGAACCGCAGGACCCGGCGCGGGTGACGCTGTATGCCTGTGGGCCCACGGTGTACGACTACGCGCATATCGGCAATGCCCGCCCGGCCGTGGTGTTCGACCTGCTGCGCCGCGTGCTGGAGCGCCATTACCCGCGCGTCGACTACGCCCGCAACATCACCGACGTGGACGACAAGATCAATGCCTCGGCCGCCGCCGAGGGCGTGCCGATCGACGTGATTTCGTCTCGTTTCGAAACCGCGTACCTGGAGGATATGGGCGCACTGGGCGTCGCGCCGCCGACCATGGACCCGCACGCCACCGCGCACATCCCGCAGATGATCGCGATGATCCAGCAGTTGATCGACAGCGGCCATGCCTACGCCGCCGAGGGCCACGTGCTGTTCGCCATCGAGACCTACCCGCGCTATGGCGCCCTGTCCCGCCGCGACATGGACGACATGGTCGCCGGCGCGCGCGTGGAGGTGGCCCCGTACAAACGTCATGGCGGCGACTTCGTGCTTTGGAAGCCTTCCGTGGACCCGCAGCCCGGCTGGGACAGCCCCTGGGGCTGGGGCCGCCCGGGCTGGCACCTGGAGTGCTCCGCCATGGCCGCCGAGCACCTGGGCGAAACCATCGATATCCACGGCGGCGGCCAGGACCTGGTCTTCCCGCACCATGAAAACGAGATCGCCCAGAGCGTCTGCGCGCATGGCGGCAAGCCCTTCGCCCGCTACTGGATGCACAACGGCTTCGTCACGGCGGACGCCGAGAAAATGTCGAAGTCGCTGGGCAACACGCTGATCGTGCATGACCTGCTGAAGCAGCACCCGGGCGAAGCCCTGCGCTACGTGCTGCTCAGCGCCCATTACCGCAAGCCGCTGGACTGGTCCGCCGAGGCCATCGAGCAGGCCCGGCGAACGCTGGATCGCATGTACGCCGTGCTGCGCGACGCCGCTGCCCGGGCGGGCGAACCACTGGTCGCCACGACACCCGGCGAAGCCTTCACCGCCGCGCTGGATGACGACCTGGGCACCCCGGAAGCGCTGGCGGAAATGAATGGCCTGGCCCGCCGCCTGGGCAATGCGGCCGACCGGGACGACATTCTCGCCCTGGGCGGTGAGCTGCTGGCCAACGGCGAGCTGATCGGCCTGTTGCGGGAAGACCCCGAGGCCTGGCTGAAAGGCGACGCGGGCGACGATGACGATGCGATCGATGCCCTGGTCCGCGAACGCGATGAGGCCCGCGCCGCACGCGACTTCCAGCGCGCCGACGCGATCCGCGACGAACTCGACGCCCTGGGCATCACGCTGGAAGACAGCGCCGAAGGCACCCGTTGGAGACGCGGGCGCTGACCCCCATATTCCGGATATGCACGATCCAAAGACCGCACAAGACGAGATCATCGACGAGTTCAGCCTGTTTCCCGAGTGGCTGGACCGTTACCAGTACCTGATCGACCTGGGCCGAAAGCTGGAGCCCCTGCCTGCCGAGGAACGCGTGGAGGGCAACCTGCTGCACGGCTGCCAGTCGCAGGTCTGGCTGGTGATTGACGGCGATGCGAAGCAGATGACGGTTCGCGCCAACAGCGACGCGGCCATTGTCTCGGGCCTGATCGCCCTGCTGATCCGGGTGTACTCCGGCGCGTCGGCGGCGGCGATCCGCGACACCGAGCCGTTCTTTATCGACGCCATCGGCCTGTCAAAGCACCTCTCACCGACACGCGCCAATGGCCTGCACGCCATGCTGGGCGCCATCCGCGGCGCGGCCAGCGACGTCGCCGACCGGTAAACCGGCACGAAAAAGCCGGCGCGATGGCCGGCTTTCCGTTAACGCAGTTGAACTGTCCCGAGGCTCAGCGGCTGTCGCCCATCTGGCGCTGGCGCAGTTCCCAGCGTTCCTGGGCGTCGAGACACAGCGTGGCAATGGGTCGCGCTTCCAGGCGTGCCAGGCCGATTTCCTCGCCGGTTTCCTCGCAGTAGCCGTACTCGCCCTCGTCGATGCGGTGCAGCGCCTGGTCGATTTTCTTGATCAGCTTGCGGTAGCGGTCACGGGTGCGCAGCTCGAGGCTGTTCTCGGTCTCGCGCGTGGCGCGTTCGGCCTCGTCGCCAACGTCGCGCACTTCATCGCGAAGGTTGCTGATGGTTTCCCGTGATTCTTCGATCAGTTCATCGCGCCACTGCAACAGCTTCTGGCGGAAATATTCCAGCTGTTTCGGGGACATGTATTCTTCTTTGGGCGAAGGGGAATAACCCTTTGGCAATTTGGTGCTGGATGCTGCCATCGCGGAATATAACTCCTGTATTTTATTAGATACATCCTGTAAAACGCTGATATATCTATTTTTTGCCCCGTTCGATGGTAGAATCTGAACGAGAAAAGGACGTTTTTATATACGAAGCGTGCATGTTGGGCAAGTATTTTTTGCCTTGGTTCAACGTCGGCGATAGGCTGGAACCCGTGAAAAGACTGCTCCTGGCCCTGATCCGCGCCTACCAGCTGACCCTCAGCCCCATCGTCGGCTATCACTGCCGGTTTACGCCCAGCTGTTCGAATTACGCGACCGAGGCCATCCAGGTGCATGGCGCCTGGCGCGGCGGCTGGCTGGCGGTGAAACGCATCGGCCGCTGCCACCCCTTCTGTGAGGGCGGTATCGACCCGGTGCCACCAAAATCCGGCGCGCCCGAAACAGAACCCTGAAGCTTCCTGGTCGCTTCGCTACAATGACCGGCGCCCTTCTCTCACCAGGAAACCACAGAATGTCCGACACCACGCTGATCACCAACGCCCGCCTCGTCAACGAAGGCGAAGTCTTCGAGTCCGACCTGCTGGTGAAGAACGGGCGCATCGAGCGCATTGCGAGTGAAATCAGCGCGCCTGACGGTGCCACCGTGGTCGATGCCGCCGGCCGTCACCTGATCCCGGGCATGATCGACGACCAGGTGCATTTCCGCGAGCCGGGCATGACCCACAAGGCCAATATCCACACCGAGTCCCGCGCGGCGATCGCCGGTGGCGTCACCAGCTTCATGGACATGCCCAACACCAAGCCACCCTGCGTAAACGCGGCCGAACTGGCGAACAAGCGGTCGATTGCCGCGAAGAGCGCCGCGGCGAACTGGGGCTTCTATTTCGGCGCCACCAACGACAACATCGAGGACATCCGCTCGATGGATACCTCGCTGGTCTGCGGCCTGAAAATTTTCATGGGCGCGTCCACCGGCAACATGCTGGTCGACGACGACGACACCCTGGCGCTGATGTTCCGTGACTGTCGCGTACCCATCTCCACGCACTGCGAATCCACGCCGATGATCCAGGCCAACCTTGAGAAGGCGCTGGCGAAATATGGCGATGAGATCCCGATCGAGGAGCACCCGAACATTCGCAGCGAGGCCGCCTGCTATGCCTCCTCGGAGAAAGCCGTCAGCCTGGCCCGGGAGCACGGCGCCCGCCTGCACGTGCTGCACCTGACAACCGCCAAAGAGCTCGAACTCTTTGAACCGGGGCCAATGGCCGGCAAGCAGATCACCGCGGAAACCTGCATCCATTTCCTGCACTTCTGCGCCGATGACTATCCCACCCTCGGCAACCTGATCAAGTGCAACCCCGCGGTCAAGACACGCGCGGACATGGAAGGCCTGCTGGCCGGCCTGCGCGAGGGCCGCATCGACATCCTGGCCACCGACCACGCGCCGCACACCAGCGAGGAAAAGGCCCTGACCGACTACCGCAAGGCCCCATCGGGCCTGCCGCTGGTGCAGGACGTGCTGCTGGCCAGCCTTGAACTGGCGCACCAGGGCCACCTGGAACTGGCCGAGGTCATCACCAAGATCGCCCACAATCCCGGCGTGCGCTTCGAAGTCGAAAACCGCGGCTTCCTGCGCGAAGGCTATGCCGCCGACCTGGTGCTGGTCGACCTGGAAACCCCGACCACGATCACGAACGACCGCGCCCTGTCCAAGGTGGGCTGGTCACCGTTCGCGGGCCGGACTTTCTCCAGCCACATCGACTCGGTGTGGGTGAACGGTGCGCTGGCTTTCGACGGCACCAACGTCATCGAGCATGGGGCGGCGCAGCCGCTCACCTACGCGCGCTGAGGGCGGCGCCGCTCCGTCGACCGTCCCCGGGCTGGGATTGCCTGTCCCGGGGAGCACTGTGAATACATCCGTGTACGCTTATCGGCGGCTTCCCTGCCGCCGAAATCCCCGGGTCAGGCAATCCCAGCCCGGGGACTGCGTCGTTGCGACTTCATATCTGGGAATGCGTGTATGATTGCGGCAGTCTTAACCTGATCGAAGAAGGATGAGTTGAATGGGATTTCTTGCGGGTAAACGTGCGTTGATTGTTGGGGTGGCCAGCCCCCGCTCCATTGCCTGGGGCATTGCCACGCAGATGCGTGCCCAGGGCGCCGAGCTGGCGTTCACCTACCAGAACGAAAAGCTGCAGTCGCGCGTGCAGAAGATCGCAGAGGAATGCGAATCCGATATCGTGCTGCCCTGTGATGTGGCCAGCGATGCCGAGATCGATGCGGTCTACGATGGCCTGGCGAAACACTGGGACAGCTACGACATCCTGGTGCACTCGGTCGGCTTCGCGCCGCGTGAACAGCTGTCCGGCAACTACCTGGACGCCGTCACCCGCGAGGGTTTCCAGATCGCGCACGATATTTCGTCCTACAGCTTCGCGGCGCTGGCCAAGGCCGGCCGGCCGCTGATGGCCGGGCGCAACGGCGCACTGATGACCCTCACCTACCTGGGCTCCCTGCGCTCGCTGCCGAACTACAACGTCATGGGCCTGGCCAAGGCCAGCCTGGAAGCCAATGTGCGCTACATGGCGCAGGCGCTGGGCCCGGAAGGCCACCGCGTCAACGCCATTTCCGCCGGTCCCATCAAGACCCTGGCGGCATCGGGCATCGGCAGCTTCCGCAAGATTCTTGACCACGTGGAACGCACCGCGCCCATGCGCCGCACCATCACCCCGGTGGAAGTCGGCAACGTGGCCGCGTTCATGTGTTCCGACCTGGCGTCGGGCGTGACCGGCGAAGTCACCTACGTGGACGCGGGCTATAACATCCTGGGCATGCCGGAAATGTCCGGCGACGACTGACGCCGCGTGGCTGCCAGCGGATCGGGACGATTACCTGGCCAGGGGCACGCTATAAACCCGTCCATGGGCGCTCATCGGCGGCATCCCTGCCGCCGAAGGCCCCTGTCCAGGCAATCGCCCCGATCCCACGACACCCCATCGCCGCCCGCCGGGTCGCCCTTACTGCGCTGAGATCAGAACAGCCGTCGCGGCCGCCCGGTCGGCAGTCACACAACCAAAAACGCCGCCAATTTGGCGGCGTTTTTCAAAATGCATCCCAACCTCACGGCCCGCAGCGCGGCAGTCCCCGGGGAGGGGGTTGCCTTTCCCGGGGATTTCGGCGGCAGGGATGCCGCCGATAAGCGCCCATGGATGGGTTCACAGCGTTCCCCGGGAAAGGCAACCCCCTCCCCAGGGACGGTCCACGAAGCGTAACCCTAGCGGCTGGTTCTGAGGTTGTCCTCGAAGATCTCGATGTCCGCCGCCTCGCGCAGCT
Source organism: uncultured Oceanospirillales bacterium (assembly GCA_913055655.1). Lineage (GTDB taxonomy): Bacteria > Pseudomonadota > Gammaproteobacteria > Xanthomonadales > SZUA-36 > Marinihelvus. Next base: position 691,582 of record CAJXKA010000001.1, on the reverse strand, counting down.
GGCGAACCAGCGCCCAGGCCTCGTGACTGGCCGAGGTATTGGCCATCATCATGCGTGCCTGGCGGCGGGCCAGCGGATTGTCCTCGTCGAGCACACCGTCGTTGACGGCGTTCAGCGAGACCAGCGCGTAACCGTCAGCGCTTTCCACGACGGAATTGACGGCTTCACCCTCGGCAGGCCGCGGCAGCTTGAACACGTTGCCGACCAGCACTGGATCCGGGGTCACCTGGCGGCGACCGGCGTTCTCCACCACTTCCACTTCAAGGCCGGCGCCGGTGGCGAGGTCTTCCAGGGAGGCGCCCGACTCGTAGGACGCCAGCAACGCCTCGGCCTGGGCCTTCGCCTCTTCGCTGGCCTGGTCGGCGCGCAGGCCGGCGATCACCTCTTCGCGGACCTCGTCCAGAGGACGGATCGCCGCCGGCAGGTGCTCGGCCAAGCGGATCATGACGATATGGTGCGCGTCGAGTTCGATCGGGTCACTGACGGAACCCTGCAACAGCACCAGGTCGGAAAACGCGGCTTCCACGACCTCGGGGTTGGCCGCGATGCCCTCGCCGCCTGAGCGGCTGAACGGTCCGGTGGTCTGCACGTCCAGGCCCAGGTCCAGCGCCGCGGCTTCCAGCGTGGTCGGGTCCTCGTAGATCACGTCCACCATGCGGTCTGCCAGGCCCAGGAAGGCGCGGTCGACCTCGTCCTCGCGGAACTCGGCCAGCAGGGTCTCGCGGGCTTCCTCGAAGGACTGGCCGCTGGCCTCGCGCACCTCGGTCAGCTTGATCACGTGCCAGCCGAAACCGGTCTGCACCGGGTCGGAAACGGGATTCTCTTCGCTGAGTTCATAAACGGCGTTCTCGAACGCCTCGACCATCACGCCCGGCTCGATAAAGCCCAGGTCACCGCCCATGGAAGCGGAACCGATGTCGTCGGAATTCTCTTCCGCCAGCACGGCGAAATCCTCACCGGCGCGGGCGCGCTCGGCAATCGCCTCGGCCTGTTCGCGGGCGGTTTCCACCGCGGCTTCGCCGGCATCCGGCGTCACTTCGATCAGCACATGGGCAACACGACGCTGCTCCGGCGTCATAAAACGGTTCTTCTGCGACTCGAACTGTTCGCGCAGGACATCGTCATTCGGCGGCTCGCCGGCTTCGACGGCCGATGAATCGAGCTCCAGGTACTCGATGACGACCTGCTCCGGTGAACGGAAAGACTCGCTGTTGTCCTCGTACCAGGCCTGGATCGCGGCGTCGTCGAATGTCGCGTCAACGGCATCCGCCCGCGCCGGCACCATGATGGTGTCGAATGTCCGCTGCTGCTCGGAAAGCGCGATGAATTCACGTACCTCCCGATCAGTGGCGAAGCTGCTCACCCGGATGCCATTCGGCATCTGGCTGACGGCCAGGTCGGCGCGCAACTGCGCCTCGAACTGCTGCGGCGTCTGGCCGACGGCCGTCAGGCGCGACTGGTACACATCGGCGTTGAACTGCCCGTCCACCTGGAAGGCCTGGATCTCGCGAATCTGCTGCGCCAGGCGCTCGTCATCGACGGAAAAATCGAGGTCACTCGCCACCTGTCGCAGCAGGGCCTCGTCGATCATCTGGTCCAGGTGCTCACGGCGCGCCACGTCGCCGTCAAAGCGCGAGGCGTCAAACGCGTCGCCCAGCTGCATCTGCAGCCTACGGCGGTAGTCCAGGAAACTCTGGTTGAATTCGTTGAAAGTGATTTCCTGGTCATTGACCAGGGCCACCAGGTTGCCCTCACCGGAGCTGAAGTAGCTGTTGACGCCCACGAAGGCAAACGGGATGACCAGAATGCCGAGGATGACGAAGGCCAGAATGCCGGTAAGGCGGTCGCGAATGGATTGCAGCATGAGTCGACTGAGCGTCCTGTTTATGCCCCCGTCGTGCCGGAGGGCTCCATAATGAAAAGGGCGCCGGGGCGCCCTTTTCTACAACGTTGGCGGAGTGGACGGGACTCGAACCCGCGACCCCCGGCGTGACAGGCCGGTATTCTAACCAACTGAACTACCACTCCGTTGTAACTTACTGGTGGGTGCTGACGGGCTCGAACCGCCGACCCTCGCCTTGTAAGGGCGATGCTCTCCCAGCTGAGCTAAGCACCCTGCAAAAGGCGGGCTAGTTTACAGCGTCTTTGAGCGCTTTGCCAGCCTTGAAAGCAGGATTATTTGAAGCCTTGATCGTGATGCTTTCACCGGTGCGCGGGTTGCGGCCGGTACGGGCGGCGCGGTGGCGAACGGTGAAGGTGCCGAAGCCCACCAGGGAAACAGACTGACCGCGCTGCAGCGCGGAGGTGATCGCGCCCACGGTGGCGTCCAGCGCGCTGCCAGCGTCAGCCTTGGTCAGGCCTGCGGACTCGGCAATCGCGTCGATCAATTCAGATTTGTTCATTTTTGCACTCCATGTATCAGTGTGTGTGAATTTCTAATAGAGGGGCTTGTACGGACTGCGGTGGCAAACGGCTACTACCAACTATGGTCTCTGTACCCGGGTTTCCCTATCCCCCGGAACGCCTTGCAGGTCGCGGCCTGCGGAGCGTGGGACGATACTAATACACCGCTGGATGGCGGCGCAACAGCTTTCCGGCGCGCTTGGGGAGGTATTGGATTAGCTTGCCTCCCCAAGCGATTCTTTTGCTTGATAAGTCGCCGGAAAGCGCCCCGAAACTCAGTGTGTCCTGACCTCTTCAGAGGCCTCATCACCAAGCTTTGCCTTGCCTTCTGCGAGCTGTTTTTCGCCCTTCGGCACCTCCGTCAGCGCCAGGTTGAGCACCTCGTCGACCGTGGTCACGGGGCGCACGTCCAGCTTGCGGATGATGTTCTTCGGGATATCGGCCAGGTCCTTTTCATTCTCCTTCGGAATGATGACCATGCGCATGCCGCCACGGTGGGCCGCCAGCAGCTTCTCCTTCAGGCCGCCGATGGGCAGCACCTTGCCGCGCAGCGTGATCTCGCCGGTCATGGCCACGTCGGCATGCACCGGCGTGCGCGTCAGCGCGCTCACCAGCGCCGTACACATCGCGATACCGGCGCTGGGGCCGTCCTTGGGGGTCGCCCCCTCCGGCACGTGCACATGGGCATCCAGGGTCTTGTGGAAGTCCTCGTCGATGCCCAGCAGGTCGCTGCGGCTGCGCACGACCGTCATGGCCGCCTGGATGGACTCCTTCATCACGTCGCCCAGGTGGCCGGTCAGCGTCAGCGCGCCCTTACCGGGCACCAGGGTGGCCTCGATCTGCAGTAGTTCGCCACCGACCTCGGTCCACGCCAGGCCGGTGACCTGGCCGATCTCGTTGTTTTCCTCGGCAATGCCGTAGCGGAACCGGTGCACGCCCAGGAATGATTCCAGGTTGCGCACGGTCACGGTGACCGAGTCGCGATCCTTTTCCAGTGCCAGCTTCTTCACCGACTTGCGACAGATCTTGGCGATCTCGCGCTCCAGGCTGCGCACGCCGGACTCGCGGGTGTAATACCGCACGATATCCAGCAGCACCGGCTGCGACACGTTCAGCTCGTCTTCCTTCAGGCCATGCTGCTCCATCTGCTTCGGCAGCAGGTAGCGCTCGGCGATGTTCATCTTCTCATCCTCGGTATAACCGGGAATGCGGATGACCTCCATGCGGTCGAGCAGCGGCCCCGGGATGTTCAGCGAGTTCGCCGTGGCGATGAACATGACCTCGGACAGGTCGAAATCGACCTCCAGGTAATGGTCGTTGAAGGCGTTGTTCTGCTCGGGGTCGAGTACTTCCAGCAGCGCCGAAGACGGGTCGCCGCGGAAGTCCATCGACATCTTGTCCAGCTCATCGAGCATGAACAGCGGATTGCGCGTGCCGACCTTGACCATGTTCTGCACCACCCTGCCCGGCATCGAGCCGATGTACGTACGGCGGTGGCCGCGGATCTCGGCCTCGTCACGGACGCCGCCGAGTGACATGCGCACGAACTTGCGGCCGGTGGCGCGGGCGATGGAGCGGCCCAGCGAGGTCTTGCCGACGCCCGGCGGGCCCACCAGGCAGAGGATCGGGCCCTTCATGGCCTTCACCCGGGCCTGCACGGCCAGGTACTCCAGGATGCGTTCCTTGACCTTTTCCAGGCCGTAGTGGTCCTGCTCGAGGATGTTCTCGGCCTGGTCCAGCTTCTTACGCACGCGCGAGCGCTTCTTCCACGGCACGCTCAGGATCCAGTCGATGTAGTTGCGCACCACGGTGGCCTCGGCCGACATGGGCGACATCATCTTCAGCTTGTTCAGCTCCGAGGTGGCCTTCTTCTTGGCCTCCTCGTTCATGCCGGCTTCCTCGATGCGGCGCTCCAGGTCATCCAGGTCGTTCGGCGCGTCGTCCAGGTCACCCAGCTCCTTCTGGATGGCCTTCATCTGTTCGTTCAGGTAGTACTCGCGCTGGGACTTTTCCATCTGCGACTTCACGCGGCCACGGATGCGTTTTTCCAGCTGCAGCACTTCCATCTCGCCCTCGACCAGCCCCATCAGGTGCTCGATACGCTCGAAGGCGCTGCCCATTTCCAGCAGTTCCTGCTTCTGCTCCAGGCGGATGGCCAGGTGCGCGGCCACGGTATCGGCCAGGCGCGACGCGTCGTCGATACCGGCCAGCGTGGTCAGCAGTTCTGGCGGAATCTTGCGGTTCAGCTTTACGTACTGCTCGAACAGCCCGACCAGGGATCGCATCGCGACCTCGATTTCCTTGTCGCTGGTCGGCTCCTCGACCTTCAGTGGCTTCCAGCTGGCCTCGAAGTAGCCGTTCTCCTCGCCGTAACCCGTGATCTGCACGCGCTCGCCACCCTCGACCAGCACCTTGGTGGTGCCGTCCGGGAGGCGCAGCAGCTGCAGCACCGTGGAGAGCGTACCGACCTCGTACAGGTCTTCCGCTTCCGGTTCGTCGACGTCCGGGCTCTTCTGCGTGACCAGCAGGATCCGCTTGTCGACATTCATCGACTGGTCAAGCGCCAGGATGGAGCGCTCGCGCCCCACGAACAGCGGAATGACCATGTGCGGATAGACGACGACGTCACGCAGGCTCAACACCGGCGTGGGCTGTGAGGTGAGCATCGATTGGCTGATATCGGACATTCGGGGACCCGTGTCTGGTGGCCGCGAGGCGTTCGCGGCACGTGGCAATTCAAGGATACATCAAGGCTGGGAGGTTCCTGCCTTCGCTGTATCGAATATGGGACTGGCGTGGCGCGTTTTCAAACGGGGAATCGGGGAATCGGGGAATCGGGGAATCGGGGAATCGGGGAATCGGGGAATCGGGGAATCGGGGAATCGGGGAATCGGAAAAAGTCTACAGCCAAAAAGGAAACGCGCCATATCTTTTTGATGCCTGGCGATGGAGAATTTTTGTGTGGAAAACAAGACGCCCAAACCCGTGTATCGCGCTCATCTCAAACTTCAGTTGTGGCAAGTTGCCATGAAGTTTGTAGAAACCATCTACGCGAACACGTCCGGACTACCTGATCATGAGCGGTTTGGGTTGTGTGCCCAGTTGCGGCGGGCAGCCGTTTCGATACCCTCGAACATCGCCGAAGGCGCCGCGAGAAATTCAAAACGGGATTTGAGGCGATTTACCCTGATGGCCCGGGGCTCTCTCGCAGAAATAGAAACCCAGATCTTGTTGTGCAACAACCTGGGCTACAACATCAACCTGGAAGAACTGGAGCAAAAAATCGACCGACTCTACGCCCTACTCTTCGGCCTGCTAAAAAGCCTCGACAAGCAACTGGCAACCAGCCCCTGACGGGCTTGCTCTCTAACCGATTCCCCGATTCCCCGATTAACCGTCGGCAGCCTGCTGCGCATTCTCATACAGCATCAAAGGCTCCGCATCGCCTTCAATGACCGTCTCGTCGACAACGACTTTCGAGACATTTTCCATGGACGGCAATTCGTACATCGATTCGAGCAGCACGGATTCGAGAATGGTGCGCAGGCCGCGGGCGCCGGTGCGGCGGGCCATGGCCTTGCGGGCGATGGCGTGCAGGGCGTCGTCGCGGATGTCGAGTTCGCAGCCTTCCATGTCGAACAGTTGCTGGTACTGCTTGACCAGGGCGTTCCTGGGTTCGGTGAGGATGCGCACCAGGGCGTGCTCGTCGAGCTCGCGCAGGGTGGCGACCACCGGCAGGCGGCCGACGAATTCGGGGATCAGGCCGTACTTGACCAGGTCCTCGGGTTCGACCTCGGCCAGCACTTCGCCGATGTCGACGCGGGCTTCTTTCGATTTGACCTCGGCGGAGAAGCCGATGCCGGACTTGGTGGAGCGGTCCTGGATGACTTTTTCCAGGCCGGCGAAGGCGCCGCCACAGATAAACAAGATCTGCGAGGTGTCGACCTGCAGGAATTCCTGCTGCGGGTGCTTGCGGCCGCCCTGGGGCGGCACCGAGGCGATGGTGCCCTCGATCAGTTTCAGCAGCGCCTGTTGCACGCCCTCGCCCGACACGTCGCGGGTGATGGACGGGTTTTCGGCCTTGCGTGAGACCTTGTCGATTTCGTCGATGTAGACGATGCCCGTCTGGGCTTTCTCGACGTCGTAGTCGCACTTCTGCAGCAGCTTCTGGATGATGTTCTCGACATCTTCGCCAACGTAGCCCGCTTCGGTGAGCGTGGTCGCGTCGGCGATGGTGAACGGCACGTTGAGCATGCGCGCCAGCGTTTCCGCCAGCAGCGTCTTGCCGGAACCGGTGGGGCCGATGAGCAGGATGTTGCTCTTGGCCAGTTCCACCTCTTCCTCGCGACGACCGGGCTCCAGGCGCTTGTAGTGGTTGTACACCGCCACCGACAGCACCTTCTTGGCCTGTTCCTGGCCAATGACGTACTCGTCCAGGAAGGAATGGATTTCCTTCGGAATGGGCAGCGATTCGCGATCGGCGACGCCGGCGTCCTCAAGCTCCTCGCGGATGATGTCGTTGCAGAGCTCGACGCACTCGTCGCAGATATACACGCTGGGGCCCGCAATGAGCTTGCGGACCTCGTGCTGGCTCTTGCCGCAGAACGAACAGTAGAGGATCTTGCCGTCCGTGGAATTCTGTTCTTTATCAGTCATCTGGATTTGTTCTGTATGTCAATGAAAATCCGATGTTTTCAGGCATTGTCCTTGTCGCCGCTACGGCTGTCAAGAACACGGTCGACGAGGCCATAGTCCTGCGCCTCGGCCGGACCCATGAAATGATCACGTTCGGTATCGCGCGCGATCTTTTCCACGTCCTGTCCGGTGTGACCGGCCAGCAGCTCGTTCAGCTGCTCGCGGATTTTCAGGATTTCCCGGGCATGGATATCGATGTCCGAGGCCTGGCCCTGGAAGCCGCCCAGCGGCTGGTGAATCATCACCCGCGAGTGCGGCAGTGCGTAACGCTTGTCTTTCGCGCCCGCGGCCAGCAGCACCGCGCCCATGGAAGCCGCCTGCCCCACGCACATGGTGGAGACGTCCGGCTTCACGAACTGCATGGTGTCGTAAATGGCCAGGCCCGCGGTGACGGAGCCACCCGGGCTGTTGATGTAGATATTGATGTCCTTGTCCGGGTTCTCGGACTCCAGGAACAGCAGCTGCGCAACCACCAGGTTGGCGGTGTGATCGTCGATCGGGCCGACGATGAAGATGACACGCTCTTTGAGCAGGCGCGAGTAAATATCGTACGCGCGCTCGCCCCGGGAGGTCTGTTCGACCACCATGGGCACCAGGTTCAGTGCTCGCGTATCCATCGCGCCGGCGTTGCTCATAATCCCTGCCTCGATTGGGCGGCCGCGTTAATCAGGTCCTTGAAGCTCATCGCCTCGGTGTTCACTTTAGCGTGATCCAGCACCCAGTCAACCACCTGCTCTTCGAGTACCGAACCCTCGACAGAGTTCAACAGTTCGGGGTTGTTGTAGTACATCTGCACCACTTCGCGCGACTGCTCGTAGGTGCTGGCCACCGACTCGATTGCCTCGCGCACCTTGGCGCCGTCGACGATGATGTCGTTCTGGCGGGCAATCTCGCTGATCAGCAGGCCGCTCTTGACGCGCTTGCGGGCAACGTCGCTGAACTGCGGCAGCATGGACGGATCCGGCTCGAAGCCGCGCTGGCGTGCCTGCGTCTGCAGCAACTGCGCCGCTTCCTGGCGGACCAGGCCCTCGGGCACTTCCAGGTCTTCATGGCTGGCCAGCAGCGCGTTCAGGATCTGGGTCTTCAACAGCGTCAGGCGTGCGCCTTTCATCTCGCGCTCCAGGTTCTTGCGAACCTCGCTGCGCATCTCGTCCATGTCGCCACTCTCGATACCGAAGGACTGGATGAACTCGGCGTCGATTTCCGGCAGGTGCTTTTCACGCACACTGTCGATCTTCAGTGACACGTCCGCCTTCTTGCCGGCCAGGGCCTGTTCGCGGAAATCGTCGGGAAATTTCAGCTTGGTCTCGGTGACGCCGCCGGTGGTCAGGTCGGCCAGGACTTTCTCCAGCTTGTCGAAACCGGACTGGCCCATGACGATCGCCAGGCGCGACATGCCCTCTTCCGGCACGCGGCCGTCCTTGGTGTCGGCGGCGTATTCGATCAGCACCTGGTCGCCGTCCTTGGGCTGGCGGTTGGCCTCTTCCCAGGTGGCGCGCTGTTCACACAGCGTGTTCAGCATGTCGTCGATGTCGTCCTCGGTGATTTCCGCGTCCGGTGACTTGACCTCGATGGCGGCCGTGTCGACCTTGTCGATTTCCGGCATCACCTCGATGGTGGCCGTGAACTCGAAGTCCTTGTCGGCCTTCACTTCCGGCACGGATTCGATGACCGGGTTGGCCGCCGGCTTCAGCGACTCCTGGCGAATGGCCTGGGCCAGGCTGGACTCGACCGTCTTGGAGACGATCTCGTTGCGGACCGAGGGGCCGAAGCGCTGCTGCAGCACTTTCATCGGCACGCGGCCGGGACGGAAACCTTTCAGGCGTGCGGTCTTGCCGATCTCGCGCAGGCGCGCGTCGATCTGCTGCTGGACTTCGCCGGCCGGAACCTGCACGGTCAGGCGGCGCTGCAGGCCGCCCGGATTCTCAACTGTGACTTGCATGAACTTGTATTTCCTTTAGAAAAACCGGTCTTCAGAAACTGGTGCGAAAGGAGAGACTCGAACTCTCACGGGTTGCCCCACTGGCACCTAAAGCCAGCGCGTCTACCAATTCCGCCACTTTCGCAGTTGCTGGCTGACTCAATTCGGGGAACAGGCCGGGCCGGGCGGCACGAACCGCCAACCACGTATTTTACAGGATTTTGTCACCCTGGCGTTGGAGATATCAGGGCCTTGGCGCGGAAATCAAGGTCAAGGCCAATCGCGCCGCCAGGCGACACCCTCTTACAACAATCCCTGAACATTTCCGACTTCACCGGGCAGTCTGCTCAGCTATACTTGTCATACGATTTTTGTATCGATGGAGATATCGTATGACAACCGTCACCCTCTCACCCAAATTCCAGGTCGTCATTCCCAAAGATGTCCGGGAGTCGCTGAACCTCGAACCCGGCGAGAAAATCCAGGTGCTGGCCTACAAGGGCCGGATCGAGCTGGTGCCCATACGATCGATCCGCGAGATGCGCGGTCGTTACGAGGGCATCGACACGCACATCGAACGAGACCCGGACCGGCTGTGAACGTCGTGGACTCCTCCGGTTGGCTGTCCTACCTGGCCGAAGAGCCGAACGCGGACTGGTTCGCCCCGGCCCTGGAGGCCGTTGACCAGCTCGTGGTGCCCACGGTCACGATCACGGAAGTCTTCAAGCACCTCTCGCGCGAAGTTTCGGAGCATGAGGCGCTGAAAGTTTCAGCCTATATGCGCAACGCGCAGGTGGTGGACCTGGATGCCAACCTGGCGATCAGCGCCGCGGATTTTGGATTACGACATAAGTTGCCACTGGCCGACAGCATCATCTTCGCCACTGCCCAGGCGTGGAACGCGACACTGTGGACCCAGGACAGCGATTTCGAAGGACTGGCCGGTGTGAACTATCGGCCCAGGTCCTGAAGAGTGACCCCGCTGGGTCGGAACCCGCGTTCAAAGCGTGGCGGAGAGGGAGGGATTCGAACCCTCGATACGGCTATAAACCGTATACTCACTTTCCAGGCGAGCCCGTTCAACCACTCCGGCACCTCTCCGTAAACCTGGACCTGCTTGTAAAGAAGGCCGGAGTTTTGACGCTCCGGCCCCTTGTGATGGTGGGCCATCTAGGACTCGAACCTAGAACCAATTGATTAAGAGTCAACTGCTCTGCCAATTGAGCTAATGGCCCGAAATTTGGGGTGGACGATGGGGCTTGAACCCACGACCGCCGGAATCACAATCCGGTGCTCTACCAACTGAGCTACGCCCACCATAAAACTGTTGCCGCCGACATCAGTCGCCGGGCCGGGAATTATACATACTTTGCGCCCCGGTTTGCGCAATATTACCGTCAATTGGCGCGCCCGGCAGGACTCGAACCTGCAACCGTCGGCTTAGCTTACCAACTACCGTTTTCGCGGCCCTGCCAGGCAGGTTTGTGGTCTGGACTATCTCTTCGCCATCTCAGGCGCTGCACGTATAGTCTCTACGGAGCCCTTCGAAAGTCAGTGGCGAAACGCACGCCTTTTGTCTGACTGTTCTTGGGAGCCACTACCCTCAAGCAGACTGTCGAGCCAAACTCGGACGGATCCAGGTAATAGCACTCATCCGTATCCGGACAATAAACACAGTACAGGTCGACTTCTGACTTATCGATTGGCACGGTATGGGTGCCATTTCGATCCGCCCAGCATGTCGAAAACTTGATGTCTATCTTGCCAAGTCTGTCGACCGCCCTGTACTTCACCTGAATTCGCTGAAACTCACCATCCCGATACGCCACCAAGTCGAACGGACTATGTTCGGTTAACGGTGTAAAGAGCGTGAACCCCTGCTCGAACAAATCCACCTGAGCCTTCAGGACTCCCAGGTCCCCCTTGTCCTTGGTGTGATGCCCAATCATTCGAACATCCTACACCACGGTATGGGTCAACCGAAGGTTTCCACGGGATTGCCATCAGCATGACCTGTTAAGGTTTCCCCGTTACAGTGCAGTCCACTGTGCCGGTTCTGTTTCCCGACACAGGCTCCTCACTCAAAGGCCGGTGCTCTATCCGGTTGAGCTACAGGCGCGTAACTCTAAAATGGTCGGGGTGGAGGGATTTGAACCCCCGACCCACTGCTCCCAAAGCAGTTGCGCTACCAGGCTGCGCTACACCCCGACAGAAAACATTCTACCAATAAACAACGGGCCCCAACCGGGGCCCGTCAAAGCAAAAAGTGGCGCGCCCGGAGAGATTCGAACTCCCGACCGCCTGGTTCGTAGCCAGGTACTCTATCCAGCTGAGCTACGGGCGCGCGGTTCGCGACATTGCCATTGGAGGGTCAGGCGCGAAGGGGGCGCATTATCCATTCGCGATGCGGGATTGTCAATCCCATTTGATCACTCCACGACCGGCATCAGCAGATGATGGGAGAACAGGCTCTGGCCCGTATTCGTGCCGTTTTCCATCACCCTCACCCAGACGCCCTGTTGCGGCTTGATCGTACCACCGAGGGGTGGCGCCGTCGTCGTGATCGCACGATAGTTCTGACCCGACGGAATATTCGGATTGTCCTGGTCATAGATGTAGAACGTCGCGCTCACCTCGTCATCGACCTGGGCCGTCTGCAAGGTCTTGACCGTGCCATCCGGGGCCTGGTAGCGGATGTCGCCCATGTGAACTTCACGCGGATACGGATTGTTGATCATTACGCGGGCGAAGACTTCACCGGTATCAGGATCGGGCTGGGCGTCGGGCAAGGCAACCGCTTTTTGCGCCTTGACGCGTTCCAGGTCGACGCCACCGACGACTGCCGCACCCCAGAAATCCGCTTCCGAAAATCCGTCACAAACGTTGACCGCGGCATAGCCACCATTCGCCGTGATCAGCCACACGGAGGTATTCGGATCAAAGGTGGCCATATCGACCATCTGCTCATAGGGGTGGTCATCGGTGACGCCCGTGTCGTCGTACCGGTACACGGCATAGTCAATGCCATTCGTCCCCAGGTCGGCGAACACCTCAGCGACCGTATGCATCCCGGTATCACAGGGAATACTGCGCTGGACGTAGGTCATGGGCTCGGTCTTTGCGCCGAATCCGGCCGGATACTCGTAAAGGAATGCCCGGTTCTCAAGTGGATTCGCGAACCAGATGGACTCGCGCACCAGGCGGATGTCTTCGTGGATGTCGCTTGTGTCGCCAATGACCCCGGGCACCAATAGGATCGCATCATCATGAAAATCGTCGGTAACGGGATCGCGTAACAGGTAGGCAATCCCCTCGTTCGTGGCGCCCAGTTGTTCGCTGAAACTGGCGACCCCGAAACTCTGTGATACGTCGCCACCTCCATTGCTGGGGAATGCGACCGGGATTCCCCCCGCTTCGCGGATAACGTAATCCCGGGACGCGGCATCGTCCGAATTATCGAATACGTAGGCATTTTCCGGCCCGGAAACCTGCACAAAGTCTGCGCTCATCGATACGTTGGACCCCAACATCGCATTATCAGGCCCGTAAAGGAACTGGCGATCGGCAAGCACGTCGACCTGCGCATCGGCATCGTTGTTCACCGCCTCGAATGTCACGCCGGCACCGTTGGCAACCCCGCCATTGCCCACATCGAAAACCCCGGGGGCGCCGACCAGTACAAAAGGCCAGTCAGTCGTGATTGATTGACCGACATTCGCAAACGCGCCACTGCCATTCCGGCTATCGACAAACTGAAGTGAATTGGTCACGGCGTTGTAGAGCCAGACCTCGAATCCACCCGCGTCGGTGGCGCCGCCGTTGTCTTTAAGCGGGGCACCAACGGCGATCAGGTACTCATTGGTGCCGGGATTTCGCGTGATGGATACCGAGGAACCAAAATCGCTACCGGACTGGGGGTCGTTGGCGGAATGCTGCTTGACCGCGGATGTCCAGGTGTTGCCGTCAAAGCGATAGATAAAAATCGCCCCCCGGTTATTACCCGGCGACCAACCCGGTGCACCGACGACGAGGACATCGCCCGCCAATGAACTGGATTCGCCGAATCGTGTCCGATCGCATTGCGGGTTGCTCTCGACTTCCTGGTTGAAGAATTCCCAGCGAAGAACGTGGTAATTCATCCGGTAGATCAGCAGTTCGCAGTATCCACCACCAGCTTCTTCATTAACGACAATGCCCCATTCACCCGCACCGGTCACGGAATCACCGCCAGTCGCGTCCTGGGAGATCGCCACCAGTCGTGCCGGGGCAGCCAGCGCCATCGTCACGTCCAGGACAAGCGCGAGTACCAGCACGCCACCGGCGCACAAGTTCTTGATCTTCATATTGAGCTCAGTCGAGGCGGGATTCAGGCTGACGGCGATTGATGGTGTCGTCCAGTGCCGGTGGAGGGGCGAAGCCGCCACCGGGTCGTTGCCCAGCACGATTCGCACGATGCAGTGTAAGAACTGGGGCAATGGGGCCCCATCGGGTCAGTGAAGTCGCACCCGAAATGGCAAGGTCATCGTTGGAAACGCTGCCCTGAACCCAGCGGAACAGTCGCTCGCCGGAGCCGTCCATGATAAAGCTGTAGCTGTTGGGCCGGCCTTTCTTTGTCGCCGCCGGGATGACCTCACCGGTGGACAGGTCAACCAGGTTAAGCGACTTAATCACCGGGTTGCCATTGTCCAGCGACCAGTCATACCCCCCGCCTGCGCGCGGCGTGATCTGGTGGACCCCGTCCCAGTACAGGGTAACCTTCGCACCAATACGGTTGCTGGTAACCGCCAGGTTCCAGACCTGCTTATTCGCGCCCGCGTCCCGGTAGTCGGTCAGGTACTGGCCAGCGTCCTCGCCCCAGGCGTCACCGTGAGTCAGCACAATCGCGCCCGGCGATCCGTTGACCCGTTCGAATACCGGTACGTCATGCAGGTCTCTGCCCGTGACGGCACCCTCAAGCCGGCCAATCACGCCCGAACGGTCGTCGGTGATCATGTTCTCGCCATCTTCGACCAGCACCAGCGTCTGCAGGAACCAGTTCTTGGCCTTGCCGTTGCCCTTGCTGACGCCTTTATCTTTGCCGTTGCCTTTTCCATTGAACTGGTGGCCGGCATTCGGGGCGCTGAAACTCACTGCGGGAGCTGCGGCCAATGTGAATGCCGCCAGAGCCATCGCAATCAAGCTGAAAGATTCGTATGGTTTCATGGGCCCCTATCCTACTCCGTTTGAGGCATCAGGATAAAATCCCCACTACCCACCGCACCGGCATTGAGCTGAATCCAAAATCCCTCATGCGCTTGGATTCGGTCTTCAAATGGGGGTGTCCCCACACTGGTGATCGCTCGGTATTTCTGGCCAACGCTTATACTTTCATCGTACACATAGAGCGTTGGCGCCAGGTACAAGGGCTGTGCAAGATCAAGGGACAATGGGTTCGATCCACTTCCAGTGGGCGGCTGGTACCGGATATCACTCGCGTAGACCTCCCTTGGATAGGGGTTATTGACCATGACCCGCGCGAACGTTTCTCCGCTGGGCAGGTCAAGCGCGGGTTCTGGCATGAAAACAATTGTTTGCGCCTTGACTCGTTCCGGCGCAACTGGAATCTGGCTGGGTAAACCCGGACCGGGTGAAGCAACAAAGCTGGAAGGGGTATAGTCGGTGCAGTCGGCCATGGAAACCCATTGCGTGCTATCGGTCACCAACCATAACGACGTATTATTGGTCGGCAAATTATCTGTTCCCTGCAGCAGTTCATACGGGCGACCACTTGTCACGTTGGTGGTGTCATAGGCATAAACGGCATAGTTCCCGTTTATGCCGTCCGTCGATGCCGTGCCCAGGTATCCGAATGCATCGTTGACCGTGACCCCCGTGGCGTTGCAAGGGATATTGCGCTGAGCAAATATGAACGCATTCTGAAGCGCACCAAAACCGGCTGGATACTCGTTGACAATCGCACGATTTTCAGTGGGATTTGCCAACCAGAGGGATTCCCTTACCAACCGGATGTCGAATCCCACTTCCGTTACGTTCCCACCCGGTGTTCCGGAGACATCAACGCTGAGCAGGTTCCCATTTGAGTTACTGATTGGGTCTCGCGCAATTTTTGCGCCTCCTCCCAGGCCGGAGTCAATGATGTACCCATGCGCGCCGATTCCGGCGCTCTGGGTCACATCACCGCCCGTCACTGTGTTACTGGTCAGGAAAGGTGGACGCGAGACGATCGAATAATCGCGTACCGTCGCCGACCCGACGTTTTCAAATACCCACGACTCAGCGATCGCATTTGTGCCGTCACCTGCGAGCAAAACAAACTCAGCACTCATCGAAACTTCTACGCCCGCCCGGACGCCCGCTGCAGGGCCATAAAGGATGTCGTCAGCCGGAGAAACGCCATCAAGAACTCCATCTGCCGGGTTCGTGTCCGTTGCCAGGAAAAGTGCTGCTCCACCGGAGTCGATGAACCCATTTCCATTGTCATCAATGCCCGGCCCGCCGATGAGGAAATAGGGGTAATCGGTAGTGACTGAAAAACCGACCTGGTCGCCCGTGAAGGGCGACTCGAACTCGAGGATCAAAGTCACCGTGTTGGTGGCAGAGTTGTACCGATAGGCATAGACTTTTCCGGTATCCAGACTACCGCCAGCATCGAACCCGGGAGCGCCGACCACGATGAGGTACTCGTCCGGGCTACTGGGAGACTGGCTGACGGACACGGATTCCCCAAAAAACGCGCCCTGGAGCTCGATCAACGGGTCCGGAGGCATCAGAACAAAGCCCAACCCGCTGTTGTATCCACCTTCCCGGTCCCAAGTTGAGCCGTCGAACGTGAAAATGGCCAGCCCACCGTAATTGTTGCCATTACCACCGCCAAACGTATTGTCATCCCACTCTGGAATACCCACCACCAATACGTCCCCGGCCAGGGAACTCGATCGGCCGAATGCACCGTTCGGGCAGGTAATCGCCGGCAGAATTGGGCTTAGCGTGGCGAAGCTCGCCCAGTCCATCGTGACATAGTCGAGACGGAAAATTTGCGTTTCGCAGGTCGCCGCATCCGTCACAACCGACCACTGACCGGCGCCGGTGACGGAATCACCCCCCAAACCGAGCGTATAAGTGTTCGACACCGGGTTATCCGCGGCGCCTCGCGTTGCGAAGGAGATACACAAAAAAGCGACTGCGGCCCAGGTTGCCAGCACGCGGCCTTTGCGCAAGCCCTTATCGCACATACTTTCTGCAACGCAATTCATTTCACATTCCTCCCGCTTCACGGAGGAAGGCCAGATTTCCCTTTCGGGCCCCCTAATTCGAGTCAGCGCGCACGGCACCATCAACGATGTCCGGTTGGCTGCCTATTCAATCTCGGTTGCCCAACTCCCGCAGCAACGTATCATCTTCTTCCGGATTCTCCACACCCTGGTTTTCCGGTGCGCTGGGTGGTGCCGGCAATTGGCCGCTGGCCTTCCGGGAATGCGTCGCGAGGCCGAGTACGATCAGCGCAGGCGCCGAATAGGCGGCCTTGCGAACGAACTCGCGCTTTTCACTGTCGATTTCCCCTTCGACCGGACGGCGTGACTTGATTACGGACACGCTGGACTCCCTTGGATAGATGGCATTAAGTCTAATCGTGAACCGAGGGTGAATCAACGCGTGACGGCGTGCTCGATGGCGGCGCGGACCTCGGGCAGTCGGTGCATGATGCGAGGATATTCAAGAAGATAGCCGCTCAACCCATTACTGATAAGTGCCGTGATTGCATTGAACTTGCTGATCGTGGTTGACACCTGCTCAGGGTCAAGACTGAACGCCGACTCGGCCAGCTTCAGGAATAGTTGTGAACCACGTACCGGTGAGACCCGTATACATTCCTCGTTCGCGGGTGCCCGGGCCAGTTCAAAAACGGCCGCAACGGGCAATGGGTCAGCAATCTCGCTATCCATGTACGCCTGGCGCTTTCCGG
Source organism: uncultured Oceanospirillales bacterium (assembly GCA_913055655.1). Classification (GTDB taxonomy): domain Bacteria; phylum Pseudomonadota; class Gammaproteobacteria; order Xanthomonadales; family SZUA-36; genus Marinihelvus. The sequence continues at coordinate 674,600 of CAJXKA010000001.1, read as the reverse complement.
AATACCGGAGCACCTCACCGTAGTTCGTCGGGTCAATATCAGCAGCCGCAACGGATTGATCATCAAGACGTATTCCGGGATAAGAACCGACTACGACAACACCTGCCCCTCCGGATTTTAATAGTACGCAATCATCCGCCAGCAAGGGTGCTCCACTGGCGTGGAAACTGGCCGCAAGCGTGGACTTCCCATATCCAGTGGCACCAAGGAACACGACCGCCCGGCCATCCTGGAGAGCCACCGCGCTTGCATGCACGATGAGTCGACCACGACTGCCCAGGTAACGTGGAATCACCTGGTTGACCAGAAAATGTCGCAGCAATGCAGTCGGGCAACCGGGCTTCGGCCAGAACAGGATGTCACCACCTGGCTCTATCCGGAACGTCACGTATCCCGGAAATTCGACCCCGCGTACTTCACCCTGACGACTCACGCGACAACTGGTGACACCTTCAGGCGTCCGCCAGTCAAAAGCGTGCTCGAAAACGCTCATGTGCTCGTCTTTGCCTCGACGGATCCGAATTAGAGGCTCTAAACCAGGCTCACTCGGCGATAACCCGGGCAATGCCAAATCACTCGCCACTCCGACATCAAATATCCTGTAATGGGCGCTGCAAGTCATGGTCTATATTCTATTCAACCCGGCTGCTGCAGTGTGAAACATGCGCCCTGGATGACTATACTGGCGGGCAAGGCTCTGTTTTTTAAGGGGGATTAAAATAGTCGCCCGACACTCAAGACGTTGAGGCGGGTTGCTGACCGGCCTGCTACTCATGCTCAGCGCACATGCGGACCCTTACCTTACCGTCACCACTTTCGTCGGCACCGGCGGAACCGCTGTGGCGGGCGGCGGCCCGGCGTTCGCCCGCGTGATGATTCGCAACCCATTTGCCCGGGCCATGCTGTGGTCAGATACCCGTTACCAGGACGCCAATGGCTTCAAGACACCTGACCAGGCCAACAACGACGGCCAGTTGCTGAACGTGGCCTTCGTCTACGACGTCGATTCGGTCAACGCTGCCAGCCAGAATTACCGCGCCCTGGCAACGACCCCACTGCTCGACAGCGAAATTTCGGACTATGAAGGTTTCTGGGTGCGTATCGAAGCAGCCGCCCGCGGCGGTGCAAATGGTGGCGGAACCCTGCATGTCCCGCTGAGCGAATAGCCGCGGTGCGCGTACTAGGCTTCGCGAATCAGTCCGGCCGCAAGCAACCCTGCCAGCAGGGCGTCGATATCGGTTTCCAGCCGGCTACGCTCGACATCGTAAGCCTGCAGCATGGCTTCGACCACGCCGTCGCGGCCGTGGCCCTCACCGATCAGTTTCCATGCCGCCGCACCCACCGGGTCGAGCCCATAGTAAGTTTCAGCCTTGAGATCGAGCAACACGATCTCGCCATTGACCTCCTGCGACAGGACGTCCGTAGAGACGATGTAACCGCCAGTCGACGTATTCATGGGCGGATTCTAGGACATTCCGCGAAACGGATTCAGGCTAAACTGGCAGTCGTTCCCTTATAGAGCAATCGAGGCCCGCTCCTTGTCCCCGCGTCCCAACGCCGCACTCGAACCTTCCAGCTGGCGCTTGCTGGCACAGGCCATCGCCGGGCGCGAGGCCGACCTTTCCACCCTGGGTGACATGGATCTGCCGCGCATCGCCGCCTGGCACGGGATCGGGCCCCTTCTCGACAGGCGGGCGCACGAGGGTTCATTGACCGGCCTGACCAAATGGGTTCGCGAGGCATTGCACCATCAGGCCCGCCACACCGCGGTCACGGAACTGGCCATGCAGGCGTCGACCCGCCGGTTAATGACACATTTTGACGAGAACGCCATCGACAGCCTGTTGCTGAAAGGCGCCGCGGTTGCCGAACACGTCTACCCGGACGCTTTCCTGCGCCCACGTTGCGACACGGATGTCTGGGTGCGTGAGACCGAAGCGGGCGACGTCGCGGAAACACTCAGCGCGTTCGGCTACCGGGTCGTCAACCTTTCCACGAATACGGCTTCCTCGCGGCAGTTCCAGGCGACCCCGGACGCCTTCCAGGGCGAGCACCTGTGGTTTGACATTCACTACCGCCTGTCGAACCGCTCCCTGTTCCGTGACACCCTGGGATTCCAGGAATGCCTCGATCACGCCCTACCGCTGCAACGCGTCGGCGCGATGTCCCCCGCCCTGCCCGGCCTGTTGCTACACGCCGCGCTCCACCGCGTAGCGCACGGCCGTAACAGCGCCAGCCAGCGAATGATCTGGTTGTACGACATCCACCTGCTGTACGAGGCCATGGCGGCCGGCGACCGGCTGGCATTCACCGACCTGGCGCTCGACCGCGCCCAGGGCACCCTGTGCGCCACGGCGCTTGAAGCCAGCCGCGCGGCGTTCGGTACCGCGGTCAGCGACAAACGACTGCAAACTTTATCGAGCGGACGAGCCACCGAACCCAGCGCACGACTGCTGGATGCCGGCCGATGGGCCTGGGCCTGGTCGGACCTGCGCGGCCAGGAATCGGTGCGCAAGAAAGTGGCGTTCGGCTGGGAGTTGTTGCGCGGCCGGTTCAACGGCTAGCGGAACGCAAGACCCACAAGGGACACGTAGATTCTGCTCGTCTCCGCTACCACGTGACGAGACGAGAAACCGGACGCGATAATTTCCCTTCACGCCGCGACACCCCGGAATGTCCGTCGCCACGATCGGCAAACCGCAGGCCGCCGCTTCCAGCAGGATCTTTGGGCAGCCCCGCCTGGTGGTTACAACGTGACTGCTGGCGCCCTGGCGGGCATGGGGTGGATTTTCGTTCGAACCGGGATGCGTATGTGCTTCACCGTGGGCGCAGCGCCGTGGCTGCAGCTTCGAAGTACCGGCCCAACAGCGCTTACGCATCCGTGCAAACAGGCGCCCCTGATTTCACGGGCGTTCAGAATGGCACGACAGTATGGAGAGAAGTTGAATCGCACTCGCCGAATGGCTGAATCCGGAGAAGCAACGCGAACTCGTGGAAAAACTGTCCGAGTCTCTGGAATAAAGTCAGAGCGTTTTCACAGCATATTGATTTACGAACTTGTCCGTGGTCAAAAAAATCATCTTTTCGCAAAGCGCCTGGGCCACAAGAATCCGGTCAAATGGATCGCGATGATGATGTGGCAATTCCAACAGCTTCTGACAATGATGCTTTTCTATCGGTAGCCAGCGGATATGGCTCATGACCAACGCATGTTCCATCATGGACTGCCAATCCGGCACCAGGTTTAGCTTGCCCAGAGATTGCTTGATGCAAATTTCCCAGTAACTTGCCACGCTGAACCACAACTCAGAATCATCGTTCAGCAACGCATCCCGAAATTGCGTGGATAACCTGGACGGCTCCGCGATAGCCCAGAGTACGATATGGGTGTCGAGCAGCAGCCTCACATATAGTCCTCGAACTCTTCCAGCGGCTCATCAAAATCATCAGCGATATAGGTAATAAGGCCTTTCGCGGCGCCCAACTGACGCTGTGGCCGTTCCTTATCCAGCACTACAAGCTTCACCAGCGGCTCCTTGCCGCGGGCGATGATGACCTCCTCGCCCTCCAGCACCTTTCGGATCAGCTTGGAGAGATGAGTTTTGGCCTCATGAATGGTGACCTGCATGAGCATGCACCCAACTTAGCTAACCAGGTTGACTAAGTATATCGGAAATGGACTGAAAATCGCGTAGGAAAGGCTACTTTGGGGCTGCGGGCATTAAACCGTCATACACGGCCAATGTATCGGCGATGACCTTCTCGGCAGAGAATTGATCGACGATGATCGCCCTGCCCCGTTTGCCGAAGCGATGACGGAGCTCCGGGTCAGCGGCCAGCTCAACCAGCCGGTCCGCCAGTGGTTTGACGGATTTCGCAGGCATCAGGTATCCGCTCTTGCCATCCTCGACCACGCCCTGGCAACCGGGAATATCCGTTGCGACGATGGGCAGGCCGCAGGCTGCCGCCTCGAGCAGGATCTTAGGCGTGCCCTCGCGGTAGGACGGCAATGCGACGATGTCGACCTGGGCCAAAAGGCCCGGCATATCTTCAACCTGCCCCAGCACCTCGACGCCCGGCCGCCGCGACCAGCCATCGACTTCGGCCCGCGAGAAACTGCTCGGGTTCGGCGCATACGGCTCACCGGCGATCCACAGCCGTGTTCCCGGGTGCTCCGAATGCACCAGCGCAAAGGCCGCCAACAGTTCCTCCAGGCCCTTCTCACGCAACAGCCGCGATGCGAACAGGATGCGTACTTCGTCATCGTCGCGATTCGCCTGCCGCGGCCGGAACCGCTCGACATCCACCCCGGACCCACGAACCAGGTGACAACGCTCCGGGTCGACCACGCCGGCCGCGACCAGTTCGTCACGATCCGCCGAGTTCTGGAACACAACCGCAGTCCCCTCGCGCTTCAGCTCACGCCGGAACAACCACTTCAACGCCGGCCGCGCCACCCTCGCCTTCGCACTGCCCGCCGTGAACACGTGCCCTAACCCCGTCAACGCCGCCACCCGGTAAGCCACCCGGCACCGCCGCGCCGCGATCGCGCCCAGCAACACGCACACCGGCGTGAAGAGGTGCACCAACTCCGGTCGCAGCGCCCTGTAGGCGGCCGTGATCTCTTTGAGCGCGCGCTGGTTGCCGGTTAATGAAAAGCCCTCTTTTGGCGCCGTGAACGTGCGCACGCGGAAGCCTTCGTCGCGTAGGCGCTCCACGTAGGGCCCTGGCGGACAGACCATGCTGACCTGGTGGCCCTGGTCGCGGAGGGCGCGGGCCAAGTCCAGGCTGAAATTGTGGAGGTACCAGTCGGTGTTGGCGGTCAAGGTGATGTGCATCGCGGTGAAATCCTACACGTTTAGACGGGTAAGACGTACAGGCATGAACGCATTGACCAAGCAGACTAGAGCGCAGCTTGTAAACAAACCCGTCAAATGGTTATCATCTGCACACAACATGGTCTTTTTCGGTGAACAACCGACGTACTCCGGAGACGGGCCTGTGCTACCTGCTGGACCTTGATGGAGAACTGTTTCCGCTGGGCAATGGTTACTGGGCAAAGATCGAAGTTGCCCTGGCCCCAAAAACGAGCCAACGACCGCACGGCATCAAGTACTCGCTAACCTTGCACAACCGGGCTAATGAAAGGTTATTGGGATACGACAACGCTCATGCTTTCCGGCCCACCTGGAGAATCAGCATCATGAAACCCCTTAAAGTCGGCATCATGTCCTTCCCGGACTACCAGAAACGAACCATCGCCATCGCCTCCGGCAAATACCGCCGCCCCAAGGACGACCCCAAGGTCTGGTTCGAGTCCATCAAATCCATGGCCCAGGTCCTCAGCAGCGAAAACCAGGCCCTGCTGAAACTCATCCTGGACAACAACCCCCGCTCTCTCACCGAACTCCAGCGCCTGAGCAACCGCAACAAGGCAAACCTCTCCCGTACGCTGAAGAAGCTTGAGCAATGCGGGGTTGTGGAGCTGACTAAGGAAAAGGGTCGGCTGGTGCCGACGGTGAAGGCTACGGACTTTCGGGTGGAGTTTGGGTTGAATTACAGTTGCCCATCACTGCCTAATTAACTTGACACATTTCATATGCGTCAATGACGCTGGACACCATGGCGAGGCTGTTGGTCATAGTCGTAGCCTGGAGCCCCTGGGAATTCCATTTCGACGAAGGTTCGCCATGAGTGCGCCCTGGAGGCCATCTATGAAGAGCACCCACACGCGCGCGAAGCTATTTTCTTGACGGAGGCCACTTGCACGGCCGCGCTGGGCGAACTTCCACGCATAATATTGTCACTCATGCTTTCTCCAACCCCTGTAAAACTATCCAAACAAATGGTTTTGATAGGGAATCCAGCAGTAAGCGTGGCGCGCAAAGTTCAGCCACACAAATAGCACCAGCCCATATCCCAGGATAATTGCCGCAACCAGAACGTTTCGTGTGGCGGAGGCGGTCGCCAGCACAGGCAACCGGGAAAACACCACGACCTGTAACGGTGTGAGATATAGGGCAATCCGATCAGTTGCCGTGGATGCCTGGGTTAACAACGGCACACAGGCGATAGCCGCCAACGCCATCCAGAACCATATCCGTGACTGCGGGAACGCGGCTTTCCATCGATTCCAGAAAACCAGCAGAACGAGTGCGGGTACAACGTTCATCATCACCCGGATAGTCGCACCCTGGGAGATCATTGCGGCCTGTACGTAGTTTTCCCAAAGCGTATCCTGGTAATCAGCCAGGAAGGCCGCCCACAGCCCGAGCCCAACGGACACGACGGCAAATGCCCTTGCCGCCCAACCTCGCCCGAAAAGGAAGAGGCCAAGGGGAATCATCAGCACCGCTGTCTTGTGAAACAGTGTCGCCAGCGCAACCAACAACAGGTATCGGCGAAGGTTGCGGCTTTCCAGCGCGGTCAGCGCCCAAAACACGAACCCCAGCGCAACGGCCTGGCGGGTATAGCCCATGGACACAACTATCACCAGGTAAGGAACCGCCACCGCCACCGCCAGCCACGGTAATGGCTGCTGCCGACTGAACACGAATAGTCCGATCGTAAAGATCAATGCACAAAGAACATTGTTCCCGTACACACCCCAGCCTAGCTGGGCGGAAATCCAATTTGTAAGTTGATAGCCCGGATCCGAAAGTGCCCACAGTTCGCTGAAGTCACTGCGGGCCGCACGTTCAAGATAGAACTCGTATGCCAGCCAATCACAACCTACGTGATCTCTTAGTCCTACAACGAGGAGCAATACGGCCCCGAAAGTCCACCAAACCCACCAGCGTCCCTGGCGACCACCGTGCGCGCCAAGGACAGCACCGGAAGCGAAGAGGAAGAGCAGCCAGTACGGTATCAATTCAGCAGCTCCTGCTCTGCCGCCATGCCTGCAACATCAGGATGCTCCAGATTGCCTGTGCATGATCTGCGCTCCCAGACGAGTGCTCTTCAAAAAGTCGCAACGCCTCTTTCCGGTTCAGCAGCGCTGAATGTGGACGAATCGACGAAAGGAGATCACCTGACCACGCTTTCAGTGGCCCCCGAAGCCATTCAGCCAGCGGCACGGCAAAACCATGCTTTGGCCGGTCGAATAGTTCCGGCGGCACACGCTTCTCTAAAAGCCTGCGAATCAAGTACTTTCCCTTTCTATCCCGAAGCTTCATGTTCAACGGCAACCGGCAAGCCAGCCTGACCACCTCAATATCAAGGAACGGCAAGCGTGTTTCGAGGCTGGCACTCATGGCTGCCCTGTCTACCTTGGTCAGGATGTCGTCGGGCAAGTAGGTCAGCGCGTCCGCGTACATCATCCGCTCCTCATACCCGGCTTTTGGTAACTCCCGGAATCGCTCGTAAGGAGGCTGCGCTGGAACTTTAACTCCGGCAATTAGCTCTTGATTGTCAGGGTTGATCGCAGTCAGCAATTCATAAAACTCTGCTTCATTCCGCGCCGTAACAATCCGTTTTCCGAACTTCCTGAGCTTTTCTGAGGGGTGAGAAATTCCCAGACCATGGCCCGCTCTTTTTGAAATCAATGACAAGACCACTTCGTTTTGCAGCACACGCGCCAGCAACGGTCGCGCAAAGCCAGGTGTTCTCCGAGCGGCTGCCCAGGCCTCCGCCGCGGAGACGTAACGCTGGTACCCACCAAACAGTTCGTCACCCGCATCGCCAGACAGCGCCACGGTCACATGTTGCCGGGCCAGTCGACAGACAAGGGCAGTCGGAATTTGTGATGCATCCGCAAACGGCTCGTCATAAATCGATGCCAACTCCGGCACCAAGTTAAGCGCGTCCTGTGCAGTTAGCCGGAAGGACTCGTGTTCTGTCCCCAGATGCGCGGCGATAGCCTCCGCCGCACCAGACTCATCATATTCAGACTCTGGAAAGCCTACCGTAAAGGTCTTCACGGGTTGCCGTGACCGAGCCTGCAGACTGGCGACCACCGTGCTTGAGTCGATACCACCGGAGAGGAACGCGCCTAGTGGAACTTCCGAAATAGTCTGCAACTCGCATGCGGTGCTGAACACCTCATCAAGTGACTCAAGCACTTCAGACTCATTCTTGAAACGGGTTTTCGCCCCCTGCTCCCATTCATCCCTATAGTTCCACCACCTCGACAGACTGGGTTCAACGCCGAGGCCCTTCGCACTTAGGGTTAACACCGTTCCGGGCGGTAACTTGAAAACACCCTCGTAGATAGATCCGGGCGAAGGAACGTAACCATAGCGAAGTAACCCAGAAACCGCTTCCGGACTAATCCGGGCCTGGAATGCCGGCCAACGCTCAAGGGAATGCAACTCAGAGGCAAACAGAAAGCTGCCACCTACCTTTCCATAATAGAGGGGCTTCTCACCAAACCGATCACGCGCGAGCCGAAGTGAGCATTGCGCGCGATCCCACAAGGCTAAAGCGAACATTCCACGGGAAAGATCAAGCGTCTTCGACAGTCCCCAACGCTCGATTGCTGCCAGCAATGTTTCAGTATCCGAACTCCCCCGCCAAGGGACCCTCCCCGCGCCCGCCTCTACCTCCTCACGCAGTTCAAGATGATTGTAGATTTCTCCGTTGTACGCGAGGACGAAACGACCTGACGGCGAAACCATGGGCTGGTCGCCCGCCTGCCCTAACCCCTGAACGGCCAGGCGCCGGTGCCCCAGCGCGATGCCAGCCTCAATGTCCGACCAACAACCCTGATTATCCGGTCCCCGGTGAGCGATGGCGTCGGCCATGTCCGCCACTCCGGCCACCGGATTAACGCCGAGATTGCCTAATACGCCCGCAATTCCACACATGGTTAGCTAGCAGCGCATTCCTTTAGAAACTCAACAAGCCGAGGAGCCGTTTTTTGGAGAGAAAAATCAGATTTGACTCTCTCACGTCCCATTTCACCCATCACCTGGCGAAGCAACGGGTCGCCGGCAAGTATCTTCAGGGCTTCGCGCCATTCTTCATTGCTTTCAGCCAAAAAGCCGTTGGCCCCATGCTGGACAATTTTGCGGTTCACACCCACTGGCGATGCCACGACTGGCAGACCACACGCCATGTACTGAATGAGCTTGAATCCACACTTCCCCCGTTCCCATGGAGAGTCCCTTAACGGCATAATCCCGATGTCCATATCCATCAGGTCGTCAACCTCAGTTTCCTCTCGCCAGGGACGATGACTCACTGACTGACCACCTGCCTGGAGCCCCGCTGCCCCAACTACCAGCGCACCAGAAATTTCGCCTGCACGTTGAAGTTCGGTCAAGACGGGCTCGACGATACCCAGATAGGCTGCCGTTGAACGCGACCCCATCCAACCCACCCGAACCTGCCCACGTCGATTGTTGTGTTGTTTTATCCGGTCGTAGCGGTTCAAATCAACGACCGTCGGGATCACGGCCACCCGCCTACAACCGGCACGTTCCGCCATGTCAGCGATGTACTCATTGCCGGCGATAACGCCCGCCGCCCGCCTGACAAGTTCAGGAATCTTTCCGCCCAATACCTTTCTGACCAGTAGATTGTTGTGCTGGTCGTACTGGTGAAAAAGCGCGTCGTCGAAATCGAGCACATATGGCTGCGTGCCGCTGGTCAGCAGGATCTCAACCCAGGCTGGTAGGTAGGGCAGTGCTTCGAAGTGAATCCATAAGAGGTCGTACTCACACGCGCTTCTTAGTTCAGTGAGTCTATTCCAATATCCTGAAAGCAATCGACCAAGCGACTTTTTTCCATTCTGAAGAAATCCGTGAAGATAACGGTCATCCAATAAAGGCGAGTATTTAACTACGATCCCTGCATCGGACAAGTACCCTTCGATCGCAAAATACCGATGGCGGGCACTGGCCGCCAGGCAGTCATATTTAGGAAGCGCAAGGATTCGACAGTTTTGGCCCTCAACGACTGAACTGGGCGTTACCGACACCGCCTCAATCAGCCATCTTATTGTAAATAGACCGGTACTTTGCCACCCCGGACTCAAGCGAAAACCGCTGTTCCGCCGTCGCGCGACAGCGCGCTGACAGCTCCGGATCCGATAGCAATGCCTGCAGGCGCGCCATTGCCCTGTCCTGCTCCGCCACACAGGTTGAATCAACCAGAACCCCAACCCGCGAGTCATTAATCACACGGTCAACGTCACCGATTCCCCCGTTGCTCACAACCGGTCGCCCGCTCCCCAACACCTCGCCAAGACGCGTAGGACAACTTCCCAGCTTTCCCAGGCCCGTTTTGAAAAACATCCCGGACACCGTCTGCGCCCGGACAATTTCCGGCATCTGATTCGGCGCCGCGGAACGAATTCTCAATGACTCAAGTCGGACACCGAGTTCTACGAGTGCCTGCTCCACGAGCGCGCGGTCGTCTTTCGTGACAACCTCAGTAACGGCATCAGGGAAATGTCGATTCACCGTGCAGAACCACGCCGCCAACAGGTCCATTCGAAACCAGCCACTCAACACCGTCCCAAAACACCCAAACACCAACGGCCCACCCGGCATCGGCGCCGGCCTGAACCGCTCCAGGTCCGTGCATGTCGGAATCACGTGGATCTCTTTATCTTTCAACTCAGCCGGAAACCGTTCTTTAAGATGCTCAGCAGCTGCGTGGGTCAGTGACACGACCTCGCCGTGCTGTAACGCTTTTCGTTCCAAGCGTTGAAGAATACGGTGCTTTATCGAATCACGACGCAAACGGCCCGCCATTATCAACTCCTCGGGCCAGAGCGCGCGCATATCGAAGACGAATGGCGTCCCGCTCCGCCGATGACTTGCCAGTGCAGCGGCAACGGGCAGATAACTTCGCGCGTGAACGACGAGGGGGCCCTGTTTGCTCTCCCTCCGCACCTCCTGCACGAATCGGCGATGATGACGATAAGTCGACACGGGGCCCGGCCCCAGCTCAAACGGTACTGGCCGCCAATCAATACCCGCCAGTCGACAAGCCTCGTCAGCCGCCGCCATTCGCTCCCCGTCCGCGCGATCGCTATGTTTCTCGCAAGTCACCAGGACAATCCGAAACTCGGTGGCCAAAGCACGGAGGTAGGCAAACACCTGCGACTGACCCAACGGCTCCAGCAATCCAGTACGGGTCAGGTAAACAACGGTGAGCGTTCGGTCAGGCAAGCCTATTCAACCGAATAGATCCAGGTATTTTCGTGCCGCACTTTCCGGGCTGAAGTTTGCCGCACGCTGCCTCAGCTCACCTTCTCGCTTGGGCGCGGACAACTGAGTCAAAATGGCGTGTGCCAAAGCTTGTGGATCCAGTTGCGGCACCAGCAGCCCGTAACGTCCACCCTCCAGAATTTCCGCAGGGCTACCGGAACAGCGAGCACTCACCACCGGTGTGCCGTATGCGAGTGCTTCCACGATGACATTCCCGAATCCTTCGGTGCGTGATGACAACACGAATAAATCGGCAGCGTTGTAGAACGGCCCCGGGTCTGCGCGTGAACCAATAAGCCGCACATGCTCTTCCAGGCCGAGCCGGTTGCACTGCGCTTTCAACTCATTCATCAAGCTGCCATCACCCACGATGACGAGGCGCACGTCCATGGCTGCCGTCACAAGTTTCAATGCATCCAGCAGCACATCAAAACCTTTTTGTTGCTTAAGCGTACCCACGCCCAACAGGCTTGCATCGCCTGCGCGCCACCATTCAACAAGCGCCCTGTCAGATTCCTGGAACTGTGTTGCACCCGAGACTTCGACCGGGTTGTGAATGACTTCCACGAGGTCGTCGGGCAACTTCGCGACTTCTTTCAGGCTGTCTTTTACGCCTTGCGATACGGCAATCACTCGACTGGCAGCCGCGTAAATACGGGCACCGAACAATCGCAGAAAATTTTTTTCCCGAGGCCTCAGCGCCGGCGCGAACCGGAAATCATTGTGTTCGCTGAGTACCAAAGTGCCTTTGTATCCACTGGTTCGGCAGGCCAACGCTGCCAGGCCGGTCAGCGGCCACATTGCCACCAGGAGCACATCGGGCTGTTCCCGGCGAATGTAACGATGAAGTGGCCTCCATGCGTGCCTGAATCGTGGTGCATCCAGGCTTTTTACAGAGCACTGGGCCGGCACTGCTTCCAACAGATCACCATGATTCTGGACAAGTAAAAACTCGACTGCGAACCCTTTGTCCAAAAATGCGCTTGCGAGACAGATCCTTACCTTTTCGACGCCGCCAACCCTCAAGTCCGGCAGAAGTATAGTGATGCGTTTAGCCAACCCTGGTCGCCAATACGTTGCGCTCATTTAATTGTGTACAGCTGAATCCTTGGCCGCTGAGCAGCGATATTGCAGCATCATCCCTCTGATCCCATAGTTCGAATATCAGGTGGTCGGTTCGCTTCAACAATTGTTCAGCACCCTGCAGCGCAGCCAGTTCATAACCTTCAAGGTCGAGTTTGATCAACGCGACGCGTCCAAGAGACTGCGCGACTTCATCAAGAGTTACGAGATCGACATTGAAAGACACCGCGGCATCATCTGAAAACACCTTCGATTTAGTACTGAGAGAAGCTTGACCGAATCGGTTGCGACCAACCTTTGCCGCCATGGTCTTGCCGGACTCTGAAGACAACGCTTTGTTGAACAGCGTCACATTCTGAAGCCCATTGAGCGCCACGTTTGAACTGAGTGCAGCGAACGTTTCGGGGTGCATCTCGATCGCATGAACAGTACCGGCGTCACCCACGATCCTGGCAGCCAGGACGGAGAACGCACCAACATTTGCGCCGCCATCTATAAAGCTGTCACCAGTGCCCAATAACCTCTCCACCGCTCGATAGACCTGCAGATCATGGGCAGGCAATACATGTACAAGGTCGTCGGAATTACCACGGACATGGAAGACACCCAGGTTTTTTGAGCGAACAGTGGCATTTGTGAGTAGTACCGGGTCACGCCACTGATCCAGCGTCGACATTAGACGAAAGGGGCTCACAATCAGTGACGTAGTAACCGTCAACTTGTCCTTGAACGATATGCCCCGAATGCCGCATGCGACATTCCAGGTCGCCCTAAGTCGGCGCAAGTAATTCCTGAACAGGCCGCCCACCCTCCAAACCAGCCCAGGGACATAAGGTTTAAGGCGCCGCAGGCGACCGCTCAATTCACACCCACCCACACGCGCCGAAACGCCATCCCAAGAGCAACATTCTTTCTGAACGCGTGCCGAACACAGAGCCAGAGGAATAGGCTCCGTGTAGCCATTCCAATCAAAACGGCCCATCCCATGCCCAAATATCCAAAAAGCTGAACCAATGGGATTCCGGTTGCCACTGTGAACACCAAGCCAAGTGCATAGGCCTTCGTTACCAGGGTGGGTCGGCGACACATATTCAGAACAGCCGCGCCTTGACCCAGAATGGCTTGCACAAGAAACGCCAATCCGAGGACGATCAGTACCGGCACGGAGGCGCGATAATCCGCGCCAAATGCGAGCTCGACCAAATTCTCACCAAAAGCCAGCATCAATAGCAGGCATAACAACGTTGAGCCTGTACTCCACCACGCGCCGGCCTGGGCGCGCTTTTCAAGGGCTTCCAAATTACCTTCTGCGTAGTCTTTGGCGAACGCGGGCATCAAAATAAGAGTGGCAATCGTGTAGGGAAACGCAAAAATGACGGCGCTGGATATTGCTACCCGGTACTGACCAACGTCAGCGTCGGTGACAAGCACTGCCAAAATGAGGATGGCCACCTGGGCATCCAGCGTGCGTACCAATTCGGTTGCCATCATGGGTACGCCATCACTGAACCAGTTCGACGGCGCGTCAAAGCGGGTCGGCTGCTGGCGCGGCATTGTCGGTAGGTGCGATTTAATCAGCAACACGCCGGTTGTGATAACAATCACCAATGAAACGAACTGAATTAATAACGCGTTGCTCGCGCTCATCGATATGCCGACCAAACCCGCAATCAATAACGCAGCAGCAAACACAGCTGGCCGTAAAGCGGCCGCGACCATTTGGGCCATTGCAACCCGGTGCAATCCTCGCAACGCCCCAGATACGAAATTCAACAGCGCAAATGCGATGACCAGGAGGAAGACCCAACTCCAGGATTCCCTGGAAGATTCAGGCCCATCACCTGACGCACCGAACATGACCAGCGCCACAATCACCAGTGTCGCCACACTTGAAACTACGAATACACGGGCCGCCTGTTTGAAAACGAGTGCAATTTGCCCATGCTCACTGTGAGCATCCAGTGGCGCCAGGTCACGAATTAATAATTGCGGCAAAGCGGCTTGCGCGAGCACCGCGGCGACCGAAATGATCCCGATTAACGTGCCATAGACGCCATACTGGGCGGGACCGAGGTATCGCGCCAATTGAACGCCCACCAACAGTGTCATGCCCATACCGACTAACTGGAAGAACGCCGTCCCTAGGACAGGTGATAGCATCGTCCAGTTCAACGGAAATGCTGGCAACGACACAGGTTTTTAACTGCTCACACTAATCCTGGATGAACCAGGCAGCTGTCGCCGGCAATCCCTCAGTCACACGAGAACCACACGAATAGCCCAGCAACTTTGAGATGCGATTCACATCTGCCAATGAATGTCGCACATCGCCTGCCCTGAAATCCCGGTACTCGGGACGGGGTACCGCCCACCCTTTCAGTTGTTCCACGGCATTAACCAATCCGTCGAAGAGATCGTTCAACGAGGTCTGCTCACCGCACGCCACGTTGTAAACGCGGTTCAACGCCGCCCCATCAGCCACCGCCGCCAGCAAATTCGCCTGCACCGCATTATCGATGTAGGTGAAATCGCGGCTCGTCTCCCCATCCCCGTTGATGTAAACCGGTTCGCCCTTCAACATCGCGCCAATCCACTTTGGTATCACCGCTGCATACGCTCCATCCGGGTTCTGACGAGGCCCGAACACATTGAAGTAACGCAGCCCAATCGTGTTGAACCCATAGCAGCGCGCGAAAACGTCGGCATAAAGCTCATTGACATACTTGGTCACGGCATACGGCGACAATGGTTTGCCAATCCGGTCCTCGACCTTGGGCAGCTCTTCGCTGTCACCATAGGTCGAACTGGACGCGGCATAAGTGAAGCTGGCGACACCGGCATCGCGGGCGGCCACCAGCATGTTCAGGAATCCATCGATATTGGCCTGGTTGGTGGTGACCGGGTCTTCCAGCGACCTTGGCACTGAACCTAGAGCGGCCTGGTGCAGCACGCGCTCCACGCCCTCGAGCGCCTGGCGGCAGTCTTCCAATACCCGGATGTCACCTTCAATGAAGCGGAAACGTTTCCAGGCGTCTTTGCCCACGCAGCGGCGCACATCGTCCAGGTTGTGCTGGAAGCCGGTGGCAAAGTTGTCTAGTCCCACGACTGTCTGCCCCAAGTCCAAGAGTTTTTCCAGCAGGTGGCTCCCAATAAAACCGGCCACGCCGGTCACCAGCCATTTGGTCGGCTTATCCCGCAGCTCGCGCTGGACCTGTTCGTAACGGGTTTCGGTCATAGCCGGCCCTCCGCGACGCCTTCTGGGAAGACCCCGCGCACGTCGTAGAACACACAGTCGTCACCGCCCCACCCTCGCAACGTTTCCGCGGAAACGTCCTGGAACTGGCGGTGGGTCACGGCGCCGATCACGGCGGCGTACGCGCCGGTATCCGGCTCAGGTACCAACCGCACACCGCGTCCCTGGTGTTCGTCCACCCATGGGTCCAGCACGTCGACCTCGCAGCCGGCGGCCTGCAGGTCGGCGATCAGGCGAAAAACCTGGCTGTTCCGGGTATCGGGGCAGTTTTCCTTGAAGGTCAGGCCCATGACCAGCACGCGGGCGCCGTCCACGCTGCCGCGGCGCTCGGCCACCAGGGCCAGCACCTTGTGGGCCACCCAGGTGGCCATGCCGTCGTTTACGCCGCGGCCGGCGTTGATGATCTGGGGGTCGAAGCCCACGGCCCTGGCCTTGTGGGCCAGGTAGTACGGGTCGACGCCGATGCAGTGGCCGCCGACCAGGCCGGGGGTGAACGGCAGGAAATTCCACTTGGTGCCGGCGGCGGCGAGCACGTCGCGGGTGTCCAGGCCGAGTTTGTCGAACAGCATGGCGAGTTCGTTGACCAGCGCGATGTTGACGTCGCGCTGGGTGTTTTCGATCACCTTGGCGGCCTCGGCGACGCGCACGGAGGCGGCGCGGTGGGTGCCGGCGGGCACGATGGCGGAATAGAGGCCGTCGATGAAATCCAGTGATTCTGCGCAGCAGCCGCTGACCACCTTTACGATCCGCTCCAGGCGGCGCTCGCGGTCGCCGGGATTGATGCGTTCGGGGCTGTAGCCGTACCAGAAGTCCTCACCGCCCTTCAGTCCGGAGGCGGCCTCCAGGATCGGCACGCAGACATCCTCGGTCGCGCCGGGGTAGACCGTCGATTCGAACACCACCGTGTTGCCGCGCCCGAGCAATGGGCCAACGGAATGGCAGGCGGCTTCCAGCGGCGCCAGGTCGGGCTGGTGGTCTTCGTCGACGGGCGTGGGAACGGTGACGATATAGGTGTCGCAGCCGGCCATGTCGCTGGCGTTGCTTGTCAATGTGACGCTGGCCATGCGCGCGAGCTCGTCTTCGGAAAGCTCGCCGGTCCGGTCACGGCCGCTTTGCAACTCGGAGACCCGCGCCGCGTCGATGTCGAAACCGGTCACTTCGAACTCCCGCGCAAACGCCGCCAACAACGGCGTCCCCACGTAACCCAGCCCGATCACGGCAATCCGCGGCGCCACGTCAATCACGGGCATTCCTCGCATCGACTTCCCGCTGCAGTTCCTCGATCTCGCCCTTCAGCCGTTCGTACTCGTCCATCTTGCGTTTCAGGAACCGGGTGGCGATGCGCGCCTTGGCCTCGATACCCTGCGGGGTCAGGTGATACAGGTAGGCGCGCTTGTTCTGGCTGTTCCGGAAGTTGCGCGCTTTCACCAGGCCCTTGTCGACCAGGGCGCGCAGGCAGTAGTTGGTCTTGCCCAGGCTGACGCCCAGGTGTTCGGCCAGTTCGCGCTGGCTGACCTGGGGGTGGGCCTCCAGGTAGCGCAGCAGGTGGTAGTGGGTTTCGTTGGGTTGTGTCATGCGTGCGGCATCGTGTCGATGCGTTTCATTCGGGCACGCTACCGCCGTGCCACGCTTTTTGCGTCACACGGTGGGAACCACCCGTGGCGCCGATCAGACGGCGCGTTTTAGGGACAGGGCGTCCACTTCGACGGTGGTCGTTCTGCCCAGCAATTCCAGTAACAGCAGTGCGCGGCGTTCGCCGTGACGTTCGGCCAGCACGCCTTCCAGGCCTGCGAGCGGGCCGTCGAACACGCGCACGCGTTCGCCGACCACCACCGGGTCGGGTGACAGCATCACGAGACCGGACTCCGGGTCGCGGCGGGCCAGCAGGCCGCGCACGATTCGCTCGTCGACGCGCAACAGCGCGTGGCCCGAGCGCACCAGGTCGACGGCGCCGCGCGTTGAGCGCACGACGGCCAGGTTCTGCTGGCCGACTTCGGCGCGTAAGAACAAATACCGGGGGAACAGCGGCTCGCCACGAGCGCCCTGCCCCCGGCGGTGCTTCTGGTATGGGTTCAGCGCCATGGGCAGGAAGCATTCAAAACCCTGCCGCGCCAGGTGTTCACGCGCAAGGCGTTCCTGGCGGGGGCGGGTATAGACGGCGAACCACTCCATCCATCAACGATAGCAGGTTGTGTTCAGGTATTGAACACGACTTCGGTGTTGCGCATGGGACGGCCGAGAAACCGGGCTGAGCGCCAGGCCCGCTTCATGACATGAAAATAGCCCAGCCCACAGGCGATAAACCCGTAAAACCGCAGGTACTCCGGCACACCGCTGATTTCCAGCACCGCGCCGGTGACCATGAACAGCGCCGCGAATGCGACGATGCCCATCCAGGTCTGGCCGGGGCTGAAACCGGCGCGGGCGAAGGCATGGTGCAGGTGATACTCATCCGCCTCGAACGCGGAGCGTCCGGCGCGCCAGCGGTTCGCCATCAGGCGCGTGGTGTCCAGCAGCGGCAGGCCGAAAATCCAGACCGCGGTCATCGGTGCGAATGCACGATCCACACCTGCCCGGCTGCCGTTACCGAGGTCGATGAACACCCAGGCCAGCACCAGGCCCAGCAGCAGTGAGCCGGAATCGCCCAGAAAGATCCGCGCCCGCGGGTTCCAGGGCAGGCGTGCATTCAGTGCCAGGAAACCGAGGGTCGCGCCACCCGCCGTGAACAGCAACGGCAGCACATCGGCCCGGCCGGCACGCCACGCCAGAACACCCGCCGCGATACAGCAGAGAACGAAAATACTCCCGGACAGCCCGTCGACGCCGTCGATCATGTTGAACGCGTTGATCACCCCAAGCGCCGCAAACACCGTGATCGGCACCGCCAGCGGTCCGAGTTCGAGCACGTGATCGACAAGCAGGCGGCCAAAATCCAGCAGCAGCACATCGCCGGCGAACACCATCAGCAGGCAGGCCATGGCCTGCAACCCGAAACGCACCCAGGCGCCCAGCGGCCAGCGGTCGTCGACCAGCCCGGTCAGCATGATCAGCGTGCAGGCGGCCAGCAACGCGGCGTCCAACAATCCGGCCAGGGCCAGCACCAGGAACATGCCACCCCAGGTGGCGGGACCGCCGACCAGTGGCGTCGGCTGCGCGTGATGTTTGCGCGCCGAGGGCACATCCATCCAGCCGGTCGCCCGCGCCAGCGGGACCAGTGCCAGCGCGAACACCAGCGACAGCCCGGCGGCCAGAATTGACCCGGTGACCCCTTGCGCGAGCATGCTGCTCTCCCCATCCATGAACGCCGATTATGATGCTATATTGGGTGTTGGTCGAACCCGCTTTTTCGAGGCCCTGATGTCCACCCGTGTAAAACGCCTGTCGAGGACGCCCTTGTCCGCCCTCATCGCCGCGGTGCTCGTCGCCCCGGCAGTGAGTGCGCAGCAGGATGCCGATAACGTCACGCTTTACACCACCGTCGACGAAAAAGCCGTCTATATCCAGCGCGGTGACCGCCAGATTGACGTGAAGTCGGGCGAGTCTGCCGCCATCACGCGGGACGGCCTGGAGTTCCTCGACGCCCGCCCCGCCGCGCTGAACTGGCCGTGCGGCACGGCATACGCCGGAAACCGGGGGCAGCTCGAGACCTTTTCGCTCGACGAACTGCCCGCCGGGCAGCAGATCCAGGGCGTCGCGCAGCGCTTCTTCGAACAGCAGATGGTGCTGGACAGCCAGCCCCACTTTCTCGATGGCGGCTATCACGGCGAGCTTCCCGCAGACGAAATCGACTCGTTTGTCTCCAACGCCTACTGGTACGTGGCCGGACCGGCCGATGCACCGCAGGCCGCGCAGCGCCCGGACACCCTGATCATCGGCCTGTTCTACGGCACGGGCCAGGTCATCGTCGACACCAATCACCTGTCGGCGCTGAAGGCAAAGTACGGCGACGACCCGATTCCGACGCTGTTCGAGTACCACGACCAGAATGTCGTGCCGATTTCCTACTTCGGCGAGGCGCCGACGCCCCGCAATATCGCCCAGGTGTATGCCGAGAACGGCATCCTGCCGGCGACACCGCCGATGATGTTCGCCGGCGACCGGCACACCGACTTCGTCGCCCAGGTGCTGGCCGACCAGGTGGACGCGCCGCCAATGGCCGACATCGACCCGGCGCGGGCCGAGCGGCTGCGTGGCGATATCGAATCCGCCGGTTTCTCGGGCAAGCCCGTCAACCTGGCCATGGTGCCGGGTGAAGCCGGGCTGATCGCCGACGAGCCGGAACGCCTGCGCGTGGCCGCTGACATGGGCCTGCAGGTCATCCCCGCGATGTTCTCGGTGTACGACGACGAATCACACGCGCGCCGCTGCGGCGTGGCGCCGCCGGTGGCGGCCGCCGGCGTCATGGGCACCAGCCAGGGCGACGCACCAGAGGCAAACCCGCCCACCGACGGGCCGAACGACCCGGTATTGCCACCGGGCATTCCCACGCCCCCGGATGGCCCGGGCCCGGGCGAACCTGCCCAGCCGCCGATTCCACCGGAAATCGAACTGCCCGATCCACCGCAACCGGAGCTGCCCGCCAGCGACAGCTGAGCGCGAAATTTTGTCGCACGCATAAAAAAACCGCGCCCTCAACCGGGCGCGGTTCTTATCCCCTTGGCAAACTGTTATTCGACGAAGGTCGCGCCGTCTTCCTGGCAGATGGAGCCGTCGTCACACAGCAGTACCGAGAATTCCGTGCCGCGCACGCCCATCAGCGCCACCGGCGTTTCCACCTTGAAGCTGTCCGGCTCGGCCTTGGCCATGGCGCCGGTCAGCACGCGCAGGCCGCCTTCCACCAGGCTCAGCGTGGCCGCATTCTCGTCCTGGCCGTTGTAGACGTATTCCTTGATGTCCAGCACGCTGTTCGGCGTCACCGTCACCTTGGCGCCATCCACGAACTGCAGCACCGCGAAGCTCTTGGGCCCGGTGATGATGCGTTCTTCCTCGCTGACGCCATCCCCGCGCTGGAGTTCACGGCGCTCTGTCGATCGCTCAGCGAAGACATCGCCGCGTGACGCGACCAGCAAGGCGGTCTCGTCATCCGCGGTCACGGGCGCGATGGCTGCCAGTGCCAGCACCCCCGTGATCAGTTTGATTCGCAAGCTGTTCATTGTCCCTTACCTCGGCGGTGCCCAACGATAAAACCGCCTCATCCGTACAGTATATACCCGCCATGTGAAAGATAGTTGGCGGCATTCTCGGCGTGCCTGCCCGGTCATTCGATGCGACATACAAGCCCTTACACCGACATACGCAAAATCAGGCAGTTCCGTATCATTTACTGTCGTGGGTATAGACGCCGTCCCAGTCATCCGGCGGCGGCTGTTCGCGGAAGGTCCGGATGCGCTCGATGTACATCCGGTAAAGCGGTTTACCCGGCACCTGTTCGACCAGATCATGGAGGATGCCCTCGGCGCCATCCCAGTCCTGGGCGCGGTACAGTTTCATCGCCTGTTCAAACTGCAGCAGGCGTGCGCGCTCGATATCCGGCACCTTGTTCGCCTCGCCGATGACCTCGTAGATGCCGACCGGCAGGCGCTTGCCCTTCACCCGCACCTGGTCGATTTCGCGGTACAGGAATCGGTCCGGCGCGGCGTCGCGGGTGAATTCGCTGACCAGCATGTCGACGCCGTAGACCTTGGTCAGCCCTTCCAGCCGCGACCCCAGGTTCACGGCATCGCCCAGCACCGTGTAGGCGCGCCGGAAACGCGAGCCCATGTTGCCGACGCTCATCGTGCCGGTATTGATACCGACGCCAACCTTCAGCTCCGGCAGGCCCTCTGCGACAAAGGCCGTGTTCAGCTTCTCCATCGCGCGCAGCATCTCCAACCCGGCGCTGATGGCATGGTCGGCATGGTCGATATCGAGCAGCGGCGCGCCCCAGAACGCCATGATGCAGTCGCCCATGTACTTGTCGATGGTGCCCTGGGTGTCGTGCACCACCTGTGTCATCGGCGTCAGGAACCGGTTCAGCAGGTCAGATAGTTCCTGCGCGTCCAGCGCCTCGGAGATGGTCGTGAAGGAGCGGATATCGGTGAACAGCACCGACAGCTCGCGCTTCTCGCTTTCCATCGAATAATGGGTCGGGTCATGCGCCATCTCCGAGACCAGGTCCGGCGGCACGTACTGGCCGAACAGCTCGTTCATGTGCGAACGGCTACGGGACTCGAAGAAATAGCCGTACACCATGTTCAGCAGGTAGGTGCCGAACAGCACGATCAGCGTGGTCGCCAGCGGCAGCACGTGCAGTTTCACGTCCCACAACCAGGCGTTGGTCCAGACCGCGCCGGTCACCATCACCCCCAGCAAAAGCGTGGCGAACACGGCGGACAGTACCGGCAGCACGAAAGCCGCGAGCAGGCCGAAGGCCAGCACCGCGATCATCTCGGCCGCCTGCGTGTAGGCCGGTTGCCAGCGGAAGTTGTCATCGAGAATGCCGGCCAGCACGTTGGCGTGGATCTCCACCCCGGGGTAGATCGAACCGAATGGCGTCGAACGCAGGTCCACCAGCCCCGGCGCCGTGGCGCCGATCAGCACGATTGAGCCGTCGAGCAGCTCGGGTCGCTCGACGGTGCCGTTGATCACGTCCGTCGCCGAAATGTATTCGAAGCTGCCCGCGGCGCCCCGGTACGGCACCAGCACCGCGCCCTGGGCGTCGACGGGGATTCGCCGGTCGCCGATCACCATCGCCTCCAGCGGTGGGTAGCCCTGCAGCAACAGCGGCGCATCGACGAACAGGGGCAGCGCGATATCGTCCAGGTAGGTGGCCGCCATGGCCAGCGACAGCGACTCGTAGGCCTCGTTGCCGTAAGCATGCAGCAGCGGGGCGCGGCGCACGATGCCGTCGTCGGCAATCAGCGGATTGCTGATAAAGCCCGCCGAATACGCGCCATTGGTGATTTCCGGCACGTTGGCGCTGAAACCCGTGGCCACGGGCAGGTGAATGTCGTCGCGGATGGCGTCGTCGAACTCGAACGCCGCCATCGGCAGCTCACCGGTTTCGTAATCGACCCGGTCGTCGGTGTGGAAATAGTAGGCCACCACGCTGCGGCCCTGCCCCAGCGCCTCGCCGAAAATGGCGTCCCGGTTCAGTTGCGGCGCATATCGCTCCAGCGTGCGGCTGAAGCCGCTGTCGTTGCGGCTGAGTTCCCGCAGTGTTTCCAGCTCAAAACTGACGTCGCGCTCCGGGAACACGACATCAAACCCCACGACCTCGACCCCGTAGTCGTAGAGCCGGGTCACCATCTCCGCCAGCTTGTCGCGGGACCACGGCCAGTGCCCCTCGTTGTCCAGGCTGCGCTCGTCCAGGGCGATGATGACGATCTTGCTGTCCTTGCCGCCCGGCGCGGTCAGCCGGACACGGGTGTCATACAGCAGGCGCTCGAACTGCACGACGAACGGGATGCGGATCGTGCCGTGGATATGCGCAACCAGCAGGCCGATCAGGGCGAGCGAGGACACCAGGCGGATCAGGTATCGTTTCAAGTCGCGCGCCCCCCTCCAATCATCGACGTCGCCGCGAGTATATCGGACCCGGCCGGGACCGCGCGCAGGCCGCGCCCATTATCGCGGCGTAGGCGATGGCCGTGGCCGGCATCTGCAGGCTGAAATCCACCAGCGAATGCACCGCCACCAGGACCGTCGCCGCCATGCCGAGCGCGGGAAACACGCCCTCTCCCTCGCGCCGCCGCCAGCCGTTCAGGCAGACGATGAACAGCGCCCCGATCACGATGAACTGCGCCAGCGCCACCGGCCAGCCCAACTCGAATGCGTTCTCAAGATAGGTGTTGTGGGCCATGTCGAAGTGACCGTGCAAGCGTTCATCCCGATAGAGTCGAAAGCTGTCGGCGAAGGTCCCGTAGCCGAACCCCAGCCAGGGATTGTCCTCGACGCCGTCGGCGGCCAGCTCGTAGGCCTCGATACGCGATGCGAGATCCGCACCGGAACGGTCCAGCCGCTGCAACAGGCCGGCGCTGGTGATCCAGAACACGGCCAGCACGCCCAGTCCGAAGACGATGATCGCGCCACGCCGGAACCCCACGGCGCCGGCCTTTCGCGAACTCAGCGCCAGCAGCATGAGGCCCAGCCCGGCCAGCGTGGCTGCGAAACCGCCGCGCGACCCGGTGAGGAACAGGGCCGCGGCCATGACCATCAGCATGACCAGCGGGCGCCACGCCCGGACCAGGAACGCCTCCAGCCGGCGTGCCCGGTCCTTTGTCGGCAACTGGTAGGCCGGGTTGCGTCGCGGGGCGAACCGCTGCCAGGCCAGCGCAACGCCGCACAACATGGCCAGGCCCAGCCAGGTCGCAAATGCATTGCGGTTGACGAAGGAACCGCGCACCACCGGCTTGTATTCGAACGGCCAGAGGCCGAACAGGCTGTCCTGGCGGGAGAAATACGCGAACAGGCCGTAAGCGGCCAGCAGCAGGCCGGCAACCGCCAGCCAGCGCAGCAGGCCCACGGCCCGCGTGGGTTCACGGCACAACTGGAAAGCAACCAGGAACACGCCGCCGTAGGCGAGATATCGCATGAGCGCCGTGATGCCATCATCGGGCGCCAGGGACACGGTCGCCACCCCGGCCGGCTGGCCCTCCACCGCTGCCGCCAGGGACCACAACGGGTGCGCCCAGGACGCCGGCAACCCCGGCCACGTCTGCAACCAGGCCCAGGCGCAGACCAGCCCAAAGCCCAACACCGCCACGCGCGACGGCAAACGGGAAACGGGCAGTCGGCCGAAGAGCGCCGCCAGCGCCCAGCCCATCGCCAACAACCCTGACCACAGTGCCAGGGCGGACCAGGCCCACTCGCGGTTCGAGGCAAACGGGATCGGCGCCAGCACCACGCCCAGCACGAGGACGAAAAACAGCGTGCCCGCGGGGGCGCCGCCCTGCCCCGAGGCGGATTTCAATGCGATTCCGGTCCGGTCTGGAGCAAGCGCTGGTCGGTGTCTTCGAGCACCAGCGCCGTCAGCACGCCGGAATGGAAAGCGCCGGTATCGATGCCGATGCGGTTGGGCAGCAGTTCCGGCTCCGGGACAATGGTGTGCCCGTGCACGATCACCGCGCCATGGTCCGCGTCGCTGTGCAGGAAGTCATCGCGGATCCACAGCTGGTCCTCGACGTGCTGCTCGTCCAGCGCCACGCCCGGCCGGATGCCGGCGTGAACGAAGTAATAGTCGCCGCCGCGCCAGCAGTCGAGTCCATCGCGCAGGAACGCCAGGTGGGCATCAGGCAGGTGCGCCGCGAGCGAGCGCGCCAGTTCCGGCAGTTCTTTCATCAGTGGGAAATACGACACGCCGACCCCGTAACTGGCCAGGGTCTCGCGGCCCCCGAATCCCAGCCAGCCGGCCACGCTCTCGGGGTGTTCCATGAAGTCGAGCATGGCCTGTTCGTGGTTGCCTTTCAGGAACACGCTCTCGAATCCCGGCAGCGGCTCGTCGAGCAACAGGTCGATGACCTGTTTCGATTCCGCGCCCCGGTCGATGTAATCACCCAGGTAGAGAATATGCCGTTCGCCTTCGTAATCACGGGCATCGGCCAGGATCTTGTCATGCAACTCGCCCAGCAGGTCTGCACGGCCATGGATGTCGCCGATGCAGTACATGCGCGCGCCGGGCGTGTACCGCGGCTCGTGGCCCGCCCCCGGGTCCTCGGCGGACGCACGCCGTTTCAGCCTATCCAGGAGCCGCATCGAGAAACGCCTCCATGTCGGCCAGCAGGTCACGCCGGTGGGTGGCCAGCAGTTGGCGCACCGCGTCGCCGTCGAGCTGCCCACTCTCCAGGCTGCGCAGGATATCGCGCCGGCGCACGTTCCAGGCCAGTGCGGTCTGGTCCAGCAACAAGGTCCGGGCCTCGGGGTCCAGCTGCCGCACGTAGCGGTAGCCCAGTTCCAGCCGCGGCACCAGTAACGTCGGCTCGACGCGCCCGGTCAACATCGACAGGGCCAGGGGTTCCACCACCCGGTCGGCGGTGGCGCCGGAAGCCGCTTCGATTCGGGCCACGCGCAACCAGGTGGCCGGTTTGGCCGGCGCCTGTCGCAAAGCCTCGCGCGCGGACGCCAGGCTGGCCGCCATGGCGTCGCGCCGCGCCGGTGAACCGGCCGGCGAAGACAGCGCGCGCAGGTAAGCGACGAAACTCAGGCCCTCGTGGTAACGGTAATGGTCAATCGTTGCGAGGGCCGCCTGGGCGCGGGCAGCCAATGCGTCAAGCTGGGCTACCGGGACCACCCCGGTCTCGTAATAGCGGGCGATGGCGGCGTCCACGGGCAGGAAGTGCCAGGCCGCCTTCAGGCGTGGCCATGCCGTCGCCACCAGGATCGCGGCAAGGACCAGCATGGCCAGGGCAAGGGCTGGGCGACGCCCCGGCATCGTTTCAACAGACGTCGGCATGGGCTGAAAGTGTGCCACAGAGGGCCGACGGTGTGGAAACGCGGGCGCGTCGAATGTACGCTTGCATGAATACCGTCTAAACCCTAAAACAACGGTCACAAGGGGACATCAATGAAGCGAATTGCCCACGCCCGGCGCATACCGGCACTGGTCCTGGCGGCCGCCCTGCTTTGTTTCGCCGGCCCCGCGCTGGCCGCCGGCGGCGAGATGCCGTCACTGGTCCATGACATCGGCATCAGCCTGCTCACGGCCGGCCTGATCGCACTGATCTTCAATCGCTTCAAGATTCCCAGCATCGCCGCCTTCCTGCTGGCCGGCATCATCGTCGGCCCGATCGGGCTGGAACAGGTCACCGACCCGGTCAACGTCGATACGATCGCCCAGCTGGGCTTTATCCTGCTGCTGTTCCTGATCGGCCTGGAAATCGACTTCAAGAAAATTTTCGGCAGCGGCAAGGCGATCACGCTGTCCGGCCTGCTGCAGTACCCGCTGACCATTGCCTTCGGCGCGCTGTGCGTGAAGGCGATGATTTTCCTGGGCATCGGCGCCGAACTGCTGCAAAGCAGCCCTTACTCCGCGCTGTACATGGGCGTGATCATCGCCGGCTCGTCCACGCTGCTGGTGGTCAAGCTGTTCCAGGAGCATTTCGAACTGGACACCGAGCCCGGGCGTTTGTCGCTGGGCATGCTGATCTTCCAGGACATCTGGGTGATCATCGTCATCCTCATCCAGCCGAACCTGGAGAACCCGGAGCTGATGCCGATCCTGATGTCGTTCGCCGGCATCGCGGTGCTCAGCGTCTTCTCGATCATGCTGGCGCAAATGGTGTTCGAGGTGTGCTTCGAATGGATCGCCAAGAGCCCCGAGCTGACACTGACCGCCGCGCTGGCCTGGTGCTTCACGGTGGTGTTTTTTGGCGCCAACATCGACGTCATCGCTGAACTGGTATTCGACGTGAACCCGCACATGGCGGTGGGCGCCGGCATGTCGGCGTTGATTGCCGGCGCCTGCATCGCCAACCTGCCATCGGCCACCGAGGTCATCACCAAGGTCAGCGTCGTGAAAGACTTTTTCATCACGCTGTTCTTCGTCGCGCTGGGCATCAGCATCCCGGCACCGGACGGCTGGGGCGTGATCGTGCTGGCGGTGGCGCTGGCGATTATCGCCATCCTGGCCCGGCAGTTCGTGTTTTTCCCACTGTTCTATTTCACCGGCGTCGACCAGCGCAATGCGCAGGTGGCGTCGATCCGGCTCGCACAGATCTCCGAGTTTGGCCTGGTCATCGCCTTCCTGGGTGTGCACCACGGCCACCTGAGCGCGACGCTCAGCTCGGCCGTGATTTTCGCATTCATCATCACTGCGCTGGCCACCCCCATCATGTACGGCAAGGCCTACGAGATTCACCGCTGGATGCAGCCGGCACTGGAGAAACTCGGCTTCAAGGCACCGCCCGAAATGGCCGCCGACGACGGCCAGGCTTACCAGCTGGCGCTGCTGGGCTTTCACCGCCATGCGTCCTCGCTGCTCTCCGACCTGCACGAGCACAATCCCGACCTGGTGCGCCAGACGCTGGTGGTTGATTTCAATGTCGCCATCCACCCGCGCATCGCCGCCACCGGCGCCACCGTGAAGTATGGTGACCTCAGCAACTCCGAGACGCTGCATCATCTTGGCCTGGCCCAGTCGCGGGTGGTGATCTGCACCATTCCCGATGACCTGCTGCGCGGCATCACCAATCGCGAACTCGTCGCCATGGTGAGGGAAATGAACCCGGGCGCCGTTATCATCGCCAACGGCATCAGTTTTGAAGAAGTTGACAAGGTCTACCTCGCTGGGGCTGACTATGTCTACATGGCGCGGCTGGAATCGGCTGCCGCGCTGGGAGAAGCGATCGGCGAAGCGCTCTCCGACCGGATCGACGTGTTCAGGGAACAGAACATCGACCGACACCGGCTCAGAACAGGCAGGAAAGAAGTCCTGACCTGAACAAAACGACAGGGACGACGCCATGACACGGTTGGTCCAGATTACCGACACCCACATCCAGCCACCGGGTGAACGCCTTTACGACCTCGTGGACACGGCCGCCCACCTGCGCGCCACCGTGGCCGAAATCAACCGCATTCGACCCGCACCGGACCTGGTGGTGGTCACCGGCGACCTGGTTGAGCGCGCCGACGCCGAGAGTTACGCCCACTTCCTGGAACTGATCGCCCCGCTTGAAATGCCGGTCTACGTACTGCCCGGCAACCACGACGAACCGGAAATGATGGCGTCGCTGCTGGCCGGCACCCCGCATTTCCCGGTCACCGATGACACCTTCCAGTACTCGGTGGAGATCAACGGCTTCCGGATGCTGGCGCTGAACAGCCACGCCGGCGGCAGCGAACTGCCGGAACTGGACGGCGACCACCTCGCCTGGCTGCAACGTGAACTGCCGCGATCCGACGCACCCACCGTGCTCGCCATTCACCACCCGCCGATGCAGACCGGAATCGAGTTCATCGACATGGGCGGCAGCGACTGGTACCAGGGCCTGAAGGACGTCCTGTCCGGCGAACACAATGTCCGCCTGGTGATCTGCGGCCATTGCCACACCGACCTGGTCGGCCGCGTCGCCGGCATCCCCGTCTACATGTCCGGCGCCATTGCCCACCAACTGGTCGCCGCGCGCGACATGGACATTGCCCCGGCGTTCGAACCCAACCCCGTCCCGCCGGTCCTCCACCGGCTGGTCGACGGCGAGTTCGTCAGCGGCAGCTATCCCTGGTCATCCAATGTCGACACACAGCGAATCGACCGGACGTCCGGTATTCCGTGGAATGAACTGAAAAAGCAGATGATGGGCTCAAAAGCGCCTTGATGCGGGGAATCGGGGAATCGGGGAATCGGTGAGAAGGGCGAAAAACTTCCAGGGTTGAGGGTTTTACCGTTTCACCAGCCGTGCAAAGCACGGCGACTCACCGTCTCACCGATTTACCGTCTTCCCGATTCCCCGATTACCCGTCTCACCGTCTCACGAGTAGTACTGCCCATACCGCCCGTAATGGTAGTAGTAGCCCGAATCACCGTAGCCGAGACGGCCGTAACGCTTCAGGTCCACTTGTTGAAGGACGACACCGGCGATATCGGTACCGGACTTGCGTAGCAGTTCCAGCGCGGCGCGGGCGACTTTCTTCGGGGTCTTGTCCCAGCGAACGACGAACAGCGTCTTGTCGACGATGGTGCCGATCACGCGGGCATCGGCCACGGCCATGACCGGCGGCGCGTCGACCAGCACGTAGTCGTATTCTTCTTTCAGGCGCTCGATCAGCTGGCGCATGCGGCGCGAGGCGAACAGGTCCGAGGCGCTGACGTAGCGCGCGTCGCCGGTGCGCAGGATATCCACGCCGGTCCGCTCATCGTGGACCAGGTACGGCTCGATGCCGCTGTCGTCGCCGGCGATCATGTAGTCGGTCAGGCCGGGCGAGTCGCTGTCGAGTTCGAGCTTGCGGTCGATGCTGGAGCGCCGCAGGTCGCCGTCGACGATGACCACGCGGCTGCCGGTCTTGGCCAGCACGATGCCGAGGGTCAGTACCAGCGAGGTCTTGCCCTCTTCCGGCACCGAGGAGGTCACCTGGATGGCCTTGATGCGCGCGTCGGGGTCCGATAACTGCAGGGCGATCTTCAGCGAATTCACCGCTTCGACGTAGCCCGAGTTCGCCTTCTCCAGGACATGCTCATGCGGGGGTTGTTTGCCTTCGACCCGGGGCAACACGCCAATCGCGTGGGCGCCCAGTTCCTGCTCGACCTGCTCGGGGCTGAACATGCCCGGGTTCAGGATATGCAGCACGAACACCAGCGCGCAGGCGCCGAGGAAGCCGAGCAGCACGATGATCATGAACGTGCGGCCGCGATTGGGCCATGACGGCCCCGTCGGGATTTCCGCCCGCGACAGCACGCGCGCATCCGGCGTCTCGGTACCCTCGGTGCTGGAAGTTTCCTTGAAGCGGCCCAGGAAAGTCTCGAACAGCGCCCGGTTGGCGGCCGCTTCGCGCTCCAGCGCCCGCAGTTGCACGGCCTCGCGGTTCTGCGCACCGGTCTGCGACTCGGCCTCGCGCAGGCTGGCGCCCAGGCTGGCCTCGCGCGTTCGGGCCACTTCCAGCTCGTTCTCCAGGCTGGTCACAATCTTCTGGATCTCGTCGCCGATGCGATTGCGGATATCCCGCAGCTCGGCGCCGACCTGCAGCATACGCGGGTGCTTGGGGCCGTACTCCACCGCCAGCTCGGACTGGCGCCGCATGACACCGGCTTCCTGGCTGCGCAGCTCCTGGATCAGCGGCGACGACAACACTTCGCCGGCGGTTTCCACGCCCTGCCCCTCGGCGCCGATCAGGCGATTGACCTGCGCCAGCCGCGCCTCGGCCTCGGCGCGCTCGGCGCGGGCGATGATCAGCTGGCTGTTGATCGACGACAGCTGCTCGGTGAGGATGTCGCCGCGCGCGCCTTGCGTGAGGCCGTGCTCGTTGCGGTACATCTCCACGGCCTGCTCGGAATCGCGGACTTTCTGCTCGAGTTCGGCCAGCTGGTCCGCGAGCCATTCACTCACCCGCTCGGTGGCTTCCAGCTTGGCCTCGAGCTTGTCCATGATGAACACCTCGGGCAGCTCATTGGCGACCTCGGCGGCCGTACGCGGGTCCGGGGAGCGGAACGAAATATTGATGATGTCGGTGAACTCGACCGGCGCCACGCCCAGTTTCGACAGGTAGATATCCACCGCACGGGCCATGCGCCGGCGTTCGAGTTCCGCCTCGCTGGGCGGGACCTGCACCAGTTCACCATCGCGCGCGCCGCGCAGGCTGTCCTTCCAGGACTGCGGCACCCAGTTCAGCGGGTTGATCCAGTGCATCACGTCGAAACCGTCGTCGTCCGCGCGCAGCACCGGGTTGAACTCGGGGCGGCTCAGCAGGCCCAGGCGGTTGATCACTTTTTCTGCCAGGCCGCGCGACTTCAGCACTTCGACCTCTTCCAGCGCCTCCGGGCCGAAATAGCGCTGGTACAGCACCGTGTCGAGGTCGGCGGGGCGCGTGTCCTGCACGCCGATCATCAGCGACGAACGCGCCGTGTAAATGGAGGTCAGCTGGTTCACGTGCAGGTAGCCCAGGAGCCCCACCAGCAGGGTGATGATCAGGATCAGCCGGCGCCTGAACCACAGCAGCTGCAGGTAGTCGAGCAGCGGGAACGGTTCGCTGGCGGGCGCCGGCTCCTGCGGCGGCAACCCGCCCCGCACGCGGTCCAGGATGTCAGGCGTGCCGCTCAAAACATGCGCTCGTCGACGCGGATGATGTCGCCGGGCTGGACGCGCTCATTCACGCCCAGTCGCAGCTCATCCTCGTCGGCATCACCGGCACGAGTCACGTAGACAATGTCCTTCTTGGCCCGGTAGGTGTAGCCACCGGCGATGGCGATGGCGTTCAGGTAGGTCATGCCGTCGACGAAGGGATACGCGCTGGGCTGGCCGACCTCGCCGATGATGTAGAACGGCCGGTAGCTGAGCACCGACACGGACACGCGCGGGTTGACCAGGTAATCCGGCTTCAGGCGGCTGACGAGCTCCACTTCCAGCTCGGCCGCGGTCATGCCGGTGGCCTCGACCTGGCCGATCAGGTGCATGGAGAAACGGCCGGAACCGTCGAGCGTGTATTCGCCGCTCAGGTCCGCCTGGTTGAAGACGTCCACCTCGATGCTGTCACCCGGGCCGAGGCGGTAATTCTCATCCACCGGCCCGTCGGCTTCTTCCACCACCTGGGCGGCCGCGGCCATGGACGCGAACAGCAGGCACAAGACGGCGAGCCAGGCGCGCACGCGATCAGAGCTCCACGCCAAGGCTCAGGAAATAGCGATTGGCGTCGTATTCAAAGCTGTCGATGTTGGCGCCCTGCGATTCGCGCGTGTAACCGGCCGTGAGCGAGAAGTTGCGGTTGAACAAATAGCTCAGGCCGACGCCCCAGCGGGTCACGTCGGTGTCTGACAGTTCGGCGTTGTCCACACCGGCGTTTTCGTATTCGTTGTCGGTCCAGGAACCGCGGACATGGAGCAGGAAATTGGGCCGCAGCTCCTGCTGCAGGCGCGCCGAATACAGGCGGCTGAAATAACCGGAAGTGCCCGGCTGCGTGGTTTCCTGGGGCCCGCCGGCGAAGCGGACATTGACCAGCGTCGCCGGACGTGGCGTCCAGGTCAGCCCCGCACCCAGGTTCAGGCCGTCGACATCACGGAGCGTCGGGTCGTCGTAGTCCTGCCTGGACCAGCCCACGAACGCGTCGCCGGTCAGCAGGTCAGTCATGTCCCACGACATGCCCACCGCAACGGACTGGCCATCGGAATCGCGGTGGAAACCGTTGTCGTCCAGCGGCTGGTCATAGTCGATGCTGTTGATACCCCAGGACGCGAAGATCGCGGATTCCGCACCGATCTGCCAGTCGCCGCGCAACGTCAGCCGGTCGGATTCGCGGTCACGGTCCTGGTTGTCGATGACGTCGCCGTCAATCGTCCGGTTATTGTCGTAGTCGAAAAAATTGTGCGCGTAGTAGGCGCCGAGCTTCAGGCGGTTGAAGACATGGTCGTAACCCAGCCCATAACCGCCGTAGTCGAAAGTCGTCGGCTCAACGCCAAACCGGGCGTCCGGGTTGCGACGGTCCTCGTGAAGGTGCATCCATTGCGCGTCGTAACTGATCCAGTCGTCACGGCGGACGTCGATGCGGCCGTCGAGCTGCGTGACCCAGTCGTCGTAGTCGTTGGCGCCGTAGTCGCGGTAGTTCGCGAAATCGGCGGTGGCGGAGACATTCAGGGAGTGGCGGTTCCAGTCGCTGACGAGATTGGCCCACGGGCGGACGTGCAGGATATCGTCGTCCAGCTCATCTTCGGGCAGGTAGAACACGTTGTCGTTGTGTTCCCACGCCAGGTCAACACCGGGGGAAAAGTGGAAGCTGCCCAGGCGGGCGCCGCGCGCGAGATAATCGTCCGGCTTCTGCTGGACATTACGCTGGAAAAGCCCGGGATCGAAATACTGCTGGGCATGGACGGCCGGCGCCGCCAGGACGCTGGCAAGCAACACCCATATCCGCAAACCTTTAATGCCGGTCGTCATTTCCCGCAATTTGAACCCCTTGTGACCCATGCCTGACCCACGACAATGTCGCTTCCCGCGGGCCATGGCAGACGGGAAACGATGATCGGTGGGGCTCCTCCCCGGGAAACCAGGCAACTTCCGATTGTTGCACCGGACAAGTATAGGGAAAGGGCGATTCGAGATAAAGAAACCGAACGCCGGTCGGTTATCATGCGCGCTGGCACGGCAAACCGGTGAATCATGACGTTTCGAACCCTGGGACTGGGCCCGGCAATGATAATGCTCTGCTGCGCCTGCGCGCAGGCGGCGCCGGTGCGCGTGGCCACCTTTAACGTGGCCATGGGGCTGCCGGACGAGGGCGCCCTGTCCGCGCGGCTCGCGCGGGATGATGACCAGGCGTTGTCGAACCTGGCGGCGGTGCTGCAGCGCGTGCGCCCTGACGTGATCCTGCTGAATGAATTTGACTACACCGCCGGCCCGGAAAATGTCGACCGCCTGCGGGCCCATTACCTGGCCAGGCCGCAGGCGCCGGGGCTGTCCGCGATCGAATATCCGCATTCCTTTACCGCGCCGGTCAACACCGGCGTCGACAGCGGGCTGGACCTTGATGGCGACGGCGCGCTTCACGGCCCGGGCGATGCCTGGGGATACGGCCAGTTTCCCGGCCAGTACGGCATGCTGGTGCTGTCGCGCTTTCCGATCGATCTCGAGGCTGTCCGCACGTTCCGCGAATTCCACTGGCGTGCGATGCCCGACGCCGCCCGCCCGGCGATTCCTGGCGGCCGGCCGTTTTACGACGATGAGACCTGGGCCCGGCTTCGCCTGAGTTCAAAAAGCCACTGGGACCTGCCCCTTCAGCTGCCCCACGCCGCACTGCACCTGCTGGCCAGCCACCCCACCCCGCCCGTGTTCGACGGCCCGGAAGATCGCAACGGCGCGCGCAACCGCGACGAGATCCGGTTCTGGGCCGACTATATCCGCCCGGGGCACGGTGACTACATCGTCGACGACGCCGGCCGGCCGGGCGGTCTCGCCGAAGACGCGGCCTGGGTGGTCGCCGGCGACCTGAACGCCGACCCGGCCGATGGCGATTCCCGGCCTGGCGGCATCGACCTGTTCCTGGACGGTGACTGGGTGAACCATGACTGCGTGCCCACCAGCGCCGGCGCCGTCGAGGCGGCTAAACAACAGGCCGGCGCCAACCTTGAACACGCCGGTGATCCCGCACACGACACCGCCGACTTCAACGACCGCTACACCGGCAACCTGCGCGCGGATTACGTGCTGACCGGCGCCGATGTCGAGGTGAGCGACTGCGGGGTGTTCTGGCCGCGCGCGGGCGAACCCGGCCACGAGACCGTGGGCTTTTCCGACCATCGACTGGTCTGGATTGACCTTCGTCTTCCTGGCAACAGCTCCGGGACGGAAGAATGACGGGCGGCCCGGGGGACGACGGCCAGCTGGCGACGCTGTACCGCGAGGTCATCCTGGCCCACGCCGCAAAGCCCCATGGGCACGGCGTTTGCATCGAGGCCACACACGAGGCCGAGGGCCACAACCCGCTCTGTGGCGACCAGGTGCTGGTCCGGTTTGCGGTCGATTCAAACTCGGGCAGGATCGAGGCGGCCGCGTTTGACGGCGAGGCCTGCGCCATCTGCATGGCGTCCGCGTCATTGCTGTGCGAACACCTGCCGGGCCGGGACAGCGCCGGCGTCTCGGCCCTGCTGGACGGCTACCAGGCCACGCTGACCGCGGGTGCGACCGATGTTTCGAGTTGCCCGGATTTCCTGGTGCCGATGCTGGGGGTCAAGGACTACCCGGCCCGGGTGGCCTGCGCCACCCTGCCCTGGCGCACCGCGCTGGACGCACTCAATCGCTGAGTATTGCCACTTCGGGTGATTTCAGCGCACGCTCTTTCAGCTTCCTGATCCTGTCGCGGGTCGCCGCCGCTTCTTCGAACTCCAGGTTCTCGGCGTGCCGGAACATGGCCTTCTCCAGCTCGGCAATCGTCTTGCCCAGTTCCGCGGCGCTCATGTCGCTGTAGGCGGCGCGCTTCTCGGCCACCTTCGCCACGTCTCGGCCGCCCCGACCCTTGCCCGATGCCCGACCATCGCGCGCGCCATCCATGATGTCGGCGATACGCTTGGTCACGGTCACCGGCGTGATGCCGTGTTCCCTGTTCCAGGCCAGCTGCTTCTGGCGACGGCGCTCGGTTTCGTCCATGGCGCGCTGCATGGAGCCGGTAATGGTGTCGGCATAGAGGATCACCCGGCCACGGACATTGCGCGCGGCACGCCCCATGGTCTGGATCAGCGACCCCTCGGAGCGCAGGAAACCCTCCCGGTCGGCATCCAGTATCGCAACCAGGGATACTTCTGGCATATCAAGCCCTTCCCGCAACAAGTTAATGCCAACTAACACATCAAATTCACCCAGCCGGAGGTCGCGGATAATCTCGACGCGTTCCACGGTGTCGATGTCTGAGTGCAGGTAACGCACCTTCACGCCGTGCTCGCCCAGGTAGTCGGTCAGGTTCTCGGCCATGCGCTTGGTCAGCGTCGTCACCAGCACACGATCACCCATGGCGACCCGGTCATTGATCTCCGACAGCAGGTCATCGACCTGCTCGGCCACCGGTCGCACCTCCACTTCAGGGTCGACCAGGCCGGTGGGCCGCACCACCTGCTCCACCACCTCGCCACCGGAGTGTTCAAGCTCGTAATCACGCGGTGTGGCGGAGACGAACACGGTCTGCCCCGCGCGTTCCTCCCACTCTTCAAACTTCAATGGGCGGTTGTCCAGCGCCGACGGCAACCGGAAGCCGTACAGCACCAGGTTTTCCTTGCGCGAGCGGTCGCCCTTGTACATGGCGCTGACCTGCGGAACCATCACGTGGCTTTCGTCCAGCACCAGCAGCGCGTCCTCGGGCAGGTAGTCGAACAGCGTCGGCGGCGGCTCGCCGGCCTGGCGCCCGGTCAGGTGGCGCGAGTAATTCTCGATGCCGTTGCAGTAGCCGAGTTCCATCATCATTTCCATGTCGTAGCGGGTGCGCTGCTCCAGCCGCTGCGCCTCGACCAGCTTGTGCGCCTCACGCAGCTGCTCCAGTCGCACCTTGAGCTCGTCGCCGATGGCCTGCACCGCGTCCAGCACGATCTGCCGTGGCGTGACGTAATGTGATTTCGGGTAAATGGTGATCTCGTCGAGCTTCTCCAGCATCTCGCCGGTGAGCGGGTCGAACATGCCGATGCTCTCGACTTCCTCGTCGAACAGCTCGACGCGGACCGCCTGCGCATCCTCGTCGCCGGGAAAAATGTCGATGACCTCGCCGCGCACCCGGTAGGTGCCGCGCCGCAGTTCCATGTCGTTGCGGCCGTACTGCATTTCCGCCAGGCGCCGCAGGATGGCGCGCTGGTCGATGATGTCGCCGCGTTTCAGTTTCAGCACCATCGACAGGTACTGGCCGGGGTCGCCCAGGCCATAGATGGCGGACACCGTGGCGACGATAATCACGTCGCGCCTTTCCAGCAGCGCCTTGGTCGCCGACAGCCGCATCTGCTCGATGTGCTCGTTGATCGACGCATCCTTCTCGATATAGGTATCGGAAGACGGCACGTAGGCCTCGGGCTGGTAGTAGTCGTAATAGCTGACGAAGTACTCGACCGCGTTGGCCGGGAAGAACTCGCGAAACTCGCCGTACAGCTGCGCGGCCAGCGTCTTGTTCGGCGCCATGATCATGGTCGGGCGCTGCACGCGGGCGATCACATTGGCCATCGTGAAAGTCTTGCCGGAACCGGTCACGCCCAGCAGCGTCTGGTGCGGGCGGCCAGCATTCAGGCCGTCGACCAGGCGCTCGATCGCCGCCGGCTGGTCGCCGGCAGGCCGGAATTTGCTGTGGAGTTCAAATCGGCGGTCGGAATCGCTCATTAACAGGCACTTCGGGGTCGTCGGGCGGGCCAAACTTGCTATTATAGCCACCGGGGGAATCGCGAACGGTACTGACTGCCGACCGACCCTTTTTCATTCAACTTTATTTGGAATTACAGGATCAGTCCGTGTCTTTGAGAGTGTCCAACCGCGTCGCCCAGATCAAACCCTCCGCCACCATCGCCGTCGCCCAGAAGGCCCGCGAGCTCCGCGCCCAGGGGCGCGACATCATCTCGCTCGGTTTCGGCGAACCGGATTTCGACACCCCGGACCACATCAAGGCGGCCGGCATCGCCGCCATCGAGCGCGGCGACACCAAGTACCCGCCCGTCGACGGTACGGCCGAACTCAAGCAGGCCATCATCGACAAGTTCAAGCGCGACAACAGTCTCGACTTCAACGTCAACGAGATCACGGTCGGCAACGGCGCCAAGCAGGTGCTGTTCAACCTGATGAGCGCGGTGCTGGACGAAGGCGACGAGGTGCTGATCCCGGCGCCGTACTGGGTGAGCTACCCGGACATGGTGAAGATTGCCGGCGGCCAGCCCGTCATCATCAACACCGACGAAGAAAGCGACTTCAAGATTACGCCGCGCCAGTTACGCGCGGCGCTGACCAGCAAGTCGCGCCTGCTGCTGCTGAACGGCCCGTCCAACCCCACCGGCAAGGTCTACACCGAGGAAGAGTACGAAGCACTCGGCGACGTGATCCGCGAGCACGCTCGCCTGGTCGTCGCCTGCGATGACATTTACGAACACATTTACTGGGCCGACTCACCATTCCGCACCCTGCTGAACGTCTGCCCGGACCTCGCCGACCGCACCGTGGTCATCAACGGCGTCTCCAAGGCCTACGCCATGACCGGCTGGCGCATCGGCTACGCCGGCGGCCCCGAGACCCTGATGAAAGGCATCAAGAAGGTCCAGAGCCAGAGCACCTCGGGCGCCTGCTCGATCTCGCAGGCCGCCGCCGCGGCCGCGCTGAACGGCCCGCAGGACTGTGTCGAGGAAATGTGCCGCGCGTTCAAGTCCCGCTACGAGTACCTGGTGCCGGCGCTGAACGAAATCGACGGCGTCGAATGCCCCGGCTGCGATGGCGCCTTCTACGCCTTCCCCTCGTTCCAGGGCGTTATCGACCGCATGGACAACATCGCCAACGATGTCGAACTGTCCGAGTGGTTCCTGGAGCACGCCGGCGTCGCCATGGTGCCCGGCACCGCCTTCGGCGCCCCCGGCCACATCCGCCTGTCGTTCGCCACCAGCCTGGAGCAACTGCAGGAATGCGTGCGGCGGATTCGCGAGGCTCTGGATAACGCCTGATTGGTGAGTGGTGAGTCGCTTCGTCCCTCCCCTCGGAGCAGTTCATCGCAGGCGTGACTTTCGGCGGTAACGAAACCACCACCCAGGACGTCAGAGTTCCCGACACAGGCACAATCGGGCGGGGAAACATTGGCAAATATCCTGGTGGGTTACGAACTCGGGGGCGGCCACGGGCACCTGCACCGGATGCTGCCGCTGGCGCACGCGCTGCAGGCTCAGGGCCACCGCGTGACCCTGTTCGTTCGCAATATCCTCGAGAACGCGGCGCTCCTGGCGGGCGAGCGACTGGCGATCCTGCCGGTGCCGGACCTCGCCACCCACCTGCCCGGCCAGGATGTGAACGCGTCGATGGCGACTTACCTGGACATCATGGGCGTCGGCGGCTTTATCAATCCGCAGGCGCTACGCACCGGCATCATGGTCTGGAACACGCTGCTGGAGCAGGCCCGGCCGGACCTGGTCGTGGCGGATCACAGCCCGGTGCTGATGCTCGCCTGTTTCGGGCGCTACCCGGTGGTGCAGTTCGCCGATGGCTTCACCCTGCCGCCCGCACACCGCATGACGTTCCCGAAATTCCGGCGGGGCGCGAAGCCGCTGGTTGACCCGGCCCGGGTGTTGCGCGTGATGCAGGATGTCCAGCGCCAGCTGCGCCTGCCCCAACCCCAGTCCGTGACCGAGCCGTTCCGGACCGCCGGCCGCCTGGTCTGCACGCTGCCGGAACTGGACCCTTATGCCTGTCACCGCCGGGACCCGGTCATCGGCCCGGTTGCCGAATTGCCGGCCCCACTGGAGACACCGAAAGGCCCACCCCGTTTCTTCGCTTACCTGGATCTCGCACATCCATCGGCATGGTCACTGGCGAAGGCGCTGCACCACGGCCGAATGGACGGTGAGCTCTACGCGCGCGGCATGACCGACCAGGCCGCGCGCACCCTGGAGCGGCCCGGGCTGACGGTGCACCGTGCGCTCCAGCCGCTGGATGAAGTCTTTGCCCGGACCCATGTCATTCTCCATCACGGCAGCAACGGTACCTGCTGTGCGGCCATGGCCGCCGGACGGCCCCAGGTCGTGGCGCCATTGCAAATGGAAGCCCGCCTGACCGCCGATGCCGTGGTCGCGCGGGGCTGCGGCTGGCTTCTTGGCGGCGGCGACCATGACGCGCAATCACTGGCATCGGTTCTTGAATCGACCGCCACGAATCCGGTCACGGTCGATCGTTCCCGGCGCGCCGCCGAGACGGTCTGGAATCGCGGAAAACCGTTACCCACCGAAAACGCGGTCAGCACCTGCCTGGATATTCTCGGAGGGCCCGGCCAGGCCCGCGCCGCCGCAAATTGCTGACAAACCCGGCCGATAATCTCTGACCGCCTTTCCGGGCAATCACCCGATGACATCGCCACGCCCGGTCGCTCATCCTGTGGCCATGAAACACGCACGCCACGGGTTCACCCTGCTCGAGCTGATGGTCACCCTGGCCATCATCGCGGTCCTGTTGGCCTGGGGCGTCCCTGCCCTGCGGAATTACCTGCTGGACCTGAGACTGCGCGCGTCCGTCACCGCCCTGCACGCCGACCTACGATACGCCCGGGCGCAAGCCGTATTTGAAGGTGTCCACGTGATCGCCTGTCCGCGTTCGGCGCCCAACCAGGCCACCTGCGCGAGCAACGGCGACTGGCACCGTGGCTGGTTGGTGTTCCACGACAGCAACGGCGACCGTACCCGGCAACCTTCGGAACCACTCGTGCGAATCACGCAACCACTGGATTCGGTCCAGGCCAGGAGTTCGACCGCCCGCCGCCGCCTGCGCTTTCTGCCCACCGGCACCGCCCCCGGCAGCAACACCACCATTCGATTCTGCGACGCCCGCGGCAACGCCGCGATACGCGGCCTCGCGCTCTCCAACACCGGCCGCCTCAGGCGCCTGTCCACCGATGAAACACCTTCACCAAACTGCACCTGAAAAGGTTGACTCCCCTGACCCAAATCAGGACAATACCGCGCTTCCCTTCCCCGGTAGCTCAGCTGGTTAGAGCGGGTGACTGTTAATCACTAGGTCGGGGGTTCAAATCCCTCCCGGGGAGCCAGATTTAAGCGTTACAGAACAGGGCCTTGCGCAATCGCGCCGGGCCCTGTTCTTTTTTCACCCATGAATATCGTGTAACCCTTGCATGCCGGTGTAATGATTTCATGGTGGTTAACCCGGTGTCGGCATGTGCTCGCCCACCGGGTCATGGTGCCAGCAACCCTGCTCATCGCGGGTGAACTCGGCGTCCACCGACATCTGCGCGGAGAGGTGGGCCCGGGCGGTGATGTTGACATCGTCTTTCTCCTCGCCGGCGGCCAGTGTTTCCCAGGTCCGGTTGAATACCGCGACGTAGAGCTCCTGTGCGTCTTCCGGCAGGGTTTTGCGGAGCAAGGCGGGTAGTTCATCGGTGGTTCGATAGAGCTTTTTCATCGTGTGACCTCCTCTACAAGCTTAGGACGTACCGACCTTGGCGTGCAGCTTCTCGCTATCCGTATCCGGCGTATCGCCTTTCAGCAGGGCCTTTCCGGCTTCCCAGAGAAACTCGAGTTTGCGGGTGCCGGAGCGATCCCAGTACTCACCGCAGGAGGGTTCAACGAGTACCAGACGCAGGTTCGGGTCGCGCGCACCCTCGGGAAACCAGAGTTTCATGACGGGTGACCACAGCGACTGCGCGAGCGCCTCGTCGCGCTCCACGCGGGCGGTTCCGGTCATGGAGATAAACTGGTCGTCGTCCTGGAAGGTGACAGCGACATCTGGGCAAGCGCGGATCTCGGCCAGTTTTTCATCGTCGGCGCGACTGGCGAACGCCAGCCATTGCCCATCCCGGTAGCCGGCAACCGCCATCGGCCGTGCCCGGGGTTCACCATTGAGCGAGCGGGTCACCAGCATCGCGGTATCGAATTCGTCGACCAGGCTTTCCAGTTTGTTCTGGGTCGAGTCGATCATTTGGGGCTCCTGACGTGTTAGCGCCTTTCTGGGTTCCCACTAGAAGATGCAAGAACTGTTCCGCCACCCAGAGGCGGCCGATTAACCCCACAACCCGTAAGCAAACCCCAGCACCGCGCTCAGCACGATCCACAGGATGATCGTCAGCGGCGTGCCCACTTTGACAAAGTCGCCGAAGGTATAACCGCCCGCGTTCATCACCAGCAGGTTGGTCTTGTAGGCCATCGGCGTGACGAAACTGAGGTTGGCGCCGAACAGCACGGCCAGCACGAATGGCTCCAGCGGCATGCCCAGTTCGGCGGCGATACCGATGGCAATCGGCGTGCCGATGACGGCGGCCGCGTTGTTGGAGACGATATTGGTGAGTACGGCCATCATCAGCATCAGCAGCGACAGTACCCATGGTGGCGACAGGCCCTGCGAGACGAACAGGAACACCTGGGCCAGGTAGTCGGCGCCGCCGGTCTTCATCAGCGCGGAGCCCAGCGCCAGCGAGGCGACGATGATCAGGATGACCTGGGCCGAGAGCGCGCGGGTCATGTCTTTCCAGTCCAGGCAGCCGGTGGCCAGCAGCAGCAGGCAGCCGAGCAGCGCGCTGAACGCGATCGGCATGATGCCCGACGCGGCCAGGCCCACGACCAGGATCAGGATCAGCAACGCGAGCGGCGCCTTGCGAGTGTGTGGCAGGTCCGAGGTGGCGTCGAGCACCAGCAACTCGCCGCCGCGTTTGAGCAGGCCGATGCGACGCGCCCTGCCCTGCACCAGCAGCACGTCGCTGGCGCGCAGGCGGCGGTTTTCCAGGCCGGGGTTCTTGAACGAGACCTCGGTGCCGGAACGATGCAGCGCCAGCAGGTCGAGACCGAAACGTTCCTTGAAACGGATGTCCCGGATCAGCGCGCCATCCAGGGGCGAGCCGGCCGTGACCACCACTTCGGCGAGTTGCGCGTCACCGCGCGGCAGGTCGTCCATATCCTTGCCACCGACGGTGACGAGGTCGGCGCCAAGCAACGCCCGGTACTCGCGCAGGCGTTCAACGGTGTCCTGCACCTGTAGCCGGTCGCCCGCGTACACGCGCACGTCCGGCAGCGGCGCAATGTGCAGCCCGTTGCGCAGGATTCGCTCAATACGGAAATCCTCGCCCGCCC
Organism: uncultured Oceanospirillales bacterium; assembly: GCA_913055655.1. Taxonomy (GTDB): domain Bacteria; phylum Pseudomonadota; class Gammaproteobacteria; order Xanthomonadales; family SZUA-36; genus Marinihelvus. Next base: position 632,212 of record CAJXKA010000001.1, on the reverse strand, counting down.
TGGCGACCACGTCCGAAACCCGTTGGCCGACCAGTGGGTTGTCCTCGTCCAGCACCAGTTCGGCCTGGAAAACCCGCGATGAGGTGTCCTCCAACGGCGGATGCCGCTCCGGTATCATCCGCGGCGCGATCAGCCACAGGTACAGCACTGCCGCAACGGCGCCGATCAGCGCGGGACCGGCGAAATCGAACATGCCGAAGCGCTCCATGCCCATGTCAGCCGCCACCGAAACCACCAGCAGGTTCGTGGACGTACCGATGGTCGTGGCCATGCCACCCACCAGCGTCGCAAATCCCATCGGCAGCAGGATGCCAGCGGTTGGCACGTTGCTGCGTGCGGCGGCGCCGATCAGCATCGGCAGCATCAGCACCACGATTGGCGTGTTGTTGACGAAGGCGCTCAGCGCACCGCCGATCAGCAGGGTCAGCAGCAGCGCCAGTGCCGGACTCCATTTCCAGAATCGCCCCAGTCGCCGGGCCACGGGCTCCAGCGCGCCGGTCCGCACCAGCGCCTGGCCGACGATCATCAGGGCACACACGGCGACCAGCGCTTCGTGGCCGAAGCCATAGAAAAACTCGTGCGCGTGGATCACGCGCGTTTCAGTCTCAAAGGGAAAAATCTCGAAGCCGATCGCCACGACCACCAGCACGAACAGCGATGACGACTCCAAAGGAATCTTTTCGCGCGTGAACAGGAACAGCGCCAGCCCGGTGAGCAGGAGCACCGCGAGGGCGTGATCGTTCGGCATGGCGGGAAAATTCATGAATGTGACCTGCGTGCGCTGACCGGCTTGCGGGACCCCCCTATTCTGTCAGAATGCGCGGATGAAAACCGCCATTTCGACCCTGTTCTGCGCGCTCATGCTGTTCAAGGTGACCGCCTGCGGCCCAACTGAAACACCGTCCGACATCCGTTTCCGCAAGGCCGGTATCGTCATTTCGCCCGAACTGGACGAGATCAGCGGCCTGCAGGCCAGCCAGCGCCGGGATGGCGTTTTCTGGGTGCACAACGATGACGGCCCGCCGCGCGTTTTCGCCCTTGGCCCCGACGGTGCTGACCTGGGACACTTTGACATTCGCGAAGCCGTCAACGTCGACTGGGAAGATATCACGCTGATCCCGGGTGAAACACGCGACCTGCTGGTACTGGCCGATGTGGGCGACAATCGCGCTGAACGCAGCCGTGTGTGGCTGTACCTGGTCGAGGAGCCGTTGCCCAACCAGGACGGGCGCTATTCCGGCCAATACAATGCCTATCACTGGATCTCGCTGCGCTACCCCGATGGCCCGCGCGACACCGAGTCCATCAGTTGGGACCCGGTCGGCCAGCGCCTGCTGGTGTTGAGCAAACGCGACAAGCCGCCGCGCCTGTACGCCATCGACGCGGCCACCCTGCTCTCCGAAGATGAGGCGGCGCTGACCTTCCTCGGCGCAGTCGATCAGTTCCGCCCACCCGAACCCGCCGACCGCCGCCTGTTCGACGAGCGCACGCCGTGGATCTCGCAACCCACGGGCTTCGATATCTCGCCCGACGGTAAGCGCGCCGCGGTGCTGACCTACCGCAGTCTTTACCTGTTTGAACGCCCGGCCGACGCCGACTGGCTGGAAGGCCTCAATACCGAGCCCGTCGAGATTCTTGGCCCGCCACACGCCTACGACGAGGCGGTGGGCTTCGGGGCGGATGGCAAGCGGATCTGGGTGTCGACGGAGGGTGAGCAACCACCGGTGTGGGAGTTTGAACTGGAGCGCGAGTAGAACGTATTTCCAAACTTGAGCTGTCGAGTGAGTCAAACGTCGACTTCAGGATAGCCCGCTTCCTTTTGAGAGCGTATCGACAGCACAAAGACGGTGTCGATTTCCTCGATGTAATCGTACAGGGCCACATAACCATGGGAACCGCGCCCAATCACTTGCTCCCTGAATATTCTCTCAGTCGGGCGCCCAATCAACGGACTCGTCGCAAGCAGATCCAGCGCGGAGATAATATTTTCTACACGAAGTGAAGCATCGCGGACTTCATGATCAATCAAGTGCTGGACAATCCGGTCCAGATCCGTCACAACACGATCGGCCAGCACGACTCGCGCCATCTTTTATCGCAAGAATTTACGGGCTTTGGGCATCTCCACATTGTTGCCCTGTACCCGTTCGCGAAGCCACGTTTTGACCTCACTCCAATCAACAGTCATTCCGGAGTCGGCGATCTCGCCAAGCCGCTGTTCGGCACAGTCGTAAAACTCCGTCCGACGTTCACATAACGCCGCTTTTTCGGCTATTGCCTCAATAATCAGCGCGTGAGTTGACTGGCCACGTGCATCAGCGGCCTTGGTAATCCGCTTCTTGAGCTCATCTGGAATCCGGATGGACGTGGTCGACACGGCTAATCCCCAAAAAGTTTGGACACGCCTGAGTGTAGCACACCTGTGTTACAGGCTATTCGGTGCCGATCCCATACCCGGCCAGCATTTCCCGAAACGACTCTTCGTCCATCACTTTCACACCCAGCTTTTCCGCCTTGGCGAGTTTCGAACCGGCCGCCTCACCGGCCAGGACAACGTCGGTCTTGCCGGAGACGCTGCCCGAAACCCTGGCGCCGAGCGATTCGAGCCAGCCTTTCGCTTTCATGCGTGGCACGCCCAGGGAGCCGGTCAGCACCCAGGTCTGGCCGGCCAGAGGGGTTTCACCCTCGATCTTTTCCGGGGCCTGCCACTCGACACCCTCGGCCAGCAGGTCATCAATCACTTTCAGGTTGTGCGGCTCGTCGAAAAACGCCCGCACGTGCGCGGCCACGATGGGGCCGACGTCGCTGACTTCTTCGAGCGCCTCGACATCGGCTTCGCGCAGGGCGCCGAGTTCGCCGAAATGCAGCGCCAGCTGGTTGGCGGTGACTTCGCCCACCTCGCGGATGCCCAGCGCGAACAACAGGCGACCGAGTTCCGGTGTCTTGCTGCGCTTGAGCTGCTCGACCAGGTTGGTGGCGGATTTTTCGCCCATGCGTTCCAGGCCGGACAGCTGTTCGGCATCCAGTCGGTAAAGGTCGGCGACAGTGGTAACCATCTCGCTTTCCACCAGTTGGGCGATGAGCTTCTCGCCCAGGCCCTCGATATCCATGGCGCGGCGCGAGGCAAAATGCTGGATGGCCTGGCGTAGCTGCGCGCGGCAGACCAGTCCGCCGGTGCAGCGCGCCACGGCCTCGCCCTCCTGTCGTTCCACGGCGGAGCCGCAGACCGGGCACTCGGTGGGCATCTGGAACTCGGGCAGGTCACCCTCGCGGCGCTCGACCAGCACGCGCGCCACTTCGGGAATGACATCGCCGGCGCGGCGGACCACCACGTAGTCGCCCGCGCGGGCGTCCTTGCGGCGGATTTCATCCTCGTTGTGCAGTGTGGCGTTGGTGACGGTCACGCCGCCGACAAATACGGGTTCCAGCCGCGCGACCGGCGTGATCGCGCCGGTGCGGCCCACCTGCACGTCGATGGCGAGCAGTTTCGTGATCTCTTCCTGGGCCGGGAACTTGTGCGCCAGGGCCCAGCGTGGCGCGCGGCTGACGAACCCGAGCGTGTCCTGCTCGTCCAGGTCATCGACCTTGTAGACCACGCCGTCGATGTCATAGGCCAGGTCCGGGCGCTTCTTCAGCAAGTCGGCGTGATAGGCCAGCAGGCCGTCGGCGCCATCGACTCGGCGGGATTCGGGGTTGACCGGAAAGCCCCAGTCTCGCAGCCGTTCCAGTATCTCGTAGTGACTGCCGGGCAGCCCGGTGCGGCCGGCGGTTGAATAGGCGTAGAACGCGAGCGGCCTTTCCGCCGTCATCGCCGGGTCCAGTTGCCGCAGGCTGCCCGCGGCGGCATTTCGCGGGTTCACCAGGGTTTTGGCACCGGCCTCGGCGGCTTTTTCATTAAAGGCCTGGAAGCCGGCCAGCGGCATGTAAATTTCCCCGCGCACTTCGAGTTCAGCAGGCCAGCCGTCGCCGCGAAGTTTCAATGGAATCGCGCGGATGGTGCGGACATTGGCGGTCACGTCTTCACCCCGGGCACCGTCGCCGCGCGTTGCGGCGCGCACCAGGGCACCGTCACGATAGCTCAGGGCAATAGCGACACCGTCCAGTTTCGGCTCGGCGGCGTAGTGCACCGTTCCGACCTCCAGGCCTTCACGTGCGCGGCGATCAAAATCGCGCACTTCTTTCTCGTCGAAGGCATTGGCCAGCGACAGCATGGGGATGCTGTGGGTGACTTCGTCGAACCCGGCTGACGGCGTGGCGCCGACGCGCTGGGTGGGCGAGTCCGGCGTGGCCAGGTCGGGATATTCGGCCTCGATGGCCTCGAGTTCGCGCAGCAGGCGGTCGTACTCGGCGTCCGGCACCGAGGGATCGTCGAGCACGTAATAGCGATAGTTGTGCTGGTCGATTTCGGCGCGCAGATCAGCGGCGCGCGCGGCGGCCGCGTCCGGCTTCACTGTTCGGGCTGGCGGCTACGCTCGAAGGCGCGCAGGTCCTCGCGGACCTCGCCTTCGTGCTGGCGGGTGAACGGCTCCCGCTCCTGGCTGAGCAGGTCCAGGTGCAACACCTCGGCCATGCGCCGGCCGGTGGCCAGCATCGCGTCCCAGGCGTCCAGCGCGCCCAGCGGGCCCGGCAGCCCCATGAACAATGTCACCCCGTGGGTCTCGAAGGTGTTCCAGGCGTCCTTGTTGAACGTGCCCGGCCGCGTCAGGTCGGCCATGCTGAACACCGGGCGGCGGTCGCCCTTTTGCAGGCGGTGGAAAATATCCATCTCGCCGAGCTCCATGCCGGATTTCAGCGTTGCGGAGAGCAGCTCGGCGCCGGTGACGCGGCGATTGTCACGCGCCTGCAGGTACAGCACGACGACCTTCTCCGGTGGCGGCAGGGGCGGCAGTTCAGGCTCGGCCGGCGCGGCAGGCTTTTCGGGCCTGGCCGGCTTCTTCTCCTTGGGCGTGTCGATTTCGAGTTCGGACTGCTCGCCCGGTTCGGTCTCGTCGAACCGCGGCGCCGGATCCTCAAACCGTGACGGCGGCTCTTCGCCCAGCGTCGGCTCCTGCCGCTCAACGGCCTTCGCCGACCGGCGCCGGTTGGAGCCACGGCGTGAGCGCGGCGGCTTTGACTTGCGCTTCTTGTTCGGGTTGCCGAACAGGAACAGGCCGGCCAGCAGTGCCAACCCGGCGATGACGAATATCCAGCGAAGAGTCGTTTCCATACGTTGCTCAGGTCCCGCTCAAATCAGGCTTCGGCCATGCGCGCGGCTTCGTCGATGTCGACCTGCACCAGGCGCGACACGCCGGGCTCGCGCATGGTCACGCCCGACAGCTGGTTGGCCAGTTCCATGGTGATCTTGTTGTGCGTCACGAAAATGAACTGCACATGCTCCGACATCTCGCGGACGATGTCACAGAAACGTCCGACGTTGGCATCATCCAGCGGCGCGTCGACCTCGTCAAGCAGGCAGAACGGCGCCGGGTTCAGGCGGAAAATGGCGAAGATGAAGGCGACGGCCGTCAGCGCCTTCTCGCCGCCCGACAGCAACGAGATGTTGGCCACGCGCTTGCCGGGTGGACGCGCCATCAGCGCCACGCCGGTGGTCAGCAGGTCATCGCCGGTCAGTTCCAGGTAGCCGTGGCCGCCGCCGAACAGGCGCGGGAACAGCTCCTTCATGCCTGCGTTGACCGACTCGAAGGTGTCCTTGAAACGCGTGCGGGTCTTGCGGTCGATGCTGGCAATGGCGTTTTCCAGCGTCGTCAGCGCCTGCGTCAGGTCCTCGTGCTGTGCATCCAGGTACTGCTTGCGCTTCTGTTCTTCCTCGAACTCGCCAATGGCGGCCAGGTTGACCGGCTCCAGGCGCGTGATGCGTTCGCCCAGGCGCTCGAGGTCAGACTGCCAGCGCTCGACCTCGGCCTCGTCGGGGAGTGCATCGGCCAGCTCGGTGACGTTCTCGCCCAGCTCGGCGACCTTGCGTTCAAAGCCCCGCGCATTCAGCTCGATTTCCTGCTGCTGCAGGCGCGCACGCTCCAGGTCGCTGCGCAGCTCCTCGTGCTTCTGCACGGCCTGCTGGCGTTCGCCATCACGCTCCCGGTAATCGGCTTCCAGCGACTGCAGGTGCGTACGGGCCTCGCCCTGGCGCTTTTCGACTTCCTGGCGCCGGGCCAGCAGCTGTTCCATCTCGCCGCGGAATTCCTGCTCGGGGTCTTTCGCCTTGGCGGTGGACTCGCTCAGCGCCACGTAACGCTGCTGCAGCTGGCCCACCTGGTTGTTCATGCGCTCCAGTGACTGGTTCAGTGAATCCAGGCTGGCGCGGCTGGCGCTGGTGCTGAGCGCCAGGTCATGACGGCTCCGACGCGCGGCATTGGCGCGCTGGCGGGTGCTGTCGCGCTGCTCCAGCAGCTGCTTGCGGCGCTGGTCCAGTTCGCCACGGCTTTCCTCGGCCGTGGCCATGGCGTCGACCACCTCGGCCAGCGCCTTGCGGGCCTCGCGCACGTCCTTGTCGTCGGTCTCGATCTGCGCCTTCAGCTTCGCCGTCTCCTCGGCGATGCGTTGGCCGGCACGGTCCAGGTCGTTGCGCCGCTGGCGCGCGCCGGACAGGCGGCTCTCGGCCTGGGTACGCTCGCGGTGGGCCTCGTTGGCCTTGCCCTGCAGGGCGCCGATGGCCTGTTCGCGCTCGCGCAGTGCACGGCGCAGATCAGCGGTTTCGTTGCCGAGTTTTTCGACGCGCTTGTCCAGCGCCGCGATCTGCTTCTCCAGGTCGCCAATTTCTTTCTCGCGCGCCAGCATGCCGGCCTGGCCGGTGGCGCCGCGCGCCACTCGCGCCCAACCCGGGCCGACCCACTCGCCGTCCCGCGTAACGGCCGATGAACCATCACCGGCGCCCTCGACATGCTTCAACGCGGCTTCCAGTGAGTCCGCGGCATGAACGGCATTCAATAACCGGGTCACCGCGTCAGGCGCTTTCGCCTTTTCCGCCAGGCTGCCGGCAACGGGTTTCGCCGCGCCGGTCCCGCCATCGACCAGGGTCAGTGCAGCATTGTCCAGGTCGGCCAGTGCCGCGGCGTCGTGACCGTCGGCCACGCGCGCTTCCAGCCAGTGCCCCAGCACCGTTTCAAGCGCGACTTCCCAACCGCTTTCGGCTTCGATGCGGTGCAGCAGGCGCGGCGCTTCGTCCAGGCCGTGACGTTCCAGCCATTCGCGACTCTCGTTGCTACCCTCGCTCGCGGCCTGCAGGGCTTTCAACGCCTCCAGGCGGCCCTGCGCGGCCATCTGTTCGCGCTGGGCGGCATGTTCCGCGGCTTCTTTTTCCTGCCGCGCTTCGCGGTCGGCGACCTGCGCTTCGCGGGCCTTGTCCAGTTCCGCCTGGCGTTCGGCCTCGGCCTTCGTCGCCGCCTCGACCGCCGCTTCCAGCTCGGCGATCTCGGTATCAATTTTCGTGGTGTCGGCCTCGGCGGTTTCGTTGGCCAGGCTCTCGATCCGCGCCGCGGCCGAGGACATGCGCTGGTCGCGCACCTCGATGCCGGCCTTCAGGCCATCGGCCTTGCGGTTCAGCTCGTTGAATTCGCGGTGGTGGGCCTCGAAGCGGTCCTGCCACTCGCCGACCTCGGTCTCGGCCGCGGTCAGGGCCTCGTCGGCGGCCTTCTCTTCGGTTTCGGCCTCGGCCAGCCGCGGTTCCTGCTCGGCCAGTCGCCGCGTCAGTTCTGACACCTGCGCCTTGTCCAGCAGCATATGCTGCTCCAGGTCCTTCAGCGACTGCTCGACCTCGTCGTATTCCTTGCGCTGGCGCTCCTGCAGTTCGCGGTTGTGCGCGATCATCTGCTCGAGCCGGGCGATCTCGCCGCCCACCTCGTACAGCTCGGCCTGCACTTCGCCCAGTGCCTCGCTGGCCTCGGCCTGGGCCTGGTGGAGTTTCTCCTGCTCGGCCTCGGCGGCGCGCTGCTTCGATTTCTGTTCTTCCAGCGCCGTTTCGTGCTGCGCCAGCCCGGCCTTGCCGGCCTCGGCGCGGGCGTGCTCCTCGCGCCACTGCAGGGCCAACAACTTCAGTTCCAGGGCACGCTGCTCGGCCTTCAGTTCCTTGTAACGCTCGGCCGCGCGCGCCTGGCGCTGCAGGCGGTTCAGGTGGTTATCGACCTCGTCGCGCAGGTCGGTCAGGCGCTCAAGGTTGTCGCGGGTATGGCTGATGCGACGCTCGGTTTCACGGCGGCGCTCCTTGTACTTGGAGATGCCGGCCGCCTCTTCCAGGTGGCCGCGAATGTCTTCGGGCCGCGAACTCACGATCTCGGAGATCATGCCCTGGACGATAATCGAGTAACCGGTGGTGCCGGCGCCGGTGCCCAGGAACAGGTCACGGACGTCCTTACGCCGGCAGCGCGTGCCGTTCAGGAAATAAGTGGAAACGCCGTCGCGGGAGACCTGGCGCTTGATGGCGATCTCGGCATAATCGGCATACTCGCCGCCGGCCTTGCCATCGGCGTTGTCGAACACCAGCTCGACGGTGGCCGTGCCGACCGGTTTGCGCGATGATGAACCGGCGAAGATCACGTCGGTCATCGACTCGCCGCGCAGCACCTTGGCCGAGCCCTCGCCCATCACCCAGCGCACCGCGTCGATGATGTTGGATTTACCGCAGCCGTTCGGCCCCACCACCCCCGTGAGGTTGGTCGGCGCCTTGAAAACGGTGGAGTCGACGAACGATTTGAAGCCCGCCATCTTGACGGCGGTCAATCGCATGAATTGAATCCGTTGCCGGGGAACCGTACAGTTCCCGCCCTTGAAGTTTTATTCACTTATTGTCCGGAGTGGTTGAAATGACGACCCAGCCCAGCAAGGAACTCGAGCTTTTTGAGAACCCCCAGCCTGCTCGAGATTATACCATCCGAATTCACATCCCGGAGTTCACCTGCCTGTGCCCGAAGACCGGCCAGCCCGACTTCGCGACCCTCACGCTCGAGTACGTCCCCGACAAGCTTTGCGTCGAGCTGAAAGCCCTGAAACTCTACATGTGGAGCTTCCGCAACGAAGGCGCCTTCCACGAAGCCGTCACCAACGAAATCCTCGAACACCTGGCCGGCGCCTGCGAGCCGCGCTTCATGCGGCTGACGGCCGAGTTCTACACCCGCGGCGGGATCGACACGACCGTGGTGGCGGAGCATCGGGCCGCGGGCTGGGAGGCGCCGGCGAAGGTTGAGTTGCCGTAGGGCGTGGATTACGCAATGCGCTTTAATTGAGAATCCATGGAGCATTTCTTTAACGAGATAACGGCCGCGCGCCTTCAGTACGTGACCTTTCCCCTCGAACTGATCGGTCTGACGCTGGCGCTCATCGAGGTCAGGTTCCCGAAGGCGGCAGCCTACCTCACCCGGCAAATCGAGCGACTGTCTGTCCCAATGCAAGAGCTGCGAGCAGGCCAGTCCGGCAGTGAGTCGGTTATGGAGCGATCGCTCGGAGCTCTGCTCTCGCGCGTGCTCAAGACCGGCTTTTATATCCTGACGGCGGTCTACAGTGTAAAGCTGGTCTATCAGCTGTTCAGCCCCGGACCTGAACCAGGCTGGCTCGTCGCGATGTTCTTCAGCTACGTCGTTTCCACGATCATCATGACCGTTGCGTTGGTGCTGCTTGGGCTGATGGTGTTCTTCCTGGTCATCGGCGGCTCGGATTTTGCGCGTCGGTTCGTCGCCGGGCGAGCGATCGGTACGCTAGGCGTCCTCATCGCCGGACTCGGCCTTCTCGGTGAGTTTTACCAACTCCTCACCCAGCTCATTCACTGAAAACGCCAGACTGAGTCGGATGACCTCTTGAAACCGGGCGTTGGCGCCTATCGCACATCAACGGAAAATGACTCGACTCGCAGGCGGCCTCTGCCGTTGGAGATTTCCGTTCCAAGTTCGACGTCAGCGACGAAAGTGCCTTTGGGGAGCAGCTCGTTCTCGATGGCGTGGTTGAGCAGGACGGCGGCGTCAAAAATGGCCGCCAGCGTGGGCTGGGTGCGGCGGAACGCCAGGTAGACCCAGCGATTGTCATGCATGCCCGACATGTCTTTCCAATCCCTGTCGACCCAGATCTCCCAGCGCGCCCCGGCGTGTTCGAGGTGGTCGACGAGGCGCCCGGCGGGCCGCATGTGATGGCCCTTGTAGCTTGTCCAGACCATCACTTCGGCGACGATGGCTGTTGGTTTCGGCTCGCTATCAAACACATCCGTATCGGCCAGCCACATCGAGGTCGCCACGTTGAAATCGCCCTCGGCCTGGATATCCAGGGTGTAAGCGACTTTCAAGGCCTGCAGTGTGTCAAGCGCTGCGGGAAAACGATTATTAAAACGCTCCTTCGGGTCCCACGGCGACACGCCAACGCGCACTTGCGGGTATGACACGACCACCTCGCTGTCCGCCGGCCAGGACCAGCTCCAGCCATAGCGCGTTTCGTCGCCGATGCGGTGGCTTTCGACGCATTGTTGCCAGGGCCTGTCGCCAACGGCATGGGCGTTCCACAGGTTATTGACGTAGATGCCGTGTGGGCTCGCCATGGTCTCGAAGTGGCCGCAGTGTTGTGATTGGGCATCCTGCGCGAGCGCGTTCGCACCATGCGCCACCAGGGCTGCAATTATCGAAAACCAAACGGCGGGTGAAGCGCTCATTGCGGGCTTAAGTCACCTGTTGCGCAGTCGCGATCAATTGTGATCGACAAGCTGCACGCCGGGTGCGGCCTGGGGCTGCAGCGCGGGCGGCAGCGGAATCGACCAGGCCTCACCTCGCCGGGTCCAGCGCAGCACGATCTCCAGGGTTTGCCCTTCCGGGCCATAAGTCATCTGGTCACCCTCATCATTCAGCGCCCCGGGACGGTTGGCGAGCAGTTCAGCCGGTGACCGGCCGCTGGCGACCTGGCTTCTCATCCAGGCCAGCGTGCCCAGTGCACGGAGGCGGGCGGCGTGGTCGGTGACGCGGTCCTGGTATTCGTCCAAAGCCGGAAAAACCAGGGCTTGCAGGACGCATTGGTGCAGATTACTGGCACATTCCAGCCGCCGAAGCTCCGAGCGATCACGCAGAATTTCTTCGAGTTCCTCTTGCGTAGCGGTGTCGCCTGGGTCGCCGCAATAGGCCAGGTAGCCTTCCGCCATCATGCCCCTGGCGGCTTCGGGATCGACGAAGGCCTGCGCGGCGAAACGGTCGAAGCGCGACGTTTGTGGATTGACCAGGGGCAAATCGACGACGTTGGCGTTGGCGCCGTATTCACCGCGCAGTGCGTTGCAGAGGGTGAGCTCTTCGGTGGCCGGAGGCGCCAGCGCCTCGGTGCAGGGTTCGGGCAGTGGCGCGTCAACGGGGTACTGCGCCAGCATTTCGGCCAGTAGAGGCCCGCTCGACTCGGTCGAAAGCGCGTCGCCGGACATGCGCCAGATCAGGCTGTCCGATCTGGATCCCAGGCGCCGCCAGGTCAGGATATCCCGACACGTCGACGCGATTGCTTCATCGTGCCGCCCCTCGACAAACAGCACCGCGTTGCGCGTCTTGGTGTATTTTGCGGCATGCTGGCCCGGCCAGGGCGACCAGGGGCTGTAAGGGAATTCCGATCGGATAAAGCCATAGCCCTGTAACTGGTCGACACGGTCGAGCAACTCATCATTTCGCTCGATCAGTGCCTGGTAAGACGCGAGATCTTCCTTCACCCGGGCGAGACAGTCCGCCTGGCGCAGGCCACAGAACAGTCCTGTATCCTCCTGGCCTGGCGCAAGGTCCGGATAGACGTTGGCCGCAGATGGCAGTGCAGTGGAAGGTGACACCACGGAACCACCGGTCATCTCAGCAGGCCTGGTCAGCCCAGGTGAAAACTGCCGCACATCCTCGGCCATCACGACATCGATCGCGTCTTCCGGTACGGCGTGCTCCAGGGTCCAGAGCAATGCGTAGGCGTTCTCACCTTCGTATGCCGGCCAGCGCGCCATTTCTGCAGCGGCCTGGCGCTGGGCATCCGTCGGATAGATGACCCTCGCGGTGAGCCAGAGCGCCGAGATGATGAGCACGACCGAGGCGAAGGCGACGAGGGACCACTTGGCAAATCGTTTGAGAAAGCGCATGAGAAAAGTATACCGAACGCATTGATAAGCGGAGCGTGCCGATCGTTGGTGTTGCGAGACCGGCCTGTTACGCAGCCGGGGCCGGCGCTAGAATCGGCTTGGTTAGCCCCGGTTGAGCCCGCGACATGATCCGTAGACTTGCTGATAGTTTTCGCCGCGCCGATTTCGGCACACTTCTACTTGAGTTGATCGTCGTGGTCGTCGGCATACTGCTCGCGCTTGGTGTCGATACCTGGTGGGACAGCCGCGCAGAGGAAGACCTGAAGCGCGAATATTTGCGGTCACTCCATGACAGCCTCCAACAGGACCTGGCGTTCATGGATGACCGTATCCTGCCCGAGATCGAATTGCGCATCGAGACCAGCGAACACCTCAAGCAGGTCACGCCGGACACGGTTCCTGTCACCCTGGAAGACCAACGTGATTTCGTCATGGACATCAACCGCGCGGGCTATTTCGCGGTGTTCAGGCCGCAACGCAGCGTGATTGATGACCTTGTCGCGACAGGCAACCTGCGTCTTATCGATGATGCAGCGCTGCGCCGCAGCCTCCTGGACTATTACGAACGTGCCGATAACTGGGCGCCCTACGATGAGTTTGCGCGCGATTTGATCTGGAGAAAATTTCGTAACGAGGGCACCGGATTCATTCCACTGGAAGCGGTGCACATGAGCAAAGAGGGGCGCGCTGCCGCGCCAGTTGAATCCATGGTGGCGATCGTGGAAAGCGAGGTGTTCCAGCGTGGCCTGCTCAATGTCGGATTCATGGCCAACTGGTACAAGCAACGTTACGAGAACGAACGCGACGCGCTCGTCGAGTTAATTGAGACGGTGGGGCAAGCTGTCGCGTCTGCCGAAGGCTGACCGCTCATCAACTGCACGCGTTCCAAGACCGGTAGCGCGGGCCTGCCGTCTGAATGGCTTACTGTCCGGGCCGTCGATTTCACCTGACAAAGATACAGGTCGCTTCGCACCTTTCGAGCAACCTGAGGTTGTTTACCCCGCGTCGATCGAAAGCGCATGAATATCCGTCTGCATCAACTCGCCCATCGCGTCATAAACCGCGCGATGCCGCGCAATCGGCGACATCCCGGCAAACGCCGGCGCCGCGATGACCACCTTGAAGTGCCCGCGCCCGTCCTTCGCGCCCTCATGGCCGATGTGCTTGTGACTCTCGTCGATGACCTGCAATGAGGTGGGTGAAAACGCGGCCTGCAGGCGGCGTTCGATCTCGGTGACGCGTTGTTCTGGATTCATGGGGCGACTTTAGGCGGCGGTCGTCGCGCTGGCAAGCGGTCGGGGTTAGAATTGCGGCGGAGAACAATATGACTGAACGCCTCACCTTACACGCCCACGGCATCAAGCCGCGCCAGGTCGACGAAGTCGTCGCCGTGCTGGTGCGCGGGGGGCTGATCGCCTACCCGACCGATTCGGGCTACGCGCTGGGGTGGCGCACCGATAACCGCGCGGCGCGCGACCGGGTCATCCGGTTGCGGCAGCTGAGCCGTCAGCACCACTTCACCTTTTGCTGCCGCAGCCTGTCCGACGTCGGCAAGCTGACCGTGGTGAACAACCAGTGGCACCGCCTGATCCGGCAGCTGGCGCCGGGGCCGTTCACGTTCATCCTGCCGGCGACCAGCGAGGTGCCGCGTGATGTGCGGCATCGCCAGCAGACCATCGGCGTGCGCATTCCGGATCACGAGTTCGTGCAGGCGCTGCTGGAATCGCTGGACGAGCCGCTGCTGTCCTCGTCGCTAATCCTGCCGGATTCGGACGAAGATATTTTTGATGCCGAGGACCTGTTCGACGCGGTCTACAACGATGTCGACCTGTTCGTCGATGCCGGGTACTGTGCGCTGGAGCCGACGACGCTGCTGGACCTGACGGGCGACCACCCGGTCGTCCTGCGCGAAGGGGCCGGCGTGGTAGACTTCCTGTGACCCACCCGGAAGTGATCTTGGAACCCGGCGCGAACCCCGAACACCACGACGACGCCAACGCCCCTGAAGCGACGCACCAGGGCGAGATGCCGTTCGCCGTGGTCCAGGGCCGACCGTTCACGCAGCTGCCCGAAGACCTCTACATTCCGCCGGACGCGCTGGAAGTCATCCTGGAAGCGTTCGAGGGTCCGCTGGACCTGCTGCTGTACCTGATCCGTCGCCAGAACCTCGACATTCTCGATATCCCCATCGCCGAGATTTCGCGCCAGTACGTGGAATACGTCGAGCTGCTGCAGGACCTTCGTTTCGACCTGGCCGCCGAGTACCTGGTGATGGCCGCGATCCTGGCCGAGATCAAGTCGCGCATGCTGCTGCCGCGGCCGGTCAGCGAAGAGACCGAGGAAGAGGACCCGCGCGCCGAACTGGTGCGCCGCCTGCAGGAGTACGAGCGCTTCAAGCAGGCCGCCGAGGACCTCGATGAGATTCCGCGCCAGGAGCGCGATTTCCACCTGGTCCACGCCCATGTCGAGGATCGCTCACAGGTGAAACTGCCGCCGGACGTCGAGCTGATCGACGTGCTGCGCGCACTGCGCGATGTCATGAGTCGCGCGGAAATGTATGACCATCACCAGATCACCGCGGAACCGCTGTCGGTGCGCGAGCGCATGAGCATGATCGTTGACCGCCTGCGCGCATCAAAATACCTGGAATTCCACCAGCTGTTCGAAGCGAAGGAAGGCCGGATGGGCGTGGTGGTCAGTTTCCTGGCCCTGATGGAGCTCAGCCGAGAGCGGCTGGTCGACATCGTTCAGAACGAACCCATGGGCCCGATTTACGTCAGGACGCCCGGACACGAAGAATGAGCACTGCCCTGCCCCTCAAACACATTATCGAGGCCGCCCTGCTGGCCGCCGAAGAACCCCTGAGCCGCGACCGGCTGGCCAGTCTTTTCGAAGAAGATGAACGGCCGTCGAACGCCGAGATCGGCAAGGCGCTGGAAGCCATCGGCGAGGACTGCGTCGACCGTGGCGTGGAGCTGCGCGAGGTCGCCAGTGGCTGGCGATTCCAGGTCAAGGAAGACTTCCAGGACTGGATCGCGCGGCTGTGGACCGAGCGGCCTCAAAAATACACCCGCGCGACGCTGGAGACGCTGGCGCTGATCGCCTACCGGCAACCGATCACACGCGGCGAGATCGAGAGCGTTCGCGGCGTGTCGCTGTCGTCGACAATTATTCGCACGCTGCAGGAACGCGAGTGGATCCGCATCGTCGGCCACCGCGACATGCCCGGCAAACCGGCGCTGTTCGGCACCACCAAGGGCTTTCTCGACTACTTCGGGCTGAAGAGCCTGGATGAGCTCCCCTCGCTGGCCGAGATTCGTGACATGGAATCGCTGGAACCCGAGTTTGAGTTTGACGCCGAGACGGAAGCGAAAGTGAGTGCGGCGCTGGGGGGCGGTGAGGACGGTGAGACGGATGAAGGTGAAACGGTAGACGGTGAGTCGGAGGACGGTGAGAACGGGGAATCGGGGAATCGGGAAGAAAGAGAGGCTGTCGATACCGAAGCGGACTCCGAAGCCGAAGTGGTGCCTGAGCAGGAATCCGATACCAATGAATCCGAGATCGACGAAGACATCGAGCTTAACCCGGACGATGAGCGATCGTGAGCCGTAAACCGACTGCCCGCAAGAAGCCTGAGCCTGCGAGTTCGTCGACCGAGCGCGTGCAGAAGTTGCTCGCGGCGGCGGGCGCGGGTTCGCGGCGGGGGCTGGAAAAGCGCATTGAAGCCGGGGAAGTCCTGCTGAACGGCGAGGCCGTGAAGCTGGGTGCGACCGCGCGCAAGGGCGACACGCTGGAACTTGATGGCCAGGCGTGGTCCGTGATTTCAACCACGCCGGAGCATCGCAGCCTGGTGTACAACAAGCCCGAGGGCGAGGTGACCACGCGCTCCGACCCGGAAGGCCGGCCCACCGTTTTCGACCGCCTGCCCACGCCACGTGGCGCGCGCTGGGTGGCGGTTGGCCGCCTGGACATCAACACCACCGGCCTGCTGCTGCTGACCACCGACGGCGAACTGGCCAACGCGATGATGCACCCGTCGAACCAGGTCGATCGCGAGTACGCCTGCCGCATCCTGGGCGAGGTCAACGCCGAGATGCTGGAACGCTTGAAGTCCGGCGTGGAACTCGACGATGGCCCGGCGCATTTCAGCGATATCGTGGCCTCGGGCGGCAGTGGTGAGAACCAGTGGTACCACGTCACGCTGCTGGAAGGCCGCAACCGCGAAGTGCGACGGCTGTGGGCGTCCCAGGGCGTAACGGTGAGCCGCCTGAAACGGGTGCGCTACGGCGCGGTGTTCCTGCCCAAGCGCCTGCGCATGGGCCAGTGGTCGGAATTGAGCGCCAGGGATCACCGCGTGCTGCGCGAGGATGTCGGCCTGCCGGCGGCCGAGGAAGGCCTTTCATTGCGGCCGCGCCGCCCCGCGACCGGCAAGACCACCCGCCGCCGTGGCAAGCCGACAACGCGCCAGAACCGCGAGCGCCGCAAGCCGAAACGGTGAGCGCACTCGAGACCATCGAGTCGGCGTGCCAGGCACTCGTTGCCGACGTCACCGCCAGTGACCCGGCACACGACCTTTCACACATCAAGCGTGTTGTTAACACTACGCGTTATCTAACTGATATTTCAGAGGCTAATGCATGGGTGACGATACCCGCCGCGTGGCTTCATGACTGCGTCCAGGTCGCCAAGGACAGCCCCGACCGGGCCATTGCTTCGCGCCTGGCGGCCGAAGAAGGCGTTCGCTTCCTGGGCACACTGGATTACCCGGCCGAGCACCTCGACGCCGTCCGGTACGCCATCGAGGCCCACAGTTTTTCCGCGGCCATTCCCGTGCGCACCCTGGAGGCCGGCATCGTCCAGGACGCTGACCGGCTGGACGCCCTCGGCGCCATCGGCACGGCGCGCTGCCTGCTTACAGGCGGCGCCATGGGCAGCGGCCTTTACCACCCGGCCGACCCGTTCTGCGCGCAGCGCAAACCCGCCGACCGCGACTGGTCGGTGGATCATTTCTACGCCAAGCTGTTCAAACTGCCGGAGACGATGCAGACGGATGCGGGGCGGGCCGAGGCGGAACGCCGCGTACAGTTCATGAAGAATTTCCTGGCCGAACTCGGCCGCGAAATCGGCGTCAATCCGCCCGGCGCTGCCGCGTAATTTCGTACAGGCACACGCCGGTCGCCACCGAGACATTCAGGCTTTCGATGACACCGGCCATCGGGATCGAAACCAGGTAGTCACACAGCTCCGACGTCAGTCGCCGCAGCCCTTCCCCCTCGTTGCCCATGACCAGCGCCAGCGGACCGCGGAGGTCCTGGCCGTAGAGGTCGGTATCGGTGGCGTCCGTGGTGCCAACCAGCCAGATTCCACGCTCCTTCAGGCTGCGCAATGTCCGCGCCAGGTTCGTCACCTGCACCAGCGGCACGACTTCGGAAGCGCCGGCCGAGGCCTTTCGCGCCACGGGCGTCAGGCCCACCGCGCGGTCCTTCGGCACGATCACGGCCGCCACGCCGGCCGCCTCGGCAGTGCGCATGCAGGCGCCCAGGTTATGCGGGTCCTGCACGCCGTCCAGCACCAGCAACAGGGGGTCGCCCTCGACGGCGTCCAGCAGCCCGGGTAAGTCATTGTCGGAGCGTACGCCGGTCAACGTCCGCTCGGCCACGACGTCCTGGTGATGCTCGATACCCGCGAACCGCGCCAGTACCTCGCGATCCATGTTCTGCACCGGGATGCCGCGCTCGTAGGCCAGCGACTCGATCTCGTGCACGCGCGAGTTTTTCGTGCCGGCGGTCACGCTGACGCGCGTGACAGTGCCCGCCCTCAGCGCCGCCAGCACCGGGTTGATCCCGGCGACGATGCCCTCGTTTTCCGCGTTGCGCGGCGCGTTGTCACGCTGCTTGTGGCCTTTGCGTGGCTTGCGACTCACGATTCCACCAGCTCGAAATCGATCTTGCGTTCCTCGACGTTCACACGCTCGACGCTGACGCGCACCGGGTCTGCCAGCTGGAACACGCGGCCGCGCCGCTCACCGGTCAGCGAGTGGCTGACCGGGTCGAAGTGGTAGTAGTCGTTGGGCAGGTTGGTGACGTGCACCAGGCCGTTGACGTTGCCGTGGTCGAGTTCGACGAACAGGCCGAATGACGTGACCCCGGAGACAATGCCGTTGAACTCCATGCCGATGTGCTGCTCCATGTAGGCGCACTTCAGGCGGTCGTCGACATCACGCTCGGCCTCCTCGGCGCGGCGCTCGCGGTGCGAGCAGCCCTCGCAGAGTTTCTGCATGTCGTTCTTGCCGTAGGTGAACTCCGACTTCGGCTGCCGCGCGATGGCGTGGTGGATGGCGCGGTGCGCCAGCAGGTCCGGGTAGCGGCGAATGGGTGACGTGAAGTGGCTGTAGGCGTCCAGCGCCAGGCCGAAGTGACCGTTGTTGTCGGGCAGGTACACCGCCAGCGACTGCGAACGCAGCAGCACCGCCATGATCAGCTTCTCGTCCGGGCGACCCTTGGCCTGCTGGGCAATGCGGTCGAAATCGCGTGGTTCGGGCTGGTCGCGCCAGGTGGGCTTCAGGCCCTGTGCCTGCAGGAACTGGGTCAGTGACTCCAGCTTCAGCATCGGCGGCGGCGCGTGGACGCGGTACGGCGCCGGCAGGCCGGTCTTCTGCAGGAAGCGCGCGGCCTCGACATTCGCGAGGATCATGCACTCCTCGATCAGCTTGTGGGCGTCATTGCGCTCGGTGGGCAGCAGGTCGGCGACTTCTCCCTTCTCGTCGAAGGCGAACTTCACTTCCTGGCTCTCGAAGTCGATGGCGCCACGCTTGCGGCGGGCCTTCTTCAGCACCTTGTACAACGCGTGCAGGTCATCGAGGTTGGCGCGAATGGCGTCGGCGTCCTGGTCCAGCTTGATCTCGCCTTCATCCAGGTAGCGCCAGACCTGGCCATAGGTCAGGCGCGCGTGTGAATGCATCACGGCGGCCACGAAACGGCTGCGGGTCACCTGGCCCTGCTCATCCACGGTCATGTCGCACGCCAGGCACAGGCGGTCCTCGCGGGGTTTCAGCGAGCACAGTCCGTTGGACAGCGCCTCGGGCAACATCGGCACCACGCGGTTGGGGAAGTACACCGAGGTACCGCGATTGACAGCCTCGGCGTCCAGCAGGCCGCCCGGCTTCACGTAACTGGCGACATCGGCGATGGCCACGATCAACCGCCAACCCTTGCGCTGGCGCCTGGCGTAGACCGCGTCGTCAAAGTCACGCGCATCGGCGCCGTCGATGGTCACCATCGGCAGGTCGCGCAGGTCCTTGCGGCCCTCTTTCATGGCGTCCGGCACCACCTCGCCGTAGGCCTTCGCCTCGGCTTCAACGCCATCGGGCCACTGGTACGGAATACCGAAGTTATGGATGGCGATGTCGGTGGCCATGCCCGGTGCGCCCATCTCGCCCAGGACCTTGACGATCTTGCCCACCGGCGGCTGCTTTTCCGTCGGCTGGTTGACGATGGCCGCGACCACGATCTGGCCGGGCTTGGCGCCGCCGGTGTCTTTCAGCGGAATCAGCACGTCCTGCGAGATGCGGGTCTCATCCGGCACCACCAGCGCCACGCCGCTTTCTTCGACGAAACGCCCGACCACGGTCTGGTTGGCGCGTTCCAGCACCTCCTTGACCTTGCCCTCGCGGCGACCGCGGTGGTCGACACCGATGACGCTGGCCAGTACACGGTCGCCGTGCAGCACCGAGCGCATCTGCCGTGACGAAAGGTACAGGTCCTCGCCGCCGTCATCGGACACCAGGAAGCCGTAGCCGTCCGGGTGCGCCGTAACCCGGCCGCTGACCAGGTCCATCTTCGCCGCCACGCCGTAGGCGCCGCGGCGGTTCTTGATCAACTGGCCGTCGCGCACCATCGCCTTCAGGCGCCTGCGCAGGATTTCGCGGCTGTCGGCGCTCTCCACGCGCAGCGCGTCGACGATATCGCCGCGTTTCAGCGGTCGCCCTTCGCGTTCCAGGCAATCCAGGATGTCCTGGCGTTCAGGGGCCTCGGCGTCAATGTGTCCGGGTGAATCGTTGTTGTGTTTGCTCATGCGCTCATTCTAATGGTCAAAGGTGGGTTGGGATACCGGGGCGCGGCGATGATGTCTGGCGTTCAGGCTAATGGTGGGTTGTGCTTGCGGAAGCGTGGGTTGCCTGTTGGGGGCGTGTCGCGGTTTACCGCAAATTTCGCTGATGACGCAAATTGCGCGAAAAAGACCTGGGGCTGGCGAGTTACGGACTTAGGGCGTGTTCTCAGCACGCAGCACGCCAGCTTGCCTAAAGGCTTTTTTGCGTCATCTGCGTAATTCTGAAATCTGCGGTAAAAAAGTTTCACCACGAAGCATTGAACGACCCGCGTGGCAGCAGCCGCACATCCAGGCGGCTGGGCTTCTCAAGCGAGTCCCCCTAAGGATGTGATGGTGCCGAGGAGAGGACTTGAACCTCCACGAGCTTTCGCTCACTAGCACCTGAAGCTAGCGCGTCTACCAATTCCGCCACCTCGGCAAAAGGCTGAAGTCAAGGGGGAACCTCAGCCTAGGGTCGATTCGGGGCAAGGGGAACCGCCGAACCGGACGCGCACTTTACTGGCAACCCCCGGGGTTGTCAACCACCAATTTCAGCCGTCCAGCGGGTGCTTGAGAATGATGTTCTCGGAGCGGTCCGGGCCGGTTGAAATCATGTGGATCGGTGCGCCGGTGAGTTGCTCCACGGCGTCCAGGTAGGCTCGCGCATTGGCCGGCAGGCCTGCCAGGTCGGTGACACCGCGTGAGCTCTCTTTCCAGCCCGGGAACGATTCGTAAACCGGTTCCAGCTCGCTCCAGTCATCCGGGTTCGTGGGTGGCACGTCGATGGTTTCGCCGTTCAGGCGGTAAGCCGTGGCGATCTTGACTTCTTCCATGCCGTCCAGCACGTCCAGCTTGGTGACGCAGAAGCCGGTCATGCCGTTCAGGCGCACGGCGCGGCGCAGCGCGACGGCGTCCAGCCAGCCGCAGCGGCGCGGGCGGCCGGTGGTGGCGCCGAACTCGGCGCCGCGCTCGGCGATGCCGGCGCCGACATCATCAAACAATTCTGTCGGGAACGGCCCTGCCCCTACGCGCGTGGTGTAGGCCTTGGTGATACCCAGCACGTAGTCGATGGCGTCCGGACCGACACCGGCGCCGGTGCAGACACCGCCAACGGTGGTATTGCTGGAGGTCACGAACGGGTAGGTGCCGTGATCAATATCCAGCAGCGCGCCCTGCGCGCCTTCGAACAGGATGCGCTTGCCGGCCGCGCGCAGTTCGTGCAGCTCGCCGGCGACATCGCCCACCATCGGGCGAATGGTGTCCGCCAGTTCCAGGGTCGCGGCCAGGATGGCCGGGTAGTCCAGCGCGGCCTTGCCGAAACGGTGCTCCAGCACGAAGCTGTGGAAATCCACGACGGCCGCCAGCTTGTCTTCCAGGGCCGCGCGGTTGAGCAGGTCGGACACACGCACACCACGGCGTGACGCCTTGTCCTCGTAGGCCGGACCGATGCCTCGGCAGGTGGTGCCGATGGCGCGGCGGCCCAGGGCCTCCTCGCGCGCCTTATCCAGTTCCACGTGGTACGGCATGATCACCGGGCAGGCCGGTGAAATCCGCAGCCGCGAGCGTACGTCAACACCGCGCGCCTGCAGCGTGTCGATCTCCGCGTTCAGCGCCTCGGGCGACAGCACCACGCCGTTGCCGATCAGGCACTGCACGCCCGGGTGCATGATGCCGGCCGGGATCAGGTGCAGGACGGTCTTGTCACCGTCGATCACCAGCGTGTGGCCCGCGTTGTGGCCGCCCTGGAAACGCACCACGGCGTCCATGTCCCGGCACAGCAGGTCGACGATCTTGCCTTTGCCTTCATCACCCCACTGGGTGCCGATGACGACGACGGAATTGGACATCTTCTTTCCTGTAGTTCTGTTCTAGGCCGTGGCTACAACAGCCACTGCAACATCAGTGCGCCGGCCAGCATGCAGACCAGCCCGACCACGCGCACGGTTTTCGGCCCCATCCGGGCCATTTCCAGCATCGAACTGATCCAGGCTTTCGGCGCCAGGACCGGCAGGATGCCCTCGAGGATCAGCAGCAGCGCGAATGCCGTCAGCAGGTCCTGCCAGAGGTCACTCACGATCGCTGGCGCCCTGCCCTCCCTGGCCGCCGAAGTAATCAAAGAACTCCGCGGACGGATCCAGCACCATCACGTCACCGGGACTGCTGAATGCATTCTGGTAAGCCTGGAGGCTACGGTAAAAGCTGTAGAACTCCTCGTCCTGGTTATACGCCTCGGCGTAGGTCCGGGTGGCGGTGGCGTCGCCCTCGCCTCGCAGGCGCTGGCCGTCACGCTCGGCCTCGGCCAGGATAATGGTGGCCTGGCGGTCGGCGTCGGAACGAATGCGCTCCGCCTCTTCACGACCCTCGTAGCGATACAGGTTCGCGGCCTTCTGTCGGTCGGCGGCCATGCGGCGGAAGACTGATTCGCGCACGTCGTCGGGCAGTTCGATGCTCTTGATGCGCACGTCGACCACCTCGACACCGAACTCCGTCGCCGCCGTGTTGGCGGACGCGGCGATGTCCTGCATGGTGCTGACGCGCTGCTCGGAAACCACCTCGGCCAGGGTACGGCTGGCGATCTGGTTACGCAGGCGGTCATCAACGATGTCCGACAGGCGATTCAGCGCCAGCGCCTCGTTACCCTGGGTCGCGGAGTAGAACTGTGACACGTCAACGATGCGCCACTTCACGAAAGAGTCCACTTCAACGAACTTCTGCTCGGAGGTGAGCATCGGTTCCGGTGAAGTATCGAGCGTGAGAATCCGCCGGTCGTATTTGCGGATGTTGTTCACGAACGGCAGCTTCACGTGCAGGCCCGGCTCGTAGTCGGCCTTGACGATACGGCCCAGCTGGAAGCGGATGGCGTACTCGGTCTCGCTGACCGTGAACAGGCTGGCGAGACCCAGGCCGGCCACGATCAGGCCGAGAATAATGACGATGGGACGGTTCATTGGCGGCCCTCCCGGTTGGCGGCGCGCGAGGTCCGGTCCTGTCGGTCGGACGGCTGCGCGGGCGTTGAGTTCTGGGGTGAAAGCAGTGGAGGAACGCGGCTGGAGGCACTGCTACTGCCATTCGCGCTCGCACCGGTGACCTGGTCAAGCGGCAGATACAGCACGTTGCCGCTGGCGTCGACGTCCAGCAGGACCTTGCTGGAGCGCGACAGCACGCTTTCCATCGACTGCAGGTACAGGCGTTTGCGGGTCACTTCCGGCGCCAGGCGGTACTCTTCCAGCAGCAGGCTGAAGCGGTCAGCCTCACCCTCGGCCAGCGCGATGGTGGAATCGCGGTAACCGGTGGCTTCCTCGATGATGCGCGCGGCAGCACCGCGGGCCTCGGGGATCACGCTGTTCGCGTGCACCCGGGCTTCCTCGATGAAGCGCTCGCGATCCTCGCGGGCGCGGACAACATCGGAGTACGCCTCCCGCACCTGTGGCGGCACGTTGACGTCGACCAGGTTGAACTCGGTGATCGACATACCGGCGTTGTAGGTATCGAGCATATCCTGCAGCACCTGTTTGGCTTCCAGGCGGACCAGGTCACGCGAGTTACCCTCGAGGATCTCGTCCAGGCCATTGCCGCCCACGGATTCGCGCAGCGCGCTCTCCGCCGCCTGCTGCAGCGTAATTTCCGGATCGCGGACCCGGAACAGGAAAGCCTGCGCATTATTCACGCGGTACTGGATCTTGTACGCGAATTCGACCAGGTTCTCGTCCTCGGTGAGCATGTGACCGCGATCTTCCACCGAGCGCACGGCCTGGCTGACCTTGGTCAGGTTCTCGAAAGGACGCGGCAACGTGAAGTTGAGGCCAGGCCCGAGCTCACGCGTGAACTTGCCGAAACGCTGGACCACGCCGCGCTCGGTTTCGTCGATGATATGCACCGAGTCCCAGGCCACCCAGGCGACGACCACCAGCGCGATGATCGGCAGGAAGCCGCCACCACCGCCGGAACCCGACTCGCGCCCGCCGCCGCTACCGCCGAACAGTGAACGTACTTTACCGGACAGGTTCTGAAACACTTCGTCCAGGTCGGGTGGCTGGTCGCCCTGTTTCCAGGGGTCCTTTTTGCCGCCCTTTCCGGGTTCTTTCCAGGGCATATCGTTACTCCAGGTTTTCGTGACAGGTCGCCACACGTGCGACACCGTCGGGCATTATCCTATGCCCGGCCGGCACCTGCCAGCCGGGTATGACATTTTTCCGGGTCAGGCCAGCAGTTGTTCCCGCGCCAGTCGACCGTCATGACCGCCCTGCCGGGCCAGTCGCTCGGCGGCCGCCAGCGGCAGGTCGACATGCAGTTCCCAGGCGCCGTCCTCGGTGATGACTTCCTCGCTGACAGCGCCCAGCTCGAACAGTTGCGCGCGCAGCCGCGCGTCCTTGCCTTCCAGGTGAATCCAGCGGCGCACACGCTGGCCGGCCAGGTGCCGGTCCATGGCTTCGTGCAGGGTATCGAGCCCCGCGCCGCTCAGCGCGGAAACGAACACGCGCTCCGGGGTTTCATCGCCCGGCGGCACCCGGCGCGGTTCTTCACCCGCCAGGTCGATCTTGTTGAACACTTCAATCACCGGCAACGTGTCGGCCTCGATGGAGGCGAGCACATCGATGACCTCTTCACGGCGTTCCGCGTGAAACGGGTCTGAGGCATCAATCACGTGCAGCAGCAGGTCCGCCTCGCGGGCCTCCTGCAGTGTCGCGCGGAACGCGGCGATCAGTTCGTGCGGCAGTTCCGCCACGAACCCCACCGTGTCCGCCATCAGCACATCGCCCTGGGCGTCGGCCAGGCGGCGAATGGTGGGGTCGAGCGTGGCGAATTGCATGTCACGCGCGTCCACGCCAGATTCGGTCAGCGTGTTGAACAGTGTTGATTTGCCGGCATTGGTGTAGCCCACCAGGGCCACGGTCAGCGCCTCGCCGCGCTGGCGACGACGGCGGCCCTGGGCGCGCTGGCGGGCCACCTTGTCGAGCCGTGCACGCAGGTGGCCAATACGCTGGCCGATCAGGCGGCGGTCTGTTTCCAGCTGGGTTTCACCCGGGCCACGCAGGCCGATACCACCCTTCTGGCGCTCCAGATGAGTCCAGCCACGAATCAGGCGGGTCGACAGGTGGCGCAACTGTGCCAGCTCGACCTGCAGCTTGCCCTCGTGGGAGCGCGCGCGCTGGGAGAAGATATCCAGGATCAGCGTGGTGCGATCCAGCACCCGGCACTTGCAGCGCTTCTCGATATTTCGTTCCTGCACCGGCGACAGCGGTCGGCTACACAGCACCAGGTCGGCGCCATGCGTTTCGACCGCTTCGGCCAGCTCATCGATTTTGCCCGCGCCGACAAAATAGCGCGCGTCCGGCTTGTCGCGCGGCGCGGTGATCATGGTCATGACGTCCACGCCCGCAGAGCGGGCGAGTTCCTGGAATTCGTCGAGGGCTTCCGGGCCGGTGCCGGAAAAAACGGGATGCAGGATCACGGCGCGGTTTCCGCGCTCAAGGCGGTCGATCAAATGGGGTACCTGTTCATGACCGCGGTGTTGATCACTCGGACTGCTGCTCGTCGAACACGCGCACGTTGCGTGCCGGCACCACGGTGGAAATGGCGTGCTTGTAGATCATCTGGCTGACGGAATTCTTCAGCAAAACAACGAACTGGTCGAACGACTCGATCTGCCCCTGCAACTTGATGCCGTTCACCAGGTAAACGGAAACCGGAACCCGTTCACGACGCAGTGCGTTCAGAAACGGTTCCTGTAATGATTGACCCTTTGTCATGGCCATTCCTCCTGTTGGAATTATTGTTCCGTGCCATTGCTAAATTTGGGAACGGTCCCGCCCGGTTTCAAGAAACCGCCGAACTTCGCCATGGACGCCCCCCAGCACTTCCTGCGAGGACGAATCATACCACAGGGCTTCGGTTTCACGGCGTAACCACGTGAGTTGTCGCTTCGCCAGCTGGCGGGTCGCGGCCAGCGTCTTTTCACGCCACTCGCGCCGCCCCGCATCGCCTTCGCCGTACTCGCCCTCGAGCCAGGCCCAGCCCTGCCGGTAACCGACGGCGCGCATCGACGGCAGGCGCGGATGCAGGTCATCGCGTGCATGCAGCGCCCGCATTTCGGCCTCGAAACCCTGTTCGAGCATCAGGTCGAAGCGCAGGCCTATTCGACGGTGAAGCTCGGCACGCTCCGCGGGGCAGACGACCAGGCGCAGCAGGTCGAAGGGCGGTGGTTGCCGGCGGCCTTTCTGGCGCGCCTCGGTCACGGTGGTGCCCGTCAACGCCATGACCTCCAGGGCGCGCTGGATGCGCTGCGGGTCATTGGGGTCGATGACGGCCGCGGCCTGCGGGTCGCGGCGGGCAAGTTCCGCGTGCAGCGCCGGCCAGCCTTCGACGGCCGCACGGGCCTCGATTTCGGCCCGGGTCTCGAGGTCGGCCTCGGGCAACGCCGAAAGCCCCTCGGTCAGCGCGCGGTAGTACAGCATCGTGCCACCGGCCAGCAGCGGCACGCGGCCGGCCGCCGTAATCGCTTGGATTTCCCTGAGCGCATCGTCGCGGAACTCCGCGGCCGAATAGGTTTGCTCAGGGTCGCGGATGTCGATCAACCGGTGCGGCGCCCGGGCCAGCGTCCCGGCATCCGGCTTGGCGGTGCCGATGTCCATGCCGCGGTACACCAGTGCCGAATCGACGCTGATGATATCCAGCGGAAACCGCTCAACCAGCTCCACGGCCAGGCCGGTCTTGCCCGACGCGGTGGGCCCCATCAGCAGGATGACCGGCGTGGTCATTCCCGGTCAGCGACCGCGCAGGAACAGCCGGTCCAGCGCGCCCATGTCCAGCTGCACCCAGGTCGGGCGGCCATGGTTGCACTGGGCCGAACGCTCGGTCGCTTCCATGTCGCGCAGCAACGCGTTCATTTCCGCGATGTCCAGGCGACGGTTCGCACGGACCGAGCCGTGGCAGGCCATGCCGGACAACACTTCGTCGAGTTCCGAGTCCAGTCGCCGGCTGTCGCCATGGGTGGCGATGTCGGACAGCACATCAGTGACGAGCGCCGAGGGATCGGCCTTGGATAACAAGGTTGGCATCTTGCGAACCAGCAGTGTTTCCGGGCCCGTGCGGTCGCAGTCGAAACCCAGCGCCGAGAGTCGTTCGGCGTGCGCCTCGGCAAGATCCGCCTCGCGCTCGGAAACCGTGACACCAACGGGCACCAGCAGGGTCTGCGAACGGATGCCTTCGGCGGCCTGCGCCGCCTTCAGGCGCTCGTAGGTGATGCGCTCATGTGCCGCGTGCATGTCCACCAGCACCAGCCCGGCGGCATTTTGCGCCAGGATGTAGACGCCGTGGAGTTGCGCCAGGGCGTAACCTAGGGGTGGTGCGGATTCGGGGTCGTCGGCCGGCATAGCGCCTGGCTGGCCCGCCGGGGCCGGCATGGCGGGCGACCGCCAGGGCGCCGAAAACGGCTCCGAAATGCCGGACGGCGCCACGGCCAGGCCACCCTGCCGGGGGACCGCAGTGAACGGGTCCAGGCCGGCACCGGTGTCCATGGCTTCGCCCATTGGAGGAACTGCGCCGGGCCCGGTACCGGGTCTTGGGGCACCGTGCCCAACCCCCGTATCCGCAAGCGCGCGGTACAGGGACGAAAAGATGAAATCGTGAACCCCTCTTTGATTCCGGAATCTAACTTCGTGTTTTTGTGGGTGAACGTTGACGTCCACCTGGTCGTGTGGAACCTGCAGGAACAACACGAACGCCGGGTGCCGGCCGTGAAAAAGCACGTCGCGAAAGGCCTGTCGCACCGCGTGGGCGACCACCCGGTCGCGCAGCATGCGGCCGTTGACGAAGAAAAACTGCCGGTCTGCCTGCGCGCGGTTGTATCGGGGCTCCGCCACCCAGCCACCCAGGCCCAGGGGGCCCGCACTGGCATCAATGCGCAGGGCGTGCGCCAGGAAATCGTCGCCACAGACCGCCGCCAGGCGGCGTTGCATGGTGTGATCGTCATTCGCCGGCGGCAGCGACCGGACCACCTTGCCGTTGTGTTGCAGTTCAAACGCGACGTGGCCGTTCCCCAGCGCCAGCCGCCGGACCAGGTCGTCCACGTGATTGAATTCGGTGCGGTCGGCGCGCAGGAACTTCCGCCGCGCCGGGACGTTGTAAAAGAGGTCGCGAACGTCCAGCCGCGTGCCGGGTCCCCCGGGTGCAGGCGCCGGTTCGGAAACTTCACCGCCCCGCGATTCGACACGCCAACCGTGCTCGGCGCCTTTGACCCGGGACGCGATATCCAGCCGCGAAACGGACGCGATGCTCGCCAGCGCTTCACCGCGAAAACCGAGCGTCGCCACGGCTTCAAGGTCATCCAGCCCTTCAATCTTGCTGGTCGCGTGGGACGCCAGCGCGAGCGCCAGTTCATCGCGATTGATGCCCTTGCCGTCGTCCTCGATGCGGATCAGGCGTTTGCCTCCCTGTTCCAGGGCAACGCGCACCGAGCGCGCACCGGCGTCCAGGCTGTTTTCAACGGCTTCCTTGACCACCGAGGCCGGGCGTTCGACCACTTCCCCCGCCGCGATCTGGTTGACGAGGTTTTCTGGCAGGCGGCGAATGGGCATGGGTGCGATGATAGCCCACCCGCCCGCCGGCTGTTAACGGGGAATCGGGGAATCGGGGAATCGGGAAATCGGGGAATCGGGGAATCGGGGAATCGGGAAAGGGAAGCGAGCAATTTGAAATGGTGACGCGCCGGGCCTTCCGGTCGTCGGGCCAGTCCACCCGACGCGCCACCGCTGCGGCTGGTGCGGGCCTAGCCCGTGGGGATGACCAGTTCCCTGCCGACCGTGATCATGTCGCCATTGAGGTTGTTGGCCGCGCGCAGGCTGGACAACGGCACGCTGTAGCGACTGGCGATGGTGCCCAGGGTCTCGCCGCTGGAGACGATATGGCGGCCCCCGTCACGGTTGGCGGCTATCCAGGTGCCCGGCGGCGGTGAAGCGTAAAAGTAGTTTCGTACGCCATCGGCGATCGAGTTGGCGATATTGGTCTGGAACTCGCGCTCGGTCAGGCGCTTTTCTTCGGTCGGGTTGCTGATGAACGCCGTTTCCACCAGCACGGAGGGCACATCCGGCGATTTCAGCACGAGGAAATTGGCGCGCCCGACGTGTGG
Source organism: uncultured Oceanospirillales bacterium (assembly GCA_913055655.1). GTDB lineage: Bacteria > Pseudomonadota > Gammaproteobacteria > Xanthomonadales > SZUA-36 > Marinihelvus. The sequence goes on along the minus strand of CAJXKA010000001.1, from coordinate 602,942 downwards.
CTTGTGCACCTTGTGTGACTTGCCGATGGACGCCAGGATGTCCGCGGCCACCTTGTCGCTGGCCTGGATGGTCGCGCTCTGGGACAGGTCCAGCAGCACCGAGGCCAGCAGGTCGTCCTTGTCGTTCAGGGACACACCGCCGACCAGGTCGGAGGCGTTCTCGCTCTGCGCCACCAGGCGGGCGAATTCACTGCTGGCGCCGCGCTGAGACAGCACGAATACGGAGCTGCCGCGCACGCTGCGCTTGGTAAAGGCGTCGGCATGGATCGAGACGAACAGGTCGGCGCGTTCCTGGCGGGCCTTTTCGTAGCGATCGCGGTGCGGAATGTAGTAATCACCGTCACGCACCAGCACGCCGCGCATGCCCGGCTGGGCGTCCAGCGCATGTTTCAGGCGCCTGGCGATCTGCAGGACGACATCTTTTTCGCGCGTTCGTGACGGGCCGATGGCGCCCGGGTCTTCTCCACCATGGCCCGCATCGATGGCGATGACCACGTCACGGTTGTCGGACTGCACGGCGGCGACGCTGCGCGCCGGCTCGGCGGCTTTCGGCCGCGCGGCGTCGTACATATCGATGACCAGCCGGTGGCCGTACTGGCCGGTCGGCTGGATCAGGAAACTCTTGAGGTCGACATTGCGTTCAAGGTCGAACACGACACGCAGGGTGTCATCGTCGGGTTGCCCGTGGCGGACACTGGTGATCATGCCGGCGTGCTCGGCGATGAAATCAAGCTGGGTCGACAGTGAAGCGCCGTCGAGGTCAACGACCACGCGGTGGGGCTTTTCCAGGGTAAACAGGCGGTATTCGCTGGCGCCGTCCAGGTCCAGCACGGCCCGGGTCTTGTCCGGATCCGTCCAGATACGGAAACCTTCCACGTCCGCGCCAAAAGCGGAACATGAAATCGCCAATAGAAAAACGGCTATGGGACGGAACCCCCCCATGGATCTCCTCTCCACTTCCATGTCGGTCGTGGTAATGATGAATTGAATTTCCGGAAATTGCAACAGTTTCTCTATGAAAAACCGTTGGATAGGGATTTAAACTAGAAAGGGAGTTTAAAGAAGCCTGTTAAAAGAATGACATAAGGCATTACCGGAACTGGAATGCGCCATACAAGTTACGCGACGAAGGTTTCCGGAATGCTCAAACAGCAACCGCGCGTCCGCCGCCGGCAGGGCGTCACCGCCCCGCTCCGGCCATTCGGCCAGCAACACGGTGCACTCGTCGTAAAGGTCGACAATCCCCAGGAACTCGAGTTCACCGGGGTCACCGATGCGATACAGGTCCAGGTGCAGCACTTTCAGGTCCGGCAGGTCGTAGTGCTCAAGCAGGCCGTAGGTCGGGCTCTTGACCCGGCCCGGGTAGCCCAGGCCCTGGACCAGCGCCCGGACGAAGGTCGTTTTTCCGGCCCCGAGGTCACCCTCGAGGTGAATGCACAGCGGCGGGTGGAGTTCCGCCGCCAGGCGCCGGGCAAGGCCCGTCATCGCGGCCTCATCCATCGGGTCGCTCGCGAAGGACCCGGTCGTCGATACGTCAGCCATCAAACACCCCCGGCAATGCGTCGCAAATGTCAGTGGCCAGCAAGCCCCTGCGGCCCGGCCCAACGGCGGTATCGCCCGCGGCGGCGTGTGCGACCACTGCGCAACGGGCGGCAGCCCAGGCATCGAGGCCCTGCGCCAGCATCGCCGCGCACACGCCGGTCAGCACATCGCCGGCCCCGGCCGTGGCCATGCCGGGGTTGCCCAGCGGACAGACCGCCCAGGCGCCATCCGGGTGTGCAACCACGGTGCCACAGCCTTTCAGCACGGTGACGGCGCCAAACTGTTGCGCCAGGTTCGACGCAGCGGCGAAACGGTCAGCCTGGACGGCGCGGGTTTCGGTTCTGAGCAATCGGGCGGCCTCGGCGGGATGCGGCGTGATGATCCAGCTGCCCTTTTCCGGCAGCGCGATATCGTCCCCCATGGTGGCGAGCAGGTTGAGCGCGTCCGCATCGACCACCTGTTTGCCGGAGAGCGCCATGCATTCGACCAGCAGCGAACGCGCCCAGCCGTCCCGCCCGAGCCCGGGACCGACTGCCACGACATCGGCCGCCAGTGCTGCGGCCGGCAACCGCCCCGCACCCTCCACCGCGCAGGTCATCAATTCCGGCCGCGCCATGTTCAGCCAGCGGGCATGCTCCGGGTGGGTCGCCACGGTGACGCGGCCGGCCCCTGCCCGCAATGCACCCTCCCCCGCCAGCCGCGTGGCGCCGCCCATGCCGACATTGCCGCCGACGATGCAGACGTCGCCAAAAGTGCCCTTGTGCGTGTTCAGCGCCCGCGGCGCCAGTGCCCGGGCCAACAGGCCGCGGTCGATTCGCTGCCCGGCAGGATCGCCGCCGGTCGCGCGATGAAGATCCTGGTCTGTCCCGATTGCATCGTGAACGGCCCGGGAAACCTCCAGGTCATCGAACACCAGCCTGCCCACGTGATCCGGCCCGTCCGCGGTCAGCAGGCCGCGCTTGATGCCGATCACGGTGACCGTCAGGTCCGCGCGGATTGCGGCGCCCAGCACCGTACCCGTATCGGCACAGAGCCCGGATGGAATATCGACCGCGAGCCTGGGCGCGTGCAGTGCATTGGCAGCTTCAATCAGCTCACGCCATGGCCCGGCCACTGGTCGGTCCAGCCCGGTACCCAGCAGCGCGTCTATGACCAGCTCGGCGTCGGGCAGCTCACCCGCCCATTCGGTCGTTTCGCCGCCGGCGGCTCGCCAGTCGGTCACCGCCTGCCCGGCAGCGCCCGCCAGGCGTCCCGGATCGACGACTGCGACGACGCGAACGTCCAGCCCCAGCGCACGCCCCAGCCGTGCAATCACGTAGCCGTCGCCCGCGTTATTGCCCGCGCCGCAGAACACCAGCCAACGGCGCGCGTCCGGGAAAACCGCCCTTGCTGCATCGACCATGGCCTGGCCGGCGCGGCACATCAGCGTGTAACCTTCGATGCCTTCGGCGCGCATGGCCGCGGCATCGAGGCGACGCACGGCCTCGGCGGTATACAATCGTTCTGAGATCGCAGACATGGCGGGCATTATATGGAGCCGCCGGGCCGCGAGCCACGTTCACGCATGCCAATCGACACCACCACAGACCACCCAACTGCCGACCTCGCCCAACTGACGGCCGATATCAAGTCGTGGGGGCGTGAACTCGGCTTCCAGCAACTCGGCATTGCCGATACCGACCTGGCCGAGCATGAAGCATGGCTGGCGCGCTGGCTGGACAACGGCATGCATGGCGCAATGGATTACATGGCCCGCCACGGCACGCGTCGCAGCCGTCCCGCCGACCTGGTGCCCGGCACCGTCCGGGTGATTTCGGTGCGGATGGACTACATGCCGGAGGGCGAGGACGAGGTCTTTGCCCTGCTGGAGCGCGACGACACCGGCTTTGTTTCCCGTTACGCGCTGGGCCGCGACTATCACAAGGTCATGCGCAACCGGTTGCAGAAACTGGCCACGCGGGTTGAACAGGCCATCGGTCCGTTCGGCTACCGGGTATTCGTCGATTCCGCGCCGGTGCTCGAAAAGGCACTGGCGGAAAAGGCCGGCCTGGGCTGGATCGGCAAACACAGCAACCTGCTGAATCGCGAAGCCGGCAGCTGGTTCTTCCTGGGTGAGATCTACACCGACCTGCCATTGCCCGTGGACGAACCGGTCGAGGAGCATTGCGGCAGCTGCCGGCGCTGCGTCGACGTCTGCCCCACCGGCGCCATTATCGCCCCCTACCAGGTCGATGCGCGGCGTTGTATTTCCTACCTGACCATCGAGTTGCGCGACGCCATTCCAGAATCGTTGCGGCCGTTGATGGGCAACCGTATCTACGGCTGCGACGACTGCCAGGCCATTTGCCCATGGAACCGGTTTTCACAGGCCACCGAAGAGGCGGACTTCTCACCGAGAAACGGCCTGGAGGCGCCGGAGCTCCGGTCGCTGTTCGCCTGGGACGAAGACACATTCCTGAAACGCACCGAGGGCAGCGCGATTCGCCGCATTGGCCATGAATGCTGGCTACGGAACATCGCCGTGGCGCTCGGCAATGCGGCACCTTCCGAGGCCAATATCACCGCGCTCAAATCACGTTTGGACCACCCGTCCGCCATGGTGCGCGAACACGTCGAATGGGCGCTGGCGCGCCAACAACTTTTCGGGTGCCCCGCCTGACCGTCGGCGGGCGGAGGATGCGCGGCTGCGATATACTGGCCGCGCTCTTCGATTGACCCACGGAAACGACAACATGAACCTCCTCGATACGCTGAATATGCTTCGCGGGCACGGCGGCGCCGCGCTTACTCCCGGCCTTTCCGATGACACCATTACGGACTTTGCGCAACGTGACCCGCAACTGGTCGCCGCGATCGAGGACGCCGGCCGACGATTCAGCGAACTGGAGCAGCAGTTTCCGGAACTGCTGGCCATGGACGAAGTCGACCAGCTGCCGGCCATCCAGTCGGAGTTCGTTAATTTCTACCCGGACGACGCGGTTAACCCGTACGTTGCCCTGGCCGCGCGCGGCCCGTGGATCATCACGCTGAAAGGCGCCGTTCTCTATGATTGCGGCGGCTACGGCATGCTCGGCTTCGGCCACGCACCGGAGAATGTGCTGACGGCGATGAGCCGGCCGCAGGTGATGGCCAATATCATGACGCCCAACCTGAGCCAGAAACGGTTTTCCGACGCCCTCGATCGCGAAGTTGGCCACCGCCGCGCCAACGGCAACCCCTTCCAGCACTACCTGTGCCTGAACAGTGGTTCCGAGGCGGTCACCGTGGCGGCCCGCATCGCCGACATCAACGCCAAGGATCGCACCGACCCGGGCGGCCCGAACGCCAACCAGCCGATCAAGCAACTGGGCCTGGCCGGTGCGTTCCACGGCCGCACCGAGCGCCCGGCGCGCTACTCGGACTCGACCCGCAAGGTGTATTGCCAGAACCTGGCCTCGTTCCGCGACCGCGACAATCTGGTCACCGTCGAGCCGAACAACATTGAACAGCTCGAACAGGTGTTCAAATACGTCAAGGACAATGGCGTCTTCATTGAAGCCATGTTCCTGGAACCCGTCATGGGCGAGGGCAACCCCGGCATGTCGGTTACGCCTGAGTTCTACGCGCGGGCACGCGAACTGACCCGTGAGCACGGCGCCCTGCTGCTGGTGGATTCCATCCAGGCCGGCCTGCGCGCCCATGGTGTGCTGTCGATCATCGACTACCCGGGCTTCGAAACGCTCGACCCGCCGGACATGGAAACCTGGTCCAAGGCGCTGAATGCCGGCCAGTACCCGCTGTCCGTGCTGGCGATGACCGAGGAAACCGCGGCCATCTACCGGAAGGGTGTCTACGGCAACACGATGACCACGAACCCGCGCGCCATTGATGTCGCCGTGACGGTGCTGGAATCACTGACACCGGAACTGCGCCGGAACATCGCCGACCGCGGCGTGGAACTGGTCAAAAAGCTCAAACAACTGCAGTCTGAAACGGGCCAGCGCATCACGAAAGTACAGGGCACCGGCCTGCTGGCCAGCGTCGAGCTCGACCCCGACCTGTACAAGTGTTACGGCGCCGGTTCCACCGAGGAATACATTCGTCGCAGGGGCGTGAATGTCATCCACGGCGGCGCAAACGCACTGCGCTACACACCCTACTTCGGGATGACTTCCGAAGAAGTGGACCTGATCGTGGATGCCACGCGGGATGCGCTCCTGAACGGGCCCGTCAAGGCCGCCTCCGAAGCGGCCTGAGCCCCGCCATGGCCCATATGAGCCCGCTGCCTGCCTCCGCGACGCCGGAGCTGGCGGAAGACTTCGCGCTGTTCGAACGCATACTGGGCTTTGTGCCCAACAGCCTGCTGACCATGCAACGCCGGCCGGAGATGGTCAAAGGTTTCGGCGCCCTGACCCGCGCGGTCATGGACCCGGAAGGCGACGTCGACCTGGGCTTCATGCGGCTGGTGGCCCACTTCGCCAGTCGCGCGGCCGGTTGCCAGTACTGCGAGGCGCATTCGCTGATCGCCGCGGAAATTCACGGCATCCCGAAAGAAAAAGTGGCGGCCGTCTGGGACTACCAGACCAGCCCGCTGTACTCGGAAGCCGAGCGCGCCGCACTGGACTACGCGCTGGCCGCGGGCGCCGTGCCCAATGCCGTGGATGACACCATCATGGCGCGCATGCGCGAGCACTGGAGCGAGGCACAGATCGTGCAGATCCTGGGCGCTGTTTGCCTGTACGGCTTCCTCAACCGCTGGAATGACTCCATGGCGACCGACCTGGAAGACGCGCCCCGCGAACTGGGGGATACGATCCTGGCGCGTGGCGGCTGGACGGGTGGGAAGCACGTCGGGAAGTAATCCGGAACACCTGGCCCGCCCCTGAAAAAAACCGGGGGCGACTTGGAGAGAAGCCGCCCCCGGTATGCGCCGGGAGAGAACCGCGGCCTTACAACACCGAGAGCAGACGCTCCATCCACAGGGGCGCCATCAGCAGCGCACCCAACCAGGCGGCACCGGCAACGACATTACCGGCAACAGAGAGAACCAGGACGAATGAGTTTTGGGACGTGGACACGTCCGGCTCCGCCTCGACGGCCAGCGCGGGAACATCCGGTTCACCGCCCGGCAACCGGGTCTCGTGATACTTCGCGTCGATCAATGGGTGATACAGCATCGGTCTTCCTCCCCTGACGTTGGTGGTCATTGAACCACCGTGTGTTCTCAAAGCCTGAGAACCGTCATTCAGTGTTGATTTAAACACTACTGTATATTAATACACTTATTGGCGCAACATAATGTAACCCGCTGTTTTTATTCGTTATGGAGAAATAATGACGAGGCCTGTTCAGGCCCAGGCAGCGCTTCAGGCGTAAGTCTCGGCCATTTTCCTGACGGCATGTTGAACGTCATCGCGCAGGAAATCCGGCGCCAGCACCTCGGCGTCCGGTCCCCAGCGGAGGATATCCAGCACCAATTCACGGGCATCGCTGAACGGCAGTTCCAGTACCCAGGCGCCGGTGTCATCGAATGCGCCCTTCTGGTCCGGGTGCCATTGCTCATCGGCCACCCAACGCGCCGTCTCCGGGGAGAAGCGAATCCTCGCGGTATGCCGGGCCGGGCCGGAAAAAATGCCGTAGGACTGGTCGAAATGCGCCGCCAACTCATTCGTAGTGACATCGATCGCCGGCTCATCCAGCAAACGTTGCTCCCGGATTCGCTCCAGCGCAAAACTGCGGAGCCCTTCGGCTTCGTGACACCACGCGTCCAGGTACCAGGAATTCCGGTACTGCGTGAGCCGCTGCGGCGACACCGCGCGCTCGCTCACCGCGTCGCGGCTGCGGCCATGGTAGGTAATGTGCAGTTGCTGGCGCCCCACCAGCGCGCCGAGCACATCCTGGAACAAGCGCCCGGGAACAGGCCGGCCGGCGGCCGCCTGGATATGGATGCGGGACTCCCCTTCCCCTGTTTCGACGCCTTTTTGTTGCAGCAGTGAAGTAATTCGCGACTGCAATGATGACAACTGCCCCTCCAGCAAGCCCGGCTGCACATCGCCCAGCACCTGGCGCGCAGTCAGCAGGGCCTGGAGTTCGTCGGGACTGATCCAGATCCCCGGCAGCTCAAAGGGCTGGTCATAACTGCGGTCGTAAAAGAACCCGCGTGAATCAGGGTCCTGCTCGATGGGTGCACCCAGGAAGTCACGCAGTTCACCCACGAGCCGATACAGCGTCGCCTGGGAACAGTCGAGGCGCTCCATCAGGTCCTGGCGCGAGATCGGCGTGCGCCGCTGGCTGAGGATGTTGTGCAGGTGGTACAGGCGCTCGACTTTCGACATGAATCCGGCGCCCCCTGCTCAGTCCTGGCCCGCGGCGCGAACCGCGATGTATTCCAGCGCCTTCGTGATGCGGGCCAAGGACCGCTCCTGCCCCACCAGCCACAGGGTCTTGTCGATGGACGGCGAAACACCGCTGCCGGCCAGCGCGACGCGCAATGGCTGGGCCACCTTGCCCATGCCGACCTCAAGCTCTGCAGCGACGCCACGCACCGCGTCATCGAGCGAAGCCGGGGTCCACGACTGCAGGTCACGCAGGGCCTCGCGAATCGCGCGTAGCGGCGCTTCGGCCACGGGGCGCAGGTGCTTCTTCGCGGCCCCGGCATCAAAACTGTCGAAATCCTCGTAGAACATCCGGCTCTGCTCGGCCATTTCCTTCAGCGTCTTGACGCGATCAGCCTGCACCGTCACCAGGTCTTCCAGCGCCGGCCCCTGGCTGGCGTCGATACCCAGGTGCTCGAACTGCCAGGCCAGGTGCGGCGCCACATCGGCCGGCGGAAGGGTTTTCATCCAGTGCTGGTTCAGCCAGTTGAGCTTGTCATAGTCGAATGCAGCCGCCTTGCGGTTGACGCCGTCAATCGAAAAAAGGTCGATCATTTCCTGGCGGCTGAAGACTTCCTGGTCGCCGTGCGACCAGCCGAGCCGCACCAGGTAGTTGTTCAGGGCGTGCGGCAGGTAACCCATTTCACGGTACTGCAGCACGCTCACGGCGCCATGGCGCTTCGACAGCCGCGCGCCATCGTCGCCCAGGATCATCGGCACATGGGCAAACTCCGGTGGCTTCGCGCCCAGCGCCTCGTAGATATTGATCTGCCGGGGCGTATTGTTGATGTGATCGTCGCCGCGAATGACCAGCGTGACCTTCATGTCCCAGTCGTCCACGACCACGGTGAAGTTGTAGGTGGGCGAACCGTCGGGCCGCGCGATGACTAGGTCGTCCAATTCGTCATTGCTGATGGCGATGGGGCCGCGAACCCGGTCGTCAAAGCGCACGTGCCCCTCGCGCGGGTTCCTGAAGCGCACCACCGGCTTGACCCCCGGCACCGGCTCACCGCCGTCGCGACACTTGCCGTCATAGCGCGGCTTAATGCCCTCTTCCATTTGCTTTTCGCGCAGCTTCTCGATGCGCTCCTTTGAGCACCAGCAGTGATAGGCCTTGCCCTCGGCCAACAGCTGGTCGACAACCTCCGCGTAACGGTCAAACCGCTTCGTCTGGTAGAACGGCCCCTCGTCGTAGTCAAGCTCCAGCCAATCCATACCATCCAGGATGGCCTGCACGGACTCCGGCGTGGAGCGCTCGAGATCCGTGTCCTCGATGCGCAGGATGAAGTCGCCCTGCTCATGGCGGGCCTGCAGCCAACAGTAAAGCGCCGTGCGGGCGCCGCCGACGTGGAGAAAGCCCGTGGGGCTTGGGGCGAAGCGGGTTCGAGTGGTCATGATATTATTTATCTGGGGTTCACGTTAAATATAAATGAGGCATAGCGCTGTCTATTTTACGGCAAGTGCCATGTCGAAACTGCCCAGTGTGGGCACCAACAATAAGCTGGTCCAGGGAGGGACATATGATGACCATTCGGTCCGCCATGACGCGTTCTGGCACGATTGCCAGTTGCATTCTCACATCCACTTTCGCCTTCGCACAAACCGATTTCGTTGAAGATCGCACGACACTCGCCGGCGCAGATTCATTGAACTTCAATGAACTGTTCGAAGGTCTGGAATTCATGCCCGAAGATACTCCGGTCATGGTTATTTCAGAAAATGGCATGATGGTCGAAATCAACAAGCTACCGATTGAGCCGGGAGACAGCTTTGCCGTTCTACCTGAGGGTTTGGGCTGGCTCGGAAACTTTTCCCCGGGCGAACTGCTTCTCTCAACCAACGAATTTACCAACGAAATCGTCCCAATCGAATTCAGTCATTTCGATAACGTCGGTGTGTGCAGTTTTGGTCTGCAAATTCAACCGGTACAACTGGGTTCATTCGACGCGCAAATCCTTGCATATGACGACCAGGGGGAAATCCTTGGCATCCATGAAGCTACCGGGCTGAGTACAGACGCGGGTGATAACTCCGCGCTGTTTCTCGGCATCGAAAGCGATACCGCCATGCACGTGGTAGAAGTCAGCGTAGTTGAACACGAACTCGGCGTAGGTGCCATCGGCCTCGTTTCCATCAACAGCCCGGATTTCTCCTTGTGTGAATCGACGCCTGAACTGTTGGCGATTGACATCGACATCAAACCCGGTAGCACAACGAACAGCCTAAACCTCTGTTCAAATGGCAATGTGCCCGTAGCGATCCTGAGCACCGATGACTTTGACGTACTGAACCCCGCGACAGGTGTCGACCCAAATTCCATCACCCTGGCTGATGCGAATGTCCGGACAGTCGGCAAGGGCAACAAGCTCATGTGTGGCGAAGATGACGTCAACGACGATGGGCTGGATGACCTGGTTTGCAAAATCCCGACTGTCGACCTTTCTCTCAACCTGGGTACGACTGACAGCGAAGCAACGCTCAAGGCGGTAACCTTTGATGGGCAGGACGCTTCGGGTAGCGATTCAATCCGGATCGTGAAGGACTGCTGAGCAATTCATTCAAGACAACTGGTAAGTAGTTGCATAAAAAAAGGAGCCGATTCTTCGGCTCCTTTTTTAATTGCGCTCACTGGCTCTGACTCACCCGGCTATGACCGGCGATTCATAACCGTGAAGCTATGGGGCAGCTGGCGGACATAGCAATACGGGTGCGATCACCAATACTGCGCAGATGTCCATGTCGGCTTGGTCGGTGCCAACCTGGGACCCGGGCCGGTGAATGAAATCCGGTGTTTCATGAGTTCTTGAATCGATCAGGCCCAGGTTGTCTTTGAAGCTCCAGCCTTGAATCGTATCCTGCCCAGACTGATTGGCATTCCGGACGACGCGACCCCGGCTGTGCGTACCGCCGACTGCAAGTGCGTCATTGGTGACTGTCACAGGAGAACTATTGCCACGTTGGCTCCGCCAATCAGCAAATGAAGTCAGCTGCGTATCAAAGAAAGGCATGATTTCGAGCGGATTCAGGCTACCGGTTCGGTCCAGGATTACGTCACCCACGCCAGCGTAACCACCGACTTTGCAGCCAGCGGCCAGGTCGTCCACCGTTTCGCCATCACTCAACCCTTCCACGCAATCGATCACTGCGCGAAGATCATCAGACATGTAGTCGACATAAAGCCCTCGCGCCGCCAGCGGCAAAGGTTGCGACATCGCCCACCATGCCGGGAACGTGTCTGCGTCCGGGTAGTTCACGCCAGGCTGCAGCCCCAATTCAGCGACATCGGCGCCATCGTACGTTACCGCCGCTACACTGGGCGGTGTTGCGGGATAAGCTGAGCCGATCGTATCCGCAGCGACTTCGTACCCCGTAACGGAGTCGGTCACGTAGCTGGAATAGGTATTTAGGCCACCGCCAGCCGATGTGTCCGCAATCCATGTCGAGGGAAAGTTGAAGAACTGCTCCTGTCTCAAATCCTGTGCAACACGGAAAAAGCCATCCACTCGCACCAGTCGACAGGCTTCGAGATAGCTGTCCGAACCAGCCGCAATGACAGGAGCACTGGGGTCACTCAATTCACCGTTACTGCTTTCATAGTGATTGTGCGGCGTGCCCACAAACGGCGAATACTGCTCGGAATAATCAGCACCACTCTCGTCATGGTGATCCCGACAGCAGGCGTTGCAGTAACGGCTCACGTCGGAATCTTCCTTGTGCTTGTTTTCACCAATCGTCTTTTGAACGATCTCTCCGCCGATATACTCGTCACCGGCCCACACAACGGGACGTCGTCCGTCGCCGGTTCCATCAAGATCACATTCGCAGCTTACCGCGATCATTTCCTCGCGGCGCAGGAACTGATTGCCGGGTGAACTTGAGTACGTCACCACGTCCCAGCGGGTCTCCACGAAGTCATCCTGCTTCTTGAAGGTATCCGGGGAAGCGTACGTTGACGACTTGAACTTGTTGTTGCCCAGCGCAACGCTGACGTTGTCATTGAGAAAGTTTTCCGGGATCGCGATAGGCGGAAGGATACTGCCACCGTCATCGGTGGTCTGGAGTCTTGCGCTTACACCGGTTGGCACTGACGAGACAATGCTACTCAGGGTCACTGAGCCTGAACCCAGTTGACCTGTCGTAGTCGTGGCGTCGTCAATCCGGAATTCGGGCGCACCGGCTTCGTTCCAGTTGACCGTCACTTCAATCAACTTGTAGGCGGAATCAGGGCCTGGCGGAGTGCCGACAATGCAGCGCGAGTCCGTGCCATTCCCAAACTGCCCCTGATAGCACTCAAAACTGTCGCCATCCCATTGATAATCCAGCAGTGTCAAATCCGCTGTGTAAGAGAGTCCGGCGACCGTCTGCGTGCCCGGGTTGATATTCCCCACGCTGATGGCCGTGTAACCGGCGTCGTCGGCGAACCCCCGAGCCAGCTCAATGACTTCTTCTGCCAGGTTTACGGCGACGGCGCGAGAGTTGGAATCCGCCTGGCTTCGCGTCAGCGAGCCCTGAAGCAGGGCAAGTGACAACATGCCAACCGCGAAAATCAGGATGCCGATCATCACTTCGATGATGCTGAAACCCCGGTTTCTTGAGATGTTCATATGCGTATTCATGTTCATGACCCCTTAAGGCATGGGTTCGAATGGCGGAATGTCGAAATCGCGCCAGCCCCCGTCAGCAGGCGCAACGGTGCCGATATCGCGTAGCTTGGCAAGGACATCAGGGTTGTACACTAGGTCCAGGTTACCGGCGCCCGGGCTCTGCTGGAACGTGCAGTCCACGATCATGGCGCCAAATACGTGAATACCGCCGCCCGCGTCGATGAGCGCATCACTGTTTTCAACATCGGTACAGAACACGACGCCGAATATCTGGTCGCCACGCAACCGATTGTTTGAACCGGCGGTGACCAGGATAACCGGGTCCTCCAGCGAACCGATCGTTACATTGCCGGTGACGGCGCAATCCCCCGTAATCCAGATCAGGCCACTGCTGTTCGGCCCGAGCGAACTGCAATCACCGAATACCTGCGCCGTGCTTTTGACTTCGTCGTAATTTGCCCTGGGGACGCCAAAAAAGTCGAGGAACAGGTCGGCCGGGAATCCGTCTGCTTCGGAAGTTTCCAGAATATCAAAATACTTCTCTGTGTTATTGCCATCCGCATAAGAGAGGGCTTCACGCCGAAGATCGTTATTGGACGGGTCCGGGCAACCACAGGTCTGGGTCGGACATTCAGCATCGTCAGGCAATGAGTCCTGCCCGTACCATTCCTGCATCTCGCAGGTCGACCAACTGCCGTTACCAGGCGTCACGCCGTCGGCGACACCGACTTCACCGAGTTTTGCCCAGATCGTGACTGGCACGCCGACACCGCCTGCGTTGGGGTTGGCAACGATGCTCATGTTACCGGCAATCGTCACCGAGGTTTTGGAGATCAGGGGAACGTCGGGAGATCCCGCAATTGCCGGGAAAATCGACAGCGGTTTGGCCACATTAGCCTGGCCAAGACAGTCGTCCACGGGATCGAAATCGGCGTCGCCCACGTTAAGGCAGTCAGAGAAACCATAGCCATACACCATAAAAATTGGCGGATCTCCGGACACGCCCCCATCCCACTGCAGTGCGGCGCTGACCCGCGCGGTCGCCGTGGTGTCTCCGCTGTCGATGGCGCCCATCGCCGTCTGCAATGGAGTGAAATCCATGCCCAGCGCATTGTCCACGTATGATCCGACATCATGCATGTAAAACCCAACGCCACCCGTGAGGGGCGTCGCGCAGTAACCCGTTACGCTGCCGCCGCACGCCTTCCACGGCCCTGCATCTGCGGCACGGAGCCAGCCCGATGATGACGTTGGCGCGGAAGCGGCTGCAATAATGAACTCGGTCATGGCATCTACGGCAGCTTCGGCGCGGTTAAATGCGATCCTTTGCCGTGTCTCATTCGCGGAGACTCGCTGGTCAAAAATCGCGCTGCGAGCCGCGAAAATCAGCATCAGCGTCATCAGGAACAGGATCATGACGGCCGCGACGATCGTCACGGCGCCATCCTGTCGGACGCCGCGTACCCCTTGTTTAGCGATTTTCTCTTCAGTCATGTTCATAAACCTTCTTCAATTCGAACCAGTTGCTCCCGCGATGCCTGAGGGCTTCAGGGTACGACGGGCGCGGTCACTGTAAGGATGTCGTTACGGACACGAATGGTGTTGACGACTTCTTTACTGACGCAATCTGAACCGCGGCAAAATTGCCCGGCGATTGCGATATCCACTTTGCGCACGGTCTGGGTCATGCCTGTCGGCAATGCGGTCTGGTAACCGGCAGGCTGAACATTGAAGTTCGTGACCGTGAATGTCTGGGGATCTGTCAGCTGCTCCCAGGTCCATGCACCGGCACCGCAACTGGTTGCCCCGTTGGCAAATTCGAGCGCGCCGGCATTCAAACGAAAACCACCACGCACGGGGGCGCCAGCGCGCTCATAACTGTAAACAATGCATCCCGGGTCGCCGGTGGTCATGCTCGCCATCGTGTCCGGGACGGCCGTGCAATTCACGCTCCCAATACCAATGCAGGTGTCGAATTCCTCGTTGTAATTGGCGCGCCTGATGTCACGCTCAATGATCCGCAGGGCCGAACGGAGTTGGTTTGACATGCTGCCAGCGGCGATCGTTTGTGTACCGGTCCCCAAGGTATTCGCCATCAACAAAACCATGCCGGCGACCGCGATCAGGCTGATCACGGCTGCGACCAGCATTTCAACCAGCGTCAGGCCTTTCTGCTTACCGGGCAGGCCCTGTGTATTTTCGAAGACCGACATATTCGGTACCTTTTGCTCAGAAGTCATGGATCAACACCCCTGGAATCCGCCGACTTTCATCGAACCGCGACTGCAAATCTCGATCCGTCCGGTCAACGCCATATCAACATCAAGCGCAAAATTTCCATTGTCGCTGGTGAACTGCACTGTGCCCGAAGTCTGGTTTACGCCATCAAGGATGCCGCGCACCGGGTCAAAGGTGAACAATACCTGGCTGGTCGAATTACCACCGGCGTCCAAAAGAACGGGTGCCTGGATCATTTCGAATGTCGCACCTGACAACACCATCTCCAGGTCAACGCTCGTAGTATCACCGCCGCCGGCGGGAACTACGCAGGAAGCAGCCGTACGACAGTCACATGCCGCGGTGCCCAGATCGACGCCGGCACAATAAACGCCGTTGTTGTTGATCGTCACCGTCAAGGCTTGGTTCCGCTTGATTGACTCAGACTGTGCGACGGATAGGAATCGTGCCATTTGCTCCGCAGCATTGGTCACTGCGCGCTTGTTGCGTATATCAAGGTAGCTCGGTATCGCCAAGGCAAGCCCAATGGCCAGCACGGCAATTACGATCATCAGTTCGATAACGGTAAACCCGTTGTTTTTACGCACCACGCGACTTCCCCTTAGCAAAGAATTACGGTCTGCGATAAATTATAGTGAGAATGTGAATGGGTCTGAGAAAGCAAACCGTCCGGCTGTCAGGAAGTTACCACCGTTCATCCGCTGGGAGCATGGATTGATCGTGCCCAGCCTGTAAATTGTGAGCATCGCGAACAAGGGCAATACCGACTATTACAAGGGGGTTGAGGTCATGAGAAAGTCATCTGGATTCACCATTATCGAGTTGATGATCGTTGTTGCGATCGTAGCAATCCTGGTCGCGCTGGCAATTCCTTCATTTTCACAGTGGGCTCGCAAAGCTAAACGAGGGGATGCTCAGGCATTGCTTCTCAACTGGTCCAATAACCAGGAAATATGGCGAGCAAACAATCCGCAGTATGCCACTGCCGCGCAACTCACCCCTCCCGTCGATGACGATGGAAACTATACTTTTAGTCTGAATGGCGCACCGACTGCCACGACCTATCAGTTACAGGCCGTGGCCCAGGGTGGCCAGGCTGCTGACGTGGAACGTGGCACTTCATGTACGACCATGAGGATTGATCAGAATGGCGCAAAAACGCCGGAAGTATGTTGGCAGGAATGATCTGACACGGATTTGCGCTGCGGCGTAAATGTTATCAAGATGAAGACTTGGCCATCCACCTGAATTTAAGGTAGAATCGCCTACCCTTTCCCAAACACACGGTCATCCCGCGTGCTTCCAAACCCGCTGAAAACCCGTTGGGCCATCATGTGCCTGCCGATCGCACTTGTGTGCGTGGCGGGTGCGTTCGCGTGGCTGAAAGGTGAGGATGCGCCGCTGGTGTCGCGCGTGGACGAGGTTCGCGAGCGCGGCGCGCTGGTGATGCTGACGCGCAGCGGCGCGAGCAGCTATTTCCTGGGTTCGAAGGGCGAAACCGGCCCCGAATACGAATTGGCGCGGCAGTTCGCCGAGCACCTGGGTGTTGATATCGAGGTGAAGGTGGCCGACGCATTCGGCGACCTGCAGCATATGCTGGAGGCCGGCGAAGGTGACCTGATCGCCGCCAACCTGACGCGCACCCCGGCCCGTGAGCTGGATTTCCGCTTTGGCCCGGCCTATGCCGACACGCACACCCAGGTGGTGGTGCGTCGCGGCATCCGCAAGCCGCGTGAGTTGGCCGACCTGGCCGGCCTGAAGGGCGCGGTGGTGGCGGACACCAGTTACGAGGAGCAGCTCCTGGCCGCGGCCGGTGAGCACCCGGAGCTGGCCTGGGAATCGCGCGCCGACGCCGGCATGGAAGACCTGTTGCTGGCCGTGGACGAGGGCCGCATCGACTACACGCTGGTCGACGAGCGCATTTTCCTGGTCAACCGGCAGTTCTACCCCAACGTGCGCGACGCTTTCGACCTGGGCCCGGCGGAGCCGCTGGCCTGGGCCTTCGTACGCGACGATGACGACAGCCTGGTCCAGCAGGCCGAACTGTTCATGCGCCACGCCGAGGCCGACGGTGTGCTGGCGGCCATCGACGAACGGTTTTTCCGCCCGCGCAAGAAGCTCGACCAGATCGGCATGCTACGTTTCGTGGAGCGCGTGCGCGACCGGCTGCCGCCGTGGCTGCCGCTGTTCCAGGAAGTCGCCGCCGAGCACGACCTGGACTGGCGCCTGCTCGCGGCCATGGCCTACCAGGAGTCACACTGGGATCCGACCGCCGTATCACCCACCGGGGTGCGTGGCCTGATGATGCTGACGCTGAACACGGCGGATGAAATGGGCCTGTCCGACCGCGAGGACCCGCTGCAGAGCATCCGCGGCGGCGCGGGGTACCTGGTCTACCTGCGGGACCGCCTGCCCGAGCGCATCGCGGAACCGGACCGCACCTACTTCGCGCTGGCCGCCTACAACCTCGGGTTTGGCAGCCTGGAGGACGCCCGCGTCCTGACCCAGCGCATGGGCGGCGACCCGGACCGATGGGCCGACGTGGAACAGAACCTGCCGCTGCTGGCAAAAGAGCCGTACTTTTCGACCCTGCGCAACGGCTATGCGCGCGGCCATGAAGCGCAGCGGTACGTACGCAATATCACGCGCTTCTACGATGCGCTGGTGTGGATGGATACGCGGGCGCACCCCCTGCTCGCTTCACACGGCAATTCATTCGAGGTGATCGCGGCGCCCTGATGCGCGGCCTTTACTGGACCCCTTCTGCGTCCAGCCACACGCACGCCCCACTCGCTTCACGAATGTCCGCCAGCCGGGCGTTATGCTTTTCCAGCTCTTCGGTACTCGCGCGCAGCACCCTGACCGGTGGGCGCTCCACCGCGTCGGCGGCCGCCTCCAGCGCGCTGACGTCCTGCCGGTCCATGTCCATGCTGAGCCCCAGTGCGACCTGCCCGCCCGTCATGGCCAGGTAGACGTCGGCCAGGATTTCGGCGTCGAGCAAGGCGCCGTGTAGCGTGCGGGTGGCGTTATCGACCTCGTAGGCGCGGCATAACGCGTCCAGGTTGTTGCGCTGGCCGGGCCGCTCGGCGCGCGCCAGTTCCAGCGTGTCGATGCAGGGCTGGCGCTCGCTGAAGGCCGGGCGCGACATGCCCAGCATGCCGTATTCGTAATCCAGGAAACCCAGGTCGAACGGCGCGTTGTGGATGATCAGCTCGGCACCATCGACATAGTCCAGGAACGCCTCGGCGACTTCCGCGAAACGCGGCTTGTCGGCCAGGAACTCGTTGCTGATGCCATGCACCTCCAGTGCGCCGGCCTCGACCTCGCGCTCAGGGTTGATGTACTCGTGGAAATTGTTGCCAGTCAGGCGCCGGTCCAGCAACTCGACGCCGCCGATTTCGATAATACGGTGGCCGTCACGGGTTTCCAGGCCGGTGGTCTCGGTGTCGAGCACAATCTGTCTCATGAACGTCTGATTCCTTCGCGCGCCAGTTCGTCGGCGCGTTCATTGCCGGGGTCGCCGGCATGGCCCTTGACCCACTGCCATTGCACGTCGTGGCCAGTCAGCGCCGCGTCCAGCGCTTCCCACAGGTCACGGTTCTTGACCGGCTTTTTCGCCGCGGTCATCCAGTTCTTCGCCTTCCAGCCGCGCATCCACTCGGTCACGCCTTTCATGACATAAATGGAATCGGTATAGATGGTGACGGGTTCACGCCGGGTGATGGCGCTGAGGCCCTCGATGACGGCGCGCAGTTCCATGCGGTTGTTGGTGGTATCAGGTTCGCCGCCATTCAGTTCGCGGCGATGCTCGCCCCAGATCAGCAATGCACCCCAGCCGCCGGGGCCGGGATTGCCGCTGCAGGCCCCGTCGGTGTAGAGCGCGATCCGTTTCAAGCGCTGCGGTTCCCGGCCTGTACGCGATGCTCAAGCGCCGATTCCATGGCCTGCACCCCGGCGCCGCTGGCCGCCGGCTGCGCGAAGCGCACGCGGCGGACCACCGGTCGGACCGGGCTGAACCGCGCCAGCACATGGACGTGATCGCTCACGCCGTAGAACGCCTGTCGCCAGCCGCTGCCGGTGTCCATCGCCAGCCCGGCGACACCGTGGCCCGCCCGCGATTCAATCACGAAAGACCGCTGTTTCAGGCGTTGGCACAAGCGATATGGCCGGATCCGTCGGCACCCAGGTGTTCTGTGCCGGAGTGCGGACAGTCCGTATCGACCGCGGCCGGCAACCGCCAGGTGACCGCCGGGTTTCAGCACCCGCCGCAATTCACCCAGCAGGCGCTCATCACCGTCACCGACTAGGTCGTGCGCGACCACCAGGTCAAAAACCTCGGACAGGAACGGCAGTGCGGCCAGGCTGGCCCGCATCACTTCGCAGGTTCCGCCGGCGCCCGGGATTTCGCGATTCGCATCACCGACCAGGAAACACCGGCCCACACCGGGAATGCTGATGTCCGCGAACACTTCCGGCATCGCGCTGACCACCAGCATCCGGCGCGGCTTCAGCCGCTCGCAGGCAGACACCAACGCGTCAACAGTGGCTTTGCTGACGGCTTCGGGGGTTGTGACCGGTTGCGCGGGCGGCTTCAATTCGGGCGCCTTCGTTTGACTTGGGGGGAAGCAGCGACAAGCATAAGCCCTGCCCCTGCACCACTCAACCACTACGAGGGAGGCGCACACGTTTCATGGCTTCAGAACTGGTCATCGAGCCCATCCCGGCGCATGCCGACAATTACATCTGGCTGATTCACCGTGGCGGCGAGGCCTGCGCCGTCGTCGACCCCGGCGACGATACGCCCGTTCTTGAAGTGCTGCGGGCGCGGGGGTTCGAGTTGTGCGCCATCCTGCTCACTCACCATCACTGGGACCACTCGGACGGCATCCCGGGCCTGCTGGCGCAATTCGACGTGCCGGTGTACGGGCCCGATGACCGGCGACTGGGCGACTGGTGCCAGGCCTGCCACGAAGGTGACCGCGTGACGATCCCCGCGCTCGACCTGGCGCTCGACGTCTTCGATATCCCGGCCCATACCCGCAGCCATATCGCCTTTCACGGCCATGGCCTGGCGTTCACCGGCGACACACTGTTCAGCATCGGCTGCGGACGCCTGTTTGAAGGCACGCCCGACGACATGCAGCGCGCGATGGACAAGCTCGCGACCCTGCCGCCAGAGACGAAAGTGTATTGCGGCCATGAATACACGGTTTCGAACTGTGCGTTCGCCCTGCAGGTGGAACCGGATAATCCAGCCCTCGCCGAGCGCGCCACCCAGGCCGAAGCACTACGGGAAAACGGCCAGGTGACGCTGCCTTCCCGGCTCGGCGACGAACTCGCCGCCAACCCCTTCATGCGCACCCGGGAGCCCGCCGTTGTCGCCGCCGCCCGCCGCCGGGATCCGGAAGCAACGCCCGGTGCATCGACGATGGGCGTGATCCGGGCATGGAAAGATCACGCCTGACAGGGGTTTACGGCGCCTTGAGGCCGGTTGTTAAAGAAATGCTAATTGCTTGATTTTCGTTCAGAATTCGCCATAATGCGCGTCATAAAAATGTCATGTTTTTGGAGTGACTGTGTATATACGCTGGATTTTGCCCCTGGCGGGGCTTGTGCTGGCCAGTTGTGCCACCACCACACCACCGAATTCCCCCGTTCAGGCGGGCCCTGAAACCCGACTGACCCGATCTGCCCCGGCCACCGAACGTGCCGAATCCGTTGACGATCACCTGCCGGCCCTGAACCGTGAACCCGCCGCCACCCCGGTGGCCGACGAGCATGTTCACGAGTCACCGTGGGAGCGAATGATGCATTCCTTCGCCCTGCCCGACTGCGCCTCGCACGAGGTCAGCCGCGACTGGGCACAGTGGTACGCGGACCGCCCCGAGTACATGGCCCGCGTGTTCAAGCGCGCCGAGCCGTGGATCTATTTCATCGTCGAGGAACTCGAGTTCCGCGGCCTGCCCGGTGAACTGGCCCTGCTGCCGATCGTCGAATCCGCCTACGACCCGTTCGCCTACTCCAGCGGCCGCGCGCTGGGCGCCTGGCAGTTCGTCGCCGCCACCGGCCGCGACTTCGGACTGAACCAGAACTGGTGGTATGACGGCCGTCGCGACGTCTGGGCTTCCACCTACGCCGCGCTCGACTACCTGGTGTACCTGCACGACATGTTCGACGGCGACTGGCTGTTGGCGCTGGCTGCATACAACTCCGGCCAGGGCCGGGTCTCCCGCGCCGTAAAGCGCAACGTCCGCAACGGCAAGCCCGGCGACTTCTGGAACCTGAAGCTGCCGCGCGAAACCCGCGGCTACGTGCCCAAGATGCTGGGCCTGACCTGCCTGTTCCTGAACGCGCAGGAATACGGCTTCACCATGCCTGACACCCCGGACCGCCCCGTCATCGCCGGCGTCGATTTCGGCACCCAGACCGACCTGGTGCTAGTGTCACAGCTGGCGGAAGTGCCGATTGACCAGCTGTTCGCGCTGAACCCGGGCTACAATCGCTGGGCGACGTCGCCGGATGGCCCCTACCGCGTCGTCCTGCCCATCGAGGCCGCCGAGCGGCTGGAAGCGAAAATGGAAGGCCGCGACCCGTCCGAACTGATGCGCTGGGACCAGGTGACCGTGCAGAAAGGCGACACGCTGTCGAAGCTGGCGGAGGTCCATCACGTGCCGGTGTCGGTCATTCGCGGCGCGAATCACCTGTCGTCGGACATGATCAACGTCGGCCAGAAGCTGCGCCTGCCGCGTGACAGCCAGATGGCCGTCGACCCGCTGTACGCCAGCGCCGCCGCCCAACTGGCCGAACTGCAGTCCGGCCTGCTGGCCGCCGACCGCACCACCTACACGGTCCGCCGCGGCGACAGCCTCTCGGTCATCGCGCGTCGCTACAAGGTTTCGGTCAAGGAACTGCAGGCCTGGAACAACATCTCCAACCCGCGCATGATCCGCGCCGGCCAGCGCCTGACAGTGTTCCAGAGCCCGGCGCCGCGCGGCAGCCAGCCGGCTTCGCGTGACTACACGGTGCGCAGCGGCGACTCGCTGTGGAGCATTGCCCAGAAGCACAAGGTGAAGCTCAACGACCTGATGCGCTGGAATGGCCTGAACCGCGGCGCCGTATTGCAGCCGGGCCAGTCGCTGAAGATCATGTTCTGATCCGGTGATTCGTCACCTGAAAGGCCCTGCAAACCCGGGTAGTCGGCTACGCACCCTGCCCGCCTTGCTGCTGGCCTGCGCGGCACCGATCACGTTCGCATACGAGCTTGATGGTGACGCCGTCCAGGGCGGTTTGATATTCGGGCAGGCAGCATCGGGCGCGACCGTTACGCTCGACGGCCAGGACATCATGGTTTCCGGGAATGGCCGCTTTGTCATCGGCTTCGGCCGCGACGACAGTGGCAGCGTCATGCTGTCGGTCACCGAGCCCGGCACCGCTACCGAAACCGTCCAATTGGACATCGCCCCGCGCGAGTACAACATCGAGCGCGTCGACGGCCTGCCCCCGAAAACCGTGACCCCCGACCCCGAGTCACTTGCCCGGATTCGCCGCGAAGGCGCCCTCGTCTCCAGCGCACGCACCCGCCGGGACACCCGCACTGACTGGGCCACCGGCTTCAGCTGGCCCGCCCAGGGCCGCCTGAGCGGCTTCTATGGCAGCCAGCGGGTCCTGAACGGCGAACCCCGCCGCCCACACTTCGGCGTCGACGTGGCGGCGCCCACGGGCACCCCGGTCACGGCGCCCGCCCCCGGCATCGTCACCCTCGCCGAACCGGACCTCTACTACTCCGGCGGCACCATCATCATCGACCACGGCCAGGGCCTGTCCTCCAGCTTCCTGCACCTCTCGGCCGTTGACGTCAAAGTCGGCGACGAAGTGAAAACCGGCGACCTGATCGGCAAGATCGGCGCCACCGGCCGCGCGACCGGGCCACACCTCGACTGGCGAATGAACTGGCTCGACAAGCGCGTCGACCCCCAGCGCCTCGTCGGCGAGATGCCCTCAAACGACTGAGTTCTGGCCCGACCAGGCTTTACCGGCCCTTTAGGGCCATGCTTACTGGCCGTCCCTTCAAGCGGGTTGCCGAGTGACCGAACCCGACTCGGGAGAATCCGCCATGGATGGCGGATTCAGGTTCGCCGCGCCAGGAGGGCGCGTCGAACCGGCCCGATAAAGGGTTCGAGAACGAGGGTAGCCGAAGGCCAACCCGCAGGGACGGCCAGTAAGCATGGCCCAAAAGAGCCCCGCGATGCCCCTGAAGGCCAGGACTCAGTCGGTGGAATGGTCGATACGAACCGGAGAGCCGGAGCCGGGGACGAAGCCGCCCTCGACACCCTTGGTGACAACGGACACTGCGTTGTGCGGGTGCAGGCTTTCGTAGTGTGTGCAGCGCGCCCAGAAGTCGGTGACGCGCTCGTCGGCGTCCAGCGCGGCTTTCACACGACGGCCGGCATCCTCGCAGAACATCAGGTTCTGGCCGTTCAGCAGCGCAAAGGCCTGCTCGTCCTCGCGCTTCACGGTGGACTGCACCGGTGTCTGCAGGGCGCCCTCGACACGGTCAATCAGTTCGACGATGGGGAACATCGTGAATGTCGGGACCAGGCGTACGCGCAGTTCAGCCGCGCTGCGCTGGCTGTGCGGCGTGGCGACGATGCCCTGCTCGGAGCCGAGCCAGTTCTTCATGGTCTCGAAATCGATGGCATCGCCTTTCTCGAAATCGCGCTCGAACTGCTCCTGGATCAGCTGGCGCGCCAGCGCGGCCGAGCACGGGCAGGTGCTGGAGTAGAGAATCTCCAGGCCCATTTCGAGGTTGAACTCCTGGCCTTCCATGATGCCGATCATCGAGACCGGGTAACGCCGCCAGCCGACATTGTCGCTGGCCAGCGCACGGCGCCGGACCACGTAGTCGAAATCGACGCGCACGAGCGCACGGTCGCTCAGGCCCTCGTGGGACTCCAGGAATGACTTCAGCAACTGCCGCAGCGCTGCGGGCGTCAGCGGCCGGTCGCTGAAGGCACGGTCCAGGTGCAGGTAAAGGCGTGACATGTGAATGCCACGTACATCCGGATCCGCCAGGTTCACGAAAGCCGTGACCAGCGCCGTGGACTGGATCAGGTTGCCGGCAACGTCCTCGATGCGAACGGGCATCTCGATCTCGTTCATGCCCACCCAGTCGAGCTCGCCGGCCACGTCGGGCAGCAGCTCGTTGGCGATGTCAGGCATCTGCCGCAGCAGGTCTTCTCTGGCTTTCATGACATGTGTTTCCCGTGAGAGAACGGCTTAAATCGGGTCGAATGGCCGAATTTTCAACCGCTCGACCGCGCCGGTACAGGAGATTATCGTTGAATTCAGCAGGTTGAAGCAAAGTCCGGAACTGGTCGGGGCGAGAGGATTCGAACCTCCGACCCCCACAACCCCATTGTGGTGCGCTACCAGGCTGCGCTACGCCCCGACGTTCCAAAACTTGCGCGCCCGGCGGAGCCGCCGGACAAGGCGCGGAATGATACCTGACCCCGTGCGTTGAGGCCAGTAGTTATGGGTTCAGAGTCGACTCCGAGTCTACTCGGAGTCGACTCTGAACCCACTCTGACCCCGAATTTTCTCAGCGCTTGAGGATCTGGAGGATATCTTCCAGTTCGCCGCGCACCTGGCGGACGATTTTCTTGCTCATGTCCAGGTCGTCCTGGGCATGTTCGCCGCCCATTTGCTGGCGGGCACCGCTGATCGTGAAGCCCTGCTCGTACAGCAGGCTGCGGATCTGGCGGATCATGATGACGTCGCCGCGCTGGTAATAGCGGCGGTTACCGCGTCGCTTGACCGGCTTGAGCTGGTCGAACTCCTGTTCCCAGTAACGCAGTACATGCGGCTTGACGCCGCACAATTCGCTGACTTCACCGATCGTGAAGTAGCGCTTCGCCGGAATCGGCGGGAGGTCCTTCTCAGTCCCCGGATCCAACATAGGCTTCTACCCTTGAACGCAGTTTCTGTCCCGGGCGGAAGGTCACCACGCGGCGGGCCGAAATCGGAATTTCTTCTCCGGTTTTCGGGTTCCGGCCAGGACGTTCATTTTTATCGCGCAGCTGGAAGTTGCCAAAACCGGACAGCTTGACGTTCTCTCCGTCTTCGAGCGCATTCTTGATGGTCTCGAAATAGGCGTCCACGAATTCTTTCGCCTCGCGCTTGTTGAGCCCGACTTCGTCGAACAGGCGATTGGCGATATCTGCTTTGGTCAGTGACATGTTTAACCTCTGAGCTGTGCATCCAGTCGGGTGGCAAACCCCTTGACCAGGCGGTCAATCACACCATCCACGACTTCATCTGTAAGAGTGCAGGAAACGTCTTGTAAAATCAAGCCAATAGCCAGACTTTTGTACCCTTTTTCAACACTTTGGCCCGAAAACTGGTCAAAAAGCGTGAATTCGGCTAACTGATCACCGGCCAGTTCTTCGGCCAGCGACCTGATTTCACTATAGTTCACCTGCTCGGGCACCAGGAATGCGAGATCCCGGCGCACGGACGGATAAGGCGAAATTTCTTTCGCGTTTACTACTTCGCGCTTTTGCAGCGAAAGCAGGTCAATTTCGAAGGCATATACGGCGCCCTTGATTTCCAGCGCCCCCAGCACGCTGGGGTGAACGGCGCCGACCCAGCCGACGGCCTTGCCATCGATGCTCACCGCGGCCGACTGGCCCGGGTGCAACCATTCAAAAGACGCGGGCTCGATGGCGACTTCACCGGTGGCGCCGCGCAGGGCCAGCAGGTTTTCCAGGTCGCCCTTAATATCAAAGAAGTCGACACGCCGCCCTTTGCCGGTCCACTGCTCGGGCCAGGCGTCGCCATTCGCGACCGCGGCGATCCGCTCGATCTCGTCGAGGCTTTCGCGCTGGTGGAACACCTTGCCGGTTTCGAACAGGCGCACCCTGCCCTGCTGGCGTCGCTGGTTGCGGCCCAGCGCGGTCAGCAGGCCCGGCAGCAGGCCCGTGCGCATCACGTCCATGTCGGACGAGATCGGGTTCGCCAGCGGCAACACGTTCTCCGCCATGCCGACTGTTTCCAGCAGCTTGTTGTCGACGAAGGCGTAGGTAATGGCCTCCTGGTAACCGGCGGCACAGAGCGCGTCACGGATTTTCGTGACCGCCACGCGGTGCTCGCTGACGTCGGGGGCCTGCAACTCACCCGAAGGCCGCGCCGCGGGCAGCTGGTCGTAGCCGTGCACGCGCGCCACTTCCTCGATCAGGTCTTCCTCGATGGCGATATCGAAACGCGCCGTCGGTGGTACCGCTTCCCAGCCGCCTTCAATGGCGGTGACCGCCATGCCCAGGCTGACCAGGATGCGCTCGACTCCGGCCGCCTCCAGGTCACTGCCCAGCACACGGTTCAGGCGCGCCAGGCGCAGGCGCACCGGCTGCGGCTGCGGCAGGTGTTCTTCCGCCACGGCTTCCAGCACGGGGCCGGCTTCGCCGCCGACGATGTCCAGCAGCAAGGCGGTGATCCGCTCGATGGCGTCGCGCTGTCCGGCCGGGTCAACGCCGCGTTCGAATCGGTGTGACGCGTCGGTATGCAGGCCCAGGTCGCGGGCCTTGCCCATGATGGTCGAGGGTTTGAACCAGGCGGATTCCAGCAGGATATCGGTGGTCGCGTCGGTGACGCCGCTGTCCAGGCCGCCCATGATGCCGGCGAGCGCCACCGGGCCGCTGTCATCGCAGATGGCCAGCAGTTCGTCATTCAGCTCGACGACTTTCTCGTCCAGCAGGGTCAGCTTTTCGCCCTTCCGGCCGCGACGGACGGTAATGCCACCGTCCAATTTCGCAAGGTCGAAGGCATGCATCGGCTGGCCAAGCTCCATTAAGACGTAGTTGGTCGCATCCACCACCGCGCCGATGCTGCGGATGCCGGAGCGGCGCAGCGCTTCCACCATCCAGGTGGGCGTCGCCACTGTCGGGTCGATGCCGCGAATCACGCGCCCAACGTAGCGCGGGCAGTCTTCGGCTGCGTCCAGGGTGATGTTCAGGTCACCGGCGATCGAGGCGCTGACCGGCTCGATGGCAATCGGCGTGTACTCGGCGCCGCGAATGGCGGCGACATCTCGCGCCAGGCCCTTGATGCCCAGGCAATCGGCGCGGTTCGGCGTCAGGTCGACATCGATGCTGGCGTCGTCCAGGCCCAGGTAGTCACGGAAATCCTTGCCCACGGGCGCGTCTTCCGGCAGCGCCATCAGGCCGGCGTGGTCCTCGGACAGCCCCAGTTCACGCGCGGAACAGCACATGCCGAACGACTCGACGCCGCGCAGTTTGGCCTTGCGAATCTTGAAATCCGGGCCGATCTTCGCGCCGACCTGGGCGAACGGCATTTTCAGGCCGGGCGCGGCATTCGGCGCACCGCAGACCACCTGGTGGTGATCGTCGCCGCCATCGTCGACGGTGCAGACCTGCAGCTTGTCGGCGTCCGGGTGCGGCTCGCAGGCGATGATCTGCCCGACCACCACGCCGCTGAACGGCGCGGCGACCGGTTCGACGGCGTCCACTTCGAGGCCGGCCGCGGTCAGCTCATCCGCCAGCGTATTGGCGTCGATGTCCAGGGCCACCCATTGTTTCAACCAGTTCACACTGAATTTCATCGTCTATGTCCTCAGTGGAACTGGCGCAGGAAGCGCAGGTCGTTTTCGAAGAACAGGCGCAGGTCGGTCACGCCGTAACGCAGCATCGCCAGGCGCTCGACGCCCATGCCGAAGGCGTAGCCCACGTAGCGCTCGGGGTCGATATCGCAGGCGGTCAGCACGTTCGGGTGGACCATGCCGCAGCCCAGGATTTCCAGCCAGCCGGGCACGGAACC
This sequence comes from uncultured Oceanospirillales bacterium, assembly GCA_913055655.1. Lineage (GTDB taxonomy): Bacteria > Pseudomonadota > Gammaproteobacteria > Xanthomonadales > SZUA-36 > Marinihelvus. The sequence continues at coordinate 575,377 of CAJXKA010000001.1, read as the reverse complement.
ATCACCCTTGTCCCAGGCGACATCCATCTCGGCCGACGGCTCGGTGAACGGGAAGTAGGACGGGCGGAAACGCGTGCCCATCTCGGTCTCGAAAAACGCGTTCACGAAGGTCTGCAGCACGCCTTTCAGGTCCGCCATCGTCACCGTTTCACCCACCAGCAGGCCCTCGACCTGGTGGAACATGGGCGAATGGGTCTGGTCGTAGTCGCTGCGGTACACGCGGCCGGGCGCGATCACGCGGATCGGCGCGCCCTGGTCCAGCATGGCGCGCACCTGCACGGGCGATGTGTGCGTGCGCAGCAGGCGGCCGTCGGCGAAATAGAAGGTGTCGTGCATGGCCCGCGCGGGGTGGTGCGGCGGGAAGTTCAGCTTCTCGAAGTTGTGCTCGTCGTCCTCGACCTCGGGGCCGGTGGCGACGCTGAAACCAAGGCCGCCGAACAGGTCGATGATGCGCTGCATCGCCAGCGTCACCGGGTGCAGTCCGCCACGAGCCTGGCCGCGACCCGGCAGCGTCACATCGACGCGCTCGGCGGCGAGCTTTTCGTCCAGCGCGGCTTTTTCGAGAGACTCGCGACGGGCGTTCACGGCATCGGCGATACCACCCTTGGCGCGGTTGACGGCCTGGCCGAAGGTCTTGCGCTCTTCCGGCGCCATGCCGCCCAGCGATTTCAGCAGGGCCGTGACCTCGCCTTTCTTGCCGAGGTAGCGCACGCGCAGCTCATCGAGCGCGCGCAGGTCGTCGCAGCCGCCGATATCGGCGAGCGCCTGTTCAAGAATCTGGTCGATGGAATCCAAGGGTCGGGTTTACCTTCAGCGGACAATAAAAAAGGGAGGGGCCAGGCCCATCCCTTCGGTAACCGGGCCGGCAGTGCGAACCGCCGGCTTGGCCATAGGGCCCGGCACCTGCGCGCCGGGCCTTACGGGGTTAAGCGAGGCTGGCCTTGGCTTTTTCCGCCAGGGCGCCAAAAGCCGCCAGGTCGTGCACGGCCAGGTCCGCCAGGACCTTGCGATCGATGTCGATCTCGGCCTTGTTCAGGCCGTTCATGAAGCGGCTGTAGGACAGGCCGTACTGGCGGGCCGCGGCGTTGATACGCACGATCCACAGGCGACGGAATTCGCGCTTCTTGGCGCGACGGTCGCGGTAGGCGTACTGGCCGGCCTTGATGACCGCCTGCTTGGCTGAACGATAGGTTTTACGACGCGCGCCGTAGTAACCCTTCGCTTCGTTCAGGACTTTCTTGTGCCGCGCACGGGCGGTCACACCACGTTTTACTCGTGCCATGGTCTGATTCTCCCGTTACGAATAAGGCAGCAAACGCTTGACGGCTTTCTTGTCGCTGTCACTGACCATGTCAGTGCCGCGAAGGCCGCGCTTACGCTTCTGGTCTTTCTTGGTCAAAATATGGCTGTGGAACGCATGGCCACGCTTGAAGCCGCCGGAAGCCGTCTTCTTGAAACGTTTGGCCGCGCCCCGATTGGTTTTCATCTTGGGCATGGTCTTTCTCCATTTGGCCCTTTTCGGGCCGTCTCTTAATACGTCACTCGAGCGGCGGGCACATTACCCATGCCCCGCACTTGCCTTCCCTGCTCGGTTCCGCTTCTTCAATATCGCGGCGCATCCGGCGCCACGTTCTTCAAACTGTCTGTTTCGAACGACCCGCGGCTACTGTTGCTGCTGTCGTTTCGGGCTGATCAGCATCACCATCTGCCGACCCTCCATGCGGGGAAACTGTTCGACGTTGACCTCTTCGGCCATCTCGTCGCGGACGCGCTGCAGGACGGCCATGCCGAGATCCTGGTGCGCCATTTCCCGTCCGCGGAATCGCAATGTCACTTTCACCTTGTCGCCGTCCTCGATGAAGCGCTTCACATTGCGCATCTTCACCTGGTAATCGGCTTCCTCGGTGCCGGGCCGGAATTTCACTTCCTTGACCTGGGTGACCTTCTGTTTCTTCTTGGCCGCCTGTTGCTTCTTCGCCTGTTCAAACTTGAACTTGCCGTAGTCCATCACCTTGCAGACGGGTGGTTCGGCGTTGGGCGAGATCTCCACGAGATCCATGCCGGCCTCTTCGGCCAACGCGATGGCGTCCCTGACACTCATGATCCCGGCCTGGTCTCCATCTGCGCCGATGACCCTGACTTCCGGCGCGATGATGTCCCCGTTGCGCCGCGATTCTTTTCCAGTTGCGATGTTGTCGTCTCCTGCTCGTTAATAATCAGCGTCGCGATTCGACGTCCGCCTCGAGGCGGTCGGCGAAGGCGGAAACCGGCATGGCGCCCAGGTCTTCACCATCTCGCGTACGCACGGCAACGGCCCCGTTTTCGACCTCCCGGTCACCAACGACCAGCAGGTACGGGACACGCGCTAAAGTGTGCTGGCGGATTTTATAGCCGATCTTCTCGTTTCTCAAGTCCAAATCGACCCGGAAGCCCCTGTTTTCAAGGGTTTCGGCTACTTTTTCGCAAAATTCCTCCTGCCGGTCGGTGATATTCATCACCACGGCCTGCTTCGGCGCCAGCCAGGCGGGAAATTTTCCGGCGTGATTTTCGATCAGGATGCCGATAAAACGCTCCAGCGAACCGAGGATCGCGCGGTGCAGCACCACGGGTGTCTGCTTCGAAGAATCCTCGGCGATGTAATGCGCGCCCAGTCGCTCGGGCATCATGAAATCCAGTTGCAGCGTGCCGCACTGCCACACGCGGCCAATGGTGTCCTTCAGCGAGAAGTCGATCTTCGGGCCGTAGAAGGCACCATCGCCGGGGTTCAGCTTCCAGTCCATGCCGGAGTTCTCCAGCGTGGTCTTCAGCGCGTCTTCGGCCTTGTCCCACTGCTCGTCGCTGCCGATGCGGTTTTCCGGGCGGGTGGACAGTTCCACCTGCACCTCTTCGAAACCGAAGTCCTTGTAGACGCTGAACAGCAGGTCGATAAAGGCCTGTGCCTCGGCCTGCACCTGGTCGGGCGTACAGAAGATGTGGGCATCGTCCTGGGTGAAGCCGCGCACGCGCATCAGGCCATGCAGCGCGCCGGAGGCCTCGTTGCGGTGGCAGGAGCCGAACTCCGCCATGCGGATCGGCAGGTCGCGGTAGCTGTGCAGGCCGTGGTTGTAGATCTGCACGTGGCACGGGCAGTTCATCGGCTTGACCGCGTAGTGGCGGCTTTCGCTCTCGGTGGTGAACATGTTTTCCGAGTACTTGGCCGCGTGCCCGGATTTCTCCCACAGGCTGATGTCGACCACCTGCGGGGTGTTGACCTCGCCGTAACCGGCCTCGCGCAGGCGTTCGCGCATGTAATCCTGGATGGCGGTGTAAATGGTCCAGCCGTTGGCGTGCCAGAACACCATGCCCGGCGCCTCTTCCTGGAAATGGAACAGGTCCTGCTGTTTGCCCAGGCGACGGTGGTCGCGCTTCTCCGCTTCTTCCAGGCGGTGCAGGTATTCGGCCAGGTCCTTCTTGCTGGCCCAGGCGGTGCCGTAGATACGCTGCAGCATCTCGTTGTCGCTGTCGCCCCGCCAGTAGGCGCCGGCCAGCTTGGTCAGCTTGAAGTGACCCAGGTGGCCGGTATTCGGCACGTGCGGACCACGGCAGAGATCCATGAACTCGCCCTGGCGGTACAAAGACAGTTCTTCGTCACCGGGGATGTCCTCGATGATCTTCGCCTTGTATTCCTCGCCGTCCTGGCGGAAGTGCTGGATGGCGGGGCCACGTTCCATCACCGAGCGCTCCACCGGGATGGCGTCCTTGACCAGGCGGCGCATCTCGGTGGCGATGTGGTCGAGGTCCTCCGGCTTGAAGCCGGGTTCGTAGGCGAAGTCGTAGTAAAAACCGTCTTCGATGACCGGGCCGATGGTGACCTGCGCTTCCGGGAACAGGCGCTTGACCGCCTGCGCCAGCAGGTGGGCAGTGGAATGGCGAATGATGTCCAGGCCTTCGGCGTCGCGCGCCGTGATGATGCGGAGAGTCGCATCGTCATCGACCGTGTACGCCGCATCGACCAGCTTGCCGTCGACCTCGCCGGCCAGGGTGGCCTTGGCCAGGCCGGGGCCGATATCGGCGGCCACGTCCATGACGCTGACGGGGTGATCGAATTTTCGTTCGCTGCCGTCCGGCAGGGTAATCAAGGGCATGGTGACATCCGCTTCAACAGGTTCGATTTCATGTTCGCTACAACGAAAAAAGGACGCACACGGCGTCCCGGGAAGTCGCAGTTTGCGATTCCCGTCAGTCGATAAAAGTTCGCGTCGACAGCATCATGGCCCTATTGTAGCAGGAATCGATTGATGAATCGGTGTATCCCGCGCCCGTACGGCGGCATGATGAATTTCGACGGGTTGAATCGCCCTTTCCGGTAGACTCCTTTCGCCTTGGAAAACGCCAGGAAAGCCTCGGGCCCGTGGTAGGCGCCCATGCCGGAGTCGCCAACCCCGCCGAACGGCAGGTCGTCAATGCCGACATGGGAAATGGTGTCATTCAGGCAAACGCCGCCGGAGTGCGTCTCGCGCAGCACGCGCTCGCCGTTTTCCCGGTTCCAGTCAAAGTAGTACAGGGCCAGCGGGCGCGGCCGGTCGTTGACATAGGCAATCGCCTCGCCCAGGTCGCGGTAAGGGATGACGGGCAGCACCGGGCCGAAAATCTCTTCGCGCATGACGGTCATGTCATCGCTGACGTTCAGCAGCAAGGTCTGCGGGATTTTGCGGCTTTCGGCCATGTCTTCACCGGCCGGGTTGACCTCGATGACCTCGGCGCCCTTCTGCCGGGCGTCTTCAACGGCTTCGCGCAGGCGCTGGTGCTGGCGGTCGTCGACAATGGCCGTGTAATCGGCGTTGTCGCGGATGGTCGGATAGGCGTTTGCGAGCTGCGTTTTCCAGCCCTCGACGAAGGCCTGGACTTTCGATTCCGGCATCATCACGTAGTCCGGCGCCACGCAGGTCTGGCCGGCGTTGATGCACTTGCCAAAAGCGATGCGCTCCACCGCATCTTCGACCGAAAAATCTTCGCCGACGATACAGGGGCTTTTTCCACCCAGCTCCAGCGTCACCGGGGTGAGGTTCTCTGCCGCCGCCCGCATGATATGGCGGCCGACGGACGTGGAGCCCGTGAACAGCAGGTGATCGAACGGCAGCGCCGAAAACGCCTTGCCCACCTCGACGTCACCATTAATGACGGCCACCAGGTCTTCGTCAAAGGTTTCCGCGACCAGCCGCTCCATCAACGCGCCGGTGCGCGGCGTGGTTTCGCTCATCTTGATCATCACGCGGTTGCCCGCCGCCAGCGCGGCGATCGCCGGCGCCAGCGCCAGCTGGATGGGGTAGTTCCACGGCACGATGATGCCCACCACGCCCAGTGGCTGGTATTCCACCCAGGCCTTGCCCGGCCAGCCCAGTGCGCCGACGGCGCGCTTTGAAGGCTTCATCCACCGGCGCAGCTTGCGTTTCGTGTACTTGGCCGCTTCCAGGGTGACCAGGATTTCGGCGAGCCGGGTCTCGTCGGCGCTGCGCTGGCCGAAATCGTCGCTGACGGCCTGCACCCACTCATCCTGGTGCTTCAGCAACAGGTCGCGGACACGGTCGATGCGCTCACGTCGCGTATCCAGGTCCGGATACGGCTGGTGCCTGAATGCGGCTTTCTGGGCCTTGAAAACCCTATCGGGACGCAAGGTATCGGCCGAAACGGTTCCGCTGGCTTCTTGCTCCACGGTCATGATCGATCTTCCTTGTTCATTACAAGCATCATCGCATTGCGATTACCAATGTACAACGACGGAACATGCGTGAAGCGTGGAATTCCATCGCGTCCCGGAGAACGGGGATTTCCTACAGCACTTCGATACGCTTTCCCGATGACTGCACTTACGCTTTTTTTATACAAAAGCGACGTGAATCGGATTATCATCAAGAAACAGGCGGCGAAAACGCTGACCCGAATGCCGGAAAGGCAAGCCAGAAGGGTAAGAATGGCCATCCACCGACTGAGCACAGGTGACACTGCCCACCTGGACATCAAGCGCCTGTCGGGACCCGATGGTCTGTATCGGGTTCGGCTAGGCGCCTGGCGTCTGATCATTCAATGGATGGACAACCGATTGACGCTGTTAGTATTGAAACTGAAGCCTCGTGGAGATGCCTACAAATGACACTTGAGTATCTTGTCGACGAGCGTGGAAACCGGTCCCGTGTGGTCTTGAAGCTGGCGGACTACGAACGACTGGTCGTCCTGGCCAGGGATGCGAAAGATGTCGCTGACGCGCGCACCGCAATGGCAGAAGAAAGCCTGCCCATCGAACTGGTCGACAGGATCATGGCGAAAGAAAACCGGGTACTGGTATGGCGCGAACACCGCGGCCTGACCCAGGCCGCCCTGGCCCAATTGACCGGTTTGCGACAGGCATCCATTTCAGACATCGAGTCCGGCAAGACATCCCCAAGAATGGACTCAGCACGAAAAATCGCCGACGCATTGAATGTCGATATCGACGACCTGTTCTGACGGCCGTTATAAAAAACCGATGGGAATGAGTGGTGGGCACGACTGCTACCTTATATCATTCTCATCTTATTGTATTACAATGTTTTTATAAAACCATGACGGGGTTTTTACCCTGTTTTTTACCTACTTAATAGCATCGCTAAAGCTCACCGGGTTTGGACACTAATGATTCCCTGTGAGTAGCAAATTGATTCAGGATCCCGTAATAGTTCTCGATCTAGTCCACCAACTGGCGGCCGTCACTGGAGACGTTGCCGCGGGCATCAAAGGCGTAGTTGCACCAGCTGCCGCCGGCGGCGGTGTCGCGCACCCGGTCGATGCGGTTGAGGGCGTCGTACTCGATATCTACGGTGCGGCTGCCGAGCTTCTTCTGGGTGATGTTGCCCAGCGGGCCGTAGGCGTAGCTGCCGGTACCCCACGGGCCATGGGCTTCATCCAGGCGGCCGGCGCCGTCGTAGCCGAACACGCGGTCGTAGGCGTCATCGAACTGGGCGACGATGTCCGTGACCCGGGCATTGGCGTTGTAGAAATAGTTCAGGGTCTCGCCGTAGCTCGCGATCGAATCCACCAGCTGGCGGGCGTTCAGACCCTGGGCGTACGGCTCGTCGTTGCCGCGCGTCAGCGAGGCGATCTTGCCGTTGGGGTGCCAGGCGATGTCGCGGACGTGTCCATAATTAACGAACTCGACAAACTCACTGCCAAAGCTTGGGCTTCCATTTACTTGCCCTAATAAGCCCACCTACCAGAAACGCAATCAATACCGATAGGTAAAGTATCCAAAATAGTGGGTAGCCTAACAGGTTGCTTAGATATTCTTGCGAAAACATTACATTTGCAGTTCCATCAGAAAAAACCAGTCCATGAAATACCGTAAACAACGCAATCAGGAATAAAAAAAGATGCGCCTTAAGCATTGAACTGACAACTATCTTGGTTCTATTTTTCATTTCAGTTACATGGCCCAGCTTCCACGATACAAGAGTGATTCTCAGATTGAGTTAGTCCGGAAATTGTTTGAGTGGTCATCTCTTGGGAAATTGTTACTGCAATTTCAGCAGTGAGCTTTCCGCCGACCAGACTTCCTGATGCTCCCATAACATTCGATCTAGTTAGCAGACTTGTTCCCACATTCCCAAAGTAACCGCCAAGTGCGGTACCTGCGGCACTAGTCAAACCTGCCGAATGCACTCCCTCCATTGGTACATTGTTTTGGGTGTTCTCAATTATTTGAGTAACAGAGCCTCCAATGTACGCGACTGTCGCCGATGGTAAGGTGACTGCCGCTTTGGCGCTTAAGCCAGTCAGTCCGATTTTCGAAGCTGCAGCTACGGCCAGTCCCCCTGTAGCGCCTACAACTGCCCCTGTCACCCCGGCAGCTGCTACCGTTCCCCAATTTATTTCTTTGTCTCCTGTAAACTTCTGTACCGCAACAGATGAAACGATACCAAAGACACCGCCAACTGCCGCGCCCAAAAGTCCAAACTCACCATTTGGATCAATCATGTTGATCGAATCGTTATGCACGTATGCATACACGTTCAACTGATCCTCGTACCCCACCGGATCCGCCGACAAAAACCGCCCCATCACCGGATCAAAATACCGCGCCTGCATGTAGGTCAGGCCGGTCGCGTCCTCGACGTGGCCGGTGTAGCCCTGCTCGTCGTTCTCGCCCGGCGGGCTCAGCGCGCCCCAGGTTTCGCCGAACGGCGTGTACTGGTACTGCTGCGTGCTGGTGATCGTGCCGGACTGGTCCGCCACCATCAGCGCCGTGCCCAGGTGGTCGTTGAGCGGGTACGTGGGTTCGCCGTCCTTCAGGCGCACGAACGTCTGGCCGCCCACTGAGACGTAGTCGGTGATCTCGCCGGTGGTGGCATTGTCCCTTGTCAGCAGCGCGCCATCCCGGCCGTAAATCGAGTAGATGGTCTCGCCGCCCACGACCTGCTTCACGCGCCTGAGGCGGCCGTCGTAGGTGTAGCTGCCGCTGTCGGTGTCGCTGATCGATACCGGCTGGTTGGCGTGGTCGTAGGTGAAGCCGTGGCGGCCGTCGCTGGTGACGTTGCCGCGGGCGTCATGGGCGTAGTCGCGCCAGCTGCCGCCGGCGGCAGTGTCGCGCACGCGGTCGACGCGGTTGAGGGCGTCGTACTCGATATCGACCGTGCGGCCGCCCAGCTTCTTCTGGGTGATGTTGCCCAGCGGGTCGTACGTGTAGCTGCCGGTGCCCCAGGGGCCGTAGGCTTTATCCAGGCGGCCGGCGCCGTCGTAGCCGAACACGCGGTCGTAGGCGCTATCGAACTGGGCGACGATGTCCGTGACCCGGCCGTTGCCGTCGTAGAAGTAGTTCAGGGTCTCGCCGTAGCTCGCGATCGAATCCACCAGCTGGCGGGCGTTCAGGCCCTGGGCGTACGGCTCGTCGTTGCCGCGCGTCAGCGAGGCGATCTTGAATTATCACAACGCAAATTTACATCTCACCAATCAAAGCCGTTTACTGGCTCCAGCATATTTCAAGGTTATCTTAAAACGTACTCAACAATCGAAAAGACAATAAACAGTATTAAGCTTACGTTCCTCATCCAGAGGAAAAAAAGTGCCGGGGCTACGAACCTTGGTCGAATGTTTTCCCTGATTGACGACCCAGTGTGAAAGCCGAACAGCGTTCTATGCAGTCGTTCAGATGAGCTTAATGACTCTCCACTTGTTCGCGCAGTCCATGAAATAAAGCCGTGAAAGGCCGTAGAAACAAAAAATGCCAACATTAGAAATTTAAGAATCACCATATACTTACTGCCCCACCGGTACGTGCGCTGGTGCTTTATCATAGCCATACGCCTTCTTAAACCGAGTGTAAGTGCCTATTGTGCCAGCACCAACATTAAATCCAATCCCTATACCACCGGTAGCTGAACTTGATTTTGGGTTCAACGGCAGCACTGGAACTGAAAAAGTGCCTGTCACACCAGATCCCACAACGGCATCACGTTCTAATGAGAAGGAAAACCCTTCAATTGCAGAAGCATTTGAGAGATATATCATTCCAAACTCTCTTGAAACAGCAGCGCCAACTCCGACACTTGCCCCAAAGCCCGAGTATCCATAATGAAGCACCTGCCTTTTCTTGGAGTCCATCACCCAAATATCTCCAACTTCCATCATGACAGGCCCTGGAGTTACCGCGACAGAATCAACAACTATGGTATAAGCTCCAGGCCCCAAAACCGGCATTTCCGAAGAACCTCGCTCGGCAGTTGCACGTCGGGCAGCCGAACGTCGGGCGCCAGAATTAATCCACATATCCGAATAATCGTTGGCATCAGCTTCATTCTTACTGGAACTGGAAGTGCTGTCACTCCTGCTCGGGGGTGACCCCGTACACATGTATCCACCAGCTCCGTTGTCCTTACATCCGCCTACCGACCACATCCCATTCGGATCCATGAAGTTCAGCGGATCGTTATGTACATATGAATACAGGTTGAGCTGATCCGCATACCCCACCGGATCCGCCGACAAAAACCGCCCCATCACCGGATCAAAATACCGCGCCTGCATGTAGGTCAGGCCGGTCGCGTCCTCGACGTGGCCGGTGTAGCCCTGCTCGTCGTTCTCGCCCGGCGGGCTCAGCGCGCCCCAGGTTTCGCCGAACGGCGTGTACTGGTACTGCTGCGTGCTGGTGATCGTGCCGGACTGGTCCGCCACCATCAGCGCCGTGCCCAGGTGGTCGTTGAGCGGGTACGTGGGTTCGCCGTCCTTCAGGCGCACGAACGTCTGGCCGCCCACTGAGACGTAGTCGGTGATCTCGCCGGTGGTGGCGTTGTCCCTTGTCAGCAGCGCGCCATCCCGGTCGTAAATCGAGTAGATGGTCTCGCCGTTGACGACCTGCTTCACGCGCCTGAGGTGGCCGTCGTAGGTGTAGCTGCCGCTGTCAGAGCCGCTAAGGCTGACGGGCTGGTTGGCGTGGTCGTAGATGAAGCCGTGAATGGCGTCGCCGGTGACGTTGCCGCGGGCGTCATGGGCGTAGTTGCGCCAGTTGCCGCCGGCGGCGGTGTCGCGCACGCGGTCGACGCGGTTGAGGGCGTCGTATTCGATATCCACCGTGCGGCCGCCGAGCTTCTTCTGGGTGATGTTGCCCAGCGGGTCGTAGGCGTAGCTGCCGGTGCCCCAGGGGCCGTAGGCCTCGTCAAGGCGGCCGGCGCCGTCGTAGCCGAACACGCGGTCGTTGGCGCTGTCCAGTTGGGCGACGATGTCCGTGACCCGGCCGTTGCCGTCATAGAAGTAGTTCAGGGTCTCGCCGTAGCTCGCGATCGAATCCACCAGCTGGCGGGCGTTCAGGCCCTGGGCGTAGGGCTCGTCGTTGCCGCGCGTCAGCGCGGCGATCTTGCCGTTGGGGTGCCAGGTGATGTCGCGGACGTAGCCGCCGCCGTCGTGCTCGATGCAGGATGGGCGGCCCAGGCCGTCGTTGTAATAGGTGTAGGTGTTGCCGCTGGGGTACACCAGTTCGTCCATACGGCCATGGTCGTCCCAGTGCGGGTCGTATACGTAGGTCTGGCCGTCGACGGTCAGGGTCGCGATGTTCAGCAGGTCACCATCGTTGATCAGGTAGTCCCAGCTGACGTTGCCTCGGTCGATGGACACCAGGTTGCCGTTGTCATCGTAGCCACGGACGATGTCCGGCGTGCCGCTCGGGTAGTCGGTCGTCTCCAGGCGGCCCATGGCGTCGTAGCCGAGGTTCACCCTCGATGCCGACGGTGGCGTCGCGCAGGCGGTGCCGGCGGACTGGCCTTCGGCGTACGAGGTCATCTCGTCGGCGTTGTTGTACGCGTACAGCGTGTCGCCGGTCTCCGGCACGGAGCGGCGGCACAGGCGCAGGCGGGTGTCGTAGTAGAACGCGCTGTCGTGCGTCCCGCCGCCGGCCCTGGCCTGGGCGATCAGGGTCACATTGCCGTAGATGTCGTGGCTGTAGTCGACGGTGATGCCTTCCGGCTTCTGTTCCTTGACGACATTGCCGTCGCCCGGGTCGCCGTAGCCGCCCAGGGTGCGAGTGGTGACGTTACCTTCGGGGTCGGTGACTCGCGTTCTGTTGCCGCTCAGGTAAGCGTAATTCGTCGTGCCGCCGCCGGACGCGGTTTCGCGGGTCTGCTTGACCCGTCCGAGCGTGTCGTAGTCGGTTTCAACACCGATCGGGGAACCGGCCGAAGCGGACGGTAGGGACTTGAAGACCACGCGGCCCATTTCGTCGTACTCGGTATCGGTGTAGATACTGCCGCCGCCACCGCTGAGTGCCTGCTGGCGGACGCGGGTCGGACGCAGCATGGCGTCGTAGGTGGTTGTGGTTCGTTCGGGTCCGCGCGTGGCCGTCTGGACCACGTTGCCGTTGCTGTACGCGTAGGTAATGCTCGTGTCGGTCCAGCGGGAATGGCGGTCGATTGTCGTGAGGCGGCCAATATCGTCGTACTGGTAGCCCGTCGTGTAGCCTCTCGGGTTGGTCTCACTGGTCACCCAGCCGTTTCCGTCGACGACGCGGGTGAACGATGAATCGTCCGCGCGAACGACGGTTTGGGGTATGCCCCGCTTGTAGTTCGAGAAGGTCGTTTCCCGGTTCAGGGCATCCCTGTGCCAGCTCGGCTGGCCGGCCTGGACGCCGCTGGTGTAGTAGCCGACCGTGGCGACGGTGACGCCGAACCGCTTGTGCGATGTCATGCGACCTTTCGAGTCATAACCGAAGTCATCGAACAGTTTGTTGTTCTTCGTGACGGTGTCGGTGAGACCCAGAATCCAGTCGTCGGCGTCCTTCAGGTAGGTGATATCCGTGACCCGCGTGCCGCCGCCCAGGCTAGACCATTTCTCGACCCTGGTCGGATGGCCATAACTGTAGGTCGCGCTGGAGCGGTTGGTGACGTAGCTGTTGCGGGTCTTGTACCAGTCACTTCCTCGTGTGATCGTTGTTTCGCGTGAGTGGACTGGCCTGTAGGTGTCCTGGGTGGAATTCAGGATGAAACTCGAACCCGCGCTGCTGTCGTCCTGGATGTAGGTGTATTCCCTCACTTCGACCGGGGTGGAGAGCGCGGCGGTCGCGTAGACGCTCGATTCCACCAGCCTGGCGTGCGCCCTCGGGGTCGCGAAGTCAAACGGGGTCGGGTGAACGAGTACTTCCACCGTGCCGTCGGGCCGGGTAATGGTCGTTTCAATGTCGACGCCGTTACTCAGGTACGCGTAGGTCCAGGTCATGGTCGCCATGCTCGGGCTGGACAGCGACTTGCTGGTCACCGCCATGACATCCGATACCTGAGTACTGGAACGCTGACCGAGCGAGGAATTGGGGCAGTATGGCGCGCTAGAGTTCGTGGCGCCCGCACCGAGATGTAGTGCCCGCTCCGCGATACTGAACGTCCCGGTCACACCGTCCGGATGCGTTACACCGACGGTTTTGGTCAGCTGTTCGCAGTCGTAGCCGTTGTACTGTCCGCCCGGGACCGCGCGCACCTGCAGGTTGGCCAGGTCATACTGCCATTTCCGGCCATCCGGGCGCGTGACTTCCGTCAGCGTGCCCCAGGTTTCCGACTGGGTGCCGGGTGGGCCATTGGGGTCGCCCGCCGGTGGCGGCGCGTAGGAGGTTACGGCCTTACCGTCATAGCCGTAAGACCATTGGCGCTGGTCTCCGGTGCCCGGATTGGCAGTGACCGTCTGAACCAGGCGATTGACACGACTGATCTCTATGCGTCGTCCATCGTTCGCTTCGATGCTGTCCAGCAGCCCATCGCCGCCGTACTGGTACGTGACCTCGTTGCCGTGGACGTCGGTGACGCTGGATACGCCCAGCACGTCGTAGTAGACGCCCATTTCCTTCCACTTCACGAACGGCTGGCCCGGCGTATTCAGGTCGACCTGCCAGATGTCGTATTCGGACTTTCTCGTTCCGGAGTCGACGACCACATCAAAGGTATACCGGTCGCCATTTGGCGCGATTGCGACGAAACCATCCGTGCCCGTCCCGTCGATATTCGCGATACATTCCAGGTACCAGCCATCCGCGGTCACCTTGTCGGCGCTTGCCGGCCAGGCTGCGCTGGTCGACTTGTCAAGTACCTGGCTGGTGGTCCGGCCCGGGACATCGAGCATTACACCATCGCTGTACTTGTTGGCCGGAATCACTGATCCACCCCAAAATGTCGGCCAGGCGGCATCGGGAATCGCGCTTTGAAGTGAGCCACTGCAACGGTTCTGTCCCCAACGATTCCCGGCGATCCACTCGTCTTCCAGAATCTTCGTGCTGATTGTCGGGATCGCCAGTTGCCAGTCGTAGAACTCGCCGCTTTGCATCTGGCTGGGATTGAGGCGGCGCCGAATCTCGACCGCCAGGCCGGAATTGCCAGGCAACGAAACGTCCACGTTCTCGAATGTCAGGCGACCTGACTTCGGATCAATCGAATCCCCAAGCAAGTTGTTGCCATGAGCCGCTAATGACGTATTGGGGGAGTGTCGTTCCGCCCAGTCGAGCGCCATGATGGTTTCCGGCCCCATGCTTTGTGCCTGCGCCGCATCCAGCTCAATCGGGTCGCCGCTCAGGAGCGGTGGTAGCTCATTGTTGCTGTCCAGGTCGCCGGCCACTCGGTTGATGCCAAACGACATGGGCAGATCGAATGCCTCGACAAGGCTGGTCGCCATCTGAGCTCGCGTTACCGGGTCGTCCGGGCAGAATTGCGTTCCGGTGCCGCCGCATCCGGTGACAATGCCGCGCGCAGCGGCTTCCTCCACCCAGGCCGCTCGCTCGTCACTGGCGGGGACATCACTGAAATAACCAACTGGCGCAGGCGGTGTGTATTCATGACCTTCGATAGTCTTGAGCAGGGATTTCGCCAGTTCGGCCTGGTTGACCGAACCCAACGGGCAGTATTTACCCGATGTGCAGGATTTCACCGCGCCGCGAGAAGCGAGTTCCTGGACCCAGGCACATTCCTGGCTTGAGGCCGTCATGTCAGAGAACGTCTCTGAGCCCGCCACGCATGAGGGAGGGACGTAGGTCGGGCCTTCGGCCGCTCGCAATATTGACTCCGCCATCGCTCCGCGCGTGACTTCCGCTGATGGGCAGAATTTGGACGGATTTGTCCTGCATCCGTCCATGGCGCCCGAAACATGGGCGGATTCTACCCAGTCATACGCATGGTGCGAGGCAGGGACATCGGTGAAATGACTTCCCGGCCCAAGCGGCAGCGAAACCTGTGCGTACGCGCTGGCCGACGCGCCAGCAGGTGCGGGGCATGCCAGTACCGGCGGGGTTGAATCTTCAATCGTCCAACTGAACGTACGTGAGCCGTCGGCGCCGTTTGCATCAGCGACCGTGACGGTAACCGAGAATGGGCTCGAGTCAGCGGCGCCATTTGCGACCGTGCCACTGATCCGACCCGTTGAACTGTTGATCGACAGTCCGCCAGGCAGCCCCGTCGCGGACCAGCTCAGGGAATCGCTGGGGTCCGGGTCGGACGCGCTGAGCGTTATCGATACCGAGTCGCCCTCATCGTGGGACTTGTTGGAAATCGCCGGCAGGGTGGGCGCGGTGTTGTTGATCGTCCAGTTGAAGTTGACTGAGTCGGTCAGGCCGCCGGTGTCCTGCACCTGGATGTTGACGGCGTGCGTACCCACGGAGTCGTTCAGACTGCCGGTGATCCGCCCGCTGGACGAAAGTGAGAGGCCGTTCGGCAGGCCGCTGCCACTCCAGGTCAGCGGGTCGCTGTCGGGGTCGGATGCGCTTAGTTGCAACGACACCGCGTTTCCGTTCTTGCCTGATCGAGAGCCCGGGTTCGTCAGGTTCGGGGCACGGTTACCTGCCACGGTCCAGGTGAAGGTTTTGGCGTTGGTGCCACCTTTGCCATCGTTGGCGGTGACCGTGACCGAGTACGGGCTGCCACTCATCGCGCCGGACTGGATCGTCCCGGAGATGCGGCCGCTGGAGCTGTTCACGGACAGGCCGGGTGGCAGGTTGGAACCTGCGTACGAAAGGCTTTGGCCGGGGTCGATGTCGGAGGCCGAGAGATAGAACGACACCCACTGGCCTTCGTCGTTAGAGCGGTTCGCCGGTTTCGTGAGAACTGGGGGTGTGTTCAATACCGTCCACGTAAACGACCGGCTTCCGCTGGCACCCAGCGGGTCCGTGGCGGTGACGGTGACGGTACGGTTTCCTACGGTGGCATTGACAGTGCCGCTGAACCGACGAGTACCGGCATTGAACGCGATATTGCCGGGTTGGCCGCCGGCAGTAATCGTGAGATCCCCTACGGCGTGATCCGCGTCTGATATGCCTACAGTGAACGAGGCGGTGTTGCCGTTGTAATGCTGCTTGTTGCCTGGATGGTTGACAACGGGGCTGGCATTCGTGACTTGCACCACATGCAGGTCGTCGAAACCAGCTTCGATAATGGAGTCTTTTTTCGGGCCGTCACGAGCCTCAAACCTCAACCGGATAGACTGTCCGGCAAAACGAGTCAGGTCAAAACTGGCCTGTCGCCACTCAGCGCTTCTGTTGGTCCAGTTGCCGCGCTGTTCAAGTACTCTTTCTTTGCTCCCGTTCGATTTGACCACGAACACCCTGAAGTAATCTTCCCACCTTCCGGTACTATCATGCGCCAGGTAGTAATGAAGCCGGGCCAGGCAACCGTAATTGCAGACGGGCATCGTGAACGCACCGGTTTGGGTGGTCGTTGAGCCGCCATCGACCTCCTTGATCCATGCATTGGCGCCAGAGCCACTCGCCGTCACCATCGCGTAATTTCCGCTGACCGTCAGGTTGGGCTGATAGATCACGCCGCCAGAGGAAACCTGAACCGGATTTCCACGATTCCAGCGGCCCTGGTCGCCATTCACTACCGCGTCAGTACCTTCAGGATCCCCAGTGAATCCCGCGAAACCTTCAAAATCGCGGAAATAGACGGTTTGCAGCGAGGGCTCTTCCAAATACCAATCCATATAGGCCGTCCATCCCGAACATCCAGCTTCATTGCAGGCTCTCACTCGGTAGCGATACCTGCCCGATAGAAAGGACGATGATCTGTTGAACCATCGTTGGCCATTACTGGTACCAGCGACGTCACTGTAGGTCGAACTTGTTCCATCCGGTCGAATTTCCTGCAGTTGAAAATTGTCAACCGAACTGACCTGGTCCTGAGACCACCGAATGTAGTACTTCTTGTCTGCAGGCACCCACCAGAGGCCGTATAGCGTATGCGGTTTGGGCGGTGGCGACGTCACGACTATGTCATCCGTCACCGTATAGGTTGTCGAAGCCGCAATCTTCGTGGAGGACGGGCTGTTTCCCATTCGAAGTTCAAACGTATAACTTCCAGGTTCAGTCACACTCCAGGGCTGATTGAGCATTGCAGGGTCAGTCGACGTTTTGATTTTTGTTCGACTGCCGCCTGATTTGTACATATACGCCGTCGCGTTCGGATAGTCGCCATCGGTGAACCAGTTCAATGTCACCGTGCAATTCTGGGCGGTCGCTGTCAGTTCGCAGCTGTTGCCGCCGGAAAAGCTATATTCAATACCGTGAAAGTTGGCACGTTTGGAGAGCGAGGCAGGCGTCCCGCTGGAACCTAGGCTTAGTGAACCGGACGCGATCGAAGAACCGGGCAACGTGAAACTGGCCCAGAAACGCATCGTATTGTCACCCTGGTAATAGCGACGGGAATTGCGGTTGGACGAGGTCGCTGTTTGCGATGAAACGCATCCAGAATCGTGCCAGACGAACGAGGGAGAACCGATCGAATTGGGTTGCCTCCCCCGGTTCAGGTACCTCAGGCAGTAGTTGGTATTGCTTGCGACAGGCTCGCCACTACTGGAACCCAGCACCCAAACGGGGTCGCCCTTATTGTCCTCAAAATGACATACAGCCCTTCTGCGGTGTGCCCGAGATCGTTGACGACAAAGGGGTTGCTTCCAACGTTACCACCCCAAAGTCCGCCCAGGTACGTGCTATTGGTGACGTCGGACGGTGATGAGGCCGTAAGCGTCTGCAGATCGAAAGAACCGCTCAGTGTCTGGCCCTTGAGGAAGGTCACATTCGACCAGTTCAGCTGGGCCTGAGTGTTGTTACTCCCGAAGGATATGCTGGCGTTGCCGATCTGCGACTGGTTGCCGTTTCGAGTGACATAGATACCGCCGCTATAGGCGTTGCTGCCTGTCTTGACGCCTTTGAAAATGACGACGACCGGTCGATAGTTCGTATAGCGAGGCGGGCAGCTCGGGCAGTCCACCGGGTCCTCTTCAATTTTCGTCTTGGCTTCGAAGGTGTACCAGATTCCATACAGGTCGTAGGCATAGCCGTGGTTGGCGCTACCCTCTGGCAACGCGAGGCGGTTCGCCCAGTAGAGGCTCCAGCCCTGGCCACTATAGTCAGGGTCGTACCACAAACCCGGTCGCAGATCGTCGGGGCCACCGGGTTCGGCCACCATGCTGTTAATTTCAGGCACCGCTTCGTCATCGAACAATGCGGCTTCAACACTCTCGGGAATGTTTAGTTTCAGCGTTTTTGAGAACTCTCCACACAACGGATCACTTTCAATGGAACGCACGCAACCCGCGACCCTGAACTCATGCCGGCCCGGCTGAGTCCGGTAGAGAACCAACTCATTTTCAGCAATATAGCTGGTCTCCACGACGTCATTGTAGGTTTCCTCAAGCCGGTAAAACTCAGCGTATTCGGTTTCTTCGTCCAGCAGCCAGGCCAGCGCCATATAACCGTTCTCGGACTCAATATTCCGCGACCCCACCCATTCCGGTTCATTCGGAACCACCAGCGGCTCAGCTTTCACATCGCCCGCAGAAAGCAGCAATACCCATCCGCAAGCCTGGAGACTTGTTAGGAGGACACGATTCATAAGCGTTGATTTCATATTCTTGTTTTCCCTGCAATCACCTGATCCGAAGACGCAGGTCCGGAGTGCATCCGGCCGGACGGATGCGCTGGAGTGTTTCTATGAGGCTCGTTCTGGATGGAAACGGGTGCGAAGAACTGGTGGCTTCTGGTCGAATTGCCCAAACCAGTCTGTGGACAAGCTACTGCGATAGACTGGTGTTCCATGACCGTGGTTCTCGTGAGCACCCATCCTTGGGCTTTAAGGGAGTTAAGTCCAAACGTTCGAACCACACAACGACAGAACGGAAATTAGTTATGACGAAACGGAATTTCGTTACTTTTCAGGGGGAAGATCTGCCGGCGAATCTTAGGGCCAAAGCTGAGCAGGAGAATCTTGAGTTTCTCGAGAGCTTTGTAGTCGATATGATCCCAGTACTGTGGGAACACGAGGCGACCATTCTGCAGGCTCAGATTTCCACCTTGATTTTGTGTGGGCAATTGAGGGGACGATCCCCAACGGTCTCCGAGCTTACCCGTGAGCTGGGACGTTCAAGAAGCAGTGTTCAGCATTCCGTCGAGAAATTAATTGATCGGGGGCGTGTGGCATCGACGGTTGACCCGGAAGACGGGCGCCGAAGGATACTCTCGATACCCATGAGCATGGCCAATGAAATCGGTGCAATTGAAGAGCTTTTCATGAAGTTCCGACTGAAAGCCTATCGACGACTTAAGGGAATCCTGGATCAGTTAGAAGCTTAACTGAACCAGATTCGGTCGGTGGAACTGCCCTGCTGGCGGCACCGCAACTAAGCCTTTAGATTCAAACCGGTGTTCTCGAAATCGCTTTGTGGGTACAAATAAAGGTACAGGCATGATCGGCGACGCGTTTTTTTGATTTGAGTAGCGTCATATGCGAAACATAAAGACTGCGGTAGTGATGGGGACCCTGCTTCCGGCGCGTAGACTCCCTAGAAGACTAAATCACAGAAGCTGCACCCGGTAAACCACAAGCTCGGAATTGCGGCATAGCACGGCCGTTCCGCCAGTCAAACGCATTGTGCGCGCAAGACCCGAGGAGACTAAGAGTGGAGGGTCAAACGACTAAGTCGTGAGTTGAGTCGAGGGCCAGCCTAAGTCGCGGGCAATTTGAGGCGCAGTCAGAGGTAACTGGAAACGTCGGCGAACTGATGAGGCAAGCCATCGTCGCCCGCTTAATATCACACCTCCAAGCTAGGTATATTGAACTATATCAATGTACTGTTATTTCAGTATAAATCCCATGTCAGCGCCGAAGAAATTTAATTACGACAACTAGCGCGGGGAACCCGGAAACCCGTGTTAAAAAGTGCGCTCCGGTGGACGATGTCTACCAATATTGACCCAAGGAGTGAACTTTGAACAAAGCCTTCGATAACGATAAATGCTTGGGCACCGGAGGTCTTCCGGAAGCTCAACGCAACTCTCTCACCATTGACGAGTTAGCCCACCGCTGGAGTTGCTCTCACCAGACGGTTCGTCGGAGGATCAAAGACGGAAAGATCAGGAGCTTTCGGATTGGCTGGCGCCACCTGGTTCCCTTAGCCGAAATCGAGCGCATTGAGATGGGAGAGCACGCATGATTCACCGTGTAGCGGTACATATCGATGGCATGCCAATTGGTTTCCTGGTATGGGATGAACAGCGGCAACAGGCCTGGTTCGAAACCAATCTTGAAGCTTTGTCTGTTCTTGGATACTTCGCTTGGTCAACCCTCTCAGAAGCGCAGGCCATTATCAGCCAATACGCTTACGAAGCTGGCATCAACGCACGGGGGGCATTCTGATGGCTGAAACGAACCCAGTTGCCAAGATTGCCGGTAAGGGCAGGACGGCCTCTTTACGCGATCACATTAACGCGAAATGTGCTGAGTGCATGGGTTGCACCCCTGAAGCCATTTCGCGCGGTTTTAGGGGCGATATCACGGCCTGCACGGCCAAGTTATGTCCGTTGTGGCCGGTGAGGCCGTACCAGAAATTAACGAGCCCCAATACACAGGGTGCAAATGGGTTGAAATTGAAGAATGCGGCGTAAGAAAGAGTTTGAGCCAGAAAAGCCAGGGGACCGTTGGGAATGGGTGCGCCTGGTGACAGCCAAAAAGGGACTCACGCCCTCCACCGCTCTTGTTTTGCATGAATTGGCATTCTGCTGGAACAGGTATACGGAAGTCGCTTTTCCTTCTCAGAAGAAAATTTCGGAAATGACAGGACTTAGCTTGTCTTCCGTGAAGCGTGCTGTCGCAACATTGGAGCGAGAGTCAATTATCGAGGTAACTAAAGGCGACTACGGTTCATCGCGCTCAAATAGCTATTGGCTTGATTTTTACTCGCCAAATGTACTCAACGCCGCGCCAGAACCTGGGCCTTACTAAACTTGGCGTCAAACGCACATGCGTTAAACGCAAAGGCTCAAATTGAGCCATTGCCCAGGGTCAGAATGACACCTGACCCAGGCTCAGAATGAGCCCCTAACAAGGGACTATCTAACTAAGGGAATTAGTAACACGACTGTCGGGTGTTGCTGACGGATTCGACTGCGTGACTGCCCGTCAACCATGAGACTTTTTCCACGCCCTTACGCGCGCGCGAAGCAAGAGGATTATTTGTGAAAAAAATCGGACGACCATCCAAATACCAGTCAGCCTACTGCGAAATGCTGGTCGCGTATTTCAGCAAACCCGCCCATAGGACCTTGGTCAGGGTGGATCCGAGGACTGGCCTGGAAAAAGAAACCTACGTCGCCAATCCGTTACCTACGCTCATCAGGTTCGCCAAGTCGATCGGCGTGGATGTATCAACCCTCAACAACTGGCGGAAACGGTATCCAGAATTTGCTACCGCAGTCCAGATGGCAAAGGGACTTCAAAAAGATGTCTTGATCCAAAACGGGCTGCTTCGGTTGTGGGATCCGCGATTCACCATGTTCATCGCGTTGAACAATACCGACCTGGTTAAACGCCCATCCGGTCGTTGATCAGTTCGTAGACGAAATCCACAATTTCTTCGAAGCACATGGCCTGCACCGCGCCATCAGCGCAGGATACCGAGTTGGTGTATTGGTCGAAAAGTCGCTCTGCTTCAAACTCAATCGCCTCTTTTCGCGTCGCGTCAGGATCATCGGTCTCTGGCTGAAGACCATTTGTTCCCTTTCGACCACCTCGATGGGCGACCAGAAGCCTTACGAGTTGAACTATTTCGTACTCTCGATCAGAGACACCCTCATCATCACCTTTGACCGCTGCTTGCACGGTAGCGGTGAGTAACTGCTGAACCAGCTCGACAGGAGACTCCGGAAGGCCGTCAATGGATTCAACCCGAGACTCATTCAAATCTATACTCACAGCCTAACTCCCGAGTAAATCGTTATTCGAAACTCAAGCCATTACCGATTGATTAATCGGCGTGACGCTTGCCCGTTTGTTTGTACACTCGTCGCAGTAGCTTGCCCAGACATCCATCATTTCCCGCCGAAGCTCCAGATGGGTAGCCTTGTCGTAACGGCGACGGATCATGTTTTTGTCGAGGTGCGCCAACTGCAGTTCGACCGGATCCCCGTGATACGGCCTTGCATCGCCTTTGCGGTACTCGTTCAGAAAGGTTGATGCGGTGGAGCGGAACCCGTGCGCGGTGTGCTTCCCGACGAAGTAGCCGATACCGTTGGCGTCGGGCTTAAGCCGCTTAATCGCCATGTTCAAAGTACCCTCGCTCATCGGGTTGCGCGGACGGTAGTGACCTGGAAACACCCACCGCCTGTGGCCGTTCAATACCTGGAGCTCTTCCAGGATCTCGAGCGCCTGGGGTGACAGCGGTACAAGGTGCGGCCGCTTCCGCTTCATCTTCTCTGCGGGTATTTCCCACAGGGCGTTTTGAAAATCAAACTCGCCCCACTCTGCATGACGCAATTCACCAGGGCGAACAAACGTGAGCATCAACAAACGGAGCGCCAAATACGTTTGTCGATTCATGAATTCTTTTTCGTTATTTAGCGCATGGATCAGTTCACCTAACCTGTTAGGTGGTAACGATGGGTAATTACACTCCTTGGTCTCTTCCGGCCGGTTCTGCTTAATCCAACGCTGTGCTGGCCCAGTCGGAATGGACACGACAATCTCTTCATCCACGGCCCACTGGAACACGGTCTTGATGCGATGCAGAACGCGCTGGCATGTTTCCCAGGTCTGGTTTTTACCGATACGCCGGATGATCGACTTGATGTCAGACGCCGATACATCTTTAATCGCCAGATTCCCAATGTGCGGCAATACGTGCAGTTCGAATGACTGCCAGACAACGTCCTCGTACTTCTTGGACTGCCCGTTCCTGTCGCTCGTCCATTCTTCGTACCAGGCTTCCGTAACACTCTGGAAAGTGTTGGCGCGATCACGACGTTCAGCCGCCAATTCAGCGATCCGCTGCCTTTCACGGTCTTTGGGGCTGATGCCCTTGCGAAGATCCTGGCGAATCGTGTTCGCCTGGCGCCGCGCCTTTTCAAGGGAAAGGTCAGGAAACGTTCCCAGGCTCGCGGTTTGCGCTTTCCCCGTCACTGGATCGCTATAGCGAAATTGCCAGTATCGACGAAAGCCGTTCGATGCCCGACTGACCATCAAGGTCAGCCCACCGCCATCAGACAAACGAAGCATCCGTTTGTCGCCGGCCGGCACTGCATTTTCAACTTCTTTGGCGGTGAGCTTATTACGTGCCCTGCTCAAATTTGATGATGCCACCGAGCTCCCCTTCTTCAGGACCAGGAAATTCGGTGCTGTACGACCCGTGGACTTTTACCCAATTTTTACCCAGTTTTTTACCCACTTTTTTGGGTTTTTACCCACTTTTACAGCCGTGGACAGCACTGGACAACATTGTACACGAAATCCCCGAAACCCCGGCGCTATGCGGGTTTCATGGGCATTTCCGGGAAGTTCTGGGACTTGCTGGGAAGAGAGAGTGGTGGGCACGACTGGGATCGAACCAGTGACCCCTACCATGTCAAGGTAGTGCTCTACCGCTGAGCTACGCGCCCACTCGATTCGCGAAAGAACCTCGCGAGAGGGCGCGCAGTTTACCGTATGCGGACGTATAATGAAACCTGTTTTCAGCCCATCGCCCTGACCCGTAAACTGCCTGAATGACCGACACTTTCGTCCACCTGCACCTGCACTCCGAATACTCACTGGTGGACAGCACGCTGCGGCTGAAACCCCTGATCGCCAAGACCCGCGAAGCCGGCATGCCGGCGGTGGCGATTACCGACCAGAACAACCTGTTCGCGCTGGTGAAGTTTTACCGCCAGGCCGTGGCGGCCGGGCTGAAGCCGATCGTCGGCGCCGATGTCCTGCTGCATAACCCGGACGACCCCAAGCACCCTTGCCGCCTGGTCTTGCTGGCGCAGGACCGCGGCGGCTACCTGAACCTTTGTCGCCTGCTGAGCCTGGGCTACCTTGAAGGCCAGGAACAGGGCATTCCGTACCTCACCCGCGAGTGGGTCGGCGCGCATGCCGAGGGGCTGATCGCGCTGTCCGCCGCCCGCGAGGGCGATATCGGCATGGCGCTGCTGGCCAATCATCCCAAGCGTGCGCGCACCCTGGCCGCCGGCTGGGCGCGTGACTTCCCGGACCGCTTTTATATCGAGGTGCAGCGCACCGGCCGTGAAGGCGAGAAGCTGTACGAACCGCTGGCGCTGGAACTGGCCGCGGAGCTGGCGTTGCCGGTGGTGGCGACCAACGACGTCCGCTTCCTCGACCAGGCTGATTTCGAATCGCACGAGGCCAGGGTCTGTATCCGCGAAGGACGTCTGCTGGCGGACAAGCGCCGGGAAACCCGTTATTCCGACCAGCAGTACCTGAAATCGCCTGCCGAGATGGCCGAGCTGTTCTCGGACCTGCCCGAGGCACTGGAAAACGCCGTCGAGATTGCCAGGCGCTGTAACCTGGAACTGACCTTCGGCGAATACTACCTGCCGGAGTTCCCGACACCCGAGGGCGAGTCCGTCAATGATTTCCTGCGACGGGTTTCGGCTGAAGGCCTGGCGGAGCTGCTGGAGACGTACGGGCCATCAGACGGACGCACCGAGGCCGAGTATCACGAGCGACTCGAGACCGAGCTCGATGTCATCATTTCGATGGGATTCCCCGGCTACTTCCTGATCGTCGCCGACTTTATCCGCTGGGCGAAAGAAAACGATGTGCCCGTCGGGCCCGGGCGTGGTTCGGGCGCCGGCTCGGTGGTCGCCTGGGCGCTGGGCATCACGGGGCTGGACCCGCTGAAGTACGACCTGCTGTTCGAGCGTTTCCTGAACCCCGAACGTGTCTCCATGCCCGACTTCGACGTCGACTTCTGCATGGAGAAACGTGACCGCGTCATCGAGTACGTGGCCGAGCGCTACGGGCGCGACCAGGTCAGCCAGATCATCACCTACGGCACCATGGCGGCGAAGGCCGTGGTGCGCGACTGCGGCCGTGTGCTGGGCCACGGCTACGGCTTCGTCGACTCCATCGCCAAGCTGGTGCCGATGGACCTGGGCATGACGCTGACCAAGGCGCTGGACCAGGAGCCGGAGCTTAAACGGCGTTTTGACGAGGAAGAGGACACGCACGCGATCCTTGAACTGGCGTTATCGCTGGAAGGCCTGACCCGGAATGCCGGCAAGCACGCCGGTGGCGTGGTCATCGCGCCGTCCGCGCTGACTGATTTCACGCCGCTGTTCTGCGAACCCGGTGGTGGCGGCGTGGTCACGCAGTTCGACAAGGACGATGTCGAATCGGTCGGCCTGGTGAAGTTCGACTTCCTGGGCCTGCGCACGCTAACCATCATCGACTGGGCCACGCAGACCATCGACGCCCGCCGCGAGGCCGAGGGCCAGGAACCGCTGGACCTGGAGGGCCTGCCGCTGGACGACGAGGCGACCTTCCGCCTGCTGCAGGCCTGCCAGACCACCGCGGTGTTCCAGCTGGAATCACGGGGCATGAAAGACCTGATCCGCCGCCTGCGCCCGGACAGTTTCGAGGAGATCATCGCCCTGGTGGCGCTGTTCCGCCCCGGCCCGCTGGAATCGGGCATGGTCGACAGCTACATCAAGCGCAAGCACGGCCAGGAAAAGGTCAGCGTGCCGCATGAGAAGGTGCGCGACATCCTGGTGCCGACCAACGGCGTCATCCTGTACCAGGAACAGGTGATGCAGATCGCCCAGGAAATGGCCGGCTACTCGCTGGGCGACGCCGACATCCTGCGCCGCGCCATGGGCAAGAAGAAGCCCGAGGAGATGGCCAAGCAGCGGGAAATTTTTGTTTCCGGCTCGGTCGAACGCGGCATCGAGGAAAAAACCGCCAGTTTCATTTTCGACCAGATGGAGACGTTCGCGGGTTACGGCTTCAACAAGTCGCATTCGGCGGCCTACGCGCTGATCGCCTACCAGACCGGCTGGCTGAAGGCGCACTACCCGGCCGATTTCATGGCCGCGGTGCTCTCCGCCGACATGGACAACACCGACAAGGTGGGTTTCATGATCGAGGAATGCCGGTCCATGAACCTGGGCGTTGCGCCGCCGGACGTGAACCGCTCGATGTACCCGTTTACGGTGGTGGACGATTCCAAGGTGCGCTATGGACTGGGCGCGCTGAAGGGGCTGGGTCGCTCGGCCATTGAGTCGATTATCGCCGAGCGCGAAGCCAACGGCCCGTTCACCGACCTGCCCGATTTCTGCGACCGTGTTGACCTGCAGAAGGTCAACCGGCGCGCGCTGGAAACGCTGGTGCGTTCGGGCGCGATGGACCCGCTGGAACCGGCAGCGAACCGTGCGCGCATGTTGAACGCCCTGGACACCGTCCTGCATGCCGCCGAGCAGGTCCAGCGCGACCGTGAAGCCGGCCAGTGCGACATGTTCGGTAACGCCACCGGTGACAGCGAAAGCGGCATCCAGGTGGAAATGCCCGACCTGCCGCCGTGGCCGGAACTGCAGCGCCTGTTCGCCGAAAAAGAGGCGCTGGGGCTGTTCCTCACCGGCCACCCGACCCAGGTGCACAAGCGCGACCTGAAACGCTTCACCACCTGCCAGATGGGCCGCGTGGGCAATCTCGTGCCGCAACCCGAGGAAGGCCGCCGCGGCCGTGCCGTGGAGATGACCCTGGGCGGCCTGGTCGCGGCGCAACGGCGCACCAACCGCGGCCAGTTCGTCACCATCGAGGACCACAGCGGCCGCGTCGAGGTGGCGCTGTTCGACGATGCCTATTCGCGCTACGCGGACCTGCTGGGCAAAGATGAAATGGTCGTGGTCGAAGGCCGCGTCTCCTACGACGATTTCAACGGCGGTTACCGGATGTCGGCCAGCCGGGTGATGTCACTGGCCGAGGCCAAGGCGCGTTTCTCGCGCGGCGTATCGGTTTCCGTCAAGGGGCCGGATGACGAGCTGGCGGACCTGCTGGCCTCGACCTTCGCGCCGTATCGCGACGGCGCCGGGGCCATCTATATCGAGTACATCAACGCCCGTGCACGGGCCACGCTGGCGCTCAGCACCGAGTGGCGTATCCGGCCGTGCGAAGAGTTGGTGGCGGCGCTGGGCGAGCTCGAGGCGGTCAAGGCCGCGCGGCTGGTTTATTAGGCCCCTGCCGACTGGTAACGCCGGTACAGGATCCTGATCCGCCGGACGTACTCCGTGGTTTCATCGTAGGGCGGAATGCCACCGTGGCGACGCACTGCCTCGGGCCCGGCGTTGTAGGCCGCGGTCGCAAGATCCACATCACCGCCAAACTGCTCGAGCATCCGCGACAGGTACAGGGTGCCGCCAATGATGTTGCCGGCCGGATCATAGGGATCGGCGACCCCGAGTTCGGTCTGCGTGGCCGGCATCAACTGCATCAGGCCCTGGGCGCCTTTCGGCGATTTCGCGTCAACACGGTAAGCCGATTCCGCGTGAATGATCGCGCGGATCAGTGACTCGTCCACCGCGTAACGCGAGGCCGCATCGCGGATTTCCTGGCGATACAGGGAGGTCATCAGCGGCACGTTTTCCCAGTTCACCTTGCGCCCGCAGCTGGGGTCGGAGGCGTAGCAGGGAAACCGGAACGTGGCGTACGCCTGCCCGCCGGGCGGCTTCTTGTTGGTGAAGTGAACGATGCCGTTGGCATCGGTGTACTTGTAGATCTGTGCGCCGGCGCCGGCGAACGGCATCCACGCCAGCGCGATGCACAGAGCGACGCATCCTTGTCGACTCATCATGTCCTTGCCCCCTCAAGCCCGTATTTCCATTCCATTGATGAATATTCTAGACTTTTTTTCACGTCGCCGGCACGCGGCGACGCATGGAGAAGAAAAGAGGAGAAACAGATGGAAGGCTTACTCATCGCGTTACTGGTCGGTGGTATCGCCGGCTGGCTGGCCGGGCTGATCCTGAAAGGCTACTCCCAGGGTATCTTGCTGAACATCATCATAGGGCTCATTGGTGGTGTCATCGGCGGCTGGCTGTTTGGCCTGCTGGGACTCGGCGGTGCCGGGGGCGGACTGATCGGATCGATCGTCGTCGCCACCATTGGCGCCATCATCCTGCTCCTGATCGTCGGCGCCATACGCAAGAGCGCCTGACGCTTCCCTGAACCGACCCACCCGCCGCCCTCGCGACGGGTGTGGTCATGTCAGGACCCTCCGACCCCATCGTCTTCCCGGGGTTCCACGACCCGGATCATGCCTTCCTGCGCAGTACTGGCGACCAGCCGCCCCTGGCGGTCATAAATCATGCCGCGCGCCAGTCCGCGGCTGCCACCGGCATTGGGACTGTCGCAGTCGTACAGCATCCAGTCGTCCAGCCGGCATTCGCGGTGAAACCACATGGCGTGGTCCAGGCTCGCCATCAGCACATTGCCTTTCAGCAGCGAGATACCGTGCGGCAGCGTCGCGGTGCCGATCAGGTGAAAATCGGAGACATAGGCCAGCAAGGCGCGATTGATCGCCGGGTCGTCGCCAACGTCACCGGCCATTCGGAACCAGATGCGCTGCCGCGGCGCACGCGGCTTGGGGTTGAAGGGGTCGTACAGGTCCACGGGGCGTATCTCGAAGGGCCCGAAGCGGTTGACCCAGCGTCGCAACTTCCGTGACACCTGCTCCAGTCGCTCGGCCGACATGGCCTCGCCCGGCTGGATATCGTCGGGCCCCGGCACGTCGGGCATATCGAACTGGTGATCCACCCCGTCCTGGGGTACCTGGAAAGAGGCCGCCAATGTGAAAATCTGCCGGCCATGCTGGATGGCGACGACGCGGCGCGCGGAAAAACTGCGGCCGTCCCGGCTGCGGTCGACACTGTAAATGATCGGCGCCTCGGGGTCGCCGGCACGCAGGAAATAGGCGTGCAGCGAATGCGCAAGCCGGTCCGGTTCCACCGTCTCGCTGGCCGCCAGCAGGGCCTGTGCCAGCACCTGGCCGCCGAACACCCGCGGGGTACCGATATCACGGCTCTCACCACGGAAAAGGTTGACCTCGAGCGCCTGTGGCCGGATCAGTTGAAGCAGTTCTTCGGCGGTATGTCGCCGCTCGGACTCCGCAGAGCCGGTCGTGTCATTCATTCGGATTCCTGTCCCCCGGGAAAGGTTTTCATCTACCATGACGGCATGCGCACGCAGTGTAACCCAGCCCGTAAACAGACCGGCGTCCAGGCACCCCCGGCGTGACCTTTCTCTGGCACGACTACGAGACGTTCGGCACGCACCCGGCCTTCGACCGACCCGCCCAGTTCGGCGCCATTCGCACCGATTCCGGGCTGCGGGAAATCGGCGACCCGATGGTGTGGTACTGCAAGCCACCACGGGACGCCCTGCCCCATCCGGGCGCCAGCCTGGTCACCGGTATCACGCCCCAGGATGCAGACCGCGAAGGCCTGGTCGAGGCCGAGTTCGCACGCCGGATCAACGCGGAGATGTCGGAACCGGACACCTCGGTGGCCGGCTACAACAACATCCGTTTCGATGATGAATTTACGCGCTTCATGCTGCACCGGAATTTCCTCGAGCCGTACACGCGCGAGTGGGCCAACGGCAATTCACGGTTCGACCTGATCGACGTCATGCGCCTGTGCTACGCCACCCGGCCCGAGGGCATCGAGTGGCCGGAGCGCGAGCCGAGCGTCCCCAGCTTCAGGCTGGAAGACCTGACCGCCGCGAACGGCATTGAGCATGGCCAGGCCCATGATGCGCTGGCCGACGTCCGCGCCACCATCGCCATGGCCCGGCTGGTCATGAATGCACAGCCCAAACTCTGGCATTGGACCCTGGGGCTGCGTGACAAAAAGGCGTGTGCGCGCTGGCTGAAGCCGGAGACACCGGCGCCCCTGTTCTACGTCAGTGCCATGATCCCGGCCTCGCGTGGCTGCATGACCATGGTGCTGCCCCTGGCGGAACAGCCGGAGCGCCCCCAGTCCGTGATCGCCTATGACCTGTCCGTCGACCCGGAACCCCTGCTGACACTGGATGCCGACGCGATCGCCGAACGCGTTTTCACGTCGGCCGGCGACCTCCCTGACGGCGTGGACCGGATTCCGCTGATGACCATCGCCTGCAATCGCCTGCCGATGATCGCGCCGGCGGCCATGGCCGGCAGTTTCGACCACGAACGGATCGGTCTGGACGTGGATGACTGCCTGCTGAATGCACGCCGGCTTGCGCCACATATCCGGGAAGTCCGTGCCAAACTCCGTGATGTGTACGCCCCCCTCCCGCCGGGCCCGCCGTCTGATGTCGATGCCTCGCTCTACACCGGTGACTTCTTCTCGCGCCACGATCGTGCGCTGATGGACCAGGTCAGTCGTTGCCCGCCAGCAGAGCTGTCCACGCGGCGCTGGGAATTTAAAGACCCGAGGTTGCCTGAGATGCTGTTCCGCTACAGGGCGCGCAACTACCCGGAAACCCTGGATGAAGCTGAGCGCGAGCGCTGGCGGGCGGATCGCGAGCAGCGCCTCGGCCTGGCGCCGGCCCCCGGTCAACTCGGGTTTGACGGCTTCAAGGCGGCCTTGTCAGAGGCCCGTGCCGCGGCATCCGATCCGGCGGTCAATGAGCAGATTCTCGACCCGCTATCACGCTGGGTCTCAGCACTTCAGCGAGAAATCGAGCCCGACAAACAATCAAATAGTTAGAGCACTTATCTCCAAGTGGGACGAACTGTTTATACACAAGTCCATGATTGTCCGTGTGACAGAGTGGTGACAGGCGTTTTCTTGCCGACGCCCACCGAAGCCATTCGTAAGTGATTGTTTTTAGGAATCTAATGGGGCTGTTCAATTTTTGAGCAAACAGGACTCTGACCCGCCCCTGTTCAGGCGCGGGTTCCTTTCCCACAGGGTTATCCACAGAATGTGTGGATAACGTGGTCGCGATGATTTCAGGCGACGTTGAGCGCCAGCTGCGGGCTCAGCGCGGCCGGCTCAACGACTCGCTTCTGGCGAGGCGTCCGGGCATTTGTTATGCGCTCCAGCGTACGGCGCGCGCCCGGCGACACAAACTCCACGTGCGTGCCGTCCGTGAACTGCAGCATCCAGATCCGGTTCGGGCTGCCATCGTGGCCAGGCGCCGCAATAATGCCGGAAATCGTCTTGCCAACCAGGTCGTTTCGATCTTTCATGGTCCGCTCCTCGGTTTCGATGGACTGTATTTAACAACACCTGTTTCTCAAAACCTGAGAGCGAGGCCGAAACGGTCAGAAAGCGGCTTTTTCCTACAGAAAAG
This sequence comes from uncultured Oceanospirillales bacterium, assembly GCA_913055655.1. Classification (GTDB taxonomy): domain Bacteria; phylum Pseudomonadota; class Gammaproteobacteria; order Xanthomonadales; family SZUA-36; genus Marinihelvus. Next base: position 544,316 of record CAJXKA010000001.1, on the reverse strand, counting down.
CGCGGTGATTCGCCGATGCGGCCTTACCGCTCCCCTACCTATCCTGCTAATGCCGGACGAATGGTCGTTCCGGCTAAGCTGCAACCCAAGGGGGTGAACATGAAATTCCTGATCAAGTGCCTGCCCGCGTTGTTACTCGCGGCCACCTGCTTCGCCGGCCAGCCGGTGGACATCAACACTGCGACCGCGGACGAACTTGCCACATCGCTGGACGGCGTGGGGCCGGCCAAGGCCGAACGCATCGTCGCCTATCGCAAGGCAAACGGTGCCTTCAAGCACGCCGATGAGTTGGTCAAGGTCAAGGGTATCGGCCTGAGCACGGTCGACAAGAACCGGGACTACATTCGCGTGACCGGCACGAAAGCTGCGGCCAAGCCCGCCTCGTCCGGCTAAAGATGGAACGGTTGAAAGGGCGAAATCTCGCCCGGGCGCCCCCGATCAGCGTCCGGGCGTGAACGCCTGGCGACTGCCGAAAGCGTGTGCCAGGGTTGACTGGTCGATGTACTCCAGTTCCCCGCCCAGTGGCACACCATGGGCGATGCGTGACACCCGGATATCGCGGACTTCCGCCATCTGGTGCAGGTAGTAGGCCGTGGCCTCGCCCTCCACCGTGGGATTGGTCGCGACGATCATTTCATCCGGCGGGGATTCGTCCAGGCGCGCCTCGAGCGTGTCCAGGCCGAGCTCTTCGGGGCCGATGCCATCCAGCGGCGACAACCGGCCCAGGAGCACAAAATAGCGCCCGCGGAACGCGGTGGCCTGTTCGATGGCCAGGACGTCAACCGGGGATTCAACGACGCAAAGCAGCCGGTCGTCGCGCCGGGAGTCGGCGCAAATGGCACAAAGCTCGCGCTCCGTCAGGTCACGGCAACGTCGGCAGCGACCAATGCGCTCCATGGCCTCGCCCACCACCTGGGACAACTGGCGGCCACCTTCGCGGTCGCGTTCCAGCAGGTGCAATGCCATGCGCTGGGCGGATTTCGGTCCGACACCGGGCAGACAGCGCAGGGCGTCGATCAGCTGTCCTAACAGGTTGCCTTCCATCCGCGCGGATCAGAACGGCATCTTGAACCCGGGTGGCAGGTTCAGGCCACCTGTAACATCGGCCATCTGCTCTTTCTGCGCGGCCTCGATACGATTGACCGCATCATTGGCGGCCGCGGTCACCAGGTCTTCGAGCATTTCAACGTCGTCGGCCACTGAAGGGTCAATCTTGACGCCCAGGACGGCGTGCTTGCCGTTCATGCGCACCTCGACCATGCCGCCACCGGCCTGGCCGGCGACTTCCAGCTTCGCCAGTTCTTCCTGGGCACGCTGCATTTCCTGCTGCATTTTCTGGGCCTGCTGGAGCAGTCCCGCGATATTGCCTTTCACGATAATCGGTCCTCGCCGCGTTACTGGAGCGGCTGAATGGTGTCTTCAACAATGGTGGCACCGAAGCGCGCCTTCAACGCCTTCACGGTCGGGTCGTCGGCAATCGCCCGTTCGGCCTCAGTCATTCGACGGATGGACGCCTGTTCAGCGACTGCCGCGGGTGTCAGCACGGCGCCGGTGCTGGTCTCCAGCGCCAGGTCCACGGTATGGCCCAGCTGGCTGGCCATGGCGGACTGCAATTGCCCGACCAGGTTTTGCGTCCCCAAATGTTCGACAGCATCCGGAATCAGGAATCGCCAGGCTTCACCGTGCCGGGACTCCAGCTGGATATTGCGCGCCAGTTCACGCACCGGGCCATTGAGCTCCAGGCGTTCGTACAACGCGTGCCATTCCTCCGCCGCCTCGGCTTCCGGCTTTTCGGCTGGACGGGCGACCTTTTCGTTCGTTGCCGCCTTGCCCGGTCGAGGCGAAGGCGCAGCGCCGGACTTGCCGCTGCCGCTGGACGCGCCGGAAGTGCCGCCGCCTGAGGTTCCGCGCGCGGACTCCACCGGCCGGAACGCCAGCATTCTCAGCAGCGCCATTTCCAGGCCCGTTCGCGCGTCCGGCGCGAAATCCAGGTCACGGCCACCCTGGATGGCAACCTGGTAGTAGAGCTGCACGTCTTCGGGTGTCAACTTCGGCGCCAGCGCCGCGACAGAATCCCAGTCGGCACGATCCGGGTCCCGGTACTCCGGGACGCGCTGCAACAGGCCAATCCGGTGCAACACCTCGGCCAGGCTCTTCAGCACGGAATGCAGGTCGCGCGACTGGGACGACAGTTCGCCAACGATCTCCAGCAGGGCCGACGCGTTGTCGTCGGCCAGCGCCTGGATGATGCGAACGACATGGTCGTGATCGACGCTGCCCATCATGCGGGCGACCTCCTCGTCACGAACGGCGCCACCACCGTGGGCAATTGCCTGGTCCAGCAGGCTCAAAGCATCGCGCATGCTGCCCGCCGCCGCGCGTGAAATGCGTTCCACGGCGGCCTGCTCCGCCTCGATCGATTCGGACTCGAGAATCGTGGAAAGCTGGCCCGCAATCTGCTCCGGCAACAGGTGGCGCAGGTTGAACTTCAGGCAACGCGACAGCACCGTCACCGGGATCTTCTCCGGGTCGGTGGTGGCCAGGATGAACTTGACGTGCGGCGGCGGCTCTTCGAGCGTCTTCAGCAGCGCGTTGAAGCTCGCGCCGGACAGCATGTGCACCTCGTCGATCAGGTACACCTTGTAGCGCCCGGCCACCGGCATGAAATGCGCCGAGTCGTTCAGCTCGCGCATATTGTCGACGCCGGTATGCGAAGCGGCGTCAATTTCCAGCAGGTCCTGGAACCGGCCCTCGTCGATGGCGACGCACGCGGAACATTCGCCGCAGGGCGTGGATGTCATGCCCTGCTCGCAGTTCAGGCACTTGGCCAGGATGCGGGCGATAGTGGTCTTGCCGACACCCCGGGTGCCGGTGAACAGGAAACCATGGTGGACGCGGTCGTTGTCCAGGCCGTTCACCAGCGCCTGCACGACCGTTTCCTGGCCCACCAGTTGATCGAAGGATTTGGGTCGCCACTTGCGGGCCAGGACCTGGTAACTCATCGAATATCGCTTGCCGTCGCTGCCGGTGAGGAAGAAAGGAAAGCCACTATAGCAGAAGGTGGAGGCAACCCCTGCCCGCCCTTCCCCGGCGCCCGACTGCCGCTGCTGCCGCTGCTCCCTTCCGGGCCTGACGGGATTCACAACGCGTCGCCGCGGGGCGACCGACAGGGGTCACCACTGGTGCCGTCACGCCAACTGGCGGCGCAACGGGTCGGGCATTGTGCCGCAACGCCCGGGGGGCTTCAACCCGGTATTTTCGACACCAGGTTCAAACGATCGTTCGCCTTGCCCATGGCGGCCGCGAATGACGGTTCATCGCCATCCGCCACTGCCATGGCCAGGCGGTCCAGCGCTTCGCGGAATACCGCGATCACTTCCGGCGTCTTTTCATTGCCCTGCTGGATCTCGTAATACAGGTGGGGGTTTTCCGACACGACCTGCGCGGCCACTTTCAGCTGCGCGTTGAAGGTGCTGGAGGAGATATTCTCGAGCATCGGCACGGCCTCGCCACTGTCGGCCAGCGCCGTGGCGAACGCGATATTGACCAGGTGCGACAGCCCCAGCACCCAGGCCATCACCTCGTCATGCTCCTCCAGGCTGAGTTGCACGCAGTCGGCCGCGGTATGGGCGAACAGCGCCAGCGCCTCGTTTACCGCATCATCATGGCCGACATTCACAAACAGGATATGGCGACCCGAAAGGCCGACCTCGTTGGGGCCGAACATCGGGTGAACCGAGCAGACCCGGCAACCGGCGTCACGGACGGCTTCAAGGCCTGTCCGCATCGGGCTCTTCAATGAGCCGATATCGAACACCAGCCCCTGGGGGCGCAGCTCGGCGATGCGCGCAAGGATGTCGTTGCTGGGCCTGAGCGGCGCGGCCACGACGACCACGTCGAATCGATCCACCTCGGACGCCCAGTCATCCAGCACGCTGAACGGTGTCTTTGACGCGTCAACGGCCGGGTCGGAAATCTCGACCAGGTAGCCCACGGTATCCAGGTAGCGTGCGATCCAATGGCCCATTCGACCTCCGCCACCGATGACCAGCGCGTGCCGGCCCTGGCCATGATCGGACTGCACCCACTGGTCGTGCTCCTGCTTGCCCAGCGAGTAATGGATCAGTGTTTCCAGGATGTCACGGGCGACATCGCCTGACAGCCCCAGGGACTCGGCGCGCGCCATCCCGCGTTCGATCACCTCGCGCTCACGCTCATAGTGGCGCAGCGGCGTTCCGGTGTTCTGTTTCAGCTCGCCGATCGCGGTCACCACCCCCTGGCGCTCGGCCACCAGGTTGACGATCTGCGTGTCAATTTCGTCCAGGCGCTCACGCAGCACCTGCAGACGTTCGGGAATGTCGTTCTTGTCGTTGGCCATCGGGCGTTTCCATCGGCGGACGCACGTGTCCGCGAAGGGATGAAACTTAAGCGGCCACGGCCCATGATGCAACCGCTGGCGGCCGCATCGTGCCGCGCTCTCGCCGTGAAACGCGTGGACAGGAAAAAGGCAAAAAATATGATTGACACCCCCGGGGGGAGTCAGTACCATACCGCGCCTTGCTGGGGCCATAGCTCAGCTGGGAGAGCGCTACAATGGCATTGTAGAGGTCGGCGGTTCGATCCCGCCTGGCTCCACCAGTGTCCCCATCGTCTAGAGGCCTAGGACACCGCCCTTTCACGGCGGCAACCGGGGTTCGAATCCCCGTGGGGACGCCACTATTCCAGCAGGAAGGCCGCTCAGAAATGAGCGGCCTTTTTTCTTGCGCGGGTCAAAAATTCACTTCAGGGACAGCTGGTCACGTACCCCGTCGCCGTGGCGTGGCTCACATAAGGGTATCGTTCCCCGAATGCACCGGTCTGTGCGGTGGTCCGAATGGCCAGGCGGTCGAGGCTAACGTCGCCCGCCTGTGAAGGGGCCATGACCAGGCCAGCGGCGAATGCCTGTTGCAGGGATCCTCGGGAATACTCGTCGGAATACCCCACAACATCGATGAAGGGTGTGAATTCCGTACCGTTAAAATCCGTCAGCCCGATTTCGAAATAGCCAAACGCATTCGGCCATGAACCCAGGGTGCCCGGGCTGCTGTTTTCAAATGTCCTGAATGCGATGTTGACGTCCAGCAGGACCAGGCACTCCCCGGGATCGAGGTCAGTATCGCCACCGCCACCACCGGTCCGGGGCACCCGCGCCAGGTGCGTAATTCCGGCGTCACTCAACAAGGGACCGCCGGTCCGGAAATAGGCCTGGTGTTCACCCAGCGGTATGCCCAGGTGACTGACGCCCTCCGCGGGCGCGATGCTCAAAGCGTTCGACACTTCGACCGTGCCACTGACTTGCTGGGTGATGGGCAGGTTGTTGATGCTCACCGAACCGTCCACGGTCTGCGACGCCGGAAAGTTAAGCACGTTCACGTCCCCCTCGACCGATTGCGTCTCGGGCAGGTTATTGACTTCGACCGACTGGGTGGCCGGGAAATTGTTCACTTCGACCGCCAGTGTCTCGCCTGCCGGGTTGACCACCTCGATCGGCTTCCGGTTGGACTGGGCACTGGCCTCGAGCGAGCACACCTGGAGTACGACGGTGGCCGACAACGCGGCCGATGGGCGCATATTCATCACGGTTTCCTCCATTCACTGCAGGTCATGCCGGGCCAGGCGACCCGGCGACACAGGGTTCTACCATTTAATCGGAAAAAAGTCGTCCCGGGGGACAGGGCGTCAGGCCAGGGAGGTGACCCGATGGGACTGCGTGGCCGTGGACAGGCCGTGATCAACGGCGACCATGCTGTCGAAACGATGCCCCTGCGCGAGCAGGTAACCGACCCATTTCTCGAGGGCGACATTCTCGCGCCATGCGCGTTGCACCAATGGCAGGACGGGATACCAGGGGTGGGCCGAACGGTTGAAACCCTGTTCCGCATTAAATGCGGTCACTTCCGCCATCCGGGCATCGTGATAGATCCGGATGTGCGCATCGGGCGCAAGTCGCTGCCGCCGCTCGTCACTGAAAAGGTAAGTCAGGCGTACAAAATGCGTATAGGGGTGCCGCTCCAGCACCTCCAGGCGCAACTCCGGGGAACCCTCAACTTTCGAGGCGAACGTATCGTGATGCGCCAGCGCGTCCGGCATCAGCAGCTGCAACTGGCGATAGATTTCCTCCTGCGCGCGTTGCAGGTTCCTGAGCTTCGGACGCCGCGTGGCGGCAGATGTTTCCGTGAAGGAGACCATGGGACCAGCGTACCATGCAGCGAAATCTTGACGGTAGACGTCAGGTCCGTGGCAGAATGTAAGACCGCGACCCGAAATTCAGGCGCGCCCCATCCCGGCTTGACTAAAACATCTCCCGCTGCAAGCCGAGTTGCAGCAGCACCCGGCTCGCAATCTCCTCGATCGACGCGTGCGTCGTCTCGAACATGGTCACGCCTTCCATGCGCAACAGGTTGGCCGCCGCATCCACTTCCTGCCGGCACTGGCGCGGCGAGGCGTAGCGGCTGTCCGGCTTGCGGGTCTGGCGAATCTGCGTCAGCCGTTCCGGGTCGATGGTCAGGCCGACGAGCTTGTGGCGGTAGCGCCGCAGGAACGGCGGCAAACGCATCTGGTCAAGGTCTTCCGGCGTCAGCGGGTAGTTCGCCGCGCGGACGCCGAAGTGCAGCGCCATGTAGAGGCAGGTGGGCGTCTTGCCGCACCGCGACACGCCGACCAGCACCAGGTCGGCATCATGGAAATCAACGCTGACACCGTCATCGTGGTTCATCGCGTAGTTGGTGGCTTCCATGCGGTGCTCGTAGCGGTCCAGGTTGACCACCCCGTGCGCGCGACCGACCGTCGGTTCGTGGTTGACCCCCAGCGCCTGCTCCATCGGCTTCAGGAAGGTGGCGAACAGGTCGAGCGCGATTCCGTCGCTGTCGTTGATCAGGGCGCACAGCGACTCGTCGACGATGGTGTTGAAGACAATCGCGGGCGCGCCGTCACGTTTGCAGGCCCGGTTGATGGCCTCGACCGCGGCACCGCATTTTTCCATGTTGTCGACAAAGGGCATGCGCACCTGGTCAAACTCGATACCTGGAAACTGGGTGATCAGGCTGTGGCCGAGGGTCTCCGCGGTGATAGCGGTACCATCGGAAATGAAGAACACGGTGCGCTTCATGGGCTTGGTAAATGTCTGGGTTTTGACAACGTTATCACACCTGCACGGTCGCGCAGGGGCAGTTAGAATGCCGGCTCGTCTGGTTCGGAATGGTGGCATCGCGTGACCCAAAACTACATCGCCTGGCTGCATGAAACCCGCATGCAGAATCTGCCGCAGGTCGGCGGCAAGAACGCCTCCCTCGGAGAAATGCTCACCCAGTTGTCCGGACTCGGCATCGAGGTGCCGGGCGGCTTCGCGACAACGTCAGAGGCCTTCAACGAGTTCATCGCGCAGTCCGGCCTGGAAGCCCGCATTGCCGAGGCGCTGGACGGCCTGGACACCGACGATATCGAGGCGTTGACCCGAACCGGCAAACAGATTCGCGACTGGGTCATGGAAACACCGTTCCCACCCGCCATTGAAGACGCCATCCGCACCGCCTGGGCCGCCCTTGAAGAACGTGTCGGCGTTGAGCCCGAAGTGGCCGTGCGCTCATCCGCCACCGCCGAAGACCTGCCGGACGCCTCCTTCGCCGGCCAGCAGGAGACCTTCCTGAACGTCCGCGGACTGGACGAAGTGCTGCAAAAAATCCGCGCCGTGTTCGCGTCGCTGTACAACGACCGCGCCATCGCCTACCGCGTGCACCAGGGCTTCGAGCATGCCGATGTCAGCCTGTCCGCCGGCATCCAGTCCATGGTGCGCTCGGACCTGGCCGCCAGTGGCGTGATGTTTACCATCGATACCGAGTCCGGGTTCCGCGACGCGGTGTTCATCACCTCGGCCTGGGGCCTGGGTGAAATGGTCGTCCAGGGCGCCGTCAACCCGGACGAGTTCTACGTCTACAAGACTTCGCTACGCGCCGGCAAGCCGGCCATCCTGCGCCGCAACCTGGGCAGCAAGGCGCAGCGCATGGTCTTCGACGGCGTTGGTGCCGGCGTTCGCATTGAGCCGGTCGACGCCGCCGACCAGGCGCGTTTTTCCATCACCGACGAGGATGTCGAGGCGCTGGCCCGCATGGCCCTGACCATCGAGGAGCACTACGGCCGCCCGATGGATATCGAGTGGGCCAAGGACGGACGAAACGGCCGCCTGTATATCGTCCAGGCCCGCCCGGAAACGGTCCGAAGCCGCTCGGAAGCCACGCAGCTGGAGCGGTTCAGACTGGAGGGCGAAGGCCCGCTGCTGTGCGAAGGCCGCAGCATCGGCCAGAAAATCGGCGCCGGCGTGGCCCGCGTGGTCGATTCCATCGACACCATGAACGAGGTTCGCGAGGGCGATGTGCTGGTGACCGACATGACCGACCCCGACTGGGAGCCGGTGATGAAGCGCGCCGCGGCGATTGTCACCAACCGTGGCGGCCGCACCTGCCACGCCGCCATCATCGCCCGCGAACTGGGTATTCCGGCCGTGGTCGGCTGCCGCGACGCCACCGACCGCATCCGCGATGGCCAAGCCGTCACGGTGTCCTGCGCCGAGGGCGACACCGGCTTCGTCTACGATGGCGAACTGGAATTCAAGGTACAGAATGACGACCTGGAAGACCTGCCGGAAGCACCGGTCAAGGTGATGATGAACGTGGCCAACCCGGACCGCGCCTTCGACTTCGCCGCCATTCCCAACCACGGGGTCGGCCTGGCCAGGCTCGAATTCATCATCAATCGCATGATCGGCGTACACCCGCGCGCGCTGCTCGATTACGACGACCAGGACAAGGAGACCCGTACCGAGATCGACCGTCGCATGGCCGGCTACGCCGACCCGGTCAGTTTCTACGTCGACCGCCTGGTCGAAGGCATCGCCACCATCGCCGCATCGTTCGCCCCCAACCCGGTCATCGTGCGCCTGTCCGACTTCAAGTCGAACGAATACGCCAACCTGGTGGGCGGGCCGCGCTATGAACCGGACGAGGAAAATCCGATGCTCGGCTTCCGTGGCGCCTCACGCTACGTGGCGCCGCATTTCCGCGACTGTTTCGAACTGGAATGCCGCGCACTGAAGTACGTGCGTGAGCAGATGGGCCTGGACAACGTCTGGGCCATGGTGCCGTTCGTGCGCACCCTGGACGAGGGCCAGGCGGTGCTGGACACCATGGCCGAATTCGGCCTGGCCCGCGGCGAAAACGGCCTGAAAGTCATCATGATGTGCGAACTGCCGTCGAATGCGCTGCTCGCCGACGATTTCCTGGAGATCTTCGACGGCTTCTCCATCGGCTCCAACGACCTGACCCAGCTGACCCTGGGCCTGGACCGCGACTCGGCGGAAATCGCCGACAAGTTCGACGAACGCGACCCGGCGGTGCGCAAGTTGCTGTCAATGGCCATCAGTGCCTGCCGCGAAAAGGGCAAGTACGTCGGCATCTGCGGCCAGGGGCCGTCCGATCACCCCGACCTGGCCCAGTGGCTGGTCGATGAGGGCATCGAGAGCATCTCGCTGAACCCGGATACGGTGCTGGATACATGGCTGAAGCTCTCAGGCGCCGCCCGCTAAAAACCCAGGTGAGCGGTAAGCAGTGAGCAGTAAGCAGTAAGCAGTGAGCAGTGAGCAGTGAGCAGTGAGCAGGATTTTCGCCAACACCCATCAGCAAGTGCCCTTGCTTTTCACTGCTTACCGCTTACCGCTTACTGCTTACCGCTTACTATTCACCAGCAAAACGCCCCATGAACTGCCGATAGTGGCGTAGCTCAGCGACTGACTCGCGAATATCCGACAAAGCCGTGTGGCGGTTCTCCTTGACCAGGGCATCGAGAATCGAAGGTTTCCAGCGCTTCGCCAGCTCTTTCAGCGTGGAAACGTCCAGGTTGCGATAGTGGAACCAGGCTTCCAGGTCGGGCATCAGGCGGTGCAGGAAGCGGCGGTCCTGGCAGATACTGTTGCCGCACATGGGCGATGCGCCGGCGACGGTCCACTTTGCCAGGAACGCCAGCGTCTCTTTCTCGGCGGCCGCCGCGTCGTGCGCGCTGTCCAGGGCACGCTGCCACAGGCCCGATTCACCGTGGTGCTTCGTGTTCCACTCGTCCATGGCCTGCAACGCCGCGAGGTCATGCCGCACGGCGATCTCCGGCCCCTCGGCCAGGATATTCAGTTCGGTATCGGTCACCAGCGTGGCGATTTCGAGGATGGTGTCGCGGGTCGTGTCCAGCCCGGTCATTTCAAGATCGATCCAGACCAGGTGATCGGGACTGGCGTTTTCGTTGCCCATATTCAGTCCATGGCGTGAAGGATTGGCTAGAATACGTGGATGAACCCGTCCCGTGCCACCCGCTGATGAACCAGGCCGACGAGGCCCTGGTGCGCGTCGCCTACGGCTCGCACGGCATCGTCGAAACCCTGGCGGGTGAAACCCGCGACTGCCGCTTCCGCAGGAATGTCGGCCGGCCCTGTTGCGGTGACCACGTGATGATCCGTGCCGACGGCGGCGATGCCTGGGTGGTCGACGAGATCCTGGCCCGCCGAAACGAGTTCATGAAGGCCGACAACCGGGGGCGGCCCCAGGTGGTGGCCGCCAACCTCGACCGGGTGCTAGTGGTGATCGCGACTCGTCCCCTGCCCTCGCGCGACCTGCTCGACCGCTACCTGGTCGCGGTGCACAGCCTGGGCATCGAACCCGTCATCGTGCTCAACAAGGCCGAGCTCGAACCCGAGGTCGAAGACGGCACCCTGGCGCACCTGGACGACTATTCCCGGCTCGGTTACACGGTGGTTCGCACCTCGTGCAAACGCGATGGTGGAGTCGAACCCTTGACCGCGCTGGTCGAAACCGGCACCAGCATCCTGGTCGGCCAGTCGGGTGTTGGCAAGTCGTCGCTGGCGCACCAGCTTCTGCCCGATATCGAGATCCAGACCGGGGCGCTGTCCACCACCACCGGCAAGGGCACGCACACGACCACCACCACGATCCTGTACACGCTGCCGGGCGGCGGCCAACTGATCGATTCGCCCGGCGTGTGGGAATACGGCCTGTGGACGCTGGACGATGCCGATATCGCCGCCGGTTACCCGGAGTTCCAGCCCTGGCTGGGCGGCTGCCGCTTCAACAATTGCCGGCACCTGAGCGAGCCGGGCTGCGCGGTGAAGGACGCCGTCGCGGCCGGCCGCGTCAGCGCGCGACGTTACGATTCCTACACCCGCCTTCTGGCGCAGAACGCGGCCAGCTGATCCCGCTTGCCAGCGCACTGCGCGACCCGCGCGTTGTGCTATTCTTGACACGCATTTCTGCAAGGAGCGATGAAATGATCCGGACATTCGTGGCCACGATGATGATCTGCGCGCCGTTGGCGCTGAACGCCGACGTACTGATTCTCGACGAGGTACGCCAGGTCGAGAAAATGGAACTGCCCGACAACGGACTGAGCAAGGCCGATGTCGAGGCGAAGTTCGGCGCACCGAGCCAGAAGCACAACGCCGTCGGCAACCCGCCGATCACGCGCTGGGACTACGCGACCTACAGCGTCTATTTCGAGTATGACCGGGTGCTGTACTCCGTCCTGCTGCCCGGCGAGGTCATCGACCGCGCCTGAAACCCGCGCCGCGCGGGCCTCCCCGCGGCATCGCATCTGCGGTATCCTGTGCGCCCTTTTCACCGGTCCGGCGGTGCCGTTTTCCATTGGCCAGCGAACGCCCCATTTCTGATGACGCCCAGGGCATGACGCCCCCCGCTGACGTCGCGAACGCGACCACGGCAGACACGGCACAGCCCATACGCGAACTCACCCGCGACGGCGTGCATTACACGCTGCTGGGCACCGCCCATGTCTCGCGCGCCAGCGTCGAGGCCGTCGAGCGCATGACGCGCGAGGGCGACTACGACGCCATCGCCGTGGAACTGTGCCCGGCCCGCCTGCAGGCGCTGCAGGGCCAGAACGGCTGGCGCGACCTGGACCTCTACCGGATCATTCGCGAAGGCAAGGCCGGACTGGTGATGGCCAACCTGGCCCTGTCCGGTTACCAACGCCGCATTGCCGACCAGTTTGGTATCGAGCCGGGCGCCGAGCTCAAGGCCGCCGCCGAGGCTGCCGAAGCGCGCGGTGTTGAGCTGCAGTTGATCGACCGCGACCTGGCCACGACGCTGAAACGCACCTACCACCAGGTGCCCTGGTACAAGCGCATCTACCTCTCAACGGGGCTGGTGCTCAGTGGCCTGTCTTCTGAGGAAATCGACGAAGACGCGATCGAAAAACTGAAAGAAGGCGACATCCTGGAATCGACATTCACGGAGTTCGCCGAGCAATCACCTGAAATCTACGAGTCGCTGATCGCCGAGCGCGACCGCTTCATGGCCGCGAAGCTGCGCGCCGCGAATGACGGCCACCCCGGCCGCCGCGTGCTGGCGGTCGTCGGCGCCGGCCACCTGGATGGCCTGGCGAAAGCGCTGGAAGGCAACGCCACAGACCCCGAGGCCGAGGTCGAAACCCTGTCGACCCACCCGCCGAAGGCGCGCTGGCCGAAGCTGATCCCGTGGGCCATCCTGGCCCTTGTCGTCACCGGCTTCTACCTGGGTTTCCGCCAGAGCCCGGCGTTGTTCTGGGAACTGGTGGTGTTGTGGGTGGCCATCAACGGTGGCCTGGCCGCGTTGGGCGCCGCTCTTGCCAAGGGTCACCCGCTGACCGTCGTCAGCGGCCTGCTCGCGGCGCCACTGACTTCCCTGAACCCGATGGTCGCGGCCGGCATGGTCACCGGACTGGTGCAGTCGTGGGTTCGCAAGCCCACCGGCGCGGACCTTGAGCGGCTGCGCGAAGACGTCACCACACTGAAGGGCTGGTACGCCAACCCGGCGACCCGGATCCTGCTGGTATTCTTTCTTTCCAACCTGGGCTCGGCCATCGGTACGTGGGTGGCGGGTTTCCAGATCTTTGAGAAAGTCACCGGCGCGGCCTGAACAAAATGAACATCGGCCCCTACACGCTCGACAACCCGCTGGCGCTGGCCCCGATGGCCGGCGTCACCGACCTGCCGTTCCGCAAGCTTTGCCGGGAGCTGGGCGCGGGCTATGTCGTCGGTGAAATGGTGTCGGCGAACCCGGCGCTGCGCGGCACACGCAAATCCATGCTGCGGGCGCGCCACGACGACGAACCGGCGCCCATCGCCGTGCAGATCGCCGGCAGCGACCCGGACTGGATGGCCGACGCGGCGCGTTACAACGTAGACCTGGGCGCGCAGGTCATCGACATCAACATGGGCTGCCCGGCCAAGAAAGTCTGCAACAAGCTGGCCGGCTCCGCGCTGCTGGAAAACGAGGCCCTGGTCGGCGATATCCTGCGCGCCGTGGTCGCGGCCGTGGACGTGCCGGTCACGCTGAAAATTCGGACTGGCCCGGACCCCGAGCGCCGCAACGGTGTCGCGATCGCCCAGCTTGCAGAGTCCAGCGGCATCGCCGCCCTGGCCGTGCACGGGCGCACACGCGCGGACCGCTTCAACGGCCAGGCCGAGTACGACACCATCGCGACCATCTGCCAGGCGGTGAATATCCCGGTGTTCGCCAACGGCGATATTGAATCGCCCGAACACGCCCGGCAGGTCCTCATGGCGACCGGCGCCACCGGGTTGATGCTGGGCCGCGGCGCCCAGGGCAACCCCTGGCTGTTCCGCGAGATCAATCATTTCCTCGAAACCGGTGAGGTGCTGCCCGCCCCGTCTGACGAGGAGGTCCACGACGTGCTGACGCGCCACCTGGCGGCGTTGCACGCGTTTTACGGCGAGCCGCAGGGCGTGCGCGTCGCGCGCAAGCACATCGGCTGGTACCTGAAAGGCCGCCCCGGGGGCGCCGAACTGCGCGCGAAACTGATGCGCGTCAAGACGGCGGCCGCGCAGCTCGAGATGATCGACGGCCATTTCGACGGACGGATGCAACAGGCGGCCTGACAACGACAACACGGAACGGGATATGCACAACAGAACAACGACGAAAAACCTCATCACCGCCCTGCTCTCCCTGACCCTGGTGACCCTGGCCTCCCCCGCCATCGCCGCCACCGACGACCCCGCCTTTTTTGGCCGCTGGTTGTCCATCCTCCCACCGCTGATCGCCATTGCCTTCGCACTCGTTTTCAAGCGCGTCATTCCCGCGCTGTTCCTGGGTATCTGGCTGGGCGCTTGGCTGATCCACGACGGCACGCTGACCGGCATCTGGTCAGGCCTGCTGGACAGTTTCGAGATTTACGTGAAGGCCGCCCTGGCCGACAGCGACCATGCCGCCGTGATCCTGTTTTCGCTGATGATCGGCGGCATGGTGGGCATCGTGTCGCGAAACGGCGGTATGCAGGGCATCGTCAACCGCATCGTTCGCTGGGCTGACTCGGCACGACATTCATGCATGACCGCGGCGACCATGGGCCTGGCGATATTCTTCGACGACTACGCCAACACGCTGGTGGTGGGCAACGCGATGCGCCCGGTGACCGATGCCATGCGCGTTTCGCGCGAGAAGCTGGCGTATATCGTCGACTCCACGGCGGCGCCCGTGGCCTGCATTGCGCTGATCACCACCTGGGTCGGTTACGAAGTGGGCCTGATTGACAGCGCGATCGGCAATATCCCGAGCCTGTCCGGCCAGGGCTATTTCGTCTACCTGGCCACCATCCCGTACAGCTTCTACCCGATCCTCTCGCTGGCCTTCGTGTTCATGGTCGCGTGGAGCGGGCGCGATTACGGGCCGATGCTGAAGGCCGAGCGGGCGGCGCGCGCGGGCGAGATTCACGCGGGCCGGCCCAGCCGGCGCCACGATACCGACGGCCAGGAAATTGAGCCCGACGACGGCAAGCCGCAGCGTGCGATTAACGCGCTGCTGCCCATCGGCGTACTGGTGGTCTCGGTTGTTGTCGGCCTGTATGTCACCGGCAGCCGCGCGGTGGACATGCCGGACCCCGGCCTGCGCGACATTATCGGCTCGGCCGACGCCTACCGCTCGCTGATGTGGGCTTCGCTGCTCGGCGTCCTCGTCGCCGGCGCGCTGTCGCTGTCGCAGCGCATTCTTAACCTCGAGCAGGTGGTCGACGCCTGGTACCGCGGACTGCGCGCCATGCTCAAGGCCATCATCATCCTGGTGCTCGCCTGGTCGCTGGGCCAGGTTACCGATGTGCTCGGCACCGCTGACTTCCTGGTCTCGGTCCTGGGCGACACCCTGCCTGCCTGGCTGCTGCCGACGCTGGTGTTCCTGATCGCGGCCGGCACCGGCTTCGGAACGGGTTCCAGCTGGGGCGCCATGGCCATCCTGATCCCGCTGACCATCCCGCTGACCTGGGCGGTGATGCAAAGCCAGGGGCTGGCGGGGCCGGAGCATATGCATATCCTGTATTCGGCCATCGCCTCCGTGCTGGCCGGCAGTGTCTGGGGTGACCACTGTTCACCCATCTCGGACACCACCATCCTGTCGTCGCTCTCCAGCGGCTGCGACCACGTTGAACACGTGCGCACCCAGTTGCCCTACGCCATGACCGTGGGCGCGGTGTCGATTGGCGCCGGCAGCATCCCCGTGGCGCTGGGCCTGCCGTGGTGGGCGGGGCTGGGCATCGGCCTGCTGCTGCTGGCCGGCGTACTGCGGTTGCTGGGCCGGGACCCGGAAGTGACGGGTGACGGGTGACGGGTGACGGGTGACGGGTGACGGGTGACGGGAAAAGCGTCTCGAATGGTCGGTTGCGGGTCCAGCGGGGCTGCCATACACTCCGCGCCTCGTTTGAGATCCCGCTGATATGACGATTCACCCCACCGACGCGCGATTCGACGCCGGCGACGGCGTCGTGACCGAATGGGCCGGCCCGCATGGCAGCGCGCTGGCCCTGGCGCTGTTGCGCGCCGCCGCGGCGCACGACGGCCCGGTCATGGTGGTCACGCGCAGCAGCCACCGGGCGCAGAACCTGTATCGCGACCTGCAGTTGCTGAACAGCGGCGAGATCACCGTCCGGCACTTTCCGGACCGCGAAACCCTGCCCTTCGACCCGTTCTCGGCCCACCCCGAGATCACCGCCGAGCGCCTGGCCACGCTGACCGAGATCGCCGCCTCGAAACAGGGGCTGTTACTGGTGCCCGCGGCCACGCTGCTGGAGCGCCTGCCGCCACGCCCGCACGTGCTGGGCCACAGCCTGGACCTGCGTCGCGGGCAGAAGCTGCAGGTCGAGACCTTCCGCGAGCAGATGCTGAACGCGGGCTACAGCGCCGCGGACCAGGTCTACCAGACCGGCCAGTTCGCCGTGCGGGGCTCGGTGCTGGACCTCTACCCGACCGGCGCCGGCGCGCCGATTCGCATCGACCTGTTCGACGACGAGATCGACAGCATCCGCACCTTCGACCCGGAATCACAGCGCTCCACCGGCGAGATGGGCGAACTGCGGATGTTGCCGGCCCGTGAGTACCCCGCCGATGACGATGCGCTGGACGCGTTTCGCCGCGCTTTCCGCAACCGGTTTGCCGTCGACATGACCGGCGTGCCGCTGTACCGCGACCTGAAGTCGGGACTGCACCCACAGGGGCTGGAGCAGTACCTGCCGCTGTTCTTCGAGAGCACGGAAACCCTGTTCGACTACCTGCCCTCACCGCCGCTGGTGATCGAGGACGACGGGGCCCGCGAGGCCATGGCGGCGTTTACCGCGCAGACCCTGGACCGGTATGAGCAACGTCGGCACGATATCGAACGCCCGGTGCTGAAGCCCGGGGAATTGTTTCTTTCACCGACGGACGTCTCTGCGAAACTCGACCAGCGGCCGCGGGTCCTGTTGCGGCCCGTGGATGCCGGCGGCAAAGCGGTACAGTTCGATACAGAACCTGCACCCGCCCTGCCCATTCACGAGCGCGGCAAGAACGCCAGCGCGGAACTGACCGGCTTCGTGGAGCGCTTCACCGGGCGCGTCATGTTCGCGGCCGATACGGCCGGGCGTCGCGAGGCCATGGCGGAAACCCTGGGCGCATTCGGGGTGCGGCCGCGTCGCTTCGACAACTGGCCGGCTTTCATGCAGTCCGATGAACGACTCGGCATCGCGGTGCTGCCGCTCGAAGAGGGCTTTATCGCCGGCGATGACCTGGCGGTCCTGACGGAAACCCAGCTGTTCATCGGCCGCGCGCGGCGCACCGGCGATGAACGCCGCGCCGAGCGCGACCCGGACGCCATCATCCGCAACCTCAGCGACCTGGAGGAAGGCGCGCCGGTGGTGCACGAGGAACACGGCGTCGGCCGCTACCTGGGCCTGCAGACCCTGGCCATCGACGACCGGCCGGCGGAGTTCCTGGCCATCGGCTATGCCAACGACGACAAGCTCTATGTCCCGGTCGCCTCGCTGCACCTGGTCAGCCGCTACACCGGCGCCTCGCAGGACACCGCGCCGCTGCACAAGCTGGGCGGCGAAGCCTGGAGCCGGGCGCGGAAGAAGGCGGCCGAGAAAGTCCGCGACGTGGCCGCCGAGCTGCTCGACCTGTACGCGCGACGCCAGGCCCGCGAGGGTTTTGCCTTTCCGCTGGACGAGCGGATGTACCAGGAGTTCGCCGCCACCTTCCCCTACGAGGAAACCCCGGACCAGGAGCGCGCCATCGAGGCCATCCGCGACGACATGCGCTCGCAGCGCCCCATGGATCGCGTGGTCTGTGGCGACGTCGGTTTCGGCAAGACCGAGGTCGCCCTGCGCGCCGCGTTCATCGCGGTCCAGGGCGGCAAGCAGGTCGCCGTGCTCGCGCCCACCACCCTGCTGGCGCAGCAGCACTACGAGACGTTCGCCGATCGCCTGGCCGACTGGCCGGTCAGGATCGAGGCCTTGTCGCGCTTTCGCACCGCGAAACAGTCCGAGGGCGTGCTGACGCGCCTGGCCGAGGGCAAGGTCGACATCGTCGTCGGCACCCACAAACTGATCCAGCGGGACGTGAAATTCGACAACCTCGGCCTGGTCATCGTCGACGAGGAACAACGTTTCGGCGTACGCCAGAAAGAGCGCCTGAAAGAATTGCGCGCCGAGGTCGACCTGCTGACGCTGACGGCCACGCCCATCCCCCGCACGCTGAACATGGCGCTGGCCGGTATTCGCGACCTGTCGATTATTGCCACGCCGCCGGCGCGGCGTATCGCCGTGAAAACGCTGCAGGTGCAGTGGGACAAGGCGCTGCTGCGGGAAGCCCTTCAACGTGAGATCCAGCGTGGCGGCCAGGTGTTCTTCCTGCACAACGAGGTTCGCAATATCGAGCGCATCGCGAACGAAGTACGCGACCTGGTGCCCGAAGCGCGGGTTCGCGTCGCCCACGGGCAGATGCGCGAACTCGAGCTGGAGCAGGTGATGCTCGACTTCCACCGCCAGCGCTTCCACGTGCTGGTTTGCACAACCATTATCGAGAACGGCATCGACATTCCGACCGCGAACACCATCATCATTAACCGCGCCGACAAGTTCGGGCTGTCGCAGCTGCACCAGTTGCGCGGCCGGGTGGGCCGCTCGCACCACCTGGCCTACGCCTACCTGGTGACGCCGGAACCGCGCGCCCTGACTGCCGATGCGCGCAAGCGGCTGGATGCCATCGCCTCGCTGGAAGAGCT
Organism: uncultured Oceanospirillales bacterium; assembly: GCA_913055655.1. GTDB lineage: Bacteria > Pseudomonadota > Gammaproteobacteria > Xanthomonadales > SZUA-36 > Marinihelvus. The sequence goes on along the minus strand of CAJXKA010000001.1, from coordinate 525,684 downwards.
CGGCGCCGGTTTCACCCTGGCCACCCACGACATGGAAATCCGCGGCGCCGGTGAACTGCTTGGCGAGGACCAGAGCGGCCAGATCCACCAGGTGGGCTTCAACCTCTACAGCGAGATGCTGACCCGCGCGGTCGAGGCCCTGCGAGACGGCCAGGAACCCGACCTGGAATCAGCACGTGCCGACGGCGCCGACGTGGAACTGCATGTCGCGGCGTTGATCCCTGAAGACTACCTGGGCGATGTCCACGCCCGGCTGACGCTGTACAAGCGCATTGCGACGGCCGCCAACGATGCCGAACTGCGCGAACTGCAGGTGGAGATGATCGACCGCTTCGGCCTGCTGCCGCAGCCGGTCAAGAACCTGTTCGCCATCGCCGCCATGAAGTTGCGCGCCCGGCGCGCCGGCGTCACCCGGCTGGATTTCGGCCCGCGCGGGGGACGGATCGAGTTCGCCGAGGACGCGGGCGTCGACGTCGACGCGCTGCTGAAACTGGTGCGCGAGCAGCCGGGGCAGTTCCGCCTGGGTGGTCCCGAGCGCCTTTTAATCACCAGCGAGATCGAGGACGGCGCGAAACGCGTCGAGCGCGCAACGCAATTACTGGACACCCTGGCGGGGGATGGTTGACGGCATCGGCTATAATGCCGCGTCAGCGCGTCCTGGAACCGAACCGAATGGGGAAGCCACACACCATAGCCCGCTTCGCGGCGGCCGTCATGGCCGTGGCGCCGTGGTGCGCGTTCGATGCCGAGGCGGCCACGGACCGCTATCGCGTCGAACTGCTGGTGTTCCGGCATGCCGGCGGTGGCGTGACGGAACCGGCCTCCATCGAGCGGCTGCGGGGTTTTCATGACCGCTGGACGCTGGATGAAACGAACGCGGCGCCGGGTGCGCCGTTGAGGATTGAAACCGCGGGCACCTTTGAAACCCTGTATCGGCGGTTGGAGCGCCTGGCGGACTACACGCCGCTGACGCTGGTGAGCTGGGAGCAGCCGGCCATGGACTACCAGCCTGGCGTTCGCATCCACGACACCGAAATCGTTCGTGAAGACCTGTATTTCCCGACGGAATCCACCGCCATCGACCTGGAACAGCCACGACCCTTCGACGGCCACGCAGCGCCCCTGTACCGCCTGGATGGCACCGCGCAGTTGCGCCACAGCCGCTTCCTGCATGTTGACCTGGACCTGGAGTGGCGGGTTGATGCACCGCCTGAATCTCCCGTGCCTGAACAGGGCCTGGCGCTGGAATCCGAAACGCCTGGTGACGGTGAGCTGGCCGTTGATGTAGCGGACCCCGGCCCCGAGCCGGACCCGTTCCGCGTCCATCGCCTGCGCCAATCGCGCCAGGTGGAAACCGACACGCTGATTTATTTTGACTCCGACGTCCTGGGCGCGCTGGCGCGCGTGACCGCCCTGGTAGCGGAGTGACACACTTGAACCCTCGAACCGCGCGCAAACTGGAAACACCATGACCCGAATTTTCAACCAGTGGCGACCCCACCCCTGGCACGGCCTGGAACTGGGGCCGAATTCGCCACGAATCGTCCATGCCTACATCGAGATCACGCCGTTCGACTTCGTGAAGTACGAGGTCGACAAGAAGACGGGCTACATGCGCGTCGACCGGCCGCATCGCACCTCGTCGCTGCCGCCTGCCCTGTACGGCTTCGTTCCGCGCACCTACTGCGCCGACCGCGTCCGCGACCTGATGGACGGCGCCGACCGCGGTGACGGCGACCCGCTGGACATCTGCGTGATGTCGAGCCGGCGAATCACCCGCGGCGAAATCATCGTTAACGCACGCGTCGTGGGCGGCATCACGATGCTGGACCACGGCGAGGCGGACGACAAAATTGTCGCCGTGCTCGACAACGATGATGTCTGGGGTTCGGTGGATGATATCTCCGAGCTGCCGCAGTCGCTGATTGAACGCCTGCGGCACTACTTCCAGACCTACAAGACGCTTCCCGACGAACCGGAGAAGGTCAAGGTCGGCAAGGCGTATGGGTTCGAACATGCGGCAAAGGTCATCGCCGCTGCCGCCGCCGACTACGAGGACGAGTACGGCGGCTGAATGCACGGCGATGTCGTCCCGATTGCCCACTGCCACCGGTTACCGGTAGGCTAGCGTTCAGACCGCAACGGGGAGCGACGCCGCATGAACTTCGAAAAAACCACCTTTGCCTTCTTCATTGTCCTGGCATTGACGCTGAACTTCGGTTTTTTCATCGGCGACATCGACAACCCCTCGCACCATGACGCCATGGAGCTGGCCGCCGCGCTGGTGGTCAGCATCATCGCCACCATCCTGAAGCTGGGCGACCGCTCCAGCATGGGCGCCACGTTTCTCGCCACCAGCCTGGTGGCCGACCTGCAGCTGCTGCTGGCCGCCATTTTCTGGGGCTGGGCACTGTTCGTCACCACCGAGGGCGTGACGCCGGAAGTGGTCGCACGCGTGGTGTCGCTGTCCGGCGGCGCCCTGCTCGCCAACCTGGTCTCGGTGACCTTGCTGGTGGCGGAAACCATCATCTACCGTCGCTGAGGACGGCGCCGGCGGATGCACGGCATGAACGACATCGTCTGGCTGACCATGCGGCGGCTGCGGTTGCCGCTGATCGTCATGATCCTGGTGTTTTTCACCTCGGTGCTGATCATGGTGGCGATGCCGGGTGTCGACGCCACGGGCAAGCCGGCGCACCTGAACTACCTGGACGCCGCCTACTTCGTCGCGATCATGGCCACGACGGTGGGTTTCGGCGAAATCCCCGTGCCGTTCACCGATGCCCAGCGCATGGTGGTGCTGGCGCTGATCCTGCCCAACGTCGCGGCCTGGTTTTACGCCATCGGCGCCATCGTCAACCTGTTCATGGAACCGCAGTTCCGCCAGGTCCTGGCGCGTGCGCGCTTCGGCCGTCGCGTCCGCATGATGGGCGCCGACCCGTTCTACCTGGTGTGCGGTTTCGGCAACACCGGTGACACCGTCGTCCGCGGGCTGCTGAAGCGCGGCAAGCGGGCCGTCGCGCTCGATTCCGAGCAGCAGGTGGTCGACTACCGTGGCCTGGACCCGGATTTCGCCTACACGCCGATGTACGCCGGCGATACCACGGACCCGAAGATCCTTGAGCTCGCGGGGCTGGGTCACCCATGGTGCCAGGGCGTGATCATCACCACGAACGATGATCATGCCAACCTGACCATCGCCATCACGTCGAAACTGCTGCATCCCGAGACCCCGGTGTTCGCCCGCAGCGAGAGCGGGCAGGTCAGCGACAACATGAAGTCGTTCGGCACCGACGAGGTCATCAACCCCTATGACATTTTCGCCGACCGGCTGCACCTGGCGCTGACGTCGCCGGTGAAATACATGGTGCAGGACTGGCTGATCGCCGTTCCCGGCACCATCCTGCGCGGCAAGTTGCTGGACCCGCCCAAGGGCCGCTGGGTGATCTGCGGCGCGGGGCGTTTCGGCGAACAGGTCATCCGGCGACTGGAGCGGGACAGCATGCCATACACCGTGGTCGACGTTCATCCCGATCGAGTGGCCGCGCACCCCGGCGCCATCGAGGGCCGCGGCACGGAAGCCGATACGCTGGAGAAGGCCGGCATTCACGATGCCGTGGGGGTCATCGCCAGCACCAGCGACGATATCGACAACCTGTCGATTATCATGACGGCGCGAAACCTGAACGAAGACCTGTTCCTGGTCGCCCGCCAGGAGGACAAGCGCAATGACCGGCTGTTCCAGCAACTCGACGCCGACCTGGTCGCAAACCGGAACCTGATCGTGGCGCGCCGCATCCTCGCCTACGCGACCAACCCGATGCTGAAGCCCTTCCTTGAGCACCTGGAGCGTGAAAGCGAGGCTTTCGCGGAGAAGGTCTACGGCCGACTGAAATCCAAGCTGAAGGATTACGCCGGCCCGAATGCACTCGCCGGGACCAACGCCGAAGACGCCGGCTCATCGGCGCGCCTGGCGCCCAAGCAGTGGACCATCACGCTGGGCACGGAAGAAACGCCCGGCGCGAACGAACTGTTCGACCAGGGCATGGAACTGACCCTGTCCTACCTGCTGCACAACACCCGCAGCGAGCGTGACGAGGACCTGCATTGCGTCTGCCTGGAGCTGGAACGCGGCGCCAAGCGCGAGTTCCTGCCCAGCGGCAAGACACCACTACAGGCCGGTGACCGCCTGCTGTTCGCCGGCTGGGGCCGCGCCCGGGACGAAATGATGTGGTCGCTGGAAGACCCGGTGCTGTTGCTCAACTACGCGACACCGGGCCCGGCGCCGCGTACCTCGATCGGCCGCTGGGTGCAGCGACGGAATCAGGCCGATTCGGGCCTCATGTAGGGAAACAGCAGCACGTCCCGGATCGACGGCGAGTCGGTAAACAGCATCACCAGACGGTCGATCCCCACGCCCTCGCCCGCCGTCGGCGGCATGCCGTACTCCAGCGCGCGAACGTAATCGGCATCGAAATGCATGGCCTCGACGTCGCCCGCTTCCTTGGCCTCGACCTGGGCGCGAAAACGCTCCGCCTGGTCCTCGGCATCGTTCAGCTCGGAGAAGCCGTTGGCGATTTCGCTGCCGCCCACGATTAATTCGAAACGGTCGGTAATGCGCGGGTCGTCATCATTTCGGCGTGACAGCGGGGACACTTCAGTCGGATACGCGGTGATGAACGTCGGCTGGATCAGCTCGCGCTCCACCGTGGCCTCGTACAGCTCGGTCAGCAACTTGCCGGCGCCCCAGGCGTCGTCGGCGTGCGCGCCTTTCGCGTCCAGCGCCGCGCGGGTGACCGCCGGGTCCCAAAGGTCGGCGTCGGCGAGTTCCGGGTTGTAGCGGCGCACCGCCTGCTCCACGGTCAGCCGCTCAAACGGCTTGCCGAAATCAATGTCGTTGCCCTGGTAGTGCACGTTGGTGTCACCGGTGACGTCGACGGCCAGTTCGCGCAGCATCGCCTCGGTCAGGTCCATCAGGTCGTTGTAGTCCGCGTAACCCCAGTAGAACTCCAGCATCGTGAACTCGGGATTGTGGCGCGTCGACACACCTTCGTTGCGGAAATTGCGGTTAATCTCGTAGACGCGATCCAGGCCGCCGACCACCAGGCGCTTCAGGTACAGCTCCGGCGCCACGCGCAGGAACATCTGCAGGTCCAGCGCATTGTGGTGGGTCGTGAACGGCCGTGCCGTGGCGCCACCCGGGATCGGGTGCATCATCGGCGTTTCCACCTCGAGGAAATCGCGCCCCTCGGCCTCCATGAAGCGGCGGATGCCGGTGATGATGCGCGACCGCGCGCGGAATACCCGGCGCGAATCCTCGTTCATGATCAGGTCGACGTAGCGCTGACGGTAGCGTGTCTCGGTATCGGTCAGGCCGTGGTACTTCTCCGGCAGCGGCCGCAGGGACTTGGTCAGCAGTCGCAGGCTTTTCAGGCGCACGGAAAGCTCGCCCTTGTTGGTGCGGAACACCTGGCCGGTGCCGGCGATAATGTCGCCGATATCCCACTGCTTGAAGCCCTGGTACACACCCTCGGGCAACTCGTCACGCTGGGCCACCAGCTGGATGGAACCGCTGGCGTCCTGCAGGCGGATAAACGCGATCTTGCCCATGACCCGCTTGGCCATCATGCGGCCGGCGACGGCGAACTCGTCGTTAACCGCCTCCAGCGCATCGTTATCCAGGGCATCGTACCTGGCGACCAGTTCGGCCGCGGTGATGTTCGGGCGAAAGTCGTTCGGAAAGGCCTGCCCGGCCTCCCGCAGCGCAGACAGCTTGGCGCGTCGCTCGGATACCAGTCGGTTGTCGTCCTGCGCGCCGGGCGCGTTCTCGTTCTTGTCGGTCATGATCAGAGGCCCTGTTTCAGGGAAGCTTCAACGAAAGGGTCGAGATCGCCGTCCAGCACGGCCTGGGTGTTGCCCACCTCGACATCGGTGCGCAGGTCCTTGATGCGCGACTGGTCCAGCACGTAGGAGCGGATCTGGCTGCCCCAGCCGATGTCGGACTTGGCGTCCTCCATGGCCTGCGACTCGGCATTGCGCTTCTGGATCTCCAGCTCGTAGAGCTTGGCGCGCAACTGCTTCATCGCCTGGTCCTTGTTCTTGTGCTGCGAGCGGTCGTTCTGGCACTGCACCACGACGCCCGTGGGTTCATGCGTGATACGTACGGCCGACTCGGTCCGGTTCACGTGCTGGCCACCGGCGCCGGAAGCGCGGTAAACGTCGATGCGCAGGTCCGAAGGGTCAATCTCGATCTCGATGCTGTCATCCACCTCGGGAGAGGCAAATACCGCGGCGAACGAGGTGTGCCGGCGGTTGCCGGAGTCGAACGGTGACTTGCGCACCAGGCGGTGTACACCGGTCTCGGTGCGACACCAGCCGAAGGCGTAGTCACCCTTGATGTGAATCGTCGCGCTCTTGATGCCCGCGACTTCACCGGCGGAGACTTCCACCAGCTCGGCGTCCCAGCCGCGCCGTTCGGCCCAGCGCAGGTACATGCGCAACAGCATTTCGGCCCAGTCCTGCGCCTCGGTGCCGCCGGAGCCTGCCTGGATGTCCAGGTAGCACGGCTGGCCGTCCATCTCGCCGGCGAACATGCGCTGGAACTCGAGGTCCGCGACCCTGGCCTCCAGGGCATCAAGATCAGCCACCACCTCGTCCAGCGTGGCCTCGTCCCCCTCTTCCACGGCCATTTCGACCAGCCCACCGGCGTCTTCCAGCGCCTGGGTCGCCGTCTCGATGGTGGTGACGACTTTCTCCAGCGCGGCCCGTTCACGGCCCAGCGACTGGGCGTGCTCCGGGTCGTTCCAGACGTCGGGGTTTTCCAGCTCCCGGTCTACTTCTTCCAGGCGGTCTTTCTTGGTGGCGTAGTCAAAGGTACCCCCTCAGCGCTTCGACGCGCTGCTCGAGATCCTCGATCTGGCCGGTAATGGGCGCAATTTCCAAGGGTTCGGATCCAGTGAAAATGAAACGGCGTATTGTACTGCCTGCCGTGGCGGGAAGCACCCGGCGCCGTATCGTTGCGGTAGAATCGGCGCATTCCGTACTTCTACCGGCCACCGGTTCCAACCCGGTTGCGCACCAATGACCGATAACAATACCCAGAAAACCTACCGACACATGGTTTACCGGTTCGGCAATTTCCAGCTGGATCCGGCCACCCGTGAGCTGAGCCGCTACGGCGAACCGGTGGCGCTGCCGCCAAAATCGTTCGACGCGATCGTCTACCTCATGGAAAACCACGACCGGGCCGTGGGGCGTGACGAACTGATCTCGGCAGTCTGGGGGCGGGTTGATGCCAGCGACGCGGTGGTCGCCCAAACGCTGTTGAGGGCCCGCCGAGCAATTAACGACACCGGCGACAAGCAGTCACGAATCCGCACGGTTCCGCGATATGGCTATCAGTGGGTCGGGACGTTCGAGCGGGTGGAAATGGCGGGAACCCAATCCCCTGGTCGGGACCAGGGCACCATTACGAACGAACTCACAACCCGGCGGCCGGCCCGCTGGTCCGGTGCCGTCATGCTCCTGGCGGCCATCATCGTTGTTATCGCACTGGTGTTCAGCATCTCCGGTACCGACGATACACCGGTGGCGCCGTCCGGCGAGCCCGGCCTGACCGCGGTCCTGCCGGTGCAGGTGCAACCCGAAACCGCGGAAACGGCGTGGATCCGCCTTGGCGCCATGGACTATGTCGCCAGCCGGCTACGTGAACAGCCCGGGCTGGTGGTGTTGCCCAGCGGCAGGACCCTTTCCCTGGTCGACGACACGGCGACGCTGGAGCAGGTCATTGACCGTATCCGCCGGACGACTGGCGCACAACATATCCTGCTGCCCAGGGCCATCAGCGAAGGTGACGAATGGCGGTTCCGGCTTGTTCTGGACGATGGTCAATCACAACAGGTGTTCGAGATAAAGGCCGGGACGCCGCTCGGTGCAGCCGCGGCGGCCAGCGACATGATGCTTCGGCGCCTGGGTATCGACGGCCCCAGCCCACCCCAGCCCACCGAGTTGACCGAACGCCTGCAGCAGGTCGATGCGGAATTGCTGGCCGGCCAGCTGGCCAATGCCCGCGCACTGATCGCCGCGGCGCCCCGCGACCAGGATGTTCACCCCCAGTTGCGGGTCCGCCAGGGCCAGCTCGAGTTTCGCGCTGGCCAGGTGGATGTCGCCGGCCAGATATTCTCCGAATTGCTGGAAAGCGACGCACGGATCCGCAGCGATGTCCGTGCACGCGCTCTCATGGGCCTTGGAGCGGTCGAACTGCGGCGCGCGGACTTCATGGCATCCGAATCACTGTACGACCAGGCCCTGGCACTGCTGGTCGAATCCGGCATCAGCAAACGGGACCCGGCCCTGGAAGGTAATGCCTACAACGGTCGCGGGGTGGCACGCGTCGAACTCGGCCGCCATGACGACGGTATCGCGGACCTGGCGCGTGCCCGAATTGCCATGACCCGGGCCGGGGACGAGGTCGAAGCCGCCGCCGTAGCAACGAATATAGCGGTCATGGAGGTCCGACGCGGGCACCCGGCACGTGCCGTCCGGGAACTGGAATCGGCGGCGGACACCTTCGAGCGGTTTGGCGTGAACGACAACCTGGCCGTCACGCTGATGGTGAAATCAGGCGCGGAACTTCAATTGCTGCAACCCAAGAATGCATTGCGCGACAGCCGCAGGGCCGACGACATCGGCGACGAGCTTGAAAATCCCCGGCTGCGTCGAAGTATCAGCATTTCCCATATCACCGCGTTGCTGGCAAATGGCCAACTCACCGCCGCCGGGCACCGCCTGGACGCTGAGGAGGCCGGCGAGACCCCCAGCCCGGCAACGCCTCAGCTGAAACTGAGGCTATTGCTGGAAACCGGTGCGTTTACGGAAGCACTGGCCCTGGCCAGGCGTGAACTGCCCAAAACGCAGGAACCCGGTGCCGACTTTACGCTACTGGCCATACAGGCGGCCATCCTGGGGCAGAACCCTGAACTGGCCACTGAATGGCGCGACCATTTCCTGGCCAAGGTCGATTCCGATTCGCCGACCTCTGGGTTCGAGACCGCTTTCGCCCGGGCGCTGGTCATGATGGCGACGCAAGCGTCTGCCGAAAAAACCGATGCCGCGTTCCTTGATGCCCTGGAAACGGCGGGGCCGCACCTGACACCCGAAAGCGAGGTCCGTGCCGGGGCCGCTTTCGTCATTCAACTGGTCAATGCCGGCCAGCTCGACCGGGCCAGCGAGGTCCTTGGCACATTCAGCCCATACGCTGAACACGACTATCGTGCCGCGCGGGCCGCCCTCGCCCTCTACGAGGCCCTGGACGAGCCCGTACTTGCAGCCGCCGCCGAGACCCGGGTCGCGCGCCTGGCCGGCGAGCGCGACCCGTCGCTGCCGGTCATTTACTGATCTCCAACGAAAAACGCCCCCGGAACCCCGGGGGCGTCGTTCAGCTGCCGTATGGCAGCGGGTACCACGGTGACGCCTACTTGCCGATACGGCCACTTTCGGTGATGGTCTGCATCATCACGTCACGATCGTCGTAGCCGATGTATTCCGGCCAGACGATGATGTTTCGACCGTCCCTGTCGACCGTCGCCACCGGCCTGGAGATCCATGAATCGGCGGTCTTGAAACCGATAATCTGGTTGTCCCAGGCGTAGTCGCCATTGGCGTCCAGGCGGCTGGCCTGCAGGTACATCGGCGCGGGACGCTCGTTGACGCCCCAGATGAACGTCGCGCCGTTCCCAGCCGGCAGGACATTCACGCCACCCTTGTCACCAGCGCTCATCGGTACGATCTCGCGGCCGATGTCGCCCCACAGGCGATTGCCTTCGGCGTCGAATCGCTGTCCGAGGATGCCCCACTTCGTGGAGCTGGCGCCGACCGCGTAACGCTGCATGAAGCCCACGTAGGTCGAGCCCGTCTCCTCGTCGAAGACACACGCCGCTTCGCCACGGAACGTTGAATCGTCGAGCGAAACCGGTGCGCCGTGCTGCGGGAACAACTGGGTGCCGTCGGCCGTCACGCGCTGTGCGCGGACATCCGTGTAAGACACGCCGAAGGTGTACTGCCAGCAGAACACGCCGCCACCCTCACCATCGGAGACGAACTCGGGGGCAGCGCCCTGCGGCATGCCGCCGATGCTCGTATCGTCAAACAGGCGCACATGATCTGGATCCCAGACCGGCAGGCCGTTGGCATCGAATTTCTGGGCCCACAGGCCGTTGCCAAAACGTCCGAGCGCGGACTTGAAGGAAATGATAACGCCGCCGTCCTCCGAGGCCTCAATGCCGCCGACACCGTACTGGTAGTAGTCACCATACGGGGCGGGCTTGACCACCTTGACGCTGTCCTCGGCCCACAGGCGGTTGCCGTTAGCATCGTACTTCTGCAGGAAGATGCTGGTGTTGTCCTGCCAAAGGACGACGGCACCGCCGTCGACGGTACCCACGACCCGGGAGGTCAGGACATCGTCGTAGTCAATATGGGACACCTGGATGCCATGCTCGCCCCAGAGTTTTTCGCCATCGGGGCTGACTTTCTGCACACGGGCCTGGATGACGCCCTGGTCATCGTGAGAACGGAACGACACCAGCGCGTTGTCCTGTGTATCCGTCGCCAGGTCCATACCGTGGACGGTGATGTAGCTGAACTCGCGTTCGCCGGCCAATACATCTTCTTTCCACACCGTGCGTCCTTTCCGGTCGACACGCTGCAGAATGACATCGAATCCGGCGGGCCAGTCCTGCCAGGTGACATAGCTGTCGCCCGCAGCCATGCTCACCACGCGCGGCGACAGTTGTTCGCCTTCGCCAGCGGCGAGCACCAGGCTTCGGCCGGCGTCGGTCGAAACCTTGCCGTTATTGTTCGGGGGAACGTCGCGACCGTCGAAGTTGACCGTCGTGGTGTTGGAGCAGTCGGTGGTGCCGGTGTTGCAGACCTTGTACATCCAGGTACCGTCACCGGACGGCTTGTCGCTGTAGGTCGTCATACCCGTGTTGGTGATGCCGGACTGCACAACGGCGTCGTTACGCACAATGTCGACCGCGTCTTCACCAGCGGTCCAGTACAGCGTGGTTTCCAGGGCGTTGTTCTTCGCCCAACCGGTGTCGGCGACCAGGAAGCGCGGTGCGCTGCCGGGAACCACCCCGCCCTCGCCGTTCACGAGCTCGGCGGCCGCATCGGCAGCCTGCACCAGGCCCCAGCCGGTGTTGACGTCGTAGCCGGGCTGGTCCAGGTCGATGGCCGTCGCGCCCAGTGCCAAGCGGACGTCACGGTTGGTCTTCTCCGGAGCGGCGCTCCACACCAGCGCCGCGACGCCTGCAACGTGCGGCGTGGCCATCGAGGTACCATCCTTCACGCCATATGCGCTGACATCCTGCTCGAACAGCGAACTGACCTCGGTCCACTGGCCCAGGTGCCCTGCGATCAACGCCTGTCCGACGTCCTGGGTCAGGCCCAGGGCGGGAATCTCGGACGTATTACCGGGACCAAACCAGCCCAGCAGCGGGCCGGCCAGGTTGTTGTAGATGATCAACGCTTCGCCGCCCGCGACGGTCACGTTTTGCGCCATGTTCCAGAACGTGGTTGGCGACGAACCGCCGCGTTCGCACATCACGACCTTGCCGGCCCAGTCGCCGGGCGTATCGCAGTTGCCGCCGTCGACCAGTTCACCGGCGCCGGTGGCCTCCAGCGTGCCGTTGAACGGACCGCTGTCGATGACCTCACCACCCACCACGAGGTGGGAGTCGCGCCAGGACTCGGTGCTCAGCACACCGACACCCGGCGCAGACAGCTCCACCTGGTCGTTGTACTGGGAAAAGTTCGCGCGTGCGTTGTTTTCGTCAATGGCCGCAACCGAGACGACGCTGTCATAGGACGCCGGATAGTTGTAGCTGGCGTTCCAGTCGTTGCCGGACGCCGCGATGCTCAGCACACCCTCAGCGTATAACTTATCGAACGCGTCGCGCTCCAGCGTCGATGAGTACGCGCCGCCCAGGCTCATGTTGATGATATCGGCACCCGCCTCCTGGCACTCCTCGGCCGCGGCAATCAGGTCAGAGCTATACGACCACTCACACTCCAGCCCGTCGAAGACCTTGACGATATGGAGCGATACCTTGCCATCCGGGCTGACACCGATGACGCCGGTATCGTTGGCGGCGGCCGCGATGGTACCGGCCACGTGTGTGCCGTGGCCGCAGGTGTCGCTGGACCAGTCATCCCCCTTGTTAGTAGCGCCCGTCATGGGTACGCCGGAGAAGTCTTCATGGCCCGAGAATGCGCCGGAGTCGATGACGCACACCTTGATGCCGTCGCCATCGGCGCCGGCCGCGATGGCCTCTGCGGCCTGGACGCGGGTGATACCCCAGGGCACGGTCTCGCCCATCGGGTAGCGGGGGGCGTCGACCTCGACGGCGATCACGTCGTCGTCCTGCTTCAGCGCCTCGATCTCATCGACCGACAGGCTGGCGGAAATGATGTCGTTACCATCCAGTTCCCGGTGGATGTGACCCCTGGCCTTACCCACCTTGTCTTTAACGCGGGCTTTCGCGCCCTTCTTGAATTTGACCATGACGCGGTCTATGTCCTGGCCGTTGCCGGCCGCGGCAACCGTGGTCGGGACAAGGCCCGCGGTCGCGACGGCAGTGGCCAGGGCCAGCACCAGTTTCGTTCGATTCATGTCGTCTCTCCGTTTGCGTAGTGACGGCCGGTGCTGCGAGGCGCAGGCCGGTCCGGGTACGCTGGCCAGACTAGGGATGCCAACCGCTTTGTGCTTGAACGTTCCTGCATCGCGGTCTTTCAGTTTGATGACATTTCGATAACATCGGCCTGACATCAATGAGTTACGACGGCCATGCAGCAGCCGCGGCCGGCCGGTCTATACTGGAAGACATGGAAACTGAACGCCTGTCCTGCCCCTATTGCGGGGAGCCATTCGAGTTACTGGTGGATGATTCCGCCGGCGCCCAGGCGTACATCGAGGACTGCGCCGTCTGCTGCAAACCCATCGAGGTCGACATCCGCCGCCGCCGCAGCGACGACACCCTGGAAGCGACCCTGCACCGCGACGACGACTGACTGGGTGACGGGTGACGGGTTACAAAGCACAAACAATGTGCTCAATTACCAACTGGGCTGATTCGACGCCACGAAAGTGATTGATATCCAGCCGGTAAAGAAATCGAGCACTTCGCGCCCCGCCAAGGTCCTCAGGCAATTTTCCAAAAGCAATCGCGTCGATCATTTCGTGACCATCCAGCGGACGTAGCACCATTTTCAGGTGGGCGCCGCCGACCACGCGCTGGTCGACCACCTCGAACGCGCCTTCGAATACGGGCTCGGGGTAGCGTTGCCCCCAGGGGCCCAGCGCATGCAGCTCGCGGGCAAAGTCGAGGGACAGGTCGGTGCCGGGCAGTTCGCCGTCGGTCACGCGCTCGGCCTGCGGGGGCTCATCGCCCAGGAAATGGCGCGTGGAGGCTTCGAGTGCGTCGCGGAAATGATCGAGATTCGCCGTTGCCAGCGACAGTCCCGCCGCCATGGCGTGACCGCCGTACGCGCCCATCAGCCCGGGGTGCATCGCGTCCACGTGGGCCAGGACGTCACGGATATGCAGCCCCTTTACCGAGCGCGCGGAGCCCTTCAGCTGGTCGCTGCCGTCCTGTTCGGGTGCGAAAGCGACGACCGGTCGGTGCGTGGCCTCCTTTACTTTCGAAGCGACCAGCCCGACGATGCCCTGGTGCCATTCTGGATCGTACAGGCACAGGCTGAACGGCAGTTCATTGCCAAGCGACTCGATCACCTTCTCGACCTGTGCGCCGGCGCTTTCCTGCATCCCGGCCTGGAGCGCCTTTCGTTGGGTGTTCAGCTCGTCCAGCGTGGCCGCCAGCTCGCGGGCTTCCTCGACGTCGTCGGTCAGCAGGCAGCGAATACCCACGGCCATGTCCTCCAGCCGCCCGGCGGCGTTCAGGCGCGGCGCCACGGCGAAGCCCATATCGGCGGCCGTGACGTGACGGTAATCACGCTTGCCGGCGCGCAGCAGCGCGAGAATGCCCGGCCGGGCCGCGCCCGCCCGGATACGGCGCAGGCCATGGTTGACCAGCACCCGGTTGTTGCGGTCCAGCGGCACCACGTCGGCCACGGTGCCCAGCGCGACCAGGTCAAGGAACTGTCCCATGCCGGGTTCGCGGCGTTTGCCGGTAAACCAGCCCGACCCGCCCAGGTGGGTCTTGAGCACACTGACGAGGTAGAACACCACGCCCACGCCCGCCAGGTATTTACTCGGGAATTCGTCACCGGGCTGGTTGGGGTTGACGATGGCGGCGGCAGGCGGCAATGCCTGGCCGGGCAAATGATGATCGGTGACGATGACCTGGATGCCAAGCGACGTGGCGGCGGCCACGCCGGCGTTGCAGCAGATGCCGGAGTCCACCGTCACCAGCACATCGGGCGGGTCATCGGCCAGGGTTTCGACCAGGCCGGGCGTCAGGCCATAGCCAAACTCGAAGCGATTGGGGACGCGGAAATCGACATGTTTCGCGCCCAGCGCCCGCAAAGCGCTGACCGCGAGCGCGGTGCCGGTGGCGCCATCGGCGTCGAAGTCGCCGACGACCAGGATTCGGCGATCTTCACGGATGGCGTCAGCGAGGATACCGATCGCGGCGTCAAGGCCGCGCAGGGTGTCGGGCATCGCCAGGCGGGACAGCGCCAGGTCAAGGTCATCGGCGTCGCGAACGCCACGTGCCAGCAATACATCGCGCAGGACGGGATGCAGGTCCGGCGGCAAACCATGGTCGCCACCGGGAACGTCCCGGCGGCGAATCAGCGGTTTCGGGTTCACCGGGGCACGCGCGGGCAACCGGCGCGCCCGGTCAGACGTATTCGACCGAGACGATTTCCAGGTCGCGGGAACCCGAGGGCGCCTGCACCGTGGTCTCGTCGCCTTCGACCTTGCCGATCAGGGCCCGGGCGATGGGCGAGGAAATGGCGATGCGGTTCTCGTTGATGTCCGCTTCCAGGTCGCCGACGATCTGGTAGGTCGTCTCGTCGCCGGAATCGATATCGGCCACCGTCACCGTCGCGCCGAACACGACCTTACCGCCCGCGTTCAGCGTGGCGACGTCGATGACCTGGGCCGAGGACAGCACGGATTCCAGGTGCTGGATCCGGCCCTCGATAAAGCCCTGCTGCTCGCGAGCGGCATGGTACTCGGCGTTTTCCTTCAGGTCGCCGTGCGCGCGAGCCTCGGCGATGGCGGCGATCACCGCCGGCCGGTCGGTCTTTTTCAGGCGCGCCAGTTCTTCACGCAGGCGGTCGGCGCCCTGCTTGGTCAGCGGATCACGATTCATTTGGCCAGTCCTTCGTGCAGGGACTGAAGGCTGCGGACCTCTCGGTCATCCTCGTGGTCAATGGCCTGCAGGGTCGCCCAGCCACGCGCGATGGTCGTGGTGTACGGCACCCGGTGCTGCAGCGCCTCGCGGCGGATCGAGAACGAGTCGGTAATGGTCTGCCGGCCCTCGGTGGTGTTGACGATAAAGTGGATCTCGTTGTTCTTGATGGCGTCCACGATGTGCGGGCGACCCTCGTCGAACTTGTTGATCCGTTCGCATTCGAAGCCGGTCTTGCGCAGGTAGTCGCAGGTGCCGCCGGTCGCGATCAGCGAGTAGCCGCGCTTGACCAGGTTGCGGGCCACCGGCACCAGCGAGGCCTTGTCGCCGTCGCGCACGCTCAGGAACGCCTTGCCGGGCGTCGGGATGGACTGCCCTGCCCCGCGCATGGCGCGCATGCAGGCGCCGCCGAAGGTCGGGCCCACGCCCATGACTTCGCCCGTGGAGCGCATCTCGGGGCCCAGGATCGGGTCGACGCCCGGGAACTTGATGAACGGGAACACCACTTCCTTCACCGAGAAGTAGTCCGGGATGACTTCACGGGTGATGCCCTGTTCGGCCAGCGAGGTGCCCGCCATGCAGCGCACGGCCACGGAGGCCAGCGGCACACCGGTCGCCTTGGAGACGAACGGTACCGTGCGCGAGGCGCGAGGGTTGACCTCGATGACGTAGATGTCGTCGCCGCGGACCGCGAACTGCGCGTTCATCAGGCCAACCACGCCCAGTTCCAGCGCCATCTCGCGCATCTGGTCACGCAGCTCGTCCTGGATTTTCTTGCCCAGCGAGTACGGCGGCAGCGTGCAGGCCGAATCGCCCGAGTGCACGCCGGCCTGTTCGATATGTTCCATCAGGCCGCCGATCAGAACGTCCTTGCCGTCGCAGATGGCGTCGGCGTCGACCTCGATGGCGTGGTCGAGGAAGTGGTCCAGCAGCACCGGCGAGTCATTGGACACCTGCACGGCATTCTGCATGTACCGGCGCAGTTCTTCCTCGCGGTGGACGATGTCCATGGCGCGGCCACCCAGCACGTAGGACGGGCGCACCACCAGCGGGTAGCCGATCTCCTCGGCCAGCTTCACCGCCTGCTCGACGCTGGTGGCCGTGCGGTTGGGCGGCTGGCGCAGGCCCAGCTTGTCCAGCATCTTCTGGAAGCGCTCGCGGTCTTCGGCGAGATCAATGGAATCCGGCGAGGTGCCGATGATGGGCACGCCGGCCGCTTCCAGGTCGCGCGCCAGCTTCAGCGGCGTCTGGCCGCCGTACTGCACGATCACGCCCTTCGGCTTTTCCTTGGCGACGATTTCCAGCACGTCTTCAAGGGTCAGCGGCTCAAAATACAGGCGATCAGAGGTGTCATAGTCCGTCGACACGGTCTCCGGGTTGCAGTTGACCATGATGGTTTCGTAACCGTCTTCGCGCAGCGCCAGCGCGGCGTGCACACAGCAGTAGTCGAACTCGATGCCCTGGCCGATGCGGTTGGGACCGCCGCCCAGCACCATGTACTTGGGCTTGTCGGACACCTCGGCCTCGCACTCCTCCTCGTAGGTGGAGTACATGTAGGCGGTGCTGGTGGCGAACTCGGCGGCGCAGGTATCGACGCGCTTGTACACCGGGTGCAGGTCCAGCGCGTGGCGGTGCTCGCGTACCGCGGACTCCTTGATGCCCAGCAGGTCGGCGATGCGACGGTCGGAGAAACCCTTCTGCTTCAGGGTGAACAGGCGGCCGGCATCCAGGTCTTCCAGGCGGCCCTCGGCGACGGCCTTTTCCTCGAACACCAGGTCGCCGATCTGGTCGAGGAACCAGGGGTCGATACCGGTCAGGCTTTGCAGCTCATCGAACCTCAACCCTTCGCGGAAGCCATCGGCGACATACAGCAGCCGTTCGGGCCCGGCCTCGCGCAGTTCGCGCTTCAGCGTGGCCGCGCGATCCTCGGGATCTTCGATGTCCAGGACCGGGTCCAGGCCGTTGCGGTCAGTCTCCAGGCTGCGCAAGGCTTTCTGCAGCGATTCCTGGAAAGTGCGGCCGATGGCCATCGCCTCGCCCACGGATTTCATCTGCGTGGTCAGGCGTGAATCGGCAGCCGGGAACTTTTCGAAAGCGAAACGCGGAATCTTGGTGACCACGTAGTCGATAGAGGGCTCGAACGAGGCCGGTGTGACGCCGCCGGTGATCTCGTTGCGCAGCTCGTCCAGCGTGTAGCCCACCGCCAGCTTGGCCGCGACCTTGGCGATCGGGAAGCCGGTGGCCTTCGAGGCCAGTGCGGAGGAGCGCGATACGCGCGGGTTCATCTCGATGATGATGACGCGGCCGTTCTCCGGATTCACCGCGAACTGCACGTTGGAGCCACCGGTGTCGACGCCGATCTTGCGCAGCACGGCGATCGAGGCGTCACGCAGGCGCTGGTATTCCTTGTCGGTGAGGGTCAGCGCCGGCGCCACGGTGATCGAGTCGCCCGTGTGGATGCCCATCGGGTCCAGGTTCTCGATCGCGCAGACGATGATGCAGTTATCCACGTGGTCGCGCACCACCTCCATCTCGAACTCTTTCCAGCCGAGGATGGATTCTTCCAGCAGCACCTCGTTGGTCGGCGACAGCTCAATGCCGTGGCTGACGATGCGCTCGAATTCTTCGTGGTTATAGGCAATACCACCACCGGAACCGCCCATCGTGAACGACGGGCGAATGATGGTCGGGTAGCCGATGTCTTTTTGCGCCTCAATCGCCTCTTCGAGCGAGTGCGCGATCGCGGCGCGGGCCGTTTCCAGTCCGATCTCGCCCATGGCGACCCGGAACTGCTCGCGATCCTCGGCCATGTCGATGGCCTCGCGGGTCGCGCCGATCAGCTCGCAGTCGTACTTCTCCAGCACCCCGTGGCGCGCCAGGTCCAGCGCGCAGTTCAGGCCGGTCTGGCCGCCCATCGTCGGCAGCACCACGTCCGGGCGCTCCTTCTCGATGATCTTGGCGACGGTCTGCCACTCGATCGGCTCCACGTACACCGCGTCGGCCGTCTCCGGGTCGGTCATGATCGTGGCCGGGTTGGAGTTCACCAGGATGACGCGGAAACCTTCCTCGCGCAGGGCCTTGCAGGCCTGGGCGCCGGAGTAGTCGAATTCGCAGGCCTGGCCGATAACGATCGGGCCGGCGCCGATGATGAGTACACTTTTGATGTCGTTGCGTTTTGGCATCGTGGTTGGTTACTTGGTCGTTTTCCTGGTGGTTGATCGGGATTTTAGGGTTGTCGTTGGGTGAAGACTTTTTTACCGCAAATTTGTGAAATTACGCGAATTTCGCGAATTACTTTCTTTGTGCTGACAATAAGTTAGCGCTCAAAGTTACTGTTACCTCTCAGCTCTAAGTCAGGCTTGCTTCCTTTAAAACTTTTCGCGTCATTTGCGTACATTTGCGCCATTTGCGTTAAAAAGCCCGGAGCGACTCCCCGCTCAGCCTGGCGGCACACTGTCCGCCAGGGCACGCCAGCAGCCCGCCTTCGAGCAATTGCCGGCGCTGTATTCAGCCGCCGGCACTCTGGATACGCGCGTTGGCCGCTTCCATCGCGGTGATGAAGCGGTCGAACAGCGGCTGGATATCGTGCGGGCCGGGGCTGGCTTCCGGGTGTCCCTGGAAACCATAGGCCGGGCGGCCGATCAGTTCGATACCCTGCAGGCTGCCGTCGAACAGCGAGCGGTGCGTGGCGCGAATCCCTTCAGGCAGGCTGTCTTCGTCCACCGCGAAACCGTGGTTCTGGCTGGTGATGTACACGCGACCGTCGTCCAGGTCCTGCACCGGGTGGTTGGCGCCGTGGTGGCCGAACTTCATCTTCAGCGTCTTCGCGCCCACGGCCAGGCCCAGCAACTGGTGACCGAGGCAGATGCCGAACAGCGGCATGCCGCGTTCCAGCAGGTCCTTGATGGCCGTCACGGCGTAGTCGCAGGGTTCCGGGTCGCCCGGGCCGTTGGACAGGAACACCCCGTCCGGCTCCAGCGCCATGACCTGCGAAGCCGGGGTCTGCGCCGGCACCACGGTCACACGGCAGCCGCGATCGGCCAGCATGCGCAGGATGTTGCGCTTGATGCCGAAGTCGTAGGCGACCACGTGGAAATCACCGCTGGTGGTGGCGTAGCGGGTCTCGTCAAGGTCCCAGCTGCCCTCTTCCCAGGTGTAGGCCTTGTCGGTGGTCACTTCACGGGCAAGGTCCTGGCCGGCCATGCCACCGAATGCTTTCGCCTTCTCCAGCGCCGCGGCCTCGTCCACGGTCTCGCCGCAGACCAGGCAACCGCCCTGCGCGCCTTTCTCGCGCAGGATGCGCGTCAGGCGGCGGGTGTCGATGCCGGCGATGCCGACAACGTTGTTGCGTTCCAGGTACTCCGGCAGCGATTCTTCACTGCGCCAGTTGCTCAGGCGCCGCGGGACGTCGCGCACGATGAGCGCGGCCGCCTTCGGGCCGTTGGACTCCTCGTCGACAGCGTTGCAGCCGGTATTGCCGATATGCGGAAATGTCAGGGTCACCAGTTGCCCGGCGTACGACGGGTCGGTGAGAATTTCCTGGTAGCCGGTCATGGCGGTGTTGAACACCACCTCGCCCACCGCCTCTCCGGCCGGGCCGATGCCCACGCCATGAAACACACTTCCATCCGCCAATGCCAAGACTGCTTTCAGACCCACGCGACCTCCAGACAAAGAAAACGGGAATGCCATGAGTGGGATTCCCGCTTAGATTTAAACCGTAAATTGTTCACTCAGCTCCGGGGACACTTCGCATCCTGCGGAACCGTTTCCTCTAAGCGTACGGATTGTACCGAAGCCCTACCCGTGAAGTCCATTTTGCAGGGCTTTTTCACGCCAATGCGTCATGTTTCCGAGGTCGACGAAGGCATCGTCGAGCGCCGGATCGGCCATTACGGCCATGAACGCGTCGTGCTCCGGGTGCTCCGGGCGCCAGGGGCACTGCGCTTCGAACTCGCGTTTGGGCCAGGTGCCCCAGTCCACCAACCGGGAGAAATAGGCGCGGTCGCCACCAAGCCGGCGCGCCAGTTCAACAAACGCCGGCATTTCGCGGAAGTTCGCGGCCTGGACGACAAAGTCGTAACGCAGTTGCCGGATTTCGCCGTCACGGCGCAGCTGGCCCAGTCGTTCGCAGTTGGCCATCAGCGTTTCCCAGTGCCCGCCGCGACGGGTCACTGCGTAAGTTTCCGCCGTTGCCGCATCCAGCGAGATCAGGATGTTGGAAATATTGCCGTGCACGCCCGACATGCGCTGCCAGTTCCGTGGTGTCAGCAGTACACCGTTGGTCTGCAGCGCGATCTTCATGTTCGGATACGCATTGCCGTCCAGCGTGTACAGCAACTCGCGGTAGGCGCGGCTGGCGAACGGGTCGCCCGAACCCGTGATCGAGATCGTGAAGTCCGCATCGTTCGGCGCGGCCAGCCAGTCGGCCAGGAACCGCGCCTGGATGTCGGCGATGCGATCGAACGGCTTGCCGTCGGTGATATTGATCCGCTCGGTACGGCAACTGGGGCAATACAGGTTGCAGGAGCGGTCATTAACCATGTTGATGACAATCGGCAGCGTATCCAGCGTGGTTTTGCGTTGCCGCACGGCCTCGCCGTAAACCGGGTCGTTTTCCGCCTCTTCAATCGTCGGCAATGAGTCGTTCTGGATCACCGGGCAACGGTCGTGCCGGCAGTACCGAAAGCTGCCGTCATAGATGCTTTCGCGGATTCTCCGCATCACCGGGCCGTTCCACAACTCGCGCATCGAGGCGCTCCTGGCGTTGCCCATCGGCGTCGGCAGCCAGGCCGAACAGCAGGTGTAGCAGGCGCCGTTTTCTTCCAGATCCACCTGTTTGAACGGGTTCGGGCAGAAACGACCCGCCAGTGAATACGAGGCCGCGCCGTCGGCATCGCCGGCATTTCGGGGCAGTTCTGCCGAAGCAGGTTGGCCAAACAAGCGTACCCGCCACCGGTTCACGCGCACGCGCTGCCACCACGCCAGGCGCGCCAGGCGGTGTTTCATTGACTGTTTGAGATCTCTGCGGGCCATGATGGGTGGGGATGCGCCGTGCGGGCGCCAGCCCCGATTATGGCCTTGCCGCGCCGATGCAGTCGAGCATGGAATAGTGGCCCGGTGCCTGGTCCAGCAGCCATCGTGCCGCGTGCAGCGCGCCCAGGGCGAACAGCCGGCGATCTTCGGCCACGTGGCGAATTTCGATGCGTTCGTCCGCCAGTTCGATCACCAGGTGGTGCTCGCCGATGGCGTCACCTTCGCGAACGCTGTCGTACTCGACCGTGCCGCCGATCGCCTCGCCCAGCACCAGGGCCGTGCCCGAAGGTGCGTCCAGCTTGCCGGCATGGTGGATATCCAGGATTCGCGCCGGCACAGCCGGGCCCACGAGTTCACGCAGGCGCCTGGCCAGTACCAGGCAGGCGTTCAGGCCGATGCTGAAATTGGCCGCCCACAGCAGCGGGACCTTGGTCGATGCCGCGTCCAGTTCTGCCCGGGTGGATTCATCCAGGCCGGTGGTGCCGCTGACCAGCGGGATTGTGTTCGCGGCGCACCATTGCGCCACGTTTGCTGCGCCGCCGGGCAGGCTGAAATCGATGACGACATCCGGCTGCACGATGAACTGTTCGGGCGATGCGGCATAGAGGTCATCCGTCAGCCAGTCCGGCTGGTGGCGCGCGATGACGCCAACCAGGCTGAACCCGGCCGATTCCGCTGCCTCGGCCAGTTGCCGTCCCATGCGCCCGGCGCCATGCAGCGCCAGTTTGGGTGGGGTCCTGACCGCTGAAGAAACGGGTTCGCTCAAGGCGTCATCCGCTCAAAGAATTCCTTTACGCCGTCCATCCAGCCGCGCGAGCGGGGATGGTGCTTCGCGTCCTGGCCTGAGGTGGTTTCGAACTGGCGCAGCAGGTCTTTCTGTTCGCGGCTCAGCTTCACCGGGGTCTCGACCACCACGCGGCACATCAGGTCGCCCTGCGCCCGCGAACGGACGGATTTCACGCCCTTGCCGCGCAGGCGGAACATTTTGCCGGTCTGCGTCTCCGCAGGCACTTTCAGTTTCACCTGGCCGTTCAGGGTCGGGAGTTCAAGCTCGCCGCCCAGGGCGGCCGTGGTGAACGGCACCGGCACTTCGCAGTACAGGTTGTCGCCGTCGCGCTCGAACAGCGGGTGCGGCTTCACGCGGACTTCCACGTACAGGTCGCCGGGTGAGGCGCCGTTGGGCCCGGCTTCACCCTCGCCCGCCAGGCGGATACGGTCGCCATTGTCGACGCCCGGGGGAATCTTCACGGACAGCGTGCGGGTTTCACGCACGCGGCCCTGGCCGCGGCAGTCCGGGCAGGGGTTGGCGATGGTCTGGCCGGCGCCGTGACAGGCTGGGCAGGTCTGCTGAACAGAGAAGATGCCCTGCTGCATGCGCACCTGGCCGGCGCCGCCGCAGGTGCCGCAGGTTTCTTTCTTGCCGTCCTGCGCGCCGCTGCCCTTGCAGGTCTTGCAGGCGCCCAGCGTCGGTACGCGGATCTCGCGCTCGACGCCGCTGACGGCCTCTTCCAGGTCCAGTTCCATGGCGAAACGCAGGTCAGACCCGCGCGCCTGGGCGCGGCCACCGCCGCGACGGCCCTGGCCGAAAATGTCACCGAAGATATCGCCGAAGATATCGCCGACGTCGCCATGAAAACCACCCGCGCCACCGGGGCCGCCACCCATCGACGGGTCGACGCCGGCATGGCCGAACTGGTCATAGGCCTGGCGCTTACGCGCGTCCTTCAGGACTTCGTAAGCCTCCTTGGCCTCGGTAAACTTCTCCTGGACCGTGGCATCGTCCGGGTTGCGGTCGGGGTGGTACTTCTGCGCCAGGCGGCGGTATGCCTTCTTCAGGTCATCCGCGCTTGCGCCCCGCTCCACGCCGAGCACCTCGTAATAATCGCGTTTTGCCATTGCTCGCTCTGAAACCGTTGATTGTCATTGTGTTTTTGACTCCCCCAGATGTGAGGTCCGGGGGCACGGAATTCAAGCGGCAATTGGAGCCTGGAAATGGCCCTGGCGACGCGTTCAGCCGAGGCGGGCCACCTCCGGCGGCAACGACAGTGAGCGGTGCGCGCGATCCAGTCCGGCGGCGAGATCCGCCACCAGGTCGGCGGCACGCTCAATGCCCACGGACAGTCGCAACAGGGTCGGGCTGATGCCCGCTTCCGCTTGCGCTTCCTCGCTCATCGCCGCATGGGTCATGCTGCCCGGATGGCAGACCAGGCTCTCGACGCCGCCCAGCGATTCGGCCAGCGTGAAATGCTTCAGGCCATCGAGGAAAGCACGCACCTGTTCTTCACCGCCCTCAAGTTCAAAGCTGACGACCGCACCGAACAGGTCCTGCTGGCTGGTGGCCAGCGCATGGTCGGGGTGCGACTTCAGCCCCGGCCAGTTGACCTGCTTCACGGCCGGGTGACCGTCGAGCGCCGTGGCCACCTCGGCCACGTTTTCTTCATGGCAGCGCAACCGTGCGTGCAGCGTGCGCAGTCCGCGCATGACCTGCGAACAGTCCCACGGCGAGGCGGTCGAGCCGACGCAGTTCGCCCACCAGGCCAGTTGCTCCAGCAATTCCGATTCCCGCGCCACCACGGCGCCGCCGACCACGTCGCTGTGGCCATTGATGTACTTGGTGGTGGAATGCACGACGATATCGGCACCCAGGTCCAGCGGCTGCTGGCCCAGCGGCGTCAGGAAGGTGTTGTCGACCACCAGCAATGCGCCGCATTCGCGGGCGATCGTCGCCACTCGGCGAATGTCGGTGACACGCAGCAACGGGTTGCTTGGCGTTTCCACCCAGATGATGCGCGGGCGGATCTCGCGGCACTGGCGACGCAGCGCGTCCAGGTCGTTGAAGTCCAGGAACCGGGTCTTGAAGCGGCCGATGTTGGCCAGCGAGTCGAACGCCCGGTAGCAACCGCCATAGCAGTTGTGCGGCGCGACGATGGTGTCGTCCGGCCCCAGCAGGAACGTCGGCAGCACGACAGCGGACATGCCCGTATTGGTGATGACGGCGCCCGTGCCGTTCTCCAGCTGCGCGATGGCGTCGCCAAGCTGGTCGCGGGTGGGATTGCCGCTACGGGAATAGTCATACTCGCGCTTGCCGCCCAGGCCCTCGAAGCTGTAGTTCGTGGAGAGATACAGGGGCGGCATCACCGAACCGTGCTGACGGTCGGAGTCGATACCGGCGCGGACGGTCTGGGTGATTCGATTACGTTTCATTGCTAGGCCTCGTTTCCAGTATTAACGGTTAACACTCACTGGAAACTCCGGCCTTTTGGCGGAGGGGCCCGATCCCATCACCCTGCTGGTCGATCCGTGGTCGCGGGGTGCTGACCGAACACTCATTTCCCGGAAACCTCGATGGGCTTCCGCAGGAGTTGGCACCTTTTCGGAGTGGTTAACCCCCGAAGGTTGCCCCGGCGTCCAAGGGCCTGTCCCTCTGCCGGTCTCAATGAGTTGTAGCGGCTTAGTTTACCGGGTGTTGGCGGGGTGTCAAGCCGGGTGACGGGTGACGGGTGACGGGTGACGGGTGACGGGTTCAGTGTGGGTTCAGGGTTCGGGATTGTGATATGTATATTCGGCGCAGGATTGCGCGGCTGGACCATGGAGAACGCCAGATGATGAGCAAAACCACTCCAATACTGCTGGGCCTGGCCCTTGTGGGCGGTGCCGGGCAGGTGCTGGCGGACTGGACGGATGCGCGTTGCGACATTTACCCGAAGGGTGAAGACCAGGCCAGCGCGATGGTGCCCTGCACCTTCAGCCAACGCCAGGGTGCGGTGACGATTACGCTGGAGGGCGGTACGGTCTATGACCTGCGCCCCGTGGGTGATGAACCAGGAAATTACGAAGACCAGGACGGTGAGGCGGCTTACCGCAACAGCGGCCTGGGCGACCAGGGGCTGATTTTCCGCATGGCGGAAGAAAGCGTCTACGTCTACTGGAACACCGACGCCCTGGACCCGCAGGACGACGAAGATAACTGAACCGCGCCCTTCACCACCGCCGACTACAACGCCACCAATCGTGAACTCGAAGCCGAACAGGTCGGCTACACCTGGGTGCTGAAGTTCACCAACGGCGAAGTCTGGGAAGTGCCGCTGGCGGCGATCGAGGGCGGCTGACCCGGGTCAGGGCTCGCAAAGCCCCTCCGCGCGACAAAAATCCATGTAGCCGGGGTCGCGGTATCCCGCATCGGCAAGGTACTCGGTGCGATATCGTGCCCCGGCCCAGTCACCGGTGAGCACGGCGAGGCGGGCGGACCAGTCCGCCTCGTGGCAGCTCAGCAGGTGCTCACCCTCCCGGAAATCCACGTCCAGTATCTCCGCAGATTCTTCGGCGGGGTCCGAACCCGTCAGTCGCCAGCGTTCGTAGCGAAACTGTGCACGGGCCAGTAACTGCGACATCGTCATTGCGCCGCCGGCCTCCGTCGACGCCAGCAGGGCGCGGTTGCGATCAAGCAGTTCCAGCGCCTCGGCCCGTTGTCCGGCGAGGCGCGCGCGGGTGACCTGCTGCCCGACCAGGTTACGGTACTCATCAAGCTGCCACGTCAGCATTTCCTCGTCGGAAACCATGGGCGCCATCAGCTCAAATGCACGATGATGGTGCCGGGCCGCCGACTCCAGGTCGCCGACATACATCAACAGGCGACCAATGACCCGGTGACTCGAGGCGACATCCCCTGCCAATGACTCGTTGCTGGGGTCCCGGTTGAACAGTTTCTCCAGGGCCTGGAGGGCGGACTGGTGATAGGACAGCGCGCCATCCGGGTCACCCAGGGTCACGAGCACGTTCGCGAGCCCCCGCTGGCGGAACGCCACCTCGGTCTCGAATTCACTGGAAGCAGCCGTTCGGACCAACAGGTCTTCGGAAACGGACAGGCTTTCCCGACGCACCTCGAGAGACTGCCGGGGCGCGCAGGCGGCCATGAAGGCATCCCCCGCAAACGCGAGTTCATTGCCGTAATGCGCCAGTGCGTCGATGCTCGAGTCGTTCGCCTCCATCGCACGCCGGGCCAACTCGATGTTGTCGTCGATGGACGCCAGCACCTGCTCGGTGACCGGTTCATCCAGGCTGAGCCCCGCGTTGATCAATGCGCTGGTGGCGTACGACAGCTCGAGCAACCAGCGCGGGTCGCCCGGTAGCGCATCATGACGGACCTGCGCGATTTCGAGATAACGATCGAGGTGTCCCAGGCCCTGCGCTGTTTGCCCCATCTCGACCAGCAGGTAACCCATGTAGAACTCGGCCTGGCTGAGCTCGAACCAGATATCGTCTACCAGCGCCTCATCATCAGCCGGCAGGTTCTCACTTAATCGCGTGAACACCTGCAACGAGCGTTCGAGGGCTTCCCGGGCCTCCGAGACCTTGCCCTGGTGCCAGTTCACCGTGCCCACCTGGCGCAGGGCCAGGCCGACCTTGACCCTGGACGCCGGCGACAGCCGGGACGGATTGATCTGGTCCAGGTAGCGCATGGCGGTCTCGCTCATCCGCCCCAGCGATTCCAGGTCGATGTCCGTCTTCAGCTCATCGCCCAGGTCAACGATAAAGGCCGCCATCTGCTCGGCCTGGGCGCGTTCGGCCCGCTCAGCAAAACGTGCATGAACCGCGAACCCCACCAGCACCACCGCGACCACCACGCCCACGGCGGCCAGTGCCTGGACCCGGCGGCGGCGGCCCAGGTCACGTCGTCGCAGGGCGTCGAGGCGGACCCCAAGTAACCCGGCGGCGACCTTGAGCAGCGCCAGGCGCTTACCGTCCGCAAATTTCCGGGGGTCGGCGGCGAGTGGTTCGCGTTGGCGCGCATTCTCACCTTCAAACAAGGCCGGTGGAAAGCAGCCGCCCTCTCCCAGCGGCGCGCCGGGATCGCCATCGACCACCACGCAATGAATCCGGTCGCCCCGCCCAAGCGCACGAAAGGTCCTGATCTCTTCGTTGACCCATCGCGATTCGGCGGACGCCGGTGAACACAGCACGACCAGGTGGGCCGATTGCTCGAGCGCGGAGTGCAGGTGTTCACCCAGGTCGGGAGAAGAAGACAGGTCGTCGCGATCCCGGAAAACCGGCGCCAGCGACCGTTTGCGAACGGGTTCACCGTCGACTTCCAGCCGACTCGGCACCCGGTAGCCCTCCAGGGCCCGGTGCAGCCACTCCGCCCAGGCGGCATCCTGGTGGCTGTAGCTCAGGTAGGCCGTGTAGCGAACATCAGCCATCAGGCAACATCGGGGTGTTGATTCGTCGAAACGTCATACCCTGAAGCCTTGCGAAGATCGAGATTTTAATCTTAGTTCATAATCCAAGATACTGTCCAAGACCGGTGCGACAGGGAATCGGGGAATCGGGGAATCGGAATCACGATCGTGGCCAGGCTTGCCCGTTGCAACAAAAAGCCCCGCCAACCGGCGGGGCTTTCCCGTTTCACCAGGGCGGCGTAAGCCGCTCGACTCACCGTCTCACCGATTCACCGATTCCCCGGCTCACCGATCACACGGCGTCACTTCTTGTCGTCGTCAACCTCTTCGAACTCGGCATCGACCACGTCGTCACCGCTGTCCGCTGAAGCGTCCGCTTCGGCACCTTCGCCCTGCTGGGCCTGGGCCTCGGCGGCGGCCTGCTGGTAGATCACCTGGCCGGCCTCGGTCAGTTTCTCGACCGCGGACTCGATGGCGGCCTTGTCGTCGCCCTTCATGGCTTCTTCGACGCCTTCGATGGCGGACTCGACCTTGGCCTTGTCGTCGTCACCGATCTTGTCGCCCAGTTCCTTCAGGCTCGAACGGGTGGCGTGGACCATGGCGTCGGCGTTGTTGCGGGCGGTGACCAGTTCCTGGAACTGCTTGTCCTCTTCCGCGTGCGCCTCGGCGTCCTGCACCATCTTGTTGATCTCGTCCTCGGACAGGCCGGAACCCGCCTTGATCTCGATGCGCTGTTCCTTGCCGGTGGCATTGTCCTTCGCGCTCACGTGCATGATGCCGTTGGCGTCGATGTCGAAGGTCACCTCGATCTGCGGCATGCCGCGCGGGGCGGGCTGGATGCCGGCCAGGTCGAAGCGCGCCAGTGACTTGTTGGCGCTGGCGATTTCACGCTCGCCCTGAAGCACATGCACGGTCACCGCGGACTGGTTGTCCTCGGCGGTCGAGAACGTCTGCGACTGCTTGGTCGGGATCGTGGTGTTCTTCTCGATCAGCTTGGTGAACACGCCACCCAGTGTCTCGATACCCAGCGACAGCGGGGTCACGTCCAGCAGCAGCACGTCTTTCACGTCACCCGCCAGCACACCACCCTGGATGGCGGCCCCCACGGCGACGGCCTCGTCCGGGTTCACGTCCTTGCGCGGCTCCTTGCCGAAGAACTCCGTCACCGCCTTTTGCACCATCGGCATGCGGGTCTGGCCACCGACCAGGATCACGTCGTTGACGTCGCTGACCTTCAGGCCGGCGTCGTCCAGCGCCGTGCGGCACGGGGCGATGGTCTTCTTAACCAGGTCTTCCACCAGGGCTTCCAGCTTGGCGCGGGTCAGCTTGATGTTCAGGTGCTTCGGACCGGAGGCATCGGCCGTGATGTACGGCAGGTTGACCTCGGTCTGCTGGCCTGAAGACAGCTCGATCTTGGCGCGCTCGGCCGCTTCTTTCAGGCGCTGCAGCGCCAGCGGATCGTTGCGCAGGTTTACGCCCTGGTCCTTGTTGAACTGGTCCACCAGGTAGTCGATCACACGGTTGTCGAAGTCCTCGCCACCCAGGAAGGTGTCACCGGAGGTCGACAGCACCTCGATCTGGTGCTCGCCGTCCACCTCGGCAATCTCGATGATGGACACGTCGAACGTGCCGCCACCCAGGTCGTAGACCGCGACCTTGCGGTCGCCGCCCTTCTTGTCCATGCCGTAGGCCAGCGCGGCCGCGGTCGGCTCGGAGATCACCCGGCGCACGTTCAGGCCGGCGATCTTGCCGGCGTCCTTGGTCGCCTGGCGCTGGTGGTTGTTGAAGTAGGCCGGGACGGTGATGACCGCTTCTTCCACAGTTTCACCCAGGTAGTCCTCGGCGGTCTTCTTCATCTTCATCAGCACGCGCGCGGACACTTCCGGCGGCGCCATTTTCTTGCCATCGACTTCCACCCACGCGTCGCCGTTGTCGGCCTTGACGATGGTGTACGGCACGATGCCCTGGTCCTTCTGGACCACGTCTTCATCGAACTTGCGTCCGATCAGGCGCTTGACGGCAAACAGCGTGTTCTTGGGGTTGGTGACGGCCTGGCGCTTGGCGGACTGGCCGACCAGCACCTCGTCGTCTTTCGTGAATGCGACGATGGACGGTGTCGTCCGGTCGCCTTCCGAGTTTTCGATGACCTTGGGCTGGCCACCTTCCATCACAGCCACGCAGCTGTTGGTGGTGCCGAGGTCAATACCAATGATCTTGGCCATGATTCTGTACTCCAGAAAAGTGTGTATAAACGATGACTATTGAAATAGGGGCTGGCGGCGGTTTTTCAAACGACGGGCTTGGCAAACGCTGACATTCGTTTGACCGTCTCGGCCAGGCGCCCGAATTCCGGTTTCGTCAGGCCCCTGGCGCGCCGCTGGAGACGACCACCCGCGCCGGGCGGATCAGCCGCTCGTTCAGGCGGAAGCCCTTCTGCACCACGTCGATGACCGTGTTGGTCTCGTGTTCCGGCGACGGGATCATGCTGATCGCCTCGTGCTCTTCCGGGTTAAAGGCCTCGCCCACCGGGTTGATCTCGACCAGGCCGTGGTCGGCCATGGCCTTGTCCAGCATGCGCTTGATCAGCGCCTTGCCTTCCTTCAGCGATTCCACCGACGCCGATTCCTCGGCCGCTTCCAGGCCCTTTTCCAGGCTGTCGCGCACCGGCACCAGGTCGTTCATGAAACCCTCGAGCGCGCGCTTCTTGGAGCGCTCCAGGTCGTTCACCAGGCGCTTGCGCAGGTTGTCCATCTCGGCCTGCATGCGCAGCATGGCATCGCGCGCGTCGGCCACTTTCTGCTCGGCGGCGCTGAGCTGCTCACGCAGCTGCCCGGCTTCGTCGGTTGCGGCTTCGCTCACTTCGGCGTCAACGGCGTCAGCCGCTTCCTCGCCGGCCTTCACGGCTTCGCAGGCGGCCTCGATGGCCTCGTCAACGGCTTCTTCACCGGCGCTCTTGGGGTCGTGTTGTGGGGTCAATGTTCACTCCTGCCCGGGCGCGTCGCCCGTTTCGATGTTCTGTGCCGGGATATGGGGTTTTCCGACATGGATTCAAGCAACTTGCCGCTGGTCGCGCACCACGGCCATCCACTAGAATCGCATCCATGCTGACGCAGCTGCAGATTCGCAATTTCGCCATCGTGCCGTCACTGGACCAGGGCTTTAAGCCCGGCTTCACCGTGATCACGGGCGAGACCGGCGCGGGCAAGTCGATCCTGGTCGACGCCCTGGGCCTGCTGCTGGGCGCGCGTTCGGATGCCAGCTGGGTGCGCGCCGGCGAAGACCGCGCCGAACTGAACGCGCAGTTCGACCTGGCCCGCAACCCGGAGGCCGCCGCCTGGCTGCGTGACAACGAACTCGACGACGGCGACGAATGCCTGCTGCGCCGGGTGATCCGCGCCAACGGCCGCTCCGCCGCGTGGATCAACGGCACCCCGGTCACCGTGCAGCAGCTGGCCGACCTGGGTCACCGCCTGGTGGAGGTCCATGGCCAGAACGAGCACATCCGCCTGACCGGTCGCCGCCGGCAGCTGGAGTTGCTGGACGAGACCGGCGACTACGACAAGGCACTTGAAGCTACGCGAACGGCATACGGCAAGTGGCGCGAGCTTACCGAGGAGCTGAAAGCCCTGGAAGCCAGCGCCGCCCTGCCCCCTGCCGAGGCCGAGTTCCTGCGCTTCCAGTTACAGGAGCTCGACGACACCGCCCTGCCCGCCGAGGAGGTCACGGCGCTGGAACACGAGCACAAACTGCTCTCAAACGCCGAAGAACTGCAGCGCGTGCTGGGCAATGCGGTGGCCGCGCTGGACGATGACGACGGCGTCACCGAGCGCCTGGGCGCCACCGCCCGGCGCCTGAAGGATTTTGCCGAACTGGACGACGACATCGCCGCCGCCCGCAGCATGCTGGACGAGGCGCTGATCAACTGCCAGGAAGCCGTGGCCAGCCTGCGTGACGCCAGCGAGCGCTGCGAGCTGGATCCCGAGCGCCTGTCGCAAGTGGACAGCACACTTTCGGACCTGGGCCGCCTGGCGCGCAAACACGGCGTGGAAATCGACGCGCTGGCGCCGTTGCGCGACAGGCTACGCGACCGGCTGGATACCGCCGAGGCCAGCGAAGGCCGGCGCGAGGCGCTGGCCGGCGAAATCGAATCCGCCCTGGCTGGCTACCGCAGCGCGGCCGGGACCCTGTCAAAGGCCCGCGCGAAACACGCCGCTACTTTGGCTAAAAACGTCGAAGCCCTGATGGCCGAACTGGGCATGGACGACGGCAAGTTCGTCATCGAAGTGCAGCCCGACGCGGACGCCACCCCGCGCGCCACCGGCGACGACGACATCGACATCAAGGTCAGCGCTAACGCCGGCATGCCCCCCGGCCCGCTGGCCAAGGTTGCCTCCGGCGGCGAGCTTTCTAGAATTTCGCTGGCCATCCGCGTGGCCACCGCCAGCGGTGCCGGCCGCACCCAAATCTTCGACGAAGTTGACGCTGGCGTCGGCGGCGACACCGCCAACGCCGTCGGCCGCCTGCTGGCCACCGCCGCCGAAAACGGTCAATCGCTATGTGTCACCCACCTCGCCCAGGTCGCCGTCCGCGCCGATCACCAGCTGCGCGTCAGCAAGGCCGCCAGCGACCAGGCCACCCGCGTTGAGGCCAACCTGCTGGAACAAGACCACCGCGTCGAGGAAATTGCCCGCATGCTGGGCGGCAAGATCTCGGACCAGAGCCGGGCGCATGCGCAGGAAATGCTGCAAGCGGCCAGCAGCTGAAGGCCCACTGTCGCTCGTCAATTCGACCCCCCATTCGTTGCATTCAGCCTGCGTTAAGCTCGCCGTTAGTAACATGCCAATGAGCGTCAGGCTGGATGCAAAAAAACCGGAGACTTTGACATGAAACGGATTTCCACTTTCACCGCACTGTCATTCATGGCGCTTATCACCCCGAGTCTCACATACGGTGCTTGGATTGACGGGGCCTACTACTTCGGACACCAGATGCCGGGCACTACGCTTGATGTTGAACTGGTGCCTCAAAAGCCAACACCCGGCGAACCCTTCCTGGTCCGAATCTCGGGTACCGCGACCCAGGTCTGCCCACCGGCAAATTTTGGATCCGCAACGACGAATGAGTTTTCATCGAATTTTCTTTACATCAGCGGCGACACCATGTCTTGCCACACGAACGAAGATGGCGAGGAATTGTGCTCATATTCACCACCAAGCTGTGACCTTGCAGACCTTCCCATCGACTTTGAATATGAGGTTTCCGCACCCGCCAGCGTATGGGATCACCTGGACCCAGCGCTCCCTGCCAGCCTTTACATCCAGGTCACAACCGGCGTCGGGTCGATAAATCCAAACCCACCCATCCTCAGGAACAAGACTGCCATCTGGCAACACGAGTTAGACTTGCTGCGCGGCACACATGCCATTCCACCACGGTTGGGCTCGGGTTACTGGATCAGCAAGGAGCGGCCGAACGAAGGCCTTCTGGTACAACAGCAGGGAAACCGCATGGTGGCTTATGAACTGGCCTATGGCGAGGAGCTGACCGCGGAAGGCAACCACGCTGGCACCTGGATTTACTCCCAGGCGACCATTGAGAGCAACAGCGCCAACGGACCGGCCATCAAGTTCGCCCGGCCCGACCTCACAGCGCCTGACGTCGTACCCGAGCAAGTGAAGTCCGCGAGTTTCATCATCGACGATGTTAACCACGTCAGGGCATTATTCGATGCCGCACCGGTGAAACTCGGCGCCGAGGACGACCTGTTCTACACGCCCTACCGTCGATGGGTTTTCAACAAGGGCGAAGAGCCGTTCCCTGTCACCGTGCCGGATTTTTCAGGTGAGTGGACGCTGATTCGATACGACGGCGCTACCGAACTTGAACGCGAAACCGCATTAATTGGCGAAGGCGCCTGGCTGGATACCAATCGCTGGCGATTCCTGGCCGTCAACGGCGGTGCAGCGCTGACCTGCAAGGTCGAGGTCAGGACCGGCATTGGTCATTGCGTCTACCAGGCGGATGACAGCGCGGAAAAAGTTCGCTTCGAACTGGCCGACTTCAACGGCAACATCGCCCAGGGCGCCTGGCTTGACAGCGCCGATGAGCCCGTCAACGACGCCATCTTCCTGCGCGCGCCGTACGACCTCCCGTAACCCGCGCCAATATCAAAAAGGCAGGCAGGTTATTCGTTGACCTGCCTGCCCTGGAAAACCAAAAAGCTTTCGCGCCTGCTACCCATTTGGCGAATTATGCAGTGATGATCTACATGCAGTGATGATCTACCAGAACCCTGTCCCAATTCCTCAAGAGTCCTTCGGCCGCACGTACAACACCAAAGAGTGGTCCTCGATCTCGTACCCATGCTCCTCGGCAATCTGGTGCTGAAGCCGCTCAATCTCTTCGTTCATGAACTCAATGACCTTGCCGGTCTGGACGCAGACCATGTGGTCATGGTGTTCGCCGGAGTCGAGTTCGTAGTAGGCCTGGCCGCCTTCGAAGTTGTGCTTGACGACGAGGCCGGCGGCCTCGAACTGGTTGAGGACGCGGTAGACGGTGGCGAGGCCGATGTCTTCGCCGCGGTCGGTGAGGGCGCGGTAGATGTCGTCGGCGGTCATGTGCTTGAAGCGCCGGCGCTCGAGCAGTTCGAGGATGAGGCGTCGGGGCTGGGTGACTTTCAGCCCGGCTTTGCGAAGGTTTCCGGTTTCCACCTTGGTGCTTCTCCTGGTTCTTGCGCGGGCCGTGCCTGCGGGTGTTGAACGTTCGCCCCTGTGCGGCAGGGGTCCCGGCATTGTATCATTCACGGTTCGTGTACCACTCGCCAATTCCTGGACAATAATGACAAAGCGCCTGCTGATCCTGACCTGCGCGGTTCTCTTTCTTTGCGCCGGTTGCAACATCATCTACAAGCAGAACATCCAGCAGGGCAATGCGCTCGAGCAGGACGACCTGGACCAGCTGGAGCTGGGCATGACCAAGAACCAGGTATCGTTCCTGCTGGGCACGCCGGCCATCCGTGACCCGTTCCACCAGGATCGCTGGGACTACCTCTCCTCGTTCAGCCGCCGCGGCGGCGAGCCGGTGCGCCGGCTGGTGACACTGGAATTCGAGAGCGGCGCGCTGGTGTCTATGACGGGCGCGCGTGAAGGCGAAGGTACGGAAGAGCTGACCGCCGACGGCGCGAAGCCGCTGGCCTCGGCCACCGCCGATGGCATCCCGGTGGACCTGGTCGACGATGGCATCCCGACCACGCGGGCGCCTGAAGTGCGTGACGGCTGGTCCGTGCAGGCTGGCGCATTCAACAACCGCAACGCCGCCGACGAGCGCGCCGCGGCGCTGGAAGCCGCCGGCTACGAGGCCAATGTCTACACCCAGGTCAACGGACGCATGGAACATTACATCGTGCGCAGCGGCAACTATACCGACCGCGCCGATGCGCTGGCCGCGATGCGCGCCATCGAGGAAGCGACGGGCGCCCTCACCTACCTGGTGACGCCGGGGACCTGATCGGGGGATGACCGGCCGGGGTCCCGGCCGTTGATTCAGCTGTCTTCGCCGCGCTGGGCACGCGCCCGGGCGCGGCGCACTTCTTTCGGATCAATCAGCAGCGGGCGGTAAAGCTCGACACGGTCGCCGTTGCGCAGCGGCTGGTCCAGCGTGGTCTTCTTGCCGAAGATACCGACCCGGGCGGGGTCGACTTCCAGGTCCGGCACCTGCTCGCGAATGCCGGACGCTTCGATCGCATCGGCCACCGTGGCGCTCTCGTCGAGATCCAACGCCAGCAGCCACTGCCGCTCCGGCAGCGCGTAGGTCACTTCAACGCGGATGCGCCCGGTCACGGGCGATAGACCGCCTCGGCGCGCTTCGTGAACTCGGCGACCAGGCGGTCGGCAATGTGTGCGAAGCCGCGCCCGAAGGCGCCACCGAACAGGCCCAGGGTCTCGAACGACATCGACAACGTCACCTTGCAGCCGTCGTTGCCGAGCGGTTCGAACGTCCAGGCGCCGTTCAGCGAACGGAACGGCCCGTCGACCAGGCTCATGTCCAGTCGCTCGCCCGGCACCAGGCGGTTGCGGGTGGTGAATCCCTTGCGGATGCCGGCGGCGGCGATGTCCAGCCGCGCGGTCTGCGTGCTGTCATCCTGTTCCAGCACCTCGGCACCGGTACACC
Source organism: uncultured Oceanospirillales bacterium (assembly GCA_913055655.1). Lineage (GTDB taxonomy): Bacteria > Pseudomonadota > Gammaproteobacteria > Xanthomonadales > SZUA-36 > Marinihelvus. Next base: position 489,926 of record CAJXKA010000001.1, on the reverse strand, counting down.
AGCTGAGGAATTCGGGATAGGCGTTCACATCCTCGACCAGGCGGTACATCTGGTCCGGCGTGAAGGGAACGAGTGCGGTACGGCTGATGTCCATATCGGGGTCTTTCTCGGGTGCGGCGCAAATATACCACGCGCCCGGTGTGGGCCATCCCTTACAATACCCGGTCGCGATCAAACAGTGCAAAGACGAATGAACGCCAAGAACAAGGGCGCGGGCGACGGCCAGAAAACCATCGCGCTGAACAAACGCGCCCGCTACGAATACCACATCGAGGAACGCTTCGAGGCCGGCCTGTCGCTGGAAGGCTGGGAAGTGAAGTCCCTGCGCGAAGGCCGGGTGCAGTTCGCGGACAGCTATATCCTGTTCAAGGACAACCAGGCCTGGCTGTTCGGCTGCCGTATCGACCCGTTGCAGACCGTGTCCACGCATATCACGCCGGACCCGCTCAGGACCCGGCGCCTGTTGCTGCACCGTCGCGAAATTGACCGCCTGGGCGGGCTGGTCGACCGCAAGGGGAAAACCGTGGTGCCGACGGCCATGTACTGGTCGAAAGGCCGCGCGAAAATCGAGATCGGCGTGGCTACGGGCAAAAAGCAGCACGATAAGCGCAAAACGGAACGCGATCGCGACTGGGCGCGCCAGAAGGACCGCATCCTGAAGCACGGCTGAGCGCATGGCCGAACCGCTGATCTTCCTTGACCCGGACAGCCCGCTGAACCTGCAGGGCCAGATCCGGCAGAAACTCGTTGAAGGCATCCTGGGCGGTGCATTCCCGCCGGGCAGCCGGCTGCCATCCTCGCGTGGGCTGGCCGACCAGCTCGGCGTGGCCCGCAACACCGTGGCCCTGGCCTACGAGCGACTCGCGGCCGACGGCCTGGTGGAATCGCGGGCGCGCAGCGGCATCTTCGTCAGCACGCATGCGCTGGAAGGCCGTGTAGGGCACATGGGCCGAAGCAAACCGTCAGCGGCGCAGGAAGCGCGCTGGGCCGGCGTCATCCGGCGCACCACCCCCGAGGCCGATATTTTCCGGGTGCCGCCCGAGTGGCAGCGCCACCCCTACCCGTTTATCGACGGACACTTTGATGCCTCGCTGTACCCAACGGCGCAGTGGCGCGAGGCGAGCCGACTGGCACAGGGCAGCCGCATCGTGGAACAGGAAGGCGCCACGGGCGGCGACAGCGACGACCCCGAACTCATCGAACAGATCCGCACCAAGATGCTGCCCCGGCGCGGCATCACGGCTGGCGCCGACGAAATCCTGATCACCAGCGGCGAGCAAAACGCCCTTTACCTGCTGACCCGCCTGCTGGTGGACGGCAATACCACCGTGGCGGTCGAAGAACCGGGCAACCCAAGGCTGCGACAGTTGCTGGCGCTGGCCGGTGCGCGCCTGCTGCACCAGCCGCTGGATGGCAACGGCCTGCGGCTGGATGGCGACCTGCCCCGTGCCGACGTCATTTTCGTCACGCCCAGCCACCAGGTGCCGACCGCGGTGACCATGGACCAGGCGCGTCGCACGGCGCTGCTGGGCCTGGCCCGGCGCTCCGGTGCCCTGGTGGTGGAGAATGATTTTGAGACCGAGCACAACTTTCTCGGCCACCCGCACCCGGCCTTGCGCGGCATGGATCGCGAGGGCCGCGTGGTGTACGTCTCGGGCCTGCCGAGAATGCTGTCGCCCGGCCTGAGGCTGGGCTTTCTCGTCGCCCCGCCGGCAGTCATCCGCGAAGCACGACGGCTGCGGCGCCTGGTGGTGGGCCGGCCCAGCCTGATGACGCAGCGCACCGCGGCGCTGTTCCTTTCACTGGGTCACTACGACGCCGCCACCGCGCGCCTGCACCGCGTGCTCGGAAGGCGCTGGGACGCACTGCGCCAGGCCCTGAATCACTATTACCGGGATTCCGAGATCACCCTGCCGACCCGTGGCGGCACCTCGCTGTGGGTGCGTGCGCCGGACGACCTGCCGGTGACGCGACTGGTCGCCGCCGCGGCCCGTCGCGGCATCCTGGTCGAGCCGGACACGCCCTATTACGGCACCGCGCCCGGCTCGCGCAATTTCTTCCGCATGGGCGTGACCTCCCTGCCCGAGGAGCGCATTCGCGATGGCGTACGGGAACTCCATCGCCTGGTTCGCGAACTGCGCGGTGACCAGGTGCAGACGCTCGCCAATGATCACCCGCACCGCCTCGACGGCACGTCGATGGCCCGGTTGCTGCCCGGCGCGGTCATCCAGTACCGCACGTTCTACGGCGACCCCTGCACTATCGAGCTGCATGCCGACGGCCGCATGAGCGGGCGCGCCGGTTACGCCGATGAAGACCGCGACGAGGGTCGCTGGTGGCTGGAAGGCGACCTGTACTGCCGGCAATGGTCGCGCTGGGGTTACGGTGAGACAAGTCGCCTGGAAGTGACCCTGGAAGACCGCCAGATCCGCTGGTGGCGGCCCGGCGGCCACCTGGTCGATGCGGCCGAGATCGACATTCCACCCGACAATCTGGCCCCATAGCGCCCTTCTAACTGGCCCTATTTCGCCTCCCGGCACGTTGCTAGCCTGAAAAGCGTTCGAGTCGTCGCCACCGTGGCGCGGCCATCAAGGAGAACGCATGAGCCACCTGCCCATCGCCGGCCTGCAACTGGAACTGTGCGCCGACGACAACCTGGACACCCTGGAAACAGAGATCGCACAGGTCAAAAAGCGCTTTCCCTGGGTTCGCATGGTGATCCTGCCGGAGCTTTGCACCCGTGGCCCGGCCACCGAGCACGCCGTCGCACCGGGCAGTGACACCGAGGCCCGTTTCCGCGCCGCCGCCCGTGAGCACGGCGTCTGGCTGATCCCGGGTTCGCTGTTCGAACGTCGTGGCAACGCGGTGTTCAACACGGCCCCCGTCATTGACCCGACCGGCGAGATCGTCGCGCGCTATGACAAGCGTTACCCGTTCATGCCCTACGAGAACGGCGTCCGGCGCGGCGAGGATTTCTGCGTCTTTGACGTGCCGGGCGCCGGCCGAATCGGCCTGATGATCTGCTTCGACATGTGGTTCCCGGAAATGGTCCGCCAGTTGGTGTGGATGGGCGCCGAGACGATCATCGTGCCGACGCTGACCAACACCATCGACCGTGATGTCGAGCTGGCGATCGCACGGGCGAGCGCAGCCTGCAACCAGGCCTACATCGTCAATATCAACGTGGCCGGCAAGCTGGGCTATGGCCGCTCGATCGTCGTCGGCCCGGACGGCAATGTCCTGCACCAGGCCGCGACTACGCGCGAGATCATCGCCCTTGAGCTGGATTTCAATCACGTGCGACGCACCCGCGAACGCGGCCTGCATTCCACCGTCCAGGCACTGAAGAACTTCCGTGACGCCGACGTCCGTTACCCGGTCTACCAGCCCGGCGCCGGACCCGGCGCGCTGGCCGAACTTGGCCGACTCGAACTGCCCGAAGACACCGACAACAATGGTCAACATGGAGCACCCTCATGACCCGTGAACACATGCCCACACGCGCCACGCTTTCCGCTGCCATCTCCGCTGCGCTGATCGGCACATTGAGCCTGCCGGCCCTGGCCCAGGATGAGGAGGCCAGCACCCTGGAAGAAGTGGTGGTCACCGCCACCCGTCGTGAGACCACGATTGCCGAGATCCCGTACAACATCTCGGCCGTTGGCGGCGAATTCATCGAGAAAGGCAAGATCCTGAGCACCGGCGAGCTGCTTCGTGGCGTCGCCGGCGCCTCCGTGGTCGACTACGGCGCCCGCAATGCCGGCGCCGTCAACGCCATCCGCATCCGCGGCCTGGCCATTGACAGCAATATCAACATGGACGTGCGCCTGTCCGCCGTGCCGCCGGTGTCCACGTACATCAACGACACCCCGCTGTACGCCAACATGGTGCTGAAAGACCTGGACCGCGTGGAAGTGCTGCGCGGCCCGCAGGGCACGCTGTACGGCTCCGGCTCACTGGGCGGTACCGTGCGCTACATGACCCGGCGCCCGGTGCTGGGTGAAGGCGGCGCGCGATTCGAGGGCTCGGTCAGCACCACATCCGGCTCCAGCGGCCATAACTGGGACGCCGACGCGGTGATCAATATCCCGCTGGGCGAGGACTTCGCGGTTCGCGCACTGGTCGGCAAGATCGACTACGCCGGCGTCATCGACCTGCCGAATGTCTACGTACTCGACCAGGAGGGCCTGCCGCTGGCGCCCAACGGCGTGCTCGACTCCGAAGCGGTTTACGAGCACGTGGAAGACGCCGACACGGTCGACATCAGCTACGCGCGGGTCTCGGCGCTGTGGCAGCCCAACGACACGTTTGACGCGCAACTGACCTACTCCTGGCAGGAGGACGACATCGGCGGGCGCATGCAGCCCACCGACGGCGTGGACGGCTGGGGCGACCGCTACGACCGTTACGAAAACGGCTCCGTGCAGCGCGAACCGTCGTACCGCGAGGTCGACGCCATGGCCCTGGAAATGAACATCGATTTCGGTTTCGCGACCCTGACCAGCAGCACGTCCACCTACGACCACTCCGGCGACAGCAACAGCGAGAACACCGGTTTCTACGCCCAGAGCGGCTGGCTGGCCTCGTTCTACTACAACTACCCGCGGCCGATGGCCTCGGCGGTCCGCGCCTACGGCGATGAAGCCTTCGTGCAGGAACTGCGCCTGGTCTCCAACACCGATGGCGCACTGGACTGGATCGCCGGCGCGTTCTACCGCGACCAGGACAACTTTTCCAGCCAGTACAGCTACCTGCGTGGCTTCTACCGATGGACCCAGGCGGCCTGGGACTGCTGCGTGGTGAACGACAACGACTTCCGCTACGAGCGCGACGAGAACTTCGAGGACACGGCCGTCTTCGGCGAGCTGACCTGGAACGTGACCGACACCTTCCGTCTGACCGGCGGCTTCCGCAGCTTCGACCTCAAGTACAGCAACGACACCTTCATGGGCGTCGGCCTTTACACCTCGTTCGCCATCGACGACGAGGTCACGTTCGAGGGCGACGATTCCGACACCCTGTTCAAGTTCAACGCCTCCTGGGACCTGGACGACGACATGATGCTCTACGGCACGGTGTCGGAAGGCTACCGGCGCGGCGGCGCCAACGCGGTGCCGCTGTCCGGCACGTTCGCCGAGGACCCGGCCTGGCAGGTCTACGACCCGGACATGACCACCAACTACGAGATCGGCCTGAAAGGCGGCGACGCGCGTTCGTTCTGGAACGTGTCGCTGTACTACGTCGACTGGATGGACATCCAGCTGAATACGGCCACCACCAACTGGGGCTTTTACGCCGCCCAGAACGGCGGTGATGCGCACACCCAGGGCCTGGAATTCGAATACGACCGTGTTTTTGGCGGCGGCTGGCATGCCAGCATCGGCTACTCATTCAACCAGGGTGAACTGGACGAGACCTTCCTGTCCGCCGACGATGCCTACGTGGCGGGCGAAAAAGGCGCCGAGCTGCCGGGCCTGTCCGAGCACACCCTGAACGTGATGGTCGAAAACACCTTCACGCTGGGCAATGGCTGGGACTGGAACAACCGCCTGTCGGCCTACTGGCAGGACGACATGAAGAACCACATCAGTGACACCAGCGCGAACTTCTCCGCGAAACTCGACAGCTTTGCCCTGTTCGACTTCAACTCCACCCTGGCGTTGAGCGAAGAATGGTCGATTGGCGTGTTCGCCAAGAACCTGTTCAACGAGGAAGCGGTGTCCGGTGTCTTTACCGAGAACTACATGGGCACCGACCCGGCCCAGAACTACTACGGCAGCGGGGCCAAGAACGTAATCGCAAGGCCGCGCACGATTGGTGTATCCGTGGTTTACGACTTCTGAGCAGTCGTCACGGAACCTCCGGCGGGCACGGGCGTCACTCCCCCCAGCGCCTGTGCCCGCTTCTTTTCCGGTGATAGAGTCGCCACTGGCCCACGCACCGAAGCGCAACACTTTGCCCACTTCCCCGACAGCCGATACCGTTGATTTCGACCGCGACCTCGCGGCGGCCGGAAAGGCCGCGGCTGCGAGGCCGGATGACGGCGACGCCCTGCTCCGCCTGGCGGAATGCCAGCTCTATTGCGGCCAGGTGGCCGAGGCCCTGCAGACGGCCGAGGCGGCCGAGCTGCGGGCGGGTGATGACATCGACCTGCTGCGCCGCGTGGCCGAGTTCCACGTGCACTGCGGCCGGCACGAAGCCGCCGACCGCTGCCACCAGCGCCTGCGGGCATTGCGCCCGGACGACCCGGCCATCGATTACGCCGCCGCGGCCACCGCCGTGGCACTGGGCCGCATGGAGGATGCCGAGCGCCTTTACGAACGCGTGATCCAGCGTGACCCCGGCGATTACGATGCGCTGCAGAACCGTTCCACGCTTCGCCGGCAGACGGCAGATCGCAACCATGTCAGCGAGTTAACAGCCGTGCTCGAGACCCTGCCGACCGGGGCCGCCGGCCGTGCACCGGTGCATTACGCGCTGGGCAAGGAACTGGAAGACCTGGGCGAATACGATCGGGCATTCGGCCATTATCGCGAGGGCGCCGAGGCCCGGCGCGCGCGCCTGGCATACGACGTGGCCACGGACGAACAGGTCATGGCCCGCATCGAGGCCGCATTCGACCCCGACTGGCTGCGGCGCACTGCCCCCGGGGACGATGCGCCCGGGCCGATTTTTATCCTCGGACTGCCACGCACCGGCACCACGCTGCTGGAGCGCATGCTGACGGCCCATCCGCAGGTGGCGAGCCTGGGCGAGACCAACACCCTGCTGTTCGCACTGATGCAGGGTGTTGGCGCCCACCGCGGACGGGACGAGCTGCTCGCGCGCGCCGCCGAGGTTGATGTTCACCGGCTGGGCGCCACCTACCAGCGCGCCAGCCGCGGCTACGGCCTGGACGGCGACTTCCTGGTCGACAAGACGCCGCTGAATTTCCTGTACATGGGGCTGATCCACCGCGCCCTGCCCGGCGCCCGGGTCATCCACCTGCGCCGGCACCCTGTCGACGCCTGCTTCGCCATGTACAAGACGCTGTTCCGCATGGGTTACCCCTTCAGCTACCGCTTCCAGGACATCGGTCGTTACTACCTGGCCTACCACCGCCTGCTGGGGCACTGGCGCGAGGTGTTGCCTGAGGGCTTTATTGACGTCGATTACGAGGCCCTGGTCACCGATACCGAACCGCAATTGCGCCGGATACTCGACTGGGTGGGCCTGGCGTGGGACGACAACTGCCTGCAGTTCCACCGCCAGTCAGCCCCGGTGGCCACCGCCAGCGCCGCCCAGGTGCGCCAGCCGGTGTACACCGACTCGGTGAACCGCTGGCGCCGCTATGAACGATACCTGGCGCCACTGGCCGAGCGCCTGCGCCAGCACGGCGTACCGCTCGGATGAAGCCGGCGCTCCTGCTGGCCGGCCTGGCCGCCACGCACGCTTTGTGGGCTGGGCCGCCGGACGCTTCACCTGGGCCCCTGCCCACTTCGCATTTTGCGCCCACGCGCACCGATCCGCCCGCCGCCCGCCCGATCGAGGGCGAGCTGCGCTTCAGCGACGCTGCCGACACGCTCGTGACCGGCGCGCTGGCGCTGCATGTCGATTCGTTCGGGATCGCCAGTGACCCGGCGCTGGACCTCACCCGGCTGCCGTCGTTTCGCATCCACTGGATCAGCGACAACGATGACGCAATCCCCGTCGAACGCCTGCCGCAGGCCGGTGAGCACCCGTTATGGGAATTCATCGCCGGCCCGGGCCGGGTCTGGACGCCGGTGGACCAACCCGGCATCGTCCGCCTGGGCTTTCCCTTCACCCTGAAAGAGTCGCTGCAGAACTGCGTTCATGACGGCCTGGCCACGGTCGACCTGCCTGCGGGCGGTGGCCGGGCGGAAATGACCTGGCAGGTCAGCGCTCAAACCTGCGCCTACCTGAAATTTGAGCTGGCCGGGCGCGCGCAGGTGGAATGGTTGCCCGGCACGGTGCCGGGGCGGCAGAATGTTGTGAACGCCTACCGGGAAGAGGTGGGCCGGCGGCTGCCGGTGCGCCCCGTCACCGCCCTGGCGGAACACTGGCCCGAAGTCGACCCGGCCGCCCTGGCACCGGCCAGTCGCGACGACCTGACCGTTTTCGGGCTGGTGATCGATGGCGTGCATTACCGCGGCGGCTGTGACACCGCCCACGGCCCACACCCCTACTGCGACGCGCGGGTGCTGCCATCCTATTCCACCGCCAAGAGCCTGTTCGCCGGGCTGGGCTATCTGCACCTGTTACGACGTTTCCCGGAACTGGCCACCGCCACGGTGGCGCAGTGGGTGCCCGGGTGCCGCCTGGACGATGGCCGCTGGGACGACGTCACGCTGGAACAGTTGCTGGACATGAGCAGCGGCAACTTCGCCAGCCGTTTGCCGCAGGTCGACGAGTTTGACGAGGCCTCCTCGACGCTGTTCATCACACCGGACAATGCCACGCGCACGCGCATCGCCTGCACCGCCTGGCCGCGGCAGGCCGAACCCGGCACGGTGGCCGTGTATCACTCCAGTGACCACTACCTGCTCGGCGTGGCACTGGCGCGTTTCCTGGTGGCGCGCAATGGCCCCGCTGCCGACCTGTTTAACGACGTCCTGTTCGACAGGATACTGTCCACGCTGGAACCCGGCCCGATGCTGGCCTACACCGAGCGCACCCATGATCAGGACCGGCAGCCTTTCGTCGCCTATGGACTGCTGTACCAGTCCGACGATGTCGCCCGCCTGGGCCAGGCGCTCCCGGCACTGCTTGGCGATCAGAATATCTTTCCGGAGAACACTTATGACGAAGTTTTATTCCGGAATATTAAACCATCACTGGAGTGGCCCGGCGGCGAGCGCTACCGGCTGGGCTGGTGGGGGTTTGACGCCGGCCCGGTGCTGGGCTGCAAATCCCCGGCCTGGATCCCGTTCATGACCGGTTACGGCGGCATCATCTGGGCCCTGCTGCCGAACGGCATGACCTATTACCGTTTCACCGACGGCGAGCACCAGCCGTGGCGGGACGCGATTCGACAGGCCCATAAAATCAGGCCAATTTGCCATTAATAAAGATTAATAATCATTATGATAAAGAAACTTTCCAGAAACAGCATGATATCACGTACGGGCCTCGCCTTCCTGGCGACCGCCGGTCTTTTCTACGTCAACATCATGCCCGCGATTGTCGAGGGCCTGATCGAAGCCCTGGGGTTCAGCAACCAGCAGGCGGGCGCCGTCGGGTCCGCGAATATGTATGGCGCGGCGTTCGGCGCGCTGGCGATTGTCTTCCTGGTACGACGGCTGAACTGGCGACTGGCCGCGGCCGGATTCCTCGCCGCGCTGATTGCACTGGACCTGCTGTCCATCGGCGTCAGCCAGCCCACGGCGCTGACGGCCCTGCGTTTTGTCCACGGCCTGGTGGGCGGCATGCTGGTGGGGACCGCGTTCTCAGTGATCGCACGCACCGAACAGCCCGACCGGACCTTCGGTGTCCTGTTGTTCGTACAGTTTGGCCTGGGTGGCCTGGGCGTCATGCTGATTCCCGGGCTGGTGCCCCAGTTCGGCACCTCGGTCCTGTTCCTGTCGCTGGTGGCCTTCAGCGTGGTGACTGCCGCCATGCTGCCCTGGCTGCCGGACTACGCCGTTGCCGACCGCCCGCCACCACCACTGACCCGGCGGGAAGCCTGGTCGCTGCCGTTGGTGCTGACCCTGCTGGCCATCTTCCTGTTCCAGGGCGCCAACATGGGGCTGTACGCCTTCATCATTGGCCTGGGCCGGTATTACGACCTGGCCCAGGGCTTTATCGCGACCACGCTGGGCGCTTCCGCCTGGGTTGGCCTGGCCGGCGCCGGGCTCGTCATTGCCGTCTCAGACCGCCTCGGCTACCGCCGCCCGCTGTTGCTGGGTATCGGGATCACGGCGCTGGGCACCTGGGCGCTGCTGTTCAGTAGTGTGCCGGCGATCTGGATTGCCTCGAACATGGCGATTGGCGTGACCTGGGCGTTCACGATCAGCTACCTGCTGGGGCTGGCGTCCCGGTTCGACACGCATGGCCAGATGGCGGCGATGGCGGGCTTCGCTTCGAAAATGGGGCTGGCCAGTGGCCCGGTGCTGATCGCGATCCTGCTGGGCGAGAGCCGGTATGCGTTGGTGATCTGGGTATCAGCCCTGGCCCTGGTCGCCTCGCTGCTGACGATCTGGTGGCCGGCAAAACAACGCGACCTGGCGTCCGGCGACTGACGTCCCGGCGGCTACGACAGGGAGGGTCGTTCCCGTACAATACGCCCCTTCGCATTTGCTGATCGACACTCCCGAAATGGCCGCATCGCCCCCACCATCCGCCACCCTGCCCCGCAAGATCGCCCGTGTTGAACGGTTTATCCGGGCCGGCGAATGGCGCCAGGCCGGTGAACTGTGTGATCACCTGCTATCGACGAACCCCGGGAATTACGAATTGCTGGAGCTCTCCAGCCGTGTACACCAGGCCCAGGGCGACTTCGACCGCATGCTGGCGACCGCCCAGCAGGCCATGGCGGCGCGCCCCAACGACCTGGCGCCGCGGATTCGCCTGGCCGAATGCCTGTTCTACAGCAACCAGCTGGGCATGGCGCTGGACTGCGTGCGGCTGATCGAGCGGCAGGTCGGCGATGATGTGCCGTCGCTGGTCAAGGTGGCCGAGTTCTACCAGAACCTGGGGCGTTACAACGATGCGCTCCGGGTCCAGGCCCGCGCCTGTGAACTGGCGCCGGACCAGTCGAAACTGGCCGCCGATGCGGCGGATTCCTGCGTGGTGCTGGGCCAGGCCGCCGACGCCGAAAAGCTCTACGACCGTGCGATTTACCTGGACCCGAAAAACTTCGACGCCTGGGAATCACGTTCGGCCCTGCGTCGGCAGACGCCCGACAATCACCACGCCCAGCAGCTGGGGTTCGTACTGGAAAACCTGCCGAAGGGCGATACCGCCCGGGTGCCGGTGTACTACGCCCTGTCCAAGGAACTGGAGGACCTGGGCGAGTACGACACGGCATTCGACTGCCTGCGCTCCGGCGCCGGGCTGATGGCCGAGGCGCTGGACTACGATGTCGCCGACGACGAACAGGCCATGGAGCAACTGGCGGAAACCTTCAGCCGTGAGCGCTTCGCGCGCGCCGAACCCGGCCTCGAGGGCGCCAACCCGGTGCTGATGGTCGGCCTGCCCCGCATCGGCATCGCGCTGGCCAACCGGCTTCTGGCGTCGCTGGACGGCTACGACAGCGTCGGGCCCATCAACACCCTGATTTTCGCCCTGGTCGGCAACATCGGCCCCCACAACCGCGGCAGTGCGATCATCGAGCGCATCGGCGATGTCGATTTCCGTCGCGTGGGCGAACGCTACTGGAACGGCCTGCGCGGCCTGGCGCCCCAGGCATCCAATGTCGTGGACTGCTCACCGCTGAACTTCCAGTATCTCGGACTGGTCCGCAAGGCCATGCCGAATGCGCGCGTCATCCACCTGCGCCGCCACCCGCTGGACAGTTGCTACACCCTGTACCGGACGCTTTTCCGCTCCGGGCACGGGTTCAGCAACCGCCTGGCCGACGTCGGGCGCTACTACGTGGCCTACCAGGGCCTGATGGGCCACTGGCGCCGGAACGTACCCGGCTGGATCCTGGATGTCGACTACGAATCATTACTGGCCGACCCCGCCGGACAGGTGGCCCGCATCCAGGCCCACCTCGGCACCGACGCGGATGTGACTGAAGCCCGCCTGAACGCGCTCATTAACCGCGCCGAGGGGACCGAGGCGCCCATCGGCATCTGGCGGAACTACCGCGAAAAACTGGCGCCGCTGGCCACCATGCTGCGCGCCCACGGCGTACCGGTCGACGACTGACCGCCCCTGCATGGCGCGTAAAAGAGGCGCCATATTCGCTTGATCCACCGGAACTTTCCGTTACAATGCGCGTCCAAAGTTTGACTTGGGGGCGACCTGGCTTCGACGTGGGTCGTGCAACCCGAGGTGCATGCCGAGCCGCATTCAACTCGTAAAACTGATTGCAAACTTGTTAGTTGCCAACGACGACAACTACGCACTAGCAGCTTAAAAACCTGCCTTAGTGCCCTCCGCCCGGAGCCTGCCCGTGGGTGCCGGAAATCGGGGGTCGACCCACACGGGATCGCGGTGAAGCACGCCTGGTGTGGATCCGTTAAAACCTTATCCAGGCTCGCTGGAGATTTTCCCTCGCCGATCGGGTAGTCGCCAGCTAAATCAATAGATCGACTAAGCATGTAGAGCCAAAGGCGAATCACTTGCGGACGCGGGTTCGATTCCCGCCGCCTCCACCACTACGACAAAAGGCCGTCCCATGGACGGCTTTTTTGTTGCCTGGGCGTCGTCAGGATCTTTATCGATTGCCGATTATATTAAAGAATGCTTTAATTAAGGATGCTCGTATTAAAGTATTCTTTCGATGAAGCGCACCACCGGTACCTACACGACCACCACGACACAGGGTGAGCCCGTACGGGCGTTCATACCCCATGCCCTGCCCCCCTCGAAACCTGCGTTGTCATCCGAGGTATACAGCGACCTCAATCGGCAGGCCGAAATGGCGCTTGCACGTTTGTCCGGCGTGTCAGGACTGGTGCCGTCTGTCGACTGGCTGCTTTATGGCGCGATCCGTAAGGAAGCCCTTTTAACGTCCCAGATCGAAGGCACACAGGCCACGCTCATTGACCTGTTCGACGAGGAAGCCGGGTTCCAGGTCAGCAATACCGACGATGTTGAGGAGGTCACCAACTATCTCAACGCATTCCGTTGGACCCGGGAACAGTTGCACGATCCCAGGGGGTTACCCATCAGTGTTCGCCTGTTGTGCGAGGCACATCGACGCCTGCTTGATGGCGTACGGGGTGCGGGCAAACAGCCGGGCGAACTGCGCCGATCACAGAACTGGATTGGCGGCACCCGGCCCGGTAACGCGGTCTTCGTACCGCCACCACAGGAACACGTTTCGGCGCTTCTGGCTAATGTCGAGCGGTTCATTCACAAAGAGGCCACGGATTTGCCGCCCCTGGTCAGGACAGCGCTGGTCCACGCGCAGTTCGAAACCATCCACCCCTTCCTTGACGGAAACGGACGCATTGGCCGACTGTTGATCGGGATCCTGTTCGAGCATTGGGAATTGCTACCTGAACCACTGATGTCGATCAGCGGCTACCTGAAGCAGCACCAGGCCGAGTATTACCGGCAATTGTCTGGAATTCGCGGTGACGGTGACTGGGAATCCTGGGTGGCTTTTTTCCTGGAAGGCGTCGCCGTCGCGGCAGCTGATGCAGAGAAAAACATCATTGATATAGCCAGTCTTGTCTCCGCGGACCGTCGTAGGCTGCTGGAAGCTTCCAGGGCGGGAACGGCAAGCTATCGCTTGTTCGAGATGCTGCCGATGATGCCAAGGTTCACTATCGAGCGAGTGCGACAGCAATTGGATACCACCTTTCCAACGGCAACTGCGGCCGTCAGGGCGCTGGAAAACCTGGGCATCGTTACGGAAATGACCGGACAGAAAAAAAACCGGAACTACAGTTACCCCGCCTACATTGAGTTGCTCTCCCAATAAAAAGCAAAGCCCCGCGATTGCGGGGCTTTTTCGTTGCCTGCAATCGATACCGGGACCGCTACTGCGCCGACACCCAGTCACGCATCTCGCCGATGCTGCAGCCGAACTTCGTGTGGCCATTGCCGAGACCCGCGGCGGCGATGATCTGCTCGCAGGAGCAGCCGGCCGTGTCGTGGATCGTGAACGAAACGCCCGGGCCGCCGCCTTCGGTAGTGTCGAAGACGCCGTCGTCGTCGAGTAGCGCGAAGCGGTTGTTGCCCAGGCCCTTCGTCGGCGGGGCTTCCGGGATGACCGTCGCCGGGCAGGCGTCGATCGTGTCCCAGACGCCGTCGTCGTCCTCGTCGTTGAACAGGCCGATGACCACGGCGTCGTGGTCCGAGGCCCGGTACGGGTCGGGACTTAACAGCGAGGCCTGGTTGTAGTCGTTGTAATCCAGCGCGGACGGCTCATCGGCGTTGATGTGCCACGCAGCAGCGCCCGAGGTGTCTGCGGCGAAGGCCGCACTGGCCAGGGCGTGGTCCAGGTAGCCCATCTGGCCGCCAAAGCCGTAGCTGTAGGCGCCGTCGGCGTAGCCCACGCCGTTGTAGACCTCGACCAGGTCGACGAAGCCCGCATCCTTCAGCACCACGATGGGATCTTCCATCGCATAGGCGTTCAGGTCGCCGATGATTACCGAGCGAGCGCTGCCGCTGCCGGTCGGGTCGCCAGCCAGCCAGTTTGCCAGGGCCGAGGCAGCCGCGGCACGGGTCAGGTTGCAGTTGCCCTGGCCATCGCCGGTGTCCGGATCGCCCAGGGCGTCGCAGTCCGAGCCTTTCGACTTTAGGTGGTTGACGGCGACGGTGAAGACTTCACCCGTGGCGCCGTCGACGAATGACTGCGCCAGCGCCGGGCGGTTGGCGGTATCGATAAAGTCCGGGTCGTCACTGCTGTCCAGCGTTTCAAAACCACCCACCGGGGTGACCGCGTCGGGCCTGTAGATCAGCGCCTGGCGGATCGCGTCGGTGCCGATGGCGCCGGTAGCGATGTAGGCGTAGGTGTCCGCGCCCAGGATGTCGTTGAGGCCATCGACCAGGTCGGCGACCGGGCCGTCGCCGGCGGCGTTCTCAACTTCCACCAGGCCGACCACGTCGGCGCCCAGCAGGCTGAGCGCGGCGACGACCTTGGCGCGCTGGCGCTCGAACTCGAACGCGTTCTCGGCACCGCGGCAGTCCATGTTGGCCGAGGGCCCGCAGACCGGCGTGTTGTCATCCAGCGTGATGAAGTAGTTCAAAACGTTGAAACCGGCCACGGTCACCAGCGGGTTGCCCACGTCCGGCGCCTCGGTCGGGCGCTCATTTTCGCGGCTAAAAGCGACGACGTCCGTCGGGTGCACTTCGTACTCACCGAAGCCATAGCCCAATACACCGGTCACGGCGCTTGTGGCATCGCCTACGCGCAGCGTGCCGTCCGGCGCGAAGTACGGCGGCACCGGAACCGGGTTCTGCGCGCCACTGCCGTCATCCAGCTGGATTCGGGACAGGTCGTTCTGCGCCTGTAGCGCCTGCGCGGCCGCGCCCGGCGCGACCACGTTGGTGGGAATGTCCAGCGGGCCGCCCAGGGCGAGGCCCACTTCGCCGTAACGACCCAGCGTAAAGTTGTCGGTCACGAACAGGGTCTGCGGCAGGTGCACGCTCATGCCCTCAAGCGCTTCGAGCGCGTCCGGGCCGGCCAACGGCAGCAGTATCTCCTGCGTGTCCGCGGTACCCGTGCCGCAGGTGACCAGGTTGATGACCGGGCTGATCTCGGTCAGGTCGAAGTACTCGATCACCGTACCCTGCACGCGCACCACGTCGCCGACATTCACGTCGACGCCGAAGTTCTCGTCGTAGACAAAGATGCCCTCGGAAGTAGCCGGGTCACCATCGACATCCGCTGGCTCTTCCTGCACGAAGAAGCCGTTCAGTCGGTCGCCGCCCTGGAAATCACCGACGACCACGCCCTCGATGATCACACCCGGCGAGCCCGCGATCGGGCTGGCCAGGCCATTGCCCTGCACGGCGTGAATCTTCGTGGCCGCATCACCGCAGGCGCCGAACTCGGGGATCAGCACTTCGCAGGAGTTCGCCACGCCCGGTGTTCCGCGGTCGCCGTCACCGTAGGGGTTCTGCGATTCGCACCAGTTGTTGCCATCATTGTTGTCCAGCGCCAGGTCGGTCAGGGCCATGGAGGCGCCGGTCGGGTCCGGCCACACCGGCCCGCCGTCCCAGGCGATGCCGTCGACCTCGAAGCCGGCCGCGTCGAACAGCACCAGCTCATCGTCGCCGTTGGCCAGGAACACGCCGCTGTAGGCGTAGTCCACGACCAGGCCGCCGTTGGTGTTGCTGTCGGCGTTGTTGCCCAGCACCATGTAGCCACCCGCCGGCACGACCAGCGGGCCGCCGGCGTTGATGACATGGCTGTCCGAACCCAGGTCGGCGATGGTCCAGCCGTTGATATCGACATCGACGTCACCGGCGTTGTGAATCTCGAACCACTCGCCGGAACCATCACTCACCGCGGACGGGTTCTGCATGACCTCGGTGATGACCAGGTCCGGTGTGGGTGGCACGTAGTCGCTGTTGGGCGACGGCGTCCGCGACGCCCAGGTCACGGACAGGTTTTCCGAAGTCTCGTCGGCGCCGTTGACGCCGTTGCCGCCGGACTGGGTCTCGTTGCCCTCGGTGAAATCAATACGGGTGAACGACTCGCCGAACGGATGCGCGCCGGCGCTGATGACGTCCTGCGAAGCGATGGGCGTATCGGCGGCATACTCGGATACCAGGGTGTCACCATCCGGGCCATCCAGCGCCACGCCGGTCTTGTCCACGGCCTCGGCCTTGTCGCCCCAGACCACGTAATCCAGGTCCGCGACCCGGTCGCTGGCCCCGTCCCACTGGTACAGCACCAGGACCTCGCCGCTATTGGTCAGGCCACCCTGCCCGTTGATGCTGCCGGGCAGCGCCTCGCGCATATCGGGAATGGCATCGGCGGCACCGTCCTCGAAAAGTTCATAGGTGGGCTGTACGCCGTACTCGGCAAAGAAAGCTTCAGACCCTGCCAGGGCGACCGTCTGGAAGCCGCCGGCCGGGATGCTGGCACCGGCCGGGAACCGGGCGTGGAAATCGCTGAAACCACCACCGCCGGCGTTCGCAGCCAGGACGATGTTGTAGTAGTAAGTATTGCCGCTCGCAAAGGTCGCGTCCGTCAGGTAAACATCGGACAGGTCGACGGACGAGGCGCCCGGGTTAAAGATTTCGATGAACTCGCCGCCGGTGGGGGTGACCACCATCTCGCTCAGCAGCAGTTCCGGCGCCGCTGGTTCGCCACCGAAGTCCTGGCCCGTGTTCGGCTGGCCGGGCGTTTCCGCCATGGCCTCGGCCCAGGTGAAATCGTCATACGTCGAACCCGCGCCCACCAGTTGCAGGGAATGTCCCGCCGGCGTGCCACTGCCCTCTTCCACGCCGATGTCGGTGCTGGTCATGCCGTCCGCCGGTCCGGAAGCCGCGGTGAACACACCCTCATAGCTGAGGAACTGGACCACCGTATTCGATGCGTTGACCAGCGCCAGGCCATCCGGTGAACCATTCTGGATGCCGGCACGCGCGAAGGCCAGCGTGCCCATGCCGCCCGCCTGGTCGGCAAATGTGCCGGACAGCGCGATCGTGTCGTAAACATTCAGCTGCGAAGCGGAGCCGTTGTAAAGCGCCACCGTCCAGCCCGCCAGGCTGGTGCCGGCCGGGCCCGCCAGCTCGACCATTTCGCCGGTATCCGTGCTCGCGTTGTCGTAGTGCAGCTCGTTGATAAACACCTGCGCCTGCGCGGAAGTGGCGGCCAGTGCCAGGGAGATAGCGGCCAGCAGCGGACGGCAGTTTCGCCCAGGCACGCCCGTGCCTTTACGGCAGGGCTTTTCGACAACGGAATCCTTCATGAATGAGACCTCGATCGCTTCGGGTGAATGACGCTGAATAGATTCATTCAGCATGACACATTCATGATAGTGATGGAATGTGACAATCAAGGGAATATTCCCTGGCGTGAGCGTCCACAACGAAAAAGGGCCCCGCCAATTGGCGGAGCCCTTTCCTGCGAGCCCGGGTGACCCGGGCTGGCGGCCTGCATGGAACGATACTCAGTCCAGCAGGTAGCTGCGCAACATGGTCTGTTCAACCGTGCTGCTGCCGGTGTCGGCCAACGTCACCCTAAGGTGGACATACTGGCCGCTGGCGGCCGTGTTGGGCACGGTGGCAAACCATTGGCCATCGACAAACTCGACCTGGGCGTCCTGCCACGCGTCCGCTGCGACCTGGTAGGTGCGCGAATCGGTACCGTAGGCGTACTGCACCTGCACATCGGCCAGTTCAACATCGGGGTCAATGTCGGTTTTGGCGCCCACACCAATGACAGTCGGCGTGCCGGCTGCAACCGTGTTGTACATGCTCGACGGCACATCGATGCTCGGCATCAACATGGGCTGGGGGCCCTGCTGCTCGCTGCTGGTCAGGAACTCCCAGTTGGTGTCGTAGGCCACGCCGGTGAAATGATAGACCGGCGATACATCCGCGCGACGGTAGAACGACCGCTCGACACGCACCAGTGCTTCTTCGTCCGGCAGCGGCAACAGGCCACCGCTCGGCGACGTTCTGACGCCATCGACGTAGTAGTAGGTGAACCCACTGTCGATGTAGCGGCCCGGGCTGCCGTCATGGCCGGCGGCGTCACCGTAATCCGGGATGCTGACCTGCATCTGGTTGGTGTCACGCCACATCACCGGGATGGCGGTCGCCCACAAGGATGCGCCGGTCGGCGACTTCATCCAGCTGGTCGTCTCCTGCGAGCCCGCCACCATGCGACGCGCGCCATCGTAGTAAGCGCCATTGTGGATGTAGAAGTTCGGCATGACGATATTGGTCCACGCGACGCGTTCATCGGCCGTGTAGAACTCGGTGCGCTGCACCGGGGCCGCGACCATCTGAGTGGAGCCCGTGGCATAGAACGCGTTCAGGCCTGGCACGCCGATGTACATATCGGTGAACACGAACCGCTCGTCACCCTGCGAGTGGTAGGTCGCGTCGATACGGGCCAGCTCATGGTCGTGCACGCGAACCTGGCCGGCCTGGACCTTGCCATCGACCACGTGCGCCAGCGTGTATGCGTACGGGGTGCGTTCCGGCGCCGAGCCGGACCAGTTCAACGTGACCGGTCCATTGGACAGTTCGGCCAACAGCTTGTCGCCTTCAACCGCCGCCAACGTCACCACCGGGATGGTGGAGGCCAGGCTGCGGTTGTACCGACCCACGGTATCCGGGTAATTGATGACCAGGCCGATCGCCCCGGCTTCCAACGCCGGACGCAGGTGAGCATAGCTCGACGGATACTGGTACTGGGTCAGGTTGACCATGGCGATCTTGCCTGCCAGGTCGACCGCCTCGAAACCCGCCGGGGTCGCCGGATCGACCAGCACCACTTCTGCGCTGCCTTCACCGTGGAACATCGGCGCCTGTGACACGTTGGTGTAGCCGATCTCGGCACCACCACCCGTGGTCAGCAGGGTCTCCGGCGCGAAAGCGCGCGTTGTGGCGAAATAGCGGAAGCGATCATCACGACCGCGCGACCAGCCATACAGCTCGTCAACGTACTGCGGCGCCAGCTCGTAGCTGCCGGCCTTCACATTACCGTTCTCGTCCAGGTCGTAGCTGAAACCGAACGAGAAGCCCTGCGTGTCAATCGGCCGGTCGGCCCTGAAGTCAACGCGCTGCGCCTCTTGGGCATGGAATTCGAGCGTCGTGTCTTTATCCAGCTTGACGCCCAGCTCGGCCATCAATGCCGCGGAGGCGACCAGGCCCTGGTTGGTCTCGTCATCGCGGGTCATGATGTGGGCGACAACGCTGTAGCGACCCGCCGGCACACGCACGGTGTACTCCCCGCTGTAGAGCGACCAGCGGGTACCCCGCTCATCTTCGGCGTTCAGCAACGAGAACGACGACGGTGACTGGACCGGGTTATCAAAGCGGTCAAAGGCTTTCACGGTCAGGTCGATCATCGGCGGCTCGATCCAGAACGAGAACGGCGCGATGACGCGAACGTCGGCGTTGCCCGTGGTGGTGGCGGTGATGCGACCGGTGATGGTGCCGTAAGCGCCGTTACGCAGCGCGACACCGGTATCGATGGTCACCGGGATATCAACGCTGCCGTAAGCCGGCACGGTGACGCGCTTGACGCCCAGGCGGGCCAGCGTGGCCGGCAACTGGGTGTCGCCATCGTCGCCGATCAGGTCCATCCGGACTTTCAGTTCGATTGCCTCGCCACCCAGGTTGTGAAGCGGAATGACCCCGGTTGCCTCCAGGCCGGCGCCGGCCTGTAGGAATTGACCCAGTGAAATGTTGGCCGGGGCGGTCACGACCTGGCGAATGGCCCGGTCGATGTCCATCGGGCCGGCGCCCTGGTCAAGCACATGCGCGTCGGTCGCCAGCACGGAAGACGTCAGCACGTTTTTCAATTCAACAGGTGTCAGTTCAGGACGGGCCTGCAGCACGATGGCGGCGCCACCGGCAACGTGCGGCGCTGCCATGGACGTACCCGAGTAGACGCGGTACGCGGTATCACCAAAACCGCCGGAGGCCGCCGCGACGACTGCAACGCCCTGCGAAGCGATATCCGGCTTGGCGCTGAGCCCATCCGGACCCGGACCACGGCTGGAAAACACGGCGGTCTCGTTGTCTCGGTCAATCGCGCCCACGGTCAACGCGCTGGGCGCACAACCCGGCGAGCCAATGGATTCCCGCAGTGAACTGTTGCCAGCGGAGACCACGAACAGGGCCTGCTCGCTCAGCGCTTCCAGCAGCGAAACGATGCCACCGCCGCAACTGCTGGCCGCGGAACCCAGTGACATGTTGACGATGTCGGCACCGTTATCGACGGCCCACTGCATACCCTGCATGATGCCGGACTGCGAGCCACTGCCGGTATTGCCCAGCACCTGGCCCACCAACAGGCGGGCGCCCGGTGCGACGCCGGCCCACAGCCCGCCGGACTCGGCGCCGGTACCGGCGATCGTTGATGCGACATGGGTGCCGTGACCGTAGGTATCGTCACCGTTGCTGTTCCACACCCAGGTTTCCACCATATCCACCTGGCCGGCCAGGTCGGCATGCTCGAGGTCGTATCCGGAATCGAGCACCGCGACCGTCACGCCGGTGCCGTCGTAGTACTTCGCGTACTCACCCAGGGCGCCGGTCAGCGGCACGGTCGGGGTCAGCACTTCACTGGCCTTATGCGCCTTGACTGCACCGTCCAGCCAGACTTTTTCAATGTCGGCGTTGACGATGATGTCGGCCCAGAGGTTGGCGACCTCGGCCTTATCGACTTCGAGCGCGGCCATGTCGATCGCATCGAACGACGTGGTCAGCTGGGTGCCCGGCAGCGCCTGCAGGGCCACACCATCTTCAAACTCGACCAGGATGGAGAACGTGTCACGGGACGCGTTGTCATAGCCGGCGTCGCGCAGGTTCGCCAGGTTGAACAGCTCCATGTCGATGCGACCGGCGTCGACCAGGGGCTGGATGCCTTCAGGAATGACATAAACATTGTCGCCACTCTGGAACAGGCTGGTGACGAGCTCGCTGCCATCTGCCGCCAGCAGCCGGGCGGCGCCAATGCCACCATCTTCCAGGACCTGGGCCCGGGCGGTGTCGCCGGTGATCAATGTGAACTCGAGCGCCCGTGACTCGCCGTCTTCGGCGAAGGCGGGGGCTGCGAGCAGTGAAACTGCGATCGCGAACAATGGCGCACAGGCCTTGTCACGACGGAAACTCATAAATGCAGAACGCATGCGGCTTTCCTCGGTTAATGGGGTGGGATCCGCCTCTGTCCCGGGGAAAGGATGGGCGAACACGGCCGTTCAAAGTCGTGCGACCCTAGCCAGCATGACGGGCCATTGTGAATAGGGATGAGCCTTAGCAGGTCTGTTTTTGCCGTAGGGGATTCCCCTAAGGTGATATGTTTTTATTTAAAATCATCATGATACAGCCGTTCCATCGTGGGAGCCGGCGGGCAGGAAAATAGAATTAAGGGCTGGAAATCACTGCCCGTTGATCAAAATGTGAGCGCGTTCGATTGGCCAGCGCCACCAGCGACAGCATCACCGGCACTTCCACCAGCACGCCGACCACCGTGGCCAGCGCCGCGCCGGAGTGCAGCCCGAACAGGCTGATGGCCACGGCCACGGCCAGCTCGAAAAAGTTGGACGTGCCGATCAGTGCCGCCGGCGCGGCCGTGCTGAACGGCACCCGCCAGGCCCAGGCCCAGCCGTAGGCGATGGCGAAGATGCCGTAGGACTGGATCAGCAATGGAATGGCGATCAACACGATCACGCCCGGTTTTGACAGCAGGGTGCCGGCCTGCAGCGCGAACAGCAGCACCACGGTGGCCACCAGGCCCATGATCGACAACGGCTTGACCTTCGCCGTGAACGCGGCGACGGCCGTGACCGTGTCTTCGCCACGGCGGCGGGCACGCTGTTCCAGCCAGGTTCTAGTGACCCAGCCGGCGGCCAGCGGCGTCACCACGTACAGCACCACCGACAGCAGCAGCGTGTTCCACGGCACCACCACGTCGGCCACGCCCAGCAGCCAGGCGGCGATGGGCGCGAAGGCGAACACCATGATGATGTCGTTCACCGACACCTGCACCAGCGTGTAGTTGGCATCGCCCTTCACCAGCTGGCTCCAGACGAACACCATGGCCGTGCACGGCGCCACGCCCAGCAGGATCATGCCGGCGATGTACTCACGGGCCATCACCGGGTCAACCCAGTCGCTAAACAGCACTTCGAAGAACAATACGCCCAGCGCCGCCATCGTGAACGGCTTGACCAACCAGTTCACCACCAGGGTGATGCACAGCCCTTTCGGTCGTCTGCCAACCTGGGCCAGCGAGCCGAAATCGACGTT
Source organism: uncultured Oceanospirillales bacterium (assembly GCA_913055655.1). GTDB lineage: Bacteria > Pseudomonadota > Gammaproteobacteria > Xanthomonadales > SZUA-36 > Marinihelvus. The sequence goes on along the minus strand of CAJXKA010000001.1, from coordinate 467,363 downwards.
GACCATCATCGGGTAGATCATCAGCCAGATCAGCACGGCGATGACGGCGTTAACGTTGGCGTACTCCAGGTTGGCAATCACCTGGAAAAAGCCGGGCACGAGGCTGCCCAGCACGACGCCCAGCACCATGGCCAGGCCCACCCAGACGGACAGGTAGCGTTCAAAAATGCCCATTAACCCGGGGCTTCAGAGCAATTCGCTTTCAACACGACGGCGGAGCATCGCGAACGCTTCATCGAACGCGGCGATCTTCTCCGCCTCGGTGCCCTCGACGTGCGACGGGTCCGGGGTACTCCAGTGCTTACGCTCGTACTGGCCGGGAAACGCCGGGCAGGTCTCCGCGCCCGCGGAGTCACAGACGGTGATGACCAGGTCGAAAGGCTGGTCGGCATACTCATCCCAGGACTGACTGACCGGCTCACCCGGGTCGAAGCCATGGCGGCGGAGTGTTTCGATGGCGCCCGGGTTGATCCGGCCCAGTGGCTTGCTGCCCGCACTGAAAGCCACGTATCGACCTTTGCCGAGCTGGTTGATGAGCGCCTCGCCCATCACGGAACGGCAGGAATTGCCGGTGCAGACCACCAGCACGCGGCGCGGTGAATCGGTCATGTCTTCATTCTCCATCGAGTCTTTGTTTCAGCAGTGGGGAGTTAACTGTTCCAGGAGCGAACCGCAGAGTTCCGGGTCGCCCTGGCAGCAATCGGCCAGCAGGTAATCGATCAGCTTCCGGATTCCGCCCAGGTTGGCCTGGTAAATCACGTGGCGCCCGTCGCGCCGGGAACTGACCAGGCCCGCCCGCGTCAGGATTGAAAGATGCGTGGACACCGTATTCGCCGGCACGTTGAGCGCCCTGGCGACATCACCCGAGGGCAGCCCTTCCGGACCGGCGCGCACCAGCAACCTGAACGCTTCAAGCCGGCTTTCCTGGGCCAGTGCGGAAAGTGACGTCACGGCATTATTCATTTCCATGTTTCTAGAATATTGGAATATTAAAACCGGAACAACCCCGCCATGCCTGCGGAGTTGCAATCCACCTGTGCGCTGGCTTCAGGAGCCGGCGTACTGCTCCGCGGCGGTCCCGACGTGCGCAAACACTTCGGTGGTACCGTCCGCTTTCAGCAGCTGTACATCATACGGCGTGAAGCGGTCACCCACCTCCATTCCCGGGCTACCCAGGGGCATCGCCGGTACCGCCAGGCCAATGGCGCCCTCGGGCGGGTCAGCCAGGAACTGGAGCACGAACTTTGCCGGCACGTGGCCTTCGAACACGTAGCCCGACCCGGTGATGCCGGTGTGGCACGAGCGGCTGTTCGCCGGTATGCCATTGCCGTCTTTCAGCGCCAGCAGGTCATCCGGGTGGTTGAGGTCCACGGTGAAACCGGCGGCTTCCATGTGGTCGACCCATTTCACACAGCAGCCGCAGGTCGGGCTCTTGTGAACCGTCATCGGGATTGCCTCACCTTCGCCGGCCGTCAGCGCCTCGTCGGCGTGCAGGGTTGTGGGCGCATAAGCCAGCAATGCGACCAGCGCGAATGCGCTGATCAACAGGTTCAATTTCTGCAACATCATGTCGTCCTCGGTCATCGAATGGATGAATCATACGCGCCCGGCGCCGTTCCGGCACGGCCTTCAGCCGGTCAGCCCTCGACCATGACCGACTCAACGTAAACAATCTCGCAGGCCCCGCCGCCCACGTCATCGCGACTCAGCGACGTTCGCCAATACCAGCCGTCCTCGGTGTCGACATCCACCAGGTACCCCTTGATCGACACGACCTGCCCCGGGCGCAACTTTTTCAGGATGCCCGCCTCGTACGACGTGGCCGGCACCATGTGCATATTGCCGCTGTGTCCCATGATCGCCTGTTCCGCCAACGGCGCCGCCGATGGCCATCGCAGGTGATACCAGCGCCCGGATTGTGAGATCGACAACTGGTCCAGTACCGCGCTGTCCGACATCGGCCCCCAGCCCAGCGCCAGGTCCAGCGGTGAGAGGTCGGCCTCGCGGCCCAGCCGGTATCGCTCGGTACCGAGCACGCGCGCGCGAATCTCGAAGGTGGCGCGACGGGTGAGGATGAAATCGTCGTGGGCGAACACGCTGCCTCCGGCCGCCTGCTGAACCGGCGACTGCGGCACGAGCACCCCCGGGGGATGGTCGATGGCGCGGTGATCCCAGCGCCACGCCAGCATCAGGGCCAGCACGGCCGCCGCCACCCAGAACAGCCGCCGATCGTTCACGCCGGGGTCTTGTCAAACGCCATGTCGGGAATCGCCACCGTGCTGCCGTCACGCGTGGCCCGGTTCACGAAGCCTTCTCCCGAAAGGCCTGCGCCAGCCAGGTCCCGGCACGCCCGCCGGGCGCGGTTCCGGTCAGGTCTTTTGCCAGGTCGGCCGCGCGCAACAGCGCCGGCATGTCGATGCTCGTGTCGAGGCCCAGCCGCTCCAGCAGCATCACGACATCCTCGGTGGCGACGTTGCCCGTCGCGCCGGGCGCGAACGGGCAACCGCCCAGCCCGGCGATGGAAGCATCGAAATAGCGAACGCCGGCGTTGGCGGCGGCGTAGACGTTGGCCAGGCCCAGCGCGCGGGTGTCGTGGAAATGGCAGCCCAGGCGCCCTGCGCCATGCCGCCCGACCATGTCCGACATCATCGACGCCACGGCATCCGGCGCGGCGGCGCCGATGGTGTCGGCGACGATGAATCGCGCCGTGCCCCAGTCCAGCATGCGGTCAGCGGCGTCCTGGACGACCTGCGGGTCGACCGGACCTTCAAACGGGCACTCGAAGGAAACGGAAATGGTCGTCAGCACGCTGACCCCGTCCTGGCGCGCCCGCTCGAGAATCTCGGCGGTCGCGGCGTCCACCTCGGCCCGGTCACGGCCGACATTGGCGCGCGCCATCCCGTCGGTGGCGTACACCACCATGGCCATTACGCGGGCACCGGCCGCCAGCGCCAACTCGTAGCCTTTCATGTTCGGGATCAGTACCGACAACGTACCCGGCGTCCCCTGCAGCGCGGCGACGATCTCCGCGGCGCCCGCCATGGCGGGCACGGCCTTCGGGGACACGAATGCCCCGACCTCGACGTGGTCCATGCCGGCCGCCAGCAGCGCCTGCACCAGGCGGACCCGTTCACCGGGTGACAGGTGTTTGGCCTGGTTCTGCAGGCCATCACGCGGTCCGACGTCATTGACGATGACTCGCTCGCTCATGAATACGACTCCTTTTCAGGGGGCTGCCGACCCAGCGCCAGCGCAATCACCAGGGCGATGGCGAACGGCGCCAGTCGCTCCAGTGCATCGCCGGGCGCGTTGGGCAGCAGGTAGAACACCACGGAAAGGGTGAAACCGGCCAGCATCGAGGCCAGCACGCCCACCGGCGCCGGCGACCTGCCCGCCAGCCGCAGGAACACCACCGGCCCGAACGCCGCACCCAGCGCATTCCAGGCAAACAGCACGCGGCTGAAAATCCGTTCCGGAAGGAATAATGCCACCGCGACGGCCGCGATGACGATGGTGACGATCGCCAGCCGGGAACGCCACAGGGCTCGGTCCGCGGCATTGCGGCCCGGGTTCAGGTCATGGGCGACCGCGGAAGCCGCCACCAGTAACTGGCTGTCCGCCGTCGACATGATGGCGGACAGCACGGCCGCCAGCAGCACCGCGCCGAGCACGGGCGGGAACAGGTCGGTCGTCAGGGTGAAGAACACGGTTTCCGGGTTCTCCGCACCGGGCACCAGTAAGCGCCCGGCGAGCCCGAGCACGCACATCCCCGCGAACACGATGGTGTACCAGGCAATCGTGATGGCACGGGCCTGGCGCAGCGCGCGCATATCCCTTAATGCCATGAAACGCACCAGCAGGTGCGGCTGGCCGTAGGTGCCGAAGCCGATGCCCAGACCGCCGCCGATCACCAGCAGGGCGACGACGCCCGAGGCGCCCCCGGTCCAGGACAGAAATGCCGGCGTCCCGGCGGCACGCAAACCTTCAATGAGCCCCGCCGGCCCGCCGACGGCAACCAGCGCGGCGCCCGGCAACAACACCGCCGTGGCCGCCATCAGCAGGCCCTGCACCGTGTCAGTGACGCTGACGGCCCAGAACCCACCCAGCAGCGTGTAGACCATGATGATGGCCGCCCCCAGCAGCACCGCCGCGGTGCTGCTCATTTCGAAGGTGCTGGCAAAGGTATTGCCGGCGCCCTGGAACTGGGCGGCGACATAGAACACGAACGTCAGGATGATGATGACCGAGGCGGTGACCACGATGGCTGATCGCATGGACCCGCCCGCCTCGCCGGCCAGGAAATCGGTGACCGTCAGCTGGCGATGCGCCAGGCTGTGCGGATTCAGCCGCGGCCCGATCCAGAACCAGGCCACCAGCATACCGGTGTAAGAGCCCAGCGCGACCCAGACGACACTGGGGCCCATGACATAGGCGGCGCCACTGAGACCAAGCAACGTCCAGGCCGAAGAGGCGCTGGACGCGTAACTGATGGCCGCGACCCACGGGCCGAGTTGCCGCCCGCCCAGGAAGAAATCCTCGTGATCGGCGGTCCGGCGGCTGGCCCAGGCGCCAATCAACACCAGCCCCGTGAAATACAGGGCCAGTGTCAGGATGACAATACTCGCGTGCGCCACTCAGTCCACCGGTCGACACCAGGGCCGACCGAGGGGGTGGCCCGACGCGAAATCCGTCATTTGAGGATAAACGTGACCTTCATCAGCACACGGTACTCGGTAATCTGGCCGCCTTCGACCGTAACGTCCTGGCCGGCCACCCAGGCCCCCTTGACCTCGTCGAGGGTCTCGTTGGCACGGGCGATGCCTTTCTTGATCGCGTCATCGAAGCTGACAGAAGATGCCGCCTTGATCTCGGTAACCTTGGCAATGGACATGGTATTTACTCCCCCGCTTGCGCGGAATTGGACTGGGTTGAACCGAACCCGGCTGTCAGTTGTCCAGGTCCGGGATTCGCAGCTCCTGCCCCGGATGAATCTTGTCCGGGTCATCCAGGAGATCGCGATTGGCTTCAAAAATGGCCGTGTAGTTCGCGCCGTTGCCGTACATGGCCTCGGCAATTTTCCAGAGGCTGTCGCCGGACTGCACGGTGTAGGTTCGCCCGCCGGCCGCATCGTCAACGTCCGCCGGCGCTTCCGTGCCTTCAGGCGCGGCTTCAGCGCTGACGGGTTCGGCCTCGGGTGACGCCACATCGGCCACGGACGTCACCGGCGGCTCCGGTGCAGGCGATTCGGGCGCCGGTTCCTCCGGCGGCGCACCCACCACGAGTTGGCTGTCGACACTGCTGACCTGCGGAATGCCCTCGAGCAAGCCGACAATTCGGTCTGCATCGGCCTGGCTGGCCACGTGGCCACTGACACCCAGGCTACCGTCACCGCGGATGTCGAAATCGAGACCGGAAGGGTCAATACCCGCTTCGCGCAACACCAGGCTGGGGCCCTTGACGGTTTCAGACGGTGTCGCACCGCCACCCAGGGCCTTCTTGAGTGAATCGAACAATCCCATGGTTTCCTCCTTGTTGGGCGCGAACGGGTGCGCCAATTCAGTGTAGCGTTTTAAACACCGCTACCCAAGAAACGACTTCGCCGCATTCAGCAGGCTGCCCACGTCACCGCCCTGGCCACCGGCGAACTCGTCTTTCAGCGACCCGCCCTGGCTCGCCTTGTCCATGATCTGCGGCAGCACGTCCGACAGCGTTCCGGCCAGGTCGTTTTCGCCGGCGCCCAGCGCGCCGGCCAACTGTGAAAGCTGCGACTTGCCGAAAATATCTTCGATACCGGTCGCCGAAATCTGCTGGTTTTCACCGTCACCCAGCCACGATTCCAGGACGCTGCCAAAACTGCCACTGTTGGCCATCTGCGCGGCCACACGGGACAGGTCGATGCCGCCCTTGCCATCACCCAGCACGCCCGACAGTGCCGCCTGCACGGTCGCCGGGTCCACGTCGACGCCCAGCTTCTCCGAGATCAGCTGCGCGCCCATTTCCATTAAATCCATGTCAGTTCTCCAATTTGGGTGATGGTGAGCAGTGAGCAGTAAGCGGTAAGCAGTAAAAAAACCAAACCCGCACACGACTAACGACTTATTACTGCTTACCGCTTACTGCTTACTGCTTACTGCTTACCGCTTACTCACCATAGGGTATCCAGACGTTCTTCACTTCCACTGCATGCCGCAGGAACGCCTCGTCCTGCCCCTGGTCCGCGTCGAACCAGTCATGGAAGCGGCCATGATTCACCCAGGTGCGTTTCATCGATTCCGCGGCGGCTTCTTCGACGAATTTTCCGGTTTCGGCATCGCCCCAGTACCACAGGCCCTCGACGCCGTAATGCTTCGCCAGCTCGCGCGCCAGCTCATCCTGTTCGCCGGTGACGATGTTGAGTGCGCCGCCGGGCAGGTCAGAGGTGTCCAGCACCTGGTAGAACGCGGTGGCCAATGGTGCGTAGCGCAGTGACGGCACCGCCACCACGCGGTTGCCCATCGACAGCGCCGGCATGACGGTGGAAATGAATCCAATAAAGCCCGCTTCTTCCGGGGCGACGACGCCCAGCACGCCTAAGGGTTCGCGCATCGCCAGCGTCACATTCCGGTGCGGCGTGGCGTGCACCCGGCCGTCGTATTTGTCGGCCATGGCGGCATAATGAAAAATCCGGCGAATGCACAGGTCGAATTCTCGCAGGGCGCGCTTCCTGCCCCCACCGGTGAGGCGTGCGAGCAGGCCGGTGAACTCGTCACGACGCGCCTGCAGGTTTTCGGCGATGTAATAGAGGACCTGGGCACGATTGTGCGCGGTGGTCGTACTCCAACCCGGTGACTTGAACGCGGCTTCTACCGCGTTGCGAATGTCCTTGCGGTTGCCGCGGGGCACTTCGGCGACGACCTGGCCGTCGACATCGGCAACGGCGATCGAATACCCCCCATCGGGTCGCTGCTGGCGCCCACCAATGTAGTGCTTGGGCGTGCGGTCAATGCCACCAGGAACCGCGTCCTGGCCTTTATCCGGCTCGGCCGGCGTTTTGCCGCGGTAGGCCGGTTTCCCGCTGAGCCTCGCCTCCCACGCCGGCTTCACGTACTCGTAGAGGCCTTCCTTGCCGCCCTCGCGGCCGAAGCCCGATTCACGATAGCCGCCGAAACCCGAGGCCGCGTCGAACATGTTCGTGCAGTTCACCCACACGGTGCCGGCCTTGATCTTCGGTGCGATATCCAGCGCCAGGTTGACGTTCTCGGTCCAGACGCTTGCCGCCAGGCCGTAACGGCTGTTGTTGGCCAGCTGTACGGATTCCGCCGGGGTGCGGAACGTCATGCTGACCAGCACCGGCCCGAAGATTTCCTCCTGTGCCAGGGTCGCCGCCGGCTCGACGCCGGTCAAAAGTGTTGGCGGATAGAAACAGCCATTGGTGGGCATCGGCGTGTCGGGCTGCCAGACCTCGGCACCCTCCTCCCGGCCCAGCGCCACCAATTCGGTAATCCGCTCGTGCTGTACGGGATCGACCACGGCGCCGATATCGATGCTCTTGTCGAGCGAATCGCCGACCACCAGTTTGGCCATCCGGGCTCGCACTTTCTCCAGCAACGGCTCGGCGACCGACTCCTGCACCAGCAGGCGGGAACCGGCGCAGCACACCTGGCCCTGGTTGAACCAGATCGCGTCGACCAGGCCTTCCACTACGCTGTCCAGGTCGGCATCCTCGTACACGATAAACGGCGACTTGCCGCCCAACTCGAGCGTCAGTTTTTTACCGGTGCCGGCCGTGGCGCGGCGCAGCAGGCGGCCGACCTCGGTGGAGCCGGTAAAGGCGATCTTGGCGACATCGGGGTGTTCGACCAGCGCCTGGCCGGCCTTGTGGTCGCCCAACACGACGTTGAAAACCCCGGGAGGCAGCCCCGCATCACGACAGATTTCCGCCAGCACGGCGGCGGTGACCGGCGTGTACTCGGCCGGCTTGAGCACCACGGTATTGCCCATGGCCAGCGCCGGTGCGACTTTCCAGGCGGCCATCAGCAGCGGGAAATTCCACGGAATAATCTGCCCGACCACCCCCAGCGGCTCGTAGCCCGGCAGTTCCGTGTCCATCAACTGCGCCCAGCCGGCGTGATGGTAGAAGTGCCGCGCGACCAGCGGGATGTCGATGTCGCGCGTTTCACGAATCGGCTTGCCGTTGTCCAGCGCCTCGAGCACGGACAGCAGCCGGGCGTGCTTCTGCACCCGCCGGGCGATGGCGTAGAGATACCTGGCGCGCTCGAACCCATCCAGCGCGGCCCAGGCGGGCTGCGCAGCCTTCGCGGCGGCGACGGCGGCGGCGACATCTTTGGCCTCGCCGTCGGCGACCTCCGCCAGGACCGCGTCACGCGCCGGTGACCGGGTTTCGAACCAGTTGCCGGTGGCCGGGTCGTGCCAGTCGCCGTCGATGAAATGGCCCAGGCGGCGATCGCGTTCGTCCAGCCAGGCTTCGGCCAGGTCGGACGATTCCGGCGCCGGCCCGTAATCCATGGTCTCGTAAATGTCTTTGACGCTCATGCAGGCCTCAACTGGTGGGGTGGCGATGGGCGGCGGAATAGGCGCCGGTCAGGTGATGCTCCAGCTGGCGCTCGATATCGCCCAGCAGGCTGCTGGCGCCGAAGCGGAACAGGTGCGGCTCCAGCCAGTCGCGGCCGAGCTCTTCGCGCATCAGGGTCAGGTAGGCCAGCGCATCCTTTGCGGTGCTGATGCCGCCCGCCGGCTTGTAGCCCACCTTGTAGCCGGTCAGCCGGTGGTAATCGCGGATCGCGCGGGCCATGACCAGGCTGTACGGCAGGGTCGCGTTCACCGACTCCTTGCCGGTGCTGGTCTTGATGAAATCCGCGCCGGCCTGCATGCAGACCCAGCTGGCGCGCGCCACGTTGGTCAGCGTGGCCAGCTCGCCGGTGGCCAGGATGGCTTTCACGTGGGCATCGCCGCAGGCCTCGCGATAGGCGCGCATTTCCTCGAACAGGCCGCGCCAGTCACCGGTCAGGACCTTTGCCCGGGAAATCACGATGTCGATTTCCTTCGCGCCCGCGGCCACGGAGGCCACGACCTGGGCCAGCTTCAGTTCAAGTGGAATCTGTCCGGCGGGAAATCCGGTGGAGACGGCGGCAACGGGAATACCGGAACCTTTCAGCGCATCGACCGCGGTTTCGATGTAGTTGTGGTACACGCACACGGCGGCGACGGTCAGGCCAAGGTCGGCCACCCCGAGCCCTTCCAGGATATCCGCGCGCACCGGCCGCATGGCCTTGTGGCACAGGCGCCGTACCTTGCCGGGCGTATCGTCGCCGGCCAGCGTGGTGAGGTCGATACAGGCGATGGCCTTCAGCAGCCAGGCCGCCTGGTGGTCCTTCTTGATGGAACGGCGCGCCGGGATGCTGGCACACCGACGCTCGACCGCGCTGCGGTTGATTCGCAAACGATCGAAACAGGCCGGGTCGAAACCCATGCCGGGATTGCGTTCCAGGCCATGATCCGGCGCCGCGTCCGGTGCCCTGAATGAATAGACGTTGGTCACTTCCAGGCTCCCCTCCCGTCGGACGGCACAGTATATCAGCGCAACGTGTGGCAGACTTGGCGCATGTCGATCCTGGCTGAACTGGTCCGCCGCAATATTTTTCGCGTCGCGTTGCTGTACGTGGCGTCGGCATGGCTGGTGCTGGAACTGCTGGCCATCGGGGTGGACTACGCGGGTGTTCCGGGCTGGGTGTACCGTTTCGCCGCCGCGATCGGCATCATCTGTTTCCCGCTGGCGATGGTGTTTTCGTGGATTTTCGAGATTACACCCGAGGGCCTGAAGCGCGAGACCCGGGTCGACCCGGCCAGCTCGATCACCCGTCAGACCGGCCGGCGGCTGCTATGGCTCACCATGATTTGTGTCCTGGGCGTCCTGGCGCTGAACCTGTTGCGATTCGCACTCGACGCGGCCGCCTAGCGGCGCGCGCGGAAAAACCCCTTCAGCAGCGCCGAGGCTTCGTCGGCCATCAGGCCGCGCGCCACTTCGACCCGGTGATTGTGCCGATCATGGGGCAACAGTTCGAAAGCGCCGCCTGCCGCACCGGTCTTCGGGTCGTCCGCCCCGAACACGACTCGCGCGATACGAGCGTGAATGATGGCGCCCGCACACATGCAGCAGGGTTCCAGGGTCACGAACAGTTCGCAGCCCGGCAAACGGTAGTTGCCCATTGCCTGGCCCGCCTCGCGCATGGCCATGATCTCGGCGTGCGCGCTGGGGTCATGCAGGCCGATAGTGCGATTCCAGCCGCGGCCCAAGATTTCGCCGTTAAATACAACAACGGCGCCCACGGGGACTTCGCCCTCGGACTCGGCATGACGCGCCAGCGCCAACGCTTCGAGCATCGCGTCGCTGTCGCCGGGCGCCGACACCAACTGCTTACCGTTGACCCGAAATCAGGCGCTTGAAGCCACGCAGGGGCCGGGTGACTTTCCAGGACGTGGAGGTCTCGAGCTCTCGCACCCGCATCGCCAGGCGCGCCGCCTCGGCCTCGCGCCGGCTGAGCGCCGCTTCCAGGGCCTGCAGATGCCGCTCCGGAATACCGGATTCCCCGGGCGCCCCTTCCAGTTCCCGCGCGCCTTCGTTTTCCGGTGCGACCCCCGGCGGTGCCTGCAGGCCGCGCGACTCCTTCAGGCCATTCAGCTCGGTATTGATGCGCTTGATGTCTTCGTAAAGCCGTTTCAGGTGCTGGTCCCGGCTGGCGATCAGGTTGCGGATGTGCTGCAACTGGTCGCCGTCCAGCGTCATGCCGGGCTGCCAGTCTTCGGGCAGGTGCTGCTCGACGTAGATGGTCGAGTGTTCCGGCCCCAGCTCTTCGGCCGGGCGGGAATCAGTGTAGTAATACAGCGCGAAACTCTTACGCGACAGGCCACGCTTGTCCTCCGGCAGTTCGATGCGCGGAAACCCGTGCCAGGAACATTCCGTGGTCTCGAAAATGACGCAGCGGTTGAACAGCGGCGTGATGGTGACGATCTCGTCCTGCGACGGCGGCAGGCTGGGGTCGCGGTGCAGCTGTATGGAACCGCCCCAGGCGTCATCCCACGCCTCGGTCAGGTAGAAAATCAGGTTCAGCCTGCGGTGCTGCCGGGTCTTCGGATGGAAATTGAAATCCACGTGCGCATCCAGGCCCTGGCCGTGCAGGTTCTCGTGGGTGCCGCCACCGAAGTAGTACGGGTCATATTGCAGGTCCGGGATACCGGTGATACGCGAGATCAGTTTCCTGAAAGACTCTCCGCTGACCAGGGCGTCAAGCTGCCGGTAAACCGGCCCGAGCCCGGTGACTTTCTCGTTGACCGCCTTGCGGCCCACCTGGCCGTTTTCGTTCATCGCCAGTTTTTCATCGAACGCCGGGAAGGCATCCAGCAGGCCGGCGGCCGTTTCCGGCTGGAAAAAACCGTCGATGGCGACGTGACGGAACGGGCTCGCCGTGCGGAAAGCGTGCGCCAGGGCATCGACGTTCGCCAGCACTTCATCAGATACCATGTCCGAAACCGGTACCGCGTGATCTCCCTTACGCTGTACTTCGTCGCTCATGCTACGTGCCTCGTCACTCCCACTCGATGGTCGCCGGCGGCTTTCCAGAGATATCATAAACTACACGAGATATACCATCTATCTCATTGATAATACGCAATGATACCTTTTCCAGAAACTCGTATGGCAGGTGCGCCCAGCGCGCGGTCATGAAGTCGATGGTTTCCACGGCGCGCAGCGCGACCACCCATTCGTAACGACGCGCGTCGCCGACCACGCCCACCGATTTCACCGGCAGGAACACGGCGAATGCCTGCGAGGTGGTGTCGTAATGACCTTCACGTCGCAACTCGGAAATAAAGATATCGTCGGCGCGCTGCAGCGGCTCGACGTACTCGGGACGGACTTCCCCGAGGATTCGAACCCCAAGACCGGGACCGGGGAACGGGTGGCGGTAGACCATTTCGGCCGGCAGCCCCAGCTCGACGCCCAGCTTGCGGACCTCGTCCTTGAACAGTTCACGCAGCGGCTCGACCAGGGCCATGTCCATGCGCTCGGGCAGGCCGCCAACGTTGTGGTGTGATTTGATCACGTGCGCCTTGCCCGTCCGGGCGCCGGCCGACTCGATGACATCCGGGTAGATGGTGCCCTGCGCCAGCCACTTCGCGCCGCCGGCAGCCTTCGCCTGCTCCTCGAAAATCTCGATAAACAGGTTGCCGATGATCTTGCGCTTGGCTTCCGGGTCGTCGACGCCGGCCAGCTTGTCCAGGAACCGCTCGCCGGCGTTCACGCGGATGACCTTCACGCCCATGTGCTGCGCGAAGGTCGCCATCACCTGGTCGCCCTCGCCCAGGCGCAGCAGGCCGGTATCGACGAAGATACAGGTCAGCCTGTCGCCGATGGCCTTGTGCAGCAGCGCCGCCACGACACTGGAATCGACGCCGCCGGACAGGCCCAGCAACACCGTGTCGTCGCCCACCTGCTCGCGTACACGGGCGACGGAGTCATCGATGATGTTGGCGGCGATCCAGAGCTTCTCGCATCCGCAGATATCGGCGACGAAGCGCTCGAGCAGGCGCGAGCCCTGCGGCGTGTGGGTGACCTCGGGGTGGAACTGCAGGCCGTACCAGCGGCGGTCATCATCGGCCATGATCGTGATCGGCGCAGAACCGGTCTGGCCCACGGCTGCGAAACCGTCCGGCAGCCCGGTGACCTTGTCGCCGTGGCTCATCCAGACATCCAGCAGCGCGACACCGTCGTTGCCGACGTGGTCCTCGATGCCCTCGGTCAGCTGGCAACCACCAGACAGGCGAACCTGCGCGTAGCCGAATTCCTTCTCGCTGGAGGGTGACACTTCACCACCCAGCTGCATGGCCATGGTCTGCAGGCCATAACAAATGCCCAGCAGTGGCACCCCCAGGTCGAATACCACCTGCGGCGCTTTCGGGCCGTCCAGCGCCGTCGTCGATTCGGGCCCGCCCGAGAGCACGATGCCCTTCGGCGCGAAGGCGCGAATCTCGTCCTCGGGCATGTCCCAGGGGAAAATTTCGCAGTAGACCCCGATTTCCCGGACGCGACGGGCGATCAGCTGCGTGTACTGCGAACCGAAATCGAGAATCAGGACACGGTCCTGGTGAATGTCCTGGTGCATCGTTTTCCGGTCTCCGGTGCGGGCCTCAGCCCAGCTTGTAGTTGGGTGCTTCCTTGGTGATCTGCACGTCGTGCGCATGGCTCTCGCGGACGCCCGCGTTGGTAATGCGCACGAATTGCGACTCGGTGCGGAAGCGGTCGATGGAATCGCAGCCCATGTAGCCCATGGAGGAACGCAACCCGCCCAGCAGCTGCAGGATCACGCCGGACAGCGAGCCCTTGTACGGCACGCGGCCCTCGATGCCTTCCGGCACCAGCTTGTCGGCCTCGGTCTCGGACTGGAAGTAGCGGTCCTTGGAACCCTGCTGCATGGCGCCGATGGAGCCCATGCCGCGGTATGACTTGTAAGAGCGGCCCTGGAAGAGCTCGACCTCGCCCGGCGCTTCCTCGGTGCCGGCGAACAGGCTGCCAATCATGACGGTGTTGGCGCCGGCGGCAATCGCCTTGGCCAGGTCACCGGAGAAGCGGATGCCGCCGTCGGCGATCATCGGTACGCCGGTTTTTGCCAGCGCCTCCGCCACGTTGACGATGGCGGTGACCTGCGGCACGCCGACACCGGCGACGATGCGGGTGGTGCAGATGGAGCCGGGCCCCTGGCCGACCTTGACGCCGTCAGCACCGGCTTCGACCAGCGCCAGCGCGCCCTCGGCCGTGGTGATATTGCCGCCCACCACCTGCACATCCGGGAAATGTTTCTTGACCCATGCGACACGGTCGATGACGCCTTTCGTGTGGCCATGCGCGGTATCAACAACCACGGCGTCAACGCCGGCCTCGACCAGCGCCGTGACGCGTTCATCGGTGTCACCCGCCACGCCAACCGCCGCGGCCACCAGCAGGCGCTCCTGGCTGTCCTTGGCCGCGTTCGGGAAATCGGAGGATTTCTGGATATCCTTGACCGTGATCAGGCCACGCAGGGCGAATGCGTCGTTGACCACCAGCACCTTCTCGATGCGGTGTTTGTGCAGCAGTTCCAGCACCTCGTCCTGGCTGGCGTCCTCGCGCACGGTCACCAGTTTCTCTTTGCGTGTCATGATATTGCGCACCGGGTCATCCAGCTTGCGCTCGAAACGCATGTCGCGGCTGGTGACAATGCCGACCAGTTCCTCGCCGTCCACCACCGGCACGCCGGAAATATTGCGGCGGCGCGTCAGCTCGATGACTTCGCGGATGGTGGTCTGCGGGCTGACCGTGATCGGGTCCTTGATGACGCCGGCTTCGTACTTTTTCACCACGCGGACCTGCTCGGCCTGCTGCTCGGCGCTCATGTTCTTGTGAATGACGCCGATGCCGCCGGCCTGGGCCATGGCGATGGCCAGGCGCGCCTCGGTGACGGTATCCATGGCCGCGGAAAGCAGCGGCATTTTCAGGGTCAGGTCGCGGGTGACACGGGTCTCGAGGCTGGCGTCGCGCGGCAGGATGGCCGAGTAGGCCGGCACCAGGGAAACATCGTCAAAAGTGAGGGCTTCGCCAATCAGTCGCATCGATTCAACTCCTGCCTGCGCCGGACTGGCATGCGCGCCACCCCGGCTTGATACGCGGACGCCCGGGGGAAGCCCGGGCGTCGCTGGGTAGCGGCGCATTATACCTTTTTGCGTGTCCGGCTGACCAGTTCCGGACCGTTCGTTCCGGCTATTCCGGGCGCCGGTAAACGCGTCGGCCGTCCAGCCAGGTCTCGCGCACCTCGAGTGTCGCGATGTCGGCGGCCGGAATCGTCATCGGGTCGCGGCCCAGGATGACGAAATCGGCGCGCTTGCCGGGCGTCAGCGAACCCACCGTGTCTTCCATGAACGCGGCCCAGGCCGCATCCAGCGTAAAGCCGCGCAGCGCCTCGGCGCGGGTCAGCTGCTCTTCGGGGTGCCAGCCACCCGGTGGCCAGCCCTCACGATCCTGCCGGGTCACCGCCGCGTGCAGGCCGTAGAACGGGTTGATGTCCTCGACCGGGAAATCCGAGCCCAGCGCCAGCCGCGCGCCGCTGTCCAGCAGGCTGCGCCAGGCATAGGCATAACGGGCGCGGTCCGCGCCCAGGCGCTCTTCCGCCCAGTACATGTCGCTGGTGGCATGGGTGGGTTGCATGGCGGCAATCACGCCCAGTTCCGCGAACCGGGGCACATCATCAGCCGCCAGTACCTGGGCATGTTCGATGCGGTGTCGGCCCGGGTTGTCCGGATGCCGGTCGATGGCGGCTTCCAGCGCGTCCAGGGCGACGCGATTGGCACGGTCACCGATGGCGTGGACACCGGCCTGAAGGCCGCACCCCAGCGCGCGGTCCAACTGCGCCGTCAGTGCATCGAGCTCAAGGAACAGCAGGCCACGGTTGCCGGGGTCATCGGCATAATCGTGCAGCAGGGCCGCACCACGACTGCCCAGCGCGCCGTCCTCGTACAGCTTGACCGCGCGCATCTGCAGCCGGCCCGAAGGGTGCGCATAAGCGCCATTGGCGCACAACCATTCCAGCGTCTCGCCGGCGCCATCGGCCATGGCGTGAACGCGCAGGTCGAACTCCCCGGCATCCAGCATTGTCGACCATCGCTCGAGAATGGTGCGGTTGATGCCCGGGTCGTGAACCCCGGTAATGCCCACCGCTAACAGGTCATCAATGGCCTGCCGCGTGGCGTCGCGCATCAGGGCCGCGGATGTCGGCGGCACCAGGGGCTCGATCAAGGCCATTGCGCCGTCGACCAGGATGCCGGTCGGCTCGCCGGCCTCGTCACGATGGATAAAGCCCGCTTCGGGCTGCCAGTCGCCCGACAGGTCGCGGTCGACCAGCGCAAGCGTGGCCGAATTGGCCCAGCCGGCATGGCCGTCCACCCGGCGCAGCCAGACGGGGCGGTCGGGAAAGCGCTCATCGAGATCGTGACGGTCGGGGAAGGCCTGGCCCGGCCAGTCGTTCTGGTCCCAGCCCCGGCCCAGCAGCCAGTCGCCCTCACCCAGCGTTTCGGCCTGCACGTCCAGGCGCCGCATGACCTCGGGCAGGTCCTTGGCGCCGTCCAGCCGGGCCCGGGTCAGCGACTGGGCGTAGCCGTCCAGGTGGGCATGCGCGTCGATCAGCCCGGGAATGACAACGGCGCCGTCCAGGTCGACCAGGCGCGCCTCCGGCCACGCGGCCTGCACGGCCTCGTCATCGCCCAGTTGCAGGATGACCCCGTCGCCGTCGAACGCCATTGCCGTGGCGGCCGGCAACCCGGAATCGACCGTGTGGATCACGGCGTCATGAATCACCGTGACCGCCTTCGCCGGAGTGTCGGCCCGGGCGACGCCCGCCACCTGCGGCAGGACCACCAGCATGAATGAAAACAGCAGCACCCCGGATTTCGTCCCTGTCGACATGACCACGCCTCGCTTCGTTTATCATCGCTCCGTGAAACGCGAAGTGTACACACCCACGGAGCTGAACCGGGAGGTCCACCTGCACCTGGAGGCCGGGTTTCCGCGCCTGTGGCTGGAGGGCGAGATCTCCAACCTCGCCCGCCCGGCATCAGGGCATTTGTATTTCTCCCTGAAGGACGACCGCGCGCAGATTCGCTGCGCGCTGTTCCGGCAAAACGCCCGGGCCATTGGATTTCGCCCCGAAAACGGCCAGCTGGTACAGGTGCGTGGTCGCCTGAGCCTGTACGAACCCCGTGGCGATTACCAGCTGATCGCCGACACCATGGAAGCCGCCGGCGAAGGCCGGTTGCGCGCCGCCTGGGAGGCCCTGCGCAAGCAACTGGAAGCCGAGGGCCTGTTCGAGACCTCGCGCAAGCGCCCCCTGCCCGCCTACCCGGGGCGGATCGCCGTGATCACGTCGGCCAGCGGCGCCGTCATTCGCGACATCCTGCACGTGCTGGAACGGCGTTGGCCACTGGCACAGGTGCGGCTCTACCCGGTGCCCGTGCAGGGCGAGCAGGCGCCGCCCGCCATTGTCCGTGCACTGGCGGCGGTGAACCGGCACGGCTGGGCCCAGGCGGTGATCGCCGGTCGCGGCGGCGGTTCTCTGGAAGATCTCTGGGCCTTCAATGACGAGACCGTCGCCCGCGCCATCGCCGCGTCGGATATCCCGGTGATTTCCGCGGTCGGCCACGAGAGTGACGTCAGCATTGCCGATTTCGTCGCCGACCTGCGTGCACCGACGCCCACGGCCGCGGCCGAGCTGCTGACCCCCGATGGCGCCGCGCTCAGGCGGGAGTATGCTCGGCACGAAAGGCGGCTGGCGCAGGTCACCCGGGATGACATCACCCGGCGCAGCCAGCGGGTCGACGAGCTGGCGACACGCCTGTCGCGCCAGCACCCGGGTCGGCGGCTCGATGCCCGGCGCACCGAACTGGCCGCGGCGCGGAAGCGTATGCGGGTCGCGCTGTCCCGCGCAACGGCGGATCGACAGGTGCGACTGAATGCATTGACCGCGCGACTGAAGGCCATCGCCGCGCGGACCGGGCCTTCGCAGGCCCAGGCGCTTCGCCCCCTGGAGAGCCGCCTGCGTGCCGCGGGCGAACGGCTGGTCCCGGAACGACGCTCCCAGCTACAGTCGTTGGTGCGCACGCTGAATGCCTTCAGTCCATTGCCGACGCTCGAACGCGGTTACGCCATCGTCACGCGCGAACCCGGTGGCCGCGCCATCACCGACCCGGCCAAGGTCAAGGCCGGCGACACGCTGTTCACCCGGGTGGCAGGCGGTCGGATCGTATCGACGGTGACCGAAACCGAGCCGCAGGCAAAACCCGCACCGGACGAAACCAGCGACCCGGGCGAAATTTAACCCCGTTTCGGGGTTTCCCACGTTATAGGAAGCATGAACGGCCTGACCATGGCGCTTGGCCCCGGGCAGCACGTGGGCTACGCTCCGCGCATGCGCGAGGATGCCGACGAAGCCCTGATGAACCGCTATGCGGCCGGTGACGCACGTGCGTTTGAAGTGCTGTATGACCGCTGGCGCGGGCCGCTGTACCGTTATTTCCTGCGCCATGTCAGCACCGAAGCCGTGGCCGCGGACCTTTACCAGGGCTGCTGGGAAAAGGTGATCCGCGCGCGTTCCCGGTATGACGAGACCGCCCCGTTCCGGGCCTGGTTGTTCCGGGTGGCGCATAACCACCTGGTCGACCACTACCGCGCCGGCAAGCCGGAAACCGAGCTGGTCACGGAGCCCGAAGCGCCGCCGGAAAGCAACCCGGGAGCGCACGCCGAACAGGACCAGCAGGCGCTACGACTGCACACCGCGGTCGCGGCGCTGCCGGAAGACCAGCGGGATGCGATCCTGCTCAAGCTGGAGGGTGGGCTGGCGCTGGACGACATCGCCCGCGCCATGGGCGTCGGTCGTGAGACGGCGAAGAGCCGATTGCGCTACGCCACCCGCAAACTCAAGGAGGTACTGGCTGATGACCACCGGTAACCACCACGACAACAGCCGCGACGACGAACGCGAGCACGAACAGTCCCTGGACGCGCTGGCGCGTGCCTGGCAGTCAACGCACCGCGAAGAACCCCCGGCGGACGTCGACCTGGCCGTACTCCGTGAAGCGCGTGCGGCCGTTGGCAAAAAATCCGCGCGTGCCTGGCCCTGGACCCGCAGCTGGACGGGCTGGTTGTCCACCGGCGCGGTTGCCGCCGTGGCCATCACCGTGCTGATCAACCTGCAGGACGAAGCCCCGGCGCCCGTGAAACTGCCACCGGCGGCGCCACCCCCTGCCCCGGTCACCGCAACACCCCGCGCGTCGCGGGATACGGCCGGCGAGGACCGCGCACGCGCCAGCGAAGAAACACAACTGGCGCCAGTTGAGGCACGCCGGAAGGCTGAACCCGCCGAAAATATCAGCATGTTCAAGACCGAACCCATGGCGGACGCCATCATGGAGGAACGGGCCGAAGCCGCCGACGCCGCACCCGAACGCGAGATGGAACAGGTCGTCCTGCCGCCGGCGGAATGGCTGGAGCGGATCGTGGGCATGCAGGCCGAGGGCGATCCTGGCTGGCAGGAAGAACTGGCCCGCTTCAGGGCCCGCTGGCCGGACTACCCGCTACCCGCAGGCCTGGCCGAGGCCGCCGAGGATTCCGGATCGTGAGCTTCACGATTGCGGCACCGGTGCAATTCGAGGAATCCATCAAGAAGAGCCGCTTTGTGGCCCACGCGGCACCCGTTAGCAACGAGGCCGAGACCCTGGCCTTCTTCGAGTCCGTCGCCGATTCGTCCGCCAACCATAACTGCTGGGCCTGGCGACTCGACTACCGCGTCCGGTTCAACGATGACGGCGAACCGGGCGGCACCGCCGGCCGCCCGATCCTGGGCGTGCTGGAGGGGCGCGATATCGACGGCGTGATGGTTGTGGTCACCCGCTGGTTCGGCGGGATCAAGCTGGGTGCGGGCGGCCTGGTGCGGGCGTATTCCGGCGCCGCTGCCCGGTGCCTCGACGGCGCCCGGCTGGTCAAGCGCCACCGCCTGGCACGCTGCGGGATTGACGCCGGTTTCGAGCATGACGCGGCACTGCGGGCATTGCTGGAAAAGGCGCAGGCGACGGATGTTGTTGAGCACTACACCGCCGAGGGTGTCCAGCTGGTGTTCCGGGTTCGTGCTGACTGGGTGGCGCGGTTGAAGACGGTGGTGCGGGATTTGAGTCGTGGGCAGGCGACGTTTCGTGAGCGGGTGACGGGTGACGGGTAAGCCGTCAGGAGTGAGTGGTGAGCAGTGAGCAGTGAGCAGTGAGCAGTGAAGGATACTAGCACTCGGTGGGGGGGCGTTGGGTGACGTTGGGGAGCGTGGTGGCGAAGTCGGCGCCCATCAGGAGTGAGGGGGTGTAGTAGCCGCCCTCGATGTCGTTTTCGAGCAGGTGCGCGGTGATGGCCAGCGCGGCGTCGACGGTCATCGTGTAGCCGTTGGGGCCACTCAGCGTGGCCGTCATGCAACGGCCGTCGGCGCTGGTGACTTCGCCCCAGACTTCCACGCCGGTGGCTTCGCGCGTTTTTTCGCTTGGGCCCGGGGGTGCGGCGTCCACGCGACGGCGCAGCATGGATTGCACCCAGCCGAGCCCGAGCAACGGGCGTAGTTTCGCCATCCAGCGCATTTTCTTCACCGTATCCGGCGGCACGGCCATGTAGACCTCGACATTGGGTACGCCCGTGCTGACCCAGGCCGTGAACACGTCTCCCCATGGAATCGTCATCGCCTGGCGCTCGGCGTGTGCGAACGGCACCCGGCGGGTTTTCCATGCCAGCGGGACGCGCACGAGCTCGCCGTCGCGGCGCACCCGCCCGCCGGTGCCCAGCCCCTTGATACTGGTGCGTGCGGTTCCCCGGCTGAAGCCACCGCCACCCTCGAACGCAAGCGAAAGATGGGTCGCCGCCGGCAAGGCGTTGACCAGGCTGGCCGCCAGGCAATCCGTCGGCACGACATCGAAACCCACCCCGGGGCAGACCACGACATCCGCGTGCTTCGCACGATCCGACTGCCGCCAGGCCGCTTCGAACACGTCGATCTCGCCGGTGATATCCAGGTAGTGGGCGCCCTGTTGAATACAGGCCTCGAGCATCGGCGCACTGGTTTCCGAGAATGGGCCGGCGCAGTGCAGCACCAGGTCGATATCCTTCAGTGCTTCAGCGGCAGAATCGAGTGAAAACGGCCGCGCCGGCAATCCCAGCGACTCGGCCAGTGCCGTGACCCGCTCGCGGTCGCGACCGGCCAGGACAGGCGCCATCCCCCGCGCCACCGCCTCGCGGGCGATCAGTTCACCGGTGTAACCGTAAGCGCCGTAGATCAGCCAGTTCATTGTCGGTATCCGCTCAGTTGATCAGAACAGGGAACCCTGTTCGCCACCGTCGTCCGACTCGTCTTTGCGCGCCCGTTTTTTCTTCGGTTCGGGCTTGGGCTTGGGCTTGGGCTTGGGCTTGGGCTTGGATTCGGACTTGGGGCTCGATTCGGGTTTCGGTTCAGGTTTTGGTTCAGGTTTTGGTTCAGGTTTCGGCTTCGGCTTAGCCTTTTCGGGCGGGGGCGTCGCTTTGCTGGTGGGTTCAGCCGACTTGACTGACGTGGCGGCAGGTGCAGGATCGCCCGCCCGGCCATTGACGATCAGGTCCACCAGGGCGCCGACACGGCAATGCGCCTCGAGATCATGACGCAATGGCGCGTCCGTGTTGATGGTGTAGCTGTTACGCCGGCCCTTGCGAACGACGCCGATAACGCCGGAGTCCTGCATGTCGCGGACGATCTTCTGCACGGCGCGTTCGGTAATGCCCACGCTCTCGGCGACATCCCGCAGGCGGGCGTCCGGCGAACGCGACAGGAACAGCAATACGTGGCCGTGATTGCTGAAGACGTTCCACTTGCTCATCGCCTGGTCGTTGCCCCGTCATCCCTTTCTTCTCATGAATTGTAATTCGTGTATACGGATGCCTGCAATGTTCACAGCGCCAGGGCGCAGAGGGTGCCCTGGCGAATGGCGTGCTTGGCATCCAGCTCGCGGGCTTCGTGTGCACCGCCGACCAGGGTGTAGCCGATGCCGCTTTGATCCAGTTCGCCGGCAAGGTCGCGATTGGGTTCCTGCCCGGCGCAGACGATCACGTGGTCGACCGCCAGCAGCCGCGGCTCGCCGTCGATGTCGATATGCAGGCCTTCGTCGTCGATGCGCACATAGCTTACCCCGCTGATGGCCTCGATGCCGCGCCGCTTCAGGTCGAGGCGGTGAATCCAGCCGGTCGTCTTCCCCAGCCCCGCACCCAGCTTTCCGGTCTTGCGCTGCATCAGTGTGATGGCGCGCGCCGCCGGTTCGGGTTTCGCGGCCACCCCCCGGACCCCGCCGCGGGCGCCCAGCGAGCGGTCAATGCCCCACTCGGCCGCGAACAGGGCCGACGAGAGGCTCGGTTTCGGTGCCCCCTCGCGATGCGCCAGGAACTCGGCCACGTCGAAACCGATTCCGCCGGCGCCGATAATCGCCACGGCATCGCCGACCACACAGCCGCCGGCCAGCACGTCAACGTAACTGAGCACCTTCGGGTGGTCGATGCCCTCGATGCCGGGACGTCGGGGGTGCACGCCGGTGGCGAGCACCACTTCGTCGTAGCCTTCCAGGTCCGCCGCGGATACGCGGGTGCCGGTCACCAGCCGAACGCCGGTCTCGGCAATTCGGTGTCGGAAGTAGCGCAGCGTTTCGTCGAACTCTTCCTTGCCCGGCACCCGTCGCGCCATGTTGAACTGGCCGCCGATATCGTCACCGATCTCGAACAGGTCAACGTGATGCCCGCGGGCAGCGGCCTCGGTGGCGCAGGCCAGCCCGGCGGGGCCGGCGCCAACCACGGCGACACGTTTCGGCGAGGCGGCGGGGCGCGCCTCGATCTCGGTCTCGTGGCAGGCGCGCGGGTTGACCAGGCAACTGGCCGTCTGGTTGCGGAAAGTGTGATCCAGGCAGGCCTGGTTACAGGCGATGCAGGTGTTGATGCGGTGCGACTGGTCCGCGGCCGCCTTGTTCACGAACGCCGGGTCGGCCAGCAGGGGCCGCGCCATGGAGACCATGTCCGCGTCACCGTCGGCCAGCACCCGTTCAGCCACTTCCGGTGTATTGATGCGGTTGGTGGCGATCAGCGGCACGTTCACCTGGCCTCTCATGGCCCGCGTCACCCAGCTGAACGCCGCCCGCGGCACCATGGTCGCGATGGTCGGTATGCGTGCCTCGTGCCAGCCGATCCCGGTGTTGATCAGGGTCGCGCCGGCGGCTTCCATCGCCTGCGCCTGCGCGGTGATCTCGTCCAGGCTGTTGCCATCCGGCAGCAGGTCCAGCATCGACAGCCGGTAGATGATGATGAAGTCCTGGCCGACCTCGTCGCGAATACGGCCGACGATTTCCTCGGCAATCCGGTATCGCGCCGCCGCGTTGCCGCCCCACTGGTCTTTGCGCTGGTTCACATGCGACGTCGTGAACTGGTTGATCAGGTAGCCCTCTGAGCCCATCACCTCGACGCCGTCGTAACCCGCCTCGCGCGCCAGCCGGGCCGCGCGCACGAAACCACGGATTTCGCGGTCGACGCCCCGCGCGGACAGCGCCCGCGGGCGGAACGGCGAAATCGGCGACTTGACGGCGCTGGCGGAGACCACGAACGGGTGATAGCCGTAACGCCCGGCGTGCAGGATCTGCAGGCAGATTTTGGCGTCGGCCCCGTGAACCGCATCGGTGACCAGCCGGTGCCGCGACAGCTGGCGGCGGCTGAGCATGCTGGACGAAAACGGCGCCAGCCAGCCACGCCGCGTCGGCGCCATCCCGCCGGTGACCATCAGGCCGACACCGCCCTCGGCACGTTCCCGGAAGTAAGCCGCCAGGCGCGGATAATCACGGGCGCGATCTTCCAGGCCCGTGTGCATCGAACCCATCAGCACGCGGTTCTTCAGCGTCGTGAAGCCCAGGTCCAGCGGCGCCAGCAGGTGGGGGTACGGGTTATTCATCGGGCAGGTGGTCGAAAATGGTGCGCACCCGGCCCATGGCGTCGGCCAGCGTCGCCTCGATGGCCGCCATCGTGATGGGCGTCGCGTCGAGCCCCGCGGCGCGGTTGGATACAACCGCCAGCGCGGCGTAGGGAATATCCGCCTCGCGCGCCAGCGCCGCTTCCGGCAGGCTGGTCATGCCCACCAGGTCACAACCGTCGCGGCGCAGCCGACGGATCTCGGCGGCGGTCTCCAGCCGCGGGCCCTGGGTCACGCCCACGCAACCGCCATCCTGCAACACAACACCGGCCGCTTGCGCCGCGGCCAGCAGCATCGCGCGCGCACCGGGATCGAACGGGTCGGCAAACTCGATATGCTGGAGCCGCTCGCGGTCGCTGTCGCTGAATGTCTGCGCGCGGCCCCAGGTGTAATCGATCAGCTGGTCGGGAACCGCCACCACGCCGGCGTCGAAGGCTTCGCCGATGCCGCCCACGGCATTGACCGCGAAGATGCGCGAGACGCCAACCTCCGCCAGTGCCGCGATATTGGCGCGGTAGTCGACCCGGTGTGGCGGTATGGTGTGGTCACGGCGGTGGCGGGCCAGGAACCAGAACGTATGCCCGTCCTGCTCATATCGCATCAGGGCGTCCGAAGGCGCCCCCCATCGCGTGGCCACCACGCGCGCTTCGGTCGGCTCGCCCCAGTGGTCGAGGCCGGTGCCACCGATTAGCCCGATGACCGCCATCTTCAGTCAGGCCTTACTCATCCGGCAGCGCGACGATGTGATCCAGGTGGCGCCATTCCTCGTAGGCATCCATGCCGCAACCGAAGACGTAGACATCGGGCACATCCAGGCCGACAAAGTCGCACCAGTCGCGGTCCAGGCCGCGATCATGCAGCTTGCGCACCAGTACCGCGGTCTTGACCGATGCCGCGTTGCGTTTCTCCACCGAACCACGAATGGCGGCCAGCGTGTTGCCCTCGTCAAAAATGTCATCGACGATCAACACGTCGCGCCCTTCCAGCGACAGCCGTGGGGGCACCCGGTACTCCAGTTCGTGGCCATGCAGGCCACCGCGGTAGCGCGTGGCGTGCACGAAATCCATCTCAAGCGGCATTGTCAGCCGCGTCGCCAGCCACGCCATCGGCAGGATGGCGCCGGTCATGACGCCGATGAGCACGAGTCGGCGGTCGCCGTAATGCGCGTTGATTGCCGCGGCCAGGTCATCCATCGCCGCGTTAACGGCAGCCGCGTCATGAACGACATAAGCCTTGTCCACCAGGGACTGGGGGTCGGGATGTTGCGCGCTGTCAGTCAGGCCCATTGCGAATGCTCCAGTTGCGCCAGTGATTGCTGCCAGTGCCGCCACTCGCTGACGGTACCGAGCTCGGCGCGGGTCACGGATACCCTGCCCGCCAGCCGGCCCAGCGCCGGGCACGGCGCGACGTCGCCCAGTTTCGGCATCAGTTCGGCCACCTCGTCCGGGTGGCAGACCAGGGCCGCATCACAGCCGGCCGCCAGGGTCATTGCCAGCCTGTCGGCGATGTCGCCGGCAAATCCCGCGGCATGCATGCCAAGGTCATCGGAAAACACCACGCCGCCGTAGTTCAATCGCCCGCGGAGAATGTCCTTCACCCATTTCGTGGAATAGCCCGCCGGGCGCTCATCCACGTCAGGATAGATGACATGCGCCATCATCAGCGAATCGAGCGCCGGCAGCAGCGCTTCGAACGGCTTCATATCGGCCGCCTCGATGGCTGCCATCGGTCGTGGGTCAATCACATCATCGACATGCGAATCGGCCACCACGGAACCATGCCCCGGGAAGTGTTTGCCGCAGGCCTTCATGCCGGAATCGTGCAGGCCGGCCAGGTAGTGACCAGCCAGGGCCGTGACCGCTTCCGGGTCGGCGCCGAATGAGCGATCGCCGATGACGCAGCTCTCGATATCCAGGTCCAGCACCGGTGCGAAACTGAAATCAACGCCGGCCACCAGCAGTTCAGTCGCCATGACCCGTGCGTGCCGGTAGGCGAAATCGGCGGCGGTATCGGGGGCGTCCGCGTACATCCGGCCCAGCAGGGCCAGGGGCGGCAGGCGCGTGAATCCGTCATGAAAGCGTTGCACGCGGCCGCCCTCGTGGTCCACGCAGATCAGCATCGGCGCAGCGGCGGTCTCGCGAATGGCGGCGTTCAGCGCCTCCAACTGTTCAATACCCGCGTAATTGCGGGTGAACAGCACCACGCCACCCACGGCCGGGTGCGCCAGCCAGTCACGCTCACGTGCAGTCAGTTCCAGGCCTTCGAGCCCGATCAGCAGCGGGCCCGGTACGGCATCCGTCATGAATCACTCCATTGCGTATAGGGTTTCGTCGACAGCGCGACGTTGTAGTAGCGTTCCTCGTCGGTAACTTCTTCGCCCAGCCACGCCGGGCGCTCGAAAGACTGGTCGGGGGCATCCAGCTCGATCTCCGCCACCACCAGCCCCTGGTTGTCACCTTCAAACTCGTCAATCTCCCAGAGCATGCCGCCGTGGCGGAGGTAATGCCGGGTTTTCTCGATCCGGCCGCCACCGGCCAGCGCGGTCAGTCGCAGGCCGTCTTCCATCGGTACCGGGTACTCGAACTCCTCCCGCGCCATGCCCAGGCGGTTCTGCTTGATGTTGATCAGCGCCCGGTCACCGGCGATACGAATCCTGACCGAGACGCCATTGCCACCCAGGTAGGCCTGCCGCATCGGCACGGAGCGTTCGACGTCTGCACGCCAGGCATCCGAGGCCGGCAGGAACTTGCGTTCAATCTCCAATGCCATCTCAGGTCCTCTCGAACAGGGCCATGGCCTCGATATGGGCCGTCTGCGGAAACATGTCCATGATACCGGCGGCGGCCAGCGTGAAGCCGTGCTCGCCGACCAGTTCCCGGGCATCGCTGGCCAGCGTTTCCGGGTTGCAGGACACATAGACCACGCGACTTGCCCCGGTGGCGGCGATCCGGGCCAGCAATGGTCCCGCACCGGGCCGCGGCGGATCCAGCAATACCCGGTCGGCAGTGTTCACCGGCCAGGTGGCGGCATCCGGGTCGGCGTAGAGGTCAGCGGCGTGGAACACCGCGTTTTCAATCTCATTTCGGGCGGCGTTTTCCCGGGCCCGCGCGACCAGCGTTTCCGCGCCCTCCAGGCCAGTGACGCGCGCCACCCGCCGCGCCAGTGGCAGCGTGAAGTTGCCGAGGCCGCAGAACAGGTCCAGGACATGATCGTCGGCGCCGGGATCGAGCAGTCCGACGGCCTGGTCGATCATCGCCCGGTTCAGTTCACCATTGACCTGGACGAAATCCAGCGGTTCGAATTCGATCCTGATGTCATGCGCCGGCAGGGTGTAAGTCAGTGACGACGGCCCTTCTGTGAGTGCAGTGACCGTTTCGGGGCCCTTTGACTGCAGGTAGACCCGCAGGCCGGTCTCGCCCTCGAACTCACGCAGGCGGGCCAGGTCGGCTTCTGACAGCGGCTCCATGTGACGGAACACCAGGGCACAGCTGTCATCACCGCAGGTGGCCTCGATCTGCGGCAACTGCGCCCGGGCATCAAGTTCGCCCACCAGCGCGGACAGCGCCGTCAGGCGCCTGGCGACCGGCTCCGCCAGGGTGTGGCACTCGGTCATGTCGGTCACAAAGCGGCCATCGCGCTCGCGGAAACCCACCAGCACCCTGCCCTTGGCCGGCACGTCGCGCACCGACAACCGGGCTTTGCGCCGGTAATGCCAGCGCACCGCGCTCAGCGGCGCCAGTTCACGTGCCGGCCGGGGCGCGCCGGCCCGGTCGAGTTCGTTGAACAGTCGCTGTTGTTTGAAGGCCAGCTGGGCCTCGTCGTCCAGGTGCTGCAACGCGCAGGCGCTGCAGGTGCCGAAATGCGGGCAACGCGGCTCCGCGCGGTCCGGCGCGGCCTCGAGCACCTCGAGCGTCTCGGCCTGGCCGCGAAACTTGCGGCCGAACAGGTAACGCGCCCGGACCCGTTCCCCGGGCAGGCCGCCCCAGACACGAAGCCGTTTCTCGTCGTGCGTGCCCAACCCGGCGCCGGCGTCATTGATGCCATCAATGCTGAGCTCAAAAGGCTCGGCGGGCAATCGCCGTCCGCGACCCACTGCCCCGCTCAGCCCCGCCGCACGAGGTCGCGCATCTCGCGCACGGCCCGGTCCAGGCCCACGAACAGCGCGCGGGCGACGATTGCATGGCCGATGTTCAGTTCCACCAGCTCCGGAATGGCCACCACCGGCTGGACATTTTCGTAGTGCAGGCCATGCCCCGCGTTGACCTGGATGCCCAGGCCGTGCCCGTACGACGCGGCATCGGCGACCCGGGCCAGTTCGGTGGCCTGTTCATCACCGGTCGCGTCGGCGTAGGTGCCGGTGTGCAGTTCCACCACGGGTGCCCCGCAGGCCGCCGCGGCGTCCAGTTGTGCCCGGTCGGGATCGATAAACAGCGACACGCGGATGCCGGCGCTGGCGAGCCGCTCGCATGCGGCGCGGACATGGTCCAGTTGTCCGGCCACGTCCAGGCCTCCCTCGGTGGTCAGCTCCTGGCGCTTTTCCGGCACCAGGCAGACATCCGCCGGCCGGTTGGCCTCGGCAATGGCCAGCATCTCATCGGTGACGGCCATTTCCAGGTTCACTCGCGTGGAGACCTGCCGGCACAGGGCCTCGACCTCGGCGTCCTGGATGTGACGCCGGTCCTCGCGCAGGTGCACCGTGATGGCGTCGGCGCCGGCGGCTTCCGCCACCCGGGCGGCTTCCAGCACGGATGGGTAATCGGTGCCGCGCGCCATGCGAATGGTCGCGACGTGGTCGATGTTGACGCCCAGCAACATGGGTCGGTTCATACGAGTTCTTCCTTACTGGCCTGGCGACGCCCGGGTCGACCGGCACGATACAGGGCATCGCTGGCCAATGGCCGTCCGCCCAGGTGAAATCGGATTATGGCGCGCATCATGTCACGCAACGCGGGCAGGTCCTCCTGCCCGGGGTTTCCGGCTTCCAGCGCCATTAACGCGCGGCCCGGGACGGTACCGGCTTCGCGAGCGCCCTCGCCCACGCGAACGGCGCCCTCGCCGGGCCGGTAAGCGTATCGCAGATCCTCGCGTAACGGCACCTCCGAACCCGCCTCGTATTCCAGTGCGAGCCCGAAACCGGCAGCTTCCAGCAGGTGTTTCTCGAACACGCGCAACACCACCTGCAGGCCTTCCCCGGACGAAAGCGCACCCAGCGTCTCGCGGTAATGCTCGAAAAGCTCCGGGTGCGGATCGCCGCGATGCGTCAGGCGCATCACCAGTTCATTGACGTAGAGGCCGCAGTAAAGCGCGTCACCGGCCAGGGGCGGCGGCGCCGCGACCTGGTCCGCGCTGGTCAACGTGGCCAGTTCGCCACGCCCCTGCCAGCTGGCCAGCAGCGGGCGAAACGGCTGCAGCACGCCGCGCCAGCGTGACTTCGCCCCCCGCGCGCCACGCGCCACGAGCCCTACCCGGCCATGGTCCCGGCTGAACACTTCGAGCAGCTGGCTGCTCTCCCTGAACGCCCGCCCGTGGAGGACATAAGACGGCTGTAACTGGACCCGGGACATGGGTGAACGATAGGGGCTTGCCCGGCGCCGGGCAACCATTCTTCAACACTGACAGCTGCTGGCATCGGGGCGGCGGCTTGCGGGCAACAGTGCGTCAGTGTTTATGATGGAAAGTATTCCCGACCAAACACTGCATTCATGTCCGCAACCAAACCGATTGAACCCGCCGCCGGCGATGCCGGCCAGGCCCCGAAAATCAATATCGAACGCCTCAAGCAATCCGTGCTCGCGCTGGCGAAGTTCGGCTACGACGATTCGATCAATGGCGTGAACCGACTGGGGTTTGGCGAGGCCGACATGGCCGCGCGACGCTGGCTGATGGACACCTTGACCGAGGAGGGTTTTGACAGCCACATGGATGGCGCCGGCAACGTCTATGGCCGCCTTGGCCCGGCCGACAAGCCATCGATCACCATGGGCTCGCACATCGACTCGGTCCCCGCCAGCGGCATCTTCGACGGCGCGCTGGGCGTCATGACGGCACTGGAGGTGCTGAGGACGTTCAAGGACGCCGGCGCCGAGCCCCGCTGGCCACTGGAACTGCTCGGCACCAGCGAGGAGGAAGGCCGTTTCGGCGGCATGCTGGGTGCCCAGGCGGTGTCCGGCGACGTGACGCCGGAGTTCCTGATGGGCGCGCACGATGCCGACGGCAACCGCCTGGCCGACGCCATGACCGCCGCCGGGCTCGAGCCGCTTGGCGCCCTGGAAGCGCGGCGTTCGTCCGGCTCCATGCGCGCCTTTATCGAACTGCATATCGAGCAGGGGCCGGTGCTGGACACCATCGGCAAGACCATCGGCGTGGTGGAGTCCATCTCCGGTGTCTGGAAATGGATCATCCACCTGCGCGGCAAGGCCGACCATGCCGGCACGGCGCCGATGAACATGCGCTCCGACGCATTTATGGGCCTGGCCGATTTCGCCCATGCCATCCCGCGCATTATCGATGAGCATGGCACCGACAAATCACGCCTGACAGTCGGCAAGGTCGAACTGAAACCCGGCAGCCCGCATACCATTCCGGGCGAGGCGATTTTCACCCTGGTCGGCCGCGACAGTTCGTCAGAAGTCATGAAAGCGCTCGAAGACGCCTGCCATCGCTCCCTGTCCGCCATCGCACGCCGCCATGGCCTGCGCTTCGAGTACGAACAGGTGAGCTGGCTTGACCCTTCCGATTGCAGCCCGAAGATCACCGACCTGTTTGAAAAACTGGTACGTGAGCGCGGTTACAGCTACCAGCGCATGCCCAGCGGCGCCGGTCACGACACCCAGTTCATGACCCGGATTACCGATGCCGGCATGATCTTCGTGCCTTCCGTGGGCGGCGTCAGCCACGCCCCCGATGAGCTGACCCACTGGGAGGACATCGAGGCCGGCGCACAACTGCTGGCGGACGCCGCCTGGGCACTGTCTCACGAGCCGGAATAATTCCATACGGGGTTTGAAGGCCCGTGCCGCGTTTGTTAGGATGATCGCTTGCCCCGCTTGACTCGTTCCAGCGGGGCTTTTTCGTTTTTTAACCCCCGAATGGAGATGCTGTGCACCCCCAAGGTGACCACGACAATCGATTTCTGCGGTGGACGAGGCTGTCGTTGCTGGTGACCGGCATGCTGGCCCTCGTGGCGGGTCCCGCGCAGGCGCTGGAACTGCGCGTGGTCGACGATGGCCACACGGCGGGCTACGTGACCCTGGCCTGGGAGAACGACGGCGACGTGGAACTCCAGCAACGTGACGGCAACGGCGCCTGGCGCACCGTCTATCGTGGCGCCGACTCGGCGACGACCCTGTCAGGACTGGACGATGGCGAGTTTGCGTGGCGCGCCCGACCTGCCGTTGCCGGCAACGTCACCACGAATACCCCCTGGGGCAAGGCCCTGAACGTTGAAATTGCGCACCACCCCCTGCAGCGCGCACTGGGCTTCTTCGCCGTGGGCGCCGTGATGTTCGTGATCCTGCTGGCCTGCATCGCCCTGCCCTGGCGCGTCTCGGGCCAGCCCGCGGCAGGTGGACAGCCATGAACGCCGACGCCGTACTGTCCACCCCGGTCGCCGTCGTCATCGTTGCGATCTTCAGCGTGTTCTGGGTGGCGCTCGGCTGGTGGCTGGGCCGCGCCAACCGGTCGCTGGAGGATTACATGCTGGCCGGCCGCCATGTCGGCCTGGGGCTGGCGACGGCCACCGCCATGGCGACGTGGGTGACATCAAACACGACCATGACCGCGCCGCAGCTGGCCTACCAGCTCGGCATCTGGGGCATGGTGGGCTACTCGCTGGGCGCCGTGGGCCTGTTGCTGTTCGCGCCGCTGGCGAAACGAATCCGTGAACTGATGCCGCATGGCTATACCAGCGGCGATTTCATCCGCGTGCGCTACGGCAGGTTCGCCTGGCGGGTCTTCCTGCTAATTTCCCTGTTCTACGCCCTGGGCTGGCTGGTCAGCCTGGCCATGGCCGGTGGCCTGCTGGTCGAGGCGCTCAGCGGCATCCCCTACGCCTGGGGCATGACCGTCATCGTCGTGACATGCACCCTGTATACCGTGTTTGGCGGGCTGCGAGCCGTGATTGGCACCGACTTCGTCCAGACACTGATCATCCTGGCCGGGCTGGCGCTGCTGGCGGGCCTGGTGATCGTAGAGGTGGGTTTCGAGCCGGTGCACCGACAGCTCGCCGAGGAGCGACCCGGCCTGCTGAACCTGCTGCTGCCGGCGTCGTTGATGTTCCTGTTCAACAACCTGTTATTCGGTGTCGGTGAAATCTTTCATTCCAATGTCTGGTGGTCGCGGGCATTCGCTTTCGGTGAAGGCGTCGGTTTCCGCGCCTACCTGCTGGCCGGGCTGATGTGGCTGCCGGTGCCCATCGTCGCGGGCTTCATCGCGCTGGCGGCGCCCGCGCTGGGGGTGAACGTGCCCTCACCGGACATGGTCGCACCGCTGGTTGCGGGCCACCTGATGGGCGAAGCCGGCGCGATCCTGGTGTTCATCGTCGTGTTCGCGGCACTGGCATCCAGTCTCGACTCCCTGCTGGCGGCCACGTCAGACCTGCTGCTGAACGACATCTACCGGGGGCACCTGCGCCCCGATGCCGGCGAGGCGGAACTGCGCCGCGCGGCGGCCTGGATCATCATCGCGCTGGGGGCGCTGGCCTGGGCCCTGGCGATGCCCCGCCTGGGCACGCTCGCCGCGTTGCTGCACCTGACCGGCGCGTTCGTCGCCAGCACCATCTGGCCCATTGTCTTCGGCCTGCGCTGGGGCCGTGGCAGCGGCGCCGGGGCGGCATCCGCCATGATTCTCGGCACCGTCTGCGGCCTGGTCGCCTACAATGTCATTGGCTTTTACGTGGCGGCACTGGTGTCCGCCGCGGTATCGCTGGTGGTGACCACGGTCACGTTCCAGCTCAGCCGCAAGCGTTTCATGTTCAGTGAACTGGCGGCGACGAGGGCGACCGGACCATGACCCTCTCGGCTGCCGGACTGACAACACTGGTCGTCGCTGCCCTCGCGGTGGTGGCGATCTCACCCTTCATCCTGATCGCACTCCTGGTCAACGACCTGAGGAAGAAATCATCATGGTAAATTCGGCCACCGAAGACTCGGTGACATTCGAACCGGACCTGCCCGACGTCTACGGTGACGCGCAGCCAAAGGAACTGCTGCGCACGATCATCGAGGATCACGAGCAGTTGCGGACCCTGGCCAACCGGCACGTCATCGAGTCGGGCCAGTTCGACCGGGCGCTGATGCTGCAGCTGTTCCGGCTGGCGGCCAAGTACGAGTGCAACCCGGAGCGCTTCAATTCGCCGCTGGCCGGCAAATTGCTGATCAGCGCATTCTACGAGCCTTCGACACGAACGCGGCTGTCGTTCGAAAGCGCCTGGCACCGGCTGGGCGGTGACATCATGTCCATCGCCGACCGCTCCAGCACCGGCATCGCCAAGGGCGAGTCCTACGCGGACGTCGCCGAGATGTTCAACAACTATGGGGATTGCGTGGTGCTGCGCGACTCGGACCCGGACGCCGTATTCGAGATGGCGCGCCACCTGCGGATTCCCATCATCAACGCCGGCAACGGCATCATGGAACATCCCACCCAGGCACTGGCCGACGTCTACACGATGCTGAAGTGGCGGCCCGAACTGCTGAAGGAAGACCCGGAACCGATCCGCATCGGCGTGGTCGGCGTGCCCAAGCGGATGCGCACCGTGCGCAGCCTGCTGACGCTGCTGTCGCGATTTTCCGACGTCATCAAGGAAGTGGTGGTCATTTCCGACCGGCCGGCCGACACCGCCTTCGCCGATGGCCAGCTGGAGGCGCTGGAAGAAGACGGCCTGAATGTCCGGCTGACCAATGACCTGGACGGTGAGCTGCCGGAACTGGATGTCGTCTATATCAACGCCATTGCCTGGGTGAAGAACGCGCGAGAGGTCATGGGTAACGCGTTCCGGCTCAACGACAAGTCGCCGCTGAAAGAGGATGCGATCATCCTGCACCCACTGGCCCGCGGGCCGGAACTGGACGTGTCGCTCGACGCCACACCGCACAACTGGTACTTCGCGCAGGCGCGCGGCGCCGTGTTTGTGCGCAAGGCCCTCCTCACCTGCATGACGCGCCGTACCGAGCGGGTCATGGACGTCGTTTAAGGAAAATCTGAATCTATGTGCGGAATCGCAGGCATTTACCAACGTGACCGGCAGCGCCCGGTCGACCCCCAGGTGCTCGCCAACATGGCGGCGATCCAGTATCACCGTGGCCCGGACAATTTCGGCGTCCAGGTGCTGGAAGACCGCGGCGTGGGTTTTTCCCATGCCCGCCTGAGCATTATCGACCTGGACGAGGAGCGGGCCTGCCAGCCGTTCGTGTCCGAAGACCGTAAGCGCCTGCTGGCCCACAACGGCGAGTTCTACGACTTCAAGCGCCTGCGCGCCGACCTGACCAGCCGCGGCGCCCGTTTCCACACCAAGAGCGACTCCGAACTGGTGCTGCACCTGTTCCCGCGCTTTGGGCTGGAGCGTACTTTGAAAGAGCTGCGTGGCGAATTTGCGTTCGCCATGTACGACGACGAGGAAGACGCGCTGTACCTGGTGCGCGACCGCTTTGGCATCAAGCCGCTCTACTGGACCGATACCGGCGAGTCGATTGTCTTTGGTTCGGAATTGAAAGTGCTGTTCGCCGACCCGGAAGTGAATCGCCGCTTCAGCGAGGAAGGCCTGTTGCACCAGCTGATCCAGGTCATGGTGCCCGGCAGCACGGCATTTGAGGGCGTGCACCAGGTCAAGCCCGGGCATTTCCTGAAAATCCGCCGCCGCGACCGTGGCTTCGATGTCCAGGAACACCGTTACTGGGATCTCGATTTCCCGAACGCCGCCGACCACCAGA
Organism: uncultured Oceanospirillales bacterium; assembly: GCA_913055655.1. GTDB lineage: Bacteria > Pseudomonadota > Gammaproteobacteria > Xanthomonadales > SZUA-36 > Marinihelvus. The sequence continues at coordinate 432,859 of CAJXKA010000001.1, read as the reverse complement.
ACGACCGTGACGAGGCCGAAAGTGTCGAGGCCGTGCGCGCCGGCCTGGTCGAAGCCGTCAACCTGCGCCTGGAGGCTGATGTGCCGGTGGGTTGCTACCTGTCCGGCGGTATCGACAGTTGCGCCATCCTCGGGCTCTCGGCCGCCGCCCGCCAGGACCCGGTCAAGGCCTTTACCATCGGCTTTGACGACACGGCCTATGATGAAACGCCGATCGCACGGCAGATGGCGGAAGCCACCAACGCCGACCAGGAAGTCCTGATGCTGCACGCGGATGACCTCTACGGTCATTTCGAGCGCACCCTGTGGCACACCGAACGCACGATCTACAACACGCTGGGCGTGGCCAAGCTGCTGATGAGCCAGCGGGTGCGTGAGATCGGCTACAAGGTGGTGCTGACCGGCGAGGGCTCCGATGAGCTGTTCGCCGGCTACCCGTCTTTCCGCCGTGACCTGTTCCTGCACGGCCTGCCCGACCTGCCGCCGGATGAGCGGCGCGAATGGGAGTCGATGCTGGGCGAGAGCAACGCGCTGTTCAAGGGCGCCATGCTGTCCGAAGACGAGGTCGACGACCCGGCGCTGACCGCCGCCATCGGCTTCACGCCCAGCTGCCTGCAACCCTGGCTGGCCTGCACGCCAACGGCGCGCGGCCTGATGCTGCCGGAGCTTCGCGAGCGCCTGTCGGGCTATCACCCCGGCACCGCCATCGCCGAGGCGCTGGACGCCTCGATGGTGGAAGACCGGCACCCGCTGGACCGCGCCCAGTACGTCTGGGCCAAGACCATGCTGGAGGGTCAGATCCTGACCTGGGGCGGCGACCGCGTCGACATGGCCAATTCCATGGAAGCGCGCCCGGCCTTCCTCGACCATCACCTGGCCGAGACCGCCGTCAACATCCCGCCCCTGCACCGCATCCGCGAACGTCGGGAAAAACACGTGTTGCGCGAAGCGATGAAGGGCCTGCTGCCGAAGGTGCTTTACGAGCGTGAAAAGTTCGCCTTCATGGCGCCGCCGGCGCACACCGACCCCGGCAAGTGGAACTCGATGATGACCCTGGCGCGCGAACACCTGTCGCACGAGGCCATTGAGCGTGCCGGCATCCTGGACGCGACGGCCGTAGATAAAATGCTGGATGAAGCCTCGGCGACGGAAACCTCGCGGGCACGCAAGGTGCAACTGGACGCGGTGATCAACCACGCACTGGGTGTGCAGATCCTGCATCGCGAGTTCGTGCAGGGCGATGTGCCGGCAAAAGCGGCCGAAATGGCGGAATCGCTGGGCTGGAAGGCCGCCGCCTGAGCCCGGTAAAGCCGGCAGCGCTATTCGTCGAAGCCCATGCGCTCCATGGCGCGCTCGCTGCGTGACCAGTCCTTCGAAACTTTGACGAAGGTCTGCAGGAAGACCTTTTGCTCAAACAGCGCTTCCATCGCCTCGCGGGCCTGCTTGCCGACCTGTTTGAGCACCTGGCCGCCCTTGCCGATGACGATCTGCTTCTGGCTGTCACGCTCGACCCAGATCACGGCGCCGATACGGACCATCCCGCCTTCGCGTTTGAACTGCTCAATTTCCACGGTGAGGGCGTAGGGCAACTCCTGGTGCAGACGTAATGTCAGTGCCTCGCGAAGCAGTTCAGCGGCCAGGAAACGTTCACTGCGGTCGGTGATCTGGTCCCCGTCGTAGAATGGCCGCGAGAAGGGCAGCACGTCCATCAGCTTTGCCTCGATATCCGCAACCCCGTCACCCTTGAGCGCGGAAATCATGAACACCTGGTCCCACTCGCCCTCGCTGCTCACCTCGGTCACGAAGGTGAGCAGTTCCTGCTTGTGCTCGATCATGTCGACTTTATTGATCACGAGGAACACCGGCACTTCCAGGGCCGACAGCAATTCGGCAATTTTGCGATCCTGTCGGTTCCAGCGCCCCGCTTCCACCAGGAACAGCACGGCCTCGACATCCCGGAACGTGGCCAATGCCACCCGGTTCATGTACTTGTTCAGGGCACGGCCGGTGGACTTGTGTATCCCGGGTGTGTCCAGGTAGACCACCTGCCCTTCGTCCGTGGTCTTGATGCCGGCCACGCGCTGTCGGGTAGTCTGCGGCTTGTGCGTGACAATGCTGACCTTCTGGCCCAGCAACTGGTTCAGCAGCGTCGACTTGCCGACATTCGGGCGACCGATCAGCGCGACGTAACCGAACCGGTAATCGCCGTTGTCGTCGCCGCCCAGGATGGATTCAAGGTCAATGGTGTTCATGTTGAACGGCCTTCACAAAGTTCGAGGACGCTTTTTGCCGCTGCCTGCTCGGCCGCGCGCCGGCTGCTGCCGTCGGCCTCGGCGCTGATGTCCATATCCGTCAGCCGGCAGCGCACGTGGAAATGTTTTGCGTGATCAGCGCCTTCTTCGCGCACCAGTTCATACTCGGGCAAGGGTCGACCCCTGGCCTGCAGCCACTCCTGCAGGCGGGTTTTCGGGTCTTTCAGTGATTCGCCGTCGGGCAGGCCCTGGATCACCGGGTCGAACACGGCGAGCAGCACCGACTCACAGGCTTCGAAGCCACCATCCATGTACACCGCCCCGATCACCGCTTCGAGAACATCAGCCAGGATCGATGAGCGCCGGTGACCACCGGTCTGTAACTGGTCGCGCCCCAGGCGGATGTGCTGGCCCAGGCCGATCTCGCGCGCCACACGCGCCAGCGTTTCCCGGCGCACAACGCGAGAGCGCAACCGGCTCAGGGAGCCTTCATCGTCTTCCGGGCGGACATCAAACAGGCGGCGCGACACCACGAGGCTGAGCGCGGAATCGCCGAGGAACTCCAGGCGCTCGTAATTGAGTCGCCCGGCGCTCCGATGGGTCAATGCTTCGGCCAGCCATTCCGGCCGCTGGAAACGGTAGGGAATGCCGGGTATTTCATCAGGCATGTCGGGCATGGCTCGGTGTTCCGGGCGGCCCGGTGGGCCGACCGTCAGTTGGAAAGCTGTGAAGACCGGTCGAAGGCCGCGATGACGTCCAGGTTGCCGATGACCGGCTTGCGCACCTCGTACTGCACACGAATCCAGACACCGTTGTTGCGGACGATCTTGATGTTGTCCGCCTTGACATTGTCGTTGGAATAGCTCACCCAGAGGCGATTCAGGAACTTATCCTTGATTTCGAAGGGGGTGTAATTGGCGCTGCCGCGCTCCTTGGACAGACCGTCCATGGCGCTGACCACCGAGTAATACTCCAGGTAGATCGGCGTGATCCGCATGCCGAGATAGACGAAGAACACCACCATCGACAGCACGATCAGAAAACCGATCAGGCTCATTCCACCCTGTTTGTGCACCCTCATGATCCCCTTCCTCAAAGTTCTTGTATAAGTCTATGTTATCCCGCCTGCTGGTGGATTGCACACCCCGCGGCGTCAGTCGATTCCCTCGCCGACGCGGCCCCAGTCGGCGCAGCCTTTCTCGAAATCAAAGTTCAACCAGATGCCAACGGCCCGCCCCACCAGGTTCTCCTCGGGCACGAAGCCCCACTCACGGCTGTCATTGCTGCGGTCACGGTTGTCGCCCATCATGAAGTAGTGACCTTCCGGCACCTCCCACTGGTCATTTTTGCCGCGCATCGCATTATGGATAAGAATGTCATGCCGCGCGCCGCCCAGGTCCTCGCGGTAGCGCATGGCGTCGGGACGCGGCGTGGAGCATTTCACCTCGCTGCTGGCGTATGGCGCCCCGCCCTGCTCACCCACTGCCTCGCCGTTGATGAACAGGCGCTTGTCCCTATAGGCCACGGTGTCGCCCGGCAAGCCGATGACGCGCTTGATGAAGTTGACGCTGGGGTCCACGGGATAACGGAACACGACCACGTCGCCCCGCTCCGGCTCGCCGATCGGCACGACTTTCCTGTTCAGCACCGGCAGCCGCAGGCCGTAGGCAAACTTGTTGACGACAATGAAATCGCCGATCAACAGGGTTGGGATCATCGAACCGGAAGGGATTTTGAAGGGTTCGAACAGGAACGAGCGGAACAGCAGCACGGCGAACAGGATCGGGAACAGCGACCGCGAGTACTCCACGGCCACCGGCTCATTGGCATCCGGCTTGCCCGCGCGAGCGGCGCGATCCAGTCGTTTCTGCTTGAACAGCAGGCTGTCGGCCGCCCAGATCAGGCCGGTCAGCAATGTCAGCACCACGAGTACAAGGGCGAAATCCAGGTTCATTGTTCTAAGTCCTCAGTTCTTGTCCTGCTGGAGCACCGCCAGGAAGGCTTCCTGCGGAATCTCGACACGGCCAACCTGCTTCATGCGCTTCTTGCCGGCCTTCTGCTTCTCCAGCAGCTTGCGCTTGCGCGTGACGTCGCCGCCGTAACACTTCGCCGTGACGTTCTTGCGCAGTGCCTTGACCGTGGCCCGGGCGATGACCTGCGAGCCCAGCGCGGCCTGGATGGCAATATCGAACATCTGTCGCGGGATCAGTTCCTTCATCCGCTCCGCCAGTTCGCGACCGCGGCGCTGGGCCTGGTCACGGTGCAGGATCAGGCTCAGGGCGTCGACCTTTTCCTGGTTGATGAGGATATCGACGCGTACAAACGGGCCGGCCTCGAAACGCTTGAACTGGTAATCGAAGGACGCATAGCCGCGGCTGACCGATTTCAGGCGGTCAAAGAAGTCGAGCACGACCTCTGACATGGGCAGTTCATACTGGATATTCACCTGCCCACCCAGGTATTGCATGCCCTTCTGCTGGCCTCGCTTTTCCTCGCACAGGCCAATGACCGCGCCGACGTAATCCTGCGGCACCAGGATATTCGCCTCGATGATCGGCTCGCGAATCTCGGCGATCTTGTTCTGCGGCGGCAGGCTGGCCGGGTTTTCCAGGCTGATGACCTCGCCGTCGGTCAGTTCGATTTCATAAATGACGGTTGGCGCGGTGGTGATCAGCTCAACGCCGTATTCGCGCTCCAGCCGTTCCTGGACGATGTCCATGTGCAGCAGGCCCAGGAATCCGCAACGGAAGCCAAAACCCAGCGCCTCGGAGGTTTCCGGCTCGAACTGCAGGGCCGCATCGTTGAGCTGCAGCTTTTCCAGCGCCTCGCGCAGGTCGGCGAAATCATCGGCGTCGGTGGGAAACAGGCCGGCAAAGACTCGCGGCTGCATGGTCCGGAAACCGGGCAGCGGTGCATCGGCCGGCTTGCCGGCATGGGTAATGGTGTCGCCGACGGGCGCGCCGTGGACATCCTTGATGCCGGCCACCAGGAAACCCACTTCGCCGGCTTCCAGCGTATCGCGTGGCTTGCGCTTGGGGGTGAATACGCCCACCTGCTCCACCTGGTGCTGGTCGCCCAGCGACATCAGGCGGATCTTGTCGCGCTTCGACACCCGGCCCTGCATGACGCGCACCAGCGAAATGATGCCCAGGTAGTTGTCGAACCAGGAGTCGATGATCAGGGCCTTCAGCGGCGCCTCACGGTCGCCTGCCGGCGGTGGAACTTTCGTGACCAGTTCTTCGAGCACGTCCTGCACGCCGTTACCGGTCTTGGCGCTGACGGCCAACGCATTCTGCGCCTCGATGCCGATGATGTCCTCAATCTCGGTCTTGACCCGGTCCGGCTCGGCAGACGGCAGGTCGATCTTGTTCAGCACCGGGATCACTTCAAGGCCCAGCTCGACAGCCGTATAGCAATTGGCGACACTCTGCGCCTCAACGCCCTGGGCCGCGTCCACCACCAGCAATGCGCCTTCGCAGGCGGCCAGCGATCGCGACACCTCGTAGGAAAAATCCACGTGCCCCGGGGTATCGATGAAATTCAGCTGGTAGGTCTGGCCGTCGGCGGCCTGGTAGTCCAGCGTGACACTTTGCGCCTTGATGGTAATACCCCGTTCTCGCTCGATATCCATCGAGTCGAGCACCTGCTCCAGCATCTCACGCTCGGTCAGGCCGCCGCAGATCTGGATGAAACGGTCGGCCAGCGTGGATTTGCCGTGATCCACGTGCGCGATGATGGAAAAGTTGCGGATGTATTTCTGGTCCATGGGGGCGGGTCTGCCGACGCTTTTTGGGGTCGTTTTGGTGATCGGGGCGCCGACTGGCGCGGTTACAAAAAGGCCACCCGCCAGGCGGGGCGGGTGGCCTTGCTGTCGATCCGACGATTATAACCGATGACGCATCAATCCTCGTCGTTGCTGTCCGGGGTATAGGCGACAAACGTCGTCGCACCGTTGCGCCAGATGCGCAGCGCCACTGCCCTGCCCCCCGGCAAGTCCGCGACGATGTCCTCGAACCCGCTGACGCCGTCAACCGGTTGATTGTTGATCATCAGGATCAGGTCGCCCGGGCGGACACCTTCGCGCCAGGCGGCCGCACTCTCCACCTCGGTCACCAGGACGCCACCCTCGGGCGCTTCCGCGCGACGGCGGCGATCCTCACCCAGGTTTTCAACCGCCAGGCCCAGCATGTTGCTGCGGGTCGGCTCTTCCTCTGCGTCGCTCAGCAGCGTCGCTTCGCGGTCTTCCAGTGCCTGCAGCACCACCTCGAATTCACGTTCACGTCCATTACGGCTGACCAGCACGGTGGCCTCGGTGCCGGGCGGGTTCGCACCCACCAGCGGCGGCAGGTCGTTCCAGGTTTCCAGCCGCTGGCCGTCGAACGCCAGGATCACGTCACCGGGTTCGATTCCGGCCTGTTCGGCCGCACTGTCTTCGCTGACGTTGTTGACCAGTGCGCCCACTGGGCGATCCAGCTGCAGCGCCTCGGCCATTTCACGGGTCACCGGGCCGACTTCGACACCGAGCAGCCCGCGCTCAACAACGCCCTTTTCGCGTAATTGCGAAACAGTGCTGACCGCCACTTCGGCCGGGATCGAGAACGACAGGCCGATATAGCCGCCACTGGCGCTGAGAATCCAGGAGTTCACACCGACCACTTCGCCGTCCATGTTCAGCAGCGGCCCACCCGAGTTGCCCCGGTTGATGGCCACGTCCGTCTGGATGAACGGCACATAGGACTGAGCCGCGTTGCTACGTCCTTTTGCGCTGACAATGCCAGCCGTGACGCTCTGGTCGAAATTGAACGGCGAGCCGATGGCAATGACCCATTCACCCTGTCGCAGCGCGCCGGAGTCACCCCAGCGCAACGACGGCAGGTCTTCGGCATCGATTTGCAGCACCGCGATATCACTCTCGTCATCCGAACCGATCAGCTCGGCTTCGAATTCGCGCCGGTCCGGCAGGCGCACGATGATCTCGTCGGCACCGTCCACCACGTGATGATTCGTGACGATGATCCCGTCCGGGTCAATGATGAAGCCGGAGCCGGCACCGGAACGGTCTGGCTGTGGAAACCCGCGGCCATCAGGCTGGCCGAAGAAGCGGCGGAAAAATTCCGGCACATCCTGGTCGCCGAAAGGCTGCTGATCGGGTGTTTCAGGGTTTTGGTTCTGCTGGCGTAACTGGTTTTCGGCCTGGTCGCCGAACTGCGTCACCCGGATGTTGACCACCGCGGGGCCGACTTCTTCCACAAGTTCAGTAAAGTCCGGCAACCCGGTAACACGGGCCTCAACAACGCTTCCAATCGCAAGGGCGAAACCCAGGACCAGCAGCTTGGAAATCAATTTGTCCACGTTCACGTTTGACCTCTTCGTGATGGATAAATGGTATTGCTTTCTCAATGGTGGTCGACTGGCCTGCAATCAAGCATTGCAGGGGTCGAAGTCTTCATTTCAATGCCCAGGGACGCCACCTGTCGGGGCAACCTTGAATGGGCAATCCGCCATGCCAACGCGGCGGCGAGCACGGCGCCCAGGGCGGTCAGGCCGTCGCGCCAACCCGTTGACAACGTATCTGGCAGCCACGCGGAAACGCCCAGTGCGCCGGCCAGCCCGGCCAGTAACGGCAGCGTGAACAACCAGGTGGTCACAAAAAGGAACCGGTTCTCGGGAATCCCCAGGGACACGGCGTCACCCGGGCGAACGCCGCCCGGGTTCGCGATTTCGAGTTCGACCGGGTCGCGCTTGAGTAGTCGACCGAAAACACCAGCACCACAGCCCTTGCCGGCGTCACAGGCGGGACACCCGGATTGCCCACCGAGGCGAACGACCGCCCTGCCTCCACGGGTGCTGACAACGCGCCCCTGTTGCTCGATCACGGCGCGCCCGGCAGGTTTACAAATGCGGTCCCCACGCGCTTGACGGTCACGGGCGGCACTTCGCCTATCGCGGTCACCATCCTTGACCCGGCCCGCTTGGCCCAGGCATTGGTGGTGCCCATCCGGCTGGTGCCTTCAACCGCTTCACGCCCCGCGGCCCAGGTCTCGACATAGACCGAGACGGTTGCGAGACCGTCGCTGTAGAGCCAGTGCTCAAGCTCCCCGGATTCTCCAGACTCCAGGGTGTGCCCCGCCAGCCGGAAACCCGGGGGCAGGCCATTGGGCCTGGGATCAACCAGCGGCCTCGACACGCTTGCAGCGGCATCGACCGCCTGGCCGAGGTTGATGAACTCACTGCTTTCCGCATCCGTTTCCAGCTCGGTGCGATCCACCTGGTCGCCAGTGGTGAGCTCGGTGAATACCAGCTTGGCGAGCATTTTCTGGTCTTCGTCAAAGAGCACCCATCGCAACAGCAGGCCGGTTTCTTTCTCCATCCAGAGGTCGTAACCGTAACGGAAGTCATCCCGGGGCACGATCCTGACCTGCTGCCCTGGCCGTCCCGCTACGCGACCGTGCTTGCCCATTTCAAAGCGGTAAAGCGTACGCGCCCCGGAAAATGCCTCCACGGCGAACTCCGGAAACATGGACCCGGCGGCCATGGCACTCTTGATACCTGCATCTTCCCCCCCGATCGAGCAGCGAACACCCGATGAATCCCGGATCACTTCGCGGGGCGGGCCGGAAACAGCATACAGCCGCTCGCGAATCACGCCTGAATCATTCACATGCGTGATGCGCATGGTTTCAATTTCATCGCCGCGTACATAAACGAACGTGCCCTGGTAACTCATATCCCGCATGGCCGCGGCCATGCGCTCAATCCAGGCGCGCGCCTGCTCGTACTGGTTGCCCGCGTCAGGCGGGCTGGCAACCGCGGGTGACGCCAGCAACAACGCCGCCAGCAACGCCAGGGGACGACCAGTCAGGTTCACGGCATTCAATTCCGGGGCGTTTGCGGCGATTCCGCCACCGTTTCGGCGGTGTTCTCATCACCTTCTGCAACCAGCGCTTCAGCGTCCCCGGCCTGCTGCAGGGACGGGGATGTGACGATCGGGACGTATGAAACGAAACCCTGCCGGCCCACGGCGCCCGCGGCGCGGTTATGCCGCAGCAGGTAGCCGTTCAGGCGCTGACGTGCCTCGGCCTGGCCACTAAACGAGGCCGGCTGGGTCGCCGGCACCGCATTGATCGGGTTTGGGCTGGCAAACGGACGTGCAGGCTCACCTTCGGTGACAGGCCCCGGGGTGACGCCGTCCAGCGTCAGCAGTACGGCGACAACGGCCACCGAGGCGGCGATGGCGAAACCGGACACCGGCTTCAGCCAGGCCGCGCGGCCACGCGTCGCAGCACCGGCGACCATGTCAGCCTCGCCGGCTTCGTCGTCAAGCCGGTCCAGGTCGATGGTCAGGCGGCATAGCGCCAGCTCGTCGCCGGGCTTTCGCATGCAGTCCCGGATCAGGTGATACCGTTCCCAGGCCAGGCCCAGTTGCGGGTCCGAACCCATCCTGCGGGCGACGAACATCGCGGTATCCTGCGACATTTCACCGTCCATCAGGCTGGAGAGGTGTTCAAGTGTTTCCTTGTTCATGTGTGCCTTACCCGTGCCTCGTGGGTGGTCATGTATTGAATGTCCCCGGTGCTATTGACCGTGAACCAGGGGTTTAAGTTTCTCGTCAATCGCTTCACGGGCCCGAAAAATCCGCGAACGCACCGTCCCGATGGGACATTCCATCGTCGTCGCGATTTCTTCGTAGCTCATGCCCTCGATCTCGCGCAGCATGATCGCGGTGCGCAGGTCTTCGGGCAGCTCGGCGATGGCGTCGTAGACGGTGCGCTCCACTTCTTCGCGCATCAACTCGTTCTCCGGCGTCCCCCGGTCTTTCAACCGGCTGTCCATGTCATATTGCTCGGCATCGTTAGCGTCGATGTCACTGGCCGGCGGCCGGCGGTTACGCGCCACCAGCCAGTTCTTGGCCGTGTTGATGGCGATGCGGTACAGCCAGGTGTAAAACGCGCTGTCACCGCGAAACTTCCCGATCGCGCGATAGGCCTTGATGAACGCCTCCTGGGCCACGTCCTGCGCTTCCGCGCCATCCGGGACATAACGTGACACCAGGCTGACGATGCGGTGCTGGTATTTGCGGATCAACAGGTCGAAGGCGGTCTTGTCGCCCTTCTGGACCCGTTCCACCAGCATCTGGTCGACCTGGGCCTCACCCAGGCGCTGACCGTCGTCCTGATCGCGCCCGCTCTCGCCGGCACGCGCCTTATCGCTCATTTGCACTCCCCCGGAACGCTCCACTTTCCCGGCACCTGCGGGCGCCGGGGGGACCATCCGTAATGTTTGCGAGGATATCATGCTGCGCTCCCTCTCTATTCTGGCTTCGTTTTCACTGACGTCGCAGGAATCGCTGCGTGCTCTGACCCTTAACCCGGAGCCAAGTTCCACGGCATTGCCCTATTTCGAATGCCGCCGTGCCTGTACGCCCGACTCCCCCGGGTGCGATAATGCGCGGCTTACCTGAATCAATGAACACGTTGGGAGTTCAGCATGGATTTTCTCCGCTCTCTGGGCATCAAAGACGACAACCCGGGCGCCTGTTTCGGCAACACCGAGTTTTCTTCCACCACCGACGCCGGCCAGGTTGAAAGCATTAACCCGTCCACCGGCGAGGTCATCGCACGCGTCTGGTCGGCCTCCGAAGCCGACTACGAAAAAGTCATGGCGAAGGCCGTCGAAGTGGCCGCCGAGTGGCGAAAGGTGCCGGCACCCCAGCGCGGCGAGGCCGTCCGCCTGTGTACCGAGGCCCTGCGCCAGCACAAGGATGCCCTGGGCAGCCTGGTCAGCCTGGAAATGGGCAAGATCAAGCCGGAAGGCGACGGCGAAGTGCAGGAGATGATCGACATCGGCGACTTCGCGGTCGGCCAGTCACGCATGCTCTACGGCTACACCATGCATTCCGAGCGCCCGCTGCACCGCATGTACGAGCAATGGCACCCGCTGGGCGTGGTCGGCGTGATCTCTGCCTTCAACTTCCCGGTGGCGGTGTGGGCCTGGAACTCGTTCCTCGCCGCCATCTGCGGCAACGTCACGGTCTGGAAGCCGTCGCCGAAGGGCGCGCTGTGCTGCGTGGCGGTGCAGAACATCTGCAACAAGGCACTCGAGGATGGCGGCTTCCCGCCGATCTTCCTGAGCTTCATCGAAGACGGCAACACGCTGGCCGAGCGTTTCGTCGATGACCGCCGCGTCGACCTGATGTCGTTCACCGGCTCCACCGCGGTGGGCCGCCAGGTGGGCGAGCGGGTCGCCGCGCGCATGGGCAAGAGCCTGCTGGAGCTGGGCGGCAACAATGCCCTGATCCTGGACGCTTCCGCCGACCTGAAGATGGCCATCCCCGGCATCGTCTTCGGCGCCGTCGGCACCGCGGGCCAGCGTTGCACCACCACGCGCCGCCTGTTCGTGCACGACTCCATTTTTGACGAAGTGAAAGGCGTGCTGGCCGACGCCTACGGCCAGGTCCGCATCGGCGACCCGCTGGATGCTTCCACGCTGATGGGCCCGCTGACCGACGCCGCCAGCGTCGCCCGTTACGAGGCCGCCGTGGCCGCCGCCGTCGAGGCCGGTGGCGAAGTCCTGTTTGGTGGCAACGCCATCGACGGCCCGGGCTTCTTTGTCGAGCCGGCGCTGATCGTGGCCGAAAACGACTGGGACATCGTCCAGGACGAGACTTTCGCACCGATCCTTTACGTGATCCCGTTCAGTGACCTGGACGACGCCATCGCCATGCAGAACAACGTCAAGCAGGGCCTGTCGTCGGCGATCTTCACCAATGACATCCGCAATGCGGAGCGTTTCCTGGCGGCCACGGGTTCTGACTGCGGCATCGCCAACGTCAACATCGGCACCTCGGGCGCCGAGATCGGCGGTGCTTTCGGTGGTGAGAAAGAGACCGGCGGTGGTCGCGAATCCGGCTCCGATGCCTGGAAGGCCTACATGCGCCGGCAGACGAACACCATCAACTGGGGTTCTGAGCTGCCGCTGGCGCAGGGGATCAAGTTCGACCTTTGATGGGGACGGGTGACGGGTGACGGGTGACGGGTGACGGGTGACGGGTGACGGGTAATACGTTACGCGGAAAGCTTTCAGGAGGTGTTGTGTTTGGGTTGGTGCGTAAGGCTTTGTTCCAGCTTCCGGCTGAGAAGGCGCATGAATTAGCGCTGGAAGGGCTCGCGCGCGGGCACGCGCTGGGTGTGGGGCGACGTCTTTACCCACGCGTCAAGGCGCCGGTGACCGTGATGGGGCTGGAATTCCCGAACGCGGTGGGCCTGGCGGCCGGGCTGGACAAGAACGGTGACTATATCGATGCGCTGGGTGACCTGGGTTTCGGATTTATCGAGGTCGGCACCGTCACGCCGCGCCCGCAACCGGGCAACCCGAAACCGCGGATTTTCCGCGTCGAGTCCGCCGGGGCCATCATCAATCGCCTGGGGTTCAACAACAAGGGCGTCGACCACCTCGTTTCGCAGGTGAGCCGGCGCACTTATGACGGCATCCTGGGCATCAATATCGGCAAGAACTTCGATACCCCGAACGAAAAGGCGGTGGATGACTACCTGGCGTGTTTCGAGAAGGTGTATGCACACGCCGACTACATCACCGTGAACATTTCCTCGCCGAACACGCGGGGGCTGCGAGACCTGCAGGGCGAGGAAGCGCTGAATCGCCTGCTGCGGGCACTGTCGAATCGCAGACGGGACCTGGCCGATGACGTCGGCCGGCGGGTGCCCATCGCCGTGAAGGTGGCGCCTGACCTGGACAGTGAAGCCATCACGGCAATCGCGGCGGCGGTTTCGCGACACCGGATGGACGCGGTGATCGCGACCAATACCACCATCAGCCGCGACGGTGTGCAGGGACTGCCCAACGCGGAAGAGACGGGCGGGCTGTCGGGTCGGCCCCTTCTCGAGGCATCAACAAAAGTCCTCGCCTCGCTGCGCGCAGTCCTGCCGGACGACATCGCCCTGATCGGCGTCGGCGGGGTTGCCAGCGGCGCGGATGCCGCCCGCAAGGTTGATGCCGGCGCCGATCTCGTTCAGGTCTACACCGGGTTCGTCCACCAGGGGCCCGCATTGATCGCCGATGCGGCCCGCGCTGTCGCCGGGAAAACAGCCGGCGCATGAGCGCAACCGGTATCGATGGCGCGCGCTCACTGAAAGCGCTGAACACGCTGGGTGTCGATGCCCGTGCCGCCGGAATGATCGAACTGGTGCAGCCGGAACAACTCGCGGATACCGCGTTCGATCCGCGCACGGACCTGGTGCTCGGCGAGGGCAGCAACGTGCTCATCGCCGATGACGTGCCCGGCACGGTGCTGCTGAACCGCTTACGGGGCCGACGCGTGGTTGAAGGCGACGGAGATCATGCGTTGATCGAGGCCGCCGGCGGCGAGCCCTGGCACGGGCTGGTTCGCTGGAGCCTGGACCAGGGGCTGTGCGGCCTGGAAAACCTGTCGCTGATCCCGGGCCTGGCCGGCGCCGCGCCCATGCAGAACATCGGCGCTTACGGAGTCGAACTGGCCGATCACCTTGTCGACCTGGACGCCTGGGACTGGCGCGACCGTCAGTTCCGCCGCTTCACCGCCGACGAATGCCGCTTCGGCTATCGCGACAGCCACTTCAAGACCGGCGAGCCCGACCGCTACCTGGTCACCGCCATCCGCCTGCGGCTGTCACGGCGATTGACACCGCGCCTCGACTACCCGGGCCTGGCGGCCGCGCTGGCCGATGCCAGTGTCGACCAACCGACCGCGCGGGATGTCAGTGACGCCGTCATCCGTGTGCGGCGCGCCAAGCTGCCGGACCCCGCCACGATCGGCAATGCGGGCAGTTTTTTCCGTAACCCGGTGGTGGACGCCGGCCTGGCCGACGACCTGCGAACCCGGTTCGACGGCCTGCCGGTCTACCCGGCGGGTGATGGCCGGGCCAAGCTCAGCGCCGGCTGGATGATCGAGCACTGCGGCTGGAAAGGTCACCGCGACGGCGACGCCGGCATCTCGGAAAAGCATGCGCTGGTGCTGGTCAACCACGGTGCCGCGTCCGGCCGCGAACTGGTCGAACTGGCCTGGCGGGTGCGCGACAGCGTGGCCGAAACGTTCGGCGTGGTTCTGGAAAACGAGCCGCGAATTGTAGAATTCCCCCGACAACACGACTGAAACCCACACGACGGAGACCGACTTGAACATCAACCGATCCCCTCTATACCTGGTCATCGCGAGCCTGGCGCTGGGCGCCTGCGACCGTCCGGCACCGGAAACCGGCAACGACGAATCCGTGCAGGACGCCGCGGCCGCACCGGCTGAACTGGCCACCACGCAGGACGAAACTGCCGGCGTTGAGACGACTGCCATTGACACCGCCCAGGCGGCCATCGACGGCGACAGCCTGATGGCCCACATCCGCACACTGGCCTCCGACGAGTTCGGCGGTCGCGCGCCGATGTCCGATGGCGAGCGCCTGACGCTCGACTACCTTGAGCGTGAGTTCGAGGCACTCGGCCTGGAACCCATGTTCGGCGACAGCTACCGCCAGCCGGTACCGCTGGTCTCCATCGAGGCCGACGCGAACACCGCGCTGACGATTACCGCCCCGGACGGGACCACCGTGGAATACGCCTATGGCGCCGATGCCGTATTCGGCACTTCGCGCGTGCAGGAGGAAACCGGCATCGAGGCCAGTGAACTGGTCTGGGCGGGCTATGGCATCGTCGCCCCCGAGTACGACTGGAACGACTACGAGGGCCTGGACGTGGCCGGCAAGACGGTCGTGGTGCTGGTCAACGATCCCGGCTACGCCAGCGGCGACCCCGACCTGTTCAACGGCAACAAGATGACCTACTACGGGCGCTGGACCTACAAGTACGAAGAGGCGGCGCGACAGGGCGCCGCGGGCGCGCTGATCGTGCACCAGACCGAGCCGGCCTCGTACGGCTGGAACGTGGTTGAAGGCAGTTGGACCGGGCCGCAGTTCCACCTGGCCAGCGCCGACGGCAACGCCGGCAACCTGGCCCTTGAAGGCTGGCTCCGCCACGATGTGGCGCAGGAGATCTTCGCCGCTGCCGGCAAGGACCTGGCCGCCATGACCGCGGCCGCGGCCGAAGCTTCGGTCACGCCGGAACCATTGGCACTGACGGCCACGGCGCCGATCCGCAACACCCTGGAGCACGCCGAGTCGTACAACATCGGCGCGGTCATCCCCGGCTCGGCGCGGCCCGAGGAAATGTTTATCTACATGGGCCACTGGGACCACCTGGGCGTCATGCCGCATGAAGACGGCGCCGAGGGTGACTTCATCTACAACGGTGCCGAGGACAACGCCAGCGGCACCGCCGGGCTGCTCGAGGTGGCGAAGGCCTTCAAGGCACTGCCACAGGCGCCGGAGCGCACCGTCGGCTTCCTGGCGGTCACCGCCGAGGAATCCGGTCTGCTGGGTTCCAAGGCCTACGCGGCCAAGCCCGCGTGGCCGATGAACCAGACCGTCGCCGGCATCAACATGGACGTGCTGAACTTCGCCGGGCTGGTCAATGACATCGAGGTCGTCGGTTTCGGTGGCTCGGAAATGGAAGACGTGCTAGCCACCGAGGCCCGGCACTTTGGCCGTACCCTGACGCCCGAGGCGACCCCCGAAGCGGGTTACTACTACCGCTCAGACCACTTCAACTTCGCCAAGAAAGGGGTGCCGATCCTGTACGCCAAGGGCGGCACCGTCGGTCGCGAGGTCAGTAACGAGGCGATTGCCGAGTACAAGGCCACCTACCGCGCCGAGCGCTATCACGGCGTGGCCGACGAGATCATCGACGACTGGAATATCGATTCGGCGGTGGAAGACCTGCAGCTGTTCTTCCGCATCGGCGCGAACGTTGCCGACAGCGACCAGTGGCCGGAATGGAACGTCGGCAACGAGTTCAAGGCCATTCGCAACGCATCACTGGCCGAGTAACACCGCCCGGCAGGCAACACGACAAGATCCGGGGCGGCATTCCGCCCCGGATCACTCGTTGACCACCCCGTGCGGGACATGGCCCGACGCCACGTGCGGGCGGGCCGACTCGATGTGGGTCAACTGGTCGTCGAAGAAAATATCGGCGCCAAACGCCGCCAGGAACGGGCCCTTGGGCTTGCCGCCCAAAAACAGCGCTTCGTCAATGCGGATGCCCCACTCGCGCAGGGTGAGGATGACGCGCTTGTGCGCGGGCGCCGAGCGCGCGGTGACCAGCGCCGTGCGAATGGGGTTGTTCTCGATCGGGTACGACGACTGGATCTCGTGCAGCACCTGCAGCATGCGCTTGAAGGGCCCGCCATCCAGGGGTTTACCGGCATCACGCCGTTCCGATTCGGAAAACGCCGCCAGCCCCTCTGCCTGGTAAATCCGCTCGGCCTCGTCGCTGAACACCACGGCGTCGCCGTCGAATGCGATCTTCAGCTGGCCGTCCTTGCGACCGGTGGCCGCGCCCGGCAGCACCATGGCCGCGGCGAACCCGGCCGCCAGCACCCGCCGGACATCATCCGCGTGGGTGGACAGGAACAGGTCCGCGCCCAGCGCTTTCATGTAGCGGTCCGGCGGCTCGCCATTGGTGAACACCGCGCGCTCCACGTGCAGTTCGTGGTGTTCGATGGTGTTGAAAATCCGCAGGCCGGTATCGGCGCTGTTCCGCGAAGCCAGGATCACCTCGACACCGGGGTGGTCGACGCCGTCGTCATTCAGCGCCAGCAATTTGCGCACCAGCGGAAAGGCCACGCCGGGCTCAAGCATTACGTCTTCGCGTTCACGCTGGTAACGCTGGTAGGCCGCCAGGCCTTCGCTCTCGAAGATCTCGTGACTGGCTTCCAGGTCGAACAGCGCGCGCGAAGAGATGGCCACCACCAGCGGGCGCGGTCGAATCTCCTGGACGTTCGGGTCACTCATGCCAATACCTTAACGTACCCGCTTCTCAAATCGCGAGAAACCGGGCGTCAGAGGAACTGTTCGTTGAGGATGCGCTCTTCGAGGGAGTGGTCCGGGTCGAACATCAGGCGCAGCACCGCACCGCGCTCCTCGTGGATGTCCACGCGTGCGACATCGCGCACCTCGAAGGCGTCGGCGGTGGCGCTGACCGGCCGCTTGCCGGGGTCGAGCACTTCGAAGCTGACCTGGGCGGAAGCCGGCAGGACAGCGCCACGCCAGCGCCGCGGGCGGAACGGGCTGATCGGGGTCAGCGCCAGCGCATCGGTGCCCAGCGGCAGGATGGGGCCGCGGACGGAAAAATTGTAGGCGGTGCTGCCGGCCGTGGTCGAAAGCAGGATGCCGTCACTGACCAGGCATTCGACCTTCACCGCGCCATTGACCAGCACGCGGATATGCGCGGCCTGGTTCGACTGGCGCAGCAGCGACACCTCGTTGATGGCCAGCGCCTCGTGAATTTCACCGGACGTGGTCTCCGCGCGCATTTTCAGGGGGTGCAGCGACACCTCCTCGGCGGCACACAGGCGCTCGCGCAGGCCATCTTCCTCGAAACGGTTCATCAAAAAGCCCACGTTGCCGGTTTTCATGCCGTACACCGGCAGGTCGGCCTCGATCATGCGGTGCAGGGTATGCAGCATGAATCCGTCACCACCCAGCGCGACGATCACATCGGCATCGGCCAGTTCAGTCTGGCCATACCGCCCGACCAGCGCCTCGACCGCGGGGTCGTCGCGCCGCCCGGGACTGGCGACGAAGTGAACCTTGCGCCGCCCCATCAATCGGCCGTCGTGGCGATCAGCTGGTCGAGAGAATGCACGGCAACGGAAACAGTGGCGTAATCCATGGCTGGCAGTTTACGCATGTCGGCCATCATGTCCACGACCCGGCCCACCGGCGTCGCGTAGCGGGCGGCCCAGGCAGCCAGCGGTTGTTCCTCCTTGCCGTGGGCGCGAATGACCATTTCGGCCAGCCCCCGGTGATGCTCGAACAACTCGTCGCGGAGGTTTCCGCGGGCCTGCGCCTGCCACTGGCTGTCGACACCGAGTCGCTCCACCTGGGCGCGCAACCACCGCAGTGAGAGGTCGTCGCCCAGCCCCCGGTAGACATCGGCCACCACGCTGACGTCCACGCCCAGCCGCACGGAGGTCTCGACCACGTCGAGGATGGGCGGCAGGAACGGCAACACGGCGATACGGCGACTGAACCGCTTGGCGAAGCCGGCCTCGACAAAACGGGACTCGTCGGCCTCCAACCGTGCCCTTTCGTCCTCGTGCAGGGCGCGCAGCAGCGCTTTTTGCATGGTCTCGAAACCCGGCTGCAGCCGCTCGATCACGGCCTCCACGTCATCGGCGCCACCCTTGCGATTGGCCACCCAGCGGGTGACCTGGCGAAGCTGTTGCCACATCACCAGCAGCGCATCCAGCTGGGCGGACGCGGCGACGCGGTTATCGGCCGACTCGACCCGGTGCCAGAAGTCGCGTGCGTCCAGCAGTTCCCTCGCCACGGTGTAGGCGCGCGCCACCTCGGGCGCCGAAGCGCCGGTATCGTCGCGCATTCGCAGCACGAAGGAGACGCCCATGCGGTTGACCAGGCTGTTGGTCACCTGGGTGGCGACGATCTCGCGCTTCAGGCGATGCGTCTGCATCAGGTCGGCGTAGCGCTCGCGCAACGGCTCGGGGAAGTAGCGCGGCAGTTCCGTGGACAGGAACGGGTCTTCCGGCACGTCGGAGTCCAGCAGTTCCTGGTACAGCCGGATCTTGGCGTAGGACAGCAGCACCGACAGCTCCGGGCGCAGCAGGCCATCGCCGCGCTGGCGACGCTCGGTCAGCTCATCGTCATCGGGCAGGTATTCCAGGTCACGGTCGAGCAGGCCCTGGTCTTCCAGCACCGAGATGAACCGCTGCTTGGCGCCCAGGCGGTCGGCGGACAGCCGTTCCATCATGGAAATCGCCTGGGTCTGCAGGTAGTTGCTGCGCAGCACCAGGTCCTCCACTTCACCGGTCATCGCCGCCAGCAGGGCGTTGCGGTCCTCCAGCGACAGGTCACCGGCCTCGCGCGCCTGCTCCAACAGGATCTTGATGTTGACCTCGTGGTCCGAGCAGTCGACGCCCGCCGAGTTGTCGATGAAATCGGTATTGATACGGCCGCCGGCGCGCGCGTACTCGATGCGGCCCAGCTGGGTGAAGCCCAGGTTACCGCCCTCGCCCACCACGCGGCAGCGCAGCGCGTTGCCATCGACCCGCAACGGGTTGTTGGCCAGGTCGCCGACGTCGGCATTGCTCTCACGTGACGACTTCACGTAGGTGCCGATGCCGCCGTTCCAGAGCAGGTCGACAGGCGCTTTCAGCAAGGCCGAAATGAGCTCGTCGGGGGGCAACTCCTTGTCCTCGATGCCCAGCCAGTCGCGCACTTCGCGGCTGATCGGCACGCTTTTCTCCTGCCGCGAGAACACGCCGCCGCCGGTGGAAATCAGGTCGACGTCGTAATCGGTCCAGCTCGAACGCGGCAGGCGGAACAGGCGGCGGCGCTCCCTGTAGCTGGCCGCCTCGTCGGGTTCCGGGTCGATGAAGATATGCAGGTGGTTGAACGCCGCGCGCAGGCGGATGTGTTTCGACAGCAGCATGCCGTTGCCGAACACATCACCGGACATGTCGCCAATGCCGACCACGGTGAACGGTTCGGCCTGGATGTCGGTGCCCATTTCCCGGAAATGGCGCTTCACGCCCTCCCAGGCGCCCTTGGCCGTGATGCCCATGCCCTTGTGGTCGTAGCCCACCGAACCGCCGGACGCGAACGCGTCACCCAGCCAGAAGCCGCGCGACTGCGCGATGCCGTTGGCGACATCCGAAAAGGTCGCCGTGCCCTTGTCGGCCGCCACCACCAGGTAGGGGTCGTCACCGTCCCGGCGGACCACCTCGCGCGGCGGCACCACGGTCTCGCCGTCCAGGTTGTCGGTGATGTCCAGCAGGGCGTTGATGAACACCTTGTAGCACGCCGTGCCTTCTTCAATGAACGCTTCACGGCCACCGGTTTCAGGCAGCCTGCGCGGCACGAATCCACCCTTGGCGCCCACCGGCACGATCATCGTGTTCTTG
The DNA here is from genome assembly GCA_913055655.1 of uncultured Oceanospirillales bacterium. Classification (GTDB taxonomy): domain Bacteria; phylum Pseudomonadota; class Gammaproteobacteria; order Xanthomonadales; family SZUA-36; genus Marinihelvus. The sequence continues at coordinate 412,580 of CAJXKA010000001.1, read as the reverse complement.
ACGTTCTGGGCCTTCATCAGCCCCAGCACCTCGGTACGGAAATCCTCCGGGCGGTCGGACCAGCGCAGGCCGCCGCGGGCGATCGGCCCCATGCGCAGGTGAATGCCCTCCACCCGCGGGGAGAACACCCAGATTTCCCGGTAGGGCCGCGGCCGCGGCAGTTCCGGCACCTTCGAGGAATCGAACTTGAAGCTGATGTAGTCGTGGTGACCACCGCTCTCGTTCAGCTGGAAGCAATTGGTTCGCAGCGTCGCGCGAATGATGCCGAAGAAAGCCTGCAGGATGCGGTCTTCATCGATACTGCGAACCGCGTTGAGCGAGCGCCGGAAGGCGCGGCGCACGGCCTTTGCCGCGGCGGCGCGATCGGCCCCGCCGCGGTGGTCGACCACGTCCTGCAGGTATTCGGTCAGTACCGCGTCGCCCTGGTTGTTGCCGGGCAGCACCCGTTCCAGGTCGCGCGCCAGGTGTTTCGCCGCCAGTTCGCGGCGGTAGTCGCTCTCATCGTCGCGCGCGGGGTCGAACAGCGCTTCGAACAGTTCGACCAGCAACCGCGCCGGCACCGGGTGGCGGGCCATGGTGGCGGCCATGTAGTCCAGCGAGAACGGCATGCCGGTCTGCAACAGGTATTTGCAGTAGGCGCGCAGGACCTTGACCTGGCGCCAGTCCAGCCGGCAGGCCAGCACCAGCCGGTTGAAGCCGTCACTGGTGGTCACGCCGCGCCAGACCTGTTCGAAAGCCTCGATAAAGGGCTCACGCACCGTATCGAGCGGCAATTCACCGGCGCCGGTCCAGGTCATATCGTAGTCCTGCACCCAGATATCGTCCCGGTCGGCGAACTCGAGCTGGTACGGCCGCTCGTTCAGCACCTTCAGCCCCAGGTTTTCCAGGATGGGCAACACTTCCGACAGCGGGATGGCGCGGCCACGCTTGAACAGCTTGAAGCGCAGCAGGCCGGCGTCCTTGCGGCGCGGGCGGTACAGGCTCATCTGCAGGTCGTCCTCGTCCTCGAGCGAGGCAATCCGCTCGACGTCGTAACTCGCCACCCACGGTGAAACGTCTTCAATATAGGCCGCGGGAAACGCCTTGCCATAGGCCTCGGACCAGGCCAGCGCCGTGTCCTCACCGTATTTCTGCACCAGCGCATCGACCAGGTGGTCGTGCCAGGAGCGCACCGCGTCGACCAGCTTCTGCTCGAGCATGGACACGTCCGGGTGCGGGTCGGCGCCGGCCTTCGGCCGGATGATCACCTGCAATCGCGCCAGCGGCGACTCGGAAATCCGCACCTCGTAGTCCAGCGTTTCGCCCTGGTAGGCGCGCTTGAGGATGTCCTGGATGCGCTCGCGGTTCTCGGTGTTGAAACGGTCGCGCGGGATGAACACCAGCGCGGAGAAAAACCGGCTGAAGCGTTCACGCCGCACCAGCAGGCGCACCCGCTGGCGGTCCTGCAGGTTCAGCACCGCGTGGGCGATGCCGGAAATTTCTTCCGCGCTGGCCTGCAGCAGGTCGTCGCGCGGCAGCGTCTCCAGGATATGCACCAGCGACTTGCGGGCGTGCGAGCCCGGGCGCAGGTTCGACTCTTCCAGCACGCGCTCCACTTTCGGGCGCAACAAGGGCGTGTCCTTGACGCGGCGGAAATAGGCGTTCGACGTGAACAGGCCGATAAAGCGCCGTTCCCCGACGATGCGGCCGCGCCTGTCGAACTGCAGCACGCCGATGTAATCCATGTAGCCGCTGCGGTGGACGGTGCTGCGGGCGCGCGTTTTCGTGACAATCAACGGGTGGTCGCGCTCGGTCAGCGCGCCGTCGGCCAGGGTCGCCAGCGGCCGGCTGCGGACCATGCGGCCGCTTTCACGCAGCAGGCCCAGTCCCGAGCCTTCGACGACGTCCAGCGTCGAGTCATCCTTGCCCCGGGTGACGGTGTAATCGCGCGCGCCGAGGAAGATGAAATGATCGTCGCGAATCCACTCCAGGAACTCGCGTGACTCGTCCAGCAGCCCCGCGTCGCAGGACGCCGCCCAGTCGTCCAGGCTGGAGACTGCCTCGTCGGCGCGGCGAACCATCTCGGGCCAGTCGTCCACGGCGGCGCGCACGTGCGCCATCGTCGTTTCCAGCCGACCGGCGACCTTCTCCATCGCCGCCTCGTCACCCTGGCGGTCAATTTCCATGTGGACGATGGATTCCGGTGCGCCCTTTTCATCCGCGGTGGCGTGGAAACCCCGCGCCCGGCCCCGCTTGTCGCGAACCACGTGGATGACGGGATGCACCAGCTGGTGCACCGTGATGCCCATCTCCGACAGCACCATGTTGGCCGAGTCGACAATGAACGGCATGTCGTCGTTGACCATTTCGACCACGGTGTGGCGGCTGGTCCAGCCATCGCGCCGCTGGTCCGGGTTGAAGACCCGGATTTTCGCCTCGCCCGGCGGGCGACTGGCGGCGAATTTCATCAGCTCGCCGATCACGGCAGCGGCCGAGGCGGCGGAAACCTTGCGCAGGTCTTCGGCCGGCACGCGGCGCAGGAAGGCCTGCGCGAAGTATTCGGCCTGCGCAGCGCGTGCCGAACTGGCCCGCTCCACCAGGATCGCCTGGACCTGCTTCAGCAGGGTGGCCTTGCGCGCGTCACCCTGCCCCTCGACGGCGGCGTTTTTGTGTTCGCCCATGATGCTCTCCCCCGTTGCCGCGCCTAGCGCAGCCCGGTTTCCATGCGGCTGATGACCATGCGCTGGATCTCGCTGGTCCCTTCGTAGATCTCCGTGATCTTGGCGTCGCGGAAATAGCGCTCCACCGGCAGTTCCTTGCTGTAGCCCATGCCGCCGTGAACCTGTACCGCCTGATGGGCGATGAACATCGCGGTCTCGGAAGCGAACAGCTTGGCCATGCTGGCCTCGGTGGTGTAGCGGCCACCGGCCTCGCGCGCCTTCGCTTTCGCACAGGCCGCGTTCAGCACCAGCAATCGCGCCGCCTCCAACCGGGTTTTCATGTCGGCGATCTTCGACTGGATCATCTGGAACTCGCCGATGGGCCGGCCGAAGGCCTGGCGCTCCTGCACCCAGTCAACGCAGGACTCGTACGCGGCCCGGGCGATGCCGACGGCCTGCGCGGCAATGCCGATGCGACCGGCGTCGAGTACGCCCAGCGCAATTTTGAAACCCTCACCTTCCTCGCCCAGGCGGTTCTCCACCGGGCAACGGAAGTTTTCGAATTCAATCTCGCAGGTGGCGGAGGCGCGAATGCCCAGTTTCGGCTCGGTCTTGCCGCGGACGAAGCCTTCGCCCTCGGTATCGATAATGAACGCGCTCACACCGCGCGCGCCCTGGTCCGGGTCGGTCAGCGCGAAGGCCAGCATGTAGCGGGCCACCGGGCCGGACGTAATCCAGGACTTCTTGCCGCTGATGACGTAGTGGCTGCCATCGTCGGACAGCACGGCGCGCGAACGCATGCTGGCGGCGTCGGAGCCGGACTGCGGCTCGGTCAGCGCATAGGCGCCGATGGCCTGGCCCGAGGCGACCGGCGTGACATGGGCCTGCTTCTGTTCCTCGGTGCCGTATTTCAGGATGCCGTGGCAGTAGAGCGTGTTATTGACCGACATGATCGTGCCGTGGGCGGCATCGGCGGCGCTGATCTCCATCATCGCCAGCACGTAGCTGACCGGGTCCATGCCGGCGCCGCCGTACGCTTCGGGCACCTCGATGCCCATCAGGCCGAGCTCGCCCATCTGGGCAATGGTGTCGGTGGGAAACTGGCCGCTGGCATCAAATTCAGCGGCAATCGGCTTGATGGCGGACGTGGCGAAATCACGGGCCGCAGACTGGATCATCTGCTGCTCGTCGTTAAGAGTGAAATCCATGAGGCACCTTGACCAGGGGCATGTGTAAAGGTGTGCGGATTATAGTGCTTCGGCCGAAGCCCCGCACCGTTAGCGGTACCACGGCGCCGCCCGGACCGCCCGGCGTTGACGCGCCTGCAGGCAGCCGTTAACCTTCATGTATCTTTAAATCTTGATAGAAAGATATAATACCCGGATGAGCACCGATCTCGACCTTGAACTGGCCTCGCAACACTGCCGGCTGCTGGCGGACAGTACGCGCCTGCGGCTCCTGCTGCTGCTTGACCGCGAGGAACTCAGTGTCGCCGAACTGGCCGCCATCACGCAACTGGCGCAACCGCGCGTCTCGACGCACCTGGCCAAGTTGCGCGAGGCCCAGCTGGTGGCGGACCGCCGCGACGGCGTCTCGGTGTACTACCGCATGAGCACCGACCTGCGCGACCCGGCGCTGATCGCATTGTGGTCCGTGCTGCGCGAAGGCACCGATGACCCGCTGGTCCGCCAGGACCGCGAGCGCATCCCGCAGGTGCTCGCCGCCCGCGCCGGCAACGCCAACTGGGCGGACGCCGTGGCCGGTGACATGGAGCGACACTATTCACCGGGGCGCACCTGGGAAGCCACCGGCCGGGCGCTGACCCGGCTGCTCACGCTGGGCGATACCCTGGACCTGGCCTCCGGCGACGGCGTGCTGGCCGAACTGCTGGCGCCGCAATGCCGGACGATCACCTGTGTCGATATCAGCCCGCGCGTGGTCGACGCCGGCCGCGAGCGCCTGCGCGACATCGACAACGCCCGTTTCGAACAGGGCGACATGCACGACCTGCCACTGGATGACGACAGCTTCGACACGGTGCTGTTGACCCACGCGCTGACCTATACCGATCATCCCGAACAGGTTTTCGCGGAGATCGCCCGCGTGCTGCGCCCCGGCGGCCGATTGCTGGCCCTGACCCTGCGCGCCCACGACCATGAAAAAGCGGTCGCGCCCTACGGCCACGTCAACCTGGGCTATTCGGCCGACGATCTCGCCGCGTTGTGCGCGACTGCCGGCCTGGAGGCCGAGCGCTGTGATGTTGCCGCGGTCGAAAAACGCGCCCCGCACTTTGAAGTGCTGTCCCTGCTCGCCCGCCATCCGCTTGGAAACCAATCATGAGTCACCCCCTGCCCTGGCTTCACCCCGAACGCGCCGAGGCGCTGGTTTCCGCGCTGAAAGCGCGCATCCTGGTGCTCGATGGCGCCATGGGCACGATGATCCAGACCCTGGGCCTGGAAGAAGACGACTACCGCGGCGAGCGCTTTACCGGTGCCGAGTTGCCCCAGCGCGGCAACAACGACCTGCTGACGCTGAGCGCTCCGAATCACATTCTCGACATCCATCGCGCGTTCCTCGAAGCCGGCGCCGACCTGCTGGAGACCAACACCTTCAATTCGACGTCGATCTCGCAGGCCGATTACGGCATGGAACCGGAGGTCTACGCGCTGAACCGCGACGGCGCCGCGCTGGCACGGCAGGCCGCCGACGAGTTCACGTCGAAGACGCCGGACAAGCCGCGCTGGGTCATCGGCGTACTGGGCCCAACCAACCGCACCGCCTCGCTGTCGCCGGACGTCAACCGCCCGGACTTCCGCAACGTGACCTTCGAGGAGTTGCGCGTGGCTTACACCGAGGCCGCCGAGGGACTGGTCGAGGGCGGCGCCGATATTTTGATGGTGGAGACCATCTTCGACACGCTGAACGCCAAGGCCGCGCTGTTCGCCATCGACGAGGTGTTCGAGCGCCTGGGCGCTCGCCTGCCGGTGATGATCTCCGGCACGATCACCGATGCCAGCGGCCGCACGCTGTCCGGCCAGACGGTCGCCGCGTTCTGGAACTCGGTGCGCCACTCAAAACCGCTGTCCGTGGGCCTGAACTGCGCGCTGGGCGCGCCCGAATTGCGGCCCTGGGCGCAGGAGTTGTCGCGCGTGGCCGAGTGCGCCGTCAGCGCCCACCCCAACGCCGGCCTGCCCAACGACCTGGGCGAGTACGACGACACGCCGGAAAACATGGCCGCCATCCTGCGCGAATTCGCCGAGGCCAACATGCTGAACCTGGTCGGCGGCTGCTGCGGCACCACGCCCGACCATATCCGCGCGATCGCCGAAGCGGTGGCGGATGTGAAGCCCCGAAAAGCGCCGGAGCCGTCACCGTTCTGCCGCCTGTCCGGCCTGGAACCGCTGACGCTGACGCCGGACCTGAACTTCGTCAATGTCGGCGAGCGCACCAATGTCACCGGCTCCGCCGCCTTCCGTCGCCTGATCAAGGCCGACGATTACGAGGCCGCCGTCGAGGTCGCGCGCCAGCAGGTTGAGAACGGTGCCCAGGTGATCGACGTGAATGTCGACGAAGGCCTGCTGGACGGCGTTGCCGTGATGACCCGCTTCCTCAACCAGATCGCCTCCGAGCCGGATATCGCGCGCGTGCCCGTGATGGTCGACTCCTCGCGCTGGGACGTGCTGGAAGCCGGGCTCGCCTGCCTGCAGGGCAAGGGCATCGTCAACTCCATCAGCCTGAAGGAAGGCGTGGAGCCGTTCGTGGAGCAGGCCAAAACCATCCTGCGCTACGGCGCCGCGGTCATCGTCATGGCCTTCGACGAGGACGGCCAGGCCGACACCGTGCAGCGCCGCATCGACATCTGCTCGCGGGCCTGGAAGATCCTCACCGAGGAGGTCGGTTTCCCACCCGAGGACATCATTTTCGACCCGAACATCTTCGCCATCGCCACCGGCATGAGCGAGCACGACCGCTACGGCGTCGATTTCATCGAGGCCACGCGCGAGATCAAGCGTCGCTGCCCGGGCGCAATGATCTCGGGCGGCGTCAGCAACATCTCGTTCTCGTTCCGCGGCCAGGACCGCGTACGCGAGGCCATTCACTCGGTGTTCCTGTACCACGCCATCGCGGCAGGCATGGACATGGGCATCGTCAACGCCGGCCAGCTGGAGGTCTACGATTCCATCGACCCGGCGCTGCGCGAGGCCGTCGAGGACGTGGTGCTGGCGCGCCGCGAGGACGCCGCAGAGCGGCTGCTGGAGATTGCCCAGGACTTCCAGGGCAAACGCGAGGACGCCGGCGACGCACTGGCCTGGCGCGAGCTGCCCGTGGCCGAGCGCCTGCAGCACGCGCTGGTCAAGGGCATCAACACCTTCGTCGAGGAAGACACCGAGGAAGCCCGCGCACAGGCCAATCGCGCCCTGGACGTCATCGAGGGCCCGCTGATGGACGGCATGAACGTCGTCGGCGACCTTTTCGGCGACGGCAAGATGTTCCTGCCCCAGGTGGTCAAGAGCGCGCGGGTGATGAAGCAGGCCGTGGCCGTGCTGATCCCGTACATCGAGGAAGAAAAGAAGCTGTCCGACGAGCCGGAGCGCGAGGCGCACAAGGTGCTGATGGCCACCGTGAAAGGCGATGTGCACGACATCGGCAAGAACATCGTCGGCGTGGTGCTGCGCTGCAACCATTTTGATGTCATCGACCTGGGGGTGATGGTGCCGGCCGAAAAGATCCTCGAAACGGCCGTCGCCGAGAAGGTCGACGTCATCGGCCTGTCCGGCCTGATTACGCCGTCGCTGGAGGAGATGCGCCTGGTGGCCGCAGAAATGCAGCGCCGCGGCATGGACCTGCCGCTGATGATCGGCGGCGCGACCACCTCGCGCATGCACACGGCCCTGCGCATTGACCCGGAATACCAGCACGGCGCGTTCTGGGTGAAAGACGCCTCGCGCGCGGTGGGCGTCGCCCGCAAGCTGGTCGAGCCGGCCAATCGCGACATCTACAGCCGCGAGACCGCGGCCGAGTACGAGACCCTGCGCCAGCGCCGCGCCGGCGGCAGCAAGCGCCGCCCGCCGGTTTCGCTGGAGAAAGCGCGTGCAAACGCTTTCCGCCCGGACTTCCACGCCCACCCGCCGGTCGCCCCCGCGCGCCCCGGCCTGACGGTGTTCGAAGACTACCCGCTCGACGACCTGCTGGACTTCATCGACTGGACGCCGTTCTTCCAGTCATGGGAACTGGCCGGCCGCTACCCGGCCATTCTCGAAGACGAGGTCGTCGGCGAGACCGCCACCAGCCTGTTCAACGACGCCCAGGCCATGCTCAAGCGCATCGTCGACGAGCACTGGTTCACGGCCCGCGCCGTGGTCGGACTCTACCCCGCCGCCGCCGAGGGCGACGACGTGGTGCTGTACACCGACGACACGCGCAGCGAGGTGCTGGAGCGCTTCAGCTTCCTGCGCCAGCAAAAGGACAAGGCCACCGGCCAGCCCCATTTCTGCCTGGCCGACTTCATCGCCCCGGCGGATTCAGGTGTGCACGACTGGATGGGTTTGTTCGCGGTGACCGCGGGTCTGGGCATCGAGAAGCACGTGAAAGCGTTCGAAGACGCCAACGACGACTACTCGGCCATCCTGGTTAAGGCCCTGGCCGACCGCCTCGCCGAAGCACTGGCCGAGCGCATGCACCACCGCGTGCGCCGCGAGACCTGGGGCTACGCCGCCAACGAATCACTGGACAACGAGGCGCTGATCGACGAGCAGTACCAGGGCATCCGCCCGGCCCCTGGATACCCCGCCTGCCCCGAACACAGCGAGAAACGCAAACTGTTTGACCTGCTGGAAGCCGGCAACAACGCCGGCATGACCCTCACCGACGGCTACGCCATGTTGCCGGCCGCCTCGGTCTCGGGCTACTACTTCGCCCACCCCGACAGCCAGTACTTCGTCGTCGGCAATATCCTGGATGACCAGGTTGAGGATTACGCAGAGCGGAAAGGGGTGACAGCCGAGGATGTGAAGCGGCTGCTACCGCATAACATCGGGCATTAGGGTTTTTTTGGTCCACGGTGCTTTCGTTTGACCTGCTCGGCAATCTCACTCAGCGACAACCCGCTCTCGCCGCTTCGCTCCCCGGCTTCCAGCGCTGCTTTCAGGGCGGTGGCCTGGTTTTCCTGAAGCTCAAGCAGGCGCAAAGCCGAACGGATGACTTCGCTCGTTGACCCGTAGCGCCCGGAGCTGATCAGTTTCCCCACGAACTCATCAAGTTCGGACCCAATCGTCACGCTCGTTGTTCGGGACATCACTTAATCTCTGTGTGAATAATTCACACAACTATAGCAGGTTGAAGTGTGGGAATCGGGGAATCGGTGAGACGGTGAGACGGAAAAGCATCTCGCCGCGGGGTCGGGTTGTCTATACCCCGGACCTTCGCCGGCATGGATGCCGGCGACGAGCGTACAGGGATGTATTCACAGCGTGTCCGGGGTATAGACAACCCGACCCTGCTCCCACGAAACGCTTACCAGACCAGGTCGTCCGGAACGGGGTGGTCGCCATCGCCGTCATCGACCGCCGCCCCGAGGTCGGGCACATGCTCGGCTGAAATCGCCTTTGCCTGCTCGGCCACGTCCGCCTTCACCAGGTGGTAGTTGCCACGCAGGAAGACCAGGCCCAGTTCGCCGGCGTTCAGCGCCGCGAGCTGTTCAGGCGTGACCAGAACGCTGCGGATGCGATCCTTGTAGGTGAAGTGACGTTTGACCTCGGCCTTCGGGTCGTTCAGGCGATGCGCCTCGACCAGGGCCTTGATCTCGCCGTTGATGCGGCGCCGTTCGCGCTCGATTTCCAGTTTGCGCGCCTTGGATTCGGCGGCGGCCTGCTTTTCATCGCGCGCTTTCAGCTTCCAGGCCTGGTCGAGCGAGATTTCGCCATTGCCTTTGCCACCACCTTTGCGCGCGTTCTGGCCACCGGGCTTGCCGGAACGGGGTTTGCGGGAGGGCTTGCGGCGCTTCGGCTTCGGCTTGTCTTCGGCCAGGCCCAGCGCGATCAGCTGGTCTTTCAGGGAGTCACTCATGGGATCGAACGGTTCGGAAAGGTTTCAGGGACGTCCAATCGCATAGTAGGTGAAGCCACGGCCACGCACCACTTCGGGCGGCCAGATATTGCGGCCGTCGACCAGCACGGGGGACGCCATCGACTCCGCCAGGCGACGAAAATCGGGTGCCCAGTACTGCCGCCATTCGGTCACCAGGGCCAGCGCCTCGGCGTTCTCGGCGGCGGCGTAGGGGTCATCATGCAGGACCAGGCGGGGCTCGTCCGGGTAAAGCCCCGCGACCACGTTGCGGGCCTTGGGATCATGCGCGTGAACGGTCGCGCCGGCTTCGAGCAGCGCGTCGATCACGACCAGCGACGGCGCTTCCCGCGTGTCGTCGGTATTGGGTTTGAACGCCAGGCCCCACATGGCGATGCGGCGGCCCTTCAGGTTGCCGTCGAAGTGCTTCGACAGCATCTCGAACAGCTTGCGGCGCTGGCGCAGGTTCACGGTTTCCACCGCGTCCAGGATGCGCGCCTCGTAACCCGCTTCCGCCGCGGTACGGCTGAGCGCCCGCACGTCCTTCGGGAAGCAGGAGCCGCCGTAACCTGCGCCCGGGTAGATAAACGAGTAACCGATCCGGGGGTCAGAGCCGATGCCCAGCCGGACTTTCTCAATATCCGCGCCCAGGTGTTCGGCCACGTTGGCCAGTTCGTTCATGGCGCTGATGCGCGTCGCCAGCATGGCGTTGGCCGCGTACTTGGTCAGCTCGCTGGAGCGCAGGTCCATGAACATCAGTTTTTCATGGTTGCGGTTGAACGGCGCGTAGAGTTCGCGCAGCAACTGTTCGGATTCCCTGTTTTCGACACCGGCGATGATCCGGTCGGGGCGCATGAAGTCGTTGACGGCCACGCCCTCGGCCAGGAACTCGGGGTTGGAGGCGACGCTGAAATCGACCTCGACGCCACGCGCGTCCAGGCGCGCCTGGATGGCCGCCCTCACGCGGTCGCAGGTACCCACCGGCACCGTTGATTTTACGACCACCAACAGGGGTTCATCGATGCGATCACCGATGGCGTCGGCCACCGCCAGCACGTGGCTGAGGTCCGCGGAGCCGTCCTCGCCCGGCGGCGTGCCGACGGCGATCAGCAAGATGTCGGCGTGGCTGACGGCGTCGTCCATCGACGTGGTGAATTCCAGCCGGCCCTGTCGCTGGTTCTCGACCAGCATGGTATCCAGGCCGGGCTCGTAGATGGTGGACTCACCGCGTCGCAGTCGCTCAACCCGCGCCGCGTCGATATCCATGCAGATGACGTTGTGCCCGACCTGGGCAAATCCGGCGCCACTGACCAGGCCAACGTAGCCGCTACCGATAACTGAAACTCGCATTGCTGTTTATTTCCCTGGAACCCGTCAACCAGTGTATTGCATGGGTATGACAGTTTTTTGCCGCCGGCCCGCCCAGTCGACGGGCCGGGGCGTATTCGGCATCAGCCGGCGTTATTCACCTTCGCCGATGCTCAGCAGTTCAACTTCGAAGATCAGCGCGGAATTCGGCGGAATCGGGCCGCCACCGGCTTCGCCGTAGCCCAGCTCGGGGGAGATGTAGAACTCGTACTTGCTGCCCACCGGCATCAGCTGCACGCCTTCGCTCCAGCCGGGGATGACACGGTCCAGCGCGAAGGAAATCGGCTCGTTGCGTGAGTAGGAACTGTCGAACTCGGTGCCGTCCAGCAGGGTGCCGCGGTAGTGCACGGTGACCGTGTCGGTGGCGGCCGGGGTCGGGCCTTCAGCAGCCTCCAGCACCTTGTACTGCAGGCCGGAGGCGGTGGTGACCACGCCTTCCTTGCCGGCGTTCTCGGCCAGGAAGGCATCGGCCTCGGCCTTGTTCTTCGCGCCCAGCGCGGCCTGCTCGGCCTGTACGGCGGCCTGGCGCTTCTGCACGAACTCCTGGCGCACGGCCTGGGCCTGCTCCGGGGTCATGGCGGGTTCGCCGCCTTCGTACGTGGTGCGAATCGCCTCGAACAGGGTGTCGAGGTCGATGTCAGTGCCCTGCTGGCGCAGGGACTGGCCGACGTCCATGCCAATCATGTAACCCAGCTTCTGGGCGTCGGTTTCAAGTTCGGCGGCGTTGGCGCCCAGCGCCAGAGCCAGGGATGCAGCCGCGAGGCCGCGGACCATCGGTCCTTTCATGAGGATTGCTCCTGAATCGTGTGAACGGCGCATTGTCCGTGCTCATCGGGGCGGAAGCAACCTTCTCGCACACAGGGTATTGCAAGTTTGCTGAATGGTGTTATACTTCACTACAACACCTAATGACATGGACGCATTACGATGCGACGCTTGAAGACATTCAGACGCGAACGAATTCCGAACCTGGTGGCCGTAGCCGCCGTCACGCTGCTGGCCGCGGGCGCCATTCTCGGCACCGGCAATAACCGCGAAGCGGCCTTTGACCTGCAGGCGCAGGCACCTGAGCAGGTGGAAACGGAAACGGCGGCAGAAGCCCCGGCCGAACAGTCATCACCCCTGAAACTGGGACGCGTCAAGCTGCTGCTGTTCCGCCGCGGCTGAACCCACCATGTCCACCCAGTGGAATGACAGCCAGCCGATTTACTGGCAGCTGAAAGAGCGCACGATCGCCATGATCCTGGACGGCACCCTGGCCGAGGGCGACGCCCTGCCCTCGGTGCGCAGCGTGGCCTCCGAATTCCAGCTCAACCCCATCACCGTCTCGAAGTCCTACCAGGCACTGGTGGACGAAGGCCTGGTGGAAAAACGCCGCGGCCTGGGCATGTTCGTCTGCGAAGGCGCCCGTGCGCAGCTGGTGAAATCCGAACGCGACAAATTCATACACGAAGAATGGCCGGCCATGCTGAATCGCATTGAACAGCTTGGACTGGACCTGGACGACCTGCCCAGGGACGTCACATCGAGGGAGAACGAAGAAACATGAGTAATGTCATCGAGGCCCGGGGGCTGAGCAAACGCTACGGCAAGACCCTGGCCGTGAATAACATCGACCTGTCGATCCCGGCCGGTCGCATCGTCGGGCTGATCGGCCCCAACGGCGCCGGCAAGACCTCGGCGCTGAAGGCCATCCTGGGGCTGGCGAATTTCGACGGCGACCTGAAAGTCCTGGGTCGCGACCCGTCGAAGGAGCGCGCCGCGTTGATGGAAGATGTCTGTTTCATCGCCGACGTGGCCGTGCTGCCTCGCTGGGCCTACGTCCACGAACTCCTCGATGTCACCGAGCGCATTCACCCGCGATTCTCACGCGAGAAATGCATGCGCTACCTGTCGACCACCAAGATCACGCCGAAACACCGCGTCAAGCAACTGTCGAAAGGCATGGTCGTGCAATTGCATCTCGCCATCGTCATGGCCATCGACGCCAAGCTGCTGGTACTGGACGAGCCGACACTGGGCCTGGACATCATCTACCGCAAGCAGTTCTACACCAACCTGCTGAACGATTACTTCGACGAACACCGCAGTATCCTGATCACCACCCACCAGGTGGAGGAAGTGGAGCACATCCTCAGCGACCTGATCTTCATACAGGACGGCCGCATCGCGCTGGACTGCAGCATGGAGGAAGTGCACGAGCGCTACACCGAGGTCATGGTCAAGCCCGACCAGGCCGATGCCGCGCGGGCGCTGAAGCCGCTGAGCGAGCGGCACATGATGGGCCGCCACATCTTCCTGTTCGACGGTGTCCAGCGGGAAACGCTGGCGCAACTGGGTGAACTGCATACGCCCAATGTTGCCGACCTGTTCGTCGCCGTCATGGGCGCCGGCGACGAGTATGCCGCCCTGCGGGCACAACAGGCCATGGCGGCCGGGGGTGCCGCATGAACCGTTTCCTCGCCCTGGTCCGCCGCGAGTACCAGGAAAACCGAATCGCCTTCAAGGTGACCCCCATCGCCCTGTTCGGCCTGTACATGGCCGGCGCGGCCATGGCGCTGTTCACCTTCAGCTATTTCGACAACGAGTTCAGCACCATGAAGGAAGCGGTGCGGTTCATCGCCAACTCCGATGAATCGATCCGCAGCCAGGCCGTCTGGCTGGGCAACCTCGGCGGCTCGACGTTCTTCACGTTCGTGCTCGGCATCGTCGTGTTCTTCTACCTGCTGGGCTCGCTTTACGACGATCGCAAGGACCGCAGCATCCTGTTCTGGAAGTCGCTGCCGGCCTCCGACACGCTGACGATGGCCTCAAAACTGGCGACCGCCATGTTCCTGGTCCCGACGCTGTTCTGGGTCGCCTACGTGATCACGCACATCGCCCTCTACATCATCGCCGCCGTGACCATCCTGCTGGCCGGCGAGAACCCCTGGACGGTGTTCATGTCGGTCGCCAACCCGTTCAAGGCCTGGGGCCTGGTGCTGGCCTCGTGGTACGCGAATGCGGTCTGGGCGCTGCCGGTTTACGGCTGGCTGATGCTGGTCTCGGCATTCTCACCGCGACTGCCGCTGCTGTTCGCACTGATCCCGCCAGCGGTCATCTCGGTCCTGCAGATCTGGATCGACTTCCTGCGCACGTTCACCCTGAAGACGAACCTCGGTGGCGTCCTGTGGCAATGGTGGGTCGACAGCCCCATCATCAATTGCTGCGGCGAGGAAAACGGCACCGTCGGCGCCTTCCTGGGCATCCCCATCGATGACCGCTTCGACCACGCGCTCACGATCGGCAACATGCTCGACCGGCTGTTTTCGCTGCCGATGCTTGCAGGCCTGGCCGTGGCCGGCGCGTTCTTGGGGCTGGCGCTGTGGTTGCGCAGCCGCGCGACGGATAACTGATCTTGAGTAAGCGGTAAGCAGTGAGATCGGTTGTCGCATGAGCGTCACGACGCATGCTCTTACTGCTTACTGCTTACCGTATTCTCAAGCGCCTCGGCCAGGTTCATCAGCAATCCCGCATTAAAACCACCATCGTGAAGGAGGATCACCAGGTCGGTGGGCTGAGTACCTTCGACCAGCGGGCCGATGCCCGCGGTCATTAGTGGTGCAGTGAAGCTGTTCATGCTGACGTGATACAGCCGGCGGAATCCAGGCGCCAGGTGTGGCGCCATGTACATACCGAAGGAGTTCGACAGCATGAGCGCCACGCGCTCGCTTGTCGGACGGGCCGTCTCGAACATGCCGAAATCGTTCGTGCGCGGAAAGTAATCCCTTATCCACACGGGCTGCTGACGCGACTGTTCGACACCGTATTCGTCATACTCGAAAACCCATGCTCGCGCCCGGCGTCGAAACCCCATCACGGCGATATCGGATCCGACGACCTGGAGTGTCGCACCATGGCCATAGTCCGGGGGCATCCTGATCCCGATGTCTTCAAGCAACAGGCGACTGAAGTCATGGTTGATGCGGCTGGCCGCATGAAAGTTGCCAGGCGGATAATAGTCCGGCATGGCCTTTCGGGCGGCAATCGGCTCGAACGGGAAAAAGAACCTGACCGGCGTGCCCTCCAGCCCGGCACCAACCTGTCCGGGCAACGAGTTTTCGAGCGAAAGCGCCTGGCAGGTTTCGCGCCATCGCGCATCAACCGTTTCGGGCAGTTTTTCCGGGTACAGCATCACCTTCGACGGGACAATGGCAACCGTCAGGGCAATTTTCCGTGACCGGGCCGCCTCCCCCAGGCGGGCCAGCGCCCGGGTGGTCATCCGGACGCGTGGCCCCGCGGGATCACAGGTTGTCCGGTAACGCGCATTGGGGTTGTCCGCCTCGTGCGAATTCAGGAAAACGAAACCGTCTTCGCCGATGTCGACATTGGGCACCGGGCGGTCACCAAACAGGTAGAACTGGGCCTTGCGGTACCCCTCGTTAACCGGCCCGACAAAACCCATGTGATCGTCGATCCAGGCGCCCAGTGAATCAAAGTAGGCGGCGAGACCCTTCGCCTGCTCATACCGGGGCCAGGCCGCGAGCGTGCGGTTCTCGCGCTGTGTCCGGTCCGCGCTGTCATCGGTAAGCCCGACCACTAACGGTATGGCCAGCAGGGCCGCCACGGCCAGCGTTGCGAGCTTTGCCGCGGGAGCGATTCGGCACCGGGCGTTTTTGTCGGCCGACATCAACATCAGAACCGGAAGTAGATGAACGGGTTGTAGGTGCCGGCCATGACATACACCGAACACAATGCCAGGACGAGCACGGCGGTGACGACTGAAAACGACGTTGCCAGCCGCCCCAGGGCCGTGTCTCCGCCGGAGTCCGGGTGCCGGGTGGCACGCAGGCGCTCGACCAGCGGCATCGACAGGGCCACGCCGACCAGCATCCACAGCAGGTTTTCATGCGCGACCCAGTACCCGAAGCTGTCCGGCGGCGTGTTGTCGGGTATGAACATGCGGCAAAGCAGCGCCCAGGCGCTACTGAAGGTCTCAGCACGGAACAGCACCCAGCTGATCATGACCAGCATCAGGACATAGCCGTGCCGCAACGGTGCCCAGCAACGCGCCAGCACCCGACCGAAACCGGCCCGCTCAACCACCAGCAACACACCGTGGAACAACCCCCAGGCGAGGAAGGTCCAGGCGGCGCCGTGCCACAGGCCACACAGCACGAACACCATGAACAGGTTGACGTAAGTACGCACTGCCCCGCGACGGTTGCCGCCCAGCGGAATATAAAGGTAGTCGCGGAACCAGGTGGACAGCGAAATGTGCCAACGGCGCCAGAACTCGGTAATCGACTGCGAGATATACGGGTAGTTGAAATTCCGCGGGAAGCGGAACCCCATGATGCGGCCGATGCCGATGGCCATCAGCGAGTAGCCGGCAAAATCGAAGTAGATCTGCAGCGTGTAGGCGATCGTGCCGGTCCAGGCGGCGACGGTGGACACCTGCTCAATGGGCGCGTCGAACACCGCATCGGCCACTTCCGCGGCATTGTTGGCCACCAGCACCTTGTAGGCCAGGCCCAGCACAAAAAGCATTCCGCCCCTGAAAACATCGTGTGCCGTGACCACTCGCTCACGCAGTGCCAGCGCCACGGTGCTGTAGCGCACAATCGGCCCCGCGATCAGCTGCGGAAACATGGCGATATACAGCGCCAGGTCAAACCACGAGCGGGCCCGCGGGGAGTCGCCGCGGTAGACATCGACCAGGTAGGAAATCGACTGGAAGATGAAAAACGACAGGCCGATCGGCAGGTGCGGAATGCTCGCGGGGGGCGGGCTCATGCCCAGCACATCGCTGACCAGGAAACCGAAATACTTGTAATAGCCGAGCACCAGCAGGTCGATGACGACCCCGGCGCCCAGCCAGGCTTTGCGCCAGCGCGTCGAGGCCAACCCAAGGCCGGCCAGGTAATTCACCGTGATGGTGGCCAGCAGCAACAGGACGTAAGCGCCCTCGCCCCAGGCGAAAAACAGCAGGCTGAACGCCAGCGCCACCGTGTTTCGCCACGGCAGCGCCAGGTAACACAACAGGAAGGCCGGCAGGAAAACAAACAGGAACGACGTGGTCGAGAAAACCATCGTTCAGCCGTCCCTGGCCTGGTTCCCGTTCGTGATCACCGCTCGCCGGCGACCACGTTCACGGTGCCCGAATCCGTCATCGCGATTACTCGTTTATGCCACCGCGGGTCAGCGTCAGCGGGTCGAGCAGTTCGCGCAGCCGATCCTCGTCCAGGCTGGTGTTCTCCAGTGCGACTTCCAGGATCGGCCGGCCTTCCTTGTAGGCCTGCTTGGCGGTCGCGGCACCCAGTTCATAGCCGATGACCGGGTTCAGCGCCGTCACCAGGATCGGGTTGCGCTCCAGCGCGTCCGCGATTCGGTCTTCACGGACCTTGAAGCCGGCGATGGCGGAATCGGCCAGCACCTTCGAGGTATTGGCCAGCAGTTCGACGCTCTGCATGAGGTTGTAACCCACCATCGGCAGCATCACGTTCAGCTGGAAATTGCCGGCCTGGCCACCGACGGTGATGGCCGCATCGTTGCCGATGACGTGCGCGCAGACCATGCAGGTTGCCTCCGGGATCACCGGGTTGACCTTGCCGGGCATGATGGAGGAGCCCGGCTGCAGGGCCGGCAGTTCGATGTCGCCAATGCCCGCCAGCGGGCCGGAGTTCATCAGCCGCAGGTCGTTGGCGATCTTCATGAAGCTGCAGGCGATGGTTTTCAGCTGGCCGGACAGCTCCACGGCCGCGTCCTGCGAGGAGATGCCCTCGAAATAATCGTCGGCGGATTCGAAATCCACGCCGGTGGCGGCCGTCAGCGCAGCGGCCACGCGCGGTCCGAATTCCGGGTGCGCGTTGATGCCGGTGCCGACCGCGGTACCGCCCTGCGGCAGCTTGCGGGTGCGCTGTAGCGCGCTTTCCACGCGCTCGATGCCGGAACGGACCTGGGCCGACCAGCCGCCCAGTTCCTGGCCGAAGGTCACCGGCATGGCGTCCATCAGGTGGGTGCGGCCGGTCTTGACCACTGCATCCAGCTCTTTCGCGCGGGTGTCGATCACCGAACGCAGGTGCGCCAGTGCCGGCAGCAGGTCCTTGGTGGCCATCAGCGTGGCGCCCACCTGTATGGTGGTCGGGATCACGTCATTGGAGCTTTGCCCCATGTTGACGTGGTCATTCGGGTGCACATCGACGCCGGACTGGCTGGCGACATGCGCGATGACCTCGTTGGCGTTCATGTTGGAGCTGGTGCCGGAACCGGTCTGGAACACGTCGATCGGGAAGTGCTGGTCCAGCTCACCGCCGGCCACGCGGTTGGCGGCGGCGATGATGGCCTCGGCACGGGCGTCATCGAGCAGGCCCAGGTCGCGGTTGACCGTTGCGCAGGCGGCTTTCACCAGGCCCAGCGCGCGGATGAAGCCGCGCGGCACCGGCAGGCCGCTGATCGGGAAATTCTGGACCGCGCGCTGGGTCTGCGCGCCCCACAGCGCCCATTCCGGCACCTGCAGTTCGCCCATGCTGTCGCGCTCGGTGCGCGTCGCGCCGCTGTTTACTTCGCTCATCGGGATGACTCCGGGGAAAAACGCGTGATTATAATCGGAATCCCGGCCGGATTTCGTGCCCCGGAACTGCCGGTGATGGCAGTGAGCGTGTACAATTAGGCGCTTTGCGAGACTGCCTCCCATGGACCTTTCGTCGCTGACCGCCGTCACCTCCGTCGACGGCCGCTACGCTTCCAAGACCGCCGACCTCCGGCCCATCGCCAGCGAGTACGGCCTGATCCGCTACCGCGCCCTGATTGAGGTGCGCTGGTTCCAGGCCCTGGCCGCCGATAACGACTTCACTGCCCTGCCCGCGATCTCCACCGAAGCCAACGCGTTTCTCGATGAACTGGTCGCCAGCTTCAGCGAGGAAGACGCCGCGCGCGTGAAGGCCATCGAGGCCACCACCAACCACGACGTCAAGGCCGTGGAGTACTTCCTGAAGGAGCGATTTGCCGAGCGCGACGACCTGAATGATGCCGGCGAGTTCCTGCACTTCGCCTGCACCTCCGAAGACATCAACAACCTGGCCTACGCGCTGATGTGTGCCGAGGCCCGCGACGCCGTGCTGCTGCCGCGCCTGGGCGAGATCGACGCGGCCCTGGCCACGCTGGCGGCCGAGAACGCCGAACTGCCGATGCTGTCGCGCACCCACGGCCAGACCGCCTCGCCCACCACGCTGGGCAAGGAGATGGCCAACGTGGTGGCGCGCCTGCGCCGCCAGGTGGCACAGCTGCGCGAGCAGCCGGTGCTGGGCAAGATCAACGGCGCGGTCGGCAACTACAACGCCCACGTCAGCGCCTGCCCGGATCTCGACTGGCCGGCATTTTCGAAGGCCTTCGTCGAATCGCTGGGCCTGCAGTGGAACCCCTACACCACGCAGATCGAGCCGCACGACTGGATGGCGGAGTATTTCCAGGTGCTGACCCGGGCGCACACCATCCTGGTGGACCTGGCGCGCGACATCTGGTCGTACATCTCCATCGGCTATTTCCGCCAGAAGACGGTGGCCGGCGAAGTCGGCTCCTCGACCATGCCGCACAAGGTCAACCCGATTGATTTCGAAAACGCCGAGGGCAACCTGGGCGTCGCCAACGCGTTGCTGGAACACCTGGCGCTGAAACTGCCGGTGTCGCGCTGGCAGCGCGACCTGACCGACTCGACCGTGCTGCGTACCATCGGCACCGCGCTGGGCCACGCGCTGATCGCCTACGCCTCGCTGCTGAAGGGCCTGGGCAAGCTGGAAGTCGACGCGCCGAAACTGGCCGCCGACCTGGACACCGCCTGGGAAGTCCTGGCCGAGCCGATCCAGACCGTCATGCGCCTGCACGGCGTGGAGAACCCCTATGAGCAGCTGAAGGCCCTGACGCGCGGCCGCAAGATTGATGCCGCGTCGCTGGCCGCGTTCGTCGACGGCCTGGATATTCCACCGGCCGCCCGCGAGCAACTCAAGGCGCTGACGCCCGGCGACTACACCGGCCTGGCCGCGCACCTGGCGAAGGACCTGGCGGACAAGCAATGAACCGTCCGCTGGGCGACCTTGACCCGGCGGCGTTCCTGGCCGAGACCTGGCAGCGCGAGCCGCTGTTGATTCGCGGCGCGTTTCCGGATTTCGAACCGCCCATCGACGGCAATGACCTGGCCGGCCTGGCCTGTGAACCGATGGCCGAGGCCCGCATCATCCGCGGGCCACAGGCGGACGGCACATGGACGCTGGAACACGGCCCCTTCGAAGAAGACATCTTTGACGACATCGGTGACCGCGACTGGACCCTGCTGGTCCAGGACGTGGAAAAACACTACCCCCCGCTGGCCGAATTGTTGGCCGGTTTCGATTTCCTGCCCAGTTGGCGGATCGACGACATCATGGTGTCTTTCGCCGCCTCCGGCGGTTCAGTCGGCCCACACGTCGATCAGTACGATGTGTTCCTGCTGCAGGCCGCCGGTCGCCGCCGCTGGGAAATCGCCCGTTCGTTCGACCCCGCGCGGCGCGAAGATGTACCGCTGGACATGCTGCGCGAGTTCAACGCGGAAGACAGCTGGGTGCTGGAACCGGGTGACATGCTCTACCTGCCGCCCGGCGTCGCCCACCATGGCGTGGCACTTGAGCCCGGCCTGACCTATTCCATCGGCCTGCGCGCGCCCAGCGCCGCCGACCTGCTGACCGGTATCGGTGAAGCCATGGCCGAGCGGCGCGACCAGGGTGGTCGCTATGAAGACCGCGGCCAGCTACAGCCCGGCCACCGCCCGGGTGAGATCGACACGCAGGCCCTGGCGGCCCTGGCCGACACCATGCGAAGTGCACTTCGGGCGGATGACAACCTGGAAGACGCCCTTGCCGGTTTCATCAGCACCTACCGCCAGGCCCACGCCGCCGCGCCGCCGCCGGACACCATTGATGCGGCCGAACTCCACAAAAAACTGGCCGCCGGCGCCACCGTGTTCCGCAACCCCTGGTCGCGCTTCAACTGGATCGAACGCGACGGCCGGGCGCGGCTGTTTGCCGGTGGCGACGCCCATGACTGCCGCGTCGAACTGGCCACCGGGTTGTGTGAATTGCAACCACGGGTTCCCGCGTCACCGGGCGACGACGACATCACAACGCTGCTTGGGCTGCTGAACGCCGGGCACCTGGTTTTGGATTCTTCTGAAACCAACTGAACCCATTGTTTCGCTTGTGATATATCACGGCCGATTTTCCTGTTATTCCCGGCTCGAATCGTTATAATCGGCCCCCTTGCCCTGAAACTGGGGCGTGAGGAATCGAACGGAACGGTCCTGTGTCATCCAACCTGAAAGCGCTCTACGCGTCCTCCCCGTTCAACGGGGGCAACGCGGCCTTTATCGAGGCCATGTACGAAGACTGGCTCGAAGACCCGGCCAGCGTTCCCGCCCAGTGGCGCAAAGTATTCGACGATATCGGCGCGGATGCCGGTGAGCGCGGCCACCTGGATATCCAGGCGCACTTCCGTGCGCTGGGCCAGCTCCAGGGCCAGGCCGTCCCGGTCGCCTCCGAGCACCAGGACCACAAGCAGGCCGGCGTCATGCGCCTGATCAACGCGCACCGGGTGCGCGGTCACGAAGTGGCGAAGATCGACCCGCTGGGCCGCCCGCACCACCCGCCCGTGCCTGACCTGGACCTGTCGTTCCACGACCTGGACGACGGCGACCTCGACCGCGAGTTCAACACCGGCTGGCTGGCCGCGCCGAACCGCATGAAGCTGCGCGATATCGACGCGTTGCTGAAAAAGGTCTACACGCGCAGCATCGGCGCCGAGTTCATGCACATCGTCGACACCCGCAAGCGCCGCTGGCTGGAAGAGCGGCTTGAAGGCTGCGGTGGCGATTACGTCGTCGACAACGACGAGCGAATCCGCCTGCTGGAAATGCTCACGGCCGCCGAAGGCCTGGAGAAATTCCTGCACACCAAGTACGTCGGCCAGAAGCGTTTTTCGCTGGAGGGCGGCGAAAGCCTGATTCCCCTGCTCCACGAGACCATGCTGCATTCCGGCGCGAATGGCGTGGAGGAAATCGTTATCGGCATGGCCCATCGCGGTCGCCTGAACGTGCTGGTGAATATCCTGGGCAAATCGCCCGCGGACCTGTTCGACGAGTTCGAGGGCAAGCACGACGACCACCCCGGCCGCTCCGGCGATGTGAAATACCACCTGGGCTTCGCCTCCGACATCCAGACCCCGGGCGGCCCGGTGCACATGGCACTGGCGTTCAACCCGTCACACCTGGAAATCGTCGACCCCGTGGTCGTCGGCTCCGCGCGCGCCCGCCAGGTGCGCCGCAACGACGAGAGCCACGACCAGGTCATGCCCATCCTGATCCATGGCGACGCGGCTTTCGCCGGCCAGGGCGTGGTCATGGAACTGTTCCAGATGTCGGAGACGCGCGGCTTCGCGGTCGGCGGCACCATGCACATCGTCGTCAACAACCAGGTGGGCTTCACCACCAGCAACCCGCGCGACGCCCGCTCGACGCTGTACTGCACCGCGATCGCGAAAATGGTCCACGCGCCGATCTTCCACGTGAACGCCGATGACCCCGAGGCCGTCCACCACGTGATGAAGATCGCCTGCGATTTCCGCACCCGCTTCAAGCGTGACGTGGTCATCGACCTGGTCTGCTACCGCCGCCACGGCCACAACGAGGCCGACGAGCCCTCGGCCACGCAGCCGGTCATGTACGACATCATCCGCGGCCTGAAGTCCACCCGCGCCAAGTACGCGGAAAAGCTGGAGAACGATGGCGTCATCGACAAGGGCCAGGCCCAGGCGATGATGGACGCCTATCGCGAAAAACTGGACCGCGGCGAACAGGTCGCCGATGTCGACTCGCAGCCGCGAACCAACGAGCACGCCGCCAACTGGCACGACTACGATTCCAGCGAGCCACCCCCGCCGCCCGACACCACGGTGAAGAAAAAGCGCGCCGTGGAACTGGCGAACGCGCTGCTGGATATCCCGAATGATTTCAAGCTGCATGCACGCGTGCAGCGCATCATCGACGACCGTCGCAAGATGGCCGCCGGTGAACTGCCGATGGACTGGGGCTTTGCCGAGACGCTGGCCTACGCCACCCTGATCGACGAGGACAAGAAACTGCGCCTGGTGGGCCAGGATTCCGGCCGCGGCACGTTCTTCCACCGCCACGCGGTGCTGCACAACCAGGCCGATGGCACCACGCTGACGCCATTAGCGCAGCTCAAGCCGGACCACGATGTGACCGTGATCGACTCACTGCTGAGCGAGGAAGCGGTCATGGCTTTCGAATACGGCTACGCCACGGCGGCGCCGGAAACCCTGGTGATCTGGGAGGCGCAGTTCGGCGACTTCGCCAACGGCGCGCAGGTGGTCATCGACCAGTTCCTGGCCTCGGGCGAAGCCAAGTGGGGTCGCCTGTGCGGCCTGACGCTGTTCCTGCCGCATGGCTATGAAGGCCAGGGCCCGGAGCATTCCTCCGCCCGCCTGGAACGCTTCCTGCAGCTGTGCTCGTTCGGCAACATCCAGGTCTGCGTGCCGTCCACGCCGGCGCAGATTTTCCACATGCTGCGCCGCCAGATGCTGCAGGCCACGCGCAAACCGCTGGTGGTGATGATGCCCAAGAGCCTGCTGCGCAACAAGGCATCGACGTCACCGCTGGACCGGGTTGAGAAAGGGGGCTTCCAACTGGTCATCGACGACCGCCTGGCCGAGGACAAA
Organism: uncultured Oceanospirillales bacterium; assembly: GCA_913055655.1. Classification (GTDB taxonomy): domain Bacteria; phylum Pseudomonadota; class Gammaproteobacteria; order Xanthomonadales; family SZUA-36; genus Marinihelvus. The sequence goes on along the minus strand of CAJXKA010000001.1, from coordinate 388,770 downwards.
AAAGCCATCGAGCGCGTCGTGCTGTGCTCCGGCAAGGTGTTCTACGACCTGGACACGAAGCGCACCGAGGACAAGATCGACAATGTCGCCCTGGTGCGCGTGGAACAGCTGCACCCGTTCCCGGACGCCGACCTGCGCGACGTGCTGGCGACTTACCCGAACCTGAAAGAAATTGTCTGGTGCCAGGAAGAGCCCAAGAACCAGGGCGCGTGGTACCAGATCCGTCATCACCTGCAGGACAGCCAGGGTGACGGCCACGAACTGTTCTACGTCGGGCGCAAGCGCTCGCCGTCCCCGGCCACGGGCTATTTCAAGGTCCACCTGGCCGAGCAGGAAGCCCTGGTCAGCAAGGCGCTGACGCCCGGCCAGGGACAACTTTACTGACACCGACAGAGATTCATCCATGAGCATCGAAATCAAAGTCCCCGTACTGCCGGAATCCGTGACCGACGCCACCGTGGCGGCCTGGCACAAGAAGCCCGGTGAGACCGTCCGTCGTGACGAAAACCTGGTCGACCTGGAAACCGACAAGGTGGTCCTGGAAGTCCCCTCCCCGGTCGACGGCGTGGTGAAATCCATCACCGCCGACAGCGGCGAGACCGTCACCAGCGGTGAAGTGCTGGGCGTGATCGAGGAAGGCGAAGTCGAGGCTGCGGCTGACGACGCAGGCGATGATTCGGCCGGGTCCGATGACGCCGCGAAGGCATCCGGCGACGACAAGGCCGCCCCGGCGAAAGCCGCGGAGGCACCGGCCGCCGACACCTCGAAACTGTCACCGGCGACCCGCCGGATCGTCGAGGAAGAAGGCGTCGAGCCGAAAGACGTGCCGGCCTCCGGTCGCGGCGGCCGCCTGACCAAGGGCGACGTGATCAATTTCCTGAAGGACGGCGGCCCCACCGGCCCGCGCGCCGAGGAACGGGTGAAAATGACCCGCCTGCGCTCGACCATCGCCAAGCGCCTGAAGGACGCGCAGAACACCGCCGCCATCCTGACCTCTTTCCAGGAAGTCGACCTGAAGGCCGTGCAGGACCTGCGCGCCAAGTACAAGGAGACTTTTGCCGAGACCCATGGCACCAAGCTGGGCCTGATGTCCTTCTTCGTGAAGGCCGTCTGTGACGCCCTGGCCAAGTTCCCGGTGGTCAACGCCTCGCTGGACGGCGACGAGATCGTCTACCACGGCTTCATGGACATCGGAATCGCCGTCAGCACCGAGCGCGGCCTGATGGTGCCGGTGCTGCGTAACGCCGAGCGCATGAGCCTGGCGCAGATCGAATCCGGCATTCGCGAGTACGCCGTGGCGGCCCGCGACGGCACCATCTCGCTGGACGACCTGCAGGGCGGCACATTCTCGATTACCAATGGCGGCACCTTCGGCTCGATGCTGTCGACGCCGCTGCTGAACCCGCCGCAGAGCGCGATCCTGGGCATGCACAACATCAAGGAACGCCCCGTGGTGGTGAACGGCGAAATCGTCGTCCGACCGATCATGTTCCTGGCGCTGAGCTACGACCACCGCATCATCGACGGCAAGGACTCGGTGCAGTTCCTGGTGGCGGTGAAGGAAGCGCTCGAAGACCCCGCACGCCTGCTGCTAAACCTGTAAGAACGGGGGTCAGAGTCGGGTCAGGGTGGAACCAGAGTCGACTCTGGTTCCACCCTGACCCGACTCTGACCCCACCATTAGGGAGCTCGACATGTCAGACAAGTTCGACGTAATTATCATCGGCGGCGGCCCCGGCGGCTACGTCGCCGCCATCCGCTGCGCCCAGCTGGGCCTGAAAACGGCCTGCGTGGAAAAGTACTCCGACAAGGACGGCAAGCTGGCCCTGGGCGGCACCTGCCTGAACGTCGGCTGCGTGCCTTCGAAGGCGCTGCTGGACACCAGCAAGCACTACCACCACGTCCAGCACGACTATGCCGAGCACGGTATTACCGCCAGCGACGTGGCCATCGACGTGCCGAAGATGATCGAGCGCAAGGCCGGCGTGGTGAAAAAGCTCACCGGCGGCGTGGCCATGCTGTTCAAGTCGAACAAGGTCGAATCGTTCCATGGCACCGGCAAACTGCTGGCCGGCCGCAAGGTCGAGGTCACCCCGGCCGATGGCGGCGACGCCATCACGCTGGAAGCGAAAAATGTCATCCTGGCCTCAGGCTCCGTACCCATCGCCATCCCCAACGTCGAGTTCGACGGCGAGCACATCGTCGACAACGTCGGCGCACTGGAATTTGACGAGACTCCCGGCAAGCTGGGCGTGATCGGCGCCGGGGTTATCGGCCTGGAACTGGGCTCGGTGTGGAAGCGCCTGGGCAGCGAAGTCGTCCTGCTCGAAGCCCTGCCCGATTTTCTCGCCGCCGCCGATGCCGACATCGCCAAGCAGGCTGCGCGTTCATTCAAGAAGCAGGGCCTGGACATCCGCCTGGGCACCCTTGTGAAGAAGGCCGACGTAAAGAAGGGCAAGGTGGAAGTCACCATCGAGGACAAGGACGGCGAGAGCAAGCTGGGCTTCGACAAGCTGCTGGTGGCCGTCGGCCGCCGCGCCTACACCGACGGCCTCCTGGCCGACGACTCGGGCGTCAAGCTCACTGACCGCGGCCAGATCGAGGTCAACGAGAATTCGCAGACCAGCGCCGAGGGCGTCTGGGCCATCGGCGACTGCGTGCGTGGCCCCATGCTGGCGCACAAGGCCTCCGAAGAAGGCATCGCCGTGGCCGAGCTGATCGCCGGCAAGCCCGCGCACATCCACTTCGACACCGTGCCGTGGGTCATCTACACCGACCCGGAAATCGCCTGGGTGGGCAAGACCGAGCAGCAGCTGAAAGACGAAGGCGTTGAATACAATGTCGGCACCTTCCCGTTCGCCGCCACCGGACGCGCGCTGGCCGCGGGCTCACCGGACGGCATGGTCAAGATGCTGGCCGATGCCGAAACCGACGAGGTGCTGGGCGTTCATATCATCGGCGCACAGGCTTCCGAGCTGATCGCCGAGTGCGTGGTGACGATGGAATTCCACGGCGCCAGCGAAGACCTGGCCCGCATCGTCCACGCTCACCCGACACTGTCGGAGGCCGTGCACGAAGCGGCGCTGAACGTCGACAAGCGCGCCATTCACCGCGCCAACTGATCCGCTCGTCGGCCGGTCCGCCCCGTCCGGGCGGCGGACCGGCCAACCCGGATTCCCGGTCTGGTAAGATGCCGTCGTTCCCCAAAGACGACGCATGAGCGAATGACCGACCGGATTCCCGATTCTTTCCAGGCATTCCGCATTCACAACGATGACGACGGCTACCGCGCCGGCGTCGAAACCGTCACCCTCGACGACCTGAGCGAAGGCGACGTGACCCTCCGCGCCCACTGGTCCAGCGTCAACTACAAGGACGCCCTGGCCGGCACGGGCAAAGGCAAGATCGCCACCGTGTTCCCCATTACCGGCGGTATCGACGTGGCCGGCGTGGTGGTGGAAAGCCGCAATGGCCGCTTCGCCGTGGGCGACAAGGTGCTGGTCACGGGTTGCCGTCAGTCACAGCAGCGCGATGGGGGTTACAGCGAATACCTGCGCGCGGAAAGCGACAGCCTGGTCGCCCTGCCCGACGGGCTCAGCCTGCGCGAGGCCATGGCCATCGGCACCGCTGGCTTTTCCGCCGCTCTCGGCCTGTACCGCATGGAAGCCAACGGCCAGCGCCCCGAGATGGGCCCCATCGTCGTCACCGGCGCCACCGGCGGCGTCGGCAGCTTCGCCGTCGATATCTTCACCGCCGCCGGTTACGAGGTGCACGCCATCACCGGCAAGGTCGACGAGTTCGACTACCTGGAATCGCTGGGCGCGAAGCAGTGCATCTCGCGCCACGACCTGCACTGGGGCCAGAAGCCGCTGGAAACCGCGCGCTGGGCCGGCGCCTTCGATAATGTCGGCGGCGACATGCTGAACGGGCTGACCCGCGTGGTCGGCGAGTACGGCAACATTGTCAGCTGCGGCCTGGCCGGCGGTATCGGCCTGAACACCACGGTCATGCCCTTCATCCTGCGGGGCGTGAGCCTGCTGGGTGTTTCGTCGGAAAACTGCCCCCACGATGTGCGTGCTACACTGTGGCAACGGTTGGCGTCGGAATGGAAGCCACCGCACCTCGATCAGATCTGTACCCGCGAAATTGCCATGGATGGGCTGATGGACACCTTTGAGTCCATGCTCACCGGACGGTCGTTTGGCAGAACCGTTGTAATGTTAAATAGCGGAAGTTCTTCCAAATGAATGAAATTCAAGGCATACTGGAATCCCTGCTGCGGGGAATCTAAAAAAAGGCTAAACAATGGCCAAAGTATTGATCGTCGACGACTCCCAGCTGTACCGCTTCAAGTTGCGGAACCTGGTGGAAGCGAGAGGACACGAAGCGCTCACCGCCCACGATGGCGAAGAGGCGCTGGCGCTGGCTCGCGCCGAACTTCCCGAAGTCATCCTCATGGACATCGTCATGCCCGGCATGAGCGGTTACGAGGCCAAGCGCATGCTTGCACGCGACCCCGCCACCCGCGATATCCCGGTCATCTTCGTCAGCTCCAAGTCCGCGGAGAGCGACAAGGTCTGGGGCATGCGCCTGGGCGCCGCGGGTTACGTCACCAAGCCGGTCGATCCGGCAAAACTCGATTCCACGATTGATGGTGTCGTTGCCGCTTGACGCGGTGACGGGTGACGGGTGACGGGTGACGGGTGACGGGTCACCGTTGAAGCCCGGGTCGTCAATTTCAAAGGTGCGAAATCTCGCGCCGGGGAACCCGACGCTGTCATAACCCTCTATAATTCTGCGATGCGGCAAAACTGCCCGCACCGATTTCGCATTCACACACGAAACCGCAGGAGCATAGATTCATGACGATCCAGGTCGGCGACAAGATCCCCGAAGCCATTCTTACCGTGATGTCCGATGACGGCCCGAAACCGCTGACGACGTCAGACTGGTTCGGCGGCCGCAAAGTGGTGCTGTTCTCGGTACCCGGCGCTTTCACCCCGACCTGTTCGGCACGCCACCTGCCCGGCTTCATCGATCACATCGAGGACATTCGCGGCAAGGGCGTCGACGCCATCGGCTGCACGGCCGTGAACGACGTGTTCGTCATGGACGCCTGGCGCCGCAACGCCGGCGCCGCGGGCATCGACATGCTCGCCGACGGTAATGCCGAATTCGCCGAAGCCCTGGGCCTGGCCATGGACGCCACCGCCTACGGCATGGGCCAGCGCGGCCAGCGCTTCGCCCTGGTCGCCGAAGACGGTGTGGTGACGAAGCTCTACGTTGAGCAGCCCGGCGAGTTCAAGGTCAGCAGCGCCGAGCACGTCCTCCAGGAACTTTAGTGAGTGGTGAGTGGTGAGTGGTGAGTAGACCGAGCCCGAATGGGTTTACCACTCACCACTCACTACTCCCTACTCCCTACTCCCTACTCACTACTCACAACTCACCCAACGTCTTCCTCTTCTTCTTCAGCCTCGATCCGCGCGAGGCCGACGAGTTTCTCGTCCTTGCCCAGGCGGATCAGCGTCACGCCCTGCGTGTTGCGGCCGAGCACCGAGATGCCTTCCGTGTGGGTGCGCACCAGCGTGCCGCCGTCGGAGATCAGCATGATGTCGTCGTCGTCTGACACCTGGATTGCGGAGACCAGCGGGCCGTTGCGCTCGGAGGTCTGGATACCGATCACGCCCATGCCGCCGCGGCCTTTCACCGGGTGGTCGTCGACGTGGGTACGCTTGCCGTAGCCGTGCTCGGTGGCGGTCAGGATATCGCCCTCGCCCAGCACCAGCATGGATTGCACCTGCTCGCCATCTTTCAGGCGGATACCGATGACGCCGCCGGCCTGGCGGCCCATGGAGCGGACGTTTTCCTCGTTGAAGCGGATGCACTTGCCGGACGATGAGAACAGCATGATGTCGCTCTCGCCGTCGGTGATGGCCACGTTGACCAGTTCATCGCCTTCCTGCAGGTTGATCGCCCAGATGCCGTTCGAGCGCGGCCGCGAGTAATCGACCAGCGGCGTCTTCTTGACCCGGCCCTTGCGGGTGGCGAAGAACACGTACTGGTCCTGGCCATATTCGCGCACCGGCAGCACCGCGTTGACGCGCTCGTCTTTTTCCAGCGGCAGCAGGTTGACGATGGGCTTGCCGCGCGAGTTGTGGCTCGCCTGCGGCAACTCGTACACCTTCAGCCAGTGGATGCGCCCGCGCGAGGTGAAGCACAGCATGGTGTCGTGGGTGTTGGCCACGAACAGCTTGTCGATAAAATCCTCTTCCTTCACCTTGGTGGCTTTCTTGCCCTTGCCGCCGCGGCGCTGGGCCTGGTAGCGGTCGAGCGTCTGCGATTTCACGTAGCCGCCGTGGGAGATCGTCACCACCACGTCTTCCTCGGTGATCAGGTCTTCCAGGCTCAGGTCCAGGCGATCCTGCAGGATCAGGCTGCGGCGCTCGTCACCGTATTCCTCGCGGATGGCCTCGAGTTCCTCGCGGATGACTTCGAGCAGGCGCTCCGGGTCGGAGAGGATGCGCAGCAGTTCGCGCACGGTCTCGAGGATTTCCTCGTATTCCTTGGTCAGCTTCTCCTGCTCCAGGCCAGTCAGGCGGTGCAGGCGCATGTTGAGGATTTCCTGTGCCTGCACCGGTGACAGCTGGTAGCCGTCCTTGTGCAGGCCGTAGAGGTCTTCGAGGTCTTCGGGGCGGGAGACTTCCGCGCCGCCCTGGGACAGCATCGCGGCCACCAGGCCGGCGTCCCAGCGACGTTCCACCAGGCGCTCCTTGGCGTCGGCAGGAGTCGGCGAGGCCTTGATCAGCTCGATCATCTCGTCCAGGTTGGCCAGCGCCACGGTCAGGCCTTCCAGCACGTGGGCGCGGTCGCGCGCCTTGCGCAGGTCGAACATCGTCCGGCGGGTGACCACCTCGCGGCGATGGCCGATGAAGGCTTCCAGCACTTCCTTGATGTTCAGCAGCTTCGGCTGGCCGCCCACCAGGGCCACCATGTTGATGCCGAAGACGTTCTGCATCGCGGTCTGCTGGAACAGGTTGTTCATCACCACTTCGGGCACTTCGCCGCGGCGCAGCTCGATGACCATGCGCATGCCGTCCTTGTCGGACTCGTCGCGCAGCTCGGTGATGCCCTCGAGCTTCTTCTCCTTCACCAGCTCGGCGATTTTCTCGAGCAGGCGGGCCTTGTTCACCTGGTACGGCAGCTCGGTGACAATAATCGCCTGCTTGCCGCTGCTGGAATCGACCTCCTCGATCTCGGTCTTGGCGCGCACGTAAATGCGGCCGCGACCGGTGTGGTAGGCGTCGACAATGCCCTGGGCGCCGTTGATGATGCCGCCGGTGGGGAAATCCGGGCCTGGCAGGTGCACCATGATGTCGTCGATGCTGAGATCGGGGTTTTCGATCAGCGCGATGGTGGCGCTGATGACCTCGCCCAGGTCGTGCGGCGGGATGTTGGTCGCCATGCCCACGGCGATACCGGCCGAACCATTGACCAGCAGCGTCGGCACGCGGGTCGGCATGACCAGCGGCTCTTTCTCGGTCTCGTCGTAGTTGGGGCCGAAATCGACGGTCTCGCGGTCGATGTCCGCGAGGATCTCGTGCGCCAGCTTGGACATGCGCACCTCGGTGTAACGCATGGCCGCCGGGGCGTCGCCGTCCACGGAACCAAAGTTACCCTGGCCGTCGACCAGCATGTAGCGCATGGCGAACGGCTGGGCCATGCGGACGATGGTGTCGTACACCGCGGAATCGCCGTGGGGGTGGTACTTACCGATGACGTCACCCACGACGCGGGCGGACTTCTTGTACGGCTTGTTCCAGTCGTTGTTCAGTTCCGCCATCGCGAAGAGGACGCGGCGGTGGACGGGTTTCAGGCCGTCCCGGACGTCCGGGAGCGCGCGACCCACGATGACGCTCATGGCGTAATCGAGGTAAGACTGGCGCATCTCGTCTTCGAGATTGACCTGGAGGATTTCCCTGGCGAGTTCTGCCATCGGCGAGTGTGCTCCGAATTCGAATTATCTGTTTGTATTTATTGGTTTTTATGGGCCTGCCGCAAAACGGGCAAACCATTGATACCAAGCCCGGAATTTTACCATAAATCCCCCATTCCCCGGGCGTTTCCGCCGGTTTGCACCGCCGCGATGACGCTTTGTTTTGAGCCATCGCCCGGTGCCGGTATGATGAGCGCCTTGCCGACTGCCCGAAGTGACATCATGAAGCACGCCATTCGTACCGTTTCCGCCGCCCTGCTGGGCGCCGCCCTGGCCTTTGCCGGCCCCACCCTGGCGCAGGACGAAGCCGCCGCTGAAAGCCCGGCCGCGACCGACAACCCGCAGGTGACGCTGCACACCAGCATGGGTGATATCCGCATCGAGCTGTACCCGGCCGAGGCGCCGGCCTCGGTGGAAAATTTCCTTGACTACGCCAACGACGGCTTCTACGACGGCACCGTTTTCCACCGCGTCATCAGTCACTTCATGATCCAGGGCGGCGGCTTTACGCCCGACCTGGAACGCAAGGAGACCCGCGACCCGGTCACCAACGAGGCCGACAACGGCCTGAAGAACGAGCGCGGCACCGTGGCGATGGCGCGCACCTCCGACCCGCACTCGGCCACCGCGCAGTTCTTCATCAACGTGGAATACAACCCGTCACTGGACCACACCGGCACCGAACACACTCGCGCCTGGGGCTACGCCGTTTTCGGCCGCGTGGTCGACGGCATGGACGTGGTCGACGAGATCCGTTTCGTGCCCACCCATACGATCAACGAAGGCACCCCGGAGCAGATGGGTGACGTGCCGCTGGAACCGGTCCTGATCGAGTCGGTCGAAGTTCACTGAGCTCACACAAGCGCCCGGCGGCCGCCCGACCATGACCACGCTGTTCATCTCCGACCTGCACCTGGACGACAAGCGCCCGGACGCCACCGAGTGCTTCCTGCGCTTCATGCGTGACGAGGTGCCGGCGGCCGAGGCACTCTATATCCTGGGCGACCTGTTCGAATACTGGCTGGGCGACGATGCGCCGACGCCAGTGGGCCAGGCCACCGCGGGCGCCATCCGCGCCGTCAGCGACGTCGGCGTGCCGTGTTATTTCACCCACGGCAACCGGGACTTCCTGCTGGGCGAGACATTCGCCGGCACGGCCGGCATGGCGTTGCTGGACGAGGAAACCGTGGTCGACCTGTATGGCCGGCCCACCGTGCTTCTGCACGGCGACACCCTGTGTACCGACGATGTCGGCTACCAGCAGGTGCGCGTGATGCTGCGCGACCCGGCCTGGCAGGCCTCGTTCCTGCAGAAAACACCGCAGGAACGCATCCAGGTGGCGCTGGAGGCTCGCGAGCTCTCCGCCGAGTACAAGCAGGGCGTGGCCATGGACATCATGGACGTGAACGCCGATGCCGTGGCTGCGGCCTTCGCACGCAACGGCGTCCGGCACATGATCCACGGCCATACGCACCGCCCCGCAGTGCACGAACTGGCGCTTGAAGACGGATCAGCGGCCGAACGTATCGTGCTGGGGGACTGGTATGAACAGGGCAGCGTGCTGCGGGTTGATGCCGATGGTGCGGTGCTGGAGACGCGGGCGCTCGGTTAATCGGGGAATCGGGGAATCGGGGAATCGGGGAATCGGGGAATCGGTGAGACGGTGAGACGGTGAGACGGTGAGACGGGGAGTTAGGCGGGCCGGCCAGCCAGTAAGTTCAGGGGCCAAATGACTTTTTTACGCGCATCCGGGCTGCCCCAGGCGGCTTGTAGGTTTGGCCATATTTTCTTGACGGCGCTTTCGCCGTTTTCCTTTTCGTAGCGCTGCGCGGCCGACCAGGTCTGCAGGTAATTCACCAGGTCCGCCAGTGTCCAGTCGAGCCGCATTTCCATTGCCGGCAGTGTGACCGGTTCAAATGGGTGTTCAATGTCCGCGTAGCCGGATTCCACCATTGCCCGCTCCGGCGGCCAGTACGGCCCCAGCACGTCGCGGTACAACGTCCTGATGACGGCATCGACAGCCGACGTGATGGTGCACAGCGCGTAGCTGACGGCAATAAACAGTCCACCGGGCCGCAGCACGCGGTTAGCTTCCATGAAAAATGCCGGGTGATCGAACCAGTGCAGTGCCTGGCCCACGGTGACCAGGTCGGTCGAATCGTCGGCCAGTGAGCAACGCTCGGCGGGCTCGACGGTGAAGGTCACGCCGTCGATCTCCGGCGCCGCCGCGACCTGCTCGGCGCTGGCGTCGGTGGCGTGAACATGGTCGAAGTGCCGCGCCAACCCCGACGTCAGCTGGCCATTGCCGCAGCCGACATCCCACGCCAGGTGGTGACCCGGGCTGTACGCGGCCAGCATGTCAAAGAAGGCATCCGGGTAACGCGGCCGGAAGCGCGCGTAGTCCTTGGCGTGGCCGGAGAAGTGGTCCTTGAACCCGGCCACGGATCAGGCGTGCTCCAGCGCCGCCAGTTCGCGCTCGGTAAATCCCGCGCGCATGCGGGCCGGCACGTTGAATGGACCTTTGACGCGGCCCGCAAACTTCGTGTGCAACAGCTCGAGAAAGGTTGATTCCGGGTCGACACCGACCTGGCGACAGCACCACTCGAACCAACGGCTGCCGATTTCCACGTGCCGAACTTCTTCCTCCAGGATCACTTCCAGAGCGGCGATCGTCTCTTCATCACCGGCCTCGCGCAGGCGCTCGATCATGCCGGGCGTGACGTCCAGGCCGCGCGCCTCCAGCACCCGCGGCACCAGTGCCATGCGCTCCAGCGGATCGTCCATGGTGCGCTCGGCCATCTGCCACAGGCCGTTGTGGGCGGGAAAGTCGCCGTAGGCATGGCCCAGCTGCGCCAGGCGTTCGGCCAGCATGGTGAAATGCCGCGCCTCGTCCCAGGCTACCGACAACCAGTCGGTAGCAAAGCCGTCAGGCATGTCGCGGAAGCGCCAGGCGGCGTCCAGCGCCAGGTTGATGGCATTGAACTCGATATGGGCGATGGCGTGGACCAGCGCGGCGCGGCCGGCGTCGCTGCCCAGGCGGCGACGCGGCACCTTGCGCGGGTCGACCAGTTCCGGGCGCTCAGGCCGGCCCGGCGGGGCGCGATCGACAGGCGCCGCCGGCAGCACGGGATCGAACCCCGCCGTTTCGACACGCGCCCAAAGCGCCATCACGGCGGCACTTTTGGCGGCCGGATCGGCCTCGGCCAGGCAAGCGCGGATGTCGTCGTAGCCCGCGGGTGTGGTTTCGGCATTCATGGGCGCGAAATTATACCGATTTAACACCACCTTAAAGCGCGGCTGGCATCATGGCGCCCGTGCCGAAACCGACCCCAAAACAGCGCTTCCTGGCCTGGCTGCCCTTCCTGGGGCTGGCCCTGGTGCTGCATGTCGCACTGTTGTGGTGGCCCGTAGTTCGTGACCGTGCGGCGGCGCCAACGGAAGCAGCCGTGGAGATTACCTTGGTCACGCCGCCCGCACCGCCCGAGCCATTGCCGGAGCCGGAACCCCAGCCAGTCGAACCGCCAGAACCGGAGGCATTGCCCGAACCCGAGCCAGAGCCCGAACCGGAAGCCATCGCCGAGACGCCGCCACCAGCGGAGCCCACGCCTGACCAGCCGCCGGAACCCAAGCCCGTCGAAGATCCGGCGCCGCCATCGGCCATGACCATCATCGACAGCATCGCCGACACCGACATCGATCCCGAAGACAACACGCCCCGCCCCATCGGCCGCGCCACCGAGAGCGAACTGGTCGAACGCATGCGCCGGCCGCTGCTGGCCATGGTCGAAAACGACTTCGATGGCGTCTACCTGGACGGCTCCAGCGAATTGCTGGACCGCTGGCAGAGCCAGGACGGCACTTACAACGTGGTCGTGCGCGGCAAGGACGGCAAGGCCTATTGCGGCCGCCAGGCACCCGCCGATCCGTTCCGGCCATGGCTGCAGATGCCCATCATGTATCACCCCTGCGCCGGTGGCGGTAAACGCAAGTAGTGGCGAATCTCACCACTCTAACTGGCGATTAAAAAATGACGTTTCCGCGGAAACGCTTTTCTGGCGCCATTTCCGCACATGGCACGTTTTCTGCATCTGTTTAACCGACAGACAACGATACGGGAGATTCGAACGATGGGACGTGGTTCATGCGGCAACGTGCTGGCGGCACTGGCCAGCTTTTTCATTCCGGGACTGGGGCAGCTGCTGCAGGGCCGCTGGCTGTTCGCCGGCTTCCTTTTCGTCATGACCTTCCTGCTGTGGATCGTGCTGCTGGGCTGGATCACGCACCTGTGGTCGATCATCGACGCGGCGCTGTACACGCCGCCCTACCGCGACGAATGGCGCCGCGAGCGCTACCGGCGCGACCGCTATTACGCTTAAGACGCCTCCCCCGGCGTCCCCCGCCCCGCCAAGGGGCGATAGAATGGCCGTGAACTCCTCACGGCCATTTTTATGACTGCACCCAGCGCACTGACCATCCGTCCCGCGACACCCGCGGACACCGCGCAGATCCTCGACTACATCAAGGGCCTGGCGAACTACGAGAAACTCAGCCACGAGGTGGTCGCCACCGAGGAAGCCATCACCGCCTCGCTGTTCGGCGAGCGCCCCGACGCCGCCGTGCTGATGGCCGAGTGGAACGGCGAGCCCGCCGGCTTCGCCCTGTACCACTTCATGTACTCCACCTTCATCGCCCGCAGCGGCATGTACCTGGAAGACCTGTTCGTGAAGCCGCAATTCCGCGGCCACGGCATCGGCACCGCCCTGCTAATCGCACTCGCGAAAGTCGCTGTCGACGACGGCCACTGCCGCCTGGACTGGTCCTGCCTGACCTGGAACGAGCCGTCGCTCAACTTCTACCGCGGCATCGGCGCCCGCGAAATGGACGACTGGGTGCGCCTGCGACTGGACGGCGACGCGCTGGCGGCGCTGGCCGAGCGCGGCGCCTGAACCGGCCAACGCCTGCTAGAATTCGCCCGAACGCCACCGGAGAACCAACCACATGAAAGTCCTGCTCTACCCCCTGCTGGCCCAGGTGGCCCTGACCTTCGTGGTCATGTTCCGCATGTACTCAGCGCGCGTGGCCGAGTTCAAGGAAAAACGCATTCACCCGCAGTCGGTGCCCACCCGCGCCGCCTTCCGCGAGAAGATCACCGACTCGGCCAACTCGGCGGACAACTTCAGCAACCTGTTCGAAACGCCGGTAATGTTCTTCGTCGCCATCGTGCTGGCCTACACGATGCTGATCTACGACCCGCTGCTGCTGGTGTTCGCGTGGATGTACGTCGGCTGCCGGGTGGTGCACAGCTTCATCCACTGCACCTACAACACCGTCATGCACCGCTTCTACGCCTTCGCCGCCAGCGCCATCGTGCTGCTGGCGCTGTGGGTGCGCCTGGGCTGGCTGATCATCCAGTAAAGCCATGCTGGAACTGAAACCCAACTGCGAATGCTGCGGCGAAACCCTGCCGCCGGAAGCCACGAACGCCATGATCTGCAGCTTCGAGTGCACCTTCTGCACCGACTGCGTCGAGAACGAACTGATGGGCACCTGCCCGAACTGCGGCGGCGGTTTCGAGCGCCGGCCGATCAGGCCGGCGCACCTGCTGGAGGAATACCCGCCGGCTACGTGAGGCGACCGGCAAACGAACGCGCTCAATTGTCACTTGGGTTGCAGACCGAGAACGACAGCACGGTCGTTCCGGCCATCACCACCGAGGGAGGGATAGAGATAATTTCCACCAAGCAGGATCATATCGCCAGAAGACGTCACGCTGTTGGCCAACATGTCATCCCAGTCATCGTCGCCGATGCCCAGTTCCTCCATGATCTGCCGAACCGTCACCAACCCGGTCGCCTGGGTCCAGATAAATGCTCGTGAGCTCAACTGGTTAGTTGTTCCGGGTTCGATCATCGCGTAGTTGCCAATGATCAAACTACCATCGGGGGTAAGGTCCGTAGGTATGTAAGGAAACGCAATATTCATTCCGCCATCAGGAACCTCACCCAGATATTGCGCACCTTTGCCTTTCTGCCAAATCCATGCTTGGCCCCAGGCAGGATGATCGAGCTGGTACTCGGCCTGAGCGCCGCCAGTTACGACCTGACAGTTTGCATTGCAGGCCCGCACTGCCCCAAGTTCCCGCCCGACTTCATCAACCAAGAGCTCTGGTTCATTCAGTTCTTCCCATCTCGTGGCAATGTATACAGGATGCGAATATCCGGGGACCGCACGACCAGAACGCCCAACAATAATTCTCGCATCATTAGACACACCCACTGGAACTGCACCACGGATCAATTCAGTTTCAGGCAACTGGATCTGCCCCCATTCGCGGGTCCAAACCCATGGCTCATCCACGATTTCTGCTGAGTACTGACCAGATCCAACCAACACGTCCCGGTCATCTGAGGCACCAGCGAGAACGTTGCTATCAAACTCAAGATTCAAAAGCTGCTGCCAACCAGATTCCATTTCCCAGGTGATCAGTCGTCGCAGAATTGCGTCTTCTTCACCGCGTTGAGTCGTAAGAATCCGATTTGAATCTGATGTGACAAATATTGGCGTAGCAATATCGCCAGAGCCTTCCAACAATTCCCAATCTTCCCCCGGGCGTCGAATACCAGCCTTTAACCCGATTGTTGCGACGATTGTGCCATCGTCTGCAATTGCCCTGGCTCTGATTGAGACTGGATCCTGTGCTGCACCTTCTTCGACCGGAACCTCCGTCCAGGTGAACTCATAAAGATCGATCAACTTCGGCTTCACATAGGGGCATGCCAGGTTGCGGAGCCGGCTCAGCCGGGAAAGACTTTGTTCGCCTTCGCCATACTCCGGCAACTGCGACTGATACGTGACTTCGCCATCGTTGCAGGCCAAGGACATTTGCATTGCCCCCCATTCAACGTGATTTACATCTGCAGTGTCGAAAGCCTCACCAAATCTCGCACCTTCGGTCGAAAGAAGGTTGTCGAAAACGATCTGGCCGTCCTGTTCCTGGCCAACACCGAAAAACCAGGCTTGATTACCTTCGGCGTCATAACTGAACCAATAAGACATTGCGCTGCCATCTGCCAGCCAATGTACGGTAAAACCCTCTCCGCTATGTGAACGGTCATACCAAGAACCGCTCTGACCGCCATATTCCATTACGGGCTCGCCGGGAATGCCATTACGTGGAGTACAACCCTTCGTTCCCATGGTTCTGGAGAGACGACGGAGTGGGGTTTCCCTGACATCACCAAGAGCCTCGTAAGTTGCAGTGCCGTTCCTGCAATCAAAGAACCGGAATATGGCGTTACCGGCGGGCTCACGTATCACATCGTCAGGATCAAAATCCGGCCCAAATTTTCCGCCACGGGTGACGTACAAGGTCGGAATCTCGATAAATCGCCCGTCGTCGTCTGACTTCACCTCGCCCGCACCAGTCAGCCAGCGTTGGCCGCCTTCTTCGTTGTAGGTGTAGAAATACACAACGGCGCGATCGTCGTTGAGCACCTCGAGAACCCAACCTTCGCCACTTCGGGATGGGTCGTACCAGGCGGCGGTATGGCCGGGGGTGACGATGCTGGCGGCGTTCGCATCGGTGATCAGCGATGCCAGCACGATCAATACGCTGTAAGCCGTGATGAATGTCATTTTCATTTGAGAACTCTCTCTGGCAGTCGATAACCGCCAATACAGAGGAAGCCCCCTTCGAATTCGAAGGGGGTTCCTTTACAAATTATAGATTTAGAACGAAGGGCACGGGAACGAGTAGTATTTCGTCGTCGTTCCGTAGGTGTTGGTGGCCTGAGCGGTCACGTACACCGTCTGACCTACAGTGCAGGTTTCAGTCAATACGGGACCAGGTTTGATACCCGAACTGCCTGACCATTGAACTGATGGCTTGCCCTGCGAGTCAACAACGCCCGTGTTGCAGCTGAACAACCCGGGCCCACCAAGCCCCGCGACTGGACATTCGACATTTTCGAGCGATGGCGCGTTTGCGCCATGTCCGGTCAATACAACCAGATCATGATCATCAAATTCGACTAGCGCATCTGTGATTGGCTGAAAATACGTCCAAACGGCTTGTGTCGGACATGAGCCTGTATCAGAGGTGTGCCGAGCCTCACCAACATTAGTCCCTTGTATGAACCCGGTACTTGCAACCCAAGGACCGCCGGAGTCCCCATCATCCGAACACCCGCCATTGACACGAGTTGTGCCTACGATAGTTTGCCCACCACCATTAGTCGGAACGATGTCGACGTCCATGGCATCGATGGTACCGCAATGAGGTCCACCACTTGTCTGGCCATAACGACAAACAGTCGTTCCAATTCCAAACTGAACGATGCCACCCCAATCAGATGCCACTGGAAAGATGCCATCCGAGTAACCTTGCACCGTACCGCTTGGTGTCCAGCCTGCGCCAGTCTGAACATACGCACTGTCGATACTGGGGTTGCCAGCGAACCAAGCGGACTCTTCAAAGTGCCCAAGAGGAGCGCCTGAACTGTCCCCAATCTGGTTTGGTGTAGTCCCTTGCGCGGACCCACAGTGGCCAGCTGTAATAAATCCATCTTCTACGGAGGCGCCCACAGAGCAAGGCCATTCGCCACCATACTGACCTGCCCAGGTTAGATTTCGCGTTCCTGTCGCCGCACGAACAAGTCCGGTCGACAATTCGGGTAACGTTGCCGTGGATTCGATACGTACGCCATCCGTTAGTAACTCATTCCCCAGCGTTGAGGAGACAGCCGCTAAGCTGGTTTCTACAACGGTCAGGACAACTTCATTGCTCTGGACATCAACATGCTGACTAACAACGGCAGAGTCTTGTCTTGATGCGCGCAAGGTTGAAACTGCATCGTCCAGCCGTAACTGAAGTTCCTTCAGATTTCGTTGTACCAAAACCGCTTCAACATTGGCGCCCTGGATTTGATCACGAGCACCTGCATCTGAAACGGCGATAACAAGTTTTCCGGATTCAGCATCGAACCAGCTTCCCGCAAAATTCTCGATACCCTGAAGCTGTAGGGTATGCAGAGTCAGCGCGGCTTCAGTTTCCCGCGCCAGACGGTCTATGGCCTGCTCTTGGGTGATTCCATAAAGCTCGGAAACGGCCTGGAGCATGTCGGGGTTGAGATCGTTGGCGCTCGCGCCGGGAACGACAAACAGCAATGACGCAATAGCCGATCCGCTGAAGAGTGATACCGCATTAGAACCAAAGTCTTTCAGTTTGAACCTGAATTGCATGGTGTAGATCCTCTAGTCAAATAGTTGAAGAGAAATACGCCCGCTTAACGACTTGTCAGTTTCTAGGGGGTTGCCATTCTTCCCTACGCGGATGACACAGAGGTGACGACTTTATTGTGGAAACAATTCTTAATCGGATATTTAGTCTTCAGGACTGAATTGGCAACGCCGTACTGAAGGATATTCGCAGTCGCATTACCAACAAGCAGAAAAGCGCCACCGGAGAACCCACAACATGAAAGTCCTGCTCTACCCCCTGCTGGCCCAGGTGGCCCTGACCTTCGTGGTCATGTTCCGCATGTACTCGGCGCGCGTGGCCGAGTTCAAGGCAAAACGCATTCACCCGCAGTCGGTGCCCACCCGCACCGCCTTCCGCGAGAAGATCACCGACTCGGCCAACTCGGCGGACAACTTCAGCAACCTGTTCGAAACGCCGGTAATGTTCTTCGTCGCCATCGTGCTGGCCTACACGATGCTGATCTACGACCCGCTGCTGCTGGTGTTCGCGTGGATGTACGTCGGCTGCCGGGTGGTGCACAGCTTCATCCACTGCACCTACAACACCGTCATGCACCGCTTCTACGCCTTCGCCGCCAGCGCCATCGTGCTGCTGGCGCTGTGGGTGCGCCTGGGCTGGCTGATCATCCAGTAAACGCCATGCTGGAACTGAAACCCAACTGCGAATGCTGCGGCGACACCCTGCCGCCGGAAGCCACCAACGCCATGATCTGCAGCTTCGAGTGCACCTTCTGTAGCGACTGCGTCGAGAACGAACTGATGGACACCTGCCCGAACTGCGGCGGCGGTTTCGAGCGCCGGCCGATCAGGCCGGCGCACCTGCTGGAAGAGTATCCGCCGGCCACGTGAGCCGGCCGGTTTGCGAATACTCTAATTCCTCACTTGGGCTGCAGCCCGAGGATAACTGCGCGGTCATGCCGGCCGTCGCTATCAGCGGACGGGTAGAGATAGTCACCGCTCAGCAGGATCATGTCACCGGACGAAGTCATGCTGTTGGCCATCATGTCGTCCCAGTCATCGTCACCGATGCCCAGTTCTTCCACTATCTGCCGAACTGTCACCAAGCCGGTCGCCTGAGTCCAGATAAAAGCTCGTGAGCTCAACTGGTTGGTCGTCCCAGGCTCAATTGTTGCGTAATTACCGATAATCATGCTGCCATCTACAGTTAGATCGGTGGGTATATACGGATTTTCGACAACAATCCCACCATCTGGGGCCTCACCAAGATAGTGCGTTCCTTTATCTTTCTGCCAGATCCATGCCTGCCCCCATGAGGGATGATCGAGCTGGTACTCCGCCTGCGCACCGCCTGTGACGACTTTGCAATTTGCATTGCAGGCTCGCGCAATCCCGAGTTCGCGCCCAAAGTCATCGTTCAATATCTCCGGATCACCCACGCCTTCCCATCTCGTGGCAAGAAAAACTGGATGCGAATATCCGTCGACCGCTCGCCCAGAAAACCCCACGATAACCTGTGAATTGTTTGATACAGCTAGTGGCACAGCTCCACGAATGAATTCTGTTTCCGGTAATTGGACCTGCCCCAACTCAGCAGTCCAAATCCAAGGTTCGGACACGATATCGCCGAAGTTCCTACCATTGCCTACCAAGATGTTTCTGTTGTCAGAAGCGCCTTCGTGAGTACTTCCATCAAAAATCAGGTTTGTAAAGCGCTGCCAACTGTCTCGTTGAGTCCAAATCAAAGGAGCTTGTGGGACTTCTCCAGGTGAGTTGGCCTCACTGGCCAACACGCGCTGACCATCTGGAGATATCAAAATCCCGCTTGTCCTCACATCACCGGAATCGTCTAACAGCTCCCAATCTCCACCGGGGCGCCTGATACCAACCTTTAGCCCTATCGAAGCAGCAATTGTTCCGTCATCCGCAATCGACTTTGCCTGAATTGCTACCCGATTTTGGGCAGTCCCTTCTTCAATCGATATTTCAGCCCAGGTGAATTCATACAGATCGGTCAATTTCGGCTTCACATGGGGGCATGCCAGTTCATCCAACTGCGTCAACCGGGATACGTTCTGTTCGCCCTCGCCGTACTCTGACAAACTCGACTGGTAGGTCATCTCGCCTTTGTTACAGGCTAGGGAGATTTGCATCGAGCCCCAGTCAACCAGGTTCACATCCCCAGGATCAAACGCCTCGCCGAACTTCGCGCCTTCGGTCAACATCACCTCATTGAACACGATCTGGCCGTTTTCTTCATGGCCCACACCAAAGAACCAGGCCTGGTTGCCCTCGGCGTCGTAGCTGAACCAGTAAAGCATCGCGCTCCCGTTGGCCAGCCAGTGCAGGGTAAAACCTTCTCCGCTGTGCGAACGGTCGTACCAGGAACCACTCTGGCCGCCATAACCCATGACCGGTTCGCCCGGGATACCGTTTCGCGGGGTACACCCCTGGGTTCCCATGGTCCGGGAAAGCCGACGCAGGGGTGTCTCCCTTTCGTCACCCATGACGTTGTAGTTGACGGTGCCGGCGTCGCAACCTTCAAACCGGAACACGGCGTTTCCGGCGGGCTCCCGCACGACAGCATCCGGGTCAAAATCTGGGCCGAACTTTCCCCCATGAGTGACATACAGGGTCGGAATCTCGATGAACCGCCCGGCATCGTCCGACCTCACTTCGCCGGCACCCGTCAGCCAGCGTTGGCCGCCTTCGTCATCGTACGAGTAGAAATATACAACGGCGCGATCGTCGTTGAGCACCTCGAGAACCCAACCCTCGCCGCTTCGGGACGGGTCGTACCAGGCGGCGGTGTGGCCGGGGGTGACGATGTTGCTTGCGAATGCAGCGGCGGTCGGCAACGCCAGTACCATCAATGCACCGCAAGCTGTGAGGAATGTCTTTTTCATTTAAGCAGTCTCTCTGGCAGTTGATAACTGCCAATGCGAGGAAGCCCCCTTCGAATTCGAAGGGGGTTCCTTTTTGAATTATAGATTTAGAACGAAGGGCACGGGAACGAGTAGTGTTTCGTCATCGTTCCGTAGGTGTTGGTGGCCTGAGCGGTCACGAACACCGTCTGACCCACTGTGCAGGTTTCAGTCAGTACCGGGCCAGGTTTGATACCCGAACTGCCTGACCATTGAACTGATGGCTTGCCCTGCGAGTCAACAACGCCAGTGTTGCAGCTGAACAACCCTGGACCACCGAGGCCAGCAACCGGGCATTCAACATTATCAAGCGACGGCGCATTGGAACCGTGGCCCGTCAACATGATCAGGTCATGGTCAGAGAATGCATCCAGCGCATCTGTTATCGGTTGAAAGTAAACATACTTTGCTTGGGTAGGACAGGTATCACTCGCATTGAACTTCCAGGCACCGGTGTTTGTTCCTTGGATATATCCAGCACCGGCCACGTGAGGTCCACCGGAATCACCATCATCCGAACAGCCCCCACTCACACGTGTCAAACCAGTGACCGTATGGCCACCTTGAAACAACTGAGTAATGTCAAAGGCATCAATAGTTCCGCAATGCGGACCGCCACTTGTCTGACCATATCGGCAAACAGTAGTACCTACACCATACTGGACCAGGCCACCCCATGCGGATGCGACTGGGAAAATACCATCCGAATAGCCCTGCACAGTTCCGCTTGGCGTCCAGCCGGCAACTGTCTGGACGTAGCCGCTATCAATACTTGGGTTCGTAACAAACCACGGAGATTCGACCATCGTTCCCAACGGGGAGCCAGAGCTGTCGCTAAACTCATTGCCAGTGCCAACTGCCGAGCCACAGTGACCGGCAGTGATGTAACCATCTTCCACGGAAGCCCCAACAGAGCACGGCCATGTGCCACCGTGTTGGCTAGCCCAAGTAAGGTTACGAGTACCTGTCGCAGCACGCAGCAATCCAGTGGAAAGCACAGGAAGTGTATCGACTACTTCCAAGCGCACATTATCGTCTAGGCGCTCGGTGCCCAGCGTTGCCGAGATTGCCGCAGCGCTCTCGTTTTTCACGGTCAGAACAACTTCATTCCTTTGAACATCAAAGTAATACCCAACGGCAGAACCTTCATTCGTTAACTTGCTTAACGCAGAAATAGCCAAATTGAGCTGAGTCTGCATTGACTTCAGATCATGAGCTACTAAAACCGTTGCGACTTTGTCGTCATCGATGCTTTCAAGTGCAGCTTCGCTGGAAACTGCAATTACGAGCTTGCCGGTTTCAGCGTCAAACCAGCTACCAGCGTAGTCATCGATGCCCTCAAGTTGGAGTGCATGCAGGGCCAGTGCAGCTTCGGTTTCCCTGGCCAGACGATCGATGGCCTGCTCCTCAGTGATTCCATACAGTTCGGAAACTGACTGCAGTATGTCAGGGTTAAAGTCGTGTTGTGTGTCAGAAGCAAAGGCCGGGGGAGCACTACTGAGAAGGCCGATACTTGCGAATGTAATGAGTGAAGAGAAACGTGGCTTTCGAGTAACAGATTGGAGTTGTCGCATAATTACCCTCCTTGGGAATGTCGACATTAATACTTCATTGTTTTCCTCCTTTCTGTTTAGCCCATCAATGATTGAGTCGTTCATCACAAATGGACTAGTCGCTATTTATCTATGAAGACCTTTGGATTGTCAACCCCATTCAGTTCCAAGCCGGCAACGACCAGTCAATCGGCTCCAACCCACGCTCCTCCAGCCAGGCATTCGCCTTCGAGAAATGCTTGCAGCCCAGGAAACCCCGGTGCGCTGACAGCGGCGAGGGGTGCGGGGCCTTGAGCACGCAGTGGCGGTTGGTGTCGATGACCGCGCCTTTTTTCTGGGCGTAGCTACCCCAGAGCAGGAAGACCAGGCCGTCGCGTTCGTCGTTCAGGTGTTTGACGATGGCGTCGGTGAAGCGCTCCCAGCCCTTGCCCTGGTGGGCGCCGGCGCTGGCCTGTTCCACCGTTAGCACGGCGTTCAGCAGCAGCACGCCGCGTTCGGCCCAGGCCTGCAGGCAGCCATGGTTGGGTGGGGCGATGCCCAGGTCATCATTTATTTCCTTGAAGATGTTCTGCAGCGACGGCGGGGTGCGCACACCTTGTTGTACCGAGAAGCACAGGCCGTGGGCCTGGCCGGGGCCGTGGTAGGGGTCCTGGCCCAGCATCACCACTTTCACCGCCTCGAACGGGGTGGAGTCGAGGGCGTTGAAGATCTGTTTGCCGGGCGGGTAGATGGTTTTGCCGGCGCGGCCGCGCTCGAGCAGGAAGGCGCGCAGGTTTTTCATGTAGTCGGCTTCGAACTCGGGGGCCAGGCGCTGTTTCCAGGACGGGTCCAGGCGGATTCTGTCGGTATTGCTCAAGGGGTTTCCTTACCGGTTGTGACTTGATTTTCGGGGGTTCAGCCCAAGTTAGCAGAAGAGTGCGCCCGCGCCAAAGCGGGCCTGGAATTTTGGAGAACTCATGGCGATTAAAACGGATGTCGTAATTGTCGGCGCGGGCCCCTGTGGCCTGTTCCAGGTTTTTGAGCTCGGGCTGCTGGATATCCACGCCCACGTGGTGGATGCCCTGCCCCAGCCCGGCGGGCAGTGCGCGGAGCTGTATCCCGACAAGCCCATCTACGACATCCCGGCCTACCCCATCATCGGCGCGCAGGAGCTGGTCGATAACCTGATGGAACAGATCGCGCCGTTCAAGCCGGAGTTCCACCTGGCGCAGATGGTCGAGAAACTGGAGCGCCGCGAGGACGGTCGCTTTACGCTGGTGACCACCGCCGGCACCGAGTTCGATACCGCCACCGTGATCCTGGCCGCCGGCCTGGGCGCGTTCCAGCCGCGTCGCCTGAAGGCGCCGGGCGCGGAGGCGTTCGAGGGCGAGTCCATCCACTACTCGATCAAGGACCCGGCGCGTTTTGACGGCAAGAACCTGGTCATCCTGGGCGGCGGCGACTCCGCGCTGGACTGGGTCATCGAGTTGCACGACCGGGTCGAGTCGCTGACGCTGGTGCACCGCCGGCCGGAGTACCGCGCCGCGCCCGCTTCCGTGGCCAAGATGAAAGCGCTGGCCGAGGCCGGCAAGCTGCGCGAGATTCACGGCATGGTGCGCGAAGTGCGCGCCGAGGACGGCCGCCTGGCCGGGCTGACCGTGGCCGAGGGCGCCCACGACGGCGAGCTGGTCGAGATCGACGCCGACGAGGTCTGCGTGTTCTACGGCCTGTCGCCCAACCTGGGGCCCATCGCCGAGTGGGGCCTGGACATCGACAAGCGCCAGGTGGCCGTCGACACCGAGAAATTCCAGACCTCCGAGCCCGGCATCTTCGCGGTCGGCGACATCAACTCGTACCCCGGCAAGAAGAAACTGATCCTGTCC
The DNA here is from genome assembly GCA_913055655.1 of uncultured Oceanospirillales bacterium. GTDB lineage: Bacteria > Pseudomonadota > Gammaproteobacteria > Xanthomonadales > SZUA-36 > Marinihelvus. The sequence goes on along the minus strand of CAJXKA010000001.1, from coordinate 365,222 downwards.
GGCTTCCACGAGGCGGCGCTGGCCGCCTTCGCGGTGCAGAAGCACATCGACCCGGACAAGCGCGTGTTCCTGCAGTACACCACCACCAGCCCGGTGATGCATGAGCGGCTCGGCGTTAAGGCTGAGAAGGAGTGAGTGGTGAGTGGTGAGTGGTGAGTAGTGAGTAGTGAGTGGTGAGTGGTGAGTGGTGAGAAAACCCTTCCGGTTGGAGGGGTTTTACCACTCACTACTCCCTACTCACCACTCACCCGCCGCCAAATGTAAAAAGGCCGCCCCATCTGGAGCGGCCTTTTTCGTTAGCTGAAGTGCTTCAGCTGCCGTCAGGGCTTGGTGAACTTCAGCGTCATCCGGTCGGATTCGCCGATGGCCTCGTACCTGGCCTTGTCCTCGTCGCCCAGGGCCAGGCCCGGGGGCAGCGTCCAGACGCCGCGCGGGTGATCCTTGGTGTCTTTCGGGTTGGCGTTGACTTCCGATGCGGCCACGAATTCCAGGCCGGCGTTGGCGGCCAGTTCCTTGACGTATTCCTCGGAGACGTAGCCGTTCTTGGCGGTCACGGCGGGGTCGGTGCCGTCATCGGCACGGTGCTGGACCACGCCCAGGGTGCCGCCGGATTTCAGTACGCGCGCGAACTCGTTGAACATGCCCTGCGCCTCGCCGGCGCCGACCCAGCCGTGCGTGTTGCGGAACGTCAGGATGGTGTCATACGTGTCATCTTCGCCCAGGGAACCCGTCTCCGGTGACGAGAAGTACACGATTTCCACCTGGTCGTAGACCTCCGGGTCGTTGGCGAACTTCTCGGCCAGCTGCTTGGGCAGGCTGTAGCGGTAACCGGGCTGGTCCGGCACTTCCGGGTCCCAGTTGGCGATGACGAAGGTGCCGTTGTCGCGGATGGCGGGTGCCAGCACCTCGGTGTACCAGCCGCCGCCGGGCCAGATTTCCAGTACTTTCTCGCCGTCCTCGAATCCAAAAAACTCGAGTGTTTCGACCGGGTGGCGGTACTCGTTACGGGCGATGTTCGCCTCGGAACGGTGGTCGCCGGTGGAGGCCTCGGCCACGCGTTCGGCGAAGGTTTCCTGCGCCAGTGCGGCCGGCGATACGGCCAGCGCGGCCAGCAGCGGAATCATTCGTTTCATGCGGTTACTCCTTTCCTTTCTTTGGATGGGTGTTGAAACCGGACCGGCATCATAACGCATTGGCCGGCTTGTCTTCCGGCGCCGGGGCGCCATCGGCGACCGCGCCGCGCAGCTTGTCGACCATGCGCGAGACGTGCTGTGGCGAGCGCGTATTGCGCGCGAACAGCAGGTACAGCGCCGGCACCGCGAACAGGGTCAGCAGCGACGAGATGGTCACGCCGAAAACGATCACCACGCCGATGGGCTCGCGCGATTCGGCGCCGGCGCCCGTGGCCAGCAGCAGCGGCATGGCGCCGAACGTGGTGCAGGCGCTGGTCATCAGGATCGGCCGCAGGCGCGTGGACGCGGCGTCCAGCACGGCGCGGCGGATGTCCTCGCCGCGGTCTCGCAGCTGGTTCGCGAACTCGACGATCAATACGCCATTTTTCGCCGACAGGCCGATCAGCAGGATGGCGCCGATCTGGCTGAACACGTTGATGGTGCCGCCCATCGCCCACAGCCCCACCAGGGCGCCGCTGAGCGCCAGGGGCACGGTCACCAGGATGATCAGCGGGTTGACGAAGCTCTCGAACTGGGCCGCCAGCACCAGGAACACGATCACCAGCGCCAGCGCGAAAGTGATGTACAGCGAGTAACCCGATTCCAGGTAATCCTCGCTCTCGCCGTCCCAGCTGACGCGCGCGCTGGCGGGCAGTGTCTCGTTGGCCACCGCGGTCAGCGCGTCGATGGCCTCGCCCAGGCGCACACCCGGGGCCAGGTCGGCGGTCAGCTTGATCGAGCGCATGCGGTCAAAGCGGTTCAGCTCCCCGGGGCCCGCTTCCTCGTCGACGCTGACCAGGTTCGACAGCGGCACCAGATCGCCGGTCAGCGATGAACGCACATACAGGTTGGTCAGGTCGTCCGTGCTGGCGCGGTCGGAATCGCGGCCCTGCAGGATCACCTTGTATTCACGCCCCCGGTCGACATAGGTGGTCACCTGCCGGGAGCCGAGCATCGATTCGAGCGTACGGCCGACGGCCGACAGCGACACGCCCAGCGTGCCGGCGCGGTCGCGGTCGATGCTGACGTTCATCTGCGGCTTGCGCTCCTGGAAGTCGCTGTCCGGATCGGCCAGTTCCGGCATGTTTTCCATGGCCGCGAGCATGGCGTCACGCCATTCCTTCAGGGATTCGTAATCGGGCCCGCCCAGCACCATTTCCACCGGCGTGCCGCCACCGCCCACGCCGAGCGCACGCGAGGTCCGCCCGAAGGCGCGGGCGCCGGGAATCCCGGCCAGCTGCGCGTTGATCCGCGCCGCCACGGCCATGTCGCCGTCAACCCGTTCATCCCAGGGCTTGAGCAGCACGATGACCCGCGAGGTGCTGACATCCGCACTGCCCCAGCCACCGGGCACGCGGGTCAGGTAACGGGCCACGGGCTTGTCGTCGCCCTCGCCCATTTCCTGCGCGATGATGTTTTCCATCATCCGGGTGTTGCGGTCGGTATAGGCCAGCGACGAACCTTCCGGCGCGCGCATGAACACCCAGAACGCGCCGCGGTCCTCGTTCGGCGCGTACTCGGACGGCAGTACTCGCAGCATGATGCCCGCGCCCACGGCAACGGCCAGCACCGCCAGCAGTACCAGGCCCGGGCGTTGCAGCACGCGCGCCAGCAATCCACGGTATTTCGTGGTCAGCGCACCGAAGAAACGGTCGATCTGCCCCGCCAGTCCGCCGCGCAGGTTGCGCCCGTTCAGCAGATTGGAACACAGCATCGGCGTCAGCGTCAGCGCCACCAGGCTGGAAAACAACACTGCGGCCGCCAGCGTAATGCCGAACTCGCGGAACAGGCGGCCAATCTCGCCCTCGATGTAGGACAGCGGCACGAACACGGCCACCAGCACCAGCGTGGTGGCGACCACCGCGAAGCCGATCTCCTTCGAGCCGTCGAGCGCCGCCAGCAGCGGCTTCTGGCCTTCTTCGATGCGGCGGTAGATGTTCTCGAGCACGACGATGGCGTCGTCGACCACGAGGCCAATGGCCAGCACCAGGCCGAGCAGCGTCAGGATGTTGATGGTGTAGCCCATCGCGCCCATGACGATAAACGTGGCAATCACCGACACGGGTACCACCACGGCCGGGATGAGCGTGGCGCGCAGGGAACCCAGGAACACGTAGATCACCACCAGGACCAGCGCCAGCGCCACCGCCAGGGCCTTGTAGACCTCGTCCATCGAGGCCTCGATAAACGCGGCGCGGTCGTAGTTCACCGAGACCGACATGCCCTCGGGCAGGTCGGCGCGCACGCTTTCGAGCTCGGCGCGCACGGCCTTGGACACCAGCACACTGTTGGCCTTCGAAAGTTGCTCGATACCCAGCGAGACCGCCGGCTCGCCGTTGGTGCGCGCCACGCTGCGTTCGTTTTCCGCGCCGATGCGCACATCGGCCACTTCCGCCAGCCGTACCAGCTGGCCGTCGGCACCGCGGCCGATCACCAGGCTGCGGAAATCATCCTCGGAGGCGAAGCCGGTGTCGGTGCGCAGCGTGAACTCCCGCGACTCCGATTCCAGCCGGCCCGCGGGCAATTCCACGTTCTCCGACCGCAGGGCCGCCTCGACGTCGGTGACCGTCAGCGCCCTGGCCGCCAGCGCTTCGCGATCGAGCCAGATGCGCATGGCATAACGCCGCGCACCGAGCACGCGCACGCGCGCGACGCCAGGCACCGTCGACAGGCGGTCGACCATGAAGCGGTCGGCGAAGTCGGTGATCTCCATGCCGTTGAGCCGGTCGGAGGTCAGGTTCAGGAACATGACCGACTGCGAAGACGAGTCGGCCTTGGCCACTTCGGGCGGGTCGGCCTCGTTGGGCAGCTGGTCGACAATGCGGGAAATACGGTCGCGCACATCGTTGGCGGCGGCGTCGATATCGCGCTCCATGGCGAACTCCAGCCGCACATCGGCACGCTCGTCGGCGCTGCTGGAGGTGAGCTTCTCGATGCCCTCGATGCCGGCCACCGCGTCCTCGATGACCTGGGTGACCTTGGTCTCCACCACCTCGGCCGAGGCGCCGCGGTACTCGACTTCCACGGACACGACCGGGCTGTCGATATCGGGGTACTGGCGCACCGGCAGGCGCATCATCGCCGCCAGGCCCAGGATGACCAGCAGCAACGAGATGACGGTCGCGAAGACCGGTCGCCGGACGGACTGGTCCGACAGGATCACGGCGCGTGGCCCAGCACCGTCACAGGCTCACCGGCGCGCGCCTTCTGCGTGCCCTCGGTGATCACCCGGTCGCCGACCGCCAGGCCGTCCAGGATTTCCACCTGGCCGGGGCGGCGCCGCCCGGTGCGCACTTCGCGCAGCTCGGCGATATCGCCCTCGCCCACCAGCCAGACGTACTGCTTCGACTGTTCCGGCACGATGGCCTGCTCGGGCACGACCAGCGCCTGGATGTCCTGCTTGAGCAGCGTGACGGTCAGGAACATGCCGGCGCGCAGGTGGCCGTCCTCGTTATCAACGGTGGCGCGCACGGACACGGACCGGCTGACCGGGTCGACGCGCGAATCCACCGAGGCCACCACGCCGCGGAACGACTGGTCCGGATAGGCCGCGCTGCGCGCGGTGACTTCCAGCCCCGGCTCCAGCCGCGCCAGGAACACTTCCGGTACGTCGAAATCGAGCTTGATGACCGAGGTGTCATCCAGCGTGGTGATGACCGTGTCCGGCCCGACCAGGCTGCCGACACTGACGCGGCGCAGGCCCAGGCGCCCGGCGAACGGCGCTTCGACCACGGTGTGCGCCAGGCGCGCCTCGGCAGCGGCCACGGCGGCCCGGTTGGCTTCCAGTTGCGCTTCCAGCTGTTGGAGTTGCGACTGCGACACGGCCTGGGTCTTGTACAGCTCGGCCAGCCGCTTGTACTGGGTCTCCGTCTCGACAAACGCGGCTTTCGCGCCGGCCACTTCCGCCAGCGGCTCCACGTTCTCCAGCCGGGCGAGCACCGTGCCGGCCTCCACGGACTGGCCTTCCTCGAAATGAATGGACGTCAGCGTGGCGGTGATGACCGGCCGGATACTGACCGCCTCGTTGGCGGTGGCATTGCCGAGCGCTTCCACGGCCAGGGGAAAGGACTCGACCGTGGCCTCGCTGACGAGCACGCCGGGTGGCTCGTCGCTGCCGAACTGGGCAAGCACCGGCGACGTGGCGAACAGCATCGCCGTGCAAAACATCGTCTGGATTCTCATCGCCGCATTTTACCCTGTTGTGGCCGGCCCGGACCGTGCTTCATTCGCCCATCCCATCGGTTTCACCATTGCCGAGCGCCGGGCCGAGCACGCGCCAGACATTGTCCAGCAGCACCGGCTGCGCGGCCGCATTGGGGTGGATGCCGTCGGCCTGCATCATGCCGTCCGTCAGCGCCACGCCTTCCATGAAGAACGGTACCAGCAGGGCGTCATGGGCGCGTGAAAGGTCGGTGTAGATAGCCTCGAAGGCCTGCGTGTACGAGGCGCCGTAGTTCGGTGGCAGGACAATGCCGGTCAGCAGTACCTCGGCGCCGGCCTCGCGACTGGCCCGGGTCATGGCTTCCAGGTTCGCACGCGTGGTCGCCAGCGGCAGGCCGCGCAGGCCGTCGTTGCCGCCCAGTTCGATAATGACCAGCGCCGGTGAGTGTCGCTCCAGCAGGCCTGGCAGCCGGGTTCGTCCGCCCTGGGTGGTGTCACCGGTGATGCTGGCGTTCACGACGCGGTAGTCGTGCCCCTGTGCCTGGAGCTTTTGCTCGAGTAACCGCGGCCACGCTTCGTCCAGCGCCATGCCGTAACCCGCGCTCAGGCTGTCGCCCACCACCAGCACAACCGGTGTCGATGCACCGGTGGTATCGCTGTTCGCCTCGCCGCGGGTATCCTGCACCTGGGCGACGGTCGTTGTTGAAACCGACACCGCCAGCACACAGAAAAGGAACCTGGACCGAAAAAAATGTACAAATGCCCTCATGAAAACTCCTGATTCGCACGACACGGCCGCCCTGAGCGCCGAACGCCTGGTCAAGCGTGTCGACGGTCCCGGCGGGACGCTGACCATTCTCGACGACGTCAGCTTCAATGTCGCCCCCGGGGAGACCGTGTCCATCGTCGGCGCGTCCGGCGCCGGCAAGTCCACCCTGCTGGGACTCCTCGCGGGCCTGGATGTTCCCAGCGACGGGCGGGTTGTACTTGAAACACACGACCTGGGCGCGCTCGACGAGGACGGCCGGGCCGCGGTTCGGGCCGACCACGTCGGCTTCGTGTTCCAGTCGTTTCACCTGGTGCCGTCGCTGACGGCCCTGGAAAACGTCATGCTGCCGCTGGAACTGGCCGGCCGCGACGACGCGCGCCAGCGTGCGCTGGAAACCCTGGACGCCGTCGGCCTGGGTCAACGTTCGGGCCATTATCCCCGACAACTGTCGGGCGGCGAAAAGCAGCGCGTGGCCATCGCCCGCGCCTTTGTCATTGAACCGCGCGTGCTGTTCGCCGACGAGCCGACCGGCAACCTGGACCAGGCCACCGGCGAGCACATTATCGAGCTGCTGTTCGAGCTGAATCGCGACCATGCCGCCACGCTGGTGCTGGTCACCCATGACCTTGAACTGGCCCGGCGCTGTGATCGTGTGCTGCACATGGCCGCCGGCCGCATCGAGCGCGAAGAGCGCCACGAACGGGATACCGCCGCGTGAACCGGCGACCCGGCGCGGTCCGGCTGGCCGCGCGCCTGCTGGCCCGGGACTGGCGCTCCGGCGAACTGCTGGTGCTGACCGCCGCGCTGGTCACGGCGGTGACGGCATTGACGGCGGTCGGCTTCCTGACCGACCGCGTCGGCCAGGCCGTCGCCGAACGCGCCGCAGAGTCACTGGCCGCCGACCTGCGCCTGCGTGCCGGCGACAGGCTGCCGGAGAGCCACCTTGAACTCGCGGCCAGCCACGGCCTGGAGACCGCCCGGCTGACCTCCATGCCCAGCGTCGTCTTCGCCGGCGAGACCAGCGCGCTGTCGGCGCTGACGGCTGCTTCCGACGGCTACCCCCTGCGTGGCAACCTGGAAGTGGCGACCCGGTTGGGCGAACTCGGCGTTGTCACGGACGCCCTGCCCGCACCCGGCGAGGCCTGGGCGGCACCCGGGCTGCTGGCGCGGCTGGGCGTGGACTCCGGCGCCGAGGTGGAGATCGGCGAGGCGCGGTTCACCCTCACCCGCGTGCTGACCCTGCGGCCCGACGAAGGCTTCAATTTTGTTGACCTGGCGCCAACCCTACTGATTAACGACGCCGACCTGGCCGCCACCGGCCTGATCCGGCCCGGGAGCCGGGTCACCTGGCGACAGCTGTTCGCCGGTGATCGCGCCGATGTCAGCCGTTTCAAGGCTGAGCTGGAACCGCTACTGGACCCCGCCGAACGCCTCCGCGACATCGAAGACGCCAGTCCGCAGGTACAGGCGGCGATGGACCGCTCGGGCCGGTTCCTCAACCTGGCGTCGCTGGTCAGCGTGTTGCTGGCCGCCATTGCGGTGGCCATGTCGGCGCGCCGCTACGCGCTGCGCCACCGTGACCGCGTGGCGCTGATGAAATGCCTGGGGGCGCAGCAGGTCTTCGTCCGACGCGTAAACCGCGTTCAGGTGCTGTTGCTGGCGCTGGTCGGGGGCGTCGTCGGCATCGTGCTCGGCTATTTCGCCCAGCTGGCCCTGGCCTGGCTGGTGCGCGACTTTATCGGCCAGTCACTGCCGCCACCCGGCATTGCGCCCGTGTGGCTGGGGCTGGTCACGGCCGCCTGCATCCTGGGCGGCTTCGCCCTGCCCGACCTGGCGCGCATGGGGCGGACGCCGCCGCTGCGCGTACTACGCGCCGACGTAGAGCCACCACGGCTGCGGCACGGGCTGGCTTACCTGGCCGCCATTGCCGCGCTGGTCGCGCTGCTGACCTGGCTGGTGCGGGACATCGGCCTCGCGGCAGCGGTCTTCGCAGGCGCGGCGGTCACCTTCGCCCTGCTCGGCGTGGCGGGCTGGGTGATGGTCCGCGCCACCCGGCATTTTCGTGGTGCAGGTGGCGCGGGCTGGCGCTTCGGCCTGGCCAACCTGTCACGGCGCGGCGCCGAAAGTGTCGCCCAGGTGGTCGCCTTCGGGCTGGGCATCATGGTGCTGCTGGTACTGAGCCTGGTGCGCAACGACCTGATGGACAGCTGGCAGGCCAGCCTGCCCGAAGATGCGCCGAACCGTTTCATGATCAACGTCCAGCAGTACGAAGTCGAACCGATCCGGGCGCTGCTGGATTCACGCGGCGTCACCGTTCCCCCGTTCGTGCCGATGGTGCGTGCCCGGCTGACGGCCATCAACGACCAGGCCATCGGCGCCATGACCTTCGAACACCCCGAGGGCGAGCGCTGGGCGCGGCGCGAGGCGAACCTGACCTGGTCAGACCGCCCACAGGATTCCAACACCGTGCTGGAGGGCGAGTTCTGGTCCCCGGGGACGACGACCAACGAAGTCTCCGTGGAGCAGGAGTTCGCGAGTGAACTGGGCGTCGGTATCGGCGACACGCTCGCCTTCGACATTGCCGGCGAACCGCTGCAGGCCACCATCACGAGCATCCGCGAAGTCGCCTGGGACTCGTTCCAGCCAAACTTCTTCATGGTGCTGACGCCGGCCGCGCTGGCCGGCTACCCCGGCACCTGGATCAACAGCGTGCACCTGCCGCCCGGCGCCGAGGACGCCACGCTGGAGGTCATGCGGCAGTTCCCCTCGGTGTCGGTGATTGACCTGGACGCCATCCTGGCGCAGGTGCGCTCGGTGATGGACCGCGCCGCGTTCGCGGTACAGGCGGTGTTCGCCTTCACGCTGCTGGCCGGGCTGGCGGTGCTGTGGGCGGCGGTGCAGTCGACCCGCGACGCACGCGCCTTCGAAAGCGCCATGTTGCGCACGCTGGGCGCCTCGCGTCGCCGGGTGCTGGCGGGTGTGGCCTCGGAATTTTTCGCCATTGGCCTGTTGGCGGGCGTGCTGGCCACTGCCGGTGCGACCCTGGCGGGTTACCTGCTCGCCACCCGGGTCTACGATCTCGAATACCGGTTCAACCTGGCGTTGACACTGGCCGGGCCGATACTGGGCATGCTGTTCGTGGGCATTGCCGGCCTGCTGGCCACGCGACGGGTCATCGGTACACCGCCCATCCGGGTGCTACGGGCGGCCTGACGCCGTGGCCTGGCGACGTCGCGCCAGTACGGTCGCGTCAGAACGTCTCGAGGTAAGCGTAAATGGCCTCGAGTTCGTCTTCGGTCAGTGAGCCGAAGCGTTCACGCACCATTTCAGACTTGCGCGCCAGCACTTCGCCGCCAAGCGTACTCCCCGTCTGCATAAAGCCGACAAACTCCCACTTGTCGTAATCGCGTGCACGGCTGAGTGCGGGCACCTCACCGACACCGCGCAATGGGTCGGGGCCGTGACACTCTATACAGGCGTTGCGGACCAGGTACTCGCCCAGGCGTCGCGGTTCCGTGCGGAAGCCCTCGCGCCAGGGCGCGTCACGCACCAATTCCGCCTGCGCGTCCAGCGCACCCGTCAACAGGGCCACGCGACTGGTCAGGCCGAATTTCGACGGCGGCTGCTGGTCCACCTGGATCGGGTAGGCACGGATAAAGCTGGTGATGGCCGTGAAGTCCGCGTCGGTCATGACCGCGTAGCCCGCGGAAGGCATATGGAAAACACTGGTGCCGTCAGGCTTGACGCCCTGGCGGACGACCGCTTCAAACGCGGTCAGGGAACGCTCGCGAATGGCCGCCGTCAGGTTCGGTGCGACGATGCTTCCGACCAGCGTACCCTCGGCCAGCACGGCGCCCTGCATGGTCGGGCCGTGACAGCCGCGGTAGCAACCGTAAAGTGTTGCCAGGGTTTCGCCGCGGGCGATGACATCCGGGTCGGTGGATACCGGCAGGGATCGGGAGGTGGCGGAATACTGGCGTGACAACATCTCGCTGCTGCGCCAGTACATCAGCGCAACGACGACATAGCCCGCGGCGAGCGCGAGCAGCACCGTCCACTTGAACCACCCCCTCATGTCATTAACCCCGAAACGTTTGTGTTTTGGACTTCTTTTCCCTGTTCACGCCATGGTTCAACGTGACCCCCAGGCACGCGTAAACCCATGCCATCACGACATTTTTCACCAACACGGGTCGCGCTTCAAGCAATCTTTGTTTCCTGCGGGCAAAAAAAAGCCGCCCGAATGGCAGGTGGGCGGCCAAGGCTCAGAGAAAGCCGTGTCGGAAATGGTCCGCCAGGGTGACGGGCCATTGGGTGCATACTGACAAGGAAATATGACGCCGGTGTGACGCCGGCGAGCTCAATTCTGCTTAACTCCGCGCTCCGGCCTTGCGCACCAGCGCGTCACGCTCGATATCCGACAGGAATGCCATGGCGAGGGCGTCCGCCTGGGAACGGCGCACGGTGGCCCGGTCCAGGCCAATGGCCGGGGCCGCGACCGAATATTCATGCGCCAGCGTCACCGCGCTGATGCCGGGATCATCGGTGTTCAGGCAAAACCGCACGCCCTGCGCCGCCAGGGCCCGGATGGGGTGGTCCGCGTAGCGTTCGACGGCCTGGATATGCAGGTTCGACGTGGGACAACACTCCAGCCCGATACCGGTCGATGCCAGTTCCTGCACCAGTTCCGGGTCTTCCGCCGAGCGAAAGCCATGCCCGATACGCTCTGCGCCTAGGTCGTTGATGGCCGACCAGACGCTTTCGGGCCCCGCCGCCTCACCGGCATGCACGGTCACGTGCAAACCGGCTTCGCGGACGCGGTCGAAATGGGGGCGAAACAGCGCGGGCGGGTAGCCGGCCTCGTCGCCGGCCAGGTCGACGGCCACGAAATGCTCACGGCGGTCCAGCACGGCGTCCAGTTCGCGCATGCAGGCGTCCACGCCGTAGGTACGGCTGAGAATGCCGATCAGCGCCACTTTCACGCTGGTCGCGGCCACGCCCTCGGCCACACCCTCCGCGCACGCGTCAATAACGGCGCGGGGGTCCAGGCCATGACGCTCCGCCATGAACGCGGGGCTGAAACGAAGTTCGATATAGTCGATGCCCTCGGCCGCGGCATCCTCGACATTCTCGCGCGCCACGCGGCGGCAGGCGTCGTCATCCGCCAGCACCGCCACCAGGTATTCAAATCGCTTGAGAAATGCCACCAGGCCCGGCTCGCTGTCGTCGATGTGCACAAAAGGCGCGAGTGTTTCGACATCGTTCGCCGGCAATTCGATGCGGTGCCGGCGCGCCAGGTCAAGAATCGTGGCGACGCGCACGTTACCGTCCAGGTGCCGGTGCAGCTCGCATAACGGCAGGGCCGGGTCGATCCAGCCGCCGGTTTCATTATTTTCCATTCTCATGTGCCTGATTCTAGCAAGGCGGCGTTACGCCACCGGTTTGCTAAGCTTGAATTAGTTGTCACGGGACACTACTCATTAGCATGTCGCACACATCATGCGGGGCGGTCATATTGAATAGTTTTCCACTATCACAACCATAAAAACAATCGATTTTAAATATTAATTGGCTTCTGTAACATAGCCGCATCGCATGAACGCGACAATGTGTTCTTTAAACCAAACCGGAGATTGAAAATCATGAGCAATCGAGTCCCACAGGTCACCTTCAAGACCCGCGTCCGCGACGAGTCCGTCGAAGGCCCGAACCCGTTCCGCTGGCAGGATGTCACCACCGACGACGTGTTCGCCGGCAAGAAGGTCGTCGTCTTCGCCCTGCCCGGCGCGTTCACCCCGACCTGCTCGTCCACCCACCTGCCGGGTTACGAAGAGCACTACGAAGAATTCAAGGCCGCCGGCATTGATGAAATCTACTGCCTGAGCGTCAATGACGCCTTCACCATGTACCAGTGGGGCCAGCACCAGGGCGTGGAGAAGGTGAAACTGCTGCCGGACGGCTCGTTCGAGTTCACCAAGGGCATGGACATGCTGGTCGCCAAGGACAACCTCGGTTTCGGCCCGCGTTCATGGCGCTACTCCATGCTGGTTAACGACGGCGAGATCGAGAAGATCTTCAGCGAGCCGGGCAAGGAAGACAACTGCCCGACCGACCCGTTCGAAGTCAGCGACTACGAAACCATGCTGAACTACATCAAGAGCCAGGCTTAAACACCGGGCTGAAGTACAGCTGACGGCCGGCAGGCCGTGAAATGAAAAGACCGGGTGGCGCGAGTCACCCGGTTTTTTTATGCCTTTGCCACACCGGTGCCGTCATTGCCACCGGCGATCTCGCGCCGAAGTGCGCGGGTTTCCGCCGCCGGTTCTGCATCCAGTTCCTCGAGAAGACAGGCGCTGGTGTCGTCCAGGACCCTTAAAGCCGCCTGGCGCTGGCCGCTGGCATCAAGCACCCGGGCCCTGGCCCGCGCCAGGCGCTCATCAAAAGGGTCCATCGCAGCAGCTGTGTCCAGTACCCGGATCGCATCGTCTGTCATTGCGGCCGGGACACAGGCGTTTCCGAAGGCCACGGCCGCGTCCATGAATCGCCGGCGCAACCGTTCACGGTGCGGAATCACCCAGTCACCGGAATCCTCACCGGCCAGCAGGTCACCGCCGTACAGGGCCAGGGCTGAAGCCAGCGCCTGCCGATAGCACGCCGACTGCCGGTCATCCATCGCGTCCGCCCGGTCCAGCGCCGCACTGAATTCATCCACGTCGAAACGGGCATCGCCCGTCCGCTCAAACTGGTAGCGACCATCGACGAAACGGATCAGCTCCGGACGACCGATGGCACGCCGTAGCTGGTACAAGGTGGTCCGGAATCGGCCACGCAGTTGTTCCTGCGAGGCTTCAGGCCAGAAATCCGCACCAATGCGCTCCTTGTCACAGGGGCCATTCAACAGCAGGTAGAACAGCAGCTCGCGTGGCAGGGCATATCCCCAGTCCCTGGTGGTGAGTTCCACGCCCTCACGTTTCACAACGGCGTCGCCCAGCCCCGTGATTTCAAGGCCCGGCTGTTTCGGCGCCCGTGCTTCGCGTTCCGGCAGGGCATCGGTTTCGTCCTGCAACGCGAACGCCACCGATGCGTCGAAACCCATTGCGCGCCCGCCGGTCCATGCGAGGTCAAACTCGTTTTCATCGACGAGGTTTCGCATTGACGCCACCATTTCGCTTTCATCGAGGGGCTTGAACTGTCCGTAAGTGTAGTTTGCGTCGGACTGCGCCCAGCGGGACCGGGTCGAGGCCATCAGCCTGGTCGCGCGCTCGGCCTGCCCGGCCCGCAATTCGATATCAGCCAGGCGTTCAATGACGTAGGCCGCGATGATGCGGTCACCCACCTCGGTATTGTGACGCAGCGCTTCGCGGTAGTGGGTGATTGCCGTGGCAGCCCGGGACTCCAGCCACTCGATGTCGCCCAGCAAAACTTCACACTGGGTGATGTTCCAGCTGTCGCCATCGACCCGTTGCAACCGGGCGGCACGCTCACCATCGCGGCGCGCGGCGAGCCGTTGCCCATTCATCGCGGCCCCGACCGCCAGGCCGAACAGGCTCAGGGCACGCCCCCAGGGATCATCCAGCTCACTGAACAACGCCAGGGCTTCGAATCGCGGCGCGCGGGCGTCGTCCTGGTCTCCAAGCGCCTGCAAGGCGTCCGCATGGCCATTGCAGGCCAGCGCGCGATCCCAGTCGGCCTCGGTCTCGGCCAGCAACGCCACGGACCGGGCATACAGGTCACGTGCCGACGCGAACTCGCCCTGCGTGATCTCGACACCCGCCAGCTCGCGCAATACCAGGCCCTCAAGCACGCAGTCACCAGACCGTTGTGCCGTCTCCGCCGCCTTTCGCAACCAACGCCTGGCGCCGGATATCTCGGAGTGCATCCATAGCAAGGCCCCGGCCGCGTGTGCCAGGTCGCCCGCCCTGCCGACGTCCTCACCCAGGGCCGCAAGCGCGGACTCACATCGCTCGCGCCCCTCGTGAAACCGGCCGGCGAAATTCCAGTACCAGAACAGCCCGGCCGCCATCTGGTTAAGCGCGTCGATATCCCGCGCCACCACGGCGGACTGCCATGCGGCGGAAAGGTTGTCATGCTCGCGATCAAACGCGGCCACCGCGCGGCGCCGGCCTTCCCCCTTGAAGCGCCCGGTCCAGGACGCCAGCCACGCCAGGTACCATTCACGGTGCTTCGCGCAAATCGCCGGCCAGCGGTCTTCGGCATGATGTTCGCGCACGTACTGGCGCACCGGCTCGAGCATGCGGAACCTGGCGATTTCCGAACCGGTTTCGGCGACCAGCAGTGACTTGTCCACCAACGCCGCCAGGATTTCCCGGACCTGCAGCCGGTCCGGTTCAGGTTGGCCCAGCATGGCCAGTGACTCCGCCGCGGAGGGATCGAACCCTCCCTCAAAGACGGCCAGGTTGACCAGGGCCATGCGCTGGGCGTCATCCAGGGCGAGAAGACTGCCATCAAGCGCGGCATCCATGCTCGCATGCCGCGCCGGAAGCCCACGTGAGTTCCGGCCCAGGGCGTCAATGCCGTGCTCCAGTTGCGCCCTCAGTTCAGCCAGCGATGCGACGCGGACCAGGGCGGCCGCGAGTTCGATCGCCAGCGGCACACCCTCCAGCTGGCGGCAGATGGCCACCACGTTTGGAATCGATTCCTCGTCCAGCCGGAACCCCGCATAGGCCCGCCTGGCCCGGTCGGCAAAGCACTGGACCGCGGCTGACGTCCTGGCGGCGACCGGGTCGTCGGGAACCGCCAGTGGCGGCAACTGCCACACCGTCTCGCCCGGTACCTGCAGCGGCTCCCGGCTGGTGGCCAGCACTCGCAGCCTCGGGCAGCGGGACGTCAGTTCGGCCACCAGTTCAGCACATCCCGCCAGGCAGGTCTCACAATTGTCGAGCACCAGCAGGAAGTCACGGTCGGCGAGGAAACGGGTCAGCGCATCGATCGGCGTCACGCCAGGGGGAATGCGAAGGTGACAGGCGCGACTGGTTTCAGTCGCAACCTGCCCGTCAGTGGCCACGCCCTGCAGGTCCACCCACGCCACGGCACCGTCTTCGGCCGACCGGCTTGCCGCAAGTGCGCCAGCCACCCGGGTCTTGCCACCGCCGCCCAGCGCCGTGATGGTCACCACGGGCTCATGCACCAGTAGCTCACCCAGTTTCGCCAGGTCTGAATCACGACCGAAAAGGCGCGTCACCGGAACCGGCACGCGCCCCTTCAGTTGGCCCGTTTCACCTGTCATGGACGAAAGTATAGGCCAGTCATGACCTCATTCCGCGTGATCGCAATTAACGTTCGGATTGAAGTCCTCGAACATCCCGGCCGGATTGTTGCGGTACAACCACACGTGCAGGATCCATGAGTCGATCGCCTCGAGCACGTGGAAATCGCGGCCAAAAAGCCGTGGCGCGGTCTCATCGCCACCGGCCCAGGCGGCCACGGGAACGATGTATTCCAGCGCCACCAGTCGCCGGCTGCCGTCCGGCATGGGCTCGAACACCAGCACCTCCGGTTCCAGCAGCGAGACTTCACCGTCGAAACGGGCCAGGTCGGCCCAGTGGTGGCCCATGCCACCCACGCCGGGCATTTCGACGCAACCGGAAATATCCGTGCTCCAGCCCTCGTTGATCGCGTTGTCCAGCCGTTGCAGGTGCAACGTTGCCGCTTGCAGGGCGTCCAGTTCGGCCCGCACGAGCGCGCCCTCGTCGACACCCTGGGCGCCACCTGCGAGCACCGTACCGGACACGGCCAGGGTGGTTGCCAGGGTCATCAGTCGTGTTGTCAGTTTCATATCAGCTGTCCTCCTTTCTCGGGGATGGGTCGGCCCCACTCGTGGCCGCCGGGTCTTCGACCAGTGGGTTGGGGCCAAGCTCGGTGTAGTCGACCCGGCCAGTCGGCAGGATGCCGACCAGGTGAAGCACGGATTCACCGGCGTTGATGAAGGTATGGGGCACATTGGCGGGAACACGCACGATGGCGGGCCCGACAATGTCAAAAACTTCATCGCCGATGATGCCGCGATAGCGTTCACCGGCGGCGATGACATGGGCTTCGTTACATTCGTGGCAATGAAGCGGCGGGCCGCCGCCGGGCTGGGTCTCGGTGGTCAGGACCGACAGCCCCTGAAGGGCGTAGTCGGCCCCTTCGATAAACCAGCCAAACTCGCCGGGGGCATCGTAGAAATGCGACATCTGCGACCGGTCATACACCAGCGCATTCGCATCAATGGGCGTTTCAGGCGGCCGGACGTAACTCTCGTCCGGTAACGGTGGGTTCTTGTTTTCTGGGTTCAATGGCTCGGCTCCTGCACCCGGGATGGGTCATGTCAGGAACGAGCCTATCGATCAGTGGTCAGGGAAACGGTCAGGGCCGCTGACCGGCATGCCTGTTTCAGGCGGGCAAATGCCGGTCCGGCGTGGTTTCGGGGTTCCGGCGGCGCCGCAAACGGCTGAAAGGATTGAGGAAGTGCCGGTCCACGGCCGCCAGCCGCGCCTCGGGGTGCCGCGCGTCCATCATGGCGCGGATCGCCTTTTCTTTTTCCTTGTAAGCATAAATCAGGGCGAGATACTGGCCGTCCGCCAGTTCGTCATGGAAGCGCCGTACTTTGCGATTCTCGCTGTCGATACCGGTCAGGCCACCGACCCATGCGCCGAACAGGGTAAACACCAGGATCACGAAGAAATAGGCCGCTTTCGGCGTGTCCGGCCCGAACGGCTCGAACAGCATGACCAGGCCGGCGGCGAGCACCGCGCCGATAAAGCCGAGATTCGCGCCGATAATGCCATCGCGAACCAGGTCAGTGGTTTCCAGCAGGTTTCCGGAATGGATTCGTTTGCGTTTCAGCCCCGCTTCGTCGTGACTGATGACGTGCAGGTACCATTCTTCGACCCCGACATCCCGCAGGTCATCGGCAACACCTTGCGTGCTGTCCAGGTTCGGCGCCAGATAGTAGAGACACTTCATGGGAACCTCCTTGCCCCCCAGTGTCACACACTTAACCCCGTTTTGAAAAGTCGACGCCCGACGCCAACACCTTGAGTTGCCAGAGATCCTTGCGCTCGTGGTGCAGCAGCGGCCGGATGGCCAGCAGCCCGGTCTTGCCGATACTGCGGCGCAGGAAGTCCAGTTCCACGAACTTTTCACGGGTGCGCTCGCCGACCGGCACGTCAAGCCCGTTCTCTCGCATCATCAGCACGCCCTTCGCGCGCATCGCCAGTTCCGTGTACAGGCGCAGGTAGCAGAGCAGGTCGACCATCACCGTCCCGGGAAACTTGTCGCGCAGGTCCCCCAGGAATCGCCCGACATTGGAACTTGTGAACTCACCGGAACCGATCTGTTTGAGCAGGCGCGCGTCGGCGTCGAAATCCAGCTCCAGCCAGCTGTGCAGGTGCATGGCGCTGCGGCTGAACACCACCATCATGACAACCGGCGAAACCACGACGAAGAGCAGGGTCATCAGGATCGGCGGCAGGAAGAAATGGTTAAAAAACGAGTGCAGTGCGGCGGCCGCCAGCAACCCGGGCAGGTAGCGGGCCGGGTTCACCTTCATGTTCCGCTCGGTCATGGTCTGGGCGATGACTGCGAAAATGGCGCAGGCCGTGCCATGCATGACCGCGGTGCCGAAGCCCCGGATCACCCAGATGGCCATGACGCTGTCGGTCAGCGTGTACAGGCGGTACAGGTTTTCCGCCAGCGCGAACCCCGCGCCCACCGCAAAGCCGAAAATGGCGGCGTCCACCAGGAAACCGATGCGGTGCGCGCGGAACAGGCCGATGACGACCACGGCCTTCAGCAACTCTTCGATGAAAGGCGAGACATAGCGCGTGTACGGGACAAAATCCATCGACGACCACGCCATCAGCCCGCTGTTCAGCTTCCACGCCACGGCGGCGGCCAGCATACCGGCGGCTATCGTCGCGAGGACGGCGCGGACGGTGACCAGCTTGTAGCTGTCCATCCACACCAGCACCACCAGGAAGATCAACACCGGCAACAGGCCGACGGGCGCGCGAAGAAAAAATTCTGACGGGTTCAGGCGGACGTCCCCCCGGACGGGAAAACGCCTATCTTGCCCCAGTGCGCGCCCGGTTCACAGGTGTCCGGGCGAAATGGTCAGCGGTTCACGGGCGCCAGGCGGCCCTGGTAGAGCGATTCGCCCGCCCGGCCCAGGTCCAGTTCGATGCCGTTGATCCTGACCTCGTTGGCACCTTCGGCCTGGCTCAGGCCGGCCGAAAAACGGATCACGGTATCACCACCCCCGGTAATGCCACCGCCGCGCCAGTCCACCGCGGCCGGCGTTCCTTCAACCGTGGCCAGCGAGGCCAGTTCCAGGCCGCTGTCGCCGAGATCCAGTCGCCAGTCCACCGGCATTTCGCCACGGATGGCGAAGTCCAGGCGGTACCCTTCCGCATGCCGGGTCAGCAGCACTTCGCCCTGGCCACCGGCATATTCGAACCGGCTGGCGCCGACCTGCGCGCCCTGGTCCATTGGCGCCAGCGTGCCCACCAGGTCCCGGGTGTCGCCCGGTACGGTGATCGCATCGCGCTGGCCGAGAACACCCAGCGTCACCACCACGCCCAGGGCCGCTGCCAGGCCGTACCCGAGTGGTAACGCGGCATCGCTGCGCAGGAAATCCAGCCAGCGCCGCCTGGGCGCCGGCAATTCGATGCCTGCCATGATTCTCGCGTGCAGGTCATCCGGCGGTTCAACCGGCTCGGCCTGGCCCAGCCAGTGACTCACTGCCGTGAGTTCACCGTGTATCCGGCGCGCATCTTCCGATGTCGCCAACAGGCGGTCCAGTGCTTCACGGCCGGCATCGTCGAGTTCGCCGTCGACGCCGGCCTGTACGAGATCAATCATTGCCTCGTCATTCATGGCCGTACCCCTTCATGCTCAAGCATGTCCTTGAGTCGCTGGCGCGCGGTGAACAACCGTGATTTCACGGTTTTCTCCGGGATCTGCAGGATCTCCCCGATCTCCCGGTAACTGATTTCCACGAAGTGCCTGAGCATTACAACGGCCCTCTGGTCTTCGGTCAGCGCGTTGAGCGATGACTGCAACTGCCGGCTCAGCTGGCGGTGATCTTCGATGTCATCCGGCCCCGGGTCGACAGACGCGGGCGAGTCATCAAGTTCACGCAGCCTGGATCGTCCATTGATGCGGTCGATCGATTCGTTGACCGCGATCCGGTAAATCCAGCTGAAAAACCGGTACTTCGGGTTGTAGTGGTCGAGTTTCTCAAACGCCTTCAGGAAGGTCGTCTGGGCCACGTCGGCCGCCTCGTCCGCGTTTCCGAGCATGCGATAGGCCGCGTTGTACACCGGCCGCTCGTAGCGTCGGACCAGTGACCCCAGCGCCTGTCGGTCGCCGTTCCGGCAGTCCCGGATCAGCGCGGCGTCACCATCCCTTGCCATGAATACCGCCCAGAGAGGAAAAAGTTGTTGATTGCATGTCGTCGTGGTCCATCACTGTTCACCGGCCGGCCTGGCCGCGAAGGATTTCAGCCGTCTGCCGCGGTCTCGATGTCGAACAGGCGATCAAAGCCGGAATAGGAAAAAATATCCCTCAGGTGGGGACCAACGCCCACCAGGCGGATGCCTTCGCCGTTCGCCATCAGCCGCTTGTGCGTCCGCAGCAATACGCCAAGTCCGGCGCTGGAAATGTACTCCAGGCCGCCCAGGTTAATGACACAGGGGCCGTCCTGGCGGTCTAGAAACGTCTGCGCGCGCGGCGCCTTTGCGGCGTCCAGGCGGCCCGAGATCCTGACATGGCCGGCTTCGTCGGTACCAATTTCGAACATCAATCGTGCTTCCCTTCAATCGTGAAGGTGATTCTACTTGTCCGCTCACGGTATTCGTAGTGCACGGCATCGGCGACCTTGAACACCAGGTACAGGCCAAGCCCTCCCGGTTCGCGCTGCTCCAGCGGTAATTCCACGTCGACGGGGGCGACTTTTCGTGGATCGAAGCGGTCAACGTCCCGGTCGGTCAGGGCCGCCCGGATGCCCTGGCCATGGCGTTGCAACTCAATCGTGATCGGCTCTTTCGTCTCCGTGTTGTAGGTGACCATGTTCACGAAAAGTTCTTCGAGACAAAGGTCCGTGGCCGGCCGGAGCGACGCATCCAGGCCTTCGCCGGCAAAAAAAGCCTCGGTCATCGTGACAATATCCGTCAAGGCGCTGAACCGCCGGGGGAACGAAGCCTTCATGACGCATCCGTGCCGGGCTGGCGCCGGACCATGACCAGCGTAATGTCATCCGCCTGGCCCCCACCCTCGCCGAAGGTAAAGGCCGCGTCCACCAGTGTTTTGCCCAGGTCCGCCATCGGCCGGTGCCGGTTGGCCCGGATGACCTCGCCCACGCCGGACTCGCCGAACTGCTCGCCCGCCGGGTTGGCGAACTCGTAAACGCCATCGGAGATCAACGCCAGGATATCGCCGGGCGCCAACGCCACGCGACGGGCCGGATCGCTGCCGTCAAGTTCCATGACGCCCAGCGGGAAGCTGGTGGGTTTGTGCCACTCGAGCCGGTCCTCGGCCGCGTGGTAGTGCAGGATCGGCCCCTGCCCGGCCGAATGGAACCGGACCTCGTGTGCGTCCGGGTCCAGGAAACCCATGAACGCCGTGATGAACCGGTCATCGGGCAGGTCCTCGGCCATCTGGTTGTTGACCTGCCGGTAGGCGTCATCCAGGCCGGCGCCCAACCGGAAGGCCACGCGCATCATGGCCTGCATCTGCGTCGCGGAAAGGGCCGGGCCGAAACCATGGCCGGTGGCGTCCCCCAGCAGCATGAACAGCTGGCCATCCAGCATCACCAGGTCGTACAGGTCGCCACCGGTGTGCGCCGTGGGCAGGAAATAGCCATGCAGGTCGTAGCCCGGCACCTCCGGCATGACCCGGGGCAGCGTGCTCAGCTGAATCTCGCGGGCAACGGCCACTTCGCGTTCCAGGATGGCGTTGGCGAGCAGTTCATCGGTCATGTACGCGTGCTGGATCGCCACCGCCGCCTGGGCCGCCAGCGCCGGCCCGACCCACTCGTCATGGTGGTCAAACTGCCCGGGGCGCGCGCCCAGCCACTGCATGACCCCCAGCAGGGTATCGTCCTGGCCAATGATGGGCACATTGAACAGGGAGCGGGTTTCGAACTCCGGCAGGTGCAGCGGATCAGCCTGGAAACAGTCGTCTTCGCGGCATTCGCGGATATTGCTGAGCGCACGGTCGCGGGCGCAGACGCCCACCCAGCCGTCGCCCAGCGCGCGCCGGCGCGGCTCATCCTGCGGCGGGGTGACCATGACCAGTTGTTCCGCATCATTGTCGTACAGCCACAGCACCCCTGCCTCGGCGACGATGGCGACCTTGCCGACCTCGACGATCTCGCGCAAGAGCTCGGGCATGGCCTCCGGCGAGGCCAGCCGGTGCATGATTTCGAGGATGCGCATCAGCGACTCGCGGCTGATTTCCTCGGTCCCCGGAATGGTCGGCAGTTCATTCATCCGCGCAAGAATAGCAAAGGCGAGGCCCCGGGGCGTGACATGCCGCATGCGATTCGGCAAGCTTGGCGACTATGCCCGACATTCACCGCCACCCCCAATCCGGCTTCACCGACCAGTTGCGTGCCGAAGCCAGCCGCCTGGTGTCCGACCTGGCGGATGCGCTCGACGACGCCATCGTTGGCGCCGATGAACGCCAGGCGCTTCCGGCCGACCCCGACCGGGCACTTCAGCGCCTCGCGGTGCCGTTGCCGGACCAGGGTGTAGGTGCCCGGCAAGCACTGGAAGCGCTGCTCGACCTGCAGGCGCGCGCGGGCACGAACACGGCCGGTCCGCGCTGCTATCACTTTGTCATCGGCGGTAACACGCCCGCCGCCCATGGCGCCGACCTGGTCGCGGCGGCGTTCGACGTGCTGACCTACACCTGGGTCACCTCGCCCGTGGGTGTGCGGCTGGAACTGCAGGCGCTGGAGTGGCTGAAGGAACTGCTGGGCATCCCTGCCGGCATGCACGGGGTCATGGTGACCGGCGCGACCATGGCCAATTTCGTCGGCATGGCCGCGGCGCGTCAGTGGTGGGGCGAACAGCTGGGCTTCGATGTCTCGGAAACGGGGCTGTCGGGCCAGCCGCAGATGCCCGTGATTTCCACCCGGTTCCTGCATGCGGCCAGCCGCAAGGTCCTGGCGCTGCAAGGTATCGGTATGGCCAATATTCAATGCGTCGAGGACGGCGCCGATGGCCTGGTCGACCTGGACGCATTTTCACGCGCCCTCGAAGCGCTGGACGGTCAACCCGCGCTGGTGGTGGTCAACGCCGGCGAAGTGAATGCCGGGCGTTTCGACCCGGTCGCCGAAATGATGACGCGGGCACGCGAACACAACTGCTGGTTGCACGTCGACGGCGCGTTCGGGCTGTTTGCCGCCCTGTCGCCCCGCACCGCGCACCTGGTCGCCGGTTTCGAAGGCGCGGACTCAATCACCGTGGACGGCCACAAGTGGCTCAACGTCCCCTATGATTCCGGTTACGCGTTCGTGCGCGACCACGGCCTGATGGCGCGCGCTTTCCGGTATTCGGCCGATTACCTGCCGGCCGAGAACGATCCGCGACCCACGCTGGGGGCGATTGGCCCGGAGAGCTCCCGGCGCGGCCGCGGTTTCGCCGTGTGGGCCACACTGAAGGCCTACGGCCGGGACGGCCATCGGCGGATCATCGAACATTGCCTGGACCTCGCCGCCCATTTTGCGGGCGTGGTCGACGCCCACCCGGCACTGGAACGCATGGCCGAGGTACCGCTGAATATCGTGGCCTTCCGCTACAACCCGGGCGGGTTTGACGACGCCGGTCTCGACGACCTGAACAGGCAACTGGGCGAAGCCGTCATCGAAGACGGCCAGTTCCTGGTCGGCACATCCAAACTGGGCGAGCGGACCATCTTCCGCCCGGCGTTCTCCAACTGGCGCACCCGGTTTGAAGACGTCGAGGCCCTGGCGAACCGCGTCGTCGAACTCGGACAACAACTCGAACAACGGCTCTGAAAGGGAGAAAAACAATGAGTGAAGACCTGTCCCGTCACGCCTACTGGCGTGCCAACCTGAAACTGGTGCTGTGGTGCCTGGCGCTCTGGTTCATCGTGTCCTTCGGCTTCGGCATATTGCTGGCCGAGCCGCTGAACACCATCCGCCTTGGCGGGTTCAAACTGGGCTTCTGGTTCGCCCAGCAGGGTTCAATCCTGGTGTTCCTGGGGATTATCTTTTTCTACGCCTGGCGCATGAACCGCCTCGACCACCGGTTCGACGTGGATGACGACGAGCCGGTCGTGGAACCGGGGGTCGACCCATGAGCCTGCAGTTCATGACCTACCTGGCGGTGGGGCTGAGTTTCGCCGTTTATATCGTGATCGCCTTCTGGTCGCGCGCACGCAGTACCGGCGATTTCTACGTGGCCGGCAAGCACGTCCACCCCGTGGCCAACGGCATGGCCACCGCGGCCGACTGGATGTCGGCGGCCTCGTTCATTTCCATGGCCGGCCTGATCGCGTTCCTGGGTTATGGCGGCTCGGTCTACCTGATGGGCTGGACCGGCGGCTATGTGCTGCTGGCGTTGCTGCTGGCGCCCTACCTGCGCAAGTACGGCCGTTTCACGGTGCCGGAATTCATCGGTGACCGCTACTACTCCAACGCGGCGCGGCTGGTGGCGGTGATCTGCCTGATCTTCATTTCGTTCACCTACGTGGCCGGGCAGATGCGCGGCGTGGGTATCGTTTTCTCGCGCTTCCTGGAAGTCCCGATCCACGTGGGGCTGGTGATCGGCATGGGCGTGGTGTTCATCTACGCGGTGCTGGGCGGTATGAAAGGCATCACCTACACCCAGGTGGCGCAGTACTGCGTGCTGATCTTTGCCTACACGGTGCCGGCGGTGTTCATTTCGCTGCAGCTGACGGGCCACCCGCTGCCGCAGACGGGACTGGGCGGCAAGGTGGCCGGTGAAGGCGTCTACCTGCTCGACAAGCTGGATACCATCGTCACCGACCTGGGTTTCCGCGCCTTTACCGAGGGCAACAAGAGCACCATTGACGTGTTCGCGATCACCCTGGCGCTGATGGTGGGCACCGCGGGACTGCCGCACGTGATCGTGCGTTTCTTCACCGTGCCGAAAGTCTCCGATGCACGCCGCTCCGCCGGCTGGGCCCTGCTGTTCATCGCCATCCTCTACACCACTGCCCCGGCCGTGGGCGCAATGGCGCGCTACAACCTGACCAACACCATCCAGGCGAGCGAGGTGGGCGCCGCGGACGCCAACCTGGTTTATGCCGACCGGCCGCAGTGGTTCCGCACCTGGGAAGACACGGGTCTGCTGCAGTTTGAAGACCGCAACAATGACGGCCGCATCCAGTACTACAACGCCGACAACCCGGCGTTCGCCGAGCGTGCGGAATCGTTCGGCTGGGAAGGTAACGAGCTGACCGTCGACCGCGACATCATGGTGCTGGCGAACCCGGAAATCGCGGAACTGCCCGACTGGGTGATCGCGCTGGTGGCGGCCGGCGGCATTGCCGCGGCGCTGTCGACCGCGGCCGGCCTGCTGCTGGTGATCTCGGCGGCGTTCTCGCACGACCTGCTGAAGGGCATCATCGCACCGAACATCAGTGAGAAACAGGAACTGCGCGCCGGGCGCGCCGCCGCCGCGGTGGCCATCCTGGTGGCCGGCTACCTGGGGTGGAATCCACCCGGCTTCGTCGCCCAGGTGGTCGCCTTCGCGTTCGGGCTGGCCGCGGCATCGCTGTTCCCGGCCATCCTGATGGGCATCTTCAGTACGCGCATCAACCGCAACGGCGCCATCGCCGGCATGGTCACCGGCCTGCTGTTCACGTTCGGCTACATCCTGGCGTTCAAGGGCGTGTTTTTCGAACCGCTGATCGCCAATACACCGGAGAACTGGCTATTCGGTATATCGCCGGAAGGGATCGGCGTGGTGGGCATGGCGCTGAACTTCGCTGTGGCCTGGGCCGTCAGCCTGGCCGGTGAGCCGCCGCCGGAAAAGGTGCGCCAGCTGGTCGAGGATATCCGGGTTCCACGCGCCGCCTGAAGCGGCGTACTGGCGGCGGCCGGGTGGCCGCCGCCGGATCGCTTATCGCGAAATCTTAACCGCCGGCCTGGCGTTCCTTGTAGGCGCGAACCGCCACGTTGAACTGCTCGGCCACGCGCTCTTCCATCTCAACGGAATAGTTATGGGCCTGGCCCAGCGCGATGTGGTTGCCGTCCGTCAGGCCTTCCGACTGGGCGGATTTGTCGAGGCATTCGCGGTACTGGGTCAGCGATGCCTGGAAGTCCGAGATGTTGCCTTTCGCCTTCTTCAGGTCGTCAATGGTCGCTTCGTCAGGAATCCGCGCCGGCGCGGCCGGCAGGTTGCAGGTCTGCGCCTCCAGCGGCAGTACGATTTCCGACCCGTCTTCCTGGGCCGCGGCGACGGAGGTGATGGTTGCGCCAAGCGCGATGGTGAGCAGTGCACCCTTCAGTTTCATGTGCTGTCCTTTATGTCGTCCTGGCGATAGAAACCGCCATGTATTGCGAAGAGGGATGGAGAATAAACCGGTGCGATAGCCTAGCGCAACGCGAGTGCGATGAGCAAAAGAATGACGGCGCCGGCCTGGAACCCCACGCGGGCCCACATGAAGCCGGTGCCGAATTTCTTGTCGAACCGGCCGCCCTGCCCCATGGACACCAGGCCGAACAGCAGCGCCACGACCGTGGCCAGCAGCGCGAAAATAATGATGACGGTGAGAATATCCATAACGGTTAATCGCCGGATGTGGATGACACCCGACGATCATAACACCCCTTCTCACCCGGCCAGCCGGGAAAGACTCAGCCCTGGGGCGGCAGTACCCGCAGGCGAATCACGCCCT
This sequence comes from uncultured Oceanospirillales bacterium, assembly GCA_913055655.1. Classification (GTDB taxonomy): domain Bacteria; phylum Pseudomonadota; class Gammaproteobacteria; order Xanthomonadales; family SZUA-36; genus Marinihelvus. The sequence goes on along the minus strand of CAJXKA010000001.1, from coordinate 339,224 downwards.
CCGCGGACGCGATGGCCTCCAGCGCGCCCTCACCCGGCTCGGACTCCACGTCGATAATGTTGTAGGCGATCTCGCCGCGACTCTTGTTCACCATGTCGATGACGTTGATGTCCCGGTCCGCCAGCACCGACAGCACCGAACCCAGCACCTTCGGTACATTGCGGTTACTGAACGTGATGCGCCAGCCGCCGTTGCGGCCCATGCGGGTCTGCGGGAAGTTCACGGAGTTGACGATATTGCCGTTCTCCAGGTAGTCCATCAGCTGGCGCGCCGCCATCACGGCGCAGTTCTGCTCGGCTTCCGCCGTGCTGGCGCCGATATGCGGCATCAGGATGGCTTCCGGGCGGCCGAGCAGTTCCGGACGCGGAAAATCGGCCACGTAGCGGTGCAGGCGGCCCTCGTCCAGGGCGCGTACCAGCGCTTCCGGATCGACGACTTCCTCGCGGGCGAAGTTGATCAGGCAGGCGCCCGGCTTGATGGCCGCGAACGCCTCGTCGTCGATGATGCCCCGGGTATGGTCGTTGGCCGGGATATGCAGCGAGACGAAATCGCAGATCTTCAGCAGTGCGTGCAGGTTGTCGACCTTTTGCACACGGCTGGACAGGCGCCAGGCGGCCTCGACCGACAGCGCCGGGTCAAAACCGGCCACCGACATGCCCAGTTCCAGGCCCATGTTGGCGACCATGGAACCGATGGCGCCCAGGCCGACGATGCCCAGGGTCTTGCCGGCAATCTCGCCACCGGCGAAGCGCTTCTTCTCCGCTTCCAGGCGCTTTGCCATTTCACCGGCGTCGTCCATGTCGCCCAGCGACTGGACAAAGTTCATGCCGCCGTAGACATCACGCGAGGCCAGCAACATGCCGGCGACGACCAGTTCTTTCACCGCGTTGGCGTTGGCGCCCGGCGTGTTGAACACCACCACGCCCTTCTCCGTGCAGGACGGAATGGGAATGTTGTTGACACCGGCACCGGCGCGGGCAATGGCGATCAGGTCGTCCGGCAACGGTTCCTCGTGAAGCTTCTGGCTACGCAGGATGAAGGCGTCAGGCGAATCCAGGCCTTCACCAATGTTGTAACGGGCGCTGTCGAACAGGCCCAGGCCTTTCTCGGAAATCTTGTTGTAGGTACGGACTTTATACATCGTCATCACTCTTTCACTTCGTTGTAGGCCCATGCCAGCCACGGCATCAGCGTTTCCAGGTCGGCGGCTTCCACGGTGGCGCCACACCAGATGCGCAGCCCCGGCGGCGCGTCGCGGTAGGCGCCGATATCGTAGGCCACGCCTTCATCGGCCAGCAGCGACACCATGGCCTTCACACCCTCCGGCGGCAGGTCCACGGACAGGCAGACGCTGGTGTTGGATCGAATGTCCGCGGACCCGGCGAGAAAGTCGATCCACTCGTTCTCCGCGACGAACTGCTCGATGACCGCCAGGTTGGCATTGCAACGGGCAATGGTGGCTCCGACGCCACCCTGCTGGCGGACCCAGCCGAGTGCATCCAGGTAATCGGCCACACACAGCATGGACGGCGTGTTGATGGTCGCGCCCTGGAAGATGCCCTCGATCAGTTCACCACCCTTGGTCAACCGGAAAATCTTCGGCATCGGCCATGGCGGTGTGTAGGACTCCAGTCGCTCAACCGCGCGCGGCGACAGGATCAACATGCCGTGCGCCGCTTCACCGCCCAGCACTTTCTGCCAGCTGTAGGTGACCACGTCCAGCTTTTCCCACGGCATCGATTGCGCGAACACGGCGGAAGTGGCATCGCAGATCGTCAGGCCTTCGCGGTCATCCGCAATCCAGTCACCATTCGGCACGCGGACACCGGAGGTGGTGCCGTTCCAGGTGAATACCACGTCATGCGCGGGGTCGGCCTGCGACAGGTCGGGCAGCTGGCCATACGCTGCTTCGAAGAATCGCGCATTGTCCAGTTTCAGCTGTTGCTCGATGTCAGATCGCCAGCCCTTGCCGAAGGATTCCCAGTAGAACACGTCCACCGGGCGGGCGCCGAGCAGCGACCACATGGCCATTTCCATGGCGCCGGTATCCGACGCCGGTACCACGCCAACGCGGTAGCCGTCCGGCAGGCCAAGCAATTCGGCGGTCTCATCGCAGGCGCTTTTCAGCGTCGCCTTGCCGATTGCGGAACGGTGGGATCGACCCAGGGTATCCAGCTTGAGGCTGGCGACGTCATAACCGGGGCGCTTGCTGCAGGGGCCCGAAGAGTAGTTCGGGTTGTGCGGTTTCTGTGTGGGCTTCAAGGCGGTCTGGGGGTCAGTTTGAACAGGCCGACATTGTATCGCCAACATTCGTGTCAATGGGGTGACATCCCCCGGCGAAATGATGAATTCGTATCCATTCTTCCTATCCCGGCAGCGGCAAGGCGGTGGTCTGCTTGGTGCTGCGCAGGACAAAACTGGTATTGACCTGGTGGACCGCCCTGCAGCGCATGATGGTGCCGCTCAGCAGGCGGTCGTAGGCCGCGATGTCGGCGCAGATGACCTTGAGCATGTAGTCATACTCGCCACTGGTGGCATGGCACTCCTGGATCTCGTCGCGCGCTTTCACCATGCGGTCGAAGTCGGCGACCGAATCGGGGTGATGGTCCTCGAGCGAGACATTGGCAATGGCGATCACGTTCAGCCCGATCGCTGCCGGGTTCAGCAGCGTGACGTCGGCGCCCAGCACGCCGGCTTTTTCCAGCTTCCGGACCCGTCGCCAGCACGGCGACGCCGACAGCCCCACCCGCTCGGCCAGCGCCTGGCTGGAAATGCGCCCTTCGCGCTGGAAGATGTCGAGAATGCGGATGTCCGTCGAATCAAGTGAAACATTCATCTGGTTAATTTCGTATTAACTGACATATACATACTAACTTAATCGACAAACAGGGCATAGTTAGAATGTTTTATCCGTCTATCCGGGCATAGAATACTTATATCTTCGAACTTCATGGGGTTTCACGTGGGCAAGCAAAGCCGATACACCTCCAGGCAGGCCGATGCCAACGGCATCATTCATTACTCGGAAGAAGAAAACCGGGTGTGGGGCGAACTCATGGCCCGGCAACTGCCGATGCTGCCCAACCGTGTCTGTGACGAATACCGCCACGCACTGTCGCTGATGAACTTCCCGAACGACCGGATTCCGCAGCTGCACGAAGTTTCCGACGTGCTGCAGGCCCACACCGGCTGGTCGGTCGCCCCGGTCCCGGCGCTGATCGATTTCACCGCGTTCTTTGAACTGCTCGCCAATCGCCAGTTCCCGGCGGCGACTTTCATCCGTCGCCGCGAGGACATGGAGTACCTGCAGGAACCGGATATTTTCCACGAGGTTTTCGGTCACACACCATTGCTGACCGATTACCGCTTCGCGGCGTTCACCGAGGCCTACGGCAAGGCCGGGCTCGCCGCCGACAAGCGCGACCACGCGATGCTGGCGCGGCTGTTCTGGTTCACGGTTGAATTCGGCCTGGTCAACACCGCAGACGGCCTGCGCTCATACGGTGCCGGCCTGGTGTCTTCGCCCGGGGAACTGGTGTACTCGCTGGAAAGCGACATCCCGGACCGGCGCCCATTCGACGCGATCGATGCGTTGCGCACGCCGTACCGGATCGATATCTACCAGACGGTCTATTTTGTCATCGACAGTTTCGATACGCTGTTCGATCTTGCGCAGGCCGACCTGGGCGCCCTGGTGCGCGAAGCACGACGCCTCGGCATGCATGCCCCGACCTTCCCGATGCGGGAAAGCGCCTGAACACGAACGGAGAGAAACCCATGTCCACGACCGTATGCGACCTGACTGACCGCCATTGCGTGCCCTGCGAGGGCGGCGTCGATGCGTTTGCCACCGATCAAGCCCGCGAAATGCTGGAATCACTGCCCGGGTGGACCCTGTCCGAAGACGGCAAGTCCATCCAGCGGCGTTTCGAGTTCAAGGGTTTTTACCGCACCATGGCGTTCATCAACGCGATGGCCTGGATCGCCAACAGCGAAAACCACCACCCTGACTTTTCGGCGGGTTATAACTTCTGTGAAGTGACGTTCACGACCCACGCCATCGACGGCCTGTCTGAAAACGATTTTATCTGTGCCGCGAAGGTGTCAGCGCTGCTCGACTGAGCATCGCCCGGGCGGCAGGCCCGGGACTTCCGAACCTTGATATCGTGCGCCACGGGACCGTGGCGCGATTGAGTGGGTGTGCCTGGCTGGCAACCCTGGGCTTACCAGCCCCAGGGCTTGCGTGAGTCGCTGTTGCCTGACCGGCCCTGGCCGGCATCGGCAAAGCGCAATTGCACATTGCCACTCTCACGGCTGATATTCATCGAACCGCTGTTCTGTTGCCCCTTCAGCTTCACAGAGCGGTACATCGAACCGTGCCAGGAACGCACCATCCGGTACACCCAGACACAAAACATGGCGGCCAGGAATGAACCCGAAGCCAATAAGATAATTTCCAGCATGATGATCTCCTTCATTCTTCCGGCCCGTTACCGGGCCCCCTGATCGCCACGTAATCCCCTTCGTGCGCGACCCGTTTCCGGAGACTGTCGCGAGCATCCTGCCCACGGTTCCCTGTCAGTTTCCGTTCGTCGATTAGCATTACCGGCGAACGGCGATTAAGTTGGTACCTGGCGCAAATCCCTGCGCGATTCACATCCACGTCGGTGAATGCTGACCGGTCGTCAGAAAAGGTTGGCTGGAGATGACGAACCACGATTCACGCCGTGCGTAGCGTGACCCGATTGCCGTACTGAACATTTCGCTCCGATCAATGCTGACCGGGCGCCCCCTGCTCAAGGCCTTGATATCAGACCAGTTAAAAGAATTGTACCCTTGTTAATGCGTATTTTAGCCTGAATTCATTGCATTTGCACCCCCTGGTTCATCATTCCCGGGGCCAGGCAAAGAAAAACCCGGCGGGCGAACCCGCCGGGTTTTCAGACTTTCAGGCGTGCGCCTTAGTGCCGGAATTCAACCCGGCGGTTCTCAGCGCGGCCTTCCTTGGTGCCGTTGTCAGCTTTCGGCGCAGACTCACCGTAACCCTTGTAGGTCAGGTTTGAAGCGCTGGCGCCGTTGGCGACCAGGTAGTCGAGCACAGACTTGGCGCGACGCTCGGACAGGCCCTGGTTGTATTCAGCCGAACCGACTGAATCGGTATGGCCGGCGATTTCGACCTTCAGCTCCGGATGACGCTTCAGGATCTTCAGCGCCTCGTCCAGCACACCGCGGGACGAAGAGGTCAGCTGGGCCGAGTCGAATTCGAAGTGCACGCCGTGCAGGGTGTACTCCTTTTCGAGATCGCAACCGTTGTTGTCAACGGGCGTGCCGGCCGCGGTGCCCGGGCAGCGGTCACGGCTGTCAACCACGCCGTCGCCGTCGCTGTCGAGTTCGCAACCCTTGGCGTCAACCTTGGCGCCAGCCGGGGTGCCGGGGCACTGATCCTTGCTGTTGCCAACGCCGTCGCCGTCGTCGTCAAGCTCACAACCGCGCGAATCGACTTCCACGCCGGCCGGGGTGTTCGGGCAGCGATCTTCGCTGTTGACCACGCCGTCACCGTCATCGTCGAATTCACAGCCGCGCTCGTCAACCGGAGAGCCTGGAGGCGTGCCGGGGCACTCATCCTTGCTGTCCTTGACGCCGTCGCCGTCAGTGTCTTTACCGCCGCAGAACAACGCGCCGATACCCGCACCAATCAGGGCGCCGGTCACCGCGGCATCGCTGTCATCAATGGCGCCGAAACCACCACCTGCAGCACCGAGCACAGCCGCACATTTCCAACGGCTGTCGGTGAATGAGCCTCCACCCGTGCTGCTACAACCGGCCACGACTGCCAGCATCGAAACCAGTACCAGAATATTTCTTACGTTTTTCATCGGACTCCCCATCGATGTACGGCCAGAATGGCCGCGTGACTGAATCGAATGTAAGAAACTACTACCCTTCAGGCATTCTGACAAGGGATTTCAAGGATTAAATTTGGGTTAAAACCGGCTTGCGAGGCGACTTTCCCGGTCACTTTCAGGCCGGAACCCGCCCACCACGCGGGCCAATCGGGAAAAAATGTGCCGGGGGCAGAAAATGAATTGGTTTTCATACCCTTGAGCCATGCCGTGCCCGGTGAGCGGGGTGTTAAGATGACCGGCTTTCCCAGAACGCTGCTGACCACGAGGCCCCGACCCGCCACATGAGTGAAATCCGCCAAGTAGAGTTTCCCGAGAAAGACCTCCCCCTGCGCCGCGACGTGAGCCTGCTCGGTCGGCTGCTGGGCGAGGCCCTGGTTGACCTTCACGGTCCCGAACTGCTGGAACAGGTGGAAGCCGTCCGCAAGGCCGCCATCCTGGTCCGGGAGGGCGACGAGGATGCCGCCGGGCGACTGGAGTCGGCGCTCGATGATATCGACATCGACGATATCCTGAATATCGTCAAGGCGTTTTCAACCTACCTGCGACTGGCCAACCTGGCTGAAAAGACCCACCGGATCCGCCGGCGCCGGGAGTACCAGAAACTGGGTGCTGCACCGCAACGTGGCAGCCTCGACGAGGTGGTCGGTGAACTGGTGAAAGCGGGTTGCCCGGCGGACGAGCTCACCGCGGCGCTGAATGACCTGATGATCCGGCCCGTGTTCACGGCCCACCCCACCGAGGCCACCCGGCGAAGCTTCCTGGAAAAGGAGTATTCGATCGTCCAGCGGCTGGTGGAACGGCTGAACCCCGACCGGACACCGCAGGAAGAACAGCAATCGCTGGACCGCATCCGTGACGCCATCCATTCCGCGTGGCAGACCAGCAGCGTGCCCAGCGCCCGGCCCACGGTCGCGGACGAGCTGGACAATGTCCTGTTCTACCTGACGGACATCCTCTACCGCATCGTGCCGCCGTTTCACGAATCCCTGGAGTCCGCGCTGGACCGTCATTACGGCGAAGGCGAGGTCAAGGCGAACACGGAGGAACTGCTCCGGTTCGGCTCCTGGGTGGGCGGCGACATGGACGGCAACCCGAACGTCAACGCCGATACCCTGATGGAATCGCTGTCGACGCAGCGCGCCGCCATTATCCAGTGCTACCTGCCGGAAGTGCGGCAACTGGGGCGCTACCTGAGCCAGACCCGCAACGTCGCGCGCTTCAACCGTGACCTCGAGGACCGGCTCGAGGCCTACTGGGAAGCGATGCCGAAAGTGGCCGCCGACATTCCCGTGCGCCACCGCGAAATGCCGTACCGTTGCTTCCTGCAATTCGTTCACCGTCGCCTGAAAGCCACGCTGGAGGGTGCCGGAGGCGGCTACACGGGGCCGGGCGAGTTCCTCGACGACCTGACCGCCGTCGGTGACAGCCTCGAGGCCCATCATGGCGGTCACGCCGGCCTGTTCGGCATTCGCCGCCTGGAACGGCGCGTGCGTGCCTTCGGCTTCCACCTGGCCACGCTGGACGCGCGCCAGGACGCACTGCTGCACCGCCAGGTGCTGGGCGAGCTGTTCGGCATCGAAGACTGGCTGGACCGGGACCGGGCCGCACGCGGCGCCCACCTGGCCGAATGGCTGGGCGCGCCGATGAGCGGCCGCCCCTCGCCACGTTCGGACGAGGCACGCAGCACCCTGGACGTGTTCCGCGCTATCCGGCAGGCCCGCACCGACTTCGGCGAGCAGGCCACCGGGCTGTACATCATCAGCATGACGCAGGGCGCCGACGACGTATTGACGACGATGGCGCTGGCGCGCATGGCGGGACTGGAGCGTGACAACCACGTACCGCTGGACATCGCGCCATTACTGGAAACGGTCGACGACCTGAATGCCGGCCCGGCAATCCTGGAAGAGTTGCTGGCGCTCGACATCTACCGCGAGCACCTGGCCGTGCGCGGCAACCGCCAGGTGATCATGATCGGCTACTCGGACAGCAGCAAGGACAGTGGCATCGTCTCGTCCCGCTGGAGCCTGTACGAGGCGCAGCGCAAGCTGATCGAGATCGGTCAGCGCCATGGCGTGCGCGTCCATTTCTTCCATGGCCGCGGTGGTACCGTCAGCCGTGGCGGCGGCAACCTGGTCAACGGCATCGAGGGCGCGCCGCCGGACAGCATTGACGGTTGCCTGCGCGTGACCGAGCAGGGCGAAGTCATCAACCAGAAATATGGTGTGCGCCCGATCGCGCTGCGAAACCTGGAGCTGATGACCGGCGCGGTGCTGCGGCATCGTTTCCTCGACACCGCGGCGGGCGGCACACCCGAAGCGCTGGCGTTGATGGACGAAATGGCCGGCGTGGCCCGCGGCCGCTACCGCGACCTGGTGTTCGGCGATGAGCGATTCGTGCCCTACTTCCGCGCGGCAACGCCTATCGACGTCATCGAGCGCCTGAATATCGGTTCGCGCCCGGCATCGCGCCGGAGCGGACTGGGCGTGGAAAACCTGCGCGCCATTCCCTGGGTCTTTTCCTGGGCGCAGGTCCGCGTGGGCTTTCCGGGCGTCTTCGGCATCGGCACGGCACTGGAGCACGCCATCGAGTTGCATGGCATCGATCGCCTGCGCGATTTGCATGATCAGTGGCGTTTCTTCCGCGGCATGATTTCGGATGTCGAGATGGTGCTGGCCAAGTCGACGCTGGAGACCGGCCGCCGTTACGCGCAGCTGGCCGACGAGGAATCACGCCCGGTGTTCGGCCTGATCGAAAACGAGTTTGCCCTGGCCCGCCGCCATATCCTGGCCATCAAGCGCCAGGGCGAACTGCTCGAGGACCAGTACACGCTGGCGCGGAATATTCGCCTGCGCAACCCGTACACCGACCCGATGCACCTGTTGCAAATCGACCTGCTGCGGCGCTGGCGGGCCGGCGACCGCGAGGATGAAACCCTGTTGCGCGCGCTCAAGTCGACCGTCAACGGCATCGCGCTGGCCATCCAGAACACGGGCTGACCCCGTGCGGCCCGGGACTTGAGCAGCCGCGACCTGGTCCTGGTGCTGGGCATTTGCCTGGTGTGGGGTTTCAATTTTGTCGCCGGCGCCAAGGGCATGGAGGCGTTCACGCCGATGCAGTTCGTGGCCCTGCGCTTCGCCTGCGTGCTGGTGCTCACCCTGCCTTTCCTGCGCCGCCCGGAACCCGGGCAGTGGCGGCAACTGGCGGGGGCCGGCCTGTTCCTGGGCGCCCTGCACTTCACTTTCCTGCAATGGGCGCTGAAGCTGTCCTCTGACGTCACCTCGATCACCATCCTGCAGAACATGAGCATTCCCTTCGCGGTGCTGCTCGCCATGTTATTTCTCGGCGAGCGCGCCGGCTGGCGCACACTGGCAGCCACGGGCGTGGCCTTCACCGGCGTCCTGGTCATTGGGCTGGACCCCCTGGTCCTGAGCCAGTCAAAGGCGCTGGTGGTGGTGCTGTGCTCGGCACTTTTCCAGGCGCTGGGCTCAGTGCTGATGCGCGGCTTGCGCGGCGTCAGCACGTTCAATTTCCAATGCTGGTCAGCCGTGTTTTCACTGCCGGTACTGGTTGGGGCGATGGCGCTGTTCGACCCGCAATCGCTGACCACGCTGGGACCGGTCGGCCCCTGGCACTGGGCGGCGCTGGGCTACAGCATTTTCATGGCGTCACTGGTGGGCCACGGGCTGTTTTTCATCCTGGTGCAGCGCACACCCTTACCCACCCTGATGCCCTACCTGCTGACCATGCCGGTTTTCGGCACGATCTTCGGCATCCTGGTGTGGGGTGACCGGCCGGGCTGGCGGCTGCTGGCCGGCGGCGTCATGGTGCTGGCGGGCATCCTGGTCATCACCTTGCGGGGCCGCCGCAAGGCCCTGGTGCCGCCGGCCGTCGGGGACTGAGTTGGTGACTGAAGTGAGCGGGCCGGCCGCCTGGGTACGCGACCGCGAGGCGCACCGGCGCGTGCTCGCGATTTCCTTCCCGGCGATTCTCGCCAACTCTTCCGCGCCGCTGGTCGGCCTGGTCGATACCTGGGCCGTGGGCCACCTGCCCGGGGCCGTGCACCTGGCGGCCGTCGGGCTCGGCGGCGTCATCTTCAACTACATCCTCTGGGCCTTCGGTTTCCTGCGCATGGGTACGACCGGCATGGTCGCCCAGGCCCACGGACGCCGCGACGCCGACGCGGTCGCGCGCGTGCTGGTGCGTTCCGCCGTGCTGGCGCTGGCCCTGGGGCTGGCGCTGCTGGCGTTGCAGGTGCCGATCCTGGGCTGGTCATTGCAGGTCATGGCACCACCGGAGGACGTGGCGCGCATCACGGCCGAGTACTTCCGCATCCGGATCTGGGCGGCGCCCGCCGCCCTGCTGGTTTTCGCCATCACCGGCGCGCTGTTCGGCCAGGGCCGCACCGGCGCCGTGCTGGCGCTGCAACTGGCCCTTAACCTGGGCAACGCCGCGCTGAACCTGTTATTCGTCGTGGGCATGGATATGGGCGTTCCGGGTGTCGCCTGGGGTACGTTGCTGGCGCAATGGGGTTCCGTGGCGGTCGGGCTGTGGCTGCTGACCGCCAACCCGGGCCTGGGCCGGATGGCCGCCGCGCTGTTTGAGCGTGCCACCTGGACACTGGACCGGTTTCGCTCCCTGGTGGCGCTGAACGGTTTTATTTTCGTTCGCACCATCATGCTGATGACGGCGCTGGCGATGATCATGCGTGAATCGGCCGGTTTCGACGAGGTCGGCATGGCGGCCAGCCATGTCGTCAACCAGTACATGATGCTGATGGCGCTGGGCCTGGACGGATTCGCCCATGCCGCCGAGGCGCTGGCCGGTGCGGCCTGGGGTGAACGCGACCGCCAGGCCTTCCGGCGCTGGGTCTGGCTGGCGGGCCTGTGGGCGGTCGTCGCCAGCCTGCTGTACTCGGCCGTGTTCTGGGCCTTCGGGGATGCCATCACCGCATCCCTGACCGACCTGGAATCGGTCCGTGCCCTCACCCACCGGCTAATGCCGCTGGTCGTCGCCCTGCCGGTCGTCGCCGTCGCCTGCTTCCATTTCGACGGCGTCTACATCGGCGCCACCGCGGGTGCGGCAATGATGGTGACCATGGCTTTCGCCTTCGCGGTCTACCTGGCCGTGCTGCAACCGATGACCGACGCCTGGGGCCTGCTGGGGCTGTGGGGCGCGGTGCTGGTCTTCATGGCCGCGCGCGGACTGGCGCAGGCGGCCTGGTATCCTCGGCTGCTGGCAAGGCTGGATTAAGAACGGGCCACGAATTCGGGCGCCAACACCGGGGCGTAATTTCCTATACTGGTGCCACATCCTGAATCAGTCGCGGGGGGAACGTGGCGGACAACGGCACGAACTCGGAGCACCGGATCAAGGCCCAGGCGAAGCGCTGGATCAACTGGCGCCGTAAGCGATTCTGGGCCCTGGTGGCCGTCATCACTTACACCCTGGTCGGTTTTTTCGGCGTGCCGTGGCTGGTCGAACGCGTGGTGGTCAACACCCTGGCGGAAACGGGCCGCACGGCCAGCATCAACAAGGTCCGCGCCAACCCTTACGTCATCAGCCTGGAAATCGAGGGCCTGCGTATCCAGGACACCGATGACCTGGAAATCCTGTCGCTGGACCGGCTGTTCGCCAACTTCCAGCTCAGCTCGCTGTTTCACTGGGCCGCCACGTTCCGCGAGATCGAGCTCCGATCACCGCACCTGACCGAGGAGCGATTCGGCCGGCTCGATACGCGCTTTTCCCGCCTGCTGAAAGACCTGGCCGGGGACGACGTCGAGCCCGTCGAGGAAGATGAATCGCCGCCACGCCTGATCGTCGGTCATTTCGTGCTCGAGGACGGGCGCATTCACCTGGTGGACCGCAGCGCCGGCGATTTCGCCACCGATATCGGCCCGATCTCGATTGACGTCAACGACATCCGTACGTTGCCCGACAACGAGGGCCATCATGCCGTGACCGTCCGGCTTGGCGAACGTAACCGGGTGGAATGGCAGGGTGACCTGAGCATCATTCCCTTCCGTTCATCCGGGCAACTCCTGCTGGTCGGCAACGGCTTCGAGGACGCGCTCCGATACGCCGATCATTTCCTGCCATTCAGCAGCCAGGTCGGCAACATTGAGATCGGGCTCCACTACCGTTTTGACCTGCAGTCGGACACGCTGCAACTCGAAGTCGATGGCCTGTCGGGGACGGTGGCGGACATCCAGGTCACACCCGACGGCGGTGACGCGCCGGTATTGGCGGCGGCAAAGCTCGGGCTGATCAATGGGCGGGCGGCCCTCCCCGGCGCCACGATCGACGTCGATGAGATCGTCGTGCAGGGCGTCGATGTCGTCGCGGACCTGCGCGAAGATGGCTCGATCAACCTGGTCGACCTGGTGCCGCATTCCGGTTCCGCCCCGGAAACACCGGAATGGGACAGCGAAGACGAAACCCCGTGGCGCATTTCCCTGGGGCAGTTATCGCTGCCCGACGCGACCATCCACGCGACGGACCGGACGATGACGCCGCCGGTGTCGGTGGATCTCACGGCGCTGGCGCTGACGGCGACTGACATTGATAACCAGCCGGGGACAGCGTTCCCCGTGCAGCTTTCCACCGCGCTTTCGTCCGGCGGACAGGTCACATTCAACGGCGAAGTGACGGCCCTGCCGGATCTCACCGCTCGCGGTACGCTGGGCCTGCAGGCCGTCAGCCTGCCGGTCGCGCAACCGTACGTGGAACAATTGCTGCGCATCGAACTCCAGGGTGGAACGCTGGACCTGGACGGAAACCTTGAACACGGCCCCGACCAGCTTCTGGACCTGGCCGGCTCTCTGCGGGTGAGCAACCTGGAGGTGGTGGATACGCACCAGGAAGAACGCCTGCTGGCCTGGGCCGCGATGACGCTGGACCGGTTCGAGTTCGACGTGGCGGGCAACCGCCTGCAGACCTCGGAAGTGCTGTTCGACCGCATCTATGGCCGGGTCCATATCGCCGCGGATCGCAGCACGAACATCGGTGACCTGCTGGTCGAGCCCGTGGCCCCGCCTGGTGGAAACGAAGGTACTGACGAAGCGGATTTGCCAGCCGACCAGGGCAAGCTCGCCATTACCGTCGGCGGCATCCAGCTGGATGACGCCAGCCTCGATTTTTCCGATTTCTCGCTGCCGTTACCCTTCTCCGCGGCCATCCGCGCGATGAACGGCGATATCTCGACGCTTTCGACCACTTCGGTCGAGCCCGCGGCCGTCGACCTCGAGGGCCAGGTCAATGAGTACGGCCAGGCCAAAATCGGCGGCTCGATTGATGCCTGGGCCCCGACGCGCAACACCGATATCGCCATGACGTTCCGCAACCTGGAAATGGCCCGCCTGACTCCCTACACGGTGCAGTTCGCCGGATACGCCATTGACGGCGGCAGGCTGGACATGGACCTGCAGTACCGCCTGGACGAACGCCGGCTGGACGGGCAGAACAATATCGTCATCCGCGAGATCGAACTGGGCGAAAAGGTAGAAACCGAGGATGGCGGCAGCCTCCCGCTCGGCCTGGCCGTCGCCCTGCTGAAGGACACGGAGGGCGTCATCGACGTGGACGTGCCGGTCGAAGGCGACCTGGACGACCCGCAGTTCAAGATTGGCGGTGTCATCTGGCGAGCGATCGGCAACCTCATCACCCGCGCGGTGACGGCGCCATTCCGGCTGCTGGGCGCGCTGGTGGGGATCGAGGACGAAGATTTCGGCACCTTGCGCTTCGCGCCCGGCCGCTCGGACCTTTCGCCGCCCGACCGCGAGAAAATGGTCAAACTGGGCGACGCGATGCTGCAGCGCCCGGAGCTGGCCCTGGCGGTGGGCGGCGTGTTCGCAGAGAACGTCGACCGCCCGGCGCTGCAACGCCAGGTGCTCGACGCCCGCATCGAGGCCTGGCAGGCCGATCACCCGGGCAGCGCCGAGGAACTCTCGACCGAACGGCAGCGCCGCACGCTTGAAGCGCTGTTCACGGCGTCGTTCCCGGAACAGCCCCTGGCGGCTATCCAGGCGGAATACAGTGCGCCAATCCCGGCCCAGGAAGGTGAGGATGCCGGCGCGTCGACACCGGTGCTGGATGAGCCGGCCTATATTGCCGGCCTTGAAGCACGGCTGGTGGACGCCCAGGCGGTGGGCCCTTCAGACCTGCAGGCGCTGGCCGATGCGCGCGCCGCCGCCGTCGTCGCGGCGCTGGCCGAAGCCCACCCCGACGCGGGCCTGGTGGTATCCACCACGGCCCCGGAACCGACCGAGGCCGATGACAACGGCGAGGTACCGCTGGAACTCTCCGTGGAAGCGGAAAATGAGTAAGCCGGCGTCGCTAACCGTCGCCTGGTTCGCCGGACTCAGCTGACAGCGCTTCGCAAAGGGCCACGTTATCCCGGTTGACGCGCCTGAGCGTGGTCTGGCCTGACAGGCCCGATTCGGGCAGGCGCCACGCCAACGACGCCGCGTTACACCCCGTGAAGACCAGTTGCCCCTGCCCTTTCACGAAACGCTCGACCACGGGCGTTGTCCGGTCGAATCGGCCACCGCGCGCGAGGATAAATTCAAGTTCAGCCACCCGGCCATCTATCGGTCCTGACGCCGTCAGCCAGCGATGACCCACGTCTCCCAGCAATGCGGTGGTATCCTCCGGCGGTCGCTGGGTATCAAAGGTAAACCACGCCAGGAACACCTGGCCCTGCGTGGGAAAGACCGAAACCAGCACGCCCTGGCCCGAGGTCGCGGGATCGTACCAGGCATCGTTGAGGGCGGCGTTAATCCGGAACGGCGGCTCGTCCACGGCTTCGCCATCGCTGAGTACGAACACGCCCTCGCCGACCGCGGCCAGCAACAGGCGGCCATCCTCGGCCTCGCCGAAGGTGGTGATGTTCATGCCGGTCTGCGCCAGCACGCGATTGCGCCACTCGCCGTCGACACGGTCCAGGCCCCACACCGTGCCGCTGCAAAAGTCCGCGTACAGGTAGACGCCCTGCAACGCGGGATAGGCATTACCCCGGTAGACTTCCCCGCCGGTCACCGAGCAGCCCAGATCATGGCCATATTCCCAGGCCGGCAGCACCAGGCCGTCGGTATCGCACGATTGCGCGTTGTAGCACTGTGAACCCTCCATGGTGTTCCAGCCATAGTTCTGCCCACCGGCATCCATCGCGGGTTGCACGTTGATTTCCTCGCGGGAACCCTGGCCCACGTCGGCGATATACAGGTCGCCGGTCAGGCGGTCGAAACTGATCCGCCACGGGTTGCGCAGGCCGATCGCCCAGGTTTCGTCCGCGCCAGGCGCGTCGACAAAGGGGTTATCAGCGGGGATGGCGTATTCATCGCTGGCCGGGTCGACGGCAATGCGCACCAGGCTGCCCAGCAGGGTGCTGGAATCCTGGCCATGCCCCAAGGGGTCGCCGCCGCTACCGCCATCGCCAATCCCGAGGTAAAGCAGCCCATCCGGCCCGAACTGCAGGCGGCCGCCGTTGTGGTTGCTGAACGGTTGCGGCACCGTCAGCAGCACGGTTTCCGTATCCGGGTCCAGCCGAGCCGGGTCATCGGCATCCAGCGTAAAACGTGACAGCGTCGCGGCACCATCGACATCGGTGTACCAGGCGTAGGCGACCCCTGATGTTTCGAAATCCGGCGCGAACGCCACGCTCAGCAGGCCTTGCTCATTGCCGCCACTCACGCGCCCTGAAATGTCCAGGAAGGTCCCCAGCGGCTCCCCGGCGGCATCCAGGGCTTCAACACGTCCGGATTGCTCGACGACGAAGACCCGTTCACTGCCGTCACCGGCGTGACGGATATCGGTCACACGACCATGGTCGCTGAACGGCGTCAGCACCAGGTCCTGGGCCAGCGCATGCCCGGCCGGCAGTACCAGGGAAGCCGCCATGATCGCCGCGGTCCGCCTGGCCCGTTGCGACCGGCGCCACAGCCGTTCGGCCAGCAATACCGCCAGCACGATGGCATAGATTGTCGGCTCCAGCGTGTCGAGTTTCACCTGCCAGTAAAAGTGCCAGACGCCCAGAATGGCAATGGGATACACGAGACGGTGCAGCACCTGCCAGCGGCGACCCAGCCGCCGCATCCAGCCCCGGGTGCTGGTGATCGCCAGCGGCACCAGCAGCAGGAGCGCCGTGAAGCCGATGGTGATGTACGGCCGTTCGAGAATGTCTTCCAGGATGCTGTGCACGGCGAGGCGCTGGTCCAGCACCGCGTAGGTGGCGAAATGGGCCAGCGCATAGGTGAACGCGAAGAGCCCCAGCATGCGCCGGTAACGCACCAGCCATCGCCAGCCGCCCAGCCTGGCCAGCGGCGAAATGGCCAGCGTCGCCAGCAGGAAACGCAGCGCCCAGTTGCCGCAACTGTCCAGTATGGCCTCGACAGGGTTTGCGCCAAGGTCCACGCCCAGTAACGAGAACGCGCCCAGCAGCAGCCGCCCCAGCGGCCACAGGCAGGCGAAGAACAACAGCGGCTTGGTCAGCATGAACCAGCCCTGTGAGCCCGGTCGCATGGCTCAGAAGTTCCGGCGCAGGTCCAGGCCGGTGTAGAGATCGGCCACCTGGTCCGCGTAGCCATTGAACATCAGGGTGGGCTGACGGGCCGCGAACAGGCCGGCGCCGATCGGTCGCTCGGTGGCCTGGCTCCAGCGGGGGTGGTCGACTTCCGGATTGACGTTGGCGTAAAACCCATACTCGCGGGGCGCCGAGCGCGACCAGCTGGTTTCGGGCTGGCGACGCGTAAATTCAATGCTGTCGATCGACTTGATGCTCTTGAACCCGTATTTCCACGGCACGACCAGGCGCATCGGTGCGCCGTTCTGGTTGGGCAGCTGGCGACCATAGACCCCGACCGCCATCAACGTCAGCGGGTGCATGGCCTCGGCCATGGTCAGCCCTTCCTGGTAAGGCCAGTCGAGAATGGGGCGCCGCAAACCCGGCATCTCTTCGCGACGCATGACCGTGGTGAAACGCACGTACTTTGCGTCTCTGTCGGGCTCGAAACGATCCAGCAGTTTCGACAGCGGCACGCCCACCCATGGCACCACCATCGACCAGGCCTCGACGCAGCGTAGCCGGTAGATGCGCTCTTCCAGCTGCGACTCGCTGAACAGGTCTTCGAACGCATAGTCACCCGGCTTTCCACACCGCCCACCGACCCGGACCGTCCAGGGCCGTGGCCGGAAGTCGCCGGAGCGCTCCGCCGGGTCCGCCTTGCCGGTACCGAACTCGTAGAAGTTGTTGTAAGTGGTGATGTCACGCCAGCTGTTGACTTCCAGGCCCTCACCCCATGACGTTGAATTGATGTCCGGCAGCGGCGCCGTCGTGCCTTCCTCGGCCAGTAATCGGGCGATGGCACCACCGGGCAACGCCAGCCCGGCGGTGGCCAGACCGGCTCGCTGCAGCCAGCGGCGACGGTCGTGCCAGACGGCTTCCGGGGTGATCTCGCTGGGCGGAATATCGGCGGGCTTTCGAATCAGCATTCGGGCTCCTGGCGGGGTCGGCTTGATGGGTTCGTTAACAAAGACCGGCCACCTACCCTTTATATTACGCCCCTGAACCGCCTTTCGCTGTCACCATCCCCACGGTCGGCGAACCGCGCTCAGGTCCCGCCATCGCCTTTGGCGCCGCGCCGATATCGCCTGGGCGGGCCGCCTGTGCCGGTATGAACGATGGCGCCGGCGTGCCTGCTTCAGCCGCCACCAGGTACTGACTTTGAATTTCATGCGCCCTCCATCGCCGGGCCATGCCGGTCAGGGGGCGGTAATGGACAAGCCTGGCGCAGCAGGCGCGCGACGTCATCGGCAAATCACCGATCGTCGCTGTAGGCTATCGGCCCGTTTCGTCGATATCGAGGCCCATGTCGCGGGCGCGCCGTCGCCACTTGCGCCGGGCCAGGGCCTGCATATCGACGCTGTCGTCGGTCTCGTCGACGATCTCGAGCCCCAACAGGGTCTCGATAATGTCCTCGAGGGTCAGCAGGCCCTGCATGTCGCCATACTCGTCGACGACCAGCAGCATGTGCGCGCGTTCGCGCTGGCAGACATTGAACGCCCGGGCCAGGGTGATGTTCTCCGGTATCGACGGCATGTCGCGCCGGTAGCGCGCCAGTTTCTTGTGCGCGTTGCCGCGCGCCTGCGCCAGCAACAGGTCGCTGCGCAGCACGAAGCCGGTAACGTTGTCCTGGTCCTCGTTAAAAATGGGGATGCGGGAGAAAGGCTCCTGTTCGTAGCGATGGAAAAACTCTTCCACCGTGGTCGTATCGGGCAGCAGGAATACCACGGTGCGGGGCGTCATCGCGGCCTCGACGGGCGTCATTCGCAAGGCCAGCAGGTTCTTCACCACCTCGGATTCACGCCGGCCCAGTTCGCCCTGCTCGGCACTCAGCTCCACCATGGCGGCAAACTCCTGGCGGCTGAATCCACTGAGTGTCGGCCCTTCCGTCATGCCACCGGTCAACCACTCCGACAGCTTCACGAACGGGTACAGCGCCCAGACCAGCACCCGCAGGATGTGGGCGACCACCGGTGCCAGCTGGCGCCAGTAGTGCGCACCCAGCGTCTTCGGAATGATCTCCGAGAAGATCAGGATCAGGAGCGTCAGCACCGCGGAAAAAATTCCCAGGTAGGCGCTGCCGAACACCTTGGTCGCCTGCGCGCCCGCGCCCGCGGCGCCGGCGGTATGGGCAATGGTGTTGAGCGTCAGGATGGCGGCCAGCGGCTGGCTGATCTTTTCACTCATACGCGCCAGGATCCGGCCGGAAGCGCTACCGTCTTCCAGTTTCAGGGCCACGTAGGCCGGCGTCACGCTCAGCATCACCGCCTCGGCGATCGAGCACATGAACGAAAAGCCCAGCGCCACCAGGATATAAATGATCAGCAGGGTCATGGCTGGAGTGTGTGCGAAGCGTCGCTGTCCGTCCAGCCGCAAAGCTCGCGGCGGACAACGGACTCGATGACGTCCATGCCGGCATCGCTGGCATTCAGGCAGGGCAATTGTGCGAACGACTCACCGCCCGCGGCCATGAAGTCTTCGCGCAGGGCAATGTCGATCTCTTCCAGCGTCTCGATGCAGTCGGACACGAAGCCGGGATTGAACACCGCGACCCGGCGAATGCCCTCCCCGGCCCAGCGGGTGACTGTTTCATCGGTGGCCGGCGACAACCATTCCTCGGGCCCGAACCGGGACTGGAAGGTCGTGACCAGGCGCCCTTCCGGCCAGCCGAGCCGGGCTTCCAGCAGCCGCGAGGTCTTGACGCAGTGGCAGTAATACGGATCGCCGGCATCAAAATAGCGTTTCGGTATGCCGTGGTAGGACGCGACGACTTTGTCCGGCTCGAAATCCAGTGCATCCAGCCCGGCCTCCAGCGAGCGCGCCAGTGCGTCGATGTAGACCGCGTCGTCGTGCCAGGGCGGCGCCACGCGCAATGCCGGCATCCAGCGCATCGCGCTGAGCACGCGGAATGTTTCGTCGCACACGCTTGCTGTCGTCGTGGCGCTGTACTGCGGGTACAGCGGGACGACCACGATGCGGTCGCAGCCGCGCTCACGCAGCGCCTGCAGCCGCGATTCGATGGACGGGTTGCCGTAGCGCATGGCCCAGTCGACATCGACGCTGGCCAGCCCAGCCAGTCTTTCACCGAGTTTTTCACCCTGGTGACGGCTGTGGGTCCGGAGCGGCGATTCATCGCGTTCACAGTCCCAGACCTTGGCGTAGGCCTCGGCGGATCGACCGGGCCGGAAGGCCAGGATGATGCCGTACAGCACCGGGTACCAGAGCCAGCGTGGGCGCTCGACGACCCTGGGGTCGCTGAGGAATTCACGCAGGTAACGGCGCACGCTGGCGGTGTCACAACCGTCGGGTGTTCCGAGGTTGACCAGCAACACGCCCACCCGACCGTGTTTGATGTCGGGATGCCCTGGCGGGCGGAATGTTTCGTTCATGCGCCTATGAATAACCGAACTGGACCGCGATCACAATGGCCACCGCGCCAGCCGCGATGTACATGGCCACCAGCGGCCAGACGAAGCGGAACCAGCGTCCGTAGGGGATGCCGCAGATGCCGAGCATGCCCATCAGCACCGCGTTGGTCGGCACGATGATGTTCATGAAGCCGTCGCCCATCTGGTAAGCCAGCACCGCCACCTGGCGTGACACGCCGACAAGGTCGGCGATCGGCGCCATCAGCGGCATCGTCACGTAGGCCTGGCCCGAACCGGAGGGGATGAAGAAGTTCAGCGCGCTCTGGATCAACAGCATGCCCACAGCCGACAGTTCGCCACCCACCGCCGCCAGCGGCGTGGCCAGCGCATGGACAATGGTATGCAGGACCTGGCCGTCGCTCAGCATCAGCTCGATGGCGCGGGCGAAGCCGATCAGCAGCGCGGTGCCGGTCAACTCGGCCGCGCCGTCGACGAACCGTCGCGCCATGGCGTCAAGCGACAAGCCACACACCAGGCCCGCGGCCAGCGCCAGGCCAATGAAAATCGCGCCCAGCTCCACCAGGTACCAGCCCTGCCACTTGATACCCCACACCAGCCCCACCAGCGTGGCCAGGATCAGGCCCAGCACGACCCACTGCCGGCCGCTCAGCGGCGTCGATTCGGGCGGCGCGGGCGGCTGCGCCTCGGGAATGTCATGCACCAGCGAGGCCGCCGGGTCGGCCTGAACTTTCAGCGCGTAGCGCCAGACATAAAAGAATCCGATGGCCAGGAACGGGAAAAACAGGACCAGGCGATAGCCCCAGCCCGATGTCGGCGGCAGGCCCGCGACCTCCTGGGCCACCAGCACCGTGAACGGGTTGATCACCGCGGTGCCGAAGCCGACGGCATACCCCGCCGTCATGACGCCCAGCGCCGCCACGGTGTCCATGCGCATGGCCCGGCACAGCGTGATCAGGATGGCGATCAGCGCGATGTACTCCTCGGCCATGCCAATCGTGGAAGACCCGGCGCCAAAGGCGAACATGCCCATCGCGATCAATAGCGCCGGTTGCCCGCCGAATCGTTGCAGCAACCGGGCCAGTGCCGCGTCCAGCGTGCCGGTGGCGCGAATCACGCCCAGCGCACCGCCGATGATAAAGACGAAAAAGATGATGCCCTGCGCCGCCTCCAGCCCACGCGGGATCACCGTGAACAATGACCACACCGAAGGCG
The DNA here is from genome assembly GCA_913055655.1 of uncultured Oceanospirillales bacterium. Classification (GTDB taxonomy): domain Bacteria; phylum Pseudomonadota; class Gammaproteobacteria; order Xanthomonadales; family SZUA-36; genus Marinihelvus. The sequence continues at coordinate 318,159 of CAJXKA010000001.1, read as the reverse complement.
CCTGGACATCGTCCCGGGTTTCAAACGTGCCGGGCACCACGACTTCGCGGCCGTGATCATTGACGACGGTCTCGAAACTGCCGGCCGGCACCACCAGCGTGGCCAGCCACGCCAGCACGATCATCGCGTACAGCAGGACCAGCGTATGGGGTACCCGGAACCTCATCCGCGTACCCGTTTCACGAACCAGGCCGCGAAGACCATGAAGAAGATAAACCCGGCCAGGTTGACGACCCAGTCCGGTCCCAGCCAGCCTGTGCCGAAACCGGCAGGCCGGGCACCCTGCCAGAACGCCACGCCGGCGATGGCGACACCCAGCAGGCCTTCACCGCCGACAAAACCGGAACCCAGCAACACGCCACGATCGCGCCGCTCGACGGCCTGTTGCTCATTCGCGGAGCGCTTTTCCAGCCACAGGCGAAGCATGCCGCCCAGGAAGATCGGCGTCATCGTCGACACCGGCAGGTAAACCCCCACCGCGAACGGCAGTGACGGGATCCGGCACAGCTCGGCGATGATCGCGATACCGGCGCCGATGGCCACCAGGCCCCAGGGCAGGTTCTGCTCCAGCACGCCGTCGATCACCAGTTTCATCAACGTGGCCTGCGGTGCCGGCAGTTCCTGGCTGCCGAACCCGAACGTCTCGGCCAGCAGCAGCACCGAGAGGCACACGAATGTGGCCGAGGTCAGCACACCCACCAGTTCACCGATCTGCTGGTTGCGCGGCGTGGCGCCCAGCAGGTAACCGGTCTTGAGGTCCTGGGAGGTGTCGCCGGCGATGCTGGCCGCGATGGCCACCACGCAGCCCACGGTCAGCGCCGCCGCCTTGCCCTGCAGGTCGGTCCAGCCCATCAGCAGGAAAATACCGGCCGTGCCCAGTAGCGCGGCGATGGTCATGCCGCTGGTCGGGTTACTGGTGACCCCCACCATACCGACGATGCGCGAGGCCACGGTGACGAAGAAGAATGCGAACACGATCACGCAGATCGCCGCGACGCCACGTTCCAGGCCACTGTCGAGCGCGCCGAACGGCGCCGGCACGAACGCCAGCACGGCGCCGATCAGCACGATGCCGATTCCGACGACCTTCAGTGGCAGCTCACGCGCCGTGCGCGGTTGCGCGGTATCCCCTTCCGTATCGCCAACGCGGTTCTTCAGCTCACCGGCACCAATGCGGAACGACTCGATCATCACCGGCAGGCTGCGGACCAGCGTGATGATGCCGGCCGCGGCCACCGCGCCGGCGCCGATGTAGCGCACGTAACGCGTCCAGATCTGTCCGGCCGACATTTCCGAAATGCTCATCACCAGCTCCGGGTACATCGGCGGCCGGCCCTCGCCCCAGATGGCTATGCCCGGGATCAGGATCAGTGAAGACAGCAGTCCGCCGCCGACCATGACCGTGGCAATACGCGGTCCGAGGATGTAGCCGACGCCAAACAGTGCCGGCGACAGGTCCATGCCCAGCTCACCCTTTTTCAGGAATGGCACCTTCATGTGCGCATCGGCCGGGAGCACCTTCAGCCAGCTGGTCAAAGCCTTCCAGGCCGCGCCGGCGCCCAGGCCGATAAACACGTTGCGGGCGTTGTGACCGCCTGCCTCGTTGGCCACGAGCACATGCGCGCACGCCGTACCCTCCGGGTAGGGCAGCCGGCCATGTTCGCGCTGGATCAAAAAGCGCCGCAGGGGAATCATGAACAGGATACCGAGCAGGCCGCCGGCCATCGCCAGCAGGGTCATCTGCAGCAGCGACGGTGCCAGTCCCCAGAGAAACAGCGCCGGCAGCGTGAAGATCACGCCGCTCGCCACCGAGCTGGACGCCGAGCCCACCGTCTGCGACAGGTTCGCTTCCAGGATGTTGGCGCTGCCACCGAACCGGCGCAGGGCGTGGAAAGCCGCGACCGTCATGACGGCCACCGGAATCGACGTGCTGATGGTCAGCCCGGCGCGAAGGCCCAGGTAGGCGTTCGCCGCGCCGAACAGCACGCCGAACAGGATGCCGAACACCAGCGCCTTGATGGTGAACTCATCCGGGGTCTCGTGTGCCGGAACGTAAGGGGTGTAGGTTTCGCCTTCGCGCAACTCGCGGTGGGCGCTTTCGGGCAGCTTACGGGATTCGGACGCCATGGCCGTTTGTCCTGTTGTCATGATGGCGGCAAGGCGAAGCCTAACCCACCATCGCCCCTGAACCCAACAGGCCATCCGGCCGCGGCGTGCGAATATCGCCCCGAACGCTTCCCTTTGGTGAACGGACTCCATGTCCGCCAGCGCCGGGCGCCAGTCGTTCAATCGCGTCGAGACGTGGCAGGAGAATATGACAGTTAATTTTTAATTACAAGCATTTATTGAAAGTTATTAAAGTGAATAGAAACATTCCTGATGCGGCAATCGACCCAGCCCGGCCCACCCCGAAGGGCTTTGACGACCATGGACAGCAGGCCTAGAATGGATCAGGACAGACGGCCGCACGGTGCGGAACGTTGGGGGGACCCGAAACTGAGGAGTCGACGATGATCTGTCCGAAATGTTCCGGCGACATGGAAATCGCCATCTACGATGAGATCCGGGTGGATCGTTGCACGAACTGCAAGGGCCTCTGGTTTGATACCGGCGAACTTGAGCAACTGCGCAGGGACACCTGGATGGCCGACTACATCCTCGACACCGGCAAGGCGTCCGAGGGCAGGAAATTCAATCGTATCGACAAGATCGACTGTCCGCACTGCGGCTCATCAATGCGCGAGGAATTCGATGCGGACCAGCCACATATCATGTACGAATCCTGCCCCGACGGCCATGGCAGCTTCCTGGATGCCGGCGAGTTCACCGACCTGGTCAAAAAGACCTTCTGGGACCGCTTCAAACGCGCGCGCTGAGTCGCGCGCCATTTGACGACGCCGGCACCCTGCCCGGCCATGAAAAAACCCGGCCTCGTCACCGAGCGCCGGGTTTTTCGTTCCTGCCGTTGAGGAAAGGCCTCAGAGCGGTACGACGTTCTCCGCCTGCGGGCCCTTGCGCCCCTCACCGATGGTGAACTGCACCTGCTGGCCTTCCTTCAGGGATTTGAACCCCTCGCCCTGGATGGACCGGAAGTGAACGAACACGTCGTCCTGCCCTTCGCGCTCGATAAAGCCGAAGCCCTTCTCATCGTTGAACCACTTGACCTTGCCGGTAATCACTTCAGACATTGCATGACTCACTTGCTGCTAAGTTGACGGTGCCCCTGCGGGGACAAGGAAATCATACACAGGCTCCGGGGGGCGTGCTATTACAAAATGAAGTCGCTCCGGGCGGCCTAATCCAGGCTGGCGCGCATCGCCACTTCCAGCCGGCCATCAGGCAGCAGCATGCCGCGATCGATACCAAAACAGGTCAGCAGGTTGATCAGGATTGCCTGCGCATGGGGGTGCATCTGCGGTTGCGGGTCGCGGGCCGGGCGCACGGTAAACAGGTGCGGCTGGTCGATGCCATACCAGCGGTTGCTCAGGCGCGTACCCGAAGCCCTGACGGCGAAGCCATGACCCACCGTCCGTTCATGCAGGTAAGGACGAAGCGCCGCTGCAAATGCCTTCAGCGCCTTGTCGTCAAGGTAGTTGGGGAAATCCCAGAACATGCACAGGTCGAAGCGCGTGCCGTCGTTGATGGCGAGCGCCTCGGTGAACGCCCTGACGGCCTGGTCATGATCCATGTCGCCGATACCCTGGCGCACCAGTGGTTCGCTGAACATGGCCGCGAAATGCAGGCGACAGCGCCACGGGGAAAAAAACCGCAGGGTTTCGGGCGTCGCCGGGCCGATGTCGAGCACGGTGAAGTGGCCGTCCTTCGGCAGCTTCTCGAAAATCGCCGGAAACAGCAGGCTCTGCTGGCGTGGCAACGTGCCCGGGCCGGGCGCCGGACCCGGCTGGCCCGACACGGTTGAAGCGACTTCACTCACGGGGTCATTCCAGGGTGGATGCCGCGACCCGCTGGCGGGCCGCGGCGGTCACAACAGTCAACTCGGGATCAGTCCGATTTCAGGGACAGCCCTTCCTGGCCCGCCTTGTCCTTGCCGGGCACGGGCGCCTGGCCGTTGGACGATTTCGGGGCTTCCGCGGGCCGGCTGCCATTCGCGCTGGCCGCGTCCGCGGCCGGCTTTGCAGGCTTGGCCGCCGCTTTGCCCGGGTCCATGTCGATGCTGCCCTTGAACTTGGCGCCGTCTTCAAGGCTCACGCGGGGTGCGACGATATTGCCACGCACGTTGCCGGAGTTGGAAATGATGACTTTTTCCGAACCGCTGATATCGCCGATCACCTCGCCGTCAACCTTGATGACCCGTGCCTCGATATCGGCACTCACCTTGCCGGTGCCGCCGATGTCGACGCGGTGCTCGCCGAGGATGACCTTGCCATCAATCTGGCCTTCGACCAGGAGGTTCTCGTCACCCGACACGTCACCGTTAATCCGGATCTTCGGGCCGATGACTGCGGCGCGGCCGCTGGCGCTTGGGTTGCTGGCCGTTTTGCTGGCCGCGGCGTCGTTCAGGCCGGCGTCGTAATGCGCCTTCGGGGCCTGCTCATTGCTGTCTTTTCGCTTGTCGAACATTGCTTGATTCCAGGCTCTTGCTTAGGGGGAATCACTGAGTCTAGCAGTAAACCAGCCCCCCTTTGCCAAAATAAATCTTGGCTAAACCAGGCAGGCCTCCCTTACAATCCGGACGAATGGTTGGGAATTTTCCACACGATCACCCATGAGCCGGCCGACGGATGGCGACATCACGCTGTTGCTGGACCGCTGGAGTAGTGGCGACGAATCGGCGCTGGAAGCGCTCCTGCCCCTGATCTACGCCGAGTTGCACCGCACCGCCGGCGCCTACATGGCCGCGCAACGGGCGGGCCACACGCTGCAGCCCACCGCGCTGGTGAACGAGGCGTTCATGCGCATGAGCAATCCGTCGGACACGCCATTCCGCAACCGCTCGCATTTTCTCGCCGCCGCGGCCCAGGCCATGCGCCACCTGCTGATCGACCACGCCCGGCGTAAACAGGCGGAGAAGCGATTCGACCCTGCCAACCGAATCACCCTGCTTGAAGGCGATTTCGCCGGCGACGGCGAAGAGGCCGATGTGCTGGCGCTGAACGAGGCGCTGGAACGGCTTCGCGAGGTCAACCCGCGCCAGGAGCAGGTCGTGGTGCTGCGCTACTTCGGCGGTATGTCACAGGAAGAAGTGGCCGAGGTGCTGGATGTCTCGGTGCCCACTGTTGCCCGGGACTGGCGGGTCGCAAGGCTGTTGCTCCACGACTGGCTGAGCACGGACGACACGCCCTGACCGGGGACGAAATCATGAATGACAGGGCTTCGCGGGACCGCAAGATTGCCGAACTGCTGGAAGCGGTGATCGACACCCCTGCCGGGGACCGCGCCCGCGCGCTGGAGGCGCTGGGCGCAGACCCGGACCTGGCCGCACACGTGTTGAAGCTGGCTGGCGCCGAGGATGCGCCCGGCCACCGATTCGATGAACCCCTGCTGACCAACGTCGACGTCGACCTGGAGGCCGTCGCCCGGGCCGCCCGCGAACCCGAGGACACGGCCGAACCGGAATCGATCGGCCCGTTCCACCTGGAACGGCTGCTGGGGGAAGGCGGCATGGGCCGCGTTTACCTGGCACGGCAGGACGCGCCCATCCGCCGCGATGTCGCCCTGAAGGTCATGCGCCGTGGCCTGACACGCGACACGGACCGTGCCCGGTTCGATACCGAGCGGCAGGCACTCGCCCGGCTCAACCATCCGCACATCGCGCAGATGTACGAGGCGGGTACGACGCCGGAAGGACACCCCTGGTTCGCGATGGAACTGGTACATGGCGAGCCCATTACACGCTATTGCGACCGGCATCGCCTGGGTATCGCGCAGCGCCTGCGCCTGTTCGCGGATGCCCTGCTGGCGGTGCAGCATGCCCACCAGAACCAGCTGCTGCACCGTGACCTGAAGCCCTCCAATATCCTCGTGGCCGAGGTCGACGGCATGCCGATGGTGAAGATCATCGACTTCGGCATCGCCGAGGGCCTGGGCATGGACAATGAAGGCGTACACGGGGGACAGCGGGCCGGCACGCCGGGCTACGCGCCACCGGAGTCGCTACCCGCCAGCGGTGAGCCTGTTCACCTGGACACTCGTTCCGATATTTACACGCTGGGCGTGACGCTTTACGAACTGCTGTGTGCCCAGCGACCGTTCGACCGCCCCGGCGACCCGCCGCACGTGGTCTGGCGGCGGATCCGGGAAGAAACGCCCCTGACCCCGGCCCAGCAGGTGGCGGACCTGGGGGCGGAAACCGCGCGCGATATCGCCGCGCAGCGCACGGCGCGCCCAGACCGACTGGTCAAGACCCTGTCCGGTGACCTGGGCGCCATTGTCATGAAAGCGCTTGCGCGTGACCGTGACCAGCGCTACGGCTCCATCGGGGCATTCCTCCATGACCTCGGGCGCTACCTGGAACACCAGCCGATCACTGCGCGTGACAATGATTTCACCCACGTCGCCAACCTGTTCATTCGCCGCAATGCCGGCGCGGTTGCCGCCGGTGCGCTGTTACTGGTGGCCATGGTCGTCGGCCTGGTGGCCTGGTCCGGCGAAGCACACCGCGCCACCCTGGAGGCACAGCGGGCGCAGCGTGAAACCCTGCAGGCGCGCGAGGCGCTCGCCGAGTCGCGCCAGCTGTCCGACTTCATGGTCGACCTGTTCGAACTCACCGGCATGCGCAGTGGGCAACCCGAGCGGATGACCACCAGGGAACTGCTCGACCTGGGCGCCGAGCACCTGTCGACACAGACCTCCATGCCGCCACTGGAGCGTGCCCGCCTGATGCAACTCCTCGGCGAGATTTACATGCGTGTCTACGCGCTGGAACCGGCACGGGCGATGGCGGACGCTGCCCTGTCCATCCGCCGGGCGAACCTGCCGGCCACGGACACGGCGATCGCCGACAGCCTGGGCCTGCTGGGGGACATTTTTCGCATCGAAATGCGTTACGAAGAGGCCGAGCCGCTGCTCCGGGAAGCCCTGGAGATCGCCCGCGGCGCCAATCCGCCCCACCCCGCGGCGCTGGCCGTGGCCTGGGAGCGTCTCGCCAGCCTCTACTGGATGCAGGACCGCACCGACGAGGCCATCGCCGCGCTGGAACGCGCCCTGGACATCCGCGAACTGGAGCTGGGCGGCACCCGGGACCTGGCGCTGGCGGACGCCCTGTTCCACCTGGGCAACATGCTGCATTCACGGGGCCGGGATGCGGAGGCGGAACCCTACCTCGCCCAGGCCGCGCGGCTGTATGGCGAGCTTCGCGGCGCCATGGATCCCCAGACCGCGACGGCGCTGGACAACCTGGCCGAAACCGAGGAAGCACTGGGGATGATCGCGGCTGCCGAAACACACTACCGGGCGGCCATCGCCGCCTGGCGCAGTAACCCGGATCGCCGCGCCCCCCGCGCCATGATGGCCACCGAATCACTGGCACGGGCGCTGGGCCGCTGGGGTCACCCCGAGGCGGGTGTGATCGTTGCGCAGGAAGCGGTGACGGACCGGGAAGCGGCGCACGGCGCCGCCGATCCACAGGTGGCGCCGGCCCTGATCGCCCTGGGCGTCAACCAGGCGCATGCCGGTGACACCGGCGCCGCTCGAACGACCCTGGAACGCGCACGCACCATTACCGAAAGTCGATACGGGCCCGACCATGCCCGGACCCAGGCCACGCTCGACGCCATCGGCTGGCTGGACTGGCAGGAAGGCGACCATGAGGCCGCGGAGGAAATTCACCGCGCCCTGTTGGCGTCAAGGCTGGGACAGGCGGGCGAGGAAAACGTCCTGACGGCATTCAGTCACCATAACCTGGGCCTGGCCCTGGCCGGCCAGGGCCAGTTCGGAGACGCGGCCGAGGCACTGCGTTCGGCGTTGCAAACCTGGGCAGCTGAACGCGGCGTCGATCATCGCTCAACGGCACATTCGCAACATTACCTGGGGCTGGTGGAATGGCAGCTGGGGCGGCCCGACGAGGCCGCGGAACTGCTGGAAAACGCCCTCGCCACGCGATCCCGGCTCTTCCCCGATGACCACCCGGACGTGATTAAAAGCCGGGACGCGCTGGCCGCACTGCGGGCCGGTTCGGCGCCCTGGCCGGTGGACGCGGCCCACTGAGAATTCCGCGGCAAAAAAAACCGGGGCCGATATGCGGCCCCGGTGATCGGTTGTCTGTGGCGCCGAATCCGTGGCGCCCCTGCCTGGCCCGTTGTGTGATGGCGATGACCAGGCACCGGTTCCCTCCCTTATCCTCACATACGCAATTCATGCGCTGAACGTATCACTATTGAGCATGATACGAATCGCTGACGTTTTACGCTTGTTTTAAGTGAAGGCGGCGGATTCATTCCCCGCCTGCCCCTCAGCAAGGGGGAGCGGTTGTTCCAACCGCCGGAGGCCGGAAGCAATTCCGGCCTCTTTACGTCTGGGAACAGCGCACACGGCCCACCGGGGTCACCCGTCGTTCGAATCCACTTCCAGTTGGCCACTCAGTCGCCGCCAGGCATGTGACCAGGACAGCCCCACGGCCAGTAAAACGGCGAGCGCAATCAGCACCAGCCAGGCCACCGCGCTGGCGGAATCGGCATGCACCACGCCCAGGTCCGCCAACAGCCAGATCGCCGTACCGATGACCGCGACGCTGATGATCGTGCCCAGCATGCCCAGGCTGTTCTTCGTGGCCACCAGGAACACGGTCCAGCCCGCCAGCAACAGCGCCCCGGCAAAAAAATGGATCGCCCCCAGGCCCCCACCTTCCGTGGCGGAATACGCGTCACGCACCCAGTGCACGTAGGACCAGCCGAGCGGATTGTAGGTCACCAGCACCAGCGCCAGGGCGGCAGCCAGTCGTACCAGGAAGTCACTCAGCCCGAATTGCCGGTCGTCGCCGGATTTACCTTCTCCCATTGCAGTCATCCCCCGATCAGCTCTCGTCGATGCATTATGCCGCAATGATTTCGCCGCCCCTATCGTCGATAACACGTTTCTCCGAAACGGCCACTCGAAGCGGGCAAAGACTCCGGGGGCTTCACGCCTGGGTTAAACTGGTCGCATCTTTCACATCCAGCGGAGTTCACCGTGCCTGAAAGCCTCACCGTCAATGGCCAGCCCCGGGAGTTCGATGGGGACGGCGACATGCCCCTGTTGTGGTACCTGCGCGAAATTCTTGACCTGACCGGCACCAAGTTCGGCTGTGGGATGGGCCTGTGCGGTGCCTGCACCGTGCACCTGGACGGCCAGGCCATCCGTTCCTGCCTGACACCGGTCAGCACCGCTTTCGGACGTGAAATCACCACCATCGAGGGGCTTTCAGCCGATGGATCGCACCCGTTGCAACTGGCGTGGATTCGCCACCGTGTACCCCAGTGCGGCTACTGCCAGGCGGGCCAGATCATGAGCGCCGCCAGCTTCCTGGACAGTAACCCCAAACCGGATCGCGACGCCGTGGACCAGGCCATGCAGGGCAACATCTGCCGTTGTGGCACCTACAACCGCATCAAGGCGGCCATCCTGGATGTCGCCGGTGGCGATACGGAGGAAACGGCATGAGCGTTCATATCGTCACCCGCCGTGATTTCCTGAAGTCTTCCGGCCTGGCGGCCGGTGGACTGACCCTGGGCATCGGATTCGGCGCCGGCACAGCGCTTGCCGGCGATGCCAGCGCAGCATCGGAAACCGAGCTGAACGCCTTCGTCCACATCGCGCCCAATGGCGACACCGTGCTCTATTGCGGCCGCTGCGAAATGGGCCAGGGCATCTCCACCGCCCTGCCCGCCGCCGTGGCCGATGAACTGGAAGCCGACTGGTCACGCGTGACCGTGCTGCAGGGCGACGGTGACGAGAAATACGGCCCGCAGGGCACCGGTGGCTCGAAAAGTATCAACGTGATGTTCACGCCCATGCGCGAGGCCGGCGCCACCGCGCAGGCGATGCTGGTGACCGCGGCCGCCAATCGCTGGGGCGTCGCCACTGAGCGCTGTTACGCCGACAACCACGTGGTGCGAAACCGCGACGACGAACGCACCCTGGGCTACGGTGAACTGGCCGCCGACGCGGCCAAACTGGATATCCCGGAAACGCCAAAGCTGAAGACGCCGGACCAGTTCCGTTACATCGGCCAGCCCATCCCCCGCCACGACATGGCGGACGTGGTCACCGGCCGGCGCACCTACGGCGCCGATACCCGCCTGCCGGGCATGAAGTACGCGGCCATCCGCCACGTGCCGGTCATGGGCGGCAGCGTAAAATCGTTCGACGCGGCAGAGGCGAAGGCCATGCCGGGCGTGGTTGATGTTATTCATATTCCGCGCTTCGAAAATGCCTACGGCAGCCTGGGCGGCATCGCCGTGGTCGCCGACACCACCTGGCAGGCGAAGAACGCGCTGGAGAAGGTCCAGGTCGAGTTCGAGCCCGGTCCGCACGGCAGCTATGACTCGAAAGCCTACAAGGCCGAACTGGTCAGCCGCGTTGAGCAGTCCTGCGAGAAAGTTCACGAGCGCGGCAACCTGGCGGCCGCTTTCGAGGCCGCGGAAACGCGCCACGGCGCGACCTACACCGGCGGCCACCTGTCGCATTCGCCAATGGAGCCGATGGCCAGCACCGTCTGGGTCCGCGAAGACGATGTCGAGGTCTGGGCCTCCACCCAGGACCCGGCCGGCATCCAGCGCACGCTGGGCGCATACCTGGAGCGCGACCCGAAGAGTGTGATCGTGCACGTCATGATGGCCGGCGGCGCTTTCGGGCGTAAGTTCAAATGTGACTACGTCCAGGAAGCCGCCGCGCTGTCGAAAGCCGTCGGCGCGCCCGTCCACCTGACCTGGTCGCGCGAAGAGGACACCCGGACCGGCTATTACCATTCGCTCTCGGCGCAGCGCATCGAAGCCTCGCTGGATGCCGACGGCAACGTCACCGGCTGGTTGCACCGTGCCGCGTTCCCGGCCATCCGGACGACCTTCGACCCCAGCGTGGAGCGACCCTCCGAGGGCGACCTGGACGCAGTCAGCGGTCACCCTTACGGCATCGCCAACATGCAGGTGGAATCCGGCCTGTCGCCCGCGCACACCCGCATCGGCTGGTACCGCGCGGTCTACGCGATTTTCTACGGCTACGCGATCAACGTATTCACCCACGAACTGGCCGAGAAGGCCAACAAGGACCCACTCGACTTCTACCGGCAGATCTACGCCAACAGCACCAACCCCGAGCAGGCCGAGCAGGTGAAACGCTCCCTGGGGGTGCTCAACCTGGCCGCGGAGAAAGCCGGCTGGGGTCGCGAGGTGCCTGAAGGCCACGGCCTGGGCATTGCCGTGCATCACAGTTTCGAGTCGTACCTGGCCATGGTGGTCCATGCGGAAGTCGATGGTGAGGACATCAAGGTTCATCGCGTCGATTGCGCCGTGGACTGCGGGCTGGTGCTGAACCCCGACCAGGCCACCGCGCAGATGGAAGGCGCCGTGATGATGGGCATGTCGCTGGCGTTGTATACCGAGGTCACTTTCCGCGACGGCGCCGTGGTGAACTCGAATTTCCACGACTACCCGGTGCTGCGGGCCCAGGAGGCGCCGCCGGAAATCAACGTGTATTTCACCAATACCGACGCCCGTCCGACGGGCCTTGGCGAGCCCGGCGTACCGACCTTCGCCCCGGCCCTGTCCGGCGCGATTTTCGCCGCCACGGGGGTGCGCCATCGCGACCTGCCCATCAAACCGATGACCGTCTGACGGCAACCGGGCGACCGCACTTTGGGGTATGCTAGCGGGCTGAAATTTGATTAGCCGAGGTTAACCCCCGATGAAATACCGCACACCGCTGGCCATGGCTGTCGCCATCGCCATCAGCGCGGCCGCCTGCTCGAAACCCGAGTCGGAACAGGCCGCGACCCCGGAAGCTGACACCGCCACCACGGCGGCCGCTGAAACCACGACCACCACTGAAACCGTGACTGAAATCGACGCCAACCCCTTCCTGGCCCCCAGCCCGCTGTACCTGGGTTACCCCGAGTTCGACAGGATCGAAGACGCCGACTACCTGCCCGCCTTCGAGGCCGGCATGGAAGAACAGCTGGCCGAGATCCAGGCGATCGCCGACAACCCGGAAGCGCCGACGTTTGACAACACTTTCGTCGCCATGGAACGTTCCGGCCAGACCCTGGACCGCGTGTCCCGCGTGTTCTTCGCCATGGTCTCGGCGCACACCAACGACGCCATCAACGAGGCCCGCGCCGAGCTGGCGCCGAAGCTCTCCGCCCATGGCGACGCCATCCTGCTGAACGGGTCGCTGTTCGAGCGTGTCAGCGCCGTTCACGACTCTCTGGACAGCCTGGAACTCGACCCCGAGTCCCGTCGCCTGGTCGAGGAAACCTACCGCGACTTCGTCCGCGCCGGCGCGCAGCTGGACGACGCGCAGAAGGAACAACTGAAAGCCCTGAACGCCGAGCTGGCCTCCCTGACCACGACATTCAGCCAGAACGTGCTGAAGGAAGTGAACGGCAAGGCCATCGTCGTCGACAGCGAGGGGGAACTGGCCGGCCTGACCGACACCGAGATCGCCTCGGCAAAAGAAGCCGCCGAAGCCCGCGAGATGGGCGACAAGTGGGTGATCCCGCTGCTCAACACCTCGCAGCAGCCGTCACTGTCCTCGCTGGAAAACCGTGAACTGCGCCAGCGCATCATGGAAACCTCGCTGGGCCGTGGCAGCAGTGGCGGCGAATTCGACAACCGCGAAGTGCTGACGAACGTCGCTCGCCTGCGCGCCGAACGCGCCGCCCTGCTGGGTTACGCGAACCACGCGGCCTACCAGCTGGAAGACCAGACCGCGCGCACCGTAGACGCCGTCAACGAACGCCTGGCCAGCCTGGCGCCGCCGGCCGTGGCCAACGCGAAACAGGAAGCCGCCGACCTGCAGGCCGTGGTCAACGCCGAGGGTGGCGAATTCGAGATCACCGCCGCCGACTGGGACTTCTACACCGAAAAAGTGCGCCAGCAGAAATTCGACTTCGACGCCGGCGAGCTGAAGCCCTACCTGGAAATGAACAACGTGCTGGAAAACGGCGTGTTCTTCGCCGCCAACCAGGTCTTCGGCCTGACCTTCGAGCCGCGCCCCGACCTGCCGGTCTACCACCCGGACGTCAAGGTCTGGGAGGTCTTCGAGGAAGACGGCTCGACGCTGGGCCTGTTCATCGGCGACTTTTACGCCCGTGAATCCAAGCGTGGCGGCGCGTGGATGAACGCCTACGTGTCGCAGTCCGGCCTGATGGGTACACAGCCCGTGGTCGCCAACCACCTGAACGTGCCGAAACCGCCGGAAGGCGAGCCGACACTGCTGACCTGGACCGAGGTCACGACGATGTTCCACGAATTCGGCCATGCCCTGCACGGCCTGTTCTCGAACGTGAAGTACCCGTCGTTCTCCGGCACCTCGGTGCCGCGTGATTTCGTCGAGTACCCGTCGCAGGTGAACGAGATGTGGGCCGACTGGCCGGAAGTGCTGGCCAATTACGCGGTGCACTACCAGACCGGCGAAGCCATCCCACGTGAGCTGCTGGACAAGGTGCTGGCCTCGAGCAAGTTCAACCAGGGCTACGCCACCACGGAATACCTGGCTGCCGCCCTGCTCGACCAGGCCTGGCACCAGCGCACCGCGGATGAAATCCCGGCCGCCGACGGCGTCCTCGACTTCGAGGCGAAGGCCCTGGCCGAAGCCGGTGTCGACTACGCCCCGGTACCGCCGCGCTATCGCAGCACCTACTTCTCCCACATCATGGGCGGCTACTCCGCCGGCTACTACTCCTACATCTGGAGCGAGGTGCTGGACGCCGACTCCGTGGAGTGGTTCAAGGAAAACGGTGGCATGACCCGTGAAAACGGCGAGCATTTCCGCGCCACGCTGTTGTCACGCGGCGGCTCGAAGGATGCCATGGCGCTGTTCCAGGACTTCCGCGGCCGCGCGCCGGACGTCCAGCCGCTGCTGGTTCGCCGCGGCCTGGTGGGCTCGGAAGACTGAACCCCGGCGATTCCCAGGACAGCCACACCCGCACCCGGCTCTTCGTTACCGGAGCGCCGCGGTGCGGGTCGTCCTGGGCCGGCCAGGCGCTCAGTGCCGCGCTGGGCGCCCGTTATGTCTACGAGCCGTTCAACCCGCAATGGGCGCCGCGGCTGAAAGGTCGCTTCGGGCATTTTCGCTACCTGCCGGCGGATGCGAACCCGCAGCCGCTGGTCACCGAAACTGCCCGGCGGGCGCTCCAGGGCCGACAGGGCGCGAAGCAACTGGCGAGGGCCGCTTACCGCGGCTACTTTCGCTCGGCCGTCGCCTCCACAGATCGTCTCCTGGTCAAGGACCCGACGGCCTGCCTGCTCACAGGCTGGCTGAGCCGGCGGTTCGCGCCGTCCGTGCTGGTCATTCACCGCCATCCCTGCGGTTTCGCCTCCAGCCTTGACGGCCTGGGCTGGGATTTCCGCATCGACCGCCTGCTTTCACAGCCGAAGTTGGTCAGTGAGCACCTGGGAGAGTTCGAAGACACGTTACGCGCGGCACGTCACGACCCCTGGCTGCGCAAGGGTGCGTTCTGGGGCGCGCTGCACCGTGTTTTCCTGAACCAGGCCGCACAACACCCGGAATGGCTGTTCTGGCCTTACGAGGCAATCTGCACTGACCCGGAACTGCAGTTCGAAGCGATAGCCGGCGCGCTAGGCTGGCCGTTTCATCGCGAAGCCTTCAGGCGCTCCAGCCCTGGCACCAGCGCCAGCAGCCGCGATCGCGGCAGCACGCGCAAGCGCAGCGGGGAAATGGCGTCGATCTGGCGTTCCCGGCTGAGCGCGGCGGCCATCGATGCCGTCACGGGCATCGCGCGGGAATTCGTTCCTCCAGGGCGCCTGGCGACGCTTTCGCCTGTACCGGGAGCCGTTAAGGACGGCTGGTAATGTGCCCCTGCATCACCGGCGGCGCCACAAGCGCAGGGCAATTTTCACTATAATGGCCGCCGCTGAATTGATCGAATCGCCGGGGTGTTTCCCGGAAAAAACACCAGGATTCCGTCCACATGAGCATTCTCGTCACCGGCGGCGCCGGCTTTATCGGCTCGGCGCTGGTCCGGCACCTTGTCAACACGGCCGGTGAGCGCGTCGTCAATGTCGACCGCCTGACCTACGCCGGCAACCTGGAATCGCTGGCCACCGTCGCGGACAAGCCCGGCTACACCTTTGAGCAGGTGGACATCTGCGATCGTGCCGCCCTTGAGCGGGTATTCGAAAAACACCGGCCTTCCGGCGTGATTCACCTGGCCGCCGAGAGCCACGTCGACCGCTCCATCGACGGCCCCGGCGACTTTATCCAGACCAACCTGGTCGGCACCTACACCCTGCTGGAGACCGCACGTGCCTGGTTGGCGGGTCTCGAAGGCGCAGAAAAAAACGCTTTCCGTTTCCTGCACGTCTCCACCGACGAGGTCTACGGCGACCTGGAAGCGGATGACCCGGCGTTTCGCGAGACCGATGCCTACAGGCCAAGCTCGCCTTACGCCGCCACCAAGGCGGGCTCCGACCACCTGGCGCGCGCCTGGGGCCGGACCTTCGACCTGCCGGTGCTGGTCAGTAACTGCTCGAACAACTACGGCCCGAACCAGTTTCCGGAGAAACTCATCCCGCACATGATCCTCAACGCACTGGCCGGCAAGCCACTACCGATTTACGGCAATGGCCACCAGGTGCGCGACTGGCTCTTTGTCGATGACCACGCGCGCGCGCTGCACGCCGTGTTCAGGGGCGGCGAAACCGGCCGCACCTACAACATCGGCGGCTGGAACGAGGCCCGCAATATCGACGTGGTGAGGATGATCTGCGCCCTGCTGGAGGAACTCGCGCCGGACCTGCCGGAGGGTATTGAGCGCTATCACGACCTGATCACGCACGTCGACGACCGGCCCGGGCACGACCGCCGTTATGCCATCGACGCCCGGCGCATTCGCGATGAACTGGGCTGGATGCCCGAAGAAGACTTCGGCTCGGGCCTGCGCAAAACCGTCGCCTGGTACCTGGACAACCGCGACTGGTGGCAACGCGTGCTGGACGGCCGCTACCGCCTGCAGCGACTGGGAGCGGCATCATGAGCACCGACGCGCGGAAAGGCATCATCCTGGCCGGCGGCTCCGGCACCCGCCTGCACCCGGTCACCCGGGGCGTGTGCAAGCAGTTGCTGCCCGTCTATGACAAACCGATGATTTACTACCCGCTGAGCACGCTGATGCAGGCGGGCATCCGCGACATCCTGGTCATTTCCACGCCCGACGACACCGACCGCTTCGCGCAGATGCTGGGCGATGGCGCCCAATGGGGCATCAACCTGTCCTATGCCGTGCAGCCCTCCCCCGACGGCCTGGCGCAGGCTTTCATCATCGGTGCCGACTTCATTGGTGATGACGACTGCGCCCTGATCCTGGGCGACAACCTGTTCTTCGGGCACGGCTTTCCGGAACTACTGCGCGATGCCATGGCACAATCATCCGGTGCCTCCGTGTTCGCCTACCCGGTCAGCAATCCGCAGGATTTCGGCGTCGTCGACTTCGACGCGGAGGGCGTGGCGCAGAGCATCGAGGAAAAACCGACTGAGCCGAAAAGCTCATTCGCGGTGACGGGGCTCTATTTTTACGACAACCAGGTCGTCGACATCGCACGCGGCATCAAGCCCTCCGCTCGCGGTGAACTGGAAATCACCGACGTCAACCGCGCCTACCTGGCGCGCGGCCGGCTGGACGTCCACCGGATGGGCCGCGGCATGGCCTGGTTGGACACCGGCACCTTCGACGCCATGCTCGAGGCGGCCCACTTTATCCAGACGCTGGAACGCCGCCAGGGCCTGAAAGTCGCCTGCCCCGAGGAAATCGCCTTCGGCAACGGCTGGATTGACGCCGAGCAGGTCCTGAAACTCGCAGAGCCACTGCGGAAAAGTGGTTATGGCGACTACCTGGCCGCGCTGATCGGGAAAGCGCCGTGGACGTAATCGAGACGCGCCTGCCCGGTGTCCTGGTCCTGCAGCCGCAGGTGCACGGCGACGCGCGCGGCTTTTTCGTGGAAACGTTTCGCGCCGACCTGTTCGCCTCGGCGATTCCCGGCGTGGACTTCGTGCAGGACAACCACAGCCGCTCGACCCGGGGCGTCTTGCGCGGCATGCACCTGCAGTGGCGTCGCCCGCAGGGCAAACTGGTGCGCTGTTCGCGCGGCCGGATATTCGATGTTGCCGTCGATGTCCGCCCGGACTCACCGACCTTCGGCCAGTGGGTGGGCGCGATGCTGGACGACGACAACCTCCGCCAGATGTACATCCCACCCGGGTTTGCCCATGGCTTCCAGGTCATGTCCGATATGGCGGATGTCAGCTACAAGTGCACCGACTATTACGACCCGGGCGGTGAAGCCGGGTTGCGGTGGGATGATCCTGAAGTGAGTATCGAATGGCCGATCGATGCACCCGAGCTGAGCGTCAAGGACCAGCAACTGCCGCGGCTTGACGCATTGCGCGAGGCGCTGCGGAAGCTGGACGTCGACCCGGGAAACCCGGTTTGCTGACTCAATTGCTGAAACTACCGCTCGCCGTGCTTGACCTGCTCCGTCAACGGCTGCAGGAACCGGGGTACATGATCATCCGGTTGATGCAGTCGGTGCGACACGGGTTTTCCCTGCGAAGCGTCCAGGACAACACGAAAAGCATTGGGCGCGGCGACATCCTGCTGTTCGCGACGTTGAGAAACGAATGCGTGCGGATGCCGTATTTCCTGGATTACTACCGCGAACTCGGCGTTTCACATTTCCTGCTGGTTGATAACGGCTCGGATGACGGTTTCCAGGCACTCGTTGCCGGCATGGATGACGTGTCGGTCTGGTATACCGAGGCCAGCTACAGCGCGGCGAATTTCGGCATGCACTGGCTCAACCACTTGTTGCGCCGGTTTGGGCGCGATCACTGGTGCGTGACCTGCGACCCCGATGAATTCCTGGTGTTTCCGTACCGGGACAGCCGCAAACTGCAGGACCTCGCGAGCTTTCTTGAGTCCGAAAATCGCCGCAGCCTGTGTTGCGTCATGCTGGACATGTACAGCGACCGCCCGATCAACGAGACCCTTTACACAGAGGGCGACGACCCGGTCCAGGTGGCGCCATACTTCGACGGAACAGGCTATTACCAGGCCCCGGGATGGCTTCGCGAGGTGAAAGTCCAGGGCGGTGTCCGCCGACGCATCTTCTTCGCTGACCGACCAGACTCGGCGCCTTCGATTCACAAAACACCTTTCGTGAAGTGGCACTGGAGCTACAGTTATTTCCTGTCGATGCACCAGCTCGTACCGACACATCTGAACATTCCGCACGCGGAAACCTACGATTCCCCGACGGGCTGCCTGTTGCACTTCAAGTATTTTTCCCTGCTCGATGACAAGGTGCGTGAAGAAATGACGCGCGGCGAACACTGGGACAATTCGTTCGAATACCGCCAGTATCACTCACGTTTCGAGGAAGGGCCGCTGAACCTGCACTATGAACGTTCGGTTCGTTTTGAAAACTGGCGTCAACTGGTGACCCTGGGATTCATGAACACCGGGCGGTGGTTCTGAGCCGATGAAGGTCGCATTTCTCATCCTCGCGCACGACCAGCCGGCACTGTGCGCGCGCCTGGCAGACCGGTTGCTTCAACAGGGCGCCGATGTCTGCCTGCACGCGGACGCCAGGTCCGGGGCTGCATTTATCCGCGATTTCGACCGGGCGCTTGATGCCGAACCGGCACGCGTGCTGCGAGCGAAGCGCGAGCAGGTTGACTGGGGACAGTGGTCCATGGTGCAGGCCACGCTGAACGGCCTGGAAGCCATCGCCGGCCTGGAAACGCCGCCCGATTACGTCTACCTGGTGTCTGGCGCCGATTACCCGATCCGCCCACTGGACGAACTGGTGTCATTCCTGGAGCGTAATCGGGGACGCGAATTTATCGAAAGCGTCAACGCCAGGACACAACGCTGGGTGACCCAGGGTCTGCAGGAAGACCGCTGGCGGTACCGCCACTGGATCAGCTGGAAAACCCATCCTGCGCTGTTCGACCTGCAGCTGCGCGTGCAGCGGTTCCTGGGCCTGAGGCGGTCATTTCCACAGGGCCTGCAGCCCCACATGGGGTCACAGTGGTGGACACTGACCTGGCCGACCTGCGCCGCTATCCTGGAAGCGGCCCGTGAACCTGCGCTCCAGCGCTTCTTCCGCACCACCTGGGTGCCCGACGAACTGCTCTTCCAGACCCTGGTGCGCAAGGTCGTCGACCGGAGCGACCGGATTGATTCACGTCACCTCACGCTCTACCGCTTCGATCGCAATGGCGTGCCCCTGGTGTTCCATGACGACCATGTGGACCTGCTGGCCGGACAACCCTACTTTTTCGCCCGCAAGGTCTCGCCCCGTGCGGAGAAGTTGCGAGATGCGCTGGACAAGGTTGCATGTGACTCGGCCGGTCAGCGAACGCCGGCGCTGACGGCCAAAACGATGCCGCTACCGGAGTACGACCGCCACCTTGCCGCCCACGCGCAGGGCTTTAGCGGCGTCAGGCGTATGCTTCGCCCTGACCCTGGGCGCCCGGGGCTGGGCGACCTCGGCTGGAATGCTCGCCCCTATGTCGTCGTTATCGGCGACAATACCGGGACGCTGGAGATTGCCAGGAAATTGCTGAAAGAGCAGCCGGGCGTTGTTTGCCACGGTGAGCTCATGGCCGCCGACGCCGTGCACCTCGCCGAGGGGAGCCACTACCATGGCGGCTATCGTCCAACGGACACGGCCATCCGTGACCAGTCGCCGACCAGCCTGGTCGCCGACCTTGTCAACGACGCGGCCGGCTCCATCGTTGCCTACTTGTTAAGGCCAGGACAGGCGAACGTCCCCGTGACCCGCCAGGACAAGCCGGAGGACGTTGACATCACCGCGATTCATGCGAGCGACCCGAATGCACACCTTCTCATCATCGTGCCTCCCGCCGACCCCGGCGCCGGCCCTGGACAGGCCGGCGACCCTTACCAGAGGCTGGAACAACGAACGCGCGGTGACCGCGCCCGGCAACAACTCCTGGCCGTCGCCGACCTCGCGCGCCAAACAGGCGTGCCGCACCAGGTCGTTGCACTTGAATCGACCGGGGGCGCGCAACCACTGGCTGAAAGCATGACGGCATTCATCACCGGGATCACCGAAGCGCGCCAGGCCCGCAATTAATGAAGAAACGACTTTATCTGCATATCGGCGTCCACCGGACCGGGACGACGAGCATCCAGAACTGGCTCCATGCCAACCTGGTTGCGCTGCGCCGCCAGGGTGTTCGCTACGCGTTCGGGCGCCTGATGCATACCGATCTTGCCTGGAAGCTGCATTCCGGCAAACTGAAACCGGAACGGTTTATCAGCGACCTGGTCCGGGACGCCGCCGGTGACGACATTCAGTCCGTGGTGGTCAGCGGCGAAGATTTTTCGGTACTCCGCAAACCGGAGATCCTCGCCGACCTGAAAACGCACTTCGATGTCACCGTGGTCTGCTACCTGCGGCGGCAGGACCAGTGGATGGAAAGCTGGTACAACCAGCACGTCAAGTGGCCCTGGAATCGCGAGCTCAGCCAGTGTGACCGTAACGACTTCCTGGCCGAACGGCCATCGTTCTACTGGATCGACTATGCCGACCTGCTCGCCCGCTGGTCCGCCGCATTTGGCCGCGAACACGTCGTGCCCCGGGTTTTCGAGCGCGGTCGACTCGACGGCTCGCTGACGCGGGATTTCGCGCGCACCTGCGGAATCAACGCCGACGCCCTCACAGACAGCGTGGCCGAGGCGAATGACTCCGCACCACCCCAGGCTGTCGAGTTCCTGCGCCACCTGGACCTTTACGACAAGCACGGGGCCGCCAGGCTGGTTGTTGTCAGGACAGTCGTCAACACGTTCAGGGCCAGGGGCCGGGACACGGTGCGGCATTTCTGGTCGGAGCGTGAGCGTCGCAAGCTGGTGGATGCCTATTCAAAATCAAATGCGCAGGTCGCCGAACAGTGGTTCGGCGCAGAACCAGGCGCTCCGTTGTTCGAGGCGCCATTACCTGGTGATGACAACGCCCAGCCGGATATCGGACTGCCACCAGCACCCGAGCTGTACACGGAGATCGTCATTCCGGTCATCCAACGCCTGCTGAACAACGTCATCCAGGCGCAGGACGCCATCACGCCGGCACAACGAAGCGGGCAGGCTACCCTCGCCATTCGACTTCGACGCGCAGCCAGGCTCGCCCTGGGGTACATCGGACGTTTCATACCTGGCGCCGACATCCACGCCGACCGCCAGCTGTATGCACTGCTGGCGATTCATCGACTCCCGCCCCGCAAGCAGGACCTGCTGATTGACGTGTTGGAAGCGACCCGGGCCGACCGCCTGAAGCCCATGGGCGGCGCGCCCCCTGACCAGGAAGACCCGGTGGATGTCACCCGACGCTGGGTGGAGCCTATCGTGTCGGAACTCGCAAACCGGTTCCAGCACGCCAGGCAGGCCCAAATGGAAGGCAAAATCCCTTCGTGTTGACCGTCAACGCCGCAACCTGAAAACGGTTTCAAAGGCGCCCTGCAAGCCACGATGCAACACACCTCCGACGGGGGCCAGCCTGAAGAATAGCTGGCTCACCCGATGATAGATTCGCGCGAGCCCTGGCCGGGGATAGTCCCCTGCGTATCGCCTCGCAAACGCAGTCGCCATGTCCAGCTGCCGATGAAAATAGCGCTCCGACAACGTCGCCTCCCCACGATGCCGAACCACGCAAACGTCGTCCAGGTTGCCCAGCTTCCAGTTACGCCCGATGCGAAGCCACAGGTCCCAGTCCTCGGCGTAGGGCAGTGACTCATCGTACCGACCCGCGAGCTCGTATGCGTCCCGTCGCATGACAATTGAAGAGTGACAGAACGGGCAACGGAACAACAATTGGGCGCGAATCGCCGCATCCTCCTGCGGGTTTGACGCCACCTGGCCGCCCTCATCGACATAGGCCGTGCCCAACAGGCCCAGTTGCGGATGCGCTTTGAACGCCCGTACCTGGCGAGCCAGCTTGTCCGGGGCTGTCCAGACGTCGTCGTCATCAATCCGCGCAACCAGCTTGCCGCGGCCGTTGGCAATACCGTCATTCAGGGACGCCGGTAGCCCGCGATTCCGGGTATGGGTCATCACCTTTACACGGGGGTCAGCCGAGAGTTCAGACAGCACCGAGGGGGTGTCGTCACTCGAGCCATCGTCGACGATGACCAGTTCAAGTGAAACATCTTCCTGGGCAAGAACAGATTCGGCGGCCCGCCGGATCAGTCCGGCGCGGTTATGGGTCGCCATGACGACCGTGACGTCCGGTCGATCACCGTTCAAACCCGGGCTGGGTTCAGCCGGGCCCACCGCTCGCCTGTGCCGCGCGGTTGCCAACGGATTCGGAGTCTTCCATAGCTTCGAGATAGGCGGTGGTAACGGCTTCGGGATCCCCGACCTGAACGATCTCACCGTCCTCAAGCCAGATGATCCGGTCGCAGAGGCCCTTCATCCGGTCCAGGGAATGCGAAACCAGCACGACGGACTGATCGGATTCGATACGGTCTTTCATCGCCCTGACCGCCTTGCGGCGAAAGGACTCATCGCCGACGCCCAGCACCTCGTCAATCAGGAGCACATCGACTTTCATCGTCAGGCCCACGGCAAATCCCAGGCGCGCTTTCATGCCGGAAGAATAGGATTTCACCGGCTCGTTGATGAACTGCCCAAGCCCGGAAAACTCGACGATTTCATCGTGATGCGCCATCGCCGCCTGGCGGCTGTGCCCGAGGAACATGCAGGACAGGATCAGGTTCTGCGAACCCGACAACTGCGGGTCGAATCCAATCGCCAGCGAAAGCAGTGAGACGCTCGCGCAGTGTCGCGTGATGGTGCCCCGCTCCGGCCGGTAGATGCCGGAAAGCAATTTCAAGAGCGTGGATTTCCCGCAACCGTTCCGGCCGATCAGCCCCAGCGTCTCGCCATGCAGCAGATCGAAACTGACGTCGGTCAGGGCCTCGATACGGTGATGCCGCCCAAAATTCGTCCGCGTGTGGTACGAAAAGCCGACATGGCTCACTTCCAGCACTTTCTCCACGGCCGCACTCATTGCACGACCAGGCGCGCGTAGGCGGTGTCAAAGCGGCGATAGACGCCAACCATTACAACGATAAACACGAACGAGCAGATCGCTATCGTGCCCAGCGCCGCCCAGTCCGGCCACTGGTTGTCGAGAATCACCTGGCGGTAATTCTTGATGAGGTTGGCCATCGGGTTCATCAGGAAAATTTCGCGATGTTCAGGCAGCAGTACTTGTTCATAACTGTAGAAAATGCCCGACCCCCACATCATGATCATCAGGCCGGTGCCGATCAGGAACTTGAAATCGGGTACTGGCGGTACGATGGCTGCGGTGAACAGGCCCACGGCAATAATCATCAGGAGCTGCGTCGCGATCACGGGCAGGAGCGCAAACCACACGTACGTCGGGTCAAGATTGAGAAACAAGAGAAACAGAAAGGTCATCAGGAAGACCAGCAACTGTTTCACGAGATCCTGGCCAATCACCAGCAAGGGAAAAAAAGGTTTCGGGATCGCCACCTGGTTAATAATGCCGCGACCATCCATCAGGGCACCCGAACAATGTGAAACACTGCGCGAAAACCATGAGAACGCCACCTGGCCGCAAATCAGGAAAGCCAGGAAGTCATCGGAACGTAATTGCAGCAGAATGCCGAACACGATGTACATGGTTGCGACGAACAGGGCGGGTTCGAGCAACCACCACAGGTAGCCCAGGTAGGTCTTGGAACCTTCCGATTTCAGGTTAAATTTCAGCTTGGTGAAAAAGACATCCCAAAACTGGCGGCTGGTAAGTGTGAGCAAACGTGGTCTCCGAAAATCCGGGCTGTGATGCAGCGTGATTCGTCCGGGGCGGATTATCCAGCATTGCGGCCACAAGTTCAGCCCCGTCGCGGGTCCGGTATGATGCAGGCCCGACCGATTTGAGGCCCTGTGCCAACCGACGTATGACTGCCAGAAACGCGTTCATCTACGATTTCCTGCTGGTGGAAGGCGGGGCCGAGGCCCTCTCCCTGCACGTCATCGACCGGTTTCGCGAATTCGAACTGGTGGCGGGATTTATCGACGGTAAACAGTTTCCGGCCAGCGCATTGCCGCAGGGACGATACCGCTCGCTGACCTCGGCCACCCGAAAGCGCGGGTGGCAGGGACTGAAGACCATGGCCGCATTCGACCATCGTGGCAAGTTCCTTGTCGGGTATGACACGGCGGTTTTCAGCGGGGTTTACGCTCCGGTCGGCGTGGTGCATCGCGGCGGTGACCGCAACCTTTACTATTGCCATACGCCACCCCGCTTCGCCTATGACCTGGAGTCGCACTACCAGGCCGAGGCATTGCAATGGCAACGTCCCCTGCTCCGCCGCCTTGCGGCGCATGTGCGTCGCCGGTATGAAACTGCGATCAGGTGCATGGACCGCATCGCGGTCAATTCGGAAAATGTTGCGCGGCGGCTTCGTGACCACCTGGGCGTCGACCACTCCGAGATCATCCACCCGCCGGTGGACACGGCCAATTACCACTGGATCGACGACGAGGGCTATTTCCTGTCGACGGCAAGACTGGAACCCTACAAGCGCGTCGACCGCCTGGTCGATGCCTTCAGCCAGATGCCCGGAAAAAAACTCGTGATTGCGTCCGGCGGCAGCCAGGAAACCGAGCTCCGCAGCCGCGCAGCGGGCCTGGACAATATCCGATTCACCGGCTGGCAGTCGAAAGCGGCACTGCGTGAACTGGTCGGCCGCTGCCGGGCGACGCTTTACCTGCCGCGCGACGAAGATTTCGGCATGTCACCAGTGGAGTCCATGGCGGCGGGGAAGCCCGTGATCGGTGTCGCCGAGGGTGGCCTGCTCGAGACCGTCGCCGATGGCCGTACTGGAATCCTGATCCCGCCGGCGAACCTGGAGACAGGAGAAAGTGCCACGGAAGCAATCATCAACGCCGTCCAGGTTATGTCGCGGGAAACCGCCCGCGCGATGCAGGCGGAATGCGAACAGCGCGCACAACGATTCAACGTGGCGACATTCGACGAGGCCTTTGCCCGCTTTGTCGCGCCCTAGGGCCGCGTGTCACCTACCGGTTTCGGCACCGCCAGCAGCATCCCGTGAGGCGTGACGCTCACCAGCTGCGTTCGGCGAATGACCGCGGGGTCGAGCGGCAGCGCCGCAACCCGCTCGCGCACACCGGCACTGGCCTTCGAGGGGTCCATGAAGTCGCCGATGACCATGATGAAATCCACCCCTTCAACCTGCTCCGGCGACGGCAGCCGCGGGAAAACCGCGGCATTATGCGGCAACAACTGGTACTTGCTGCGCCAGGCGTAATACTTGGGCTCTTCCGGATCGGAAAGTACCAGGATCCGCTGCGGATGTTCATCCGGTAAACCGTCCAGGATTCGGGAGATCCAGGGATCCAGCCGCGTCAGCTCCGGGTCGGACAACCGCGACTCCACGGACAGCGAGAGTGACGCGAGGG
This sequence comes from uncultured Oceanospirillales bacterium, assembly GCA_913055655.1. Lineage (GTDB taxonomy): Bacteria > Pseudomonadota > Gammaproteobacteria > Xanthomonadales > SZUA-36 > Marinihelvus. Next base: position 292,511 of record CAJXKA010000001.1, on the reverse strand, counting down.
ACTTCTCCGCCCGCTGCAGGCGGTTACCCAACCAACGAATATCCAGCATCACCCAACCCGCCAGGATGGCGATCATCACCAACTCGACACGACGCCCCCGGGGCCCCAGCCAGGCCGCCAGGCCCGCCGTCAACAGCACAAACACCGACACCAGCGCCGGTAGTGGCGCGTGCTGGCGCTCCTCCCCCCCCGTCAGTGAGTGCGCGGAACGCTGTGTCCAGGGCTCATAACCGAACCACTCGCCGGCCAGCAGCCGGGCGACGGTCATCGGCTCGCTGTTCTCCAGTCGCAATCCGCTGATCGTGACTGCAGGCCCCGCGTCTTCCAGCACAAGGAAGCCGACTTCTGTGACTGTGCCATGCCAATCTTCGGACGTTTTGAGGTCAACCAGTTCATCGCCACCCAGCAGGGTCAGGCGTGACACGGTCTCCTCCTCGTCCTGGCGGCGCCAGAAAAACGCCGGCGCCCGGTTGGGGTCGTCGATGACCGCCTGCATCCGCAGGTTCAGCACCAGCAGGTCCAGGCGGTCCGCGTCGATGCTCACCGGGCCGGACGACAACAGGGCGACGCCATCGCCGTACTGCTCAATTACGTACCCGTCGGCGCCAGACTGTCCCTGGCCGACCACGAAAGAAAGCCCTGACAACGGCAAGGCGTCGGGCGGCCCGCCGTCTTCGGCGGTCGAGACCCAGAGCCAGCCCGCCAGCAGCACCAGCGTGGTGACAAGCGCCCCGCCCAGGACCACCAGCATGCGGCGCCGGCCGCCGATACGCACCCGCCCGCCCTTCGCGCCATGGCGGCACAGCAGGCGCTCGGCCAGCACCATGCCGGCGAAGACCACCGCGGGATAGACATGCAGCGGCAGGCGGTTGATGGCGGTGTAGTCTTCCGCCCAGGCGCCCTGCGCGGTAAACCCGAAGATCAGCACCTGCGCCAGCCCGGCGAGCCCGATGAACGTCAGCGTCGCACGACGCGACGGTCGGTCGACGAACCCACAAAGCGGCACCAGGATCGTCAGCGCCAGCCAGGCCAGGTGCCAGTTATCGCGCACGAAAATGTTCTGCAGGTAAGCGTCGCCCACCATGTTCGCGGCAAACGGAATGGCACCCTTGAGCGGCACATGGATCGCGCCGTTCTCGACGCCGACCCGGCCCACGCCCGGCAGTTCAAAGGTGCCGGGTTGCCACCAGAGCACCACGGCAACTGCGACCAGCGCGGTGGCCACCAGCGCCAGTCCCTTCCGCGCGGGTAAAGCGGTCAGCAGCACGTAGGCCAGCCCGGCCGCCATCCAGACGAATCCTTCTGCCTTGACCAGCAGGCCCAGCGCAAGCATCAGCAGGCCCAGCCAGGTCGCTGACCGTTCCCCGTGGATCGTGCCGACCATCAGCGATACGAAACCCAGGCCGGCAAAACCCGCCAGCCAGATATCGGCATAGCCGCCCAGCGAAAGGTGCGTGGCGAAAATCGGGGTCGATACCAGCAGGAACACGCCGAGCAGCGCCAACCCCTGGCGGACGCCGACCGCGCGGGACTGCCCATACAGCCCGAGTACGATGGCGAGGCCGCAGAAGACCACCGGAACATTGATTAATGCTTCGTGCCACTGCCCCAGGGCCATGGCTGCCCAGAGCGGCAGGATTGACGGCAACAGCGGGTAGGACAATGCCGGTTGCGTGTAAATGCCCGCGTCATCGGTCGACAGCCACTGCCCCAGGTTGACGAAATCGAAAATCGCCCCGTTCAGGAACCAGGCCTTTGCGCGAAACGCCCAAACTGTCCAGGCATCCCAGGGAAACAGGGGCAGCGCGATGATCTCAATTGCTGACAGGAGCAGGTGCGCCCCGATGCCGATCATCAACACCGCAACAATCACGCTTCTGGTCGGATGGTCGGCGCCAGGTGAATACGGAATGGTAATACCACCCGACCGCCGGTTGCGCCACCAGGCACCGAAAACAGCAACAATGCCCAGAACCGCCAGGGTCACCCAGGCCCAGCCAGCAGACAACCCGCCGGCCAGGTGCGCAGACAGGCGAATGGCGAACGCCACCGCGACCATCCCTAAGAAAAACCCATAGCCCAGCCGCCGAAACCACGGTGCGACCGGCCAACGCGGCCCGATGGCGACCATCGCCGCCGTGCCGACAACCCAGGGAACGAGCAGTCCGGCCAGCAGCGCCAGGGTCATTCCCCGCGTTCAGCGCCTTCTTCGACGCCCTCCGCCCGGTCGCGGGCTTCCCGTTTCAACTGGTCGACTTCGGACTCCAGGATGGCAATACGCTGCACCAGCCGGACAATCCGGGTTTCGTCGCGTGAACGTGCGATGTCGATGGTGAGGATCTTGATCACGAACACTGTCAGGCCAACGGTCAGCGCCAGTACCGGCCCGTAGGCAATGCCCAGGCGTGCGGCCAGGTGATCGACAATACCGGGGTAAAGTCCGACGACCACGAAAACCGCGGCCACCGCAATCCACCAGATGCCGTAGCGCACGTGCAGGTGATCCTTGCGGATCAGCACGATAATGGTGATGGCGGCGGCGAGGCCAATGGCCCCGGTGACCCATGACAGCATGTTCAGTGTCCGTGATTGACGGCCGGGGCGTCGTGTCCAGTCACCGGCGGACCCGGCGCTTGCTGATCCCCAGCAAAATCGTGTGGCACATGTAGTACATCACCGCGAACCAGGAATGGTACACCCGTGATGTGCCACTGCGCCGGGGAAGCATTGTAACCTCCACGTCGTGGGTATCCAGCCCGGCGTTGCGCAGCAGCACCAGCACGCCGACATCCTGGTACTCCAGCAGGGTCGCCTCGCGCGAGGCCAGCAGCCGGAACGCGGTGCGGTTATAGGCACGGAACCCGGAGGTAATATCCTCGCGTGTCAGCCCGGAAACAGCCTTCAGGATACGCCAGGCGATTTTGCGCATGCGCGACCCGCGGCGAACACAGCATCCAATCGTGACATCCGCGTCACCTTTGATGACCGGCGACAGCAGGTTGGGAATCCAGACCGCCTCGTGCTGGCCGTCGGCGTCCATGGTCAGGACGCGCTCGTACCCGTGGCGAAGCGCGTAGCGCATGCCGGCCTGGGTCGCGCCCCACGCCCCCAGCTGCACCGACAGCGGCAGGACCTGCGCGCCAGCGGCGCGTGCACGCTTCACCGTATTGTCCTGGCTGGCATCATCCACGACCGCGACATCCAGGCCGTGAATTTCGCGCACTTCGGTCACCACCCGGGCGATGTCATGCGCCTCGTTATGCGCCGGAATGACGACCAGGCAGCCGGGATCGGTGAACGCGGTCATGACGACACCTTCCGGTAGACATCGACAAGCGCGTCAACCGATCGATCGATGGTGAAGGTTGAATCGAACCGGGTACGGCCACCCTGCCCCAGGCGCGCGGCCAGCGCCGGGTCATCCCGCAGTGTCGCCAGTGCGCCTGCCAGGGCACGCGCATCGGCCGGTGGCACCTTGATGCCGGTCACGCCGTCCTCGACCACCCAGTCCATGCCGGAACCCCGCATTGCGCTGGACACGGTGGCCCGGCCGAAATACATCGCCTCCAGCAGCACCAGCCCGAAGGCCTCGGTACGCTCCACCGAGGGCAGGCACAGGCAATCGCAATGGGCCAGCAGCGCACCCAGGTCGACATCGTCGAGCGGACCATGGAACGTGATCCTGCGCTCGACGCCGACCTGCTTCGCCAACGCTTTCAGCTCACGCCTGAGTTCGCCCTTGCCCACCAGGTGGACGTGTACGCCCGGCGCGTCGGCCAGGGCGCGCACCAGGTAGCCGAAGCCCTTGTAGTACGTCAGCCGGCCCACGGCGAGTACGTTCATGGCATCGTCACGGAGTTTCGCGGGACGTGCCGGCACCGGGAGGGCCTCGAAACGTGCCGTGTCCAGGCCCAGGGGCACAACGTGGCACTTTTCCGGGAAGGCCTGCAGCGACTGGCTACTCTCCAGGTAGGAACGCGAAGTCGCCACCACGGCGGCTGCGCGATCCAGCAATCGACGTTCCAGCGGGCGGTAGAGTGCATACAGGGCCTTCATGACGGGGCCCTGGGCGGCGGTAATGACGTCCGAATGCCAGTGGACGACCAGTGGGATGTCGCGCGCCTGTCGCAGCGTCAGCAGCCAGACCACAGACGGGTTCGGCAGGTGCACGTGAATGATATCGGGCTGGAACGTGTCCAGCAGCCGTGCCAGGTCAGCACGAAAACCGGGGCTGAACGGGGTGAAGAACAGCGTGAACCAAGTCGCCGAGCGGTGCACCTGGAAGCGGGCATCGGCGTCACCGTGAGATTCCGCCCGACCCCGCCAGGAGCGTTCGTGATCGTGCACCAGCGCGGCGCATTCCACGCCGCGCCGCGAAAGCGCGTTCATCGCGTCCAGCAGGTAGGTCTCGACCCCACCCCTGAACGGCGAAAAATATTTTCCGATGTGGAGAACTTTCACGGGAACGCGGCGACCAGCAGGAAACCGCGTATTCTACCCGCGCGGCGTCACGTTTCGTAGGGAATACGGATACTGATGGTCAGGCCATGCGGCTCAGTCCTGCCCAGGCGGAAGCCGTGGCGGTTACCGTAAAGTTCGCGGAGCCGGTCGCGCGTATTGCGCAGGCCCACGCCGTTCGCGCCCGGAATGGTGCCATTTTCCAGGTCTACGCCCGGCCCGTCATCGGCCAGTTCCAGCAGCAGCTCACCGCTGAACACGCGCGCGGCGATGCTCAGCGTGCCGCCGTCTTCCTTCTGCGCGATGCCGTACTTGATGGCGTTTTCCACCAGTGGCTGCAGCAACAGGCTCGGGATCAGCGCCTTGCGGGCGGCGGGCTCGATGTCTTCGACCAGCTGCAGGCGCTCTTCGAAGCGCACCTTCTCGATGTCGAGATACAGCCCGATCGCTTCCAGTTCCTCCGCCAGGGTGACCTTCTGCATCGGGTCGTTATCGAGCGAAAAGCGCAGGAAACGCGACAGCTTGTTGACCATGCGGTTGGCCAGCTCCGTGTCTTTCTCCAGCACCAGGGTCGAGATCGCGTTCAGCGTATTGAACAGGAAATGCGGGTTGAGCTGGTAGCGCAGCATTTTCAGCTGCGCCTCGTGGGCCATGGCCGCGGACTTCAGCGCGCTCTCGGACACGCGCTGGAAAATGCGGTGATACTTCATGCCGAAGTACAGCACGCTCCAGGCCGCCATCACGGTCCAACCTGACGTGAACGTCGACACATAGGACACTTTTTCATACAACTCGGCGGCCGGCCCCATTTTCTCCAGCCAGGCGCTGTAGTCCTTGTCCACCTCGATGTAGTTCATGAAGATCCAGCTGCGCGCATGCATCCACAGGTAGCCGGCCAGCGATGTGCCGGCCAGGAACGCCGCGGCCTGCAGCCAGAGCGGCCGCTCCATGACCCATCGATACAGGTAACGAAGCGCCAGCGTGATCAGCATGCCGATGGTGCTGATCACCATCACGTAGGCAAAATAGTCCGGCGGCTGCTCGCCCAGCACCTGCGTGGTGTACAGGTACTTGAGGAACACGCCCCAGAACGCCCAGCCGCCCAGGTGCAGCACCCAGAACAGCTTGTGCGGGTTTTCAAGGAAACGGTTGAATTTCATGCGGTCATTGTAGGGCTTTCGCGGCTTTCCGCGCGTCTTTCCATCGGTTCGACGGGGGATTTCGTCCCGGCGGGATTCGCTTTGTCGCAAATCATTCCGCCGCGTCGTCACCCAGCCAGGGATCGACGTGGACCAGCCCGATCAGCGTCGCGTCTTCGCTGTCCAGCAGCGCCGCCGCGTCACTCTCGCGCCCCATGACGGGCAGGAATACCAGCCGGTCGCGCGGAACACCGGCGCTTTCGGCCAGGCGCTCCACGGCGCCAGCCGCGCCTGGGCGGGCCTCCACCAGCGCGTCTGCAGGCTGGGCCGCGCGCAGCATCACGCCCTGGCCGCTGGCCCAGGGTCGCCAGAATTCGGGGCGGTGCTCCAGGTCGGGCAGGCCTTCGAACATGGTTTCCTGCAACAGGCGCTGGCGCGCATCACCCACCGGCATCTCGGCGAACACCGGGAACGGCCCGTTCACCCGCTGCGCCTTCGGGACGACCGGCGCCGGACCCATCACTTCACCGGCGGTGAGCACATTCAAGCGGTCCACGGCGAACACCAGCCAGGCGGGCCGGCGCTGTTCGACGGCATGGACACCCCAGGCCAGCGCCGCCAGTTGCAAGACCCCGATCACGCACAGGTCGAACACCAGGCCGCGCTTGCCGGGCTTGTAGACCAGCGCCGTCAGCGCCGGCCCCACCACCAGGTGCGCAAGCACCAGCATGCCCAGCATCGGCCAGGCGCCCTGTAGCGCGGGATAGGGCCACGGGTACCAGGCGTAAAAGATCCAGCCCAGCACGGGCAGGAGGACGGCCAGGCTGATGGCGAGATGGAGAAGAAAGGCCCCGGTTCTGGTTTTCATTGTTTTTCGACCCACGTTCAATGCGGCCGAGATTATCAGGTTCGCGGTCGCTTGTGGCGCACGGCGGGACTGCCGTAGCATGGCGCGATGCCTGCTTTCCACGTGACTGACCCTTGACGTTCGCCGCCTGGTCGGCCGTGGCCATGTTGTGCGCGCTCGGCGCCATGTCGCCCGGGCCATCGCTGGCAGTGGTCAGCCGCCATACCCTGGCCGGCGGGCGTGCGGCGGGTTCGGTCGCGGCGCTGGCGCACGGCCTGGCGATCGGGCTGTACGCCTTCGCCAGTATTTCAGGCATCGCCGCGCTACTGACGCGCTCACCGACGGCCTTCGCCGCGTTGCAGTGGGCGGGTGCGTTGTGGCTGGCCTGGCTGGGCCTGAAAGCGCTGCTGTCCCGGCCCGCCAACGAAGCCACCGAAACAGCGCCGCCTGACCATCGCGGCGCCGCGCGTGACGGCTTCCTGGTGGCGTTCCTGAACCCGAAGGTCGCGGTGTTCTTCCTTGCCCTGTTCAGCCAGGTGGTGGGGCCGGAGACCTCGGCCGCGACCCGCACGCTTTACGCGGGCACGGCCATGGTCATCGACGCGGGCTGGTACTTGCTGGTGGCCTGGGGGCTGTCCCGGCCGGGCTGGCTGGCCTGGCTGAGACGCCACGGCACCTGGGTCGATCGCCTGTTCGGCATCATCCTCATCGGACTCGCATTGCGGCTGATCTTCCAGGCTGTTAGTGGGTGAGTAGTGAGTGGTGAGTGGTGAGTAGTGAGTGGTGAGTGGTGAGTGGTGAAAACCAAAAAAACTCTCCCGGAAGTGCCCTCGCTATTCACTACTCACTACTCACTACTCACCATCAATCCTTTTCACCGAAAGCCAGATCACCGGCATCACCCAGGCCGGGGACGATGTAGGCCCGATCGTCGAGCTCCGCATCGATGGCCGCCACCCACAGGGTGCTGCCATCGGGCATGGTCTCGCGCACACGGGCCACGCCCGCTTCACTGGCAATGACCGACACCACGTGCAGTTCGGCCGGGTCGCCCTTCTCCAGCAATGCCCGCCACGCCAAAACCATGCTGCTGCCGGTGGCCAGCATCGGGTCGGCCAGCACCAGCGTGCGGCCGTCGAGGATCGGGCTCGCCAGGTACTCGATCTCGACCTCAAAATGGGTTTCGTCGCCGTCATGCTTGCGGTAGGCGGAGACGAAGGCGTTGTCGGCCCGGTCAAAGGCGTTCAGCAGCCCCTGGTGCAGCGGCAGCCCGGCGCGCAGCACCGTGGCCAGCACCGGTTGCGGGTCCAGCACCTGGCAGGTGGCCGTGCCAAGCGGCGTCGGCACCTGGCGTTCGGAATGGGCCAGGCGCTTGCTGATTTCATAACCGAAAATCTCGCCCAGTCGTTCGATGTTGCGCCTGAAACGCAGCGGATCACCCTGGATGCGGGTATCACGCAGCTCCGCCACCAGCGTGGTCACCAGCGACGGGCGTTCTCCCAGGTTGACGAGTTCGACGGCCATACCGCGACAAAACTACAACCTTTCTCGCGACTCCGCCAGCGGGCGGAAGGTTCAGGCGGGTAGCGGAAGATAAGGCACCAGTGTCGCCAGGCCGGTGCCGATGGCGGCGCCCAGCAACACGTCGGTGGGGTAATGCAGGCCCAGCACCACGCGCGACATGGCCACCAGCGCGGCGAACGGCACCAGCAACCACGCCCAGGCCGGAAACGCCGCGCACACCAGCAGCGTGAACGACACGGCGTGCAGGGTGTGTCCGGAGGGGAAGCTGTACTGGTCCAGCGGGGCCGCGCCCAGCATGATCGAGGCGTCGCTGACATACGGGCGCGGGCGGTGGGTCAGGTGCTTGACCAGCTTGTAGACGGCCACGCCCAGTACGCCCGCGATGGCCATTTGCAGGCTGACCACCAGGCCCGCGTGGCCATGGACGACGGGCAACACCAGCATCAGCACGTACCAGAACTTGCCATCGCCAAGGCGACTGATGGCACGGAAGAAGCGTCGCACGATCCGCCAGGCGCAGGCCCGATTGGCGCGCTGGCACAGGGCGAGGTCGAGTTCGGCAAATCGGCGCGTTGTCATGATCGGTCGGTGCATTCCGGCGTCCCCACGGATTGACGCGATACGCATACTGCGCCCGCGGCGTGTCCGGGTGATGTCAGTCCGGTGAACTTTTCGTGACAGGACTGGCCTGTCACGGGCCCTGAATATGCTTTAATCTCAACACGATGACGAACGAATACCTGGACATGGAAGCCGACGACGACACCCTGGTCGTCAACGTCCGTGGCGACTGGGTATTCGAGAACGTGGCGCAACTGGAAGCGGACAGCCTGCGGGTGCGGGACGCCGCGAAAAGCAACGTGATTTTCCGCTGCGCCGGGCTGCGCCGCATGGATATCGCCGGCGCCTGGGTGCTGTACGACCGCTCGCAGCAGCTCACCGAGACCGGCATCACCTCGGAGTTCAAGGATTTCCGCGCGGCGCACTTCAAGTTCCTGCGCCACATCATCGACATGGCCGCCGCGCGCGAGCCGGGCCTGGGCCGCGATGAGCCGGAACGCCCCCACCCGTTCCGCGTGGCAATGGAAACAGTCGGCGAGAAATCGCTGGAACGCGTCGAAGACACCGGCCAGTGGACGCGCTGGCTGTTCGACGCCCTGCGCCGCCCCTCGCGGCTGGTGATCGCCGAAACCCTGCAGCAGATCCACCAGGCCGGCGTACGCGCCATACCGGTGGTGATGCTGATGACCTTCCTGATCGGCATCGTGCTGGCCTTCCAGGGCGCCAGCCAGCTGGAGCGCTTCGGCGCGCGCATCTTCGTTGTCGACATGGTCAGCATCGCGGTCACGCGCGAAATGGCCGGCCTGCTGGCCGCCGTGCTGGTGGCCGGGCGCTCCGGCAGCGCCTTCGCGGCCGCGCTGGGCACGATGAAGCTGAACGAGGAAGTCGATGCCATGCGCGTGCTGGGCATGAACCCCAACCAGGTGCTGATCCTGCCCCGGGTGCTGGCGCTGCTGGTCGCCCTGCCCGCCCTGACGCTGTTCGCCGACATCGCGGGGCTCGCCGGCGGCGCGCTGATCACCATCGGCGCCCTCGACATTACGCCAACGCAGTTCGTGGAACGCGTGACGCTCTCCACCGACATGAACGACGTGCTGGCGGGGCTGATCAAGGCGCCATTCTTCGCGTTGCTGATCGCCGCGGTCGGCACGTTGCGCGGCCTGCAGGTGCAGCGCTCCGCCGAGGAGCTGGGCCGCAAGACCACTGACGCGGTCGTGCAGTCGATCTTCCTGATCATCTGCGCGGACGCCTTTTTCACCACCGTGTTCACCCGGATCGGCTTCTAGATGGCTTCCGCTAACGAAGGCGCGTCGTTCCCGGGCCAGCGGCCTTCGCGCGACCCGGCCATCCGCGTTCGCGGGCTGGTCAACCGGTTTGGCAAGCAGGTGGTCCACGACAACCTGAACCTGGACATTGAGCGCGACGAGATTCTCGGCGTGGTGGGCGGCTCCGGCTCCGGCAAGTCGGTGCTGATGCGCAGCATCCTGGGGCTGCACCGCCCAAACGCCGGCGAGATCACCGTGCTCGGGCAGGAGATCCGTTACCAGGAGGCCGGCCCGCACACGCAATGGGGCGTGCTGTTCCAGAACGGCGCCCTGCTCTCCAACCTGACCGTGCAGGAGAACGTCGAGCTGCCCATCGCGCTGCATTCCGACATGCCGCTGGAAACCCGCCACGAGCTGGCCAGCCTGAAGCTGCTGATGGTGGGCCTGTCATTGTCGGTGGCCGACAAGTATCCTTCTGAACTGTCCGGCGGCATGAATAAACGCGTGTCGCTGGCGCGGGCGCTGGCCATGGACCCGAAGATCCTGTTCCTGGACGAGCCCACCGCCGGCCTGGACCCGATCGCCGCCACCGAGTTTGATGAACTGATCACTTACCTGCATGGCAACCTCGACCTGACCATCATGATGATCACCCACGACGTCGACAGCCTGTTCAACACCTGCAACCGCATCGCGGTGCTGGTCGACGGCCAGGTCACCGTGGGCACCGCCGACGAGATCGTCGAGTCCCGTCACCGCTGGATCCGCAGTTACTTCGGTGTGCCGCGCGCGCGCCGGGCCTGGGAGGCCATGGGCAAGGGCGAAGATGACGGGAGCAAACGCGATGGCGGCTAGCCGCAACCTGTCCGTCGGCATTTTCGTCACCGCCGCCATCCTGGCCGGCGTGGCGCTGACCATCTGGATCACCGGCAAGCAGGGCACCGAGCCCACCGCCGATTACGCCATCTTCATCGAGGACGATGTCACTGGCCTGAGCCTGGGCGGGCCCGTTTACTTCCTGGGTGTGCGTGTCGGCGAGGTCGATAACCTCTCCATCGTGTCCGGCGACCCGCCCAGCATCCGTGTCGGTATTCGTGTGCTGGCCTCGGCGCCCGTCAACGACGGCACCTGGGCCACGCTGGCGCCGCAGGGCGTGACCGGCGTGTCGGTCATCAACCTGTCCAACTCGCCGGGCACGCACCCGCCGCTGGAAAATGGCGACGACGATGAACGCCCGGCCATTCCCTACCGCTCCTCGGGCCTGTCAGCCATCATGTCCTCGGCGCCGAAACTGGTGGACAAAATGGAGACGCTGGTCGACCGCGCCAGCACAATCCTCAGCCCGGAGAATGCGGAATCCCTGGCCCGCGCGCTGGACAATGTCGCCAACCTTTCTGACGCGGTCGCCGGCCAGCAAACCTCGCTGGCCGAGCTGCCGGACACCTTTAACGCCGCCATGCGCGACTTCCGCGCCACCGTGGGACATTTCGACAGCGTACTGGCCGACGCCGGGCCCAGCGCCGTCACCGCGCTGGACAACCTGTCGCAGGCCACCGGCCAACTCGCCGACACCCTGGCGCGGCTGGATGAATGGGTGGTCGACAACCAGGCCGACCTGGACCAGTTCGCCGCCAACGGCCTGGGCCAGGTGCCGGCCCTTCTGGCCGAAATGCGCGCGGCCTCAAGGCAGCTGGAAAAAGTGCTGGAGCGACTGGAGGATGATCCCTCCAGCCTGATCTACAAGCCCGAAGCCCGTGGCGTGACCGTCGAGGATTGAGATGAAAGCCGACCTGAAATTCCCGCGCTACCGCCCGGTCTCCGCCCTGCTCACCTGCCTGGCGGCCCTGTTTGCACTCGCCGGTTGCACACCGATCCTGGAAAGCAGCCAGCCGGCGACCAGCACGTGGTGGCTGGAGCCCACCCAAGTGGACCGGGCGTCGATCGCCGGTGAGCCGCGACCGCTGGCCCTGTCGGTGGCCGTGGTGCCCGGCCTCGACAGCGACCGCATCCTGACACTCGACCCGGATGCCCGCCTGGACCATATTGCCGGCGCCCACTGGGCGGACCACCTGCCGGAACTGGTCACCTCGCTGGTCACGCGCTCACTCGAGGGCGCGCCCCGGTTCCCGGTGATTTCGCGGCATGATTACCGGCGTGACGGCGAATGCCGGCTGTCGCTGGAAGTCCGCCAGTTCCAGGTGATGCTGGATGCCGGCAACATATCCCGCTCGGTGGCGGTCGACATCGCCGGACTTTACCACTGTGACGACAAGCGCCAGGTCCTGGCACTTTCCGCGACCGCGCCCGTCACGGCCAACCGCCTGCCGGAGATCGTCCGCGCCTTCCAGACCGCCGTCGACGACTCGATGCGGCAGCTGGCCACCGTCCTCGCCGATCCCTAGTCCCGGCGCCGCTACGACCCCGGCTTCGCCCCTTCGCGAAACGGCAGGAACCGCGCCGCGTCTTCACCATATTGCCGCGCCGCCGGTCGCTCCCTTTCAAGGTAGTCACCAATGGCACGCCGGAACCGTTCGTCCGCGATCCAGTGCAATGACCGGGTCGTGACCGGCTCGAACCCGCGAAGCAATTTGTGCTCGCCCTGGGCGCCCGGGTCGAACCGCTGCAACCCCTGCTCGATGCAATACTCGATGCCCTGGTAGAAACAGGCCTCGAAATGCAGGCAGTCGATCGCCGCCAGCGCGCCCCAGTAGCGGCCGTACAGGGTGTCGTCGTCCTGCAGGCAAAGTGAACTGCCCACCAGCTGGCCTTCGTAATGCGCGGATACCAGCAGCAACTGCTCTGGCATGACCACGCGCAACCGTTCAAAAAACGCGCGGTTCATGTAGCCCGCGTGACCGCTGTGGGACTCGAACGTGGCGCGATAGCAACGATAGAAGCCGTCCCAGGCTTCATCGTCGATCTCGCTGCCAGCAGTGCGTACCAGGCTGACATCCTGTTCGGCCACCCGGCGCCTTTCCTTGCGAAGGTTCTTGCGGCGCGAAGATTTCAGCGTGGCCAGGAAGTCATCGAAATCGGCGAATGCCTGGTCATCGGGACCCCGGTTACGCCAGTGAAACTGGATGTCTTCGCGGCGCAGCAGCTCAGCCGACTGACAGGCGGGCTCCAGCGCCGACCACGACAGTTCATCCGGAAACAGCAGGTGCCAACTGGAACAGGCCTGCTGCTCTGCCAGTTCCTGGACCGCGGCCAGCAAGGCCCGGACGCAGGCCTCGCGATCCGCGCCGGTCGCGAACCCCAGGCGCGGGCCGGCCGACGGCGTAAACGGTGCAGCCGTCAGCAGTTTCGGGTAGTAATTCAGTCCATGCCGTTCGTAAGACGAAGCCCAGCCCCAGTCGAACACGAACTCGCCGCTGGAGTGCGTCTTCAGGTATAGCGGCATCGCGGCGACGGGTTGGCCGGCCTCGGTGACCCAGAGGTGACAGGGCGTCCACCCGGTTTCGGCGCTGACGCACCCGGTTGCTTCAAGCGCGTGCAGGAAAGCGTGCCGGATAAACGGGTTGGGCAACTTCCCCGCCGGCGTGAACAGTTCGTCCCACGCGCCTGCGTCCACCTCGTCAACGGCGCCCAGCACCCGAACCTGCATCATGAGGACAGGCCGCTGTGATGCTTGAAATCCTCGCCGCGGGCAACGTAATCCCGGTACCGCGGGAAGCTGGGCGCGCCGGGCGAAAGCAGCACGATGCCGGGGCGCGGTGTCACCGCGCGCGCCCGGGCGATGGCCTCTGCCATGTCCTCGCAGGCATGCATGCCGCCGGGGCATTCCAGCCCCTCGTCGGCCAGTGTGCGGATGATGGCCTCGCCGCTGTCCGGAAGCCCGACAACGGCGTGCGGCCCGACACGGACAAATGCAGAAGCGTGCGCGCGCCAGTCCAGGCCGCGGTCCAGCCCGCCCAGCAGGACGGTCACGGGCTCGCCGGCCAGGGCTTCCAGCGCCGCCAGCGTCGCCACCGGCGTGGTCGACAGGCTGTCGTCGATAAAGGCCAGGCCATCATCGGTGCGGCCGATAGTGTGCAGGCGGTGTGGCAGCCCTACGAAATGCGCCAGCGCCACCTCCGGATCTTCAGGCAACTCACCTGCCCGCTGGACGACCGCCAGCGCCGCGGCCAGGTTGTCGCGGTTGTGGTTTCCGCGAAGCTTCGGCGGCAGGTGGACGATCCGGCCATCCGCCAAACGTACGCCGCCCTGCTCGACGCTGGGCGCGCCGGGGGTGTTGAACCAGTGAACCGCCTCACTCCCGACGTCTGTTCCTTCTGCCAACACACCGCTTAACGCGTCGGCCAACGCGGCATCGGCACCGTTCGCCACCAGGCCGCCCGGTTCTACCAGGCGCGCCAGCCGAAGCTTGTCAGCACGATAGCGATCCGGACCGGCATGCCAGTCCAGATGCTCATCGGAAAGGTTTGTCAGCACGCCAAGCTGCGGCCGGCCGACCAGGTCACAGAGCTGGTAACTGGAAAGCTCGATGACCCACCAGTCGATCCCCGCGGGGTCGATATCGAACAACGGCCGGCCGATATTGCCGGCCATGGCCACGCGTCGACCGGCACCTTCCAACAGGCAGGCGACCAGCGCCGTGGTGGTGCTTTTGCCCTTTGTGCCGGTGACGCAGATCGTGCGCGCGTCGGGGTGTTCCGCGAACCACAGCGAGGACATCGTGGTCACACGCGCGCCCCCGGCAATCGCCTGCCCCAGCGCGCCGTGGTAGGGACTGACCCCCGGTGAGCGCACCAGCACATCGTGGCGAATCAACGAATCGCCATTCAGCGGCCCTACCACCAGTTCATCGAGCCCGGAGCGCAACCGGGCGGCAAAATCCGCCGGGGGTTCATGCTCGGTGTACAACACCAGCGGCCTGTGCGGGTGACGTTTCACCCACTGCGACCATGTCGCCCGGCCTTCGCGCCCAACGCCCACCAGCGCCACGTCCAGCGCGCCCAGGTTTTCCAACGTCAGCGCTGCCTCAGAGGCGGACACGCGAGGCCACCTCGGCCGGCACCCGGTCCGGCCCGCGCGCGGCGAGCAGTTCGGTGAGCTCCGCTTCGCCGGTACCCGTTTCCGGCGCCAGCGCGCGGACCACGGCAATGTCACGCCATTCCGGCCGTGCCGCCAGCGCGGCGACCAGCGCCCGGCACTCATCAACGGTGCCGACACACTCGAATGGCTTCTCCGCTCCCAACGCGCAGAGTTCGCGGTAACCAGCCAACTGGCCCTCATCGTCGAGCAGGTTGCGTCCGAAAATGGCCTCGAGTCCGGTCGGAGACAGGTGTGGCGCAAGCGCCAGCGTGGAGAACCTGCATTTCGGACAGTCCCCGCACCAGCGCCCGTCGATTTTCGGCCCGTCGACATGGAAATTCCGGTTACAGCTGGAAAACACGGCGTGGTACTGCGACAACAGCGCGAACCGCCGCGCCACGTCCGCCTCGCCCAGCGCCCGGATCAGCGAGAAGCACTCGACGCCTTCCCCCAACCGGTCGCGCACCAGCGCGCTGAAGCGGTCTTCAAAATCCAGGCTCTTGGAATACTGGTGGTTCACCGGCCGGCCATCGGCATCGAAACGCGTGGCCTCGTCCGCAGACGCCTCGTTGGAAAACACCACCCAGCGATAGCCGTACAGCAGCGCGGCACACAGCCCGATGGCCGAGTTGATGGCCGTGACCGGCACATGGCCATTCCAGGCGCCTGCCTCGTTCATGGCTTTGAGTTCCGGCGCCAAGTGACGCTCCACACGGATTAACGGTAAACCGGCAGCCGCAACGGTCTCACCAATCAGCTTCGAGCCCCCCACCGCGAACGGCTGCACCTCGATACCGCCTTCACGCAGGGCTTCAAGGCTGACCAGGCTATCCTTGCCACCACCAATGGCCACCAGTGCCCGGTCCGGCAACCCCAGGTCCAGGTCGGCCGCGCGCAAATCAGCGTTCACCGGAAAGCGGATCTTGCCCTCCAGGTCCAACCCGTTCACATGCGCAAACTCGGCCAGCCCGCGGGTGTAGAGGTTCTCCAGGAATAACGCCGCGCCCGCATCGACCGCGTGCTCACCCGTATCAATTTCAGGCGGCAACCCCGCCTTGTAGTAGCTGACCCCCGCGACCAGGTGCAGTATATCCATCGCCTGCGAAAACGCCGCCTGCCTTGACGCATCCGATGGCCACGGCGCCCACGGAAACACCAGCCGCTCGACAATCGGCGGCCCATCATCAAACGCCCACGCCATCTGCAACTCGCCCGTCGCCAGATCGTACTGGCGGCCGACGAAGCGGAAGGTCTGGGCGGTTTTGGGGTCGGTCATGGCGTGAGCAGTAAGCAGTAAGCAGTAAGCAGTGAATGGTGACGGTTGACAGGTGATGGTTGCAAGGGCCGATCGGCTCGCCCCCTGGGGCCGCGCACAAAAAGACGCGGCACCGAAGCACCGCGTCGAGGCACGGGTCACCGCCTGGCGGCTTCCCGGGAGGGAGTGGAGTGTCGACCCAAACAATACGCCCATCATCCTGAACCCCACCTGAACCTCGGCACGCTGGCCCACCTAAACCCCGGCGCCCGGATGGGCAAACCCCACACCGCCACGGCCAACGAAGCAACCCGGCTTGCCCGTCCGGTCGCCGAGGTTTATTGTGGTCAGTCCCGGTCCGGCGACCCGGACCCCGCCAAGGAGTTCCGTATGCCGAGTTACCGTACCGAGGACATCCGCAACATCGCACTGGTGGGCCACACCGGCTGCGGCAAGACCACGCTGACCGAGGCCCTGCTGGTCGCCACCGAGACCATCGGCGAACCCGGCACCATTGAACGCGGCAGCACCGTCACCGACCACGACAAGCTCGAACACCAGTACGGCCACTCGCTCGACTCGGCCATCGCCAGCTTCGATTTCGAAGGCATCCACGTCAACATCATCGACACCCCCGGCTTCCCGGACTTCCGCGGCCCCACCCTGGCCTCGATGACGGCGGTGGAGACCAGCGCCGTGGTGATCAACGCCGGCGCCGGCATCGAACTGTCCACAAGGCGCCTTATGCGCCGCGCCAAGCGCCGCCGCCTGTGCCGCATGATCATCATCAACCGCATCGACGCACCCGACACCGACCTGACCGGCCTGGTACGCGAAATCCAGGACGAGTTCGGCCCCGAGTGCCTGCCCATCAACCTGCCCGCTGACGGCGGTCGCACGGTACGCGACTGCTTTTTCGAGGAAGAAGGCGACACGGATATCTTCTCGCTCTCCGATGCACACGAGGCGATCATCGACCAGATCGTCGAGATGGACGACGAGCTGATGATGAAGTACCTGGAGGGCGAATCACTGGGCCGCGAGGAACTGCACGACGCCGCCGAACGCGCATTGCGCCGCGGCCACCTGGTGCCGATCTGCTTTACCTCGGCCGCCACCGGCGCTGGCATACCCGAACTACTGAAACTGTGTAAGCGCCTGGTCCCCAACCCGCTGGAGGGCAATCCGCCCGCCTACCAGCGCGGCGGTGGCAAAGATGGCGAGCCCGTCGAGTGCAAACCCGATCCCGAGGCGCACGCCCTGGCGCACGTGTTCAAGATCACCAACGACCCGTTCGTCGGCAAGATGTGCATCTTCCGGATCCACCAGGGGACCGTGACGGCTGACTCGATGCTGTACATCGACGACGACCGAAAAGCGTTCAAAGTCAGTCATCTGTTCAAGGTCCAGGGCGGCAAACACGAGGAGGTCGACGCCGGCATCCCCGGCGACATCTGCGCCGTGGCCAAGCACGACGAGATCCACTACGACGCCGTGCTGCACGACTCCCACGACGAAGACGGCTACCGCATGCGGCCGCTGGACTTCCCCCAGCCCATGTACGGCCTGGCGGTGACCTCAAAGCAACGGGGCCAGGAACAGAAACTGTCCACCGCGCTGCACAAGCTGACCGAAGAAGACCCCTGCCTGCGCGTGGAGCACAACCAGGAACTGAACGAAACCGTCATGCGCGGCCTGGGCGAACTGCACCTGCGCGTGGCGCTGGAGCGCATGAAGACCATCTACAACGTCGAGGTCGACACCCGCCCCCCGCGCATCGCCTACCGCGAAACCATCACCCGCCCCGCCGAGGGGCATTATCGACACAAGAAACAGACCGGTGGCGCCGGGCAGTTCGGCGAGGTGTTTTTACGCGTCCGCCCCCGCGGCCGCGGCGACGGTTTCGAGTTTATCAACAAGGTGGTCGGGGGTTCGATTCCCACCTCGCTGATTCCCGCCGTGGAAAAAGGTATCCGGCAAATCCTGGATGAGGGCGCCATTGCCGGGTTTCCGCTGCAGGATTTTGAAGTGGAGGTTTACGACGGCAAGCACCATCCCGTCGATTCGAAGGAGGTAGCCTTCGTGACCGCCGCGCGTCATGCGCTATTGGATGCAATCGAGCACGCAGGGCCGCAGATTCTCGAGCCCATCGTGACCGTGGATGTGACCGTTCCCGATGGCGTGATGGGGGATGTGACGGGGAACCTGGCTTCGCGGCGGGCTCGAATTAACGGGACGGAGTCGTTACGTGGTGGGCTGGTGACAATCAAGGCGGATGTGCCGCTGAGTGAACTTTCGGACTATCACACGGAGTTGAAGAGCCTTACGCAGGGAGCTGGGTCATTCACCATGGAGTTGAGTCACTACGACCCGGTACCAGGAGTGGTGCAACAACAGTTGACGACCAATTAATCGACAAACCGCAAGTTCAATTCGGGCATAATTCGAATATCCTGTTGAGCATGCAGTACGGCAGGACAGTCGTGTAAAACCATCCTCCGCACTGCTGGCGACGCCGATTGAATGAACACAATTTTTGAAAACACCAAACTCACAGAATCCTCGCGCAAACGATTAAATTTCTTCTGGAAAATTGAAGAACTCCAACTTTTTGTAATACTCGAAATGATTAAGCGATGTTCATGTGAAGTGTTCATGGATATCGGGGCGAACGTCGGGTTTTACTCCCTGGCTGTACGACAACATTTTCCAGCAGCGAAGATACTTTGCTTTGAACCCACTCCCGGCACGTTCAACGAACTGGTGCTCAACATTCGAGCAAACCAGTATGACAAGGATATTGACCCATTGAGGTTAGCGCTGTCTTCCAGTTCCGGGAAAGCCCGCTTTTTGGATTTTGGTGAGTCTTCCGGTAAGAACGGTATTCAGAGCACTTCCATTCACAGAAAGCAGCCCGATACCTTTGAACTCGAAGCCGAAATCAACCGACTCGACAACCTGGTTGACTTCTCAGGCACCAGAATTGCGATAAAAATTGACACAGAGGGGCATGAACTGGATGTGCTGATCGGTGCGAATACTATATTGTCTGACAATCTGTGCCTGGTACAGATAGAAACCGGTCATCACAAAACCTGCCAGGACGTCATCGGATACCTTGGCACGATTGGTTATCGAAGAGTATTCGGAATTGGGCCAGACGAGTATTTTTCGAATGACGAGATCGTGAGTGATAGTTTCATGGTATCAGTGCTGGAAGCCGCACTGACTGAACTCGTAACCAATCGCTGGACTCGAAGACGCTCTAATCAAAGCGACGATACAAATTCCTGATAGTCCGGGAATCTTGACAATACTAACGCCTGTTCGTCCGTTGAAAGTTCCGACTTATAGCGGTCCGGTTTCCCTTTATTGAATCGCCGAATATTCTGCTTGTCCTTGAATTTTTCCAAGACCACGCCGGGTTTGACTGAAATCGACAGTTCATTGCATACCCGGCTAATGACAGACTCCGGATTCAACGCGAGATCATCGAATGAAATATAGTGAAGCTGGCCGACTTCCGCCCATTTAAAAAACCGGTCATAGTCCTGTCGAACAAAATTCAGGGCATCTTCAAAAGACTGAACTTTGGCAATTCGCGTTTTGGTGTTGCCTTGATCGCGCTGAACCTGTGCTGCGTCCAATACAGATAACACAACATCACGCGGATCACGGTAAGTGGCGAACACCTTGACTTTGTTTTCGGCGAGCCGATGCTCTAATGCCTGCGTCAGGTACCCATGGGTTTTCACGAGGACATGATCGTTCCGCGTGTCAAGAAAATCGACATGCTGTTCGAAGAACGTGCTGTTCATCCTCGCCATGGGACGGTATTCAACTTCTCCGCCCGAAAGGCTGATGCTTGACTGTATGAGCTGGACTAGAAATGTGCTCGCGGATTTATGAACTCCAAGCTGAATGATGATCACTTAAAAGCTTCCCAATCGCCTGATAAAAAAACTGTGTCTGAAAACCGTTCCGGCACTTTGGATCCATCATTCAGCAACTCGCGAGACACGGGGGACTGAGTTCAAAATGTCCCGGCTCAAGTTGGAGGCCGCTTCAATGCTTGAGGGCTCGCATCGGATGCGTATCCATATGATTAAAGCATACTGGTGCGGGGCCAAAGCTCCTTGACGACCGAACCAAAACGGTGCCTGACATACCGATAGGTCTGCGCGTAATACTCGGCAACCTCTTGCTGTAATTCGCGTGAAATGGGCTCGTGTTTCTCCGACGTATTAATGCGTCTTGAAAAATCCGGCGGTCCAGCATCAAATTCCAGCCTGAGAAACTCACTGATATCACGAATACTGTCATCGTTAAAGAGCCGTTCATAGAAGTTGTAATGCAGTTCGTCCGCAGGAAACACGCTCTCAAGGTTCTGGATTGTCAACTCATATCGCGTCCTGAATGCGCAGGGTAAACCCCGGTACCGTTTTCTAATGAGCTCGGCTTCAGACACTTCCGAAAATTGCGCGTCACCCGGCCTGTCACGTCGGAGCATCCTGATTTGCGACCACACACGTTCAACCGGGTCGCGCATGAGGAATATCACGCGAACACTGAATCCCCGCTCCAATAATTGTTTACGGATTTCCGAAAATGCACTGGCAGGCAACCCTGCGTAGGACGGTGTAATATCGCCAACCAACCGGGTCTCCGGTTTTTCCTGCACCAGTTCCTTGAAATAGTCGTAGTAACTGGCAGTTGAATCATAGAAGCCAAGCTGTTTTTCAAGACCCGGGTCGATGGGTTGGCCATCACCCCTTAATTCGCGTTGTTGACGGGCGCGTGATTCGTAGTAATGTCTAAAATGCCCGCAACCGGGCACGTTGTGCAGCACATCGAAAACGTGATATTCCTTAGTAAATCCAAGGTTGACTTGGGGATGAGACTGCAGGTAATCATGAAGCCAGGTGGTACCGCCCTTCTGGCATCCCACGCCAAGGAGAAAAACGGGGCGGCCCGGGATTTTGTCCCTGCCAATAGTGCTTCCCCTCCGCCCATGAAGGGCACTTGGATGGAATGTCGACGCCATGATCAGTCAGAACGTTCTGGATTAGTGGACTCGACGAATGTCCCGCGAGCCATTACCAGGTTTTCTTCGCCAAATCGCTCCATCAGCATGGCCTTTTGTTCGTCACGTAAAAGTACGGGCGCAGGATACCGTCCCACCGGGAAACAGGCTTTTAATTGGTGTTGAAGCTTAAAGCGGTCTTGACCATCAAGGTGGGGGTAAGCCTTCCCATAAATTTCCATGGCTTTTTCAGAAAATCGAGCATTTACCCGCTTTCGATCAAAAGGCAAGTTGCCTGAATATCCAATTTCAGACAGAAATGCCGGAACCAGAATATCTTCTCGCACATCCTGATCGTACGAGCGAATCTTAACCCTGTCTGGACCGAAACGGTCCGTGAATGGCGCGACCACCCGCCGCCAGGAAAACTGATCCAGATCCAGTGTTTGAAAGAAATCCTGGAACGTGCCACGCCTGCCTGTTTCTCGAAAATATTGGAGATAGACAGATTCAATGTACTGCGCCTGATCACGAATATACAGCAGGATACTGGGTGAAAGATCGCCGAATGTCCGTTCGATAAACTCCGCCGCATACGCTGCACCGGGATAAAGCGTGTTGGTGTAACCCGGCATTGGGCCCAGCAAACGTTCGTCGGAGACCACCCGCTTCGAGTACGGCAGTTCATCAACGAGGTGCCTGATCATCTGGGAAAGCGTGTCCAACTCTTCGTTCTGGCCCGTAAACCCGTCATTCTCGGCCGCTTGCCAGATCAGTCGTCGATACCGCGGAACGAAATTCATGCGATAAGTCGCCTTGATAGGCACTGAATCGACCAACGCCGAAAGCCCCTGGCCCGCCAATGCGTTCATGTTTTTGCGCAGGATTCCCTGGAGCAATGACGACGCGGTCTTGTGGGCACCGATATGAATGACCAACTTGTTAGCGTTACCCATGCTCACGTCGGCAAGTTGTCGTTTTGACCAGCCGACACGACCCTCAGCTTTCTGACCAGTTGCCATGACTTGACTATCCTGAAGCCGTAGTCTGTTCGGACCCAGTCCAATTCTGGGTCTGTGAAATACGTAGACATGTGTTCGCGATGAACAAAAAGGAAATTCGGGAAAAACCCGGGCGACGCTTCGACCAGGACATAACTCAGCTCATCCATCAGCGTGGTCAGCCACTTGTACTGCATCACTTCCTTGCACTCGAGGAAGAGGAACGGCCGGTACTTTTTGATGGTTTTCAGGGCCCCGCGAAGACAATGGTTTTCATGACCTTCAACGTCCAGCTTGATCAACGGGATATCTGACATCCCTACAATGCCCAACGACCCCAGGTCCTCGTCAAGCGTGACAATTTCGACATTCCGTTCTTGGCAATGCAGGTCCAGCTGCGCTCCCCCTATCGGATTATCTCTCGGTGACAAAACGCCACATCGCCGCTGCATATCGGACAGCCCCCGGTTGACCAACTTGACGTTGGACAGACCATTCGAAGTGACATTTGTCGACAGAAAACCGAAAGCTTCAGGGTTCATTTCGTAGGCGACAACTGTATTGCCCGGGAACGCATCAGCGAAAAAAAGTGTGTGTTGGCCAATGTTTGCGCCGACATCCATAATGACAGACCCTGCGGTGATTCGTCGCTTTACGAGATTCTCCAACCGCTCCAATTCGTTCAATTCCCAAAACGAGCCCGCATCGTCGCAATACCGGATGAGCGGATCATCACTTCGACTGCACATCCTGAACGTACGTCCTCGGTGTTCGATCTCGATCTTCAGAATGTTCACGGGCTAATTTCGCTCCCTTGTTGGATCGGTGATCTCGCCCAACTGTCGACCTGCAATCAGTGATATAAGAATTAAGGTCTTTGGAATTTCGAGCGTAGATAGCCCACTTTGTCGCGCTGTTCCGTCAGTGCCAGAAAAAGATCAACCACGCGGTGCTTCAGGTCTTCCGTTTCACGAGATTCCGGTCCTGCCATGAACAGTTCCTGGTAAATTTCATAAAGGCGTTGCCCATCCTCGGCCAGGGATTCAGTGTCATGGATGTAAATGGCATCGTGATGATGCGACGATGGGTAGTGGTTGTAGGTGATCACTTTGCGATAGCCGTACCCGGCAAGAAACTCATCAATCTCGGACTCTGTACACGCATCCTTTTTGAAATTCCATCGCGACCGGACTTCCAGGTTAATCCAGCGAATGCGTCCCGAAGACAGCAATTGAGGTCCTGTACGAAGGGCTTCCAATTCATAGCCTTCGATATCCATCCACAACAGTATTCGGTCAGAATAGCCAGTCTCCTGGTCAAGCATGTCCAGTGTCATGCCTTCAACCATGTAGCGTTTCGCATCTCGAGGTGTCGTGTCGTAAGGAATCAGGCCTGAAGCCATCGTGTTATTGGCGTGTACGACGTACTTCATCGGTACCCCTCCAGCGGTCACCGCTCGCTGGAACAGTCGGCCAGGGAATTTCGGTTGAACCTCGGCAAAGGTCTCTGGATTCGGCTCAAGCCCGACCATCTGCATGTCTGGATAACGCTTGTTGAGTTGCTGATATTCCGTTTTCGGGCCTACGCCGATATCCATCATCAAGTCAGGCGGGGTCCCTGGCGAAATAAAACTGGCGATCAGTAATTCGTACCAACCGTGGCTGGCCTTGTAGTTTGGTTCGATTTTCATGTCTTTCCCTGTATTGATCGATCCTTGGCAACACTAACCTGTGGCCGACGATGACGAAATCTATTAAGAAGTCGAACTCGGAACCCTGCCCAATACATCATAGAGCCCCAGATTCTCGAATACGTTTTGCATCTGTCTCGCGTTCTCTTCCAACCCATGATTATCATGCCGAAGAGCCACGAATTGAGAACCCGTGATGCAATGATGGTTGGGATTGATACCGAAATTCGTGACGACGACAGGCGTCCTGTTTAAGAGGCTCATGGCCTTGAACCAGATGTCATCTTCCTTCGGACACAGTTCACGGAATGTGTCGACTTCGAATACGCGCTCACTCAGTGCGCCGGGCGGATAGAGCACACCCGATGTGCCGTAGGGGAACGCCAGCAGGTTCGGCGCGCCCTCGAAACGTTGCGCCTGTTCGATTTCCCGCTCCAGCGTCGGCGGCGTGAGAAGGCGCCCGGCACGAACACCCTGAACGCGGCCTTCTTCATCAAATGAAAGCTCCCGGGCCCAGTTGCAAATGACCATGCCCGGGTTTCGCTCATGCTGGACCAGGAGTGTCTGCAGCATATTGGCCGGATAGACGATGTCGTCATCCACCGTCACGATGCTCTTGTCCGGAAAAGCCTCGAGCGCGTACATCAGTTTTGTGTGCGGGCCGACGTCATTGACCCGTCGGATCTCCAGCCCACGGTCGCAAAGTGCGCGAAGCGCTGGCGTCACCTGGTCCTCGGCGATGCGATCGGTAACCCACAACACGATCTTTCCGGGCAGGATCGACTGGCTGAACACCGATTCGATGGCGTGATGGACGATGGGCAACCGTCCCGGCAACGTGGTCAGGCTGACAACAATGTCCTCCCGCCCCTCGGTCAGGTCAGGCGCGGGTGAGCGGACAGCCGACAGTGCCGAAATTGTCGCGTTGTTGACCGTATTGATGGCCAGGTCCAGCTTGCGATTGAGCGCGCCGATCTGTGACTGGATCTCCCGTTCACCGCGCGTGACCATGCGGCCGGCAGGGTGTGACGATACCTCCGGCTGGGCCTTACCGGGTGTTTTCGGCTGATAACGATCATCAGCGTACTTCACGATCGTGCATGTCCCGACAGTGAAATTTTTCGTTCCCGGGTGCGTGGCCACGTGTTTTGAACCACTGAACTCACTTTCGTAGCACTCAACCAGCTTTTCGATGGGTTGCCGGTGGATTGCCAGAACGGCCGGGTCAATCAATGGCAGGAGTGTCGGGTCGACATGTTTCATCGCGCGCTGAATCATGGGTTTCAGGACGGCGAAACAGGCCTGCTTTTCTGCGCGATCGAGATGCGCAATATGCGGGTCGAGCCGGTTTCTCAGCGATTCCCTCGAAACAAAGGACAGCAGCCGGGTGCCGTTCCGCGCCCACAGGTCAAGGCGGTCATAGAAATTCCGGATGGCCTCATAATGCTGTTTCAGCAAGCCGGGCACCAGGTCGTGACGCTTGAGGTGGGCGGCGAAAGTTGAACCCGGTCGCGCGTGCGTGTAATTGAATTCCGCATCGTCCACCATGCCGATTCGTTGGCATTGTGTGAGCACAAGGTGACTAAAAACGCCATCCTGACCACTGCGTATATCCGGCTGCAAAATTTCTGCCTTCCGGATTCTGTCCATCCGGATGAACTGGGACTTGCAAGGCAGGCAGGGAATGAGCTCAAGCGGGTCGGAAAAATAGTGCTCCGGCACTTTGGGCGAGCAAATGTCGAGGTGATGTTTTTCCGCCGCACTGAACAGTTTTTGCAAGGTCCCCTCGCCAAGGGAGTCATCACTGTCAACGAAATAGATGTAGCGTGCATCGGCCAGCCGGATTCCCTGGTTACGCGCAATGCCCTGGCCTTCGTTCCGTTTTGAAATGACAACCACGCGCGGGTCGGCATGTTGGTAATGGCGACAAATACTGGCTGAGTTGTCCGTCGACCCATCGTCAACCAGGTACAACTGTAACGACACGCCCTCCTGTTGCAGGACGCTCTCCACGCATCGATGCAGGTACTCCTCCGTGTTGAAAACCGGAGTGACCACGGCGACATCAAACATGACAGGCCACCATCAGCTTGACGACGCTTCCTCGCGCCCAGGCGAAAAAGTTTTCAATGTTGGCAATCGCGATGTCATTCGAGCCCCTGGCATTGAAGTTATGCCAGAGCGCTGTCTTGTCATCCGGATCCGTTTCTTCAAAATCATGCTCCCTGGACTGGATGGCATTCGGGCTCACAATACGGGTGGGAATGCAATTGAGTGCCGTGACCCATTTGCACCAGATATCGTCAGCGGTTGGGGCGAGCTGCGGTCCAACGTAGTCTCCCGCATCGCGCGGGAAATGTTTCAGGCGATAAACGATACCGTTCTTTCCGGTTCCGAGGTTTCTGAGACAACATGCGCGCCTGGGTGGCGCCGCCAGGTTGTAGGGCTTGATGCGCCCGCTATGGTCGAAATGCAGCTCCCGACCCCGGTGAGCCACCACCGAAGCTTCTCGCTCGGCCTCATCCATGAGCGCACCGATGGCGTCTTCAGGATAGATCACATCATCGTCCAGGGTGATGATGGGTGTGTCAGGTGGTGCGCCTGACTGCCTCAGCATCTTCAAAACGGGATATTGTTTTCGATATGGGCCGATATTCGGTACCGCGTAAATGTTCACGCCCAGGGAGGCCAGTCGCTTAAGCACCGGGTGATTCGACGCAATCCCCTCATCAAGCAGGAAAGGCTCGTTGGAAACAAACAGGTTAATGCTGTGCGGACTGAGTCGTTGCGCCAGTGCTGATTCGATGGTGCGTTCAACCCGGTTCACGCGAGTGCTGATTGTGGTCAGCGAGATCACTGGGGGGAGTGAATTTTTGCCTGTAATGTCCCGTGTGTACGTCAATGGCGAGTGGCGGGATTCCGACACTACATCGATTTTCATTCCGGAGTATTCAGCCGCCGCGCGCCGACGGGCGAGTTCGAACAAGCGCCGGGAATTCGCCTGGACCACAGGCGCCATCCTGGCGCGATCGGGGTCTTTTGCAGCGTTGATCATGCAACTGAGCGCCAAGGCCAGGTCGCCCTTACTTTCGTGCACCGCCGCAGTGGCAAAGTATCGTGATTGGGTCATATTTAAGTCTTTTGGTTTAACCACAACGTTTCGGATATGCCTGTCCTCCAGGTTAGCGGAGTCCCGGTTGGCTGGTTCCCAGTTTCAACAGGCACGCGCCTTTTTCGAAACGTTCTTCGATTTTCCGGAACTCGATACCCCTCCGTTTAAGGAGCGACACCCACTTATCAACAATTTCCCGCTCATCGTCACGGTCGTAGTCATCCAATACGAGATCGACCCGGTGTTTCGCCAGGTGATTCAGGATAACGGGTAGAGCCGGATACCTTGCTGCCGGCCCGGTCGTGCCTGGTGGGCCGTCCACGAATACAAGCACTTTCGCTTCCCTTGCGTCGAGTAATGCCGACAACTGGGATAGGCGATCCTCGCACTCATAGTACAGATAGTGGTCACCTTCAGGCGTGTGCCAGTCACCCAATGGGGCATGTATGACTTCGGCGAAATCGTCGACACCGCCCTCACGCAACGATGTGAGTGTTTGTTCGTAATAGGTCTTGCTGTGTTCGAACGAAACGATAAAAGGCACCAGGTCGGAAGAAGAACGAGGGGCTTTTTCGTCACCATTGCGAGCCGCTCGCTCTGTGACCAGGTCCCTGCCTGACGACGAATCGCGTTCAATTCGGAGGGTGTCCGAAACGTCTTTCAGTGAGCTCACGCCTGTTTCGATTGCGATGGTTCGGGCCATCAGCAACGTCGATGAACCACTCCCGAATTCAATGATCAGGTCATAATGGTTACCGCAGATCAGTTCGATCAGGTAATGCGCAATATCGGGACTCAATGCCCAACGATGTAATCGGGGCAACAATCGACCTGAGGCCAGAAACCGGTCCACGGTCAGGAACGACTCCAACTGTCTTACCGCGTTCTCGACTTCTTTCCTGACCGACGTTTCGACCCCGGATCTCAATTCCGCAGCATCGTCCCGCACGCGTTCCATTGCCTGGAACTCTTTCGTCAGTGCATCGCAACGTTGCTCTAATTCACTGCACGCCATTTGCGCCTTCTCAAGGTCCGATTTTGACGTGTCGAGCGCTTCGTCTTTTTGCGCAATCTGCCTGTTTGCCCGCTCCAGGGCAGTTTCAAGTGAGTCTATGACTTTCTTGGCCGTGGCCAACTGGCCCGCCACTTCGTCCACGTCGAATTGCCAGGTCGCCATATCGGGGTCGGAATCATCCACGCAACGGGTACAACGAAAACCCCGGTTCTGGAGCCACTCCCTGATCACTCCAATCGTCGCACCGCCCTCGTAAAGGGGTGAGCGACTCGCTGCCATGAATACCCTGGAGAACTTTCCAAGCGCCACTCCGTTATCCAAGGCGGCAAGAATGTCGAGCTCGGACCCTGGCATTGCGATGGACAGCCAGTTTTCGGCCTTTTCAACAGGTTTGATCCGCCGTGTCAGCACCAGGGGATCGAAGACGGGCACGGCAACCCGACTCGTGGTCACCATGCCTGGGAAAATTTCCAGTAACTGTGTCGGTTCACGCACGCTATTGAAACGGGAAAGATTGAATCGCCTGAGCTCAGGCGCGCTCGTTCCGCCAGGGGGCACAACCCCGGTGAAGATTTTCACACCATGACGACCTGACAATTGCTTTTCCAGCAGGCCTGCGTGAACGGGGTCGCCTTCGACGAGAAATATTTCCGAGCAGCCTGGCCAGGCGCTCTCATGGACCCAGTTCGACTGGGCCATCCCAAAATGAACGATGACGTCCGGTTTGCCGGAGGCTGAACTCACGACTCGGCCTTGCCGACAAATGGGCGAAGCAAGGCGCGGAGCGGGGCGGTGAGCCGCCATGACAAGGATGCGTGCAAAGCATCAATGTCTTTCTGTCGCCATTCGGCACTGGCAGAAACATTGGAAAGCTCGCTGATTGCCTGCTCGTACTGTTCCTGTGTGTAATACAACTCTTTCAGCAGGGTGTCGCGCTCTTCGCGCAGATGATCAACCTGGCCGGCCGGTACCCCGACGTCACCCCTACCGAGGCTGGCATGGTAGTCGCGGATGGCACTTTCTGGCTCGATCATGACGGACTTTCCGGCCAGGCAACTGGCCTCAACTTCAGCCAGCAACTCTGCGATATCGGGCAATTGTCGGACAACGTATCCCGACAACACGCCAAGCAGTGGACGATCATAATCAACGAGCGGGCGCCCGGTACCGCCACCTGGCGGTTCAAAATCGATATCGAAGCGCTCTGAAACCTTTCCGGCAAACCAGTCGGGATCAGAAAGGATGTCCTCGTCAAAGAAACCGAGTGAGCGCCGTCGATTGGCTCGATGGATTTCGAGCATCGCCAGGACCTCTTCCCGCCAGTGCGCAAGTGCGCCGGTGACATCATCACTGTTGTCAATAGCCCGGGCGACGATCGGTTCAGGACGTGTGTAGCACATGGCGAAATGGGCATCGTCAGCACTAATCTGCTCATCGCCTACCAACGATGACAACTCATCACCCACCGCTACCTTGTGAACCCTTGGCGTGCGGTGTTCTGCGCCGGAACTGGAGGAACTGCCCTGTTGGTGACAGTCATTCGCAGCGACAGCTGCGTCGAGGAATGCAGCGACCGCATCGCAGGATGCGTCTTTCATAAAAACTACAATCAAGGTCATAAAAATCCTTGGGAACTCGACCCAATAACGCCTACGGGAAGGGAGTGACGCCCAGATCCCGTCGATTAAAAAAATACGCCCCTGTTATACGATCAAAACCCCAATTCATCATTTTCTCACAACTCATTACACATTGGCAGGCGCACGGAGGATGTGGTCTTCTGTCACCCCCTCGACAGTTTTTTGCCCTACTGAAAGACCGGTTCAGTTGCCGAGCGCTGCCAAATCAGCAATAGTCCAGATTCGTTCTCACTATGACCTGACCGTTCATGCATCCCGATTACGTCGACGCCGTCCGAACTGAAATGGATCAACTGGCGTTCGACACCTCTTTACCGCATTGCAGACGACACGACACCCACCGCCCCGTGTTGATTGCCGTCGTCCAAAATGAATTCGACCACTTACCCAACCTGCTGAACCATCATCGCACCCGTGGAATTCAGGCGTTTGTCATCCTGGATAATGGTTCATCCGATGATTCGCTTGAGTACCTCCGCGCTCAGGACGATGTCGAAGTCATTTCGGTCGAGCGGCCGTTCAGCTGGCAGGCCAAGCAGGCCTGGATCATGCGCGTCATCGAGTCGATCGGTTTCCATCGCTGGTACCTGGTGGTGGATGCGGATGAGCGCGTGGTGTTTCCGGGTGATCACCGGTATTCGTTTGCGGACCTGACGGCGGATATGGAGCTGGAGGGCAAGTGGCGAATTCGGGGCATGTTGGTGGACATGTATGGGCCGGGGCCGTTATTGCAGCCACCCGAACGACCGCTGGAACGGTCGCAGACGTTTTTCGATGGCGACGGGTATCGCGAGGAAACGACGCATCACCTGAACTCCGTCAAGGGCGGGCCGCGGCATCGCGCACTGAGTACGGATGAAATTCAGCTCGACCCGGAGTTGACCAAGTACCCGTTGTTCCGGCTGGCGCCGGGGGAGTTGATGGCGAATCCGCATCATCACTGGCCGTACGAGGAAAACTTCAAATCGCCGTGTCACCTGGGCATCCTGCATTACAAGTTTGGCCCGGAACTGCAGCAAAAAATTGAAAGCGCGATTGCGTCAGGAAACTACTGGAACCAGAGCATCGAGTATCGTGCTTACCAGGCCGCATTGAAAGCCAACCCAGACCTGTCACTGGCTTACGGAGGTTCAAGGCGTTACCGACGTCCGAAAGACCTCGTGAAAAGTGGCCTGCTGGCTGACCTGGACTGGAAGAAGTGGCGAAAACAGCGATGGCAGCGGAAACAGGATGAACTACGGGCCACAGTGAAGTCGTGGTTCCAGAAGCCACCCTGAATACCGGAAATCTACTCAGCCAAACATCTCCCGCACCCCGTTCAACGCATCAACTAGCACATCAAACTCCTCCACCGTGTTGTACACGCCCAGCGACGCCCTCGCCGTGGCCGGCAGGTTGAAGTGTGCGATCGCCGGCATGGCGCAGTGGTGGCCGGTGCGGATGGCGACGCCGTAGTGGTCGATGATGGTGCCGATGTCGTGGGGGTGGATGCCGTCCAGCGTGAACGAGATCACGCCGGCTTTGCGTTTTGCGGTGCCGACGATGCGCAGGCCGGGCACGGTGAGCAGTTTCTCCGTGCCGGCGGCCAGTAGCCGGGCCTCATAGGCCGCGACACGGTCCAGGCCCAGCCCTTCCAGCCAGTCGACGGCGGCGCCGAAGCCGACGGCGCCGGCGATGTTGGGGGTGCCGGCCTCGAACTTGCCCGGTGGGGGCGCGTACTCGGTGCCTTCGAAACTCACCTTGCGGATCATTTCGCCGCCGCCCTGGTAGGGTTCCATCGCTTCTAATGTCGCCATCGGGGCCCATAGCGCGCCGATGCCGGTGGGGCCGTACATCTTGTGGGCTGAGAAACAGTAGAAATCGCAGCCGATGGCCTGCACGTCGACGCGCTGGTGCGGCGCGGCCTGAGCGCCGTCGACCAGCACGGGGATGCCGCGTTCGCGGGCCAGTGCGCAGATCTCCGCCACCGGGTTGACGGTGCCCAGCGCGTTGGAGACGTGCACGATGCCCAGCAGTTTCACGTTGGGCGTCAGCAGGTCATCCAGGGCGTCCAGGTCAAGCTCGCCGGTGTCAGTGATGGGGATGACCTTCAGCGTCGCGCCGGTCTGCTCGCAGAGCATCTGCCAGGGGACGATATTGGAATGGTGCTCCATGCGCGAGACGACGATCTCGTCGCCCGGCCCAAGCTTTGGCCGCAGGTAAGCCTGCGCGACCAGGTTGATGGATTCCGTCGTGCCGCGGGTGAATACCAGCTCGTCGCGCGAGGGGGCGTTGATGAACTTCGCGATGCGTGTGCGCGCGCCCTCGTAGGCGTCGGTGGCCTCCTGGCTGAGCAGGTGGACGCCGCGGTGGATATTCGCGTTCTTCGTTTCGTAGAAACCACTGACCGCTTCGATGACGGCGCGCGGGCGCTGGGCCGAGGCGGCGGTGTCGAAGTACACCAGCGGCTTGCCGTGCACCTGGCGCTCCAGGATCGGGAACTGGGCGCGGATGGCCGCAACGTCCAGCGGGGCGTCGGGGTCGGTCACCGGCGTGACGGCGTACTGGGCGGCGTCTTCGCTCATTCGCCCACCCCTGTATAGCGGGCCAGTTCGGTTGTGAGTCGTTCGCGGACGGCCTCGTCGCCGGCACGGTCGACGGCGGCCTGGCAGTAGGCGCCGATCAGCAGTTCGCGCGCCAGCGCCTCGTCCAGGCCGCGGCTGCGCAGATAGAAAATGGCTGTTTCGTCCAGTTGGCCGACCGTGGCGCCGTGGCTGGCGACCACTTCGTCGGCCTCGATTTCCAGTTCGGGCTTGGTGTCGACCTCGGCGTCGCGCGAGAGCAGCAGGTTGGCGTTGGACTGCAGCGCCTCGGTGTTGTCGGCGCCGGGCAGCACGTGCACGCGGCCGTTCCAGACGGCTTTCGCGTGGTCATCGACCACGCCGCGGAAGAACTGGCTGCTGGTGCAGTGCTCGGCGCGGTGTTCGACGGCCAGGTGGTAGTCCACGTGGGCCTCGCCGCGCGGCAGGTAGGCGCCGTTCAGGTCGCAGCGTGCGCCCTCGCCCGCCAGGCACGTGAACAGGTCGTGGCGCGCCAGGCCGGCGCCCAGGTCAAGACCATCGTATTGATAGTGACTTTCGGCGTCCTGGTCGACGCGGTTGGCAGCGATCAGCATGTGTTCTGCCGGCATCGTCTGCAGGCGCGAGTGCGTCAATTGCGCCTGCTTCGACAGCCGCACCTGGGTGATGAGATTGTGGTCAGCGTACGAATCGCCGTCGGTCGCGAAGCACTCGTGCAGCGACAGCCGGACACCCTCGCCCAGGGCCACGCAAAGACGGCTGTTGACCAGCGGTTGATCGCCGGTGCCTCTGCCGGTGGCAGTCGCGTGCCATTCCAGCGCGATGCGGCCGGCGTTCACGCCCGGCTCGACCGTGATGACCGCGCCTGCACCCAGGGTCGCGGCGTTCAGCGCGGACAGCGCGTCGCCGGCGTGTTCGGTCGGCGGCTCGGCCAGCCATTCGGCCAGTTCGCCCGCCTCTCCGTTGCGAGAGGCGTCGGCGGCGATGGCCTCGGCGAGCGCGGTGACGTTGACGCCCTTCGGCAATTCACCGTCCACACCCGCCAGCACGCCATCGATAAAAACCAGCCGGGTGACATCGCCCAGGCCGTGCACAGGCTCGGGCAAATCGGTAGCACGCTCACCCGCAACGACCACCACGTCACCGAAGGGGCGACGATTCAGCGGCGTGTATTTCCATGCCTCAACGCGTGCGTTGGGCAGGCCATGACGGATAAACGCCTGGGCGCCGCGCTCGCGCAACTGCGTGGCCCACGCGGGCCAGTCGGGCGCCGTCGCGTTAGCCGCGATGTCGCGGACCTGGTCAATCAATGCACTCATGCCGTTGCCGTCGCCTTATCGGCCTCGCCATCGACGGAACCGATGCCGCCGTCCTCCAGCCACTGGTAGCCTTCTTCCTCCAGGCGCTTGGCCAGGCCGGGACCGCCGCTGGCCGCGATGCGGCCGCCCGCCAGCACGTGCACCTTGTCGGGCTCGATGTAATCCAGCAGGCGCTGGTAATGCGTCACCAGCACGATGGAACGGTCCGGTGAACGCAGGCGGTTGACGCCCTCGGCCACTGCTTTGAGCGCGTCGATATCCAGGCCGGAATCGGTTTCGTCCAGGATCGCCAGCTGCGGCTCTAGCACCGCCATCTGGAAGATCTCGTTGCGCTTCTTCTCGCCACCGGAGAAACCTTCGTTGACGGCGCGGTGTAGCAGGTCGTCGCTGATGTCGAGCACTTTCAGCTTTTCGCGCACCAGCTTCAGGAAGGCCACGGAATCCAGCTCCGGCTCACCGCGATGCTTGCGCTGCGCGTTCAGCGCCGCGCGCAGGAAATAGGTGTTGTTCACACCCGGGATTTCCACCGGGTACTGGAACGCCAGGAACAGCCCTTCGCAGGCCCGCTCCTCCGGTTCCAGCTCGAGCAGGTCCTTGCCCTGGTAAGTCACTGACCCGCCGGTCACCTCGTAACCTTCACGCCCCGCCAGCACGTTCCCCAGCGTGCTTTTACCGGACCCGTTCGGCCCCATAATCGCGTGAACTTCGCCGGCCCCAACCTCCAGGTCGAGTCCTTTAAGGATAGACTTTCCATCAACACTTGCCTGTAACGCTTTAATACTTAACATATCTTGTTCCAAACCTGATGTGCTTTCTAGGTTCACCGCAGATTGCGCGGATTACACAAATTACGCGAATCTTTTTTCGTGTTTAAAACTTCGTGCAATTTGCGTCATTCCTGAAATCTGCGGTAAAAAACTTTTCCACCCGCTAACCAACCGCCCCTTCCAGGGATATCTCCAGCAACGCTTTCGCTTCCACAGCGAACTCCATCGGCAGCTCGCGGAACACCTGTTTGCAGAAACCGTCGACGATCATGCTGACGGCGTCTTCCTCGGAGATGCCACGCTGCAGGCAGTAAAAAAGCTGGTCCTCGCCGATGCGCGAAGTGGTGGCTTCATGCTCGACCTTCGCCGTCGGGTTCTGCACCTCGATGTACGGGAAGGTGTGCGCGCCGCAGCGCTTGCCGATCAGCATCGAGTCGCACTGGGTGAAGTTGCGCGCGCCTTCGGCGCCCTTCCCCACCTTGACCAGCCCACGGTAGGCGTTCTGGCCACGACCGGCGGAGATACCCTTGGAGATGATCTTCGAGCGTGTATTGCGGCCCATGTGGATCATCTTCGTGCCGGTATCGGCCTGCTGGTAATTGTTCGTCAGCGCGACGGAGTAGAACTCGCCGACGCTGTTGTCGCCGCGCAGCACGCAGCTGGGGTACTTCCAGGTAATCGCCGAGCCCGTTTCGACCTGCGTCCAGGAAATACGCGCGTTGTCCTCGCGGCAGTCACCACGCTTGGTGACGAAGTTGTAGATGCCACCCTTGCCTTCCTCGTCGCCGGGGTACCAGTTCTGCACCGTCGAGTACTTGATCTCGGCGTCCTTCAGTGCCACCAGTTCCACCACGGCGGCGTGTAGCTGGTTCTCGTCGCGCATGGGCGCGGTGCAGCCTTCCAGGTAGCTGACGTAACTGCCTTCCTCGGCCACGACCAGGGTGCGCTCGAACTGGCCGGTCTCGGCGGCGTTGATGCGAAAGTACGTCGACAGTTCCATCGGGCAGCGCACGCCCTTCGGCACATAAACGAAACTGCCGTCGGAAAACACCGCGGAGTTCAGCGCGGCAAAGTAGTTGTCGACACGCGGCACCACGGAGCCCAGGTACTTGCGGACCAGTTCAGGATGATCCTGTACCGCCTCGGAAAACGAGCAGAAAATCACCCCGGCCTT
Organism: uncultured Oceanospirillales bacterium; assembly: GCA_913055655.1. Lineage (GTDB taxonomy): Bacteria > Pseudomonadota > Gammaproteobacteria > Xanthomonadales > SZUA-36 > Marinihelvus. The sequence goes on along the minus strand of CAJXKA010000001.1, from coordinate 257,129 downwards.
CTTCAGCTCTTCCTTGAAGGTCGTGCCCACCGAGACGGAATCGAACACCGCGTCCACGGCCACGCCGGCCAGCTTGGCGCGCTCGTGCAGCGGCACGCCCAGCTTGTCGTAGGTCTCCAGAAGCTTCGGGTCGACCTCGTCCAGGCTCTGCGGGCGGTCCTTGTCGGACTTCGGTTGCGAGAAATATGAAATCGCCTGGAAATCGATCGGGTCGATCTCCAGGTGCGCCCAGTGCGGCTCGCGCATCTTCAGCCACTTGCGGTAAGCGCCCAGGCGCCAGTCGAGCAGCCACTGCGGCTCGTTCTTGCGCACGGAGATCGCCGCGATCACGTCCTCGTTCAGGCCGGGCGGCAGCGAGTCCGCCTCGATATCCGTAACGAAGCCGTGCTTGTAGCGCCCTTCCAGGCGGCGTTCGACTTCTGAATTTGCTGTGCTCATACCTTTCTCATTTCAATGTTTGGTGAGTGGTGAGTGGTGAGTGGTGAGTGGTGAGTGGTGAGTGGTGAGTGGTGAGTAGTGAGTGGTGAGTAGTGAGTAGGAAGAAGAAAAAACCACTCACGATTGACCACTCACGATTGACCACTCACCACTCACTACTCACTACTCACCGCTCACCCAGCCAACGTCGCAATTCGCAGCTTCGGTAACCCATCGGCGCCGACACCATCCGCGGGTGCGCCAGCCATTTCAGCAAGCGACACCCGTTCAAGCGCGCCGGCAACGGCGCGGCTGATTTTCTGCCAGTTTTCTCGCGCGTTGCAGCTGGCCTCTACCGAGCAAAGCCCTTCGTGGATGCTGCACTCGGTCATGGCGACGGGGCCTTCAATCGCGGCGATGATTTCGGCCACGTTGATCTCGGTGGCATCGCGTTCGACGCGGTAGCCGCCGTGCGGGCCACGGAACGACGCCACAAGGCCGGCGCTGCCCAGCAGCTTCAGTACCTTGCTGGCCGTCGGCAACTCGATGCCCGCGCGCTCGGCCAGGGCCTGGGCGCTGAGCACCTCGTCGCCCTCGGCGGCGGCGAGTTCCACCATCAGCAGGATGGCGTAGTCGGCGAGTTTGCTGATCCTCAACACGATTGCTTACCGGTCGATCCTTTAATCTCTATATAGTACCAGATCAGTCCTTTTTAAACCTCCCGGAACGCGGAATGTGACGCCCACGTGACAGTGGTTGCGTATAAAATGCGCGCATGTCATCGCCCCGCCTTTCGGCCCAGCCGACCGACCCGCGCCAGCAGCAGGCCCACGCCTGGGCCGCAGCCATGCTCGACCGCCCCTTGACCATCGAATCCCTGGCCGGCGACGCCAGTTTTCGCCGTTACTTCCGCGTCCGTGACGACGCGACCACCTGGGTGATCATGGACGCACCGCCGGACCGCGAGGATTGTGCGCCGTTCATCGACGTTGACCGGCGCATGGCAACTGCGGGGTTACCGGTACCGGAGATCATCGCTGCCGATACCGACAACGGCTTCCTGTTGCTGGACGACCTGGGCGATGACCTGCTGCGCGACGCGCTGACCACCAACAATGCCGACGAGTGCTTCCCAAAGCTGTTCCGGCAGCTGGAGCAATTCGCCAGCACGGTCGATGCCACGGGGTTGCCGCCTTACGACCGGCAGCAACTGCTGGTGGAACTGGAGCTGTTTCCCAAGTGGTACCTGGAAAAGCACAAGGGCTGCCGCCTGAGCTGCGAGGACTGGGATATCTGGGAAGCCCTGTGCACCCGCCTGATCCAGTCCGCAATGGGGCAGCCCCAGGTGTTTGTCCACCACGACTTTCATTCCTGCAACCTGCTGGTGCAGCCGGACGGCGACATCGCCATCATCGATTTCCAGGATGCCGTGCGCGGGCCGGTCACCTACGACCTCTCCTCGCTGCTCTGGGACCGCTACATCCACTGGCCGCGCGCGCGACTGGAAGGCTGGATGGAGGACACGCGACTGCAACTGGCGCCGGGCGTTGACCCGGACACCTGGGTGCGCTGGTGCGACTGGATGGGACTGCAGCGCAACCTGAAGATCGTCGGCATCTTCGCGCGCCTGTGCCTGCGCGACGGCAAGGCCAGCTACCTGGACCTGATCCCGATGTTCTGGCGTTACCTCGAAGACGTCCTGCCGCTTTACCCCGAATTCGCCGAATTCGCCGGCCTGCTGGAGCGCCTCGAATGCGCGCCATGATCCTGGCGGCCGGGCCCGGTGAACGCCTGCGGCCCCTGACCGACACGACCCCGAAACCGCTGATCGAAGTCGGCGGCAAGCCGTTGATCGAATGGCACCTGCAGAACCTGGCCGCGTCCGGGTTCCGGCGCGTGGTCATCAACACCGGCCACCTGGGCGAGCAGCTGCCTGCGGCGCTGGGCGATGGCGAGCGCTGGGGCCTGCGGATCGAGTACTCCGAAGAACCACCGAAAGCCCTGGAGACGGGAGGCGGTATCCATAACGCCCTGCCCCTGCTGGGTGATGGCCCGTTCCTGGTGGTGTCCGGCGACACCTGGACCGACCTGTCGTTTGCCGGCCTGCGCGCGGTGAAGTGCGACTACGCCCACCTGGTGCTGGTCCCCAACCCGGCCCACCACCCGGATGGCGATTTCGCGCTGGCCGGCGGACGCGTGGCCAATGATGGCGCACCGAAACACACCTTCAGCGGCTTTGCCGTCTATCACCCGCGCATGTTCGCCGGCTGCGAGGCCGGGCGCTGGCGCATCACCGGGCTGCTGCGCGACACCGTGGCCCACCACCTGGTCACCGGCCAGGTGCATCGTGGCGCATGGTTCGATTCAGGGTCACCGGAACGCCTGGAACACCTGCGCGCAAAACTGGTGCAAGCGTATGCATGAGCTTACGCATCCGTATGCATAAACCCATCCGCTTGATTTTTACCAGTCGCACGGCTACAAGATAGGCGCTCACACGGGCGGGTCATGCCCCCGTCCAGATCAATAGAAATGGCGCGACCAGGTATCGCGCCGGAAATTGCATTCTGGGAGATCTGCCAATGCCTATCAGTGTCGCGGTCCTGAAAGAGACCGCCGGGGGTGAACGTCGTGTCGCGCTGGACCCCGCCAGCGCCAACAAGCTCGCGGCCAGCGGGTTCCGGGTGCGGGTCGAAGCCGGCGCCGGTGCCCTGGCCGGATTCAGCGATGCCCAGTACGACCAGTGTGAAGTGCTCGCCGACCGCGCCGCGGTGCTGGCGGACGCCGACGCCTGGCTGTGGGTCGCCCCGCCAACCGCCGACGATGTCGCCGGCGCCAGACCCGGCGCACTCGGCATGGGCCAGGTGTTCGCCCACCGCGCACCGGACCTGGTCGATGCCTTCAATGGCAAGAACATGACCGTCATGGCCATGGAGCTGGTGCCGCGCATCACCCGCGCCCAGTCCATGGACGTGCTGTCCTCGCAGGCCACCGTGGCCGGCTACGAGGCCGTGCTGCGCGGGGCCACGCTGGCGCCCAAGCTGTTCCCGATGCTGACCACCGCGGCCGGCACCCTGCGCCCGGCCACAGTCGTGGTCATCGGCGCCGGCGTCGCCGGCCTGCAGGCCATCGCCACCGCCCGCCGCCTGGGCGCGCGTGTCGAGGCCTACGACATCCGCTCTGCCGCACGCGAGCAGGTGGAGTCACTGGGCGCCAAGATGATCGACACCGGCGTCAACGCCGAGGGCGAAGGTGGCTATGCCCGGGAACTCACCGACGAGGAAAAACAGCAGCAGGCCGACAAGCTGGCCGAGCACCTGGCCAAGGCCGACGTGGTGATTTCCACCGCCGCCCTGCCCGGCCGGCCCGCGCCGAAAATCATTACCACGGCGATGGTCGAAGGCATGGCGCCCGGCGCGGTCATCGTCGACCTGGCGGCCGAGTCCGGCGGCAACTGTGAACTGACCCAGCCCGGCCAGACCATCCTGCACGGCGCGGTTTCCGTCGACGGCCCGCTCAACCTGGCCTCGGGCGCCGCCCGCCACGCCAGCGAGATGTACGCCCGCAACCTGCTGAACCTGATGGACCTGTTCCTGGGTGAAGAAGGCGCGGAAGGCGCACTCGGGTTTGATTTCGAAGACGAGGTCGTGACCGGCACCGCCCTGACCCACGACGGCAAACTCGTCCACCAACGCACGGCCGAGCAGCTCGGTCGCTCGACGAACGCCTGACCGGAGGCTCACATGGAAGGCTTTATCGCACTGTATATCTTCATGCTCGCGGCCTTTACCGGCTACGAGATCATTTCCAAGGTCCCGGTCATCCTGCACACGCCGCTGATGTCGGGCTCCAACTTCGTCCACGGCATCGTCCTGGTCGGCGCCATGGTGGCGCTGGGCCACGCCGACACCACCACCGAGCAGGTCATCGGCTTTATCGCCGTGCTGCTGGGCGCGGGTAATGCGGTGGGCGGCTACGTGGTCACCGAGCGCATGCTGGAGATGTTCAAGCCCAGCAACAAGGACAAGAAAGGTGACGCGTCATGAATGAGTTCCTGGACCCGAAACTGGCCGGCTGGCTGATCGACGCGGCCTACTTCCTGGCCGCCATCCTGTTCATCCTCGGCCTGAAGAAAATGAGCCACCCGACCACCGCCCGCGGCGGTATCGTCTGGGCCGGCATCGGCATGGTCGTCGCCACGGTGATCAGCTACCTGACGCCGGACATGCACAATTACATGCTGATGACGGCCGCCATCTTTATCGGCGGTGTGCTGGCCTGGTGGACCGGCAAGAAGGTCGCGATGACCGACATGCCGCAGATGATCGCCCTGTACAACGGCATGGGCGGCGGCTCGGCCGCGGCCATCGCCGCCGTGGAACTGCTGCGCCTGATGACCGGCAAGGGCCTGTCCCACGACATCCCGGCCGCGCGTGAGCTGGCTGTGATCGGCGCCCTGATCGGCACCATCGCATTTTCCGGTTCGCTGATCGCCTTCGCCAAGCTGCAGGGCTGGATGCGCAAGGTGTACCGCTTCCCCGGCCAGCAGGTCTTCAACGCGCTGGTGTTCGTGGCGATTATCGTGCTGGGCTTCATGCTGGCGCTGACCGACTTCACGGCCTGGCACTTCATCGCGTTCTTCGGCCTGGCGCTGCTGTTCGGCGTGCTCATGACGGTGCCCATCGGCGGCGCCGACATGCCGGTGGTGATTTCGTTGTACAACGCGTTGACCGGCCTTGCCGTCGGTTTCGAAGGCTACGTGCTGGATAACCCGGCGATGATGATCGCGGGCATCGTGGTCGGCTCCGCCGGCACGCTGCTGACCCAGCTGATGGCCAAAGCCATGAACCGGCCGCTGACCAACGTGCTGTTCGCGGGCTTCGGTACCGGCGACAGCGGCGGCGCGGGCGTGGAAGTGACCGGCAGCATGAAGGCCATCGACCCGTCGGATGCCGCCATCACCATGGCCTATGCCGACAAGGTGATCATCGTGCCCGGCTACGGCATGGCCGTCGCCCAGGCGCAGCACAAGATCTGGGAAATGACCCAGCTGCTGGTCAGCAAGGGCGTGAAGGTGGTGTTCGCCATCCACCCGGTCGCCGGGCGTATGCCGGGCCATATGAACGTGCTGCTGGCCGAGGCCGGCGTGCCCTACGACATGATTTACGACCTTGAGGATGTGAACAACGAGTTCGGCACGGCCGACGTGGCGCTGGTCATCGGTGCCAATGACGTGGTCAACCCGGCGGCGCGCAAGGACACCTCCAGCCCGATTTACGGCATGCCCATCCTCGATGCGGACCGCGCGAAAAACGTGTTCGTGGTGAAGCGTGGCCAGGGCACCGGCTTCTCCGGCATCGAGAACCTGTTGTTCTTCGAGGACAATACCCGGATGTGCTATGGGGATGCCCAGGATGTAGCGCAGAAGTTTATTGCCGGGGTGAAGTCGCTTTAAGAAACCATTTTTACCGCAGATTGCGCGAATGGCGCAGATTTCGCGAAATTTGTGAAATTTTGGTTTGGGAGTCGCGAAAACCGTTTCGCGTGACTACCGTGATGATTGAGGGAGCCCCCGGCGTTAGTCGGGGGCTTTTTTGTGGGCGTCGCGGGCGTTGGAGATTCGCGACGTGGGGGTAAAAGCGTTAATTTAAGGGTGGGCCCATCGTCTGGGCATCCAAAAAGAGGAGGAGTGTTATGAATTGGTATGTATCAGTACTGAAGAAATACGCGGTGTTCACAGGCCGCGCGCAGCGGGCTGAGTTCTGGTGGTTCGCGCTGTTCAACTTTATTGTCGCGGTCGTATTGAATGTCATCGATACGGTTTTGGGAACGGCCAACGAAATGGGGTACGGCATTCTTGGCGGCCTGTACTTCCTGGCCGTGTTGTTGCCCAGCATCGGTGTCGCCATCCGGCGCCTCCACGATACGGGGCGCACCGGCTGGTGGCTGTTGATTGGCTTCATCCCGATTATCGGTTTCATTGTGCTGATCGTGTTCTACTGCATCGACAGCGAACCCGGCACGAACCAGTACGGACCAAATCCGAAAGGCCTCTGAGCCGCCATTACTGCACGCATGACACAGAACCCCGGGCCACGATGCCCGGGGTTTTTCTTGCGTTTAGTGTTGTAGTGCTGTATAACACCTAACCATATTCCTTCACTACCACGGATCATGTCCATGAAACTGACCCAACTGGGCGCCGCACTGACCTTTGCGGCATTGCTGACCACTGGCTGTTCCCGCGATGAAGCCGGCAGCGATGATGCCAACCCGCTGCTGGGCTACGTGCCCGCCGATACCGCCTACGTGGCCGCCAACCTGGCGCCACCGCCCGACGACGTGGTCGACGCCTGGCTGGCGCGCTCCGCGCCGATGCTGGAACAGATGCAGGGCGTGCTGGCGACGGCGCGCGAAGACCTGGCGGCCGGCGAAGTGGACGTGGACGACGAGACCATGGCCGCGCTGGCCGAGGCGGTGCTCGCGGAACTCGATGGCAAGCTGAACCGCGATGGCCTGGAACAGCTGGGGCTGTCGCCGCAATCGCACCACGTGTTCTATGCGGACGGCCTGTTGCCGGTGGCGCGCGTCGGGCTCTCCGACCCGGTCGCCCTGCGCGAGGTGGTCAAGCGCGTCGAGGCGCGTTCCGGGGTGCCCATTCCCGAGCATGAACTCGACGGCCAGTCGTACTGGATGATCTCGGAAGACGATCTTGATGTCGATTTCGGCATCGTCATCGCCATCCTGGAAGACCACATGGTGATGGGTTTCACGCCGGCCAGCGACGAGGCGCGGCTGCGCACACTGCTGGGCATGAACCGGCCGGCAGAGTCGCTGGCGGATGGCAGTGCACTCGCCCAGCTCAACCAGGACAAGGGCTACACCGACTACGGTTCCGGCTACCTGGACACGGCCCGCCTGGTTCACGAACTGTTTGATGCCGACAGTAACACCAACCAGCTGCTGTCGGTCTACGGCGAGAACTCGCTGGCCGACATGGACCCGGTCTGCCGCCGCGAGGCTGACCGCATCAGCGCGATTGCGCCGCGCCTGGTCGCCGGCGTGACCGAGCTGGATGCCGACTCGACGGCCAATGCGATGCAGCTTGAGCTGGAACCCGGCATCGCCGCCGGCCTGGCCCGCCTGGTCGCAGACGTACCGCCGGCATCGGACGACGATGGCCTGTTGGCTGCCGGTTCGCTGAATATCAATGTCGGTCGCCTGCGCGAATGGATGCTTGAGCGCGTTGACCACATGGCCGCCACCCCGTTTGAATGTCCGCAGTTGCAGGACCTGAATCGCCAGATCGCCGAGGCCTCGGTGACCATGAAGCAGCCCGTTCCGCCGTTTATCGGCAATCTCAAGGGCCTGCGGATGGAGGTCGCGGCCACCGGCGAGGGTGACGAGATGTTCAACCCGGAAGCCGCGGCCGGCCTGCTGTCACTCGAGATGGAAAGCCCGCAGATGGTCGTCGGCATGGCCAGGATGATGATCCCCGGCTTCGACCAGCTGAACCTGGAACCCGGCGCCGAGCCGGTGGAACTGCCGCAGGAGCTGATGACGGTGGTCACGCCGGAGTTCGCGGCACACGCCGTGATGAGCAAGGACGCCATCGGCCTGTCGTTTGGCCAGGGCCAGTCGGACCGGCTGTTGAACTTCCTGGATGACGACAGCGACCCGAACGGCATCGTGTTCTCGGCCGAGTGGGACACCGCGGCCCTGATGCGCCTGCAACACGGGGATTTCCAGTCAGACGACCCGAATGACCTGGGCGCGGATGAGCCCGCGGCGAAGCTGGTCCAGGCCTACCAGGCCATGATGGGGCGGACCCGGGTCGAGGTCGCGTTTGACGAAGAAGGCATTACGATTCGTCAGCGGCAGAGCTACCGCTAAGCACCTGGCGGGCAAGCGGCACGGTCACGCGCCGCTTGCCCGTGAACGCGACATGACGCAGTCGATCCACGGCGGCCAGCAGGTCGGCCATGTCACGGCTGCCACGCCGCAGCAGGTATTCCACCACGTCTTCCGGCAGTTCCGCGCCCCGGGCGCGGGCGTGCCGCACCATCACTTCCGCCTTTTCCCCGTCATCCAGCGGCTGCAGTTCCGCCCGTAAGCCCCAGGCCAGGCGCGAGGCCAGGTCGGGCAGGCGCAGCGGCAACGCTCGCAGGCCTTCCCGCGCCGCCACCACCAGTCGCCCCCGGTGGGCACGCAGGCGGTTGATGAAGTGGAACAGCGCCTCTTCCCAGTCGTCGTCACCGGCCACCCGGTCGAGATCGTCGATACACACCAGGTCGAGGTTTTCCAGGCCGTTCAGCGCCGCCGCGCCGTTGGCCGGCAGTCGTTTCAGGCCCAGGTAGAACGCGGTCATGCCCTTCTCGCGCGCGGCCAGGCAGGCCGCGTTCAGCAGGAACGTCTTGCCACTGGCCGCCGGACCGCGCAGGTAGAGGCTGGCGTCGGGTTCGGCCACCACTTCGCGAACCGCGTCCACGGCGGCCCGGTTGGGGCCGACGACGAAATCGTCCAGCCGCCCTTCCCGCCTCGGTTCCAGCGGTAGGGGGATCTGCGGGGAGAACAGCATTCAGCTACCGGTGTCTTTGTACCAGGCGCTGTGCTGGTAGAGGTCGTGCACGTGCCGGACCACCACGTTGCCCGCGGCCGCCACCGGCAACGCCAGCAGGATGCCGAGGAAACCGAACAAATGCCCACCGGCCAGCACGGCGAAAATGACGGCCACCGGGTGCAGGCCGATGCGGTCGCCGACCAGGTAGGGCGTCAGCACCATGCTCTCCATCGACTGGCCGAACGCGACCACGCCCAGGACCAGCGCCAGGTGCAGGACATCACCAAACTGGAACAGGGCCATGCCCACGGCCAGCGCCAGGCCGACGAAGGTGCCGAGGTAAGGCACGATACTCAGCAGGCCGGCCACCATGCCGATCAGGAAACCCATCTGCAGGCCGATGGCCCAGAAGCCGATGGAGTAAATCGTCCCCAGGCCCAGCATCACCAGCAACTGCCCGCGGATAAACGCACCCAGGACCTCGTCAATCTCGCGCGCCAGGCCGTTAATGGTGTCGACCCTGCTGCGCGGCAGCAGTTTCTGGATACCGGCGATCAGCCGGTCCCAGTCGCGCATCAGGTAAAACGCGACGACGGGAATCAGCACCAGGTTCGTGACCAGGCCCAGCACGGCCTGCCCGCCCTTGCCCAGCGTGCCCATCACGCCGACGGCGGCGCCGCTGATCTCCTTCCAGTAGTCCTTCAGCAACTGCGCCATGTCGCCGGTATCCGGCAGCGCGTCTTCAATCCCCAGCTGGGCGGTGACCCAGGGCACGGCGGTATGCGTGAACCAGTCCAGGTACTCCGGCATCTGCTCCACCAGCTCGCGCGCCTGGCGCACCAGGGCGGGAATGATCACCAGCAGCGCCACCGTGAACAGCGCCGCCAGTCCCACGAACACGATGATGACGGCCAGCGTGCGCCCCCAGGTCCAGCCGCGGATGCTGACCCGCTCGAGCCGGTCGACCAGGGGATCGGAGAGGTAGGCGATGCCGGCGGCCACCGCGAACGGCGTAATGACCGGCGCCAGGCGCCAGAGCAGCCAGCCACCAAGGACCAGCAGCGCCAGCCAGAACCAGCCGCGCGAATCCGTCATGAATCGACGTCCCCGGCTTCAGTTTCAACCGGCTGTGCAGGGTCTTCGGGGCCTCGCGCACGTTCCGGACGGCGCAATCGGTACTCGCCTTCGCGCGGCCCGGGCTCAAGTACCGAATCGTTCTTGAAGGCCTGCTCCAGGTAAGTCGAGTCGGCGTTCAGCGCGAGCTCGAAATCCACGCCATCGCGACCGGCACCACGCACGCGGAGATCATCCACCAGTCCCAGGTTCTCCAGGTAGCCGAGCACACTCGCGTACTCGTCGGCACTTTCCAGGCCGGTCACCCGGAGTTGTGTCTGCGTCGCCACCAGGCCGGCCGGGCCGATGGAATTGGCGCGGGCGACGTGATCGACCAGCTGGTGCGTACCCTCAACCAATGCCTGCGAGAGGTCAGTCGAACCCGTACGCCAGCCAGCACTGGTCTCACCGTCTTCCCAGTTCCAGCGCACGTTCCACTCGCGCCCTTCACGGCGCGCCGCGACGATGACGATGCCGTCGGTCGCGGCGTTGGCGGCGACCAGCTGGTCGGTGTAGCCGCCCCAGAGCAGCTGCAGGTCCAGTGACTGCGCCAGTTCCTGGTCCAGTTCGGGCCACGCCAGCGGCAGGCCGCGAAGGTCCGCGATTCGCTTCATGGACGACCAGGCATCGCTGTACTCCACCGGCATCAGCTGTCGTCGGCCGCCGTCATCCACCACCACCCAGACCACCACGGGAGCGCGTTGCGGCCGCCACCTGGGCAGTTGCATTTCGCGCACCAGCCGGTCCACGGCGGCCGGGACGAAACTGGCCACCAGCATCAGTTTTTCCTCGGTCACGTCGCCGGGGCGGGGGATGCGGTCTTCACGGTACTGGTAGGCCACCAGCATGTTGTCGGGGTCGGCCAGTGCCGCCTCCAGGGCGGGGTCCAGGGGGATATCCCACTGGCCGCTCTGCTTCTGCAGGACATTGACCAGGGCATCGGGCGTGGCGGCGCGACGCTCGGCGTCGCCCTGGCCGGGAACCTCGGCAACGCCGGAATACAGGTCCACGGCCATCGCCGAAACGCTGAAGACGAGGGCGAAAGCCAGGGTGGACAACTTCTGGATGGTCATGAATTCAGTGCCCCGGGGGTGGGATGGCGGTCTTCCGGAATCGGCAAATACGATACCATATGCGGCCTCTTCCACGAACCGCACGGAGCCGGCCCATGGGCGACTCACCCCAATCCAGGAAACCGCTGAGTTATCGCGACGCCGGCGTCGACATCGACGCCGGAAACGCACTGGTCGAACGCATCAAGCCGGCGGTGAAAACCACCTTCCGCCCCGGCGTGGAGACCGGCATCGGCGGTTTCGGCGGCCTGTTCAGCGTCGACCGCGACAAGTACCGCGACCCGGTGCTGGTCTCCGGTACCGACGGCGTCGGCACCAAGCTGATGCTGGCGCGTTTGCTGGATCGCCATGACACCATCGGCATCGACCTGGTGGCGATGTGCGTGAACGATATCCTGGCCTGCGGCGCGGAACCGCTGTTTTTCCTCGACTATTTCGCCACCGGCCGGCTGGAACTGGACCGCGCGCAGGACGTGATCGAGGGCATCGCCGAGGGCTGCCGCCAGGCCGGCTGTGCGCTGCTGGGCGGCGAGACCGCCGAAATGCCGGGCATGTACGGTGACGGCGACTACGACCTGGCCGGTTTCGCGGTCGGCGTGGTGGAGCGCGACCGCATCATCGACGGCCGACACGTGGCCGCCGGTCACCGGCTGCTGGCCCTGCCCAGTTCCGGGCCGCACTCGAACGGGTACTCGCTGATCCGCAAGGTGCTGGAGCGCTCCGGCGCCGACCCGTCCGCCCCGCTGGGCGAGACCACGCTGGGCGAGGCCCTGCTGGCGCCGACCCGCATTTACGTCGAAACCGTGCTCGCATTGCTGGAACGCCATCGCATCGACGGGCTCGCCCACATTACCGGCGGCGGCATCACCGAAAATATCGTCCGCGTCCTGGGTGACGACCTGGGCATCGAGGTGGATACCGGCGCCTGGCCGCAACTGCCGGTGTTCGAATGGCTGCAGCGCGAAGGCGACATCGAACCGGCCGAGATGCTGCGCACCTTCAACTGCGGCATTGGCATGGTGTTGCTGGTCGCTGAAAACGAGGCCGGCGCGGTGGCGGCCACGCTGGGCGAGCTGGGCGAAACCGTCCACGACATCGGCAAGGTGATCGCGGTGGGCGAAGGCGAAGCGCGGGTGCGCTACCCGTGAGCCAGCCCCTGCGCGTCGCGGTGCTGATTTCCGGCACCGGCTCCAACCTGCGGTCACTGATCGACGCCCGCGACGCCGGGCGCCTGGACCTGGACTTCGTCCGGGTCATCTCCAACAAGTCGGACGCGCCGGGGCTGGAACATGCCCGGGGCACCGGCATCCCGTGGTCGGTCATCAACAAGGCTACCGCGGGTGACGACCAGGACCAGGTCGTGGGCGATACGCTGGCCGGCGATGCGCCCGACCTGGTGCTGCTGTCCGGGTACATGCGCATCATGGGCGCCGAACTCGTGAACCGGTTCGAGGGCCGGATGATCAACCAGCACCCTTCCCTGCTGCCGAAATACAAGGGGCTGGACACCTATCGGCGCGCGCTGGAAGCGGGCGATGCCGAATACGGCGCCAGCGTGCATTTCGTGACCGCCGAGCTCGATGACGGCCCGGTGATCGCGCAGACGCGCCTGCCGATTGAGCCGGACGACGACGCGACTTCGCTGGTGGCGCGGCTACGCCCGCTGGAACACCGCCTGCTGGAAGAAGTCATGGCCCTGTTCGTGCAGCGCCGTGTCACCATGGCCGGCGCCGGCGTTGCCCTGGACGGCCAGCGCCTGGAAGCGCCACTGCAATGGACACCGGAGGGTTGGCGAGCTTGAGACTGTCCCTCCACATCGCCTGGATTTCAGCGCTGGCGTCCCTGGCGCTACCCGCCGTCGCGGTCGCCAGCGAGCCGCCGCCATCGTTCGAGGCGACATTCGAGTTCCTGCGCAACGACAAGGTCGCCGGCGAGTCCACGGCCCGCTACGAAAGCGCGGACGGCCGGTGGACCGTCCGTTCCGACAGCCACGGCACGCGCGGACTGGCCAGGTTCCTGGGGCTGGAGGAGCGTACGGAGAGCCGCGGCCGGTGGCAGCAGGGCGCACTGGTCCCGCTGCAGTTTGAACAGGTCGTGAAAGTGGCGGTAAAAACGGTTGAAACACGGGCACAGTTCGACTGGGAAGAAGGCGTGGTTCATTCCACGCACAAGGATGGCGAAGACCGCCTGCCCATTACCCCGGGCACACTCGACCCGGGCTCAGTCGGCCTGCGGATCCGCCTGGGCCTGCTGGCCGGTGAACGGGAATGGTCAATCGACCTGGTGGACGAAGATGAGATCGAGACCCAGAAGTTTGAAGCCCTGCCGGCCGAAAAGCTCGACACCGCGCTGGGCTGCCTGGACACCATCCGCGTCGACCGCATTCGCGACCCGGAAAGCACGCGCTATACGCAGACCTGGTACGCCGTCGACCATGCCTTCGCGCCGGTGAAAGTTGCCCATGGCAAACGCGACGGCGACCACATGGAAACCCGCATCACCACGCTGACCCTGGACGGGAAAGCGGTAAACCGTGGAGCGGGCTGCTGACCACGCCCGGCAACAATCCGGCACGGCCGGCTCACGTCCGCTCAGGCGGCGCCGTCTTCCCCCGGCGCCAGGCACCGCAGGCCCAGCGCATGGATTTCCCGACCCATTTTCTCGCCCAGCGTGGCGTACACCATGCGGTGCCGCGCGATGGTCGGTTTGCCCTCGAAAGCGGGGCTGGTGACCACGGCGTCAAAATGCGTCCCGTCGTCGCCGTTGACCTGGATGTCGGCTTCCGGCATCCCGGCACGTATCATTTGCTCAATCGTCCTGGCGTCCATAGACTAGCGCTCAAAATGGAGCCCGCCATCTTAATGGAATCCCGCCCTGCCCGACACACCCGCGCCGTGCGGCGTGAACGCACCCTGACCGAACGATGCTGATTTTCATCATCCAGCTGATCGGCGGTTTCCTGTTGCTGGTCTGGGCGGCCGACCGACTGGTGGCCGGCGCCTCCGCCACCGCCCGCAACCTGGGTGTTTCGCCGCTGATCATCGGCCTGGTGATTGTCGGCTTCGGCACCTCGGCGCCGGAACTGGTGGTCTCCGGCGTCGCCTCGATGCGTAACAACGCGGGGCTCGCGGTGGGTAACGCCATCGGCTCGAATATTGCCAACATGGGCCTGATCCTGGGCCTGACGGCCATCGTCTACCCGCTGAAGCTTGAATCCAGCACGCTGAAGCGCGAGTACCCGCTGCTGCTGCTGATCATGCTGGTCTGCCTGTACATGGCGCTGAACCTGGATTACACGCGCATGGAGGGCCTGATGCTGCTGGGTGGCCTGTTTGCCATGGTCGGCTGGCTGATCCACCTGGGCATGCGACGGCCGGCGACCGACCCCTACGCCCAGGAACTGGAAAAGGAAATCCCCACCGATATCCCGACCCGCGTGGCCGTATTCTGGCTGCTGATCAGCCTGGTGGCCCTGCCCGCGGCCTCGCACTTCCTGGTCGAGGGCGCCATCGGCATCGCCCGTATCTGGGGCGTTTCCGACATCGTCATCGGCCTGACCGTGGTGGCCTTCGGCACCAGCCTCCCCGAACTCGCGACCGCGCTCACCAGCGCCGTGCGGCGCGAGGATGACCTGGCCGTGGGCAACATCATCGGCTCGAATATGTTCAACCTGCTGGGCGTGCTTGGCATCGCGGCCACGATCCGACCCATCTCGATCGAGCCGATCTTCATCACCCGTGATTTCCCGGTCATGCTGCTGCTCACCGGCCTGATGTTCCTGATGGCGTCTGATTTCCGTGGCCCGGGCCGGATCGGGCGCGGCGCTGGCGTGGTGCTGCTGGCCATCTTCGTCGGCTACCAGGCCATGGTCATCATCGGCGCGATGGGCGACCCCACGCCGGCCTGATGACGGCGCCGGCCGGGAGTACAATACGGCGAATGAATACCGACGCCATCAAGCGCCTGGCCCAGGCCGTCATCGAGACCGAGGCCCGCGCGGTCACCGCGCTCGCCGACCGCATTAACGACGAGTTTGCGCGCGCCTGCGAAACCATCCTCGCCTGCCGCGGTCGCGTGGTCGTGCTGGGTGTCGGCAAGTCCGGCCACATTGGCAGCAAGGTTGCCGCCACGCTGGCGAGCACCGGTACCCCGTCCTTTTTCGTACACGCCGCCGAGGCCAGCCACGGCGACCTCGGCATGATCACCGGCGACGACGTGCTGCTGATCCTGAGCAATTCCGGCGAGACCGACGAGGTCAAGCAACTGCTGCCCGTGCTGCGGCGCCTGGGCGTGGACATCATCGCGCTGACCGGCAACCCCGAGTCCTTCCTGGGCCGGCACGCCGATATCCACCTGGACGTGTCGGTATCCGAAGAAGCCTGCCCGCTGGGGCTGGCGCCCACGTCCAGCACCACCGCGGCGCTGGTCATGGGCGACGCGCTGGCGGTCTCGCTGCTGGAGTCGCGCGGCTTCACGCGCGAGGATTTTGCCCGCTCGCACCCGGCCGGACAGCTGGGTCGCCGGCTGATCATCCGAATCAGCGACCTGATGCATACCGGCGACGCCATGCCGGTGACCCGCCCCGGGGCCACGGTCACCGAGGCCATCGTGCAGATGACCGGCAAGCGCCTTGGCATGACCGCCATCATCGACGATGACAATCGCGTCCAGGGCGTTTTCACCGACGGCGACCTGCGCCGCGCGCTCGAACAGGGCATCGACCCCCGCGAGACGCCCATCGACCAGGTCATGACGCGCGACGGCGTATCCATCGACCCCGAAGCACTGGCCGTGGAAGCCGTGCAGATCATGCAGGACCACAAGATCCAGGGCCTGCTCGTGATCGACGCCGACGACCGGCTCGCCGGCGTGCTGAATTTCCACGACCTGCTGCAGGCCGGGGTGGTCTGACGATGGCGCCATTCGACCCCGCACTGCTGGAACGCGCCGCGCAAGTGCGCCTGCTGGCGCTGGACGTGGACGGCGTGCTCACCGACAACCGCCTTTACTTCGACAACGCGGGCAACGAGATGAAGGCTTTCCACACCGGCGACGGCCTTGGCCTGAAGGCCGTGCAGCGGGCCGGCGTCGAACTGGCGCTGATCACGGGCCGCTCATCCAATATCGTCGCCAACCGCGCGGCGGCACTGGGTATCGAGCACGTCTACCAGGGCAGCGACGACAAGCTGTCCGCCTGGCGCGACCTGCTGGCGAACACCGGCGTCGACGAGGCCCACACGGCCTACGTCGGCGACGACTGGATCGACCTGCCGATCCTGGCCCGCGCGGGCCTGGCCGTGAGCGTCCCCAATGGCGATGCCGCGGTGCGTGAGCGGGTCCACTGGGTGACGCCGCGCGCCGGCGGCGAAGGCGCGGTGCGCGATCTCTGCAACCTGTTGCTGGCCGCCCGCGGCAAGCTCGACGACATCATCGCGGGGTACCTGGCCACATGATGTCGCACCGCACACGACGCGGCATCATCCTGCTGGGCAGCCTCTGCCTGGTCAGCTTCTGGGCCAGCCGCCAGGACGATGGCGACGGCAGCGACCCCATCCAGGGCCTGGACCCGCGCATGGATTACGCACTCGACAATTTCGAGATGCTGGCCTTCGACGAGCGCGGCCTGCCCGCCATTACGTTGTGGGCACCGCGGCTGGCCAACGATGCCGCCACCGGCATCGGCACCGTCGATGAACCCCGCGCAGAGTTGCATCACGACGGTTTTCGCTGGAATATCGTCGCCACGCAGGCCACGGTGTCCAGCGACCGCGAAGTGATTCATTTCACCGGCGACGTGCGCATGGTGCGCGAATCCGGCGAACCTTCCGACCACCTGGAAATCGAATCCAGTGAAGTCACGCTGGAAGTCACCCCGCGCCTGGCCTGGTCCGAGCAGGTCGTGGACGTGGCGGACCCGGCCGGCAACATGACGGCGCGGGGTTTCCGCGTGGATATGCTGACCAACCATTACCATCTCGAGAGTGAAATTGCGGGAACGTATGAAATCCAGGCGAACTGATCGATGGGCGACCACCGCGCTGCTGCGCGGCACAGTGGGCGGTGCATTGCTGCTCGGCGCCATGAGCGCAGTCGCGCTACAGACGGACCGGCAGCAGCCACTGGACGTGAAGGCGGACTCCGGCGATGGCACGTTCGGTGACGGCGTCACCGTGCTCAGCGGCAACGTCGAGGTCAACCAGGGAACGCTGCACATTACCGCCGACCGCGCCTCGGTCGAGAAACTCGATGGCAAGGTGCGGCTGGTGACCCTGCAGGGTGCGCCCGCCACGCTGGAGCAGGAAATCGAGGAACAGGGCCTGGTGCGGGCCGAGGCACGCACCATCACCTACCAGGTGGGCGACGGGATGGTGAACCTGGCCGGCGAAGCCGACGTGACCCACCCGCAGTACCACATCACGGGCGACGCCCTCACCTATGACCTGAACAAGCAGCATTTCCAGGGCGCGGGCGGCGATGTCGGCGATGGCCGCATCCGCATCCGCATGGATCCGGAAGTGGTCAACGAGGCGGACCCCGAAGAGGACGGAGACGGGGGCGAGAACTGACGTGCTGGTCACCGAGAGCCTGCACAAGTCCTATCGCAAGCGCGAAGTGGTCCGAGGCGTCAGCATGCGGGTCGAGCCAGGCAAGGTGGTCGGGCTGCTGGGCCCGAACGGCGCCGGCAAAACCACGTGCTTCTACATGATCGTGGGCCTGATCCCGGCCAGTCACGGCAGCATCCGCGTCGATGACATCGATATCACCCACGAACCGGTCAACGTCCGCGCGCACCTGGGTGTCGGCTACCTGCCGCAGGAAGCATCGATCTTCCGGAAGCTTTCGGTGCGTGACAACGTGCTGTCCATACTGGAAATGCGCCCCGACCTGGACAAGGAAGCGCGCGAGGACCAGTTACAGTCATTGCTGGAAGAACTGGGCGTGGCGCACCTTTCCGACCAGGCGGGCATCAGCCTGTCCGGCGGCGAGCGGCGGCGGGTGGAAATCGCCCGCGCACTGGCGACACGGCCGCGCTTCATCCTGCTGGACGAACCCTTCGCCGGCGTCGACCCGATTTCCGTGGGCGAGATCCAGAACATCGTCGAGCACCTCACCGACCGTGGTATCGGCGTGCTGATCACCGACCACAATGTCCGCGAGACCCTGGGCATCTGCGACCATGCCTACATCCTGAACGAGGGCCGCATCCTGGCCGAGGGCACGCCCGACGTCATCCTCGGCAACGAGGACGTCCGCAACGTCTACCTGGGACAGGCCTTCCGGCTGTGAACCGGCGGAACCCGTACACATCATGATCGACCATTCCCTCCAACTCAGGCTGAGCCAGAAACTGGCGCTGGCGCCGCAGCTGCAACAGGCGATCCGGTTGCTGCAGCTCACGCGCATCGAGTTGCGCGAACACCTGCAGGCCACCGTCGAGGCCAACCCGCTGCTGGAGTTTGAAGACATGGGCGGCGAAGCGCCGGCCGAGACCGACAGCAGCGACGACTGGGAGTCGGCGGGTAGCAGCGAGGACAACGCCGGCGCCGAGGACCGCTACGACGAGTTCGACGACGGCTGGGGCGAAGACACCGGCATGAGCGAGCAGTGGGCCGACGCCGGCTTCAGTGTAGAGCGCGAGAACCAGATTGCCGACGAGTCCGGCGACTCGCTGCGCGACCACCTGATGTTCCAGGTGGAGCTCGGCCACTTCAGCGACCGCGACGCCGCCATCGCCACCGCCATCGTCTTCGCGCTGGACGAGGACGGCTACCTGCTGGATGACATCGACGACATCCGCGCCTCGCTGCTGCCGGAGCTGGAAACCGACGAAGCCGAGGTGAAATCGGTCCTGCGTCGCGTGCAGCGCATGGAACCGGTGGGCGTGGCGACGCGTGGGCCGGCCGAGTGCATCCGCGTGCAGCTGTCGGTGCTGCCCGCCTCCACGGCGGGCCGCGACCTGGCCCAGCGCGTCGCCCGTGACTTCATCGACCTGGTGGCTGACGCCGAACTTGACCGCCTGAAGCGCGAAACCGGTGCCGATGACGAGGCGCTGGAGCAGGCGCTGGACCTGATCCGCTCGCTGGAGCCGCGTCCCGGCGCGCGCTACGACAACCGCCAGCAGGAATACCTGGTACCGGACGTCTACGTGCGCCAGGTGGACGGTCGCTGGGTGACCTACCTGAGCCCCGATAACGACCCGCGCCTGAAACTGAACAAGTACTACGTGCAGCTGCTGCGCCAGTCCGGCGGCGAAGACCGCAAGTACCTGCAGGGGCGCCTGCAGGAAGCCCGCTGGCTGCTGTCCAGCCTGGAACTGCGCAACCGCACGCTGATGAACGTGTCCCAGGCCATCGTCGAACACCAGAAGGGCTTCATGGATGACGGCGAGATCGCCATGCAGCCCCTGATCCTGAAGGAAATTGCCGAGCAGGTGGGCGTACACGAGTCCACCGTATCGCGGGCCACGACGCGCAAGTACATCCTGACGCCGCGCGGCCTGTTCGAACTGAAATATTTCTTCTCCAGCCACGTGCGCACCATGGATGGCGGGGAAATCAGCGCCACCGCCGTGAAGGCCCATATCCAGACCCTGGTCGAAAATGAACCACCTTCACGGCCGCTCAGTGACCAGGAACTGTCACGCCTGCTGCGCGAAACCGGCATCAAGGCCGCGCGACGAACCGTCGCCAAGTACCGGGAATCACTGGGAATCGGGTCCAGCAGCGAACGCCGCCGCGCCTACCGCCGGCTGTCCGCGCGCGGGACGGACTAGGAAAGCCGCGACGCCGGGTATAGAATCAGTTCATGACGTTTTCATTGCGAAGCCGCCCCCCGAGGGGCACATCCGGATTCAACGGGCGGCTCGAACCCCAACGATTACCCTGACGCCGGCCCGACCCGGCCGGTCCCTTTCCATCTCGAAACCAGGAGAAGGAAAATGCAATTGACGATTACCGGACATCACGTCGAAGTTACCCCCGCCCTGCGCGCCTACGTCACGGAAAAAATGCAGCGCCTGACGCGCCATTTCGACCGCGTCGTATCCGTTGACGTGATCCTTAATGTTGAAAAACATGACCAGATGGCGGAAGCCACCGTCAACGCGGGCGGCCGTACGCTGTTCGCCAATGACAAGGCCGATGACATGTACGCCGCCATCGACGGCCTGGCCGACAAGATCGACCGCCAGGTGCGCCGCCTGAAAGACCGGCTGCGCGATCACCACCACGAGAAGCCGGACCTCACGGCTTCTCCGAACGCCTGACCACCGGACAACAACCCAGCCCGAACGGCTGCAGAGACCCGTACCCCATGCTCGTCGACGACCTGATCAGCCCGGACAGCGTGCTACCCGCCGTCCGAACCAGTAGCAAGAAGCGCCTGCTCGAAGTCATCAGCAAGGCCCTGGCGAAGGAGGAGGAAGGCCCGAGTTCGCGGGAGATCTTCGAAAGCCTCTGCGCCCGGGAGCGGCTGGGCAGTACCGGCCTGGGCAATGGCGTGGCCATTCCCCACGGTCGGGTGACGGGGTCTTCCCGCGTGCAGGCGGTGTTTATCCGCCTGGAACGGCCGCTGGCCTTCGACGCTGTCGACGGCAAGCCGGTGGACCTGCTGTTCGCCCTGGCCGTGCCCGAACACTGCACCAGCGACCACCTGAAACTGCTGTCCGAGATCGCCGAGAAGTTCAGCGATCCCGACCTGCTGGAACGGCTCCGCCAGACCGAGGACGCCACCGAACTGGCACAACTGCTGTCCCGAACCCGACATTGACGAGGGCCGGTTAGCCCAGTGACCCGCACGCTCACAGCGCTGGACCTGTTCGACAAGCTGAGGAAACGGCTGGACCTGCACTGGGTGGCGGGCCCGCGCGAAGGCGACCACGCACTGCTGTCCGACCGCGACATGTCGGCGCGGCCGGCGCTGGCCGGCTACCTGAACCTCATCCATCCCAACCGCGTCCAGGTGCTGGGGGTCGAGGAACTGGAATACCTGGGCGCGCTGCCGGCCGCGACGCGCGACGACACGATCGCCGCCATTTTCGCCGATGACCTGCTGGCGGTCGTCGTCGGCGGTGGTCACGAGATCCCGGAAGACCTGGTGAACGCCGCCGATTGCGCCGGCAAGCCGTTGCTGGCCTCCGGCAAATCCAGCTACGAGCTGGTCAATTTCCTGCAGTATCACATTTCCCGTGTACTGGCCCGCCGCTGCACGATGCACGGCGTGTTCATGGAGGTGTTCACCATCGGCGTGCTGATCTCCGGCGACGCCGGCAGCGGCAAGAGCGAACTGGCGCTGGAACTGTTGAACCGCGGCCACCGCCTGATCGCCGACGATGCGCCGGAGTTCACGCAGATCTCGCCGGAAATCATCGACGGGTCCTGCCCCGAGGTCATCCAGGACTGCCTGGAAGTGCGCGGCCTGGGCGTGCTCAACGTGCGCGAGATGTTCGGCGACGCCACCATCAAGCTGAACAAGTTCCTGCGCCTGATCATCCACCTGAAGATTCCCGAGGACGCCAACCGGCCACCGGAAGTGGACCGCCTGCGCGGCGACGCCACCACCCGGCGCGTGCTCGACCTGGATATCCCGCAGATCACCCTGCCCGTGCTGGCCGGCCGTAACATGGCGGTCATCGCCGAGGCCGCCGTGCGTGATTTCATGCTGCGCATGAAGGGCTACGACGCCACCTCGGCGTTCATCGAGCGCCATTCGCGAATCCTTCGCGGCCAGCTGTCACCGTGGGAGGAATAGGCGTGAACGCCGCCGTCGACCCCCATATCGTCATCGTCAGCGGCCTGTCCGGCGCCGGCAAGTCCACCGCGCTGAAGGCGCTGGAGGACATGGGTTTCCATTGCATCGACAACCTGCCGGCGCGGCTGATGGGCGAGTTCGCAAACCAGGTCCGCGATGACCGCGAGCTCTACCGCAAGGTGGCGCTGGGCATCGACGCGCGTGCGCCGGGCCTGAAACTCGACGACGTGCCGGGCTGGCTGGATACCCTGCGTGAATCCGGCCTGAACGCACAGCTGCTGTTCCTGGCCGCGGACGACGATACGCTGGTCAAACGCTTTTCCAAGACCCGTCGCCGGCATCCGCTGGCGCAGGACCAGGGCGGCCTGAAAACCGCCATCGCCCACGAACGCGAACTGATGCGCCCGGTGGCCGACGCCGCCGACCATGTCATCGACACCACGCGGATCAACATTCACCAGCTGACCCACGAAATGTGGAAACGCGTGGCGCAGGACAGTCGCGAGATGACGGTGGTGCTGCAGTCATTCGGCTTCAGCCACGGCGCGCCGACCGACGTCGATTTCCTGTTCGATGCGCGCTGCCTGCCCAACCCGCACTGGGACAAATCACTGCGACCGAAAACCGGCCGCGACGACGGCGTGGCCGCCTGGCTGGAACAGGAACCGCTGGTCACGCAGATGGGCGACGATATTCTCGCCTACCTGCAACGCTGGTTGCCCGAATTCGAAAGGGTTCATCGTGCCTTCGTGACCATCGGGATCGGCTGCACCGGTGGCCGGCACCGCTCGGTTTACCTGGCCGAACGCGTGAAACGGGAACTGTCCCGTGATTTTCCCGAGGTCGTGCTTCATCACCGGGAGCTGTCCTCGTGAACGCCGTCACGCTGGCGCTGGTCACCCATGACGGCATCGGCAGCGCACTGCTGGACCAGGCGCGCAACATTCTCGCCACCGACCTGGCCGGCGCCATCGTCGTCGAGGTCGGCTATGACGAGGCGCTGACCGCCGCCACGCTACGGGCCACCCTGGACGAGGCCGACGCCGGCGCCGGCGTCCTGGTGCTGACCGACCTGCCCGGCGCCACGCCCTCCAACCTGGCGCTGGAAGCCTCGGAAGGCCGCCGCAGCGCGGTCGTCACCGGCCTCAACCTGCCGATGCTGATCCGGGCCTGGAACTACCGCCTGCGTCCCCTGCCCGATCTCGCCGCCATCGCCGCCGAAGGGGGCCGCCGCGCCATCGAGGTGATGCCCTGATGCCGACCCGCGACGTGGTCATCTGCAATGAACTGGGCCTGCACGCCCGGGCCGCCGCGCGCCTGGTCGAATGCGCCAACCGGTTCGAGGCCAGCGTGGAACTCAGCCACGCCGGCCGCACCGTTAACGGGAAATCGATCATGGGCGTGCTGATGCTGGCCGCCGCCCATGGCGCGACGCTGTCCATCGAAACAGGCGGCGGCGACGCCGACGCCGCGCTGGCCTCGCTCGCCGGCCTGGTCGAGGACGGTTTCGGCGAGAACGCCGAGCCCGCCGCGAAGGACCCGGGATGACGCTGGCGCTGTCCGGTCACCGCGTTGAAGACGGCATCGCCGTCGGTCGCGCCCACGTGCTGCAGCGCAATGAAATCGAGATTGGTGAATTCAAGATCGGCCGCAAACGGGTCGCGGCCGAGATCGAACGCCTGCGCCGGGCCGTGGCCGACGCTCGTGAGAATCTCTCCGCACTGGCCGAGCGCCTGCAGGCCGCCGCCGGCGCATCCGCCAGTGAAATCATCCGCACCCACGTCATGATGCTGGAGGACTCCAGCCTGCTCGACGGCGCCATCGCGCATATCGAGAAAGACCTGTGCAACGCGGAGTGGGCCATGCAGCTGCAGCTGGAAGCCCTGCTGACCGAGTTCCGCGCCATCGACGATGACTACATCCGCAGCCGCGCCGACGACGCTGCCCAGGTGGTGCGGCTGGTGCAGAACACGCTCACCGACGAGGGCGGCGAGGAACCCCTGAGCGATGTGCCCGACCGACTTGGGCACACCCTCGTGGTCGCCACCGAACTGACCCCGGGCGAGATGGCCATCCTGCATGAACGCGGCGTCGCCGGTGTCATCACTGAGCACGGCAGCCCGTATTCACACACCGCCATCCTGGCCCGGGGCATGGGCATCCCGACGGTCATGGGCGTGCGCCGGGCGCAGTCGCTGATCACCGAGGGTGAACAGCTGATCATGGACGGGCATTACGGCGTGGTGTTCGCCGACCCCGAGGAATCCATCCTGCGGCACTACCTGCAGAAACAGTCGGAATCGGTGCGTTTCCGCCAGGCCCTGGACAGCCTGCGCGAGCGCCCGGCCGCCAGCCTGGACGCCTGCGAGATTCGCCTGATGGCCAATGCCGAGCGCCCGGACGACATGCGCCAGGCCATGGCCGACGGCGCCGGTGGTGTCGGCCTGTATCGCAGCGAATTCCTGTTCATGTCCGGCGAACCCCCGGACGAGGAAGCGCAGCTGGCGCAGTACCGCGAGGCGCTCAAGGCCCTGGGCGGCGCCCCGCTGACCATCCGCACGTTGGACATCGGCGCCGACAAGACCGCCGACCTGCTGGATTTCCAGAGCCTGCGCAGCAACCCCAACCCGGCGCTGGGCCTGCGCGCCGTGCGCCTGTGCCTGCGCGAGGTCGAGCTGTTCAAGATCCAGCTGCGCGCCATTCTCCGCGCCAGCGCGCTGGGGCCGGTGCGGATGCTGATCCCGATGCTGACCACGGCGCGCGAGGCCCGCGCGGTACGTTCACTGCTGGCCGAAACCCGCGCCGAGCTTGACCAGGCCGGCATTGCCTACGACCCGGCCATGCCCATGGGCGGCATGATCGAGGTGCCGGCCGCGGCGCTCAGCCTGGAAGCCTTCGCCAATGACCTCGACTTCGTTTCCATCGGCACCAACGACCTGATCCAGTACCTGGTGGCCGCCGACCGCGTCGACGAGCACGTCGCTCACCTGTACGACCCGCAGCATCCCGGCGTCGTGCACCTGCTCAGCCACGTGTTTGACACCGCGGCGCGCCTGCAGCTGCCACTGGCGGTGTGCGGCGAGATCGCGGGTGACCGGCGCTATACACGGCTGTTGCTGGCCATGGGGCTGACGGAATTCAGCGTCCAGCCCCGAGCGCTGCTGGAAGTGAAAAAGGTCATCAACGAGACCGATATCGGCCGTGTCCGTGACGCCATGCATCGCTGGCGCGAAGGTGACGGCCAGGATCGCTTTCCCACGCTGGTGCAGTACCTCGATGACGCCCAGTTTCACGGTTAAAACCGGCGCCGTCATGGCACACCGCATCGACCGCGCTTGGAAGGCTTCGCGGCTTACCCGATAATAGGTCCCTGAGGGCGCCCGCCGACCGGTGGGCCGGTTACGCGGGGAGGCTCCCATGGGCGACAAGGTGCTGGAAGAAAAAATCGCCCGTCATCACGAGTCGTTGTCCGAAGCGCTCGGCAGCGGTACCCGCGCCCAGGTCCGCCAGCTGGTCAACAACCTCTCCGCCGCCGAGATCGGCGACCTGCTTGAATCCCTGCCGCCCGCCAAGCGACTGGCGGTCTGGGAACTGGTCGACACCGAGCTCGACGGCGAAGTCCTGGTCGAGGTCAACGACGAGGTCCGCCAGGGACTGATCAGCGGCACCGACGACGAGGAGCTGGCCGCGGCGGTCGGCGACCTCGACATCGACGACCTCGCCGACATTCTGGACGACCTGCCGGACACCGTGATCCGCGAGGTCCTGTCGTCGATGACACGCCAGGACCGCGAACGCCTGCACCAGGTGCTCGCCTACCCCGAGGATTCCGCCGGCGGCCTGATGGACCCGAACGTGCTGACGGTGCGTCGCGACGTCAGCCTGGAAGTGGTGCTGCGTTACCTGCGCGCCCGCGGCGAGCTGCCCGACCTGCTGGACGTGCTGTTCGTGGTCAGCCGCGATGGCCGCTACATGGGCGACATCCGCCTGTCCGACCTGCTGACCGAGGACCCCGACCGGCTCGTCTCCGAGCTGATGCAGCCCTCGCCCGCCGTGCTGCCCGTCGACATGCCCGCGGCCCAGGTGGCCACCGAGTTCGAGCACCATGACCTGGTCTCGGCGCCGGTCATCGACGCCGGCGGCCTGCTGGTCGGGCGCATCACCATCGATGACGTGGTCGACGTGATCCGCGAAGAGGCCGAGCACTCGGTGCTGACCATGGCCGGCCTGGACGAGGAAGACGACATGTTTGCGCCGGTGGTGAACTCGGCGCGGCGGCGCTGGATCTGGCTGGGCGTCAACCTGGTGACCGCGCTGCTGGCGGCGCTGGTGCTGTCCTGGTTCGAGCCGACGCTGGAGCAGATCGTCGCCACCGCGGTGATGTTTCCCATCGTCATGAGCATGGGCGGCATCGCCGGCACCCAGACGCTGACCCTGATGATCCGCGGCATGGCCACCGGCCAGGTGAACACCAGCAACATGGCGTTCATGTTCCGCAAGGAAATCGCCGTCGGCATCCTGAACGGCCTGGTGTTTTCGGTGATCATCGGGCTGGTCGCGTGGCTGTGGTACCGGGAGGTCGAACTCGGGGTCGTCATGGCCATCGCCATTTTGCTGAACCTGTTCGCCGGCGCGATTGCCGGCGTGATCATTCCCATCGTGCTCAAGCGCCTGTCCATCGACCCGGCGCTGGCCGGCGGCGTGGTGCTGACCACGGTGACCGACGTGATCGGCATCCTGGGCTTCGTCGGCCTGGCCACCTACCTGATCATCGGCGGCCAGGGCTAGCCACGACAACATGCGTGTCCTGATCATCAGCCAGGAGCCGCCGCTGGATACCGGTGACGTGGCCACCGGCAACGCCATCCGGACGCGGCAGCTCGAAACGGCGATGCAGGGCGGCGGGCACGAGGTTACGCACGCCTGGCTGGCGCCGCGGGGCACCAGCGGCGACGGCGCATTTCATTCGCGTGACCAGCTGAACGGGCTCATCACCGCCAGTGCCCCGGATGTGCTACTGGTCAGCTACTGGGAACTGCTCGGGCTGCTGCCCTATGAACTGGCGGCGCCTGTTGTCCTCGACTTCGTCGCGCCACGGCCCCTGGAAGTGCTGTTCGAGGCCCCGGGCCGGGTCGGCGCCGAACTGGCGCGCCTGCGCCTGGCCCTGGCGCGCTGCGACCTGGTACTAACCGGCAATGCCGAACAGGCCGGCTTGCTCACTTACCCCCTGCTCGAGGCCGGCTTCGACCTGCGCGATGGCTCACCGGTGCGCGTCGTGCCCCTGGCCGGCGAAATCCGCCCGGGCCGGCCACCGCACCCGGCACGGCACCCGCTGACGCTGGTCGCCGGTGGCGTCGACTGGCCCTGGCGCGATGCGGGTGACTACCTGGCCGCCATCGAGGCCACGGCGTCGCACCTTGATGGCCGTGTGCAGCTGCGCCGGCTGGGCGGTCGCTATCGAGGCCACGCCACCGAGGCCGGCGAGGCGCCAACCGGGCTGGTCAGCCACGCAGAATACGAGTCGATCCTCTCCGAACAGGCGCATATTGGTGTCGAATTAGGCGCTAACAACGTTGAACGACAGAATAGCCTGTCGTTTCGCTCAATCGACTTCCTGCGGCACGGACTGCCGCTGTTATGCAGTGACCACCTGCCCATCGCCCGCGGGGTGACGGAATACCAGGCCGGCTGGGTCATCGCGTCTCCCGCGGAAGTCGAGCCACTGCTCGAACACCTGGTCGCCCACCCGGACGAGTGGCGCCAGCGCAGCGAGAACGCCATTCGCCTGGCACAGGATTGCTTCGACCCGGGAATCGCAGCGGCGCCGCTGCTCGAATGGCTGGGGTCGCCGACCCGGGCGGCCCGGCTGGATGGCCACGGCCTGCCCGACAAGCATCCGCCGGTCATCGGCGTACCGCCGCTGCGCGAGCGACTGGGGCGACGTTACCGCCTGGCGCGCCGGGTGCTGCTGGCGAAGTGGCTGGGGCGAAAGCCCCGCGGTGACGCCATCGTCATGGTCACCCGCGACGACCTGTTCCCGACCGACCACGGCGCGGCCGTCAAGATCGTCGAAACGGCCCGCGCGCTGGCCGGCCATGGGCGCGACGTGGCGCTGGTCACCGACAACCGCAAACACTGGTACCGGGTGCCGCCCGAAGGCCCGTTCGAAGAAGTGCCCTACCCGGCCTGGCTGAAGTTGTTCGCCCGCCCCCTGCCCTGGGTGAAACTCGACCACTACACCCGGGACATTCCGGAGAGCAACGCCTTCCTGTACCTGCCACTGAGCGACCGCGGCTGGTTCTGGCGGCTGCTGTACGTGGCCGGCAAGACCGGCGCGGGCGTCCTGCAGGCGGAGTTCCCGGCCTACGCATTACCCGCCCGCCAGGCCGCCGATGTACTGGGCGCGGCCACGGTCCTGGTCGAACACAACGTCGAGTACGAACGACTGCGCGCCCAGGTGCCGGAACTGTCCGACGACCAGTACGGCCGCCTGCGCGCCATCGAGATCGACCTGTGCAACCGCTCGGACGCGGTGATCTGCGTGTCCGACAACGACCGCCAGCGCCTGGCCGAGGACGGCGTTCACCCCGGCCTGCTGCACACCGTGCCGCACGGCATCGCACTGGCGGCCTTCGACGCGGCCGAGACCGCGCCGGCACGCGAACAGTTCGGTGTTCCCGCGAACGCGGTGCTGATGGCCTACCACGGCACGTTCGCCTACCCGCCCAACCGCGACGCGCTGCAGATGTTCGCCGACGAGATCCTGCCGCGGCTGGCGGCTGGCGGCGTCGAGGCCCACGTGCTGGCGATCGGTCATTCGCCGCCGCAGGGCCTGCACCCGCGCATTCATTGCACCGGCAGCGTCGAGACCGTACCCCCCTGGCTGAAGACCGCCGACATGGCCGTGGTGCCACTGCGCGAAGGTGGCGGTACGCGGATGAAGATCGTCGATTGTTTCGCCGCCGGTCTGCCCGTGATCAGCACGTCGAAAGGGATTGAAGGCATTCCGGTCGTCGACGGACGTGATGCGCTGGTGCGGGACGACTGGGACGCGATTTGCGACGCGGTCATCAAGGTGTCCACGAACGCGGACCTTGCGGAGCAACTGAGACGTGGCGGCCGCGAACGGGCCGAATCACTCGACTGGTCGACGATTGCGGCGCGTTACCTGGCGATCCAGTCAACGCTGGCCTGATCGGGAACCCTCGCCGGGCTTGTCCGCCACCTTGTCGCGCAGGTAAACGGGCTGCGCCTGTTCGGCCGGCAGCGCCGCGTTTTCCGCCAGCCACCGTTCCGCGAGCGCGGCGATGACGCCGGCGTCGGGCCAGGCGCCGGGCGCCGCGGCGCGGCCTTCAGCGGCAGACTGTAACGCCGGGTAGCGGTCGAACCCGTTGCCGACCGCGGCGTCACCGCCCTGCAGCATGGCCGCCGCATCCGCTGGCGCGCAGACCTTTTCGGCCCCCGCCGGGGTCATCCAGCCCTCAACACATTCGAACCGCGCGGCGAAAACCTCGCCCATGCGCGCGTCCATCGCGACCACGCAGTCGCCAGAAATCGTTCCGCCCTGCTCCCGCGCGCCTGCCAGCGCGGCCTGTGCCGTACACTGCAGCGACGACACCGGCGCCACCGGCAGGTCCGCGCCCCAGGCCAGGCCCTGCACGACACCAATGCCGATGCGCAGGCTGGTGAAACTGCCCGGCCCACGGTTGAACGCGACCGCGTCCAGGTCGGCCAATGCCACACCGGCCCCGGCCAGCAGTTCCTGCACCCACGGCAGCAGCAACGCGGCATGACCCCGTGGTGCGTGTTCGAAGCGCAGGTGCACGTCCCCGGCCAGCGACAACGCCACGGAACAGGTTTCAAACGCGGTATCGACGGCGAGCAGTTTCACGGGCTTTCCTCAGGACACCGCGGCCATGGCCGCGGGTGATTCAAAAAAGTCGGTCACGTCAGTCACCGAATCCGTCCGCCGCATCGGTGGCAGGCTGTCCAGAAAAGCGGCGCCATAGCCCCGGGTCCGCAGCCGCGGGTCGCAGACCACCAGCACGCCGCGGTCAGCGACATCGCGAATCAGTCGGCCGGCGCCCTGCTTCAGCGCGATCACCGCGCGCGGCACGGCGATATCCATGAACGGGTTGCCGCCCTCGTCCCGCAGGCGGGCGCTCTGCGCCTCGACCACCGGGTCGTCCGGCGCGGCGAACGGCAACTTGTCGATCACGACCAGGGACAGCGCCTCGCCCATCACATCCACACCTTCCCAGAAACTCGCGGTGCCCAGCAGGATGCCGTTGCCCGAATCGCGGAACGATTTGAGCAGGCCGCTGCGCGGCGCCGTGCCCTGGACGAACAGCGGGTAGTCGACGCGCTGCGCCAGCCACGCCGCCGCGGCCTGCAGGGCGCGGTGCGATGTGAACAGCAGGAACGCACGGCCCCGGCTGGCCTCCAGCGCCGGCAGCACGGTGTCCAGCACGGCCTCGGTATAGCCGGGATGGTTGGGCTGGACCGGCAGCGACGGCGTCCACAGCAAGGCGTTGTTCGGGTAGTCGAACGGTGACCCCAGGGCCAGGGTGTCGGCCTCCCCGAGGCCCATTTCGCGGGTGAAATGCCGGAAATCACCGTTCACCGCCAGTGTGGCGGAGGTGAACACCCAGGCGGCGTCGAGTTCATCGCGGTAGCCGGTGAACACGTCGGACACGTCCAGCGGCGTGATATTCAGGCCGAAGCCGCGACCGCGACGCTCAAACCAGCGCACCTCGCCGGGTCCCGCGGTATCGAGCCGGTCAAACTTTGCCTGCATCTCGGCCCGGCGATCGGCACAGCCGTCCAGCCCGCGGCTCACGCCCTCCAGCCCGTCCAGCGGCGCGGCCAAGTCGGCCACGGCCTGGTCCAGGTCCTGCATCGCCACGCGGACGGATTCATGTTCGATCAACCGTTGCCACGGCCCGCGATCGGGCAGGTTCTCCGCGATCGCCGCCCGCAATGCCTTCAGGGCGTCCCTGCAGGCCGTCACCTCGGCACGCACAGCGCCCAGCGCACCCGGTACCTCGCCGGCCTCGGCCAGGATGTCATTGCAGAGATCTTCCACCTGGCGGGCCGTCAGGCTGACGCCGAAAAAGCGCGACGCCAGTTCCGGCGCCTGGTGCGCCTCGTCGATGACGAACAGTTCGGCGCCTGGCAGCACCTCGCCGAAACCTTTCTGCTTCAGCGCCATGTCGGCGAACAGCAGGTGATGGTTCACCACGACGATATCGGCTTCCTGGGCGCGCCGGCGGGCGCGCGCCACGTGGCAGTCGTCGTAATCCGGGCACTTGGTGCCCAGGCAGTTTTCGTTGGTGGAGGTCACCAGCGGCCACAGGCCACTGTCCTCGGGCAGGACATCGGCCACGGAGAGGTCGCCATCCCGGGTGCGTGTCGACCACTCGACCACGCGGGCCATCTGCGCCGGCGCGTCTCGCGTGGGGTACTCGCCGCGCTCGCGGGTCAGTTCCATCCGGTGCAGGCACAGGTAGTTGGCGCGGCCCTTCAGCAACGCCGCTTGCGGGCGTTTGCCCAGCGCTTCGGCCACCAGCGGCAGGTCACGGAAGAACAGCTGGTCCTGCAGGGTCTTGGTGCCGGTGGAGAGAATCGCCCGGCTGCCGCTCTCGATGACCGGCACCAGGTAGGCCAGGGTCTTGCCGATGCCGGTGCCCGCCTCGGCGACGAGCATGCCGCCGGCCTCCAGCGTGTCCTCGATGGCGCTGGCCAGCTCGACCTGCGCGGCGCGTGGCGCGAAGGACGGCAACCGTTCCGCGAACGGCCCGTCGGCGCCCAGCAATGCGGCGCAGTCACCCACCGGGTGTCAGAGCCCCTGGGGCTTGGTGACCATGCACTGGTCGGCGCGACCGGTGGCTTCACGCGCGCCGGAATTGTCACCCAGCTGTTCGCGGGCCAGGCCGATGGTGCGCCAGTTACGCGCGCAGATCTCGCCCACGCGCGGGCCGATGTCGAAGGAACGCGTCGCGAAACTCAGGGCCTGCGCGTAGTCCTGCTTCTGCACCTGCACCTCGGCCATCTGCTGCAGCAACTCCGGGTCGCGCGGCTGGATCCGCAGGGCGCGCTCCAGCAAAATTGCCGCCTGGTCATAGTTGCCGCCCTGCTCCGCCTGGCTGGCCTGGCTGGTCAGTTCGGCCACGGCCGGGTTTTTCAGCGGGTAAACCTGGACGCCGGCGCTTTCGGCCTTCGCCGGCGTGCGCACCTCGGCGTCGACACCGCGATGGTCAATCGGCGCAGGTTCTGTCCGCCCACCGGCACAGGCGGCCAGTAACAGCGCCATGGCCACGCAGGCCAGGCCTTTCAGCGCGCCGGTGACGTCTTGTGTCTCAATCCTTGTCAAACCATTTCCTCCAGAAAGATTTTTCCTCTTCGGGTTCGCGGCGGTTGCCACAGGACACCGCGGTCTCCGGTTCCGAGCCCGCCACGAAGGGCATCTGCACCGCGCCACTGCAGCCTTCCTCGCTGAGCGCGTTGGCCACCGGGTCCACCCAGCGCCAGGACGCGCCTTCAGGCAGGTCGAAGCTGACGGGTTCCACGGGAAGCTGGCGGAACAGTCCCGCCCAGACGCGCATCGCGGCATTCGCGCCGGTCACGCCCGCGGGACGGTTGTCGTCCAGGCCCACCCAGGCGACGCCGACCAGGTCCCGAGTATATCCGACAAACCAACTGTCCCGGCGTTCATTGGTGGTGCCGGTTTTGCCGGCCATGCCCTCGCTGCCCACCAGGCCCGGCAGGGCGCTGGCGGTGCCGTCGGTCACCACCCGGGTCAGGCCGTAATTGAGCACGGCGATGGCGTCACGCCGTGCCTGTGGCGTCAGCCGGAGCGGGTAGCGATTCAGCGTTTCACCCGCCGGGGTCTGCACCGCGGTCACGGCGCGCAGCGGCACGCTGTAGCCGCCGGCGGCGATGGACTGGTACAGCTGGGTCACTTCCATCGGCGTCAGTTCCACGGCGCCGAGGAAGGTGGACGGCACTGCCGGGACGTCGTGCTCGATTCCCAGGCGCTGCAGCCGTGTCACCAGGTGATTGACGCCGATCTGCATGCCCAGGCGCACCGTGGCCTGGTTGTAGGAACGGGTCAGCGCTTCGAGCAGGCTGACCTCGCCGTGCGAGCGGTTGTCGTAGTTCGACGGCGTCCAGCGGCTGCCGTCCGGCTGCACCAGCGAGATCGGCTCATCCTCGATGCGCGTCAGCCAGCTGTAGGCCTCCGGGTGCTCCAGGGCCAGCAGGTAGACCAGCGGCTTGATCACGGAGCCCACCTGTCGACGGGCGTTCAGGGCCCGGTTGAAGCCGCGTCGGCCCGGGTGGCGGTCGCCGACCACGGCGCGGACTTCACCACTGTCCACGTCGGCCAGCACCAGTGCGCCCTGCAGGTCTTCCGGCAGGCCACGGTCAGCCAGGTCGTCAAGACCACGGCTGACGGCATCCTCGGCCGCGGCCTGGGCGGCAGGCGCCAGTGTCGTGAAAATGCGCAGGCCTTCGCTGCGCAGGTCTTCCTCGCGGTAGTCGCGCTGCAACTGGTCGCGGACCAGGTCGACGAAGGCCGCGTAGCGGTTGCGCCCGAACCCCGGCGTGTCGGTGATATCCAGCGGTTTCGCCTGCCACTGCGCGGCCTGGTCGGCGGTGAGCAGGCCGGTCTCGGCAAACGTGTCCAGCACCCGGTCACGACGCGCTTTCGCACGCTCTGGATTGCGGCGCGGGTTGTAGTAGGACGCGCCACGGACCATGCCCACCAGCAGCGCCACCTGGTGCGGCGCCAGGGTTTCCAGCGGCTGGCCGAAGTAATACTCGCTGCCACGCGCGAAGCCGTGAATGGCGTGGTTGCCCTGCTGGCCCAGGAAGACCTCGTTCAGGTAGGCCTCGAGAATATCGGCCTTGTCGTAGTGCAGCTCCAGCAGCAGCGCCATCAACGCCTCGTTGATCTTGCGCGGCAGCGTGCGCTCGTTGCTCAGGTAGAAATTCTTCACCAGCTGCTGGGTCAGCGTGCTGCCGCCTTGCACCGCCTCGCCGGCGCGCAGGTTGGCCCACATGGCGCGGGCGATGCCGCGCGGGTCGACACCATGATGGTGTTTGAACTGGCGGTCCTCGACCGCCTGCAGGCCGGTGACCAGCAGCTCCGGCACGTCGCCCAGGGCGACCAGCGAGCGGTCTTCATCGTGCAGGGGATAGATCGAGGCGATCTCCGCCGGGTCCAGGCGGATCAGCCCGAGTTCACCGCCCCCGGCCGGGGATGCCAGCGCCGACACGGCGCCAGCGCTGAAACTGACGCGAAACCGCAACGCTTCCTGCGGGCCGTCGTCGAAACGGAATGCACGCCGAAAAATATCAAACTGCCCGCCTGAACCAGAATACTCGCCGGGTGCGTCGGGATTGTCGACGCGCCGGTAACCGGCGGACTCGAGCTCCCGCTGCAGGGCCCCGGGTGAAAGGCGCAGGCCGCTGTACAGG
This sequence comes from uncultured Oceanospirillales bacterium, assembly GCA_913055655.1. Taxonomy (GTDB): domain Bacteria; phylum Pseudomonadota; class Gammaproteobacteria; order Xanthomonadales; family SZUA-36; genus Marinihelvus. The sequence goes on along the minus strand of CAJXKA010000001.1, from coordinate 222,737 downwards.
CTGAGCGGTCGCGCGTAGACACGGCTGGGCAAGTCCCACTTGCGCCCCTCGAACTCGGCGACGACAACGTGATTGAGCCACAGCGTCCACGGAATCAGCAGCCCCAGGCCCAGCCCGGCCGCCAGCAACAACCACCGAAACAGCCGCGCCAGCTTCCCTGGCGATGACTTTTTGGCGCTGCGCTTCTTGCCGGGGCTGCGCTTGCGGGTGGGCGTGCGCTTCGTGCCCGTCGTTTTTTTCGATCGGGTGGTTTTCTTCTTGGCCATGAATATCGGGGTTCGGTCGGGTGACAATCCGGGTACCTTTGACCATAATGGCCCGGATTGATCCGCCGCCCATGAATCAGCGACAGGAACGTGGGCACATTCTACTCGCCACCACCCGATATGTCCGAAGCCGATCACCCATCTGACGCCACCGCCGGCGCGACCACCCTGCCCGTGATTTTTGTCCACGGTGGGGGCGGCGAACCGGTGACCCGCCCGGTCGTCGAGGCCCTGCGTGGCCTGGGCGCGCGGGTCTTCGCCCGTGACGGCGCAGGCGGTGCCGAGGCCCTGGATGTCCGCGGCCCGGCCATTGGCGAACTTTGCCGGGCCTTGATGGAAACGGCTTCGAACCCGTCCGTCGTGTTAGTGGACGCGCGGGTCGCGATCGACGCGGCGCTGTTCAACGACCTTGCGGCGCGACTCGCCGCTGCCGCCGGACCAGCGGTGTTCACCGCGCTGAGCAACGCCGAACCGGACCTCAACCCGTTTGCCGGCCTGCGGGGTGCCGATGACCTGGAAGACCCGGCGGCGCTGGTCCGCCTTCTGGCGCGCCCCCGCGCGCACCGGCTGGAAACCTGGCCCACGCATACCGCCGCGCTGAACCCTGCCGCCGTCGCGGCCCTGGCCGGAAACGATACGACCGTGGCGAATGCCGCGGGTCGCCTGCGACGTGCCGGCGGCCGTATCGATGTGATCGAAAGCGGTTTCGCCTGGACGAAAGGCGTCGACCTGTCCAGTGCGCCTGCGCTGCAGCCGCACGAGTCACCACGACCGGCTGCCTGGGGCGCGCTCAGCGAGCGGCTGCACACCTGGGTGTCCACTGGTGAAGCACGAACATTTTCCGCGGACACGACGCCTGCGCCGGCCACCTTGCACATCACCCACAGCTGGGGTGGCGGTGTCGGCACCTGGGTGTCGTCCTGCATCGAGGCCGACCACGCGGGCCGCCATTTCCAGCTTCGCTCCGAGGGGCCGCAGAGCGGCCAGGGCGCCGGCCAGAAGCTGGCGCTGTACCTGGACAACCAGCTGGGCGCCGCGGTTGACGAGTGGTGGCTGCAGCCCCCGATCCGCATCACCGATACTGAGAATTCCGCGTACCGGGCGATCCTCGAACAGGTCACCGCGCGCTTCGGCATCGGCCGCGTCATCATTTCCTCGCTGGTCGGCCACAGCCTGGACGCCTTCGACACGGGGCTGCCGACCCTCCAGGTCCTGCATGACCACTTTCCCGCCTGGCCCCTGCTGGCGGTCCACCCGAACGCCTACGACGCCGACCTGGAGCGCGCACTCGAAGATCCGCGCGCCCGGGAGCCGTTTGGCGTGGTCCCCGCAGAAGACTGGGCGGCGCTGTCGACCAGTTATCGCCACCGTTCGCGCACCGCGAAGCTGGTGGCGCCCAGCCAATCGGTAGTGGCCGTACAGTCCACGCTGCACGCGGAATGGGCGACGCGCGACATCACCGTCATCCCGCACGGCATGCCGCCGTTACCGGACAGCACCGCCATCGAACCCCGGCCGCGCCCTGACGGGCGGCTGCGACTGGTCATTCCCGGACGGGTGCAGGATGGCAAGGGCGCCGGCCTGCTGGCCGCCGCGCTGGACGCGATCACGCCCATCGCCCAGGTTTACCTGGTCGGCACCGGCAAGGGCGGCGAGCGCTTTTTTGGCCGCGCCGGCGTCAACGTCATCCTGGATTACGAGCGCGACGAACTGCCGAACCTGCTACGCGCCATCGGGCCCGACCTGGCGGCGCTGCTGTCGGTGGTGCCGGAGACCTTCAATTACGCCCTGTCGGAGATGCAGGCCCTGGCGATTCCGACCGTGGCCACCCGGGTCGGCTCCTTCCCGGAACGGATCAGCGACGGTGAAACCGGCTGGCTGGTCGAGCCCGACGCCGATGCCCTCGCCGACAGGCTGCGCGCACTGGCTGCAAACCCAGCCGCGCGGGACTCGGTCCGCGCCCGGCTGCGGGACCTGGCCCCGGCAAACATGGACGGCATGATCACGGCGTATAACGATGTTTGCCCGGTGTCCCGGCCCGCCTTCCAGGTCGGTGCATTGCCCGAACCCGGCCTGGCGGAGTCCGAGGCCGGCGCCTGGCGCTCGATTGCAGGCCGCCGACTGGCCACGATTGAAGCCCGCGCCTCGGAAGCGAGGAAACTCGAACACGAAGTCAGGAAACGAACGGACTGGGCAGAATCCGAGATCCGTGAGCGAAAGCGAAAAGTTAAGCAACTGGAGGCCCTGCGCGAAGCGCAGAATCGCGAGGCCGAGGCCGAGTTGGCAAGGCGCGCCGGCCACATTGACAAGCTGGACCGGGAAATCGAAGAGCTGCGCGTCGATGTCGCGCGCGTCAGCCAGATGCTGGACACCCTGCGCGCCGAACACGCGGCCGTGCTGGGGAGTCATTCCTGGCGCCTGACCGCGCCGCTGCGGGTGTCGCGCCGCATGCTTGCGAGCGCCCGCCGCGCCCGCGCGTGGAACCCGGCGCGCTGGCCCTGGCTGACGGCGCAACTGTGGCGCAACCTGTCGACCAATGGCATCGGCGGCACCGTGCGGCGCATGCAGCACTTCGAATCACGGCCGGCGCCGGACGATGAAGCACTGGCCACCCGAACCGTCAAACCCCTGCCTGAACGCGGCCCGGAACCGGTCGAACCACCCGCCGCTGTCCCCCACAGTGACTCGCCACGCGTCAGCATCATCATTCCCGCGTACCGCCACTTCGAGGCCACCGCCGCCTGCCTGGCCAGCCTGGCGACAACGCGCTGCGACACCCCGGTCGAGATTATCGTCGCGGACGATGCATCCGGCGACGACAGCGTCGACAAACTGCGCGGTATCGAAGGGCTGCGACTGCTGGCCGCCGATGAGAACCTGGGCTTTATCGGCAACTGCAACCGCGCCGCGGAACAGGCGCGCGGTGAATTCGTCTGCTTCCTGAACAACGACACCGAGGTGCTGGACGGCTGGCTGGACGCATTGCTCGATACCTTCGAGCGCCGCCCCGACGCCGGCCTGGTCGGCGCCCGCCTGGTCTATCCGGACGGCACCCTGCAGGAGTGCGGCGGCCTGATTTTCAGTGACGGCTCGGGCTGGAACTACGGCCGCGGCGACAACCCGTCACGGCCCGAGTACCAGCCACTGCGCGAATGCGACTACGTTTCCGGCGCCTGTATCCTGCTGCGGCGCGCGTTGTGGAACGAGCTGGGCGGCTTCGACACCCATTACGCGCCGGCCTATTACGAGGACACCGACCTGGCGTTCCGGGTGCGCGCGCAGGAACTGAAAGTCTACGTGCAGCCGGCCGCCACGGTGATCCACCACGAAGGCGTCACATCCGGCACGGATCTCGCCAGTGGCGTGAAACGCTACCAGTCCGTGAACCGTGACAGGTTCCTGGCCCGCTGGGCGGACGAACTGGCCACGTTCCCGGCACCGCTCTCCGGTCCGGACGACACGGCCGGCCTGCGCCGCGCCCGCGACCGCCGCCTGCGTGGGCGCGTGCTGATCGTTGACGCCTACACGCCCGAGCCGGACCAGGATTCCGGCAGCGTCCGCCTGGTGGCGCTGATGCGCTGCCTGCAGGACATGGGCTATGGCGTGACCTTTTTCGCCGACAACCGCGCCCACGCCGGGCACTATACGAAGGCGCTTCAGGCCGATGGCGTGGAATCCTGGTACGACCCCTGGCTGCGCTCGCCGGGCGATTTCCTGCGCGAACACGGCGCCGACTTCGGCCATGTCATCGTCAGCCGGCACTACGTGGCCACCCATTACCTGGCCACCTGCCGCAAATGGGCGCCGCGCGCGAAGTTCATCTTCGACACCGTCGACCTGCATTACCTGCGCGAGCAGCGCCTGGCCGAACTGGAGAACAGCGCCGCCCTGAAGCAGGCCGCGCGCATGACCCGCCGCGCCGAGCTCGCGGTGATCCGCGACGCCGACGCGACCTTGGTGGTCAGCGAGGTGGAGCGCGAAGTGCTGGCTGACGATGCGCCGGGCTGCCCCGTGTTCGTGCTCTCGAACATCCACGAGGTGCAGGGCCGTGGCAAGGGGTTCGCGGAGCGATCGGACCTCTACTTCGTCGGCGGCTACCAGCATCCGCCCAACATCGACGCGGCCACCTGGTTCGTCGAGACCATCTGGCCGCGCGTGCGCGCCGAGCTGCCGGAAGCGCGCTTTCACCTGGTCGGCTCCAAGGCGACGCCCGAGGTGGAAGCCCTGGGAAACCACGAAGGCGTCCGATTCCACGGCTTCGTCGACACGATGGGGCCCTTCCTGGATGGTTGCCGGCTGTCAGTGGCGCCGCTGCGCTACGGCGCCGGCGTGAAAGGCAAGGTCAACCAGTCGATGGCCCACGGCCAGCCGGTGGTCGCCACGTCGGTGGCGGTGGAAGGTATTCACGCCGAAGACGGCCGCGATGTGCTGGTCGCCGACGACGCCCAGGCGTTTGCCGACGCCGTGGTCAGGCTCTACCGCGACGAGACACTGTGGGAGCGGATTGCCGAGGGTGGCATCGCGAACGTGCAGGCCCATTTCTCAACCGAGGCCGCCCGCCGCGACCTGGTCACCCTGTTCGACGCGCTTGAGGGCGATCACTAGGCCGCGCTATCGCGCAGCCGCCGCACCTCCACCACGTTGCGAACCCCCGACAGGCGGCTGAGCAACTCGCTGAGCTGTTCGTAGCCACGCACTTCCACCTGTAACCGGATCTCGGCGAGGTCGCTGTCGGGGTCACGATGGCTGTCGATGTCGGTCACCGACACTTCCGCGGACGCCATGACGGCCGAGATATCCCTGAACAGCTCGCGGCGGTTGTACGCCCGCATCAGGACGCCGGCGCGGTAGCGGTGATCCGCCGCCTGTCCCCAGCGCACCTGCAGCAGGCGCTGCGACTCCTGGGCCTGCCAGCGCAGCACGTTGGCGCAGTCATCGCGGTGGATGGTGACGCCGCGCCCGCGCGTGATGTAGCCGACCACCGGGTCGCCGGGCAGCGGCTGGCAGCAACGCGCGATGGTGGTCGCCAGGTTGCCGACACCCTCGATGATGATGCCGCTTTTGCCACCCGCCTTGCGTTTGCCGGGCGCGCGGGACCGTTTGGACGGGCGTTTCAGCAGGTCCTCGGCCGTGGTCTCGACATCCACGGTCCTCTGCCGTTCCGCGGCGCTGACCACCTGTGCGACGGTCAGGTCGCCATTGCCCACGGCCGCGTACAGGTCATCCAGCGTTTTCAGCCCGAACCGTTCCGGGGCGGCCTGCAGGTCGTCCTCGCCCAGGCCCATGCGCTTCAGTTCGGCCTCCACCAGTTCCCGGCCCTGGGCCAGGTTCTCCTCGTGGGATTCTTTCTTGTACCACTGCCGGACCTTGGCCCGGGCGCGTGCGCCGTAGATAAAGCCCAGCCGGGGGTTCAGCCAGTCCCGGCTGGGCCTGGGTTCCTTCGCGGTCAGGATCTCCACCCGGTCGCCGTTGGCCACCGCGTGCGTGAGCGGCACGATTCGGCCATTCACCTTGGCGCCGCGGCAGCGATGCCCGACCTCGGTATGCACGTGGTAGGCGAAATCCAGCACGGTCGACCCCAGCGCCATGTCGATGACCTCGCCGCGCGGGGTCAGCACATACACGCGATCCTCGCTGGTCACCGAGCGGAAGTGCTCCAGCAGGGTTTCGTCATCCAGTTCTTCTTCACCACCATCCAGCAATTGCCGCATCGCGGTGACCTTGCGGTCGAAAGCCGGGTCGCTGGGCCCGCCCTCCTTGTAGCGCCAGTGCGCGGCCACACCCAGTTCCGCGTGCTCGTTCATCTCGTGCGTACGAATCTGCACCTCCACGGCCTTGCCTTCCGGCCCGACCACGGCGGTGTGCAGCGACTGGTAATTGTTGCCCTTGGGCGTGGTGATGTAGTCGTCGAACTCGCCCGGAATGGGCTGCCAGTGCGTGTGCACCAGGCCCAGCACGCTGTAACAGGTGGGCACATCAGCCACCAGGACGCGCACCGCTCTCAGGTCGAATAACTCCTGGAAATCCAGTCCCTTGCGCTGCATTTTTTTCCAGATGCTGTAGATGTGTTTCGGGCGCCCGACGACCTCGCCCACGATGCCCGCCTCGGTGATGACCCCCTGCAGGCGCTCGATAAACGTGGCGATAAATCGCTCACGGTCGGCGCGGCGCTCGGCCACCTGCCTGGCGACTCTCTTGTAGGCCGCCGGCTCCTGGAAACGGAACGCCAGGTCCTCCAGTTCCCACTTCAGCTGCCAGACGCCCAGGCGGTTGGCCAGCGGCGCGTGGATCAACATGGTCTCGCGGGCCAGCTCGGCCGCGCGCTCCGGTTCGTCCTTGGCGGCGCGCAGCTGCACCAGCTGCCAGGCCAGCGCGATCAGCACCACGCGCACGTCCGCCACCAGCGCCAGCAACAGCCGGCGCAGGCCCTCGGCGCTGCGCTCCGCGCCCGCCGGGGTGGTCTCCGATTTCACCCGCTGCAGCGTCGACAGGCTCTGGAACTGGGCTTCGACGCCTTCGGGCAACTGGCCCTGCCAGCGTGTCATGTCCTCGCCGTGCTGCTGCGCGACAAACAGCATGGCGCTGCACAGGGTGCGCGGGTCGGCGGCCAGGCCGGACAGCTCGGTCAGCAGGGGTTCGAGCTCCGCCAGTGCGCCCTCGTCATTCAATCCGCCATCGACCAGCGCGTTAAACAGCGACAGCGTATCGTCCGCGGGCACGCCGGCACGGGCGTGATAGTCCGCCAGCCAGTCGCGCAGGCGTTCGCGGATGTCGTGGGCGTCACTCATGGCTGAAGAATAGCGCAGGCGGCGCTCAGGTGCGGGTGGCGTCGGTCACGTCCCGCCAGGCCGTTTTCAGGCGTTTTGCCGAGACTTTCTCGGCAGTGCCCAGGCGCTGGGCGAATACCGACACCCGGAACTCGTGCAGCAGCCAGCGATAGCGGTCGACGACCTCGAGATACTCGCCCCCCGCCTCGAGGTACTGCTGGTAGTGGTCCCACCACGGCGCCACTTCGCCCTGCAGCCGGGCGTCCTTGCCCGGGTCCAGCGCCAGCTGCTCCAGGCGCACGGTCATGGCCTCCAGGTAACGCGGGTACTCCGCCATCCGGCGGGCGTCGAGGTCGAGCAGGAAGCCCGGGTAGACCAGGTCGTCGAGCGCGGCCTGCAGGTCACCCGCGGCCTCCGGCTGGTGCTCACCGGTATCGCCGTCAAGCGCGCGCTGCACGGCGGCGGCCGCGGCCAGGACATCGCCCAGCCGTCGCGCCTGGCGCTGGAACAGCGGCCCGATTTCACCCCGGACGCGGGCCGTGAGCGCTTCGAACGCGGCCTCATCACGGACATCGACCACGTCGTCACCGGCGGCGCCGTAGAGCGCGTGCCACGTCAACTCATCGACCAGCGCGACGGCGTCGCCCCACGGCGTCCAGGCCAGCATCGCGTCGCGCGCCACGCCATGATGCTTGCGCAGCCAGTTCATCTTGTCGTCCAGCGCGATGGCCAGCAGTCGCTGCACGCCCTCCGCGTGGTGCGCGGCGGCCTCGTCGGCGGTATCGAACAGGCGCAGCCCCACGGCATCGTCCTGGTCGACCAGTGCCGGGAACGCGTCGACGCCGTCCCGCCCGCGCACTTTCAGCGGCAACTCGCCGAACGACCACTCGACCAGGCCGTCACGGTTGAAGCCCTGGCCCTGGCGATCCATGAACTTGCGCTGGGCCTTACGGCCGAAGCGTTCCTGCAGCGCGGCGAGATCGCGGCCCTCGGCGGCCGTTTCGCCGTCCTCGCCCAGCACCACCACGCGGGTCCGCAGGTGGTCGGGAATGCGGGCCTCGTCAAAGTCGGCCGACTTGATCTCGACGCCGGCCAGGTCGGAGAGCACGGCGGCCAGCCTGGATGGCAGCGAGCGGTCATCCGGCTCGCCGAGCTGTTCCACGGCCGCATCCGCAAACTGCGGCAGCGGGGTCAATGCCCGTCGCACCGGCTTGGGCAGCGTGCGCATCAGCTCCACCAGCTTTTCACGGCGCAAGCCCGGAACGGACCAGGACAGGCGCGCGGGCTCGAGGGTGTTCAACAGCTCCAGCGGCACGGTGACGGTGACGCCGTCGTCGGCATGACCGGGCTCGAAGCGATAGGTCAGCGGCAGGCGCCGGCCGGCGACTTCCAACTGGTCCGGGTACAGTTCGCCGGGTGCAAGGCCGGCGTCTTCACGCAGCAGGATGTCCTGGCCCAGCACCAGCTGGTCGCGACCGTCTGCGCCCAGGCCCTCCAGCCATTTGGCCAGCGATTTCGCCGAGTTCACATCTACAGGCACGCGCGCCTCGAAAAACTCGAAAAGGTCCTGCTCATCAGCCAGCACGTCGCGCTGGCGGCGCTTGTGCTCCAGCCGCTCCACGGCCTCGCGCGCGGCCTTGTTGGCCTTCGCGAAACCGGCCCGGGTGTCCAGTTCCCCGCGTACCAGCGCATCCATGATGAAGATACGCCGCGCCTCGGCCGGGTCGATTCGGGCGAAGTCGACGCGGCGCTTTTCCGCCAGCACCAGGCCATACAGCGTCACCTGTTCCCAGGCCATGACCCGGCCACGCCGACGTGACCAGTGCGGGTCGAAATGCGTGCGCTTCAGCAGGTGTGCGCCCTGCTTCTCCACCCACTCGGGCTTGACCCGCGCGACCACCCGGGCCCAGGTTTTCGTCGTCTCGACAATTTCCGCCGCCATGACCCATTTCGGGCTGTGCCCGAACTGGCCGGAGCCGGGGAAGATGTGGAACCCGCGACCGCGCGCGCCTTCGTAACCGTGGTCCTCGGGGTGTTTGCGGCCGACATGACTGAGCAGCCCCGACAGCAATGCCAGGTGCAACTTATCGTCATCGCCGTGGCCGCCCTTCAGCGACATCCGCGCCTCGCGTGCCAGGTCGCGCAACTGCTGGTACAGGTCAAACCATTCCAATACCCGTTGCCAGGCCAGGAACTCGCGCCGGCAGGCCTTGCGGAACTGGTTGCCGGTCAGCGCCTTGCGCTGTTTGCGCAGGTGCTGCCACAGCGCCAGCAGGGCGGCAAAATCAGACCCCGGCGTGTCAAAACGCTTATGCGCCTCGTCGGCCGCCTGGCGGGCATCGGTGGGCCGTTCGCGCGGGTCCTGGATGCTGAGCCCGGCCGCCAGCACCAGCGTGTCCTCCAGGCAGCCCTGGCGCGCGCCCTCCTCGATAATGCGCGCGAAGCGCACATCCACCGGCCAGCGCGACAGGCGCTTGCCGGTCTCGGTCAGCTCACGCGCCTCGTCGACGGCGCCCAGTTCAAACAACAGGTGGCGCGCGTCGTTGATCATGCGCGGCGCCGGCGGCTCCAGGAACGGAAATTCCTCGATCTCGCCCAGGCCCATCGACAGCATTTTCAGGATCACCGAGGCCAGCGAGGTGCGCAGGATCTCCGGCTCGGTGAACTCGGGCCGCGATTCGAAATCGATTTCGTCGTACAGGCGCACGCAGGTGCCCGGCCCCAGGCGCCCGCAGCGGCCGGCACGCTGGTTGGCGCTGGCCTGCGACACCGGCTCAATCGGCAGCCGCTGCGTGCGTGATCGATGTGCATAGCGGCTGATACGCGCCAGCCCCGAATCGATGACGAACTTGATCCGCGGCACCGTCAGCGACGTCTCTGCGATATTCGTCGTCAGGATAATGCGCCGCTCAGGACCCGGGTGGAACACGCGTTGTTGCTCAGCGCCCGAAAGCCGGGCGTACAGCGGCAGCACCTCGGTATGGCGCAGGCTGGCCCGGTTGAGGAAGTCGCGCGCCTCGTGAATTTCCCGTTCGCCCGACAGGAACACCAGGATGTCGCCGCGCGGATCGATCCGGTCCAGGCGCTGCACGGCCTCGCGGATGCCCTGGTACAGGCCGCGGTCGTCGTCGCGGCCGCCATCGGATTCATCCAGCGGCTGGTAGACGATGTCCACCGGGTATCCGCGACCCGAAACCTCGATGACCGGCGCATCATTGAAGTGTTTTGAAAACTTCTCGGTGTCGATGGTCGCCGAGGTGATCACCACGCGCAGGTCCGGGCGCCTGGGCAGCAGCCGTTTCAGGTAACCCAGCAGGAAATCGATGTTCAGGCTGCGCTCGTGCGCCTCGTCGATGAGGATGGTGTCGTAGGCGCGCAGCAGCGGGTCGCCCATGGCCTCGGCCAGCAGCAGGCCGTCGGTCATGAACTTGATGTAGCCGTCTTTCGAGGCGTGGTCGCGAAAACGCACCTGGTAGCCGACCTGCTCGCCCAGTTTCACGCCCAGTTCCTCGGCCACGCGCGTGGCCATGGCGCGCGTGGCGATGCGCCGCGGCTGGGTGCAGGCCACCTGGCCGTCAATGCCACGCCCGGCCTCCAGGCAGTAGCGCGGCAGCTGCGTAGTCTTGCCGGAACCGGTCTCGCCGGCGATCACCACCACGGGGTTGTCGCGGATGGCGGCGATAATGTCCTCGCGGTGCGCGGTGATCGGCAGCGCATCATCGTACTTCGCCACCGGCGCACCGGCCTGTCGCCGTGCCCGCTTCTGTTCGACCGTTTCCATGGGCGCGGATTATACGGCCCCACCCGGGGGTCCCGCGCCACCCCCCGGCGTGGCTATAATCGGCCGATGCAGAACAACAACCTCATTCAAGTCCCGAACACGCCCGCATGACCGCCAACTTCCGCAGTGACAACGAATCCGCAGTGGCCACGCCGGTCATGGAGGCCGTCCTGGCCGCCAACACCGGCGCTGCGCACGCCTACGCCGAGGACGACTGGTCGATGCGACTCGACGAGGCCTTTTCCGAACTGTTCGAGACGCCGACCCGGGCGCTGCCCATCGCCACCGGCACCGCGGCCAACTCGATCGCCCTGGCCACGGTCACACCGCCCTGGGGCTCGGTGCTGTGTCACCGCCAGGCGCACGTCTACTCGGACGAGTCCGGCGCACCGGAATTCTTCGGCCATGGCCTGCGCCTGGTGCCGGTGGAGGGCCCGCTGGGGCGGATGACGCCGGATGCGCTGGCCAGCGCATACGCGGGCTGCGCCGGCCACGGCGTACACAGCTACGTGCCCTCGGCCATGACGCTGACACAGAGCACCGAGTCCGGCACGGTCTACCAACCGGACGACCTGGCCGCGCTGTATTCGCAGGCGAAACACCACGGCCTGGCCACCCACCTGGACGGCGCCCGTTTCGCCAACGCGGTGGCGCGGCTGGGCTGTTCACCCGCCGACACCAGCTGGCGCGCGGGCGTCGAGATGTTGTCGTTCGGCGCCAGCAAGAACGGCTGCATGGCCGCCGAGGCGCTGCTGTTCTTCGGCGATGAACGTGACGAGCGTTACATTACGGCCGAGCGCATGCGCAAACGCGGCGGTCACCTGTTCAGCAAGATGCGCTACGTTTCCGCGCAGCTGCTGGCCTATATCGAAGACGGCCTGTGGCTGGAACTGGCCGGCAACGCCAACGCGCAGGCCGCGCGCTTCGCCGAGACCGTCGCCCGCCACGCTGAGGCCGAGCTGGAATACCCGGTGGAAGCCAACGAGGTGTTCGTGCGCTGGTCCGAAGACGGCTTCGAAGCCCTGGCCGACACGGGCATCGGGTTCCTGACCTGGCCCGGCCAGGACGACCTGGCGCGGTTCGTGTTCAGCCACGCCACCACCACCGAAGACACCGACCGCCTGATCAAAGCCATGGGAGGCTGATCGATGGAAAACAAGAATAACGAGAACGATATTGTCGAAAACGTTTCCGCGGAAACGCCCCCGCCCGGCACGGAGCTGCCCGACGGCAAGCTGAAACGCGACATCAGCCGCCTGGGCTTCAACGCCATCAACATCAACAGCGTCATCGGCGCCGGCATTTTTGGATTGCCCGCCGTGGCGGCTGCCCGCGCCGGTGATTTCGGCCCCTGGATGTTCGTCATCTGCGGCCTGCTGACCTTCACGCTGGTGCTCTCATTCGCGCGCGCCGCCTCGCTGGTGCGCGAGACCGGCGGCGCCCTGCTCTATGCGCGCAAGGCCTTCGGCTCCTTCGTCGGCTTCCAGACCGGCTGGCTCAGCTGGCTCAGCCGCGTGGCGGCCATGGGCGCGAACACCAACCTGCTGGTCACCTACGCCGCCTGGTTCTGGGCGCCGCTGGACGAGAACCCGTGGCGGCCGCTGGCACTAACGGCGATCATCGGCAGCCTGACCTGGCTGAACATCGCCGGCGTGCGCAATTCCATGGCCGCGATTTACGCGATCACCCTGCTGAAGCTTCTGCCGCTGAGCCTGCTCGTGCTGTTCGGCCTGGGCAAGGTCGACGTCGCCGCCCTGTTCGGCGCCGATATGCCGGAACTGGGCTCGTTCGGCAGCACCGTGCTGGTACTGCTCTACGCCTTCGTCGGCTTCGAAGGCACCGTCGTCAACGCCGGCGAAGCCCGCAGCCCCCGCCGCGACCTGCCGAAAGCGCTGATCCAGTCGATCACGTTCATCGCCGTGCTGTACTTCCTGGTGCAATGGGTCTCGCAGGCCACCCTGCCCGACCTGGCCTCGAGCGAGCGCGCACTGGTCGACGTCGCCGCCCTGCTGTTCGGCGGCATCGGCGCGGCCATGCTGACCATGGGCGCCGTCTTCTCCATCGGCGGCAACCTGATGGGCAGCATCCTCTCGGCCCCAAGGATGACCTGGGCCATGGCCCGCGACCACACCCTGCCCGCCTGGTTCGCGGCCGTGCACGACAAGCACCACACCCCCCACAACTCGGTGCTGTTCTACGGCGCCGTCTGCCTGGCCATGGCGCTGTCCGGCACTTTCGTCTGGCTCGCCATGATGAGCACCCTGGTGCGCCTGATCGCCTACATGGTCGTCATCGCCGCCCTGCCGCGCCTGAAACACCGCGCCGAAGCCCACGCCGACGAATTCAACATCCCCGGCGGCATGCTCATCCCCGGCGCCGCCATGCTGCTCTGCCTGTGGCTCATCACCGGCGCAGGCCCGCGCGCCTGGGCGGTGACAGCGGTGTTCTTTGTGCTGGGTTGTGGGTTGTATTTCTGGTCGAAACGGAGATAGCGCCAAATTCCTACAAACCATGTGGCAGGTTTACCATCGCTTGGTCAGGTTAAAGTTTCGTAGAGTGGTTCCAACCCCCATCAACAGCAATCAAAGGGGGCAGAATCATGAAGTTCCACGCAATCATTTTCACCTTGTTGGCCGCGGCTGGCTTGAGCTCTACAGTCGAAGCTTCAACCCGCGCGACGTCCTGTGACGGTTGTACTTACAATCAAAAGAAGGCTGCGGCACGAAACGCCATCGGAAGCGGCATTGTCTATGTGTTTAATGCCGAGGCAACCTCGGTCGACAAGTTTCGAGTCTATTACGACAGCCTGGGCGACAGCGTCGGCCGACAAAGCACGAAAGTTGTCCAAAGGTTAGACGCCGAAACCAATATTAAGACGAAGTACCGTCAATATATCCACGCATTTGATGACTTCGCCGAATTGAATAACGAGATAACACTCCCATCACTCTTTCCAGTCAAATCCGTCGCCGGCGTTCACCTTGACGAAAGCTTTGCGACGTCAGCGCTGGAAAGCCACCTGATGAACATGAATGGTTTCGCCGAAGCAAACCTTGGACTGAGTGCGGTCATCGGGTTGTTGCTTCAGAAAAACATCCCTGTGTTCGACATGGGACACATCATGAAATCCGTCTCCATTACCTTCATCTTCCCTGATGGATCCCGGATGGACTTCAATATCGCATTTTCTTTGAACGCGGGGACCGGGGAAAGTCGGCCTGAACTTACACCGAACGGTAACGCGTACATGGCTGATGGACAGCCGTTCCCGAGCCATGCGGTCAATGTGCGCGATCTGCGTTTCGACAATACTGGCGGTGCGTTGTTCGAATGGTCCCATTGGGTTCAGGAATTGGGAATTCGACTCGTCAACAGGCATACAGGTGGAAATCAGCCATACATGATCTGTTCAGTAGATAAAGGCGTTCTTAGGTGCGTCCTCTACAATTCACCCTGACTCCAACCCGTACTTGGCCACACCTTCCCGGTGTGGCCAAGTTCCGGCCATTCTGACGTTCAATGACCAACACAGTCCGATCTAACTATTGGGAACTCGATCCATGATTAGCAGAAGTGAGTTCCGAAACTTGCTGTTGGAGACTCGCCTTTCGGCATTCCGTAGACTAAACGCTACTTAGTAGACTAAACGCTACTTAATGGAATTTACCCCCGAAACTCAATCTTCAACGTGACTGTCGTGATCATCAGGGTCAATAAATGCCTTCATTGAACTGACGTATCTCTCGTACGCTTCCTGCAATTCTTCGTCAGGCTCTAATGAAGTAACTTTTACAATTAACGTATCAGGATTCGAGTCTTCCTCCTTACTGACGACATTAAACGCACTCACACTAGCGTTTATAAAATCAAAAACATATACCTCGCCCTGATCGGTCATTCGCATTGCTTCACGTCTTGCCTCTTTGTAAGAACAGCCATCACAAGACGTCGCTCGGTTACCATCAGCTGCCAGAACGGATGGCTGGCCGCTAACGCAGATCGCGAAGAACAGACATAAAGAAGTAAAGAGATTGGATTTCAATTTCCCAACACAACCCATTTCAACGCCCTCTGATTGCCAAACATCTGGATGTCCGAATAACAGTATAAAAGGCCGTCGATTAAACGACAGAAATTCAATCCCTTAGTGCGTCGAAAAGCGCAAGGACTGGATGGTTTTTTTACGACAGGAATAGACCAGGAATAAATGGTGGGCCGTGTTGGGCTCGAACCAACGACAAACGGATTAAGCGCTTTATCGGAACGAGGGGCTCTGCGAGCCATGTGCCAACCGACCGTCCGTTACGAAGTGCGCCTGTTTTGCTGACGTATACTGGTTGGGCCTTGACGAGCGTGACAAGGAGGCTGAAGAATGAGGGAACGTACCGACGGAACGGGGAGTGCCGGCCGCCATCGAAACTCGGTCGGTCTGCTGGCCTTACTTGTCCTCGTGATCGCGATGGCGCTTTTCAACGTCCGGGATGCCGAAGCCCAGGCCATGTCTTCGATTACCGTGGTCCTGGACACCGTCCCGGACGACGATCAGGACTTCGAATTCACTGCGTCCGGCGCCCCGTTGGCGGCGACTTTCACACTCGATGACGATCAGGGCTTTGCCGGTAGTCCCGACCCCAGCACCCTGCCGGAAGCGTGGACGTCGCCTCTCGTACCGGCCGGCGCCACGTACGCCATCACCCCGACACCGGTACCCGGCTGGAACCTGGCCAGCGAGACGTGTGACAACGGCGATCCGCCAGGCGCCATCGTCCCCGATCCCGGCATCTCCGTGACCTGTACGTTTGTCTATCAGCCCGACCCGGGCGCCATCAGCGTCACCAAGACCGTCCAGGGCGCGGATGGCGCTGCATGGTCTTTCGACATCGCGATAGACCCGGTGGATGCGGGGGTCACGTCACCCCAAAACGTCTCGGGAACGGGCGACGGCGCAGACAGCGTGTCATTCCAGCCGCTGGCGTTGAACCAGGCGTACACCATCCTCGAGCCCGCATTGCCTGCAGGCTGGGAACAAACGTCATTGACCTGCACGGTTCCCGACGACGACCCGGCGACCGCCGGCTACCAGGTGCGGATCAATGACGCCGGACAGGCCGTCGCCTGCGACATCATCAACACTGCCGTGGCTTCTATTACCGTGATCCTGGACGTCGTTCCCGACGGTGCCCGGGATTTCGAATTCACGACCACCGGCGCCCCGTTACCGTCAAGCTTTACTCTCGACGACGACCAGAACTTCGCAGACAGCCCGGACCCCAATACCCTGCAGAATTCATGGACGTCAGGCCTCATACCGGCCAACAACGCCTACGGCATCTCACAGACCGCCGTCGCGGGATGGCTCCTCACCAGCGCATCATGTGACAACGGCGATTCGCCCGATATGGTCACACTTGGCCCGGGAGAAAACGTCACTTGCACGTTCATCAACGAGGCCACCCCGGCCCCGGTCACCCGGCCGGTGTCGAGCCTTGATGCCCGCTGGATGCTCCTGCTGGTGTTGCTGGTGTTGCTCACTGCGCTGATCCAGCGCCGTGCAGCAGCGTGATTTGAATGGTGGGCCGTGTTGGGCTCGAACCAACGACCATCGGATTAAAAGTCCGGTGCTCTACCAACTGAGCTAACGGCCCCCGGGGGGAATTCCGCGGCGGTGCTTCGGGCGCGGGTGCGCCTTTCGTCGCGGAGCGCGGATTTTATTGGATTATTCCGCGGCTTACAAGGCGAATGGGCGGTTATGTTTGTTGGTAACGGGTCGGGTCGGGGACGGCGGCGGCTTCGAAACCGGCGCGGCGGATCTGGCAGGAGTCGCAACGACCGCAGGCGCGGCCTTCCGGGTCAGCCTGGTAGCAGGACACAGTCAATGAATAGTCCACGCCCAGGCGGGTGCCCTCGGCGATGATTTCGGCCTTGGTGAGGTCGATGAGCGGGGTGTGGATGCTCAGTTTGCGACCTTCGACGGCAGCCTTGGTGGCCAGGTTGGCCATGGCCTCGTAGGCCTCGATGAACTCGGGGCGACAGTCGGGGTAGCCGGAGTAGTCCACCGCGTTGACGCCGATAAAGATATCGCCGGCGCCGAGCACCTCGGCGTAGCCGAGCGCGAGTGACAGCATCACGGTATTGCGGGCCGGGACATAGGTGACCGGGATGTCGCCGAGCTCTTCACGGGCCTCGCCTTCGGGGACGTCGATGTCGTCGGCTGTCAGGGCGGAGCCGCCAATGGCGCGCAGGTCCATGGGCAGCACTTTCAACGGCACGCCGGCGGCCTCGGCGACGCGGGCGGCGGCTTTGAGTTCACTGGAATGACGCTGGCCATAGTCCACGGCAAGCGGACGCGGGTCGAAACCGTCGTCGCGCGCCATGGCCATGGCGGTGGCGGAATCGAGGCCGCCGGATAACAACACGACGGCGAGCGGCTTTTGACTGGCGGCGTTCATTTTCCGGGTATGTCTCCCCACAGCAGTTTGTGCAGTTGCAGCTGGAACCGGGCGGGCACGCCGTCGGCCAGCAACCACTCGGCAAGCTCGGTCGGGTCCTGCTGGCCCCAGGACGGGGAAAACAGCACGTCGCAGATGTCATCCAGGGAACGCGCCGCGACCTGGTCGCGGGCCCATTCGTAGTCCTGGCGGGAGCAGATGACAAACTTGACCTGGTCGTGTGCCGTCAGCGCTTCCAGGTTTGACCACAGGTTGCGTTCCACTTCGCCGGAATCCGGGGTTTTCAGGTCGACGACACGACTGACGCGGGCGTCGACGGCGCTGACGTCAATCGCACCCGAGGTTTCCAGCGACACCGAGTAGCCGGCGTCGCACAGGCGTTCAAGCAGCTGGTGGCAGCGTTTCTGCGCCAGGGGCTCGCCGCCGGTCACGCAAACGTGCCGCGCGGGATGCTTGGCCGTCTCGGCCAGGATGTCGTCGAAATGCATCCACTCACCGCCGTAAAAGGCGTACTCGCTGTCGCAGTAGGTGCAGCGCAGCGGGCAGCCGGTCAGGCGGATGAACACGGTGGGCAGGCCCGCGTCGCGGGCCTCGCCCTGCAGGGAGAAAAAGATCTCGGTGATCTTCAGCATTCCCTCTCGGGACTCGGGCACACGGGGTGCCCGGACGTCGGCGGTACCTGCGTCGGTGGCGGCGCTCAGAGATGCCCCTCCAGGCGCATCGAGTTCAGGCGGGAGGTGGCCAGGCGCGCCAGCGTGGTGTTCGGGTAGCGGGAGGTGACCTGCTCCAGTGCCGCGCGGGCCTGGTCGTACTGCTGCAGTTCGTAGTGTGTGTAGCCGATTTTCAGCAGCGCGTCGCCGCCCTTGGTGCTGTCCGGGTAGTTGTCGCCCAGGGCCTGGAAGGCATCCAGGGCCATGTCATAGTTACGGGTCACGTAATACGACTCACCCAGCCAGTACTGCGCGTTGCCGGCCAGCGTGCTCTGCGGATAGGCGTCCAGGAAGGCCTGGAAGTCGCGCGCGGCATCGGCGTAACGCAGTTCCTTCAGGGCCTGGAAGGCCTGGTCGTAGGCAGCCTGCTCGGCTTCCGGGTTGGCGACCGTTTCGCGGGATGTCGTGTCCGGTGCGCCCAGGGCGACTGTTGTTGACGGCACGCTTGGTGGTGCGGTCACTTCCGGCACGTCTTGCCGCGGTTGGGAAGCTGCGGCCTGTGCGGCGGCTTCGCCTTCCTCTGTTCGGCCGAGTGGCGGTACTGACGGGTTGCTGTCGGGAATCGAGGACCCAGCCGCTGCGGAACCGGGTGTTGCAGCGCCAGGCACGGTGGGCAAAGGTGCCGAACCACCGGCTAAACCGCCGGCCGAACCACTGCCGCCGGAGATGCGCTGGTCCAGGTCGAGGTACTGGTCGCGCTGGCGGCGCTTGAGCTCCTCGATCTGGTAGCCCTGTTCCTCGATCTGCCCGCGCAGGCTGCGGATTTCATCCTGCAGTTGCTGCATCTGGGAGACCAGGTTGAACAGTTGCTGGTTACCCGACTCCACCTGGGCGGTGGCGGGCGTTGAAACGACGATGGCCAGCACGAGGCTGGCCATCGCGGCAATATTCGACTTGAATCGAAGCATGCTTACCTCGCGGTGTAAACGATCTCCACGCGGCGGTTCTTCCACCAGCAGTCTTCATCGCTGACGCGGCAGATCGGGCGTTCTTCGCCGTAGCTGACAACGTCCAGCTGACCGCCACGGGCACCACCAGCAGACAGCAGGCCGTTGACGGAGTTCCCACGACGCTCACCCAGACCGAGGTTGTACTCGCGGGTGCCACGCTCATCGGCGTGACCTTCGAGGGTCACCTGGGCGCTGGAAGAACTGGCGATGTAGGCGGCGTGAGCAGCCACGATCGAACGGTATTCCGCCTTCACTTCAGACTTGTCGAAATCGAAGTAAACGACACGCTTGGAAAGCAGGCTTTCCGGGTTGTCGAAGTTACGGGCGTCGGTGTAGTCACGCGGGTCCGGGGCGGCCGAGGTGGTTACGTCCTCGGTCGTGTCTTCCACCGGGGTCGGCGTGGTGTCTTCTACGGGCTGGGTGTCTTTGCGGCAGGCTGAGACTGCGAACGCGACAGCCAGGGCAAGCAGCAAGCGCAAGGCGATCTTCATTGTATCCTCCTATGGGGATGGGGCAGTAAGCACCATTTAATTGGTGCATTTTTTGTTGACTGACAATTTTACCTGATAACGGGTGACCATGCGGGTTCCCGCACGTCTCCCTCACTCAAAATAATCCGTTGTCGGACATTGCCATCTGCGGAAACCGCCGACAGTACGCCTCGGCTTCCCTCGCGGGTGGCATAGAGGATCATGCTGCCATTCGGTGCAAAACTCGGCGATTCATCGAGAACGCCGGGCGTGAGAATCCGCAGTCGCCCATGGTCCAACTCCCAGACCGCTATACGATACTCGTTTCCCCTGCCGTTCGCTATAGCGATCGAACGCCCGTCCGGCGCCACGCTGGCGCGGGCGTTATAGTCGCCTTCACGGGTCACGCGCTCGGCCGTGCCGCCGCTTGCCGGCACCTGGTAAATTTGCGGCCGGCCGCCCCGGTCCGAGGTGAAATAAATGGTCCGGCCATCCGGCGACCAGGTCGGTTCGGTGTCGATCGCCCAGTGCTGGGTCAGCTGTCGGGTATCGTTGGTACGCAGGTCACGGACGTAAATTTCGGGATTGCCGGTGCGTGACAGCGTCAGCGCGATCTTCGTGCCGTCCGGTGAAAATGCCGGCGCGCCATTGATGCCCTTGCCACTGGACACCAGCTCGCGCGCGCCGGTGGCCACTTCCTGCACGTAGATGGCCGAGTTGCCCTGCTCGAAAGAGACATAGGCCAGCTTTTCGCCGTCCGGCGACCAGCTGGGCGATAGCAGCGGCTCCGGCGAGCCGACCACGGTGATCGGGTTGAAGCCATCGGCATCGGCCACCACCAGTTCGTACTGCAGGCTGTCGCCCTCGCCGGTGGCCGAGACATAGGCGATGCGCGTGGCGAAGGCGCCGGGTACGCCGGTCAGCTTCTCGTAGATGGCGTCGGCCACGCGGTGCGCGCCGAAACGCAGGTCGCCGGGGCCCACCGACGTGATCTGGCTGAGCAGCCGCTCCTGGGTGTGCACGTCGAACATCTGGTAAACGATGTCGAAGCCACTGCCACTGGGCGAATCATTGACCTGGCCGATGACAATGTAGTCGGTCTTCAGCAGTCGCCAGGTGCCGAACTTGATGGACTCCGCGTCCACGGGGCGGTCCACCATGTCCTTCTCGTCCATCGGCGCAAACAGGCCGGAACGGTACAGGTCATCGGAGACCACGCTGGCCACGCCGGTAATCGGCGGCTGGCCGGCGGCGCGCCACTGGAACGGCACCACCGCGATGGGCAGCTGGGCCGCGTTGCCCTGGACAATTTCAATCTCGAGCCGCGCCTGGGCGGCGGAAGCGCCGGTGATAAACAGCAGCGCCAGTAGCAGTCGTTTCATGGTGTCAGTCACCGTCATATCTGAAAATGAAGTCGATTTCGCGTTGGAAAACATCCTCGAACCCCCGGTAGGGTAGCGAACCCGCGCGCTCTACCGCGGCGATGAGTGACCGGCGAGTGGCCTCATCACCGTTGCAGGAGCCCTTGATCGAAGCAGAAATCACTTCGCCACCGGGGATTTGGACAATGCTCAGCGTACAGCGCAGTCCGGGTTGGGCCGTCGGCGGTCGCAGCCAGTTGTTGGTCACCTGGGCCTGGATCGCGGCGGCGTATTGATCACTCAGGGTCCCGAGTTGTTGGGCGCGCTGTGCGGCGGCCTCGGCCTCGAGCTGGCGTTGCAGTTCCGCTTCCGCGGCCGCCTGGCGTTGCTTCGCGGCCTCTTCCTGGCGACGCTGTTCCAGTTGTTTCAGCCGCTCCTCTTCCTGCTTGCGCTGGCGCTCGGCCTCCTCGCGCTGGCGCTTCAGGTCTTCCAGCTCTTTTTGCTGGCGCTCGATCTCGGCCTGGCGTTCGCGTTCCTGCTGCTCGCGCAGCTGCTGCAGGCGCAGTTCGGCCTGGCGCTTGCGCTCGGCTTCCTCGGCCTGCTGTCGCTGTTCCTCCACCTTTGCCGCCTCGGCCTCGCGCTCGCGCTGTGCGGCCAGTTCGCGCTGGCGTTGCTCCAGCCGTTCCTGGCGTTGCTGGGCGGCTTCCTGGGCACGTGCCTCGGCCTCGGCAGCTTCGCGGGCCTCGGTGCGCGCGGCCTGCAGGGCCTGGGTGTCGACCATCACGGCCTCGATGGTCATGCCGGTGATCTGCGGCGGCCGGACCGGTTTCCAGTTCATGGTGCCGAGCACGATCAGTGCCGCGGCGAGCACGTGCACGCCCACGGCCAGGCCTAACGCCTTTGCGTTCTGCCAGCCTTCCGACAGGAGCGCGCGAAACGCCGCCATCAGGCCCCCGGTGATCCCTCGAGCGGGTCGCTCATCAGCCCGACTTTCTTCACGCCTGCTTTTTGCAGCAGCACCATGGCGTCGTAAATCCGCCCGTATTCCACGGCCGTGTCGCCGCCCACCAGGACCTGCAGCTCGGGGTTGCGGCGCACGATGGCGGAAACGGTCTGGACCAGCGATTCCGGGTCGATCAACCCGGAACTGGCGTCGGTCTCACCGCCGGCGTTCAGGTACAGGTCACCGTTCTTCATCACGGTGACGACCATCGGCTCTTCGTTCTGCTCGGTTTCCAGCGGCTCGGCGTCGGCCTCGGGCAGGTTCACTTCCACGCCCAGGTTCAGCATCGGCGCGGTCACCATGAAGATGATCAGCAGCACTAGCATGACGTCGATGTACGGGACCACGTTGATCTCCGACATCGGTTTCTTACGCACTCGAACCCCGGCCATGAATCAGTCCTCCCCGATGGCCAGTGCCTGGCGGTTCAGGATGCTCGAGAACTCTTCCTTGAAGTTGTCCAGGCGCAACTCGATGCGTTCCACCTGGTTGGAGAATTTGTTGTATGCGATTACCGCCGGGATGGCGGCGAACAGGCCCATGGCGGTGGCGATCAGCGCCTCGGAAATGCCCGGCGCGACCATGGCGATGGTGGCCTGGTTGACGTTGGCCAGCGCCTGGAATGACACCATGATGCCCCAGACCGTGCCGAACAGGCCGATGTAGGGGCTGGTCGAACCCACCGTGGCCAGGAACGAAAGGTGCTGCTCCAGGCGGTCGGATTCACGCGTCAACGCGATGCGCATGGCGCGCTCGGCGCCTTCAACCATGCGATCGGCGGAGGCCCTGCCCTGCTCGCGCAGGCGGTTGAACTCGGCGTAGCCGGCTTCGAAGAGTTTGCCCATGCCCTGGGCGCCGCCCTTCTCGTGCGTGACCTCGTCATGCAGCGTGGTGAGCTTCAGGCCGGACCAGAACCGCTCTTCGAAACGGTCGGCGTTCTTCTCGGCCAGGTTGAGCATGGCCCGTTTGCGGAAAATGATCATCCAGGACGCCACCGAGGCGGCCAGCAGGGTCAGCATCACGAACTTCACCACCCAGCTGGCGTGAAGGATCAGTTGCCATACGTGTAAGTCATCACTCGTCATTGATTGATCTCCGACCTGATCCATTCAGGCATCTTTTTAGGTTTGAAGCGTTTCGCGTCCAGGCTCACCGCCACCACGTCGGCGCGGGCCACCTCGACACCGTCCGAAGCGCGTCGCATTTCCTGCGTGAACACCAGCTTTGCGGCGCCGGCGCGCACGTCGTGCACGGTGATGTCCAGGACATCGTCCAGTCGCGCAGGGTAAATCCAGTCAATGGCCATGTGCTGGATGGCGAACACCATGCCCTCATCCACTTCCAGCGCCGACTGGTGAACGCCGCGGGCGCGCAGCCACTCCGTGCGGGCACGCTCGAAGAACTTCAGGTAGTTGCTGTGGTAAACCACGCCGCCACCGTCGGTGTCCTCCCAGTACACCCTCACTTGCCAGACAAACGGCATGGGGTTTGGTTCCTTAACAGTCATCAGGACGCGCCCCCGCGGCGAACGGGGTTAATCATCGGAATCGAACAGGTCGTCGGCCGGGCCGTCCGGGCGGGTCAGCCCGAAATGGCGGTACGCCTTCGCGGTGGCTACCCGACCGCGCGAGGTGCGGGCAATGTAGCCCTGCTGGATCAGGAAAGGCTCCAGCACGTCCTCGACGGTGCCGCGTTCCTCGCTGAGTGCGGCGGCGACACTATCGACGCCGACGGGGCCGCCCTCGAACTGGCCGATGATGAGTTTCAGCAGGCGACGGTCGAGCGCGTCGAAGCCCTTGTCGTCCACGTCCAGCATGTCCATGGCGCTGTCGGCCGCGCCGGCGTCAATAAAACCGTTGCCCTTAACCTCGGCGAAATCGCGCACGCGGCGCAGCAGGCGGTTGGCGATCCGCGGCGTGCCGCGCGAACGCCGGGCGATACCCAGCGCGCCATCTTCGTCGATGCCGATGTCGAGGATGCCCGCCGAGCGGGTCACGATGCTGGCCAGGTCGTCGGCGCCATAGAATTCAAGACGCTCGACAATGCCGAAACGGTCGCGCAGCGGCGAGGTCAGCAGGCCGGCGCGGGTGGTGGCGCCAACCAGCGTGAAACGCGGCAGGTCGAGCTTGATCGAGCGCGCCGCCGGGCCCTCGCCGATCATGATGTCAATCTGGAAGTCTTCCAGGGCCGGGTACAGCACTTCCTCGACCGCCGGTGAAAGTCGGTGAATCTCGTCGACGAAGAGGATGTCGCCAGGTTTCAGGTTGGTGAGCAGCGCGGCCAGGTCGCCGGCGCGCTCCAGCACCGGCCCGGAGGTCTGGCGCAGGTTGACGCCCATCTCGTGGGCGATGACGTGCGCCAGCGTGGTCTTGCCGAGACCGGGCGGGCCAAAAATCAGCACGTGGTCGAGCGCCTCCTCGCGGCGACGCGCCGCCTCGAGGTAAACCTGGAGCTTCTGGCGCATCACCGGCTGGCCGATGTACTCGTCCAGCGTCTTCGGACGCAGGCTGGCGTCGATGGCGCGTTCGTCGCCGGATTCAACGGGCGTCACGACGCGATCGGTCACGGTATGGATCTCGCTCATGCCGCCACCTTCTGCAGCGCCTTGCGGATGATGTCTTCGGCGCTCATGCCGTCCTCGGCCACGTCACGCACCATGCGGCTGACCTCGGCCGGCTTGTAGCCCAGCGAACGCAGGGCGTCGCCGGCCTCGCGAATGGCGTCCGGTGCGGCTGACGGGCCGCCCGTGGCACTGCCGCTGGCGGCCGGCAGGTCATCCAGCTTGTCGCGCAGTTCGATAATGATCCGCTCGGCCGTTTTCTTGCCGATACCGGGCAGCTTGGTCAGCGCGGCGGAATCGCCGTCGGCCACGTAACGCGCCAGCACGTTGCCCGGCGCGCCGGAGAGAATGGTCAGCGCGAGCTTGGCGCCGATGCCGCTGATCTTCAGCAACTGGCGGAACAGGGTGCGCTCGGCCGCAGTTGCGAAGCCGTAGAGGGTGTGATGGTCCTGGGTAATCTGCAGGTGCGTGACCAGCACCAGCGGCTGGCCGGTAGCCGGCAGGCCGTCGAAAACGGTGTTCGGCACCTCGACCTCGTAGCCGACGCCGGCGACGTCGATCACCAGCGACGGCGGGTGTACTTCCAGCAGGGTGCCCGAAAGCCTGGAAATCATTCCGGTGTTTTTCTCACGTTTTAATGCGGGTTGCCCCGCGCCTCTCCATGCTCAACGCCGCGCGGCCGCGATCTGTGCCAGCGTGCCCCGCGTATGGTGGTGACATAATGCCACAGCCAGCGCATCGGCGGCGTCCTCGGCCGGGGTTTCCTCCAGCGCCAGTAACACGCGGACCATGTGCTGCACCTGCGTCTTGTCGGCGGCGCCGCGCCCCACCACCGCCTGCTTGACCGCCCGTGGCGCGTATTCGGCCACCGGCAGCCGGCGCTCGATGGCCGCGCAAATGGCCGCGCCACGCGCCTGCCCCAGCTTGATGGCGCTGGCAGCGTTATGGGCAACGAAGACCGACTCCACGGCCACTTCATCCGGCCGGTGCTCGCGCACCAGGTCGCGCACGCCCTCGAAAATCAATCGCAGGCGCTCCGGGAAATCGCCGTCACCGGCCTTGATAACGCCAAAACACACGGGCGCCACCTCGCCCCCGTGGACTTCGATAATGCCGACGCCGGTGCGGCGCGAACCGGGATCAATGCCCAGGATACGCATGGGAAGGCCGCACCGGCGGCCGCCTCACGAGGCGTAGACCTCGTCGGGGATATTGGCGTTGGAAAAGACGTCCTGCGTGTCGTCCAGGTCTTCCAGGACATCCAGCAGTTTCAGCACCTTGGCGCCGGTGTCGGCATCCAGGTCGACCTCGGTGGCCGCGCGCATGGTCACCTCGGCATTCTCCGGCTCCAGCCCGGCGTCCTTCATGGCCTTGAGGACATCGGAAAACACTTCCGGATCGGTCACCACCTCGATGGAGCCGTCGTCCTCGACCACGATGTCCTCGGCGCCCGCTTCCAGGGCCACTTCCATGACCGAGTCTTCGGAGGTGCCCGGCGCAAAGTTCAGCGTCCCGATTTTGCTGAACATATAGGCCACGGAGCCGTCCGTACCCAGGTTGCCGCCGTACTTGCTGAACGCGTGGCGCACTTCCGCCACCGTGCGGTTGCGGTTGTCGGTCAGGCAGTCAACCATCACCGCCACGCCGGCGGCCGCGTAACCTTCGTAGCGCGCTTCCTCGTAGGTCACGCCCTCGAGCTCGCCCGTCGCTTTCTTGATGGTGCGCTCGATGTTGTCCTTCGGCATGTTGGCCGCGTTGGCCTTGTCGATGGCGAGCCGCAGGCGCGGGTTGCTGTCCGGGTCGCCGCCGCCCTCGCGGGCCGCCACGGTGATCTCGCGGTTCAGGCGCGTGAAGATCTTGCCGCGCTTGGCATCAACCGCCTTCTTCTTGTGTTGGATATTGGCCCATTTACTGTGACCGGCCATAGCTGAAATGTCCTGATTTTGCTGTAGGAATAACCCGCAATTTTAACATGATGACGACCCGCTACGCCGACCCGCCGTCTGACGCGAACCGACCCTGGCGCAACCAGGCCGTGACCTGCTCCGCCACCGCGTCGGAAAACAGCATGCCGGTATGGGAAACCGACATGACGATACGGCCGTCGAGCCCGCCATGAACCGTCTCGCTGACCGCCACCACGCCGTCGTTGGGCCGCGGCAATCCGCCGGTCACGCGCCCCAGGCCCACCGGCATCGTGCCCGCGATCATGCCGGTCTCCCGTGCTTTCGGCCAGCCATTCATGCCCGAGTCCAGCGGCATCGCGGCGTGGCCGATCAGCCAGTCGCCCCCGGGCCAGTCGCTGACCCGCCGGGCCACGGCGCTACCCTGTAAGGGCGTGCCCATGAACACCACCCGGCCCGGCGCGTCCCAGCCGGTATCCGCCAGCATCGCCAGGATCAGCAGGCCGCCCAGGCTGTGACCGACCAGGTGCGCGCCCCCGGGCACTCGTTCCTCGCAGAAAGCCCGCAACCCCTTCGCACTCTCGCTGATGGGCACGCGCGTCGTCGACCAGTCGAACGGGTGCACCCGGAACCCCCGCTGCTCCAAGCGCTTCGACAGCACCCGCATGAATACGGCACGGAACCAGAGCCCGTGCACCAGGACCACGTCCTGCAGCTCATCCAGTGGTTCAGCCTGCTCGCTCATGGCTCAATCAATGGGCTGCGGCCGCAGCCGGCGCCGCAACGGGCCGAGCGACACCAGCGCCAGCGCGGTCCAGATGCAGGCGAAGGCGACGGCGTGGCCCTGGGTGAACGTTTCATCCCACCAGAATACGGCCATCAGGAAGGTCATGCTGGGCGCCAGGTACTGGATAAAGCCCACCAGCGTCAGCGTCAGGCGCTGCGCGGCGGTGTTGAACCAGATCAGCGGCAGCACCGTCAGCAGGCCGCCGGCCATCAGCAACAGGTCGATACGGGTGGAGCCGGACAGGAAATCCATTTCCCCGTGCGCGGCGCGCCAGCCCAGCCAGGCCAGCGCCGGCCCCAGCAGCAGCAGGCTCTCCCACAGCAGGCCCGTCATCGGACCGATGCCCAGGCGCTTCTTCACCAGCCCGTAGCTGGCGAACGACAGCGCCAGCAGCAGCGAAATCCACGGCGGCTGCCCCAGGTAGATGGCCAGGTAGGCCGTGCCCGCGGCGGCGAGGGCCACGGCCCATTTGCCCCAGGGCGTCAGGCGCTCGCCCAGGAACAGGTAGCCGAACAACACGTTCATCAGTGGATTAATGAAGTAGCCCAGGCTGGTGTAGAGCACGTGGTCATTGACCACCGCCCAGACAAAAATCAGCCAGTTGGCGGCGATCAGGCAGCCGCTGACGCACAGCCAGCCGAGTTGGCGACGGGTAATCCGCATCTTCGAGAGCAGCGCGCGCCCGTCGCGAACGGCCAGGAACACCAGCAGCACCGGCACCGACCAGATAATGCGGTGGGCGATGATCTCCCACGGGTTCACGGTGTCGATGAACTTGAAGTAGATCGGCATCAGGCCCCAGGCGATATAGGCGGCAAAGGCCGCCGCCAGCCCGGTGCGATCGACAGTCGTTTCGTTGGCCTGCATGTTCCCGCCCAAAGGAAAAGGCCGGCAGGTGCCGGCCCTTTGAAGCTTAACGGCTATTCCCGCGCGGGGGAATCAGCCTTTCAGTTTCAGCCCCAGTTCATCGACCAGCGCGTCCGGCACCGCCGACGGCGCGTCGGTCAGCACGCACTGCGCGGTGGTGGTCTTGGGGAAGGCGATGACATCGCGGATGGACGGCTCGCCGGCCATCAGCGCGGCAATGCGGTCCAGGCCGAAGGCGATGCCGCCGTGCGGCGGGCAGCCGTACTTCAGCGCCTCGAGCAGGAAGCCGAATTTTTCCTGCGCCTCTTCCTCGCCGATGCCCAGGAGTTCGAACACGGCGGCCTGCATGTCCTGGCGGTGGATACGGATAGAACCGCCGCCGATCTCGTTGCCGTTCAGCACCAGGTCGTAACCACGCGACAGCGATTGGCCAGGGTCGGCCTTCAGGGCCTCTGCGTCGTCGTTGTTCGGGGCCGTGAACGGATGGTGCATGGCGAAGAAACGCTGCTCGTCCTCATCCCATTCGAACATCGGGAAGTCGGTGACCCAAAGCGGCGCCCAGTCGCCTTCGGCGAGGTCCAGGTCGCGGCCGGTCTTCACCAGCAGCTGGCCCATGAAGGTGCTGGTCACGCCCCAGTCGCCGGCGCCGAAGAACAGGATGTCGCCGGTTTCGGCACCCGTGGCCGCGGCGATACCGGACCAGGCCGCATCATCCAGGAACTTGGCGATCGGGGACTGCAGGCCGTCCAGGCCGGCTTCCGCGTCGTTGACCTTGATCCACGCCAGGCCCTTCGCACCGTAGCGGGAGACGTAATCGGTGTATTCGTCGATCTGCTTGCGCGAGAACTGCGCCCCGCCCGGCACGCGCAAGGCGGCCACGCGCTGGCCATCGTCATTCGCCGGGCCGGAGAAGACGCGGAAATCGACGTGTTTGACGTGCTCGTCCACGCTCACCAGCTGCAACGGCAGGCGCAGGTCCGGCTTGTCGGAGCCGTAGCGCTCCATGGCGTCGCGCCAGGCCATCCGCGGGAACCCGGCCGGCAGCTCGACATGCAACACGTCGGCGAAAGCCGCGCGCACCAGCGCCTCGGCGGTGTCCTGCACGCCCTGCTCGTCGACAAACGACATCTCCATGTCCAGCTGGGTGAATTCCGGCTGGCGGTCGGCGCGCAGGTCCTCATCACGGAAACAACGGGCGATCTGGTAGTAACGGTCCATGCCGGACATCATCAGCAGCTGCTTGAACAGCTGCGGCGACTGCGGCAGCGCGTAAAACTCGCCCGGGTGCACGCGCGACGGCACCAGGTAGTCGCGCGCGCCTTCGGGCGTCGCCTTGGTCAGGATGGGTGTCTCGAACTCGGTGAAACCCAGCTCGCGCAGCGTGCCGCGGATGGAGTGGTTCAGCTCCGAGCGGATGCGCATATTGCGCTGCATGCGCTGGCGACGCAGGTCCAGGTAGCGGTACTTCAGGCGGATTTCCTCGCCGTCCTCATCGGTCATCAGCAGCGGCAGCGGCGCGGAGGCATTCAGCAGCTCGACCTTCGTCGCCACCACTTCGATCTTCCCGGTCGCCATGTTCTCGTTCCACTGGCTTTCCGGGCGCATCCGCACTTCGCCCTCGATGCGGACGCAGAACTCGTTGCGCAGTTTCTCGGCGTCGGCGAATGCCGCGCTGTCCGGCTCGACCACGACCTGGACGATGCCGACGCGATCACGCAGGCCAAGGAAAATGAGGCCGCCGAGGTCACGGCGACGGTCAACCCAGCCGCACAGGGTAACGGCCTGGCCGGCCAGGTCAGCGGTGACTTCACCGCAAAGATGGGTACGCATAACGGGCTCCGGGCCTGGGGTCAGGCCGATTTGGCCTCGGCTTTCGAGGCGGATTTCTTTTCAGTCCTGGGATTGGCGGCCGATTCCTTCGAAGTCGAAGTGTCTTTCTTGTCGGAAGACGAATCCGATTTCGGCTTGTCGTTGCCGCTGTCGGCCAGGTTGCGCTTGTTGTCGCTTTTAAAGTCGGTCTCGTACCAGCCGCCGCCCTTCAGGCGGAAACCGGCGGCGGAAATCAGGCGCTTCAATCCGGCCTTGCCGCATTCCGGGCAGTCCCGCAGCGGGTCATCACTCATGCGCTGGAGCTTTTCCAGCTCGTGGCCGCATTCCTGGCAGCGATATTCGTAAATGGGCATTTGGAAATCTCCGGTCAACACGCCGCCCCACCAGAACGGGGCCGGCCATTATAAGTGCTGGGCCTTCAGATAGGGTCGACCAGGGTGGATTTCCATATCCCCGTGGTCAAAAAACACCCGCCGGAACAGTTCGGACGCAACCGGTGATTTGTTAGACTCAATGCTTTACCGCAAGCGGAATCGAAACCATGTCCAGAATGACACTGACCATGCTCGCATTCATGGTCGCGGCACTGGCATACCTCGCACTGGAACTCCGGGAAAACGACACCGACCCGGCGCCTGAATCCACATCCGAAATGTCCGTGGCCGAGACCGACACCCCGATCGTCGAAGAGGCACCGGAGACAGCCACCGGGCCCGCAAGCAACCCGCGCTTCGATATCTACACCCCGGTGGAGCTGAGCCCGGACATCAGCCACCTCAGCGACAACCAGCGCCAGGTCATCAGCCTGCTGATCGATGCCGCGAAGATCACCGACGACCTCTTCTGGGAGCAGGTCTGGGGTGACAGGGACGCCCTGCTGGAACAGATTAACGACCCCGCCGCGAAGCGTTTCGCGGTCATCAACTACGGCCCCTGGGACCAGCTTGATAACGACCAGCCGTTCATGGAGGGCTTCGGCCCGCGGCCGCCCGGCGCCAACATGTATCCGAAGGACATGACCCGCGAGGAGTTCGAGGCCTGGGACCAGCCCGGCAAGGACGGTCAGTATTCACTGGTGCGCCGTGATGACGCCGGCAACCTGGTCCTGGTGCCCTACGCCACCGAGTGGGCGGCGGAACTGGAGCAGATCGCCGCCAAGCTTCGCGAAGCGGCGGGCCTTGCCGTAAATGAAGCCTTCGCCAACTACCTGCGCCTGCGCGCCGACGCGCTGGTCAGCGGTGACTACCAGCCCTCCGACATGGCCTGGATGGACATGAAGGACAACGACATCGAACTGGTCATTGGCCCCATCGAGCATTACCAGGACCGCCTGTTCGGCTACCGCGCGGCCTTCGAGACCTTCGTGCTGATCAAGGACCAGGCCTGGAGCGAACGGCTGGCGCGCTTCGCCCAGCATATGCCGGTACTGCAGGAAGGCCTGCCGGTGCCGGATGAATACAAGGCCGAGATGCCGGGCTCCGATGCTGACCTGAACGCTTACGACGTGGCGTATGTCGCCGGCGACGCCAACCTGGGCTCCAAGACCATCGCCATCAACCTGCCCAACGACGAGGAAGTGCAACTGGCCAAGGGCACCCGCCGCCTGCAGCTGAAGAACGCCATGCGTGCCAAGTACGACAAGATCCTGGAGCCGATCGCCGACGAGCTGATCGCGCCTGACCAGCGCCAGTACATCACCTTCGACGCGTTCTTCGGCAACACCATGTTTCACGAGGTGGCGCACGGCCTGGGCATCAAGACCACGCTGGACGGCGCCGGTACCGTGCGCGCGGCGCTGAAGGAGCATGCCTCGGCGCTGGAGGAAGGCAAGGCCGACATCCTGGGCCTGTACATGGTCCAGCGCCTGCGCGAGATGGGCGAGATCACCGAGGGCGAGGTCATGGACAACTACGTGACCTTCCTGGCCGGCATCTTCCGCTCGGTGCGCTTTGGCGCCTCCAGCGCCCACGGCCGCGCCAACATGATCCGCTTCAACTACTTTGCCCAGGCCGGCGCCTTTGAGCGCAATGACGAGGGCCAGTACCGCGTCAACGTGGACGCCTTCGAAGCGGCTGTCGAATCACTGAGCCGCAAAATCCTGACCCTGCAGGGTGACGGCGACTACGATGCCGTGGCCGCGTTTGTCGCCGAGATGGGTAATGTCAGCCCGGTACTGGCCGCCGACCTGGACCGACTGTCGGCCGCAGACATCCCGGTGGACATCGTCTACGAGCAGGGCAAGGCGCAGCTGGGGCTGTAGTTCTGCCATGTCGACGATGAGCATCTCATTGCCGGAAGAAATGAAACGCTGGGTTGAACGCCAGTGTGGCCATGGACGTTTTGAAGACCCCAGCGACTACGTGCGCGACCTGATCCGCAGGGACCAGGCGCGCCAGGCAAAGATCGCGCATATGCAGTCCCTGATCGGTGAAGGCCTGGCCAGTGGTAAGAGCCAGCGAAGCATGGCTGACATCAAGGTCGAAGCGAGCCGGAGGGCGGTTGGTTAAAACCGGCGCGCAACCGGCTTGGCAACATGACTGGCTTCCCGCGAACGAAGCTTGGCCGGTCGTTGCATTGGCGATGACCTAAACGCGTTTGACAGCTGTACCGTAGCCCGCAACCTGATCGTCGGCAGTAAGCAGCATAAAGCCCTCTGTCTCCGCCTGCGCCACGAGGATTCGATCGAACGGATCCTTGTGCAGGTCGGGTAGTCGGGCGACGGCCAGCGTGTGCGCGCTGTTGATCGGCAACTCCCGGTACTGGTTTTCGAGCAAGCCCCGTCGCAACAGGTGCGGGTCGACGCTGAAGTCCGAACGACCCAGGCTGTTCTTGATCACGACCTCCCAGATGCTGGCGGCACTGAACCAGAGCACATTGCGGGGCGCTTCCATGAGCTCTCTGGCAGACGAGCTCAATCTCGAGGGCGACCCGGCCGCCCACAGCAACACATGGGTGTCGATTAGCAGGTTCACTCAGGTTCCGAACAGCGCTTCAATCTCATCGGCACCCATACGGTCGAAGTCATCCGGGACCTGAATCTGCCCCTCCAGGAAGCCCAGCCGCTGTTCGTGACCCGGCTCAGGTGCGTCAATCGCCGTCACTCTCACCGCCGGTTTTCCAGCGCGTGCAATCACGAAAGGCTCGCCCTTGACCGCCCGGTCCACCAATTGGGAAAGCCGTGTTTTCGCATCGTGCATATTGACCGTATCCATGACGCCTCCAAGTTAGCTAGATCTACATGACTAAACTAATCCTGAATCTCGCTCCACGTCAAGTGCTGACGGGCTAACAACGACCACTTCGGCCCTGGTGGTTTGCTACACTGACCGCTTTTCCCGACGACTTTCGCAGGTTGGAAATGGCACGACAGCGGATGGTAGTGAAGGTGGGCAGCCAGGTGCTCTGCGAGAGTGCCGGGGGGCTGTCGGCCACCGTCCTCGCGGGCCTGGCGCGGCAGATCGCGGCGCTGCGCGCCGATGGCTGGGAGGTCGTACTGGTGTCTTCGGGTGCCGTGGCGGCCGGGGCCGGCGTGGTCGACGATGCCAGCCTCGATAACCCGGTCACGCGCCGGCAGGTGCTGGCGGCGGCTGGCCAGGTGCGGCTGATGGCCACCTGGGGGCTGCATTTCGCCGACCACGACCTGGCCATCGCCCAGGTGCTCGCCAGCAAGAGTGACTTCCAAAGCCGCGGACATTACCTGAATATGCGTGGCTGCCTGGAGGGCCTTCTGAGCGCCGGCCTGCTGCCGGTGGTGAACGAAAACGACGTGGTTTCCGTCACCGAACTGATGTTCACTGACAACGACGAACTGGCCGGCCTGGTGGCGGCCATGGTCGGCGCCAGCCACCTGTGCCTGTTAACGACCGTTGCCGGTGTGATGGATGCCGAGGGCGCATTGGTTGAACGTTGGGACGACGAGGCCCACGACGCAGACGCGTTGCTGCAACGTGGCACCTCGAAGCTGGGGCGCGGCGGCATGCACAGCAAACTGGCCACGGCGCGCAAGGCCGCAGGGCTTGGCATCGAGACACTGGTGGCCGATGGCCGCGACGCGGGTGTGCTGGCCAGCTTCGCTGGCGGGGCCGCCCGCGGCACGGTGTTCCCGGCACGCGGCCAGGCCTCGTCGGCCCGGCGCTGGCTGGCCAGCATGGACGGCCACACGCTGGGTGCGGCGGTCGTCAATGCCGGCGCCGAGGCGGTGCTGACCGACCCCGCAAAACTCGCCAGCGTGCTGCCGGTGGGCGTGGAAGCCATCGAGGGCGAGTTCCTGCGCGGCGACGTCATCGAGGTGCGCGCCAGCGACGGTCGCGTGCTGGGCTGCGGACGTTCACAATACGATCATGCCGAGGCGCGCGCCGCGCTCGGCCAACGCGACATGAAACCACTGATTCACTATGACTACCTCTACCTGCTCAATTAAGGACATCACCCCCGCCACCAGCACCGCTGAAGGCGGCATGCCCGTGGCCATCCGCGAGGGCCTGGCCGACGCCCGCGCCGCCGCCCGGCAACTGGCGCGAATGACGCCGGAGACCTCGGCGAAGGTGCTGAACCGCGTGGCCGAGCGCGCGCTGGAAGCCACCGACGCCATTCTCGCCGCCAACCGCCTGGACCTGGCGCGCATGGACCCGGAAAACCCCAAGTACGACCGCCTGCTGCTGGATCCGGAACGCCTGGCCGCCATCGCCGCCGACCTGACCCGGGTGGCGCAGCTGCCCTGCCCCGTCGGCGAGGTGCTGGAGGAAAAGACCCTGGACAACGGCCTGGCGCTGACCAAGGTGCGCGTGCCGGTGGGCGTGATCGCCGTCATTTACGAATCGCGCCCGAATGTCACCTTCGACGTGTTCGCGCTGAGCCTGCGCAGCGGCAACGCCTGTGTACTGAAGGGCAGCAGCGACGCGCGTGACAGCAATGCCGTGATCGTCGGGCTGATCCACGAGGTGCTGGCCGAGTTTGATCTGCCCGAGGGGGCCTGCTATTTGGCGCCGCCGGAACGCGAGATGCTGGGCCATATCCTGGAGGCCAGTGACTATATTGATCTCGCCATTCCGCGCGGCTCCAAAGGGCTGATCGACTTCGTGCGCGACCACGCGCGGGTGCCGGTGATCGAGACCGGTGCGGGCATCGTCCATACCTATGTCGACGCCAGCGCCGACTTTGACGCTGCGAAGCGGATCGTCACCAATGCCAAGTCCAGGCGGGTCAGCGTGTGCAACGCGCTGGACACGCTGGTGCTGCACCGCGAACTGCTGCCACGCCTGCCGGAACTGCTAGACGACCTGGGTCGCAACCACGACACCGAGGTCTACGCCGACGACGATGCATACGCGATGCTGGATGGCCACTATGCCGCCGCGCTGCACCACGCCGCGCCGGAGCATTTCGGCCAGGAGTTCCTGTCGATGCGGATGTCGGTGAAAGTGGTCGACGACCTGGACGAGGCGCTGGACCATATCCACGCGCATTCCTCGAAACATTCTGAAGCCATCGTCGCCACCGACCCGGCAGTGATCGAGCGATTCCTCAACGAGGTCGACGCCGCCACCGTTTATGCCAACGCCTCGACGGCATTCACCGACGGCGGCCAGTTCGGCATGGGCGCGGAAATCGGCATCAGCACGCAGAAGCTACACGCGCGCGGACCGATGGCGCTGCCGGAACTGACCTCTTACAAGTGGGTGGTGCGCGGCGCGGGGCAGACCCGCGACTAGTCCGACATGACGACGACCGGCGAATCCATCCTGTCAGAACGCCGCCTGGCAGGCGTGGGCATGCACCTGACTTCGCTGCCCGGCGCGCATGGAATCGGCGACATGGCCGACAGCGCCATGCAGTTCGTCGACCTGCTGGCCGAAATGCAGATCGGCGTCTGGCAGTTCCTGCCGTTGGGCCCGACCGCTTACGGTGATTCGCCCTATCAGCCTCTGTCTGCTTTCGCCGGCAACGCCAACCTGGTGGGCCTGCAGCCGCTCGTAGAGCAGGGGTTGTTGCGCGCCGGTGACCTGGAACCGCTGACGCGCCTGCCGCGTGATCACGTCGACTACGGCCCGTTGATTCCGCTCAAGCGTGACCTCCTGGCCCGGGCTGCCGAGTCATTCGCCGGCCCTGCCGGACAACCGCTACGGCCCGAGTACGAGGACTTCCTGCACGGCGCGGGTGACGCCTGGCTGGACGACTACGCCTTGTTCCGGGTACTGAAAACCGAACACGGCGAGCGTCCATGGCCGGAATGGGCGCCGGCGTTCGTGCACCGGGAGCCTGCCGCACTGGCCCAGGCGCGCGACCGGTTCGCGGCGTCCATCGAGCGCACTCGCGTCACCCAGTTCCTGTTCCATCGGCAGTGGCACGCGCTGAAGCGGTACGCGGCTGACCGGGGCGTGATGCTGTTCGGCGACATGCCCATCTACATCGCGCTGGACAGCGCCGACGCCTGGGCGAACCGGGAAATGCTGCGGGTGGACCGTGACGGGCGGCCTTCGCACGTCGCCGGTGTGCCGCCGGACTACTTCAGCGAGGACGGCCAGCTATGGGGCAATCCGCTGTACGACTGGGACCATCATTTGCGTGACGGTTTCAGCTGGTGGATCGAGCGCATCCGATTTGCCGCGGCCCAGTCCGACCTGGTTCGCATCGACCATTTTCGCGGTTTCGAAGCCTTCTGGTCGGTACCCTTCGGCGCCGATACCGCGCGTAACGGTGAATGGGTCCCCGGCCCCGGCGATGCGCTGTTCGAGGCGGTGGAAAAGTCGCTGGGCAAACTGCCCATCGTCGCCGAGGACCTGGGCGTGATTACGCCCGAGGTGGATGCCCTGCGCGAGCGCCACGGCATCCCCGGCATGGTGGTGCTGCAGTTCGACGTCTGTGACCCGGAATTCCACATCGACCACGTCACCGAGAACAGCGTTTGCTACACCGGCACCCACGACAACGACACCACGCTGGGCTGGTTCCTGGGCAGCGGCGAGGACACCCGCTCGCCGGAAGAAATTGATTTCGCACGCCAGCGCGCACTCGCCCTGACCGGTGGCCGGCCCGAAACCATCCACCACGACATGATGCGACTGGCATTTTCCAGCCACGCCGCGATCGCCCTGGCGCCGATGCAGGACATCCTGGGACTGGGTTCAGCGGCGCGTGTGAACCGGCCCGGCACCACGCAGGGCAACTGGAGCTGGCGCATGCAGCCGGACGCGCTGACGCCGGCGCGGATTGAGCAGGTGGCGGAGTGGGTCAGTTCAAGCGGCCGCTCAATCCGAACATCCGTCTGACCGTCCCGGCATCGGCCGGTTGACGGTCGATGCCTGCGAGCGTGGCGCGCACCAGTTGCGCGTTGTTCGTGGCCAAAGCCCCACCGGGCAGGCAACAGTTGTTTTCGAACCCGATTCGTACGTGTCCGCCCGCACTGGCGGCGGCACTCATCACGGCGGCTTCTTGCGAGCCAAAGCAACAGGCGGCCCAGGGTACTGCGGCCGTGCCGAGCTCACCAAGCATGGCCTGTAATCCTTCCGGCGAACCCGGGATACCGGCGCCTTTGCGTCCGAGAACCAGGAGCACGAATGGATGGTCCTCGCCAAACACCCCGGCGCGGCGCATTCGCTCAAAACGGGCGACCTCTTCCGGCGTATAGAGAATGTATTGCGGCCAGGTGCCGCCGGCCAGGACGTCGCGAAAAAACGCCGCCGCAACGCCTTCCGAAGCCTCGTCCGGGCAGAGTTCGCGCAATGCCAGAGAAACCGCGGGCGGACGCAGCGCGCGGACCAGCGCCATCTGCTCATCGGGTCGGTAGATACCCACGGCTTCGGTCGTCACCTGCAGGATCAATCGGTCGCTCACGCGCGAGGTGATGGCGTGGATGGCTTCGCGGTAGGCGGAGTCATCCAGGGTATGCCGCCCGACGCTGTCCCGGACGTGCAGATGCAGAACCGACACACCGCTGTCGACCAGTGCTTCCGCCTCATCGGCGAGTTCGCGGGCGGTCAGCGGTATTGCCACGTGGTCTTCATGCCCCAGGCGGGCGCCATTCGGGGCGGCCATCACCACTAGTGGCGGGCGGCAGACAGTTTTAGAGCGCTCGTTCACGAATGGTTGCCCGACTGCAGGACCCGCGCCAGCGCCCTGGCAAGCCGGTCTACACCCTCGGCCAGTTCATCGACAGTGGCCGTCAGCGGCGGTGCGAGCATAATGTGCGGCACGGTGGCACCACTTACAGTGATGCTGCCCGGATAACAAACCAGGCCCTCGGTCATCGCGGCCCGTCGAATGTCGGTGGCGATTCCCGGGCGGTCGTGAAATCCGGCAAGTGTCTCCCGGTCGGCCACCAGTTCCAGCCCGTGAAACATCCCCATCCCCCGGACCTCTGCCACGTTTGGGTGCTGACCGAACCGGTCATTCAGGAGTGCGGCCAGGTGCCGCCCGTTCATGGCGGCACGTTCCAGCAGGTTCTCTTCGTCAAAGACGGTCTGGACGGCCAGGCCCGCAGCGCAGGCCGTCGCGTGCCCAACGTAGGTATGGCCATGGGCGAATCCGCCAGCTTCCAGCACTTCAGCGATGCGCCCGTTCAGCACCGTTGCCGCCAGCGGCACGTAGCCCCCGCCGATCCCCTTGGCGAGCGTGACAATGTCGGGTTGGGGTCCTAGTTGCTCAAAGGCAAACCACGTCCCGGTGCGTCCACTGCCGCACATGATTTCATCGGCAATCCACAGCACGCCGTACCGGTCGCAGATATCGCGTACGCGGGCCAGGTATCCCTGCGGCGGCGCCACGACACCCAGCGAGGAACCGACCACCGGCTCACAGATGAAGGCAGCGACATTGCCAGGCCCGGCCTCGAGAATGGCCTGCTCCAGCGCTTCTGCGGACCGCTGCGCATACTGTGCCAATGACTCGTCACCAGCCTGTTCCCGCAAGGGATAGCACGGCGGTATCCGCGGCCAGTCCAGCAGGGGTGCGGCGGAGGCGCGGCGGCGTCCCGGGTTTCCGCTCACCGAGAGCGTGCCGAACGTGTTGCCGTGATAGCTGTGCTCGCGGCTGATGACCACCTGCCGGCTGGCCTCGCCAACGGCGCGCTGGTATTGCCAGGCCAGTTTCAATGCAGTTTCGTTGGCCTCCGAGCCGCCGGAGCTGAAGTACACACGGGCGTTGTCATCACCGATTCGCCCTCGCAATCGTTCAGCGAGCGCCTCCTGCGGCGTGTTTGTGAAAAACGCCGTGTGCGCGAAGGCCATGGTGTCGAGCTGCTGACGAATGGCCTGCACCACCGTGGGGTGACCATGGCCGACACAGGAGACGGCGGCGCCACCACTCATGTCGAGGTAGCGCTGGCCGCGCGCGTCGGTGATCCAGCTGCCCTCGGCACTGACGGCTTCGGGGTATTGAAAAGGCGGTTCTCGGTAGAGGACTGCAGTCATTTCCGGGAGTGGTTCCAGTGCGTTTAACACGTTGCGCCCATTCAATCCGCCGGCCATTCATAAGTCAAATTACTTGTTTTTCATTATCCATAATCTTGGTTAAT
The DNA here is from genome assembly GCA_913055655.1 of uncultured Oceanospirillales bacterium. GTDB lineage: Bacteria > Pseudomonadota > Gammaproteobacteria > Xanthomonadales > SZUA-36 > Marinihelvus. Next base: position 183,521 of record CAJXKA010000001.1, on the reverse strand, counting down.
ATATTAGGCTCACCCTAAATCAGGATCGACGATGAATTACCGGCACCTGGAAATCTTCTTCAGCGTGATGACTTGTGGCACCGTTACCGAAGCGGCCCGGCAACTGGGCGTCTCGCAACCTTCTGTTACCACCACGCTGAAGCAGGCCGAACGCAGCCTGGGTGTAACCCTGTTTCACCGTCGCGGCGGGCGACTGGTGCCGACCGCGGAAGCCCGTGCGCTATTCGACGAGGCGCAACGCGCGCATGACGCGCTGGCGGCGTTTGAACTGCTGGCCAACCGCTTGCGCCAGGGCCAGGGCGGGCAGCTGCGCATCGCCGCGATCCCGACGCTTTCACTCCAGTTGCTGCCCAACGCCATTGCCCACTTCGCGGCCCGGGACGACCACTACGCCTACTCGGTGACCACGGCCAACACCGAGGACATCCTGGCGCGCCTGGACGCGCGCCCCGGCGCTTACCACCTGGGCTTCACAATCGGACGCGTGGAAGAAACCCACGTGGTGGGCGAGGTGCTGGCAGAAACCGAGCTTTTGGCCGTGGTGCCGGATGACTTTCCGGCACGCCCCGGACAGGCTTTGCAGCCGGAGGAACTCCAGGATACCCCCTACATCGCCGCCTTCGACGGCACGGCGCTGGCGCTGGCCTGTAACGGCGTTTTCGTCGACGCCGGTGTGACCCCGAACGTGGTCGCCCACATTCACACCCATCACCTGGCCGGCCGGCTGGTTCAACGCGGGCTCGGCTATACGCTGATCGATGCGGTCACCGTGTACGCCCTGGCCCATGATCGTGATGACCCGGGGTTTCGGGTACATCGACTTGCCAGCCGGCCGACCATGCCGTTCATGGCCATCGTGCCCAGCCAGCGGGATACTCACACGGCCGCACAGCCATTTATCGAGTGTCTGGCCGAAGAACTGTCGAAGATGGAGCAGTCGCTCGACACTTTGTTGTCACCGCCTGCCGTCTAACGAAATATTTATATATCTATAAATATAGATTATCGTTACAAATTACATATTTACATCATTGATGTTTCCCGCTAAGTTGAATTCAAGCGGTCCTGATCGGAAGCAGCGGCAAGCGCCCGGACCGCCCGCGCTGAGCACCGACAGCCGTCATGCCATCCGTGGGGAAAATCATGTACCAGTCATTACGCCATACCCGCTCCACTCTTGCGTTCGCCATCGCGACCGCACTGTGGCTGGGCGCGCCTGGCGCGTTCGCACAAACCGATGACGACGAGGACGATTCGGATCTCGTCATCGAGGAGGTGGTCGTCACGGGCACCTACATCGCCGGCCTGAACGAGGAAGTCCTGCCGGTCACCGTCATGAGTGACACGGCCATCGAAAAACTGGGCGCGGTCAACATGCAGGACATCCTGTCCTACATCCCGTCGATATCCGATTTCGAGTTTGAGGACACCAACAACGGCACCAACGGCGCCCGCGGTGACGTCGCTGGCGTGAACATGCGTGGCCTGGGTTCCGGCAATACGCTGGTGCTGATGAACGGCCGTCGCATGGTGGCCCACCCGGTGTCGCAGACCGTCAACAGTGTGCCGGTGATCACCTACAACGTGAACTCGGTGCCCTCCAGCGCCGTGCGTCGCATCGAGGTGCTGCGTGACGGCGCCGCCCCGCTATACGGCGCCGACGCCATCGCCGGCGTGGTCAACTTCGTGCCCTACACCACGTTCGACGGGCTGCGCCTGTCCGGCCGTTACGGCTGGAGCGATGACACCAACTACGACGAGACCGAGGTCACGGCGGCCGGTGGGTTCGCATTCAACAGCGGCGCGACGCAGGTTGGCCTTTACGGTACCTGGTACGACCGCAGCCACGTCCACATGGACGAACTGGACGCGCTTTACTTCGATCTCAACCGCCGTGGCATGGAAGCGCTGCCCGAGGAATGGCGCAATGACAGCCAGCTCGACAACCGTTCGTCACTGGGCCCCTGGGCGCAGTTCCAGACCGGCAGCCTGCGCGATGACGGCCAGTGGCTGTCGGCCGGAACCTACCACGTTGATGCCGACACAGGCGCCATCGAAAGCGGCTCGCAGCCCTATCGCTACAATTTCAACGAGACCGCCTGGGTGACGCCGGCCACCGAGCGTTTCAACATGATGGCGACGCTCAACCACGACTTCGACAACGGCCTGGAGCTGTTCGCCGACTTCTCGTACTACGATGCCGACTCCCTGACCCAGCGCGCGCCCAGCCCGTTCGACCAGAGCCTGGCGTTCATCGTGGTGCCGGAAGATGCCTACTGGAACACTTTCGGCGAGGAAGTGCTGATCACGCACTGGCGCCCGGTGGACCTGGGACCGCGCATCATCGACACCAACAACAACAGCTGGCGGGCGCTGGCCGGCCTGCGGGGCAGCCTGGGCGAGTGGGACTGGGATACCGCCCTTGTCTGGTCAGAAGCGGAATCCACCGATACCGAGGGTAACCGCCAGTCCAAGACGCTGTTCCAGCAGGCCCTGCTGGTCGACAGCCCATTGGCGCTGAACCCCTTCGTCGGCCCGGGCGGCAATTCGCAGGAAACCTTTGACCTGTTCCGTGTCGAGGGCACCGACGTGCGCAAGAGCGACCTGATGCTGTGGGACCTGCGTGTCAACCGTAACGAGCTGTTCGGCCTGTTCGGCAATGATGTCGGCGCGGCGTTCGGCGTGGAATGGCGTCACGAGGGCTACGTGGACGACCGTGACCCCCGTCTCGACGGTTCCATGCCCTACGAGGACGGCCTGATCTTCGACGAAAGTGACCTGGTGGGTGTTTCCGCGACCTTCGATTCGGAAGGCGACCGTGACACCTATTCGGCTTACGGCGAGCTTTACCTGCCGTTTGTCGGCGAAGCCAACGCGATGCCGTTTGTCCACGCGTTTGAGCTGCAGCTGGCGGCCCGTTACGAAAACCCGGACGACTTCGACGACACCGTCAAGCCGAAAATCGGTTTTCGCTGGGAGCCGTTCGAGGGCTTCTCGCTGCGCGGCTCCTACACCGAAGGCTTCCGCGCACCGAACCTGCAACAGCTGAACCAGGGCACCATCGTCCGTCGCCTGCAGGGTATCGAGGATCCGCTGCGTGAAGGCGTGACCGGCAAACCGGTGGACGAAGGCGATACCTACCGTTTCACCACCCGCGTCGCCAACCCGGACCTGGAACCGGAAGATGCCGAGACCACCCTGCTGGGTTTCGTGTGGGCGCCGACCGGTTTCATGGAAGGCTTCCGCGTGGGCGTGGACTGGTGGAATATCAAGCTTGAAGGCGCGGTCGGCCTGGTCGACAACGATGAGCAACTGGCGCTGGACGCGCTGCTGCGCAGCCAGGGCAGCTTCAACCCCAACGTCATCCGCGCCGATATCACGCCGGAAGACCTGGCGGCGTTCAACGCCTACAACGCGGCGAACCCCAACGACCAGCGCACCCCGGTGGGCGAGGCCGTCAACATCATCAGCCAGTACCTGAACCTGGAGCCGCGTGAACTCGAGGGCTGGGACGCCAACCTGATGTACGCGTTTCCCGAGACCGGCATCGGCATGTTCACGTTCCGCACCGACCTGACAAAGATCACCAAGCTCGAACAACAGGGCCTGGCGACCGCCGACCTGCTGCGCCGTAACGGCAACCCGGAACTGCGCTACACCGTGGCACTGGACTGGGAACTGGGTGGTTTCGACGCCAACGTAACAATGCGTTATGTCGACGACGTCTATGACAGTTCGCTCTACGACACCATCGCCAGTGGTAACGCCGGCACGGTGTTCGAAGACGAAAACCGCGTCTACTGGGATGTCGACAGCTGGACCGTTTACAACCTGGCGCTGGGCTACGACTTCGACGGCTCGGGCGGGTTCACCGACGGCCTTAGACTGTCCGGTGGTGTTCGCAACCTCACCGACGAAGACCCGCCGTTCGCCGACGAGAGCTTCGGTTACCTGACCAGCCTGCACAATTCCTACGGTCGGGTATTCTGGTTGAAAGCGGACTATCGCTTCTGATTCACCCGGCCCAGCCGGGCCGGCCAAGACATCCGGGGCCGCCAGTTTGCGGCCCCGGACATTTCCGGAGCACGAAAACGATGATCCGAAACCTGTTGCTGGCCACACTGGCCTTCGCCGCCCTCCCCGTCGCCGCAGAGCAGCGCGGGTTCGCCGGCACAGTCTCCAGCGCGACACCCGAGGCCACGGCCGCGGGCGTGGATATCCTGGAGGCCGGTGGCAACGCCATCGACGCGGCCGTCGCGGTTTCGCTGGCGCTGGGCGTGTCCGAACCCGCCGGGTCCGGTATCGCGGGACAGACCGTGATGCTGGCCTGGTCGCCCGATAATGGGCCGTTCGTGATTCATGGCACAACGTGGTCGCCCGCTGAAATGCCGACCGATGCGACCCGCGACCAGTTGGTCTATGGGCGCACCGCCTCCGCGGTGCCTTCCACCCCGCGGGTCCTGGGCCTCGCCCACGAACGCTTCGGCAGCGGCAACCTGGCCTGGGCCGACCTGGTCGCCCCCGCGATCACCATCGCGCGCGTCGGCTTCGACATCGGCCCATTCCGGGCCCATGCCTTTCGCCATTACAGGTCGTTGCTCGAACGCCAGCCGGAGGCCGCCGCCATTTTCATTGCCCCCGACGGACGCCCCTGGCAGGAAGGTGAACGCCTGAAACAGCCGGCGCTGGCGAAGACGCTCGAGCGCCTGGCGGAGGACGGAGCCATGGATTTCTACACCGGCCGGATCGCTGCGGGCATCGCGGCGGACATGGCCGCGCACGGCGGCTGGATCAGCGCCGATGACCTGGCGTCGTTTCCCGAACCCCGTATCGTGTCGCCGCTGCAAGGCCAGTATCGCGGGCACACCCTGCTGACCCTGCCGCCACCGTTTGGCGGATGGGTGGTACTGCAGATCCTGAACGCGCTCGAAACGTTCCCGCAGGACACACTCTCGGCGGAATCCCCGGAACGGAAACTGGCGCTGATCGACGCCCTCGCCGTCGGCCACGGTGCCCGCCGCGCCAACCCGGTGCGCGACTACCTGGACGAAGACCCGACGGTGGGTGGCCGGACCCGGCCGGACACCGCCCACAAGGGCCTGGACGCATGGCGTGCGGCGTGGCCGGGGGGCGAAACGACGCATTTCACCGTGGTCGACGGTGACGGTATGGTGGTCACCGTGACGCAGAGCATCGACAGCTACTTCGGCGCGCGCGTCGTACACCCCGAAATGGGATTCCTGTACAACAACTACATGCAGGGTTTCCAGGTCGACGACCGGGAAGCACCTTATTACCTGGAGGCCAGGCAGATGCCGAAGTCTTCGATGAGCGCAACGATTGTCCTGCGCGATGACGAACCCGTGCTCGCGCTGGGCAGCCCCGGCAGCGCCCGGATCATTTCCGCGGTGGCACAGGTCACCAGCCACTGGATCGATGTTGACGGCGGTGTCGAGGCCGCGGTCGGCGCCTACCGCGTTCACGTGGTGCCGCCGGACCGCGCATACGTGGAAGGCGAGAGCGTGGAACCGGACCTGATGGCCGGCCTGGCCCGGCGCGGCATGACACTGCGCCGGCCCACCTACGGCGTTTCCGACAGCCAGCTGGACCCCTATTTTGGCGGCGTCCATGCGCTGTCGCGCGAGGCCGGCACCTGGACAGGGGCTGCGGACCCACGCCGCGACGGCCGGGTCGCCACGGCGTGGAAGGCGGTCAGCCCATGAGCCGGCCTTCATTCAAACGCACGCTGGCCTTTGTTGGCGCAGTTCTGGCCGCACTGTGCCTGTGCCCGAACATCGCGCTGGCCGCAGACACCAGCGAGGGCAAGGGGCAGTTCACCTTCGATGGCTGGGCCGGGCCGGCCATCAGGGTTTTCGTGACCGAACCAACGGAACTGCAACCCGACACGCCCCTGGTCTTCGTCATGCACGGCCGCGGCCGCAATGCGGACGAGTACCGCGACCAGTGGCACGACCTGGCGCTTGAGCACGGGTTCCTGCTGGCCGTACCCGAGTTCTCCGATGAAAATTTTCCGGGTTCGCGGAACTACAACTTCGGCGGCGTGTTCGATGAAAACGGCCAGCCGCGCCCCCGGGCGCAATGGAGTTTTTCGGCCATCGAACCCCTGTTCGACACCATCGTTGTGCGCTACGGGCTGGAAGCCAATGGCTACGCGCTGTACGGCCATTCCGCCGGCGCCCAGTTCGTGCACCGGTTCCTGTTGCATGTGCCGGATGCCCGCGCGCGGCGGATCGTGCCCGCCAACGCGGGTTCCTACACGATGCCCGATTTCGACGTGAATTTTCCCTACGGCCTGGCGGGATCGGTGATCACCGATGCGTCCCTGGCCGGCACCGTGCAGTTACCGGTCACCATCCTGCTGGGCGATCGCGACATCGACCCGAAAGGTCGCAACCTGCCGGACGCCCCAGACGCGCAAGCGCAGGGCCCGCACCGGCTGGCGCGCGGATTCACGTTTTTCGAGGCAGGACGCGTGACTGCGGAACGCCTGGAAGTCCCGTTCAACTGGCACATCGCCACCGTGCTGGGCGTGGGACACGATAACGCGAAGATGGCGCCGGCCGCGGTGCCGTACCTGCTCGACTAAACCCTGCGCGGCCCGGCGGCCTTGTGATCAGGTGGAATCGCCATCCAGCGCCTGCCCCAGGTCGGCGCAGAGGTCGTCGGCGTCTTCGATGCCCACGCTCATCCGGATCAGTCCCGGTGGCAGGTGACCCTGGCCCGCGTGCGCGCCGCGACGTTCCAGCGTGCTCTCGACCGAGCCCAGGCTGGTGGCATGGTGAATCAGTCGGATCGCGCCGCACAGCCGGTCGGCGGCATCGGCGTCCGCCAGCGTGAACGTCACGATGGCGCCGAAGCCGTCGAGTTGCGCCTGGGCGAGTGCATGCTGGGGGTGTGATTCGAGCCCGGGGTATCGCGTTTCGACGACCGCCGCATGCGCCTCCAGGAACGCGGCAACGCGGGCCGCGTTCGCCTGCGCTTTCTCCAACCGGACCGCCAGTGTCCGCAGGCCACGCAAGGCCAGCCAGGCTTCCAGGCTACCGGGCGTGGCGCCGTTCACCTGCCGTGCGCCGTAGAGACGGCCGAACAATTCGTCGCCGCGGACTGCGATCACTCCCGCCAGCAGGTCAGAATGGCCGCCGATGTACTTGGTGGCCGAATGCAGCGAAACGTCGGCGCCGTGTTCCAGTGGGCGCTGGTTCAGCGGCGTGGCGAAGGTGTTGTCGACCACCAGCAGTGCGCCGGCCTTGCGCGGCGCCGCGCCGATGGCGGGCAGGTCGGCCAGCATCAGCAAGGGGTTGGAAGGCGTTTCCAGCCAGAGCAGGTCGGCGTGCGCCGCGATTGCCACCCAGCCGGCCGTATCGTCCGTCGGCAGCCGCGTGACCTGCCAGCGGCCGGTCGTTTCACCCTGCCGCGCCAGCCGCGTGACACCCTGGTAGCAGTCCTCGGGCAGCACAACCGTACCGCCGGCGGGCACCTGCTCGAACACCGCCGCCGCGGCCGCCATGCCACTGGCGAACGACAGGCCGTGGCCACCCTCGAGCGCCCCAACAGCCGCCTCGAACGCCTGCCAGGTGGCCGTGCCGTCTTCGCGGGAATACACCGGCCCGGCGCCGAGTTCAAAATTCGACGCCGGCGCGAGCGCGGTATTCAGGGGCTGGCCCGCCTCACGCGGCCGTCCGGCGGCGACCACCCGGGACGCCGGTTTAAGGTCGTCGTGGTCACTCATTGCGCGGGAATCGTCAGCACCGGCGGCACATCCGGGCCGGAGCGGTCAGTCAGCGTGATCATGAACATCATCAGTGTAAACACCCGTTTCGATGATAAATCGGTGTGGTCAATCCAGTACCAGTCGCCACCATACTTCACGCTGGCGTAGGCGTCGTCGGGCCGGTCCCTGGAAACATTCACATGAAACGGCATGTGTTCCGGGGTCACGCCCTGGAAGCCCGGGACCGCCCGGGCCGTCTTGTCGGCCGGTACGTCGACAAAGCGTGACATGCCCATCAGCACCTGCAGGATCGAGCGTGTCTGGATGGCCAGCACGTCATCACCAATCCGGAATGGCGAGTACTGGACACTGTATTCACGTCGGGCTTCGTCCAGCCCCAGCAGTTCGCGCGCCCGCCGGTGCTCCTCGCGGGTGGCCTCGGATTCATTCTGGTCGTTGAAGAAAAAGATCAGGGTACGCCCGGTGTCCTGCTCGGTCCGCAGTTCGAAACCGATACCCCCGGTGACCTGCAGGTCCGTCAGCCGTTGCGTGAACTCCAGGAATGCCGGATCTGCGGCGCGCGAGCCGTTGGACGAGTAGTTTTTCACGCCGTTGACCGACTCCACGCCCCAGGTGAAAAGCAGCTCGGCGTTATAGCCCACCGCCACCAGCGACAGCAACGCGTCCGGTGCGATCGGCTCCATCAGGCTGCGCAGGAAAGCGTTGCCGGTCTTGGGGGTGTAGGTGATGGTCGGCCGGTCGGTGTACTTGCCGGTGGCGCCCAGCACCTGTGAATCGCCACCGCCAAGGGTGTTGCCGAAGCCCAGGGTGCCGTTGACCGTCGTCTCCAGCGAATAACCGTTAACGATCTGGCCCACGTCGACAAACACTGGCATGTCCATGTAACGCAGCTTCACCAGGTTCGCCAGCATCTGGTTCTTCCAGCTGTCGGATACGCTGAAACCATAGTCGACCTGGTCCTCGCGCACCGTTTTCGGGCCCAGGCTGCCGCAGCCGGCCAGTACAAGCAGGCCGGCGACCAGTGCATAACGCTGCCAGTTTCGTCCCTTCATGATCCCTCCCGTCATGGCTCCGTCGAACATCTGCCCAACGCGTTTTCATTATGACATCCGCGCAGGGTTCCAGCGCACCTCCGCCGATATGAAACCAACTAAATCGGGGTAAAACCGTATTTTTCCTGCTTCTATTAACAGATCGCCCATGCCGCGGCGATCACAATTGAGGGGGAAGTCATGAAACACATCATCCAGGCTGGCCTTGTCGCCGGCGCATTTTTACTCAGTTCAACACCGGTTTTCGCAGAGTCGCTATCCGAGGAAGACTTTCGCCAGGCCGCGTTACCCGGCGCCGTTGCCGAACTGCCCGGCGACCCGGAAATCGCCAGCTTTCGCGTACTGCTCCAGGACTGGGCCGGGGAAATGCAGCGGAGCTTCGCACCCGGCCAGGACCTGGTCGGCAAGTTCGCCGGCATGACCGATGACCAGGTCATCCTGTTCATGACCGCGCTGCCGGACCGGACGGCTTTCGAGGCCGACCTGGGCAACATCATTGTCAACCTTCAGGACCAGGCACCCACGGGCGGCAAATCAAAAGGGCCTACCGGCGGCGCTTCGACCATGAGCGCATCCGGCTGGCCGTTCGACCCGGACTATCCGCCCAACTCCGGTGCTTACAACACCACGATCCTCGGCGCGGTAGGACCGCTGGGAGGCACGCAGACCAACCGCTGCGACGCCGCGCAGTGGGGTGACTATTTTGGCGTCTGGAAGCAGGCCCGGGATGCCTACGACGTGGCCGACACCGCCTGCACCATCGGCGGTTGCGACCCGACCGGCATCGCCTGTGGTATCGCCTGCGGCGTCGTCGAGGCGATCCGCATCGGCGTGACGGTAGCGGCCATCCCGATGGAAGCCTGCGATGTTCACCAGGCCGCCATCGACGGTGCCGAACTGGAAGCCACCTTCGAAAACGTCAAGCATATCCATGGCGACATCGACAACCTGGACGCCGACGTGGCCAACCTGGACAGCGACCTGGCCGCGCACGATGCCCATATCGATGGCGACCTCGCGGCCCATGATGCCCACATCGACGGCGACCTGGCTGCCCACAACGCGACATTGATGGCGCATGACGTGCATATCAACGCCGACCTCGAAGCCCACGATGCCCACATCGACGCCGATCTCGCCGCCCATGATGCGCATATCGACGCCGACCTGGCGCAACATGACAGCGACATCAAGGGCCTGCTGGGCACGGTGCAGTCCACACTGGACGACAAGGTGGAGTTTCGCCGGGTGCACATCCAGGTGCTGGAACTGGTGAACAAGAAGCGTTACCTGGTTCGCACCAGCGAACACGGCACGCCGGTGTCCGTGGAGTTCCTGGCCATCGAGGTGTTTGACGAGGCATCCGCCACGTTCAGCGCCATCGCCGGTGCATCTGCGACCGAAATCGAGCCCGGCCTGTACGACCTGGACATCAAGACCCAGGGCAAGGTCTTCCGCCTGAAAGTGCTGCATGACGATAACGTCGATCACTACGGCGAAATCGTCTTTCACCAGGGTTCGGTCGACACCAACAGCTGACGGCGTCCGTTAAGTCTTGAACCGGCAGCCACCCCGGACACCCCGCCTCACCGGCGGGGTGTTCGCTTTTCAGGGCTTGTAAACCACCCCGCCCTTCATGACGAAGTCGACATCTTCCAGCTCCGTGATGTCGGCCAGCGGGTCGCCGTCCACGGCGATGATATCGGCGTGAAAGCCCGGGGCGACCTGGCCCAGGTCGCCTTCGGCCTCGAGCACGCTGGCCGCGGTCACCGTCGCGGCGGTAATCGCCTCCATCGGCGACATGCCGCCGGCCACCATCAGCGCAAACTCTCGGGCGTTCTCGCCGTGCGGGGACACACCCGAGTCCGTGCCGAAAACGATCGGCACGCCGGCCGCGTATGCTTTTTCGAACATGCCCTGGATGACCGGTCCGATCGCCGCGGCCTTTGGCTTGACGATGTCCGGCAGCCAGCCCGGCTCCTCGGCCTTGCGCCCGACAAAGTCACCGGCCAGCAGGGTCGGCACCAGGTAAGTGCCTTTCTCCTTCATCAGGTCCATGATTTCTTCGTTCATGTAGGAACCGTGCTCGATGGTCCGCACGCCCGCCTCAACCGCCCGCCGCATGCCCTCGGCGCCATGCGCGTGGGCGGCGACGTGCATGCCGTACTCGGTGGCCGTCTGCACAACGGCGTCGACTTCATCCTGGGTGAACTGCGGGTTCTGGCCGCTCTTGGCCAGGCTGAGCACGCCGCCGGTGGCGGTGATCTTGATGAAATCGGCGCCTTCCTTGTAGCGCTGCCTGACCGCCTTGCGCGCCTCCTCCGGGCTGTTGACGACACCCTCCTTTGGCCCCGGGTCACCGGCGATGTCAGCGCGATGCCCGTTGGTGGGGTCGGCATGGCCGCCGGTGGTGGCCAGTGACTTGCCGGCCGCGTAAATGCGCGGCCCCGTGGCGATGCCGCTGTTAATGGCGTTGCGCAGCGCGATGTCCGAGTTGTAGGCCGCGCCCGGATTCCGGACCGTCGTGAACCCCGCCATCAGGGTCTTGCGCGCATTGTCCGCGGCCACCAGCGCGTAATCTGCCGGGTTCTGGGTGAAGCGCTTGATGTATCCGCCGGGCGAAAGCTCGCCATCCAGGTGAACGTGCATGTCGACCAGGCCCGGCAGGCAGGTGCCTGCACGGTGATCCGCCGGCGTATCGGCATCGACGCGTTCCACCGAGGACACCCTGCCGGACTCGATGGTGACCAGGCGCCGCTCCAGCACCTCGCCCTCGGCGGGGTCGATCAGTCGATCGCAGTAAAGCGTGTCGGCCGTTGCCGCGGTGGTCGCAAATAGTGAGAACGCGATGGCGGATTTCAACTTCTTCATGCTTTTATCTCCTTATGTGCCCCCGCCGCGCAGTATAGGCAGTTGCTGACGATGTCGACAGCACCCGTCGTGCACACGGGCAGGTACGCCAATATCACTCGTTTATATTGGATTATTTTTCCTCCTAAATAGCTTATGAAGAATTATCAATCCACATAAAACAGATTGATATAGCTATTTGGTCAGCCATTTTGGGGAAACTACACTAAAATAGACCACATCCTATTCACCCTTAAACACTTGCAAGCCTGACCGCGACCGGAGGCCTTACTGATGTCACAACCCACCGATTTCCTGCTCGAACTGGGCCAACTGCCCGAAGACTGCGTCGCCACGCTGGCGCCCTCCTTCGACCTGCTGCCGCCCAACCCCTACCAGGATGGTGGTTTTCGCCTGCGCCGGTACTCCCACTTCCGCATCGACGGCGAGCAGCCGGTCCGGCTGCCGACCAAGGCGTTCGTGCAGGACGGCGATATCAACACTTTCCAGGGCAATGTCGAACGGACCTACCCGGAGATCGAGGACTGCGTCGTCGACAGCGCGGCGTTCCGCGAGATGTTCCGCCGCTTCCGGGACATGACCGGCCTGGAAGAAAACACGCCGATCGAGGTTCACCAGATGCGCATCCTGGCCGGCAAAGACGCCGTCACCGAGGCCGCGCCGGAAGGCGTGCACCAGGACGGCTTCCGGCGCCTGGCCGTGTTCGTGATCGAACGCCGCAACGTCACCGGTGGCGAGATTCGCGTGCACACGGCGCGCGAGGCACAGCCGTTCGTCAGCCACACGTTCGACCACGGTGAATTCGTGGTGCTTAACGACGAGCGCTTCTGGCACAGCGCGGGTCCGATGGAGGCGTCGAATGACGACGACGCCTACATGGACCTGTTCGTGCTGACCGCCTGAGCCGCCGCCGTTGAACGCGTTCGACGTCGACGCCATCCGCGCCAGGTTCCCGGCCCTGGCCGCGGACGCGGCCGGCATCGAGCCGCTGGTCCTGGACGGGCCCGGCGGCACCCAGGTGCCGCGCCAGGTGCCCGAGGCCATTTCGGCCTACCTGCTGGGCTCAAACGCCAATCTCGGCGGCCAGTACACGGCCAGTCGCGATACCGGCGCCATCGTTGACGCCGCGCGGCACGCGGGCGCCGACTTCTACGGCGCCCGCCCGGGCGAGATCATCTTCGGCCCGAACGCCACCACCCTGCTGTTCAATCTCAGTCGCGCCGTGGCCCGCGAGTGGAAGCCCGGCGACGAGATCATCGTCACCGCGCTGGACCACTGGGCCAATGTCTCGCCCTGGCGCCTGGCTGCCCAGGATGCCGGCGTGACGGTACACGAGGTCCGCATCGACGAGCGCGATTGCTCACTGGATCTCGACCACCTGGCTTCATTGCTGAACGAGCGCACCCGGCTGGTGGCATTCACGGCCGCGTCGAACACCACGGGAACCCGGGTCGACATTCCCGCGGTCACCCGGCTGGTGCGCGAGCACAGCGAGGCGCTGACCTGTGTCGACGCAGTTCACCATGCCCCGCATGCGCGCATCGACGTCAAGGCATTCGACTGCGATTTCCTCGTCAGTTCCGCCTACAAGTACTTCGGGCCGCACCTGGGCATGCTGTTCGGTCGCGCCGAAGTGCTGGCCGCGCTGACGCCTTACAAGGTGGCGCCGGCAAAGGATATCGACCCGAACCGCTGGGAGACCGGTACCCAGAGTTTCGAGGCGCTGTCTGGCTTTGTCGCCGCCGTGAACTACCTGGCGTCGCTCGCCGGCGACATGGAAGGACGGCAGGACGGCGGTGACCGAAGCGCGGCCCTGGACCGGGCATTTGAGTTCATCGGCCAACACGAAGACGCCATTGGCAGGCGCTTTCTTGAGCGTGCCCGCTCGCTGCCCGGCATGCGCATCGCCGGCATCAACGACCCCGACCGGGCCCTCGAACGCACCGCCACCTTCGGCTTCCAGCTCGATGGCGTGGCACCCGGTGACCTGGCGGAATGGCTGGGCCAGCGCCATGCCCGGGTCGGCCAGGGTAATTTCTACGCGCGCGGCCTTTACCGGCAACTGGGCCTGACCGAAACCGACGGCGTGGTTCGCGCGGGGTTCATGCACTACAACCGCCTGGAAGACGTCGACCGGTTCTTCGGTATCCTGGCCGGGCACCCCGCCCTGGAGGGCTGAAGCCATGAGCGAGAAACTCGATCGCATCGACCGCAAGCTGCTGGCGCTGCTGCAGCACGACGCCAGCCTGTCCGCCGCCGAACTGGCGGAGAAGGTCGGCCTGTCCCAGTCACCCTGCTGGCGGCGGATCAATCGCCTGCAGGAAAACGGTTTCATCGCCGCGAAAGTCGCCCTGCTCGACCGCCAGCGGCTGGGCCTGGGCATCGTGGTGTTCGTCAACATCAAGCTGTCCGCCCACGGGCGCGGCCTGCTGGACGAGTTCGAGGAGGCCATCGTCAACTTCCCCGAGGTGGTGGAGTGCTGGACGGTGTCGGGCAGCATGGACTACACGCTGCGCGTGGTGACTCGCGATATCGACGCCTACGAAATGTTCCTGCGCCACCAGTTGCTGGTCCTGCCGCATATCCAGGAAGCGCAGAGCAGCATCACGATGACCGAAGTGAAGAACACCACGGCGCTGCCGCTGGACTGAGCGAGGCCCTGGCCTCGGCAAAGGGGGCTTACCGGCGCACCCGGTCCGGCGGGTTTAACGGCTGGAGATGCACGGGACGCAGCGGTGTCAGCCACCCGGACACGCGGCGGCGAACCTTCGAGTTCAGGGCCAGCAGCGCCAGCACCAGCACGGCCACGGCCGCGAGCATAAGCCAACCGATCGTGCGACGATCCATGGAGGCCAGCGGCCCGGCCGCCGTATCACCGGATTCACCGACAGACGGCACAGACGCCTGGTCCGGGTTGGCGATCACTTCGAATACCTGCTCCGGAAACGTATGGGTTATCAACTGGCCAGCGTCCGGGTCGAACCAGGTGAAGTTCGCCGCCGGCAGCGTATACGTACCGGGTGACTGCAACACGTAAGTCACCGCGTCCACGCTCTCACCCACCATCACCCCGCGATCGGAACGGTCCTGGACACCGTGTTTCGTGTAGATCCCCAGGCCGTCAATTTCGCCGGCAGGAAACACCGGGAACAGCATCCCGGGAACACCCGGCGCGGTGAAAGTGATGCTGCGCTTGTAGGCCGTGCCGGCCTTGACCGGCTCGGTGCCGGGCGTCGGATCCCAGACGTCCCGGATGTCGAGATTTCGTGCGCTGATGACCGTACCCAGGCCCTCGGCGCCTGGAGGCGTTTTCACGGTTACCGGGATCTCGGTCGTGGTGACGGTCGCCGGGGTTTCGTCCTTGTCCAGGGGCTGCTCCTTGTAGCTGAAACGGACCGTGAACGCCGGGATGGCGCCGGCGTCGGCGCGCATGGCCCAGGCCGGCAGTTCATGGCGCTGGACGGTGTAAAGGGTGCCATCGATGGTTTCGTTGCCGACGACGGGATGGTTCTGCGGTGGCATCAGCAGCACCCCCGCCGGCTCCGGCAGGTCGAATGCGGCGGCACTGGCAAAGTAACCGGGGGCCAGCAGTTCGACGACCAGCACCATCTGCTGGCCCACCCAGACGGCCTGGTCATCTTTCAGGCTGACACGCACCCGGGGGTCCTGTGCCAAAGTGCCTGTGCTGAACACAAGGAACATCACCAGGGCGGCCGTCGTACACACCCTGCGGAATCGTCGCGTCGGGCAGACGGCAACGCTCACGGGCTGCCCTCCCCGCCGTCTTCAGCGACCGGGGCATCCGCCAGGGCCGCCTGGTAGGCGAACTTGGCACGCAGGAAATCCGCCGGCGTGGTCTGGACCCGCTTCAACCAGGTGGCGCGCAACGTGGCATCGGTCATCGGGTCGCCGTTCATCTGTTGCGGTTCGCCCTTCTTGTCGTCGCCCTGGTTCTGGTCGACCGTGATGTCATCGGGCGCGTAAGCGTCGGCCTGTTCCTGGTCGCGGTCGGCGCCGGCATCGTCGATGACTTTCTTGCGCGCCGCGGCCAGCGCCCTGTTGTCCTCGGCCTCGGTCCAGCCCGGCCGGAAACCCAGCGCGCGGTCGTAACTGGCGATGGCTTCGGCGTAGGCGCCATGCATCAGCAAGGCATTGCCGCGGTCGAAGGCGCCCACGGCGCCGGGCACCCGGGCGAAGGTCTGCACGGCCTCCTTGAAATCGCCGTTGCGGTACTGCGCGGTGCCGATGTGCCAGGCATCGGTGTAGGTCTCAGCGGCTTCTTTGTAGTGTCCTTCGGCCATGAAGCGGTCGCCCTTGCGTTCAGGCATCTGCCAAAATCCGGGAACCATCCAGCTGCCCCACGCGAAACCGGCAACGATGATGATCACCAGCAGCCATCGCCATCGCGCCAGGTTCATGGCCAGTCGTATGCTCATGCGCCCGTCCTCGAGGCGGGCACCAGCCAGCCGCGGCGGAAAAACGGCAACAACAGCAACGCCAGCAGCGGCGTCAGCCAGTAACCGGATTCCGCCCAGCGTGTGTCCTTGCCGTCGCCGCTGACATTGGCGAACTTCGCCGCCTGCGCCAGCGCCTGCACATCGGAATCGTCCGCGGACAGGTGAATGATGTCGGCGCGGGCCGGGCGAACCGCCGATTCCAGCTTGTCCAGTTCGTCACCGGGCAGCAGCATGGTCCAGACCCGCAGGTCAGTGCCCGAACCGGAACGCCAGTCCGCCAGCGCAGCCGACTGGCTGTCATCGACGCCATCGGTGATCCAGACAATTGACCCGCCACCGGCGTCCGCCAGGCTGCGGTCGGCCAGCGCCAGCGCCGCGGCGGGCGTATCACCGGCCACCGGCATGATGTCCGGATCCAGCGCCTGGGCGAAGTTGTCGATGATGCCGCCGTCGCGGGTGGCGGGCATCACCAGGTGGGCGCTGCCGGCGTAGGCGACCAGCGATGAACGCGCGTTGCCGCGGGTGGCCAGCAGGTCATGGACCTTCTGCGTCGCCCGCTCCAGGCGGCTGGGCTGGACATCCTCGGTGGTCATCGACGGCGTCACTTTCAGGACGATAGCCAGCGCCGCCGTGTCATCGGCGAACGGCGACGGCTCGTGTTGCCACGTGGGGCCGGCGATGGCGATGATGGCGACCAGCCAGGCCAGGCCGACCCACTCCAGCGGGCCGAACCGCGCCTTGCGGTCTTCACCCCCCAGCAGGTGATCAAGCAGGTGTGGTGCGATGATGCCCTGCCAGGCCTGGCGGCCATCGGCATGGCGCCGCAACCGCCACCATAGCAGGGCGGCCGGAATCAGCAGCAACAGCCATTCCGGTCGAATGAAGTGAAAGGGCAGCACCGCGGCGGCGACCACCGGGGGCGCCACCGAGGCCAGCGCCCCACCGCCCGCGCGAGATTCCTTACGCCGGGTACGACGGTCATGGCGCGCCGCCCGCAAGAGGCCAATGGCCAGCCAGGCCAGCGACAGCCCCATCGCCGCGCCCAGCGGCCACCAGTAGACGTCGTGGCGCGGCCGGTGCGACTGCGTCTGCACCTTGCGGGTTTCCAGCCTGTCCAGCTGGTCGTAGATGGCTTCGAGCTGTTCGCGGTCCGAGGCATGCGAGTAGACGCCACCGGTGTTTGAAGCGACCCGTTCCAGCGTGACCTCGTCCAGCGCATCCTCGCCCACGGCCTTCGGGTCGCCGACGGCCACCGTGTGAATGACGATGCCCTTGTCGCGGGCAATCTGCGAAGCCTTTTCCGGCGGCACCTGGCTGCTGGTGTCATTGCCGTCGGTCAGGGCAATCAGCACTTTCTCGTCCACGGTGCTGCGGTCGAACACGTTGATGGACAGCCCCAGGGCATCGCCGAGAGCGGTCCGCGGGCCCGCCATGCGCACCTGCGCCTCGTCCAGCAATTGCCGGACCACGTCCAGGTCCTCGGTGAACGGCGCCTGCACGAAGGCGGCGCTGCCAAAGAAAATCAGCCCGACGCGGTCGCCCTGGCGCCGGGCCAGGAAATCGTCGAGCACCTGCTTGACCGCGGTCAGGCGGTCGACGGTATTGCCATCTGCGTCGGTGAAGTCCTGTGTCGCCATCGATCCGGACAGATCCACCGCCAGCAACATGTCGCGCACCGGGATGTCCTTCGTCACCGGCGGCTCGATCACCTGCGGCCGCGCCACCGCGACCACGACCAGCGCCCAGCAGGCGCACAGCACCAACCAGCGCCAGGCATTGGCATGGGCCACGGTGGAGCCGGCGGCGGGCTCACGCCCCAGGATCGCTGACAGCCGGCCCAGGAACGGCACCACCAGGCCCTGGCGCGATTCCCGGTAAGGCGGCACCAGCCACCACACCAGCAGGGGCAACGGCAACAATGCCAGCAGCCATGGGTGGGCCAGTGTCAGCATGCCGGGTGTTTCCGGATCCAGTGGCGGGCCTCGGCGACCAGCGCCGGGCAGTCGACGGCCGGGCCACCGTGAACGGTGCCGGGTGATTGCGCCTGGCCGCTGTAGAGCGCCCGCGCCATGGCATCACCCAGCCCCTGGTTGAACGCGGTGCCGGCGCACTTGTCGAGGTAGGCAAACCAGTCATTACCGGCCAGGCGCGCGACATCGGTGCGGCCGTAGGCCGTGATGGCCACGCGCTTGAGCAGTTCCGACAGGTCCAGCAGTGCCGCGCCCTTGTTTTCCGGTGAACCGAGCTGCTTTTCAATCCTGCGGAGTTCGGCCAGCGCCTCGCGCCGGTACCGATTGCGCTGCCAGCGCACGAACCTGCGTACCGCCAGCACCAGCGCGGCCAGGGCCAGCAGGCTCAACAGCCACAACCAGCCCGGCGCCGGTGGCCACCAGGGCGTGGGAGGCGGCACGACCAGGTCGTGCAAGCGATCGAGGCTGGTGGGGTCCTGCCCGATCAACGGCCGCTCCCAAGACGGCGGCGGACCTGCTCAGCGACATCACCAATGGTGTTGAGCGGGATCACGGGTGTTTCCCGGCGCAAAAGGAAATCTCGCCCGGTGGCGCGTGAGGCTTCGAATTCATCACGAAACCGTTCGCGGAGCTTTTTCTGCGCGGTGTTCACTTCCAGCTGGCCGCCGACATCGCCGAATACCAGCGGGCCGGCATCGGGCAAATCCGATTCGAGCGGATCGAACACGAATGCGAACAACACGTCGTTGTGGCGGGCGATACGGGTGAGCAGGCGCTCGCTCTCGTCGTCGTGACCGGTGCCGTCGCTGATGATGCACAACAGCACGTCATGGCCGGCCAGGCGGTCGGCGCGACGCAGCACCTCGTTGAACATGCCCGGGTTGGAGCGGATGCCGGCATTAACGCGCAAGGCCTGGTTCTTTTTCGCCACCGCACCCAGGATGCGCATCACCGCCGACTGGCTGCGGTGCGGGCGCACTTCGACGATGTCCGCGTCATCGAAGACCAGCGCGCCGACTTCGTCCTGCTGCTCCAGTACCCGCCATGCGGCCAGCGCCGCGGCCTCGGCCGCGGTGACGGACTTCATGCGGTCCTGGCTGCCGAAGAACATGCTGATGCGCTGGTCGACCAGCAGCAGCGTGGTGCGTTCACGCTCCTCGGTGTAGACACGCGAATGGGTCTGCCGGGTGCGGGCGGTGACCTTCCAGTCAATCTGGCGGATATCGTCACCGGGCTGGTAACGGCGGATTTCCTCGAAGTTCAGGCCGCGGCCGCGCAGTTTCGAGGCGTGCCGGCCGGCCAGCAATGAATGAATGGGCTGGCGCGGCAGGAAGCTGAAGCCGCGGGCGCGGGCGCGCATGGCCACCAGGTCGGCCAGGTCGACATGGACCCCGGCGACTTTGGTGCCAGGCTTCATGCCACCGCGACTTGGGCCAGGACCTCGTCCAGCACTTGATCCTTCGTGACCCCGTCGGCCTCGGCCTCGTAGCTCAGGATCAGCCGGTGACGCAGGCAGGCGTGGGTGACGGCCTGCACGTCTTCGGGCGTGACGGCATCGCGGCCGGCCATCCAGGCACACGCCCGGGAAGCACGGTCCAGTGCCAGCGTGCCACGCGGGCTGGCGCCGACGCGAATCCACTGTGCCAACGACGTGTCGGCGTAGTCACCCGGCCGACGCGTGGCGGCGATGATGGCCACCATGTAACGTTCAATGGCCTCGGAGACCGTCACCGCCAGCACTTCGCGGCGGGCATCCAGCACCGCCTGCGCCGGTACCACGCCGGATTCAACGGTCTCGTGCCCCGCGTCCTCACCACGCACCAGTCGCAGGATTTTGCGTTCGTCATCGTCACTTGAGTAGTCAACGAACACGTGCAAAAGAAAACGGTCCATCTGTGCCTCGGGCAGCGGGTACGTGCCCTCCTGCTCAATCGGGTTCTGCGTGGCCAGCACCAGGAACAGTTCCGGAAGCGCGTGGGTACTGCCCGCCACCGTCACCTGCCGTTCTTCCATCGCTTCCAGCAGCGCCGCCTGCGCCTTGGCCGGCGCACGGTTGATCTCGTCGGCCAGCACCAGGTTGCCGAAGATCGGACCGGGCTGGAACTGGAACCTGTCGCCCGCGGCCTCGGCCACGTAGATCTCGGTGCCGGTGATGTCGCTGGGCAACAGGTCGGGCGTGAACTGGATGCGGCGGAACTCGCTTTCCAGGTTCTTCGCCAGGGTCTTGATGGTGCGGGTCTTGGCCAGGCCCGGCAGGCCTTCCAGCAGCAGGTGGCCATTCGCCAGCAGCGCGTACAACAGCTGGTCGATCACGTGTTCCTGGCCAATCACGGCGGCCTGGAGGCGTTGCTTCAGGTCCAGGACCTGGTCAAGGTTTGTCATGTCTGGAGCATCCGATTTCAGGTCTAAAGAATGAAACGGGGGCGAAAGCCGCCCCCGTTTCGTTCACTTACGATGCGCGGTTCAACCACGCCCGGTAAATCACCGGCCGGGCTTGACGCTCTCGAGTTCCTTCAGGCGTTCCAGGGCATCCTGCTGGCGCAGCAGGCCGTAATTGATGCCCGCGGCGTTCAGCGACGAACCCGTCTGGTAGGGGTATTCGGTGAAATCGGCGAAGAAGTCCTTGATCACGCCCTGGATGGGCACCAGCAGCCACATCTGTCGCGCGTACCAGTCGATGTACCCACCGCCTTCGTGAGCGGCGCGCTCGTAAGGGTCCATGCGCAGGTTCGTGATACCCGCCCAAGGAGTAACCTTGCGCGAACCGAAGGCGATGTTGCCGTCCTGCACCGCAAAGCTGACTTTCCAGTCGTTCCAGCGCACGGCGTTCAGGTTGCCACCCTGGTCGAAGTACATGATGCGGTCGCGAGGGCCTTTGTCGGCCTCGCCCTTCAGGAATGGCAGGAAGTTGTAACCGTCGTTGTGCACCTTGAAGCGCTTGCCATTCAGGCTGGTGCCTTCGGCCAGTTCTTCCTTGATGTCCGGCGCGCCACCGGCCGCGGCCAGCGTGTTGTACCAGTCGATGTTGGAGATGATGTCGTTGGATACGCTGCCGGCATCGATCTCGGCCGGCCACCGCACCATCATCGGCACGCGGAAACCACCTTCCCAGGTCGTGCCCTTCTCGCTGGCGAACGGCGTCACCGCGCCATCCGGCCACATCGCGAACTCGGGGCCGTTATCGGTGCTGTAAATGACGATCGTATTCTCAGCGATGCCCAGGTCATCAAGCTGGTCGAGCAACTGGCCGACATGGCCATCATGTTCCACCATGCCATCGGCGTGAATGCCCTTGCCGGTCGCGCCGTAAGACTCTTCCTTCAGGTGCGTGAACACGTGCATGCGGGTGGAGTTGAACCAGACGAAGAAGGGCTTGTCGGCGCTGTTCTGGCGCTCGATAAAGTCCTTGGCCGCGGCCAGGAACTCCTCGTCGATGGTTTCCATGCGCTTGGTGTTGAGCGGGCCGGTGTCCTCGATCCGGCCGTCGGCATAGGAGTGAATCACACCGCGCGGGCCGTATTTTTCCTTGAACTCCGGGTCTTTCGGGTAGAAGTAGCCTTCCGGCTCTTCCTCGGCGTTCAGGTGGTAAAGGTTGCCGAAGAACTCGTCGAAGCCGTGGTTGGTCGGCAGGTGCTCGTCCTGGTCACCCAGGTGATTCTTGCCGAACTGGCCGGTCGCATATCCCTGCTCTTTCAGTACGTCTGCCAGGGTGGGCATCCACTCGGTGATGCCATGCGGGTCACCCGGCATGCCGATGGTCAGCAAGCCGGTGCGGAATGGCTCCATGCCCAGGATAAAACTGGCACGCCCGGCGGTACAGCTCTGCTGGCCATATGAATCGGTAAAGATCATGCCCTCGTTGGCGATGCGATCGATATTGGGCGTCTGGTAGCCGGTCAGGCCGCGACTGTAGGCGCTGATATTCGGAATTCCGATATCGTCACCCCAGATGACCAGGATATTGGGTTTGTCCTGGGCCAGGGCCTGGACAGACGTGAGCGCCAACAGGATGGCGGCGATCTGGATGCGTTTCAGTAACATGATCCCCCCCCAGGGAAATGGACTTGGGTAGAGGCATCAAGTGTAAACCATTCTCAAGTCGATTCAATGTCACAAGCAAATTGCGGCGAGGCCAGTCGGCCCCGCCGCGACTTTCAGCCTACTGGTGGGCGCCCGGCTGTTGCAGCGATTCCATGACCTTGTCCAGCGAGAAGCTCGCCGCCTTCTGGCGCGGCGGATACTCCTGGAAGGTTTCCATGAACTGGCGCACGTAAGACTGGGCCGGCACCAGCATGAATGCGCGATCCAGCATCCAGTCGTAGTAAGTGTTGGAGGTCAGCGATGCCCTTTCGAAGGGGTCACGACGCAGGTTGAAAATCATCGGCGTACGCAGCGGTGTCAGCGGCTCCATCCACGCGCGGAACGTGGTGTAGACCTCCTGTTCCAGGAACACGATCTTCCAGTCGTTGTACCGCAACGAGGACAGGTCGCCATCGTCGGTGAAGTAGAAAATCTCCCGTCGTTCCGAAGTGTCTGTTTCTCCGGTCAACAGTGGCAGGATGTTGTAGCCGTCCAGGTGGATCTTGTAGTTGCGACCCAGCGAAGACGAACGGTAGCCATCCAGCAGGTCTTCCTTGATGTCATCCTTGCCGGCCGCCGCCGCGAAGGTCGGCAACCAGTCCATGTGGTGGACGATTTCATTGGTGTAACTGCCGGCCTCGATCTCCCCGGGCCAGCGCACGAAGGCGGGAACGCGCCAGCCGCCTTCCCAGTTGGTGTTTTTCTCACCCCGGAACGGCGTCATGGCGGCATCGGGCCAGGTGTTCATGTGCGGCCCATTGTCCGTCGAGTAAAACACGATCGTGTTGTCCGCGATTTCGAGTTCATCCAGCTTGTCCAGGAACTCGCCGATATGGGCGTCGTGCTCGACCATGCCGCAGGAATACTCGTCGGCGCGCGGATACTGCTCCTTGCACCAGGCCATCTTTTCATCGCTGACGTGCGTACGGAAATGCATGCGCGTACCGGACCACCAGACGAACCAGGGCTGGTCCGCCGCGTGCTGCCGTTCGATGAAGTCGAGAGCCGCGGCGACGGTCTCGTCATCCACAGTCTCCATGCGTTCCTTGGTCAGAGGACCCGTATCCTCGATACGCCCGTCCGCGTACGAGTGGATCACGCCGCGCGGACCGAAGCGCTGCCGGAACGTCTGGCCGTTCGGCATCTGCATATCGCCCGGGTAATCCTCGTTTTCGGGTTCTTCCTCGGCATTGAGGTGGTACAGGTTGCCGAAGAACTCGTCGAAACCATGGTTGGTCGGCAGGTGCTCGTCGCGGTCACCCAGGTGGTTCTTGCCGAATTGCCCGGTCGCATAACCCTGGTCCTTAAGGATCACGGCGATGGTCGGGTCCTCTTCCTGCATGCCCTCCTCGGCGCCCGGCAGCCCAACCTTGGACAGGCCCGTGCGGAACACGCTCTGGCCCATGATGAAGGAGGAACGCCCGGCGGTGCAGGACTGCTCGCCGTAGTAATCGGTGAAGGCCATGCCCTCTTTTGCGATTCGGTCGATGTTGGGTGTTTCGTAGCCCATCATCCCGCGGCTGTTGTAGGAGATGTTCCAGGTGCCGACGTCATCGCCCCAGATCACCAGGATGTTCGGTTTGTCCTGCGCCAGGACGGCGGCGGGTGCCAGCAAAGCCAGCAGCGCCGCGGCGGCGATGTCACGCAGGCTGCTACGCCAATAGGTTACGGACGATGCTTCAATCATGGTTTCCTCCCCAGGAAGTGTCTGCGAGTGAACAAGGGACACTCGTGCCTCTTCGTAAAGATTAGCAGGTCGTTATGAAAAATGAGTGAAAACCCGGCCGCCCCAAGTCGCCGGGCCATTATTTTAGGTACGATCCTGTCTGGGCCCGACACGGGCGAGGATCCTGCTCGAAACCAACATGACCCAGGCCAACAGTTTCCGACTCACCGGCACCTGTCCCGACCGCGTCGGCATCGTCGCCCGCATCGCCGGTTTCATTGCCGGGCTGGGCGGCTCGATCGTCAGCGCCAACCAGTATGAAGACACCGAGACGGAAATGTTCTACATGCGCTACGTGGTCAGCGCGGCGGGGCTGGGCGTCGACGCCGAGGGTTTCCGCGAGGCATTCGAACCCGTCGGTCGCGAGCTTGAGATGGACTGGAGCGTGCGCGAGTCGGGCCAGTTGCAGCGCGTGGTGCTGATGGCCAGCCGGCAGGACCACTGCCTGGCCGACCTGCTGCACCTGCACCGCAGCGGTGACCTGGCCTTCGACCCGGTGTGCGTGATTTCCAACCACGAAGACCTTCGGGACCTGGTGGAATGGCATGGCGTGCCGTATCACTGTGTGCCGGTGCCGCCCGCAGGTGAAGGCAAACAGGCCGCCTTTGAGGCCACCTCGACACTGATCCGCGAAGCGCGCCCCGACACCATCGTGCTGGCCCGCTACATGCAGATCCTGCCGCCGTGGCTGTGCGCGGAGTACCCGAACCGGATCATCAACATCCATCACAGCTTTTTGCCGTCATTCGCCGGCGCGCGGCCGTATCACCAGGCGTTTCGGCGCGGTGTGAAACTCACGGGCGCCACCTGCCATTACGTGACCGAGGAACTGGACGCCGGGCCGATCATCGACCAGGACGTCATCCGCATCCGTCACCATGATTCCATCGAGGAACTGGTGCGGCGCGGCAAGGACGTGGAGAAGCGGGTGCTGGCGCGTGGCCTGCGCTACCACCTCGAGGACCGGGTGCTGGTGCAGGGCAACAAGACGGTGGTGTTCAGCTGACCGGGTATCGTTCAGCCGCCGGCCAGCCAGATGGTGTGGCGCGCGCCCTTGTTGCCATGCGCATGGACACGTTTTTCCTCGGCTTGAAACCCGTTGCGGGCCAGCAGGCGTGCAAATGCCGGATCGGGCCCGGCTGACCACCAGGCCACCACCCCGCCGGGTTTCAGGGCCTCCCGCGTTGCCGCAAGGCCGGCGGTGGAATAGATCCAGTCGTTGTCGTCCAGGGTCAGGCCCTCGGGGCCGTTATCGACATCCAGGGCGATGACATCGTAGCGCGCACTCCCCTGCCTGAGCAGTTCCGCCACGTCACCGACATGAACCCGTGTGCGCGGATCATCCAGTGGCCGGCCGGCGCAGTCGCCCAGGGGGCCCCGGTTCCACTCGACCACCTCGGGTATCAGCTCGGCGACGGTGACCTCGGCAGCGGGGCCAAGCGCCTTGAGCGCCGCCGCCAGGGTAAAGCCCATGCCCAGGCCACCGATCAGCATGCGGGCGGTGCGCCTGTCGGCCAGGCGCTCACAGGGTAAACGGCCCAGGGCGTCTTCGGAGCCGTGCCTGCGGGTGTTCATCAACTCGGCGCCGGGCACGATGTGGATGACGAAGTCATCCTTGCCACGGTGCAGTTCCAGCCGTTTGCTGGAACCGGGAATTGGCGCCTCGCCCAGCCTGGTCCAGTGCCTCACGACGCGCCCGCCTTCGCTTCCAGTTCATCCCAACGGGTAAACGCGTCGTCCAGGCGCGCCTGGATCGACTGCATCTTGCCGGTGGCCTCGCGTACGACCTCAGGGTCCGACTGGTAGAACGCCGGATCGGCCATGGACTCGGCCAGCGCGGCCTGCTCCTGCTCCAGTTCCTCGATGAGTTTCGGCAAGGCTTCAAGGTCACGTTTTTCGGTGTAGGACAGCCTGCGAGCGGAAGCCCGTTTGGCCGGCCCTGAGGGCTGGCCGGTAGCGCGGTCGTCCAACGCCGGGGCGGCCGGGGTTGAAGGACCCTGGCCCTGCCCAATCGAACCCAGGCGGCCACCCCCGCGCTCCCAGTCACTGTAGTCGCCGATGTGGTCTTCAACACCGCCGTGACCGTCCAGCACCAGCAGGCTGGTGACCACGTTGTCCATGAAGTCGCGGTCATGGCTGACCAGCAGCACCGTGCCCTCGAACCGCAACAGGATGTCTTCCAGCAGCTCCAGCGTTTCCATGTCCAGGTCGTTGGTCGGCTCGTCGAGCACCAGCAGGTTGGCCGGGCGGCTGAACAACCGCGCCAGCACGGCGCGGTTCTGCTCGCCGCCGGACAGGGCCTTCACCGGCTGGCGCACACGGTCCGGGGCGAACAGGAAATCGCCCAGGTAAGCGATCGCATGCCGACGACGGCCGCCAACCTCGATAAACTCGGCGCCACCACAGACGTTGTCCATCAGGGTTTTCCCGGGATCCAGCTCACCACGCAACTGGTCGGAGTAGGCCACTTCCAGTTTCGTACCGAGCCTGACGTGGCCGCTGTCGGGCTCGAGTTCACCCAGCAGCATTTTCACCAGCGTTGTCTTGCCCGCGCCATTGACGCCAACGATGCCCACGCGGTCGCCGCGCTGGATGGTGGTGGAAAAATCCCTGATCACCGGCTGGCCGGCGTAGGACTTGCTGATTCCCGTGGCCTCCACCACGAGCTTGCCGGAACGGCCCGCGTTATCGAGGCCGAAATCCGCCTTGCCGGTCCGTTCGCGACGCTCGCTGCGCTCACGGCGCATGGCCTGCAACGCCCGCACGCGGCCTTCATTGCGGGTACGGCGGGCCTTGATGCCCTGGCGAATCCAGGTTTCCTCGGCGGCGAGCTTCTTGTCGAACAGCGCATTGGCGCGCTCCTCGGCCTCCAGTTCCTGTTCGCGGTGACGCAGGAACCCCTGGTAATCGCCCTTCCACGTGGTCAGGTGGCCGCGGTCCAGCTCGGCCATGATGTTGGCGACGTTCTGCAGGAAACGCCGGTCATGGGTGATCAGCACCAGTGCGCCGCCAAAAGCCCGCAGCTGCTGCTCCAGCCACTCGATGGCGGGGATATCCAGGTGGTTGGTGGGCTCATCCATCAGCAGGATGTCCGGGTCGCTGACCAGTGCCTGGGCCAGCGCCACGCGCCGGCGCCAGCCACCGGACAGGGTGCTCATTTTGGCATCACCGTCCAGTTCGAGCTGGCTGAGCGTGGTCTCCACGCGGGTTTGCAGGGTCCAGCCATCCACGGCTTCGAGCTTTTCCTGCACCCGGGCCAGGGCTTTCATGTCCGGTTCGTCGTGATCCGTGACCAGATGGTGATAGCGGGCGAGCAACTCGCCGGCCTCCGCCAGCCCGGCGGCAACGACATCGTAGACGGTGTCGTCGGTGGCCGCCGGCAATGCCTGTTTCAGCCAGGCGATACGGGTACCGGGGCGAACCCACCGCTCACCGCTGTCGACCTGGACCGCGCCCGCAACAACATTCAGGAACGTGGTCTTGCCGGCGCCGTTGCGACCCAGGAGGCCGACTTTCTCACCCTTGCGGAGGGTGAAATCGACACCATCCAGCAACGCCAGGTTGCCGTAGTGAAGCACCAGGTTTTCGAATTTCAGCAAGGGCATGGTCGTCAACAGAATCCACGGAAGGGTCGCAGCGCGACACGGAGAGCGCGGCATGATAGCGCACTCTGCGCGGTCGCAGCGCGCGCCTCGTTCGCGCACTGGATGATCAAAGCGGGTGCCAGAGCTCCCTGGGGTCGACACCCCGCCGCCCTACCACGCCCTGGTTCACCAACGCTTCGATGGCGCGCCGAATGGCCGCGGAAGGGCAGCGGTAGCCCGTGGCCCAGCGGACCTCGGCAAACCAGTCCCGGGCGCTGGCCGGTCGCAGGCCGTAGGTTTCCGCCACCAGGTCCGGTGCACTCTGCCGACGACTGAAGTTCCGGGCGTAACGCTCGACGATGTCGAGCACCTTGCGGACATCGGTCGCGCGCTCCGCCAGGCATTCGCGCCGGGCACTGACCACGAAGGCCGGCCAGGGCACCTCGCGTACGCCCAGTCGCCGGAACTCGCCGCTGTCAACCAGCGGCTGTGTCATGTGTTTTTCCCAGAGAAAGACGTCAGCCTTGCCTGTGGCGAGGGCCCGGCGTGCGCCGTCCATGTCATCCACCACCACGAAAGACATGGCCCCCGTGTCCCAGCCACGGGCCGCGGCGTCGACAATGGCGATCAGGTGGGAGCCGGAGCCGTGGCGGCTGATGGCGACGCGCCGGCCCTTCATGTCACGCAGGCGCTTCAAGGGCCCGTCGGCGGCCACGTGGATGCCCCAGGTCAGCGGCGAGGACACGTAAACCTTCACGATGCGGTTGCGATCATGTTGCAGGATGTCGGCGACGGCGCCCTCGGTCAGCACCAGGGCCAGGTCGAGCTCATCGTCGCGCAGTCGCCGGGTCATTTCGCCACTGCCCGCGGCAATCTCGGTCCACGAGACATCCAGCCCGGCGGCGGCGAATGCGCCATCGGCGGCCGCCAGCCGCCAGGGCAGGTTGAAATGCTCGGGTACGCCACCGACACGCACTGCCTTTTTCACGCGTTTGCCTCCCGCCAGCGCGCGACAAAAGCCTCGAAAGGCATGGTTTCATCGACCCCGACCTGTTTGCACATATTTTCAACGTCGCACCAGTTCTCGACCACTTGTGGATAGGGCTTGTTGAGCTGCTTGAAATAGCCGGATCCCGTACCGTGGTCCCAATCCCCGATCCCGAGAAAACGGGCAACCCGGTCATACACATCCTGTTTGCCGAGGTCCTGGTAATCGATACATAACAGGCGGTGGCCCGTTTTGTCATCCACGCAGCCCGTCACACGTTTGTAAAAGGCATTCTGTGCCGTCACGTATCTGCAAAACTCATCCCATTCGAAGCGAATGGTCGCATCGTACCGGCCTTCATTCCTGTTCCTCCGTGTCCATTGGTCCGTTGCCCTTGCGAGTTGCCAGGAAACCCAACACTGAACCGGGTTGCGGGCCAGGAAAATGACCTTGACGTTCGGATCGCCCAGCACGTACTCCAGGACAGCCGCGTTGTGATACTCGAATAGTTTGAAACCCACATGGGTGCCCGGCGACTCGTCGACAACGAGGTCGAGAAATGCCAGGGGCGCGGCATCGCGACGTTCAACGTCATGCCTGTCGAACCCGGTCCCGCGCCGAAACGCGGGACGCAACTCGACGACATTGCGTTTGAAGAGTTCACCGTGGCAGGTGACGGCCGGCTGCCGGTCGAGCAGGTCCCCCAGGAAGTACGACCCCGACCGACGCGAGGTCAGCACCACGAAACGTTGCTTCATGGGGAGGCTTCTGGCACACCGGCCCGATGCCATTCATCGAGTGCGCGATCCATCTGCCCGACAATATCGCGGTTATGTGCCAGCAGGGCCTGGAGGGTGCCGAGCTCGTCCCAGTCCATGACCCGCCGCAGCCCGTAGAACCGGCTCTCCAGGCTCATCGCCAGGCTGTTCAGGTACGGGGCTTCGCGCGAGGCCAGGACCAGCTCGGCCTCGGCGACGATATACCGGGCCAGCACCTGGTTCAGCGGATAGATGGCGGACTGCCCGTTTGAGTCGTCCCCGGTGCCGGTCATGATCGCTGTCAGCACCCGGCCGGCGCCGCCATCGTCGTTGGGCGCCGGCACGCCCATCAGTTCGGCGATGGTCGGCACGATATCGGTCTGGTCGGCCCACTCGACCCGGTGGCCCTGGCGAATGCCGGGGCCGTGGAAGACGGCGGGAAACAGCCAGCTCTCCTCGGGCAATGTCGGGTGCCAGCCGGTCTTCGTCTGGCCATGGTCGGATGTCACGATGAACAGGGTGTCTTCCCACTGCCCCGCCGCTTTCAGCGCCTCCACCAGTCGCCCGACCTGCCGGTCGGCCTCGGTGGCCCTGGCGATGTAGGGCGAATCCGGGTGCCAGATGTCATGACGCCAGGGGGCGTCAGTCGCGGCTTCCAGCGTCTCGCTGCCACCGTTGCCGGTGTTTTGCAGGTGCAGGCGCAGGAAATCGGGCGAATAGTCGCGCAGGACGCGAATCGCGCGGTCCACGGCCACCGCGTCAGTGCCCACCTGCTGGATGACCACCTCGTAGCCGTCGGTGATCGACTGGTAGGACCGCGAGTTGGCGATGAAGGCGGCATCCTCGAACTGGTGCTGGAGCATGGTCTGTTCCGGCGCCAGGAACACCGTGCCCGCCATCATCATCGGGTTCGGGTAGGACGAGGTGTGCACCGCCGCGTACTCGCCGTGGGTGGGGTGGTAGGGAATGATGCCGGTCACCTTCTCCACCACCGAGCCATTCTCCGCGAGTTTCGCGAATGTCGGCAGGGACAGGCGTTCGGGGGCCTGGTAATGCAGGCCGTCGACAATGACCAGGACCGTGCGGGCGGGCGCTTCGGCGGCACGTGCCTGGCCGGCATGACAGGTCATCAATGAAGCAATAAGCAGGAGGGTGAATCGGATCATGGTGTTGGTTTATGCGGTCCGGGTCACGCCTGTTCCTGGTCGTGACGTTTGAGTTTGGGGACCACTTTGGCCAGCGCGCTTTCCATCCGCGCCCGGAGCGATGGTCCATCGTTGTCTTCGCCCAACAGCACGCCCGAGTGCGCCGCACAGAGGTTGCGCGCCTCGCCCCAACGCCCGATCAGCGCCTCGGCCCAGGCCTGGAAGTCCGCGCCGGCGCCGGGGCGCCGTTCCAGCGCCGAACCCAGCGTGGGATGGAAGCTGACGGTGTCGGCCAGTGGCGTGAAGCGGACCAGCCCCTTCGCCGGGATATAGTTGAACGTGTCGTTGGAGTGGATCGTCGCCGAGGCCGGGTGGTACACGAGTACGGACGAGAAATGCACGCGCTCGTTGTCCGAAATGAAGTCGACCCCGGCCGGTACCGAGAATTGCAGGTCCGCCGCGTACTGCGCGTGAAAGGCCGGGTCGTCGGACGTGAGCGACTGCCAGGGCAGGTCCTGCAGTTTGCGGTGATGGCGACGGCTGCCGAACAGGGCTGCCTTCGGGTATCGCGAATGGGCGTGCGCCACGTGCAGGGTGTGGAACGGGTGCAGGTTGACAATGGCCTCGAGCCGCTCGCCGCCGTCGGTGAGTTCGTCGATCCCGGCGAAATCCGCATCGTCGAAGTCACAGGCATCGAGCATCAGGTAGTTGCCGGACGACAGGCACACGATCGACGCCTGCGTGCCGACGTCGAGCACCCCCGCGATGCGGTAGCTGCCCCGAATATTCCAGAATCCTTCGCCAATATCGATCATGGCGCTAGGATACCCGTTCCGGACTCTCGATTCTGCACACAGGATTCTCATGAACCCGAACCACCACAGCCGTCGTCGCTTCCTTCAACTGACCGCCACCGGTCTCGCCGCGTCGCCGTGGCTGGGGCCCCTGGCCTGGGCGCAGTCCAGCCTGCCCCGCAAGGCCATTGGCATGCCCGCACCCGGCCGCATGAACCTGCCCACCTCGCCGCCATCTGCGCCTTCGGGCGACAGCCTGGGCGTGGCCGTCATCGGCCTGGGCGGTTATGGCATTAACCGGGTCATGCCCGCGCTGGCGAGGGCGCACCGCTGCCACGTGGCCGCCGTGGTGTCCGGCAACCCGGAAAAGGCCGGCACCGTGGCGGCGGCGTATGGCCTGGCGGACGATGCCATCTACAGCTACGACAACTTCGATGCCATCGCCGGGGATGACCGGGTCGAGGCGGTCTACGTGGTCCTGCCCAGCGGCCTGCACGCCGACTGGACCGAGAAGGCCTTCGCCGCCGGCAAGCACGTGCTGTGCGAGAAGCCGATGGCGCTGACCCCGGCCGAATGCGAGCGCATGATCGCCGCCGGCAAGGCGGCCAACCGCGAACTGATGATCGGCTACCGCTGCCATTTCGAGCCCTATAACCTGCGTGCCATGGCACTGATGCGCGAAGGGGCCGTCGGCAAGATCCAGCACATCGAGACCCACCAGACCTACCGCATGGGCCCGACCAGCCCGGCCGACAACTGGCGCGTGGTGCGGTCACTGGCCGGTGGCGGTCCGTTGGAGGACTACGGCATCTACGGCCTGCAATCGGCGCTGTACCTTTCCGGTGAAATGCCGACCACGATCACCGCCACCACCGAGCAGCCGGCCGGCGACCCGCGTTTCGCGGAAATTTTCGCCACCGTGCGCACCCACCTCGAGTTTCCCTCCGGCGCGACCGCGGACCTGCTGACCTCGTATGACACGGCACCCGGCCGAAATGTTGCCGATGTGACCGGCAGCGACGGCCGGCTCATCATGGAACCGGCCACCGGTTACAGCGGCCAGCACATGACCCTGGCGCGAAACGGGAACACGGAAACACTCGACCCCGGTGACCCGGGCGTGCAGTTCCATCGCCAGTGCGACCATTTTGCCGATGTCATTCGCGACGGCGTCACGCAGATCGCGCCCGGCGAGATGGGCCTGCGTGATGTCCGCCTGATCGACGCCATTTACCGCTCGGCCGCCAGCGGCCAGCCCGTGGAGGCCTGATCGATGGCCAGCAGCCTGTTCGCCCTGCTCGACGACATCGCCACGGTGCTCGACGATGTCTCCGTGATGACCAAGGTGGCGGCCAAGAAGACCGCCGGCCTGCTGGGCGATGACCTGGCCGTGAACGCGGAACAGGTCTCCGGCGTGAAGGCGAACCGCGAGTTACCGGTCGTGTGGGCGGTCGCCAAGGGCTCGGCCGTCAACAAGGCCATCCTGGTACCCGCGGCGCTGGTCATCAGCGCCATCGCGCCATGGGTCATTACACCGTTGTTGATGCTGGGCGGCACCTTCCTGTGCTTCGAAGGCATCGAGAAAGTGGCCCACAAGTTCCTGCACCCTCAATCCGAAGCGGAGAAGGAACGGGAACTCCACGAGGCCCTGCTCGACCCGAAAGTCGACCTGAAGCAGATCGAGAAACAGAAGATCAAGGGCGCCATCCGCACCGATTTCATCCTCTCGGCCGAGATTATCGTCATCTCGCTGGGCACGGTCGCCACCGCGGCGCTCGCCACGCGCATCGGCGTGCTCTGCGCCATTGCCGTCATCATGACCGTGGGCGTCTACGGCCTGGTCGCCGCCATCATCAAGATGGATGACCTGGGACTGGCGCTGTCGAAGCGGCCCGGGGCGTTCGTCCAGAAGCTTGGTCTCGGCATCGTGGCCGCCGCGCCCTGGCTGATGAAGTTCCTGTCCGTGGCCGGCACCATTGCGATGTTCCTGGTCGGCGGCGGCATCGTCGCCCATGGCATTCCGGCGCTGCATCACCTGCAGGAGAGCATTGAACTGATGGCAGGTGGTGGCATCGCCGGCACACTGGCCGGCGTGCTTTACACCGGCGTCATCGGTATCGTGCTCGGTATCGTCGTCGTCGCGATTGTTGAAGGCATCAAGAAAATTCTGGGCAAGCGCGACTGAACCGGTTCACTCAACCACCATGCCGCCGGACGGCGAACGCCCCAAACAACATCAGGGTCACGACCAGGATGATCGTGGCGCCTTCAGTCATCACCGAGATGGTGTGCTCCGGCAGGTCGGCCGCGCTCTGGACCACTTGAACTGTCGCTCTTGCCTCGTTGTTCGACATATCCGGGTCTGCGGTGACGGCGCTCGCCGTGGCCGTGCTGTAAATCGTGCCCTGGAACAGGCTCGTCACTTCTACCCGCACATTGACGGCACCCCCGGCGGGGATGGACCCGAACGCGCAGTTAATCGAGTGGGTGGACAGGATGCAGTTGCCCTGGTCAGTGGTAAATGAATCCGTGCTGACCGTCGTCGGCAGGTTGCTCACCAGTTCCACGCCCTGGGCCTGGTCCGGGCCGGCGTTGGACACGGTCATGAGGTAGCTGAATGAATCGAACGCCACCACGGCGTCGGGGGAAGCATGGTTGCTGACCCGGACATCGGCGCTGGGCTGCGCGTACACGGTGGTGGTAAAGGCCAGGCTGGCCAGCAGGGCAAGAAAGTTACGGATGGGCTTGGACATGGGTCTCCTCCAATGGAGCCACCCCACATCACAGGGGTGACGGCTACGGTTCGCCCGCCCGAACGCCATTCCCTGCCCGAAAACGCCTGACGCCCGATGGGCTTGTCATCGTGTTTTCCCCTGCCATAACGATACGCCCGGCATTCCCGCCGTTCCAGAAATGCGCCATAAAATTATGATTAAGCGGAGGTTTAACTAGGCCGTGCGCGAAAACGCCGCCAAGGGGTGCGTGGTCGTGACCTGCAGCTGCACGCGGTCGCCCACGGCCAGGCGGGTCTCGTGGCTGGTCCGCACCTGCAGGTGAATCCCGCCGTCGACCTCGACGGCGTAGAGCCAGGTCCCGCCCTCGTACTGGGCGAAGCGTACCTGGCCGTTGCCGTCTGCGCTGTCACCCACCAGCGAGCAGTCGTCGGGCCTTAGCAGCAGGTCGACGGCGCCTTCGCGGGTGTCGACGGGCCAGGCGGGGATATCACCGAGCGGCGTGGTGGCGCTGTCGCCGGCCAGGTTGCCGGCCAGGAAACTGGCTTCACCCAGGAAGCCGGCCACGAAGCGGGACGCGGGCCGGCAGAAACAGGTTTCGGGGTCATCCAGCTGCACCAGGCGGCCGTGTTCCAGTACCCCCAGCCGGTCGCCCACGGACAGGGCTTCGTCCTGGTCATGGGTGACCCAGATGGCGGGGACGCCGGCCGCCTTCAGCGCATCACGAATCTCGCGGCGCAGGCTGTCTTTCAACGCGGCGTCCAGGTTGGAGAGCGGTTCGTCCAGCAGCATCAGCTTCGGTGAATGCGCCAGCGCCCGCGCCAGGGCGACGCGCTGTTTCTGGCCACCGGAGAGCGTTCCCGGCCGGGCATGGCGTTTCTCCACCAGCCGCAAGCGTTGGAGCCAGTGATCGACCACGGCGGGGTCATCCAGCCGGAAGCCGATGTTCTTTTCCACCGTCAGGTGCGGGAACAGCGCGAAATCCTGGAACACCATGCCGATGCCGCGTTTTTCCGGTGGCACCCAGTGTTTCGCCGTGGCGGTCCAGTCGCCCAGGGCGACCTCGCCGGTGGCCATGGGCACCAGGCCGGCGATGGCCTGCAGCACCGTGGTCTTGCCACAGCCGGTGGGGCCGACCAGGGTGACGATTTCATCGTCGGCCAGGGCCAGGCCGAGGTCATGGACGACCCGCGTGGCGCCATAGTCCACGCTCATGTTCTTCACTCGCAGCATCAGGGCCGATTATCCCCGAAAACCCCGAACTCCGCGCGCCGTTCCCCGGACAGCATCAGGGCCAGGCCAAGCCCGGAGATCAGTACCAGCATCAGGCCCGGCACGGCGGCGCGACCGAAGTAGCCGGCCTCGTAGACGCGCCACAGGTAGGTCGCCAGGGATTCAAAACCGGTGGGCGCCAGCAGCAGCGTCGCCGGCAGCTCCCGCATCGCCTCCAGGAACACCAGTGCCGCGCCCGCGGTCACGCCGCGCATGGTCAGCGGCAGGGTCACACGCCGGAAGACTTCGCGTCGGCCGGCGCCCAGCACGCGGGCCGCGTTGACGACTCCGGCGTCGAGGCCCTCGGCCGTCGACCGGATGGTCCCCACGGCCAGTGGCAGGAAACGCAGCACGTAGGCCAGTACCAGCAGCGCCAGCGTCTGGTAGAGGAACGGCAGCTTCAGGCCCAGGTAGACCAGCGCCGTGCCCATGACGATGCCCGGTACGCCGAAGCCCAGGTAGGTCACGCGTTCGAACAGTCGCCCTGCCCGTCCACTCATGGCCGCATGGGCCACCGGCAGCGCGGCGATGACGGCCACGACCGCCGCCAGGAACGAGGCGCGGGCCGAATTCCACGCATACGACAGTTCGAAACCCTCGGCGCCCTCACGCCACAGCCAGGTGCCAAACACCGCCAGCGGCAGCACGATGGCGAGCAGCACCACGGGCAGCGCCGGCAACAGCCACAACGGCGCCCGGCCACGCCGCGGCCAGACCTGCAGGCAGCGCCCCGGGCGCTCCGGCGTCACCTTGACCCGCGACTCCAGGTACAGCACCAGGCCGACAATCACCAGTAATTGCAGCGAGAACAGCGCCGCCTGGCCCAGGCCGAAGGCGTTGTACTCAACGTAGATCACGCGGGTGAACGTATCCAGCCCCATGATCGCCGGCGTACCGAAATCGGACAGCGCGTACAGCGCCCCCAGCAGCGCCCCGGCGGCAATGCCGGTCAGTGCGCGCGGCAGCACCACGCGCCACAGGCATATCCAGAACGACGTGCCCAGCGAGCGGGCGGCGTTCACCAGCGTCGCGTCCTGGCCCAACAGGGCCGCGCGGGTGGTCAGCAGCACGAAGGGATAGGTGTACAGCACCATGACCAGGCTGGCGCCAGCCAGGCCGGACACCCGCGGCGTGGCGAACCCCAGCACATTCTCGATCTCGCCGCCGGGGCCGAAGGCCGCGTACAGCGTGAACGCGCCGATATAGCTGGGCATGGCCAGCGGCGCGACCAGCAGTACCAGCCAGAACCGCCGCCAGGGCAGCTGCACGAAGGCCGTCAGCATCGCCAGCGGTACGCCGACCAGCACGGACCCGGCCACGGTGATGGCGGTCAGTAACAGGGTGTTTGCCACCAGGCCCAGGTTGCGGGCCTCGAACAGGCCCGTGGGGGCATCGGCCAGGTCGAACAGCACCACGATGGGCGCCACGGTGACCAGGGCGATCAGGCCCGCCAGCGGCCAGGACGCAGACCAGCGGTTCATAGCACCCCGGCGTCTCGCATCAGGTCCAGCGTGGGCCGCAGGTCCGCCAGCCGTGTCAGGTCGACATCGGGTGGTGACAGGGTCTCCAGGCCGGGCAGCCCTTCCGGCGGCTCGACGCCTTCGACCAGCGGGATCTCGTATGCTTCCCGGGCCAGGTAAGACTGCACTTCCCGGGTCAGCAGGTAACGGATGAAGTTGACCGGCAACTCGTCATCGCCCAGCGCCAGCACGCCTGAAGCGTTCACCAGGCAGCCGGCGTCGTTGTTCGTGAACGCCAGGTCCACCTGCGCATCCGGCTTGCCGGATTTCAACCGCAGCGTGTAGTAGTGGTTGGCGAAGCCGACATCCACCTCGCCACGCTCAACGGCCATCACGACGCCCAGTTCGCCGGCATAGGTCTTTGCCACTTTTGCGGTGGCGCGGAGCCAGTCGCGCGTGGCCTCGGGGCCGCGCAGCAGGCGCATGGCGGTGACGAACGACTGGAACGAGGCGTAGGCCGGCGCCCAGCCCAGCGAAAGGCCGGCCGTCGGCAGGGCCATGATGTCCTTCGGGATGTCATCGGCGGCCAGCCTGCCGGTGTGAAACGGCAGCGTGCGAATGCGGCCGGTGACCGGCGCCCAGCCCGGGTAGCGGAACTCGGGCTGCAGGCCGGCCTGCAGGTCGTCGGGCAGCACCTGCGCCAGGCCCGCATCGCGCACAAGGCCAATGGCGCCGGAATCCACGGCCCAGAAGACATCGGCGCGGCGCACGCCCGCCCCGGCCTCGGCAACGATGGCGTTGGCGAGTGCGGCCGTCGGCCCGCGCCGGATACCAAGCTTGAGCTTCGGGTTGCGTTGTTCGATGGCCTTGAGGACGTTCTCATACAGGCCACCCTCGCCACGGCCCAGGTACATCGTCAGCTCACCTTCAAGCGGTGGCAGTTCCTCCACCGACGCGGCGCCGGCCTGCGCGAACGCACGCCCGGCCAGCCCGGGCATGATGCCCAGGGCGCCCGCGCCCAGGCCCAGCTTCAGGGCCGATGTCAAAAGCGTCCGGCGGTGCATTCAGAAGACGTCGCTGCGCGAAGCCTCGGCCGCTTCCAGCAACTCGATCGAACGGTCCAGCTTGCCCTGCATCGCAATCACGATGTCGCGCACGGCGTCGACGCCCAGGTCATCGGCAATCGCCTTCGGCAGCGCGACATTGAAATCGAGCTCAAGGTCTTCGACCAGGTCGGCGTCCTGCTCGATCAGCATGCCTTCGACCCCTTCGAACTGGGTCAGGTAAGCGTCGTGGACGATCTCCGTGGCCTCGTCGGGCAGCTTCTCGGCGTACTTGGCGACCACGCGATCCAGGCGGATCTTGATATCGGCCAGGGTTTCGGTCGGCGTGGTGGCGACGGTTTCCCGGTCGATGGTGAGCTTGCCCTGCTTTTGCAGTTGCGCGGCCAGCTTCACGGCGCCGAGCGACTGCCACAGCGATTCTTCCAGCTGCACCTGCTGCTTGCGGACCTCGGCGACGGGTTCCCCGTTTTCAATCGCCTGGCGCACGCCGAACAGCCCCTGCCAGATGGACGCGTACAGCGGCACGTAATTGGTCTCGATGGCGGAGTGGAAATCGACCGCCTCCCAGTGGTCAACCACGGCTTCGGGCTTGGCCGCGGTTGCGCCCTCGGCCTCGTAGGTGTCAACGATGCCGTCAACCCTGTCGATCAGCCATTCGACTTCCTCGGTGTACTCGTCGATGTGCGCCTGCATGTCGTTGACGTGCTCACCGATGTCGCCGTCGGCCCGCGCGACCCCGGTCATATGGGGGCCGGCCAGGCATCCCAATGCGACAAGCGACAGGGCGAAAAACTTGGAATGGGTCATGTCGGAATCCGTTGTATTCTGCTTAAATGAGAATGGTACTCATTAAGGCTTGACAGGTAAACTACGAGGGCGCGATGGTAGCAAAGTTGACCGGCAGTTCTGCGCGCCTGGAGACTGCCTTGTTGATATCATTTCGACCCGAATTCCCAAAGTCATCCACAGGAGTCACATCATGAAGCGCACACTCTTGACGCTATGCCTCGCCCTCGCTGCCCTGGCGATCGCCCCGACAGCCTTCGCCCAGTGCGAATTCGACATCGAGGTTGGCGACAACCTGCAGTTCAGCATTGGCGGCACCATGGAAGTCTCGAAAGACTGTGCCGAGGTGACCA
The DNA here is from genome assembly GCA_913055655.1 of uncultured Oceanospirillales bacterium. Classification (GTDB taxonomy): domain Bacteria; phylum Pseudomonadota; class Gammaproteobacteria; order Xanthomonadales; family SZUA-36; genus Marinihelvus. Next base: position 144,676 of record CAJXKA010000001.1, on the reverse strand, counting down.
TCAACCTGAAGCACACCGGTTCGCTGCCCAAGGCCTCGATGGGCCACAACTGGGTCCTGACCACGACGGCGGACTTCAACCCCGTGGCGCAGGCAGGCATCGGCGCGGGTGTGGACGGCGACTACCTGCCGGCCGGTGACGACCGGATCATCGCCCACACTTCGCTGATCGGCGGGGGCGAATCCACGTCCATGACCTTCGACATCACCGGCCTCGACCCGGCCGGTGACTACACGTTCTTCTGCTCGTTTCCCGGGCACTGGGCCGTGATGAAGGGCGCGTTCAAGCTGGTTTGAACCTGACCCGCAAGGTGCTGGTGGCCGTGGCATGCGCTGCGGCCATCACCGCCGGTGCCCATCTGAGCATCCCCATGGTGCCGGTGCCGACCACCGGCCAGACCCTGGCGGTGGCGCTGGCCGGCCTGTTCGCCGGGCCCCGGCTGGCCGCCGCCGGCGCGGGGCTCTACCTGTTGATGGTGCTGCTGGGCCTGCCGGTGCTGGCCGGTGGCGAGCGCCTGGGCGGCGCGGCCTTTTTCCAGTCGCTCACGGCAGGTTACGTCATCGGCTTTATCCCGGCCGCCTTCATCATCGGCTGGCTGGGCCGGCGCGGCGCCTTCCTCTGGCCGCTACTCGCAGGACTCGCGGGTCACGCCGCGGTCTTCGCCTTCGGCGTTCCGGTGCTGGCCATCACGCTGGGCTGGGGCGACGCCATCGCGCACGGCCTTTTGCCCTTCCTGCCGGGTGCGGTGGCCAAGAGCGCCGTGGCCGCCGGCGTCTTCGCCGTCTGGCAAAAACGCCGGGGTACGGGCCGGGTTAACGGGCCCTAGCTGAAGACGAACTCGCCGTCTTCGACGTCCGCCCGGATGGTCGCGCCGGGCTCGAACTCGCCGGCCAGGATTTTTTGCGCCAGCGGGTTTTCCAGCTTCTGCTGGATGGCCCGCTTCAGCGGCCGTGCCCCGTAGACCGGGTCGAAGCCCGTGTTGCCCAGCAGGTCCATGGCCTGCTCCGACAGCTCCAGTTCCAAGCCATTGGCGGCCAGGCGGTTCTGCAGGTGCTGCAGCTGGATGCCGGCGATCAGGCGGATCTGCTCGCGGTCCAGCGGGTGGAACACGACGATCTCGTCCACGCGGTTGATGAACTCCGGGCGGAAGTGCTGGCCGACGACTTCCATCACGGCGTCTTTCATCGTCTCGTAGCCTTCGCCCGCCAGCTCCTGCACCCGCGCGGAGCCCAGGTTCGAGGTCATGACGACCACGGTGTTGCGAAAGTCCACGGTGCGGCCCTGGCCATCGGTCAGGCGACCGTCGTCGAGCACCTGAAGCAGGATGTTGAACACGTCCGGGTGGGCTTTTTCGACCTCGTCCAGCAGGATCACGCTGTACGGCCGGCGGCGCACCGCCTCGGTCAGGTAGCCGCCCTCTTCGTAGCCGACGTAGCCCGGGGGCGCGCCGACCAGCCGGGCCACGGAGTGTTTCTCCATGAACTCGGACATGTCGATGCGCACCATGGCGTCCTCGGTGTCGAACATGAACTCGGCCAGCGACTTGCACAGCTCGGTTTTGCCGACGCCCGTGGGCCCCAAAAACAGGAACGAGCCGATCGGCCGGTTCGGGTCCGAGAGCCCCGCACGTGAGCGGCGGATGGCGTCGGACACGGCCTCGACCGCCTCGTCCTGGCCGACCACGCGCTTGTGCAATGCGTCTTCCATGCGCAACAGCTTGTCGCGCTCACCCTCCAGCATGCGGCTGACCGGGATGCCGGTCCAGCGCGACACCACCTCGGCGATCTCATCTTCGGTCACCTCGTAGCGCAGCAGCTGGAACTCCTGGGTCTCTTCGCCTTCCTCGGCCTTCTGCAAGGCCTTTTCCAGCTCGGGAATACGGCCATACTGCAACTCGGACATGCGCGCCAGGTCGCCGGCGCGGCGCGCCGTTTCCAGTTCGGCGCGGGTGCGCTCCAGGTCTTCCTTGATATGCGTGGCGCCCTGCACGGCCGCTTTTTCCGACTTCCAGATTTCCTCCAGGTCGGAAAACTCGCGTTCCATGGTCGCGATCTCAGCCTGGACCTCTTCCAGGCGCTTCTTCGAGGCGTCGTCGGTTTCCTTCTTCAACGCTTCAGCCTGGATCTTCTGCTGGATCAGCCGGCGCTCCAGGCGGTCCAGCGCTTCGGGTTTGGAGTCGATCTCCATGCGGATACGCGAAGCGGCCTCGTCCATCAGGTCGATGGCCTTGTCGGGCAGCTGGCGGTCGGCGATGTAGCGGTGCGACAGCGTGGCGGCCGCGACCAGGGCCGGGTCGGTGATATCCACGCCGTGGTGCACCTCGTAGCGCTCCTGCAGGCCGCGCAGGATGGCGATGGTGTCTTCCACGCTGGGTTCTTCCACCAGTACCTTCTGGAAACGGCGCTCCAGCGCGGCGTCTTTCTCCACGTACTGGCGGTACTCGTCCAGCGTGGTGGCGCCGATGCAATGCAGCTCGCCACGCGCCAGCGCGGGTTTCAGCATGTTGCCGGCGTCCATTGAGCCCTCGGCCTTGCCGGCGCCCACCATGGTGTGGATCTCGTCGATGAACAGGATGATGTTGCCTTCCTGCTTGGCGAGATCATTCAGCACGCCCTTCAGGCGCTCCTCGAACTCGCCGCGGAACTTGGCGCCGGCGATCAGCGCGCCCATGTCGAGGCTCAATACGCGTTTGCCGCGCAGGCCCTCGGGCACCTCGTCATTGATGATGCGCTGGGCCAGGCCCTCGACGATGGCGGTCTTGCCCACGCCGGGCTCGCCGATCAGCACCGGGTTGTTCTTGGTGCGGCGTTGCAGCACCTGGATGCAGCGGCGGATTTCCTCGTCGCGACCGATCACCGGGTCGAGCTTTGACTGTTCGGCCCGCTCGGTCAGGTCGATGGTGTACTTGTCCAGCGCCTGGCGTGAGTCCTCGGCATTGGGGTCGGTGACCTGCTCGCCGCCGCGCATGTCGTCGACGGCCTTGTTCACGGCCTCGACGCTGGCGCCGTTGTTTTTCAGCAGCTCGGCCAGCGGACCTTTCAGGTTCAGTGCCGCGATCACGAACAGTTCGCTGGCGATATACGCGTCGCCGCGATCCTGCGCCAGCTTGTCCATGATGTTGAGCAGCTTGATGGTGTCGTTCGACAGGTTGACCTCGCCGGCGGCGCCCGCGACTTTCGGGAACCCGTCCAGGCGCTCGCCCAGCTGGGAGCGCAGCGCGTCAACCTTCACGCCGGCGCGCGTCAGCAGGTGCCGGACCGAGCCGCCTTCCTGGTCCATCAGCGCCACCAGCACATGGGCCGGCTCGATCATCTGGTTGTCGAACCCAATGGCCAGCGACTGCGCATCGGCTAGCGCGAGCTGGAACTTGCTCGTAAATTTATCCATTCGCATGTGATTGAAACCCTCTGAATTCAATGGCGGCGAAGAAGCCGCAGATGAACGTTAGATGTGGGCTTTCGGGTGGCGAATCAAGCGCTTGAAAGGTGGTGCAAACATTGGCGCATTGTCTATACTGGAATTACACCCCCGGGAGTAAACGCCATGAACCAGCAACAATCCGAGCTGCGCGAGCTACGCGCGGCCCTGGTCGATTCACTTAACATGGAACGCAACGCGCACGTCGTGACCGAGCACGAACAGCTCGAAGACATCCGTTTCCGGATTCAACGCACGGTCCACGCCATTGACCGCAAGATGCGCGACGAGCGAACCGCCACGCACTGAACCAACACCCGCCCGCGACTAGTCGCAGGGTTCTTCCGGCCCTTTGCCCGGCTCCAGTGTGAACTGGAAGCAGGCGCCATTGCCGGGCTCTCCCTCGGCCCACACGCGCCCGCCGTGGCGCTCGACCACGCGCGCGACAATCGTCAGCCCCAGCCCGGTGCCATCGAACTGCTCGCTGCCTGACCCCCGCTGGAACGCGGCGAACAACTCGTCCGCGGTGTCATTATCAAAGCCGATGCCGTTGTCCCCCACCTTGTAAACCGTGACCCCATCAATCTCCTCGTACAGCACGTCGATGCGCCGGTTTTCGGTGTCGCGGGTGTACTTCAGCGCATTGCTCAGCAGGTTCGTCACCAGCATCCGCACCAGCAACTCGTCGGCGTGGGCGTCCGGCAGGTCGTCCACAATACTGAATGCCACCGGGCCGTAGGTATCGGTGGCCAGCAGCGGTTCGAACACGTCCTCGAACAGGTCGCGCATGTCCAGGGTTTCACGCTCGAAGGTCTCATGCGCCAGCACCGACAGCCCGGACAGGCGGTCGACGATGGTCGCCATCTGCGACACGCAGGGGTGAATCCGGCGCACCACGCGCAGGCTCTGCTCGTCGTCCTCCCTGTCCAGCCTGGACTCCAGCAGCTGCGCGCTCATGGAAATGGCGTTCAACGGGTTGCGCAGGTCGTGCGCGACGGAGTCGGTGATGGTCTGCAGGTCCGCGGTGCGGTCCTCCAGTGATCGCGTGCGCCGGGCGATGATGGCTTCCAGGTCGCGGTTCAGCGCGGCGAGCTGGCGTTCGGCGGCCTCGGCCTTGCTGGCGCGCCGGCGCGCGCGGGCGCTCTCGTATGTCAGGAACCCCATCAGCACGGCGATGATCAGGCCCAGCAGCAGCACCGCGTCGGTGGCCGTGGACGCCATGGCCTGTACGGTTTCCGTTGTCGGCCGGTGCACCACCCGCCAGACGGCGCCGAGCGAGTTCCGGATCTGGCCTTCCTGCTGCCAGCCGGGCGGAATTTCACGCGCCGCACCTTCGCCCTGGATCAGGGCCCGGTTGCCCCAGTACACGTCGACCGCGTAACTCGGCGCCTCGTCCAGCAGGATATGGCCGATGGCCACGTCGGCGTCGACCACCGCCGCAATGCCGTGGCGATCATCGCCCTGCCCGTCCACCAGGTAGACCTCCAGGTAGAGGTCGCCGTCGGCGTAGGCATACGGCCCCATCATCGTGCTGGTGTCCTGCTCGCGCAGGCGTTTCGCCAGGGCCGCGTATCGCGCCCATTCGGCATCGGTGGGCTGGTAGGCGTAACCGGGGTGCTGTTCGGAATGCAGCACCCGCACACCCTTTGCCGGCGCCTCGTACAGGATCAGGTCAATCCCGCGGTAATTGGCCGATTCCAGGTGCTCGCCGCTTGGCCACTGGTCACGCGGCATATTGCTGACCGCATCCCAGAACGCCAGGTTGTTGCGCAAGGCGTCCAGCATGGCCTCGGTGGTCCGCGCCAGGTGACTTCGCGTCGACCACGACTCCAGTGTCACGATCCGCTCCACCTGCTCGTGCTCGTAGCCCTGTAGCGCACGCCACATCTGCACGGTACCGACGGCCACCACCGTCGTGACGATCACAGGCAGGACAACTCGGGTCAGCAAGGTTGGAAATCTCCCGGGGGCGGACAGCCCGCATTATAGGGAATCGCGCACGTTGAATGCGTTAACATGACGGCGCGCAATGGTGCGCCCTTGAAGGACGGGGAACCCCGACACACAATGCCGACCATCCTGGTGATTGACGACGAAACCGCGTTCGCTGACAGCATCGCGGAGTACCTGGAAGCCGAGGGCCACGACGCCCGGGTCGCCCATGATCTCGCGGCCGCGCGTAAACACCTGGCCGAAGTCACGCCAGATATCGTTTTGCTCGACCTGATGTTGCCCGACGGCAGCGGGCTTGAACTGTTCGACCATTTCGAAAACCAGACGCCGCGCCGTATCGTCATCATGACCGGCCACTCCGGCGTCAAGCAACTCATCGGTGGCCTGGCCGGCAAGTCGGTCAGCTACATGAAAAAGCCCATCGGCCCCGACCAGCTGGCGGAACTGCTGGAAGGGCTGCCCGATGCCGACCCGGGAACCGACGATGACCACGAAGGCGAATACGGCCTGCTGGTGGGCGAATCGACGGCCATGCAGGATGTCTACGCCAAGATCCGCAAGGTCGCACCCACCGACAGCACAGTATTCATCCACGGCGAAAGCGGCACCGGCAAGGAACTGGTGGCGCGCATGATCCACGCCGAAAGCGGCCGCGAGGGCCGGTTCATCCCGGTCAACTGCGGCGGACTCAACAAGGACCTGATCTCCAGCCAGCTGTTCGGGCATGAGAAAGGCAGCTTCACCGGCGCCGACGCCGCGCACGCGGGTTTCTTTGAGCAGGCCCAGGATGGCACCCTGTTCCTGGACGAAATTACCGAAATGCCCATCGAAATGCAGACACACCTGCTGCGGGTGCTGGAAACGGGCATGGTGCTGCGACTGGGCGCGCAGAAAGAGAAGCCGGTCAATGCCCGGCTTGTCGCCGCCACCAACCGGCCACCGCAACAGGCCGTCAAGGACGGGCAGCTGCGCGAAGACCTGTATTTCCGTCTCAGTGTTTTCCCGGTCGAGCTGCCGCCGCTGCGCCTGCGCCGGGGCGATATCACCCTGCTCGCCAATCGTTTCCTGGACGACCTGAATGACAAGCACGACACCTCGCGCTGCTTTTCACCGGAATCACTGAAACACCTGGAGCACCATGGCTGGCCGGGCAACGTTCGCGAACTTAAGCACGTGGTCCAGCGCGCCTGGATCATGGCCGAGGATGACGTCGTCAATGTGCCGGAATCCATCGACGACAGCGTGGCGCCGGCCATGGACGGCATTCACGCCGGGCGCTCCATCGCCGAGGTCGAGAAGGAACTGATCATGGCGACACTTGAGCAGGTGGACGGCAACAAGACCGAGGCGGCCGCGATGCTGGGCGTCAGCCTGAAGACCCTCTACAACCGGCTGAAGACCTACGAAACGGAAGAGGATGACGCCGACTGAAACTTTGCGGCATGAAATTTGCATCCTTTACGACAGGAAGTGAGGGGGTAAACTGAAGAACACTCGCGCAGTCGGGTGAGGCAAACAATGGCACAGGTGAACCGACAACAATCAGCCGCAAGGGTGCTGGTGGTGGAGGATAACGCCACCGCACGTTCGGCCCTGAAAGAGTTCCTGGATTTCTCCGGTTACGAAGTCGCCTGCGCGGGGACTGCGGCCGAGGCGACTGAAATCGCCGCGGACTTTCACCCCGACATCCTGGTCAGCGACTGGGACCTGGGCGATACCCGGGACGGTGTCGATGTCGCCCGCCAGCTGCAGTCCGAGAACGACGTTCAGGTGATCTTCGTCACCGGCAATTCACTGAACCAGCTGCGCCGGAGCGCGAATGACATCGAAGTCTTCCGATTCCTGCGCAAACCTGTTTCGCTGTCGCGACTGGCGCAACTGATCGGCGAGATCCCGACGACCCATCACTGACGCTGATTTCCCGGCGCATTTTTCAGACATAAAAAAAGAGGGCCTCGCGGCCCTCTTTTGGTTTCGCAGGTGCGCGTTCGAGTTACGAGCGCACGTCCAGGTTGTCGATTACCCGGACCACGCCGGCCACCTTCGCGGCCGAATTCAGCGCCGCCTGGCGTTCAACGTCGGTATCAACATGGCCGCCCAGGCTGACGACACCGTGGTCAGACTCGATATCGATGGTCAGGGACTCGACCTTCGGATCATCCGCCAGGGCAGTTTTTACCTTTGCCACCAGCATCTTGTCGTCGATGTATTCGCCGGTGCTGCGGTCATGCGGCTGCAGTTCCAGGTTGTTCTTCACCTCGGCGACGCCCTCAATGTTGGCGGCGATACGTTCGGCCTGCTGGCGCTCTTCCTCGGTGTCGACGAAACCATTCAGCTGCACGACATCGCGGTCAACCTCGACATCAATCTTGATGGCGTCGGTCACGCCATCGGCGGCCAGGGCCGCCTTGGTCCGGGTGGCGATGCTCATGTCATCGATCACCTGGCCCGCGGTGCGGTCGGCCTGGTTCTCGGTGCGCGTCTCGTCGGCGATCGCCGGCATGGACAGGGAAGCCGCCAGTGCGGCGCTCATCATCATGTAAATGGCGTTACGTTTCATTTCATCACTCCAATGGTTGCGCCGGCAGTCAGCCCGGCTGTGCGGAGGTAGATGCAGGATATGTGCCACGGCCCGGCGAAGGGGTAATGCGGATTCACCCTGAAGCCTGGCGCCCCAACGCTTTCGCGATGTTCCATGGGGGCACCGTACCGGCCCCGACCCGGCGTCGGTACACCGGTTGACTCGCGGTGTCGTGAAAAAATTTCGCGACGCCGTGTAGAAATTCCACGCCCATCGCGACTGGCCGATTGCGACGGAAATTCGACCCGGTGGTACGCCAATCTCGCAAACCCAGCCTGGCCGGAGCCTGCGCGTGTTTACACCCGGACGCCGCAGGCAACTGGCACGAACCCTGCATCATTTCTACCGCACCGCCCAGGAACCGGCGCATCCAACATACCGGTGACCTGGCCATTGCAACCAACCCCTAAAGGAGTGACTCATGAAACGCACCATGAACAAGTTAGCCATCGCCATCGCCGCCACCGCACTGTGCGGTACCGCCGTCGCCGGGGGTGACAAGCACAAGGACGCCATGCACGAAAAGGGTATGACCGACCAGCCTTCGTTCACGGCGCTTGACGTTGACCGCAACGGCAAGGTCAGCCAGACCGAGCTCCGCAACGCCGCGGATACACCGGCTTCCGATCGCCTGACGCAGAAGTGGTCAGAGTTGGACGCCAACCAGGACGGTGAGCTTGATCGTACCGAGTTCGCACGTTTCGAACCGGTGAGCGACACCCAGCACAAGATGAAGGAAGCCAAGCCCGAGAGCGATTACTGATCGCGACAACCTCCCGCGCCCGGTGACCCGGGCGCTCTGCCCACCGGCACCTTTCCCCCATGGGGTTGCCGGACTTGCCGGCCGGCAGCAATGTCGGCCGGCTTTTCATTGTCCGCACCGTAAACACCAGGCGGGTTTGCGATGAACCGATCCGGCAAACTGCCCGCCCTGCTTGGTTTTGAGCAGGCGATCCGTTAGCTTGAACGCATCAACAATGTCCAACAGGGTCGGCGCGACCGACCCGGGCCAGTCAACATATGGGGTTTTTCCTGGATAACAGGGTTCGTGCGGCGGCCCTGGCAAGTGCACTCGGGCTGTTCGCAGCCGTCTCACCCATCGCTTTCGGGGACGGCTTCAACGTGCCCATGCGCGGCATCGCCGCCGGGACCTTCTACGTTGAAGCCGATGTCGCCGGCATCGGCATGGTCGACTTCCTGGTCGACACGGGATCCGGTTATACCGCGATCGGCGCGACCTTGCTGGAGCGCATGGAACGCACCGGCGATGCCGTGTTCGTCAAACAACTCGAAGGGGTCATGGCCGACGGCAGCCTTAAGGTCGTGCCCGTCTACCGGCTTTCCGAAATTCGCCTGGGTGAATGTCAACTTCGAAACGTCGAGGCCGCAGTCTTTGGTCCAGGCACCCGCCCCATACTGGGCATGCGCGACCTGAGCCGGCTGGCGCCATTTACGTTCTCCACGAATCCACCGGGCATGCGCATGGGACAGTGCGACACCCTGGCCACCGCCGAGGCGACGCCACCCGTCACCGAAAAGCCTGCCGGCTAGGCGCTAACGCCCGGCCTCATCCCTCACCTCGCGCCGCGAACGGCGCGCACCCGCCCAGGCAACCCGGCCGGGATTTTGCATGACTACAGTCATATTCCGGGTATGACATGCCTGGAACGGTGTGGCGCAATGGTCGCCATGGAATGGTGACCCTGTAGTTCTTGCAAATGGCCATGTAAATGTCACCCGTTTCCAACGTACTCATGCCCAAGAGTGGACTTTCAATGAGCGCAAGGAGACACGCTGATGAACCGTTCGAACCTGTTGACGGAAGAGAATCCCCACCTGGTGAGCGGGGAATTCGAGTATCGACGAGACGCCTCTGCCGTGGTGGAGCGTTTACTGACCGTGACCGGCCTGCGCCGTGCCCAGGTCGAGTTGCTCGAACCCGGCACCCACCAGGTCGCGCGCAAGGTGGAACCGAAAAGCCGCGCCATCGGCCGCACGCTGGTCAGGACACATGTCCTGCTTGGCATACTCGGGCTGGTCGTTGGACTGGTGGCCGCCACCGCCCTGGTCATGGGTGGGCCGGAGATGACACGGTCCAGCCCGTTGATGACATTCATTTTTGTGCCCACGCTGACGATGTTCATGGGCCTGCTGATGGCCGGGCTGGTGGCCCTGCGACCCGATCACGGGCCGGTCATCAAGGCGACCCGTGACGCCGTCAACGAAGGCCTGTGGACGGTGGTCGCGCGTTGCGCGGACCAGCGCCAGGCCGATCATGCCGACCGGGTGCTCAGCGCCACTGCGCGGGCGACGACCCGTTCGCTGTAACGCCAGCCTGACTGCGCGGTCAGCCGAACAGCCGACCCAGGACGGCGCGGTAAACCCCGGCCAGGCCTTCCAGGTCGGCCACCGGCGTGAATTCGTCGACCTTGTGGATGGAGGTGTTGAGCAGGCCCAGTTCGACCACTTCGCTGCCCAGCGGCGCGATAAAGCGCCCGTCCGAGGTACCGCCGCCGGTGTTGAGCGCCGGGGTCACGTCCAGCACTTCGCTGACGGCGCCGGCCACGGCCACGCGCAGCTCGCCGGCCGGTGAACGGAACGGCTCACCCGACACCCGCCAGTCCAGTGTGTAGTCGCTGATGTCATGGCGCGCGAGCATTTCGACCAGCTCGGCTTTCAGGGTTTCGGCGTTCCAGTGCGTGTTGTAGCGAAAGCTGATGGTCAGCTTCGCTGCGCCCGGCGTGACGTTCGACGCGCCGGTGCCGGCGTTGAAATTGCTGACCTGGCAATGCGTCGGCGGGAACTGCCCGTCGGCATCGTCGACACCGTCATCCCATTGCCGGGCCGCCAGCGCCGCCAGGAACGGCGCGACGCGGTGTACCGGGTTGTCGATGGCCTCGGGAAACGCCGTGTGGCCCTGCACACCGCGCACGGTGAGCGTGCCGACAATGGAGCCGCGACGGCCGATGCGCACGGTGTCGCCCAGCTGGGCCTGGCTGCTGGGTTCGCCGACCAGGCAATAGTCCGGCGCCTGGCCACGTTTGGCCAGCGTTGCCGCGACTTCGCGAACACCGCGCTCGGCATCGCCTTCTTCATCACTGGTGAGCAACAGCCCGATCTGCCCGTGGTGATCCGGGTGTTCGCGCGCGAAGGTTTCCAGCGCGACCACCATGGCCGCCACCGCGCCCTTCATGTCGCAGGCGCCACGCCCGTACAGCACGCCGTCGCGCACTTCCGGCTCGAATGGCGGCGAGGTCCAGTCTTCAAGCGGCCCGCTGGGCACGACATCGGTATGGCCCAGGAACCACAGCGCCGGCCCCGACCCACCGCGCGTGATCAGTACATTGGTGACGTCGCCGCACAGGAACCATTCCGCCTCGAAACCCAGCGGCAACAGGCGCCCGGCGATCATCTGCTGGCACCCGGCATCGTCCGGTGTGACAGACGCACGCGCCATCAGCGCTTTTGCCAGCGCCAGGGTCTCTTCGCCACTCACATTCCGGCTCACAGCTGCGCCCGCAGGTCTTCGGGTTTGAAACCGATGGCCAGTACCTGTCCGCCGCGTTCGAACACCGGGCGTTTGACCAGCGTCGGGTGAGCCAGCAGCAGGTCTTCCAGCGCCTTCCCTTCGGCAGCCTTCTCCTGATCGGTGAGTCCGCGCCAGGTAGTGCTGCGACGGTTGACCAGCGCATCGGCGAGGGGTGAACCCAGCCAGGCCCTGACCTGTTCGCGCGACAGGCCATCGTCACGAAGGTCATGGAACCGATGCTCCACGCCCTCAGCCTCCAGCCACTTCAGGGCCTTGCGGCAGGTGTCGCACTGGCGGATGCCGTAGACGGTCAACATCGATCGGCCGCCCTCAGCGGACGTCGGCCTGGCGCAGCAACTCGTTCGGCGAAGTTTTCGCCCGCGTCTGCTCGTCGACCTGCTTGACGATGATGGCGGCGTACAGCGAGTGGGTGCCGTCGCGCGCCGGCAGCGTGCCGGGCACGACCACGGAACCGGCCGGAACGCGGCCGCGGGTAATCTGTCCGGTTTCACGATTGAAAATACGGGTCGACTGGCCGATGAACACGCCCATGGAAATGACGCTGCCGCGTTCAACGATCACGCCCTCGACCACCTCGGAACGGGCGCCGATAAAGCAGTCGTCCTCGATAATCGTGGGGTTGGCCTGCAGCGGTTCCAGCACGCCGCCGATGCCGACGCCGCCGGAGAGATGCACGTTGCGGCCGATCTGGGCGCAGGAGCCGACCGTGGCCCAGGTGTCGACCATGGTGCCGCCGCCGACATAGGCGCCCAGGTTCACATAGCTCGGCATCAGCACGGTGTCGGGGCCGACATGGGCGCCGCGCCGCACGGTGGCGGGTGGCACGACTCGCGCGCCGGACTCGGCGATGCCGGTGTCGTCGCCCGACCAGCGCACCGGCACCTTGTCGTAGTAGCGGTTCAGTCCGCCCTCCATGACGACGTTGCCGCTGATGCGGAAATACAGCAGCACGGCCTTTTTCAGCCACTGGTTGACGCGCCAGCCGCCTTCCACGCCGGCATCCGGTTCCGCCACGCGGGCGGTGCCATCTTCCAGCGCGGTCAGCACGGCTTCCACGGCCTCGGCCAGCCCCCCGGGCACGGCGTCGGGGCGGATGTCGGCACGACGTTCAAAGGCGTCTTCAATCAAGGGGCGAATGTCATCCAGGGTCATCGTGGGTCCTTCGTATCCATCGTCAGTGTGTTCAGTTGGAGTCCAGGCGCTTGAGGATTTCCGCCACCAGTTGTTCCTGCATGGCCTCGTCCAGCGGGCGGTCGGAGCGGTCGGTCACCAGGAAGGTATCCTCGACGCGGTCGCCCAGCGTGGCGATCATCGCGTCGTGCGTGCGCACACCGCTGGCGGCCAGTGCCGCGGCCAGCTGGGAAAGCAGCCCGGGACGGTCGCTGCACTCGATCTCCATCTCGGTGACGGCGCCATCGCGGGCGGTGCGGAATTGGATCTGCGGTTTCATGATGAACGGCCGCAGGCGGCGGGGTAAGGGGCGCATCACCGGTGCCAGCAGTTTGCGGGCGTCCAGCTCGGCGCGCAGGCGACGCGCCAGCACGCTGGCGTCGATGTCATTGAGCGGGTTGCCGTGGCGGTCCATCACCTGGAACAGGTCGAAACTGCGGCCCGCGCGCGAGGTGACCACGCGCGCGGTCAGTACGTCCAGGCCGAGCTCATCCATTACCGCGGTGATGGTGGCGAACAGGCCGGTGAAATCGTCCGCGCAGACCAGCACCTCGGTCACTTCGCGATCGGCGCGGTGGCGCACGGCCACCTGGGCGCCTTCGCCTTCGAACGACAGCGCCTCGGCGGTCGCCCAGGCCAGTTGCGGGTCGGAGAACCGCAGGAACACGCTGGCCGGCAGTTCGGACCAGAAGGCCCGCACCGCGTCGGCGTCCAGCCCCTGGTCGCAAAGCGTTTCCAGCACCTCGTCGTGCGAGTGCTCGATCTGCCCGGCGCGGTCGGTGGGCGAGTCGTCGTCTTCGTTCAGCGATGACCAGGCCGCCTGGAACAGTTCCCACAGCAGGCCGCTCTTCCAGCCGTTCCACAACCGCGGGCTGGTGGCGGAGACATCGGCCACCGTCAGCAGGTACAGGTGTTCCAGCTTGCGGCGGGTGTTCACCACGGCAGTGAACTCGTCGATGGTTTCCGGGTCGGCGATGTCCTTCTTCTGCGCGGTCTGCGACATCAGCAGGTGGTATTCGACCATCCAGGCCACCAGTTGCGCGTCGGCCTCGGACACCGGCAACTTGCGCGCGAATTCCAGCGCGTCGACCTTACCGAGTTCGGAGTGGTCACCGCCGCGACCCTTGGCGATATCGTGAAACAACGCCGCCAGGTACAGCAGGGCCGGCTCGGCGATACCGGCGAAAACCTTCGGCGCGTGCGGATAGATTTCGCTGTACTTGTTGTAGTTCAGGCGACGCAGGTTCCGCACCGTGAACAGGATGTGCTGGTCCACCGTGTAGACGTGGAACAGGTCGAACTGCATGCGCCCGACAATCTGCGCGAAAGCCGGGATGAAGGCCGCCAGCACGCCGTAACGGTTCATGCGCTGCAGCTGGGTATAGACGCCCTGCGGCTGCGACAGCAAGGCGTAGAACTCGGCCAGCACTTCCGGGTCCTCGCGGAAATCGTCATCGATAAGGTACAGGTGGTCGACAATCAGCCGCACCGCAGAGGCGCGCACGCCCAGCGCTTTTTCGTTGCGCGCCAGCACGCAGAACACTTCCATCAGCGCCTTCGGCCGGCGCTTGAACAGCCCCGGGTCGCGCACGTCCAGGAAACCATGGCGGAGCACGAAATCCTCGCCCAGGTCCTCGCTGGGCGGCGCGGAATCGCTCAGCAGTTCCTCGCTGAACAGCTGCAGCAGCCGCTCGTTCAGCCGCTCCAGGCCAGTCACCACGCGGTAATAGCCTTGCATGAAGCGCTCGACCGCCTGGTTTGAACCGGCGTCATCGCGGAAGCCGAAAAACTCCGCCGCCTGGCGCTGCACGTCGAACAGCAGCCGGTCCTCGGCGCGACCGGTGATCAGGTGCAGCGCGTAACGCACCCACCACAGGTAATACTGGCCTTCGACCAGCTCGCGAAATTCGCTTTCGGTCAGGAAACCGTGCTCGACCAGGCCGTGCAGGCCGGCGGCGCCGAAGTACCGCCGGGTCACCCAGTCGATCATCTGGATATCACGCAGCCCGCCCGGGCCGTCTTTCACATTCGGCTCGAGGTTGTAGGCGGTATCGCCGTACTGGGCGTGGCGGGCGGCCTGCTCTTCCATCTTGGCGTGGAAGAACTCGCCCACGCTCCACATGTTCTCCGGCGACAGCGCGCGCCGGAGCGCGTCGAACAGCGCCGTGGAACCATCCAGGTAACGGGCTTCCATCAGGCTGGTGGCGGTGCCGACATCGGTCAGCGCCTCCTCGCGGCACTGCGCCAGGTTGCGCACCGAGTGACCCAGGTAGAAACCGGCGTCCCAGAGCAGCGCGACGAAGGTCTCGATGGCTTCTTTCTGCGCATCGGTGAGTTCGCCTTGCTCGAACAGCACCAGCAGGTCGACGTCCGACTGCGGGTGCAGGCCGCCCCGGCCGAAGCCGCCGACGGCCACCAGGGTCAGCGCCAGTTCATCCTCGACCAGCGAGTCCCAGGCGAACAGCAACAGCTGCTCGACGCCCCAGGCGCGGGCCTTGACCAGCGCGGCAACGTCCTCGCCGGCGCGGAAACGCTCCGCCAGGTCATCGTCCAGCCGCTTCAGGGCGTCGCGGATGCTGGCGAGCAGCGCGTCGCCGCCGGCCAGTGTTTCCCGGTCAACCAGGTCATCGGCATCGGCCGGCGCCGGCAGCGGGCCGGCCTGTGATTCCGCGATCGTCGCCGCCATGGTGACGCGTTACAACGGATCGCCGGGCAGGCGGGTCAGGACATCGAAACCGTCGTCGGTGACGGCGATGGTGTGCTCCCACTGCGCCGACAGGCTGCGATCGCGCGTGACCACGGTCCAGCCGTCCGGCAACAGGCGGGTGTCGCGCTTGCCGACATTCACCATCGGCTCGATGGTGAAGACCATGCCCGGCACCAGTTCCTCGCCGGTGCCGCGACGGCCGTAGTGCAGCACCTGCGGGTCTTCGTGGAAGCCGCGGCCGATACCGTGGCCGCAGTATTCGCGCACCACCGAGCAGGACTGCGACTCCACGTAGCGCTGGATGGCGTGGCCGATATCGCCCAGCCGCACGCCCGGCGCCACCATTTCGACGCCGGTGACCATGCCCTTGTAGGCGATGTCACAGACCCGTTTCGCGCGGATCGACGGTTCGCCGACGTAAAACATCTTGCTGGTGTCACCGTGCCAGCCGTCCTTGATCACGGTGACGTCGATGTTGACGATATCGCCGTCTTTCAGCACCTTGTCGCCGGGAATGCCGTGGCAGACCACGTGATTCACGGAGGTGCAGATCGACTTCGGGAAGCCCTTGTAGTTCAGCGGCGCGGGGATGGCGTCCTGCACCCCGGTGATGTGCCGGTGACAGATGTCGTCCAGTTCGCCGGTGGTCACGCCGGGCTTTACGTGCTCGCCGATCATGCGCAGCACTTCACCGGCCATCTGGCCGGCCACGCGCATGGCCTCGATTTCCTCGGGTGTCTTGATAATGATGCCGGGCGATTTCAACATCGGCGGACTCTCGTTCGTTAATGGTTCGCGAATCGGCCATTGTAACGCGAGCGCACCCAACTTGTGGCCTATACCCCGGGGCCGGCGTGCTGGGATAATGAGAGGTTACGACGATGCCGCCCCCGCACCGGGGCACCGGGAGTGACCGCCTTGCTGAAGAAACTGTTTCGATACCTGCTGCCGCTGGCCCTGATCGTGATCTCGATCCTGGTGGTCGTGGCGCTGGTCATCCGCTCCGCTGCCAATCGCCCGGAACGGGTGGACGACGCCCAGCAGGCCGTGCTGGTGGATACCGTGACCGCGCGGGCGCAGTCGCTGAATTTCGTCGTCGAATCACAGGGCCCGGTGCGACCACGCACCGAGACCACGCTGGTGGCCGAGGTGTCCGGGCGGATTGTCTCGGTGTCGCCCCACTTCATCGCCGGCGGGTTTTTCCGCGCCGGTGAGACCCTGCTGGAAATCGACCCCAGCGACTATGCCGCGGCCGTGAAACGCGCCGAGGCGGCACTGGCCTCGCGTCGCGCCCAGCTGGCCGACGAGCAGGCCCGCGCCGACCAGGCCATCAAGGACTGGCGCAACCTGGGCAAGACCGGCGAGCCGCCCGACCTGGTGGCCCGCAAACCGCAGCTGGCCGACGCCACCGCCAACGTGCTCGCCGCCGAGGCGGACCTGGACAAGGCCCGCCGCGACCTGCAGCGCACCCGCATCTCCGTGCCCTACGACGGCCTGGTGCGCGAGAAGATCGCCGATATCGGCCAGTACGCGGCACCGGGCGCGCAACTGGGCGTGACCTTCGCGGTGGATGCCGCCGAGATCCGCCTGCCGGTGTCCGCCGCGGACCTGGCCTACCTGGACCTGCCCGGCACCGCCGAGTCCGACCCCGCACGCCTGCCGGCGGTGACCCTGCGCGCCGATGTCGGCGGCGTCACCCGCCACTGGGACGCGCGCATCATCCGCACCGAGGGTGTCATCGACGAGGTCAGCCGCGTGCTCTACGCCGTGGCCCAGGTGGTCGACCCCTACGGCCTGCTGGGTGAGAGCACACAGCCGGAACTGCGCGTCGGCACCTTCGTGCGCGCCGCCATCGAGGGCCGCCACGCCGACAATGTCGTGGTGCTGCCGCGCCACGTGCTGCGCACCGACGGCACGGTGCTGGTCGCCAGCGCGGAAAACGAACTGGAAGTGCGCGACGTGGATGTCGCCCGCGCCGGCGCCGACGAGGTCTACATCCGCGCCGGCGTCGAAGACGGCGAACACGTGGTCACCACCACGCTGGATGCGCCGATTCCCGGCACGCGCCTGGTCATCTCCAGCGAGGACGGCGTCGCCCAGGGTGACCGCCAGGATGCCGCCGCCCAATGACCCGGATGAACCCATACGCCGCGCTCATCGAGTGGTTCGCGCGCAACCCCGTCGCCGCCAACCTGCTGATGGCGATCATCCTGCTGGGCGGGCTGTACAACGCGTTCACGATCAAGAAGGAAGCGCAGCCGAAGATCGAGACCAACCTGGTCACGGTCAACATGCCGTTCCTGGGCGCCAGCCCCGAGGATGTCGAGGAAGGCATCCTGGTGAAGATCGAGGAAGCGATCCAGGACATCGAGGGCATCAAGGAGATCATCTCAACCGCCCGCCGTGGCAGCGGCACGGTGCAGGCCGAGGTGCTGACCGAGTACGACGTCGCCGAGGTGATGGACGAGATCAAGGCGCGCGTCGACGCCATCCCGACTTTCCCCGACAACACCGAGAAACCGGTCGTCTCGCGCACCCGCATCGAACAGCAGGTGCTGATGGTGACGGTCTTCGGCAGCGTGCCGGAGCGGACGCTGAAGGAGTTCGCCAAGCAGGTGCGCAACGACGTGGTCACCCTGCCCGGCGTGACCCGGGCGCAGATCCTCGGCGGCCGCGACTACGAAATCAGCATCGAGGTCAGCGAGCATACGCTGCAGGCTTATGACCTGACCCTGGCCGAAGTGGCCGCCGCCATTCGCCAGGGCTCGCTCGACCTGCCCGCCGGGGCGATCCGCTCGGAAGCCGGCGACATCCAGGTCCGCACCAAGGGCCAGGCCTATGTCGGCCGCGACTTCGAAAACCTGGTCATCCGCACCAATGCCGACGGCACCCGCGTGCTGCTGAAGGACGTGGCCAACATCGACGACGGCTTCGTCGACTATGACAACTACTCCCGCTTTGACGGCCACCCGGCCATCACCATCCAGGTGCTGTCGGTGGGCGACCAGAGCGAGCTGGACATCGCCGGCACCGTCAAGAACTGGGTGGAAACGCGCAAGACGGCGCTTCCAGAGGGCATCAGCATGGCCCACTGGGCGGACTCTTCGTACTACCTGAAGGGCCGCCTGGACATGATGCTGGACAACCTGCTGATCGGCGCCGTGCTGGTGTTCCTGTCGCTGGCCCTGTTCCTGCGCCTGAAACTGGCGTTCTGGGTGATGGTCGGCCTGCCGGTGGCGTTCCTGGGCACCTTCCTGTTCATGCCGACGCTGGATGTCACCGTCAACATGATCAGCCTGTTCGGCTTTATCGTCGTGCTCGGCATCGTGGTTGACGACGCCATCGTCGTGGGTGAATCGGCGTACACGAACATGCGCGCCAAGGGGCATTCGACCGAGAATGTCGTCGACGGCGTCATGCGCGTGGCCATCCCGGCCACTTTCGGCGTATTGACCACCATCGCCGCCTTCATCCCGGTGCTGATGGTCAGCGGGCCCTCCGGCGTGTTCTTCAGCTCAATGGGTTACGTGGTGGTGCTGTGCCTGGCGTTCTCCATCGTCGAGTCGAAGCTGATCCTGCCGGCGCATCTCGCGCACATGAAGGTCAAACATTACGGCGAGGGCACGCACAACCGGTTCATCCGCTTCCAGCGGTTCTTCAGCGAGGGCCTGCACCGCTTCGTCGACAACCGCTACGCGCCATTCCTGGCGCGCTGCCTGCGACGCAAGTGGCTGACGCTCTCGGCGTTCATCTCGCTGCTGATCCTGTCCATCGGCCTGGTGGCCGGCGGCGTGCTGCGCGTGGTGTTCTTCCCCGACATCGCGGCCGACTTCCTGATGGTGAACCTGGAGATGAACGAGGGCACGCCGGCGCACCGCACCCACGAGGCGCTCGACCGCGTGCAGGACGGCCTGCGCCGGGTCGACGCCGAGGTCAGCGACGAAATCAGCGTGGAATCCGGCGCCGTGATCAGCCACCTGCTGGCTTTCGCGCGCTCGGAAACGTCCGGCCAGATCGTCGCCGAGCTGGTCAAGGATGAAGACGCCACCATCCAGGGCCCCGAGGTGCTGCGCCGCTGGCGCGCCGCCGTGGGCGAGATTCCCGGCGTCAAGCAACTGGGCTTTTCCGGCGCTGCAGGCCCCGGGGGCGGACCGGCCATCTCGATCCAGCTGATCGGCGCCAGCATCGACCAGGTCGCCCGCGCCTCGCAGGAACTGGAAAAACGCGTGCGCGGCTACGCCGGCGTCTATGACGTGCGCAACAGCTACGAGCGTGGCCGTCCCGAGATCAAGCTGAACATCAAGCCCGAGGCCGAGGCCCTGGGCCTGACCCTGTCCGACCTGGCCAACCAGGTCCGCGGCGCCTTTTACGGCGTCGAGGTGCAGCGCGTGCAGCGCGGCCAGGACGAGGTCAAGGTGATGGTGCGCTACCCGAAATCGGAGCGCGACTCCGTCGGCTACCTGGAAGACATGCGCATCCGCACGCCCCAGGGCGGCCGCGTGCCATTCGGCGCCGTCGCCGAGGTCGAGATGAGTGAAAGCCCGCTGTTCATCCAGCGCTTCGACCGCGAGCGCGCCGTGCGCATCACCGCCGAGGTGGACAAGGAGAAGTTCGAGCCGGAGAAAATCACCAGCGACATCATGACCAAGGAGCTGCCCGAGGTGCTGTCGCAGTTCCCCGGCGTGCGCTCGCGCCTGTCCGGCTCCAGCCAGCAGGCGCAGGAAACCCAGGTGGAGCTGATGCAGGGCGCCATGCTGGCGCTGTTCCTGATCTACGCGCTGATGGCCATCCCGCTGCGCTCCTACAGCCAGCCGCTGATCATCATGTCGGTGATCCCTTTCGGCATCATCGGCGCCATGGTGGGCCACTGGGTGCTGGGCATCCCGGTGTCGATGATCAGCTGGTTCGGCATCATCGCCCTGTCCGGCGTGGTCGTGAATGACAGCCTGATCCTGGTCGATTACATCAACTCCGAGCGCGACGCCGGCACGCCACTGACCGACGCCGTCATCGACGCGTCGCGCACCCGCTTCCGGCCGATCCTGCTGACCTCGCTGACCACCTTCCTGGGCCTGGCCCCGATCACCATTTTCGAGAAGAGCCTGCAGGCCCAGCTGGTCATCCCGATGGCCGCCTCGCTGTCCTTCGGCATCGTCTTCGCCACCGCCATCACGCTTGTGCTGATCCCGACGCTGTACCTGATCCTGGACAGCTTCGGCCGCTGGTGGCGCGAGGCCTGGTCGCACGTACTGCCCGGCAAGCGCGACAAAGACCCCGAAGCCCGGACGGAGGACGTGTGAACATCGGCCAGCATCTCGAAGCCGCGCGGGCCGACCTGGCCGGCGCGCTTCGGGACTGCCCCGGCGCACACCCCGCGCTGGAAGCCGAAATCCTGATGGCCCACGCGCTGGAAACACCGCGTTCATTTCTTTACGCCCACCCGGAACTGGAAGTGCCACAGGCCCGTGCCCACGCGTTCCGCACCCAGGTCGAGCGCCGCATGCGCGGTGAACCCATCGCCTACATCACCGGCGAGCGCGAGTTCTGGTCGCTGCGTTTCAGGGTGACGCCCGACGTCCTGGTCCCCCGGCCTGAAACCGAACTGCTGGTGGAAACCGCCCTCGAACTGCTCGGCAACAGCGGCCCCGCCCGCGTCGCCGACCTCGGCACCGGTTCCGGCGCCATCGCCTGCGCGCTGGCCAGCGAACGCCGCGGCGACGAGGTGACCGGCACCGACATCAGCTTCGACGCACTGGAAGTGGCCCGCCGCAACGCCGCCGAGCTGAGCATTCGTAATGCGTCGTTCGTGCACGGCTCGTGGTGTGACCCCCTGGAGGGCGCCTACGACTGTATCGTCAGCAACCCGCCGTACATCGCCGAGGGCGACCCCCACCTGGGCCGTGGCGACTGTCGGTTCGAACCGCGCACAGCCCTGACGCCGGGAGGCGATGGGCTGGCGTCCATACAGGAGATTGCCAGGGACGCGACCTCACACCTGGTCCAGGGCGGCTGGTTGCTGGTCGAACACGGTGTCGAGCAGGGCCCGGCCGCACGCGCTATTCTTTCCGCGCAAGGTTACCGATCAGTCGACACCTGCCAGGACCTAGAAAAACGAGACCGCGTGACACTGGGCCGCAAGGCTTAAAACTAGCCGCGTCCCGGCCACTTTCAACAGGAGACAAGATCATGCTGAAGCTACTTGAAGGATATCCCGACAACGTCCTGGCCATCCGCGGTTCCGGCGAAATCACGGCTAGGGATTACAGCGACGTGATGGTCCCCGCTGTCGAAAACAAGCTCTCAGAACATAAGCGAGTACGGCTGCTGTATGTGCTGGACGACACGTTTGACGGCTTTACCGGCGCTGCCGCCTGGGAGGACGCAAAGGTCGGCATGCGGCACCTCGCCGCCTTTGAGCGCGTCGCGGTAGTCAGTGATGCGGACTGGGTCAGAACCATGGTGCGCGGTTTCGGCTTTGCAATGCCCGGCCAGGTGAAGGTCTATGCCCTGGAGGACACGGACGACGCTCGCGAATGGATCAGCGAGCCGACTGACCCCGGCAAACTGGAGTTTCAGCTGGACAAGGACCGTGGTTTGCTCGTGCTCCAGCCACAAGGCGAGCTCGAGGCCGGCGATTTCCAGCGGGTGGCGGCGGCGGTTGATCCATGGCTCGAGTCAGGCGGACACCTGAAGGGCATCGCCATCATCGCGCAGCATTTTCCCGGTTGGGATAACTTCGCGGCGTTCACCGCTCACCTGGGCTTCGTCCGCGACCACCACCGCAGCACCGATCGCGTCGCGCTGGTCACTGAAAGCCATTTCCTCGCGGCGTTGCCGCGCCTGGCCGGTATTTTTGTCCATGCCGAGCTGCGGCATTTCGAATACGACAAACTGGACGAAGCGCTGGCCTGGGCGGTGCAGGAGCGCCAGTCGCGCTGAAATGGCCAAACGCCTGAACACCAAAAAGTCAGCCATCTCTCGAATCGAAAATCACGCCGAGGACATCCGGCTGTCGACCCTGGAGAAATTCGCATCTGCGCTGGGCCTTTCCCTGGAGGTGTCCCTGCGCTGATTCTGAGCCAGGTCGCTACTTTTCGAACATGGGTTTTAAGTCGAAAGTTTCCGCATCCGGCCGGAAGCAGACGCTCTCGATTCACCTACCCCTGCTCGGTAAGCAGTCGCTCAATCGCATCGCGAATGCCGACCATGTCGTTGGCGCACATCATGTGACTTTCAGGGCCGCCGGTGGCGATGGGGTGTTCGTGGTACTCCATGCCCGGGTGGACGTACTGGATGATGCCGGACTTGTCGAGCAGGAAGGTCACCGAGGTGGCCGGGCGGTCGGGGCCGGTCAGCCACCAGTCGGCAAGCACCCCGTTTCGCCAATCCCAGTCGATGGCGATGGGGAAGTCGAGTTCGCGAGCGGCCACGGCGCGCTGTACGCGTTCGATGTCGAGCGGACTGTCGCGGTCTGCCTTGGGGTGATAGACGCCAACAACCGTGAAGCCTCTCGGCGAATATTCGTCGTTGAGCGCGCGCAGCGCTGGCGCGCTGCTGGCGCAGAAGGGGCAGGTTTCGGTCCACCAGCGCACCAGCACGACCTGGCCGTGCAGGTCTTCGAGCGTCAGGGGTTCTGAGTTCAGCCAGCCGTCGAATTCGAATGAGGGCGCGGGCACGCCGATGCGGTCCTCACCCGCTGAGCGATCCATCGAGTTCAGGCTGGCGAGCATTCGTTCGACCTGCGCGTCAGCGTCGGCCTCCGGCTCGCCTTCCTCTATCATGAGTTCGCGGTAGTGGTCCCATGACCTGACCGTCTCGATTTCGTCTGCCAGGACCGGGACGGCTGTAACCAAGACCACCAGAATCAAAGTGAAGGTCAATCTAGTCATGGGTACGCCCTCAGTCGTCGTTGTTGTCACCCTCTTCGGGCGGGTCAGCTTCCTGCTCTTCGTCCAGCATAGTCGACTCGGCGGCTTCCAGCAGGTGCAGGTGCGCGGCCTCGGGGTCGGTTTCCAGTGCGCGGGCGGTCAGGCGCTCGTCCAGCTGCTTTGAATGCTTGGCGCCCAGGTCGCTGAGCATCTTGGCCTGGGCGACCAGGTTGCCGGGGCCCTCGGAGAGCTGGCGGATGGCCTTGCCGTACAGGTCCTGGGCCTGGTCCAGTCGCTGGCCGATGCCCTGCAGGTTGTCGACGAAACCGGTGAACTTTTCGATCAGCAGTCCACCACGTTTGGCGATCTCCTTGGCGTTGGTGTCCTGCTTGTGGATCTGCCAGACCGAGGCCACGGTGCGCGCGGTGGACAGGAAGTTGGCCGGCGAGAGCAGCGAGACATTTCGCTTGAGGGCGTACTCGGCCAGCGACGGGTCGCTTTGCAACGCGGCAATCAGCGCGCTCTCTATGGGGATGAACATCAGCACGAAGGGCAGCGAGTTCAGTTCCTCGGCCTGGGGGTAGTTCTTGGCGTACAGGCCGTCGATATGGTTGCGCAGCGACTGCACGTGGCGGGCCAGGCACTCGGCGCGAGCCTCGTCGTCCAGCGCGGACTGGTACTCGGTCCATGCGGTCAGCGAGACCTTTGAGTCGAGCACGATGCTGGTGGCGCCGGGAAGCTGCAGCACGAAGTCCGGCTGCAGGCGCTGGCCGTCCTTGCCCTTCACCGAAACCTGCGTGTAGTAGTCCTGCCCCTTGCTCAGGCCGGCCAGTTCCAGCAGACGCTCCAGTTGCTGCTCACCCCAGTTGCCCTGCGCTTTCACATCACGGGTCAGCGCGCGGGTCAGGTTCTCGGCGTCTTCGTGCAGGGTCAGGTTGAGCTTTTCCAGCGATTTGAGCTTTTCGCGCATCTCGGCGTGCAGGCGGATGCCTTCCTTGCTGGTGTCGTCGACCACCTTGCGGAAGTTGCCAAGATCCTGGGTCAGCGGCTTCAGCAGCGTGCCGAGTTGCTCGTTGCTGAGCTCGGTGAAGCGCTTCGAGCGCTCCTCGAACACCTTGCCGGCGGTGCGCTCGAAGGTCTCTTCCAGGCGCTTCTCCGCGGCTTCCAGCTTGGCGATCTGGGCCTCGAAGCTGCGCTGCTGCTCCTCGCGGCGGGTCTCGGCGATGGCGGCCTCGCGGCGGGCGGATTCAAGCGCGGTCGTGGTGTCTTTCAGCTCGGCATCACGCGCGGCGATGGTTTCCCGAGCGGACAGGAGTTCCGGCGCCAGCCTGGACTCGGCGTTGCCCGCACCAGATTTTGAACCGGCCCGCCAGGCCCAGGCCACACCAAGCGCAGCCACCAGCAGGCCGCCGAGCAGGCCCAGCATCAGGCTGGCCGCGTGCAGCGTGTCGAGCAGCTCACCCATCGCGCTTCACCTGCTGCCAAAGGGCTTCCTGCTGGTCGAGGTCGAGCGCGCTGAAGGCGTCGCTGCCACCGGCGGCGGTTTCCATGGCGCGGAAACGGGCTTCGAACTTGGCGTTGGCCTGGCGCAGCGCTCGGCCGGGGTCGACCTTCGCCTTGCGGGCCAGGTTGACGGCGGCGAACAGCAGGTCGCCCAGCTCGTCTTCAATGCACTCCGGGTCGCCGCCCGCCAGGGCTTCGCGCAGCTCAATGGTTTCCTCGTCGATCTTGTCCAGCACCGGCGCCGCGTCCGGCCAGTCGAAACCGGCCCGGGCGGCGCGCTTCTGCAGTTTCTTCGCACGCAACAGTTCCGGCAGGCCGCGCGGTACGTCGTCGACGAAGCTGGTCAGGCCCTTGGCGGCGCGTTCCTCGGCCTTCACGGCCTCCCAGACTTCCGACTGGTCGTCGGCGGTTTCAACCTGGGCGTCGGCGAAGATGTGCGGGTGGCGGCGGACCAGTTTGTCGCCGATGGACTGCGCCACGTCGTTGATGTTGAACAGCCCGGCCTCGTCGGCCATCTGCGCGTGGAAGACTACCTGCAGCAGCAGGTCGCCCAGCTCGTCGCGGAGTTCGTCCCAGGCCTCGCGCTGCACCGCGTCGGCCACCTCGTAGGCCTCCTCGATGGTGTACGGCGCGATGCTGGCGAAATCCTGCTCGATGTCCCAGGGACAGCCGTCCTCGGGGTCGCGCAGGCGGCGCATGATGTCGATCAGTGCTTGCATGTTGTCCCTCAGGTCGATGGAAAGCGGACGCGGACGATCACCTGGTCGCCGGCGCCGCCGTCGAATTCAATCCCGCCACCATAGGCGCTGACCACCTCGGACACAATCGCCAGCCCGAGACCCTGCCCCTCGACGCGCTCGTCGGCACGTGCGCCACGCGCCAGGTAGCGCTCCAGCGCCACCGGGCCGCCAGTGTTTCCGACTTCCAGTTGCAGGCCGGGGCGCAGTCCCGGCGTCGTTTCACCCAGGCGCTCCGCGTGCAGCCATACGCGCCCGTCGCCGTGTTTGCAGGCGTTCTCGAGCAGGTTGCCGATCACTTCCAGCAGATCGCGCTCTTCCCCGTAAAAGTCCAGTCCAGGCTGTATCTTGACGTCCAGGCTTCTCAAATCCTGCGAATGGACCCGCCGCAGTGCGCCGGCCAGGCGCTCGACCAGCGGCGCCACTGGCACCGGCGCGGCCAGCGTGCGACGCGTGGTGGCCGCGGCCCGCTGCAGGCGCGTGGCCACCAGGTGCTGCATGTCGTCGATGGCGCCGCGGGTGGTGGCGTCGGCATTGTGATCCAGCTGCGCGCGGAGTACCGCCAGCGGCGTTTTCAGGCTGTGCGCCAGTGAATCCAGGGCATTGCGGTAGCGCGCCTGGTTGGCTTTCTCGGTGTCCAGCAGGCGCTGCAGGTTGCGGGTCAGCGGTTCGATCTCGCGCGGCCATTCACCGGATAGCTGCTCCTGTTCGCCGGCCTCCACGCGGGCCACCTCGGCGGCGACATCGCGCAATGGCCGCAGGCCCAGCCACAGGAACAGGAACTGCGCCGCGGCCAGCAACACGCCGGCCAGGCCCAGGGAACGCCACAGGCCGGCGCGGAAGGCGCGCACCTGGTCGGTGACCCGCGCCGGGTCGGCCAGCAGGCTGATGGTGAACGGGTAGCGCCGGCCGGCGTCGACCTCCCAGGCCAGGCCGTAACGGAAACGATAGAACGGCAGCTTGTCGTGCGGAGTCTCGAAACGGGATTCGCCGGCGGGCACCGTGGCCGCTTCCGGCAACGACTGGCCGAGCGCGGAACTGGAACTCCAGTGGTCCGTCCCGCCGTGGACGTGGGCATAGACGCCGGAACCAGGCTGGCCCAGTTGCGGGTCGCCCAGGTCGCCGTCGATGCTGAATCGGCCGTCCTCGTCCACTTCGGCGGCGCCCAGGACCAGGTAAACCCAGGTTTCCATCTGCTGGCGCAGGCCGGACTCGACACTGCGCTGGTAGGCGGCATCCAGCGCCAGGCCGACCAGCCCCAGGGAAATGGCCAGCGCGGCGGCGCCGAGCAGGCCCAGTCGCAGGCGCAGCGACGGCGCGCGCCGCCGGCCGTCGTTCGCGGCGGCTTCAGGCGCCGCCATTCAGCCCCTGCAGGTTCAGCCGGTAGCCGCGCCCGCGCAGGGTCTCGATGGGCTTCAGCTCACCGTCGGGGTCCAGCTTGCGGCGCAGTCGGCCGATGAAGACCTCTATGACGTTGCTGTCGCGGTCGGCGTCTTCCTCGTAGATGTGCTCAGACAACTCCGACTTGGTGACGACGGAGTCCGGCCGCATGGCCAGGTATTCCAGCACCTTGTACTCGTAGGTGGTGAGATCCACTTCGTGACCGTCCAGGCGCACGCGCTGGGCGGAAAGATCGATATCCAGCGGCCCGAACGCCAGCGCCGGCGAGGCATGGCCGGCCGCGCGGCGCAGCAATGCGCTGACGCGCGCTTTCAGCTCCTCGGGGTGGAACGGCTTGGTCAGGTAATCGTCGGCGCCCGCTTCCAGCCCCTCGACCTTGTCCTTCCAGTCCGAGCGCGCGGTCAGGATCAGGATGGGCACCTCGACGCTGGCCTTGCGCAGCGCCGCGATCAATTCCAGCCCGGACATGCCCGGCAGGCCCAGGTCGACGATGGCAAGATCTATCGGAAATTCCTCGCCGTACCACAGCCCCTCGGCGCCATCGGCGGTGACATCGACGGCGTAGCCGGCCTCGCGCAACATGCCGGCCACCGAGTCCTGCAGGCGGATATCATCTTCCACGATCAGGATGCGCATGATTTACGAATCCTCGGGCACGTAGACCGTCTTCACCACGCCGTTTCGCGTGAGCAGCTTGATCTCGTGCACGCGTTCACCGTTGCGGGTGATGGTGCGCGCCGACAGCACCTTGGCGTCATGCTGGCGCGCCGCCTGCCGGGCGGCGTCCTCCAGCGAAATCGCCCACGCCGAAGACGCTGCGGCCAGGGCCAGCAGCGCCGTCATTACCAGCGTGGTCAGTCTCGTCTTCATGGGCGCAATTCTAGCCGAATTGCCTGAACGCCATCTGAACCGGGGGTGGTGTTGCCTTCGACCCGGTTTTGGGTCGGGGTGCCTTCCTCCGGGCTCCGAAGTCCGCTTCGCTGCCAGTCGCCCGGAGGAAGGCACCCCGGCCCAAAGCCTGGGCGTTGGTCACGGATTCAGGTGGCGTTCCGGTCGGCCTGCGCGAGGCGTTCGGGCCTGAACCCCTCCGCCACCGCGACGCGGTCCAGGCAGATTGGGGGTGGGGGTATCCTTTCGGGGGCGACTGGCAGCGAAGCGGACTTCGGAGCCCCCGAAAGGATACCCCCACCCCCAATCTGCCGGGTCGAGGCCAACCACCCCCCAGGTCAGAATATTTCGGCGATCATGCAGCGCAGCGACCCGCCCGCCTTTTCGATTTCGTCGAGCTCAACGGAATGCAGCGTAAACCCCCACGACTCGAGCGCCGCGCGGCTGGCCGGCCGCAGGGCATCAGCGCCCGTCGAGCTCATGAACAGGTCGGTGTCGGTCAGGGCGATGCAGTTGCCCGCGAAGGCGTTCTTTTCCGCCTCGTCCAGCATCAGCGTCCGGCCAGGATAGGCCTGGGCGATGGCGTCGGCGGCCAGCGGGTCGACCAGCCCGCCGGCGTGAATCACGCAGGCGCGGTTGGCGAGCACCGACATCACCACGTTGGTGTGATACTCGTCGGGCTGCAGGTCGAACGCGAAGGTCAGCTGCAGGCCGAAGGCGTCGTGCATGGCGTCCAGGCCGGCCTCGTCGACGCGGTTGCTCATGCCGCAAAAACCCACACCGCGGGCACGGTCGATGACCATGGCGCCGGTCAGCTCGGCCACGCACTCACGCACTGAAAGGTCGACCAGCCGGCGGCCCTGCTGCTGCGTGAAGTACTCGCGGATATCGTCGCGTTCGGCCTCGAGCCGCCGGGTGGGATGGAACATGCGGCCGACGATGAAGCGCCCGGGCGCGGTCGCGAACACGTTGTTGGGAAAGACATCGTCCGGCGTGTCCGGGTGACCGGGGAAGCGGACCACCTCGACACCCGCGGCTTCCACCGCGGCGGCCAGCGCTTCGCCCTGGGCACGGGCGCGATCGGCGTCGACACTGACCTCGGTGTCCATGTAGACATTGTCGCGGGCCGATTCCGGGTCCACCTCGAAGGCACGGGGCATGACCATGAACACGCCACGCGGCAGCACTTTGCCGGACGGTTCCGGCAGCGCCAGCAGCGCGTCCAGGAACTTGCCGGGTGAGCGCGTGATCATGCCGCCATCACCTCTTGCATCGCTGCCAGCGCGCCGTCCAGGAGGGTGGTGTCGGTATCGTCGCGATGTGCGTTCTCGCTCAGGTAACGCCGCCAGGCGCGCGCGCCCGGCCGGCCGCCGAACAGGCCCAGCATGTGGCGCGTGGCGTTTTTCACTGGTACGCCGGTAGCCGCGAGTCGCGCCAGGTACTCGCGCATCGCCGGCAACACGTCTTCGGGCGCCTCCGGCCCACCGCCACCCAGCAGTTCAGCCTGGCAGCACGCCAGTACCCATGGGTCATGATAAGCGGCCCGGCCCAGCATCACGCCATCGACGTGCGCCAGGTGTTCCGCCACCTGCGTCACGGTTTCGACGCCGCCATTCAGCACGATGGTCAGCCCCGGCATCTCCTGCTTCAGCCGGTACACCCAGTCGTGGTGCAACGGCGGCACATCGCGGTTCTCCTTTGGGCTGAGGCCGGCGAGGTAAGCGATGCGTGCGTGCGCAATGACGGTGTCCACGCCGGTGCCGTCGGTCACGCGGCCGATAAAATCACGGAAGTATTCGTAGCTGTACAGGTCGTCGACGCCCAGGCGCGTCTTCACCGTTACCGGGATGTCGACGGCGTCGGCCATGGCCTTCAGCCCGTCATGGACGGTATCCGGCTCCTTCATCAGGCAGGCGCCGAAACGCCCCTTCTGCACCCGGTCCGACGGGCAGCCAACATTCAGGTTGATCTCGTCGTAACCCAGCCCGGCCGCCACTTTCGCACTCGCGGCCAGGTCGTCCGGCTCGCTGCCGCCCAGCTGCAGCGCCACGGGGTGTTCCTCGGGGTTGTAGCCCAGCAGGCGCTCGCGGTCGCCATGCAAAACGGCGCCCGTGGTGACCATCTCGGTGTAGAGCAGCGCCGACGGCGCCAGCAGGCGATGGAAATACCGGCAATGGCGGTCCGTCCACGCCATCATGGGCGCGACGGACAGCCAGACGTCGTTAACTGGAGCGGTGGACATGGCGGCGCGTCATTGAGCAGCCCGTAACATCGGGGCCTAGTTCTTCACTTCCATCAGCTCGACCTCGAACAGCATCCACGCGTTCGGCGGGATGCGTCCCTTGCCGCGCTTGCCGTAGCCGAGTTCGGGCGGAATCAGGAATACGAACTTGCTGCCGACGGGCATCAGCTGGATGCCCTCTTCCCAGCCCTCGATGGTCTTGCGCAACTGGGCTTCCAGCGGCACGCCCCACTCGTAGGTGGTGTCGAACTGGCGGCCGTCGCCCAGGAAACCGCGGTAGAGCACGGTGACCTTGCTCTTGCGGCTCTCCGGTTTCGGGCCGTCGCCCATCTTGATGATCTTGTACTGCAGGCCGGACTCGGTGACATGGGTTTCCTTGTCATAGCCGAACCAGCGCTCGAACTCGCCGGACTCCGGCGTGGGCGCGTCGCCCCACGCCGTGACGGCCAGGCACAGGGCGCCGAGCAGCATGACGATGGAAAGGAATCGGGATCGGGTTTGCGTATTCATGGGGCCTATTATCCGATGCGGCCACCCCGTCGGCCAAGTCCCCCGGCTACGCCGCGCCGACCACGCGAACGCGGAAACCCAGCGCCCGGCTCAACGCCACCATCTCCTCGAAAATGTCGCCGTAGGCCACGGCCACGTGGTTACTCTGGTAATGCGCCATCAGCGTTTCCTGCGAGCAGCCCAGGTCGGCCATCATCAGCGGCCATTGCGGCGTGGTGCCGTCCCAGTAGTGGCGCACACGGTCTTCGGGCAGTTCCACCACTTCGCCACGTCCGATGTCCATGACGATCTCGTCGCCGCTCAACCACGCACGCGCCCAGGTCATCTCGCCAGGCCGGCTCAGGCCGGCGAAAGTGCCGCCCGGGTTGGGGAAATACATGCTCGGCTGGCGCCAGGAATGCACGCCTTCCAGCGAGTCCGGGTCGTGGTTGAAGGCATAGGCACCGCAGCTGCCGGAGTTCAGCAGCACCCACAGGAAACGGCCGTTTTCTTCACCGCCCCAGCGCACGTCGTGAAACATAACCGCCTCGTGCAGGCCACGCTTTTTCAGGATGCGCTTCATCATTTCCATTGGCACCACGTTGCCCTGGTCGGCCTCGGTGGCGGTGATCAGCGGGCTGCCGTCGGATTCCGGGCGGCAGGCCGAGTTCAGCAGGCCCTCGCAGAAATCACTGGGCGTGGTCACCGGGATCAGGCCCAGCTGGTACTGCCAGCCGATACAGTCGGCCTTGAATTCCCGCGCCAGGTCCAGCGCGGCGAAGTACAGGCGCAGCTGCTCACGGGTGCTGTCGGGGGTGAAGTCCCCGGCGCCTTCTTCGCCCCAGTGGAAGGTCACGCCTTTTTCTTTCACGAAGTCGAACGCCTTTTCAACACGCCCGGCGTCGATGGCGGCGGCGCGGCCCGGCAGCCAGGCCTGGTCCACCTTGTGCTCAGTGAAGCCGTGGCGCAGCAGGCGGCGGTAGCCGAAATAGCCGTTGACCATGCCCATGGAAGTATCGCCCAGCATCAACACCAGGATACGGCGGCGCTCGATCTCGGCGGCCAGTTCGTCGGCAATGGCCTGGGCGGATTCACTCACCGCCGGCGCGCCGTGCAGCTCACCCTCGTCGTAGGCGATCTCGCCGGTCTCGCACCAGGTCTCCAGCCGCGCCATGAAGGCGTCATCGGTGGTCCAGTCGGCGGCCTCGGTCCAGGCCCGCGAGTGCTTGCGGCCCACGGACTCCAGGCAGGCACCCGTGTTCAGCAGGCCGACCAGGCCCGGAAAGGTGCCGTCAAAATTGGACGCCAACAGCAGCGGGTTGTCCTTGCCGGCCACGCCGTCGACGGTGTGCGGGCCGTACACCCAGTGCACGAACAGGCCGATCATCGGGTCATTGATGGGGCCGAGTTTCTCGATGGCGTCGGCCGGACGCGCCATGAAGCCTTCCACCAGGTACGGGTCGCGCCCCAGCCGCTTCAGCGCCGCGCTCATCTGCGCGGTGGCCTCGCGCGCCAGGGGCAGGGCCAGCTCGTTGGGCTTGTCCCGGTAATCTCCGGGCCAGAACAGGGCGACTTTCTTTGACATCAGGGTTCCTCAGAAATTGGGCAGGCCGATGCCGTTGTAGGGCAGCAGCAAAATGCAGACCGCGAGCGCGGCCAGGCCAGTCACGGTCGCCAGGGCGCGGGCGATACCCCGAAGGCGGCCGCTGAACACGGCGTACAGCGTGACCAGCGCGGCCACGGCAAGAACATTGGCGGCGACGACAAAGGTGGCCAGCCGCCCGGCGTGGCCGGCGAACCAGCTGCTGATCAGCGCATCGCCGGTCTCCAGGCCCAGCGTGGCGCAGCCCACCATCACCGCGCCGGCGACGCCCGCCAGCAGGGTGGCGATGCGCGGCCAGCCGCGATTCACCGGGCGGCGCCAGGCCAGCGCCAGCAGGCCCAGCAACGTCAGCGGCACGAGCAGGTGAATGGCGATGGCGTGACTTTTCGGGTTGGCCCAGCCGGGCACGCGGGTAAAAGTGAAGATGGCCAGGTCCGGCACCAACACGGGCTGGTCGGTGTCCGGCACGGTCATGTGGGCGAAACGCGGTCGCGTGGGTGCGTCCAGCACCCAGCCGCCCTTCCCGTCGTCGCGCCACGGCGCGGCGCCGCCGATGCCGATCCTCCCGGCCTCGGCAGTGACCACCAGCGGTGATTCAAAAAACACCAGCGCCGACAGGGCCTCGACGGTATTGAAGGGGCGGCGGTCGGCACGGTAAATGCCCTCAAGCCGGTCGCCCAGGCGGGGTAGCCATTCCGCCGGCATGGGCCGGCGCGGCCCGAACATCGCCGCCAGGAAGGCATCGTGCGTGGACGCCGCGCTGGTGATGGCCGCGGACGGTCGCGCCGCCAGCGACGGCGCCGCGGCACGCAGGAACCGCGTCAATGTCGACTCCGGCGCCGGGTCGGACAGGATGCTCATGAAAAACCCGGCATCCTGGCCCGGCAGCAACGTCATCCAGGTATGAAACCCGGGCCAGTTACCGCCATGAGAAATGACCAGTTCATCGGCCCAGTCCTGCAGGAAAAACGTCATGCCCACCTGCGCCTGGCCGGCCACGTTGCCCGCCAGCGGTGCCCACAGGGCATTGCGGACGCCGGCGCCGAAGTCACCGTCATGGCCCAGTTGGGCGTTCATGTAACGGGCCATGTCGGTCGCGGTCGAGACAATCGAGCCGGTCTGCGCGATGGCGGGGTTAATAGCCGTGAACGGGACTGGCCCCACCAGGCCCTCGGCGTCCAGCAGCCCGGGGCGGGCCAGCCCATCGGGCTCGGCCAGGTCCACGGGCAACTCGGTGTCGGCCATGTCCAGCGGCTCGAAAATACGGGCCGACATGACCTGGGCGATGGGCAGGCCTGTGATGTCCTCGATGATCCAGCCCAGCGTGGCGACGCCGAAGTTGGAATAGACCACGCGTGTGCCGGCCGGGCGGGCATACTCCGGCCGCAGCGACTCGATCATCGCCGGGCTGGCCGGCACCTCGACCGGTGTATCGGCGCCGATGAAAAAGAAGCGGTCGGCGAACCCGGCGGTATGTGTCAGCAGGTGTTTCAGGGTGATGGCCACCCCGTCGTTATCCGGCAGCTGGATGCGTTCCAGGTAGTCGTTGGCGGCGTCATCCACCGAGCCGATCACGCCCTCGTCGATGAGCTGGGCGATGATGGTGGCGGTGAAGGTCTTGGTGGTCGAGCCGATGCGCACCCGGGTGGTGGCGGGGTCGGCCGGCGCGCCGGTTTCGACATCGGCGACCCCGTAACCGCGGCTGAAAACGAGTTCACCGCCCTGGACGAAACCGACCACGGCGCCGGTCATTCGATGGTTCTCCAGCGCGTCTTCGAAGTAGCCGTCCGACCACTCGCGAACGGCTGCCGCGTCGATCTCGGCAGCGGGTGTCGGCAGGGCCAGGGCACAGGCCAGCAGGCCCAGCGTGATTTTCATATATGAAAATATTTTCATAACGTGGATAATAGCAGTCACCCCGGAATCTGCAAACGGTCGACAGACTATGCCCGAAACGGCCCGCAAAGACGCCCCCATCCCGAACACGGTCGGCCACGGCATTCGTCGCCACCGCACCGCGCGCGGCTGGGCGTTGAAGGACCTCAGCCAGGCCAGCGGCGTGCCCCTGTCGACCCTGTCCAAGGTCGAAACCGGCGCCATGTCACTGAAAATCGAGAAACTGCTGGACGTCTGCGGCGCACTGGGGATTGATGTCATGGACCTGGTCGCACCCGATGCCGCCCCGGTGGGCGATACCGCGACGGTCACCGGCCGCCGCGCCATCACCCGCACCGACGAGGCGCCGGAGACCGCCACGGCCAACACTGTTTACCGCCACCACGCCCATGATTTCGCCAACCGCCGCATGACGCCCAGCGAGATCCTGCTGCAGCCCGGACACGAGCCCGACCTGGTCCGCCACCGTGGCGAAGAGTTCATTTACGTGCTCGAGGGTCGCGTCGAAGTGCTGACCGAGTTTTACACGCCGACGGTGCTGGAGGCCGGCGACAGCATCTACATCGACGCCAATATGGCCCACAACGTGCGCGCCCTGGATGACCGGCCCGCCCGGGTGCTCAACATCGCCGCCACGCGAGCGTCATGAAAGTTTTCACCGCCTATTTCGCGCACGAGACGAACTCGTTCTCGCCGCTGCCCACCAACCTGGACAGTTTCCGCGAACTGGCCATTTTCCGGCCGGGCATGGACCCGGAAGCTGAGGGCCAGCCGCTGAAAGTCGCCGGCGCCTTCTACGACGAGGCAAAGCGCCGTGGCGACGAGATTCATGTCGGCCTGTGCGCCCATGCGCAACCCAGCCGCCCCACCCGCCAGGCTGATTATGAAACGCTGCGTGACGCACTGCTCGATGACCTGCGCGCGGTGAGCGACGGGCTGGACATGGTGCTGGTGATGATGCACGGCTCGATGCTGTCGGAGCAGTGTGATGACTGCGAGGCCGATGTGCTGGCGCGGATCCGCGACATCGTCGGCCCGGACCTGCCGGTGGGCCTGCTGCTGGACCTGCACTGCAATGTCAGCGAGGCCATGCTGCGCGCCGCCACGGTGGTCAAGGCCTGCAAGGAATACCCGCACACTGATTTCGACGCCCGTGCGCGAGAACTCTATGAGCTGTGCGCCCGTGCCGCCAACGGCGAAATCCGGCCAGCGGTCGCCTTCCAGCCACTGCCGATGTTCGGCCTGTTCCAGACCACGCGTGAGCCCATGCGCGGCCTGGTCGACCAGGCCATGGCGCTGGAACGCGAACCGGGCGTGCTGTCCGTGACCCTGGCCCACGGCTTTCCCTGGTCCGACGTGCCCGTGGCCGGCGCCGGTGTCATCGTGGTCACGGACGACGACCCCGGGCGGGCCGCCAAGCTCGCCGCTCGCACGGGCCGCGGGTTCTTCGCCCTGCGCGAAACCGGCCAGGTGCCCCTCGACGGCGTCGATGCGTGCCTGGACCGCGCCGCCGATTCGCCGCCGGGCACGGTCGTCATCGCCGACATGTCGGATAACCCGGGGGGCGGCGCCGGCTCGGATTCAACGTTTATCCTGCAGCGCGCGCTGGAACGCGGCGTCGACGACGCCCTGTTCGCCTATTTCTGGGATCCGGCCACGCTCGATCTTGCATTCGCGGCCGGCGAAGGCAGCACGCTGCCGCTGCGCATCGGCGGGAAGATCGGTCCCGGCTCCGGTGCGCCCGTCGATCTCGAGGTCACCGTCCGCGCGTTGCGCCTTGATGCCACCCAGGCGCATATCGCCGACGGCGGCGCCACCGCACTCGGCCGCACCGCGCTGGTCTCGGCCGGCGGCATCGACATCATCCTGAATGACATCCGCCAGCAACCGTTCACGCCGGGAGGGCTGGAAGCCTGCGGCGCCGAGCCCTGGCGCAAGCGACTGGTGGTGGTGAAATCGACCCACCATTTTCACGCCGGCTTCCACGAGCGTGCCGCGGCCATCATCCACTGCGACGCGCCCGGCTTGCTGAACAGTGACGTCCACGCGCGGCCCTACCGCGCCATCCGCCGGCCGGTCTGGCCGCTGGACGACATCGACGAAACCGACCTGCCCCCGGTATTCACGTGCTGACCGCCCTGCTCATCATCGCCCTGGTGGTGGCCCTTGCCGCCCTGGGCGTGTCGCTGGCCTACGCGCTGGGCGCCGCCGCGGTGGTGGCCTTCGTGGTGACCGATTCGCTGCCGTTCCTGGCCGCTGCCCCGCAGCGAATCTTCAGCCAGCTGGACGTGTTCGCCATCATGGCGATGCCGCTGTTCATCCTGGCCGGCGAACTGATGAACCGCTCGGGCATCACCCGCTCGCTGATCGACGTCGCACTGTTGCTGCTGGCACGGCTGCCGGGCGGCCTGGGGCATGTCAACATCATGACCTCGGTGTTCTTCGCCGGCATCAGCGGCTCCGCGACGGCCGACATCGCCGCCATGTCGAACACCTTCGTGCCGCAGATGGAGAAGCGCGGCTACGACCGCCAGTACGCCGGTGCGGTGACGGCCGCATCGTCGGTAATCGGGCCGATCATCCCGCCGTCCATCGTGCTGATCCTGTACGGCGCCATCATGTCCACCGACGTCGCCGCTTTGTTCGCCGCCGGCGTGGTACCCGGTATCCTGCTGGCGCTGGCGCTTTTTGCCACCAACGCCTGGTACGCCCACCGCGAGGGTCACCCGGGCGGCGCCGACGAGGAACGGCCACCGCTGGGCCCGACCCTGAAACGCGGCGCACCGGCGTTACTGCTGCCGGTGATCATCCTGGGCGGCATCGTCTTCGGCGTGGTCACGCCCATCGAGGCCGGCGCCCTGGCCTGCCTGGCGGCCCTGGTGATCGGCTTCGCCGGCAACGGCCTTCGCTGGCGATCGGTGGCCCAGGCGATGCGCCGCACGGCCTCGCTGACCGGCTCCATCTTCATGATCATCGGCGCCGCCTCGATGATGAGCTACCTGATCGTGCTGCACCAGGTGCCGGATGACCTGGCCGCGCTGGTGGCCGCCATCCACGTCGACGGCATCTGGTTCGTGCTGGTCATCATGCTCACCTTCCTGCTGCTGGGCATGGGCTTCGATTTCATGCTCGGCCTGACCGTGGTGGCGCCGCTGCTGGTGCCGATCGCGGTCTCCCAGGGCGCCGACCCCGTCGCCATGGGCCTGCTGATCTGCCTGAACCTGTCCATCGGCCTGATCACGCCGCCGCTGGGCGGTGCCATCATGATGGTCGCCACCATCACCGGCGACGGTTACTGGGGCCTGTGCCGGCGCGTGCTGCCCTTCGTCGCGGCCGAGCTGGCGGTGCTGCTGGTCATCGCGCTGTTCCCGGAACTCTGCCTGGCGCTGCCACGCGCCCTGGGGCTGATATGAGGCGCCGCGCGTTCATGAACGGCCTGGGCGGTCTCGCCCTGGGCGCCGCCGGGGCGGGACTGGCCGCGTTGCCGACCGGGCGCGCGCTGGCCGGCCTGGCCGATGACGTCAAGGTCGGCATGTCGTTGCCGGCCAACCTGGAGCGCAACGGCGCCTACGTCTGGGTGAAGGCCTGCGCCGATCACCTGCGCGGGGCCGGCCTGGGCGTGCGCGTCTACCCGAACAGCACCATCGGCGGCGAGCGCGAGCGCACCATCCAGGCGCAGCTGGGCCTGCTGGAAATCAACGTCACCGGCGGCGACGAGATCAGCCGCTGGTCGTCCATCGCGGCCGCCGGCGCGCGGCCGTTCATGGTCGATTCCTACGAACACATGAGCCGCATCATCGACGACACCGACTACGTCGCCACCATCTCGGATGACCTGGCGAAGGTGGGGCTGGTCATGGTCGATTTCGTCTACATCGCCTCGATGGTCGGGCTGTTCACGCGCGGCAAGCCGGTGCGGCGTATCGAGGACCTGCGCGACCTGCGCCTGCGCGTGCTCAGCGAGGCCGACATGAACCTGCTGCGGGCCTGGCAGGTGCGCGGCGTGCAGGTGGCCTGGGAAGAAGTGGCCCAGGCGTTGCAGACCGGCATCGTCGACGCCTACCTGAACCCGCCGAACGTGGCGCCGATGTTCGGGCACGGCTCGGTGCTGGACCATTACACCAACCTGCGGATGGGCCCGGCCATGCGCGTGGTCGTGGCCTCGAAGGCCTGGATGGATGCCCTTTCTGACCACCAGCGCGCCCTGCTGCACGATGCCTTCGCGGCAGCGCGGACGGCGAACCGCGAATGGGCCAGCCGCATGCTGGAGGCCGACCACCAGGCGCTGGACCGGATCGGCGTCGAGTGGATCGAGCTGACGCCCGATGAGCGCGCCGGCTGGATCGAGGCCAGTGAACGCATCGCGCCCAGCCACTGGGAGCGCCCGGAAGACACCCGGCGCTTCCTCGACTGGGTGGAAGCCGCCCGCCGGCCGGGGCCGACGCCATGAAGCGCGTGATGTTCAGAATCTCGAGCGGCCTGGACCGCGGCGCCCGGTTCGTCGCCACCTGGGGCCTGGCCATCATGGGCGTGGCCATGCTGTTCCAGGTGGTCGCCCGCTACGGCCTGAACGAGCCACCGGCCTGGACCGAGGAACTGGCCCGCATCGCCATGCTGTGGGCCGGCCTGGCCGGCGCCACCACCGCCCTGCTGCATCGCCGCGACCCGGTACTGGTGCGCTCGGAAAACTTCCACTCACCGACGATGCGGAATATCGCGCGTGCCGTGCAGGCCGCCGCCGTGCTGCTGTTCTGCAGCGTGGTGCTGTGGTTCTCGCCGCCGTGGCTGGCCGTGCACGGCTGGCGCGTGACCGAGGCCCTGGGCCTGCCGAGCGAGTGGGTGGTGGCCATCGTGCCCCTGACTTGTGCCATCCTGATCTTCCACGCCGTGACCCTGTTGTTCGGCGAACCACCGACGGAGCCTTCCGAATGACCACCAATCACAACCCCGCCGCCTGGACCTGGACCCTGGCCTGCCTGGCCCTGCTGGCACTGATGTACGCCGGCACGACCATCCACCGCGAAGGCCCGTCGCCGGATGCCCTGGACTATGACACCGCCGCGGCCCTGGGCACCGTGCGGTCGCTGATCCCGGAGAACGCGCCGCACCCCACCGGCTCGCCGGCCAACCGCGCGGTGGCTGACCGCGTCGCCAACGGCTTCCGGGCCCTGGGCCTGGACGTGGAGCGCCAGTCTGCCGACCTGTGCACCGACCTGAACCCGGGCTGCAGCCGGCTGGAAAACATCATCGCCACGCTGCCGGGCAGCGGTGACGCCGGTGGCCGCAACGTATTGTTGTTGCTGTCGCATTACGACAGCGTGCCGGCCTCGCCGGGCGCCGGTGACGATATTTCCGGCACCGCCGTGCTGCTGCGCACGGCGCAGGGCCTCGCCCAGGCCGGCCCGTATCGCAACGATATCGTCTTCCTGGTCACCGACGCCGAGGAAACCGGGCTTCGCGGCGCCATGGCCTTCGCCGAGGACCACCCGCTGGCGGACCGCGTCGGCCTGGTGATCAACCTGGAAGCGCGCGGCGCCGCCGGCCCCAGCGCGCTGTTCGAGACCAGCGTCGGCAACCGCACGCTGATCGATTCATACGCCGAGGTCGCCACCCGGCCCGTGAGCAGTTCGCTGATGGTCGAGGTGTACCGGCGCATGCCCAACGGCACCGACCTGACGATCTTCATCGACGACGAGATCCCGGCGCTGAACTTCGCGTACTCAGGCGCGGGTTCGCTCTACCACACTGAACGCGACGACAGTGACCGGCTCTCACCGGCCAGCCTGGCGCACCACGGCGAACAGATGCTCGGCCTGGCCCGTCACTGGGCCGACCGCGACCTGGCCGAGGCGAGCGCCGAGGGCGATGCGACCTATGTCGACCTGTTCGGCCGCGCGGTCATTAACTGGCCGCAGGCCTGGAACCTGCCGGCGGCGGTCATCGCGCTGGTGCTGCTGGGTTTCCTGTTCCTGCGCGCCGGCGGTGGCTGGCGCGGCATCGTCGCGGGCCTGGCCGCGCCCATCGTGCTGCTGGTGCTGCACCCGCTGGTCGGCGCCGTGCTGAAGTTGCCGCTGGCGACCTGGCCAGGCGCCAACCTGCTGGATCACCCGGCGCCGCTGGCGGGGGATATCGCCGTTTTCGCCGGGAGTGTCGCGCTGGCCGCCCTCGTGGGCGCCGGAATCGGACGGCGTGTGCCGGCGCGGTCGCTGCTGTTCGGCGCGTGGTTCGTCTACGCCGCGCTGGCGCTGGTATTGACGCTCACCCTGCCGGGCGGGGCCTACATCGGCCTGCTGCCCGCGCTCGTCTTCCTGGTCTCCGCGATTGTCGAAACAACGGTGCGCCGGGGCGCCTACCCGTTCATCGCCGCGCACCTGGGCCTGGTCGTCGCCGCCTACATGGGCATTTATCACTACAACGTGCTGGATGCGCTGGGCAGCTTCCACGCCACGGCAATGCGCATGGGCGCGCTGGCGCTGTTCGCCATCGCCGCCGCACCGTTGCTGGCGGGGTACCGCGAAACCGCCCGCGTCACCGTCCTGAAGCCGGTGGCTGCGGTCATCGGCATCGTCGTTGTCGCCACCGTGGCCGCGTGGTTCAGCCCGGTCGCCACGCCCGACCGGCCGCGCTGGGCCAACCTGGTCTACGACCAGTCCGCCGACGGCGACCACGAGCCGCAATGGCGCCTGAACAGCTACGGCCTGCCGGCCCCAGTCGCCGCGCCGGCCATGGGCTTCGACGGCGAACCGGCCCCGGTGGACCTGGCCGGTGTGCCGGGCCGCCCGATGTACACGCGGCCCGCACCGGACCTCGCCCTGGCAGCGCCGACGGTCGACATCCTGTCGGACGAGACCCGGGGCGAGGCGCGACAACTGCGCCTGGCCCTGCGCGGCGCCCGCGAAGGCTTCATGCTGCTGCTGGCGTTCGACTCGGCCGAAGACATTATCGCGCTGGAATCGGGGGAGACGGTGCTCATTGAAAGCGACGGCCGGGGCTATGCAAGCTTCAACGGCTTCGGCAACGCGCCCATCGAGCTGCAGCTGACCCTGCCCGCCGGCGGCGAAGCCAGCGCCACGCTGGTCGAGTTCTCCGCCCTGCCCGACCACGCCGACATCCGCGCCATGCTCGACGCCCGCCCCGCCGACACGTCACCCGTGCAGCGCGGCGACCACGCCGAGTTGCGCCGCCGCATCACGTTCTGAGGACATCCCATGCCGTTCCAACATGCGCCCTACCTGGTTCCGGAAGGACTGGAATCACGCTCAATCTCGTTCGAGAATCCCTCCGGCGCCCCCGGCCGCGGCGGCACGGCTGCCAGCCCGCTGGGCCCCGGCCGCAAGGGCGACCCGGTGCGCCACGTGCACGACGGCGAAACGGTCGTGCTGGCCGACATCAGCGGCCGCGGCACCATCCGTCATATCTGGATGACCATGCACGACAAGCCACAGCTGCTGCGCGGCTCGGTGATCCGGATTTTCTGGGATGGCCAGGCCCACCCGTCCGTCGACATCCCGGTGGGCGAGTTCTTCGGTTTCGCCCACGGCCGCTGCAACGGCTTCCAGTCGGCCATGCACTCGGTGGGCTCGACCCGCGCCATGAACAGCTGGGTGCCCATGCCGTTCACCCGCGCGGCGCGCATCGAGTTCCACAACCGCTCCGGCGCGCGCCTGCCGCTGTTCTACCAGGTCGACTACACCCTGGGCGACGACCATGCCGACGACGTCGGCCGCCTGCACGCGTGCTTCCGGCGCGAAAACCCGACCACCGTTGGCCGCGATTTCGAGATCCTGCCCGAACGCGAAGGCCGCATCCGGTACCTCGGCTGCGTGCTCGGCGTGCGCCCGCTGGACCCGCTGTGGTGGGGCGAGGGTGAAATGAAGGTCTACCTGGACGGCGACGATGAATGGCCGACAATCTGCGGTACCGGCGCCGAGGACTATGTCGGCCAGGCCTGGGGCATCCAGGCCGAGGCCTTCCAGCACCACGGCTGCGCCTGGCGCGAGGGTGAAGACGACGCCGACACGGGGCGCGTCTCGCTGTATCGCTGGCACGGGGCCGACCCCATCGTCTGCCGCGAGCGCATGAAAATCACCATCCAGCAGATCGGTCACCAGCCCACCTACCAGGCCCGCACCATCGAAGACTACAAGGCCGAGCTGTTCGAGCGCGCCGACGACTGGTCAGCGGCCGCGTTCTGGTACCAGGCCACGCCATCCGCGCCGGTGCCCGCCTGCCCGGAACCGGCCATGTGCCTGGCCGACCTGCCCGACCCGGCGCCCAGCGACAAGCCCACGAACCCCGACCCCGAAACATGAGCGGCATTTCTGCCGAGGCCCGCGCGGCCATCGACCAGTTCCGACAGCAGCGCGGCCAGGCCCTCGACCCGCTGCCCGCGGCCGATGACGTTTCCGGCTGGGCGGCCTTGCAGGCGTTCGTGGAATCACGCATGGCACCGCGGGTCGACGACGCCATCGCCGCTCACCACGTCGATATCGTTGAAGCCTCGTTCGATGACATGCCCGCGCTGCGCCTGCGGCCGGCGGGGCTCCAGGACAACGGCGGGCCCGACCCTGCACACGCCCCGGCACCACTGGTGTTCCTGCACGGCGGCGGTTACACCACCTACTCGGCGCGTTCCTCGCTGCCGGCCAGCCTGCCGCTGGCCGCCGCCCTGGGTCGCGAGGTGCTGTCGCTGGACTACACGCTCGCACCCACCGCGCGCGTGGACGAGACCGTGCCAGCCGTGACGCGCGCGCTACAGGCCATCCTGCGTAAACGGGGGCCGTTCCACCTGGCCGGAGATTCCGCCGGGGGCGGGCTGGCCGTGGCCGCGACCCTGGCGATGATCAGTGCGGGCGGACCACGACCGGAGAGCGTCTCGCTGTTCTCGCCCTGGCTGGATCTTGCCGGCACCGGCGACAGCCGCGAAACGATGGCCGCGCACGACCCGATGCTGCGCTGGACCGGCATGCTGGACCGCTGCGCCGCGGCCTACGCGGGTGACGACCCGGCCGGCCCGGCGGCATCCCCCCTGAACACCGATTTCCAGGCCGGTTTCAAGGCCGGATTCCCGGCCACGCTGATCATCTGCGGCACCCGCGAGATCCTGCTCTCCGACAGCCTGCGCCTGCACCACCGCCTGCGCGCCGCCGGCCACCGGTCCGTGCTGCGCGTGTTCGACGGGCTCTACCACTCGTTCCCGGTAGTCACACCAGGCATCCCCGAGGCGGACGAGGCCCGCGCCATCGTCCGGGACTTCATCGATCGCGGGGCCTGGTCATGATGCGCGCGCTGGCGGGCCTGGTCCTGGCCACCGCCGTGCTGTCAGCGCCCATGGCCGCGCACGCGGAATCTGCCGCCGCGCGTCATTGCGCCAGTGACACGACGACCCGGTCCAGCTCGCCGCTGAAGTCGGCCCCGTCGCGCGTGTAATCATGCGAAACGGGCGTGCCGGTGTCCGTCCCGACATCGAAGGTCTCCGACAGGGAGAACGTGCCCGGCATGGTCCGGTCCACGGTCCCTTCACCGACCATCTCGCCGTTGACGAACAGCGTCACCTTGCCGGACTGCGGCCCGACGGCCTCGTACTCGGCCCTGAGTTCCACTTCGCCCGTGGGCAACGGTCCGGCGGACTTGACCTGGTAGCGGTCCTCGTTGAACGCGTTGTACTCGTAGGCCAGCCGGTTGCCGGAAACGTAGAACGCGTAGCCGCCGTACAGCCCGCCCGAGCACACCAGCACGCCCTCGGCGCCACCTTCCGGGATCACCGCGTATGCGGTCAGGGTATGGTCTCGGTTCTTCACCGGTGGTGAATACGGCTCGGCGATGCGGACCGCGCCCGGCGGATAGTAGATGTACTCCGGCCGCACCGGGGCAAACTGCTTGACGACGTTGGTCAGCCTGGCGGCAATGTCGTCGTACAGCGGGTAGACATTGTATTTCCAGGCGTCTTCGTCCCAGGCGGCTTTCAGCGCCTCCAGTTTTTCCGGGTACTCGTCAGCCAGGTTCTCCGACTCCGAGAAATCCTCTTCCACGTGGTAGAGCTCCCACACGTCGTCCTCGAACGGGTACGTCCCGGCGATGATCCAGGGCATACGGTTGCCGTGTATCGTGACCGCCTTCCAGCCATCCAGGTACATGGCCCGGTTACCGAACAGCTCGTAGTACTGTCGGGTGCGCCGGTCCGGCGCGTCGGCGTCGTCAAACGAATACGTCATGCTGACGCCGTCCATGGGCATCTGCTCGATGCCGTCGATGGTCTCGGGCGCCTCAAGGCCCAGGACGTCCATGATCGTCGGCGTGATGTCGATGATGTGGTGATACTGGTCGCGGATCTCACCCTGCGCCTCGATTCCTGCGGGCCAGTGCATGATCAGCGGGTCCTGCATGCCGCCCCGGTGGACGACCTGCTTGAAGTACCTGAACGGGGTATTGCCCGCCATCGCCCAACCGGCATGGAAGTGGTTGTTGGTCGCCTCCTGGCCCCACTCGTCAAGTCGTGCGAGATTCTCCTCGAGATCGGTCTGCAGGTTGTTGACGAGCAGCATCTCGTTGTGCGTGCCGGACAACCCGC
Source organism: uncultured Oceanospirillales bacterium (assembly GCA_913055655.1). GTDB lineage: Bacteria > Pseudomonadota > Gammaproteobacteria > Xanthomonadales > SZUA-36 > Marinihelvus. The sequence continues at coordinate 100,101 of CAJXKA010000001.1, read as the reverse complement.
CCTCGGCGCTCGAACCGTTGTCCGAGCTGACGATGATCAGGGTGTTATCCAGTTCGCCGATTCGTTCCAGCGCGGCGATCATGCGCCCGATCTCCATGTCGACGTGATCGAGCTGAGCGGCGAAGGCCTCCATCTGCCGCGCATACACCTTCTTCTCGTCGTCGCCCAGGCTGTCCCAGGCCGGGATGTCGTCCGGTCGCTCGGTCAGCTTCGTGCCGGGCGGGATGACGCCCATCTCCAGCTGGCGCTGGTGAATCATCTCGCGGGCCCTGTCCCAACCCATGTCGAACCGTCCCCTGTACTTGTCCAGGTATGCCTGCGGGGCATGGTGCGGGGCATGCACGGCGCCCGGCGCCCAGAACATGAAGAACGGACGCTCCGGATCGATGGACTTCTGGCCGGTGACGTAGCGTATGGCCTTGTCGGCCATGTCGGTCGAGAGGTGATAGTCCGCTCGCCCACGCGCCGGTTCGACCGGTGTGTGACCCTCGTACATCACGGGGGTGAAGTTGTTCGCATCCGCGGCCATGAACGTGTAGGTGTGATCGAAGCCGTCGTTCGTCGGCCAGTAAGTGAACGGGCCAACCTGGTGAACCATGAACGTGGGCGTGTGATCCCACTTGCCGAGGGCGTAGGTTGTCCAGCCTTCATCCTGGGCAATGCGTGCCACCTCCTGGGCCGACAGCGGCACCCGCCCCGAATAGCCGGGGAACGGCATCGCGGTGATCGCGTGGGAGCCCAACCCGATCGAATGGTGATTGCGACCGGACAGGATGGACGCGCGTGAAGGCGAACACAGCGCCGTGGTGTGAAAGTTGTTGTACAGCAGCCCCCCGGCCGCGAGCCGGTCGATGTTGGGCGTCTCGGTCAGTCCGCCGTAGGCGCCCAGGTGACCATACCCGGCATCGTCCAGCAGGATGAGCAGCACGTTCGGCGCGTCCGCGGCTGGGCGTTTCGCGTCCGCGGGCCAGGCCGGCGTCGAATCCTCGTACCGCTCGGCGATCACACCATCGAACCCCTCGACGGTCCGGGTTTTTGGCGCCTGTGACATCGCCGCCGGGGACAGGACGCCGCTGACAATAAGAACCGCCAGTAAATCACGTGCTTTCATGGATGAATCCTCCCGCAGAACGTCCCGGACATTCCAGGAACGCGATACTTCTATAAGCGCTATTTAAAATCTAGCACATCGATATGGAACAGGAATTGACCAGGGTCATTGATGCGCTGACCTGGCGGCCGCTTGTCGCTATCATGCGGCCATGAACAATCATCGCCCACTTATCTGCCGCCTGCTCGCGGCCACGCTGGCCCTGCTGCTGCAGGCCCCCGTCCACGCCCAGTCCGGCAGCGGCGAACCGCCACCGGCCCGCCTCTGGTACGACGAACCCGCCAGCGAGTGGATCGAGGCCCTGCCCGTCGGCAACGGCCGCCTGGGCGCGATGGTGTTTGGCGGCGTCACCACCGAGCGGCTGCAGCTGAACGAGGACACGCTGTGGGCCGGCGGCCCGTACAACCCCGCCAACCCCGAGGCGCTCGACGCGCTGCCGGAAATCCGTCGCCTGCTGGCCGAGGAACAGTACGCCGAGGCCCAGGCGCTGGTGCAGGACAAGTTCATGTCGGTGCCGATTCGACAGCCGTCCTACCAGACCGTCGGCAGCCTGTTCATTTCCATGGCGCCCAGCGAATACGCCTTCGAGTACGAACGTGAGCTGGACCTGGACACCGCCATCGCGACCACGAAGTTCCAGGTCGGCGGCAACCAGGTCGTGCGCCAGGTGCTGGCCAGCGCGGTCGACGACGTGATCGTGGTGCGCATGGAATCGACGAAGGTCGACAACCCGGACGAGCCCGGCTGGCTGGGCTTTTCGCTGGGCTTCCAGACACCGATGCCGGCCAATGCCCGCACCACGGACGACGGCACCCTGCTGCTGGAGGGCCGCAACGAGGGCATGTTCGGCATCGACGGGGCGCTGACCTACCAGGCGCGCGTGAAAGTGCTGCCCGACAACCCGGAGGCGAGCATTTCCGCCACCGGCCAGCAGCTGCACGTGTCCGGCAGCGCCGGGGTGACGCTGCTGATTGCCGCGGCCACCAGCTACAGGCGCTACGACGACATCAGCGGTGATCCGGATGCGCTCACCACCGCGGCCATCGAGGCCGCCGCGCAGCGCAGCTGGGCGGACATGCGCGCCGACCACATCAACGACCACCAGCGCCTGTTCCAGCGTTCGCGACTGGACCTGGGCCGCACCGCGGCGGCCGACCTGCCCACCGACGAGCGCATCGCCCGCTACGCCGACGGCGGCGACGAGGCCCTGGCGGCGCTGTACTACGACTACGGCCGCTACCTGCTGATCGGCAGCTCGCGGCCCGGCAGCCAGCCCGCCAATCTGCAGGGCATCTGGAACGCCTCGACCACGCCGCCGTGGGGCTCGAAGTACACCATCAACATCAATACCGAGATGAACTACTGGCCGGCCGAGCCGACCGCGTTGCCCGAGCTGACCGAACCGCTGCACCGCATGGTGGGCGAGATCGCCGAGCGCGGCGCGGTGTTCGCGCGCGAGCACTACGGCAGCGGCGGCTGGGTCACGCACCACAACGTCGACCTGTGGCGCGCCACCGGTCCCATCGACGGCGCGTTCTGGGGCATGTGGCCACTGGGCGGCGCCTGGCTGACCACGCACCTGTGGGAGCATTACCTCTACGGCGGCGACCTGGAATTCCTCGAGCAGGCCTACCCGATCTTCAAAGGCGCCTCGCAGTTCTTCATCGAGAACCTGCAGCCCGTCGAGGACGGCCGGTATCTCGCCACCGGCCCCACGAACTCGCCGGAGAACGCCCACCACCCCGAGGTCTCCATCGCCCTGGGCCCGGCCATGGACAACCAGATCCTGCGCGACCTGTTCGCCCAGACCGCCGCGGCCGCGCGGCTGCTGGACCGCGATGCTGAGTTTGCCGCCACTGTGCTGGAAACCCGCTCGAAACTGGCGCCTGACCGCATCGGCGCCGACGGCCAGCTGCAGGAATGGCGCGACGACTGGGACAGCCAGGTGCCGGAGCCGGACCACCGCCACGTCTCGCACCTGTATGCCGTGCAGCCCGGTGCGCAGATCACCCCGCGCGGCACCCCGGCACTGGCCGACGCCGCCCGCGTCACCCTGGACCGCCGCGGCGACATCACCACCGGCTGGGCGATTGCCTGGCGCATCAACCTGTGGGCGCGCCTGCTCAACGGCGACCGTGCGCATAACATCCTGAAACACCTGCTGAGCCCCGAGCGCAGCTACCCCAACCTGTTCGACGCCCACCCGCCGTTCCAGATCGACGGCAACTTCGGCGGCACCTCGGCCATCACCGAGATGCTGATGCAAAGCCACGTGCGCCTGAACGACGACGACCCGGCCGGCAGCGACCTGCGCTTCGAAATAGAACTGCTGCCCGCCCTGCCCTCGGCCTGGCCGGACGGCAAAATCTCCGGCCTGCGCGCCCGCGGCGGCTTCGACGTCGACCTGGAATGGGCCAACGGCTGCCTGGTCAGCGCGACGTTGACCTCAAGTCTGGGCAAGCCCACCCGCCTGCGCTACGGCGACACCACTGAAGCGTTGCATCTCGAAATAGGTGAGTCGTATACGTGGGAGCCGACCGACTGCCGGTGAGTGGTGAGACGGTGAGACGGTGAGACGGTGAGACGGTGAGACGGTGAGACGGTGAGACGGTGAGACGGCAAAAGCGTCTCGCGGCGGGGTCGGGTTGTCTATACCCCGGACCTTCGGCGGCAGGGATGCCGCCGATGAGCGTACAGGGATGTATTCACAGCGAGTCCGGGGTATAGACAACCCGACCACGCCCCGCGACAAGCTATCCGGCGATGACCTGGTCAGCGACCCGCAGCCGGTTCGCCATGACCGCCATGATATGGAGTGCAAAGTCGGGATTGTCCTTCACGATGCGCCGGAAATTATCGCGGTCGACGCGCGCCGCCCGCACCGGCCGCAGGGCCGTCGCCGTGGCGCTGCGCAGGGCCGAGTTGATCATCGCCATCTCGCCGAAAATGCCGCCCTCGATTTCCGCGCCCAGCGGCTCGCCGCGAAGCGTCACTTCCACTTCGCCCTCGATGATGACGTACATGTAATCGGCGCGATCCATCTCGCCAAAAATCCGGGACTTTTTCGGAAACTCGACCACGTCGTCCCAGTCGCTGAAATAGTTGAGCATGTCCATGCCGTAAATTCCCTTTGCCGACGCCAGGGCCGGTATTCACCAGTCGGGTTTCAGTATAAAACAAGAATGCCGATATAATCGTCGGCCTCACCCGCAGGGACCCCAAACGCATGGAAGACACCGAAAACCCGCGCGAAGTGATGCCCTACGACGTCGTCGTCGTGGGCGGCGGACCGGCCGGCCTGGCCTGCGCGCTGCGACTCCGGCAACTGGACGACTCGCTGTCCGTGGCAGTCATCGAAAAAGCCTCGGAAATCGGCGCCCACGTCCTGTCCGGCGCCGTCATCGAAACCGCGCCGCTGGATGAACTGCTCCCCGGCTGGCGCGACAACCCGCCGCCGATCTGCGTGGATGCGAAAGACGACGAATTCTGGTGGCTGGACGCCGAGGGCGGCCGCAAGCTGCCCACACCGCCGCAGCAGAACAACCACGGCAACGTTATCGTCTCGCTCGGCGCCACCTGCGCCTGGCTGGCCGAACACGCCGAGGCCGCCGGTGTCGATATCTTCCCGGGCTACGCCGCCGCCGGTGTCCACTACGATGACAACGGCGCGGTCGGTGGTGTCATCATCGGGGACATGGGCGTGGCGCGCGATGGCTCGCACAAGGACACCTACATGCAGGGCATTGAGATTCACGCCCCGGTGACCGTGCTGGCCGAGGGCTGCCGCGGTCACCTGAGCAAGCAGCTGATCAGGAAATTCGAGCTCGACGCCGACAGCGACCCGCAGACCTACGGCATCGGCATGAAGGAACTGTGGCGCGTGAAGCCCGGCAAGTCGCAACCCGGCAAGATCCAGCACAGCATCGGCTGGCCGCTGGACCCGGCCACCTACGGCGGCAGCTTCGTCTATCACCTGGACGACGACCGCATCGCCGTCGGCTTCGTCTGCGGCCTCGACTACGAAGACCCGGAATTCCAGCCCTGGGAAGCCTTCCAGCAGTTCAAGAACCACCCGAAGATGCGCGAGCTGCTAGAAGGCGGCGAGATTATCTCCAGCGGCGCCCGCGCCCTGGTCGAGGGCGGTATCCAGTCACTGCCGAAGGTGGAAATGCCCGGCGCCCTGCTCATCGGCGACGCCGCCGGCCTGCTGAACGTGCCCAAGATCAAGGGCACCCACCAGGCCATGCGTTCGGGCATGCTGGCCGCCGAGCACCTGCACGCCGGCAAGACCGCCGAGGGCTTCGACACCAAACTGCGCGCCTCGGAAGTGGCCGCCGAGCTGCACAAGGTCCGCAACATCCGCCCGGGCTTCAACAAGGGCCTGAAACGCGGCCTGCTGACCGCCGTGATCGAGACGATCACCGCCGGCAAACTGCCCAGGACGCTGAGCAACCACGCCGACCACTCGGCGCTGGAAAAAGTGGCCGAATACGACGCCCCGGACCGCCAGTGGGGCGACCGCGACCTGCCCCCGCGCGACCGCCTGGCCTCGGTCTACTTCGCCGCCACCGAGCACGACGAAGACCAGCCCATCCACCTGCAGGTCCTGGAACCGGATGTGTGCGTGGAAAAGTGCGGCGAGGAATACGACCACCCCTGCACCCGCTTCTGCCCCGCCAACGTCTACGAATGGATACCCGACGACGGCCCGGGCCACCTGCAGATCAACGCGGCCAACTGCGTCCACTGCAAAACCTGCGACATCAAGGACCCGTACCAGATCATCAACTGGGTCACGCCGGAGGGCGGCGCGGGGCCGAACTACCAGAACCTGTGAGTGGTGAGTGGTGAGTGGTGAGTGGTAATAAGTAGAATAGTTCTATGCGAAATATCGATGAAGATGAAGCGACCGAAGATGCGCGTCCCCGCCAGGAAATGAAAGAACTTTATTCTTGCTTGGCACAGCATGATGGCCGGTGTTGGGACAACCAGATCGAAACCGACGCGTTAAGCGGCAAGTTGGATTTCCTGGCGAAAGAGGCAATCGCCGATCACAACCGCTACAAAAACGCTTAGTTACAGGTTCAGCCGTGAATGAGATGAAACTCAACGGGTTCATAGCCGAAGTCGAATACGACCCCGAGCTGGAGCAGTTCCGGGGCGAAATTCTTGGACTGAACGGTAGCGCCGATTTCTACGGCAACTCCCCAAAAGCGTTACGCCGCGAGTTTCTGCGTTCACTGCAAGTCTTCAATGAAGTGTGCCGGGAGAACAACATCCCGCCCCTCCAAAGTTAAACAAGTACGTTGGTCAGATGAGCGCAAACTACACCCTGATACTGCTGGTACTGGCACCCTGCGTGCTGATGGGCATCATCATGCAATCGATGGCCGCGAGCCGGGGCCTCAGCCGCCCCGCCTGGTTCCTCCTGGGCTTCATCCCCTTCGTGAACCTGCTCGCCCTGCTCCTACTCGCCCTTAAGCCGGTCAAACCAGGACCAGCGCCACAGTAACGCGCCACCCCCACAACCCACTAAACTACTCACTACTCACCACTCACTACTCACTACTCACTACTCACTCAAAGGCTCCAACAGAACATGAAAATCCTCGTAGGCATCAAACGCGTCGTGGACTACAACGTCCGCGTCCGCGTGCGCTCCGATGGCAGCGGCGTCGAGACCGACGGCGTGAAGATGAGCATCAACCCCTTCGATGAAATCGCGCTGGAAGAAGCGCTGCGGATCAAGGAAGCCGGCAACGCCGAGGAAGTCATCGTGGCTTCCATTGGCAGCAATGCCTGCGAACAGCAGCTGCGCACGGGCCTGGCCATGGGCGCCGACCGCGCCATCCGCGTCGACCACGATGGCCCGCTGCAGCCGCTCAGCGTGGCAAAAGCCTTCCTGGGCCTGGTCGAGCGCGAGGAACCCGGCCTGGTGATCCTGGGCAAGCAAGCCATTGATGACGACAACAACCAGACCGGCCAGATGCTGGCCGCGCTGTGGGGCCGCCCGCAGGCCACCTTCGCGTCGAAGATCGTGCTCGACGGCGGCAGCGCCACCGTCACCCGCGAGGTCGACGCCGGCCTGGAAACCATCACCGTCGACCTGCCGGCCGTGGTCACCACCGACCTGCGCCTGAACGAGCCGCGCTTTGTGAAGCTGCCGGACATCATGAAGGCCAAGCGCAAGCCGCTGGATGTTGTCCCGCTGGCAGATCTAGGCGGCGAAGCCGGCCACGACCTCGCCTACGGCAACTTCGCCCCGCCGCCAAAACGCGAGCGCGGCATCATGGTCGAAGACACCGCCGCCCTGGTGGCGGAACTCAAGAATCGCGGACTGCTGTAAGGAGCCGGACATGAGCAAAATCCTGATCATCGCCGAACACGACGGCGACACCCTGAACCCCGGCACCGCGAAGGCCGTCAGCTGCGCCCAGGCCATCGGTGGCGACATCGACATCCTGGTCCTGGGCGAGGACATCACGGAAGTGGCCACCCAGGCCGCCGCCATCGACGGCGTCACCACCGTGCACGCCACCAGCGCCGCCCACCTGGCCGCGCCGCTGGCCGCCAACTGGGCCGCCGAGATCGCGGCCGCCGCCGACGGCTACAGCCACGTGCTGGCCCCCAGCTCCACCTTCGGCAAGGACGTACTGCCCCGCGCCGCCGCCCTGCTGGGCGTGAACATGGTCAGCGACATCGCCGCCGTCGACGGCGAGCGCAGCTTCAAGCGCCCCGTCTACGCCGGCAACGCCATCGCCGAAGTGAGCGTTCCGGACGGCGACACCGTCGTCGCCACCGCCCGCACCGCCAGCTGGCCCGCAGCTAAAGAAGGCGGCAGCGCCACCGTCAACGAGCGCCCCGCCGCCAGCGAAGACGCCGGCCACACAAGATACGTGGGCCTGGAATCCGGCGGCGGCGACCGCCCGGACCTGCAGACGGCCAGGATCGTGCTGTCCGGCGGTCGCGCCTTCGGCAGCGCCGAGAACTTCGAGCAGCTTTACACCGTGGCCGACAAGCTGAAAGCGGGCGTCGGCGCCAGCCGCGCTGCCGTCGACGCCGGCTACGTGCCCAACGACATGCAGGTGGGCCAGACCGGCAAGATCATCGCCCCCGAGCTGTACATGGCGTTTGGTATTTCCGGCGCCATCCAGCACATCACCGGCATCAAGGACGCCGGCACCATCGTCGCCGTCAACAAGGACGCCGACGCGCCGATCTTCGAGATCGCCGATATTGGTCTCGTCGCCGACCTGTTCACCGTCCTGCCAGAACTCGAACAACAACTGGGCTAAAACCGCATGACCGATCAGCCACTCTGGCACCCCCACCCCGACGACATCCCCAACACCCGCCTGGCCCAGTTCCAGGCGGAGCTCGGCCGCCGCCGAGGCAAGGGCTACGAAAGCTACGCCGAACTGCACGCCGACACCGTGGCCGACCCGGTCACCTTCTGGCGCACCGTGTGGGAAACCTTCGACGTCATCGGCGACGAAGGCCACGACGCCCTCATCAACGCCGACCAGATGCCCGGCGCCCAGTGGTTCCCACAAGCCAGACTGAACTTCGCCGAAAACCTGCTCCGCTACCGCGACGACCGCCCGGCCATCAAATTCCGCGCCGAAACCGGCCAGGAACGCACCCTGACCTACGCCGAGCTGTACAGCGAGGTCGCCCGCGTCGCCCACGCCCTGAAGGAACACGGCATCCAACCCGGCGACCGCGTCGCCGGCTTCCTGCCCAACCTGCCGGAAACGATCGTCGCCATGCTCGCCGCCACCAGCCTGGGCGCCACGTGGAGTTCCTGCAGCCCCGACTTCGGCACCGCCGGCGTGGTCGACCGACTCGGCCAGGTCGAGCCCAGGATCCTGTTCTGCGTCGACAGCTACGCCTACGGCGGCAAGACTCACGACTGCCTGGCCCGCGTGGAGGAGATCATCAAAGCCATCCCCAGCATCGAAAAGGTCGTGGTCGCGCCCTACCTGCAGCCCGACCCCAGCACCGGCCAGATCGACAAGGCCGTCACCTGGCAGGCCTTCACCAACAACCAGGCCACGACGATCGACTACGAGCGCCTGCCCTTCGACCACCCGCTGTACATCCTGTATTCCAGCGGCACCACGGGCGTGCCCAAGTGCATCACCCACGGCGCCGGCGGGACACTGCTGCAGCACCTGAAAGAACTCGGCCTGCACACCGACATCACCCGCGAAGACAGGCTGTTCTACTTCACCACCTGCGGCTGGATGATGTGGAACTGGATGGTCAGCGGCCTGGCGCTGGGCTGCACCCTGGTCCTGTTCGAAGGCTCACCCTTCCACCCCGGCCCGGAAGCCCTCTGGGACCTGGCCGACGACTTCGACGTGACCGTCTTCGGCACCGGCGCCAAGGCCATCAGCGCCTGGGAAAAAGCCGGCACCAAACCGCGCGAGACCCACAAACTAACGAACCTGAAAGCCATCCTCTCAACGGGTTCAGTGCTGGCCCCCGAAGGCTTCGACTACGTCTACCGCGATATCAAACAGGACGTCAGACTGTCCTCCATCTCCGGCGGCACCGACATCGTGAGCTGCTTCGCGCTCGGCTGCCCCACCCTGCCCGTGCACCGCGGTGAACTGCAGTGCCTGGGGCTGGGCATGGACGTGAAGATCCGCGACGAAGACGGCAACGTGCTGGCCAACAACGAAATCGGCGAACTCTGCTGCGACACACCGTTCCCCAGCATGCCCGTCAAATTCTGGAACGACCCCGACAACAGCAAATACAAAGCCGCCTACTTCGAGACATTTCCCGGCACCTGGGCCCACGGCGACTTCGCCAAGATCACCCCCCACCAGGGCATGATCATCTACGGCCGCTCCGACGCCACCCTAAACCCCGGCGGCGTCCGCATCGGCACCGCCGAAATCTACCGCCAGGTCGAAAAACTCCCCGAAGTCCTCGAATCCATCTGCGTCGGCCAGGACTGGGAAGATGATGTGCGGGTAGTGCTGTTCGTGCGTCTGCGTGATGACCTAAAGCTTGATGATGAGCTACGCGACCGGATTCGGAAGACGATCCGCGCGAACACCACACCGCGCCACGTACCGGCGGTGATTGTGCAGGTGGCGGATATTCCGCGTACTGTGAGCGGGAAGATTACTGAACTCGCCGTCCGTGACGTGATTCATGGGCGGGAGGTTAAGAATATTGAGGCTTTGGCTAATCCGGAGGCTTTGGAACTGTTCCGGGATCTCGATGAGCTAAGCAGCTAGTTTGAAATGGTTTGTTGCTCGGTCGCGTTGTTTATAACTGGAACCCGTTAAGTTGCGGAACCCATTAATTAATTGAGCTCCTGCTCATCACTTATACAGTTAGCTGTCAGTCGAGGAGGGGCAATTAGTGGATCTGATGGAGAAAAAGTACGGGGTTGTAGCGATTCTGGATGCGTTGGGAGCATCTGAATTCGATGACCAAAAAATCCAAGAATTTCTGTCTATGCGCAAAGAACTCTGTGAGCTAATTGCAGGCCAGGGTCAGGAGCTGACCCAGTTGGCAGAAACGGACGTGTCGGCAACTACATTTACCTTTGGAGATACGGCAATAATTTTGGTCGAAGTGCCAGAATCCAGCAACACAAACCTCACGATATTTTCCGCATTAATACTGTTTCAGAACTACATGTTTCATGCCATGGAAAAAGGGATTTTCTTCAGGGGTGCTTTCTCCATAGGTGACTACATCGCAGACTCTGAAAGCAACACTGTCATGGGAGAGGCGATTACCGACGCTGCTAGTTGGTATGAAAAAGCTGATTGGTTTGGATTGATTGGGACTCCTCACACAATTGACGTCCTTGAACATGAGATTAATAAGGAACTCCTAGACGACCCGATGTATATGACGCTCTATCCCGTTCCAATTAAGGGTGGCGAGGTTGTTGAACTCTATACCGTGTCGTGGCCTGGGCGCTTTCACCAAGGCCCGAAGTCGTTTGAGCCGAGTGAGTATTTCACTAGGCTTCTGAGTCGCCAGCGAATACCCTTTGGTACACAGGGAAAGTATGCAAACTCCCGGCGATATTTCCGTGAGGTTACAAGGCGAATCAGCGCTCTCAAGGCATCAGAGCAAGATGGAAAGTAATCGGCTGCTTTCAAGCCCCATCATACTGACAGCTAACAATTCGTTGCAGCGGACATTTGACCCGCCACCCATTTTTGCTTCCGCAAAAACAGGCATCGCCTCATATGCCGCTCAACTCAACCGTTTGGTACCAGGTGCGACGTTGGTGGTGACTCTTGGATAGCTGGTGGAACTTAGCCGAGTGGTCCGGGCACATGGGCCAGGAACTTGCGCTCTACGATATTGATTGCCCCTTTTGCGGCGAACGCGGGAATTTCGCCACCGAGTTCCATGCGGAAAAGAAAAAGCCGAATGGACGGAAGGTGCTTAATTTCGACACGCTCAAGTGTGGAAACTGCGCATCCTTCGTACAGGTGTTTTGGTCGGCTGGCGACCGCATGCACGATCTCAGAGTTCAGCCATGGCCTCTGAAAATATCCAGAGCGCCGGAACACTGGCCGGAGGCCATCGGTCGCTATTGGCTACAGGCAAAGAAAAATATCCAAGACGAAAGCTGGGACGCTGCGGCTGTGATGGCGAGAAGCGCGCTCCAACTAGCACTTCGCGATTTTGAAGCGAAAGGAAATAATCTAAAGGCAGAAATCGACAACCTCGCGGAACGCGGAATCCTCCCCACAATCATGAAGGAGTGGGCGCACAACGTTAGAGAGCTTGGCAACGATTCTGCCCACCCGAGACCGGGTCAACCGCCAACCGACCCAAGAGATGCGGGTGATATCGTAAAGTTTCTTGATTTCTTTCTCCGGTACTCGTATTCATTGCCCAAGGAAATTAATGAATATCGCGAGCGGAAGGGCGGAAAAACTGATGCATAACAAATTGTCGCAGAGGACGTTTGACCCACCGACCATTTTTGCTGTCGCAAAAACAGTCGTCGCCTCAAACGCCACTGAACTCAAGCGTTGGGCCCCAAAATGAGCGCATCCGCGTTCTGGCAACCTTTTGAAGTCGAGATCGGTTCATTTTCCGAACTCGTTGACGTTGTGGAAAACGTTATGGAGAAAGCAGTTGCCGAAGATTTGCAATTTGCGTGGCGTGGCCAAGTTGATGCTGATTGGTCGCTACACAGCTCACTATATCGTCGTTTAAGCCTGAGTTCGGCAACTACCCCTCAAGAACGACATCTTGCTGGCGAGGAGTTGAGAATTCTAATTGAGCTTAACCGCTGGGGTTTACACAACCCACCAAACCAAGGACGTCTATCTGTATTGCGTCAACTGGCAATGCTCCAACACTACGGGGCGCCAACCCGCCTAATTGATATTACGTTTAACGCTTGGGTAGGCGTCTGGTTTGCGATCGAGCAAAAATGGAGCAACGCCAAACCGGCCTTCGAAAATACTGATGCAAGATTGTTTGCAATTGATGTTACAAATCGACTCATAAACGAAAATATCAACTACCGTAATTGGGAAGATGACTTGAGTCGCCCATGGAAAGAAGACCATCAAGCGCCTATTGACCCTAGAGAATGGAGTACATCGGTACTTGCATGGAAACCTAGCTCCATTGATTCGAGAATTTTTGCCCAGAATGGAGGTTTTTTATTCGGGGGAGTACCAGTCGCCACTAGGCCGGATGGAAATCGGTTTCAGTTTCCCCGCTCTCCAAATTACCGTGATGGTTGGTGGCCTATTGCTGAGGGTAGACAAGCATGCTGTTTAGCAATTCGACCGCATGCGTTCAATCCAGTCAGGGGGGCCGTCCGCTCTGGAGGGTTGTTTACATTCCGGATCAAACATACCGCGAAAGCAGAAATAAGGAACAGGCTTGAAAAAATGTTTGGATACAAGCACTCAACCATTTATCCAGATTATTCTGGCTTTGCTAATTCCGGAACGCCATGGCTGAAAAGTTGCTGATCGAAGATGGGAGCCCAACAAAGCCTTGAGGCCGACCTGCTTTCCGCTACTTCCCTTCGGTCATTCGCTCCAAGCGGTCGGCTGAAGGCAGGCGTTTCGTAAGGAAGTAAGCTACGAAATGTATTGCCACGACGCAGTGAACTGAATGTCTCTACTTAATGATATTCTAGAATGGACTCAGTCCCGTTCGTCATGGCAACGGGATGCATGCCGACGCCTCCTCAAAAAAAAAGACGGATTGGAGGCAGTCGACTACTCCGAACTCTACACGCTTCTCAAGAAGGAAAGTGGGATAAAGGTCGACAATGCCGTGGCGGCGGCGCCATTGGCCAAGGAACATCTTCCAGCTGAACGCGCTCCCGGAGAGACTGTTACTCTCGTCGCATTGCGTGATCTTAATAACGTCAATCAGATTCCAAATAATCACGAGCTGACGTTCTCTGAAATCGGAATAACCGTGATCTATGGAGGTAACGGAACCGGTAAGTCTGGGTATGCACGTGTCATGAAAAGAGCTTGCCGGGCCAGAGATCAATCTGAGCCGATTCACCCAAATGCAAACGATCCCGCGGCTGCCTCAAAGGAACCGACAGCGAAATTCGAAGTAAGAGTGTCTAGTACTTTCGAAGAAGTTGAATGGTCACGCGACGCGACACCACCAGATCGTCTATCCAAAATTTCCGTCTTCGATTCAAAGTGCGCTCGCTCATACATTACGGCAGAGCAAGATGTCGCCTACCTGCCTTATGGTCTCGATATTCTCGAAAACCTCGCAAACCAGGTTCTTCCGAAACTCTCGGAAATGCTCGAAGCGGAAATTTCGGGAATCGACGTCAACAAGCTCCCATTCGACCACCTCCTTGGTGATACAGAAGTCGGCAAAGCCATCGAAGTTCTTTCCTTCAATTCAGACGCGGATGCGATTACTTCTCTCGCAACCCTCAAAGAAGACGAAACCAAGCGAATCACCGAGCTCGAAACATCTCTTAAGGAAGCCAATCCTCTGGCCAAGGCCGAAGAATTCCGACTTTCGGCGATGCGGTTGAAGGCCTACGCAGAAAAACTGTCCAGACCTCTTGTCTGGGTAAACGATAAAGCAGTTGAAAAGCTCCAGAAACTCGATGAAGAGAGGAATGCCGCAGAGGCCGCCGAAAAGAAGGCGTCAGACGCGTTGCGTGCTGGTGAGGAATTGCTTCCGGGAACGGGTGATCAAACCTGGAAACTTCTCTTTGAATCCGCGAGGCGCTACTTTAATGAAGCAGCATATCCGGGCGAGGAGTTCCCGGCGTATAGCGAGGGAAAGGTCTGTCCTTTGTGTCAAGAAAACCTGCCGGAAACCGCGAGTCAGCGCCTCAAACGATTTTACGAGTATATAGAGAACGATGTTGCCAAGGCCGCCGACGCAGCTCGCGAGAAGGTCGAAACAGCAAAGAACAAAATTGAAGTGGCTGATCTGCAGATTTCCGCTGACGAAGCCCTCAGCGATGAACTAAAGACGCTGGATGGCTCGATACACCGAACAATCGCCGATTTCCAAGCTTCGGTTGATTCGCGAAGAGGCTTGATGCTCCATTGCTTGGGAACCTCAGAATGGAACGATATGCCAGATTTAGTCGAATCGCCGAGGACACGAGTCCGGCAGCTTGCCGCTCATCGGCTTACGGCATCTCGGACGCTGGTGAGGGCAGCGGACGAAGAGAAGCGGAATAAGCTTGAGAAGGAACTGGGCGAACTCATTGCGAGGCAAAGTCTGGCCAATAGCTTAAAGGCGGTCATCGAATTGCTTGAGCGGATGAAAAGGAAGGCTGCACTCGAAAAGTGCCGACCAGGGCTAAAGACCCGTCCGATTTCTGACAAATCGAAGGAATTTGCCTCGGTGGCAGTCACCGGCGAACTCCGGAAGGCCCTTGATGAAGAATTCAACACATTGGGCATCGGGCACATCAAGACTAAGCTTAAGGAACGAAGCGTCCGGGGGAAGATGCTCCATCAGCTACTGCTTGACCTTCCGACTACGAACAAAATCGACGAGATTTTGAGCGAAGGTGAACAGCGCGCCATCGCCCTCGGTTCGTTTTTTGCGGAATTAGCGTTGGCGAATCACTCGTGCGGAATCGTTTTTGATGACCCGGTCTCTTCACTGGATCATAAGAGAAGAGGGCGAGTTGCAAAACGCATGGTGAGGGAATCAAACACACGGCAGGTGATTGTATTCACACATGACGTCGTGTTTCTGGAGCAATTACGCACTGAGTGTAAGCGTGCTTTAGTCGAGCCAGCAGTTACTAGCCTCGAACGTGTGGGGATGAGTGCAGGGATTGTCACGCCGGGATTGCCGTGGGCGCACAAAAGCTTTGGAGAGCGCATCGATACACTGGAAAAGACTCAAAAAGCCTTTGAAAAATTGCCGTGGCCAGCCGAGCCATCTGAGGAACTGGCAGGCCAAATTACCCGACAGTACAGTTTTCTGCGGGCCACGATTGAGCGTGTAGTCCAAGACCATTTGCTCAATGGAACGGTTCAGCGATTCAGAGACTATATCGACGTAAAGCGCTTGGCGGAAGTGGTTGGGCTTCAGCAAACAGAGGTGGACGAATTATTTCGGCTCAATCAAAGATGCCACGATGTCGTTGAAGCACATGATCCTGCTTCCGCGAAGGACGACCCGCCTCCTACACCAGACGAACTCAAACGAGATATTGCCGATCTTCGAGCACTCGTGAATGCGGTCAAAGTTCGACGAAATGCTGCGAAGACTGCTCCATAGCAAAGTTATGCATAACAAAGTCATTAACTCGGACGGACAAAAGTGGCGCTTCGCAATGCTTTTTCCCGCCGGTTGTGGCGGGCGTTAAACAAACCATCAACCACCCCCACCTCCAAACCCTCGTCAAACAACTCTACGCGACCGTCCGCGAGCTTGAGGCCATGTTTCCTGGGCGGCACTTCACGCCCGATGGGCACCTGGTGGGGTCGCTGGGGGAGTGCCTGGTGGCCGATGCCTATGGGCTGGAGTTGCTGGCGGCGTCGAACAAGGGGTTTGATGCCGTCACGGCGGATGGGGTGGAGGTCGAGATCAAGGCGACGCAGGGGCGGAGTGTGGCGTTTCGGCATGAGCCGCGGCATGCGATCGTGATTCGGATTCTTCCGGACGGGACGTTCGAGGAGGTCTACAACGGGCCGGGGGCGTTGGTGTGGGCGCTGTTCGAGGGCAAGCCGCTGCCGAGCAATGGGCAGTACCAGGTGTCGTTGGCCAGGCTTCGGCGGTTGGGTAAGGACATTCCTGAATGCGGCCGAGTAGCTGGAATTCGATGATAAAGTGAGACCAATCGAAAAGAGGACGTGGACCGGGCAAGAAATTTTGACGTTGAGCACAGCGCATGAAACAAAAACATCTCGAAAACTGGCGTGAAGTACGAAAAAACGGGTGGACTAAGTTCGTACTGGTCCATGGTTTGCTGGCATGGGGTTTACCTATGTTCATTGCAATGGCGTTTCTCAACAAGCCGTTTACAGATGGCTTTACGACCACGGCAGCAATTACTCACTATATTGTCTGGCCGTTGGCCGGCATCCTATTCGGCGCATCCGTTTGGTGGATTTCCGAGTGGCGTTTTAAACGGGCTGTCAGGTCGGAATCAGCTCAAGGCTGATATGGCTGGATCATCATACGGGCCCATACTCAGCGGCATCGTTGGCGGTGTTTTGGGTATGGCGATCTGCTCGGCGTGGTCGCGATGGATTCCACAAGAGTGCAGTCGCAAGGATCGTTCGACGCTTCTACGCCAGAATCGGGCGGCCATTTGGACCGTCAATGGCTGTTTCTGGGCGGGGATCGGGCTGGCGCTTTGGTTTTACAGTTCGGGTTACTTCTCGCGCACCGACTGGCGAGGTCTCGGCATTGGTTTCGGACTGGGGTGTGCCTCGGTATTCGTGGTTTTGCCGCTGTTTGCCCTGGTGGGCGGCCGCAATCCCAGGGAAGCTTTCGTAGCTTACGCTATCGCACAAAAATCACCGATTATCGTGTTGTACACAATCCTCGCGCTAGGGACTGGCGGCCTGGTGGCGTCGATCGTCAGTACGGTCTTACGTTGACCAATTCTGATAGCCCAATTCGGCGCGATTGTGCACACCCCATATGGCTAGTCGCTTGAAACGCTCGATTTGGCCAGGGATTTTGATTGCACCATTGGCTGCGCCCATATTGTTCTACCTCGGGTACTTGATTGTCGCGTCGACCCAAACAAACCCAGGTGAGGTTTTTGGAGGACTATTCGTTTCAGCCTTCATCATCTTTTCCTTTGCAACGCCTGTGAGCTACGTGGCTTTTCTTGTCCTGGGTGCACCTTATATCTTCTGGTTGAAATCCAAAGACCAACTAAAACTCTGGCCATGCTCCCTGGGTGGGGCTGTTTTCGGCTCGGTCGTGTTTACTCTGTTTTGGTTGGTAACGTTGGTTGGAACGCCGATGTTTCCTGAGCCGCTGTATTGGCAATTAGTATGCGCATTGGGAATAGGCGCCGTTCTCGGTGTGGGCGTGGCGGTATCGTTCTGTGCCTTGACGGGCCTATCAACCGAGTCGCCTACTCAACACGGTCGGTTCGATTGATTAACCAAACTCGCCTCCAAACCCTAGTCAAACAACTCTACGCCACCGTCCGCGAGCTTGAGGCCATGTTTCCTGGGCGGCACTTCACGCCCGATGGGCACCTGGTGGGGTCGCTGGGGGAGTGCCTGGTGGCCGATGCCTATGGGCTGGAGTTGCTGGCGGCGTCGAACAAGGGGTTTGATGCCGTCACGGCGGATGGGGTGGAGGTCGAGATCAAGGCGACGCAGGGGCGGAGTGTGGCGTTTCGGCATGAGCCGCGGCATGCGATCGTGATTCGGATTCTTCCGGACGGGACGTTCGAGGAGGTCTACAACGGGCCGGGGGCGTTGGTGTGGGTGCTGTTCGAGGGCAAGCCGCTTCCGAGCAATGGGCAGCACCAGGTGTCGTTGGCCAGGCTTCGGCGGTTGGGTCAAGGTGTTTCTGAGTGCGACCGTGTTCCGCGGCTTTCACGCAACCGTTGACCTGCGCCGTGACTTAGTAGTCTTATCTCGGTGTGAAGTCGTTCCTGATCGAAATGTATTGCCGCCTGTCCATTCCCTTATGGGCAACTCTGTTCTGTTTTCTGGGCTGGTATGTATTGAAGCTTTTAGCTCCTGCATTGGGAATAGATACCACCAACCCGGATGAACCCATGGAAACCGCCCAAGCCGTTTTGGTCTACGGCACGCTCATTTTGCTTTTTGTCGTTGGCGGAATGGCGGGGTGCCTGATCGGCTATTTCACGGTAGCCAGGGTCTTTCGTGTTTCAGAATCTGATTTCCGGGCATTGATTCTTGGGGTGTTGGAATCAGACCCAAAGGAACGGCTTTTAAAGCGTTACTACTACTGGTGCTTTAGAGTGGCCTATGGAAATGAAGTCTAGTCTCAAAGGGATCGTAGCCGGCATGTCCGTGCTACTGGGCTGCATTACGGCCAACGCGGCCGAGCCAATGGCCTGCAACACCGGCCCGGTGAACACTGAGCTTGGCGGCACGACCTGGCAACTGTCGTCATGCTCAGACGGGCGGTCGCTGGTCTTTGCTACGGCAGAAGGCAACCCGGCCATGCCGTTTGTTTTCGTGATCCAGCGTGGTGGGGGAAAAACGAGAATCGCCGGCGAAGGCAATGGCGACAAGACGTATACCGCGGCGGCTTTCGAGCATCTGAAGACCATGTCCGAGGACGGTTTCGACGAACTCGTCATCAAGACAACGGAGAACAACAATGACCGAGATTGAAGTCAAGAAAGTCAGCACCGGCACCGTCTACAAGCTATTCGCCATCGGGCTGAGCGTGGGCTTTGTCCCCCTGTTCCTGTTTTTCGGCGTGTTCGGCGCGATGGGTTACGAAGTCCTGACCTGGAATGAGCAACCCGTCACGGGCATCAAGGCCATTTTCCTCAGCCCGTTTATGGGCGTTTTCATGGCGCTGATGTTCACAGGAATGCTGGGCACCGTATGCGTGTTCGGCCTGTGGCTCTTTTCACTGTTCAGGCCGATGAGTGTTTCGCTGGTTCAGAAAGAGTCTTGATGGTGTGCGGGTGCAATCGACACACGTGAGCCGTGGAAGCTGACCGCGAGAAACTGCGTGAGTCCTGGGCAAACTGCTCGCTGCAGGAGCTTGAAGCAACCTACGAAGCGATGGATATTGATCGCTACCCCGCGAATGCGCGGGAACTCAAACAACTGATTGATGAACGCCGAAAGGCGACTACGGAGCCGGGTGGTTCAGCCCCGAATTCCGGGAAGGACAATCCATCCGAGAGGCTGTTTGGTCAGTATCTATTCGTCAGCTTAATTGGACTAGGGGTCACGATCCTGGTCTTCAGAAGCAACATAGTCTTTGAGCCTGAAACCAGCGCCAACGTTCTCGAGAACATCTCCCTTCTCGTTGTGGCTTACTTCTTAGCAACGCTACTCACTATCTGGCTAAGCGGCGTTCGCATGGGCAAGCCCGCCGCCTACGTAATGGCGACCGTTTCCTGGGTCTGGTTCGGGTTCTGCATGTATCAGCAAACGGCTGTTTATGTGCCCTTTGTCGGGTTACTGTTTTTCTATTACACAGTCGGCAGGGTCTTGATGGCTGGCCGGTGGCTGGTTGAGCTTAGGAAAGATCGCTAGATTTAGCGTGTCGTCGGGGTGCAATTGTTTTGCGCTAGGGCAAGTGGCCAAACATCAAGGGGATTTGCAGGTGCGTTTATCGATGTATTTTCAACGTATTACTTTGGGCGCCTGAACGATGGCTTCGCAGGCGTTACAGGCTTTTGATCACGCCATACAGGATGCGGTGGACCTCCTGACCCATTTCGATGCCCTGAATGTGCACCCGCCACCGCCTGAAATTGAAGTACTGAAACGGGCGAGCCTGGTTATGGCACTGGCAGCACTGGAAGCGTACTTCGAAGACCTTCTGACGGAGTCGATCGACCACGTTTGCAGTGACAGCAAGGGTGACGGGCGGCTTGCCGAGTTTCTTCGGGCCTCACTCCAGAGTGACCTGAAATTATTCCACGCGCCCAGCACTCATAGGGTCAAACCCATATTCAAGAAGTATCTCGGGTTTGACGTGACACAAGGTTGGTCATGGAATCACTGCGACCCGAAAAAAGCGCGTGCTGAACTTAATCGACTGGTGAAGAAGCGCGGTGACATCGCCCACCGTTCTGCCCGGCCGGTCCCTGGGCAACCCGTCCCGCATGCGGTAACAAAGGATGAAATGCGCCGGCACATACATTTCTTCAAAGAGCTGGCAAAAGCCACAGATACGTATGTATTAGAGAATCTCGCGACATAGGCAGGCACCTCATGACACGAAACATAGCGATTTCCTTTGCGCTGGTTTTATTCGCAACTGGACCTGTAAGCGTTAACGCCGACGACCTCAGTCTTGATGCCTGCCGAAACATTCAGGAGCAGATCGAGTACTACGACAATCTCAGGAAGAGGGGTGGAAGCGCCCAGCAGATGGAATCGTGGAAGCAGACGCGGGAGCGGTACAAAGCGCAGTTTCGCGAGGGCGACTGCAAGCGATGGAAGAAACAGTTGCGCTGAGACCCGCGCGGGAGCGAAAACATGAGCCTTGCCAGATTCGCGGCTGCACAGGACGACGCTTACCAGGACGCCCTGGAGGAAATTCGTGCTGGCAAAAAGCATAGCCACTGGATGTGGTTTGTGTTTCCACAGCTCAGGGGGCTTGGGCGCAGTGAGACCAGTGAGTTTTTCGGCATTTGCGGTACCGAAGAGGCCCTGGCGTATGTTCGGGATCCTGTGCTGGGTGCCAGGCTGGTTGAGGCCTCAGCTGCCCTTCTGAAACTGCATGACCGAACGGCTGAGGATGTCTTCGGTGCAGTTGATGCGATGAAGCTCCGCTCTTCCATGACGCTCTTCGCATGCGTTGCCACGAGCCCTTCGGTGTTTGAGGACGTCCTGGAACGGTTCTTTGATGGGGAGCGGGACCCGCGCACACTTGAGATGCTGGGCGTCGAGTGAATGCAGCGCATCCACATCCCCCGCACCAGCATTTCTTACATGGATTGTCTTGGTTCTCCGATAGCAGCCCTGATCGTGCTTTGTTAGCTTTTCGTGCTGATAGAAAAGCGACCGCCCCGCCTGCTGCTGGATGGCGATGCCGAGTTGTCACTTGACAACCTAACAATCAAACCCCACCCTATATCTCCCTGCGCAAGGGATTGAGCAATGGTACGCGCATGCCAAGAAAGCCCCACCCCGACAAACACATCGAGGCGGCGCTTACGCATGCAGAGGCCGCTGGGTGGCGTATAGAGAAGTCGTCCGGACACGCTTGGGGAAAAATGTTCTGCCCCAGGAACTCAAAACTGTGCCGGTGTGGCGAATTCTGCATCACCAGCATCTGGAGCACGCCCAGGAACCCTCACTCCCATGCGCGGCAGCTACGCAGAGTTGTAGACAAGTGCATCCTCAACCCCGACGGAGAGGAGTGAAAATGACCGAGTTCGACTTCACGCTCAAGTATCGCTTCGAACGCCCCGACACTAACCCCGAGCAGTTCGTCGACGCGCTGGCAGAGGCCGGCTGTGATGACGCGACCGTTGGCATTGGCCAGGCGGGCCGCATCGCGCTCAACTTTTGCCGCGAATCCGCGTCCGCCGTCGAGGCCGTCACCAGCGCGATCCAGGACGTGCAGAAAGCCATTCCCAATGCCAGGCTCGTCGAAGTGACACCCGACTACGTAGGCATTACCGATATCGCCGGCCTGTTTGGCTTCTCCCGCCAGTACATGCGAAAGCTCCTGGCGCAACGAGGCTCGGATTTCCCTGAGCCAATTCATGAGGGCAAACCATCGCTTTGGCATCTTTTCGATGTGCTTTTCTGGTTCAAACATCACGAAACCAGGGAGGTCGAGCAGTCGCTGCTGGAACTCGCAGAGATCAACATGCAGCTCAACCTGTACCGTTCGTGCCTGAAGGCGGCGAATTTGACTGGTGACTCAATCCAGCTGGTGTTTGACGCGCCGGACAAAACTCTGAAACCGACGCTTGACCTGTTGCAGAGGTGACGTGCCGCATGAAAACACTACCGGTCGTAAGCATCTTGTTGTTGGTTGCCGCATTCCAGGCGCCGGTGGCGGCCGACCCGCCGGTACCGGACGTGCCTGAGCTGGAAATCGAGATCAATCCTGCGGCTCCTTTTGTTCCCGTGGAAGGACCAGATGAAGAAACGCCCGTGTACGTGGTGGGGCGGCGGTGCAAGCTCACCGGGGAACAACGGGACCGGGCCTGGATCAACTTCATCAAAACCATCTCGAAGGATCACCCGGACTTTCTTCGGCATTGTGACGCGAAGCTCTATCCGCAATGGAATTCGATGAAGCTTGTCGACGATGTTTGCCTGGCGAGCGTCGCGTGCGCAAAGACCGTCGATGGCGTAGACATTTTGCGTGGTGACTTCGTCGTTGCGATCGACCTGGATACACAGGAGATTCAGCGGGTGATTGAGGTGCCGTGGTAAATACCCCAGTTTCTCGTCGCAATGCTTCTTGTTAGTGATGTGCGTTTTAGGGCCGTTACTGGGCGAGGGCTCAAAAATTGGGATATGCTTTAATCATGGTTGATGCAGTTCTTATCTCCAAGGTGAAGACGTTGAGCGCGAAGGATCGTTTGGAGTTTATCCGCGCCGTCTGGGCGTCATTTGACCAAACCGGGGTAACTGTCTCCCCCGAGGAGCGCGCATTACTCGACGCTCGCCTTCAAGACCTCAAAGAACATCCGTCGGACCAAAGACCCTGGCCCGAGGTAAAGGCTCGCCTGCGTAAACTTGTATCTTGAACTACACGGTGCAAGTTCGCCGGGGCGCCGAGCTCGACGTTGCCGAAGCACTGGAAGTGACTGTCCTGGCATGCACACACGCTAAAGTTGACCCAGAGTCGATTCCGGATCGCGTTTTCTGAGCAATATTAATCACCATGACTCAGCCAAAGTTTGTCATCTGCACGGACAACAAGGACTACGAGGTTTCGCTGGAAGTGCGGAAGCTCTACCAGGTAGTTCCCGACCCGGCAGCGGACCGGGTCAACCAGATCCGGGTTATTGACGAAACCGGAGAGGACTACCTTTACCCCCCTCACCTGTTCGTCCCGATCGACTTGCCGGCTGCGGTGGCGGCGCAGCAGGCCCAGGAGTATGTTGATGCCCTCCGCCAGGCATTGCTGCAAGGTGAATCAAGTGGCGAATCCAGGCCGCTGGATATGGCTTCGATCAAGGAATCTGGCTGGAAACGGATGACGCCGACTGAATAGTGCGCCCACCTCGAATCACGCCCGATGCCGGCCCGGAGGAGAACGCATGAATCTGCAGAAAATTTACACCTCATTGCTTACCGCGGACCTCGCCGCAGCCGAAGCCTGGTATACGAAACTGCTTGGACGCCGGCCGGATCACCGGCCGATGGATTCACTGGTGCAGTGGGAGCTGTTCGGCCAGGGCGGGTTGATGCTCTCGGACAGCGAAGAGATTGCCGGCGAAGGCGTGATGTTTCTCTATGTACGTGACCTTGCCGCGGAGCGCCGCCGGTTGCGGGATTTGGGGATCACGCTCGGCGAGGACATTCCGGGTGATTACTCGACCCTCGCGCAGCTGCGCGACCCCGACGGCAACCTCATCACGCTGGCCTCGCCGCCGGATCACGCCTTTCCAGCGGCATGACCTCGAGGAAGCTGCAGGTGCCCAACCGCCAGCTCTCCAACGCCATCAACCAGCAGGCCGGCGAGCGCTTTTCCCGCCACCTGAATCGCCGCCGCATCGAGTAAGCCAAGAAGCTGTTCGCCTCGCGGCCGGATATCACCGTGACCGAGGCCATGCACGCGGCCGGCTTCAGCAGTAAGTCCAACTTCAACCGGGAGTTTTCGCGGATCACGGGGATGACGCCGAGTGCGTTCAGGGGGGCGGCTTCTTCGGAAAAGCCCCGTTAGCGATCACGCTAAGCGATAGGAAGTTTTTCCTACATAAATTCAAAGCTTTGTACTGCATCAAGTACAGAGTGCGCCTGCTACTCTGACAGTCAGGCATCTTGCCCGTGAACTCCAACCCAGTTGACATGTACACCATTTGTACATACATTTCTTGATGAAAGCCACGTGGGATCCGTACAAGGCTGCTTCCAACCTGAAGAAGCATGGAGTCGACTTTGCGGATGCCGTCATCGCGCTTGAAGACATGAATGCCCTCACCGTTGAGGATGTCTTTCATGATGAGCAGCGATTCAAGTCACTGGGGCAGGATTCGGGGTCGAATGTTCTGCTGGTTGTCTTTTCTTACGAGGATCAGGACACCGTTCGACTGATATCCGCCCGAAGGGCGGACCGCAGCGAGATACAACAGTACTACCAGGGTGTAAGCCATGAGTGAAGATTTCAGCGGAGGCAAACGCGGCCCGGTATTGAAACCGGACCCCGCCAAGCAGCGGATCACCATCCGACTGGACGGCGACATCATCGATTACTTCAAACAACAGGTGCTCAAGGCCGGGGGCGGCAACTACCAGACGCTTATCAATGATGCGCTTCGAAAACACATTGAATACCCCGCGCGGCCGCTTGAGGAGACGCTTCGAATGGTGATTCGCGAGGAACTGGGGAACACGCGGTATTCGCCGGAACAGGAATGAGTCGTGGCAAACCAGGCAAAGAAAACCGAGCATTCCGGCGCAAAGAAGGGCCAGGATGCGTATTGGGGACGTAAGCGCGACGCCAAGGCCGAGAGCAACAAGGCTCGCCGCGAGAATGATAAGCGCACATCCGCCGAATGGCGCTCCTGCGCATAAAGACTACGACTCCTTCAAGGCTAAGCGCGCCAAGGACGTTCCGCACCTGGCGAAACTCCAGTCCGAGTCTAAGGGCAAGAGTCGCATCACAATCATGCTGGACAACGATATCCTCTCGACCTTCCGTGCCCGCTGGGATGAAGAAGGCACCGGTTACCAGACGCTGATCAACCAAACGCTGAGGCAAGCACTGAGCCAGCAGCCGGTTGATGAAGACACCTTGAGGTGGGTGTTGCGGGAAGAACTTTCGTGATCTCTTTCTGAGATCGATCATGCATTGACTAACATACGCATATTGCGTAGTTTTAAACGATGCCGAAACGTAACCTTTTTGACGAAATCAACGAAGGCTTCGACGCACTCGCAGACCACCGCGAGGGCAAACGGACCCTGCGCACCCACACGGTTGCACGCAACCCTGTTCCAGAAATCACTCCAGAACAACTGGTCGCGCTCCGTCAAAGGCTAAACCTGTCCCGGCCGGTATTCGCCGACTACCTGCGTACCAAGACCCGAACCCTGGAAAACTGGGAGCAAGGCCGCGCCAGGCCAAACGCACAGGCCACTCTGCTCATTCACCTGGTGGCCAGGTACCCTGATACGGTAGAGCGGCTGGCTTCCATCTAACTACGAGGCCGGAAAACCAAGCACTGACATGCCTGTGGGCACCCTCAACACAATCCTCAAAAAAGCGGGACTGAAGTAATATGGCCGATATGAAGTACGCCGTCATCATCGAAAAGGGTCCCAACTCCCACGGGGCGCAAGTGCCGGACCTGCCCGGCTGCGTAGCTGTTGGCAGCTCCAGTGAGGAAGCCCTGGAGTTGATACGCGAGGCCATCGAATTGCATGTTCAAAGCCTGCAGGAACACGGTGAGCACGTTCCGGTGCCCTCTTCCTCGGTTGAGTACGTTCACGTGGCTGCATAACGGCACCGCGCCGGCTCAGTCGACACCTACACTCCATTGAGCCCATGACCACCCACCCCATCGAATACAAAAAAGACGCCCCACTCACCCTGGAACAATTCACCGCGCTGTACCGCAACTCGACGCTCGCGGAGCGGCGGCCGGCGGATGATCCGGACGTGATGCGGCAGATGATGGAGAACGCGTCGCTGACCATCACGGCCTGGGCGGGGGATGAGCTGGTGGGGATTTCCAGGACGCTGACGGATTTTGGCTATGTCGCGTACCTGGCGGACCTGGCGATGTCGAAGTCGGTCCAGGCCCGGGGCATTGGCCGGCAGCTGGTGCGCGAAACGCGCGCCGCGTTGGGACCGGGTTGTATGCTGGTGCTGCTGGCCGCGCCGGCGGCGAACGAGTTCTATCCGAAGATCGGGTTTGAGCACAATCCGCGGGCGTGGGTTCTGAAGGCAGGCGACAAGGTACGCTGAAACAGGAACGGGGAGATGATTACACCCATTTTTCTGCCACCGCCGATGCGCCGGACAAGAAAATGTGTCCGTTGTGGCTTATGGTTTCCGAAGAAGGAACCGGAATGTACTCATTGTTCAGGCTTGGATTAAGCCGGCATGGCCCGGCTGATCGAAAAGTTTGAGCGTGAACATGAAGGGAACGCGCAGCTCGGCAGGCAAATGTTGATTGCCGCCTCTATCGTTATCGCGATCCTGATGGGGATCTTCGCATTGGCCTGGTAGCCGTATCGCCAGGTCATATCCGTCACGGCCAGTTCAGCACCCGGACACTGGCAAGGCCCGTGCCACTTGATTCCAACGTTGGATAACAATGAGAACCGTATTCCAGGCCGCAGATACCATTGAAGCACACATGATTCTCAACCTTCTTGAGCAAGAAGGGATATCGGGTTTCATTGCGGGCGAACATTTACAAAGTGGGGTTGGTGACCTGCCGGCCTCGGGCCTGATCCGGGTTCAGGTCGCGGAAAGCGACCTTCCTGAAGCCAGGAGAATCATTGATGACTGGGAAGCTAGGGAAGCCCCCCTGCCTGACCCGGTCTCAAAGCCCCGACCACAGAACAACGCCACGTCACTGCGTTTGGCCGTAGCACTGGTGATCGGTTTCGTCATTGGCGCCGCCATCACCCATTTCCACTACCGGTTGCCGGTCACGACCACCGGCACCGACTACACAGGGGACCTGGTCAACGATGAACGTTGGCACTACGCGGGCGGGGTGGTTTCCAAATACGAAACTGATCGAAACAGGGATGGCCGAATTGACCTGGTCGCCGAGTATGATCGATTGGGGCAGATTCGGCTTGGTCTGGATGACAATGACTTCGATGGCCGGTTTGAAATGACCACGCATTATCAGGATGGATTGCCAACGAAAAGCCTGATCGATGCTGACGGCGACGAGGTGATGGAACAGGTCGCTGAGTACTCTGATGGTGTTGTGAATACCATTACCTGGTTCAACCCCATTGGATTAAAAACCCGAAAAATCCAGCACTTCAGTGCGACTAAACTCGAATACTCAGAACTCGATACGGATGGTGATGGCCGGCCCGATACCGTCGTCGAGTACGACGACATTGAAGAAGTTACAAGGAAATCCAGAAAATCGTTAACCCCGGACGCCACAGGAGAGAACGATGCATCCCTATAGAACTTTCATCCTGATGATCGCGGTCGCGTCGGTGCTGATGTTTTGCCTGATGTACCTGAACACCTACCAGGTTGACCACATCTGGTTCAGCCAGACCCGCCTGTTCATGACCTTTATCATGGCGGGCTCGATGGCGCTGGTGATGTTGTTTTTCATGCGGCGCATGTACACGAACAGGGCCGCGAACGTGGCCATCGTCATCGGGGGCATCGGCCTGATGACCGCCGGATTGTGGCTGGTTCGCAGCCAGGCGACGGTGGCGGACATCGCCTGGATGGAAGCCATGATTCCCCACCATTCGATCGCCATCCTGACCAGTGAGCGCGCGAACATCTCCGACCCCAGGGTCAGGGAACTGGCGGACGAGATTATCGAGGCGCAGCGCCGTGAGATCGGTGAGATGGAAGCGTTGATCCGCGATCTGCAAAACCAGCCGGGCGGGCGTCCTAACGGGTGATCATCGTATCCGTGTTTTAATGCATGCCGAAAGTATTCAACGACATGTGAAAGCGCGGGTCGCCGAAATTGCGGCGGTCCTTTGAATCACACCCTGCCATGATCCAGGACGATTATTTCGGTCAGAGCAACCCGTCCAACATGCCGGAGCATTTTTTCTGGGGCGCGCTTCGCCTCGACCTGGCAACCGCGGTCCGCGCCGACATCGAGCGCCAGAACTACGGCATGTGCCCGCGCTATTGGTACGTGGATGCCCATTTCAGGTGCACGCGTTGCCAGGCCGAGTATTGTTTTGCGGCCCATGAGCAAAGGACCTGGTTTGAAGACTACGGCTTCTGGGTCGATGCGTTTCCAAAGCATTGCCCGGCCTGCCGGAAGGCGCTCCGGCAGCTTAAAACCACGCGCCAGGCCTACGACGCCACGGTGACGGGCGTGATGCGCGACGGAAACCTGCCGGCAAAACGCGAACTCGCCACCATTATCGACCTGCTTTACGAACTCGGCGGAGACCTGCCGCCACGTATTCACGAGAATCGCCGAATTTTGGCGAAACAGCTGGCAGAACATTGAACACAAGGTACCCCGGTACCAGGAGCGTCTCCCGAATATGAGCAACGAGATCGTCATCACCACCTACGACTGGGTGCCGGAAATGCCGCGCGGATTCGTGCGTGACCTGCGACTGCGCTGGGCGCTGGAAGAAGCCGGCCTGCCCTACCGCGTCGAGAGCGTGTCCTTCCGCGATCGCGGAGATGAGCACTTTGCGCGACAGCCCTTCGGGCAGGTGCCCTGGCTGACCGACGGCAACGAGACGGTCTTCGAAAGCGGCGCGATGCTGCTTTACGTGGGCGAGCGCAGCCCGGCACTCATGCCGAACGACCCACGCGGACGCAGCGAGGTCATCCAGTGGCTGTTCGCGGCGTTGAACTCGGTGGAGATGGCGAGCCTGCCGTGGTCGCTGTACAAGTTCACCGGCGACACCGAGGAAACGCCGGGCCGCAAACTGATGGACCGGTTCCTGGCATCCCGGCTGCAACGCATGGATGCGGTACTGTCGGATCGTGACTGGCTGGCCGGCGACTTCTCCATTGCCGACATCGCCATGGCGGATGTGCTGCGCCTGGTGGACCGGTTCGACGGCCTGGCCGAACACCCGGCGGCCCGTGATTACGTCCAGCGCGCCACGGCCCGCCCCGCGTTCAAAAAAGCCCACGCCGACCAAATGGCGCATTTTGCCGCCGCCGATTGATGCTTTTTTCCGAACACGGAAAGGGAAGACCATCAAGATGAACGACACCGGTAAACGCTACACTGGTGTCGATATTCATGAGCCGGGTTTACAGCGAAACCGGGGATGACACGGGCACTAAACGTTGTACGCGTGAATCCACCACTTTCGCCGAACAGCGCCGAACAACATTCCGGGACGGATTCCTCAACACGTTGAAACGGCTGGCGGAACAATAAGCGCAAGCCTGACCTGCACGGGACTATACTTCGATGATGAAAAACACACTCTGCTTTGCACTGCTCGCCCTGGCGCTGAACACATCCGCGCTGGCCTCTGACAACGACAATTGGGACGCGCGCGTCCAGGCCGAAACCAGCATCGACCGGCTCGGCCGCCTCTACCTGGAGCTTCTGCTCGAGGAGGACCCCACGGGCGCCGCGCAGTTCGGCGTCCATGGCCGCGGTGATCACCCGTACTACTACGACCGGCGAATGCCCGACGGAACTGCTGATAGCCGCGAAGCGTTCGCAGGGAAGCGTGCATTGCTGCAGCGCAAGCTGGCGTCCTTCGACAGGGACGCCCTGTCCCGGCCCGACCAGATTGACCTGCGTATCCTCACCAAGCGCGTTGCGCTGGACCGGATGCTGTCCGAAGAGCTGAAGAGCTACGAGAACCCGCTGTCATGGACCGGCAGCCTGGGTTCGGCGTTTTCCGGCCTGGTGCTGCGTGACTACGCGCCTCTGGACGACCGCCTGGTGAGCTTCGGCGAGCGCTGCAAAGCCACGCCGGCCTACCTTGAAGGCGCACAGGCCACGCTGGCCCCGGACACCGTGCAGCCGCCGGAGATGGAAAAGGCCATCGCGCTATCCAACCTCCAGGGCATGACCCGAGAGGGCACGCTGTTCGACAAGACCTTGCCCGAGCTGCTGGCGTCCTCCCGGCTGGATGATGACACCCGTGCCGCCATCAAGGCCGATTGCCAGGCCGCTGTCGACGCCATCAAGGCCTTTGCCGGCTGGTTCGAGACCACCGTGGCGCCGCGCGAGAACGGTGAGTGGCGACTGGGCAAGGACCTGTACGACCGCAAGTACGCGCTTCAGCTGGACTACCCGCTGGACCCGGACGAACTGCTGGCCGCGGCCGAGAAATGGATGGAAGCGCGCAGCGCCGAGCTGGTTTCCGTTGGCCGCAAAATCCACGATGACTACCTGGCGGACGAGCTGGCTGCCGGCACCGTCCAGCCCGCCGCCGACACCGAGGACCAGCAGGTGGTGCGCAACATTTTCACCAAGCTGTCCGAGGATCGTTCCACCGTCGACACGCTGATCGAGGACAGCTACGCGCTCGCCGACAGCATCATCGGTTTCGTCGAGGAAGAGCGCCTGATGGACCTGCCGCCGGCGTCCAAGCTGCGCATCGAGGACATCCCGCCGCACCTGTCCGGCGTGGCCGTGGCCATGATCTCCACCGCGCCGCCGTTCGAACCGGAACTGGAATCGGTGTGGTTCTGGGACCTGCCGCTGCTGGCCGGCGCCGAGGACTTCCTGAAGGAATACAACCGCCCCGCCCTGGCCGTGGTCTACATCCACGAGGGCGTGCCGGGCCATTTCGTCCAGCTGGAATACTCCAACCGCGCCGAGCGCACCATCCCGAAGGTGTTCTGGAACGGCGCCATGGTGGAGGGCTGGGCCTCGTTCATCACCAGCCAGATGATCGAGCAGGGCTACACCGTCTACCCGGACGAGCCGTGGGGCCATGACATCCAGCTGATGGTCGACGACAAGATGCAGCTGCGCTCGGTGATGAACGCCATCATCGACATCAAGTTGCAGCGCACTGACTGGCCTGAAGAGGAAGCACTGGCGTTGATGGTCGAAAAAGGTTTCCAGGAACAGGCCGAAGCCGCCGGCAAACTGACCCGCGCCAAGGTCAGCTCGGTGCAGCTGACCAGCTATTTCGCCGGCCAGTACGCCATCGAGCAGATCCTGGCCGAGTACAAGGAGAAGCTGGGCCCCGCGTTCAACTACAAGGACTTCAACGAACGCCTGGTGGGCGCCGGCTCGCCGCCGTTCTTCGCCATCCGCGAGTTCATGCTGGGTGATACAGCTGCCGAGTAACCGGAGGCCGGCTGGACCATGGCAAAGCACCGCATCTACTCGATGAGCTTCGCCAGCGTCTATCCGCATTACGTGGCGAAGGCGGAAAAGAAGGGACACAGATCATGAAAAAGGCACTTTCGATAGTCGCAATCGTCATCGTCGTCGTACTCGTCGGCGCGTTTATCTTCCTCAAGGGCAAACGCTTTGACATCGTCATCCCCCAGGCGACGATTGATTCCGCCCTGGCGGAGAACTTTCCGGCGAGCAAAGACTATCGACGCGTCTTCAGCCTGGAATTTTCCAACCCCCAGGTGACGCTCATTGAAGCGACCGACCGCATTCAGGTCGGCATGGATGTCAGCCTGAAGCTGCGCCAGAAGGAAGGGCCCGGAAAACTTGGCGGTGGCGCAACTGTCTCCGCGGGGCTGCGCTACGATGAACAAACGCACGCCTTTTTCCTGGACGAGACCGTGATTGACCGCATGGAAATCCCCGGAGTCCCCGACGACCTGCAGGACAGGGTCGCACAGGTCGGCTCCCAGGCGATCAACCAGTTGCTCGAAGAAAGGCCGGTTTACCAGCTTGAAGCGACGAACATCAAGACGGCGGCGGCTAAGATGCTGCTGAAAGGGTTCGAGGTGCGCGACCAGGCCATCCACGTCACCATTGGCATCTAGAGCGCCTGGCAGGCCGGGCAGTACTACGCCCACCCGCGCAATGGCGCCCTACCCTGAACGGGTCGATGCGCTGATCCTCGCCGGGGTCGCGGTCTGGGACGTGTTGCGGGCCTGCGTGCGTCCCGGAAGCCTGGAGCTGAAGATGGCGGCATGGCGCCGATGGGTTCAGGAAGGCTAATGCAGGGCCGTATTGTTAAGTGGAATGATGATCGCGGTTTCGGCTTTATCGAACCGACACCGGGCGGCGATCAGGTATTTTTCCACATCAGCGATTTTACGCGCGGCCGCAGGCCTTCAGTCGGTGAAGCTGTGCGATTTAAAGTGGGCTCGTCACCGGACGGAAAATTGCGCGCGGTCGGCGTCAAACGAACCGGCGCGGCTGCCGTATCCGAAACGTTTCTGTCAAAGCGCGTCGTCCTTTCTTTCATCGCGCTTGGCACATTCGCCATGGTGTGGTGGCTGGTACACCAGCGCGGATACGCGTACTGGTTGTTTTGGGCCTACGTTGGTGTAAGCGCGCTCACTTTCGTGCTTTACGGCCTGGACAAGTGGGCCGCAAAGCGTGGCGCACAGCGAACGCCCGAGTCCACACTGCAGGGCCTGGCACTGGCCGGCGGGTGGCCGGGCGCCCTGCTCGCGCAGCAAGTGTTTCGACACAAATCCCGCAAACCATCGTTCCAGTTCACCTTCTGGGTCGTGGTCGTCATGAACTGCATCGCACTCTGGTGGGCACCACGGTGGATACCGGCGTTCACTCTGACCCCTTAAACTCAATCAGCAAACCACCTACATAAAAATCAATAGCGTCCGACAGACCACAACTGACCATGCTGTTACACATTGGTCATGAAGGTCAGAGCGGTCATAAAACGGCTGAAAGGCGAAGGGTGGGTCCTGGTTCGAACGAAAGGAAGCCATCGCCAATACAAGCACCCGCTCAGGAAGGGGCTGGTCACTGTCCCCGGAAAGCCCGGCGACGATTTGGCACCGGGCACGGTCAGTAGTATCTTCAAACAAGCTGGATGGAAATAGGGTCTCATCATGAAGTACGCGGTTGTCATCGAAAAAGCCGAATCCAACTTCTCGGCCTACGTGCCGGACCTGCCAGGCTGTGTCGCCACGGGAAACACCATGGAAGAGACCGAACGGGAAATCAGGTCGGCCATTGAGTTTCACCTTGAAGGCCTGAAGCGCGAGGGTTGCCAGGTACCCGCCCCCAGCAGTGCCGTTGAGTACGTGGAAGTCGCTGCCTGATCGGATCAGAGACGCGGCAGCCACAACCCCATTGCCGCGGCAAAAATGCCAACGCACATGTAGCCCGTCAGGCAAGCCAACGTGACCACGTACAACCATTGACCCGCCCCTGACGGCCGGGCCTGGCAGCGGAAATACCACTCCAGCATGGCCAGCGGCAGCAGGTACTGGGCGAAGCCCAGGAACGTCAGGAATGGTCCGGTGAATGTTTTAAACTCGACGCCTACACCACCGGTCAGCATCACCCACCCCATGAGCCCGACGCGAAAGAACCAGACCGCGCTGGCCACCATGAACAGGCGCAGCGCCCAGCGGCGGTGCTGGCGGATTCGCCGGGCCATCGCGTCGCGCAGGGCCAGTACGGCGAAGACCAGGATCAGCACGCCGTCCAGCGAGATGCCCAGGTGGCCGGCCAGCCCGCCCACCGTGCCGCGGGTCCAGACCATGTACAGCCCTGCAACGGCGCTGAGCACGGCCGCCACGAGGTAGCTGCGCCCCAGCCAGCGGTGAAACGCCGGGAACCGGGTGCGAATGGCCGGCACCAGTTGCAGCGGTCCGCCGCCGATGATGATCGCGGCCAGCAGCACGTGGCTGGCCGCGGCCAGGTTGCCCAGGAACTCCCCTTCACGGAAGCCCGCTGGCAGGTGCAAGCCGCGCAATCCATCGAGCCCCTGGGTCGCGATGGGCGGGAAGAACACCGCCAGGATATAGGCCAGGAAGATCCAGTGGCCCAGTGCGGCGGCCACGAACCATGTCCGGGTCGTGATGGTGACCGCCTTCTTCGCCAGGCCGGTGCCGGGCATCCCGGATGCCAGTGCCAGTTCGCTCATCGGGGTTCTCCGCGTTGGATGACGGTGCACATACTGCAATCCACCGGGTGCCCGCACATCGGCCATCGGGCTGATTTCGCCCTCCGCCTTTTGGCGGATGACAGCGTCCATCGCGCTGGACTAACCTGTGACGATGAACGCCTCCGTCAACCTCGACCAGGTCTGGCGACCCCTGCGCGGCCCGTTCCAACGCTGGCCGAACGGGGCCGACCTGGTGATCGCCGCGCTGTCCTTCGCGCTGACGCTGTTGTTGTGGTCCAGGGGTGGTGAGGACGGTGGCATCCGGATCGAGACCCTGGCCGACGTGGCCACGTTCGCCTGTGCCTTCGTCGGCAACTTTGCATTGCTCTGGCGCCGCAGCCACCCGGTCACTGTTCATGCCGTCGTGCTGGCGGCCTCCGTGCTGACCCACCTGGGCTCGATGACGGACGGGGTGTTCGCGCTGGTGTTTTCGCTTTACGCGCTGGGGCGATACGCCATTGATGATCGCCAGAGCCTGTTTGGCATGCTGGCCGCCCTGGCCTGGGTGGCGACCGACCTGCTGGTGCTGGGTACACCCAGCGTAGGCAGCGTCATCGCGGCCGGCCTGGTGCTGTTGCTGTGGTACATCGGTCGGCGGGTGCGCTTCCGCGGTGAATACCTGCGCGTGCTGGAAGAACGCGCGGCCGCGCTGGAACGTGAGAAAACCGCGGGTGCCGAACGCGCGGTGGCCGAAGAACGTACCCGTATCGCCCGGGAGCTCCACGATGTGGTCGCCCACCAGCTTAGCCTGATGACGGTGCAGGCCGGCGCGGCGCAAACGGTCGCGAAATCAGACCCCAACGCCGCCGCCGAGGCCATGACCGCGGTGCAGAAGGCGGGTCGCCAGGCGATGGCGGAAATGCGCCACCTGCTGGGCGTACTGCGCCCCACAACCGACGGCGACGACCTGCTGCCTCAACCCGGCACCGCGGACCTGCAGCGGCTTGTCGCCCAGGTCCGGGAAGCGGGCCCTACGGTCAACCTGGAAATATCCGGCAACCTGGCCGGGCTGCCCGCGCGACTGGATCTCGCCATCTATCGCATCGTCCAGGAGGCCCTGACCAACGTGATCAAACACGCCGGGGCCGAAGCCACGGCCACGGTGAGCGTGGAGCGTAGCGATCACCAGGTCGACATCAAGGTGAGGGACACCGGTCATGGCGACCCGCCCGAACAGACGGAAACCGCGCCGGCCACCCGCCCCGGTCACGGACTCGTGGGCATGCGCGAACGCGTCGACAAGCTCGGCGGCATGCTGGTCGCCGGACCGCTCGAAAGTGGCGGGTTCGAAGTCCACGCGGTGTTGCCAGTGACCGAGGAATTACCGTGAGCCTGCGTGTGCTCGTCGTCGATGACCAGGCGCTGGTCCGACGCGGCTTCGCCATGGTCCTGGACCACGAAGCCGATATCGAGGTGATCGGCGAATCGGCCAACGGCCTCGAGGCCGTAGATGCCGCCCACCGGCTGCGCCCCGATGTCATCCTGATGGATATCCGCATGCCCGGGCTCGACGGGCTGGAAGCGACGGCACGCATCCTGGACCCGACCAGGCCGGGCGCGACGTCACTGCCGCGTGTCATCATCCTGACCACGTTCGATCCGGACGAATATGTCTACAAGGCACTTCGCGCCGGTGCCAGCGCGTTCGTGCTCAAGGACATCCCGCCCGAAGACCTGGTCAAGGCCGTCAGGATCGTCGCCGAGGGCGGTGCCCTGCTGTCGCCGGACATTACCCGGCGCCTGGTCGAGCGTTTCGCCGAAACACCGGCCGTGGCCGCCGGGCTGGGCGAACGGCTGGCCCGCCTGACCGAGCGGGAGCGGGAGGTGCTGGTCGCGATCGCCGGCGGCATGAACAACCCGGAAATCGCGAGTGAGCTGACCATCGGCGCGGCCACCGTCAAGACCCACGTCTCCAGCATCCTGTCGAAACTGGGCCTGCGGGACCGCGCGCAGGCCGTGGTATTCGCCTACGAGTCCGGGCTGGCGCGCGCCGGCCAGGGCGACATTGGCTACTGACCCGTTGAGCACGCCCACCATCAACTGGCTCCCCCGCCTGGCTTCGGCCGGCGCGGCCCTGCTGGGCATTTTCCTGCTGCTCGGCGCCTGGGGGCACCTGCAGGCCGTCACCGATGCCGTTTTCGGTAGCGGGGCCGATTCCACTGCGAACCGACTGGCGCTACTGCTGCCTTTTGCCGTGCTCGCCGTTACGGGCCTGACCAACCTCGCGATCTTCAATCCGCTGTGGAACGGTACGACCCTGGCCCTGCACCTGGCGCTGGCCTCAAACGGACTGGCGCTTGCCTACCTCCTCTACCTGCTGGTGATC
Source organism: uncultured Oceanospirillales bacterium (assembly GCA_913055655.1). GTDB lineage: Bacteria > Pseudomonadota > Gammaproteobacteria > Xanthomonadales > SZUA-36 > Marinihelvus. The sequence goes on along the minus strand of CAJXKA010000001.1, from coordinate 63,635 downwards.
GGTATACCCGGCCACCCGGTCGGGCTGTTTACCGCACTCGTGGTCTCCGAATGGCTGGTGCTGGTGGCGGTACGCCTCGGCCTGGTGTGGCCCTGCCCAGCGCCACGCAAGGTTCAGCCATGACTTTAGAGATCCGACCCGAGCGAAAAGGCGATGCGCCAGGCATACAACGGCTTACTCGCCTGACCTTCCAGACCGCGGCGCACCGGTCCGGCACCGAGCAGGACATCATCGACGCGCTTCGGGCGGCGGGCGCGCTGACCATCTCCCGGGTGGCGGAAATCGACGGCGAGATCATCGGGCATATCGCCATTTCGCCTGTCCAGGTATCCAGTGGCGCCACCGGCTGGTTCGGCCTGGGCCCGGTGTCCGTGCACCCGGATCACCAGCGCAACGGAATCGGCCGCGCCCTGGTCACGCAGGCCCTGGCGGAACTGAAATCGATGGGCGCGGCCGGTTGCGTACTGCTGGGCGACCCGGCGTACTACCAGCGCTTCGGGTTCCAGTGCGAACCGGGCCTGGTGTTGCCGGGGGTGCCGGCCGAGTTTTTCCAGGCGATGAGTTTCAGCGGTGCATTTCCGGCCGGTATCGTGACGTATCACGATGCATTCTCGACGGCAAAGGGAGAGCAACCCCCGACGCGTGTTCTATGATTCAGCACAGGAACGTTCACCGGGAGAATCGCGATGCACGCGGAAACTTCAAACTACAACCAGCAACTTGACCCGGAAGACCAGGCGATCTGCGAGCTGCTGGCCCAAGAGATCGATGAACACCTTGTCGGCGCCGAAAACCGAATCTGGCATGCCCACCCGGTCTGGTTCCTGGGCGGCAACCCCATCGTCGGTTACAGCAAGCAGAAGCCCGGAATCCGGCTGATGTTCTGGAGCGGCGCGGATTTTGAAGCGCCCGGGCTCGACGTGCGCGGCAAAAAGTTCAAGGACGCCTCGGTGTTTTACAACGATGTCACGGATATCGACACCAACGACCTGCGGTGCTGTTTGGGAAAGGCCCGCGACATCCAGTGGGACTACAAGAACCTGGTCCGCCGGAAAGGCCGCCTCGAACGGCTCGAGCCCGGCACATGAGCGCCGCAAACACATCGACGTTCCAGGCGCGGCTGCAGCGCCCTGCGCACCTGGGCGATGGCGAGGTCTGGACGTTCGTCGTCCTGCCGAAATCCGCCAGCGAGCCTCTGCCACGCCGCGGTCGCACCACGGTCGAAGGCACTTTCAACGGTCAGCCCTTCCAGGCGACGCTCGAACCCGACGGCCAGAAAAGTCACTGGCTTAAGATCGACGAATCCCTGCGCTCGGCGGCAGGCGCAGAAGCCGGTGACGAAGTCACCGTTGAAATCGCACCCGTAGACGAAGAGCCGGACCCTGAGGTACCTGTCGACCTGCGCAAAGCACTGGCCACGCACCCGGAGGCACGGGCCACCTGGGAGGCGACCACGAACATCGCGCGTCTGGACTGGATTCACTGGATCACGACGGCGAAACAGGCCGCGACCCGCGCCAAGCGCATTCGAGACGCCTGCGATATGCTGGCATCCGGCAAGCGCCGGGTGTGCTGCTTCGACCCATCCGGTTTTTACAGCAAGGCGATCAGCGCACCCGAGGCGGCGAACAGGTAGGAAATACATGGATCTCCAACTGAAGAACAAGCACTGCATCGTCCTGGGTGGCAGCCGCGGGATCGGTCGCTCGATCGCGCTGGGACTGGCCGCGGAAGGCGCGAAACTGTCGATCTGTGCGCGCGGCGAGGAAGCGCTTCGCGAAACGGAACGCGAAATCAGGGCACTCGGGGCGGAAACCCATGCCGCGACCTGCGATATCGGCGATCCGAAGTCGCTGATTCCGTTTCTCCAGGATGCAAAAGCGGCGCTGGGCAATGTCGACGTGCTGGTCCACAACGCATCCGCGCTGGCCGTGGGGCCGGGGCTGGAGGACTGGGAGGCCAGCCTGGAAGTCGACGTGATGGCGGCCGTGCGGGCCTGCGATACGGTCATCCCCTGGATGATCGAATCCGGCGGCGGCTCGATCCTGCTGGTGTCGTCGATCTCGGGCCTGGAATCCGACCCGTCGCCGTGCTTCGCCTACGCGGCATCGAAGGCGGCCCTGATCGCCTACGCCAAGAAACTCGCGGTGATCCACGCGGACAAGGGCATCCGGGCCAACGCCATCGCGCCCGGCTCCATCGAGTTCCCGGGCGGGCTGTGGGCGCACGTGAAGGATACGGAGCCGGGGCTTTACGAAAGTGTCCGGTCATCGATCCCGGCCGGGCGCCTGGGCACACCCGAAGAAGTCGCCGATGCCGCGGTATTCCTGTGCTCACCCCGCAGCCAGTGGGTGACCGGCGAGTGCCTGAGCGTCGATGGCGCCCAGCATCGTGGCATGCGTTGAGGCACACCGGCCATGGTATTCAAGCCCCGCAACATTGAGTCCCGCCAGGACTGGCGCGATGAAGACAACATCAAGCTCTACACCATCACCGCGCTGGATGCACCCGTCGACCAGGGCCCATACCTGGCGCGCCTGGCGGAGGTTAAGCGGCAGAAAGCCGTCAACTGGCCCAATACGCCCGCGTTTGTGATCTTTCACGAGGGCGCGACCTACCGTTACCTGGTGCTCGCCTGGTGGGGCAATGACAACGAGTTATTCACGTCGGTATCGGTGCACGAAGGCGATGGCTGGGTCGAGGACCCTGCGAAGTATTCCTTTTGCCTGTGGGACCTGGAGGTTTTCTGGTTCGAGCGCAACGCCTATGTCGACCTGGTGTACTGCGACGCTCCGGACCTGGATGCCTACCGGGACTGCCGCCTGGCGCCGGCCGTTTAAGTACCGTGCAGGCGTAAAGTTCAGTTATAGTCAGCGCTTATGGGATACATCCTGCGCAATATTCTCGCGGTTATCGTCGGCATCCTGGTCGGTGGTACCGTCAACATGGCGCTGGTCGTGGTCAGTGGTCACATTATCCCGCCTCCCGAGGGCACGGATGTATCCTCGATCGAAAGCCTGCAGGCCTCCATCCCGCTGTTTGAACCGAAACACTTCCTGTTCCCGTTTCTTGCCCACGCACTGGGCACCCTGGTCGGTGCACTGGTGGCGTCGCTGATTGCCGCCTCGCGCCGGCTCCTGGTGGCCATGCTGGTGGGCGTGTTTTTCATGATGGGTGGACTGGCCAATGTCCTGGTCCTGCCCTCGCCGGCCTGGTTTTCCGCATTGGACCTGCTGGGCGCCTACCTGCCGATGGCATGGCTGGGCTGGCGACTGTCCGGAAGGAAACGTTGAGATGAAAGCGAGCATGACGCCCCGGGTGTTCTGGCTATCCGTGGTGGTTCCGCTCCTGCTGGTCAGCGCCGTCGTCGACTCCGCGAGCGCGCGCGACGTGCCCGGTGTCACGGTCGAGTCACTGGCCGAGGCCACCACCAGCTGGGACGGCGTCGACCTGCCGCGCTACCCGGACGGCATGCCCCAGGTCACAATCCTGAAGTACACGATTCCCGGTCACACCGTGCTGCCCTGGCACCGGCACCCGGTGATCAACGCCGGCTACATGGTGAAGGGCCGCCTGAAAGTGACGACGAAGACCGGCGAGGAACTGTACCTGGCCGCCGGCGACACCATCGTGGAAACCGTGGGGACCTGGCACCAGGGCACCAACGAGCATGAAGAGCCCGTCGAGATCGTGGTGTTCTACGCCGGCGCCGTGGGCGACACGCTGGTGGAGAAGGCCGAGTAATTCCCCGGCCTCCGGGTCCGGTTTAAAGCCCGCCGTCGGGGTCGATCGCCGGTTGCGTGTCGCCGGTCCATGACATCTGTCGTTTCGGCAACACCTCAACCGTGTGGTAGCCCTGCGATTCCAGCGCCGCCATCAGCGCACTGGCGCGGCGACCCACCCGGCAATACACGACAATTGGCGTGGCCCGGTCCGCCGGCAAGCGGTCCAGGGTGGCTTCCCAGTCCTGTACGGGCACGTTGATGGCGCCGTCGATGTGGCCGGCGGCGTATTCCTCCGGTGTGCGGGCGTCGACCAGGGTGAATGTCGCCGGGTCCTGCAGGTAGTGCTCAAGTTTCGCACGGTCCACCAGCGGGACGTCATCGGGCGAAAAGGTTTCGGGCCCTGCCCATGCAGAAGCGGAGGCGGCCAGCAGCACGATGGCCAGGTGATACAGTCGTTTCATGTGTCCAACTCCTTTTTCGGCCCAGGGTTCATGACCTGGCGAATGGCCCATAATATCGCGCTTTTCGCCAACCGGGTGGCCGGGCCAGGTGAAAATGGGTCATTTGTCGCCAATAATATCAGTGACTTGCGATATGGCCCGGCTTTTGCATCATCCTGGTGACTGGTCCATTCACCCGGAGACACGCACGTGACCCAAAATGACAACACCCGACCGAAACTGGAATCGGTCGACCGCCGCGCCGAGGCGCCGCCCCCGACGCCGTTTGACCTGCCCGCCGAGCAACTGGAGCAGATCGTCGCCCGGGCCAGCGCGCTGCAGTACGCGGCCGGTGAATCCAGCGGGCGAAACCTGTCCGAGGACGAGATTGTCTCCATCGCCGGCGAAGTCGGGCTCGATGCCCGGCACGTGCGACGGGCGATCGCCGAGGTCCGTGCCGAAGCACTGACCCCGAAAACCCGCGACCTGCTGCCGTGGGTGTCGAAGCTGGTCGGGCCGCCCTGGGTGCGCGTCAAGCGTGTCGTCGACGGCGACCCGCAGCAGGTGAAGGAACGGGTCGAGGCCCGGCTGCGCGACCAGGAGCAGCTGCGCCCCATTCGCAAGAACAAGACCTACTCGGTGTGGACGCCGGACAAGAGCTGGCTGCGCCGCCTGGAGCGGTCACTGGACATGAGCGGCCATGGCAACGAGCTGGCCAGGTTCGGTCACCTGGAGATCGTTGCCGCACCGGTCAGTCCGTCGTCATCATTGCTGACGCTGACGCTGGACACCAGCGAACTGCGCAACGGGCACGCCTGGGGCTGGGGAATGGCGCTGGGCATGACCGCGCTGGTCTTCGGCTATGGGCTGGGTGGATGGCTGTCGATTCCGATCACCCTGGCGGCACTGGGTGTTGCCGCGATCTGTTGCCGCTGGACGCTGGCCTACCAGCGACAGCGCCTGGCGCTGGAGCTCGAAGGCCTGCTCGATCACGTACAGGTGACGGGCGCCTGACCTGATATGATCGGTGCATCTCTGAACGGGAGCACCGACATGTCACTGAAACGACCCCAGCCGCTGTTGACGCTTTTAGCGGCCTTCACATTCATGCTGTTTGTTATGCCCGTTGCCGCCCACCACGGCTGGTCCGGCAACACCGCCGGCGACGTCGAGGTGACCGGCACCGTGGTGACCGGCGTCAAGCTGTCCGGCGCGCACGGCACCATGCAGATTCGCGACGCCGACGACCAGCTCTGGGACATCACGCTGGCGCCCGGGCCCCGCACCCACCGCGCCGGACTGACCGAGGATGTCATTCCGGTGGGCGCCACGGTCACCGTCTACGGTTCACGTAACGAAGATCCGGCAGTGTTCGAAGCCAAGATCCGGCGCGTGGTCTGGGAAGACCAGGTGTTCGACGTCTACCCGCCCGAGTAAGTCCTCCTGGACAGTCTCCTGTACGAGTGGATGGCCTGGCTGGAGGGCTCTGCGCTGGCGGAATACCTTCGCGGCCTGGGCATCTGGACTTACGGGCTGTTGAACCTGGCCCATATCCTGGGCGTCGCCACGCTGTTTGGCGCCGTGCTGGTGCTGGACCTTCGCCTGCTCGGCGTGTGGCGGTCGATTCCGGCCACCAGCCTGCTCCGCCCGACCGTTCCCCTGGCCGCCGGCGGCTTCGTAGTGGCCGCGATCAGCGGGGTCATGATGCTGTCCTTCAATACCACCGAGTACCACGGCAACCCGTTCATCTACGCCAAGTTTCCGCTGATCGGCCTGGGCCTGGTCAATGTCCTGGTGATCTCGCGCCTTCCCGCCTGGCGGCGTGTGACCGCCGGCGATACCCCGGCGCCGGCTGACCCCGCAATATTACGCGTGTGCGGTGCCGCATCATTACTGACCTGGCTGGCGGTGGTCACCTGTGGCCGGATGATCGGCTACTGGTGAGCGCCCGGGTCGCGGACGCACAGCGCCCTGCCGTCATCGAAGACGTGGACGGCGTAGTACTCCAGCCCACCGTCATACATGAAACCCCAGTGATAACGCTCGGGGCCGCCGGCGGTTTCGTCGCCGTCCTCGGCGGGGCGGTCGACCAGTGATTCGCCGCTCCAGACGCAACAGTCGCCGATGACGAACGGACTGCGAATGGACTCGCCGCCTGCCGCATCGGGTTCATGCAGCGACGCCAGCTCCGCCAGCGTGGGTGAACGCCAGTCTTCGTAACCGGCCAGGTCCAGCTGGTCGCAATATTCCAGCGCCTCGGGCCACTTGATGTTCTCGCCATTGGTGGCCCTGGTCCACTGCAACCCGTCGATAACAATGGTTTCGCTGCCCCACGGCGGCGGCGGGGTCGCGACGGGTGTCGCCAGGTCGAATTCCACCTGGAACAGGCGCCCGCCCGGGCGCGAGAGCTCGTACAGGAAACGGTCACCCGGGCCGATTTCCATCGCCCAGGTATTGGTGACAGAAGCATCCAGGCCCTCTCGCCTGAACATGGCGATGGATTCATCATCGACCGGAAATTCCTGCCGGTTCGCCGTGCCCGCAGCGGCGGTCGTGCCGCCGTACATCGTCACGGCGTCTTCGCTGCCGTCTTCGTGCCGGTGGTCGTGTTTCAGACGCAGGCCTCCGGGGACGCGGGTCAGGACCCAGGTGCGACTGTGGTCATCGCCCACGTGGAACGGAATTCGAATCTCGTCCTCGCCGCATTCGGCCACGTGCATCACCAGCGGCTGGGTGGTGAAGGCGTTGTCGCCGGTCGCCGGTTCGTCGACCAGGACCTCACCCGCGAAGGCCTTGCCGCAATAGGGCTCCAACGCGGCCAGGAACGTGTCGACGGGCGCATCGGACGCGGTCGCCATGAACGGTACGGCCATCGCCGCAACCCAAACACCAATCCATTGGGAAACTCGCTGCATGACTTTCTCCCTCTTTATGCGATTGCGGCCGCCAGTGCCTGGTCCAGGTCAGCGAGCAGGTCGTCCAGGTCCTCGACGCCCACGGACAGGCGCACTAGGTCGTCGGTCACGCCCAGCGCCTCGCGGTGCTCGCGCGGCACCGAGGCGTGGGTCATCACGGCCGGGTGATTGACCAGGCTCTCGACGCCACCCAGTGATTCCGCCAGCGTGAACAGGCGCACGTTCTCCATGAACCGACGCGCGGCGTCCGGGCCGCCCTTCGGCACCAGGCTGACGATACCGCCACCCTGCCCGCCCATCTGCGATCCGACCAGTTGGCCGTTGGCATGGCCGGGCAGCGACGGGTAGATCACGCGTTCGACCCGGTCATCATCGGCCAGCTTTTCCGCGATGGCCTTCGCGTTGGCGCAGTGCGCGGCCATGCGCAGGTGCAGGGTTTTCAGGCCGCGCAGGGCCAGGAAGCTGTCGAACGGGCCCTGGATGGCGCCGGTCGCGTTCTGCAGGTACCACAGCCGGTCGCCCAGGTCGGCATCGGCGGTGATCGCCAGGCCGCCGACCATGTCGGAATGGCCGTTCAGGTACTTGGTGGCCGAGTGGACGACGATATCCGCGCCCAGTTCCAGCGGGCGCTGCAGCACCGGTGTCGCAAAAGTGTTGTCGACCACCAGCAGGGCGCCGTTTTCATGTGCGATATCCGCCACCCGCTTGATGTCCACCAGCTTCAGCATCGGGTTGGTGGGCGTTTCCACCCAGACCAGCTTCGTTTCGGGGCGAATCGCGTCCCACAGTGAAACCGGGTCCTCGATGGGTGCAAAGGTGAACGACAGCCCGGCGCTACGCTCGCGCACACCGCGGAAGACGCGGAAGGTGCCGCCATACAGGTCATCCATGGCCACCACGTGGTCGCCGCTGTCCAGCAGCTCCAGCACCGTGGAAGTCGCCGCCATGCCGGATGCGAACGCCAGGCCACGGGCGCCGCCTTCCAGGTCGGCCACGCAGTCCTCGTAGGCCTTGCGCGTGGGGTTGTGCGAGCGTGAATACTCCCAGCCCTGGTGGTCACCGGGGCTGCGCTGGGCATAGGTCGACGTCGCGTAGATCGGCGTCATTACAGCACCGGTGGACGGGTCCGGCGACTGGCCGGCGTGGATGGCGCGGGTGCCGATCCCTCGTTTGCGCTTGTCGTCCATCAGGCGTCAGCCTTCCGGCGCAGGTGGTGCAGCAGGTCGACGCGAGTGATCAGGCCGACGAATTTATCGCCGTCCTTGACGATGGCCACGTAGTCCTGCGCAAAAATCGGCAACAGGAAGCCGACCTCGTCTTTCACGTCGACAAACTTCAGGTCGGTCACCATGGCCTCGCGCACCGGCTGGCCGAAGTCGTCACCGAGCACCGCCATCAGCAGGTCCGACTCGTCGATGATGCCGACGATTTCATCGTCCTTCATGACCGGCAGCTGCGATACGTCGTAGAGCTTCATGCGCTGGTAGGCGTTGGCCAGCGGCTCGTCGGGGCCCACGGTGACCGTGTCGTGGCTGGCGAACGGTCGCGCCACCAGGTCGCGCAGGTCACCATGGGTCTCGCGCTTGCCGAAACCCTGGTCGCGCATCCAGAAATCGCTATAGAGCTTGGAGAGATAGCGGTTGCCGGTGTCACAGGCGAAGGTCAGCACGGTCTTGTGCTCGGTCTGCTCGCGGCAATAACGCAGCGCCGCGGCCATCAGCGTGCCGGTGGACGAGCCCGCCAGGATGCCTTCGCGCCGCAGCAGCTCGCGGCCGGTTTCCATGCTTTCCCTGTCGGAAATCGCGTAGGCGCGGGAGATGCGACTGAAATCGCTGATCGTCGGCAGGAAATCCTCGCCGATGCCCTCCACCAGCCAGCTGCCGCTCTTCTCGTTCAGGCGCCCCTCGTTGATGTACTCGGCCAGGATGGAGCCGACCGGGTCGGCCAGCACCAGCTCGACGTCCGGCGCTTCGCGCGCGAAATACCGCGACAGGCCCGTCGCCGTGCCACTGGAGCCGACACCCAGGACGATGGCGTCCAGTTTGCCGTCCATCTGCCGCCAGATCTCGGGGCCGGTGACGTCTTCGTGGGCGGCCGGGTTCGACGGGTTGCCGAACTGGTTGATAAAGAAGGCGCCGTCGATGTCCTCGGACATCTTCTTCGCCAGGTCCTGGTAATAGGCCGGGTGGCCCTTGGCGACATCCGAGCGCGTCAGCACGACCTCGGCGCCCATGGCGCGCAGGTTGGAGATCTTTTCGCGGCTCATTTTATCGGGGATGACCAGGATCAGCCGGTACCCCTTCTGCGCGGCCACCAGGGCCAGGCCCAGGCCGGTATTGCCGGCCGTGCCTTCCACCAGCGTGGCGCCGGGCTTCAGGCGGCCCTCGCGCTCGGCGTCTTCAATCATTTTCAGACCGATACGGTCCTTGATTGAACCGCCGGGGTTCTGTGATTCAAGCTTGATATAGAGGTCGCAAGGACCGGTGTCGAACTGGTTGACGCGGACGATAGGCGTGTCGCCGATCAGGTCCAGGACGCTGTCGTGAACATTCATGACGGAGTCACCCGCAAGGCGTGAAGTGGGCCGCATTATACCGCCCGCGCAAAGAAAAACGGCCGGGTTTCCCCGGCCGTTCTCCCGTGGCTTCCCCCCTCAGGCTGCCTGCGACTGCAGCATCCGGTCGAGCCGGTCCTTGCAGTGCAGTTTTTCTTTCTTTAACTGGTTAAGTGCCAAGTCTTCCATGGGCGCTGAACCCAGTTCCGCGGCCGTCACGCGCTTTTCAAGCGACTGGTGATGGTTGTAGAGCCGGCGGAAGTCCTCGTTTTCCTTGAGCATTCTCTGCATTTCAGACTGACGGTGTTCGAACATTGGCATTCTCCATCTGGCAGATGGGCGCGCACGCGCAAGCGTCACCCGGCGCACGCACCGCGGGTGTGTCGAATAAAGATGGGTTGTATTAAGAAATGCGGAATCCGTGTCCGGCCGTTGAGCAGCAGTGAGCGCTGCTGGCCTCATTCACGAACTCCGGTATTGAAGTGTGTGCAATCCATGATTACGAATAACACGGTATCGCAATTGCGATAGCCTGACAAGCGGTGCCTGGTGAGCAGTAAGCAGTAAGCAGTGAGGAGAAAGAGCACTTGCTGATTCGCCTCGGCGAAAATCCAGCTTACTGCTTACTGCTTACTGCTACTCAGCCATCCAGCAGAATCACATCAACCCGCCGATTCTTCGCTCGTCCCTCTGCCGTCTCGTTGGTATCGAGGGGGTAATCCTCGCCCATGCCGATCGCGTTCATGCGGCCGGCGTCAACGCCGAGTTCGACGAGCGCGTCACGGACCGCATCGGCGCGACGTTGCGACACATTCAGGTTCGCCTGCGCGCTGCCGGTGCTGTCGGTGTGGCCTTCGATGCGAATGGCCTTTTCGGGTTCGGTCTGCAGCAGGTCGACCACCTCGACCAGGCTGGTCATGGCGCTGTCTTTCAGCACCGTTTCGTTGGTCTCGAACAGCACGTCGCCCAGGGTGACGACCACGCCGCTCTCGGTCTCGCGCAGCTGCAGGTTCTCCAGCTGGCGCTTGAGCGTGCCCATCTGTTCCAGGGCCAGGTCCGCCTCGCGTCGGGCCAGTTCGGCCTCGGAGGCGCGTGATTCGGCCAGGCGGCGGGCCTGGGCCGCTTCTTCGCGGGCCTCGCGGGCGCGACGGGCGGTTTCCGCTTCCTGTTCCCGCACGGCCGCGTTCTGCTGGCGCAGGCGCTCGGCGTCTTCGGCTGTCGCCGCGAACATCAGGCGGGCCTGTTCGGCTTCCTCGCGGGCGCGTTCGGTTTCCATCTGGCTGGCGCGCAGCAACATCTCGCCGCGGGCGGCGTCGAGGGCCTCGTACTCGGCCTGGAACTGCTCACGCTGGGCCATGGCGCGGGCCACCTGGATGCGGCGCTCGGCCATGTAGACCAGGTGCTGGCGTTCGACATCACCCGTGGCCTGCTCGGCAGCGCGCAGGGCGCGTTCGGCTTCGCCCACCGCCAACGGCGCCAGGCCGGTCAGCGCTTCGTCGGATTCCAGCTGCTGCAGCTGATTACGGACGCGCTCCAGGGCCAGGTCCTTCTTCGGAGCGGACTGGCAGGCCGACAGCAGGACCGCTGCGACCAGCGCAGGGATCACCAGGTAATGGCGGGCCGGGTGACGGCGGCTCATTCGAAGTCACTCCCGTAGATGCCGGTCAACTCCTCGCGCAGTGCCTCGTTGGAGCGTCGCAACTCGTTGACCCTCCGACGCTCTTGCGCGGTGCGGGACTGTTCGATGGCCAGCTCGGAGTTGATCTCGGATTGCTCGATGGCGAACAGCGCGGCATCGTACTTGCGATTCTCGACCGCGGTGCGGGCCAGGTTCAGCCGTTCGCGGGCAAATCGCAGCTCGACGGGCGATAACTCTTCGGCGCCGGCCTTTTCCGCGGCCGCGATGGCGCGTTCGGCGGAGTCGAATATTTCCGGGCCGGGCGGCTGGGCCGCGCAGGCGCCGAGCAAGGCGATGGGAATCAGGACAAGTAGTCGGGCCATTGGTCTGCCGAGTGCGTTCACTCCCGGGATTATGAACGATGCGGCGGCGTGGGTGAACCGTCTCAGGCGGCCGGGCGCGCGTCCGGCTGGGCTTCCGGTGCCGCTTCGGCGAACGCGGGCAGCTCGCGACAGGCCTTCACCACCCGCTGGACCCGGGGGTACGGCGCCAGCGAAAACCCGAACCGGTCGGCATTGTAGGCCTGCCCGACCAGGAAAATATCGGCGATGCCCGGCTCGCCTCCCAGGCAGGTGTCGCCGCCACGGCCGTGGGCCTCGAGCCGCGCCTCGATGGCGCCGAAGCCCGCCGCCATCCAGTGATGCATCCACTCGACGGCCGCCGTGTCGCTCACATCCAGCCGCCCTTTCAGGTACTGCTGCACGCGCAGGTTATTCAGCGGATGGATCTCGCAGGCCACGTCCAGCGCGATCGTGCGCGCCAGGGCGCGTTCGGAAGCGTGGTGCGGCAATAACGGTGGTTCCGGGCGGGTTTCCTCGAGGTACTCGCAGATCGCCATGGACTGGGTGATGACCTGGCCGTCGATTTCCAGCGCCGGCACCAGCTCGGCCGGGTTCAGCGCACGATAGGCCGCGGTGTGCTGCACGCCGCCGTCACGCACCAGGTCCACCGGCATGTGTTCATAGCTGACTTTCTTCAGGTTGAGCGCGATGCGGATGCGGTAGGCGGCGGTGCTGCGCCAGTAGCCGTGCAACCGCGGCCGCTCAGTGCTCATACTTTTCGATGACCTGCTCGATGGCGCCGAAAATGCTGTTGCCGTCGTCGTCCAGCATCTCGATATGGATGCGGTCGCCGAATTGCATGAACGGCGTGGTGGGTTTGCCGTCCGCGATGATCTCCAGCATCCGCTTCTCGGCCAGGCAGGAGGCGCCCAGGCCGGTGTCCTGGTTGGCGATGGTGCCGGAGCCGACGATGGTGCCGGCCGCCAGCGGGCGGGTCTTGGCCGCGTGCGCCACCAGCTGCGCGAAGTTGAATTGCATGTCGGTGCCCGCGTCCGGGGTGCCGAAGGCCTCGCCGTTCAGCGTCGAGTGCAGCGGCCGGTGCAGCACCGTGTCGCGCCAGTATTCACCCAGCTCGTCGGGCGTGACGAACACGGGCGACAGCGCCGAGCGCGGCTTGGACTGCAGGAAGCCGAAACCCTTGGCCAGCTCGGCCGGGATCAGGTTGCGCAGGCTGACGTCGTTGACCAGGCCGACCAGGCGGATCGCGCCGGCGGCTTCCTCCGGCGTCGCCGCCATCGGCACATCGCCGGTCACCACGATCACCTCGGATTCGAAGTCGATGCCATAGGTCTCGCTCGCCACCGGCACCGGGTCACGCGGGCCGAGAAAGCCGGACGCGGTGGCCTGGTACATCAGCGGATCGTCGTAGAACGACTCCGGCACCTTGGCGCCGCGCGCGGCGCGCACGCGCTCGACGTGCGGCAGGTAGGCGCTACCGTCCAGGAACTCCCAGGTCCGCGGCAGCGGCGCCGCGGCATTGGCCGGGTTGAAGTCCATCGCGCCTTCGGCGCGACCTTCCTCCAGGTCTTCCGCCAGCGCGCGAAGCAGCGGCTCGCAGCGGGCCCAGTCTTCCAGCGCGACCAGCAGGCTGGGCGCGATGCCGGTGGCCTCCACGCAGCGTGACAGGTCGCGGCTGACGACGACGAGACGGCCATCGCGGCCGTGCTTGAGCGATCCGAGTTTCATGAATACGTTCCTAAGCTTTGGGTTTCCAGGAGTCGACGTAACCGCCCCACTCCACCGAGCCCGCGCCTTCGTCCACGTCCAGCGCGTCGCGGGTGTCGATCATCACCGCCACTTCCTCGGTGCCCGCGGCCTTCTGCTCGAAGGCATTCTTCAGCGCCTTCGGGTGCGGGCCGTGGGTAAAGCCGCAGGGATGCAGCGACATCATTCCCGGATGAATATTATCGCGGCTGAAAAAGTCACCCGCGTGATAGAAGATCACTTCGTCGAAGTCATCGTTGTTGTGGAAGAACGGCACTTTCAGCGCGCCCGGGTCGGTCTCGAACGGCCTCGGCACGAAGGTGCAGATGACGAAGCGGTTGGCGACAAAGGTGGTGTGCGCCGAAGGCGGCAGGTGGTAGCGATGGCTCATCAGCGGCCGGATATCGCGCCAGTTCAGGCGCACCGGCGCCAGGTCGCCGTGCCAGCCGACCGCGTCCAGCGGGTTGAACGGATAGGTGATGCGGCTGAACGCCTCGCGACGCTTGATACGCACTTCCCACTCGTTCTCGTCCTGCTGGTCCAGGAAGGCCTCGTCGATTTCCGGCACGCCCAGCGCAGCCGTGTCGAAGATGGCGTTGGGGCCCAGCAGGCCGCGGTCCGGCAGCATGTAGCTCGCGTTTGTGGCCTCGATCATCAGCACCCGCACGGGCTCGCTGACTTCCAGCCGCCACATCGTGCCACGCGGCAGGATGAGGTAATCACCCTCGCTGAAAGACATCCGCCCGTAATCGCAGAACAGTTCGCCGGCGCCAGCGTGGATGAACAGCAACTCATCGCCGTCACCATTGCGGACCAGGTGATCCATCGACTGCCGCGCTTCCCAGATACGGATGCGGCAGTGCGTGTTCGACAGCAAGGCGCGCGCGGACCAGGGCGAATCGCCGAACTGGCCCAGCTTCGTGGTATCGAAGGCGCGCGGCTTAAGCGCACCCTCGAAATTGACCCAGCCGGTGGGCGCGTGACGATGGTGCATGTGGGTGGCGGGCCCGAAAAAGCCCTCCTTGCCCAGCTCGCGCTCAAACGTGCCCTCGGGCAGGTCGGCGTGCGCCTGCCTCGAGGCCGTGCCCTCGCTGCGCGGGGTGGTGATCCACTTCTTGCCCATCGCCTGCCGACTCCTTAAGCGCTAATCGAAGCTTACAGCACGCCCCGGCGCTGCTGGTCCAGCTCGATGGACTCGAACAGGGCCGTGAAGTTGCCCTCGCCGAAACCCTGGTTGCCCTTGCGCTGGATGATCTCGAAAAAGATCGGCCCGACGTTGGTCTGGGTGAAGATCTGCAGCAGCTGCTTGGAACTGTCCTGCTGGTCGGCGTCGATGAGGATGCGGTTGCGCTTCATGCGCGCCACGTCTTCATCGTGGTCCGGCACACGGCGGTCGATAATCTCGTAGTACGTATCCGGCGTGTCCAGGAACTCGACGCCCTTCTCACGCAGGGCCTCCACGGTCTCGTAGATGTCCTCGGTGAACAGCGCGATGTGCTGCACGCCCTCGCCCTTGTACAGGTCCAGGTACTCGTTGATCTGGCTCTTCGGGTCTTCGCTTTCGTTGATCGGGATGCTGATATTGCCGTTCGGCGCGGTCATGGCACGCGACTTCAGGCCGGTCTGCTGGCCCTTGATATCGAAATAGCGGACCTCGTAGAAACCGAACAGGCGGCTGTAGAAATCCGCCCACTCGTCCATGTTG
This sequence comes from uncultured Oceanospirillales bacterium, assembly GCA_913055655.1. Lineage (GTDB taxonomy): Bacteria > Pseudomonadota > Gammaproteobacteria > Xanthomonadales > SZUA-36 > Marinihelvus. The sequence continues at coordinate 48,573 of CAJXKA010000001.1, read as the reverse complement.
CCGAAGAACACGTTGTGGGTCAGGTGGTCGATAAAGGTCAGGCCAAACCCCTTGTGGTCCGGGTCGGCACCCTCGATCAGCTCGTACTCCTTCGCCAGCGGGCTGCCGTCCTGGCGATCGACCAGGTACAGCATGGAACCGCCGATACCGCGAATACGCGGGCCTTCCAGGGCGGCGCCCGGGATGTCACTCATCGATTCAGCGCCCTTGGTGAGCACCGAGGAATAGGCGTGTGCGGCATCGGTCACGCGCAGGGCGAAACCGGTGCAGCACGGGCCGTGCTCCGTAGCGAAGCGGGTGGCGAAACTGTCCGGCTGCTCGTTGACCAGGAAATTGATGCCGCCCTGGCGGTACAGGGTGATGGCACGGTTGCGATGACGCGCGACCGGCGCGAAGCCCATCATCTTGAACAGGTCATGCAGCAGCTGCGGTTCAGGCGCGGCGAATTCGATGAATTCGAAACCCTCCACACCCAGTGGATTGTCACGTTGCTCGGTCATTGTGTCCTCCGGTCGACAGCGGGGGCCGCTGCCGGGATAGAATTCGGTGGTGCGCGCGTGGTCGCGCGCCGCGTACTGGTATACTAGTTTCAGTTGTAACTAATTGCAAGGCGACCCGTGCCCGTGAACGACAAAACCGCACCAGAACCGTCCTCCTTCGCCGACGAATTCGCGCTCGAGGACTTCATGCCCTACCGCCTGTCACTGCTGTCCAACACCATCAGCGGCGGCATCTCCAGCGCCTACCGGAAGGTCTATGACCTGAGTGTGACGGAGTGGCGGGTGGTGGCCATCCTGGGCCGCTTCCCCGGCCTGACCGCCACCGAGATCACCGAGCGCGGCGCCATGGACAAAGTCGCCGTCAGCCGCGCGGTGAACCGCCTGGAACTGCGTAACCTGGTGGTGCGCGGCGAGCACGGCAGCGACCGTCGCCGGGTACCGCTGGTACTGTCTGAAGGCCCGGGGCAGGAGCTGTTCCGCGACGTGATGCCGCGCGCGCTGGCCTATGAACGGGAACTACTGGCTTCGCTGACGTCGGCGGAGCAGGCGGAATTCGACCGCCTGGTGAAAAAGCTGCAGTCTGCAGCGGAGCGCCTGAATGGCGAGTGATGCACATTCGTTGGCCCCATCGGCCCGGTTTTTGCGATTCAGTCATTATCCGAAAACAACAATACACAGGGAGTCGTTGTGATGAACCAGGCAGCTGATATACAGCCAGCCACCGCTCGCCCCGGTTGGGGCCGGTTAGCGGTCATTGTCGCGACACTTGCTGTCAGCGCACCCGCCGCATCCGATTCACTCACTACCCAGGATGCGTTGGACAAGAGCGTCAGGGCGCCGATCGAGTTCACGGTCGATGGCGACACCCTGCGCGGATCCATCGATATCGCGGCGGGCGCCGGCCCGCATCCAACCGTCATCCTCTTCAATGGCTTCCAGGGCTGGCCCGAAACCCCTGGTTTCGCACAGCGCGTCACTGCGCCCGGCTACAACATGGTGTTCGTGCCCTATCGCGGCACATGGAGCCAGGAAGGTGAAATGAGTGCTGACAACGTCATCGCTGATGCCGCCGCGACACTGGCCTTTATCCGCTTACCCGAAGTCGCCGAAAAATACCGTATCGACACGGATAATATCGCGTTGTGGGGCATCAGCTTCGGGGCCTGGGCGGCGTTATCGGTAGCCGCAGATGAGCCCAGCGTGGAGTGCGTAGCGGCCCAGGTCGTTGCCAACCTCGGCACCTGGGGTAACGTGTGGAAAGCTTCTGATCCCGTACGCACGGCCTGGGCCGGGCGGCTTCAACAGGTCGAATCCAGCGGGGCGATCCAGTTCAAAGACGGCGCTGGCCAGCTGATGTCATCGATCATGGACAATGCGGACCGCTTCGACCTCGTACGCCTGGCCCCTTCATTCCAGGGCCGCAAAGTGCTGATGTTTGGCGCTGAAGATGACGAGGTCAACGCGTTCAAACTGCACTACCAACCCGTAGCCGCGGCGATGGAAGCGGCAAAAACCGGGGACCTGACCTTGCACACGGCGCCTGGTAAACACGTCGACCCCAGACCGGAATGGATGGCCGAACTGGCTCATTGGCTCGAGAACGACTGCTTCGATTAGCGAATCGCAGGCAATGTGGCAGTCGGCATGCATTGCAATCCGGCTTAAATGTGCCTGCATTTATGTTTGTAGTCACATATAACCGGGCCATTCGATGCAAGTCTCTGTCCGCGAGTTGAAAAGCCGACTTTCTGAATACCTTCGCCGCGCGGGTCAGGGCGAAGAATTCATCGTCACTTCTCACGGTCGACCGGTCGGAAGACTACTGGGTCCGCCAAATGAGATCCGTGACTCGGCAGCAGAAGCCATTGAACGGCTGAACGCGCAGCCCTGGATTGATCCCGGAAACGGCCGCAAACCACTGGGTCCGAAAAAGCCCATTGACGTGCCTGATGGCACCACCGAGGCGTTGCTGGACTGGGTTCGTGGCGAGTGATCGTCTGTTTCGATACATCCGCCCTGCTGAAGCTTTACCTGGAAGAGTCCGGGTCAGACCGGATCAGACAGGTCATTTCCGGGGCGGATATCTGCCTTGCCCATATCCTGACTTACGTTGAGATGCGGGCCGCGTTTGCGTGGGCCGGTCGAATGCAGCGCATCAGTGAGGGGGACCTCGAAAACCTGGTGACCAGTTTCGATCGTGACTGGGCGGCGTTTGAGCGCATGGGCATCGATGAGGGCCTGGTGCGGCAAGCCGGCCAGCTTGCGGATCGTTTTGGCCTGCGCGGATACGACAGCGTTCACCTGGCCGCGGCCCGACGCGCCTGGGAAGTCGTCGCCCAACCCGGATACTTTGCCTTCGCGACGTTCGACATCAGGCAGGCGTCAGCGGCCCGGGAACTCGGCATCAGCGTTCTCGACGAATGCCCCAGTCTGCGAACCCCCTAAACCCCGATTTCCGTCCGCACATCCAGCAGTTCCGGGAAGAACGTCAAATCCAGCGCTTTCTTCAGGAAGTCGACGCCGGATGACCCACCCGTACCGGTCTTGAAGCCGATAATCCGCTCCACCGTCTTCATGTGCCGGAACCGCCACAGCTGGAAGCTCTGCTCCATGTCGACCAGCTTTTCGCACAGCTCGTACTCGACCCAGCGATTGTCCGGCTCTTCGTAGATCGACTTGAAGATCGGCACCAGTTCCGGGTCGCGCTCGTGCGGCTCGGACCAGTCGCGGTCGACGTGGTGCGGCGGCACGGCGTGGCCGCGACGTGAAAGAAACCGCAGGAATTCGTCGTAGATCGACGGCGATTCCAGCACCTCTCGCAATTCAGCCTGCTGTGCCGGGTTGTGGGCGAAGACCTTCAGCATGGCGGCGTTCTTGTTGCCCATCAGGAACTCGACCATGCGGTACTGCAGCGACTGGAAGCCGCTGGCGGAATTCAGCACGCCGCGAAACTGGGCGTACTCGCTGGGCGTGAGGGTTTCCAGCACGGCCCACTGCTCGAACATCTGCCGCTGGATCTGCTTGAAGCGCGACAGGACCTTGCTCACCGGCCACGGATCGTCCTCGGCCAGGTGGCGGATGGCGGCCTTCAGCTCGTGGATGATCAGCTTCAGCCAGAGCTCGGTCACCTGGTGCTGGATGATGAACAGCATCTCGTCGTGGTGCGGCGGGTCGCTCAGCGGCGACTGCGCGTTCAGCAGGCGATCGAGGCCCAGGTAGGCGTCGTAGGTCAGTCGCTCGCCCAGGTCGGTTTCGATGCCCTCTTCCAGATCACGTTGATTTTTCGGGAGTTCGGTCATGGCCGGCCCTCCTCGCGGGGATGTTGGCGATTCACGGCTTGGTTCTGCGGGGAAAAGAGGACGTATAATAGCGGACTTTTCCGGCGTCGCGGCTCCACGGCGTCGTCCGAACGGTTAAAAAAAGGAAGCCTTACATGCCGGCGACCATCGCTTCGTTCAAGATCGATTACTACCAGCATTTATCCCCCGACGGTCGCCTGATGGGCGACGACGCCCCCGCGCTTGCCACCGATTTCGAAGAACTCCGCCGCCTGTACGCACTGATGGTGAAAACCCGCGTCTTCGACAAGAAGGCGGTCGCGCTGCAGCGCACCGGCAAGCTCGGCACCTACGCCAGCTGCCTGGGCCACGAGGCCGTGCACATGGCCATCGGCAGCGCCATGCGCGAGGAAGACTGCTTCGCGCCCATGTACCGCGAGTACGGCGCGCAGTTCTGCCGCGGCGTGAAGATGTCCGAGGTGCTGCTGTACTGGGGCGGCGACGAGCGCGGCAACAACTTTTCCGGCCCGAAACATGATTTCGCCTGGTGCGTGCCCATCGCCACGCAGTGCCTGCACGCGGCCGGCGCCGCGCTGGCCTACAAGCTGCGCGGCGAAAAGCGCGTCGCGGTGACCGTGGTCGGCGACGGCGGCTCTTCCAAGGGCGACTTCCTGGAGGCCATGAACGCCGCCAGCGCCTACAAGCTTCCGGTGGTGTTCATCATCTGCAACAACCAGTGGGCGATCTCGGTGCCGCGCAGCAAGCAGAACACCGCCAAGACCCTGGCGCAGAAAGGCGTGGCCGCCGGCCTGCCCTCCATCCAGGTGGACGGCAACGACGTGATCGCCGCGCGCTGGGCCATGGACGAAGCCATCGCGCAGGCGCGAGACGGCGGCGGCGCCACGGTCATCGAGATGATCACCTACCGCCTGTCCGACCACACCACCGCCGACGACGCCACGCGTTATCGCCCCAGCGAGGAAGTGGACGACGCCTGGAAGCGCGAGCCGCTGGTGCGCCTGAAGGCCTATCTCACCGAACAGGGTGAGTGGGACGACGCGCGCGAGCAGGCGCTGCAGGACGAGGCCACGGCCGCCGTCGACGAGGCCGTCGAGGAATACCTGGCCGCCGGCAAACCGCCGCTTGAATCGATGTTCGACTACATGTACGACGAATTGCCGCACGACCTGGCGGCGCAGCGCGAAAAGGCGCTGGAGGAGCTCTCCTGATGGCCCGCGTCGCGATGGTCGAAGCCGTAACCATGGCCCTGGCCTGGGAGCTGGAGCACGATGAATCCGTGGTGGTGCTGGGCGAGGACGTCGGCATCAATGGCGGCGTGTTCCGCGCCACCGCCGGCCTGGCCCAGCGCTTCGGTGACGAACGCGTGATCGACACGCCGCTGGCAGAGACCATGATCGCCGGTCTGTCCGTCGGCATGGCCACGCAGGGCATGAAGCCGGTGGCCGAGGCCCAGTTCATGGGCTTCATCCTGCCGATGGTCGATCACATGATGTGCCACGCCGGTCGCATGCGTCACCGCACCCGCGGCCGGCTCAGCTGCCCGATGGTGTTGCGCGCGCCGTTTGGCGGCGGCATCCACGCGCCGGAGCATCATTCCGAGAGCACCGAGGCAATCTTTGCGCACATGCCGGGCATCCGAGTGGTAATCCCGTCGTCGCCGTCACGCGCGTACGGCCTGCTGCTGGCGGCCATCCGCGACCCCGATCCGGTGGTGTTCCTGGAGCCCAAGCGCATCTACCGCCTGAACAAGGAAGAGGTCGAAGACAACGGCGAAGACCTGCCGCTGGACGTGTGCTACGTGCTGCGCGACGGCACCGACCTGACCCTGGTCACCTGGGGCGCGATGGTCAAGGAAACGCTGGAGGCGGCCGAAAAGCTGGCCGAGAAAGGCATCAGCGCCGAGGTCATTGACGTGGCCACCATCAGCCCGCTGGACATGGACACCATCATCGAGTCGGTGGAGAAAACCGGCCGCTGTGTCATCGTCCACGAGGCCGTGCGCATGTGCGGTGTCGGCGCCGAGATCGCTGCCGGCCTGGCCGACGCCGGGCTCTACCACCTCTACGCCCCCGTCAAGCGCGTAACCGGTTACGATTCCGTCATGCCGCTGTACAAGATGGAAATGAAATACATGCCGAGCGTCCAGCGTATCCTGAACGCCGTCGACGAAGTCCTGGAGGTTTCATGAAAGTCTTCAACCTGCCCGACCTGGGCGAAGGCCTGCCCGACGCCGAGATCGTCGAGTGGCTGGTCGCCGAGGGCGACGACGTCAAGACCGACCAGCCCATGGTCAACATGGAAACCGCCAAGGCGGTCGTGGAAGTCCCCTCCCCGCTCACGGGCAGGATTGGCAAGCTGCACGGCGCTGCGGGTGACGTCATCGACACCGGCGCCCCGCTGGTGAGTTTTATCGTTGACGGTGACGACGAAACCGCCGCCGAAACGCCCGCAGAGCCCGTCGACGAGCCGTCCACGGTCGAAGACAAGGGCGAGACCACAAAAGCCGCAGAAGACGAAAGCGATGAAGCGTCCCGTGCCGATTCCGGCACCGTCGTCGGCGCCATGGAATCCTCCGACGCGGTCGTCACCGACGCCTTCTCCGACGTCGGCGGCATCAAGGTCACACCCGCTGTCCGCGCACTGGCCCGCAAGCTGAAAGTCGACCTGGCCACCGTCACGCCCACCGGCAAGGACGGCGTCGTCACCCGCAAAGACATCGAGGAAGCCGCGAAAAATCCCCAGCCCGCGGCACGCCCGTCACCCGTCACCCGTCCCCCGTCACCACCTTCGCAGCGCCCGGCCACCCCACCCGCCCCGCGCCCCGAAGCCACCGGCGAATGGGAACCCATTCGCGGCACGCGCCGCACCATGGCGCGGGTGATGTCAGAGTCCCACGCGCAGGTGGTCGCCACCACGCTGATGGACGACGCCGACATCCACCACTGGGCATGGGGCCAGGACACCTCGGTGCGCCTGCTCCGCAGCCTGTGGGCCGGCGCCCAGGCTGAACCCGGCCTGAACGCCTGGTACGACGGCGATCAGGGGATGCGCATGATCCACAAGGGCATGGACGTCGGCATGGCCGTCGACACCCCGGACGGCCTGTTCGCCGCCGCGCTGCGCAACATCCACTCGTCCACTGCCGGCGAAGTCCGCGAGTCGCTGAACCGGCTCAAGGACAACGTCAAGAACCGCGCGATTCCGCCCGAAGACCTGAAGGACTACACGATCATGTTGTCCAACTTCGGCGTCTTCGCTGGTCGCTATGCCACGCCCATCATCAATCCGCCGTGCGTGTGCATTGTCGCCGCCGGCAAGTCCCGCCACGAAGTCGTGCCCGTGCTGGGCGGCGTCGAAGCGCACAAGATCATCCCGCTCTCGCTGACGTTCGATCACCGCGCGGTGACTGGCGGTGAGGCGGCGCGCTTCCTGAAGGCGATGATCGAGGACCTGCAGAAACCGGAGTAACCGCAGCCTCCGACCCGGCCGGAGGGTGGGTAGCACCTGCACGGGGACGCTCAAGCCATCCCTGGGCGCTTCGTCGCCGGCCATCCATGGCCGGCGAGACCCCGTGAAGGCACTACCCGCCCTCCGGCCTCACCGCATCACTGCTTACTGCTTACTGCTTACTGCTTACTGCTTACTGCTTACCGAAGCGCTTGCTCCGCATTAACCGGTGCTGTAAAATTCGCCGGCTCTCCGAACCGCCTTGCGTGGTCGGAGAAAAAATCAGGTGCGACTCGCTTCGCATCAAATACGCACACTTGACCGCAACGGTCCGGATGGGTGCCCGGCAAAACAACGGGTCTCCGGACAGGGCAAGTGGAGGATGAACCCGGGATACAAGACACCGAAGCCAGTGGGCCGGTGCGCTGTCCCTATATGCAAGGTACAAAGATCATGGCAGATATCACCATGCGCCAGATGCTCGAAGCTGGCGTGCACTTCGGACACCAGACCCGTTACTGGAACCCCCAGATGGCGCCGTACATTTTCGGCGCGCGCGGCAAGATCCACATCATCAACCTGGAGAAGTCGCTGCCGCTGCTGATTGACGCGCTGAACTTCACCAGCTCGCTGGCGGCCCGTCGCGGCAACATCATCTTCGTCGGCACCAAGCGTGCGGCCAGCGCGGCCATCCGCGAAGAAGCCGAGCGTTGTGGCATGCCTTACGTCTCGCACCGGTGGCTGGGCGGCATGCTGACCAATTTCCGCACCATCAAGCAGTCCATCAAGCGCCTGAAGCACCTGGAGCAGGCCGAGGAAGACGGCGGCCTGGGTCACCTGGGCAAGCGCGAAGTGCTGGACCTGATGCGCGAGAAGGAAAAGCTGGACCGCAGCCTGGGCGGCATCAAGGACATGAAGGGCCTGCCGGACGCCATGTTCGTGGTCGACGTCGACCATGAAGACATCGCGATCAAGGAAGCCAAGAAACTGGGCATCCCGGTCATCGCCGTGGTCGACACCAACTGCTCGCCGAACGGCATTGACTACGTCATTCCGGGTAACGACGACGCGATCCGCTCAATCCGCCTGTACACCCAGCTGATGGCCGACGCCGTGCTGGAAGGCCGCGCCTCCGCGCCGGTGCCGGAAGACACCCGCGGCGACGAGTTCGTCGAGCTGGACGAGCACGGCAACCCGATCAAGCGCGACAAGAAGCCGGCGAAGAAGGCCGCCGCCAAGAAGACCGCGAAGAAGGCCACCCGTAAGAAGGTCGCCAGCAAGGCCGCGGACAAGGCGGAAGACGCCCCGGCCGAGAAGGCCGCCGAGCCGAAGGCTGACGCGAAGGCCGAAGACAAGGCTGAAGAGAAGGCCGAGGCGAAAGCCGAGGACAAGGCTGAGAAGGCCGAGGCTGCGGAAGAGAAAGCTGCGCCGAAGACCGCCAAAAAGAAAGCCGCCAAGAAGACCGCGAAGAAGGTGGCCAAGAAGGCCGCCGCCAAGAAAGCGGACGACGACAAGGCTGAAGCCAAGTCTGACGACAAGGCCGAAGACGGCGAAGCCGACAAGTCCTGATTGAACCCGGCCCGCCGCATGGGTGGCGGGCCCAGACATTGAATTGAAGAGGTATAGAACCATGGCAGTGACCGCCTCAATGGTGAAAGAACTCCGCGAGCGTACCGGCGCGGGGATGATGGAATGCAAGAAGGCGCTGGTGGAAACCAACGGCGACCTGGAAGCCGCAGTCGAAAACCTGCGCAAGTCCGGCCTGGCCAAGGCCGACAAGAAGGCTGGCCGCGTGGCCGCCGAGGGCAAGATCGTGATCGCTGAAGACGGTGCCAACGCGGTGCTGGTCGAGGTCAACTGCGAGACCGATTTCGTGGCCAAGGACGACAACTTCCTGGGCTTCGCCGAACTGGTCGCCGCCGAGGCGCTGGCACAGGGCGACACCGACGTGGCCGCGCTGATGGCCCGCGAAGTCGACGGTGAATCACTGGAATCACGCCGCCAGGCGCTGGTCTCCAAGATCGGTGAAAACATTCAGGTGCGTCGTATCGAGCGCATGGAAAATGCCGGCGGCGTGGGCAGCTACGTCCACGGCGGTCGCATCGGCGTGCTGGTCGCGGTTGACGGCGGTGACGAAGAGCTGGCGAAAGACATCGCCATGCACGTGGCCGCGCTGAACCCGGCGTTCGCCAACGTCGACGACGTGCCCGCCGAAGTGCTGGCCAAGGAAAAGGAAATCCTGGTGGCCCAGGCACAGGATTCCGGCAAGCCGGCCGACATCATCGAGAAGATGGTCGAAGGCCGCCTGCGCAAGCACCTGGCCGAAATCACCCTGGTGGGCCAGCCTTTCGTGAAGGATGGTGACGTCACCGTTGGCAAACTGCTTGATCAGAAGGGTGCATCCGTGAAAGGATTTACCCGTCTCGCCGTGGGCGAAGGGATCGAGAAAAAGGAAGAAAACTTTGCCGAGGAAGTCATGCAGCAGGTGGCCGGCAGCTGATCACTGGCCCGAGGGGGAACAGTGACCACACCGGTTTACAAGCGCATCCTTCTGAAGCTCAGTGGTGAAGCACTGCTGGGCAAGGAAGATTACGGTATCGACCCGGACATCCTGAGCCGGATCGCCGGCGAGATCGCCGACGTGGTCAAGGCCGGAACCGAAGTTGCCGTCGTCATCGGCGGCGGCAACATCTTCCGGGGTGCCGGGCTCGCCGAGTCAGGCATTGACCGGGTCACCGGCGACCACATGGGCATGCTGGCCACCGTCCTGAACGCCCTGGCGCTGCAGGACGCGCTGGAATCCGTGGACATCGACGCCCGCGTCATGTCCGCGGTATCCATTCACGACGTCTGTGAAGACTACATCCGTCGCCGCGCCATGCGGCACCTGCAGAAAGGCCGTGTGGTCATCTGCGCCGCCGGCACCGGCAACCCGTTCTTTACCACCGACACCGCGGCCGCGCTGCGCGCGATCGAGATCGGCGCGGATATCCTGCTCAAGGCCACCAAGGTGGACGGCGTCTATACCGCCGACCCGAAAGTGGAAAAAGACGCCGACCGCTACGACTCGCTCAGCTACGACGAGGTGATCGAGGGCAAGCTGCGGGTGATGGACACCAACGCCATCGTGCTGTGTCGCGACCAGGACATGCCGATACGCGTGTTCAACGTGTTTGACGAAGGCAACCTGCAGAAGCTGGTCAACGGCCACCCGGTGGGCTCCATCGTCCACTGACGGCCCGTGAGTGTCCGCCGCGCGCCCTGCCGGCGGGTTTACTGCTAGAATTTCCCGTCTTTCGCGCCGCATTTAGGCGGCCGCACGCAGAACACCAGGAGTCGAAACCATGCTCGAAGACATCAAAAAAGACGCCCGGGTCCGCATGAACAAGTCCCTGGACTCGTTACGGACCGAACTGGCCAAGATCCGCACCGGCCGCGCTCACCCCAGCCTGCTGGAACACGTTCACGTGGAGTATTACGGCACCGAGGTGCCGATCAGCCAGGCCGCCAATGTCGTGGTCGAAGACGCCCGCACGCTGGCCGTGACCCCGTTCGACAAGAACATGGTGGGCACGATTGAAAAGGCCATCATGCAGTCCGACCTGGGCCTGAACCCGGCCACGGCTGGCACGGTGATCCGCATTCCGCTGCCGCCGCTGACCGAGGAGCGCCGCCGCGACCTGGGCAAGGTGGTGCACAGCGAAGGCGAGAACGCCAAGATCGCCATCCGCAATATCCGTCGCGACGCCAACAACCACGCCCAGCAACTGCTCAAGGACAAGGACATCTCCGAGGACGACGCCCGCCGGGCGGAGACGGAGATCCAGAAAATCACCGACGACCACATCCACCAGGTGGACAGCATCGTCGAGGAAAAAGAGCAGGAACTGCTGGAAATCTGATGCCGGATACGGGCATGCCCGAACACGTTGCCATCGTCATGGATGGCAACGGTCGCTGGGCCGAACAGCGCCGGCGGTCCCGCAGCTGGGGCCACCAGGCGGGCCTGAAAGCACTGCGCCGCACCGCGCGCCACGGCACCGAGATCGGCATCCGCATCCTCACCGTTTTCGCGTTCTCATCCGAGAACTGGAACCGGCCCGCCATCGAGGTCTCGCGCCTGATGGACCTGTTCATGAGCGCGCTGGAGAAAGAGGTCAAGGGCCTGCACGAAAACGGCGTGAAGGTACGGTTTATCGGCGACCTGTCGGGCTTCAAGCCGGAACTGCAGGACCGCATTCTCGCGGCGCAGGAGCTGACCGCCGGCAACACCCGCTCACAGCTGAACGTGGCCGCCAACTACGGCGGGCGCTGGGACATTGTCAACGCCGCGCGTACGCTGGCCGAGCAGGTTCGCGCCGGCGAACTCGACCCGGCGGATATCGATGAAGGCCGCTTCTCGGCCGGACTCGCACTGCCCGACACGCCAGATCCCGACCTGTTTATCCGCACCGGCGGCGAAATGCGCATCAGCAATTTCCTGCTGTGGCAGTCGGCCTACACCGAGTTCTATTTCAGCGATGTGCTGTGGCCGGATTTTGACGGCGACGAACTGGACCGGGCCGTCGAGGCCTACCGGCGCCGGGAACGCCGTTACGGCATGACCGGCAAGCAGGTTCGCGACCGCGCCCATGCTTAAGATCCGCATTCTCACCGCGCTGGTGCTGCTGCCGGCGGCGATCTACCTGCTGTTTGGCATGTCGAGCCTCGCATTCGCGGCGGTGGCCGCCATCCTGGTCATGGTCGGCTGCTGGGAATTCCGCCGACTGGCCGGCCTCGGTACCGGTCCGGGCACGTGGCTGCTGCTGGCGCTGGAGGCCGGGGTCCTGGCCTGGCTCTTCCTTGACTGGCAGAACTGGACCCGCGACCCGGTTCCCGTGTTCGCCCTGGCCTGCCTGGCCTGGGGAGTCATGTTCATGCAGCTGTGGAGCTGGCAACCCGAGCGCAAAGTGGATACGGCCTGGCGGATTCGCGGGTTCCTGAACGCCTTCGGCGTGATGACGCTGGGCTGGATGTCGCTGACCTGGCTGCGCGTGGGTGACGCCGCGCCGGGCGAACCCTCGAACGGGGAATGGTGGCTGCTGCTGTTGCTGCTGACCATCTGGGCCGCCGACGTCGGCGCCTATTTCACCGGACGCGCGGTGGGCGGCGCTAAACTGGCGCCGAAGATCAGCCCGGGCAAGACACGGGCGGGGCTGTACGGCGGCCTGGTGCTCGCCGCGATCATCGCGCCCACGGCTGCGTGGCTGATCCCCGCCCTGCCGACAGCGCCACTGCAAATCACGTTACTGGCCATCGTCACGGCGCTGGCGTCGGTGGGGGGCGATTTGTTTATCAGCCTGCACAAGCGCACCGTCGGCATCAAGGACACCGGCCGGATCTTCCCCGGGCACGGCGGCGTACTTGACCGGCTTGACAGCCTGCTGGCCGGCGCGCCGTTCTTCGTGCTCGGAAAACTGCTGGCGGGCCTGTGACCGCGCCGGCCGGCCTGGTCATACTGGGCGCCACCGGCTCGGTGGGGCGCAGCACGCTGGATGTCGTGGCGCGGCACCCGGACCGTTTCAGCGTGCTGGCGCTGACGGCCCACAGCGACGCCGAAGGCCTGGCCAGACTCTGCGCCGCGCACGACGCAGCTTACGCGGTCATTGCCGACGAATCCCGTTTGAGTACGCTAAAAGATGCGCTCCGGGCGAATGGCGCGCGGGCGGAAGCACTTGCCGGCCCTTCCGCGCTTGAAGATGTGGCCACGCTGGACGACGCTGAAATTGTCATGGCCGCAATCGTCGGCGCCGCGGGCCTGCGCCCGACGTTGCGCGCAGTCATGAGTGGCAAACGCGTGGCCCTGGCCAACAAGGAGTCCATGGTCATCGCCGGCGACCTGTTCGACCGCGAACGGCGCGCGAGCGGCGCGGTGATCGTGCCGGTTGATTCCGAACATAACGCCCTGTTCCAGAGCCTGCCGGCCGACTTCCAGTCGCGTGGTCTGCGCGAATCCGGCGTCGACCGCCTGCTGCTGACCGCCTCGGGCGGCCCGTTCCTGGACGCCGACCCGGACACGCTTGCCGGCGTCACGCCGGAACAGGCCTGCGCCCACCCCAACTGGGACATGGGCCGCAAGATCTCGGTGGATTCCGCCACGCTGATGAACAAGGGCCTGGAGGTCATCGAGGCCAACGGCCTGTTCGGTGCGCCGGCCGAGATGATCGAGGTGGTCGTGCATCCGCAAAGCATCATCCATTCGCTGGTGGCCTACCGCGACGGCTCGGTACTGGCGCAGCTGGGCATGCCCGACATGCGCACGCCCATCGCCCACGCGCTGGCCTGGCCGGACCGCATCGAGGCCGGCGTCGAGCGACTGGACCTGGCCCGTGCCGGCCGCCTTGATTTCCAGGCGCCGGACACCCATCGTTTTCCCTGCCTGCGGCTGGCCTTCGATGCGCTGCGCGCCGGCGGCCGCGCACCGGCGGTATTGAACGCGGCAAACGAAATCGCTGTCCAAGCATTCCTGGACGGCGAGATCGGGTTTACCCGCATTCCCGCAGTCATCGAATCGACACTGACCGCGGCCGCACCGGGTCCGGCCGACACGCTGGACGACGTGCTGGCGGCGGACGCCGAGGCCCGCGCCCTGGCGCGTGAACAGCTTTAATGAGGTTGAAACGACATGCTTGAAGTCCTGGGTTCCATCTGGTGGCTGATCGTCGCCCTGGGCCTGCTGGTCACCTTCCACGAATTCGGCCACTACTGGGTCGCGCGCCGCTGTGGCGTGAAGGTGCTGCGGTTCTCCGTCGGCTTCGGCAAGGCGCTGTGGAAACGCACCGCGCGCGACGGCACCGAGTGGCAGGTGGCCGCGATTCCACTGGGTGGCTACGTGAAGATGCTGGACGAACGCGAGGGTGAAGTCCCCGCGGATGAACTCGACCAGGCCTTCAACCGCAAGCCCGTCGGGCAGCGCATCGCCATTGTCGCCGCCGGCCCGGTCTTCAACCTGGTGTTTGCCGTATTCGCGTTCTGGGTCATGTTCGGTGTGGGTATTCCCGAATCGCGTCCCATCGTCGGCGAAGTCACCGGTATCGCCGCCGAAGCCGGCATCCGGCCCGAGGACGAGATCATCGCCCTGGACGGCGACCGCACCCGCAGCTGGTCGCACGCCATCCTGGGCCTGGTGACCCGCGCGCTGGACCGCGATGAAGTGCAGGTGGAACTGGAAAGTGTCGATGGTGACCGACGCGAAGTCACGCTGGACCTGTCCGGCATCGGCGATGATTACGAGGAAGAACGCACGCTGGAAGCCGTGGGCATCGCTCCGTGGCGGCCGGTCATTCCGGCCGTCATCGGCGAGGTCACGGAAGGTGGCCCGGCCGAGACCGCGGGGCTGAGGCCCGGCGACCGGATCACGGCCATCGGTGACGAGACGATCGAGAACTGGAACTGGGTGCCGTACCACATCCAGGCGCAGGCCAAAGGCGGTGGGCCGATCACGATGACCGTCGATCGTTACGGCACCGAACGCCAGTTCGAAATCACGCCGGCCACCCAGCGCGAAGGCCTGTTCGGTTCCCGCCCGGTCATCGGCATCGTCAACGAAGGCCCCGACGAGGCCACGCGCGCAAAAATGGAGCGCGCCTACCTGCTGATGCGCCATGGCCCGGTCGAGGGCTTCGGCGCGGCGGTCGCGGAAACCTGGCGCCTGAGCACCGCGACGCTGGGGCTGCTGGGACGCATGATCACCGGCACTGCGTCGGTGCGAAATGTCTCCGGCCCCATCGGCATTGCCCAGTTCGCAAATTCCTCGGCCAATGCCGGCCTATCCAACTTCCTGTTTTTCCTGGGCCTGATCAGCCTGAGCCTGGGAATCCTCAACCTGTTGCCCATCCCGGTGCTCGACGGGGGCCACCTGCTGTATTACCTGATAGAATGGGTCAAAGGGAGCCCGGTTTCAGATCAGGCGCAGATCGCAGGCCAGTACGTGGGCCTGGTGGCGCTGTTTGGCCTGATCAGCCTGGGCATCGTTAACGACATTTTACGGCTGGTTGGCTAGGGCCTGTTCAGGCTACCTGAATGGCCGCTGTAGTGGCTAAACCAGCGCTAATCAAGGCGCGAGGAGTGAAGTTTGGTAACTCCAAATGAACGACGAGCAACGCCGAGTGGCGCTGGTTTAGCCACTACCCTCCGGGCCGCAGTCATTTTTCCGTTTCGCGGCGTTGTCACTCGCTCATGTAGCGATGCTACACTACGCTCGCTCCGCCTTGCTAAACGAAAAAATGACTGCGGCAGCGGCTATTCAGGTAGCCTGAACAGGCCCTGAATCCCGCACGTTTCCCGCCTGCCCCTTTGGATCTACGAATGAGAACAATCCTGGCGATCATACTGGGCCTGCTGTTGTCCGGCCCGGCCCTCGCCCTCGACCCCTTCACCATTTCCGATATCCGCGTCGAAGGTCTTCAGCGCGTGTCGGAAGGAACGGTGTTCAATTACCTGCCGCTGGACGCGGGGGATACCCTGACGACGTCCGCCTCGCAGGGGGCCATTCGTGAGCTCTACCAGACGGGTTTCTTCGACTCCATCGAGTTCCTGCGCGACGGTGACATCCTGGTCATCCGCATCAAGGAGCGGCCATCCATCGCCGCGATTTCGCTGGAAGGCAACAAGGCGATCAAGGAAGAAGACCTGCGCCGGGTGCTGGCCGATATCGGCCTGGCCGAGGGCGAAGTGTTCGACCCGCAGGCGCTCGACCGCATCCAGCAGGAACTGGTCGCGCAGTACTACAGCCAGGGCCGTTACGCGGTCAGCGTGGACACCCGCACCACCAACCTGGACCGCAACCGAATTCGCATCGCCATCGTCGTGGACGAGGGCAAGACCGCCAAGATCCGCCATATCAACGTCACCGGTAATACGCTGTTTACCGACGAGGAGATCCAGACCGAGTTCGAGTCCGGCATCGACCCGTTCTGGAAGTTCTGGTCCAAGGCCGACGATTACACGCGCGAGAAGCTCTCCGGCGACCTGGAGAAGATTCGTTCCTACTACCAGGACCGCGGTTACATCGACGCCAACGTGGAGTCCACGCAGGTCTCCATCAGCCCCGACAAGCGCAATATCTACATCACCGCGAATGTCACCGAGGGCGAGCTGTTCCACATCAATGAGATCCAGGTCACCGGCGACCTGGTGGTGGACGAGGCCACGCTGCGGCGGCTGATCGTCACGCAGGAAGGCGCGGTGTTTTCGCGCAAGAACATGGAACAGAGCGTGGAGAACATCACCTCGCTGCTGTCGAACATCGGTTACGCCTTCGCCAACGTCAACCCGATCCCGCAGATTGACCGCGACAACCTGACCGTCGACATCAACTACTACGTCGACCCGGGCAAGCGCGTGTACATCCGCCGGATCATTTTCGAAGGCAATATCGGCACCAAGGACGAGGTGCTGCGCCGCGAAATGCGCCAGATGGAAGGCGCCTGGTTCTCGCAGGCGGCCATCGACCGCTCGAAAGTGCGCCTGCAGCGCCTGACCTACTTCGACACCGTCGAACTGGAAACCCCACCCGTGCCCGGCACCGACGACCAGGTGGACGTGGTCGTGTCCGTGGTGGAACGACCGGCCGGCAGTTTCTCGGTGGGCCTGGGTTACTCGGAAATCCAGGGCATCATCTACTCGCTGTCCGTGCAGCAGGACAACTTCCTGGGCAGCGGTAACCGTGTGGGCGCGGCGATCTCGTCCAGCGACATCATCAGCAGCTTCAACTTCACGTACGAAAACCCGTACTGGACCGATGAAGGCGTGAGTCGCGGCTTCTACGCGCGCTACTCGGAATATGACCGCGGCGCGGCCAATATTTCCACCTACACCAGCAGCGAGGCCGCCGCCGGCATGTCCTTCGGTGCACCGCTGACCGAAATTGATTACGTGCGCGCGGGCCTGGGCCTGCGGTCGACCGACATCAACATCGGCCGCTTCGTGTTTGATAACGAGATTCCCGACCCCGAGGACCCGGATGACACGATCTGTTTCCCGGATATCAACGACAACGGCATCTGTTTCGAGTCTTACTACGTGCCGATCGTCGGCGACCCGCTGTCCAACTCGCTGGATCACAACGGTGACGGTGTCCTGGACGCGAACGAGCGCGAGTTTGATGTCTGGGACCTGACCATGTCGTGGTCGCGCGATTCGCGCAACCACTTCCTGAACCCGACCATGGGCTCGGTGCAGCGCCTGAGCCTGGAAGCGTCCGGCCCGGGCAGCAGCCGTGAGTACTACAAACTGTTCTACCGTTACGCGAAGTACATCCCGATTACGCGCGGGCTGACGTTCTCGTTCCATGGCGATGTCGGCTATGGCGACGCCTACGACAACTACGACAGCACCTCGCTGGCGACGCCTCAGGACACCACCCTGCCCGAAGGCGCCCAGTGTCTGCAGGAAGAAGTGATTGCGCTGGATACCGGCCTGCCCTTCTTCGAACACTTCTATGGCGGCGGCGTGCGTGACATTCGCGGTTTCGACGACAACACGCTGGGCCCGAAAGACCCGTTCTGCCGCGCCGTGGGTGGTGACTTCAAGGTCTCCGGCGGCATGGAACTGGCCATCCCGACACCGTTCACGCAGGGTTCCGGTTCACGTATCGCGCTGTTTGTCGACGTGGGTAACGTGTACGAGAACGTCGATGCCTTCGACGCCGACCTCCTGCGTGCCTCGGCCGGCCTGTCGGTCACCTGGCAGGCGCCGGTGGGCCCGATCATCATGAACTTCGCTGTTCCGCTGATCGAGAAGGAAGGCGACCGGACCGAGTCGATCCAGTTCTCGTTCGGTACGACGTTCTGACGCAACCCTGAACCTGTTGCCCCTTCTTGGGAGCGACATACAAGTGTATAATTACTCTTGTGAAATTGCGCCTGACCACATTGCTGGCCATTTGGCTGGGGGTTGCCCTTGCGGCAACCGCCCAGGCGCAGACCGTGCGCATCGGTTACGTCAACATGAAGGAAGTCCTGGACAACGCGCCGCAGGTCATCGCCGGCCGCGAAAAGCTCGACCAGGAATTCCGGCCGCGCAACGACGCGATTGAACTGGAAGAGACCCGGGTCGAACTGCTGGAGCAGCGACTGTCCCAGGGTGACCTGCCCGAGGGCGACCGTGCCGGCCTGGAGCGCGAAATTCGCGAGACCCGCCGCAGCATCAACCGCCAGCGCGAAGACCTTCGCGACGAGCTTTCATTCCGCCGCACCGAGGAAGTCCAGGCACTGGAAGACCAGATCAATATCGCGGTGCAGGAAATCGCCCAGCGCTACGGTTACGACCTGGTGCTGTCCAGCCCCGTGGTCTACGCCAGCCCCGCGCTGGACATTACCGACCTGATCCTGGAGCAACTGCAGATCGAATTCGACGCCGACGAACTCGAACTGTTACAGCCCTAGGCCGACCCTGCCCGGCCGCATGGATTCCCCGAACCCGCGTTACACGCTTGCGGATATCGCCGACCGGTTCGGGCTCGAACTTCGCGGTGATGAAACACACCTGGTGGGTGGTGTGGCCACGCTTGCCGACGCCGGACCGGACGACATCAGCTTCCTGGCCAATACGGCCTACCTGCCCAAACTGGCCGACAGCCGCGCAGGTGTCGTCATCATCGCTGCAAAACACGCCGACAGCTGTCCCGGCAATGCCCTGGTGTCCGATAACCCTTACGCGGCATACGCGAAAGTCGCGACCCTGTTCGACCATCGCCCCCGCAATGCGCCCGGCGTTCACGACACCGCCGTGATCGGCAGCGACGTCTCGATCGGCGAGGCGGTCCACGTCGGCGCCGGCGCCGTCATCGGCGATGGCTGCGTTATCGGCGACGGCTGCGACATCGGCCCAAACTGCGTACTGGCGCCGGGCGTCATCCTGGGCGCCGGCAGCCGACTGGTGGCCAATGTCACCCTGTGTGACGATGTCCGACTTGGCCAACGGGTCATGGTCCACCCCGGCGCGGTCATCGGCGCCGACGGTTTCGGCATTGCCCGGGACACGAAGGGCTGGATCAAGGTGCCGCAACTGGGCGGTGTTCGGCTTGGTGACGATTGTGAGATCGGCGCCAACGCCTGCATTGACCGCGGCGCCATCGGTCACACCGTGCTCGAGGAGGACGTGCGCATCGATAACCTGGTGCAGGTCGGGCACAATTGCCATATCGGCGCCCATTCGGCCCTGGCGGCTTTTGCCGGACTTTCCGGCAGCACGCGCGTGGGGCGGAATGTCCTGTTTGGCGGGCGCTCCGGGACAACCGGTCACCTGGAGATCGCCGATGGCGTGACCGTGACCGGCATGACAATGATCAGTAAATCCATCACCGAGCCCGGCAGCACCTGGGCGGGCGGTATTCCCGGCCGGCCCATTCGCGAGTGGCAACGGGCGCTGGGCCGCCTGTTCCGGCTGGACAAAACCATTGAGCGCCTGCAGGGGCGCGACAACAACACGGAGAAGTAACCCCGGTATGACCGATTCAACCCCCACCATGACGCTGCCCGGGCAGCGAATCGAAATCGAAGAGATCAAGGGCCTGATCCCGCACCGTTACCCGTTCCTGCTGGTCGACCGCGTGTTGTCCTGGCAGCTGGAGCCGGAAAAGACCCTGCGGGCGATCAAGAACGTCACCCATAATGAGCCGTTTTTTCCCGGCCACTTTCCGGACCACCCGGTGATGCCGGGGGTGCTGATTGTCGAGGCGATGGCGCAGGCCGCCGGGGTGCTCGGCGCCATTTCACAGGCCTCCGAGGGCAAGGAAACGCCGCTGTTCTACCTGGTCAAGGTCGACAACGCCCGCTTCAGCCAGACGGTGGTGCCCGGCGACCAGCTGGTCATGGACGTCCAGGAAAAGCGCCGCATGCGCAACATGGGCCAGTACATCTGCGAAGCCGCGGTCGACGGTAAAAAGGTCGCGAGCTGCGAACTGCTGTGCGCGGGTAAGTGACGATGGCCATCCACGAACGTGCCATTGTCGACCCGGCCGCAACCATCGCCGACGACGTCGAGATTGGTCCCTGGTCGGTCATCGGGCCGAAGGTCACCATCGGCGCCGGCAGCGTCATCGGCCCCAACGTCATCATCGCCGGGCGCACCACCATCGGCGAGAACAACCACATCTACCAGTTCAACTCCATCGGTGACGCGCCGCAGGACAAAAAGTATGCCGGCGAAGACACGGAGCTGGTGATCGGTGACGGCAACACCATCCGCGAGTTCTGCACAATCAACCGCGGCACCACCCAGGACACCGGCGTCACCCGCATCGGCAACGACTGCTGGATCATGGCCTACGTGCACATCGCGCACGACTGCCAGCTGGGTGACCACATCATCATGGCCAACAACGCCAGCCTGGCCGGTCACGTGACGGTCGGCGATTTCGCCATCCTCAGCGGCTTCACCCAGATTCACCAGTTCTGCGATATCGGGGAGCATGCCTTTATTTCGTTCTCCAGCCTGGTCAACCGCAGCGTGCCGCCGTACGTGACCGTTTCCCCAGAGAAGTCACACCCCCGCGGCATGAACACCGAGGGGCTGCGGCGACGTGGTTTTTCCGCAGAGCAGATCCAGAATGTCCGCCGGGCCTACCGAATCCTGTACCGCTCCGGCCTGCCGCTGGAGAAAGCCCGCGAGCAGCTGCTGGCGCTGGAAGAGGAAGACGGCGAAATCCGGCGGCTCGTCGATTTTCTCGACCATGCCGACCGATCGATCATTCGCTAGTCCCCGTATCGCCCTGGTCGCCGGGGAAGCCTCCGGCGACCAGTTGGGCGGCGCACTGATCGAGGCCATCCGGCGCCAACACCCTGACGCCGAAATATTCGGCATTGGCGGCGACCGGATGCGCGCCGCGGGCTTCGATGCCTGGTGGGACCGGCGTGAACTGTCGGTCATGGGCCTGGCCGAAGTGGTTCAACACCTGCCCCGCCTGCTGAAACTGCGCAAGGCACTGCTGGAACGGCTGATCGCCGCCCGGCCCGACGTGCTGGTCGGCATCGACGCGCCGGACTTCAACCTGGGCGTGGAGCGCCGCGCCCGCGAGGCGGGCATCACCACCGTGCAGTACGTCAGCCCGACGGTCTGGGCCTGGCGCGAGGGCCGGGTCAAGGGCATCGCGAAAGCCGCCGACCTGGTGTTGTGTCTCTTTCCCTTCGAACCGGCTTTCTACCTGGAACACGGGGTCGCCGCACGGTACACCGGCCACCCGATGGCCGACGCCATCCCGCTTGAAAACGATCCGGTCGCCGCGCGCCAGGCGCTGGGGCTACCGGCCGATGGCGA
Source organism: uncultured Oceanospirillales bacterium (assembly GCA_913055655.1). GTDB lineage: Bacteria > Pseudomonadota > Gammaproteobacteria > Xanthomonadales > SZUA-36 > Marinihelvus. The sequence goes on along the minus strand of CAJXKA010000001.1, from coordinate 27,029 downwards.
GTGCGTCGCATTGTTGCCGGGCAGCCGCGGCTCCGAGGTTGAGCGCCTGGCCGGTCCGCTGATCGAGGCGGCCCAAAAGCTGTCCGAACGCCGCGAACGGGTCACCTTCGTGGCCCCCATGGCCGACGACGGTGCGCGCGCCCTTTTCGAGGCCACCCTGGCGCAACAGCCCACCCGCGAAAACGCTCCCGATATCCGGGTCATCGCCGGTCGGTCGCTGGAGGCCATGACCGCCGCCGACGCCGTGGTCTGCGCATCCGGCACCGCGACGCTGGAGTGCATGCTGGTCAACCGCCCGATGGTGGTGGCCTACCGCCTGGCGCCGTTCACCTATCGCGTCATGAAACATTTCAAACTGCTGAAGACGAAACACGTCGCGCTGCCGAATATCCTGGCGGACGCACCCCTGGTGCCCGAACTCTTCCAGGACGACGTGACCGGCGACGCGCTGGCAGGGGCGGTGACGCACTGGCTCGACAGCCCGGATGAGCGGCAGTCGCTGCATGCCCGTTTCGATGCACTGCACCGTGAACTGCGTATCGACGCGGCCACCAGCGCTGCGGAGGCCATCCTGGCGCTGCGGCAGGAACGCGCCGGTGACTGACAGCCGGGCACCCGGTGCGAAGGTTGCGCGACTGGCCGGCGTCGACGAAGCCGGGCGCGGGCCCCTGGCCGGCCCCGTGGTCGTCGCGGCGGTGGTCCTGGACACACGGCCAGGCAAGGCGATTAAGGGCCTGGATGACTCCAAGCGCCTGGGCGAGAAACAACGGGAAGCGCTGTTCGACCAGGTCCGTGAGCGGGCGCTCGATTACTGCATCATCGAGGTCCAGGCGGACGAAATTGACCGGCTCAATATTCTCGCCGCCACCCTGGAGGGTATGCGACGCAGCGTGCTCGGGCTGTCCAGTTTGCCGGACAACGTCCTGGTCGACGGCAACCGGCTACCGGAACTGCCCTGCCCGGCGCAGGCACTGGTGGGTGGCGACGGCCTGGAACCGGCCATTTCCGCCGCCTCGATCCTGGCCAAGGTGCATCGCGACCGGTTGATGCTGCAATATCACGACCGCTGGCCCGGCTACGGCTTCGACCGCCACAAGGGCTATCCGACCACCGCCCACATGGCGCAGCTGAAAGCCCTGGGCCCCTGCCCCATTCACCGCCGCAGCTTCGCGCCGGTGCGCGCGCTGATCTGACGCCCCGGGTCAGCGCGGGTCGATCAGTTCCGAAACCGGCACATCCAGGTCCAGCGGCGTCGCGTTAAGGCGGTCGACAAAGCGCCTGTCCAGCGCAGTCGGCCGCGGCACCGGCAACGGCTTGCCGATGGGCAGGTGATACTCACCGGAACGATACAGTTCGCCCAGTGAATAGCGTGACAGGTCACGCACCAGCACCCAGTTCTCATCCTGGTCAGTCGTCACCAGGTGTTCTTCCACCAGGCAGGTCATGATGTCGAGCGCGCGGGCGTTGGCAAGGCCAGGCTCCAGTTCCACGAGGTCCGCCGTGCCCAGGGCCAGGCCCTTCTGTTGCGCCTTGTAGAAATGTCCGAGGACCCGCACCACCAGCAACAGCTCCCAGGCACGGGGCCAGTCCCAGTCACCGTAACGGTTGCGAAAACTGGTCAGTGAGGCCGACACCGAGGCCCCCAGCAGGATGACCGCCCAGACCAGGTAGAGCCAGACGAGGAAAATCGGGATGCTGGCCATCGCGCCGTAGATGATGCGGTAGTTCGCGCGACTGACCCACACCACGAATACCATCTTGGCGATCGTGAACAGCAGCGTCGAGAGGAACGAACCGACCGCGCCATAGGCAAACGGCACCTTGCAATTCGGCACCAGCATGAACATCAGGCAAAACGCCACCCAGGTCAGGATGAATACGCCCACCGAATTTAACAGCCCGGTGTCGACCCAGCGTCCGCCACCGAAAAAGTCGAACAGCGGCTGCGCGCTCAATGCCGTGGCCGCACCCAGCATCAGCGGCCCGAGGGTCAGCACCGCCCAGTACATGGTGATGCGATTGACCATGCCCCGTGACACCGGCACACGCCAGACCCGATTGAAGCTCCGCTCGATGCGCATCATCAGCAGTAACGCCGTCACCACCAGGAACAGCAGCCCCGGCAGCGTCAATTCAGCCACAGAACCAATGAACTGGTCCAGGTGCGCGCCCACCTGGGCACCGGTATCCGGCACCAGGTTGGTGTAGATCAGGCCCTTGAGCTGCAGGGACCAGCGCTCGAATACGGGAAATGCCGAGGCAATGCCAAACACCACCGCCAGCAACGGCACCAGTGACAACAGGCTGGTGTAACTGAGCGAAGCTGCCTCGTCGAAACAGCGGTCTTCCTTGAAGTGCCGCCAGACGTGGCTGGCCAGGGCCCGGGCCTGGCGCGGGTCGCCCAGCACCTCACGCAGTTTCTTGCGGGTTTTACTGGACATGTTGACCTTGAATGGCGCCGATTCGGCTGGCGATCAAAGTTTACCCGACCGCCGACGCTATCTAAAATGCGTTGGAAACCCCACGGCAGGCCTGCACACTCCATGACCGTCACGATTTACCACAATCCACGCTGTTCCAAGTCGCGCGCCACGCTCGAATTGCTGCAGGCGCGCGGCATTGAGCCCGACATTGTCCGCTACCTGGAGACACCGCCCGATGCCGCAACCCTGGCCGACCTGCTGGGAAAACTCGACATGACACCCCGCGAACTGTTGCGACGCGGTGAAAGCGAGTACCGCGACCTGGGCCTGGACGACCCGTCTGTCAACGACGACGCGGTCATCGCGGCGATGGTCTCGCACCCGAAGCTGATCGAGCGGCCCATTGTCATCGCCAACGGCAAGGCGGCCATTGGCCGGCCGCCCGAGTCCGTGCTGGAGATTCTCTGAGTCATGGACATCCTGGTGCTTTACTACAGCCGCAGCGGTCACACGCTGGCCATGGCCCGCCAGGTCGCCCGCGGCGTCGAAAGCGTCAGCGGCGTGACCGCCCGGTTGCGTACCGTCCCGCCGGTGAACGACGAACGCCGCGCAGCACCCGCCAGCGAACCGGACGCCGGCCCGCCCTGGGTGGAGAACCGCGACCTGGCCGAATGCGCCGGCCTGGTCATGGGTAGCCCCACCCGCTTCGGCAACATGGCCGCGCCCCTGAAGTACTTTCTCGATGGCACCGGCAGCGAATGGTTCTCGGGTGTACTGGAAGGCAAACCCGCCGGCGTCTTCACGTCTACCGCGAGCATGCACGGCGGGCAGGAAACGACGCTGGTGAGCATGATGTTTCCGCTCATCCACCACGGCATGCTGCTGGTCGGCATCCCCTACACCGAACCGGAGCTGAACCTGACCCGCAGCGGCGGCACGCCCTACGGCGCCAGCCACCTGGCCGGCAGCGAAGGCGAACGCGAACTGGACGACGACGAGGCCCGGCTGTGCCGAACCCTGGGTCGCCGCGTGGCCGAAACGGCCCGGAAGCTGGCGAATTGACCCACGACCCGGCCGGACACCAGTCCGCGCGGCGGCTGAAGGCCATGAAAGTCGCACGGGCGCTTTACCTGGCCCTGCTGGCCTGGCAGCCGATATGGCTGGCGTTTTTACCGCCCCCGGCCGGCAAGGCCAGCTGGCCCATCGCCCTGGTGGCGACACTGCCGCTGCTGTTGCCGCTTCCCGGTGTGTTATCGCGACGACCGCGCGCGATGGTCTGGGGCGGCTACCTGGCGCTCGTTTACTTCATGTTCGGTGTCATGGAATGGTGGAGCGCACCCGGACAACGCCTGGCCGCCGGTGTGGAGGTGCTCCTTTCGGCCGCTTTCCTGATTACGCTGGCCATTGCCACGCGTAAGCAACCCCGAGGAAATAAGCCATCCCGACCAGGGCGCTGATGAGTAAAACGGTCAGCATGCCGGCCTTGTAGCGAAACAGTGCCACGAACGCCGCCACGGCCAGGGCCAGGCTCGCCCATTGCACGCTGGCCGGTTCCGGTACAGCCAGGTGCATGCCCCACCGGTCAATCGTCGTCACCTGCGCAAAGAGCACATGAATGGCGAACCAGGCCGCCAGGTTCAGCATCACGCCAACGACGGCCGCGGTCACCGCCGACAGCGTGGCATTCACGGCCCGGTGCCCGCGCAGGGTCTCAATCCATGGCGCCCCCAGGAAGATCCACAGGAAACACGGTACAAACGTCACCCAGGTGACCAGGACCGACGCCAGCACACCGGCCGTCATCGGGTCGAGCCCGCCGGGAAACCGGTACGCGCCCATGAAGCCGACGAACTGCACCACCTGGATCAGCGGCCCCGGCGTGGTTTCCGCCATGCCCAGGCCATCGAGCATCTCGCCGGGCCCCAGCCAGCCGTATTGCTGCACCGCCTCCTGGGCCACGTAGGCCAGCACGGAATACGCGCCACCGAAACTGACCAGCGACATCTTGCTGAAAAAGAACCCGGCCTGTGTGAACACGCTGTCCGGCCCCATGAGCCGGCTGATGATCACGACAGGCACCACCCAGAGCGGCACCCAGATGGCGAGCACACCGAGCGCCCTGCGCCACGAAGCGCCGCCGGATGAACGGGCTGCCGTCGCGGCCTCGTCATCGGCTTCATCGTCGAAGACAAACCAGTGCGGCGCCAGCCGTTGACCTACCCAGCCGGCCAGCGCCGCGCCCAGGATGACGACGGGAAACGGGATGGCAAAAATGAACAGTGCGACAAAGGCGAGGGCCGCCAGCAACACCATGACAGCATTTCGCAGGGCGCTTCGCCCCATGCGTATGACCGCCTGGACCACCACCGCCAGCACGGCGGCCTTGATACCGAAAAACAGGGCCTGGACCAGGGTGGCGTCACGAAAGCCCGCGTAAAGCACGCTGAGTGCCAGGATGCTGATAAACCCCGGCAACACGAACAGGCCACCGGCCACCAGCCCACCGCGCCAGCCATGTAACAACCAGCCGGTGTAGGTGGCCAGCTGTTGCGCCTCGGGACCCGGCAGCACCATGCAGTAGTTCAGTGCATGCAGGAAGCGGCGCTCAGTGATCCAGCGCTTCTCCTCCACCAGGATGCGGTGCATGACCGCGATCTGGCCGGCCGGCCCGCCGAAACTCAGCGCCGCGACACGACAGAATGCCCGTACCGCTTCGCCAAATGAAACCTCAGCGTGGCGCGTCTCCAAGCGAGTCTCCTTCGCTGTCACCCGTCACGTCCGACTGGGTACCCTGGCCAGGCTCCGAGACGGCCGGCGTCCCCGTGGTGGGCGCGACGGGGGCGCGCGGTGTCGGCTTGAAAAACTGGTCCGCCACCGCGTTCAGGCGGGTGACCGCGTGGGATACGCTGTCGGCAATGGACCCGTTCCGGCGTACGGCCTCGGGCAACATCGCCCACTGCCGCTCGAACGCGTCCAGCCGACGAATCCCCGTATCAATGACCTGGTCCAGCGGCCGGTTTTCCTTCCGGTAGCGATCGAGACCCTCGATGTCCAGCAGCCCCCGTTCACCGGCCAGCGACGCCCGCAGCACATCGGACTGGCTCAGGACATGCGGGTAGAACAGCATCATCTGCATGCGCACCAGTTCCTTCGCGGTTTCCAGGCGGGCCAGCTGTTCCCGCACCGGCGTCGATAACATCGTCGCCGAATCATCCGGCCGCTCCAGGAGTGAGCCGTAAATGGCCGACTGCTCACGCTGGTGCAACTGCTGCAGCCGTTGTGACAGTGCCGGGGTCGGGTCCGGCGGCATCTCCACCGCGAGCGCCTCGACGCCCAGCCCCGTCACGAACCAGTCGCGCCATTCCTCGCCGCGATCCCAGTTCGCCGCCAGCAGCCGCGACGGCAGCGTCCGGGACGCCGACAGGTAGGTCAGGCGGTTGGGCACCAGCCCGCGTTTGCCGGAAGGCAGCTCCGTGACGATGCGAGAACCCACCCACTCCACCGGGCACGCGTCCGCGAGAATCTCTTCGCTGGCAGCCGAGAACAGGTAATGGTGCTCGCCCGGGGAAACGAAGCGGAAGGCAAAAAGGTCATGCCGGCTTTCCTCGTCACCGAAACGGCCTCGCAAGGTGAACGCCAGGCGGCCGTAGTAGTTCGCCACGTTGGTGTCGCCTTCACGCACGGGCTGGGAGCGCCGTGATTCCCAGCCCATGTCGTCGTAACAGATTTCCAGTTCGCCCAGGCCCACCTGGTCGGCCAGCAGCCAGGTGTCCGGAAACAGGCCCGCCAGTGCCCGGGTGGACGTCAGCGGGCCGTTCATTTCGCAGACGTTGTCGGTATCACAGGGCCCGATGACCAGGTCGTCCGGGCGGTACGCCGTGGTCTGCCGGGCGTCACCGGAAAGTTTGACATCCGCACCGGGGGCCAGGAAGCGTTCACGAAACTCCTGCTCGGCGGATTGCAGCGATCTTCCCAGCGCCGTCAGCTCTTCACGGTAGTCATCAGTCACGCGGCTGACCGGGTCGTCCAGTCGCGTGCCGGCGCCGGTCACGCAATCGACCTGCTCGGCCAGGGCGCGATTCAGCTCGGTACCGATGGCGCGCATCCGCGTCAGCCGGGCCTCGTTCTCGGGCGTCTGGAAGAACACTGGCGACTGCTCGGCCAGCCACGACATGAACGTGGCCAGGTATGACCACTCCAGCGGATTGGGCAAAGGCCGCGCGGGCAACTCGCAGCCGGTCTGGTAGCGCTGGTGCAGGTAGCCGATGCCGTAGTTGATGCGCTGCCCGGCGGTCAGGCCCAGTTCACGCCGCAGCTGGGCCTCGCCGAAGGGGCCGTCCGGGTCGCCCGCCAGCTGCGGCTCGCGCGCCTCGCCATCGGCCAGGTCCACCAGCGTCTGCTGGCAATCGTCGAACAGTTCGCGGGTCAGGCCGGGACTGCCGTCCGGGTCCCGCACGGCGACGATGCCGGTACAGGCGTCCACGGCACCGGCCACGGTGTCACGCACCGGCAGGTCGAAGTAGTACCCCATGTCCGGCACCAGCAACGCGAGCCGCGCGACGGCATCGGCAATGCCCTTCCGGGCACCCTGTGCGTCATCTGCCGGCTGGGTCCGCACCAGCGAGCCGGCCACGTCATAGGCAGCCGCCACCGCCGAGTTGAGGCGCGGGTCGACCGCCGCAAATTCACGCGCGTAGGTCCGTGACAGAACGGGTAGCACGGTATTCATCCAGCCGGCGAACCGGCGCACGTCATCCGGGTAAACACCGATGTACTGCTCGAGCTGCGCCATGATGGCGAGCAGTCCCTCGGTGAAATGAAAATAGCGGCGCTCGCCAAGGCCGTATACCAGGCGCGTCATGTGTAACAGGCTGCCCGCCCGGACCCGCTGGTGATCCGCCAGCGCCGGCATGGCGTTCAACAAACCGGACTCCAGCCGGCGTAGCGACTGGACGTCCGGCGGCCCGGCGGCCACCAGCTGCTGGACCTGGCTGGCCAGTTCCGTTTCCGCCAGGTCAAGCACGCGAGTGGCCGCCGCCGTATCACCGGCAGCCGATGCACCCGGCGCTTCGTCCTCCCCTGCCGGAAGCGGCCAATTCGCAACCAGCTGCGCCGCATTCGTTTCAAGCACCGCCTCCAGCTCGGGATTCGATTCCAGCAGGTCGGCAAAATCCGTCCAGACCAGCGTGGCGTTGGCTTCGAGGTACCAGATCAGTTCGGGAAGCGCGGCGGCCGCCAACGCAGCATCATCACGATTGAAGGCCTGGTCCAGGGTCACCTCCAGCCCCGGGCCGAGCGGCGAGGAGATATAGCTGGGCAGCAGGCCATACTGGTCCAGTTGCAATTGCACACGCCACGCCGCTGGATCCAGCACCGGGCTGCGCGATGCCGGTGCGCCATAACGTCGCGCCAGGCCAACCAGCCAGTCGCGGTCCGCCAGCAGCTGGCGTACCAATTCTTCGGGTTCGCTGACCGCGCGCGTGCGCAGGTTGGACTGCAAACGGGCCGCCGCCGCGGCCGTGGCCATGACCTCGAGCCGCGAACCGGGCTGCGTGATGGCGTTGGCCAGCTGCGCGACATCCGGCCACCCGGCCGTCGCCGCCGGGGATTCTGCGGCCTGGGCGTACGCCGGCGTGGCCTGTATCAGCCAGGCGCCGAAAGCGAGGGTCAACAGCCCCCGCCAGGAAAGCGAATCTGCGTGCATGTCGTGGTGTCCCGTACGACCGTCAGGCCGGTCAGCCCTCGGCTATACTACCGAACCCCCGGGCACGGATAAAACGCCATGAGCGACATGGACAGGCTGCTGGTCATTACCACCGGCGGCACCATCGACAAGGTCTACTTCGACGACAAGAGCGACTACCAGGTCGGCGACCCGCAGATCAGCGAGACGCTGAAGGCCATGAACGTGGCTTTCGAATACGAGGTGATCCCGCTGATGCGCAAGGACAGCCTGCACCTGGACGGCGAAGATCGTGCGCTGATCGCCGAGACCATTGCCGACCACGAAGCCCGTCACATCCTCATCACGCACGGTACCGACACCATGGTCGAGACCGCGCTATCGCTGGAAGGCCTGCGCGAACGCCGCATTGTCCTTACCGGCGCCCTGCACCCGGCAAAATTCCGCGACTCCGACGCCATCTTCAACATCGGCTGCGCCCTCGGCGCCGTCCAGTGCGTCGAGCCCGGCGTCTGGATCACGATGAACGGCCGCGTCTGGGATCCACGCCGCGTCGTCAAGAACGTCGACCGCAACCGCTTCGAGGCCCAGCCCGACTGAACCGGGCGCGCTGCCCTTCAGGCCGTGTCGCGGGGCGCGGTGACGGTTCTCGGTTTCCAGCACACGCTTTAAACCCGTCCATGGGACGCTCGAGCGCAGGCGAAACGGACTCGCGGTTTGCGCGTAGCGCAAGAAGCGTGTTCGTGGAGCCGTTGCGCGTGCGGCCATCCATGGCCGCATACGGTGCTGGAAACCGATAACCGCCCCCGCGCACGAGACGCTGAAGCGGTCGGCAGCCCCCGGATCATCGTTTCCGGAGCGGTGTCGGTTGCCTGTGCGCAGGACTGTACGCGGCCAGGGATGGCCGCGTCCAAGCGTCCCATGGATGGGCTTGAAGCGTGTCCTGCGCACAGGTAACCGACACCGCTCTTCGCGACACGCCCTGAGCGGCGGCGCGCCGGTTCAGGCGTAGAGTTGCGTCACCGAGTGGATGACGAGCCCGACCAGCCCGCCGACTAGCGTGCCGTTGATGCGGATGAACTGCAGGTCGCGCCCGAGCGCGAGTTCAACCCGGCGGCTGGTGTCCTGGCCGTCCCAGGTCTTCACGGTATCGGAAATGACGCTGGCGATCTGCGCACGATTACTGTCGACCAGCGTGACGACCGCCTCGGTCAGCCACTCGTTGATCCAGGCCTGCATGTCGGTGTCGCTGGCCAGTTCGCCGGCCAGCCGTTCAATCCAGCCACCCACTTCCGCGCGCACCTTCGAATCGGGCGAATCCAGGTCCGCTTCCAGCCGTCCCGCCAGGTCGGACCAGAGCCGGTACAGGTAATCCTGCAGCTCGTCGTTTTCCAGCAACTGCTGCTTGATCCGCTCGCCGGTGGCGCGGTGCTCCGGCGAAGTCTTCAGGTCTTCGGCGAACTGCCCCACCCAGCGGTCGAACTGACCGCGCATGGGGTGCTCCGTGTCCAGGCTGATCTCGTACAGGCGCGCCTCGATGCGCTCCAGCATCTTGCGCAGGATGCGGTCGTCGACAAAGCCCGGTATCCACCAGGGGCTCTCTTCCTTGACCTTGCCGCGAATGGTCTCGCGGTGCTCGTCGAGCAGCACGATGATCTGCCGCAACACCTGGGTGAAGATTTCCTGGTGACGGCCGCCGCGGACCAGCCAGTCCAGCGTGTGCCCAAACAACGGTGCCAGGTCCACCTTCTCCAGCTGACGACGGCTCAGGCGACCCAGGAATCGTCGTACGCGCTGCTCGTCCAGGGCCTCCAGCGCCCAGCGGATCATCGCCTCGACGAAATCCACCAGCTTCGCCTGGCCACGCGCGCCCTGCAGCCAGGTCACCGTGTGGCCGGCAAGGTCAATGGACTGCAGCTTGGCACGCACCGCCGCCGGCTCCAGGAAATGATCGGCGACAAACCGCGACATCGATTCGCCGAGTTCGTCCTTGCGCCGGGGAATGATGGCGGTATGGGGGATCGGCAGGCCCAGCGGGTGACGGAACAGCGCCACTACCGCGAACCAGTCCGCCAGCGCACCGACCATGCCCGCCTCGGCGAAGGCGTGCACCCAGGGCGCCCACGGCGCCGGATGGCCCAGCGTGTAGACGAACAGCGCCGCCATCAGCAGCAGCAACAGCAGCGGGATGCGTTTCATCCGCGCCAGCGCGCGGGCCTGCTGGCGTTCGCGTTCCGGGTCCAGTGCGCGCACGGTCAGCGGGTCAGAAGCGGATCCGGCCGGTCAGGATATCCTTCCACATCACCCAGTCGCCGGCGAAGCTGTAGAAAGGGTGCGAGAACGTGGCCGGCCGGTTATGTTCGAAAAAGAAGTGACCCACCCAGGCAAACGCGTAGCCCGTGACCAGGCCGGCCAGCAGGAACCAGGCGTTCAGTGTGACCAGCGCGGCGACGAAAAAGCACAAACCCAGGCTGGTGCCGACGAAATGCAACCGCCGACAGGTGCGGTCTTCATGCTCGGACAGGTAGAACGGGTAAAACTCGCGGAAACTGCGATATTCCGTGCTCAATGGACTAACCGGTTCAGCAGGGGACCCCGGCATCGTGCCAGATACGCCCTTGGGCGGCAATCGCGCGCCCTGCGGCACGCGACGTCACGCTTCGATCATCTGCTACCATTATTCTAAGCATCCGCAAAGGAGGAACCGCTTCATGCAGTCACTTCACCGGAATCTCCAGGTCCTGTTCCTGGCCGCATTCGCCCTGTTCGTGCTGGCAGCGTGCAAAACGACGCCGGTCATCACGCCAGAGAGCTACCTGGATGCGTTAATGGCCGATACCGGCCAGGACGGCGAGGCCTGCATCGACGCGCGGGATATCAATGACTACCGCAGCCTGAACACCAGCAGCGTGGTCAGCATCGGCACCACGCCCTCGACCAAAGAGTACATCGCCGTCACCCGGTTCCGTTGTAACGGGCTGAGTACATCTTCCAAGGCGACGTTCCGGTCGAATAAGAAAGAATTGTGCGGCAGCGGCCGCGATGCGTTCCTGGTGCCGCAATACCGCTGCACCATCGAAGGCATTTTCGAATTCGAAAACCGCAGCGCGGCCCTGGCCGCCTGGGATCGTGTGAATGCGTCGCTCCGTGAAGACAGCGATGCGCCGGCCGCCCAAGAGGGCGCCATCGCCAGCACGATGCCGTGATGCCGGCTTAACGGCCAAAGCCCGGCACTTGGTATGATGGGGGTCCTGTTCACTGACGGGAGCCCCGGCATGAACCGTCCAACACACTGCACATTACACGCCGTCATCGTCGTGCTCGCCGCGATGCTGACCGCGGGCTGCGCCAGCCAGTCCTCGCGCCCGACGTCACAGGCCTACCTGGATGCCTTCAAGGCCGAAACCGGCCAGGATGGCCGCGCCTGCGTCCGTAACAGCGACATCTCCAGCTACGGCACGCTCGACCCCGACAGCGTGGTCAGCATCGACTCCAGGCGCATGAACGACTACTACATCGCCGTCACGAATCGCCGCTGCGACGGCATTTCCACGTCATCGGTGGCCGCCGTGGGCGGCGATGACTGGGAACTGTGCGGCGGCCGCATGGACACCATCACCGTGGCCGGCGACCGCTGCACCATCGGCGGCCTGTTCGAGTACGAATCGCGCGACGCCGCATTCGCCTCCTGGGACCGCGTAAAGGCCAGTTTCGCCGAGGAAACCACCAGCGAAAAAGATTGACTCCGGGGCCGCGAAAAAGTACCTTATGCGGCCCGCTGGAAGGGCGATTAGCTCAGCTGGGAGAGCGCTGCAGTCACATTGCAGAGGTCACTGGTTCGATCCCAGTATCGCCCACCACTTCCAACCCGGCTTGATCTAGGTTCGCCAACGCAGCATCGTCACGAAACGTTCGTCCTGAACCGTTCCGGTCAGGCGCCAACCCAGCCACGCACACAGAATCCTGAGCGGTTCGTCGAGGTTGAAAGTTGAACGCACATCCGCCTCCGAATCAGTAGGCATTCCATTGGTGGCAAGATCCTTGGCGTTACTGAACGCAATCCCGTTGTCGTCGATGTTGAGATATATCCAGTTGCTTTCGGAATGGAGAATCTCGTAGGTGCACTTGACGAACCTGGAGATTGCAGCGGTGGCGTAGACACTCAATGCCGTGATTGAAATCGAGTCCATGGCGTTGATGTCCAGGCTCAGGTGTCTTTCCGAGAGCATGTGCGAATGTTCTTTCAGCGCGCTTTGCACGACCGGCAGCGGATCCAGTGTTTCCGGCTTCGTACCGGGTTGCGGTTCCCTTGACATGAGTAGCAGGAAGTCGACCGTGCCGCGCAACTGTTCGGTTGCCCTTTGAATGCGATCCAGTGAACTGGATGACGGTCCCCCCGGTTGTTCGAGCCTCAGCTTGCCCAGGCTGCCTTCGATGACCGAAATCGGCGTCCTCATTTCATGGCTTGCCGACCTTGTGAAGTTGATTTCGCGCTCGATGAAGTTGCTCGTCCGTTTCATGGTATCAGCGAGCGTCCTTGCGAGGATTGATACCTCGTGATTCTGCATATCCAGTGAATCAAGATTTTTCCAGTCAGTCTCCGTGAACCGTTGCGGATCGACCTTGGATACTTTCTGGGCCAGCAGGCTGATCGGCTCAATCGCCCGATTGCTGATCCTGGAAGCGGTACGGACAGCGACGACCGCCATCACTGCGATCACGAAAAGCAGCATTGAAAGCCACTGCATATCCACCGACGATGACGCTTCCTCGATGTCGGATACGTCGTAGACGAAGTACTCGGCCTGCCCGGAGCCTGGCGAATTGAGTACAAGTACGTGAAATTCTTCGTCCGTGAACTCGTAGTACCCCTCACCGGGACGGTCCTGGAGCCTTTCCCGGATAAAAACAGGGAGCTTTTCGGGGTCCTGGTAGACTTTGAGCGCGGGAAAAAATGAACCGATCTCGTCTTTGACGCCTGTTTCAGCCGCCTGGAAACTCGTGGCGATCGTTTCCAGCTGCCGCTTGATGACCCTGTCCTCGCTCAGGTGGTAGGACGCCAATACCGCCAGCCCCCAGACGACGCTTGAGACCACGGCGAACAGCGTGAACGCCCTTGCCACGGACTGCTTGATACTTGTCTTGTTGTTCATGTCACTCTTCTGCGATTCGGTACCCGATGCTGTGCAGTGTATGAATGAGTGGCCGGTTGAATGGCTTGTCGACCGCGCTCCGAAGTTTATAGAGCTGGGCCTTCAATACGTCTGACTTCGGAGGCATATCGCCCCACACCACGTGCTCCAGTTCAACCCGGGGAACGACGCAGGGGGACGCTTCCATCAGGCGAGCCAGCAGCTTCAGGCATGACGGGTTCAGGTCGATATCCTGGTCCTGGCGCCTGACTTCCAGCGTCTGTCGGTTAAAGGTCAGATCGCCCACCTGCAGGACGGGTTGGCTGAGCAGTTTGTCCCGCCTGAACAAAGCCCTGATTCGCGCCGTCAGCTCAGGCAGGGCGAACGGCTTGACCAGGTAATCATCCGCCCCCCTGCGAAACCCCTCCAGGATGTCCTCAAGCGTGTCCCGCGCCGTCAACATGATGATTCGGGCGGGATGGCTTGCCAACTCCCGATACTGGCTGCAGAACTCGAGCCCGTCCATCCTGGGCATCATGATGTCGAGGACGATGACATCGTATGTTTGAAGTAACGCCAGTCGCAGGGCCGATTTGCCATCGAAGGCATAGTCCAGCACGTTGCCATCGGCTTCAAGGTGATCGCCGATGATCGCGGAAAGGTCGCGATTGTCCTCAACAATGAGGACACGAATCGCCTCGCTCATAATTTGTCCCTCCGCGTCAGAACAACCCGATACCGCGACGGAGTGTTAACCAGGCGACTTTTTCATTCGGTCAACGAAGGGTTAAAAATACGCAAACCCGGCGCCCGGGTTCGCGCCTGTCGGGTCCGACAGGATACCTGCTGATCCACGTGAACCCGTTCACCGTTTGTTGACAGGGCAAACCGTACAGTGCGCTCGTCAATCTCAGGAGCGAGCCATGTCTGTGCGGAACCCGATCTTCACCCTGCTGATCTGCATGTTTTTGATCACCCCCCTAACCGTGCTTGCCCAGGGCGGTGAGCTGCTGGTCAAGGTCACCGACCAGAGCGGAAAAGCGCTCGCCGATGCGTCTGTCACGGTGATTGCCAGGGATGGTGAGCGCACCCGGCTGCTCTCCGACGGCGAGGGTGTTGCGCAGTTCCCGCAAATTGAGCAGGGCCTTTACACGGTGGAGGTTGAAAAGCCGGGGTTCGTTGGCGCTGTTGAGCCTGGCGCCAGGGCCATCAGGGAAAGAACGGTGCCCGTGGATATCGTGCTGGTCGCCGATGCAGGCGGGACGCTGGAGGAAGTGTTCGTCGAGGCAAGCGCACTAAAGGCCGTGGGCTCCGGCCCGGTGAGCAACTCCTTCCTGGACAGGGAGCAACTTCGAACCGCGCCGGGCAGCGGCGGCGACGTCTTTCGCGCGCTGGACGGCCTGCCGGGCCTGCTCTCGGTCGGCGAGTTTTCCAACTACACCGTTCGTGGACTGGGCCCCAGGGACAACCTGGTCCTGGTGGATGGGTTTCCGTACAAGTCAGTCGTGCACTTTGATGAATCTCTCGGCGAGCGCGAAGACCTGAACGGCGGCGGCCGCTATTCCATTTTCTCACCCAACTTCATCGACAGCGCGGAGTACACCCCGGGTGGATGGGGCGCCGCCTACGGCGGCCGGAACTCATCCCTCTTGCTGATGGATATCCCGAACGGTAACCCCAGCCCGTATGCGAGTGCCCGCCTGGACATCGCCGGCGTTGAGTTTGTTTATGACGGGCCGGCCGGCATCCACCAGGACACGTCGATGATTGCGACGCTTCGCCATTATGATTTCGGTTCTTTTTTCGAACTGATCGACGAACAGGATATCGGCGACCCCGTCATGACGGATTTCAACGTCAAGACCCACACGCAGCTGAATGACAGCAGCGAGCTTGAATTCCTGTTGCTCTACAACCCGGAGACGTACGGCAGGGATGTCGAAAACGTGCTGGCGTCCGATGACCTGCAGGACCGCGAACTCATCGACACCGAGCAGGATGCCTGGTTGTTCGGCACCACGCTGCGGAACCAGGTCGGCGACAACATGACGTGGGAAAACCGTTTCTATTACCGGTTTTTCGAAAAGGTCGGCAGCGAGGGGGAGGCATTTCCCTACAGCGACCCGGAAATCCTTCCCCCGGAACAGGTCCCGGTTCGGGAAGACATCCTGACGATTTCAGAGCAGGACAATGAAATCGGATGGCGCAGCGACCTCACCATTGACAACAACCTGGGCCGGTTCAACACCGGCGTCAGGGTCGCCAGCCTCGACCTGGAATACTCAACGGTGCTCGACGGCGACTGGATCCGCTATGAGTATGATGCCGACGACAGCCGGCCAGATGAATCACAGAACTATATCGTCCTGACCCCGGAACAATCGAACTCGTTTTATGACGAGAGCGATCTCTACTATGCGGCCTACGCCGAGCAGACCTTCGAATTTGACCGCTGGAATGTCACGACGGGCCTTCGCTACGACTTCGATGGATTCAACGACGAGGGTTATACGTCACCACGCATTGCCGCCGATTTCCGGCTGGCGCAGAACACCCTGCTGTCGGCCACGGCCGGGTTGTTCTACCAGGCGCCGCGGACCATCGACCGCGCGGCCAACGTGTCCAACGCCGACCTGGGCTGGGAAGAACTGACGCATTTCAGCGTCGGCATTGAACAAATCCTGAGCAGCCGCTGGACGGTCATCGCCGAGGCCTACTACCGGCAACTGGATGACCTCATCATCAATTCGGACGCAGTCACCGGTGAAACGACAAACTCGGGTGATGGCGACAGCTACGGCCTTGACGTCGTGCTGAACGGTTCCTTTGGCCGCGGGTGGCGGACCAACCTGGCCTACTCCTATAACAACACCGAGCTGAACGACAATGACGGCGCCGGCGATTACCCCAGCGACAACAACTATGAACACCTGCTGAGCCTCGGGCTGAACTGGGAAATCAATGACCGCTGGCAGGTCGGCGCCCGCTGGAAGTACGCTTCCGGTCGCCCATTCGACGATTTCGTCATTCACGACGATGTGCTGACGGGTCTTGGCAGTCCAACACGGTATTCACGCGAGTTCACGACCAACAATACCTTGCGCGGCAGCAGTTTTAACACGCTCGATATTCGCGTGGACTATCGCGTCCCGCTGGGAACTTTCGATTTCGTGACGTTCCTGGACCTGCTCAATGCAACGGGCTCCACGACCACCGACGAACTCGAGTTTGATCCGGCCAGCGGCCGCCTGTACGAGGAAGATGGCGAGGTCTTTCCGTTTATCGGCCTGATCCTTGAAAAGTCGTGGTAATCAGCCGGGGCGATCGCGGTATCGCCCCCCGATTCACTGGAAAAGGTCTTCCGGGTCGACACCTAGCGCTGTCGCCAGTGCGCGAACCGTTTTATAAGCCGGCTCGCCCGCCGAACCCTTTCGTTCCAGGTCGGAAATGGTGGCCTGGCGGACGCCGGATGCCCCGGACAGGCCGGCCTGGGTCAGGCCACGGTACTTGCGCCATTCGCGAAGCGGGCTGTCAGTTTCCAGCAGCACACGGGCGAAATCAGCGGGTAACAGCTCGTCCTCACCGGCTTCCAGCGCGGCAGTGGCCTCGTCGAAGGCGCGCACGTCCTCGGCTTCCTCGGCAAGCGCTGAAAGCCGTTCAAGCTCAGCACGGGGCAATGTCGCCATTTCATCGCCATTGGGCGTCGTGAAATAACTGATATTCACGCTCACTTGTAGACTCCTCCGCGCGGTCCGACTTCCGTCACGACCATCAACACCAGCTGACCAGCATCCTCGTCGTACCTGAAAATCGCCCGGTACCGGCCCAGCCGATAGCGAAAACCTTCTCGCCCCTGCAGTTTCCTGACATCTTTACCGTCACAACGACCTTCGGCGATCTCTTCCAGTGCCACCAGGAGTTTCTTCCGATACCGCACTGGCATTGCCCTGAGGCCCTTGATGGCACGTTTTTGAAAATAGAGTTGCATCGAATATTATACGTTATAGGTATATTTTTTCAATACGCTTAGGCGTAGTGTTACTGTTCTGGACCCCACTCCATCAGGCCAACATCTCCAGCAATACCGGCTTCCATTTCTCCACGGCGATCACCCCCAGCCGGTGCGACAATCGGCGCTTGTCCACGGTTCTTAACTGGTCGAGCAGGATTCGTGCCTTACGGCCCTTGAATCGCACTTCAGGCCGGCAGCCGAGTGGCTGCCCCTTGCTGGTGAGAGGCGCGACAATCACGCGTGGCAGCGCCGCGTTCATGTCATCCGGCGACACGATCACCGCCGGCCATGTTTTTCGGATCTCTGTGCCTTGCGCCGGATCCAGCTGGACCCAGTAGACTTCGCCGCGTTTCACCAGTCCCACTCGTCAGGTTCGGAATCGGGCTCCACGAAGTCCGCCCACGCGTCTTCATCCTGACCAGGCACGTAACCATCAAACCAGCCCTCGCGAGGCGCCTTAACCGGTTCGATGATGATGCGACCCTGGTCCATTCGCAGTTCGATGGCATCCTCGATGTCGCAGGCCGACAGGAACGCGGCCGGGATCAGGACCCCGCGGGAATTGCCGATTCGGCGTAGTGAGCTTTTCATGACACCAGCCCTTGTTAGTGCATGTAATAACAATGTTATTACTTCTGTCCGTAGTGTTCAATGACGACAAACCGCAGAGTATCTGCGAGCGCCACCGACCGATAGTCGTAAAAAGTCTGTAAAAGCAGTAGGAAATGGGCCAGCCGAAAGCTTGAGGTTCCGTATTATTCGGGGAATGCCATGAAGCAGAACTCTTCAGCATAGGCATCTATAAACGCTGAGCGATTCAGGCCTGTTCCACCCTGCAACCAATCACGCATCGTCGACACTCCGTAACCTAGACGGCCCGTGAACAGTTCATGGAACATCGCCGCGGTCACGTCATAGTGCCCGCAGGAGCGGTCACCAGCTTCGAACACAACCACCGGGCTACAGCGCCGCATTGTTTCCACCGCGCCAAGCAGCGCGTGATACTCACCGCCTTCCAGGTCCAGCTTGATGAATGCCGGCGACTCGTCACCGATGATATCGTCCAGTCGCACGACTTCGACGTCGATTGTTTCGATCTGCGGGTCCGGTCGGTCATAGGTTCTGGGGCGCAGGCCTGAATAACCTGGGTCGTTCACCACATGACAGAACGGGGCGGTACCGGCTTGCTCCCCAAGGGCGCATTGCCTGATGCGCTGGTCGGGGAATCGCTTGCGCAACATGGCGGCCAGCGCTGGAATTGGTTCGAATGCCAGATGCGGGACGCCGGGTGTGATGTTGCACATTTCGCTCAGGAACAACCCCTTGTGCGCACCACCGTCGATACCGATGCCATTATCACCCATGCTCCGGCGCATGACCTCAAAGGTCTCGTGATCGTAACGCTGGTTCATTCGCTCGGCGGGACTCTGCGATGGCGATTTAATGCCCAACCGCAACATCCCACGTTCCAGCCAGTTGCCCAACATACCGCTTACCCGCCGGAAATCGCCGCGATGATCATCAACGGCTCCTCACCGTTGGCGACGGTTTCCGGCAGTTCCGTGTCCAGCGGCAGGTGGGTGACATCGGCGCGAGCGGCAAAGAACCGCACCTTGGCACGTCGCTCACCGCTGACGTGCTCACGCACGGTGCCGCGCAGCATCGGGTAGCGCGCCTCCAGCGCGTCCAGGACGGACGCGACGCTGATGGGCGGGGTCACATCCAACGTGACCTCGGCGTCGGCGCCGGAGAGCATGCGCAGGTGATGCGGCAACGTCACCCGCACGGCGGCGGTGTCGGCACTCACGCCTGCACCCTCACTTCAGGGTCTGCACTTCCACCGATAGCACCGGCGGCAGGTCGCGCACCGCGGCGTGCCAGTGGTCGCCGCCGTCCGGCGACACGTAGACCTGGCCGCCGGTGGTGCCGAAGTAGATGCCTGCGTTGTCGCACTCGTCGGTCGCCATGGCGTCGCGCAGGATGTTCACGTAGCAGTTTTCCTGCGGCAGGCCGTCGGTCAGCGCCTCCCAGTCCTCGCCGCCGCTGCGCGAGCGATAGACGCGCAGTTTGCCTTCCGGCGGGTAGTGCTCGAAGTCGCTCTTGATGGGCACCACGTAGATGGTTTCCGGTTCGTGCGGGTGGACGGCAATCGGGAAGCCGAAGTCGCTGGGAAGGTCGCCGCTGACCTCGCGCCAATTGTCACCGGCATCGTCGCTTCGCATCACGTCCCAGTGCTTTTGCATGAACAGCGTGTCGGGCCGTTTCGGGTGGATGGCGATTCGGTGGACGCAGTGCCCCACCTCCGCGGTCGGGTCGGGGATGAACTGGCTGACCAGGCCCTGGTTGATTGGTGTCCATGACTCACCTCCATCCTCGCTGCGAAACGCGCCGGCGGCGGAAATTGCGGTGAACAGCCGCTGCGGATTCTGCGGGTCGATGACGATGGTGTGCAGGCACAACCCGCCGGCGCCGGGCTGCCAGCCGGGGCCGGATTCGTGGCCGCGAAGCGCCGGCAGTTCGCGCCAGCTGGCGCCACCGTCGGTGGTTTTGAACAGCGCGGCGTCCTCGACGCCCGCGTAAACGGTGTCGGGGTCGTCCAGGGACGGCTCCAGGTGCCAGACCCGTGAAAACACCCAGGGCTTCTGGGTGCCGTCGTAGAACTGGTGGGTGGTGAGCGGCCGGCCGGTCGCTTCGCTGTCGTCGTAGACGAACTTGTTGCTCTCACCTGTGGGAAAGCCCTGTTCATCGACCAGCTCACCCTCCTTTGAGCCGGGCGTGAACCAGGTCTTGCCACCGTCGTCGGAACGCTGGATGACCTGCCCGAACCAGCTGCTGGTCTGCGACACGTAGACGCGGTCCGGGTCCACGGGCGAGCCCTTGGCGTGGTAGACCTCCCAGCCGGCGAAATGCGGGCCGCTGACCGACCAGTTTTCACGGTCGTTGCTTTCCAGAATGAACAGCCCCTTGCGGGTGCCGGCGAGAATCCTGACGGCTGGCATGTGCCTCCTCCTTTCCTTTTGCTAGCTCCCGACGTATTTCGCGTACACGGCGCGCGCTTCGCTGGCATCGTCGCTGCCCTTGATGATGGCGCGACCGTCCGGAAACAGCGTCAGTTCGAACGGCTTGCCGCGATCGGTCAATTCGGCGCGGAGCATGAATGCATTCACTTTCACCGGCCCGTGAGCATCCAGGCGTCGTGCCAGCGCACGAAGGTCAAGGGACCCTCCATCCTGCCGATGCCGCAGCTGCACGGCATCGCGGCCGCACAGGCTGGTCGCACTCGAGCCGGCGTCACCTTCAAGATAGTCGAAATGTCGCTGTCCGCAACATGGACATTCGCTGTCCGGTGCAGCCGCCGCGTCCAGCTGAAGCAGGCGGTTGTCCCAGAGGTCGATGGTCAGCAGGCCGCGGCGCATTCGATCATGGGCGCCGGCGATCCACTTGATGACCTCGGCCACCTGGAACGCGGCGATGATGGAGACTGCCGGGCCCAGCACACCGACGGTGTCGCAGGTCGCGCCCTGCCCCGGCGGCGGTGGCGCGCCAAACAGGCAATGCAGGCACGGGGTCTGCCCCGGCAGGATGGTGGCCGCCATGCCCTCGGTGCCGACGGCGCCGGCGTAAAAGTACGGGATGCCTTCGCGCACGGCGTAGTCGTTGGCCAGGTAGCGGGTCTCAAAATTGTCCAGGCCATCGACCAGCAGGTCCGCACCGCGGGCGTGGCGGACAAAACTGTCCGCGTTCAGGTCATCCACGATGGCGGTGACCTCCACCTGCGAATTGATCCTGGCCAGTTTCCGCTTCGCCGCCTCGGCCTTGGGCATCACTTCGGCCACGTCCTCTTCGTCGAACAATACCTGGCGCTGAAGATTGGTCAGCTCGACGAAATCCCGGTCAACGATCACCAGGTGGCCCACACCTGCGCGCGCCAGGCCATCGGCGGCCACGGTGCCGAGCGCCCCGCAGCCCATGATCATCACCGCGGCCTCGCGCAGGCGCTGCTGCGCCGCGGCGCCCAGCCCCGGCAACAGCATCTGGCGATGATAGCGATCAAGGGTTTCGTTCATGCGGTGATCCGCGTCGACCATGACCACTAGCATGCCATTGATCACGTGCCGGGGCGATATAATGCGGCGTTCGCCCAAGTAACCGGGCCCCGAATATCCAGGAACAACAACGATATGCACCCATACACCCCTACCCTGCTCATGATCCTGGCCACCACGCTGGCCGGCATTCCTGCCGCCCATGCCGAGGAAGACCCCTGGCTGTGGCTGGAAGGCGTTGACGACCCGAAGGCACTGGACTGGGTGCGCGCCGAGAACGCTGACACGGCCGAACGACTGAAGGCCAGCCCCCTGTTCGAATCGCTGTATGACAACGCCTTGTCGGCGCTGAACTCCGAATCCCGCCTGCCGGCCATTGAGCAGAAAGGCGACAAAATCTACAACTACTGGCGCGGCCCGGATCACCCCCGGGGTGTGCTGCGCCGGACCACGCTGGAAGAGTTTTCGAAGGACAACCCCACCTGGGAAACCGTCATCGATATCGACGCGCTCAGCGAGGCCGAGGGTGAGAAATGGGTCTACAAGAGCCTGGACTGCCTGCCGAAGCAGCCGGAGTTCTGCCTGGCGCGCCTGTCCCCTGGCGGTGGTGACGCGGTGGTCATCCGCGAATTCGACTCCGTGGCGAAGGCGTTCAAGCCAGAGGGCTTCAACCTGCCGTTGTCAAAAGGCAGCGCGAACTGGATCGACCAGGACACGTTGTTTGTCTCGACCGATTTTGGCGAGGGTTCAATGACGGCTTCGGGCTATCCTCGCATCGTCAAGCGCTGGACCCGCGGTACGCCGCTCAGCGCTGCCGAGACCCTCTACGAGGGTAGCGTGGACTCCGTTTCCGCCTACGGCTCCCGAATGCGCTCGCCGGCCGGCGACCTGGACATCATTCGCGTGGGCAAGACGTTCTGGACCGGGGAAAACCACCTGTTGACCGGCGACGAACTGGTCAAACTGGAACTGCCGGAAACGGCGGTCGTGTCCGGTGTATTCCGGGGCCGACTGGTCTTCCGCCTGCAGGAGGACTGGTTGCGCGATGGCGTTACGCTGCCCCGCGGCGCCGCCGTGATTGCCGACACCGGCGCGTTGCTGCCGGATGGCGACGGTAACGTCGAGGTGCTGGTCGCACCGGATGAAACCACCGTGGTCGAGGGCGTGACCATCACCGACAACGACATCCTGGTGACGGTGCTGGACAACGTGCTCGGCAAGATCTACCGGCTGGCGCCCGGGCCTGAAGGCCAGTGGGAGCGCAAGCTGGAACCGTTCCCTGACGACGGCGCGCTGGAAATCGTCACCGCTGACAACGAGACCGGTAACTTCTTCGCCCGCTTTGAGTCCTTCACCACGCCGCCGACGCTGTATTACGCGGCATCCGGTGCCTGGCAGCCGCAGGAAGTGAAGCAGCAGGAACCCACGTTTGACGGCAGCCGCTTCGAAACGAAGCAGTACTTCGCCACCTCGGCCGACGGCACGCGCGTGCCCTATTTCGTCGTGGCGCCGAAGGGCCTGGCGCTGAATGGCGCCAACCCAACGCATATCTTTTCCTACGGTGGTTTCAGAAATGCACTGACGCCTTCGTACTCCGGTTCGTATGAAAATCTCTACGGCGCTTACGGCAAGATGTGGCTGGAGCGCGGTGGCGTGTTCGTGCTGGCCAACATTCGCGGCGGTGGTGAGTTCGGTCCGGCATGGCACGCGGCGGCGCTGAAGGAAAACCGCGAAAAGGCTTTCGAGGACTTCGAGGCCATCGCCGACGACCTGTTCGAGCGCGGCGTGACTTCGCCTGAGCACCTGGGCATCGAGGGCCGTTCAAACGGCGGCCTGCTGGTCGGCGCGTTGATGACCCGTGATCCGGGGAAGTACGGCGCGGTGATCTGCGGCGTGCCGTTGCTGGACATGAAGCGTTATCACAAGCTGCTGGCCGGCGCGAGCTGGATGGCTGAGTACGGCGACCCGGACAACCCGGATGAATGGGCCTATATTTCGAAATATTCGCCCTACCAGAACCTGGAGGCCGACACGGATTACCCGGCCACGCTGTTCTACACGTCCACGCGTGATGACCGCGTGCATCCCGGCCACGCCCGCAAGATGGCGGCGAAGATGCAGGATATGGGGCAGGAAATCTGGTACTACGAAAACCTGGAAGGCGGCCACGGCGGCTCCAGCACCAACGACCAGCTGGCGTACCGCCTGGCGCTGGTCTACACGCACCTGTGGAACCAGTTGAAGTAGGGTCAGTCCAGTTCCAGCATCAAGCGCTGGTTCATGTAATCGATGCGCATGCCCAACGCGCGCGCGATGAGTTCGTTGACCGCCGCCGCCAGCCGCGAATCCCGCAGGTCCGCCGCCCGCAACACCTCGGCGGACATAAAATAGAGCACGGAGTCGGTATCGGCCGTGACCGTGGCCGTACGGCATCGGCCCGGAATGAACATCGACAGCTCACCGATCAGTGAGCCGGGGCCGAATTTCTTCACGCGGTGCTGCGCGCCATGCTGGTCAATGAAGGCCGACAGCGCGCCGGTCTCGAGAATGTAAAAGCCGTTGTCCTGGTCTCCCTGGGTGAACAGGGTATCGCCCTCGGCACACTCCACGCGCTGCAAGGCGTGCATGATCAGGTCGATACGGTCCCGGGACTCCAGGATCTGCTCGAGTTGGTCACGCACCGTCATGCGAGAGGCGAGTGGGTCGAATCGCCGCAACACCAGGTTCTCGATGAACTCCACGCCGTAGTCCATGTCCTCGAAGAACAGGGGGCTGCCATCGTCCTCGCTGACCGCCTCCAGCGAGGAAATCTGGAACTGCGATGACATCGGCACGTCGGAGTACATCAGCAAAACGCCGTGATCCTCGCAGAACTGCCGCACCTGGACGAAGGTGTTCAGCGCGGAGATATCCATGCCGGTCACGCGTTTGAAGTCCAGCAGCACGGCCAGGTGGCCCGCGTCATCGTCCGCCAGATCCTCCTTGATGCGCTGGAAGATGTGGTTGGCGGTGCCGAAGAACAGGAACCCGCGCAGGGTGTAAACCAGCGAGCCGCGACCGTAATCATCGAGTGCCTGGTTGACGTTGGGGGGGCGCTCAACGGAACTGCGGTACTCGCGCAGCGTGTAGCGACCGTGGATGGCGCTGATCATGCTGTAACGCAACACGAACAACACCAGCGTCAGCACGATGCCGGTGACGATACCGACCATGAAGCCGACAAAGATCACCATCGCCAGGATGATGCACACCACGACGAAATCCACCGGCTGGAAACCGCGGATGCGCCGGAACAACCATTCGAAAATCAACTGGTAGGCGAACAGGAAAATGGTCGCGCCCACCAGCACCTTGGGCAGGTAGCCGATAATCTTGCCGCCGACCGCGGCGACCACCAGGCAAACGGCGCCGGATACCAGGGCCACCCAGCGACTGTTCACGCCGAACCGGGCGTACACCGAGGAGCCCGCGACATCGGTATACCCCGGCGGGCAACCCACCACGGCGCACAGCAGGTTACCCAGGCCCTGGTTCTCGATCTCGGCGGAACCGTCAACGTCCACCCGTTGCGCGGAGGCCATCGCGGTCAGCGACATCGAGGCGCTGAGCAGCGCCAGGAAGACAATGGTCAGCAACTCGGGCAGCGAGCCCAGGATGAAGCCAAAGTCGATGTCGGAAAACGACAGCCCGGACAATGTTTCAAATACGCCGTTGCCATCCCCAGAGACATCAAAGAGCCAGCCGGCGGCCAGCAGCGCCTCGTGATCCAGGCCCTGCCACCACGTCACCGCATAGAACCCCAGGAAGACCAGCAGCGCACCCACGGGGAATGCCCAGACGCGCCGGAACCAGCCCACGAAGAAGACCAGGAAGACACCGCCGCCCAGTGCGGCCAGCAGCTTGAACAGGCCATCGCCGTCGGCCAGGCGGTCCGGCAGTGCCGCGGAAATGGGCACATCCACGGTCACGAACACCGCGGCGCTGATCAACAGCCAGCCGACGCCCGCCATAAACCCGCAGATCACCGGGAACGGCAGCAGTTCCAGCACCCGCGCGGCCCGGAAACGGCCCGCGACGGCGAAACCGAGCGCGACCAGGATGGAAGACAGCGACATCAGCGCCAGCAGCGTCGCAAGGGTGCCGGGCCCTGCCCCGCCGTTTTCAGCGACCAGCCCCACGCCCAGCCCGGCAAGGATCACCACGGCCTGCTCGTCGATATTGGTGACGTGGACGTTGAGGCGGCTGGTCACCGCCACGAAGATGGAAAACAGCCCCCAGCCCAACAGGATGGCCATCACCGCCACCGGCAGATACAGGTTCAGCGCGCCGGCAAACAGGATGGTGGCGAAGCCGTAAGCCCAGAGGGCGCTGTCGAGGCCGTCGAAAAGCCCCAGCACCAGGTCGGAACCCGGCGACTTGGACGCGTAACCCCTGTTGTGAGCCCTGATCACCCGCCAAGCTTCAACGACCGGCGCGGGAAAGTCCAGACCCTGCAGGGGTTTCGAGTGGTTTAGTCGCCAGGATCACGGGGACCGGGCGGCTTCGGCAGCCGCCCGGTCTTGCGAAGGGCCTCGCGAAGGACGTACTCGATCTGCGCGTTGACGCTGCGCAATTCGTCATCCGACCAGCGCCGCAGCGCCTCGTAGATGTCCTCGTTCAGCCTTAATGGAAAGGATTTCTTCGCCGGCATGCCGGAACCATCAGTTGTAGAGCGAGCCCGCGTTCACCACCGGCCGGGCGTTTTCCTCGCCACACAGCACCACCAGCAGGTTGCTGACCATGGCCGCCTTGCGCTCCTCGTCCAGGTTGACCACGTTGTGGGCCTCCAGGTCGGCCAGCGCCATCTGCACCATGCCCACGGCACCGTCGACGATCTGCCGACGCGCGGCCACCACGGCCTGCGCCTGCTGGCGCTTCAGCATCGCGCTGGCAATTTCCTGCGCGTAGGCCAGGTGCGAAATGCGGGCCTCGATGACATCGACACCGGCCTTGCCCAACCGGTCCTGCACCTCGTCCTTCAGCTTGTCTGCGATCTGCTGGGGATCACTGCGCAGGGCAATCACATCATCGTCATGCGACTCGTAAGGGTGAGCGACGGCCAGGTTGCGCAACGCTGCTTCCGACTGGATATGGACGTAGTTCACGTAGTCATCGACCTCGAACACCGCCTCGGCTGAATCCACCACGCGCCAGACCACGACAGCGGCGATCTCGATGGGGTTACCCGACGAGTCATTGACCTTGAGCATCTCGCTTTCAAAGTTGCGCACGCGCAGCGAAACCGTTTCTTTCGAATAAAACGGGTTGGCCCAGCGCAGCCCCGTCTCGTGCACGCTGCCCACATAGGTGCCAAACAGCTGCAGCACCTTGGACTGGTTCGGCGCGACCATGAAAAAGCCCTTGTAGCAGATCAGCACGATGATCGTCGCAATGATCGCCACGAACACCAGGGTGATGTTCTGGTCCTGCGCCGCCTTCACGAACAGGTAACCGAACGCGATGTTCAGCAGCGGCAGAATCACCAGCGCCAGGTAACCCGACGCGCACTTGCGAATACGTTCTTCGATCATGGTCGTTCCTCCCTCGGTACGAATTAGTACATATTGATATCATATTGTATGCAAGGGGCGGCGTCCATGAATGTGGCATTGGTCATGGTGAGACGGTGAGACGGTGAGACGGTGAGACGGTGAGACGGTGAGACGGTGAGACGGTGAGACGGTGAGACGGTGA